>NZ_JAGYPJ010000004.1 GCF_018343695.1 Lederbergia citrisecunda | reverse complement strand
CGAAAATTCGCAGCCAACAACTAAGAATGAATAAGCATTAATATAGAAAATAGAAAAAAGCGAAATTAAGTACGCTCAATTTCGCTTTTTTCGTTAATTGAAGCTAGTTATGTCCCAGCCTCTTTTTGTCCAATATTTAAAATGGAAGATTCAGTTGCCACGAAACACCAAATTTATCATTTATCCATCCAAACTTCTTGCTAAATCCATACTCACCCAGAGTCATTAACACGGCGCCACCCTCGGACAATTTTTCATAAAGTTCGTCGAGTTCATTTTCAGAATCGCAAGTTATAAAGATTGAAAAGGAAGGAGTAAACGTAAAATTATGTTTTATACTACTATCATTACACTTGAATTCTTGGCCTTTTATGGAAAAAGTGGCTTGCATGATGCTCCCTTCTGGACCTCCACGATTTAAACTTGTAATTTCCGAATCCTCAAAAATAGATATATAAAAATTTATTGCTTCTTCCGCATTACCTTGGAACATTAAAAATGGTGTAGCTTTTGACATGTTCGTCACCTCTCCAATTCGATATATTCTCTTAATAGTTTCCACTCATTATTTTCTTTTTCTCCAAACAAACATACATTGGGCGGTATAAGGCACTCCATTAATTACATTTGTTTCTTTCCCTAAAACTAAACATTCCTCTCCGTTTTTACGTTCAGTGATAGATACCGCTTCAAAACTTTTTTCAGCTTGATCCATTTGCTTTAACACACCGTTGAGATCATAACCGTAATAATAAGGGTCTGGTTGAACGACACCGGAATGTGCCCAATATCCAACAAACTGTTTAGACATAAAATCCCTGATTTCGTCTCCACTTTTACTGATAAATCCCTTATTCCAAGCCTCAAAATATTCATCCAATACTTTTTCTATTTTCATGCCATTATCCCCTAAATTCAGCATGCTATCCTAATTAATCTCATAACATAACCATTCTGATTGTTTACCGCCCATTTTGGTATATAAAGATTGGGCTACGAGATTATCTTTTGCCGTTTCCCAAGTCATAGATGAAAAATCATTTTTCCGAATATAATTTAAACATGTTTCGAATAGTTTTTCCCCAACTTTTTTCCCTCTCTCCTGAGGAACGACAAATAAATCATTCAAAATTGCCTGCCTTTTTACTTTTAATGTACTAAACGTAAAGTACAAAGTAGCAAAACCTATTATTTTTTCATTTTCTTCAGCCACAAACTGAAGCCCACTAGAGGGATTATCTAATAGGTGCTGAATCAAACTCTTTAAGTCAGATTCTTTCGGTTCAGGTTGATGATAGAAATCAACAATATACTGTCTCATAAGCATGTATAATGCATGTACATCTTCGTTTGTTGCTGTTCGAATTATTATATTTTCACTCAATGATTACTCCTCCACAAATTGGAATCTAGTCAATTATACCATTTATCATCCAAGCATCTTTTCCACCTTCAAAGAAAAAGGCAATCTGATTTTATTGTATGTAAGGTTGTTTTCTATACAGTACATAAGGCTTATTTCTATTGCTCATGAAGGTTCTAATTACTGAATAATTCAATCTCATTATTTATTCCTATTAAATTGAAAGAAGAACTCCATATTTCTCCATTATAATTAATGTTTCTCAGCATAAACTACCAAATTTCGATAAATTTCGACAATTTCATTGTTAATGATTGTGTGATTTCTTATAATGTAGTAGGTCAATAGTCATGATAATCACAACTAAATAATGTTAGATAAAGGCAAACACTTCGAAAGTTGTGGACGCAAAGCTATAGGGGCTATCGTTAAATAAAACTATGCCAGCCAGTTACCGAAAACAATAAATTCAATCAACCATCCTTTTCGGCTATTTTAACGTTATGTTTGGTTGCTTTTTTTATCTATCAATTAGAAAGGAGGGTATGTTTAATGAAAAAGAATGTACGAACAGTTATTTTTAAATTAAAAAATAAGGAATATGGTTTGCCTGTCAATCAAGTTATTTCTATCGAAAGATTACAGCATATTGTCGAGGTACCAGGAATTTCTGAAAGCATAAAAGGAATTACAGAGATTAGAGGGATTGTTATCCCACTTTACGACCTAGGAGATTTATTACTAGATGAAAGCATACATAAGAATGAAGATACACAGATTATTCTAGTAGATATTAATGGCAAAACAGTAGGACTACTTGTTGATGAAGCTACGGACGTGTTGGATATTCCAAATGATTCCATTCAGCAAATATTTATGGATGGAATTAGTAAGTCATATTTGCTCGGAATAGCAAAGATGGATAAACGACTAATAACCCTAATTGATATTAATAATCTTTTGTTTAATACTCCATTAGGCACTGATGAATTAGATACATTGAAGCAATCAATTTAATGAGTCGTAAAAATAAAAGTTGGAGGATAATTCTATGAAATGGACCATAAATAGAAAGCTATTAGGAGGCTTTGCAGTTGTTATCTTCATTTTAATTATAATGGTAGGGGTCAGCTACTATCAAATTAGTACAGTTGATAACAACTATAGTCGTTTACTCTCAGATAGAGCACAAAAATCGATAGATGTTAAAGATTTACAGGTTGCTACAAAGCAGGAGATCATTAGCATGCGTGGGTATTTAATTGTCGGTGATGAACAAGCATTACAAGACTATACACATGCACATGAAGAATATCTACAGAAATACGAGAATTTATTGAAAAGATTCACAAACCCAGAACATCAAAAAATGATGGAGGAAATCAATCAAGTTAAAAGTGAGTATAAGGAATTTACTGATCATGTTTTCGAGCTAAAAAAGCAAAATAAAACAGATGAATATACAGCTCTTGTATCATCTCAAGGTCGAGATATTGTAAAGAGATTCGATGAACAAGTAGAAAAATTATCTGCCAACCAAAATAATTTGTTGGATATAGGAAATAAGGAAAACTCCCAAAAGGTGAATGATACCAAAATACAGATATTAGTCCTAGGTGTTATTGCGATCTTACTTGGTGTTCTAACAGCTTTAATCATGGGTCGACTTATTTCAAAACCAGTAGAGGCGATAGCATATAATGCCACTAAGATTTCCGACGGTGATCTTACAGTGGATGAAATTCACGTGAAAAATAAAGATGAAATTGGAGAATTAGCGCATTCATTTAACCAAATGGCTAGAAATCTCAAACATTTAATTGAACAGGTAGGATTAAGTTCTACACAAGTAGCAGCTTCAGCAGAAGAACTAACTGCAAGTGCTGAACAAACTACGGAAGCAACTACTCAAATCACAACATCTATTCAAGAAATTGCGAGTGGAGCAGAGACACAAGGACAGGGAGCTATTGAAAGCTCTCAAGCTATGAAAGAGATGGCTGTTGGCATTCAACAAGTTGCAGAGACAACATCCTCTGTATCCGAATTAGCGACAGAAACAAGTAAAGAAGCAAATAATGGAAACCGTTCCCTTCAAAGAGTTATCCATCAAATGAATACAATTCATGAAGTTGTAGATGATTCAGCTTCTGTCGTCAAAAGTTTAGGAGAACATTCGGAGGAAATTGGGAAAATTATTGAAGTAATCACATCTATCGCTGATCAAACCAATTTATTAGCCCTCAATGCAGCTATTGAATCAGCACGCGCAGGTGAACATGGTCGAGGATTTGCTGTGGTAGCTGATGAAGTGCGAAAACTAGCTGAACAATCTAAGATTTCAGCCGATCAAATAGCAGAATTAATCCAAAAAATCCAAAAAGATACTTCCCATGCAGTGGAAGTAATGGATAAAGGAACCCATGAAGTCGTAGAGGGCGTAAATGTAGTTCGTGAGGCAGAAGAAGGTTTTAAAAAGATACTTCAGTTAATAGAACAGGTTACAGCACAAATTCAAGAAGCCTCAGCTGTATCAGAGGAAATGTCTGCAAGTGCTGAAGAAATTAACGCTTCTATCGAAGAAATTGCTCATATTGCTCAAGTTTCAGCTAGCAATACCCAAAATGTCGCTTCTGCTTCAGAAGAACAGATGGCATCAATGGAGGAAATTGCCTCATCAGCAGGCGCTTTATCTAAAATGGCCGAGGATTTACAGTTGCAAGTTACTAAGTTCAGAGTTTGATTGATAAATATAAAAGAAACAGCTCGTGTTGTTGCGAGCTGTTTCTTATTCTCTTACCTTAGACAGTGAATTCTCCCCTCCCTAAAGTCGAGAAGGATTTCCTTCAGTAAATTGTTTCTTAACATCAGCGCATGGTGATGAAAGATATTAGTAGAAAACCAACAACATTGTTCTCTATCCTTACTTATCCTGCACATCAACCTTTAGCGGCTCTAACTCTGTATCTACTCCTTCTATTCTATTTATAGGGCAGATCACTAAATATTTTGTATCACCTATTCCTGTTTCATATACAGCCGATTCAGAACCATGAGTTCGATGAGTATCTTCTGCTAATTCATTTCCTTTATCATCCACAATTTTAAAGTTTAAAAAGTCCATTGGAATACTTGTTGTATAATCCAATCGTATATTCGTTTCACCAAGAACTACTGATTCCAATGTAAAGGAATACTTTTCATCTTGAGACGTGTTGTTTTCAATCGTGAATGTATTTAACGGAAGGTGGGTAACCGGAATATCAAATTGCCATGTACCGTCTACACCTCCCATATTTGTGAAAGTAATCGGAAAGGTAAAATCTTTCGGAAGCTGTTTATCCGGATATTGTACCTCAATGGCAGACACGTAATAACCATCAACCTTTTGTAGAAGCTCACCACTCCCGGTCCAGTTATACTTCATTCCGTCTGTTTCATATAGATAGAAATCATAATCCATATATAGATCTTTGCTATCAAAGCTTTTCAAACCTTCTCCATTAGCTTTAAAGGTAATTCCAATATAAACCCCATCATAATAAACACTCGTTATCGTAACATTCACACCGTTGTCTGAAACTGTTTGATCTACTTCTGTTACTAAATTTTTCGCTTCAAGATTTTTCCCCATTTTGAAATGAAGAGATTCATAAATGGATCCTATTACTGGAACACTTGCCAATACTTTTGTTATTGGAGAAAATATGAAGCCTGAAACTAATATCAAAGAAGCTGCCATTGAAGCAATTGATACGGCCTTCATTGTTTTCTTTTTATATTTCTTCCTTTTTCAATACCTTTATCGATTGCCGAAAATAGTTCATCCACAGGTACTTCAATATCTTCTGTTTTTACATTAAACCATATTTTGTTCATAATGATTGTCTCCTTCCAAAATCTTTTTCAATTCAATCTTGGCACGTCGAAGGTAGGACTTTACTGTCCCTTCAGGTTTATCCATCATTGTTGCAATCTTATGTATGGGTAAATCATGATAATAGAATAAAATAATAGCCGTTTTATCATTTTCATTTAAAATATTTAGTGCATCAGCGAGGTCGATGTTCTGATGAATTTCAATTACTTTGTGATCCTGCAAATTGACTAAAGTCTCATAATCAATCGTGGTTAACTTCCTATTCTTTTCTAGTATCCGATATGCAGTTCGAATCAATATTTTAATAATCCAGGTACTGAAGTATTCCGGGTTTTTCAAACTACCAATCGATTTATAGGCTTTATACACTGTTTCTTGGACAACATCTAAAGCATCTTCTTTATTCCCTACATATAAAAAGGCAGTTCTATATAATAAACTGTACCCTATAGAGTAGACACTAAAAAAGGTCTGCCCTATAGGGTACTTTTTTGTATAATGAACAAAATGGGGAATCGGAGAACAATAAAATGACAAAAAAACACTTTTCAGAGAAAGAA
>NZ_JAGYPJ010000003.1 GCF_018343695.1 Lederbergia citrisecunda | reverse complement strand
TTCATGCTCATGAACGAGGAAATCCCTTGTCCTATATAGAATAATAGAATTATGAACATAAAATGAAAGGGTGCATGCCTGATGAATGATAAATGGTTATACGTAACCGATGTTGAAAAAGAAACAGGCATACCAAGTGCTACGATTAGAAGATATATAAGAAATCATGGACACCATTTGCAATTGAAAAAAAGAGGTAAGATCTATATGGTTGCCAGTGAGTCTCTTTCAGTTATAAAAAATATCAGGGACTTATACGATCAAGGCAAACGTTTAGAAGATATTGAAGATGCCCTTAGATCCATGAACATACCCATGACCATAACCGTGACTCATGATGAACGAGAGATGACCGTAAACGCCAGTGAAGTATTGGTACAACTGCAAAAGGACATGGAAGAACAAAAGAAATTTAATCAGTCACTCCTTGAAACTATCCAAAAACAGCAGGAATACATAAACACAAAATTAGAAGAAAGAGATCAAAAATTACTCCAATCAATCAGGGAAATCCAAGAAACCAAGAAAGAAATTGCAGTTAGTAATAGCGAAAAAAAAGGATTTTTCACAAAATTTTTTAAAGGAAAGAAGGAATAGTAATAAAGGAGGTAAAAAATTGAGCGATAAAAAAAAATCTGTTGAGGAACGTTTGCTGGAAATTGCCAAGCTTGACCGTAAATTCAAAAGTAAGCCAAGGAAATTAAAATCAGATGGATTCGGGAATGTGCTATTAGATCCCAATAATCCTGATGATGTGGAATGGTATGAAAACGATGAAGCTTATGACATAATTGATTTACCAAAACAATGAAAACAAACAGGCGAAAAGGGAAGATTTTTCTTCTCTGTTTTTCGCCTGTTTGCATTAACTACATATTAATTATTATTTTTTATCGATTTCATAGTAAGACTTACTGCAACTGAAAGTCCAGTATAGAATATCACATAACTAAAAAGTGTACCTTTAACAATAGTAGTAGCTAACAGTGTAAGAATAATAAAAATTATTATTGGAGTTATATACCATTTTTTCAGCAATAAAAAACCAACAATTGAAGCAATAAAAATAATACCAGGTAGCATTATAACTATTAAAATTCCGTGCATTGGTATCATCCTTTTTAAAGGGAATGAATATTTCTTTTATACAGATATTAATATGATTAGCAATAATTCATATGCCACCAATATACATAAGAAAGCCACATATAGCTACCCTTAGGACCTATATATTTAGTAACTTCTGGATTTGGTTCAGGTGATTGTGTATAGACAGTATAATATCCATCATTTCTCCCTTTGTCGCTTAATATTGCTTGAGTACGAAAAGGACCATTGTTGCAATTATATGCATTTACTACTTTAGTAAAATCACGATTTGGATTCCAAGGCAGAGCTCCTCCATAAGGCCAAGAGGTTCCATGATAACCTGCAGATTTAAGATGAGAAACCGCTTCGTGATAAGCTATTCTAAAAAACATTTGTAATCGTGGAGGGCAACGATGTGGTTTAGTAACATTTCCTCCACAGCCACCGGGTATATCCCAATAAGGTGAATAATTAGGTTCTTTCAACTCCATTAAAACTTTATTTTGATAATCAAATGCTTTATTTGAAATTTCGATAGCTTCCTCCGGAACATTGTTTTTTCGCGCTTTTGCAATATCTATAGATGCAATTCCTTCTTCGTCAAATGAAACATAATCGAAAACAAGATCTATTTGATCCTGAATGTAATCTTCCGAATAAGCTAATAATTCATTGTCAACCGATGCTGTCATATTATATTGATTCATTTCCTCATCGTTAATTTCCTCGGTTTCAAATCCATTAGCAATATATTCAAATAAAGGTGTAAATTCTTCCATATAGCTATCAACAAAGTCTTGTTCACTTTCAGTAAACTCTCTACCGATAGCAGTTGATATTAAAAAATTCTGCCCATCAAAAAATCTTTTTGCTAGTTCAATAGCTTCAGACGAAACACCATTATTCTTAGCGCTAGTTTCATCAATCGTAACTAAATTTGTTTCAGAATCAAATTCTACAAAAAGATCAACCTCATCTAACAAAAGTTTAAAATCTTCACCTTTTTTTAATAACAAATCTTCTTTACTTGCTCCTGAAGCTTGTACAGAAAACGCAACTCCTAAAATTAAACAAAAAATAATAGCAATTATTTTTCTCACATAAATCCCCCTTTTTTTAAATACGAATACAATATTCTACTAAAAATGTAAAAAACCTTCTAAAAATTGAAAATAAAGTAATTTTTGTAAATAAAATGTAAAATTTTAAATAAACATGATTTACATTACATAGAAAACACAAGAAAACAAGCGAAAAATAGAGATTCTTCTTCTCTACTTTTCACTTGTTTTATAATTATTTCCCAACATGAAAACCCCTAAATTTGATCAAATATGGCGAAATTCAGGGGTTCGTTATTTAAGTGACTTCCTATTTCTGATGTTATGTCTACTAAAATATAAGATTTTCACAATAATTCAGAAACAATTTTAATGGTTTAGTCGTCATCAATTATAAGAATTTTTCAAAGGAGGATGGTAAAACATTTTTTAATTATAAGCTTTAACATGGATCATTGTTTTATTAACAAAAATCAAAAATTTAGGAGGGAACTTTTTTGAAACTTTTTAAAGTTGTTTGCTCGTTGCTTTTGGTTTTTCTGATATTTAGTATGTTTGAAGGAACAAATTTAGCCAGCGCAGACCCTATCACATGCTCTCCTAACAGTATTGAACCACAATTATTATCAGATGATTTAGTCACAATACAATGTTCGGGGGGAAGTATAGCTTGGGCAGGAATTTTAAGAACCGCTACTCTTACAAATACCACTAAAGATGTACGAAATTTCCGAAAAGTCGGGGGAAACAATGGAGCATTAAGCGATTTTAACAAGATGCCAGGCAATCCGGTAAATCGACCTGAAGGTGTTAAAACTAAAACACACGAAGGGAAAACTGTTACATATTATCCTGTATCTAAATCTACTGCAGAACCCACACTTCAATATCCTGCTATTAGTGGTACACAGACTTGGGATAAAGTAAGATTTACTCCTTAAGGAGGTCAGAAAATGCACTCATTTGACAAGAAAGAAAAACTTCATATATGGCAACCTGTTATAAATTTAAAGGCAAAATATCTATATGATATTAATTTAACTAATGTAAACAGACATAGTGATTATTTAAAAATAACCCTTGAAGACTTACAAGATAATCAACTTGACATTATCTATGATCAAAGGATTTCCCCTGTAGAATACTATGTTTGGGCCTTTAGATTTTCAACTGAAACAGGAAACTTCGATATCCGTTATATAGAAGAAGAGATCGGCGGCAGGGTTGACCCTGAAGCTGCCTACTTTTTTAAAATGGAAAATTCCAAGTACTTAAAAATGTTTGACTCGAATCCTATCATTAATCGGAAAACCCACCCTAACTTAGAACATCATCTCTACATTACAGGAGACGAGATATTTGAAGTTTTATCTGATTACGAACCAAGATTCGTTAAGAAAAAAAAATAGAATGTCTACTGTCAAAAATAATGATATAATCGAAAAACTATTCATAATGATTTATAGAATAAACCACTCTTAAGGGTGGTTTATTTTTTTATTCGGTACGTGTTTTCTAGTACGTTTAGCATTTATGTGGTTATAAAAATTTCCTTCAAAGATTACACTTATCCCAGTAAAAGTTTCGTTTGTTATTTTGACTACCTTACCAAAAACTTAAATAAAATAAAAACAGGCTCAAACTAATTATTGAGCCTATTTTTATTTAACCTTGAAATACCTGCCAGTATGCTATAATAAAAGTGAAAAGTAGACATCGACAAAGAACGAGTAGAGCCCCTCTTTCAGCTCTACTCGTTTTTTCTTTTCCAAAACTCCCAGCTCCGTATTTCCCTTACAGACGATTTTGGTTGCCTTTATGGCAACCTTTTTGCCTTTATGGCAAGAAACGAAATACACATATAATTAATATGGGAATCTATCAGCGAATTGCTATTTAATAGAGAGTGAGAGTATAAGACCTATTAAAAGCTTTAAAAACCTTGATGTATCAATAGTTTTAGAGATTTGGTACCGTATCAAAAATGATACGGTACCGTATCATTTTTGATACGGTTAAGAAAGAAAAAAAGAGCCGTAATGGCTCTTTTAGTTAGAATAATTTTTGAGGTAAATTTTTCAGTATTAAATTGTTTTTCATTTGTTTTTTAAACATCAAGACTAAATGTTCTTCTACATCATCTTTATCTCCTACATAAATGATATTTGGGTTTATGAATAGCACATAGTCCTTTGCTTGGTTTACGTTTCTAGTATCACCTGAAACTGCTTTTGCAAGAATGCCTTTTTTAATTAAAGCATTTACTACTCTACTAATCTTTGTTCGTGATGTATTTAAACAATCAGCTAAACCTTGAATCGTTAATGCATTTGCAGGTTTTTTCATTATGTCGTCTACAATAGCATTTGAGTGCATACTGATGTTTGATTGAATATCAGTTAAAAAAACCTTTTCTTCACTAGTAAAATACTTCTCGCTTCTTAAAAACTCCCAATTTCGTTGCAAGAATTGAGCAAACCTCACTTTCGACTGAGGGCTTTTTTTAGTTCCTATGTAAAGTTCTTTTCCAGTTCCTCTACTTAACAAAGAAAGAGCCTTTTCTAAATCTTCTTGTGGTATTCCACCATGATCTAAAGCGTATTTCAATTTCTCTAAATCAAGTTCTCCTCGTCTAGAATTGCTTTCAGCTTCATTCATTTTTTTCTTAAAATCTACTATGTTATTTTTTCCCACTACATTCTCTCCCTTTTATGTAGCAGGAATTAATCTCTTTATGTTAGAATATATGTATTCAAAGTGCATAAGGGATTAATCCCTGCTTGTTTCAGAACCGCCTATCCGACCAAAGACAGGGCGGTTTTTCTTATGTCTATAGTTCGACAATACCAATAATTTCCCCTTTTTTCTAGTCATTTTCTATTTTCGCTTTCAAAGATACTAGAAGCTTGTCGTCTACCCTCTTAGGCTTATACCCCATACGATCTATTAAAATCCCCTCTAAAACTCTCATACGTGCTGTATAACACCTATATTCTGTTTCAGTAAAGGTTAGAGTGTCTGAATCTATCAAAACGCCTTCTGGAGCCTTCTGAACAGTTCTCATAAGTTTATAGGTATTAGTTCTTTCTTCTCTCACTAGTCGAAGAAGAAGTAACAAGTCATATGTATGAAAAAGGCATAATTCCTCAAAAGGAAGTTCTGCCTGATCTATATGGATAAATTCCTTTAATGTTGGGCGCTTAGCGTTTATAGGAGCGTTACAAAAAACGCATGATTCAGCGTATGGCGGTTGCTCTGATTGACAATAAGAACAAATCATAGAGATTCCCTCCATTTCATCTTGTATTCTTATAATGATTCAAAATCATCCTACGAAGATAAGCAGACATAGATTTTAATTCTTTCTCCTCAATCTCTTTTTCAATCTTATCCCAAATATCTTTAGGCAGCGTCAGTGAAAGCTTTTTTGTTATTCCTAGACTCGGACGACCGGCACTTTCTCTTTTTGCTGAATTAGAATGTCTTAAATGTTCAGGTAAAAGATTGTATTTATAAGGTGGTATATAAAGCTGTTCCAACATTTCATTTACTTTTTCGTAACTGACATTATTTTTACTCGCTAATGTCATAAATTCAGTTTCTAATAGCTCCATTGTCATATACAAATCCTTTTCGCCATTCCAACGAGCATCATACATTTTTTTATGAAAATCCAATAATTCAAGCATGTTTTCCCTCTTTTCTTATTTTAAAAGTTACCTTTATTATAATATTTAAAGTAACCTAAAATCAAGTGACAATCTATTTAAACCATTTCCTTGCCATAAAGGCACAAAAGGTTGCCATAAAGGCAACCCAAAACCCGTCGACAAGGATTACGCTGCTTCTACCCTGCTATCAACTACCGTTCTCATATTCCTTATTACTCGTACAATTCTCCCTTTCCACCCAAATAAGATATCACTCCACTAAATTTATATCTTTCTACACCCACACACGCTCTTACTATCTACTACTTTAAAACCCACTCCTCCTAATATTACTCAACTAATTAACTTACTCTTCTTACTAACTATCTACTAAACATCACACACTATACTCTACTTACTCCATCCACACTCCACACAAATTAAACTAACACTCTCTCTTAACTTCTCTTCTTACACCCCGCCCACCATCCCAACTACTCCCCACTCTTACCTCCCCTACGAGCGTTCTTTGCCTTTATTTCTTAAGTTTACCTATAGGGGTCACGGGTAAAAACAAAGTGGAGAGCCGTGACCCCTATAGGTAAACTGGCCAAGAAAAAGGCGATAGAATGCGAAGGAATCAGTTTTGCTGCCAGTGATCAGAATGGTGGGCGGGGTGATGTCATGATAAACAATTAATAAACCTTTATTAAACATAAAATAAACATTCAAAACAACAACCTCATCATTACTCCCATAATCTGAATGGCGCACTTATACACTCTATGGAGTGTCGTGCTAAAATCAACAATATCAACGATATTGCTAGATTTTCGTCAAGCGTGATAAAAAACTCCTTCGTCGTGTATTTTCAAAAGAAAACATCGAAGGAAATAACAAAAAACAAAGGAGCAATGATCCATGAAAGTAAAAGAGCTAATCGAGCAATTGCAAAAACTAGACCAGGAAACCGAAGTTCTTATTTCACTTAGAAAGGGATTACGTCCTTCTGGAACAAAACCTATAACATCGTTAGAGCCAGTTATCGATCAAGACACAAATAAACTCGGCTTTTATGCTATTGATGTAAACACCGAATTCGTATAGCCCAAAACAGAAGAAAGAATCATTATTCCTGAAAATTTTTGACATTTCTCCGGAGGCTATTCAACAAAGTTGAACGTCTTTTTTTCGCAGAAAAAAACCCATTGCACTGACCGATCAGGACATCGTAAGATAGGACTGACAAGTGTCAGTGTATAAATGGGCACTCCCTCCGATTCTGAGGTCGTGATTAAAGTGGAAAATGAAAAGGACGATGAAAAAATATGAGCGAAATTCCTAAACTATTAACTGTTTCAGACTTAGTTACAAGATGGGATATGCCGAGACAGAGCATTCATCAAAAATTTGCTGAAGCTGATTTTCCAAAGCCGATACAATACGTTTCTAATGGTCGGATAGCTTTACTTTTAGAAAGTGATATTGAGGAATTTGAAAAAACTCATCCCTGGATTTCGGACCCAGCAAAAAGACAAGCTAGAGCGAATTTTATTTTCAGAAAGATAATGAATGGAGAATTACAATAGAATCAAAATTTCATGAACATAATACGGTTACGTTCATGCTCATGAACGAGGAAATCCCTTGTCCTATATAGAATAATAGAATTATGAACATAAAATGAAAGGGTGCATGCCTGATGAATGATAAATGGTTATACGTAACCGATGTTGAAAAAGAAACAG
>NZ_JAGYPJ010000002.1:560-173559 GCF_018343695.1 Lederbergia citrisecunda | reverse complement strand
CCATCCATTCGCTCGACTTGCATGTATTAGGCACGCCGCCAGCGTTCGTCCTGAGCCAGGATCAAACTCTCATATAAGTAGTTGATTAGCTCATAAGCTGGCAATGGTTTAAAACCATTGTTTAAAAATAATTATTGACGTTTGTTTCGTTCAGTTTTCAAAGATCAAACTTTTCCGCCTCGCTCAGAAGCGACTCTATTAATATATCATCTTTTTTCTCGACAGTCAACCTTTTTTAAAAAATATTTTTTGTTTTGAATAATATTTTTTAAGTAGTTTGTTCCGTTGACTGTTTCACTATAGTACCATCTAATACGAGTCTCGTCAATTAATTTTACAAAAAAATTATTCCCTTTATTATCCTAATATAATAAAAAGACCTATTAGTCGAAACTAATAAGTCTACCAAATGTTAGTTCTTCTTATTCCCACTCAATTGTAGCAGGTGGCTTACTCGTAATATCATAAACAACACGGTTAACATGTTCTACTTCATTAACAATTCTTGTAGAGATTTTTTCGAGTACATCCCAAGGAATTCTAGCCCAATCAGAAGTCATGCCATCAATTGACGTTACGGCTCTTATTCCGATTGTGTGATCATATGTGCGGGAGTCTCCCATAACACCAACACTTCGAATATCAGGAAGCACGGTGAAATATTGCCAAATTTCTCTGTCCAAACCAGCTTTTTTAATTTCTTCTCGCAGTATATAGTCAGATTCACGAACAATTTCAAGTTTTTCTTCTGTTATTTCACCCAAAACCCGAATCCCTAGTCCTGGGCCTGGGAATGGTTGGCGCCAAACGATCTCATCTGGAATGCCGAGCTCAGTTCCGAGTGCTCGTACCTCATCCTTAAACAATGTGTTTAAAGGTTCAATTAATTTAAATTGCATATCTTCAGGCAATCCACCCACATTATGATGCGATTTAATCGTTTGGGCTGTTGCCGTTCCACTTTCAATAATATCTGTATACAGTGTTCCTTGGGCTAAAAATTCGATGCCTTCAAGTTTAGTTGCTTCATCATCAAATACATAAATAAATTCATTACCGATAATTTTACGTTTTTGCTCTGGATCTGTTACTCCCTTTAACTTGCCAAGAAAACGATCACTTGCATCAACTTTGATTACATTCATGTGGAAGCCTTCGCTAAATGTCTTCATAACGCTGTCCGCTTCACCTTTACGGAGTAAGCCATGATCGACAAAAATACATGTTAGCTGGTCGCCAATTGCTTTATGGATTAAAACAGCTACTACAGAAGAATCTACACCGCCGCTAAGTGCACATAGAACTTTCTTATTTCCGACTTCTTGACGAATTTTCTCCATTTCTATTTCAATGAAGTTTTCCATCGACCAGTCACCTTTACAGCCACAAATATCAAAAACAAAGTTTTTCAATATTTCATTACCATGAATGGAGTGGCGTACCTCTGGATGGAATTGAACAGCATACAGTTGCTTTTCAACATTGCTCATTGCAGCGATAGGGCAAGATGGATTAGTGGCATCGATTGAAAAGCCTTCAGGTGCCTTTTGAACTAAATCTCCATGACTCATCCAAACAACTTGTTCATTCGGTAGTCCTTTAAATAAAGGAGCACCTTCTTCAATTTGAATCAATGCTTTTCCGTATTCACGGTCCTTCGCTCTTTCGACATGTCCACCGAAATGAACCGTCATTAGCTGCATTCCATAGCAAATTCCAAAAACAGGTATCCCTAAATCAAATAGTTTTTCATCACAGCGAAACGCGTTTTCAGAGTAAACACTATTCGGGCCACCTGAAAGGATAATCCCTTTTGGATTCATTTTTTTAATTTCATCAAAAGAAATGGTATGAGGATGCAATTCGCTATACACACCAAACTCTCGAATCCTTCTGGTGATTAATTGATTATATTGACTTCCAAAATCTAAGACAACAATCATTTCCTGATCTTGCAATTCCGTTTTTCCTGGCATGTTAGACCCTCCGTATTTATAAAATTAGCTGTGTAAAACATGGTGTTGATTTCAGCCACACTCAACAAGTTAGCAAAAATCAATAGTAAGCTTTAACATAGCCATAAAATAAAAAACTGAAATTCCGCCCTCTTCTACTAAGAAGGCAGAATTCCAGTATAAAAAAGAAGACAGAACAAAAGGTTTGCTTGTCCAATGGAAAGAACTGCCTTCATAGTAAGGCCATTTAAGGTGGCCTCGTAGAGACTCCCATTCCATATTAATGGGATTATATGAAGTTTCGCCAATTATACAGATAATTAGGCGTCGTCATGTATTTAATTATTACCACTATAAGATTTAACCTGCGTTTTATTTTAAACCTGATTTAAATCATGGTCAACCAGTTGTTTTTTTAATTAAATTTTCCCATAACTCACTTGCGTATTCCCATTCTGAATCAAGTGAGTCTCCTCTATAGATCGCTCTCTCATAACTTTGTGTTAGGGCACTCATATCTTTAGTATCAAAATGATAGTCGACATAGTTCGCATATTCGCGGAGGGTTTGTCCCATATTCCGCTTCACTCCGAAACGATCAAGCTGTTTTAATAATTCTTCATACGCGTGAACTAGTGTGTCTCCGCCATTCTTTCCTTTATATTTCCACAAAAGGACATATGGTATCCATTTACTTCTTTGCCAATAAGCCAAAGCTCCTATACCGATCGATACAATCAGAATGAAAAATAATATATACTTACTTTTCGCTATGAAGGAACTATCTTTTGAAGATCGCCCTTTTGTTTTATCCTTTTTTGTTTGTTTATTATTTTCCTCTTTCAAATTCTCTTTCTTTTCTAATTCAGTTGGCTTCGAAGGTTGAATAGCTGGTGTAATTGGTGCAGATTCTTTTTTCTCATCATTGAGGATAGTAGCATAGCTACTGAAGCCAATTGTCGGTTCAAACGGTACCCAACCTTGTGTCGGGAAAAAAACCTCTACCCAAGAATGTGCTTCATTATTTGTCACTTTGTATACTCGATCCGTTCCATCAGTCTCTCCGTAATATTGTCCGGCGGCATATCCTTTCGCCCATCTTGCAGGGATTCCAATAGAACGAAGCATCACAACCATAGAAGTAGAAAAATTATCACAATAGCCTTTTTTTGTTTCAAATAAAAACTGATCGACGTAATCTTGTTCCTCCTCTGGAATCGCAACATCGGTTTGATCGTAAACAAAATCGCCATTTTTAAAATATCTTTCAATTGCTTTTGCCTTATCATAAAAATTATCGTGATCTTCTGTTATTTCCTCCGCCAAGTCCCGAACTCTATCAGGTATTGTTTTAGGCAGCTGAGTATTTCTCAACGTAAAGACATTCCCCAAATCACCTGTGGATTGAGTCTCTCGCATTTCTTTTAAACTAAAAGCTGTTCTTACATAATCTATCTCGTAATGATCAAGCTTAGATGGAGTATTATCCGCATTATAGGACAAAAGCTTTTCTCCTGAATCGAATTTAAAATATCCATCTTCATTGCCATGCACCGATAAAAACCCGTAAGGTTGGACGATATGGGGATAGGTAATTTTAAAGTCGAGTCTTGCTTTTCGAGTCGGTTCATCCTCTGTATATACATTGATTTCGTCTCCGGAAAGAAACTCCCCAAACTCCCCCTCACCAATTTTCTCCCAGCCCTTTCCTGTATAATCGTCTTTCGTTTCCACTCTCCAATATTGCTTCGTAGGAGTTTTTACGATAAAAACGACTCTGTTATCTCCTAAAAAAGGACCACCCAATTTCGAATCATCAGGGCTATAGCCAATCCTTGAAACGCCCGACTTTCTTGGAAAAACATTATCTGCCTTCGATTGAATGAACGGAACAGGATCTGGCCAAATCGGACCTGCTTTTGGAGAAGCATAACCAATAAAAACACTCGCAAAAATCATGATAATAAGGGGAATGACCCATTTACCTAATATTTGTTGGCGGTTCCGAATTTGCTCTTTATCAACAAGGCGCTGAAAAAATAAAATACCGAGCAACGTAAAGCCGAAAACAACAATACGGACAATGGCCCACTCTGCATTATAGATTGTAAACGAGTCTAACACTCCAACGTAAAGAACCGTCATGATATAAAATATAAAAATCCTTTTCCTAATCGTCAGCCAGTATGAAAGTAGATAAGTCATAATCCAAAGCAAAATAAAAAATAGCAGCGTTCGAAATATATCTGATAAATCATATACATTTCCCGAAAGCAACATTTTTCCATTTGTATAAATATCCTTTAAAAATGATTTGATCCATTCAAAAAAACTCAGGTACTGACTTCCAAAAACATAAAAAAGAAAAACGATAATTAAGCTCGTCTTTAACAATTGGCGTAGCCATCTATAGACTGGGAGATTATTTAATAGAAGTGAAGCAGCGATAAAAATAACAAAATAATGGATTTCACCTGTATCTGTAATTTGATCAAGTGGTCGTATCCACTCGCATAAAAGCAAGAAACCAAATACATACAAGATTAAGGTAGAAACGAAATGTTTTTTATTCACGCACGCTTCACCTCCGAAAATGCTGTTCGAAACTCATCATCATAAAGTGAAATCATTATGATGCCTTTTTGAAAAGCCGAAGCTTTACATATCAATTCATCTTGGCTCATAGGGTCATTTTTCTTTTTGATGTAATATACAATAAACGTTCCTCTGCGACGCATGTAAGCTCCCGCCTGATCAAGTAATTCCTTACTTAATACAGAAGTAATGACGATCATAACAGCCGGCTGTTTAAAGAGAATGGTTTCCGTTTCAATGATATTCGCTAAAGGAACCGAACTATTCGCTTTTACTTTAGCAAGGTGAAGGAAAATCTGCTGCTGTTGCTGATCACCGCCTCTAATTGGGAAAAAGGCTTTATCCTTTCCTGCAGAAAAAAGACCAATCTGCCCACCGTATTTAAGAACTGATTTTGTGATTGAGGCAGCAAACTTAACTGCTTCTTCAAAATTTTTCGTTTCCGTTCGATCCAATATAATCAGAAGGTCATTTGTTTGCCTAATCTCAAATTCCTTTGACATCATATTATTTGTACGGGCTAGAGCCTTCCAATCAATCCATGAAAAACGATCACCGGGCTGATACTGCCTAATCCCAGCAACGAGTGAAGTATCCTTTTGAAATTGCATAACAGAAGCAGTACCGCCTTGTTCATAATCACTTTCAAGCGAACGGTATTCGATTTCCTCATATTGTGGGTACACTAATAGCACTTCTCGGCAATCAAACCACTTTTCTTTTTCTACTAACCCGAGTGCGTCCCCCGTTTTAAAACGAATCGCTTCAAAAACATGCTCCCCACGAGGAATTTTATCGATTTTATAATAAAATTCGAGATTTCTTTTAAAACCAGGAAATAGAATTTTTTTACTATCCTGGTTATAGATTTCATTGGGAACCCAGTCTGCAACGACTAAAAAAAGAAGAGGGAATGGGATTTTTCTATTTAATGAAACTTTAACCGTTACTTGATCACCAGCACTCAGTTGTGTAGGAAAAAAAACTCTCTCTATTTGAAAATCAGTTAATGGATAAATTAATAAAGCAATAGAGTAGATGGCAAAAGGAAGAAAGCTGAAAAATAAAAACCAGCTGACAAATCCCCCTTGGAACATCGCGAAAGAATATGTTAAGACTAAAAGCAATAGTAAGAAAATCGCACCAAAGGAAGGTTTGATTTTAGCTATAAATCGACTCCGTCTAAACAAGGATTTCATTTAATTACAGCCCTTTTTATTGGGACGTGAGTTTTATCAAGGATATCTTCTAATATTTGTTCAGTCGTGATTCCTTGATATTTTGCATCCGGCTTTAAAATCAACCGGTGAGAAAACACAAATGGCGTCAAATATTGAATATCGTCAGGTATGACATAATCACGTCCAGATAGAAACGCAAGTGATTGGGAAGCTTTCATGAGTGCGATTGATGCACGAGGGCTTGCACCTAGATACACATTCGGATGTATTCTCGTACGATTCGCTAGCTCAACGATATATCGTTTTAAAATATCTTCTACAAAAATTTCTTTTACTTGAAGCTGAAGCTCTCTTAATTCATTAAGTGATATGACTGGCTTTAGTTCTTCAATTGGATGGACTTTTTGTGATCTAGTTAATACTTCTACTTCTTCTATAGCTTCCGGATAGCCCATTTTCATTTTCAATAAAAAACGATCAAGCTGAGCTTCTGGTAACGGATAAGTCCCTTCATATTCAATTGGATTTTGAGTAGCCATAACAAAAAATGGTTTTTCCAATTGGAGAGTGGCACCGTCAACGGTAATACTTTTTTCTTCCATACTCTCCAACAAGGCTGATTGCGTTTTTGGAGATGTACGATTGATTTCATCCGCAAGAATGATATTCCCAACAATCGGTCCTGGTCTAAAAGTAAATTCCATTTCTTTTTGATTATATATGGAGACCCCCAATACATCTGAAGGAAGTAAGTCAGGGGTAAATTGAATTCGTTTAAAGGAGGCGTTTACGGATTTAGCCAAAGCCCGTACCATCATCGTTTTTCCTACTCCAGGAACATCTTCAAGCAACACATGACCTTCCGCTAAAAGGGATAAAAGACTAAGTCGTGCAACGTCCGTCTTTCCAATCATCACTTTCTCAATATTTTGCAAAATCTTTTTAATCTGTTGCTGCATCATATCGCTGTTCATCCTCATACACCCGCCGTCTATATATTTTGTATGCTTGGCTCTGTTAAATTTGTATGTTGATTTCCCCTTCAGTCGCTCGCTTTCTGCGGTTCACAGTGGGACTCCTCAGCGTTAAACTCCGCTGATAGGAAACCCTTGGGTCTTTTTCCTATCTAATCACACTAAATGGCAAATTCAACAATAATATTTAACAAAACAATCTGCTTAACATTAATATTCTGTCTAAAACAGGAAAATCCTCCCGTAAAATGAAAGAAGAAAGGACAGGAAAAAAGTATCAGTTTTTTGATACTTTATACCTGTCCCATTCATTCGTCAATCTATTTCCAAAAGTTGTCAAATATAGTGATTGGTAAATGCCGTTTGTGTGCGGATTTTCGATACAACGCCTCAATTGTATTTTTGGCTGTATCTGACACTTCTTTTCCTTCTAGGTAATCATCAATTTCCTCGTAGGATACCCCAAGGGCCACTTCATCCGGTAGCAATGGTCGATTATCCTCGAGATCCGCTGTTGGAACCTTCATGTATAAATGATCCGGACAGCCGAGCTCCTGTAACAGTTGTCTGCCTTGTCTTTTATTCAAGCGGTAAATGGGAACTAAATCCGAGCCGCCATCGCCATATTTCGTATAGAATCCCGTCAATGCTTCAGCGGCATGATCTGTACCAAGCACAACACAATTATGATAAGCTGCAATGCTGTACCATGCCTTCATGCGTTCCCGCGCTTTTTCATTTCCTTTTGTAAAATCGGTAATGTCGACTCCTGCATCACGTAATGCTTTTACACTTGCATCTACTGCTGCTTTTATATTTACATCATACGTAATATTCGGCTGAATAAAGTTAATAACATCATCCACATCACTAGCATCTGCTTGTGCGCCATATGGAAGACGTACCGCAACAAATTTGTATTCTTTGCTATCTTGTCCTTCATTCAATTCATCAATAGCCAATTGCGCTAGTTTTCCAACAAGTGTTGAATCCTGTCCTCCTGAAATTCCAAGTACAAATCCGTTAAAAAACATATACTTTTTCAAATAGTCCTTCATAAAATCGATACTTTTTCGGATTTCTTCTTGTGCGTCTATTACAGGGAGAACTTTAAGTTCATCAATAATTTGCTTTTGGAGTTCATACATCATGATTCCTCCTGATTTATCATCTTTTCAGTTTACTAACCTTTTCCTTTACTTCCTCAATATTTTTCATTTTATTATTCCAGCATCTTTGACTAAGGTCGACTGGATATTCCTCTGGATTAAGCGATCGTTTATATTCATCCCATAACAGATTAAGACTTTCCTTCGCATATCTCTGGATTTCCTTTAACTCCGGCAATTGATACACTAGCTCACCATTGTCGAAAATGACTTCATGCAAGTTAATCGCATCAAAGTTGGTTACAAACTTACTTATATAAGTATGAACAGGATGAAACATTTTAAGCCGCGGCTCATCTTCAGGCTTCTCGTCCCATAAAGTAATATAATCTCCCTCTGATTTACGATTTATCCTATTTACAATGCGATAAACTTTTTTTCTACTAGGAGTCGTTACCTTTTCAGCATTACTGGAGATTTTGATTGTATCTTCTAATTCACCATGGTCATTTTCAATCGAGACAAGTTTATAAACTGCACCTAATGCCGGCTGATCATAGGCAGTAATTAATTTTGTTCCGACACCCCATGAATCAATCCTTGCTCCTTGTGCTTTTAAATGTAAAATCGTATATTCATCGAGATCACTGGAAGCAAAGATTTTTGCATCTGTCAGCCCTGCCTCGTCCAACATTTTTCTAGCTTCTTTTGACAGGAAAGCCATATCTCCACTATCAAGACGAATACCTTTAAAATCGATCTGGTCGCCGAGCTCTTTTGCAACTTTTATCGCAGCAGGAACACCAGACCTTAAAGTATCATACGTATCTACTAAAAACACACAATCGCGATGGGATTCAGCATATTTCTTAAAAGCCGTATAATCGTCTTTGTACGCCTGAACCATGGAGTGAGCGTGAGTTCCTGCGACAGGCATATCAAAAATCTTTCCAGCGCGAACATTACTCGTTCCATCAAATCCACCAATAAAAGCTGCTCGTGTTCCCCAAAGCGCTGCATCTAGTTCCTGTGCTCTCCTCGACCCAAATTCTAAGGCGATTTCATCACCGACAATTTGTTTTATCCGGGATGCTTTTGTAGCAATCAATGTTTGATAATTCACAATGTTGAGTAAAGCTGTTTCAATAATTTGTGCCTCTACTAGTGGTGCTTCTACTTGCAAAATAGGTTCGTTGTTAAAAACAACTTCCCCTTCTTTCATCGAACGAATCGTTCCAGTAAATTTTAAATTTCTTAAAAAATTGATGAATTCCACATCATAACCGATTTCCTCTTGCAAATACGCTATGTCGGTTTCACTGAAACGGAAATTATTAATATAATGAATGATTTTTTCCAATCCTGCAAAAATGGCATAACCGTTAGCAAAAGGCATTTTTCTAAAATAAAGATCAAAAACAGCTTTACGATTATGAATCCCATCTTGCCAATACGTTTTCGCCATATTTATTTGGTATAAATCTGTATGCAATGCCAAACTATCGTCTTTATAATGATCGTTCATGTAAACCACTCCATAATTTTAGCTTCCCGATACTACTTTCGCTCCCAAGGTCTGAACAAAGTGACCTAACGCCCACTCATGACCAGCTTGATTAAAACTTGCTACAGCATTCTCATGTACAACGATTTGGAAGCCTTTATTGTAAGCATCAACAGCAGTATGCAATACACAAATATCCGTGCAAACACCGCAAAGATGTACTTCTTCTATACCACGCTCACGAAGTTTTATTTCGAGATCTGTGCCTGCAAATGCACTATATCTTGTTTTATCCATATAATAAACGTTCGAGTCATTCTTATGCTTTTCATAAAGCTCATAAAGCTCTCCGTATAAGTCTCTGCCACTTGTTCCTTCAATATTATGCGGTGGAAATAATTTTGCTTCAGGATGATATTGATTTCCATCCGTATGCTTATCAATGGCTAGAACGACAAAGTCACCGTTTTCAATAAATGTTTTTGTTAGTGAAACGATTTTCCCCTCAATATCCTGACCTGGTTTACCGCACGTAAGTCTCCCGTCTTCTGCAACGAAATCATATGTATAGTCCACATTTAGAAGTGCTTTTTTCATTGATCGCTACCTCCAAGTTATTTTAATTTTTCAATCAAAGACATAGTGTACGAATCGATATGTAAATCTGCCTCGATCTCATCATTTTGAAAAGCACAAGTTTTCAATCCAACCGCTTTGGCAGGAATTAAATCAAGTGCACGATCTCCAATTGCCCAGTCTAATTGATATTTATTATGAACATATTCATATGCTGCTACATCAGGTTTTCTTGGAAACCCGTCATCATCAGGACTGACAATTTCATCGAAATAGTCGTATAATCCCCATTTCACAAGCAGCTCTTTCGTCGATGTTTTTGTGCGATGTGTCACAATCACATTTACATCAGCCGTCGCTAAAATGAACTCAATCCCTTCAAAAGGAGGACTTTCTGCCTCGGCTTGAGCATGATCTAATTCTTTAAATCGTTCTCTAAATTCTTCTGATATGCCAAAGTATGCAAATGCTTCTTTCGATGTTCTTTTGAGCCAACGAAGCGCCTCATTTTTATTTACGGATTTCCCATGGACTTCTTCATACACAGAACAAAAACTATTTAATATTGCAGGATACGTATCAAAAATCGTTCCATCCAAGTCCCACAATAGTCGCAATGACATCACTCCTTGCCGTTCAAACATACAACGTTCGTTCTGACTTTATATTCTGAAACTAATATACATTATATAATATACCTTCTTACTTTTCATTGCTTTATTTTTTTTTGACTATTTTTTTAAGTTATTTAAATGGTTGGAAGTACGGAGCATGAATCGTGATTTTTTTTAGGGTTTCCGTTAGAGCTCTAACGGAAATTGGGGAATAAAGTTATGATTTCTGCCTCGTTTTTAATATAGGAACTGTTTTTCTGTTTTTTCATTTTCTATCTCAATCCATGTCCGATCGAGAAGGAATTTTGTTTTCATTTTTTCTGTTTCAATCCAGGTCTGTCTCGATTCCGATCAAATCAAGACTGTATTCGGACATTCTGGCAGTTATAGTCTCAATTCAGCATTATCTAGACCACTCTCTCCTCATCCTTACAAAAAAAACTTGCAGAGAGAAGAATCTGCTCTACAAGCTTTATTTTACCGATCCCATCATTCCAGCGACAAAATGCCTTTGCATGAGGAAAAACACTAGCGCTGTCGGTAACGTGGCAATAACAATCGCTGTCATAATGACTCCGTAGTCAGGCGAGTAGCCGGCTCCTAGATTTGAGATGAGTAACGGAATTGTTCTTTTCTCTGGGGTTTGTAAAATAACTAACGGCCATAAATAATTGTTCCAGCTGGACATGAAGGTAATGATTGCGGCAGCTGCATACGTTGTTTTCATCGTTGGAAGGAATATACGTAAAAAGATTCCAATTTCACTTAGACCATCAATGCGACCCGCCTCGATTAGTTCCTTGGAAAACATTTTCGTGCTTTGTCTAAAGAAAAAGATTAAGAAAGCTGTCGTAATTGTCGGTAGTACAACTGCAGCCAACGTATCAATACCGAACATCGGCACAACTTGCGATATACTTCCAAACATACGATATAAAGGGACCATTAAGGCTGCGAACGGAATCATCATTGATAACAAAAGAAAGTTAAATACTGCATCTTTTCCTGAACTTCTATATATTTCAAATCCATATCCCGCTAAAGATGCAATCAATAAAGCCAATATTGTTGTTGAAATGGAGACGATGAAGGAATTAATTAATGCCGGAACGATTTCAACGGTTGTAAATAACATTCTAAGATTTTCCCATAAATAATTCCCAGGTACTAATCGTCCCCTCGTAACGTCTACCGATTTATTTGTCATGCTTATAATCATCCATAAAAAAGGAAAGATCGAGACAAATGCAGCTACGCTTAAAAAAAGATAGATGAAAAATCGTTTAAACATCACGTTCACCTGCCACTTTAAACTGTAAAATTGAGAACAACACAATCAGAATTACAATCACATAAGAAACGGTTGCTGCATATCCAAAGTCCGGCGTGTATTTAAATGAGAGATTATATATGTATTGCGATATGGAAGTTGTGGTATTGCCAGGACCGCCTTTCGTAATATTCATAATCTCATCAAAAATTTGTAGCGTTCCGATAGTTGAAGTAATTGAAGTAAACAGGATGATCGGTTTTAACAAAGGAATCGTAATTTTAAAAAACTGGTGAACACCGGAGGCCCCATCAATCTTAGCTGCTTCATAAATGGATGGGTCAACGTTTTGTAGTGCTGAAAGATAGAAAATCATATTATATCCAGTCCAGCGCCATGTAATCGCAATGATGATCGTTATTTTTGCCCAAAAGGGATTGGTTAACCAAGTAATAGGATCGGGGATCAACGATAATGACAATAAAAACTTATTCACTAAGCCGTTTGTAGCAAATAAGTATTTAAAAATAACAGAATAAGCAACAAGTGAAGTCACACAAGGCAAAAAAATCGCCGTTCTAAAAAATCCTTTAAATTTCAATGTCCTGTCATTCAATAACACAGAAATAAATAAAGCCAAAATTATCATGATTGGAACTTGAACGATTAAATAAATAAAAGTATTCGTGATAGCAGCAATAAATGTAGGATCACTAAATAGTCGAATATAATTATGCAGCCCTACAAAATGTAGATTCGCCCCTGCACCTGATTTAAAGGATAAAAGTAACGCCTGAATCATTGGATAAAAGTAAAACCAACAAATAAAGATGACTGAAATCAAGACAAAAGACCAACCAATTGTATTACTTTTTAACCGATAATTCACGGCTCTTTCACTCCTAACCTGAAGCTCTTATCCAATAATCTTGGGCAATATACTTTAATAAAGTGATCTCAAACTAACGGTTGATCTAAAGAAAACATAACCGCCCTACAATACATTGAAAGTGCACGCGAGATCAACTCGCGTGACCTTCTCTACCTTTTTCCCAATGTTTTTTTATTTCAACTGTGCCTCGGCTTGTTGCTGTGCATCTTTCAATACATCATCAATGTTTTTTCCACTTAAATAATTCTGCATTTCTGCTACTAAAATATCTTCAATCGCATACGTATGCATTCCATAATTTACACTCGGAATCTCGGACATCCATTTTGAGAAATCCTCAATAACCTTTTGGCCGCCAAAGAAATCATCACCACTTTTATACGCTTCACCGTCAGTTGCTGGTTTATACGTACCTAATGCTCCAACTTCTTTTACAAGCTTTTGGTAAAAGTCTTTATTGGAGCCGAATGTTTTTCCTAGAAATTCGGCCGCTTTTTCTTTTCCATCAATATTTAAAACATAAAATGAACTTCCACCAAGGTTTGATGCATTAACTGCTCCTTTTACGGGTAATCTCGGAATTGGAACGACAGCCCATTTTCCAGATTGGGATGCTTCAGCTTTAATACTAGGAGTTATCCAGTTCCCTGTTGGCACTCCAGCAATATCACTATTGTTAAATGCAGCTAAGAATTGACTCCAATCAGATGTTGTTACAGCTATTTTTTCATCCAACAAAGTTTTATAAACTCTAAATGCTTCTTTTAACGCTTCATTTCCAGCTAGATTTGGTGTTACCCCATCATCTTTCAAATACCATGATCCCGCCGATTGAATCATCATACGAATAGTACCTAAATCATTCGGATCGAGTGTCAAGAAACCCTTTCCTACTTTATCTCTAATCGTTTTTCCACGTTCAATAAATTCGTTCCAATCAATATCGCGAACATCGTCGAGAGTCAGTCCAGCATCCTTCAACATATCCGTACGAACATATAACCCGGCTACTCCTGTATCAAACGGCAACCCGTATTGTTTTCCATTAAAACTCGTTGGGGCTATTTTATAATCAGCAAAATCTTTCGGATTAAAGTATTGTGAGATTTCATAAAAAGCATCTGGGTAAGCTTGCAAAAAGCTTTGTGCCCGATAGTCTTCTATTAAAACGATATTAGGCATTCCTTTCATCGTGCCCGAACTTAATCCCGTGTTTAACTTTTGAACAATATCCGGTTGTCCGTTTTCAATAACTCTCAATTTATAATCTTTATTACCTGTGTAATTGGCTTCAGCTAGTTTCAGTGCTGCTATATTAAATTTTGGATCCCATGCCCAAGCAGTAATCTTATTAATGCCCTTATTTGTGGAGGTCTGTCCTCCACCTTTATTGGACGACCCCGTCGAACAAGCCGTTACCATCAAAATCGTCGTTAACAATAAAAAAAACATTCGTTTCAATATAATCCCCCCGCATAAGGTTTAAGTTCTTGAATTTAGTTTGGAAATTAATTCAGATATTATGCATGGAGCACATAAAAAGGATGTCCTTGTGAAAGATGAAACACATCATTAGGACATCCTGTAAAAATTATATTTAAATTAATCGAGATAAATATTCGGTGATGGTCTATCTCGATTTGTGTTCAATCGAGACTGTATTCCGAAAAACGAAAAAGTTCTGTCTCGATTTACAATAAGCTATTTATTTTCTAATTGGACTTAATGTAAACGAATATCGATATACTTGGTCAGCATATATTGTGAATTCTGGATGAGTTTTTTGACTCCAGCTATCGTCGCCGCCTATACCCATTTGTTTGTAATTTAGTCTTACCACAGTTTGCTTACTATCTGGTAATTTATAAGAATGGCTAGCCTCTTCTAATTCAAAAGGTGTATATGGAAGGACATTAGCTTCCAATGTTGGAAGACCAGAAACCTTTATCCCATTTCCATTCCCATCTGCAATCGTAATCCATCTAACTTCAGTTTTATTACCACATTCTTGTGGTTTTAAATACGGTACATATTGATCCTTCACTTTTCCTTCGTATAGACCAATTTTCGCGCCTTTTTCTTTATCAATATAGTTCTCATGTGGACCCTTACCATACCACTTGAGATTATCAAAGCTTGAATCCATCGAAAATAGAATGCCGACTTCTGGAATTTCCGGTAAATTACTTCCTGGTGTCAATTCGTAATTTACTTCAATCGAACCTGAATTTTCAATTATATAAGTGATTTTACATGTTGAAGCATCCATCGTCGGAATATTGTACGTTACTGTAACATTAACTTTATCGTTCGCTTCATCAACAAAGAAAGATTGTAGCTCTCGATGCTCACCAGCTTCACGCCATGTAGCAGCACGTTTATCCAATTCATTTCCTCTATCATTATCAGTCATCGCTCTCCAAAAGTTTGGAGCAATTGGCGTTTGTAGCATTTCTAGTCCTGAAATCTGATATGATTCTAGATCACCTGTAACTTTGTTAAATATAATAGAGAAATGATCTCCTAATATGGTCATACCAGTATCTTTATCTTCTGTTTTTAATACACTGGACACAGCCCCTGAAGCCTTTTCGTCAATATCACTTTTCAACACAAACTGTTCAAAGGCAATTTCATGACCTTTTTCCGCCCATACTGTTGCTTCCTTAAGATGGAGGCTTACAGTTAGAACGAGTTCTCCATGGGATGAAGCAAAATCTTCCAATGTAAATCCAAGTTGAATGTTAGCATTAGACTTTGGTTCGACACTAACATTAGCTATTCCAGTTTTTATAACTTCCCCGTTCCCTGTTACTTGCCAATGTAGCTCAACATCACTTAAGTCAGAAAACAGATTCTTATTTTTAATCGTAATTTCGCCTATTTCAAGATTTGCATCATAGAACTCCACATTTTGATAGCATTTTTTCACTTCAAAAATTTTCGGAGTTACCGTTCCATCGGCAAAAATCAGACCGTTTCCAGAAAAGTTACCGTCATGAGGAGACTCTCCAAAATCCCCACCATAAGCTAAAAATTCAATGCCATCTTCGGTTTTTGTTCGAATAGCTTGATCTCGCCAATCCCAAATAAAGCCACCTTGTAAAATAGGATACTTATCAAATAACTCGGTATATTGATACAAGTTCCCGCAGGAATTTCCCATCGCATGGGCATATTCACAAATAATATAAGGCTTGGCTTGTGTTGATGACTTTTCCGCTTCCAGTGCGTATTGTTCAACCAATGTAGGTGACTTATACATCGTACTTTCAATATCAGAAGCTGCTTCAGAAGGACGATAATGGAATACCCCTTCATAATGAACAAGGCGAGTAGGATCAATTTCTTTAAAAAAGTCATGCATTTTCAAGAAATTGTCTCCACCAAATGATTCGTTTCCAAGTGACCATATGACGATGGATGGATGATTTTTATCACGCTGGAACATCGAATTACAACGATCTAATACATTTTCTGTCCATTCAGGTTTGCTGCCAGGCACTGTATCTTCTAATTCTTGTTGGCCGTAATACCAAGTTCCATGTGTTTCTAGATTATTTTCGTCTATGACATAAAGACCATACTCATCACATAATTCATACAAATAAGGGTTATTCGGATAATGAGACGTGCGAACCGCATTAATATTATGCTGCTTCATTAACGTAATGTCGTGAACCATATCTTCAAAATCGATAGCACGACCTTTATCTGCTGAAAATTCATGACGATTGACACCTTTAAAAATAATCCGTTCGCCATTGATTTTCATTAACCCATCTTTTAATTCAAATTTACGGAATCCTACTTTACAGCTTACGGTTTCAACAATTTCTCCATCTGCATCTTTCAAACTCAGCACAAGAGTGTATAAATTAGGATGCTCCGCACTCCATTTCAAAGGATTTTTAATCAATGCTGACGTAGATATTTTTACATCAACTTTCTCAGAAATATCCACTTGAACAACGAGTGGGCTTTGCAGAACCGCCTGTTGATTTTGATCAAATAAGATTGCTTCGAAAACTTGATTCTCAATACTCTCTTCAAAATAATTCGAAATCTTTGCCTGGATGTTTAATTCCGAATCTTGATATTCTTCATCAAGCTCAGTCGTAACAAAGAAATCTTGGATGTGAACGTGAGGAGTTGAATATAAAAATACATCTCTGAAAATACCACTCATTCTCCAAAAATCCTGATCCTCTAGCCAACTCGCATCACACCAACGATACACTTCTACAGCAAGCTTATTTTCGCCCTCTTGTAAATATGGAGTCAAATCGAATTCGGCAGGCGTGAATGTATCCTCACTGTATCCGACTAAATCTCCATTCAACCAAACATAAAAAGCTGATTCAACACCTTGAAAGCTTATGTACACAGGTTGTCCATCCCATGACTCTGGCACGGTGAACGTTTGGATATACTGCCCAACAGGATTATAGTTTGTTGGAGCAAATGGTGGCTTGATGTCTTCTTTTTCAATCCAAGGATAACGAACATTCGTATATTGCGGATAATCATACCCTTGAAGCTGCCAATGTGCCGGAACTTTAATCTCATCCCAACTACTGCTATTAAAATCCGTTTTATAAAAGTTTTCATTCCTTTTATCAGGATTTTCAGAAAATGAAAACTTCCATTGTCCATTTAGAGATTTGAAATACTTCGAAGACTTTCGATTTCCTTCTAATGCTTCTTCAACCGTCTGAAATGGCATTAACGTCGCATGGGCTTCCAATCTGTTTAATTGAAAAATTTCAGGATTGTTATTCCACTCTGGGTATCCATTTTTCGGTGGACTATAAAAAAATTTCCCCTTTTGCTTTCGCATTCATGATCCCTCACTTTATTCATTTATTCTCTTTCAACTTTTTAATTTTACACCTGAATATATAATTGTTCTAGTTTCAAAATCCACATGAATTTTATTAATTTCGATGACTGATTAGAAGCATTTTATGCTGGGCAAAAAAATTTAAATGTATGTTTGTCTGGATGTAACAGAATATATAACCGATATTCAAAATATTGTTAGGAGGATTCAGGTGGGAATATTAAGTGGAAATCCAAAAGATGAACCGATGCACTATGGAGAAGTTTTCGGATTATGGACTTACCTAATGTCAACGAAAGGCCTAGTTGCTTGCTATCAAGTACATTTAAATCATGCAGGAGATTCAGACCTTCAATCATTACTGAAAGAATCAATCCAATTAACAGAACAAGAAGTTAGGGAAATAGAACTATTATTAAAAGAAACTGGAGTATCATTACCGCCTACTCCCCCAGATAGATCGAAAGCTGCCTTAGAAGATATACCACCAGGGGCTAGGTTACTTGATCCAGAAATTGCAGCATCATTGACTAGAGATGTCGCTGCCGGCCTGCTTTCATGTAGTACCATAATTGGTGAATCTATCCGTGAAGACATCGCCTTGATGTTCGTGAAATTCCATACACTAAGAGCAAACTTCGGAGCTAAATTACTTAGACTTGTTAAAGAGAAGGGCTGGCTTATTCCTCCTCCTCTTCATATTAGCTCTAAATAGGTCACTTTTTTTCCTGATAAAATCCACGTAAGTCCACTTCTTACCAAAGAGTGGACTTATTTATTTTCATGAATATCAAGAAGAGTGATTTTTTAAAGGAATAAAAGGGCTCGTAACGAATGTAATAATATTATACTGATTAAAATAAACAGGGAAGGGGAGAAATCCTTTGAAAAATGATGAGGATAAAGAAAAATTGCATATATGGCAGCCTGTTACAAATTTAAAGGCACAATATTTATATGATATTAATTTAACGAATGTAATCAGACATAGTGATTATCTAAAAATAACCCTTGAAGACTTACATGATAACCGACTTGATATCATCTATGACCAAAATATTACACCGTTAGAATACTACGTTTGGGCTTTTAGATTTTCAACTGAAATCGGCAGACATGATCTCCGTTTTACAGAAACAGATAGTAGTGGCAGAGTTGACCCTGAGGCTGCCTACTTTTGTAAAATGGAAAATTCCAAGTTCTTAAAAATGTTTGACTCGAATCCCCTGTATAATCGCAAAACTCACCCTAACTTAGAACATCATCTTTATATTACAGGAGACGAAGTATTCGAAGTTTTATCTGATTATGAACCAAGATTCATAGAAAAAAAGAATAGGCGAAGCCCCCGAAATAATTAATTTAGGGGGCTTTATTAACTTTTGATTTAGAAGTCTGCATGATAAAGACGTCTTCTTAAGAACTATCCACTTTTTCCATCAATAACGCCTAAATATCTCCATTATACTTTTTGCATTCCATATTGATCTTTTACACAGCCAAACAATTCCTTCCAAGTAAAGACATGCAGAGCCCACCGCCCCAAATCATATCATCGGTTCTAACATACCATTCTTTGTGGAGTTTATATTCGAAGTTCCATTTGTTTTCTGACTGAGATAAAGGATACACGACGACGGAAAAGTCGCTATTGGCTTAATTTAAAGAAAGGCCGTAAGTTTCCTATTCTACGTTGCTTGCGCTGGACAGCATAAGCCTAAAATCAATTGACTAACTCTCTTTACTTTTAAAAAATGGGCATTTTACGACTGTTCATTTAACACATAGATTCGGTTAGTACATAGAATAAGATATCCAGATTAAAGGAGGTGCCTTTTTATGAGTGGAGGCTTTGGAGGCGGAGGTTTCGCCTTAGTTGTAGTATTGTTCATTCTCTTAATTATCATTGGTGCATCATTTGTTGGTGGATGTGGCTTCGGAGGTTTCTATTAAAAGCCTGTGACCCATTAACATAAAAAAGGAAAAAGGCTTTTCTTTCTATTTAAAGTTAGAAAGAAAAGCTTTATTTTTCTAATAGCTGTCGGTTACGTTCCGCGAATACTTTCCAATCCTCTAAAAAACAAGAACTATTTAAACGGTATTTAATAACAAGCGATTTTTGTCTTGTCCCACAAACAGTTGGACTTCCTTCTTCATGCTCACGAGATCCGGGATTATCAAGCATCATTAAAATCTATTCATATATTTTATCCGCATTTTTATAACGAATTTTTTCGGAGCGAATTGCTTCATTCTTTTCATCGTTTTTTTCGTTTTCTTTTGGTCTTGGATTTATTTTTTCATTGTCTTTAATAAATTTCATATCCCAAATTTCCATATCGGTAAATTTCCTCCCACTTTAAAGTTCAGTTTATCTTCTCCAAATAATTGGTCCTTATTCCTTACCAAATAATACTTGTATGTTTATAAGAAATTGGCAAAAAATAATATTTAACATGAACAAAAGAGGGTTTTATGAATGGACTTAGATTTGATATGGAAGGTTCTGTTAATTTTTGCCATAGGTACAATATATTTAAGGGTAAGTGGGAGAAAAACGATATCCCAAATGACAATGCCAGAAGCCATCATTATGATCGCCTTTGGTACGATGCTTATTCAACCTGTAACGAGTAAAAATATATGGACTACTATGGTCGTTGGGGCGGTTTTTATTTTAGCACTTATTATAACAGAGCTAATTCAATTAAAATCTGATTTCCTTGAGACGATAATTTCTGGTAAATCTGTACCAGTTGTTGAAAAAGGACAGCTTAATGAAAAACAGTTAAAAAAATTAAGATTAACGGTCGATAAATTAGAGGAACGGCTTCGCCAACTCGGTATCGCTTCGATTAACGACTTGGAAACGGCAACAGTTGAAGTGAATGGAAAAATTGGATACACCTTAAAACCTGAAAAACAGCCAGCTACGAAAGAAGATATTCAAACACTTATTCAATTAATACAAACCGGTCAGTTGAACAAACCAATTATTAGTAATAACAAAAATGAAAACATATTTGCAGAAATCACTAATAATCATTCTGTGGACCCACCACCGAAGTATTTACAATAAGAAAAATGGATATGATTGTATATCGACGTGGAGACTTACACAAAATAGTTCCGTCTAAGTACACACAGGAGATAGCTGTTTTGAGTCAAATACAAAAAACACGATGAATCATTAAGATTTGTTAGGGTTAGTGCAATTTGAACGATTCATTCGTTTTTACATGGGCTTGGTTGTTAATTTTTCATAGTAAGGGATGCTCATCGTTAGTCCAGAATTACGCATTCATTTGACATATATACAACGAAAAACACTGTTCTTCTAAGGAACAGTGCTTCGTTTTTTATATAGGTATATTATTTTTATGAAGCTGTTTAATAATCCACTGCTGCACTAGCCTATATACCTCATCTTTATTAATTTCATTCAACATTTCATGTCTACCATCTTCAAAAAATGTGGAATCTATGTTTAATAGCCCAATATCTTTATATTGCTGGATAACCTTTAATACTTTATTGCCTCCAACTGGATCTTGATCTCCACTGAAAAATAACATTGGCATATTTTTTGAAATGTATTGATTGAGGTTTGGATCATGAATTTTTTCCAAGCCTTCAAACAGATCATAAAAAAATCCTGAGCTGCAAACAAAGCCGCAATGAGGATCATTGATATATTTCTCAACTTCATTGTGATTGCGTGAAAGCCAATCAAATGGTGTTTTAGGATTTTGGATGCGCTTATTAAAAGAACCAAAGGAAAGCCGATCAAGGAATGGGCTTGGTGTCGTTGGACTTTTTATGCGCCCTTCCCATTTTGCCATTAGTTTTCCTAATTTCCCTGCTAAACCAGGGCTTCCAGCAGTGCCAGAAAGAACGACTCCATGGACAGAGGATGAATATTTTTGAATAAATCTTCTTACTAGAAAAGATCCCATACTATGCCCCATCAAAAAAATCGGAATTTTGGGGTATTCATGATGGATCGATTGGTTGATTATATAAAGATCCTCTACAACACGATCAAAACCATTTTCTTCAGCAAAGAAACCAACAAAACCAGCTTTTTCTCCTGTGTGACCATGACCTCGATGGTCATTTCCGTAGACGAAGATTCCATTTTCAACTAGATGCTCCGCAAATTCATTGTACCTATCTATATGCTCAGCCATGCCGTGGGCAAGTTGAATAATGGCAATCGGTTGAGCATCCGTCTCATTCCATCTTTTCACATAAATTTCAACCCCGTCATCCATCTGTAACCAGTTAATAGAAGCCTTCATTCCGTGCCCCCACCCATTTTTTTCTCTATTATATCATTTACCATAGATTGGAAGATGTCATTTCATTACTGAAAATCCAATATCCGCATTTAGTGTATAGTTTGTTTGATCTGTTCCGTTTTTGTTATGAGTGAAAAATTCAGCTTTTCCATGAATAATGTACTTCCCTTCAGGAAATCCATTGTTGGCAATTTCCTTAACGAATTTGATGTATTCTTTTTTATCATTTTCACCGTATCTACCAGAAAAAGTATATTTTTCACGGAATGGTTTATCTTTATGAAGAATTGTTGTGATAAGAGGCTCAGCCATTCCATATCCAATTTCAATTTCCCTCGTTTTCTCCTCTATCGGAAAATAAAAAGGTGAAGCAGCATGATAAATTTCAATTGAATCATCAGAGCCCACATAAGTAAGCTCAGCGAAGACGGCAATATCACCATTTTCATATACGTCCTTTTCACTGAATAACCTATATATGAAATCTCCTTCCTTTACTTCCACTTCAGCTGGCGGTAATTGAATTACTGTATTTTCCTGTAATTTGTTTGCGTTTGTTCCGCATGCAACGAGAGTCAGTATGATCAATAGAAATAGAACGATAAAAGTATTTTTTTTCAAGAAAATAACCTCCTTGTAAAATACGACGTAAGGTCTTAAGGAAGGTTACATTGAATTTCTCACTGGAGTCTAATATTCATAACCTTTGCCATTATTTTTGGCAGCTCCGTATTATCATGCAATCCTCTAAATAATTCCGCTCCAGGACCATATGCATACACTGGAATGTCCACCCCCGTATGTTGCGAAGTAGTCCACCCAATAAGCGCCCGTTCAGATATAATCTTATTTATTGCTTTTACTGGTTTATCAGCTTGTTCTATTCTTTTAACTTCTTCTTTAGTCAAATCAATTCCTGCATATTTTTTCATGATTTCCTTCGCATTGCTTCGCTTTTTATTCAATTCCATTTCCATAAAACGACCAGATGCTTTAACTTGGCGAAGCAGATCCAATTTAGCATCATACTTATCATACGCCCCTACGGACATACCACCATTATCGTGGTCACCTGCTATAACTACGAGCGTGTTTTTATTTTTTTGGGCAAAATCTACTGCTATCTCCACCGCCTTTTCAAAAGCTTCTATGTCTTTCATCGCCCAAGCCGCATCATTATCATGGCCGGCCCAATCAATTTGGCTCCCTTCTACCATTAAGAAGAACCCTTTTTTGTTTTGATTCAGTATTTTTAAAGCTGTTTTCGTCATATCTTCAAGACTTGGCTCACTTGTCAAATGGCGATCCAATTCAGGAACCATTCCTTCACTTGCAAACAGGCCGAGTAGTTTTTCCGGCTTTTTTACATTGCTTAACTCCGTTTTATTCGTTACGATCTCATACCCTTTCTTTCTCCCGCTTTCCATTAGTGAAGTGAAATACTTTTTTCCTCCCCCAAGAAGCACATCCACTTCATTATCTAGATATTGCACGGCGATTTCAGACTCGTCTTTACGAGATAATACGTGCGCTCCGAAAGCAGCCGGTGTTGCGTATGTAATGGTCGAAGTGGCGACAAGTCCTGTTCCTTTACCTACTTCTTTAGCAGCTTCCAATATCGTCTTTAGCTTTTTTCCGTCTGAAGATACACCAATCATGCCATTGTTCGTTTTGAACCCCGTCGCCATTGCGGTTGCCGCCGCCGCCGAATCTGTTACCGGTGAATTGGCAGAATATGTTTGGTGCATGCCGACTAACATTGAATCCATAATCGATTCTTTTCCTTTATATAAACGATAATTTGTTGCATAAGAAGTTGAAAAACCATCTGGAATCAAGAATATAACATTCTTTACTACTGCATTTTCCGTTGCTTGAACTTGGGATATAGGAATAGTTAAAAAAATAATAAAGGAAACTAGCCAAATATGTAAAAATCTTTGTTTCATTCTCATACCCTCCTTCATTGTTGAACAGTTTATCATTTGTACTAGAGGTATCTTTTATACAAAAAAACAGTAGACCAACTTGGCCTACTGCACAGATATAGTTAAAAATGTTTTTAATGATTCGCCTATTCCAACAAAGTATAATTCTTCTTTCCGATTCATCTCATCTGTTTGCGCAATCCATGGTTCCACACACAGGAAATCTTGTCCTTGTTCCGTCCATAAATACACATATTTAAATTCCTCGCCATAGTTCATCGTAACCTTTTTATCGATTTCGGGTAATGTAAAAGCAATTTCTTGTTTCTCGACATCTAGTAATACAAAGGATTCTTTTTTATCAGATAAATCTAATCCGTCCGCGACATTTTTGATTTCAAAGTCGTTATCATCACGATAGGTTTTCGCGTCCGTTTCGTAATCAAGATTTTTATTCGATGTTTTAAAATATGGATGGAAACCTGCATATATAGGCATTTCAGCATCAGATTTATTCACATATTCCTGTAAAATCTGTAGCTGATTATCCTTTAAAATATATGTATAAATTACTTCAAAATCGAACGGATATGCATTTTTAGTTTTTTCATTGCTAGTTAATTTTAATGTAATGGAAGCACACTCATCCGATTGCGTATCGATGACTTCCCACGGAAGATTTCTAGCGAATCCGTGGTTTTTCATTTTGTACACGGTACCTTTCCATTCGTATTCACCGTCACGCAATTGGCCCGATATCGGAAATAGAATAGGTATTCCACCGCGAACATTTACCTCTTCGTCATAGAATGTTTTTTTATTTAGAAATAACGTTTCTACTCCATCCACACCAAAAGCTGTAATGATGCCCCCTCTTTCAGGTGCTACTTTTATCCAAGAACCGGACTCTTTATCTTTTAAGTGATAGATAGTAAATTTTTCATCTTTTTCTTTCGTAATCTCGTACATTCGATAACAACCTTTCTGCGAATTATAAAGAAGTAAGATATCTTTTCTTTTCTCGAAAATAAGCCCACTCTTTGAATCCGATTTCTTTTAATTTTGCTCTAACTAATTCAAAATCATCGCCAACACGTTCAGGATCGTGTGCATCAGAGCCAAATGTAACGTTAACGCCATGATAAAGCGCACGTTCAAGAATTTCATCAGCTGGATACCATCCACCACAATCTTTCGTTTTTCCAGACGTATTAATTTCAATCGCCACATCATTTTCAGCAATTATTTTCAAAGTGTGATCCACTACATCAGTTTGAATGGAAGAAAAGTCTGGATAAAATCCTTTCATCGCGTCAATATGACCTAAGATTTGAAATACACCACAGCTTGCGGACTGTTGAATTAGTTCATAGTAAGCTTCTTTTGTCTGAACTCTTTCTTTTTCCGTCAGCCCATCCCAACGTTCCTTTTTGAAAATACTTACTCCGTTTACAAAATGAACGGATCCAATAATATAATCGAAAGGATAGGAATCAAAATAACTTTGGTATAAATCAATATATTCTGGAAAAAAATCTGACTCAACACCTAAAAGAACATCGATTTTTCCTTTATACTCCTCTTTCAGCTGTAAAACTTCCTTCACATATTCAGGGAACGTGCTTTTTGCCATCGCAATATTAGGATGAAGCTGGTCCTTATCACTAGCAAAATAAGGAGAATGGTCGGAGATGCCAATCATATCCATCCCACTTTGAATCGCCGCTTCAATATAATCCCGAATATCAGCTCGTGCATGACCGCAACGAAGATGATGGGTATGAAAATCAAATTTTAGATGGGAGTCCATATAATTCCTCCAATTCAAATAATTGTTTCTTCCATTCTATCATACTGTAAAGTGAAGCATATTACCGATTTTGCGCATTATATTTCCAATTGTTCTAACTCTACTACCGATTACTCGGAGATTATTACCGATAGTGTTATTTGGATCAATAATTTTGGAAAGTATTATTAATTCACATTAACCTTATCAGAATAATTAATTGTTCGTAATTGATTACTATAATATAATTATATATATTTTCATGTACTTAACGGAGGAATACAATTTGGAGACTATAAAAATTTCACTACCAACCGCCTTTATGTTAGAAACATTAAGGGCTAATGGCGTTACGGACGAACAAATACTCAAACAAATTAATAAAAAAGATGTAAGTCCTTGGCAAAAAATTGATACAACCTTCGACTTTCAAGAACTTGTAAATCTAGCAACGAATAGTGAGAAGGATTTTGAATCTATCATTACAGATGGATATTCAGTAAAATTTATGACAATTAATGGACTTAAAAACCTACTACGTCTAAAATTTAATAAGATTCAAGATCAAGATTATCAACAAACAGAAAAAGGAATCACAGATCTCATTTTAACTGAGCAAGAATTGGCGACGATAAAACAAATGCTTTCAAAAAACTGTATCCTTCATGTTTATGGGAATAAGATTAGCATTGATTTCTATTGAATTATTAGGTTCCTGCAAAATAGTAGGGACCTTTCGTATTACTTTTACTAGATGGAAGACTAAATGATTTTTGATGTTCTATTCATTCTAGTATTTTATTTCTACATATATCTTTATCAAGTTCCCATTGGTGGATCTGCATAATTGAGGATACCCTCTATTCATTCTCATTCTTCTTAGTTGGACCTTGAATGGACTTCAGATCATAACGAATTCCTATACAACTTACCCTATTTCTTTAATAGCTTTAGCGATTTTTTCTATACCCAAATTAATATGCTTTTCTTCCACTTGAGAAACACTTAATCGAATCATGTTTTCTTTTTTATATTGGGGCAAATACATAATACTTGCATAAAGAAGCACAGAAACATTTACTCCGGAATCTACTATCAAAGTGCCGAATGCCATCATTGGGCTAACAATGAAAGCTGTAAAAGATGAATACGAAGTGAAAAGATGGGACGGAGTCGTCAGGGAATTGGAAGAGTGGAATACCGATCATTCATTAGCTTCTGCTATGAGGCAATCAGCGATCTGGTTTTATCAAGATATGGCAAGAGATATTGGTACCAAACAAATGCAGAGCAATATTAATAAATTGAATTATGGAAATCAGGATATTTCCGGAGGCATTGATACCTTTTGGTTAGATAGCAGCTTGAAAATTTCAGCCAGTGAACAAGCAAGGTTTATTGATAACCTTGTCAAAGAGGAATTGCTATTTGATAAACAAGTATTGAAAACTGTGAAAAGAATGATGATTAACGATGATCAAGATAATTATGTGATCCATGGAAAAACTGGCACGAGACTATCAGATTTAGGCTTAGGCTGGTACGTTGGATATGTTGAAACTTCAAAGGATGTATGGGTTTTTGCAACAAATGTGGACAGCAGTGGGACGGTTGCAAAGAATATTACACTCGAATGTTTACGTGAGTTAAAAATCATTAATAGTCATAGTAGATAAATTCGGATAAAAAACAGAGGGGGCAATTGGGCACCCTCTGTTTACTTTATTTATATATCATCTGCTCATTTGGAATCATTGTCGAGTTTGAGTCTTCTCTTCCTTTTACTTTATCAATTTTTTCAATAAACATTTGGAAGACTTTCTTTTTCTCCTCCAAGTCTCTGATTCCTTCTTTTAATTCGTTGAACCGTTCTTGAAAAGGAGTATGATAAAGATGGCGAATATTACGGATAATCTCTTCATTTACAGTAGATTGAATGACTTGTTTCGTGATGCTGAATTTATAAGAATATACTTGCAGCTCTCTTTTTATTTCCTCATATTCTTTTTCAATGTCCACTAAAATTTCGCCTATTTCATCTTTCCATTCTTCCAAGGATTTTTTTACATGGGCTTCCATAGTCAAACTCCTTTTTCATCAAGGCATTTTTATCTTATCGCTAGACAAAATAGTTGCTATCTTACATATTAGCGATTCATCTTTTCAATAAGATAACGATAGAATTACAGCTTATCAACATTTGATGAAAAAGGAGTTACAGTTGTATTAAACTAGTTTCTGCCCACAATTCGAGCAGAAATTCCCTCCACTCGTTTTTTGCCCACAGTTTGGACAGAAATTCGGAATTTTATTACCGTTCGCGTTATTTCCTTGAGACGACTGATTCTGATTTTGATTCTGATTCATGTTTTTCAACATTTCATTGGCGACATTCATTCCCATCATCATGCCCGCCATATCTGCTGCCGCACCGCCGCCTTTTACTTTTCCAGATGCAATACCATCTGTCATCTCAACTTGCTGATACTTTTGAATATCGCCAATCATTCCGTGGGAAGCCGTTTTTGTAATCATCTCTTGAATTTTCTCTGGATAATTGAAGCTCATAATATTGAATCCAGTAATCGTCATGCCACTATCAATGACTTGCATGTCTAAGTCTTCCTTAATTCCTTTTGCTATTTCAAAAGAGTTTGCCTGAAGATTGAACATATCTTTTCCTTCTTGACTAATCCACTTCATTAGCAGCTGGTCGAGAATCGAAACAATCCTAATTTTTACATCTTCAACAAGATAACTATTTTTCACGCCGGCAATTTTATCAATCAAAGCGATGTAATCATTCACTTTAAAATTAAATGTACCATTTGCACGGATAGGCATACCGCCTGGAAGCATTGGTGTCGGGATGTTAATAGCATTTTTCGTACCCCATTTCACCGTAAATTCTTTCGTGTTCACGAATAAAACTTCCACTCGCATGCCACTATTGAAGCCAAATTTAAATCCTTTTAATGTGGATAAAAAAGGAATAATTTGCGATTCAATATTATAATCCCCTTCGTCGGTAAAAATCCCTTCAATCTTACCATTATTAATAAAAATGGCGTCTTGTCCGGGACGAATAATCAGTCTACTACCTTTTTTAATTTCCCGATTACTCCATTTCCAAAAAATCATATCGTCCCTAAATTCTTCCCATTCAACGACGTTAGCAAATTGATTTCTGAATAAAGACATGTATCACCAATTCCTTTCTTCTTAAAATGTGTTTAATGGCGTTTATTAAAATTTACCCCCACTACCACTATGGGAGTGTCCTCCACTTGTAAATCCGCCACCGCCACGGCTGCCTCCGCCACTATTATTATCCGAAGGTTTTCTTCGCTTCGTTGTCGTTGTTCTAATATAAATATCTCTTCTATCCAGTACCCTTGAATTATTCTTATCTTCGTACGTACTTCTGTTGATTGTTACTCTTCCACCTGAATTATAAGCCATTATCCCAACAATAATTCCTGCTAACCCAAGTGAACAAATGATTTGAAACCATATGTTAAAAAATATATTATCTGGATCTACACCTGGCTTGAATCCCATATATTTATAGGACGTTTTAATAAAAGTCTCGAATGCATGTTCATAGTTTCCATTGGACAAATCAGGTGTTATTTTTTCACGTATTTGAGTTAGCCTCTTGTCATCCAAATATTTCTCAGCTTTATAAAAACCAGCCAAATAGATGTTACGCCCCTTCATATCAATGGTAAGAATGGCTGCATTCCCATGTGGTTTATCGTAGCCAGGAGCGGTTTCATCATAAAAATCTTCCATGTATTTTTTTGCAGTTTTGCCTTCTGTATCATTCGTCGTCAAAATAATGAAATCCGTGTTTCTCTTAGCTCCATATTCATTCGCCAACGCTTCAAGCCTTTGAATTTGATCTTCATTTAATAGTCCAGCATAGTCATAGATTTTTTGTTCTGATGCATGAGCATTTATGGTAAATGGCATTAAAATCAAAATGAAGGCAAAAATGAACAAATATTTTTTCACCATAGCCCACCACCTAAAGCAAGCGAAATGAGTTTTAGTACGATAAAAGTGGACCCCGCGATGCCTCCGAACCACATTCCCACTTTTCCTATGCTGATTGGAGGTTTTCCGACTACTTTTCCCGTCTGACCATTCATCGCAAAAGTGTGCTCCGCTTTATCATAGTCATAATAGACCATCCATACAGGAAAAAGAGCATAAATACTCCGCATCTTATTCGTGTCTATCTGTTTATTTTTATATGAAACGGTAGAATAGCCAGAGATGGTGGAGCTAATATATGAGTCAATAAAACCTTGAATTTTTGACTTTACCCGTGGTAACAATTCCTTATCATCGTAATTGTACTTTTCCGCAATATACCCCGCGAGATAAGGAGTTTTAAAATCTTTTAAATCCGTATAGTGATATGGTTCCAGTTTATCCATCATTCCATCAACCATTTTTTCCGATGCATCAACCGGGACTTTTAGATAATCGAGATTAATATCACGATATACATCAAAAAATTGTGTCTCCGTATAAATATAATCTCCTCGAGTATACGTTCGAACCTTTGTCCCCGTGGCGTTCACCTTTACTTTACTATTTAAATCGTACAACCAAAAAGGAACATACATACCAGTTATGTTTTTTATTCGATCCGCACTCATAAAACCTTTAGGTGTTAGACGTCCATTTTTACACCAGGTCTTGAACGCTTGGATAGCTTCGTCCTTACTGATGGAAAACGGAATAACTTTCCCTGGGGCCAATATGCCGGAAAGCCGATCGGCCAATACGACTCCCGCTCCACAGAAATTGCAAGTAGTAGCTGCTGTGTCAGCATCTGTAATGATGACGGCACCACAGTTTTTACAATGGTATTCATTCGCCTCACCCTCTGAAAATGTTGCTGTGATGAGATCCTCGCTGAAGTTTTCAATATTTTCGGTTCTCCCACAACTATGACATAAAAGTGTACCCGTCTCACTGTCAAATGTCATATCATCTCCACAGTTAGGGCATTTATATTGTAAAACCATCTGCTTCACCTCTTTCGTTAAAAGCTATTTCATCTATGAAAGCTGTAGCCTAAGCTACAGCTTTCGTTAAAGACTTCTTATGTTATTCTTTGTTTTTCAATGTTGCTTTTAGTGCTTCCAATTCATCTTCAACGCCTGCTGTATCATTATCATATTTAGCGGCTAAATCCTTTATGTCATCTTTTGGAGCACTGTTTAATTCTGCCATCGCTGTAGCCTCATCGAGAGCTTTATTCACCTTTTCTTCCATTCTCTCAAACGCTGAAATGGAATGACCTGCACCAGCTACGGAAGAACCGATTTTATTAATTCTTTCTTGTGTTTTAGCAACTGCCATCTTTCCTTTAAGCATCGATCTGCGGGATTCTAACTCACCAATATCTGCTATAAGCTTATCATGCATTTGTCTCATTCTGACTGCGTTATTGGCAGCTAAATTATATGCTTCTGTTAGTTCTGCTTCTTTGGAAACAAAAACTGATTTCCGCTCCAAGAATTTTCTTGCATCATCGTCATTTCCAGCTTCAACTGCTTTTATAGCATAGTTTTGCATTTTTTCAATATCGGATTTACACTCATCTAGAGCTCTTTTTGCTCTTTGTTCTTCTGCCATCACCGAAGCTGTTTCTGCTTTCACTTTTCCTAAGTCACTATTGAGGTTTCGCATGTATTGATCAATCATTTTCTCCGGATTTTCAGCCTTGTCTAATAACGCATTAATATTACTAGCCATAATATCTCTAAACCTAGATAAGATTCCCATTTTAATGCCCTCCTCGAAAATTTTTATTTAGTGTATATACTTTACATATTCATTAAAGGTTTCATTTTTATAAAAAAAAAATTAACCAAGCAGTTTTAAGCCTACAGCGCCTGAGATGATACATAAAAGAAAAGCAATACGTTTCCAACCTGCTGATTCTTTGAAAAATAATATTCCCATAATGACAGCACCCGCCGCTCCTAATCCCGTCCAAACGGCATAGGCGGTTCCTAATGGGATGTCTCTCATTGCAAGAGAAAGAAAAACAAATCCAAGTCCAAATGTAGAAATGATAAGAATAAGTCTACTAATTGATTTTTTTTGAAGAAAAAGATTAATGCTCATAACCCCAAAAATTTCACCGCAGCTCGCTATAAAAAGATATATCCATGCCATTTTAATTCTCACCCGCTTCTTTTGACGTTTGATCCTCTGTTGTCATTTTAATCCCAATGACTCCAATAATTATTAATCCGATAAATAAAAACTGATAAACGGAAAAGTCTGCATGAAAGAAAATAATATCAACGAGAACAATTAAAGCTGCACCTGATCCGGTAAATACAGCATAGACCGTTCCCGAAGGTAACTTTTCACAAGCTTTAATGATAAAAAAGAAACTAAACACAATCATAATAATGGTGCCGAGCCATTCCAAAAATGTAGTGGAATATCTAAGGCCAACCACCCAAAAAACTTCTACAATTGTAGCAAAAAATACATAAAGCCAACCCATTTATACGATTCCTCCAGTAAATGAATTGGCTTTATTTTAACACATAGGTGATCTAAATACTTCCTGCCATCTTTCCAGCTCTTTAACAATTTTTAGCGCCCATTGAACTTGAGAAAGCATGCCATTAGCGTGATTTCGGGCTGTTTCCTCGCCATCGAGCAATGCGATCCACCCTCCGATTGACCAAAGCGGCTGCCTTGCCAGTGCTAATGGAAGGGCATTACGTTCGTTCGCTGTTAATAGTTCACCTAAACTACTATCATAAGCGTTAATCGAATGGCTCAGAGGCGCTAAGCGTTCCTCTTCGTATTGAAAGATCAAGAAATAAAGGGTCAACGCGAGATCGTCGATACGTGCTCTCTCTCCCATAAAATCAAAATCAGCAACAAGAACTACTCGATCATCTCGAAAAAACACATTATTATCCCAGAAATCTCCGTGAACAAGCTGACGTGGAAGAGTTGAAACGATAGGAGTTTCTTTGGCTGAGACAAGTTCTGATAGTTCCTCAGCTGCATCTGCCAGTTGCTTCTCTCCATCTGTTAAGTTTTCCCATCCCTTAATACGATGAATTCCTTTACGCGTGTTAGCAAGAACATCTTCGGGTTTAATGTAATTCGCAAAGAGGGGATGTTTGCCTTGTTTACTGACTTGGACATTCCTTAAAATCGTATGAATTTTTCCAAGTAAAGGAAGGCCTTTTTCCACACGGTCCCATGTATCCATTACTCCATCACTTTCAATATAAGCTTCAACTTCCACAAGACGCTGATCATAAACTATATAAGATTGCCCATCTTTAGTTAGGACAACATCAGAAGTCGGCACTCCACCTTCTCTTAATTTTCGCCGAACATATTGAATATCTTGAAGCCTTTCCTTGCTGACGTAAGGTCGATAAACACGAATAACATATTTATCATTGTTAGCGGTTACAAGTAAATTTAAATTTGAAGATCCTCCTAAGTCGATAACATCATTAGAGATAGGTAGATTGAAAGCATCGCGGATTGCTTCCAACAGATCTTTTGTAGGAATAGCCCGAAGACCTCGCTTCCCACCTCCTGCATTATCTGCATTAGAATGATGAACCATTGTTTCCCCTCCTTTGAAAAATAGATGGATGAAGATCTTAGCTTCGATTTTTGAACGACTTAGAGCACCTATAAGAAAATTTCAGTCTCGATTGAGCTGGAATCGAGACTGGAATCCAGCGTTCATCTTTTTTCTGTCTCAATTGCCCCCGAATCGAGACAGATATCCAACTTTTATCTTACTTCTGTCTCGATTGCCTTCGAATCGGGACAGATATCCTGCTTTTATCTTACTTCTGTCTCGATTGCCACTGAATCGGGACAGATATCCTGCTTTTATCTTACTTCTGTCTCGATTGCCACTGAATCGAGACAGATATCCTGCTTTTATCTTACTTCTGTCTCGATTGCCACTGAATCGAGACAGATATCCTGCTTTTATCTTTCTTCTGTCTCGATTGCCACTGAATCGGGACAGATATCCTGCTTTTATCTTACTTCTGTCTCGATTGCCACTGAATCGAGACAGATATCCTGCTTTTATCTTACTTCTGTCTCGATTGCCACTGAATCGGGACTATAATAGAGCATTTTGAAATTGACGCCCCTCAATTCATATTTTTAACAGACGAGGGCTAATTAACTCTACCAGCACCATCATCATTCACTCTCTACCAAATCGCTCATCAAACTACTTTTTTACAAAAACAACGCGACAAGAATCGGCGTAATGACTGATGTAAAAATAGCGCTCAGAACCATTGCTACCGTACCGGCAGCACCTTCCCTCAAATCATTTTCCATCGATCTAGCTGTTCCGATTGCGTGTGAAGCACTTCCCATTCCAAGACCTTTAGCAAGATGGTGGTCAATCCGCACCAATCGAAATAATGTATGACCCATGACAGCACCGCCTATTCCTGCGACCATTACAAGAACAGCGGCTAAGGTTGGAGAACCTCCTATTGATGAGGCGATGTCCATGGCGATTGGGGAAGTAACCGATTTAGGTAGAAGTGAAAGTAACAGGAGATGATCCAACCCTATCCATTTCCCCAACAGTAAGCCACTCGTAACTCCCAAAATAGATCCACATAAAGTTCCAAATATTATAGGAAATGTATACTCGGTAAGAATTTTTCTGTACTGATAAAGTGGGTAAGCTAGTGCCACAACGGCTGGTCCAAGAAATGCTTCAATCCATTTTCCACCGATGAAGTACGTTTCGTACGGGATATTAAATATCAATAATCCAATAACAAGGATGATGGTTGATGTCAAAACGGGTAAAGTGAAAGGATGAGGAAATTTTTGATTTAGCTTTCTCGAAGCGAAAAAAACAAGGATCGTAACAATAATTGCAAACAATCCTATTAAACTATCATTCATTTTCATACCGCCTTTTACGAAGCAATCTCTGACTTAACATCCCTGTACTAATCATCACTAGAGCGGTACTAATCAAAATAACGAATATCAATTGAATCCCTTTTATATTCAATAATTCTGGGAAACTAATAATTCCTACAGTTACAGGAAGAAAAAGTAAAGGCAGGTATTTAATGAGCAGGATAGATCCTTTTTCGATCCAACCCTGCTTAAAAATACCTGTCATGAGCATAACAAATAATAGAAACATGCCAATAATACTGCCCGGAATGAAAAGGTTCAAAGATTTTTGAATCCAACTTCCGATTAAAAAGATAAGATACAAAAGCCCAATCTGTAATATTATTTTTACTATTTTCACTTTCTAGTCTCCACTTGAATTTCTTTATTTGTCACACCAAGCACATCCAGTAAGAAAACAAATATTGGAATTCCGATAATAAGTCCCCAAACCCCAAAGAAGTTTTGAGAGAAAATCAAGACGATAAATGTATAAAATACAGGTAAATCTGTCTTAGAGGACATTAATTTTGGATTTAAAATATATGCTTCCACACCATGAATAATCATGATGGCCACAACGACGTAAATCACTTTTATAAACCCGCCAATTGTATAGGCAATCAGGCAAAGTGGAACTAACGATATTATTACACCAGCAACCGGGATAAGACCTAAAAAGAAAATCAAGATCGCTAATCCAAATATTTGTGGAAAGCCCAAAATGACTAAAGAAATAACTGTTAATGTACAATTTACAATCGCAATAATAAATTGAGCTTCAATGACTTTACCGAACGTACGCGTGAACTTTTGTGCAAAAAACTCTATTTCATAATAAAACGGAGCAATTTTACTATCTTTAAATTTGGATGTAAATTCTTTTAAACGTGGTTTTTCCAGTAAGAAAAATAAACTTAAAAGTAACGCAATCAAGACTTGAACACTTGTTTTACTAATATCACTAAAATATTTCAACAAGAACGAAAGTCCATTTTCCAAATAAGCGGTGATTTGTTTACTTGCAATAATCGATTCAATATAATTGATCACTACATTATCATGCGGCTCTGCATAAAATGCGGTGATCCTCTTCACCAATTGACTAATTTCCATCGTAATAATTGGTAAATATTTCACAAGTCCCCACGTTAACAATCCAACAATTAACGTATATAGCATTACCGCCAGTATTTTTCGATTAATGGGAATTCGCTTTGCCGTAAACTCCACTAGCCGATCCATTAAAAACGCAAAGATAAATGTGAGTAAAATTAAATTGATCATACTCCTCATCAAATATAAGATTAAAACGATTAATCCAAAAATGATGAATCGTTTAACGCCTTTTTTTTGAAAGAACTCTGCAATGTTCATCCGTTTCATTTCCCCTTATTTCATTTCCTACTATTTATTATCAACATAAAAGCTCTTGATTACAAGAGTTCTCAAAATAAAAAATCTACTCCAATTCATATATTGGAGTAGATAAGACATGTTACTTTTTACTTTCTTGATACTTTGTTAAAAATTCTTTCGCTTTCGCAGAATCCGCTACGAGTTCGTTTCCTGTTTGGACGAGTGGGCTAACAGTCGAAGAAGCCTTCATTTTATTGCCTTGATAGAAGTTGATAAACTCTTCTTGATTAATTGAGTAAAGAATCGCTTTTCTTAAATCTTCGCTTTTTGCCACTTCACGGTTGGCTGTGTTAAAGAGTAAGTAAGCTACTGCATTACTCTTATTTTTTTGCAGGTGAAGCTTGCTGTCGCCTTCAACTAAATCATATTTAGTTTCTGGAACACCGTTGAATAAATAAATTTCACCATTACGAAGAGCTGAAAGGGCACTATCAGGATTTTCAATGAATCGAACGGTTACTTGAGAAATTCTTGGTTCGAAATCTGTACCCTTCATATAAGCAGGGTTTTTGTAGAAAACAGCTTCATAATCATTTTTATAAGATAAAATATATGGACCACTTGCAAATAGATGGTTATTGTATTGATCGCCTTCAGTCACCGTATTTTGATCTCCGTAAGGAATATCCTTTGCTGGGTCAAATGAAGCGACATCATACGTATTAATGCTTTCTACTTGTTTTTTCGATACAATACCTGCAGATTGGTGTGCCATATAGTTCAAGACTTGTGGGAATGGCTCAGTAGTCGTTACTTTCACAACTTGGTATTTCCCATCTTTATTATTCGCATCGTTTTTATCTGCAACAAGTTCTTTAATTTTTGCATCCAAGCCATTTTCAAGAGCTTCTCTAATTGTTCCATTACCGCCAGATTGCTTCACTGAATCAAGTTCACTTAAATCTGTTACTACTTCAGCGTCTTTAATATGTTCATGCAAGCTGTATGTGCGGTGATCTGGTACAGAGTTTTTGTCTTTTGCACGGTTTAGTGAGAATACGACATCATCCGCACCAACACGCTCACCAGAATCAACTGCTTTTTTGTCAGTGATTTTCGCAAAATGAATATCATCTCTTAATAGGAAATAATAATCTGAGTTTCCATCCGCAATGCTGTGATTTAGTGAAAGTGAACCATCAGAAGTTACGACATCATCATCTGTTAAATTCACAAGACGAACATACATATTTGTATTAAGTGTATTGATAGAACCGTCATTCCCTTTAATTGGATCAAGGGATGTCAATGTTCCCATTGCTTGTTGAACGATTAAGGGGTCTGTTTCTCTCTTTGATTTATCGGTAAAATCAATTGTTTCCCATGCAACAGCACGAGATTTTGCTAGTCTTACAGTATCTGCATTTACAATGTCTTTATTGACACCTTGTGCTTTAAAAGAATTATAGAGTGGTACAATATATGCTTTATCAAAAACAAGACGATCTTCAAATTTCTTATACGTATCAGCGAATTGATCTGGTGTTTCTGCAGCTGCTTGATCAATTAATGTATCTACTTCTTCATCTGACATAATGCTATAATCTCCACCACTTTTGAAAAGTGAGCGAACTGCATAATCCGGATTTCCTGTTACAGTTGTCCAACTAGATACCGCTAAGTCGTAGTTTCCTGCATCTTTTTGCGTTGTAAAACTACCATAGTCTGGTTGGATATTTAATTTTACATCAAAACCATTTTTAATAAGTTGATCGCGAACGATGTTCATATCGTCTTCACTTGTGCTCATTCCAAGAATTTCAATTGTTGGTTTTGATGTATTTGCAGATTTATTACCTTCGTTGGATTTTGATTCATTTCCAACTTTTGATTTCGTATTGACACATCCAGCCAATACGAGGATAAACGCCAATAATAATGGCAAAATGCCTTTTTTCATTTTCAATTTCCTCCTAAATTTTAATCGAGTTTTGGATCTAAAGCATCCCTTAACGCATCACCCAAAAAGTTAAACGACAATACGAGCATGATGATCGCTAGTCCTGGGAATATAGCGAGATAAGAATGAGACTCAAGATACGTACTTCCAACTTTTAAAATGTTTCCCCATTCAGGGATGTGTGGCTCTACTCCAAGACCGAGAAAACTTAAGCTACTTGTAGCAATGACGGCAGAGCCGATCGTAAGGGTAGCTTTTACAATCATAGGTGCAAGTGAGTTAGGCACAATTTGCTTAAAAATAATCGAAAAATCGCTGGAGCCCAATGCTCTGGCTGAATCGACATATTCGAAATTAGAGACCATCAATACATTCGCCCGCATCGTTCTGGCGTAAGTAGGAATCGACCCGACACTTAGTGCCAAAATCAAATTCATCGTATTAGCACCAAATGCTGCGATAATCGCAATGGCGAGTAGAATTCCTGGAATCGCATATAACACATCAAGCAAACGCATAATGACATTATCTGTCCGCGGGCTGTAATAACCTGCGATCGCTCCTAATATTCCACCGACAACGGCTGGGATAATTGTAGAAATAAACCCAACCATGAGCGAAATTCTTGCCCCAAATACGATTCGCGAAAATAAGTCCCTTCCAAAATTATCAGTTCCAAGTGGATAAGCAAGACTTGGAGTTTGCAATAGGACCTCATAGTTATTTTCAGTTGCCATATCGTAATCAAACGTGAAAAGGCTACACACGGATACCGAAAATACGAAAACAATAAAAAACATTCCTAACATCGCAGTCGTATTTCGAGTAATTTTCTCCCAAATCACATTCCACTTGCCGATACTTGGTTTATCGCTGTTACGTATTTTGAACAGCAAATTAACACCAAGCAATAGCGCAAATAAATTCCCCGTTATGGATGTCACCACTAGTAAAATAGCAATATAAGTCATCCATTTCGGAGTCTTTTCACCTTGCTTTGCTACTAATATAAGTACGACTAAATAAAATACACTCGATACTAGCAATATAAGCATCGCCAGTGGAAATGAATCCGTTACATAAGGTTTAAACAGATTAAGAGCCGATAGAGCAATGATGAAAATCTGGTTAACCAACATGTAATAAGCAAAAGTATATTCCGGTGCTTTCTTTTCTTTAATGAGGTTGAATGCAAAAGCACTGACAAACAAATTTCCTGTCAATATACTCAACAGCTGAATATATCCTAATCTTCTCGTTGATTTCTTTATATAGCCCTCTTTTTCCAAATTCTTTTTGATAAGGAGCGTAATCAGAATTTGGAATAAGGTAAATAGAAGATACACGAGAAAAACGCTGAACATAATTGGTTTAATCGTTTTTGCTGTAAAATTAAAACTATTAATAAAAAGAATAACCGTGATAACCAAAGAAGAAATCCATGTAAAATTCGTTTGTGTATATTCTGCTGATAGTTTTAATGCATGTTTTTTTTGAAAACTATTTATTTCTTTCACGATATTTGCCATCGCTACACCTGCTTCAATATTGTTTCATTTTCGAACGGATGCGTGGGTCGAAAAAAGCATATAAAATGTCAATAAAGACATTCACCAACGAAATCGTTATCGCAATATAAACTACTCCGCCCATAATACTTGGAATATCAGGAATAAACTGTTTATCAACGATGTAGCTCCCAATCCCGCTTATATTGAATACCTTCTCCGTAACCGCAGCCCCACCAAGCATCCCACCAAAAAGAAGACCGATGACTGTAATGATGGGAATCATTGCATTGCCAATAGCGTGCTTCCATAAGACATGACGTTGGTTTAGACCTTTCGACTTTGCGGTAATGATGTAATCTTCATTAATTACCTCAAGCATGGATGAGCGTGTCATCCTCGCAACTGAAGCTGTCAGACCCGTTCCAAGTACAACGACAGGCATGATAATCGATAGCCAATTTTGTGGATTGTATGTTGCTGGCAGCCATTGCAATTTTATTGAAAAATTTAAGATAAATATAAGTCCTTGCCAAAAACTCGGTATCGATAATCCAATAAGTGCAATAAACATAAACGAATAATCAAAAAAGGAATTTGGCTTTGTCGCTGATATGATACCAATTGGAATCGCGATCACAATCGCCATAATCAATGAAAAAATCGTCAGTTTAAACGTTATTGGAAACTTATTCGCGATACTCGTTGCTACATGTTCATTTCCAGTAAAGGATTTACCAAGATCAAAGGTGGCTATTCCTTTAATGGTATCCCATAATTGAACAAAATAAGATTGATCCAGACCATACAAATGGTTAAAATTAGCAATTTGTTCCTTCGTTGCGGATTCACCAATAATATTTGCTGCAGGATCAAATGGAGATAAGTATAAAATCGTAAATACGAGTATGGCTACTCCAAGAATAACGAATATACTCATAACCAAGCGTTCAAAAATATATTTAAGAAAGGCATTACTATATAAAAAAATAAGTATATACATTGGTAAACCAGGAATAAACGATAACATTAAAAAAAGCGGGTTCGAGATAAGAGTTTGAAATACGGCTTCAAACGTCAATCTTTTCTCCCCTTGTTTTTCAAGGTTCTCATTCGTTTTTTCAAGTAATGTCTTCTGAAATTTCTCTTCTGCCCATTTCTCCGCTTTCTGTTCAATTTCGTTTTGATTTATTTTTTCGTTGAAAAATTCTTTTTTCCGCAGTAGCTGATTTAGAAAATCTCGCTTTAGTTCTTCCTTATATCCAGAGCCGAGCAATGATTTCTTTGTTTCTGCTAATATGACAAAATAGGAATCATTTTTTCGTTTATATAAATAGTAGAAGAACACAAAAACATGAACGGGTAAACCAAGTATCCAAAGCAAATATTTATAAGAAGGGCGCAGTTGCATCTTCATATACGTACGGCTTAGTAAAGCTTGTCCACTATCACTCTTTTGGATCTTCCGATTCGTTTCCATGACCCCTCTCAATAATGATACCCTCCCCCCATTTACAATGATGCTTCGAGACTTGTTTTCTTCCCAAGTCAGGATATTAATTTACCAAACTTTTAGTATATAAAAGTCTAATTGCATTAATCCGACCGGTATAGTATAGTTTATTTTAGCTTTATTCGAAAGTCAATAATTAGATTTTTTTGGCGGTGGAAAAATTGGAGCCTATTTTAAAAGTAAAAGATTTACGTGTATCTTTTCATACTCGGGACGGCGAATTCGAAGCTGTTCGTGGCATAAATTTCGAAGTAAAAAAAGGCGAAACACTTGGCATTGTAGGAGAATCGGGAAGTGGAAAAAGTGTTACCGCTAGAAGTATCATGCGTCTCCTTCCTTCGCCTCCTTCTTATATGAAAGCAGGCGAGATCACCTTTCTTGGCGAAAATCTCGGTTCCAAGACGGAAAAAGAAATGGAAGCGATCAGAGGGCGAGATATCGGAATGATTTTCCAAGACCCAATGACTTCTTTAAACCCTACCATTCGAATTGGAAAACAGATTTCTGAAAGTTTGATTAAACATCAAAAACTATCAAAAAAGGAAGCTAAGAAAGAAGCAATTGAAATATTAAAGCTTGTAGGAATTCGCAACAGTGAGGCGCGCTATAACCAATACCCACATGAATTTTCTGGTGGGATGCGTCAAAGGGTAATGATCGCTATTGCTCTAGCTTGTCGTCCAACTCTACTCATTGCTGACGAACCAACAACTGCCCTTGACGTGACAATTCAAGCACAAATCTTAAATGTTATGAAAGATATTCAGCAAAAGTTCGGGACATCCATTATTTTAATTACACATGATCTTGGAGTCGTTGCTGGAATGTGCGACCGAGTAGTCGTCATGAAAGACGGAGAAGTGGTCGAAACCGGTACAACAGAAGAAATATTTGAAAGCCCGAAGCATCCTTATACAATAAGACTATTAAATGCATTGCCTCGATTGGATGAGAAGAAAAAACCTAAAAAAGCTCCTTTGATATTAGGAACTATGGATAAGGGTATGCCTTTACTCGATGTCAGATCATTAAAGCAATATTTTGATATGGGTAAAGGTAATGTGTTAAAAGCTGTTGATAATATTAACTTTCATATAAAACCTGGAGAAACTCTAGGACTTGTTGGAGAATCTGGATCGGGGAAATCAACGACTGGCCGGGCCATTTTACGTCTACATGAACCGACTGATGGAGAAGTTCTATATCAAGGAATTGCCATCAATCGCCTATCAAAAAGTGAAATGAAAACGATGCGTCGTCATATGCAAATGATCTTCCAAGACCCGTATTCTTCACTTAATCCACGATTTAAAGTTCTCGATATTATCGGGCAAGCATTGGATATCCATCAATTAAGTGGAAGCAGTGCAGAAAGAAGGAAAAAGGTAGAAAAGCTGCTTGATATGGTAGGACTTGAGCCATTTCATGCCGATCGCTATCCACACGAATTTTCTGGCGGACAGCGCCAACGGATTGGGATAGCAAGGGCTCTCGCAGTAGAACCAAAATTTATCGTCTGTGATGAACCATTATCAGCTCTTGATGTATCGATTCAGTCACAAGTCGTGAAATTATTGGAAGACCTACAGCAACAGCTTGGATTGACCTATTTATTCATCGCACATGACCTATCAATGGTGAAACATATAAGCGACCGTGTCGCCGTTATGTATGCCGGAAAAATTGTAGAACTCGCAGAAAGTGAAGAATTGTACAGCAATCCGCAGCATGAATACACGAAATCGTTGCTTGCAGCCATTCCTATTCCAGATCCAAAGATAGAATCACAGAAAAAAAGAGTATTAATGAAGGAACAAACGGATGAAGATAAATATAGGTTACAAGATTCCGAGCTAGTGGAAGTTTCAAAAGGACATTGGGTGGCAGTGCCGAGGAACTAGTCGTGAATCTATAATAACAATAATAGCCAAGAATTTAATGGCATAAAAGAAGATTATATTTAAAAACAAAGAAACCCTCATTTCTCAGAGGGTTTTCTTTGTGTTCCTACCTCAATCAGTCCATAACTGAATTAGAGCTTCAGCATTGTTAATTAGGACTCTTTTTGCATCTGAGGTAATCTGATTTTGCAAACCTTTATTATTTATGTGTTTAATAAAATCCTCCATTGACTTGATGGCTTGTTTTTGATGCCCTTTGACATACTGATGCTCAGCTTGTTTAAGGGTGTTAGTTAATTGGTTAGTAAGTGAGCCATTTACATCCCCATTTGCAATATAGTTTTCTAGAAGATGATTCATATGATCTAAGCTTACTGCAGTAGGTGACCACCAATTCCCTGAAACAATAATCATGCTAAGCATACGGATATTATTCGCGAAATATGCTCCTTTTGCTGTTTCTTTATTCACATTGAAATCCCACAAATCGTTTAACCACTTTTGGTTGGCCTCATCCATCATAGCGCTGACGGTGAATGGGGCGGAAAATGCTGCATCTCCCGCACTATTTGTTAACTGAGTCCCATCCAATTTATATCCACGCTTAATATTTGCTGGGTTATTTCCAGTTGTCTGACGTATCCAACTGTTCAACTTGGATAGTTGGGCTTTCGCTCTATCATCACCTGTCACAAGATAATCGGTTGTAATACGCCAAGGAACACGAGAAGAATTCCAATAATAGTCTCCGTCCCTACTAGACTCTAAAAACCATGCATGTGCTGGTTTAAACTTTCCAGTGTCCAAATCTTTTAAGAGGAAATCTGGAAGTAAGCCTGTATTTGGGCTATATTCCGCAAACACATCATTAATAATGCTGTAAGTTTTATCAATAACCTTATTCCAACGTTCATCTCCTGATACCATGTTAAACGCTTGCAAATGTTGAAGCATGAAGTCTGATGGACGAGTAGCTATCCCATAAGTATTACTATTGTCAGACGCCCAATCAGCCAATTTTAAATAATAATCCTTTTGGTGAACTTCGCTTTCCATAATAGCGTCAATTACTAATTTCCCTTGCTTATAATAATTAATCTCTCCATCATTACCCCATTGTTTATCAGCAAGAAGCAAGGAATAGGCAATATCCATGTCTCCGTCAAGAGCTGAATCGACTCCATTAACATCAACGATTTCGTCGTTAATGATTGCCTGCTGCCAAGCCATTAATTGTGGATTGATTTCACTTGGATGTGCTCTGAAATAACGATAAAGTCCATCATAATATTTTTTGGCATCCGGATCATGCCCAGCCATTAAGGCAGTAATTAACATACCATAACCATGCGCTTCTGACACCGTAATGGCTTCTCTCGGATCAGTTGTCGACTCACCATTATGATTATAAAATACATAGTACTGGTCCTTGTCATAAGGATTTTGCTTTAAATACCGCTCCTTCCACTCATCGTATAATCTAGCTACCGTTGCATCCATTTCTTCCTGAGTTATATGGTTTGGTTTAATCGTTCCCTCTGTATACGTTACATGTTGAGGAAAAGGTCTTTTAGGAGTATCTTTACTTATTTCCGAATCTTCCTTATTTGTGTCTTTAGCAAAAGTGATATTCGTAGAACTAGAAACTACTAGCAACAATATTAACAAGAATGATAATGCATAATGAATCTTTCTTTTTATTCTCTTGCCAACCTTCATCTTCATCCCCCTCATAATTAAAAACAGTAAATAAAAGCACTTCCATAATAACCGATGAACAATGACTTTTTCATTGCTAGGAACATATGATATAGGTAAAGTTCCTATGGATTAAGGTTCGATAATATACTTATAAACAAAAAAATAAAAAGGGCTCGTGTTGTCATTTCGTAAAAGATATAGACTCACATGGATTTCTAAACCGTGAAAATTATCCCTATCTAACAATTTGAGCCACTTAGGAGTTTTGTATTTCTACCTTAATTTAGCCATAATTGAATTAATGCTTCAGCATTTTCTATAAGAACTAGTTTAGCATTTGAAGAAATATGTTTTTGCAATCCTTGATTGTTAATATGTTTAATAAAATCTTCCATTGACTTGATGGCTTGATCTTTATGTCCTTTTTCATACTGATGCTCGGCTTGCTTAATGCTGTTAATTAATTGTTTTGTGAGTGGACCATTTACTTCCCCTGTTGCCATATAGTTGTCTAGTAGTTCTTTTAAGTAAGTAAGGCTTGGAGTGGAAGGTAACGTTGTAGAATCGTCCTCTCTTTCAGGTGTGAACTTAATATAATCATAGTAAGCACGTACAGGGCTTCCAGGATAAACGAACTCTCCCGTCCACGTTCTTGCAGCTGCTCCAGCACCAGACCACAAGTTGGCCATGATATGGGATGGTTCCGATGGTAATTTGATTCCATCACCATTTACAGTTCGAACCAATTCTCCATCGACAAACCATTTAATATTATTTGCAGACCACTCTATTGCATAGTTATGGTAGTCTTCCGAAGCGTCAAAACCAAGATCAATGATAGCATGGGCATTGATTCCTCGAATACCGCCTACAAAAAAGTTTGTTTCTAGCTTGGTTGTGTCTTTTCCTAAGATTTCAATATCAATTTCATCTCCGTTTTGAGAATAAGTGAATAAAGAAGTAACAAGTCCAACACCCTTAGCAACTTTTATTCGTCCCTCTATCCGGCCATAGCTATACTTTTCCAAAGTGTAGAACTCCCCTGAGGTATATGGCTTATTATTATTATTTGGGGCATCATCTAGTCGAAGCATCATTTTCCCCTCTGCAAATTCCACATGATCTCTTACCCAGCCAACACCAAAGTCCGCCCCGTTCGCCCAACCATCGGATCTAAACCATAATGTTGGATCAAATGAATCAAAGTGATCTTCAAACCCAATAGATGTCTCCTCAGCCGAAGTAATGCTTGAATACAATGGAATCCCTCCAATATAAAATGTGACAACCATTAGAAAAATTGAAACTCCCTTGGAAATAGTTTTTAGCATGTTTTATAATCTCTCCTCTAATTAAAACTACAATTATTTTTAAAACTAACATTCCTTCATTATCAAAATACTATTGTACTGTTAGATATACACCTTGCTGAATAATAGAATGTTCCCAAATGGTATTTCCCAATGAATAATTCTCACCTAGATTTCTAGCTGCTCTAGTTAGTAGATTTTCACGCTGCTTGCATCAAATTAAGATAATAAGTTGTAATAATTCACCTCCATGTATCAACAGTATTTGTCAAACCCATTTAATAAGTATAATTCCTTAATCCTATGGGCTTTACATGCAATGAACAATAAATCGTACCTAAATAACTCTGCTCGGATTATCTTTATACAAAAAAAGAGGTGTAGGCAGTTCCAAAGCAGAGAGAATGATCAGGACTTCCGACAATACCTCAAAATTAATTACTTTAGCCTGAACAGTGAATTGTAGAGTAACAGTCAGCTAGCAAGGCTATAGAGCTACCTATTAAACGCTACTTCGAATTAAAGTTCAATTATTAAAGCGCTTCCATTAAAATAAACAATGAAAGACTTTTTCATACTACATATCCAATAACTTCAATCTTCTATATGCACATTCCAAGTTTTTTTCATTTATAAGCACCAATATTTAATAGCATTGAAATTCTCTTGATTGTCATAAGCATATATGTGGAGACTACGGAATAGTTTAGGGGGGAAAGTTGATATAATAAATACGGATTTACCTCATAGTTGTATTATGATTTTAATAAACACCTATGAAAATATCAGTTTGTTATAATCATTTTAATTTTTGTTATACCAAATGAACAATACTACTTAATTACCATTTTATTTTAACTTTTTTAATCATCCGACAATATTTCCAATCCGAATTCAGGACTTTTTTCATATACATTTCAACAACAATAAGTTTTTCCACATAGTTTTTTATCTAATCCTCCAATAAAATAGGCCATAACACTCCAGTCAAAGGTCCCGTAAATTAAGACTCGACAAAAATAGAGATCATATGACCAAGTTGATTGTAAAAGCTAAATAAAAGTCTTTCAACACGTGCCTTGTTTTTTCTTCTTTTAAATTTTTTCATATATTTGGGAAATAAAACATAAATATCTCTCCAATTCATACGTTTTGATATTACATTTACATATAAAAAACACTCCTTAACATGATATCGTGTTAAGGAGTGTTTTGATTCTATACCGAATACTTTGTCACCTGTACTACTGATTTATTCGGTGAAGTTCTAGTTTTATAGAATAGAGATGCCACAACGATTGCAAAAAGTACTGCAACTCCCCACATTAATTCTACCCCAATCGAATCCCACACATTGATAAGCATTAGAAACCCAGGAATGGTAGCCGTAATCAGAGCTTGAATCAATGTTACCCATCCTGTGAGAATAGCAATATCTTTTTTCAAGGCAAGTAATAGGAAGAATAAGCTCCAAAGGAATGCCCACATAAACCAGATAATGCCAAACTTTGGATCATGGAAATGGACAAAACTCATAATTCCATAGCCTACTGCCATTATAGCAACCCACAGCGAAAACCAACCTACACCAGAACTATCCCATTCTTTCAAGTTCGTAATTCCTACATAAAGATACGTTAAGCTAAACAAGAAGACACCTGATGCATTAAAAATCACCCACGGATCGGAGCCAGCAGTAAATATGACATAAAAAGGTGTAATTACTTGAATTGCCCCGAGGAAAAGATTAAATACCCCTGCACTTTTACTATCGACCTTTCCTAAAAGCATCAATGCATTAATGAAAAGAACTGCCCCACAGTACATTAAGCCGACGTTTTGCATTTACGTTCCTCCTGTCACTGCATGTTTAACACATGGTCAAGATGCGCTTTCTGTTCCTTGATTTAATAACTTTACAAACGTATCTGCTGAAATAACTGGAGCGAAATAGTTATTGATTCTTTCCATTGCAGCTGCTTCTTGCTCAGGTTTGGCACAACCCGTTGCATCACCAATGATGATTGGGAGATATCCATGATCCCTTGCTGAGCGGGCATTTCCTTCAATGCACCAATCAAGGTGAATTCCCGTAAACACAATTACTTCTACTTGCTTGCGCGCAAGCTCTAACGGCAACTGTGTGCCGACAAACGCTGTCTGAAGCGCAAGCTCATTAAATTGCAAATCTCCAGGTCTTACTAAAGCTTGAAGCTCGTCAACCAACTCGTTATCTTTTGCCTTTTGCTCCTCTGAAAAATTTAGTTTTTCTACCCATGTTTCATATTGGACTTGATCAAAAATGGTTTTCGGATAATCTTCACGAAAAACGCTGTAGCCAATCCAATTGAACGAGACAAAGTTTGCTGCATTTCTGGCGGCCTCTACCACTTTGATTGTTGCAGGCAGATTACCTCGTTTCCGATGATTTTCATGGCCTTGTGCTCCCCATGATTCGTATAAAGATTTATTTTGGCTAACGGATACAAATGCCGCTCTACGCGACAAAATCTCTGCTAAATCAAGTTTTTTCCATTGTGGGGCAAGCTCAGGGATTGCATGAATCCCTCCAATTTTCTTTTCAATGCTTTCAACTAAAGCCATTTCTTATTCCTCCTAGTTTTTAGTTAAATATTCACTTCAAAAGTATTAACTTTTCTCCGATCTCCTCCTCTTTAAGAGACACGCTAAACCAAGTAAACAAATCCATTTACTTGGTTTAGAGCAAAAAAATAAACCACTTCGATAAAGAAGAGGTTTTAATCCGTGCATTTGTCTCTTCTTATCTTTCAAGCATTACGCTTGCTGGAATTGGCACAGTACTTAAAAAAGCCTGTTGCCGAGGTGTCATTGGGCCAGTCCCTCAACCTCTCTACATAAGAATTACAATATGAAATTATCTTGAATCTTACATGAAGAAAAATGTATTGTCAATCTAATTTTTGGAAATGATGCTAAAGTATTATGTCAATTTTTTACTATTTGACTCGCCTAATTTTGGGATTTATAATTAAAACAAATTAATATCGATTTTTTTAAGGGGAGTAGCTGTGCAATAAAGTCGTCAATACAGGAAATTGTTCCTCGGCTTTATTGGCAACTTACGTTGTTTGCGAGACCTTACCAGTTTTCGGTAAGGTCTTTTATTAACTATTAGACACTGTAACCGAAAATGGTTATAGTGTTTTTTTGTTTCATAGGAAAGTATAGATTGGAACTATGTGGCTAACTTTTAAGAAGGTTGTTCCCGTCTAGCTTCAGCGCCTAGCGACTAGCAAACTTTCGGTTTCTTCCTACGATAAGTCAACATCGGCTCCCCAAGGCTAACCGTGTTTCCTTTATCTCGTCAGAAACCTAAAATGAACGTCGACTAAAACCGCCACGTCCTGTGGCGACATCGACGGACCCACATCCTGTGGGCCTGTACGTCGCTGAGCAGGCGCTTGCGCATTTGTTCTTAAAAGGAGTGGAAATCATGAATAAGTATAGTGGGTTAGCAAAAAGTGTAGTAATCAATCCAAAAAATTATAAACTCATTCAATATGATGCTTCTTTAACTTTAATAGGCGTGGGACGGAGCGCCTATGTATTTAAAATAAAAAATACAAACCAAGCATTGAAAGTATTTTTTCCAAGTCATCAATATTTGGCGAAAGTGGAAGCAGATGTTTACAAAAGCATTCAACATATTGGCTATTTCCCAACATTATATGATTTTGGCCCTCACTATCTTGTCATTGATTTCGTTGATGGATACACGTTATTCGAGTGTCTTACTCGTGGGATTCCGATTTCAGAAAGCAATATAAATGAAGTCGATATCGCTATTCAGCTCGCTCGAAAAGAAGGCTTAAACCCTTCAGATATCCATCTACGGAATATCATCATCCATAATGGAAAGATAAAAATGATTGATGTTGCTCGCTTCAAACAAATTGAAACTGACAAACAATGGCTAGATTTAAAAAATACTTTTTATCGTCTATATTCTAAAAAGTATTTTCCAAAAAAGATTCCTGCCTTTATTTTGAATTGGATAGCGTTTCTTTATAAAAGATTAAATAGAAGGAGCGCAATCCAAATTAAATAACTTGAGCTTTTTTACAATAAAAAAAAGCCTCTCAATCGTTATCATAACTTTTGATTGGCTTTGCATTATTTTCATATTCATTGGGTTTCACAACATAACTTTCTTTCTTCATGAAATATTCATTAATGCCTTCAACACCAACCTGTATTGCTCCCAAAACAGCTAAAGGAATGATTAAAAGCAGTAACGTCAATGCCAAACTTTTTAACATAATTATCCCTACTAACATGCTTATATAAGTTTATACCCACTAATTAAAATCATCACCGCAATGATAGCCCGTAGTGGTTTAGCTGGAAGTTTTGATGAAAATGTACTTCCTAAAATGACGCCCGGTATGGAGCCTACTAAAAGATTAATCATTAGTACGTAATCAACATTTCCAATACCAGCATGCATCAAACCTGCCGCTGTCACTAATAGGAATGCATGGGCAATATCGGTTCCTACTAATTCTGATGGTTTCATTCGATAGAAATACATCATTGCTAAGGCAAACATGGATCCAGAACCAATTGAGGTTAATCCAACAATGAAACCTAGAACAGCTCCTATCGTAATGGTCAATGCTTTTTTTTCATGCAATGGCTTCTGCTGCAGCCTTGATTCATATTTTTTCTTATTAAACGTTTTAAAAAGAGTTGTGAATGCAACCAAAATTAGCGCATAACCTAGTGCATGTTTAATCACTTCTTCTTGATTATGAAAAAAGGAATCATATAAATGAAGCACACCTACTGCACATATCGCACTTGGAACGCTTCCAATTGCAAGGTATTTTACTAACTGAAAATCGATGGTTTTTTGACGCCAATGCTGAAAAGATCCAAATAATTTTGTGATTGAATTATAAGCAAGATCCGTTCCAACCGCGATGGAAGGACTGATTCCCATTAATACTAATACCGGGGTCAATAATGCGGCCCCTCCAACTCCCGTTAATCCAACCAAAAAACCAACTAAGAGTCCCATTAAAATAATGCCAATACTCATTAGGCACACCTCAAACCTTTTTCATTTGACTAGACTTTTATCCCAATTTATGACCCAATTCTTGGCAATGTTCCAGAAGAATTAAATAGAATTAGCCCATTCGGCGGGCTTATCCTTGATTTTTTGATATAGGTTGTTGTTTTTTCCTTGAATGACAATATCAATCACTCCATTTTCATCAGCCATAAAAGTTGTAAAGTAAGGTAAGTTTTTAGGTTTATATTCATCTATATTTTTTCCAACCATTGTGATGGGTAAAACTCCCATTCTCCATCCAGTAAAAGGACCTTACCATTCTCTCAGTTCCAATCTAATTGGCCGTCTTTAATTGGAGGATTTTTATCATCACGAATAGATTCCATCCACAGAAAACCAGAGCTTGATAACACAATCAAAAATAATCCAAGTGATAAAAATATATATTTCTTATTCATTATCTTGGCAAGCCTTTTGCCAAACTCCCCTTACATGGACTCTTTTTTAAATATATTTGGAATCGTTCATAATAATTATAGAACAAAATGAGTTACTTTCTGAATCAGTTTTTATAAAAGTTCAAAAATTTCAAATAAAAACAGCCGTTTACACTATTTGCGTAAAACTGGCTGTTTTTAAATCTATTGATTCTTTATATTTAGTCACATCAGTGGCTACTTTTGTTTCACCCTTGAGGGCTATTCCTTTATGATGCTAGATGATAAAACATTCATCATTTTTTTTCGAACTATTTCTCTTCCTTTTCATCGACTTTCAATTCAATCTTCTTACAACCTACATATAAACAAGAAAAAATGTCCACATCGGGATACGCTTTTGCTAATCCTTTTACGTAAGGTGTGACCAAATCTTTAAAATCCGCTCCGACTCCTTCCTCTTCCAATATCCCGTATACATACAGCTTTTTTTCATCAAATAAGATCGCCACATTCCCAACAGCTTTATTTCTTGAATCCACAACATTTAAGAGTTGATAATGTTGAGTCATGATCTCTGGTGAAAAATAAATTTCCATGTAATGGCACTCCTTTACGTAAACTCCAATTTTTCAAATAGGGTATCGTTTTCTTCCGTGGGCTCTTTCTTCCCAACACGAATGAGGACTAAACATAGAAATGCAACAAACAAGGTTAAACCAGCGGTGGATAAAAACATTCCTGTACGCGACCAATCCATCAAAGTCGTGTAAACAGGGGGGCCGATCGCAACACCTAAAAAACGGACAGAACCATATAAAGATGTAACGAATCCTCTTCTATCGGAAGGCACTGATCCTGTAATAAAGCTGTTAATACAAGGAAGGACAAGGCCGGTTCCAATACTACTTATAACGAGAACTAAAAAAAATGGAATCAAGTTTTTGAAGAACACGAGTGTTGAAAACGACACCGTCATGAGCAATAACCCTAAAACAATTAAACCTTTCATCAACCTCATATTTTTTCCAATCTTAGCTCCGGTAATATATGAGGTTGTCGTCATGAACAATAATGGAATAGCTAAAACGCCACCTTTTAGCACCCCATCAATTTGATGATCCTTCTCTAGGATATCGGAAATGTAAAATAAAATACCAAATAAAGCAAATAAACAAGTGGCTCCTGTCAAATACGCCACTAACAACCAACGGCCCTCTGTTTTAAAGACGGAAACGAGACCTTTTACATAGTCCCCAAACGGTGGAGGTTCTTGATCCTTTTTCTTTTCTTTTACAAAAAACATCGTTAATAAGATGGCGATAAGGCAGAAAATAGGAAAGGCAAAAAATGCTGCATACCAAATAATAAGGGCTAATAAAGAACCAATAATTGGGCTAATCACTTTTCCAACTCCGTTTGATGCTTCCACTAATCCTAATACTTTACTTTGCTCTCCCCCTTTAAATAAATCTCCGGTTAAAGCCATCGCTATGGGAGCAGTCCCAGCTGCTCCTACTCCTTGCAAAATGCGCCCGGCAAGAATCCACGTATAGGCGTTTGAAAACCAAGCTGCTGCCACTCCTGCTAATATTCCTCCAACGCCATACAAAATAAGTGCAGGGATGATAATCGCTTTTCTCGAAAAACGGTCGGATAAATATCCTAAAACAGGAATCGAAACCGCGGCAGCGATTGAAAATACGGTAATGATTAAGCTTATTTTAAATTGCGATACATCCAATACCGATTTCATTTTCGGCATTATTGGAATAAGCATAGAGTTTCCTAGAACAAGGATGAGCGGGATCGAACTAATAGCAAGAATGGTCCCGCCTTTTGGTTTTTTCTTTGGCAAAGCTGTTCCTCCCCTGCTGCAAATGTCTTTTTATTGTTTGAATGGACCTCCCTTTTTATACAGGGCAAACGCCTATTTTCCGTGGTAAAAGCCCATTCTTTACACATTCGCCCATTTTTCGAATAGGCTAACCTAGAAAAATAGAGGAGGCATTTTCCCTATGAACTTTTTGCAATTACCTGATCGAACAGCAAAACCAAGAACGTATGGTTTAACGTCAATTATTGATTTAGGTACGCCTTACAAAGAATTAAAAAATACGTTAATGGACTACAGTCAATATATAGATGTGGTTAAATTTGGTATTGGCACTGCTTATGTAACTCCGAACCTTAAGGAAAAAATCGAGTTATATAAGGAATATCATGTAAAGCCTTATTGTGGAGGTACATTTTTTGAAAAATGTTATTTTCAAAATAAAATTTCTGAATACGTAAATTATTTAAAGCAACTTGGAATTGAATGGATTGAGGTTTCAGCAGGAACGCTAAACATTCCAATTCAGGAACGCTTGAATCTCATCTCACAATTTGTGAAAGATTTTCATGTAATTGCAGAAGTTGGCTCAAAAGATATCAATCACCAAATGGGTGTATCGGAATGGAAGAACGAAATTGAGCTGTTATTAAATGCAGGATGTGATTACGTCATTACGGAAGGAAGAGATTCTGGAACCGCTGGAATTTATGATCGAAATGGCAATATTAAAGCAAACTTAATCTCAAGTCTACTTGAAGATCTCGATTATAGAAAAATCATTTTTGAAGCTCCGACGCCAAAACAGCAAATGTTCTTCATTAATGAAATTGGCCCCAATGTGAATGTAGGCAATGTAAAACTAAGTGATGTTTTAGTTTTGGAGACACAACGTCGTGGGCTACGATGCGAAACGTTTTTTATGGAAGAGCAAGCATCTACCATACTCACTTAAATCGAAATGGGGTGAAGATATGTCGGACATCTTAAGCTACCATAATTGGAATGAAGAAAAAATTAATCATATTTTGCAAGAATATCCAGATTATATGGATATCATAAAATGGGCTTTTCAGGAATATGGAGATGAAATTGTGTATGCATGCAGCTTCGGTGCGGAAGGTGTCGTATTAATTGATTTAATAAGTAAAGTAAATCCTCATGCAACCATTATCTTTCTTGATACAGGACTTCATTTTCCCGAAACGTATGAATTGATTGAAACAGTGAAAAACCGTTTTCCCTCTCTAAATATCGAAATGGTTAAACCTAAAATTACTGTAGAGGAGCAAACAGCGATGTTTGGCGAGGAATTATGGTCCCATAATCCTAATCAGTGCTGCAATATTAGAAAGGTGCTGCCCCTGCAAGAAGCTTTAAAAGATGTAAAAGCGTGGATTTCCGGTTTAAGGCGCGAGCAATCCCCGACAAGAAGCAATACCCAATTTATTAATAAAGATCATAAGTTTTCGAATATCAAAATTTGTCCACTCATCCATTGGACTTGGGACGATATTTTATCGTATATCCAATTAAATAATCTGCCGTACAATCCTCTTCATGATCAAGGATATCCAAGTATTGGCTGTTGGCCGTGTACTTCTGCCGTTCTTAATCATGTTGACCTTCGTTCCGGGCGATGGGCAGGCACTACGAAACTCGAATGCGGACTTCATCCGTCATAAAAGGAGGTAAAACAATTGAGCATTAAGCCACATGGGGGAAATTTGATTAACCGAATGAATCTCTCAGCTATTGTAGACCTTTCTCTTAACTATGTAGAACTTGATAATCTGGAACTGAGTGATTTGGAATTGATTGCAAATGGTGCGTATAGTCCTCTAAAAGGGTTTATGGGAGAAGCCGACTATCATTCCGTTGTCCACAATATGAGACTTGAAAACGGGATTCCATGGTCCATCCCTATTACGTTAGCAGTAGACGATTGGGAAATCAACGAAGGGGAAACGATCAATCTTGTTCATAACGACACCGTTTATGGAGTAATGGAAGTAAAAGAAAAATATAAACCAGACAAATATGTTGAAGCGAAATTGGTGTACCAAACGACTGATTCCAATCATCCCGGTGTAAACAAGCTTTTCGAAAGACCGGAATTCTATATTTCTGGTCCAATCACCCTTATTAGAAAACCTGAAAAAACTATGTTTCCTTCCTATTATTTAGATCCAATTGAAACAAGAAAGAAATTTACGGAATTCGGATGGAAATCGATAGTTGGCTTCCAAACAAGGAACCCTGTCCATCGAGCACATGAGTATATTCAAAAATCGGCATTAGAGATCGTAGATGGACTTTTCTTAAATCCACTTGTTGGAGAAACAAAATCAGATGATATTCCAAGTGAAATCAGAATGAAAAGCTATCAAATTTTACTTGAAAACTACTACCCAAAAAACCGTGTGTTTTTGTCCGTTTTCCCGGCTGCCATGCGTTATGCTGGACCTCGAGAAGCTATATTCCATGCGATTGTTAGAAAAAACTTTGGCTGTACTCATTTTATCGTTGGGAGAGATCATGCTGGGGTTGGAAATTATTACGGAACATATGACGCACAAAAAATTTTCAGTCATTTTACAGAAGAAGAACTAGGCATCCAACCACTATTTTTTGAACATAGCTTTTACTGTAAAAAATGTGAAAACATGGCATCGGAGAAAACATGCCCACATGAATCGAAATATCACGTCATTTTATCAGGTACAAAAGTAAGGGAAATGTTAAAAAATGGGGAACATCCTCCAAAGGAATTTAGTCGTCCAGAGGTTGTTGAGACGCTTATTGAAGGATTAACTGAAGCCTATATCTTGCATTGAAGGTGATGACATGGGAAAAAGCAGTCATATTGTATGGCACGATGCATTAGTAACAAAAAGTGATCGTAAGTTTAGGAACGGCCATAAAAGCTGTGTTCTCTGGTTTACTGGTTTATCCGGTTCGGGAAAATCATCATTGGCAAATGCTTTAGATGTTGAATTATTTCACAGAGGATTTAACAGCTATGTGCTAGATGGAGATAATATCCGCCATGGATTAAATCGAGATTTAAGCTTTAAAGCAGAGGATCGGAAAGAGAATATCCGTAGAATCGGTGAAGTGGCAAAACTGTTTGTAGATAGTGGTCAAATCGTTTCTTCTGCTTTTATTTCTCCTTTTGATGAGGATCGACAGCTTGTTCGAAGCATGTTTGAACAAGGAGAATTTATTGAAGTATTTATGGATTGTCCCCTATCTGTGTGTGAAGAACGTGATCCTAAAGGTTTATATAAAAAAGCAAGAATTGGCGAAATCCCAGATTTTACAGGCATTAGTTCGCCTTATGAGGTTCCGTACAATCCTGAAATCGTCATTGAAGCCGATAAAATGACGATTGAAGAATCATTAAACATCGTTTTAACCTATTTAAAAGAATACAAAATCTTATTTTGAGAAGATTCCTTTTAAGGTTCTTCTCATTTTTTTCTCCAATAAGGGCTTAAAAGGGCTATCCTATGTATTCTCAGCTCATAAATATAGTCAATTACACGAGTTGAAAGAAACTGGCAAATGACGGCAAATACGACGATTTTATAATCGATGACAAGAGAAGTTAATAAAAAAACCATCAGGTTAATCACCATCATCACCTTGCCAGGACTCCAGTTTTTATAAGATGCAATCATCAAGGCCGGAATCACCATCCCGCCGCTTGAAGAGCCAACCCTTATCAATATCCCAACCCCAATTCCAAAAAATAGGCTACCAGCCAAAATATCTAAAATAATATGTACATGCGGAAACGGAACCTGTGACGCCAAAATACTGATCGTCGTAGAGGTCGTTGCTACAGCAATAATTGTTCGAAAAGTCCACGAAGAACCAAAATATTGATAAGCAAACACTAAAAAAACAGCATTTGCCAGCCATAACGATAAACCGAGGGGAAATCCAAACCAGTGATTAACGAGTAGCGCCAAACCCGCCGCACCGCCTGAGGGGATTGAATGTGGAAATAGAAAAAAAGACATGGATAACCCCTGCAAGAAGGCTCCAAATAATAAAAGGATATAGGATATTATTAATTTTTTCATCATTTCACCCCGCGGACAACCTCTCTTGTCCATTTTATGTGGAGAGAAAAATGATTATGTTGAAACCTTCATTTCGTGCTACGAATTTAATTAGAAAACTTATACAAATCCCTTAGCAATTTTCTGTGATGATGTGGACAAGTAATACATATAATGGAACGAGTATACCCATTAGGAGGCCAAGAATGATTACCTTATTAGAAAAAGCCGTCATTGGCATGGCACTACTTCGATTACTATCTGGAAGTATTGAAATATTCGCAGCATTTCTTATGATTAAATATAATGACGTAGAAAAAGCATTGGTCATCAATAGTTCACTCGCATTGATTGGGCCAACTATTCTCATTATCACTACCACTATAGGTCTTTTTGGGATAGCCGATAAAATTGCGTTTGGAAAATTTGTTTGGATCTTTCTTGGCGTTGCTTTTATTATTTATGGGGTTAAAAGTGGTTAACTATTTTTACCTACATATTTTAACCCTTCTCTTTTCGCTAAATTTGATAATTCGTGTGACTCAATAAACTGAGCAACCACTTCGGGATTCGTTTTTGAATACTCCCGTAATGACCAACCAATCGCTTTTTGGATAAAGAATTCATTGATATGAGATGTGCGATTAATAATGGAAAATAGCAACTGCTCGTCAGTCTGACCTTTATATTTTAGTTGGAATAGAATCATTGTACGCTGTAACCATATATTTTCAGATTCTATCCATTTTTCCCCATACGTTTTGATTAAATGAGGATGCTTTGAAAATAATACTCCAACCAAATGGCTTGCTATCAAATCAACTGTATCCCACCATGACTTCGTTACGATTAAATATTCCACTAAATCGATATCTGTTTCTAACAGATATTTTTTCTTTTTAACAAGATAATCCAACGCGACATATTGATATTCTCTTTCATGCCTTTCCCAAAGTTCCATAATAAAAGAAGATAACAATTCGTTAGGAACGACACCGACACTTTTTAACCAACCTGAGGTAATCGCCGTCCTTTCTGGTGATCGTATCCCCAGGAAAGGAAATAAGTTCTTCATATACTTTTCCATAGGAATTGCATTTTCTGGATTACGATTTTCTTCGAATATTTTACTTAAATGTACAATGGAATTTTCCAATGTTGTAACCCCCTATTATTCAAAACTCGTATTAACGGTAAGAAATTAAAATATCATTAATTGTATAAAATAATACTTTAAATTACACACATAATTCATTATGATAAGGTATATTAAAAAATTGAAGGGATCTGTCATACATGTGGGGGAAAGTTCGCAGCTGGTTAGAAAATCTCGCACCTGCCCATGTTATTGCTGGATATTATTTACTCGCAGTATTAATATCCATTCTTTTATTCAGCATCCCTGCGGTCTACAGGCCTGGAGTCAACATCAGTATGATGGATATAATCTTCATGGCTGTCAGTGTCGTTAGTGATACAGGCATGGCAGTATTTAATATTGCGGAGACGTTTAGTGTATTCGGGTATTTTGTCATCATCATCATCTTGCAATTTGCAGGAATAGGGATTATGGCAATAAGTACGTTTTTCTGGCTGATTTTTAGGAGAAAGATTGGTTTGCGAGAACGCAGGTTAATCATGGTTGACAATAATCAATATGCATTATCTGGGCTCGTAAAATTAATTAAAGAAATCCTGCAAATCGTTATCCTTATTGAAATTACAGGGGCACTTATATTTGGGATTCATTTCTTAAAATATTTCCCAACTTGGCAGGAGGCATTTATTCAAGGCTTATTTGCATCCGTCAGTGCAACAACAAATGCTGGTATGGACATTACGGGAGAGTCTCTTGCTCCTTTCGCTGGTGATTATTTTGTTCAAATCGTAACAATAGTTCTGATTATTATGGGAGCAATTGGATTTCCAGTATTAATTGAAGTAAAAGAATTTGCATTGGGAAGAAAGAGGAATTTTTCATTATTTGCAAAGTTAACCACTTCCACCTACGGAATCCTTCTCGTTATCGGGACTCTTCTGATTTATCTATTAGAGTTTCAACAGTTTTTTAAGGATTTGCCATGGCATAAAGGATTTTTCTATGCATTTTTCCAAGCAACAACTACGAGAAGTGCTGGGCTCTCTACATTGGATATTAACGATCTTACATTGCCGACATTGTTGGTTATTAGTCTGTTTATGTTTATTGGCGGGTCTCCAAATTCTGTTGGTGGTGGAATTAGAACGACGACTTTTGCTTTAAATATGTTATTTCTTTATAACTTTGCAAAAGGAAAACGTTCAATCAAAATTTTCAAACGAGAGATTCATCAAGAAGATATGATGAAATCACTGGCTTTTACATCGTTAGCTATGATTATGTGCTTTATATCAATTGTCGCCATAAGTATTTCTGATCCACAACATCAACTAATTGAAATAATAGTTGAAGTTTGCTCTGCATTTGGTACAGTTGGATTATCTTTAGGGATTACGCCAGATCTAAGCATATTTGCGAAATGTATACTTATGTTCTTAATGTTCGTTGGGAGAATCGGATTAACTTCATTCTTTTTCATTATTGGTGGAAAGAAAAAGAAGGAAAATTACCGATATCCGGAGGAAAGAGTGATTATTGGTTAGATGCTTGTACGTTGATTTCCGCTCAATTCATACTTGGCGGCGTAATCGCCTATGAACTTTTCAATTCAAACTCAAGTTTTACAAGTTAGTCGTAAAGCAATCCCAATCGAGACTGAAATCAAGTATTTCTCGCGTTTCTGTCCTGAATCTTGAGTTCTGGCCCAATCGCACAACAATAGTGACAGATTCACCGATTCTTGTGCAATTCACGCTTATACTTCAGTACCAATGGCAAAAACAAATGCTAATGAAAATATATAAATCAAAATAACATTGGAGTGAGTATTTTGAAGCAAACAATTCAACCCGTATACAATTTTAACGCTGGTCCTTCAGCGCTTCCTTCATCTGTACTTGAAAAAGCTCAACAAGAATTACTTAATTTCCGTGGTACAGGCATGTCCGTCATGGAATTGAGTCATCGCAGTTCTACCTATGAGGAAGTACATAACAATGCAATTACTCGGTTAAAAACTCTTTTTTCCATTCCTGAAAATTACGAAGTGCTCTTCTTACAAGGCGGAGCAAGTCTACAATTTTCAATGATTCCAATGAATTTTTTACAAAAAGGGCAAAAAGCTGCTTATGTAAATACAGGAGTATGGGCTGAAAAAGCATTTACAGAGGCTAAGCTACTTGGTGACCCTTACGAAGCAGCAAGCAGTAAAGAGGGGAACCATCGTTTTATCCCTAATATAAATGACCTACAATATAATCAAGGTGATGCGTATATTCACATCACTTCGAACAACACCATTTACGGGACACAATGGAGAGATTTCCCGGATACAGGCGATGTTCCATTAATTGCGGATATGTCCAGTGACATCATGTCAAAACCTATTGATATTAGCAAATTTGCGATGATCTACGCCGGTGCACAAAAAAATCTTGGTCCTTCTGGGGTAACGGTTGTCATTATTCGTAAAGACATGATTGAAAAAGCAAATCCGAATGTCCCGACAATTTTAAAATATAGTACTCATTATAAAAATAATTCGTTGTTTAATACCCCTCCTACTTTCGGCATTTATATGCTTGGAGAAGTACTTGGATGGATTGAGGAAAAAGGCGGATTACAAACTTTAGCAAAACAAAATGAAGAAAAAGCAAAGCTCATTTATGACGCGATTGACGAAAGTAATGGATTTTATGTAGGGCACGCTGAACCAGAAAGCCGTTCTCTAATGAACATTACCTTCAAACTTGCTGATCAAGAATTAGAGAAGAAATTTTTAGAAGAAGCAAAACAGGGAGGGTTTGTTGGGATAAACGGTTATCGTACAGTAGGAGGTTGCCGTGCCTCAACATACAATGCCGTTCCAGTAGAAGCTTGCAAGGCTTTGAGTGAAATTATGATTCAATTTCAGAAAAATAATTAAAACGACAGCAGAAGCTATCCATGAGTAGCTTCTGCTTTTCTTATGTCTCGTTTATACATCTAGAAATGAAAAATTGATCCAACGTTCTCCATCTTTAATAAATGGTACTATACACATCTTTTAAAAAGAATCTCGTATTGCAAGATTAATAGGTTGGATTTTCTTTTACATCAATCCAGGAATCCGTCTTTTCTAGTTGACCCGCTAGTTGTAACAAAAGGTCTTCGCCACCACGTCTTGCCATAACTTGGACGCCACACGGAAGACCGTCTTTTGTTAAATGCATTGGAAGAGTTATTGCTGGTTGGCCTGTTAGATTAGAAAGTTGTGTAAAAGGCGTTCGCTCAAGACTTTTGTATGCTATTTTGTCAACAAAGCCTGATTTTTTCAATATTCCTCCCAATCCTAGACCTCCAATTGTTCGGATTAGCATTTTTTCAAATTGGGTTTGATCAAGTTCACCAATCCTTGATGGTGGATAAGCAGTAGTAGGCGTAATGTAGAGGTCATAGTCGTCGTGAAAGCTTTCCATTTGGATTGCCGCCTTATCCCAGAATGTTAGGCTTGTTAAGAATTCTTCTGCAGACACGGCTTTGCCTAGTAAACTAAGAATCCATGTTGTCGGTTCTACATCCTGAAATCTCACTTTTCGTCCAATCACTTCCTCAAGTGAAGTCAAAGTCGCTGCAACTTCTGCAAAATACAACATCATATAATTACTAGCTAGCCTTTTACCATCTATTGGTGCTTCTTGTTCAATGATATGATGACCTATACTTTCAAGAAGCTTAACTGTTTTATTTACAGCTTCCTTACATTCATCATCAACTGTGGATCCTAATGGAGAATTTGTCGTAAAAGCAATTTTTAATGAACGAGAAATAGGAGTTGCCGATGCTTCTAGATATGATCCATTAAAAGGTGGTGCAATGAAAGCTGATGCTCGATCGTAACGATACTGGTCAAGCATTGCGGCACTATCCCTCACCGTTCTGCTCAAAATATGCTCTCCGGAAGCCCCTTGCCATACCCGCCCTCTATCAGGACCAATCGGTGTGCGACCCCGAGTTGGTTTTAATCCAAATAATCCACAAAAAGCAGCCGGAATCCGAATAGATCCACCGCCATCATTTGCACCTGCAATGGGAACCATCCCCGAAGCGACCGCAGCTGCCGATCCTCCACTTGAGCCACCAGGTGTATAATCAGTGTTCCAAGGATTTCGCGAAGGACCATAAAAGACCGGTTCCGTTATTCCCATTAACGCAAATTCCGGGACGTTCGTTTGACCCATAATGATGACACCCGCATCTATTATTTGACGGACAAACTCACTGTCATGATCTGCAATATAATCAGCTAAAATTTTCGAACCGCTTGAAATTGGTTTTCCTTTTATTTCCTGCGAAATATCTTTCGTAAACACCGGAACACCCGCAAAAATTCCTTTAGACTGAACGAGATCTCCTACCTCTGGATCATCATAAATTTTATGAATAACCGCATTAAGGTTCCCATTTTTTTGCTCAATCTCTCGGATGGCCATCTCTCGTACTTCTTCGGGTTTAACTTCTTTATTCTGAATTAATTCTGCTAATCCTAGCCCATCGTATTGTTTGTAATCATGCATTATTTCGTCACCTCCATTCGTACCAAATCAGAGAAAGAAAGTATAATTTCCAGCTTGTTTCCCATAGAATCTCCTAATCTATATGTATCAATCTCTTTTCCAAAAATGTTAAACCTTCTTCAAAAATTGAAAAAGGCATTTTCTTTTTAAAGGAAAATACCTGATTGTTGAAGTACTAAGCTATTACTTTTCTATTTCCATCCACTTTAGTGATACTGCGAACTTACATAATGAACAAATACTATTTGGCGTTCTCATCCGGTTGATGAATCCCAATAATGTTTCCTTCCGGATCAACATAGTAACCTTGCCATGCCATTCCAGGCAGAGCATGTTTTGCGATTGCGACCTTACCGCCATTATTAAGAATTTTGGTTTCTGTAGAATCGTAATCTTCTACTCCCATTGTACAAGTATAGCCATTCATAGCCTGTCCTGGTACTGGAGGTGCACTTTGACGTTGCATCAACGCCCCGTTAATTCCAGGCTCATTTGCATCGCCAGTTACTGCTCCAAAATAAGGCATTCCAGCATAATCGCTCCAATCTTCAAACGTCCATCCAAATACCTCTCCATAAAACTTCTTTGCACGTTCCATATCATCTACATGAATTTCAAAATGAATTAATCTTCCCATGATTTCCTCCAGATTTTTATTTCCTTACTAGTATTTTATATTCTACCCATATTTATGGTTTCCTTCTATTATTGTAATAAATAAAAAATATCATTCAATATGACAATAATACCTAAAAACGAGGTTCACTATACCCATGGAGCAGAAAAAAAGTGTTTAGTATAAAAAACGTCTTCTTCCTACAACATCAAATTGTAAGAACAAGACGTATGGGTTAGTTAGGATACCCGTTCACGCAAATTTGCTCGAATAGGCTCCTTGTATTCTTTCTTTTGCAACCTTATAAAAATATTATTAGCCAAAAGTGAAATAATGATGAAAACAGTACCAAGCATATCAAACATCGTTACATCATAGCCTTGAAAAATCGAAACTAAGAGTGTAGTAACAGGAACAAAGTTAATAAATAAAAGTGCATTTATTGGTGATAAAATACTAACTCCGATGTTCCAACCGAGCAGTGCAATAAGGCCAGGAAATATAATCATAAACAATAAATGCGGGCTTGTTGCTATGATAACTTCTTCTGTTGGGAAAGATATATATCCAAACAGTGTCGCTCCTGCCACAATCACAACCGCTGTTATCGTTCCAAGTAAACAGCTTAAGGTTGAATACCGCAAAACGGACCAACTGCTAAACTTACTCCCACCCATTGTATAAATAACCCATCCTATAACTGCAAAAAATATGAGGATGGAAGGAATAAAATCTTCCGTCGCACCTAGAAATGCTTTAATATCACCTTTTGTAACGACTAACATCGCACCGATCAATGACATTATTACACATATTAATGTGAATGATTGTGGACGTTTATTAAAAATCATCCATAATATCACAATGGAAATCATCGGCATTAAGGACTCCATAATGGATGCAACGATTACTCCTGATTCTCCCAATAAATCTTCTCCCCAGAAGATAAATAGATTATAAACCGTAAATGCCATTGTCCCAAAAAACCATAACTGCAAACCTTTACCTTCAAATCGAAAAGCTTGTTTTCCTTCTTTCCAGAATAGCATCGCTACCAAAATGATCGTAACAGCACCATAACGAATGATTGTAAAATAAAAAGGATCAATTTGTATAAAAGCTGCATGTGCTACAGGAAACATTGCTCCCCAAGAAACTGCAGCAATAAAACACAAAACAGCTCCCCATAATACATTATTTCTCAAGTTCTTTCTGCCTCCCTGAATTATGACTGATTCATTATCTAATCTTTTTGATATCTTGTAAAATGAATGTTATTGATGATTCACTATCACTTTTTGTGATACCATTTGAATATGGAATAATTACGAGGGTGATTAATAGTGGAATTTAAAGACCTAGAGATTTTTCAGTTGGTTGCAGATAAAGGTACCATTACAGAAGCAGCAAAAGAGTTGAGTTACGTACAATCAAATATTACAGCTAGAATTCGTAAGTTAGAGGCTGAAATGAATACTCCTTTGTTTAATCGACATCGACGAGGTATGAGCTTAACACCAGAGGGAAAAAAACTATTAACCTATAGTAAAAAAATATTATTATTAAAGGAAGAAATGAAAAGAGTAGTTCAACCTAATAAAGAACCGTCTGGAAAGTTAGAAATTGGTACAATAGAAACCGTCATTCATTTACCAAAAATTTTGTCTAGCTATATTAGAAAATATAAAGATGTCGATTTGTCTGTATTTACTGGAGTTACTAAAAACTTAGTGACGGAAGTATTAAATCATAAGTTGGATGGTGCTTTCATTACAGAATCAGATTTTGATCCAGACCTTATGTCTCATGAAGTGTTTCAAGAGGAACTCGTTTTAATTTCTGATACACGTGTTTCCACTCTAGAAGAGTTAAAAGAAGAACCTATTCTATGTTTTAGTGAAGGTTGTGGATACAGAGCACGTCTGGCAGAATGGTATAAAGATCAAAACATTAGCCCCAAAAAAATAATGGAATTCGGTACATTAGAAACCATCTTGCGAAGTGTTGTTATGGGACTTGGCATTGCATTCGTTCCCAAGTCAGAAGTTAAACAGTTGGAAGCTGATGGACTCATTCAATTCCATCAGCTTCCAGAGCAATACAGCAAGATAAAAACTGTTTTTATAAGAAGAGCCGATACTTACTTAACACCAACAATCGAAAAATTTATCGAAACAATTGAAATCAATAAACAGAAGAATAGTTTTTTATGAATAAAGGGATAACAAAACAGACTTTCAACATTAAACGTTGAAAGTCTGTTTTGACAGTTTTACACACTGTCTGTTACTGTCGGTGAATTGGACTTCATATTGGCATAAATAGAAATTTACCAAATGGACTTAGAGAATTTTATTAAGCTTCTTGAATGTTTTCAGCTTCAAAAGGAGGGTTAAATTGATTTTCCCATTTAGCAACAACGATCGCTGCTAATGAATTTCCTACCACGTTAACCGCAGTACGTCCCATATCTAGAATACGGTCAATACCAGCAATAAATGCTAATCCTTCAGCAGGTAAACCTATTGTACTAAATGTAGCTAATAATACTACAAAGGATACACCAGGAACTCCTGCCATACCTTTAGACGTTACCATTAAGACTAACATTAGTGTAATTTGTTGTATAATGCTCAGTTCAATACCATACATTTGGGCAATAAATAAGGATGCTATTGCTTGATATAAAACAGAACCATCCAAATTAAAGGAGTAACCTGTTGGAATAACGAAAGTCGCAATGTGTTTGGGACTTCCAGCTCGCTCCATTTTGTCCATTATTTTCGGAAGTACGGTCTCCGAACTTGATGTTGAAAAAGCTAATATTAACTCTTCTTTAATCATCTTCATTAACTTAAAAATACTGAACCCAACAAACTTAGCCATCAAGCCTAAAATCACTATTACAAAGAAAATCATGGTTCCATAAACTGTAAAGGCTAACTTACCTAATGGAATAAGTGATTCGAAACCATATTTAGAAATCGTTACACCGATTAATGCAAAGACACCGATCGGAGCGTATTTCATAAATAAGTTCGTAACATAAAACATGGCATTCGCCGTACCTTCGAAGAAACGCAATACTGGTTTTCCTTTTTCTCCAATAGCTGCAATTCCAAGTCCAAATACAACTGCAAAGAAAATAATCGCAAGCATATCACCTTCAACCATAGCATGTAGCGGATTCGTAGGAACAATATGGAGTAAGGTGTCGGTAATTGATTTTCCTTCTTGTTCCTCTGAAGTGTGTACATAGCCTGAAATGTCACTTTTCTCTAGCTTGTCCATATTTAATCCAGCACCAGGCTGAAATATATTGGCTGCAATAAGGCCTACAGCAATGGCAACTAATGTCATACCGATAAAATAGGTAAGAGATTTAGCGCCTAACTTTCCAACAGATTTCAAATCACCAACACCAGCTATAGCAACGATAATACTAGAAAGTACAATTGGCACTACAATCATTTTAATTAATCGGATAAAAAGATCACCAAATGGCTGTAGGACACTCTGGGCCGTTTCATTTCCATAGAAGATCCCACCGACGATTATCCCTAATATAAGACCGATAAAAATTTGATTTGCTAAACTTAATGTAAACTTTTTCATTATTTACCCCACCTTCATGATGATTTTTGATAAACGAGTTGCTCAGGTAAGGGAAACAAGTAGATATGAATGAAAACAATTAATTGATTTTAAACAAAAAAACGGCTGGTACCGACTAACTTAATACATTCATTCTGTTTCCTCTAAAACGCTGACGAGGTTAGCTTTCAGGTTAGGACTAAGGGAAACGATAAGCCCCTTCTTTTCAGAATTCACCTACAACGGAAATATCCGCATAAATAATTTGGGTCCCCCGCTCTTAAAATAAGATTAAGCGAAAAATAAACCAAGTTAATTTTATCATTAAAATATTATATCAGTAAATTATTGATTATTTCCAACTCGCTTTGAAATTTGCTTTAAAGATATCCCTACCACTATCAAAATAATTACCAAATAGCTATTTTATCCGTTCCTCATAGAGCATCCTTATATCACTTTTGTCCCCCACATCATTCATTTTGTAATCTCTTCAACTAAATAATATTATTCTACTAAAATATTATCCGTCTCATAATCATTGAAATTTGTTTTTAAGACATAAAAAAAGACAGGTGCTTTATCCTGTCTCATCTATTACTATAAGATTATTTTACCTTTGCTAAAATTCCCGTCTGTGATATCATTGCGGTGGCCGAGGTCGAACCGACACTCCTCAAGGACATCATTTTGAGACTAGCTCTTTTGTTCTTCTATATATCCACCGACACCTTACTAACCGCCAACTTTTTCAACAGATTATTAACCGCACTACAAAGTGCCTTAACAGAAGAATTCATAATATCCGCATCAATTCCGCTTCCCCAATAAACAGAACCGTCAGAAGCTGTGATTCCTACATACGACACAGCATTTGATCTTGAACCGATTTCCTGGGCATGCTCTTTGTAGACTAAATCGGTATATTGGATTCCAAGTCTCTTTTGAAGAGCATTGCTAATTGCATCAAGTCTACCATTTCCTTCACCAGTCAATTCTTCTTTCTCGTCATTAATTTTAACGCTAACGGTTGTTTCAAAATCATCTGATTGAGTATATCGATAACGTATAAAATCGACTGGTGTAGATACATTCACATACTCTTTCGTGAAAATACTATATATTTCATTTGGCAAAAGCTCTTTTTGTAAATGGTCTGATTCGTTTTTCACAACATACCCAAAGCTTTCGCGCATTTTTGGCGGTAAATCAAATCCATACTGCTGCTCAAGCACATATCCGATCCCGCCTTTACCAGACTGACTGTTAATGCGGATGACGTCTCCTTCATATTCCCTTCCAATATCCATAGGATCGATGTGCAAATATGGAACTGTCCATGTGTCACATTCGTTTTCTTCTCGCCATTTCATTCCTTTGGCGATTGCGTCTTGATGTGAACCTGAGAAAGCTGCGAATACAAGCTTTCCTGCATAAGGCTGTCTTTCATTTACCTTCATTTTCGTCATGCGCTCATATACTTCTTTGATTTCAAGAATGTTTTCAAAATTAAGCTTAGGGTTAACTCCATGTGAATACAGATTCAAAGCAAGTGTGACGATGTCCACATTTCCAGTTCTTTCACCATTTCCAAACAACGTTCCTTCAATTCTCTCCCCGCCAGCAAGAAGTCCCAACTCCGCGTCGGCAACACCACTTCCCCTATCATTATGCGGATGCAGTGACAGAATCACATTTTCTCTGTAGTTCATATGGTTACTCATGTATTCAATCTGGCTCGCATACACGTGAGGCATTGACATTTCTACTGTTGCAGGTAAATTAATAATTACCTTATTATCAGGTGTCGGTTGCCAAACATCGAGAACTCTGTTACAAATTTCAAGAGCAAAATTAATTTCCGTGCCTGTGAAGCTCTCAGGTGAATATTGGAACTTGAAGTTTCCTTCTGTTTCAGCCGCATATTTTTGTAGTAATTTTGCTCCAGATACCGCAATTTCTACGATTTCTTCTTTTGATTTCTTGAATACTTGTTCACGTTGAGCGACAGAAGTTGAGTTATAAAGATGAACAACTGCGTTTTTAGCTCCTTGTAGTGATTCAAATGTCTTTTTAATAATATGATCTCTTGATTGTGTTAAAACTTGAATCGTTACATCATCAGGTATTAAATTTTCTTCGATTAACGTACGCAAAAATGTATATTCGGTTTCAGAAGCTGCAGGAAACCCAACTTCAATTTCTTTAAAACCGATTTGAACAAGTAATTGAAAATATTCTAGCTTTTCTTCAAGATTCATCGGAACGACAAGCGCCTGGTTTCCATCTCGAAGATCGACACTACACCAAGTAGGTGCTTCCGTAATATATTCCTTCTGTGCCCATTTCAAGCTTGTTTCTGGGGGCATAAAATAGCCTCTCGCATACTTATCTACGTTTTTCATTTTGACAACCGCCCTTTCACTTATATCTGAATATATGCATGATCAATATAAAAAAAGCCCTTCGTCTCTATTTCTATATAGAGACGAAAGACTTTGTCATCATTCGCGGTACCACTCTAATTCATACCAATAAAGGTATGCACTCAAGTAGATACAGGTTTTTAAGAAACCTACATCCTCCTACTGTAACGGATAGGTCCCGTCCCCACCTACTCTTTCTCATTTCAGCGGGATGCTTCAAGGCGAGTTCAGATTGATCCACGGCTGTTTCACACCAACCAACAGCTCTCTCAACGCTTCATCATATCTTACTATTCCTTTTCAATGCATTTAAATATTTAAAAAATTATACCAAATGACAATGAAGTAATCAATATCTTTTTCATTTTTTTTGAAAAATTGAAATTCAGACATTGATGAAATAGCATTTTCACAAAAACATTGGAACTAATAAGTTCTGTATTATGTTACTATGACAATTACCCCACCAGTGTTTACCTCGTCACGTCATACATCATTTGTTGATACCTCTTTAAAAAATAAGAATCATATTTCCATGTTAATATTAAGTAACTTTATGAAAATAGCCACCTAATCCCATCAGTTCAGTAACAACGCAACTGTATAAAAAAAATGGATGTGTTCTTTATGAGCTCATCCATTGATTATATTTGATGGTTTTTTGTTTTCCATTGATCATACCAAGTCTTAATTTGATCTGTAGGTTTTAGTCCATATTCATCCAGTAACATCTTAGTATATTCGGTATATTGCTGTTCAACTGAGGGACGATCCCCTAAAGCATCATATAACTTCATTAGCATAAAATAACTATCATCAAAGTAAGGATGAAGAGCTTGGACACGATGATAAAGAGTGATGGCTTCTGGATAATCACCTCTAAAAACTAAATAATCGGTAACCTTCTTTACATATTGAAGCCAAAGTCCCCTTAATCTTTCTCGCTCGCCTTCAGCCCATAAATAATCATCAGATGCTAAATAATCTCCAATATAAAAGTTTAAAAGCTTTTGATATTTTGGAAGAGTATCACTTGTTACGATAGGTAACTCGTTCATTCCTTTTTCCCATACATCCACATCCAACAATACATCGTTAAAATCTAGTTTATAGCTATTTTCTGAACTAGTAATACTAATATTGACATTGATAGATTGTAATGTTTTACGAATTTGGTAAATAGTCGCATATAGTTGCGGAAAGCCTTTTTTCCAATCCGTTTCTGGCCAAAATAAATCTAGAATTACATCTTTGCGGACAGGTTGATTACGATGTTGAATGAGAAACGCAAACAGTTCTCGTGCTTTAAATGTACGCCAATGAACATCAATGGTATATGACTCATCATCAGATGAACAAAAGCTTAGTGTTTGAAAACAGCAAACCATCATTGAATGGGATGGTTCTAATTTTGTCTTGTCAATGCCGGGAAGACGACGGATTGTATCAAACAGTCGGTCACGTTTAACGGGTTTAACAATATAATCCAACGCATTAAGTTCAAACGCTTTTACAGCATATGTGTCATAAGCCGTAATGAAAACAATTTTTATTTCAGGCATATCGTTTTGGATTTGTTCTGCTAATTCCATTCCATTGATCTCTGGCATTTCAATATCAAGAAAAACAAGATCTGGTTTATCACGCATTATTGCATCTAATGCAATTCGCGGATTGCTATACTTCCCCATAATGGTAAGATTATCGATTTCACCTAGTAGTTTCTCTAAGTAAGCAAGGGCCAATGGTTCATCGTCTATAAGAATCACTTTCACCGAAACATTCCCACCTTTACTACTCCTGCTTTATCCAATCTACCTTTATTATAAGTGATGCGATTATATATATAAATATCGTGTATCTCCAAAATGTGGAAATTATTTGAATTATAAACTGAATAGAATAAAGAATCTACAATATATTTTTATACTCTACTAAACAAAGAAAACATCAAGTCGCAACATAATACTTCTGACCAGATGTTTAATAAGATTAATCGATTTTATCGATTAGCTCACCCACTACAGCAATCCGATCTATTCCGGATCTAGTGCATGTAATCATCGTGATTTCTTTTTTACCTTGATGATTATCTAGTATTTCAACATAAGATGGATCAATAACTTCTGTGCTTGTAACTTGGTAAACAAATGTTTGCTTATCTGTATGTAAAAATACTTTATCCCCGATTGATACTTGTGGCAATCGACTGAAATGGCGCTCACCACGATAACCTCTATGACCTGCAACGGTAAAATTCCCCATTCCCGGAGACTGGTCTTTTTTTAATTGTGTTAATGCCACTCGTAAGTTTTCTTCTGTTGTCTCTCCTAAAATTTTCTGTTTTAGATTAATGGACGGAATTTCTAATTCCATTACATCCTTTAGTTGATCTTCCGTAAAAGAAAGATGATCAATACTTGAAAGATTAGCAGACTCACCACTACCTTCAGAAATAAGAGAGAGGGCTTCTTCCAAAGCCCTCAACTCTTTCCCTTGCTGCCATTCATAATAAAGTGGAATGGAGATAAATGTTAGTCCTGCTGTCAAAAATACAAGGCCTACTATTAATTTTGCATTTTTCATTAGGACTTCACCTTCCATCATTATTCTGCTTTTCTATTTCTGCGTAAAAGAAGTACTCCACCAATTGATAAGAAGAGGAAACCTATTATCATCATATAAAACAAGTTTTGTTCCCCTGTTTGCGGGAGCTTGTTGATACCAGAAGATGGTTTTTCTGGACGAACTTCTTTTCCAGGGTCTACTGGTTGTTCTGGTTTACTAGGTTTTTCTGGTTTGCCAGGTTTTTCTGGTTGTTCTGGATCTAGTGGAGTAGCTTTGTTAGCGAACTCTAAAACTAACATTTCTTCCTGACCCTTTTCAATCGTAAATGTGATTGGAGTTGGATCTAGGTCGTAACCAGTTGGTGCTTTCTTTTCGACAAACTGGTAATTGCCAGGTTTTAAATTTTCCACAACTAGTTTACCAGTCTTATCGGTTGATAATCCTTTGAGGAGCACATAACCATCTTTATTTTGAAGTTCAAACTCTGCACCTTCTAGAGTAATCTTTTTATTGTTACTGTCGACTTTGATTAATTCGACAGATCCTGGTGTTAGTTCATTCATTGCTGTCAATTGAACAGGTTTTGTCGGGCCTATTTCGATCGTGAACTTGATCGGTGTTGAATCAAGTTCATGGGCGAATGGAGCTTTTGTTTCGACAAATTGGTAATGACCTGGTTTTAGATCAGAAACGACAAGCTTTCCTGCTTTATTTGTCGTCAGTCCTTCTTGTAAAACATTTCCGGCAAGATCTTGAAGGTCAAAAATTGCCCCCTCTAAGACTTCTTCGTTTTCACCATGTTTTGTCAACTCTACCTCACCTAGAATCAACTTGTTCGTAATATCAAAGCCAGAAACAATAGACTCATACCCCTCGACAACATGCTCTTTCACAGAGTAAGTATAAGCTTTTCCTTCCGCATCATACTTTTCTAAATTCGTAAATGTATATTTCCAGTCAGTGTCAGCTGTTGCTTCCACGGTATCAACTACTTTACCGTTTTGAAGAAGGTCAACTTTGATCATTTTTGGACGCTCTTTGAAATTATCATCTTCCCATGTCTTTGTACCTTCTATGGACGTTTCACCAACACGTAAGTTTGTAATGTCGTAACCATCTACTGTTGTTTCATAACCTTCAATCGCTTCCTCTTCAACAGTGTACTCATAAGCAACTCCATTTTTATCATAAGCTTCTAAATCAGAAAACTCATAAGTCCAATCGTCAGTTGCAGTTACTTTCACTGTATCGATCACTTCACCATTTTGTAGTAAGTTTACTGTAATGGAGTCTGGGCGATCTTTAGAGTTATCATCTTTCCAACCTTTTGTGATGACAACAGATGTTTTATCAGATCTTGTGTTTGTAATGTCAAAGCCATCAACATCTGATTTATAACCTGGAACACCTTGCTCTTTAACAGCGTATTCGTATACCTTACCTTCTTCGTCATACTTGTCCAAATCTTTGAAGCTGTATTTCCAGTCAGTATCGGCGGTCACTTCTTGTGTAGCAACTACAACACGATTTTGAAGGAGATTCACTTTGATCATTTCTGGACGTTCTTTTGAATTATTGTCTTTCCATGTCTTTTTACCTTCTACCGATGTTTTACCAACTCGGACGTTTGTGATGTCGTAGCCTTCTACTGTTGATCGATAGCCTTCTATAGGTTGCTCTAGAACAGTGTATTCGTATGCTTTTCCTTCTTCATCAAACTTGTCTAGATTTGTAAAACTGTACTTCCAGTCATCATCAGCTGTTACTTCTTTGGTATTAATCACTTCACCGTTTTTCAGAAGGTCAACTTTGATCATTTCTGGACGTTCTTTTGAATTATCGTCTTTCCATGCCTTTGCACCTTCTACGGTCGTTTTACCAACACGTAAGTTTGTGATGTCGTAACCGTCTATCGTTGTTTCATAACCACCAATAGCTTCCTCTTCAACAGTGTACTCATAAGCAACTCCATTTTCATCAAAAGCTTCTAAATCTGAGAACTCATAAGTCCAATCATCTGCTGCTGTGATTTCTACTGTTTCAATTTCTTTATCATTTTGAAGTAATGTTACTGTAATCGATTCTGGACGATCCTTGGCATTATCATCTTTCCAGGCTTTAGTAACTTCTACAATTGTTTTTTCTGATCTTGTGTTCGTGATGTCAAAGCCATTTACTTCTGATTTATATCCGGGAACTCCTTGCTCTTTTACAGAATATTTGTATGCTTTACCTTCTTTATCGTACTTTTCTAAGTTTGTGAAGCTGTATTTCCAGTCGGAATCTTTAGTGACTTCTTGTGTATCCACTACAACATCATTTTGGAGAAGATTCACTTTTATCATTTCAGGACGATCATTTTCATTATCATCCTTCCACGATTTCATTCCTTCTACTTTTGTTTTGTCTGTACGAACGTTGGTAATAATGAAACCGTCTTTAGCATTACCTGTGATGCCTTCTAGAGTATAGTTTGAATCAAGGTCTTTTTCTTTAACTGTGTACACATAAGCTTTTCCATCAGAATCATATACTTCAAGGTCTTTAAATGTGCACTCCCAGCCGTCACTTCGTTTGATTACAGCATCTTTATCGGATTGATGAATTCCATTTCGATAAAGCTCTACCTTCACATCAGTAGGACGATCTAATTCATTTTCATCTTTCCATACTTTTGTCACATTAATTTCTGTTTTACCTGTACGAACGTTCGTGATTGTGAAGCCGTCTTTAGCATTACCTGTGATGCCTTCTAACTTATACTTTCCATCAAGGTCTACTTCTTTTACGGTATACTCATATGCTTTTCCATCGGCATCAAATGCTTCAAGGTTATTAAAAGTATACTCCCAACCTTCACTGGCTTTAATAGTCGCATCCTTATCCGGTTGATGAGTTCCATTTTGATACAGTTCTACTTTTATTTCAGATGGACGATCTGATTCCTTCTCATCTTTCCATACTTTTGTTACTTTAATATTCGTTTTACCTGTACGGACGTTGGTAATTTCGAAGCCTTTTTCGGCATCTCCTGTAATTCCGTCGAGTTTATAGTTTCCATCAAGATCTTTTTCCTTGACGGTGTAATCATATGCTTTTCCGTCGGTATCAAATACTTCAAGGTTTTCAAATGCGTATTTCCAATTACCACTAGCTTTTACAGTTGCTTCTTTAAGCTTTTGATTGTTTTGATAAAGCTCTACAATTACTTCAGATGGACGATCTAATTCATTTTCGTCTTTCCAAGTTTTTGTGACATTGATGTCTGCTTTCCCTGTACGTACGTTAATGACTTTATAACCGTTATTTGTAGACTCAATGTTTTTTAGTTCATACCCAGTAACTGTTTCTTCTTTTACAGTGTAATGATATTTATTACCGTTTGAGTCATAGACAGGTAACTTAGCAAATGTGTATTTCCAATTATCACTAGCTTTTACAGTAGCTTCTTTATACTTTTGATTGTTTTGATAAAGTTCTACCTTTACTTGTGACGGACGATTTTTTGTTGCATCATTATCGTCTTCCCATGCCTTTTCGACTTCTACTGACGTTAATAGAGTGTTTGTAATAACGAAGCCTTCTACAGCATTGCCGGTGATTCCTTCTCTCTGGTAATTATCTACGGGTTGTTCTACAACTGTATACGTATATTTTTTTCCGTTGGAATCCACTGCGTCTAATCCTGTAAATGTTTGTGTCCAATTTCCGTTATTATCTGGTGAAATAGTTGCATCTTTCAATTTAGTACCATTTTGAAGAAGATCAACTGTAATAGACTCTGGCCGTGATCCAGCTGAATCATTATCGTCATTCCACTTTTTAGTGACGCCAATATCTACAAGTTTATAGTTTTCAACTGTAATGGTTTGTTCGTGTTTTTGGTTACCTAAGTCAATATCAAACACTATTTCTTTCCAGTGTAATTGATAGCCATCTTTTGCTTTTTTCTCAATAAACTTATATTTTCCTGGACGCAGGTTATTTACAAAAATCTTACCATTAGCATCAGTCGTATGAGGTGTCGTCCCATAAGTTCCACCATTTACTAATGAAATATTTTGTAATTCAAACTCTACGCCTTCTAAAGTTCCACCCGTCTCAGCATCTTTTTTAAGAAGTTCAACAGACCCTTTTATAATGTTGTTCTTAAATGCGTCACTGTCTCTATATTCAATTACGTTTGTAGATAGTTCGTTTCCTGTGATTTCAAATGTACGTATATTATTTGAGTCAATTGTGTAACCAAATGGTGGTTCAACCTCGACAAGCTTATAGCTACCAGCCGGAAGACCAGTGATATTTATTTGACCGTTATTATCTGTTGTTAAATTAGTATAACCGGCAATATCAATATCATCTTGATCGGTTATTTTAAACTTTGCATCCGCAAGTTTATAAGCTGTTTCACTATCTTCTTTTACTAAAATAACATGTACAAATGGATCGTTTTGGATATCTTTTTTAACAGTTTGATTATTATGCACATGATTTAACGTTACTTCTACTATGATTGGAGTCGTGTTTAGGATATAACCTTCTGGAGCCTTGGATTCTTTAATAGAATATGTTCCTGGTTTCAAATCCTCAAATGTAACTTTTCCAGAACTATCCGCTGTTTTTATTACTGTTGTACCATTCGGGTAAGGGCCAGCTTGGTAAGTTAATTCAAATTCTGCACCTGGTAATAAATTACCGCTTATTGCATCTTTTTTAGTCAATTCAATTTTTGTCGTCTTTACTTCGTTAGTTATTGTTCTTATATCAATTGGAGTTACCTGACTGTGTACAATCTCAAACTCAATTCCGTCTTTTGCTTCTTGATCTGAAATATTGTACCCATAAGGTGCTTGTATTTCTTTTAAGAGATACTTACCTGGTCGTAAATCACCTGTCCTTACAGTTCCATCTTCTCCAGTTTCGACCGTTTTTACAGATTTTTTATTTTCAGTTAGGATCTCAAAAACTGCACCCTTTAGCCCTTTACTTGTATTATCAGCATCTACTTTTTTAATTTTCGCACTGCCTGGAATTAACTCGTTTTTAACTATTACTTTATCTACTTCGGTTTGCTTTTCTTCGATGGTAAATCTATATTCATTATCATTTTGTTGGTAGTGCTGTTTTGGTGTTTTTTCTTTGAAATAGTAATTACCTGGTTCAAAATCTTCAAGATAAATAATTCCTTCATTATCAGTTGTATGTTCACTAACTAAATTATTATCTTTATATAGTTCAAAGACAACACCGTCTAAAAGCCTTCCATCAGTACCGTCAACTTTTGTTAGTTCAACATGACGTTTTATCTTTTTATTTTTAATCTCTAGTTCTGTAACTGGAGCATTTACTTTAACAGTTTGTTTATCTTCAATTCCGACAACATAACCATCTGGAGCTGTTGTTTCTTTTAAAATATATCTTGCATATAAAAGATTCTTAAACTCGCTAACTCCATCTTCACCAGTTGTTGCTGTTTTTAGTAATGTCTTGCCCGTTTCATCGTAAAGTTCAAAAACAGCACCTTTTAATGTCATTGAATCATCGTCATTATCGACTTTAGTGACTTTTAAGTTCCCAACTTCTCCGTCAATTCCCCCACTAATATTGGACAAATTAATTTTATTTGAATATTTGTCGCCCGTTTCGATGCCAGTAGTTTCACTAGCAAAGAATTGTGCATCATTAGAAATATTTCCATCGCCCTTATATAAAATATACGTATCATATTCAAGAACGTATGCACGATCAATTTTGGCAGCGGTGAATTTAATCGTAAATGTTTCCCTGCCATCTTCGCTTTCTTTCATTTCCAGTGTGTAATCTTGACCTTCTACAAGAAGTTTATTAAGGTCTTTCATAATACTGTTTTCTGTTACTGTAGTACCATATACTTTAATCGTATCTCTTAATAAAGCTTGGTTTATACTTGGTGTATCCTCTATTTTGAGGTTCGAAACGGTCGACTGTGTAAAGTTGATGTTTACATTCCAATTTACGATCCGCGGATTCGTCACGTTTTGTTTTGCATCTTTCTTCGTATACTCTCCGCCATAGTGTGGTTGTACAGTAGCTTTTAGTTCATTTTCATCCTTATTATTACTTTTCACAGTCGCTATATTATTATAGTTTTTATCTACTAACAAGCCCTTAAGGTCTGTCGTAAATTCGATGACATATGGTTCTTTAATATTGCCAAGATGTACTGAAAAACCCGGTTCATTATTCTGACCAGTTTTTGACCGGATATCAGCACCAGTCAATTCGGCGCCTTTCTCAAAACCATTAGCTCCACCTGTTAACGTCATGTGATACACTTTTACATTATTAATCTTGAAGTTTTGTTCTCCTAAAATGAAGTCTTCAACGATGACATTATTAAGAGTTGCTCTATTATAGTTGACACCTATTGTCCATGTAATTTCTTTCGTTACAGGGTTGTAGGAAGCACCTTTAAATCCATTATGTTTCGTGTAGTTATCTGGATCAAAGTCTGCTGTACCCTCTTTACTAATTTTCTTTGTTTCATTTTCAGGAATCCACTCTAGTAGCGCATTATTTGTAAATTTCCCATTTTGTGGATTTACTTTATCGTAATCAATTTCCGTTTCATAAGTGATATATACTCTTTTCGTGATATCTTGTATAAAGTCAATTTCTATTCTTCTAGTATTTTCATCATAGTTATAAGTGTAATCTGTATCTTTTACTAAGGTCTTGCCATCATGTGTTACTTTTACGTTCTTTGGTGTAAACCCTTGCGGTAAAGTATCGAAAAATGCTACCTCTTTCATTAACTGTTCATCTCTATTGATTAAGATTGTCCAGCTCGTTTCTTTTTTGTCATAGTCTGGATTCCCATCATGTGATTTAATGAAAATACCTTGGCTTACAAACCTTCCGCCTTTAATTACATTTTCGAATTCATCCGAAATCGTATTTTCTATATTTCCGTCTTTATCAACACGGTTTGAAGCCGTTGTTTTATAGACAATCTTATAAGCTTTATTGATCCCTTCATTAAATAGGAAAACAAAGCCATCTTCAGTGTGAGTGACTGTATAAGCATCAGAACTTACATCAGTTGTCCCTGCTTCATCGCCTGTATTTGAATTAATTTCCACTTCAACTACTTTAAAACTACCTTCAACAAATTGTTGGTTTTTACCAAAAACATCTGTTAGTTTCGCTTTATTTTGTGGAATTACTTTTTCATCATAATTGTATTTAACTTCCCACGTTATTGTTTGTGAGACATTATCATATTCTGTTGAATCTTTTTCTAGTTGCTGCCCACGTTTCACAACAACAGATGCATCAGCACTAATAGGTTCTATCTCGTCACCATCAAGTGTTGCTTTGTTCGTATATGAAGTTCCTAAATTATCCGTAACTTTCGACTTATATACGATACGATATGCTGAATCAATATTTCCTAATGTTAAAGGAAATGTTTCTCCAAACCCATGGCCTTCCATTATTTCAGTTTTTGATTCATCAATCGTTCCATCAGCATTCATTGCTAGTTTATATACTTCAATTGAATCAGCAACAAGCTCTTGATTTGGTCCAAGAAAGTCTTCCAATATCGCATTATTAATCTTTTGTAGGTCTTTGTTAAAATCAACCGTCCACTGGATTGTTTCTGTATTGTACCCTTTGTTTGGTACTCCTTGTTTGTCGATCGATGTTGAGTTCGGAATAAATCTAATTGGATACGTCACATTGCCTTTACCCTCAATAGGGAAAGTAATTTCTGTTTCTGCAGACCCTTTATAATGTGCAGCAAACTCAGATTCCAAGTTGATATATCCTGACACATCGGAGTTTTCTTCAATTTTTTCATTAAATGTAATCACAATTTTATTATCACTTGTCACGATAAAGGTAGCAAACTCGATATTTCCTTTTTTTAATGGTTGTGGTTCTGGATTTGCTAATACGTTAAATACGTCTGGTATTTCAATCGTAAATGTTGAACCTTTACCATAGGGATGTCCATTTGGAAGTGCAAACTGGTAATCTAGTTTTACTTTAAATTCATTGTACGGACTACCAACGACGATTTCAGTCCCAGGTAATATCTCATTAAAATCTTCTTCCCCTTCTTTGATAGACAACATTACATCTGTAATAATATTTTCATTAATTTCGCCCACTGTGCGATTTAATGATTGAACTTTGGTAACTTTTTCTTTACTTTCTGTACCATTTATATTAATTGCAGTTTGATTATCTACCGGCTCAACTTCCGTATCAATTTCTTCCTCTTTAGCTTCTGCTCCATTCTCTAGAGATCCATTCTCATCATTTTGATCTACTTCTGGAGTCGTCTCCTCATCCTCCACATTACCAGATTGGGAATCAGAACTTCCTTCAAAATTAATATCAATAAGCTTTTCTAGCCCACCTAAACCGAACAAAATGGATATTTCTTCACTATCACCGATTACCTTTTCATTAAAAGCTGCATCAATTGAAAACTTTCCACTTACCTGAGCATAGCCTTCTGCCTCTTCCAGAAACTCTAAAGTTATTTTCCCATTATCATCGATCTGGAAAGTCCCAATTTCATCTTCGTCAGCAAACAGTAGACCACTTTGTACTTTATGTACCATTATTTGCGAAGGTAAATCGTATAAAAATGTTTTCTCACCGGTTAAGTCATCACTACTTATTGACCATTCAAAATTAACATTCACTGCTGTATCAATACTCGGAAGAAATTCTGGATTTTGATTAGCATCAATGACATTGCCTTTTTCGTCTGTTAAAGTTACATTTGTAAATATACTTTTCTTCACAGTCTCAGCTGTTACTACAAGTGGTGCAGCTCCACTGAGAATTGTGTTAGAAATCAAAACAATAATAAAGACAATCATGCTTATTTTCTTTCTCATTTAATAATTTCCCTCCTTTTTTCTTCGTTGGAATCCACGAATAAGAATGAAATAAATATGTACTTTACCCATTACTCCATATTCCAATTTGTAATTCTAAACAACATTTCTAAACAATTTCTGAAAGAGAATAAATACTACGTTAACAATAGAAAGAATGAAAAGAATCTAGGTTTTTACATTAAAAGATACCTAGATCCTTTTCCCTATAATAATGAAAGCGGTTAATATTTTTAGTGAGAATTTAAAAATAATTAACTTTCTAATAAATTCAGATAGATGCAACTTTCTAAAAAGAATATTTCCAACTAGTACTTTTTACCTATCTTTTAAAATCCTTGCTATTACTATACAAATATTAATAAACTACTTTATTTAATCTTGATTCTCACACTTTCAGAAAATGTCTAGACGTTTCTGCTATAAATAATAAAAATGTTACTTACGGAGGAAATCATGAAAAGGTACCAATTAAACATTCGGATTTCAAAAGATTTAAAGGAAAAATTTGTATCCCTTTGTAAAAAAGAAGATCAGAACCCATCAGTACTGATGCGTAGCTGGATTGAAGATTTTATTAGGGAGAATGAGAAATGCAATTCTAGGTAATGAACTGAATCAATAGTTATGTAAGGTTCAAGAATAAATATCGATGAAATTGAGACAAAAGTAGGATTCGTCAGTAAACCATATCAATAAAGGGACCTTCCTTTAAGTTGTCTAAACAAAATAATTAGCACAATGTTGATTGTAGTGGAAGGCGCGAGACTCCTGCGGGAAAAAGGGTCAGGGTGAGACCCCACAGGCGCGTCCAGCGCCGAGGAGGCTCACCGAACCACCCGCGGAAAGCGAGCGCCTGTAGCGGAAATCAACAGTCAAGGCCAAAAAGGGCATAAAAAAAAAGAAAGGTCTTTCAAAAAGTTAAATAGTACAACTTTTTGAAAGACCCTTTTATTCCAAAATATAGTCTTTATGAGATTATTTAATACTTCCAAAATGCGGACCAACACCATTTTCTTCTTTCCATTCAAGCAATTGCGATACGGTCACAAATTGATATCCTTCCGATTCTAATGCTGTTAAAAGTTGTGGAAGTGCATCAGCCGTTTCTTGATGGATGTCATGCATTAAAACGATTGCTCCATTCGTAATCTCTTTTTGCACTACATCATTGACTGCCTTTGCATTACGACTTTTCCAATCTAATGAATCTACTGACCAGAGAATGATAGAATCGTCGTGGTCTTTTGCATATTTAATGACTGAATCATTATAAGAACCATATGGTGGACGAATTAGTTTTGGTGTAATGCCTGTTGCTTCTTTAATTTTGTTGGTCGTGTAATCTAACTCTTCTTTAATCTGCTGTATGCCCATATTCCTTAAATTAGGATGACTTTTCGAATGATTACCGATTTCATGCCCTTCCTCTGCAATTTCAAGTGCAAGATCGGGATAATAGTCTACTTGAGTTCCTAACATAAAAAAGGTTGCTTTTGCGTTATGTTCTTTTAATACCTGTAGAACTTGAGGGGTTACCTTTTTACTTGGGCCATCATCAAATGTAAGAGCTACATATTTGCCATCTTTATTTAACTTCTTGTGTTCTTCTTGAGTGACCATTCCTTTTAGCGGTTCTTCCTTCTTAGGTATTTTCAAAAAAGCTTGGAAGTTTTCTTGGAGATAGTCTTGTATTTTTTCAATCGGTAACTTTATTTCTATCGCACCAGCCGCTCCTGCAGCAATTTCGTATTCATCAAAAAATAAAGTAAAGGTTTTTTGATTAATGGACCATTCCCATTTTTCTGGTTGAGCTAAAATCTTCAATTTTTCCGGAAAAATATAAGGTTCTATTTCCTTATTTTTTTGTAACACTTCCAATATGTTTTTCTGGAAGTCTTTCATATTTTCTTTATTTATATTAAGCACATCATGAATATTTAAAAAACGGTCATGTTTTAAATCTATATTGAAGACCTTTATGGTATTTATTCCGTTTGCCCCACCGGAATATTCATATGTGTGGAAAACTAAACTATATATATTTTTAGTAATACGATGTGTTTCTACTTGTATATTGAGATCAGCTTGTGGATTTTTTCTAAATAATTTCTTATTGTCTTCAACCTCTTTTATAAAAGTATCTTTTTTCTTGTCAATCCACTCGTCTATTTTACTATTAATATTTTCACTGTTCGTACTCGGTTTACTTATAGAAAAAGTGTAACTCTTCGTTTGTTTCGTAATCGTTGTAAGATTAATATTTGGATACTTACTAGAACTGGTCTCTTCATGAGTGACTTCTTTGCTAGCCATTAACGGATATGTGGCGTATACCAACTTATTAATCCCGAAAATGACAATAATAGCTGCAATCCATGCTGTAACTTTAAAAATCTTTTTCCACATTTATTCCAAACCCCTTTTGCTTTATCCCGAAGTAATCTATATATTACGTTACTATAAGATTACTATTATTACAATTAGATTACTAATATTTCATTTTATTTTCACAAAATATCTTATACAAAATAAATAAGCTATCGGGCATCCCTACCTAATAGCTTATTTAGAAGGTGTTTATTCAGATATTTTTAATAAGGCCTCATCCAGCGATTCAATTACTTTATCACACCATTTATCGAATTCCGGATCTTCTCTTTGAAGTTCAGGATGTTCTAAAATATATTGAACTGTTTGCTTTATGCCTTGATCGACTCTAGTTGTTGCAACGAAATCTGGAACAAGCCTTTTCAGCTTAGAATTGTCAAACACTACTGTATTTGCTTTATCACCGATAAGTCCGCCCTCATAGTCATATTTGCTGCAAGCTGCTAAAAATTCAGATGGAACATGAACAGCATTAAGCGTGACTCCTAATGCATCAGCAATAATCTCATATATTTGATTCCAAGTGACCGATTCGTCCGATGTGATATGTACGGACTCTCCAATAGCATGGATATTACCCATCAAACCGATAAATCCTTTTGCAAAATCACGATTATGTGTCAAAGTCCATAAAGAAGTACCATCACCATGAATAATGACACACTTATTTTCCAGCATCCGCTTTGCTACTTGCCAGCTACCGTTGTTGCCATGTACACCAAGCGGAATCGAACGTTCACTATATGTGTGACTTGGCCTAACGATTGTGACCGGAAAACCATTTTCTCGATATTGCTTCATCAAATATTCTTCACAGGCAATTTTGTTTCTAGAATACTCCCAATATGGATTTGATAAGGGTGTCCCCTCCGTGATTCGATAATCAGATAGCGGCTTTTGATAGGCAGATGCAGAGCTAATAAAAATAAATTGTTTCGTTTTCCCATTAAATAATCGAAAATCTCTTTCTACATGTGCTGGTACAAAGGCAATAAAATCGGCAACTACATCGAATTCATGATCCTCGATTAGCTTCGCAACCTTTTCTTCATCATGTATATCAGCCGTAATGACTTTTACACCAGCTGGCAAGCTATCATTTCTTGTCCCCCGATTCAAAAGATAAAGTTCACAACCGCTTTCTGCTAACTGCTTTGTAATAGCCGAACTGATCGTACCTGTACCACCAATAAAAAGCGCTTTCATTTTATCCCTCCCGTTTTTTGCAAGATTCATAATCTATTATTATCATACGATGTTTTCTTCTAGTTTACTACCGTTGGAGTTTGGGAAATCCTCAGAAAAAACGTTTCAAAAACTAGCTGCCATCATTTTTTGTCGTGCGTATTGCATCTTGATTATATCCTATCAGACTTTTATATTTTTCAAAGTTCCTGTGTAATTGAGAAGCAATCACATCACAAATCCGATTTTTGTCACAATTCCTATGCGATTGAGAACCAATCACTTCACAAATCGGATATTTGTCACTATTCCTGTGCGATCGAGATTGAGCAATTCCCAGGTCCTGTTTTAAAATTAACCGCACTTACAATTAGAAAAAAGATAGATGAGCAAATATTGTATCTGCTCATCTATCCTTTTTCTTACTTTATTTTATTTTTTAATCGGTATCAATGAAATTGTATAACTATATGGTTGATCGGCATATAAGGTGAATTCTGGATGTGTTTTTTGTAACCAACTATCGTCTCCACCAACACCCATTTGTTTATGATTAACTCGAATAACGGATTGGTTGCTATTCGGCAATTTATAAGGATGGCTCGCTTCTTCTAATTCGAAAGGTGTATATGGAAGAACATTTAGTTCTACTGTTGGTAATCCAGCAATTTTAAACCCGATACCATTTTCGTTTGTTATGGTAGCCCATCTTACTTCTGTCTTATTTCCACATTCTTGTGGTTTTAAATAAGGGACATACTGATCTTTTACTTTCCCTTCATACAGACCGATTTTTGCACCTTTTTCTTTATCAATGTAATTTTCGTGAGGACCTTTTCCATACCATTCTAGGTTGTCAAAGCTTTGATCCATCGTAAAGAGCAATCCAACTTCAGGTATTTCCGGCAAATCAGATCCAGGCGTCAATGTGGATTCCACCGCAATTTCTCCATTGTTTTTCACGATATAACGAATTTCTGTGCTAGATTCAGTTGTAGTAGGCAAGCTGTATTTCACAAGAACTGCTATTTCCTCATCAGATTTTTCAACATGGAAGTTTTCAAGTTTACGCTTGATTCCAGCTTCGCGCCATGTTGCACTTCTTACATCAAGCTTATTTCCTTTATCATTATCCGTCATTGCGCGCCAATAGTTAGGAACAAGAGGAGTATTGATTAATTCTTCTCCGGCAAATTGGTAGGATACAAGATCACCAGTCAGTTTATTAAAACGAATCGAGAAGCCCTCTCCCAAAATCGTTAGTTCATCAGCTTCATCAACAAGATCCAGTTTTCCATTAACACTTGGTCGCTCCACGATACCTTTACGTAAAACAAATTGTTCAAAAGCAATTTCATGGCCTGCTTCTGCCCAAAGAGTAGAGTCTTTCAGACGTAGGTTAACTGTTAGGATGATTTCTCCATCCTGGTCAATCTCCTCAAGCGCATAACCTAATTGGACTTCTCCTGAAGATAACGGCTCAATATCCAAATCTGCCTTGCCTGTTTTGACAAGTTCTCCATTGCTTGTAAGTTCAAAAGAAAGTTCAAATTCATTTACGTTCGTAAATAGATTTTTATTTTGAACAGCCACAACCCCATTAGCAAGGTCAACAGCAGTAAATTCAATGTTTTGATAGCATTTTTTCACTTCATAAAGCTTTGGAGTGACCGTGCCATCCGCAAAAATCAATCCATTACCAGAGAAGTTCCCATCATGTGGTGATTCTCCGAAATCTCCACCGTAAGCTAAGAATTCAACGCCATCTTCTGTTTTGGTACGAATTGCCTGATCACGCCAATCCCAAATAAAACCACCTTGAATGATTGGATACTTGTCAAACAGCTCTGTGTACTTAAATAAATTTCCAACTGAATTTCCCATTGCATGAGCGTATTCACAGAGAATATACGGCTTCATTTGTTGCTCAGACTTTTGTGCTTCGATTGCATATTCCTCAACTTTTGAAGGAGTAATATACATTGTACTTTCAATATCTGATGCTGCTTCTGATGGTCTGTAGTGGAATACACCTTCATAATGAACGAGTCTCGATGGATCTATTTCTTTAAAGAATTGATGCATTTTAAGGAAATTATCTCCACCGAATGATTCGTTTCCTAAAGACCAAATGACAATCGATGGGTGATTCTTATCACGTTGGAACATTGAGTTACAACGATCCAATACATTCTCTGTCCATTCTGGCCTACTACCTGGAACCGTATCTTCAAGTTCCTTCTGTCCGTAAACCCATGAACCATGTGTTTCTAAGTTGTTTTCGTCAATGACATACAAGCCATATTGATCACACAACTCATACAGATATGGATTGTTTGGATAATGTGAAGTACGAACAGCATTAATATTATACTTTTTCATGAGCGTAATATCGTGGACCATATCCTCAAAATCAATCGCGCGTCCCTTGTCAGCATTGAATTCATGTCTGTTTACACCCTTAAAGACGATGCGCTCACCATTGATTTTCATTAAACCATCTTTCAGTTCAAACTTCCGGAATCCAACTTTACAGCTTTCTGTTTCAATAAGCTGACCGTTTTCGTCTTTCAAACTTAGAACCAATGTATAAAGATTTGGATGCTCCGCACTCCATTTCAATGGATTTTCAACGAATGCCGATGCACTGATTTCGCATTTTACTTCCCCAGATATATTGACATCGACTGAAATCGGCATCTCTAAAACCTTGTTCCCATTATCATCATAAAGCATCGCTTCAAACTTGACGTTACCACATGTTTCTTTTACATAATTTGTGATGCTTGCATTCACTTTCAACTCAGCATCGCGATACTCATTATCTAGCTCTGTGTTGACAAAAAAGTCTTGAATGTGGATGCGCGGGGTTGAGTATAAATAAACATCTCTAAAGATCCCACTTAATCTCCAAAAATCTTGGTCTTCAAGCCAGCTCGCATCACACCAACGATACACTTCAACCGCTAGTTTATTTTCACCATCAATTAAATACGGAGTAATATCAAACTCAGCTGGGGTAAACGTATCTTCGCTATAACCAACTAGTTCTCCATTTACCCAAATGTAAAAGGCTGATTCGACTCCTTGGAAGCTAATATATACCGGTTGATTTTCCCATAATTCAGGAACTGTGAAAGTTTGAATATATTGTCCAACCGGATTGTATTTTGTAGGCGCAAATGGAGCTTTAAGATCTTCCGTGTTGATCCAAGGATAATTTACATTCGTATATTGCGGATAATCATAACCTTGAAATTGCCAATGAAAAGGTACTTGAATATGATCCCAATTGCTAGAATCAAAATCAGCTTGATAGAATTCACGATTTCTTTTATCAGGTGTTTCAGAGAATGAAAACTTCCACTCACCATTTAAAAGTTTATAGTATTTAGAATCCTGACGATTTCCTTTCAACGCTTCTTCAACTGTATGATATGGCATTAATGTCGCATGGGCTTCAAGCCTGTTTAATTGAAAAATCTCAGGATTATTGTTCCACTCAGGATAACCGTTTTTCGGCGGTGTGTACTCAAATTTCTTCAATTGTTTTAACATTACAGATCCCCACTTTCAACCAATTTATTTTACTGATCCCATCATTCCAGCAACAAAATGTCGTTGCATTAAGAAGAAGACTAATGCCGTAGGTAAAGTTGCAATCACGATTGCCATCATAATGACACCATAGTCAGGTGAATAACTTGAACCTAAGTTAGAAATAAGCAATGGAATGGTTTGTTTTTCCGGCGACTGAATAACAACGAGTGGCCATAAGTAGTTATTCCAACTAGCCATAAATGTAATAATCGCTGCTGCTGCATATGACGTTTTCATCGATGGCATAAAAATTCTGAAGAAAATTCCTAATTCTGATAATCCATCGATACGCCCTGCTTCAACAAGTTCTTTTGCAAACATTTTAGTATTTTGCCTAAAGAAAAAGATCAAAAATGCTGTCGTAATAGTTGGTAAAAAGACTGCTGCCAAAGTATCAATTCCAATAAACGGCATAACTTGAGAAATGGAGCCGAACATACGATAAAGTGGAACCATTAAGGCTGCAAAAGGAATCATCATCGATAATAGCAAAATATTAAATATCATATCTTTCTTTTTACTCCGATAGATTTCAAATCCATAACCGGCTAACGAAGCAATAATAAGCGCTAGAATAGTCGTTGCAACCGCAACAATCGCTGAATTCACCAATGCTGTCCCCATATTGACATTCTCAAATAGATTTTTCACGTTTTCAAGAAAGTGACTTCCCGGAAGTAACCGGCCTTTTGTAACTTCTTTCGATGCATTCGTAGAACTAATAATCATCCAAAAGAATGGAAAAATAGATATGAATGCAGCTATCGATAAGAAGGCATATGTGAATACCTTTTTAAATATAGTCAATTTCGATCACCTGCCACTTTAAACTGTATAGATGTAAAGATAACGATCAAAATAACAATTACAAATGATACTGCAGCCGCATACCCAAAGTCAGGCGAATATTTAAAAGATAAGTTATAAATATATTGAGAGATGGAAACGGTCGAATTCCCTGGTCCACCTTTCGTAATATTCATGATTTCATCAAATATTTGAAGTGTTCCAATGGTTGAAGTGATAGAGGTGAATAAAATGATTGGTTTTAAAACTGGAATGGTAATCTTTGTGAACACTTGAAATGCATTGGCCCCGTCTATTTTTGCAGCTTCATAGATAGATTGATCCACATTTTGAAGACCTGATAAGTAGAAAATCATATTATATCCAGTCCAACGCCATGTGATGGCAATAATAATCGTAATTTTTGCAAGTAGCGGATCTGTTAGCCATGGAATTGGTTTTGAGATAAGGGAAATATTCATTAAAACTTGATTAATGATCCCATCCATACCAAATAAATATTTAAAAATAATGGAATAAGCTACGAGAGAGGTTACAGCAGGTAAAAAGATTGCTGTTCTAAAAAAGCCTTTGAACTTCAATTTAGGATCATTCAATAAAACAGATAATACTAAAGCTAAAATGATCATAATTGGTACTTGGATAATTAAATAGATAAAAGTGTTTTTTAGTGCCGTAATAAATGTCGGATCTTTAAACAATCTAGTATAGTTATCAAGTCCAACAAACTCCAAGTTATTCCCCATTCCGGATTTAAATGAAAGGATCAGAGCCTGGACCATTGGCACAAAATAAAATATAACGATTAAAATAGTCGCAAAAAGCACAAACGACCAGCCTATGGCATTATTTCTCAGTTTGTTACTCATTTAATCATCTCCTTACGTAAAGCATTGCAGAGCCCATTCAAGGTAAAGCCTTGGAGCAACTCTACAGGGCGCGTGTTTAAATCAAATCGCCCATATTGTAGAAGCTTGTCCAAGGCTAAATCCAGTAAATTATTTTAATTGTGAGTCTGCTTGTTTTTGTGCGTTATTTAAAACTTCCTTAATATCTTGGCCGTTTAAATAATTTTGCATTTCAGCTACTAAAATATCTTCAACTGCATACGTATGCATACCGTAGTTTACAGCAGGAATTTCTTCCATCCATTTTGAAAAATCAGTAACAGTCGCTTGGCCACCGAAGTATGGATCTTCTGCTTTATACGCATCGCCTTCAGATGCAGGCATATAAGTACCGATTGCTCCTACTTTCGTTACTAGATTTTGATAGAAATCTTTATTGGAACCAAATGTATTCGCTAGGAACTCAGCTGCTTTTTCTTTGCCATCAACATTTAACACATAGAACGAACTTCCACCTAAGTTAGAAGCATTTTTTGCATTCGGTAAGTCTAATCTTGGAATTGGAACGACAGCCCAATTTCCGGATTGTGATTCCTCAGCTTTAATACTTGGTGTAATCCAGTTACCTTGTGCAACCGCAGCAACGTCACCATTGTTAAAGCCTGCAAGTAATTGGCTCCAGTCAGAATGAATACCCGCAACTTCTTCTTTTAGCATTGTTTTATATACACGAAATGCTTCTGTCAAAGCTTCATTGCCACTAATATTAGGAGTCACTCCATCTTCTTTTAAGTACCATTTTCCTGCCGTTTGAATCATCATACGAATGGTTCCTAAGTCATTAGGATCCACCGTGATCATAGGCTTTCCGGTTTTTTCTTTCACTTTTTTACCCATTTCGATGAATTGGTCCCAAGTAATATTTGTAAAATCATCAACTGTATATCCAGCTTCTTTAATCATGTCAGTTCTAATGAATAAACCAGCTACACCTGTATCGAAAGGTAAACCATATAGTTTTCCGTCTAAACTTGCAGACTCAATTTTATAAGGTGCAAAATCATCTTTATTAACATACTCGGATAAATCAACAAATGCATCTGGATATGCTTTTAAGAAGCTTTGAGCACGATAATCTTCAATCAGAACAATATTTGGCATTCCCTTCATTGTTCCAGAGCTTAATCCTGTGTTTAACTTTGAAACAATATCTGGTTGTCCATTTTCAATAATTTTAAGATTTATTTCATCTTTACCATTGTAAGATTCATCAGCTAACTTCAATGCAGCTATATTGAAATTAGGATCCCATGCCCAAGCAGTAATTGTATTAGAATCACCACTCTTACCGGAATTCCCACCTTCTTTTGAACCTGAACTACATGCGGCAAGCATCATTATACTTGCAACGACTAATAACAATAGCTTTTTCACTCGAAATACCTCCTCTGATTGGAAACGTTTGCTTCCTATAAAAATGATAACAAAATAAAAAAAAAGACCGTTAGGACGATCTTTAGATAAAACTTTAAATATATTTTGATATTGGTTTGAAAACGATTTCCTACTAATACTTTTTTTATAAATTTGTATTATCTTTAGATGTTACAATCGGTAATCGAATCGTGATTCTTGTTCCTTCACCTAATTGACTTGATACATCTACACCGTATTGTTCTCCATATAATAACTGGATCCGCTCTTGAACATTACGGATACCAATTCCGCTAAAGAGATGTCGTCTACTTTTACGACTTAAAGGCTTATCTTCCATTCCATCTCCATTATCATTTATTTCGCAAATCAGCTCGTCACCTTTTTGCATAATAAGAAGTTGAATAACCCCTTCTTTCTTTCGATTAAACCCATGAAAAAATGCATTTTCAATAAACGGCTGTAAAACTAATTTCGGCAACTCGAATTGTAAACATTCAGGAGCGACGAAATAATGTACTTTAATCGAATCCCCATAACGAATTTGGTTAATATACACGTAACTTTTTACATTATTTAATTCTTGCTCCACCGTATTTGTTTCACTTATGTTACCAATTGTGTTTTGTAATAAGGATATTAACGCGTTAATCGTTTTGGCTGACTTTTCTTTATCACCGTTTTGCACCATAAATTTAACAGACGCTAACGTATTATATAAGAAGTGTGGATTGATTTGCTGTTGAAGAGCTTCTAGCTCCGCATTCCGCTGCTTTTTTTGTGTATCCATTAACTTTCTGACATATTCATGAAGTTCATCCAGCATTTCGTTAAATGCTTTGGCAAGCTGTTTTGTCTCATAACTACCTGATTCAGCGACATATGAATCGAAATTCTTTTGACTCATATTGGAAATTTGTTTCACTAACGATGATAATGATTTCGTTAACCCTCTCGAAATTAAGAATACAATGCATAAAGCTAATAAGACGATAATGGCACTAATCATGACAATCATTTTCGTATCAAGTAAGCTACTTTGTATACTTGCGCGATCGATTAAGTTAATGAGATACATATCTAAAGTAGGTAAATACTTGGAAAATAATAAACGGCTATCCCCTAAAACTTCGATTTGTTTGTAATTGGAGTTATGCCCTTCCATTCCTTTAACATCTCGAAGTAACTCAGTCATTTTTTGACCCGTTATGGACTCTTCACTACTTGATACAACCATCCCAGTTTGATTTAGAAGCAATACATTAATTCCATTACCAGTATATCTCGCATATAACTGATTAAAATCAAGTTCTTTAATCGCAATATATATATAACCATAAATATGATTGGTTGATTTTTCGATTAACGCTTTCGATACGACAATCGTTTCTTCTTGGTTTAGTCCATGATCCATTTTTTTCGGATCATATTGATATAAGATTCGATTTGGTTCTTTATAAGAATTTAACGTAATACGACTTTTTCTCAATTCTTGCTCAGAAACTGGCCAATTAACATAATTAGTTGAATATAGGCGTCCATTCTCACCCAATAAAACGATATTGATTCCATCCTGATTAATCATTGCTGCATATCGATCCATTTGTTGTTTGATTCTATGGGTTGCCTTTGCTAATGCCAGTGGATCTGATTGTTCATCTGTTAAATAATTTTTCACATATCCACTTTGCTGGACTTGGTTCGCAACTGATACAAGTGAATAACTAAAAGATTCAAAATCTGTCGTCACTTGATCCATGACTTTCGCATTTCCGATACTAAATGTATCGATAAATAGCCTTTCTGACATTCGAATCATCGTAAACGTAATTAAGACAGACACGGCCACTATACTTACAACCATTACAATAAACATCTTAAAAAATAAACCGTTATTTTTAACACTGTTTAAAAAGTTCCTTATCATTTTACTCATGCCCTATTAGGAAATTATCTCCTATACTTACTAGGAGACATTCCTGTCATTTTTTTAAAGACTTTACAAAAATAACTATGATCTGAATAACCAACAAGACCACTAATTTCCGAAATGGAGATTCTCTGATTTTGTAAATATTCCTTTGCCTTCTCTATTCTAATATGAGTTAAATACTCATTAAAGCCAATGCTATGATGAGTACTAAAATAAGATGATAAATACGATGGATTAAAATGAAAATGTTCCGCCAAACTAGATAAGCTAATTGGCTCATCATAATGCTGGTCAATATAATCCAGTAATTTTTGCATATTAGATTGGCTTGGATCTTGAAGTTCTGCATCAATGATCTCTTTTACTTCATTTAAGTAAGAGTGAAAATAATTAGTAGTCTCCACAACGTCTTTTGCCTCATTGATCATGGAAAAATGATGATATTTCTCTTGTTGTAATTTTTCACTTTTAAAATTAAGATTTTCCAACAAAATAGTAGTATTAAAAATAATATTCCCTAAAAAGGATTTAAACTCATTTTCATCCTTTGTATATTGATGGGATAAATACTCGACATATTCATTTAAGTATTCAAAGGCATCTACAAAATCTCTTCTCTTGAATACATCTATGAAATGATTTAAATCAAACATCTTTGTTTCATTTAATGCTTTAGGTAATTGATCATGACTTAGTAAGGTTTGATTAGGAAAGTAAAAACGATATTGTCGAAGTTTCAGCAAATCTTCTTGATAATATTTTTTTATATCCCGCAGTGTAGAAAACGGCTCGCTTAACGTCCACGTAATGTTTAATAAGCCATCCTCTAATAGGTTTTCATCTTTCAATATTTTTTGAATAGATGGTAGATCATTCATTTCTAAATTAAGCAAATACGTAAAGCTCGTTTCATCTTTAAAAATAGGATAATGCGTAACATCTGTGAGCCTGTTTAATACATTTTCAATTTGTACATTTTCTAAATCATGTTCATTTGCATCAATACCAAGCAAGCAATAATACTTTTTTGGAAATGTCTCTTTTACTAAATGATGATCGTAATCTAACAAGTAGCCTCCCATTAAATGATGGATAATATCTTCAATTGAAGTTATTGGGCTCTCAGTTCGATTAAGGGTAAAATTTGGTATCTTTTTAACAGCCTTTTGCAATGTTTTTAACAGCTCTGGCCCTTCTAATTGGGGTTTTAGTATATAATCTACCACTCCGCTTTGAAAGGTGGAGCGAACATAATCAAAATCACTAAAACTGCTTAAGATGATGACTTCAATATCTGGATAATGTTCTTTAATCTCCTTCGTCAATTTTTCACCATCCATAATCGGCATGACCATATCTGTAATAACAATATGCGGCCGCTCCCGTTCAATTAATTGAAGTGCTTCACTCCCATTCGATGCCTCTCCAACAATGGTAAATCCTTCTTGCTCCCAATTAATATAATGCTTGATTCCTTGTCTAATCAGCACTTCATCGTCGACAATCAGCACTTTACATTGCTCTTCATTAGCCATCAGTCATCACCTCGCACTTCTCCATTTTTTATAGAGGGTTTAGAATCCATTTTCATAGTGTTTTTTCATTAATACTCTAGCTTTCCCTATTACTAAAAACAGGTACATATGACTAGATTGAAATGCAGTTTTTTCTAACTATATTATTATAATTTAATGATTTCTTAATTCAAGGTTCAATGCCTATCATATCATTGGTAACTTTTTAATATATAGGTAGTGGATTACTAGGAGAATTAGAAATAGTAAGAAAAGATGTAGAAAAAAGTCATGGAGCAGTTGAGGCAGCAATCATATATAATTGTATACTATTAAATCCATTCTTAGCATCTAATTGTTGTCATGTAGCCCACAGTCCGAATACACTTCGCTTTCCGCGGGCGAGTGGCAAGCCTCCTCGGGCTATGCCCTTGCGGGGTCTTGCCTATCTCTTACAGAATCTTAGAACTTAGTCAATCATATTCAGAAATGAGTTATAATTATGGGTAGGAATTATTGCATTGGGGGTAGTGCATTGGATACGATTACTCATACTTTGTTTGGATTAGCGCTATACGGGACAGTCGACAAGAAAAATATGGATAAAAACTCCAAAAGAGCGTATCTTCTAACAGCGGTTGGGGCGAGTCAGATTCCAGATATTGATGTAATCTCACAATGGTGGGACACAAATGGGCTTTATCAAATGTGGCATCGTGGAATCACCCATTCACTTTTTTTGACTCCCGTTTGGGCATTGTTATTTTTTCTTATCTGTTTGTTGTTATTTAAAAATAAAGATATAAAGCTGTTTTTACTAGGATGGCTAGCTGTATTTATCCATGTTACGAGCGATCTTTTCAATGCTTGGGGTACGGGTTACTTGGAACCTTTTTCAAATATACGTTTAAGTTTTGGAACGATTCCAATTGTTGATTTTGTTATTTGGATCATTCTAGGAGTCGCCTTCCTATTTTCCAAAAGAAATAAACTAAAATCCCCATATTATTTTAAAATGGCATGGGCTTTCATAGCTCTTCACATCGTGGTGCAAAGCACTCAAGGATTTTTAATATATAAACAGTTTGATAAAAATTATGACCAGGTTGCCTTGTCTGCTAATTTTATTCCATGGTCATATACAGTCATCACCAAAAAAGAGGACACTATTTCAATCTTTCAAGACAACCTTTTCCAAGAAAAGAAAGAAATATATGTATTACATTCTAATGAAGATGCAGATTTAAATACGCTTTTTACGGAGTTGCCACAAGCTAAAACACTTTATGACTGGTCGCCATTTGTTGTAGTCGTAGATGACAATGATAGAATTGGCGTTTACGATCCACGATTTTATCGGAATGGTCAATCGTTTCTATTTGAATATATCGAGAAGAACAATACGAAATAGAATATAGAAAACCCTCATGAATAGAAAAGTATGATTTCTTTCATGAGGGTTTTAATTTAATTACCAATCCATTTTGCAGTGCTTTCTCTTTCAATTAGCTTTGTATTAATGGCAATCATTTTAGAAACTTCTCTTTTCGTAGTAATTCGATCCATTAATAAGTCAAGCGCAGTTTCTCCCATAATTTCGGTGTATAATTTAATGGTCGTTAATGGAGGAACCATGAATTGTGCCGATGAAATATCATTAAAACCGACAATGCTTAACTCATCCGGTATTTTTACTCCAAGTTCATACGCCGCTTTATAGCAACCTACCGCAATCGTATCATTTGCGACAAAAACGGCAGTTGGTTTTGTGCCTCCTGTTAGTAATTCCTTTAAAAGCACATAGCCATCTTCTGGACTGTACCCACCGATTTTTACTAATTTCTCATTGAAAATGTTTCTCTCTGTTAGAAATTTCTCAAATACGTCCTGCCGCAGATCTTTGAACCGATTACCATACATATCCGTTTCAATACCACCGATAAACGCTATTCTCCGATGCCCTAAATGATACAGGAGATTTAACGCCTTCTTGGTCGCAGATTTAAAATCAATAATGACTGAATCAAAATCCTCATCCGGATTTGAGTCGACGATAACACAGGGTTTTTGAAAGCTTTTAATAAATTCAATGTCCTGCTTTTTAAACACTCCGAGACATATAATTCCATCGACCTTTTTGCTCTTTTCGATTGGGTCGCCTGATCGGATTCTATGAATGTCAAAGCCTTCACTTTTTATTTTTTTTTCTAATGCGACTCTAATAGAAAGATAATATGTGTCCGCTAATTCTTCTTCCAAGGAATAGGATTGATAAAATCCGATCATTCTAGTATTTTTTCTGCTCTTTTTTGTTACCACTTTATAGTTCAATTCTTCCGCTGCTTCAAAAACCCTTCTTCTCGTTTCAGGTGCCACATTTAACGTTTCATCATAGTTTAACACTCTTGAAACGGTCGTTATTGAAACTTGGGCACGTTCCGCGATATCTTTTATCGTTGCCATTCGTTACCCCCATCTCATTTTTCTTTCTATCCGTTATGTTTTTCGCGCAGAGTTTTATTTCTTTTAACAAAGCTTAGTTTCGTTTCGGAAATAATGATCGCAAGGAGAATAAAGATTGCACCACTGACCATTTTATTCGTAATCATTTCATTTAATATGAAGACTGAGAAAATCATTCCAAAGAGCGACTCTGTAGACAGAATAATAGCGGCCTTTGTCTCAGAAATAAATTTCTGGGCAGACGTTTGTAATAAAAATGCTATTGTTGTAGAAAAAATACCGAGATAGAGAACTGGCATAAGAGCATCCGTCTCCATTGACATCTTTATTTCTCCTCTAAAAAGAACAACAATGATACTGATAACGGCTGCGGTAACTAATTGAACTAGCGTCAATAAAATCGGGTCTTCGTTTTTTACATATTTTGCTGTATAAAAAATATGAAAGGCAAAAGCAAATGCACAAAACAGTGATAATAAATCCCCATAATTCATTTCAAAGGGAAATGTTAATGATAAAAATCCAACACCTGCAATTGCCAGTATAGCACCAATCAACTCAAATTTATCTAGACGCTTTTTGTAAAACATAAAGCCAATAAAAGGAACAATGACAACATTAACGGCAGTCAGAAATGCATTATTAGATGGTGTAGTATATTGAAGCCCAGCTGTTTGAAGCGCAAATGCTATATACAGTATGCTTCCAAGTATAATACCCTTTAGTAATATGTTCTTTTTTAAAAGCTTCAGCTTTTTATAAAATAGTAGGGACAGGATGATACCCCCGACTAGAAAACGTATAGCCATATTTTGATAAGGGGAATAATATTCTAACGAAATGGCGCTGGCAACAAAGCCACTTCCCCAAATAATAGCGGTAATTACTAGAGCTATTTCTCCATAAAATCTTTTCATTTAACCCTCCAACACTTTTTCTTTTAATAGTAGTAAAAATACACTGGATGTCCATGCAAAGGAGGTGTCTACTAGCCCTTTCCCTGTTAATGGATCAAAGTTCTCAGCCATGCCACCTTGAAGAGTTAAGTCTAAAAATTTATTGCTTAACCTTCTCGCCGCTTCTTCATAGCCATATGACTTTAATGAATCAATAAATAAATACGTAACAGGAGCCCAAATCGGTCCTAGCCAATATCCATTTTCTTTATAGTCAGGACTATCTAAACGTTCAGTAGCCAATCCATACTTCGCTTCGAAATGTTCTTCCAAATCGGCCACGATGGCATCCATAATCTTCCTCTCAAACCTATATCCTATTATAACTGGTAAACGTAAGATTAGGCTCGATCTTTTCTCAATTATTTCTGCATTTTTTCCATAGCGACCAAAGAACCCTTTTTCGTCATAAAGCCTCTCCATCAATATTTCGTATAATGTATTTGCTTTATCTTTATATTTTGATGATTCCTCTTTTTCCCCAAGAATTTGTGCAAAGGTTGAAAGAATATCAAATGAGCGGATTAGAAAACTAGTTAAATCTGGTGCTTCGACAGGCATGCCTTTGTGAAATAATGATGCATTATCCCACCCTGAATCATTTCCATGTTTATAATGAGGAAGCCTTCCTTCATCCGTTCTATATTGTTCAAAATAGTCCATGACCTTTTTACTCGATTCATAAACTTTCCTTAGACGCTTTTCATCTTTAAAATAATCGTTCATTTCCATTAATTTTTCATACGTATATAGGAATATTGGCGGTTTGATGCAATTATAAGATACGAATTTATCATTAACAAAATCGGGATATGCCCCTGAATCATCTTGTGTTTTGAAAAATATATCAAGTTGGCTAAATGCAAGCTCAGGATTCTTTTCAGCAAGACCCAAGGCACCAAAGCAATTGTCCCAAGACCATATATTGTACATCCAAAGCTTTGACATGTACATGGCGTAATCTGATAAAATTCCTTCTGGATGGACCATATTTGCCCATGTAATATAAGCAGCTTTTTCCAAAGAAGGCTTATATTCATTACCAATATAGCCTCCACCCATTTCTTGCATCCACTTATCAAAAAGATGTTGCACGTTCTCTTTGCCCTGTTTGAAATCTACATATTGCTTCTCCTTGCAAACTGTCCGGTAGCTTTGTAAGACGAAGTGACCATTTTGCAACAAAATATTGATATATTTATTGCCGATAATATCCCATGGAGCCTCAACTCTCATCGAACCTGAAAGCTTTAATAGCATGAGCTTCAACTCTTTTGAATAAATATGGTATTCATACTTATCTTCCTCAAGCTCCATAAATGAATCATATTTGCCATTATTCGGCTTAAGGCTTAATTCCAATCCATTCACTTCGATATGAAGTTCATCTTCTTCTGGAATAATCATTTCTGCATAACGTTCTGTATCATCCTTCACACAAAATTTAACAGATGATTCGGTTGCAACCGTAATATATTCTTTTTGCTGTCCATTTACAAACACTTCTATTTTAAACAAACGGGAAGGGGCATCATCTCCGCCATGAACGTCACGAATATACACTTCTTCTGAGTCTTTTTCTTTTGATATACAAAAATATGATCCGAATCTTGAAAATGGGATTTCCCTAATATCAATATTCATCTAATGAACCCTCCTTATTATTAATAAAACATCTTTACATGCAACAAAGCAGGCGGGTGGTTCCCGCCTGATTTTTATTTGGACCTAAAAAACTTGCTTTCTTTCACTAAGTCTTTCTTTTCAATTTTTCTTATTTCAAATTCAATAGCAAAATCCTGTAAGCCTACACGATATTCAGGGAGCTGATCTTCTCCACAACTATTACTTCCAAGACCACTTTGCTTATAATCTATCGTTAATACATTATAAGGAGTTTTACGGATTTTCCCTCGATGTTTCGCATTTTCTAAAGCTTCAGTATCATAATCATGAATCGTGAAATCTCTCTCCTCTTTAAAATTAAAGATCCATGAGTTTTCACCTTTGGTAAGAGAAAGGAATGAAGTATCGCTTCTCGATCCATTTTCCTGTGGATACACATAATCCGTATGCATATCACTTATTTGTTTTTGATAGAGTCCAATCGGTTGACTTCGTTTACTATCTTGATAACTTTCCTCATCTCCGCGACCAAACCAAGTGATATCACGGTACTCTTGATTTACATGCATTTTAATACCAATCCGTGGAAGCATAGGAGGAATTTCTTTACCTCGCAATACATGATCGCCAATTAATTGAATATGAATAATCCCTTCGTTGGATATTCTGTAGCGATAATGAAGATTGAATCCCCATGCTTGATTTACGGTAGAGAAGTATTTCTTAATTTCCACATCAACAAAACGATCCGCTTGCTCATAGTTGAAAGAAATTAGATATTCTTTGGCTTCTTTAAGGAAGTATTTATTTATCCAATCATCTTTTTTGTACATATCATTATCGATGACGGCTCTCCATACAGTCATTTCCGGTCCTGCAGAAATGATTTCCTCGCCATCAAATTGAAATGAAGCTAATTTTCCTTTCACTTTAGAAAACCTAGCCGTAAAGCGATTATTCTTAAGCACAAGGTCGAGATTGTTTTCTAGCACCTGAATCGGCTCTGCCTCTTCATCATGTACGATATCAATCTTTTTTTCTAATTTTGTTGCAGCAAGCAGGAAGCTTTCTTGAGTAATTTGATGACCTTTTTCTGCATATTTCGTTGCACTTGGTTCCATAAAACTCAAATAAATATATACGTCATCATGCTCGTGGAGTTTTTTAATATCAAACGGTAACTGTAGCTCCACTTCTTCTTGCGAACTGATTTTTCCCAGGACGATACTTGTTTCTTCTATTATATAGTCATAGGAAATTGCTTTCGCATGTAAAATGACGCCATCTAGATTCCTAAAGTCATAAAGGTTCTTAATGCTAATGTTTAAGAGTTCCTCGTCTACTACTTTCGTAACGATTGGCTCAATAACTTTTTTGTACTCAACTAGGCTAGGAGACGGTGTTCTATCAGGGAAAACTAGCCCATCGATACAGAAATTACCGTTCGTAGGAAAATCTCCATAGTCACCGCCATATAAATAATATTTATTCCCTTCTTCGTCAACGGTCTCGATTCCATGATCACACCATTCCCAAATGAATCCTCCGTGAAGTCGAGGGTATTTTCTCATCATGTCTTGGTATTCTGTAAGTCCTCCTGGACCGTTCCCCATGGCATGGCCATATTCACAAAGAATATGTGGTTTCTTTCCTTCAGAGTCTTTCCCAATCTCCTCTAATGGCTTTAAGCGAGTATACATCGTAGTGTAAACATCGCTGTATGCCGCTACTCGATCACCTTCATAATGAACGAGTCTTGATGGATCAATCGCTTTAATGGCTTGATACATGGCAGTAAAATTCCTACCAGCTCCCGATTCATTTCCAAGTGACCACATAATGACACTAGGATGGTTGCGATCTCTTTTTACCATTCCGACTGCACGTTCTACATACTGCTTTTCCCACAATTCATTATCACTGATCCAGTTATAATTACCGGTATTTTCAAAGCCGTGGCATTCTAGATCTGTTTCATCAATCACATATAGCCCATATTCATCGCAAAGATCATAGAATTCATCATTATTGGGATAATGTGCCGCACGAACTGCATTGATATTATATTGCTTCATTAAAATGATATCTTGAAGCATATCGTCATAGGAAATCGTTCTCCCTGTTTTTGGATGCGAATCATGACGATTTACACCATTAAAGAAGATTTTTTTCCCATTTAATAGAATTTCATTATTGATGACTTCAATTGATCTAAATCCAAATTTAATTGGAACTACTTCTTTATTCCCATTATCGAGCTCATATTCAAGCACTGCTTTATATAAATTCGGCTGTTCTGCATTCCAAAGCAGTGGTTTCTCAAATAATCGAGTAGACTGAAATGATCCCTCATGTGACTCGACTGCATATTCATCAACCTGCTTTTCACCATCAAAAATTTTGACGTTGATGCCCTTGGATGATGCAGAGTTAAAATGGCCAGTGATTTTCAGATGAAAATTTTCATAGCTTTCATCATGAATCGTTTCAATATAAACATCCTGTAACGTGTCTGCATTGATTGTATATATTTCTACACTTCTAAAGATGCCTGAAAGCCACCACATATCTTGGTCTTCCAAATACGTACCGTCAGAAAACTGATATACCCTCGCTGTTATTCGATTGTGGCCATTTTTTACAAAGTTTGTAATATCAAATTCAGATGGTAATCTTGATATTTTACTAAAGCCCACATGTTCTCCATTTACATAAAGGTCAAAAGCAGAGTCAACACCATTGAATTTCAGGATCATTTTTTCGTCACTTGGTTTTTCAAGATCGATGTCTTTAAAATAAATTCCTGTCGGATTTTCATCCGGTACAAATGGTGGATTTATAGGAAATGGATATAATACGTCTGTATAATGCATCTTTCCATATCCATGAAGTTGCCAGCACGATGGTACAGTAATATCATCCATTCCAGCAATATCAAATTCTGCACCTTCAAATCCTTCAGGAGAATATTCAGGTGCTTCTAAAAATAAAAATTTCCATTCTCCATCAAGTAATTGATAGCCTTTGCTCATTTTTTTATTAAATGTCATTGCTTCTTCCAATTTCCGATAACGGTGGAAATTAGTATGAGCAGGAAGCTTATTTATCCCTGTAAGGTGGATATTCTCCCATCTTTTCATTGTTCGTTGCATTACTCTTCCTCCAGAAACTACAGTAATTTTTACATATCACCTTACTTGATTGCTCCGTCTACCCCTTCGACAATATATTTTTGGGCGAAGAAAAAGACAAGTACAGGCGGTATAATCATAATCAAAGTAATGGACATGATCGGCAGGATTTGCAAATCGTGAACTCCTTTAAACGCAGCCAGTCCAAGTGCCAATGTATATTTCGATTGATCCTGCAAATAAATCAATGGTCCAAGATAATCATTCCAGACTGTCAATATGTTTAAGACAGCTATTAAAATCAACGGTGCCTTCATTATAGGAAGGAATATTTTATAATAAATTTGAAATTCGTTTGCGCCATCAATTCTTGCAGCACTTTCCAAATCCTTTGGAATATTCATCAAAAATTGTCGCAGTAAAAAGATAAAATATGCCGATCCAAAAAATGAAGGAACGATCAATGGTTTTAACGTATTGATCCAGCCAAACAAATTAAATTGCATATAAAGCGGAATCATCGTAACATCCCAAGGAATCATCATTGTAGACAGCAGAATAATAAATAGGATGTTTTTAAATTTAAAATCAAAACGGGAAAAGCCGTACGCTACTAATGAACATGAAAGCAACTGTCCAAACGTAGTTAAGATCGTTACAATTAAAGAGTTTTTTAAATAAATTCCGAAAGGTTGACTTTTCCATGCATCGACAAAATTATGGAATTGTGGGACTTTCGGAAATATTTTTGGTGGGAAACTGAATACTTCCGCATCCGATTTAAGTGCTGTCAGCAATACCCATATAAACGGAAAAATAAAATAAAGGGATGAAAGGATAAGAAGAACATATACAAGCACCTTATAGGGTTTTGTTAATTTCATGATTATTTCTTGCCTCCCTTTTTCGTTTCCGTTTCGTAAAATACCCATGCTGATGAAGATTTAAAGACAAGCATGGTCAACAATAAAATAATAATAAACATAAACCATGCATTAGCACTTGCGTAGCCGAGTTGGTGATGTTTGAATGCATTGTTGAATACAAACAATCCATAGAAATACGTGGATTTCAATGGCCCTCCGCCTGTTAAAAGCAAGACAAGCGTCAATTGCTGTAAAGCGGCAATAATCGATGTAATCAAATTAAAAAGAATGGTCGGTGTGATGCTCGGAATAGTAATATGGATAAACTGTTTAATCGGAGTAGCCCCGTCAATAGCTGCCGCTTCATAAAGCTCATGCGGTATCCCTTTAATATCCGTATAAAAGATCAGCATCATCGTTCCCACTCCCCATGCGCTCGCGATGACAATTGCAAAAATCGCCCATTTTGGATCAATTAGCCATTGTGGTCCATCAATTCCTAGCAAGGAAAGTAAATAATTCAAGATTCCGTATTGAGAATTAAAGATCCATCCCCAAATAATAGAAATGGCTACACCAGATACAACCGCTGGTAAATAAAAGATCGTTCTAAAAATCTTTATTCCTTTTACGGGTTGAGTAATGAGGAGCGAAAGAATGAGTGCAATAGCCAAGTTAAGAGGTACAAAAATTGCAGCAAACTTAAATGTAATCAATAAAGACTTATAAAATTGTGGGTCAGCAGTAAACATTTTTTTATAATTAGCAAGGCCAATAAATTGCGGATCTCTTGTAATCGGCCAATCATATAAACTCATCACTAATGAAAAAACTAGCGGCCCTAGGGTGAATACTAATAATCCAATAATCCATGGAAGAATAAAAAGATAGGGCACCCTTTTTTTAACTAGTTGAAATTGTTCTTGCTTTCCGTTTTTTTTCAGCATGGAAATACCCTCTTATTAATTAAATTAGTGTTGTTTCGATATCTATCAAATACAATGAAACATTTTAGTAAAATCCACATACTAGGAACAAATTTATACATATAAATTTGTTCCTTTGTGGATAATAACGATTATGTTTTAGTAAAATTATTGTTGTGCTGCTTCATCCAATACCGTTTTTGGATCTTGTAAAGTGCTTGGGTTAAAGATTTCTTCGAACACTAGGTTTAATTCGTCAGAAACCGTACTCCAATCATCAATAACAAAGGACGATGGGGTAAATCCATCACTCTTTTCAAGCATGGAGTAAAACACACTTTTAATAGGATCTTCATTCAACTTTTCACTTTTTACGATGCTTTTCAATACTGGCAGCTCATAATTCATTCTAGCTTTATTTGCTTCTGCTCCAGTCCAGTATTCCATAAATTCAAAAGCGGCTTTTTTATGTTTGGATGTTTTGGACATAGCCACACCTGACGAGCTGATTACGCTAACATTCTTACCACCTGGAAATGAAGGAACTTCAACAACTCCGTAATTGATGCCAGCTTCTTTAAATGTATCTAAATACCATGCTCCATTTATGAACATTCCGACTTTTCCAGACTTCATTTCCGTTGTTCCGGATCCTTCAGATGTAATGGCAGACTTGTCTTTAAGCATATCTTGGAACATTTTGAATACTTCAATTGATTTTTTGGAATTCAAATGGCCTGCAAGATTTCCATCTTTGTCGGCATAAGCAGTGCCATTTCCCCAAAGATACATTTCAAAGTCATACGGATCAGGCTTTCCTGAAAAAACAAATCCTGTTTGCTTTTTAGCCGGATCTGTCAGTTTCTTGGAAATTTCACGAAAATCATTCCATGTCCAGCCTGCCTTCGGATATTCAATTCCTTTTTGATCAAACAAATCTTTATTATAGTAAACGACATGTGTCGTATATCCGACTGGTAAACCAAGTATTTGGCCATCAGCAGAGTTGTAATTCCATAAAGCGTCGTAAAATTCACCTTTATAATCTGCGCCTTTTTTATCTATATAAGAATCAAGCGGTTCCAAAGCATCTTTATATTGAGGATAGTTCCACATATACATCACATCAGGAGCGTCCTTTGCACCCATTCCAGCTGCGATTTTCGTATCATAATCAGAACCATATGCCTCTAAAACAACCTTGATATTATCATGCTCTGAATTAAATTTTTCCACTAGCTGTTTTTGAAGCTCAAGGCTATCTTCAGAATCCCATGTAGCAAACCTAACTACTTCTTTTCCATCTTTATCAGTTCCTGCATTGTTGTCCTTATTAGAACCACAAGCAGCAAGCATTAAAACTGAAAAAATAGTGAGTAATGCAAATAATTTCTTGATCAGAACTTTGTTCTTCATGATGTAGCCTCCTTTGTTTGATTTGATTATAAATCCGTTTTTACTAAATGTAAATGTTTTCTTTTGTATTTTACTAAAATTACCACGGTGATTATTTATAATAGACTGCCACATTTAGTATGATTTCCTTTTATGTATTTCATATGATAACTTCATCTTAGCTTTCTAAATCTGAGCAATTTATTAGCCCATATAGAAAAATAAAAAAGCCGCTCATAAGTCCTATCAACTCATGAGTAGCTTCTTTTCGTTGTAAGTAATCTTTTAAATTCTATTTAGTTATGGGTGCCCATCATGCGAGCCGTTACCTCAATACTCAGACTTCTGAAAAGCGGTGAGAGAAAATAGTTACTTTCTGGAAATGATCTTTATTTTGCTTTATTTCTAAACGTCCTTTTCAGTCCGATTAGAACATTTCATATATGCTTCTCCATGATCTTGTTAAACTTTTCATCATGCTCCCAAAACATTAAATGTCCTCCAAGAACTTCGATAGAAGATTTAGGAGTAAGTTTTTCAGTAAATGGTTTCGCTATATCGGCCCAGTGTTCTGCAATAACAGTAAGTACAGGTACAGACTCACTAGCAAGTTTTGCCTCTTCTCGGTAGTCAGAAAACATCCCTGAAGCAAACAGGTTTGCCGCTATATAATGGGGAGTTTTTAATGATTGCTCTACCAGCCAGTTTAGCTCATACGCTTCTAACTCTCTCTGGACCATCACCTGAGTAGCATATCCAGATATAAACTCTCGTTGTTTATCTCGATTATGAAGGTAATGGGTGTAAGCTGCGGCTATTTCATCTAGAGGTCCCTCCACCCAGTTTTGTTCATGATTGATTGACAATGGCTTTGGAGACAAATCAATAAAAACCAATGATTTGATAATCTCTGTTCCTTGTTGTCTAATATATTCCCATATCGTTAAACAGCCAAATGACCACCCTACTAATGTAACATCCTTCAGTTCTAGTGCCGCAATTACTTTAACTAAATCAGAACCATGTGTTACATAATCATTGCCTTCCATAGTAATAGACGATTTCCCATGACTTCGAGGGTCAATGACAATGACACGATTTGTTTTTCGAAAATGTTCTACTTGCTTAGAAAAAACTTCTGACGTAAAAGTCCACCCAGGAATGAAAATGATCGGGTCTCCATTTCCCTCATCCTGCACAAAAATTTCTACTCCTTGTGCTACCTTAATATATTTTCCACCTTGAATTGCCAACGTTTGTCCCTCCCTTACACCTTTAGTTATTATGTATATTCGGGAGAAATCTAAAAAAAACCTTAATAATATTCCATACTAAGGTACTGATAGAAAACACGTTCCTTTGTAGCCAAATACGAAGCAGTACTCACAGAATTACATACAAATAAAAGACCTCCAAAAGTCAAAGAAACGATTGAAAGGTCTAAAATTTAAATATGATAACTCTCTTTATTCTTTATCTTCCACATACTCTTTAAGCGCAGCAAGTCTTTTATCCCAATATTGATCAAAAAACGCAAGCCATTCTCTTATTTCGGCTAATGGTTCAGGCTGAAATGTATATCTTGTTTCTCTTCCTACTTTCTGACTTTTAACAAGTCCCGCATCATAAAGGACATGTAAATGTTTATTCACAGCAGTACGACTAATTGTAAAGCTTTTTGTAATTTCAGCAATAGGCATTTCCTTGTTCATTAATAATGTTAATAGTTTTCTACGGTTTGGATCGGCAATGGCTTGAAATATGTCATGTTTCGGATGAGTAGTAGCCACTTTATTCCTCGATATAGGCAGGGAGTTTTTCTTTGACGATTTTCTCCCATCCACCGTCCATAATCCTGTACACATCTGATTTTTTTTGATTCCACCCTGAATGGATAAGTGTAAATTCCGTTTTTCCTTCTTCTAACTCTTTCAATTCAATTTCAAGATGCCAATCTTCATCCCAATCAAATCCTAGTCGATACGGAGGATCTAGCTCTGTTACTTTACAAGGTGAATCTCCATAAGGATCAGCGTGAAGAACGAATTCTTTTCCTAAAATAGGCTCAAACGTATTAGCCATCCACCAAGCAGCAATTGCTTCTGATGTTGTGACGGCTTTCCATACTTTTTCAATAGGAGCGTTAAGAATAATTGTTTTACGAATTTCCGGCAAAGCTTTATTTATTTCCATTTTTAATTCCTCCAAATTAAATATAACACTAAAAGGTGTCACGAAGATTATAACACCTTTTAGTGTTATATTATATATCTAATTCGAAATAATACTCTTTTGGTTAAAATTACTAAAAAACGAGGAAGAAAGCCATTCACGGCCCCTTCCTCAAACTAGACCGGAAATATATCATTAGTATATCAATTACATAACTTTAAATAGTGTGGCTTTCAATTAATAGAAGATTACTTAATGCAGAACTTCTTCCTCAAATTCAAATATAGGAAGGCGAATAATAAAACTTGTTCCTTTTCCTTCTATACTTTCAACAGAAATTTCACCTTGATGGTAGTGAATGATTTCTTTACATATGGATAGTCCTAATCCGTTTCCATCATTTCTTTCAAATGATTTTGTATAAAATCGTTCAAATATTAGCGGAAGGTCGGCTTTCGCTATACCTATCCCAGTGTCAGTAAGGATAAAGATAGCTTCTTTTTTATCCGAATCCACTTTATGCTGTAAGGTGATTCCCCCAACTTTCGTATATTTTAATGCGTTGGAAATAAGATTTAACATGACCTGTTCAATTCTTCTTATATCAACTTCAAGAAGCGGATATTCTTCAGATAGCGGCTCTATATGAACATTAAAATCTAGATTTGCACTGATTACATCGTGTTCAAAAAGCTTCTTTACATGTTCCAGCAATTGATTTGAAGGGATGTATTCCAAATGAAGCGACAATCCACCCGCTTCGAGCTTTGTGAGTTCAAATAAATCTTCTATCATCCGATTTAGCATTAATAAACGTTGATGGCTTCTCTGCAAATAAAGTTCTTTATCTTCCTCTTTTGTAATCACACCCTCCAAGATAGCCTCAATATATCCTCGCACAGATGTAATGGGCGATCTTAGATCGTGAGAAACATTTGATAAAAATTTTCTTCTCATTTCTTCTGACTGAGCCAATTCACGGTTTGCTTTCTCCAAATCCTCATAGGCAAATTCTAATTGTGCAGTACGTTCCTTAACTTTTTTTTCTAAATTTCTATACAAAAAAGCATTTTCTAATGAAATAGCTGCATGAGTAGAAAGTATGTTCAAAATCTCAATTCTTTCCTTTGTAAATGCATGTGTCATCATATTATTTTCCAAAAATAAAATTCCAATTAATTTGCCTTGATGTAATATTGGAAAACATAGAACCGATTTAGGCTGATATTTCCTAATATAAGGATCGTGTTTAAACATCCCACTTAAAGTACCACTTGATAGAACAACAGGTTCAAGACTTTTCTCTACGTAATAAATCAAATTAACGGGATATTCAATCGTCTCTTCCTGAGCGAACATCTCAATCTTCTCTATATTTCCGTGAGCTACAGGCTTTAATTGTTCCTCCATTTTTAGAAACATGGTCATTTTTTGTGCACCACTATTTTCTAAAACAATGTTCATCAATCGTGTAAGAAGATTCTCTAATACAATCTCCCCAGAAAGTGCTTGAGCCGCCTTCATCATTGTTGCAAGATCAACGGAGAAGTTTACTGTACTTGCCCCCTCAGCTGCATAATCATTTATTAATAGATTCTGATATTTAGTTCTTAGGAAATTCGATCTTCGGACCGCTCCCCAATTGTCAAATGCTGAAACAGCTGAAGTTAAATATGCTTTAGCCGCAAAAGGCAAATGTCGTGAAATATAAAATCGACCTGCACATTCATTTGCGATGGCTGTATCTTGAATAAAGCCATTTTTTTGTGCCAACATGATTGATTGATCATAATACATCGCGGCGTTTGTAAAATCCTTTTTTATTCTTGCTGCTTCTGCTTTAATCAGTAAATATTTATGCTCGTAATTGGCTGGGGATTGTTTTGCCCACTTTCGCCAAAGGGAAAGATGCTTATTTAATTGTTTACGAAAATAGTATTTTTCTTTAGTCGTTGAATCCTCGTACAATTTTGCCATCCATAAATCTTTATAGAAATAATACTCAGGAGCGATAACTAACGTTAAAGACCTGTTAACAAGCTTATTTAACTTTTTCATAAACTCCTTAGCAATATCATTATTATCAAGTAAATAAGCTATTTGTAATCGAACTGTGTAATGTACAATTTCTGCAGATTCATCATCAGTGATTTGTGGAAAACTCCAATCCGGATTTACATTTGTTTCATTTAATATATAGATCCAATATTTCAATTCGTTCAAATAGTTTTTTGATAAGCCATATTGAATTTGTTTAGAAAAATTAAGCTGCTCTTCAATCGTATTCAGCGTTTCCGCGAGTCTATGACCTTTTAAAAAACTAATCATACATATAAATGAGCTTCCTGCACCTGCGAGGTGAGCATTTCCCGATTCAATACAATGTTTTTGCGAATGCTCTAAATATTGCTGACTGTACATAATATGATTTTTCCAATGATTCACAAAAGAGCCATATACGAAATACACTCTACCTAGTAAATGGGAATTCTGGCTATTCTCTGCTTCATAAAGGGCCAGACGACCAAATTCGTAGCTATTATTGTATTGATGAAAACCTGAGCTTAATATGAGAGAGTAATTATTATAAACAAGAGCTGAGACGTCTGTAGTTCCATACTTTAACGTAAAGTTTATTGCTTTAAGCATTAAAAGTGCCGCTAAATTTTGATCAACATGATAGGAAGATGCATTCATATTAATAAATGTCCGCAAAATAAGACGTTTGTCTTCATCCAGTATAGGGGGTAAATTCTTTAAATCAGTTGCTTTTTTCCTACTTAAATACATTTTCGTCTTCAAAAATTCCTTAGCTACAGTAAGCTTTCCAGGGGTTTTATTTATATGCCACCCAAATAAGTGAAGTCCCTTCAAACCACAATCAATCGCTTCTTCTACTCGATGCAAATGAGTATATAATGCAATTTTCAATTGATAAATTTGGAGTTGCTCCTGTTTTGTCAGGACCTTACTTAACGCTTCATCAAATCTTTCTTCAGCATTATCGAATTGATTATCTAAATATTCAGCCTCTCCAAGTCCAATTGTTAATCGTGCAGTTAGCTTATTATGTAGCTCCCACGCTTTAACTCCTAACAATTCTTTTCCTATTTTAAAAAACGATAGCGAAGCTTTAAATGCGGCACCTTGCTTTGCTTTTTCACCGGCCATACAATTCCATTCAGCAAGCTGAAGCCTTTCACTACTATTTAAATAATTACTGCATTGATTCAAATGATTAATAATCACAAATATGTTTTCTTCAAAATAATTTCTACTCGTATAATACGATAATAGAAGTCTACCAATTGATAAGTGATTTTGTTCTCTTTCTGTTTCTGTCATCGTTGAGTATACGGCTTGCTGGATACGGTCATGCAAAAATTTATAATGGAGAGGTTGTGTTTCCGTAAGGTCAATTTCTCTATCTTCATATATCCATTTATAAGTTGGACTGAGTGGTAAGAGCATTCCTTCCCGTAATGCATCCCATAGAGTGTTGGCAGTTGTAACTGTATTTTTTTCATAAACCGTACTTAACACATTGATTTCAAATTCATTTCCAATACAGGAGGCAAGTTTCAAAAGCTTTTGAGTTTCATAGGGGAGTTTATTCAATCTCTCCACAATTAACGCAATAATATCGTCTTGAATATTAAGATTCGTCAATTGTCGAAAATCACTTGTCCATTTTCTTTGTTCTTCATCAAATGAGATGAATTGTTGTTCATAAAATGATTGAAATAATTGCTTAATAAAAAAGGGATTTCCTTTTGTTATTTTTTCAATAAAGGAAGCAAGTTCTTCTGATTCTTCTGCATTACAATATAACGCATCCTCCACCCATTCCTGTATATCTTCTTTCTTCAACGGATTCAGGTGAATATATTTAACTAGATCTTGAATAGATTGTAGTTCTTTTGACATAAGGTGAAATGGATGTGTTACATCTACCTCGTTATCCCGATAGGCACCTATTACAAATAAATACTGTACTTTTTGCTGAGATAAAATATATTGTAGTAAATCTAAAGTTGCATGGTCTGCCCATTGTAAATCGTCCAAAAATATAACGAGCGGATGGTCCTCATTAGAAAACAAATGAATGAACTTTAAAAAGGCAAACCGTAATCGATTGTGGCTTTCAATTGCAGGCAGGACTTCAGGTTCTTCTATCTCACCAACAATCCATTTAAGTGCGGGTATCATTTTTGCAATAGCAGATAAGTATGGTCCGAGCTCTGCTTCCAAACGAGTCCTCAAATGTTGAATACTTTTTTCCCCTTCTGCCATAACTTGTTTTATCAAGTCTTGAAGCGCTTGAATAAGAGGATCATAAGGGACAGAACGTTTCAATTGATCAAATTTTCCAGAAATAAAATATCCTTTATTTCGGACAAGAGGTTTTTGCACCTCATTTACAAGTGCTGTTTTCCCTATTCCAGATACTCCCGGAATAAGGACAAAAGAGCTATGACCTTTACAAACATGATCGAAGGCTGCCATGAATGTCCTTAGTTCTGCATCCCTTCCATACAGCTTGTCTCCAATATCAAAGATTTGCGGTGGATCATTCTGCCCTAATGGAAAATCGAGTTGTTTTTCAAATTTTAATAAATCATGTTTTAACCCAGTAGCACTTTGATATCGTGATTCCGGCATTTTAGATAGTAACTTCATGATGATTTCTGATAGTTTTTTTGGAAGTAATGGATCGATCTCATCAGGTGGGATCGGTCTTTTAGCAATATGGGCGTGAACTAGCTCGACTGGATCCTCCATATTGAATGGAAGGATACCTGTAAGAAGCTCATAAAAAACAACACCTAATGAATATAAATCTGTTCGAGAATCAAGAAAATGATTAATACGTCCTGTCTGTTCAGGTGAAATATAATAGAGCTGCTTGCCTAATATATATGGATTTATATGCGCTCGATAATTTTCACGTGTAAGCATTGCCGCATGGTAAAAACCAGTAATTCTTAATTCACTTGTCCACTCATTTATTAAAATATTATCTGGATGAATACTTTTATGAATAATATGACATTGATGAAGTTCTTCGATAATGGTTGTTAACTCTATGGCAATCAGTAAAAATTGGTTTATATCAATCACATGTTTTTTCATATATGTACTTAATGATATCCCTTGAAAAAACTCTGTGATTAAATATGGTTTATTCCAATAACTCTCTAATTTAATAGGTTTTAATAATCCATTTACTTCGAGATTCTTTGTTATTTTGTATTCATGTGCAACTGTGGTTAATTCTTGGAAATCGAGATCTTCTTTGATGAGGTTTTTAATAAGAACGTGGCGCTTCGTTGTTCGATCTATAGCTTTAAAATATACACATGTTTGATTAGCTTCAAGCTCAACAAGACCTTCATAGCCTGGTAAATTAGTCTGCAATTCGACAGGTACATTCATGAAAATCCTCCATTTTATCGTGATGGAATATGGTCCTTACAATAATATTTACCCACATTCCATTATTCGACAATATCAGTAAGCAAAACTTTAACAAATCTTTAGAATAATTTGAACGTAACTTATACTATATTCTGTAATATAAGAGTCAAATGAAGTAAGAGGTGATCTTATGGTGCAAATTACTGAGGAAAACTCATTATATCGAGAAGCACAAAAATTACAGCTAGACCAGGAATGGGTTTCATTAATTAAATCAGCTAAAAATCAAGGTTTAAGTATAGATAATGTACGGAACTTCTTAAAAGAAAAAGGCCTAAACGTTAATACAAGTCGGAATTAAACTTATAACCAATGCCTCTTACCGTAGAAATAAACTCTGGTGACGTTGGGTCATCTTCTATTTTTTTTCGTAGATTACTAATATGGACCATAACCGTTCGATGATCTCCAAAACTACTTTCACCCCAAATCATCTGGAAAAGCTGTTCAAATGAAAATACACGATTGGGATTGGCAGCTAACAAACATAAGATTTGATATTCTTTTGTAGACAGGTGTATGTCTTTACCATTAGCCTTCACAGAATAGGATTCTTGATCAATTACGAGTCCTGGATATGAAATAATGGGCTTTCTACTTTGAGAATTATCAAAAGCATCGACTCTTTTATCAAATTGGCGATTTCTGCGTAAATGCGCTTTTACTTTAGCAGTCAAAACCGAAGGACTGAAAGGCTTGGAAATATAATCGTCTCCACCTACTCCAAGACCAACAATTTTATCAATATCATCTTCTTTTGCACTTAAAAATAAAATCGGAACATCACTTTTCCGTCTGATCATTTGACATACTTCCAACCCATCTAATCCTGGCAACATGACATCTAAAATGATCAGATCTGGTTTCTCTTGTTCAAAAATATCCATAACTGTATATCCATTGTCTGCCTCAATTACACGATACCCTGCATCACATAAATATAATTCCAACACTTTACGAATATCATCATCGTCATCAACAATTAATATAGTTTCCTTATTCATGGCTACCCCCTCTTCTCTCTTTTTTTAATAAAGCATACATTAGCAAGAAATGGATATTCATTCCAGTTCTATTTTACCATATTCTTATAAATTACATACTAATTATTGGGAAATTTGTCGTTTAATAGAAAAGGTATAAATGACTAAATACTCAAAGTTCTTCTTGATTTTTAATATATTACATGTGTTATATTGACAATATCAATATAATACATTGAATGTTTTAAAAAATAAGAAGATAACATCTTAGAAAGGGTTTTGGAGTAGTGATAAAGGATATGACAGAAGGTCGGCCACTAAAACAGATTTTTGCTTTTACAGTGCCGATGCTAATAGGGGGATTATTTCAGCAGTTATATAATGTGGCAGACACATTAATTGTAGGGAAATTTGTAGGATCACGTGCCCTTGCGTCAGTTGGTGTTACTGGTTCGACGTTTTTTTTCTTACTTTCTTTAACTCTTGGTCTAACGAATGCTTTTTCCATTGTAATGTCCCAATATTTTGGTGCAAAAAATACGGAAATGGTGAGGAAGACATTAGTTAGCTCCATTTATTTAACAATTTTATGCACAGTTGTTTTAGCAATTGCCGGCATCTTCGGAGCAAGACCACTTATGGAACTTTTGAAAGTGCCTGCAGATATTATTGATGATGCAACACTTTATATTCAAATTTGTTTTGGTGGGAGTATAGGGTTGCTTTTTTATAATGCTGCATCAGCAGTCCTCCGTGCAGTTGGCGACAGTAAAACACCTTTATATTTTTTAATTCTTTCATCTGTACTTAACGTCCTGCTTGATTTACTATTCGTCCTAAGTTTTGGTATGGGAGTCGGTGGCGTTGCCGTGGCTACAGTTATATCACAAGTTGTTTCAGCTTTAATCTGTATCATTTACACTTATACAAAGTTTCCTATCTTCCGTGTGAAGCGTACAGATTGGAGTCCTCATTTTGGTAATATTGGTATGATTTCTAAAATTGGTATTCCAATGGGTTTACAAAGTTTATTACTCTCAGTAGGAGAAATGACTGTAACAGGTGTGGTCAATTCTTTCGGAACGAACGCGGTAGCTGCTTATGCTACTGGAATGAGAGTTCAGCAGTTTGCTACTCTTGCTTTTTTCAATATTTCTCAAGCATTTTCTACGTTTGCTGCCCAAAATTTAGGTGCAAAGAAGTTTTCAAGAATCCAAGATAGCTTTAAAAAGGTTGGACTTATTGTAATTGCATTTACGATCGTTTCTTCAGTTTTGATCATTACATTTGGAGATGTGATCGTTAGACTATTTATCTCTAATCAAGATACTCATCTTGAGGCAATTGTAAAAATGTCAAAAGAAAACTTATTTGCCGGCGCTTGTTTCTTCCCATTTTTAGGACTCATTTGGTTCTACAATAACACTTTGCGTGGAATGGGCGAGGTCGCAATACCTCTATTTTCAGGGATTGTCGAATTAATAGCAAAAGTGGGACTTTCCTTTATATTAGGGATGATGTTCGGCTATATCGGAGTTTGGTATGCGGGGCCAATTGGATGGGCATTAGGGCTAATTCCATCCTTTATTCAATATCATAGTGGCAGATGGAAAAGACAAGCAGAACGGATTGTTGGATGATTGATTTCCATAAATAGACCCACTTCCTATAACAGAGGGCACTGAATAAGTACTTCTTAAATAAAGACAATAATGGACTTACACTCAAATGCAAAAAAAAGCTATAATACCTCATATTCAGATGGAATTATACCTTTTTTTAAGAATAACGATTCCCAATTTTAATAAAAGACTCTTAAATTCACGTTCTGAATTTAAGAGTCTTTTTTGTACAAGTACTTTATTTTCCTGAAAAAATGATAGTTTTCCAGTGCCCTCCCTAAAACGTTGTGGGCTAGTTTCTATGATAACTTTTTAACTAATTCTATAAAATTGTATAGTTTATCTAGAGTCTTTATGTTCTGATTGCATCTCTGACTATCATTGCAAATATAATTACCTCTATTGGTAAACGTTTCTTTCCCACTTTTTACATTTGCCATGAATAATCCTACTTCCTCATGACCATTGCAAACTGAGCAAATTCCTTTTGTTACATTCCTAAATGTTCCGTTTATTCCTACCAGTTTTCCATCGTAATCGAAAACAAGATATTTCCTCTCTGAACGAATATCATACCATCCCAAATATGAAATTTCCTTTAAATCTAATTCCATTGGTGGGAGTTTCAATTTCTTCGCTTTAGGAAATAATTTTTCTATCGTTTTTTCTGATACTGTTCTAAACGGAATCACATAAGGTCTTAACTCATCAAGAAAATGAGTTGCTTGAATATCGCTTTTGATTTCAGGAATTTTTTCGAAAATCTCTCTGTAAAGCTCATATTCCGGGAATAAATTAATTACCTTATCTAGAGAACTATAAGATATTGCTCTAAGAACATCTTGATCTTTTATTGTTGAATATGATTGAACTAAGTGTTTCACTTGAAATTTTATAAAATTATATTGGTCACATCGGATAAAAGGTTTTGTATTCATATGGCTATTCATTTAAGACAGCTCCTTATTTAAAAATTTTCATTGAAATAAGGGGCAAAGCCATCATGATATTAGGCGATGTTATTTCATCTTCTACCTCATGCAAAGAATCGCCTTTTCATAATAGGCTTTGCATGAGACGTTCCAACCCCTGACGCTGATATATTCGTCATGTGATATCACCTCCACCAATTACGTATGTATTATACAACAGATCCCCCATTAGTTGTAAATACAAATATCCGCTAACAGGTTCTGCCAATTAGCGGATATTACTTAAAATTTATTCTTAATCTTTCTTCTCGCTAGGCTCATCACTACCACGATAACGATGGTATGGCAATGTGTTCCAGGATCGATATTTTATATTATCATCGCCCAGTACCTTAGGAATGTCGGAAAGAATCTTTTTCGCCACTTGAAGCTCCCGCTCTGCTTCTTCCTTATCCTGATACATGAATTCATCGGAAGCTGTGGATGGGGCTTGTTTTACTTTTTCCTCCAAATCCTCGATGACCATTTCTTGTTGATGTTTTAGCGCCTCTCGTGCATCGGCCACCCATTCCGGTTGTAAATTACGATTGATATCCCCTACACTACTATACTCTTCAAAAATTTCCCTATAAATACGATCAGCATTAGAACGGACATCCAAATTCGCCATTTCTAAATCGAAATTCGTCAATTCTTCGACTGTCAAAGGAGTCGTCCGTTTCGGTCCGCCAAGTCTAGTTCTATCCAAATAGAATGGGAACATACTGTTTATTGTTTTTCCAACAGGTGAGATAGCGTTACCAACTTCATCAAGCCCTTTAGGCTGAACTCCCTGCATCGCAATACGCGCTGATTCAGGACGGACAATTTCTTTCGGCGGCATTATGCCGTGACGAAGCATCTCGCGAATTCCAGTGCCTGAAATACTCACTCGGTAGCGCTCATCATGTGGACATGATTGTACCGTAGCTGGTGCATCACAGCGGGTGCAATAAAAAACTTCATGGTAAAGACGAACATCGATCCCTAGCTCTGATGGATTAAACTCATCGAAAATTCTATGGCTCGCATACTTATCATAATAATCACCAATTCCTGCATGATCACGGCCAATAAGGGCATGAGTACAGCCATAATTCTTCATAATTAAAGCATGTAAAACCGTTTCCCTTGGACCAGCAAAAATATACGTAACTCTTAGTGGAGCAAGAATGGATCTACCTTTAGGATAATACGTTTCTAAGACACTTTTATAGGCAAGCATGCGAAATTCATGACGAGTATACTCGCGTTTCGCCATCTCTACTAAAGGTTGTAAAAACAATCCATCCACTTCTTCTAGTGCATTCTTATGAATATATTCGTGCCCTCTATGTAAGGGATTTGCTCCTGTGATAAAACCTGCTGTTGAACGAAACTTCTTTTCTTCATAAAATATTCGCCACGTATCTTTAGGCTCTAGTCGAAGTTTCTCAAATGGTCCCCAATTAACTCGACGCAATAACTTAATCGGTCCCCCTAAAGCAGTATCTCCCATCCGCCGATAAATGGCATCGACTCCAGGATGATTGCGATCCGTCGTACCAAAAAGGTGAGATGCACGGAATTCTTTATCGTAATCAAAAATATCCTCTATGTTTAAAATTGCAACAGGTTCATTATTTTCATCAGCTAATGTAACCTCATCACCTATTGAAAGGGACAAAATAACTTCTTTATTACGATTTCCGATTGGAGCAAAACTAAGGGGCGCTGGCCATATTAATCCATTCTTTAATCGACCGCTCGTGAGTACGGAATGATAGTCTTCTTTATTCATAAATCCCTCATTTGGGGACAAAACACCTGTCGCTATCATTTCAAGTGTAATAACAGCTTCCAAATCTACCATGATGGTTGGGAGCTGCTTCGCCCTGATTAATTCTTCCTCCAATTCTTTGCCAGTTACCACTTTATTCACTAATTTTCCGCCATGTGGCTGCTGTGGATAATTGGCAAATGTACTCTTCTCTGTTACATCTAACATTTCTCTTCCTCCCTTGTAAAAACATTGTTTTTCTGCAAGTGATGTCTGAAAAAATGTGTTATATTTCGAATATTAACATAATTTAACGTAAACTTAAACCCTCCAATTAATTATATCGTGGAGGGTTTAATAGATTGCTTAAAGATTTTAATTAATTCATTCGTTAAAATGCAATTTGCTTCCTGTTTTAGGAACAGTGAACGAAATGGTAGTACCTTCTCCCAACTTACTATTGATGATTAATCCTTGGCCAAATAATTGCTTTAATCGACGATCGGTATTGAGAAGACCAATTCCTGATTGTTTGTCTAGCCTTCTGTCTATCAATGGATTGATTGTTTCAAGATTCATTCCTATCCCGTTATCTATTATAGATATCTCTACTTTTTCTTCTTTATCTTTTATGCAAATACAAACTTCCCCACCTTGAATACGTGTCATTAATCCATGGTGTATAGCATTTTCTACAAGAGGCTGAATCGTCAATGGAGGAATGTCTATTTCAATCCCTTCATCTAATTCCCAGACTATACGTAGTCTTTCGCCAAAACGTTCTTTTTGGATAAACAAATATGATCGAACTAGTTCAAGTTCATACGAAAGTGGCGCTACACCATGCGTATTTTGAGAATCAATACTAAGTCGAATATAAGTGGATAGTTCATGGATTAAGGTATCCATTCTATCCAGATTAATTCTACTTAGTGCGGCAATGGAATTAAATGTATTAATGATAAAATGTGGTTTGATTTGAGCCTGCAACCATGCAGCTTCCAAACGCAACCTTTCACTCACGGACTTTTTCAAATTAGTTAGCGATTGCACTCTAGATTTAAGTTCAAGTGCGTTTACCGGTTTCGTTACATAATCATTGGCGCCTACTTGGAATCCAGCTTCTATATCTTCAACTCTGTTATATGCGGTAAGCAGTAATATCGGAAGTTCCAAAATAGAATATTGCTCTCGAATTAGTGAAGTCAGTTCATATCCTGACATATTGGGCATCATTACATCAGCAATGACTAAATCCCATTCACGTCCGTACAGCATAGAAAGAGCGTTCTGACCACTTGTTGTTGTATAAATGTAATACTGGTCCGTTTCAAAAATACTCTCTAGTACTTTCAAATTCACTGGATCATCATCTACAGCTAATATACGAATAGGCAGGAACATCATATTTTGATGGACAGCATCTCTTCTATTATCTAAATCCGATGATACTGCGACTTCTTGTATGGCATTTTGCTGCTTTACACCTTCCATAGGCTCGCTATTAATCTCAACTTCTCGCTGTGTCGAAGTGTTTGATAATTTAAGAGTAAACGTAAAAACTGAGCCTTCACCGAGTGTTGATTGTACTTTCATATTACCGCCATGTAATTCCACAAGTTGTTTACAAATGCTTAGCCCTAATCCAAATCCGCCTTCCATTAAACTAGGAGCTTGTGCGTATAGCTCGAAAACCTTGCTTAGAAAATCTTCATCAATACCAATACCCGTATCACGCACCGAAATTCTTGCCATATTGTCCTTAATGGATGCATGTACCGACACTTCTCCATCATGGGTGTATTTTATCGAATTATAAAGGAGGTTAAACAAAATCTGATTTAATCTATTTTCATCAGCACTAACATACGGGAAATCTTTTGGAACCCGATTGACGAGTTCTATTGGCTTACCTTCTGTCATAAAACGCAGCATGCTCATCACAACTTCTACAACACTATGAAGAGAGACGTCCCGTGTTTGGATCATAATACGGTTTTCCTTAAACCTTTCCAATTCAAGTAAGTCATTAAGTAATAACGACATGTGACGGCCTACCGTATTTATCAATTCCATATCCTGTATACTTTTCTTCCCAAGAGAATCTTTCTCTCTTTCCTTTACAGCTTGTGAAATATTTAAAATGCCATGGAGTGGATTCCGCATCTCATGTGCAACAGTAAGTAAGAATTCATCCTTCTGCTTAGCTGCCTCCTGTAGTTTCTTTGTTAGACTTTGCGAATCATCTAGTACGTGAAAATATTTTTTAAACCAATATGTAGCAAAACAAATAGTCGCGATCATTAAGTCAAAAGGATACGATATCATCTCTATTTGTAATACCATAATAATGACCAGCCATATTAAGCTGCCAATCGCAGCAACCCCGGCCAAAAGTAAAAAGATGCTGTCCTTATCAATCTTTGTTGTGGCCCGATACACTATTAGCAGTGCTAAAAAACATGGAATAAGCATGACTATGGTATATACGAGAGTTAATTTTATATTATATGTAGCCGGTAAAAATAAGATAAGCAACACTAATAAACCGCAAGAGCTTACATAAGGGGTAAACAATTTGGTGCGAAACATTCCAGGTAATTGCTGCCTTATACATTGCAGCAGAAAATACCCCCCAGCAATCGCTGAAAGATAAATAACTTTTATACTCCAATCAAAATTAATAGGAAACCACTCTAATAATAATCGCTCTCCACTTAGCGTTCCTATGACAACACACAGAATCATCAAAGAAAAATATAGTAACCTCTTATCACGATCTCCCACAAGAAATAATATAAAGCTATACAAGGAGTGAATCATATAAATAACACAAGCTATTAAAACGATTCCAGTAGAGAAATTGATATTCTCTCTTAAAGGACCTTCTAAGCCAAATTTCAATGAACGAACGATGCCACCATTAAGGGGATCATCATAGTTTGCAACTTGAATGACGAGATCGATTTCTTCTTCTTTTTCTAAAGGAAGATAGACTGTATATGGTGAGTTCAGCGGTTTGTAGGTTTGCTTTTCTTGCGACGGAGCCCCTGATTGTGCCAGCAACTTTCCATTTACATATATTTCTGACGAATTACTGATATTTAGAATACGAATCCCGTATGTTTTTCCTTGCAATGGATCAACTTTTATTCTTAAACGATACGAGCCAAAACCATACGTACTGGATGAGTCACCGGAACCCTTCCAATTATGTGGAACTTGGACGTATTCTCTTTTTTCGTTGGTAGAGTGGAGTTCATCATTATCTTGTATGATAAACAATCCAGGATAATACTCCCATTCTCCATCTAGTGGTATCGAATATTCGGTAATTGATTCCCAATTACGCAAATCCAATTCTCCATGTAAAGCACGTGGATGTGCTGGAACCGTATAAAAATTAAGCCAAAGCAAACGAAAAAATGTAAGAATTACCAAAAATGCTGTTACAATAAAAATAATTTTTCTAATAGACATGTTTCATTTTCCCTTTAAGAATTCCGATATCTTTTCAAGATATGAAATAATATTGATAAATTTTTATTTTCTGATCAGTTCGGTTTATTTTTATTATAGCATGATTCAAAGCTTGAAAATTTCTACATCGATTTATAAAACTAATGCTCCATGAAAAAGACGAGAAAATACTTCGCTGCGTCTGTACTTGTAGATACAATAACACTGGTTAAAATCGATGAATGTACAGGTATAGTGGTATTCGTAGTTAAATGGCAACAAATTTACAAACAAATAAACGATAGCTGAACAAATAAGCATTCTAAATAAAATGTTTTTACTCTTTTCTTTCATCATGAAAAAGAGGAGAAAAATTCTCCCCTTTTACTTAATATATTGTTGTTAATTTACTCTCTTTATTATCAACAAGGCTATGCTCTCTTCATTTGGAGATAGAATAACAGCGTCGTTTGTAATGTTTATCAAATGTAGATCTGTAGGAACGTTATGAACATTTATGGCTATTTCCCCTGAATCTATATGGTAACCATTACCAGTTCCACTGTAATAACTTGATGGAGAAATAAGATTGTCATTAGCATTAACAGAAAAATGGGCAAGTTCATCTGATAATACATAATAGGAGATATGATAATCACCAGGCTCATGAACCTTCAATTTCCCAGCATAATCATATTGGAAATCGTTTTGTCTTTCTTCTTTAAACCAGACTTTATCAAAATGAACTGTTTCCAAATCGTCTACTAATTGGCCTATATCTCCTGACGAAACTAAAATTGCATCCGCATTAATAAGATAATCTTGTATTTGCGGATAGTTCTTCCTAATTAGATGATTCAATTTATTAAGCCGCAAATCATTGCGCTTATTAGGATCATTTGTTTCAGTTAGATCTACCATTTCTATTTCCAAAGCAAGTTCATTAGATTCGGGTTCTTCTTGAATCGGATCGATTTCAATTTCTGCCTCTTCAACTGGTTCGACTTCCGGTCCTGATTCATCTTCCTCAACTAGATCAACTCCCGGTTCTAATTCATCTTCTTCAAATAGGTCGATTTCCGTTTCTAATTCATCTTCTTCAACTAGCTCGATTTCTGATTCTAATTCATCTTCTTCAACTAGCATGATTTCTGATTCTAATTCATCTTCTTCAAATAGGTCGATTTCCGTTGCTGGTTCATCTTCTTCAAATAGGTCGATTTCCTGTCCTGATTCTTCTTCTTTAAATAGGTCGATTTCCTGTCCTGATTCTTCTTCTTCAAATAGATCGATTTCCTGTCCTGATTCTTCTTCTTCAAATAGGTCAATTTCCGTTCCGGATTCTTCTTCTTCAAATAGGTCAATTTCCTGTCCTGATTCTTCTTCTTTAAATAGGTCAATTTCCTGTCCTGATTCTTCTTCTTCAAATAGGTCGATTTCCTGTGATGATGATTCTTCTTCAAATAGGTCGATTTCCTGTGATGATGATTCTTCTTCAAATAGGTCGATTTCCTGTGATGATTCTTCTTCAATTAAATAGATTCCTTCTGAGGAATCTTCCTCTTGAATGAGGTGGTTATTCTGTTCTGGTTCATCTTCATGAATCAGATCAATTTCCTGTGCAGATTCGTTATCTGGAACTGGCTTAATTTTCTGCGTGAATTCATCTTCTTTAATCGATTTCATATATTGGAGGATTTTCTTTTTTGAAACGTGTTTGATACCCTTCTTAGATCTATCTTTTTGAATGAATTTACTATCCTGCATTTGAGTTAAGTAACTTTTTTGAGTAGGCTCTATATCACCTGAGGGACTACAGGTGCAAGCTACTTGGCAGTTACACTTAGGTCTTCTACCATTTGTAGCTTCAAAATAATCATGGACTTCATCTTGAATGTTGCATTCTGGTTCTAACATATTGGACGCTATCATGAATTCAATAGGGACGATATCCATATTTGGGATTTTTTCAAATTTTATATCGTTTAAGATAATTTCATAGTTAGATACTAAAACTGAACATTTTGACATACAATCGTTGTTTTGAATAACAAAGGTGTTACAACAGAAGAGTAGTTTTATAGGTGCTTTTTTATTAGAATGACTGGATGGGATAATACGAAAATTGCTTATTTCTGACTTTAATTTGGAATTAGGAGGAATAATAATTGAAATATCTTTTGTCTGATGGATTTTTAGTTTTTTAGACTTATAACAATCGCCATTGCTTTTAACATATATTTCAATGAATCCACATACAGAAACAGTTATATGTGGATAGAGTTTTTCCTGAATAACATCCGAATGGTCTAATCTACATTTCAAATCTCCTTGAATATTGAAAATACACTCGCTTGAATGGGCTTTTATCTCTGTTTTCTCAAAATCATTTATTCGATCTAAAGCTTTATCCATTATAAATATGTCACCTCCATGAAAAGCTGATGAAAAAACAGGCTTTTGCTCATATCTTACGAAGGCGTTTGTCAATTTGTATAGGCAACATATCCAAAAATGATAAATATTACTTAATTAATATTATATAAATACAGGTGGGTCAAGGTATTTTTCCAACCCATATAAGATGATGCTCCCCTTTGCCCCAATAGTCCACAAGTACGAATGATGGTTTTCCTAATACTTGTTTCCAATATTGTTGAGAACTTAAAAAACCTGCATCTAGATAAAATTGCACTTGGCCAAGACGAGCCAATTCTTTTTTTATCTGTTGGGACATATATTTACCAATGCCTTGCCGTTGGAAGCTGGGAAGTATGTATACACAAGAAACCTCATATTGATTTTGAACTGTACTAATATTTTCGGTTATGAATTGGTTAGGTTTTGTTAGTGCAATTGAACCCACAATTCGATTATTAATCTCCACTACAAAAAAAAGCGAATCACCATTTATCAAGCTCTCTTGTACAATTCGATTTAATCTTTCAACTTCATCAATAATAAGATTAGATTCCTTTTTTTCTCGAGTGATTAAATCTGTTAAGCAACTTCGAAATAAATGATCTAACTCTACAATATCTCTTTCTTCAATTTTTCTAAAACGCATAAAATCCCCTCACGGATAACTTTTTTTATCTATCATAATATAAGTCTCTTCAATCACCAAATTATGTTAAATAGCTACATACTATTGTATAATAAATAACAATTGAGAAAGACATTGAACATTTCCTCTCTTTTATTAGTCAAATGTATTGATAAGGAACGGTGCATATATTTGAAATCAAAAGCGAATCAACGATTAGGGTTAGTCTTGCTACTTGGAACGCTGGCAGCTATGGGACCACTAACTATCGATATGTATTTACCTTCGTTTCCAACAATAGCAACCTATTATGGTACAAATGCTTCTCTTGTGCAATTTAGTTTAACAGCGTGCTTGCTCGGACTTGGACTCGGACAGTTAATTATTGGACCGATGAGTGATGTTAGAGGTAGAAGACAGCCATTGATCATTTTTTTATCTTTGTACTTTATTGCTTCTATCGCATGTGCATTTGCACCTAATATTTACATATTTTTAGCCTCACGGTTTACACAAGGATTTTCAGCAGCGGCCGGGATTGTCATTTCACGGGCTATTGTACGTGATTTATATAGCGGAAAAGAGCTTACAAAATTCTTTTCATTACTGATGCTTATCAACAATCTTGCACCAATTTTAGCGCCCGTTGCAGGAGGAATTATTCTTAAGCTAACGGAATGGAATGGTGTATTCATTGCTTTAAGTGCAATTGGTGTTTTGCTAGTTTTTTCAGTATCTATGAAGCTTAATGAAACACTTCCAGTACAAAATAGAGTACCGAGTAATATTGGGCAAACGTTTAGAAACTTCCAATCTCTCATTTTTGATAGACAATTTGCTGGCTATGCACTTGCTCAAGGTTTTACTGTCGCCGGTATCTTTGCCTATGTATCTGGAACTCCTTTTGTATATCAGAATATATATGGGGTTTCTCCGCAAATATTTAGTATATTATTTGGGATGAATGGGTTAGGCATCATGATGGGTACACAAATAGTCGGAAGGTTATCGGATTATATTTCCGAAACGAGATTTTTAAAAGCGGGATTATTTATGTCTAGTATTGCTAGCATCTCATTATTAACAGTTTTATTATTTAAGGGTCCACTTTTTGCAGTAGTTATTTCACTCTTCTTTTTTGTTTCTTCCATTGGTGTCATTTCTACTTCATCTTTTTCATTGGCAATGGAATCGCAAGGTCATATCGCTGGTAGTGCAGCGGCATTACTCGGTTTACTTCCGTTTATTTTGGGCTCTATTTCTGCACCTCTAGTCGGAATAGCCGGTGAAAATACAGCCTTGCCAATGGGAATTATTATTTTTACAGCAAGTTCACTCGCCCTACTGTCTTATTATGGGTTAGCGAGCCGAAGGTCAAAAGTTCATAGAAAAATAAGTCAAGTAAACTCGTTATAATTGAACGAGTTTATTTTATATTAAGGACAATCACCTAAATGTATGAATTGGAATATATTAGTATAAAAACTAATTTATAGATTTAGGGAGAGAATGTAGAATGTTCTACTTTCGAAATACATTACCTACTTATACGCAACCCATTTACTGGGGACCAATTTCACAATATACGGCACCTGTACGATATGTTTTAACAAAAACAGCTACTATTCCAAGCACCCAATTAATCCGGAAAAATGTCGTTGATTTTATCAGTATGAATCGCCTCCTTTGGGAAGAACATGTCAACTGGACGAGAATGACCATTATTAGCATAGTTTTTAATTTGCCTGATTTACAATTTGTACAAGAACGGCTGTTGATGAATGCTACCGACATGGGAAATTGTCTAAGACCTTTTTATGGCAATCAAATTGCAGATCAATACGCGATGCTTATAAAAGAACATTTGATTTTGGCAGCCGAATTAGTAACTGCATCTGTAAAAGGGGATACCAAAACAGCAGCCGAAAAGAATAAACAATGGTATCGGAACGCAGATGATATCGCAGCATTTTTAAGCAGCATTAATCCTCATTTAGGTAAAGAAGATGTAAGAAAAATGTTTTATATGCATTTAGATTTAACTAAAGATGAAGCGGTCAAAATGATTCAAAGGGATTATAAGTCCGACGTCGCAATATTTGATAAAATTGAGGCGCAAGCTTTAGGAATGTCAGATATGATAGCTGAAGCAATCGTGAAACAATTTCCAAATAGATTTTAGCAGTTTGAAATGGAACCATGGTTTTGATGGTCTATTCTCACACGTTTTTTTATGGTAAAGGGCGGTAATATGATGATTGGTGACCTTTACCATGATTTTTTCCACATCACTGGTCACCAATACCTCGATTGGTGACCTTCATCATGTTTTTTCCCTGGGCCATAGGTCACTAATATGACGCTTGCTCCATTTACCATCACTTTTTTCCGTAACAGGAAGGATCACAACTCTAAAAAAGTGGTATCTACTTTTTCTTAAAAAATACATAACAACTTATCCTCTCTTCCGGTCAACTAATCTCTTCAAATGAACTAAATAAGACTACCATTTGGACATGTTTATCTCCTATTAGCTATAATTGAAACGAATTTAATAAAAAGGAGTGTTCAGAGTGTACCGAAAAGTGGAAGACTTTATGAGAGATTGGAATGTTGCTTCTGCTGCAACTTTAAATGTAATGAAAGCAATGACCAATAATAAGCTGGATCAATCCATTGCCGAAGGTCATAATAGCCTTGGATGGTTGGCTTGGCACTTAGTTGGTGCTGCAGATGCATTTGGTCATTTTGCAGGACTGGACGTACCTGGTCCTAGCCAAGATCATCCTGTTCCTAATGATGTAGTAGAGATAGTTGCTGCATATGAAAAAATCATTAGTTCCTATAAAGAAGAAATTCCAAAACTTACTGATGAATCCTTACTTGAAGAAGTAACAGGATTTGGTCGTCCGTTACCACGTGGGGCACTTTTACGCTCTTTAATCGATCATCAAACGCACCATCGTGGACAAATGACCGTTTTACTTCGTCAAGCAGGCTTAACTGTACCTCCTGTCATGGGACCAACAAAAGAAATGCAATGAAAAGCAGTGTTTAAAGCACATCTAGGTAAAGTTTTAGATTTCACTGCATACATATATGTAAAAATCTGAATGTATGAAAAACTGTTTTCCTGCACAAAGGATTATTCGCTTTGACTTTATGTTGGGATTGCTACAACTTTTTTAATTTTATTTTTAAAATAATGATCATAAGTCCATCCACAAGCACTCTTTGTGGGTGGATTTCCAACTATGTATTATAATTCAAATTCTCCAAAATCTGTGATAGACTTTGGTAAAACGATTGAAAGGAAGCGATTCCATGAAATACATAACATTAAACAACGGTATACGAACGCCACAACTTGGCTATGGGGTATGGAAAGTACCTAATGAGGAAGCTGCAACTGCAGTAGAACAGGCACTCGAAACGGGGTATCGTTTAATTGACACCGCCATGATTTATAGGAATGAACTTGGTGTTGGAGAGGCGCTTGCTAAGAACACCGTTCCTCGTGAGGAATTGTTCATAACTACAAAAGTTTGGAATGCGGATCAAGGTTATGAAAATACATTAAAAGCTTTTGATGAAAGCTTAGAAAAACTAGGGCTCGATTATGTTGACCTCTATTTAATTCACTGGCCAACTCCGAAATTCGATCAATATGTAGACACATACAAAGCATTGGAAAAAATCTATAAAGACGGACGTGCAAAAGCAATTGGCGTTTGCAACTTTGAGATTGAACATCTCGAACGAATCATGAATGAATGTGAAGTAGTGCCTGCTGTCAACCAAGTAGAGTGCCATCCTTATTTACAGCAGAAAGAATTAAAGGAATTTTGTAAAAAACATGGGATCTATTTAGAAGCATACAGTCCGCTTATGAACGGAACGAAAGTGTTAGAAGATCCAGTCATAATAGAATTAGCGGAACAATACGGAAAAACGCCTGCGCAAGTCATTCTTCGCTGGCAGCTGCAAACCGATGTCATTGTGATCCCAAAAACAGTCACGCCTTCACGCATGAAAGAAAATATTGATCTCTTTGATTTTGAATTAACCGAAGCAGACATGGACAAAATTGCAGCTTTGGATCGTGGCGAGCGCCATAATTCCGATCCAAATGAAATGCATGTTCGGTAAACAGAAAAGAGAAAAAGCTAAGGGAATGGTGGCTGACTAACGAAAAGAGATAGTTGATAATATTGAAAGCCACAACTTGACAAAATAATTTATTTATGTTATAATTTACAATTAAAATTATTGTGTTTATAATAGGATTCTCCTGGCCAGGGGGAATCCTATTTTTGTTTTTAAATGAAGGAGTGTACTCTTATGAAAAAAGGCGAATCCAGTGTGACTTCATTAGTTTCTGCTTTTACAAGAGCTTATCATAGTCAAAATGATAGGCCGATTATCTTTAATGACTTTATGGCCGAAAGATTAATTTCTAAGAAAGAATTTAATGACATTAAAGAAAACATGGTACAAGGTATTCACTTCTTCAACAAAGATATTGCAGAAAAATATAAAGGGAATACAGAAGAAATATTAAAATGGATTACTCAAGTTCAACTATCACCAACTCCACTAGCACGTGCAGCTTATTGCGAAATGGTACTAGAGAATGAAATAAAGTTAGGAGTAACACAATATGTTATACTCGGTGCCGGATTAGATACATTTTGCTTCCGTCACCCAGAATTGGACAGTATTCTAGAAATATACGAAATTGATTACCCAGCCACACAAGATTTTAAAAAGAATAGATTAGAAGAAACAAACTTCAAAATACCGGGTAATCTTCATTTCATTCCAATGGATTTCACTAAGAAGTATTCCATTCAACAATTAATCGATCAAGGATTTGAGAATCAAAAAACATTTTTTAGTCTTTTAGGTGTTTCCTATTATTTAACGAAGAAAGAATTATCAAGCTTGATCGATCATGTATTTGCGACGGTACCTTCGGGCAGTTCCATAGTTTTTGATTATGCAGACGAAAATCTTTTTGATGAAAAAGGAATTTCTAATAGAGTAGAAAACATGGTTAAAATGGTTGCAGCTGGAGGAGAGCCGATGAAATCGAGTTTTTCATATTCCGAAATTGAGAGTATGTTAGAAAACTCGGGTCTTCTTATTTACGAACATTTATCGCCAGAGGAAATTAATGAGCTTTATTTTAAAAATCGAAATGATTATTTAACAGCATTTGAAACCATTCATTACGTATATGCTGTAAAAAAATAGTTTCCTTTAACGAGATAACCGATAATAAAAAGACCTTTTGTATTGATACACTTATTTACAAAAGGTCTTTTCTTTACATGATATTGTTTTATTTTTTTCCGAAAATAACTCTTTGGAATAATATGTTTTACAGTAATAGGGTAAGGGTATAACTACTCAAATAACGAGGAAGTTTAATTAATTATACTAAAGTATTTTCTTTCATTTACTACAAATGTCATGATTGCTAGTATTCATTTATGGGGTACTGTCACCTTTCATAAATCGATTTTCCTCTAATACATTTCTAAAATCATACCCTGTTGGATTTTGGAAAATTCTAAGTCCGAATTCAGGTGCTACCGCAAAGAGATGGTCAAAAATATTTGATTGTACTGATTCATACACTACCCACCTGACATCATTCGAAAATGCATAAACTTCTAATGGCAAACCATGCTCTGTTGGCTCCAGTTGTCTAACCATTTGTGACATTTCCTGATTAATTCCAGGATGGTTCTTTAAGTAATTTGTAATATAGGCCCTAAAGACACCGATATTCGTCATGCCCCTTCCGTTCACCTTGTTATTTCTATTTATTTCATGATTCGTATTATACTCTTCTATTTCTCTTTCCTTGCTAATAATATAATCCCTAAGATAATGGATGTTTTTAAATTTCTCAATCATGTCTTCAGTGCAAAAGGTGATACTGTTTGTATCGATAAAAATAGGCCTCTTTATCCGTCGACCACCTGAAGTTTGCATGGCCCTCCAGTTTTTAAAAGAGTCAGATATAAGGGCATAGCTAGGTACTGTCGTTATGGTTTTATCAAAATTTTGAACCTTTACGGTGTTTAAAGAAATTTCAATGATGTCTCCATCTGCACCATATTTAGGCATCTCAATCCAGTCACCCACCCGAACCATATCATTCGCAGTCAACTGAATGCCAGCTACAAGACCTAATAACGAATCTTTAAAGATTAGCATGAAGACAGCTGATAGTGCACCAATACCACTTAAAAGAATGACTGGACTCTCACCCATCAAGGCAGCAATAATGATAATTCCGCCGATGATGAAAACAATAATTTTTACGACCTGAATATATCCTTTTATTGGTTTAATCTTAGATATTTCATAGGTCCTATAAATATCATCAATTGCGTTTAAAAAGCTATCTATTATCGTCAGTACGACAATGATGATATATGTAATGGCTCCCTTTACGATCCAATGTTGATGACTAGGAAAGGTCGACGAAAAGTAATAAATAATGAGTGCAGGAACAATATGGGATAACTTGCGAAAAATTTTCCTTTCCAATATAATATTGCCCCATTTGAAGTTCGTTTTTTTAACGTAATGATTGATGATCCTAATAAAGATCTTCTTCGTAATAAAATTAGCCACTATACAAAGTAGTGCAATAATAAGAATTTGGATAATTACAGCTACATAATCAGCAATATGAGCATCCATACCATATTCAACAAGCTGCTTGTGAATTGATTTCACGATTTCCACCTTCATTGTATGTAATTTCTTTACTCTAAGATTATCACAGGAGAAAGTTCTATACACCTAACTCTTACTTTTTACAAAATAATATATATTCGATTAGTGTAGCAGCAAATTCAACATTTTCACAACGGAAAAAACTGAGTTGGGGACCTTCATTTTCTGATATGAGAGTAGGACTTCCTAGAGATAGGTTATGAGGCAAAGAACTTGTATATGATTTTAACTAAACAAGACCCTCGGAAAAAGAAGAACGCGACGAGATAGCTAAAAAGCTATTCGGTAAAATCAGCCAATCTTTTGGATAGAGCCTGTAAGGTATACCCTGAAATACTAGAAAGGTACGATATGTAATATAAATCTTTAGATAAAGAGCCTACATATGTTAATAAAATATCAATATTGGGGACTGTCCTCCTTTACAGAACAGTCCCCACAGATTATTTTTCCATTTTCCATTAAAATCCAGTAGCAACAACAATGATTCTTTAAGTCGTATTCATATTTAGGGAGCTAAACTGACGATGGATCACGGTTTCTTATCTTTACTTGATTTATTTTCTTCTCCTTTAGATGAGGAATCCTGTTTTTTCTTATTCCCTTTGTTCTTCTCTGCAGAAGGATTAGTAGACTGCTCCTTCTTATTCGAAGGATGCTCGGAATCTTTAGCTTTATCTTTTTTAGGATTATTCCTTTTTTCTTTTGTAGTATTAGAATTATTAGGTTTTTTGTTTTCTCCTTGATTCTCACTTGCTGGATTTCGAAAATCTGATTTCTTATTCGGTTGTTTCGAGAATTCTTGGTTTTTCTGCTGTTTTATTGGCGGTAGCTTCTTTTCTTGTTCTTTTTCCAGATTTTTAGATTTTGATATTTGCTCTTGCTTTTCCTTTTGTTGTATAGGATCTTGATCTGTCTTCTGATTATTAGAATCTATTTGTATCTCTTTTTCAACTTCAGCAGAAGATTCCTTTAATTCCGGCTCAGGCACTTGCTGATTACTTTTTTTATATTCATGAACGGACATTTGCTGTTTATTTGCGGTCAATCTGTCTTCAAATGTACTTTCGTTAACTTCTAAGGTCATTTTTTTATATGTCTTTTGAACATCACTTACAACACTTTCCACAATTTCGTGTACTAAAGGTTTTTTCTCGTCGTTAGGAAAAATCGTTGTAATCATAACTTGTACTTCACTAGGATTCGTTGATAAATCCTTTATAGCACTCTCTAATACATCACGTAAAGGTTGCCCTTTCCACTTATCAAAGCTATTCTCCAATTCTGAAGACGATTCTTTCAAATGGCGCAAGGAAACAACATTACCTTTCTCATCGACCCCAAACTCCATTGCCTCGTCTGTATCTAGTTGTACATAAGCCAGCACAGTATTCATATTCGGCAACAAGAATGACACGGAAAAAAAGAGAAGCATTGCTGCAATCATAACAGCTCCAAAAAATGCTGGTTTTCCTTTTCTACGGAATAGAAAAGGCCAATAGACTTGATGAAATTCAACTTCATCTCCTATATCTGTTTTTTCTTTCATCGGAATTCCTCGTAAAAATTCCCCTTTATCTGTTAAAAAGATAGAATAATGTTTTTTCTTTTCACAAACAATGCCTCTTTTCTTCCACATCATAAAAGTTCCTCTCTAATGAATTCCTTTAGACATACGAAGTTACTGTTCATTAGCAATGTAACCGCCACTATATATTTTCTGTGTCGTTCAATCGTCTTTCTTGATACGTTGGTAATGGATGTAAGCTCATTTATTGGTAGCCTTTTCTTATCGATAAGATAGTAATAAAAATCGGGTGTTGAAGAAATGATTTGTGCGATTTTAAAAGCTATTTTTCTTGAATCATCATGTTTGGGTGAGGATATAACTAACTCTTGGAACGACAAGCCAAATTCCTTAAGAACCTGTGAATATTCCTTAATCTCTTCACGACGTTCTGCTGCTTGCTGTTCTTTTAAAAATGAGGATATCGACATTTCGTTGAACACATAATGTTGAGGATCTGCACCTGTTTCCCTATCTTCATCATTTAATAACAATAATTCTTCATTTCTTCTTGATTCTTTGCGCATATAATCAATAAGACGTCGTTTTATAATTAAATGTGAAAAAGTCTTCAATGAAGTCTTTTCGTCAGGATTAAATTGTAAAATAGCTTCATAGAAGCCTTTTAAAGCTACACTAAATTCATCATCATGCTCATTAATAAATCGTTTACAGACAATTGAAGCTGTTTTTTTCATAAACGGAGTATAAGCGATGAGAAGTTCGTTCATGATCTTCTCATCGCCTTTTTTTGCCTTCAATACAAGCTCTTTCAATTCTGTATCGGCCCTATTATTGAATACTCCTTGTATGATAGACAAAAGCATTGGTATCTCTCCGTTCTTTCCATATCAACACTCATCTTAATTGTTAAGGCTGCATTGAAAATTGAAAAGCTGTTTTCTGGAATATTAGTTCGTTTTTCCATTCTTTTGCTTTTGTTCTTTTCCCGCTTTTCGTTCTGTTTTTTGCGCTTCACGTTCTGCTTTTTGAGTATTTCTTAACTCTTTTCTTTGTTCGGCATGCTTTTTATTCAATTGAGCTTGTGGAGCTTTTACCTTATTTTCCTTAGTAGCCTTTTCTTGTTTAATTGGTGATTCAGCTTTAACGGTTTCTTCTTTTACTTCAGTTTGCTTTGGTTCTTTAGTTTGCTTTGACTCAGCTTTCGATTGCTTGTTCTCCCATCTTTCAACTGAACGTTCCATATTACGCTTAATAGCAGCTTTTGCTTTTGGATTTTTCACATTTTCGTAAGCTTTTCCAAGAGCAGCTAGATTACCAGCCTTATAACCTTCTGGTGTAGCTGGAAGTGTATTTTCTTCCGTTTCAGTTGCTCCATCTTCTACTTCGCCTTCTTCTTCTTGGTCGACTTCATCTTCGCCAGCTTCGTCCTCTACTTCCCCTTTATCAGAGTCTTCTACTGATTCGTCATCATTCTCTTCATCTTCTTTATCAGCATCTACTACTGTTTCATCTTCATTTTCTTGATCAGAATCATTAACATTTTCGTCTGCTTCATTCTCTAGCTCTTCGTTAACAGTTTCATCATCTGAATCTATTTCATCAATCGCTACATTTTCCTCTTTAGTTACTTCCACTTCTTGTGATTCCTCAGCCACATACTCTGTAGAATCTTTTTCAAAAGAATCTAATCCATTTGCCCATGCATAACCTGTTCCAGTTACTGTAAAACCTGCAATAAGTAGAGCTGCTCCAGTTTTCTTCAATTTCTCTTTCATCTTTCATCACCTCGTCAATTTTTGTCCTTTTTTGTAGACATCTAGTTATTCGAAAAAACTATCAATTTTTAAGGGGTCTATAAAAAAATAGATCTTTTTAACTAGTCATTAAAATGAAAAATAACAAGACTTTGACTTCTAACTGAGCACTAATCTTGTGACTAGGGTTCTTGTTTTTTTCTATAGAAAAATGTTAGCACTTATCTGCAAAAGCAAAATAGGTCTTTGGAACTTTTTTATTTTCTAGGAAATTTCATTATTAACGTTAAAAACTCAATAATATATTATAGTGAAAATCTTCATAAGAATGCATCGTGTCAGACGCTTCACTTTCTAGGATATCTAATGGGTTATCAACTACTCCGCGTTAATGACTACCAATGATATATCTTTCAGTTTTAAGGAATAATATTCTATTTTTTGCTCCAATTAGAAAACGTAATAAAACATTGTAAAACATCAGCGAACAATACCAATTCTTTTTGTACATAGTGAAAGTATGAAGAAGGAAGAACTCCCCCTTTTGTAAAGATTATGTAAATGTTTCGTTAAGAATATGTTTTATTTCGACAAATTACGCTATCATTAGAGAACTTGTGTTTATTTAAGGGGGTAACCAATATGTTTAAGAAAAAAGAGGACCAATTTTCGATTCATTTGACTAATATCTCTTCTAACTTAATGGAAAGTATGAATTATTTTCTAGATTATAAGTTAACCAATTTAGAAGACTTGAAAATTTTCTCAGAAAAAATGAAGGAATATGAAAAGAAGGGAGATTCACTCTGTCATCAAGTAATAATAGACTTAAATAATGTGTTCATTACACCCATTGAACGGGAAGATATTTTAGCTCTAGCCATGAATATGGATGATGTCTTAGATGGACTTGAGCAGACAGCAGCGTTATTTGATATGTATTCTGTGACAACTGCGGATGTTTATATGCTTCAGTTTGTTGAGGCAATCCAGAAATGTGTGATTGAAATTGATAAAGCCATTAATTTATTATCCAAAAAGAACCTCCCACTAATTAGAGAAAATGCGATAAAAATTAAAGACTATGAATCTCAATGTGACGCGATTTTACGGGTTTCGATTAAGAATTTATTCGAAGTCGAAAAAGACCCTATACGCATTATACAGTATAAGGAAATTTACGAAGAACTTGAGGAAGTGGCTGACTTCTGTCAGAGTGTCGCTAATACATTTGAAGCCATTATTATGAAAAATGCGTAAGGAGTAAATAGAGAGCATGAATACAATCCTTATCCTAACAATTTTAATTGTTGTTTTTGCAGTAGTGTTCGACTTTATTAACGGATTTCATGATACTGCTAATGCGATTGCGACTTCAGTATCAACAAAGGCCTTGCAACCAAGGCATGCCATTATATTGGCTTCTGTGATGAACTTTATCGGCGCAATGACGTTTACAGGAGTAGCAAAGACCATTACAAAAGATATTGTAGATCCATTTACTTTACAAAATGGATCTACTGTCATACTCGCTGCGTTATTTGCGGCAATCGCGTGGAATTTAATCACTTGGTATTATGGGATTCCAAGCAGTTCGTCACATGCGTTAATTGGTTCGATTGCAGGTGCAGCAATTGCGGCGGCTGGTTTTAACTCATTAAATTACAGTGGTTTTCTTACCATATTAAAGGCACTCATTTTATCTCCAATTTTGGCCTTTGCAGTTGGTTTTATTGTCTATAGTATTATAAAAATAATCTTTAAAAATAATAATTTGACTAAGACGAACAAAAGGTTCAGAAGAATACAAATCGCTACAGCAGCATTGCAAGCATATTCTCATGGAACAAATGATGCGCAAAAGGCAATGGGGATTATTACAATGGCCTTGATTGTCAATAAATATCAGAATTCTAGTGATATTCAATTTTGGGTTCAATTAATTTGTGCTCTTGCTATGGCACTAGGGACGGCCGTGGGTGGATGGAAAATTATTAAAACGGTTGGCGGAAAAATCATGAAAATTCGACCTGTCAGTGGTGTAGCAGCAGATTTAACTGGGGCAGCGGTTATTTTCGGAGCTACTTTTATCCATATGCCAGTAAGTACTACCCATGTCATTTCTTCTTCTATTCTAGGGGTTGGGGCTTCCCACCGCTTGAAAGGTGTAAAATGGGGAACGGCACAAACTATGCTCATTACGTGGGTGATTACATTGCCTATTTCTGCTACACTCGCAGCTATAAGCTATTTTATACTCAATATGTTCTTTTAACATGTATCAAGCTCTCTTGCTTTTGGCGAGAGAGTTTTTTATTGAATCCCACATGCGCTGAGTCAAATGGTACAGGCTTTTCTCACAAAACACTATTCCGAAATGGATTGGCGTTCCAAAAATAGTAGTTTAATTTTCTTTAATCTATATTCATTATCCACAAATTAAATAACAATGAAGTCGTTTTTATCATTCTCTTTTGGCAGTTTTTCCGTTTTATTTTGCTTCTTTTAAACGTATTTTAACTTATTGAAAATGTTACGAGGACAAACAACAATTCATTAAGTATAGTTCTGATACTACTCTATCGGACTCTTTATTCATAGAAATTACTTTATTCGCTAGAAACAACCATAGCACTTCTATATCAAAATATTACACAACAGACAAAAGCAAAAACTCCATTTTAAAAAAAGATTGATCAAAATGGAGTTTTTATATTAAAGTGAAGTATTTTTATAATGAAAGTTTAATAACTAAAGCCTCCTTTCGTTTAAGTACATTCTTTCACAGTATTTATTTCCATAAATAGGGGTAACCCAACAACTCTTTATATTCAGTTTCTCCTTAAGCTATTGGATAATCCACCACAACTACATTCTCAATTACACCGTCCAAAGATTTTACAAAGTCTTGATGAACTGGATGTGGACCGTATTGATTTAAAGACTCTTTATTTTCGAAGGTCACGCGTAAACCTAAGCTGTAGCCTTGTTTTCGCTCTTCCTCTTCCGTAACGTTAAAGCCTGCAGTAAGTTCTACAATCCCAGGAATTTTTTCTTTAAAACGTAGTAGCTTTTCTAAAAGTTCCTGCTCTTTTTCTGGAGTAATAGTTTCAATAAATTTAAAAAATACCATATGCTCGTACATATTTTTTCATCCTCTCTATACGTCTCTAACATCTAGACATTCGACAAAAACTTATATTTTCCTTCATCTCTTTAGAATTAAAACTTAGTATTTGATTTAAAAATATGAGATTTTCTACTATTCAACTAAAAAAATGGTCGCAGTCGCAAAACCATCTTCCACAATATCCTCCCTAAAATGTATTGCTCATTTTCTATGATGCTCTCGTATTTGTAATAGGTCCTAAACGCACCCTACCATTTTTTACATAATCAGGTATAAAACGACAAATGACTTGTTATACATTTTTCAATCTATTATAATAGTTCTGAAGTAACAGAAAATTAGTCAAATTCCATAGTAAAATAGCCATGTATCTTGTAGCAGAATGTACGATAAAGGCAAACACTTCTAAAGAGGTGGACGCAAAACTATAGGGGCTAATGTAAAAATCTTTACGATGCCAGCCAGTTACCGAAAAATCTCTTTAATTAGTAACCTTTCTTTTCGGTATTTTTATCGATATGTTTGGTTACTTTTTTATTTTGTCATCTTAAATTTTTGATATTAAAAAACAGATAGGAGGTTTATTCTTCACGGTAAAATATTGTGCAACTTATATAGGATGCTTTCTCTAGATTATACGAAATAACAGTTTACAAGAAGTACATAGGTAATAATGAACACTTAACCTATTTAAAGGTGATTTCAAATAGACTTTGAGAGAAAAATAAGATTAAAACTAACAAAGGGGTATTCAAATTAATGAATATTATAAGACTTAAAATAGGTATGAAATTCAATGTTTTAGTAATTGGTATTATTCTTTTTTTATCAGTTATTATCAGTTTAGTAGCCAAATACCAAATTGAAAAAGCTATGATGGAATCTTTTAAAGGCAGGGTCGAGAGTGTCTCGGCATTAGGATACAATTGGATAAATGAGACTTATCCAGGTGAATGGTCTATTAAAGATGGAGAGCTATACAAGGGAAATATAATCATCAACAACAACAATGCACTGCTTGATCAAATAGGCGAGATGACTAATGGAGCAGCAACCATTTTTCAAGGGGATACTAGTATTGCAACCAATGTAAAGGTTAATACAGGTCAAAGGGCAATGGGAAAGAAAGCAGATCCAAAAGTAACAGATGTTGTACTAAAAAAAGGGGAAATATACCAAGGTGAAGCCGACATTGTAGGAACGAAACACTTGACAATGTACAAACCAATCAAAGATCAAAATGGCGCAGTTATTGGCATGTGGCTAGTAGGACCAGAAATCAAGGTTATTCATGACACGGTTCTATCAGTAATATTATTGTTTGCTATCGTCCTAGTTATCGTAGGGTTGCTTGCCATTATATTAAGTATTATTTTCACTCGATCAATTGTACGACCAATCGTAATGATTAATAAACAATTAAAAGAGATTTCAGAAGGAGAAGGAGACCTTACAAAAGAACTTTCGGTCTATTCACAAGATGAAGTCGGCGATTTAGCCAATTCTTTTAATAAGATGCTTAAAAACCTTCGTGCTATGATTCGTCAAATTGATTTAATATCTGAACAAGTGGCTGCTTCTTCTGAAGAGTTAACAGCAAGTGCTGAACAAACCACCCACGCAACGAATCAAATTACTACATCCATCCAAGAGGTAGCTAGCGGTACAGAAACTCAGGTACAAGGAGCAAATGAAAGCTCTGTAGCCATGAGTGAGATGGCGAATGGCATGCAGCAAGTTGCGGAGACAACTTCCTCTGTATCCGAATTAGCAACGGGAACAAGTAAAGAAGCAATCAATGGACACGAGTCTTTGCAAAAAGTCATCCTACAAATGAATAATATTAATGAAGCTGTCAATGATTCAGCAACTGTCGTCAAAGAATTAAGAGAACACTCAGAGCAAATCGGAAAAATTACTGACGTGATCACCTCCATAGCCGAGCAAACGAATTTGTTAGCCCTCAATGCCGCCATTGAATCTGCCCGTGCAGGTGAAAATGGAAGAGGATTTGCAGTGGTTGCCGATGAAGTCCGAAAACTTGCTGAGCAATCGAAGGATTCGGCAGATCAAATTGCAGAATTGATTCAAAAGATACAAAGTGATACATCCCATGCCGCAAATGTCATGGATAAAGGAACCCAAGAAGTAAAGGTTGGTGTGGAAGTTGTCCATGAAGCAGAAGAAGGGTTTAAAATGATCTTACAATTAATTGATCAGGTTACAACCCAAATTCAAGAAGCTTCAGCCGTATCGGAAGAAATGTCTGCAAGTGTAGAACAAGTCAATGCCTCAGTCGAAGAGATTTCTCGGATAGCTCAAGTTTCTGCTGCTAATACTCAAAATGTTGCTTCTGCTTCAGAGGAACAGTTAGCATCCATGGAGGAAATTGTTTCTTCTGCAACTGCTTTATCCAAAATGGCCACAGAGTTACAGATGCATGTTAGTCAGTTCAAAACGGCATAGAATGAGTAATTTTAAGAGCTATTAGAATCTAAAATGAGCAAAACATCCCGTTCACTTTCAAAGGACGGGATGTTTTTTATGACGGAGATATCAAACATAGATTAGCAATGCAAAGTTTGAAATAAAAAAGGAGATTTTTTAATAGTAAATGTTTAGTAAAGGAAGCTACAGAAAATTACTCGAACATGTTTAGAATTTAACACCATTGTCATTCCCAAATACCTTCCATAACTAAATACTTCCAAGTGTTAGGTCCAACTACTCCATCTGCTGTGATCCCATGAAATTTTTGATAATTTTTCACTGCTGCAACTGTTTTTGACCCGTAAATACCATCATAAGGCTGTACCCCTAAATACCTTTGAACAAGTGACACATACCCACCACTAGAACCTGATCTAAGTACAGGCGCAGCTCTACATATCTTTTCCCAAGTGGCTGGTCCAACTACTCCGTCTGCCTTTAATCCATTTCTACTCTGAAAAGTTTTAACAGCATTGGCTGTAGCAGGACCATAAATCCCATCTAACTTTACTCCAACCACTCTTTGTATAAGCTCAAGATCGTTCCCTCCTACAGTATAAGGAGTTGTTAGTCTATACACTGGCCAAACATATTCCCAAGCGCGATTAATTGAGTTTTCTGTAGAGATATGTTGCTTTGAGACAGTAGTCATTGCTGAAGCATTATCAGTTCCTAGTAGACTCATGCTAAATACTGTTGTTAATGTTCCTAAAACACAAATACTTTTTTTACCTATTTTCATATTTTCATATCTCCTTTCGCTCAAAATACAATTTCATTAAAGCATAAAAATAATTAAGCTTCCACATTTATTCCCAATTTTCCCTTAATTTACTAATAAAGTCCCTTAATTGGTACCATTTAATAGATATAATTTCTTAATTTGATAAACCATTAAATGGTCATTTTCCACTATACATGTTGAGTGACAAATAAGTTGGTTAATTACAAATAAAGTCGTTTAATTTACAGGTATAACACATCTAAATTAAACGACTTTATTGTCACTAAATAAAAGAGGCTTCCATTATGTTCGATTCATAACGAAAGCCTTTCGTAAAATTAAATTTGTTTTTTTGTATAATAAAAGTTTTAATCACAGCCAGAAATCTTGATGTAACAAGGTTTACATCTTGAACAGGAAATTACTGTTTGTTACTATCCTGATTTGCAAAAAATCTTGATTTACCACATTTTTTGCACATATCGTTCAAGATATTACACACTTTCATCTTAAGGGTGGCTTCATGGGATTTCGTTAGCAAAATGTTAGCATTTTACTCACACAAATTCATTAATATTCAATAGCAAATATTTGCTACTTCCCTGCAAAAAATAACCCAATTTGCGCCATCAATGTACTACCAATATATGTTCCACTAAATACGAAAATTGCAACAATGGCAACTTTCCAAGAAGTATTCTTTAAATCCACCAAACGGTTTGCTACAGAAATTCCGGCAAAAGTAAGAATTGGTGTTGTGATGGAAAGGAAATCCACCGCTCGAATAGCTTGCACAAAAAAGTCAGAGATCAAGCACATAACAAGTGAAATAATCGCAACCCATCCTAATACCGGGAATTCTTTAAGAAAATTAATTGAACTTGTTTTAAGCTTTTCCGAAATTAAAATTCCAATCATAGAGAACACCCATAATGCAATCAATCCCACTATCGTCATCCAGGTAACTGCCATAGAATCAGGATTTTTCAAATGTTTAATAAACTGAGTAAATAAGATAAGTAAAAGACTTAATAAAATAATTAAACCATATTTAATATATGAATTACGCAGCGCGTTTTGCATTTTTATCACCTCTGACTAAAAGTCTGTAAATAAATTTCTGTAATGGAGCTGCAAGAAATACCATTGTAAAAGTACCTAGGAAACTAGTAAGCAGCTGACTTGCAGATGCATAGGCTAAAATGGTGCTCTCCATGTCTGGAACTTGTGCAACTAAAGAAGCAGAAGCGGCACTCATCATACTTCCAGAACCCATACCGCATGCCATAGCTAAGGCTTCAATACTGAAACCAAATTTAAGTAATAACGGGGCAAAAACACTGAAAAATATCGTTCCAAATAATGTACCGATGATATATAGGGATAATACCCCTCTTCCTTCATCAGAATCCAAAGTATATTTTTCGGAAATATAGGCGAGTTCCCCTTCACGACCAATTCCTAGTGTAGCTCCAATTGCTTCTCGTCGTAACCCAAGCAAAAGCGCAACCGGTAGACCTAATAAGACAGTTCCGAGGTTTCCAAGTTCCTGAGTAATGAATACCCAGCCAATCTGTAGAATTTCACCTAATTTCGGGGCAACATCTGCACCATATCGCGCCATAAGTGGCAGCATGATAAAAATCAAGTATTTCCCAGCAAATTCAACATTCTCTTTACTATAGACTTTTTTCCAAAAACCTTTGCGAAAAAAGGTCATTCCTAAAACCATAGTGATGATAATGGCAAATACAAGCGGCAATAAGCCAATTGAAAGAGTACCAATCTGAACACTTTGGAACCCAATCATTTCAGAAACTGTAATGACTGCTAGTGCAAATATAATGAGATAAATAAAATTCTTATTCATTTTCTTCGTTCCCTTCCTTATCCATAATTTCATTCATTAAATTGATATAATCTTTGTAACTTCTTCTATATAATCTTGAAGAGTCAATATTCCCATTCATTTTTTCAAAAACCTGTGCTAAAAATCTCGGGAATATCTCATAAATAAATGGAGGGTCGATATCGATAAAGTCATCCCCATGAATCGTTCCCGTAAACCCGCTGTAACCAATCTGAATGCAAGGAATCATATAAGACAGATCGCCAATATCTCCAGCTGCACTGATCGGGTCATCATTATACAGCACTTCAATTTCATCATTTTCTTTAAATGCTTCCCATACAAATTCTGATAAATAACGGTCTTGTTTAAAAGGTAAATAACCCATCTGTGTGGAAATTTCCACATCTCCTTGCAGGGCTATTGCACTTCCCGTTGCAGCAGCATCTAGTTTAATCGCAGCTTCCTTCATATATTCAATGGATAATGTCCTCAAATCTGTCCCTATTGTAATAGCATTGGGTATCACATTGGTTGACATATCTGATTCCATCACAATCGGATTAATTCGTACCTTTTCTGAATCTTTGAGTTGTTGACGGCTTAAGCCGACAGCTACATTAAACAATGTAGACATGTTATACGCATTTTTTGAAGAGAACGGATCAAACCCTGCATGAGTTGCTTTTCCAATAAATTTATATCTTTTATACAGGAATCCGGCTAAATCACAGTTTGTATTGATCGTTCGTTTCGCAAATTCTCCGCCTATAGCATGAACACAGATGGCCAAATCAATATCATCAAAAATACCAAGCTTCATTGCTTCTGGCTTACCACCATAATGCGTAATCTTGTTTTGTTTGATTAACTCGTCGCGATATGCTAGATCTAAATATTCCTCTGCTGGGACAAAGATAAAGGAGATTTTATAATTAAAATCCTTGTATACATTCGACTTCACCAAATAATTGTATAAAGCAAGTGCGATGGCAACCTGTGTGTAATGGCCGCAGTTATGGGCAGCACCCGTAATTTTATCTGCATACATATGTGAAGGGGTATACACTGCGTCTAATTCTGCAATAAAAGCAACTTGTAGTTTTTTATCTTGATCTCCCAACGTTGTTTTGAAACCAGTAGTACTGAATTCTTCAATTTCAATATTCGGATTCATAGACTTTAAAGAAGCTACAATCTTCTCTTTTGTGCGTTCTTCTTTATATCCTAATTCCGGATGATAATATATATCTTCTGCAATCTTTTTTATTTCCTCGTATTGCTTTTTGAAAATCATTTTGTTAACCCCTTTAACCAAAATCTATTAATATAACTTGATATTTCAATATATCTCTATTTTCATTTTCATATTTTTGTGATTAATGAGGATCCTTTGAGACTCATCTCAATACCGCATATTGTATATTTACTCTATACCATTGTTTGCTTTTGATGCGTAAATAGTAAAAAAAAGTATCTTTTATACAGAAAGTGAAATTAATAACCGAACGTTTTTTATTTTATTCTAATTATAGTTCGATATCAACCCCAAAATTATTCAAATATAATTTTTTTCATAAGAGGTATCATAGACAGCTGTGGTGAAATGCAGAATTTTATTCGTTTTATCTTCAAGATTCCTAATTTTCTCACCCTGATAATATTTGTAAAGCTTTGACACTAGTTTATTTTTCCATATTTAACCAAAATACAAACGAAAGGAAAAGCATTCTTTCGATTCTAGATACTAGGGACATGAAACAAATCATGGACAGGATTGCTCATACACATAATCAAATCACAAAAATGTGTACCTCTACCTCACAAAAAAAGGCTTCTCATAAGTTCAGTGAACTTATGAGAAGCCTTTTTATGATTCCTATTGATATTAAAATGAAATTTATAAAAGCAGATCACCTTGTAACATCAATATACCCTTATATTTTTGTATAACGGCTAAAATCAAATTGATTAGTATGAAAAAACTATTATCATCTACATCCTATTTGACGAGAGGTTCGCATACGGCCACTATTTAGCAGTTTGCACCTTAATTGAATCGCAAAAGCGCATGACAATCTTTTCGTGTCATACGTTTTTTGATAATGCGTGATGTATTATTTACGCCAAAAATTCGTATATTCTGCTTTATCCTGTATATTGAACTCAATCATTTTCTCAAGCAATTCGTAATCTACCGGATCATTCCACGGAATTCGAAACAAACCTTTGGTAGCGCTGTAGCCAGCTTTTGTTATATCATCGGCAAAGCGCTCAATGCCTACTTCTTCGGGTGAAATGCTTAAATGATGCTTCGCTGTGGAAAAGCCGATAATAAATGTGCCGTGATCGGTAAACATTGGTGTATTCCACTTGATTTGCGGTTCCAATTTTGGGAATTTATTAGCAATCCACGCCAAAATTTCATTTGTTCGGTCGCGGTGGTCGAGGTTATCGATACCTGCTAAATATTTTGCAAAAACGTCCATGTCATCCTCCTAAGATTTTATACTTACTTCTTTGATTTATTTTCCTTGGCAGCAGCATTATAATTTCTCAATCTTAAAGGCAGTTTTTTCTTTATTAAGTATTGTTCGTTAAGGACTATCACTTTCTCGTTGTCAGTAGTTTCGTATGGCCAGTATTTAAATTTATATTTTACAAATGCTAAGTGACCTACAAAATAAATGGGAAAGATCATGAACAGGAGAATGACTAATTGTAATAGGAAATTAACTTCTTTCCCAACGATATAAATTGTCATGACAGTATGGGCCCCAAAGGAAACCATTAATGTAATCAGCACATTACATATATGAAAAGGGATTACATCCCTTTTTTCTCGAAACATTTTCTCTAATTCATATTTAATTAATAGTGAAATAAAGACTGATATTACTATGACAAATAGGGTAACAAAATATGTAAGAACAGTGTACATTTTTCCGCCCCCTGAAATAAAAATGTTACCGTTCATTGTAACACAAGAGGCAAAAAAAGAAGTTTCTCAGAAGTTTACTCAACTTATGAGAAGCCTTTGTTAATTCACAATGTTAGAAATATGAAGCATAAATCTATTAAATACCAAATGTTAACATCATTCCGCCCAATCATAACCTCTTAATGTTTCCATCCTGGAATAAAAAAGATAAGACCTACTCTTGGGTTTAATAAGATATTTCGCATTGAATCTATTCTCTTATTTCCAGGTCTTTCAGGTAAAATTAACTGCTTCTTACTTAACACTTGAACAAAACCTCTCTTATCTCCTCGAGGAGAGACATCACAAAATCCAAATTCATCCGAGGTAGATAAAACCAAAAACGGTGATTTAGATATGAATTCTGAACAATTGTGATCAATATATGAAATCACTTTTCTCTTTACTAGCTCACTCGGAAAACCAATAATTGACCGTAGTTCTTCTTCCGTTTCAATCTTTTTTATAAATTGATAGTCTTCTTTCATACATCTACTTCCTCCTTCTTGATGAAAAGCTCATAATCAGTTCCCAATCTTCTAAGAGTCCCCAAGTAATTTCAGGGTATCCTTCTAAAGATTTCATTGAACTTCATACACTTTTTCAGTAGATTTACCTAATTCGTTATAGTGTTTAGCTATTTCAAGGGTAGTGGCTGAAGGATCTTCTTATATCCCACCCATTTTCCTAAAGCTCCTCACGCTACTGCATATTGACTTCTTTAAGAATAGCATTCTGTCAGTTTAAGTATAGCCTTTACAATCTGCATTTTAAGTAAGAATCATTTTCAATATGAATATATTACGAATTATTCCGACTTATTGGTATATTCCCATTTTTGGTGTTTTATTTTTGGAGCAGTTGGTTTAAAATTATAGTTGTAATATAGAATCGATAATCTAAATACAAAACACATTTTAATAAAGCTAAGCCTCGCGGTAAATATAGAAGATAAGGTGTTGATGACATGCTGCGGCCAAATCGAAAAAAAACTCAACTCATACAATGCTTTCATGAGTTGATGACCTTACTACATATCAATAATCCTCCGGAGGTGTGGGTTGAAAACTGGGAATCTGTAATAGCTCTATATAAAGATGATCAGCAGCTGTATTTTTTAAGAAGCGAATATATATCAGAGGCCAATCTTTATTTCAAGTTAAATGAAGAGAAATCTGCTGCTTTTTATCATGCTTTGGAGCTTATTAGAGGAAGAGAAGATTTGATCACTTTTGCATGGCTTTGGAAATGCCTGCTTTATGAAGAAAATAGTCCTACGGACGCTTATGACGTAGCAAGCTGGCCCATACCAGAAGTGGCAATGGGTGCTATGGCACAGATGTTTCCCTTGATTATTGCAGTTTCAAACCTTCCATGGTTAAGAGAGAATTATAAGATGCGTGGCATCACGGAATCCATTCTTTTTGATACCTTATCCGATATCGGAATCATTATGGAAGAATCGAGAAAACGAACAGGTGTCTGGGGAATTGAAAATTTCCTTCTTGAATGGTTAAAAAATCATTTTCAGGGCGGGCTCTTCCGCATTGGCCGTCTGCAATACATGCCTAAAAAATTTGATCAACATATCAGTGTTTACCGCCACATGAATACCAGAATGGTGATTGCATTAGAGGGGGAGTGTCAATTAACTGGTAATTTCTTTGAAGGGTTCCCTATAACCCCACTCGGTAGGGTTCTGTCGAAAACAGTAAAATTATCTTTAGCAGAATGGGAAGCAGTATTAATAAAGGGGGACTTCATGCTGGATGTCCATATTCCACGCGGAGGAAAATTGGAATATGACTTGCTGGATGAATCGTATCGAAGCGCAATGGCAATTTATCCTAAGCTGTTTCCTAAACAACAGTTCAAGGGTTTTATATGTCATACTTGGATGTTTGATCCACTTTTACAGAAAATTCTACCTGAGGATTCCAATTTGGTGAAATTCCAGCGTGATTTTTATTTGTACAGAATTGTTGATGATGATTCAGTATTTGAAACTGTATTTATATCCAAACCAAAAGATTTGCATACTTTACCGGAAGAGACTTCATTGCAGCGTGCAATCAAAAGGCATGTTTTGTCAGGTAAACAAATGAGTTCAGCTGCAGGATTTCTGTTATTTGACGATTTTTATAGTGGTCCAACATATTACCAAAAAAAGCAAGGAGAAGTTCAATCGTTACTAAAAATATGTGAATAGAACATGGAAGGATCTGATTGCATGAATTTGATAAGTATTCCTCTTGCAATACAAGTGGTAATAGATGATGCTGGATGGTGGACAGGCAGTTCTAGCGTCAGTAAGAATGGGCCGTGGAGATCAGACATAAATCGAGACCATCATCCATTGGATTATACAGCGATCGCCGAACTTGGCAAACGGCTAGGCATGCGTCCGCAGGCTTCATTCATTTTATGTGAGTGGGACTTGACCGACCGCCTAAGGGCGCTGCCCGACGCAACATATTTAGGTGAACAGTGGAGGAATCCATGGAAATCTTCTCCACTGTTAAAAGAGGCTGCAGCTATCATTCGAAACGAGAACCGTTTTATTGAAGTGGGCTTGCACGGTATCGGTCATGAATATTGGGGTAACGGAGGCGTTATGGAGAGGGCGGAATGGCATGACGTACACGGAAACATGAGACCAAAAGAAAGCGTAATAGCACACTTGGAGGCATTCGCTGAAATACTTAAAGAAAACGATCTCGGACCTTTTCCCGAATCATTCGTAGCCACCGCGCATCAACACCATTATGGGGCCGGTGAAGAAGGGCTTGCATTCATACTTGAGCAATTCGGCGTGAAGTATCATTCCCTTCCATTTGAAGGTATGCCTAGGTCGAAGCAACCGGAATCGGAACTCTTCGGATTTGACGGATCCTTAATTGCGGTAAATCGCGGAACGGACCTATATTTATGGAACGTGCTCGAGCCGGAAGTAAGCGGTAATATTAACGGTCCAATTTGTGGCATGCACTGGCCAAATTTGCTCCATCCCGATCCCGAGAGAAATGGAGAAGTGGTGAGCCGTTGGGTTAAATTCCTAGAACCGTATCAAAATCGATTCGACACGATGCTAGCTGCCAACACGGCAGAAGGATTCAGTCAAGTGGTTTATCATTCAGAGGTATCGTTGAAAGCAGATTCGTCTGGTTGTTATCTTGATTTTTCAAAGCTTTCCGGTTTTAAATCAAAGCCGCCCGGCTTGCTAAATTATTTTACAATTAAGGTCAAAAACAATGTCCGTATCGTTTCCTCTTCAAAGGAAATTGAGTTATTTGAAAATGTTCAACTATCCACTAGGGAATATAAAACCTTAGTCGTCAAAAGGAAAAATGACGTAAATTCAGCGTACATTAACTGGTTATTGGATGGAGATTGATAATATCACACTGGCAACTTTGAATTATTGCTATTGCCATTAATCATAAAATATATGAATAATAGACAGTTACAGATCGGATACAAGAAATTCTAAGCTCCTTGAACATTGGACAGGAAAGTCTAAACTGTTTCTGCAGTTCCTCAATTAAAGGTGTGATCTTAATGGGATTGATAATTACTTGAGAAGCAGTTTAGAGATTCTTGTCCTTGTAAACAAACGGACAACAGATGGGGGAATAAGGATTTTCTTTTTTTAATTTGGCACTAAATTCAAATGTAGTGAACATTTTACAATAGAACAAACGTTTGTAATATTGATATTGTACTTACATAAATAAATTCCAAAAAATGAGAAATGAACGATGAATCACTTGGAAAATATTTTAGGCACTTCAAAGCATTAGATAAGCAAGATGGGCCAAGAAAGCAATAGAATTATTTAAGGGAAAATGCTTAAATATTGTAGAAAAAATTTTAGCTTATGAAAATACTTTAGTAAATGATATGATATATGGCCAAGCCTATGAACTCATTTCAGATTCACCTATTGGAACTAAAAAACCTGCCAGAAAATCGTCTTTCGCCTTTTTTTTGAAGAAATAAAACTTCCTGATCCTCATTAAGTAGGAGCCACTGCCATTTGTCTCAGTCTCATAAAATTCTATCCTCCAGTAATATACTAAAATCTTATTCTGTATTATTACTCTAGGTCCTTCTTTCACCAGCCTGCCTGTTTAACAAATGCTACTACTATTACTAAACAATCGACCATTAATTGAGTAAGGGCAGCATACAAAATTTAGGTACTACTTCATTTACTATCAATATCTTACTATCATCCAACAAATACGTGTACAGCGCACATAAACTATAATAATTGTTGTTTTTTTTCATACTGTATACCTCATGCCGCCCAGTTATAACTATCCAAAATAAGAAAAATAGGTTTAAAAAACATTAACGTGATCTTTTCTGCCATAATAAAAAGAGCTTAGGCATATTAATGTGTATCCCTTTTGATGGACATTAAAAAATAGATTTGAAGAAAATTTCTTAAAACAGCAACGCAGTGTTTTGTTGTTTTTTGTCTCATGCTGTTATGCAGAGGTAAAATTGATTGAAAATTTTTTCTTCTTAAGCGTATAGTTAAGCTAATGAAACAGTAAAAAAGGAGTAGGATTAATAGATATGAAAAGAAATTGGGCAGGTAATTTTCAATATAGCACGACTAACTGGCATGAACCTGAATCTGTTGAAGACCTTCAACAATTAGTCTCAAGCTTAACAAAGCTACGTGTGATTGGAACGCGTCATTCGTTTAATAGTATCGCAGATTCAAATGAGAATATAGTATCCTTGCAAAAGATCAACAAAATCTTATCCATTGATCGTGAAAATGAAACCGTAACCGTGCAGGCAGGAATCAAGTATGGCGACCTTTGTAATGTGCTTCAGCAACATGGTTATTCCTTACATAACCTTGCTTCTCTTCCGCACATTTCAGTTGCTGGAGCTTGTGCAACAGCAACACATGGTTCAGGTAATAACAATCAAAATTTAGCTGCAGCTGTACGTGCTATGGAAGTTGTCACAGCTGATGGAAGTATTGTAACTTTTTCAAGGGAGAAATCAGAAGATGAATTACATGGCGCAGTTGTTGGGCTAGGTGGACTCGGTGTCGTCACACAATTAACACTAGATGTCCTACCAAGTTGTCAAATGAGGCAGGTTGTTTACGAAAATCTACCGTTAGCACAGCTAGCTCGCGATTTTGATACCATATATTCCAGTGCCTATAGCGTAAGTCTTTTTACGGATTGGCAGGACGAAACGTTTAATCAGGTGTGGCTGAAGAGCAAACTGACGGATGATCAGACTTTTGTGTTAGAAAAAGACTTTTATGGAGCAAAAGCAGCTAAAGAAAATCTCCATCCCGTACCAAAGGTTGGAGCAGAGAATTGTACAGCGCAGCTAGGTGTGCCAGGAGATTGGCTAGATCGCTTGCCACACTTTAGAATGGACTTTACCCCAAGTAAAGGTCAAGAGCTGCAAAGTGAATATATTTTGGCTCGCGAGCATGCCTATGACGCTCTTTGTGCGATTAGTGGTATCCGCGACCAAATCGCACCACATCTATTTATATCAGAAGTGCGGACCATTGCACAGGACGAGCTATGGATGAGCCCATCCTATAAGCAGGATTCGGTTGCCATTCACTTTACATGGCAGGACAAATGGGCGGAAGTTCAGCAGGTGCTACCACTCATCGAAGCCCAGCTTGAACCTTTTCAAGCAAAGCCACATTGGGGAAAACTGTTCACTACCTCACCTGCAAAAATACAATCACTTTATGAAAAGATGCCCGCTTTTCAGCAACTGCTTATGAAGTATGATCCGAATGGTAAGTTTCGCAATAACTTTTTGAATAAATATATATTTAATGAGGCAGAGTGAAATCGTTGTGCAAAATAGATTAATATTGCTAGATTACGCGTAAAATGTAAGATGGGCAATACAAACCCTTAACTTAAAGCACATAAAAAGGAATTGCTGAAAAGAGGCAATTCCTTTTGTATAAACCTTTTTAACATTTTGTGAAAAAAGTGCATTTTATCGAAGTTTTACTAAATTATGAATGTTAAATCTTTTTCCGACATAAAATATCTGAAACCTTATACTTATATCAGCCAAATCATACTGTTTTTTCTAGGAATGCTTATAAATTTCAATCATATGATGAATTAGATTTTTTTCATGAGTCTTATTATTTAAGATGTTCCACAAAAATTAAAGAAACAAGCACTAAGTAGAGCGCTTGTTTCTTTAGCTATAAAGGGATATTCACTTCAGGAAAACGTCTTGAATTATCTTGCAGTAGCTCCACCATCAATAACGAACTCTGCCCCTGTTGTGAAAGAAGATTCATCAGATGCAAGGAATACAACTGTATGTGCAACTTCTTCAGTATTACCCATTCTTCCAAGTGGATACGCATTATTTAATTCCTCTTTCGTACGTCCAGTTGCTTCTGAAGCATAATCTGTCATTGCAGTTTCAATAAATCCTGGATGAATAGAGTTTACACGCACACCTTTGCTAGCGAATTCAATAGCAGCATCTTTTGTCATGATGCGAACAGCACCTTTACTTGCCCCGTAAAGAACATGTCCAGGAGCTCCAAATAAACCAGCAATTGATGAAGCATTAATTACAGAACCACTTTTTTGTTCTGCCATCACAGGCATCACATGCTTCATACCAAGGAAAACCCCTGTCACATTTATAGACATTAAACGATTCCACTCATCTAATCCAATTTCTGCAAGAGGTTTGATGATGTAGATACCTGCATTATTAAATAATACATCGATTTTTTTGAAACGGCTTCTTGTTTCACTAACAACTGTTTTCCAATCGTCTTCGTTGCTTACATTATGTTGTACAAAAATGGCTTCAGCACCCATTGCTTGAATCTCTTGAGCAGTTTTCATACCTGCCTCTTTATTAATATCAGTAATGACAAGCTTAGCCCCTTCTTTCGCAAATTTTAATGCGGTCTCCCTACCAATTCCAGTTCCTCCGCCAGTAATAATTGCAACTTTGTTTTGTAATCTCATAATAAACTCTCCCTTTGTTTAATTAGATGTCTATATCATAAAATAGAATTAAGCCTGCTTTTTTAAATTCGGATTAACAAACAACAAAAATAATAATGAAAATAATAAAATTGCACCTGACACTATTAAAATAGAATTATTATATCCTTGAATGATATTATCTTTTGATAAACCAATGAGAAATCCAGTGGCTACAGGAGCTATCATTCCACCTACATTTTGAAATGACATTAAAATACTTGCCATAAGCCCACTTCGCTCCGGTACTAGCGTCATCATGATTTGTGGAGCAATCGCAAAGTTTGAACCCGTTAACCCATATGCCACACCAAATGCAATGACATTCCAAATAGGATTTGGTATAAACACTACTGAAGCAAGCAACAGACTGCCCATAACAGCTGATACGCCAGTTACTACTACACGGGATAAACGCCAACTTTTAGTTTTTGCTAGCACTTTATCAGATACCATCGACACTAGAAAAATTATTGTAGCGGAACTTATTCCAACTATTGATACAGCTACCCCCATCTGACTAGAAGTTAGACCTGTCACTTTAGTTAAATAGTTCGGCATCCAAATTGCCGTCCATACGACAAAAATAAAAGAAGAGAAGGCCAGAAATAAAGTGAAAATAGAAGTTGGTGAAAAAATTATCTTTACTACTTCTTTACCACTTTTCTTTTGAATACTATTTTCAACCATATTTTTTGTTGCTGCCTTTTGCTCTATACTGGACGGGCTTTCTTTTGTAGTAAACATAAATAGGAGAAACCAAATTACACTTACTCCTCCAAATATGGCAAAAGCAACTTTCCAGCCAAATGTTGTAAGTCCAACAATTACAGGCGCTAAAACTAATCCTCCTGCTGTGGCTCCTAAAGTAAATAAAGAGCTTGCGACTCCGCGCTTTTCAGCGGGGAACCACTTATTTATATGACTTAGTGCAACTGGACCAAATGGGCCTTGAAAGATTCCTAATAGGACTCTATATAGAATCAGCGCACTAAACCCATTAATCGCTAGAGCCCCAAATTGTATAACTCCCCACGATAGCATGAGAATTGAAAGGATTTTTTTCGTTCCAAAACGATCAGAAAATGCAGCTCCGATAATCCCGGCAATTGGAAATATCCAATAATAAGCACTTCCCACCAATCCCCATTGGCCAGAATTCAAACCAAAATCTTTCATAATTAACTCCGCTGAATAGCCGACAATATTTTTTTCAGAGAAATTAATTAAATTCCCAAAAAACAAAAAAGTAATGATTCCCCAAAGAACCCAGTTGTATTTCCTACTCGATTCTAATGAATTCTTACTCATCGGTAATGATTTTTCCATACCCATACCCCTTTAATCTTTATTAATGAAGTAAATCATCTTATAGTGGGAATAATAGTAACAAATCTTTCAATTAGAATATGGATTCACTCCAATTTCTCCCATTAAGGGCGTATGATTAACGCTTTCAATACTTTGATTGTGTTCCATTGCATAATATTTACATACCAAAGCGCTGTTGCCGTATAATAGACATTGTTCATCTCACTTACCCGCTGGATAACGTGATATTTTCCATATAAAAACGGGGAATTTTATGCTAGAACCACTAGGCACAAGTTCTATAAATGATGAAACTTTACTCAAGAGTGATTCCAATTTTTGAAAGCTGTCATATATTGTTCACATTTGTTATTTTACAATTTCACTGCCAGCTAAAACTATCCTAAATATTGATGGTTAATTCCTATTTCACACCCTCAATATATAGGTAATTATTGATCAAGGAGATACTTTAATAAATGAGACCCGATTTATTTCCCCATAACGATCTATCATTTGAGGAATTTAAATTCTTTCTAAAAACAAATAAATCCCAACTTCAAATGAACATTAATCTGCAAATAAGATTAGAATCAAATCTATCCAAAGAAGAGCAGTCTATTATTGAGTTTCTCGTAAGTTCATTTTTGCAAATTTTAACTGAACCAAATGAAGCTAAGGATCAAACCGACTTAGACACTGTTTTAAATACTTGGATACAAACGTATTCAATGATTTTGAATTATCATTATTTACATCGCTTCTACCTTATTCTAGAAAAGGCTTTTGCCATTTTTTTAAAAAATTCAAAAGACGTAAAGGCTTATTCCTATATGTTGTACTTACCTAATATTGCTTCAAAAATTTCCAACCTATTTTCTAATTGGAAGAATACAGATAAAGAAGAGTTTCATTCCCATTCTTCACAAAGCTTATTACTTTCATATTTGGAGTTATTTCCAATTCAACAAATTTATCTCGTACGGTATCACATAAATAACCCGGTCATATTTGGTTGGGGAAGATCAGAAGAAGAAACAGTCCGAAGAATTCCTTTTCATCCGATTGTCGATACAAACAAGAATCATATAATTGAGTTATCAGGGCAGTCACTAACCTTGAAATTTGGCAAAACTAGCATATATCTATACCCGAAAACAACATTAGAAAAGGAACAAGAAGAAACAATCAGTAATTATCTGTTTCGTTTTAATGTTTTCGCTAGTAATAATGCACAAGATGAAAAAACGTTACTAAATAAACTTAAAGTTCTAGATGAATTCAGTAAAGTTCTCATAAGCTGCTCTGGAAGAAATGACTTTATAAAAATAATAAAGGGATGCGAAGAGCTGCTTAACTTTAAAAGATGTGTTTTCTATGCATATATCCCTTGGTCAAATGAGTTTAAAGGTGTTATTGGTGAAGAATTATCAAAGGTTCAAAAAACACAAGGATACGTATATCCGAATCAGCTGTTTCATACCATGCTAATTACTAGGAAGCCAGTATTTATTAAGAACCCCTTACATACTGTAAAAAATGAGACAATAGAGTTATTCAATCTATCTTCATTAATTGTTGCTCCAATATGTCATTACGAAGAGGTTCTCGGTTGGATGACTTTAGATCAGGTAGGCAAAGAGTTTGACTGTACGAAAGAGGATTTACAACTTATAGAGGAAGTTTGCAACAGAATAGGATTATTCCTAAAGAATTTCAATCAAAATGTTTCACCAAGTAATACTATCGAATTAACTGATCGCGAATTAAGTGTATTAACTCTCCTAGCAGAAGGATACGATAATAAGAAAATGGGAGAACTCCTCCATCTAAGCGAGCATACAATTAGAGACTACATAAGTAGTCTTATGTTAAAGTTTAAAGCTAAAAATCGTACCCAAGTTGTGTCATCTGGGTTCCGACTAGGTATGTTAACCTAATTTCTAAGCAATACCTTTTTTCATGATTAACATTAATTAATGTGCTTGGTTCTCCTTCTAAAGTTGTGACAGTGTACTAATATCACGTAACATTGGTATGCTCCCAAACTCATAAAGCCATTAATGCCAAAACAAGCAAAAGAGCAGTCACTCATGAGTGATCTGCTCTTTTTGTTCAGTAAAATAATCTCCTGCTATCCTATTCCGCTTCACCCCCGTAGTTCTACGCTCCTAATTTCAAACTTAAATCAAATTATAACCAAGAAGTATTACAATCCTATTAATAATACAGAAATGTATATGTTAGACTCGCCGAAAACCGAAAGAAGAGACTACTTACTATCGCTAAACTAAATACAGACTTAACACCACACTCTTTGAAACATACCCCTACCTCTCTCTTAGTAGAAGCCGTTGTCTCACTCGAACAAATCATGGACAGGCTTGGTCATACTGATGATCAGATTACGAAAAATGTGTACATCTACGCAAGAAATAAAAAAAGAAGCCTCCCAAAAGTTCAGTGAACTTATGAGAAGCCTTGTTAAAACCCTCAATGTTAGGAAACCACTCTCATCTTACTCACAAACCCAGTCATATCAAGGGCTAGAGGCAATTATTACATCATGCCATTTAATAATCTTACATACATTCAAAAACACACACATAAAAGCCTCATTTCTCTATCCTTAATGCCAACTCTACCTATTTCAAGTAGTGTTTATCACCGATATTTAATGATAAAAAAAGGAAATATAAGATTTTGAATTAATCCCAAGAGGTTGAAAAAGTGGTACGTTTGAATAGTATTCATTGAATTACTTACCCATACAGAGGATCGAATGTATGAAGAAAGATAATTGTTGTCTTTATTATTTACTCGTATTTACACGGATAGGAAGGAATAAGTGTGATTCAATTCTTTTGGCTTCGAATGCTGCCAACAAACAAGGCTTTCGGCTCCTTTCGCTAACAATAATATTAATATTGATATTGATCACGGCATAAAAACTAATTTTAAAGCCCTCAACCAAAGAAAAGGTGAGGGCGTGTTTTGCGTTTTTTATTTATCTAAATGCTCAATAGCGTAATCGGCTTCTTCTTGTGTAAATTTTTCACCGTGCTCAGAAATTAATTGGTCTCTTATCGCTTCAGGTGACATACTCATTGATTCCTGATAACTTTTTGCTTTTGCCAAGGCATTTTCATTAAAATCAGCTTCCAGATTGTCAATTGCGTACTGTGCTTCGTCTTCAGTAAATTTTTCGCCATGTTCAGAAATAAGTTGTTCATAGATTCCTTGTTTTGACATGTACATAGTATTTGAATAGGATTCAGCCTTTTTCAAAGCGTTGGCTTTCCAGTCATATTCGAGTTTGCTCATTGCATACTCGGATGCTTCTGTAGAAAACTTTTCGCCATATTCTGAAGTTAATTGTTCAAAAATAGCACTTTTAGACATGTTCATTGTTTTTGCGTACGATTCAGCTTTTTTCAAAGCAGACTTATATTCATTAGGAACGTCATCCTCTGCCTTCGTATCTTCTTTTTTCGGTTCCTCTTTTTGCGTTTCTTTCGCCGGCTGGGTAGTTGCTGGTTTGCTTTCTTTTTGAACATCCTTACTAGTATCATCTCCACCAGAAGCAATCTTCACAATAACAATGATAGCAATTACCCATACCCACCATCTTTTATAGAACGGTTTTTTCGGCTTTTTTTGTTTTTCCTGTGTTGTCATTTCTAAGTTGTCCCCTTTATGTCGTATTCTGTACAATTATAACATATAAATTTAGTAAAAAAGCATCATGCTCTCAATCTTCGTCATCGTATGATTCCCCGGCTCCTACTCCTAGCAAGACGCCATCTTCAATTGCTTTGTCCAGATAGATTAGCGGAAATATATCAGATTTTAATACATACGCACACACGACTAAACGCGATTATGGAAATTTTCAATCTAACAGAAGATGAGGTAAAACTATTTATTGAGAGACGACTAATTCAAATAGCTAACGAAAACCGAGAATATTTCACCACCGCCATGACATGGAATACATATGTGAATAAATACCGTTATCCAGCAAGCAATACATACAACCACCACTTTGGACCGTGGGAAGATGCTAAGTTCCATATTTTCGGTAAGGATGCCCCTCCTACTCAAACTAATATAAAAGTGAAGGCACAATATACACTTGAAGAGTTGAAAGAGATTGCTAAAGAGTGGAATGCTCATGCAGAGAAAAACTCTTTCCCCTGGGCGGGAACGTTTGCTAGTTATTTTGGTACTTGGCAAAAGTCTAAGATATTCATATTTGGACAAGACAGTATAAAACCTAGGAACAAGTACACTAAAGAATCGCTTAAAGAAATAGCTATAAAGCACCGCTTTTACTTTACCACCGTAAAAGAATGGGATATTTATGTCGGGAAAATGAACTGCCTCATTCTAACACATTTATTTTATATTATGAGAGCTGGAACAAAGCAAAAGAATATGTTTTATAAACTAAAAGATTCCTTCGATTAGTATTTCAAATAATCATAAAGCAAAAAAAACTCTTCTTTTTATCATGAAAAAGTAGAGTTTTATTATAATATGATATTTCTTAGGCCGGTTGTACAACCGTGTCGACTTGGTGATCTTATATCAGGTTACTAATCCAATCAAGATCCACAATTGCCACATTTTTTTCAATACGTTCCTTGATTTCAGCAATCCAATGCTGAGTTCGTTTTGTTCGTTCCTCAGCCGGCACTTTTTTACTAAAAACAGAATATAAATCAACATCCCTTAGCTTCAAAAACAATGGAATCGTTTCGATACATTCTTGTGAAAGCTCATTTTCCTCACGATATCCTTCCAGAAAAGCTTGCATGAACTCTCTTGCAAATTCATTGCGCTCCTCTCTCGTTCCATATAAATGCTTACTAATGAGAGAATAATAAAGCGGAATGGCAATATCCGACGCAAAAAAGTGATAGCTTGCATCATCAAAATCGAAAATATGGATCGAATCCCCATCATAGAAAAAGTTTCCAGCATGGATATCTGTATGGATAAGTCCATAAGAATCTCTCGTTTTTGGCAATTTCACGATTTCTACCACGACATTACGAGCTGCTTTCAAGGCTTCCTGGTCAGACTCAGGATAGTAATAATCTAAACGCAATAAATCGTTTTCATCCCATTGATAACGTGGTTGGATGTTCTCTCCTGGTTGATAGTTTTTTGTAAAATGATGCATTTTTCCAATCACTTTTCCCCAAATACGGAAAAGCTTCTCATCAAAATCAACTAGCTTCACAGGATTTCCCGGTGCTTTTTCAAACAAAGAAGCATAGAAAATGGAATCCTCTGCCTGAAATGCCTCCACTGTATTCCCGTTCGGAGATAGAAACACCGCTGGAATACTGATTCCACAACCATGCAAATATTGAATCCAATCCAACTCCGATTCTAATTCCTTTTGCGTACGATGTGAACTATGCGTAACTCTTAATATTTTCGCTTCTCCCTCATGATAAACTTCAAAAGCATAATTCTCAAAATCACCGAGCTTTTTAAAATTAGTGTCTAAATGATAGGTACTCAAGATTTTATTCATGATTTCAGAAGTAAATTGTTTTTGTACTGAATGTTCCAAGTTTGTTTCCCCCAATGTTCCTAGTGATAACCAAAATATATATATTTGACATTGGGTGGGGTTTAACCTTCTTGGAAAAGTAAATTTTTACTTAAGAGGAATTGCTTAAGGACTTTAAGCGTGGACTAACTAAAGTCCTTAATGTGAAGTTTAAACGTAAAGATATCTAATATAGAAAGGTATTATTCGAATAAAAAAGCTCCCAAAAAATTATTAACTTTTTGGGAGCTTTTTTATTTTTAATTATCGGATACTTCTCACGATATTGAACTCTACTATTGTATCGAAAAACCTTTATATAACAAGGATTTTACACCATTATTACATCATGCCGCCCATTCCACCCATGCCGCCCATATCAGGCATTGCAGGACCAGCTGGTTCTGGCTTGTCAGCAACAACTGCTTCAGTTGTTAGAAGCATAGCTGCAACTGATGCCGCGTTTTGAAGTGCATAGCGTGTAACTTTAGTTGGGTCTACGATACCAGCGTCGATCATGTTGACCCACTCATTTGTAGCAGCATTGAATCCTACGCCGATTTCTTCATTTTTTAGACGCTCAACGACAACGGATCCTTCAAGACCAGCGTTGTGAGCGATTTGACGAACTGGCTCTTCCAAAGCGCGAAGAACGATATTAATACCAGTCGCTACGTCTCCTTCTGCTTGAAGGCCTGCTACTTTATTATATACATTCACAAGTGCAGTTCCACCACCGGAAACGATTCCTTCTTCAACGGCTGCACGAGTTGCGTTCAATGCGTCTTCGATGCGAAGTTTGCGCTCTTTTAATTCTGTTTCAGTTGCCGCACCTACTTTAATGACAGCTACACCGCCAGCAAGTTTAGCCAAGCGCTCTTGAAGTTTTTCTTTGTCGAACTCAGAAGTAGTTTCTTCTGCTTGTACACGGATTTGGTTAACACGTGCACTGATGTTTGCAGAATCTCCAGCACCTTCAACGATTGTAGTGTTTTCTTTAGAAACAACTACTTTCGCTGCGCGTCCAAGTGAATCGATTGTAGCTGATTTTAATTCAAGTCCAAGCTCTTCAGTGATTACTTGGCCACCTGTTAAGATAGCGATGTCTTCAAGCATTGCTTTACGGCGGTCACCGAAACCAGGTGCTTTAACCGCTACAGCGTTGAATGTACCACGAAGTTTATTGAGAACAAGTGTAGATAAAGCTTCTCCTTCTACATCCTCTGCAATCAATAATAGTGGTTTACCTTGTTGAACAACTTGTTCCAAAACAGGAAGAATTTCTTGGATGTTTGAGATTTTCTTATCTGTAATTAAGATATATGGATTTTCGAGCTCAGCTTCCATTTTATCTGTATTCGTTACCATATAAGCAGATGCATATCCACGATCGAATTGCATACCTTCTACAACATCAAGATCTGTTGTAAAACCTTTAGATTCTTCGATTGTAATAACACCGTCGTTACCAACGCGCTCCATTGCTTCAGCGATTAGTTGACCAACTTCTTCGTCACCTGAAGAAATGGACGCAACTTGAGCGATGGATTCTTTATCTTCAATTTGCTTAGAAATTGATTTAAGTTCTTCAATTGCTGTTACAACAGCCTTTTCAATACCTTTTTTAACGCCAACAGGGTTTGCTCCAGCTGTAACGTTTTTCAAGCCTTCACGAATCATCGCTTGTGCAAGAACCGTTGCAGTAGTTGTACCGTCACCCGCTACGTCATTTGTTTTGCTTGCAACTTCAGAAACAAGCTTTGCACCCATATTTTCAAATGCATCTTCAAACTCTATTTCTTTAGCAATTGTTACACCGTCATTTGTAATCAGTGGAGAACCAAATTTTTTCTCAAGAACAACGTTACGTCCTTTTGGTCCCAATGTGACTTTCACAGCATCTGCTAATTGGTCTACACCGCGTAGTAACGCGCGACGAGCATCTTCTGAGAACTTAATATCTTTTGCCATTGAAAAATGACCTCCTCATACGTTTATAATTAAAAATAAGAATCAGACTTACTTTCCGACAACAGCTAAAATGTCTGATTCACGTAGAATCAAATATTCAGTACCTTGGTATTTCACTTCTGTTCCAGCGTATTTTGAGAAGATGATAGTATCTCCTTCAGATACTTCTAGAGCTACACGCTCACCGCTTTCAAGAACACGGCCTGTACCTACCGCAACTACTTTACCTTCCTGCGGTTTTTCCTTTGCTGTATCCGGAAGGACAATACCACTAGCTGTTTTTTCTTCCGATTCTACTAGCTCAATAATTACGCGATCACCCAATGGTTTTAACAAGTGAAACAACCTCCTTAAATGAATATGTATTTTTTTATCTATTAGCACTCTAACTCATCGAGTGCTAACACAGTTATTATGATAATAAATTCCATTTTGATTTGCAAGTCTGAAGAAGCTTTTATTTAAAAAACTTTTTCTCCAAACATCTACAAATTTTTAAAAGCTTTCCTATTTGAAGCGTTGGAAGATTATTAGTAAAATGAAGGTTGTGCTTTTAATTTGATTGAAGGGATTTCAGTCCATGGAAAAAAAATATCTATATATATTGATCACTTATATTGCTATGCAACTTTCTACATTTATAGGAGTGCCTTTGTTAATGTTTGCTGGAGTATTATTGTTCCATGTTGATACAGCTACAATGAAAGTATTAGCAACAGGCATGTGGGTTGTATTTAGCTTTGTAGTAGGATTAATCATTGTTCTTCTTATTTTAAAAAAGGCAGAACCACAAACGAGGGTAGAAAAGGTAGACCCAATGTCAGTAAAAGGCTCTATCCTTTGGGCAATCGGTGGAATTTTTCTTGCCTTCGTAGCGCAAATGATTGCAGTCTTGATCGAAACAGCTATTGGAATTAAGCCTGGTTCCGAAAATACCGAGAACATTATGAACCTAATCAAATTATTTCCATTAGTGGTGTTAGCTAGTTCCATTATTGGTCCAATTTTAGAAGAAATCGTCTTTAGAAAAGTCATTTTTGGTCTTTTATACAATCGTTTTCCATTTTGGGTGGCAGCATTATTAAGTTCTTTAATATTCTCACTTGCCCATTTTGATCCAATGCATATTATTTTATACACTGCTATGGGATTCACATTTGCCTTTTTATATGTAAGAACAAAAAGAATTATCGTTCCGATTATTTCCCATATGATGATGAATACGATTGTCACGCTCGTACAATTTAATTATATGAATAAACAAGCTGGGCTTTTTGAAATGGTTTACGGTTGGATTGGAGGGTTTTTTGGATGAGATCTCCGTTTTTTTCAGGAGTCGTTTATCTAGTACTTGGTTGTATCTTTACATTTTTCGCAATCCAACAAGTAACGATGAATGATTGGAATTTTTTCGTATATTTACTGCTCATTTTAGCCACTTTTGACTTTGGTGCAGGATTTAGGCTGATTGGGCTGCATTTTAGGATAAAGAAACAGAAAAATAAGAAGTAAAAAAGAGGATGCCCCTGGCGTCCTCTTTTGTTATACCATCTGATTCTCCTCTGCTCTTCTCTCCGCTTCTGCAGCCTGTGCTTTCTTATATCCAATTGTCGCGATCCACACACTAATTTCATAGAGCAGCAAAAGTGGTACGGTTACCATCAAATGCGATACGATGTCTGGTGGTGTGATAAGTGCCGCGATAACAAATAACACGAAATACGCATACTTTCTTATCTTTTTTAATAACATCGGTGTGACGATTCCAAGCCTTGTTAAAAATAATAGAACAACTGGAAGCTGGAATAAAAAACCAAATGGTAGAGTAATTTGAAATAAAAATTGAAAATACTCGTTGATCCCGATTGTGGATGTAATGCCCATGTCACTTGATAAGCCGAGCATGAATTTCATGACAAAAGGAAAGAGAATGAAATAGGAAAATGTTAATCCCGCCAAAAATAAAAATACAGAAGCTGGAATGTATCCTAATGTTGCTCTACGTTCTTTTTCAAGGAGACCCGGACTTACGAAAGACCATATTTGGTATAAAATCACCGGAGAGGTCATGATTAGTGCCAAAATAAACACCATGTTCATATATACTTTAAAAGGATCAGTTACACGAAAAGCATTCATCGTAAGATCTTTTGCCGCAGCTGCATTTTGAAGAATATTAATTAAAGGTTGTACTATAAAAAAGCTAATGATAATGGCAAATACGAAGAAAACGACTATGATCATCAGCCGTTTTCTTAATTCGTCTATATGTTCTAAAATCGTCATATGATTTTGATTCATTACACGTTCATCCTATCATTGGTCGGCGTCTTTTTTCTGATCCTTCTCTTTCTCTTTATCATCATCATCCGCCAAACCTGCTGTAGCATTTTTAAATTCGCGAAGAGTTCTTCCAGCTGCCTTCCCTAGTTCAGGCAATTTTTTGGGGCCAAATATTAGCAAAGCAACAATACCGATTAGGATTGCACTACCTGGTCCAATCGCACCTAATACCATTTGCGCCCACCTCCTTATTCATTTATTTTAAATGATGATATTCCGTTTGACTATTCCTAAACCACTATTCTTGTGAACTTTCCGTGTCTTCGTTCGGATAATTTTTCAAAAAATAAATGAGCGACTGTAGTTCCACAGCAAGGTCAATATGATGAACTCTTACAGACGGTGGGACTGAAAGTCTTGCTGGTGTAAAATTCAAAATCCCTTTCACGTCCGTATGTTCAAGGCGATCTGTAATTTGCTGTGCCACAGGTGCAGGTACTGTTAAAATGACAGCTGATATTTCTTCTTCATTCAGTCTTTTTTCTAGATCAGCCATATCATAAACAGGTACATCGCTAATCGTTGTTCCGATCTTTTCAGGAGCTACCTCAAAAGCCATCGAGATTTTCGTATTATTATTTTTTAAGAAATTATAATTTAAAAATGCAGTTCCAAGATTACCAACACCGATGAGTGCGACTTTCGTCAATTCATCCTGATCCAACGTTTTACTAAAAAATGACAAGAGATAGTTTACATTATACCCATATCCCTTTTTTCCTAAAGCACCAAAATAAGAGAAGTCCCTGCGAATTGTAGCCGAATCGACCTTCACGGCATCACTTAATTGTGCAGATGATACTCGTTGTTTTCCTGATGCATGTAAATTTTTTATAAAACGATAATAAAGAGGCAATCTCTTCGCCGTTGCATGCGGTATTTTCATTGTTTCATCGTTCATACTAAAACCTCCAGACTTTCACTAATCATCGTGAGATAGTCGTTTATAATCTTTTCCGGTCGTTCCACCTGTTTTTTCAATAAGATACGTCGGTCCTATGATCATGCTTTTGTCAACAGCTTTACACATATCATAAACCGTTAACGCTGCAGCAGATACTGCTGTCAAAGCTTCCATCTCTACTCCAGTATTTCCAATTGTTTTCACTGAAGCTTGTATGTTCAGCTGCCAGTTCTCATCTGTCTTTTTTCTCCATCCAAATGAGATGTTAATTCCTTTTAATGGTAATGGGTGGCACATAGGTATAATCTCCCATGTTTTTTTTGCAGCCATTATGCCTGCAACTTGCGCCACGGAAAGAACATCACCTTTTTTTATTTTGTTTGACATTATATGTTCATAAATAATCTCATTCACTTCGATACTTGATTGGGCGCTTGCAGTTCGCACCGTTTCAGGTTTCCCACTCACATCAACCATCTTAGCGCGCCCCTGCTCATTAAAATGAGTTAAATCATTCACTGCCAACACCTCTCTATTATCATACACTATTTCATCCAAGCTGTCTTTTTTCTCAAGACTTTGGTTGAGATATTGCCGAGAGTATTCATTATACGGTAAACTGACTATGAAACAAGAGGTGAAAAAATAATGATGCTGCTACAAGTACAACAACTGACAAAATACTTCGGCGCTGAATTAATATTATCTAATATAAAATTAGAAATACAAACAAAAGATAGAATTGCTCTTGTCGGACGAAATGGTGCAGGAAAATCAACTTTATTGAAGATGATTGCAGGACATTTATCCTATGATTCTGGTCAAATTGTAAAACCGAAAGATGTATCGATCGGGTATTTAGCACAAAATACTGGTCTGGAATCATCGTTATGTATTTGGGATGAAATGCTTTCTGTTTTTGATTATATAAAAAAAATGGAAGAAAATCTTCGTAATATTGAGCTAGAGCTTGCAAATAGTTCGCATGGCGAATTAACAGAAAAATTATTGAGAGAATATGATCAGCTCCAACTAAAATTTGAAGAAGCTGGAGGCTACCAGTTTGAATCTGATATTCGCTCGGTCCTACACGGGTTGCGTTTTTATGAACAAGATTATACTACACGCATCGCGACGTTAAGCGGAGGTCAAAAGACACGTCTTGCCCTTGCAAAATTATTATTAACAAAACCAGATATATTGATTCTAGATGAGCCTACGAATCATTTAGATATTGAAACTCTTTCCTGGTTAGAACAATATTTAGTAGGATATCCAGGAGCTATTTTAATTGTTTCGCACGACCGCTATTTTCTAGATAAAATCGTAACACAAGTTTATGAGCTTTCCATGCATGAATTAAAGAAGTATTATGGAAACTACAGCAAATATTTAGCGCAAAAAGCGGAAAATTATGAACGTGAAATGAAATTATATGAAAAACAACAGGATGAAGTTGCGAAATTGCAAGATTTTATCCAACGTAATTTAGCTCGTGCCTCTACTACGAAAAGAGCACAAAGTAGACGGAAGCAGCTTGAAAAAATGCAATTAATGGATAGGCCTGCAAGTGGGGATAAGTCAGCTTCCATTTCTTTTGACATTGAAAGGCAAAGCGGCAATGATGTGTTGAAAGTTAAAGATGCTGCCATTGGATATGAGCATACGCCTTTATCGAAAAATATTCGTTTTTCCATTTTTCGCGGAGATAGCATCGCGCTAGTTGGACCTAATGGAGTTGGAAAATCTACCTTATTAAAAACGATTATTAAAAGAATTGCGTTGCTCTCGGGTGAAGTCGATTACGGAACAAATGTAACGATTGGCTATTATGACCAAGAACAAGCAGAGTTGTCCTCCAATAAAACTGTTTTACAAGAGCTTTGGGATCATTATCCACTAAAAGAAGAAAAAGAGATTCGCACAATGCTCGGTAACTTCTTATTTAGTGGAGATGATGTGCAAAAATCGGTCTCTACTTTAAGCGGCGGTGAAAAGGCTCGTCTTGCCCTTGCCATCTTAATGCTTGAACAAGCCAATTTTCTAATCCTTGACGAACCGACGAACCATTTAGATTTAGATAGTAAAGAAGTCCTTGAAAATGCTCTTGTTGATTATCCAGGTACGATTCTCTTTGTATCGCACGATCGATATTTTATTAACAGAATCGCATCAAAAGTTGTCGAGCTTTCTCCAAACGGAACGATAGAATATCTTGGAGATTATGATTACTATGTCGAGAAAAAAGCAGAGATGCTAGAAATCGCTAGGCTGGACGCGGAAAAATTACAACAAAAAACACGAACGGAAAGCCGTACAACGAAAACTTCCTTCCAGCAAGATAAAGAAACAAAAAGACTCGAAAGACAAAGAAAACGTAGAGTCGAAGAAATAGAAGAACGCCTCGGAATTTTGGAAGAGAACATGACTGAACTAGAAGAGCTGCTCTGCCGTCCTGATATATTTGAAGATCATGAAAAAGTAATGGAAATAAATGAACAAATTGAAGGAATAAAGAAAGAAATGGATCAGCTCTTAGAAGAATGGGAAGAAGTTTCAGAGCTTCTTCAAGAATAGCACCTGTGATGGGTGCTGTTTTTTTCCACAACGTTATTCACAGACATAATACTGTAAATAAGGGTTATTTTAAGGTTTTTCCACAATATCCACAATGAAAATGAATTTTATCCACAAATAAAAGTGAACAGTTGGGATTACTCATTTCTCCTATGAAAATATCCACAACTTATCCACAATCAAACTTTTATTAACGGATTGCTTTAAAGGTGTATCTCAACAATGTATTTCACGGGAAATATTGATTGTTGATAAATGTTAAGATAAATATAAAAATTGTGGAATTACTAACAGCCAATTAACATCATATCGACTTGCTAGTATCACATTGAATTTAATTTGTACTAATCGAAGGAGGGATAAATTTGATCACGCCAGTCATAGCGACGGAAAGATTAATTTTAAGAAAAATGACAAAAGATGATGTTGAGAATTTAATGGAAATTTTCTCAGATCCTGAAGCAATGAAATACTATCCCTCAACAAAAAATGAAAAACAAACGATCGAATGGATTAACTGGACCCTAAATAATTATGCTACATATGGTGTAGGTCTCTGGATCGTAGAGGATAAAGTAACAGGCGGTTTTCTGGGGCAATGTGGAATTGTCCCTCAAGAAGTAGATGGTGTCATTGAGATGGAGATTGGATATTTATTTGTTAGACGTGCCTGGGGAAATGGATATGCGACCGAAGCAGCAATAGCTTGTAAGGAATATGGGTTTGAACAGTTGAAATTAAGAAAGATGATCTCATTACCCGATGTTAATAATATTCCATCTACGAGAGTTGCAGAACGAATTGGAATGAAAGCGATCAAAACAATAAATAAATGGGGAAAAGAAGTATTTGTTTATTCTGTATCGATCTAACAGTGGACATTTTAATTGCAGCAATGATTTTGATCGATACATAGGTGGATAACCATTTTAAGTGACATTTTCGTTCATTTTTTTATAAAAGGAAACCCATTAGACTTTTATCTAATGGGTTTACAAATCTATATTTCGATGTCTAAACATGGATGAGCATTCATTTCCATTGTGCCCCTTTTCCCCATTTCAAATAATATGCTACCTGCTGCAGCAATCATAGCAGCATTATCTGTACATAGGAAAAGTGGCGGAATAACAAGCTCAATGTCAGGCTCATTATTAAATGTAGATGTTAAAGAATTTCGCAGTCCTTTATTTGCTGCAACTCCACCAGCTAAAAGAACTTGTCGTACATTATATTCTTTTGCGGCACGTATTGTTTTTTCAGTCAAGACTTCCACAACACTCGCTTGAAAACTTGCTGCTAAATCCTCAGGGCTAACGATCTCGCCTCTTTGTTCAGCATTGTGAAGAGTGTTGATAACGGCTGATTTCAGACCACTGAAACTGAAATCATATGAGCCTTCCTCAAGCCATGCCCTAGGTAGATCAATAGTTGGTTTCCCTTCATGGGCAAGCCTGTCAATATGAGGACCGCCAGGATAAGGAAGCTGCAATGTACGAGCTACTTTGTCATAAGCTTCACCTGCCGCATCATCAAGCGTTTCCCCGATTACTTTGAAGGAACCGTGTTTCTCCATATAAACTAATTCTGTATGACCACCAGAAACGACTAGAGATAATAATGGAAATGTTAATTCGGTCATAAGACGGTTCGCATAAATATGTCCCGCAATATGGTGAACAGGAACGAGTGGAATTTGATGCGAAAATGCAAGAGCCTTTGCTGCATTTACTCCCACAAGTAATGCTCCTACTAAACCTGGACCTTCGGTTACAGCAATGGCATCAACTTCTTTTATAGAAACATTCGCTTGCTTCAATGCTTCTTCTATTACGATCGTCATTTGCTCAACGTGGTGCCTAGATGCAAGTTCAGGAACGACCCCACCGAATCGTTTATGACTCTCAATTTGTGAAGCAACTACGTTTGATATAATCTCTGTCCCATTTTTTACAATCGATGCTGCTGTCTCATCGCAGCTTGTTTCAATTCCTAATACGATTAAATCTTTATTCATATTTTCACCCACATGACAATGGCATCTTCATTGTTGTCAGTATAATAGTTTTTCCTGATGCCGCCTTCTTGAAAACCTAATTTTTTATACAGGGATCTAGCTGGAATATTACTGACACGGACTTCCAGCGTCATCGTTTTTGTACCTGCTTCTTGAGCTAAAGACATCATTTTTCTTAATAATGCCTCCCCTAGCTTCCGGCCACGAAATTCAGGCAAAACGGCAATATTTGTAATATGTGCTTCATCCATTACAAGCCATACGCCACAATATCCCGCAACTTTTCTATTACACTCCATTATTAAGTAAAGCGCAAAACGATTACTGATGATATCTTGGTAAAAAGCTTCTTTTGGCCATGGAACAGAAAAAGATTTTTGTTCAATATCAAAAAGGCTTTCGATATCATCTTCCCTTGCAATCCGAAACGAAATTTCACAAGTATCTTGCCCATACTCAATCATTTGTTCGCTCCTGTTTTTCCAGCCATTTTGCTTCTGCCTCTACTAAACGTAAATAATTTGGAGTAAAAGAATGTACATCTACGGCTGGAAGATTTTTTCCTAACATTCCAAGCTCACCCGGTCTAGGATTTTGTTCAGGAATTTGTGCAAAAATCGCTTTTTCCTCCAATGTAACTTGAAAGGTATCTTTATGAATTGGGACATCATTTCCAATAAATAAAATAGGTTCATGATAAGATTGTAATGTCTTTGCCCATTCACTTGCTAAAATATTTCTATCTTCCAAGACATTCGTTAAAACACCATTTTCATACTTATATAATCCCGTATAAATTAACCCTCTTCTCGCATCAAATAGAGGGCAAAGATAACCGGTAAAATAACGGGGAGCAGCCGCTAAGACTGCAAGACTTGATACCCCAACTAATGGAATTTCTAGGCTCCAAGCCATTGTCTTAGCAATCGTCACACCAATTCGCACACCAGTATAGGAGCCTGGCCCTTGTGCCACAACAATTTTACTCAAATCGGAAGTTTGCGTCTCGCAATCCGAAAGCAATCGCTCAATAGCTGGCATGACTCGGACACTATGATTTTTTTTGATATTGGTAATGTATTCCCCAATTATTTTCTCTTCACTAATAAGTGCAATACCTAAACAATCATTGGAAGTATCAATCGCTAAGATTTTCATTGAATAGCTCCTTACATAAGGCTTCATATCTTTCCCCAGTCGGTTCAAATTTCAATTTTCGGTTATGATCACCATCGTGGGTTATATAAATGGACAGGTGTTCGGGTGGTAGCTGTTCCTCTATAATATGAGCCCATTCAATCACTGTTACCCCACCACTAAAAAAATATTCATCAATTCCCAAATCTTCAAAGCCATCTTCGACCCGATAGACATCCATATGAAAGAGCGGAAGCCTTCCGTTATATTCTTTTATGATGGTAAAAGTCGGGCTATTTACATTTTTTTTAATCTCTAAACCAGCGGCAAGACCTTTTGTAAAAGTAGTCTTTCCTGCACCTAGGTCCCCTTCTAATAGAAGAATATCATTTTTTTGAAGCAATTTTCCCAAATTCTTTGCGATAGCATACGTGTCTTCGGGGCTATTCGATTTAAACTCAAAACTTCCCATTCGAACTCTCCCTCTTTAGTACATGATAATTAGAAAAGCATAAGCGCCTTGTTCAGCGACGAGCTTTTTTTGACAAAAGGCTCGCCGCGAATATATAAACCTTATTTAAAAATTATATACTTTCTTTCCCAATATGAAAAAAAAACGAAACTAAGTTTCGTTTTCACTTTAAATTTACATATGGCGGTCCCGACGGGAATCGAACCCGCGATCTCCTGCGTGACAGGCAGGCATGTTAACCGCTACACCACGGGACCAATATCCGCGCAAAAAAAAAAATTGCGGGGGCAGGATTTGAACCTGCGACCTTCGGGTTATGAGCCCGACGAGCTACCGGACTGCTCCACCCCGCGATAATAATATTGAACAACAAAATCAATTATACTAAGGATGTTATTAAAAATCAAGCTTTTTCGTCTAATTAATATTATTTTTTTTTCTTGGATTAATATTAAGAGGATACCTATTACAGAGTGCTTCATTCTAATATAAAAAATCTCCCTAGTTACATTCACTACGAAGATCAGGATTGGATAAACAAAAAGATAACGAGGAGAGTAACTAATCCGAAAAGGAACACAGCTATTAATATATAAATCAGAAAGTGAATGAATTCCTTTATTTTGGCCCGTTTCATGATAGTTTCTCCTGTAAGTTTTTTTTAGTTTACAATTCTTTTGGCTCCAGCGTACTTGGTCTTCCAATAAGTTGTGTTCATGGATTGAACTTTAACACCATTAGATGTTGCACCAATAAATTGTTGCTTCCCTACATAAATTCCGACAAATGATACTGACTTCCCGTTTGTTTTATAAAATACTAAATCCCCTGGCTTAAGATCCTTCAACTTTACATCTTTACCTTTTTTAAATTGATCAGCACTCGTACGCGGTAAAGTAACCTTTACACTTTTTGCATACACATATTGAGTAAATCCAGAAGCATCAAATCCTTTTGTCGTTGTTCCACCCCATTTAAACGGCTTCCC
>NZ_JAGYPJ010000002.1:0-550 GCF_018343695.1 Lederbergia citrisecunda | reverse complement strand
ACATCTTTACCTTTTTTAAATTGATCAGCACTCGTACGCGGTAAAGTAACCTTTACACTTTTTGCATACACATATTGAGTAAATCCAGAAGCATCAAATCCTTTTGTCGTTGTTCCACCCCATTTAAACGGCTTCCCTTTCAATGTCTGTGCATAGGCTACAACCTTATCTCCATTTGTCTGTGCTGCCGCATCCGCATTCAAGCTAAACAATGATGAAAACATTAGTGCAAGTGCTGTGATCACCGCGATGACCCATGATGATTTCTTTACTGACATCCCCATTTCCATTACAAATCCCTCTTTCTTTTTTTATTGTTTTTTTCTTTCTATACACATCATAAACAATTTGAAGAGGGCAATCGTTGCGGATTGGTTAAAAATAGTTACATAAAGGTTAAAGCTTTGAAAAACAAAAAAGACATCCGCTATTGGATGTCTTTGATTGCCTGGCAACGTCCTGCTCTTGCAAGGGGAAGCCCCTTACTACCATCGGCGCGCGAGCTTAACTTCCGTGTTCGGGCTGCGGATCATGATGACCGGCGAATCTC
>NZ_JAGYPJ010000001.1:4221640-4542774 GCF_018343695.1 Lederbergia citrisecunda | reverse complement strand
AAACTTGATTGTTTGTTGATTAAGTCCTCGATCGATTAGTATCCGTCAGCTCCATGTGTCGCCACACTTCCACACCGGACCTATCAACCTGATCATCTTTCAGGGATCTTACTCGCTTGCGCGATGGGAAATCTCATCTTGAGGGGGGCTTCATGCTTAGATGCTTTCAGCACTTATCCCGTCCGCACATAGCTACCCAGCGATGCCTTTGGCAAGACAACTGGTACACCAGCGGTGCGTCCATCCCGGTCCTCTCGTACTAAGGACAGCTCCTCTCAAATTTCCTGCGCCCGCGACGGATAGGGACCGAACTGTCTCACGACGTTCTGAACCCAGCTCGCGTACCGCTTTAATGGGCGAACAGCCCAACCCTTGGGACCGACTACAGCCCCAGGATGCGATGAGCCGACATCGAGGTGCCAAACCTCCCCGTCGATGTGAACTCTTGGGGGAGATAAGCCTGTTATCCCCGGGGTAGCTTTTATCCGTTGAGCGATGGCCCTTCCATGCGGAACCACCGGATCACTAAGCCCGACTTTCGTCCCTGCTCGACTTGTAGGTCTCGCAGTCAAGCTCCCTTGTGCCTTTACACTCTACGAATGATTTCCAACCATTCTGAGGGAACCTTTGGGCGCCTCCGTTACTCTTTAGGAGGCGACCGCCCCAGTCAAACTGCCTGCCAGACACTGTCTCCCACCCGGATCACGGGTGCGGGTTAGAAGGTCAGTACAGCAAGGGTAGTATCCCACCGATGCCTCCATGGAAGCTGGCGCTCCCATTTCCAAGGCTCCTACCTATCCTGTACAAGCTGCACCAACATTCAATATCAGGCTGCAGTAAAGCTCCACGGGGTCTTTCCGTCCTGTCGCGGGTAACCTGCATCTTCACAGGTACTATAATTTCACCGAGTCTCTCGTTGAGACAGTGCCCAGATCGTTACGCCTTTCGTGCGGGTCGGAACTTACCCGACAAGGAATTTCGCTACCTTAGGACCGTTATAGTTACGGCCGCCGTTTACTGGGGCTTCAATTCGCACCTTCGACCGAAGTCTAAGCGCTCCTCTTAACCTTCCAGCACCGGGCAGGCGTCAGCCCCTATACTTCGCCTTGCGGCTTCGCAGAGACCTGTGTTTTTGCTAAACAGTCGCCTGGGCCTATTCACTGCGGCTCTCTAGGGCTTGCACCCCAAAGAGCACCCCTTCTCCCGAAGTTACGGGGTCATTTTGCCGAGTTCCTTAACGAGAGTTCTCTCGATCACCTTAGGATTCTCTCCTCGCCTACCTGTGTCGGTTTGCGGTACGGGCACCATTTACCTTGCTAGAGGCTTTTCTTGGCAGTGTGGAATCAGGAACTTCGGTACTAAATTTCCCTCGCCATCACAGCTCCGCTTTAGGATGAAGGATTTGCCTCCACCCCAGCCTAACTGCTTGGACGCGCATATCCAACAGCGCGCTTACCCTATCCTCCTGCGTCCCCCCATTGCTCAAACGGTAAAAAGGTGGTACAGGAATATCAACCTGTTGTCCATCGCCTACGCCTTTCGGCCTCGGCTTAGGTCCCGACTAACCCTGAGCGGACGAGCCTTCCTCAGGAAACCTTAGGCATTCGGTGGAAGGGATTCTCACCCTTCTTTCGCTACTCATACCGGCATTCTCACTTCTAAGCGCTCCACAAGTCCTTCCGGTCTTGCTTCACAGCCCTTAGAACGCTCTCCTACCACTGACACCAACGGTGTCAATCCGCAGCTTCGGTGATCCGTTTAGCCCCGGTACATTTTCGGCGCAGAATCACTCGACCAGTGAGCTATTACGCACTCTTTAAATGGTGGCTGCTTCTAAGCCAACATCCTGGTTGTCTAAGCAACTCCACATCCTTTTCCACTTAACGGATACTTTGGGACCTTAGCTGGCGGTCTGGGCTGTTTCCCTCTTGACTACGGATCTTATCACTCGCAGTCTGACTCCCAAGGACAAGTCATTGGCATTCGGAGTTTGTCTGAATTCGGTAACCCGATGAGGGCCCCTAGTCCAAACAGTGCTCTACCTCCAAGACTCTTTACCTTGAGGCTAGCCCTAAAGCTATTTCGGAGAGAACCAGCTATCTCCAGGTTCGATTGGAATTTCACCGCTACCCACACCTCATCCCCGCACTTTTCAACGTACGTGGGTTCGGGCCTCCAGTAAGTGTTACCTTACCTTCACCCTGGACATGGGTAGATCACCTGGTTTCGGGTCTACGACCTCATACTCAAAACGCCCTATTCAGACTCGCTTTCGCTGCGGCTCCGTCTCATCGACTTAACCTTGCATGAAATCGTAACTCGCCGGTTCATTCTACAAAAGGCACGCCATCACACATGAATGTGCTTTGACTATTTGTAGGCACACGGTTTCAGGATCTTTTTCACTCCCCTTCCGGGGTGCTTTTCACCTTTCCCTCACGGTACTGGTTCACTATCGGTCACTAGGGAGTATTTAGCCTTGGGAGATGGTCCTCCCAGCTTCCGACGGGATTTCACGTGTCCCGCCGTACTCAGGATCCACTCAGGAGGGAACGAAGTTTCGACTACAGGGCTGTTACCTTCTATGGCGGATCTTTCCAGATCGCTTCAACTACCCCGTTCCTTTGTAACTCCATGTTGAGTGTCCTACAACCCCAAGAGGCAAGCCTCTTGGTTTGGGCTTTTTCCGTTTCGCTCGCCGCTACTCAGGAAATCGATTTTTCTTTCTCTTCCTCCGGGTACTTAGATGTTTCAGTTCCCCGGGTCTGCCTTCCATTTCCTATGTATTCAGAAATGGATACTACCCCATTACGGGCAGTGGGTTTCCCCATTCGGAAATCTCCGGATCAAAGCTTGCTTACAGCTCCCCGAAGCATATCGGTGTTAGTCCCGTCCTTCATCGGCTCCTAGTGCCAAGGCATCCACCGTGCGCCCTTTCTAACTTAATCAGTAAAAAGGTTTCTTATGGATGATTCCATAAGGTGATGTTTCTTGGTTTGTTTATTCTCTATTATCTGGTTTTCAAGGAACAAATAACAGGCCTCTATAAAAGATAGCCATGTTTTGAGAGTTCAACCTCTCAAAACTGAACGAAACGAAACGTCTTCTGATCAGCACTCGACTGATCAAGATTCCTTAGAAAGGAGGTGATCCAGCCGCACCTTCCGATACGGCTACCTTGTTACGACTTCACCCCAATCATCTGTCCCACCTTCGGCGGCTGGCTCCAAAAGGTTACCCCACCGACTTCGGGTGTTACAAACTCTCGTGGTGTGACGGGCGGTGTGTACAAGGCCCGGGAACGTATTCACCGCGGCATGCTGATCCGCGATTACTAGCGATTCCGGCTTCATGCAGGCGAGTTGCAGCCTGCAATCCGAACTGAGAATGGTTTTATGGGATTGGCTCGACCTCGCGGTTTTGCTGCCCTTTGTACCATCCATTGTAGCACGTGTGTAGCCCAGGTCATAAGGGGCATGATGATTTGACGTCATCCCCACCTTCCTCCGGTTTGTCACCGGCAGTCACCTTAGAGTGCCCAACTGAATGCTGGCAACTAAGATCAAGGGTTGCGCTCGTTGCGGGACTTAACCCAACATCTCACGACACGAGCTGACGACAACCATGCACCACCTGTCACTCTGTCCCCCGAAGGGGAACGCTCTATCTCTAGAGTTGTCAGAGGATGTCAAGACCTGGTAAGGTTCTTCGCGTTGCTTCGAATTAAACCACATGCTCCACCGCTTGTGCGGGCCCCCGTCAATTCCTTTGAGTTTCAGCCTTGCGGCCGTACTCCCCAGGCGGAGTGCTTAATGCGTTAGCTGCAGCACTAAAGGGCGGAAACCCTCTAACACTTAGCACTCATCGTTTACGGCGTGGACTACCAGGGTATCTAATCCTGTTCGCTCCCCACGCTTTCGCGCCTCAGCGTCAGTTACAGACCAAAGAGCCGCCTTCGCCACTGGTGTTCCTCCACATCTCTACGCATTTCACCGCTACACGTGGAATTCCGCTCTTCTCTTCTGCACTCAAGTTTCCCAGTTTCCAATGACCGCTCACGGTTGAGCCGCGAGATTTCACATCAGACTTAAGAAACCGCCTGCGCGCGCTTTACGCCCAATAATTCCGGACAACGCTTGCCACCTACGTATTACCGCGGCTGCTGGCACGTAGTTAGCCGTGGCTTTCTGGTCAGGTACCGTCACGGTACCGTTAGTTAGACGGTACTTATTCTTCCCTGACAACAGAGTTTTACGATCCGAAAACCTTCTTCACTCACGCGGCGTTGCTCCGTCAGACTTTCGTCCATTGCGGAAGATTCCCTACTGCTGCCTCCCGTAGGAGTCTGGGCCGTGTCTCAGTCCCAGTGTGGCCGATCACCCTCTCAGGTCGGCTACGCATCGTCGCCTTGGTGAGCCGTTACCTCACCAACTAGCTAATGCGCCGCGGGCCCATCTGTAAGTGACAGCAAAACCGTCTTTTAACCTTTCCCCATGCGGGGAAAGAAGTTATCCGGTATTAGCTCCGGTTTCCCGAAGTTATCCCAGTCTTACAGGCAGGTTGCCCACGTGTTACTCACCCGTCCGCCGCTAACTTCAGGGAGCAAGCTCCCATCCATTCGCTCGACTTGCATGTATTAGGCACGCCGCCAGCGTTCGTCCTGAGCCAGGATCAAACTCTCATATAAGTAGTTGATTAGCTCATTAGCTGGCAATGGTTAAAACCATTGTTTAAAAATAATTTTTGACGTTTGTTTCGTTCAGTTTTCAAAGATCAAACATAAAATTGGAGCGGGTGATGGGAATCGAACCCACGACAACAGCTTGGAAGGCTGTAGTTTTACCACTAAACTACACCCGCACAAAATGGCGCGCCCGAGAGGAGTCGAACCCCTAACCTTTTGATCCGTAGTCAAACGCTCTATCCAATTGAGCTACGGGCGCATATTTTAATAAGTTTGTGCGATATTAAATTGAGTTATTTTTTCTTTCGCATATTATGGAAAGTTATTTTCACTTTCGCGAAAAAACTCTGGTGCGGTCGAGAGGACTTGAACCTCCACGGTATTGCTACCACTAGGCCCTCAACCTAGCGCGTCTGCCATTCCGCCACGACCGCATTTTTAAAAGCGCAAGATTTATATTATCACTTCGACATGTACTTGTCAATGTTTTTTTAAAGTTTTTTTGGCTGGGCTAGCTGGATTCGAACCAACGAATGACGGAGTCAAAGTCCGTTGCCTTACCGCTTGGCTATAGCCCAACAAATCACCTTAAACCAATAAAAATAGAATCGAAGGTTATTATAATAACATGCTTTTGATTCTATGTAAAAGGAAATATCTTCTATTATAATAATGGCGGTCCCGACGGGAATCGAACCCGCGATCTCCTGCGTGACAGGCAGGCATGTTAACCGCTACACCACGGGACCATATAAAATAAAAAATAATATTAAGAAGAAATTTAATGACCCCTACGGGATTCGAACCCGTGTTACCGCCGTGAAAGGGCGGTGTCTTAACCGCTTGACCAAGGGGCCATGATAATATGTAAATCTGGCGGAGAAGGAGGGATTTGAACCCTCGCGCCGCTTACGCGACCTATGCCCTTAGCAGGGGCACCTCTTCAGCCACTTGAGTACTTCCCCGTTATCTAGCTACAAATCCAATTCTTATTTCATAAAAGACAGGATATCTAGTTCAGGTGGAGCAATAGTACGTCACTATCTAAGCCTTTAATTGATTCACTATGCAATTTAGAAAAACTCTCTTAGCCGTTTTGGGCTATTGTGATTTACAATCAACTCCGCAGGTAGGATTCGAACCTACGACCGATCGGTTAACAGCCGATAGCTCTACCACTGAGCTACTGCGGATTAATGACTCTTCCGATTATAAAGAGGTATGTCCTAACTGTCAATAGTTCTAAATAAAAAATCTAAAAAAAATTTTCTTCAATGGATATTTCCGCACCTGTCGCTCTTTTTCTACATTCTTTCAAAAACATTTAGGCATTTGACGCACTAGTAAGATCACTACTTTGACCCTTTCCAAACCGGAGTCTTACACCTTCCGCTCGAATCAACTTTGAGGCAAATCAACAATGAGCTTACAAAGCCGTGTTTGTCGGAAAAATTATTTTGCTGTTTTCATAAGCCCTTCCAATTTCCCACCACATTTTCCACAAACATAACGGTTGGTGTTGACCTTTCTTTGCCTTTGGTAACCTTGTCCGCAATTTGTGCATTTATAAAAATATACCTTTAAGGGGTTATTTCTTTTTATACTTTCTTTCAGCGGTGTGCAATGCCTCGGTGCTCCTACCATTTTCATTAATTCTCGAAAATCTTTATCTCTATGCTTAAATCCTTTTCCTTCAATATGTAAATGGTAGTGACATAATTCATGCTTAATGATTCCAACTAATTCGTCAAATCCATGTTCTTCATAATAATGACGATTTATTTCAATATTATGTGTTGAAAGCATATAGCGCCCACCAGTTGTACGGAGCCTTGGGTTAAAATATGCCGAATGTTTAAAAACTTTATGAAATAAGCTAACCGAAATTTCCTCCGTTAAGGATTGCAGTTCCTCATTTGTCATGTTTCTCCCTCCAAAATTGCTCGAACGAGACAATCCATTTTACCATACATTATTGATGAACGAATACTCACTAGGAGGTCATTCGTATGCCTACTTGGCTTCAAAGCCAAATTCAAAAAGCCTTTTTAGAAAAAAATAGATATCAAATCAAATTACTTAATCAATGTTGGTTTCTTTATAGAAAAAAACACTGCTAATCCGAATAGCAGTGTTTTTCTTATGTTGCTTAAATAAATTCTACAGAGAAACTCTCTTGCACTTTTGCTTTTATTTCTTCACCATTGTCAGTGAAAGTCTTCCTTTTTTCACATCTACACTTTCAACCCATACCGTTACAATATCTCCTAGTGAAACGACGTCAAGAGGGTGCTTCACGAATCGATTGCTCAGCTTAGAAATATGAACAAGGCCATCCTCTTTCACACCAACATCGACAAACGCACCAAAATCAACTACATTACGAATGGTTCCTTGCAATTCCATTCCAGCTTGAAGGTCTTCAAGTTTAAGTAAATCCTTTTTCAAAAGTGGCTTTGGCAACTCGTCACGTAAGTCACGTCCCGGTTTCATTAAAGCATCTACAATATCTTGAAGTGTCAATACTCCGAGCCCTAGCTCATCTGAAATGACATTTATGTCCATTTCTTTTAACTCATTTGCAAGTTCTTCGCTTCCTATATCACTTGCGGAAAACCCTAGCCTCTTTAAAAGTTTCTTCACGCTAACATAGTTTTCCGGATGAATAGGTGTTGAATCCAATGGTTCTTCACCTTCTAATATTCTCATAAACCCAATCGCCTGTTCATATGTTTTCGCTCCAAGACGTGGGATACTAGATAATTGTTTTCGATTATTAAGCTTTCCATTCTCTTCTCTAAATTTAACAATATTATTAGCGACTGTTTTGCTTAATCCGGAAACATATTGTAAAAGCGATGAAGAAGCAGTATTCACATTTACTCCAACTTGGTTAACTGCGGTCTCTACCACGAATGTTAACGATTCATTTAATTTTTTTTGAGAAACATCATGCTGGTATTGCCCAACACCGACTGACTTTGGATCTATTTTTACTAATTCTGCCAATGGGTCCTGCAATCTTCTTGCGATGGAAACCGCGCTTCTTTCCTCTACTTGTAAATCCGGAAATTCTTCTCTTGCTAGATCAGAGGCAGAATAAACACTTGCTCCTGCTTCATTTACTATGATGTATGCTAAATCTAATTGATTTTCTTTAAGTACATCTACAGTAAATTGTTCCGTCTCTTGTGATGCTGTTCCGTTCCCAATAGCAATGAGTTCCACACCAAATTTCCGAATAACATTAAGTACCTTTTTCTTTGCCTCATCAGGCTTTGCTTTAGGTGGATGAGGATAAATAACATCGATGTAAAGCATCTTCCCGGTTTCATCGACAACAGCCAATTTGCAACCTGTTCGATAAGCAGGATCGACGCCAAGGACGACCTTTCCTTTTAAAGGTGGCTGCAATAATAACTTTCTTAAGTTCTCTGAAAAAATATGAATGGCTTGATTTTCAGCTACTTCGGTCAATTCATTCCGAATTTCCCTTTCAATAGCAGGTTCGATCAGACGTTTATATCCATCATCGATTGCCTCTTTTATTTCAGATGCTACGATGGAATTTTCGTTTTCAAGTACCTTTTTATGTAAAAATGAAAAAATCCGCTCCGTATTCGATTGGATCGATACACGAAGAATATCTTCTTTTTCTCCACGATTTAAAGCTAGAATTCGATGTGGGACAATTCGTTTTACAGGTTCTTCATAACTATAATAGTTTTCAAAAATCCTCTTTTCGTCTTTTTCCTCATTTTTAACAGAAGAAACAATGATTCCGGATTGGTATGTTTCTTTTCGAATCCATTCACGAAATGAAGCATCATCAGAGACTTGTTCTGCGATAATGTCCTGTGCCCCTTTAACCGCATCTGCACTTGTTAGAATCTCTTTTTCTTCTGAGATATACTTTTCAGCCTCCGCTTCAAGACTTCCGCTTACAGGAAAGCTAAGCATCCATTGGGCTAATGGCTCTAGCCCTTTTTCCTTTGCAATCGTTGCCCTTGTGCGACGTTTTTGTTTATATGGTCTATATAGATCCTCAACTAGCTGAAGCTTATCAGCTTTCAATATTTGTTTCTTTAAATCATCTGTAAGCTTTCCTTGCTCTTCAATCAGTCTGATGACATCTTCTTTACGCTGTTCTAAATTTTGTAAATACGTCCAACTGTCCAATATTGATTTTATTTGCACCTCATCAAGTGCCCCAGTCATTTCTTTGCGATAACGGGCTATAAAAGGTACGGTATTGCCTTCTTCAAGTAGATGAATGACGCTTTGAATTTGTTTTTTTGATAATTGAAGCTCTCCTGCTAATTTCCGTAACAGTACTTCTTCTTTATTTTCCATTTCAATCACGGGCTTCCCTCATTTCATTACGTGATGCTTATATTTTAACATAATGATCGAATAGCAAAAAACCCCGCTCGTTTAGAGCAAGGTTCCGACGATAAATGACATGTCGTCTAATTTATTAACTTGTTTTACTTTTAAATGTGCAACTATTGCAGGAATCGATTGGCAGCTACTCAACAAACTTTTCGTGTTTACATTGACAAATCCATCTGAGTGAATCAAAAATTTCGAATTTGGTTCGTAAGTGTATTTATGTGTTCTATATTTCTGTGGCTTTCCTGATAGGTAGCCTGTGACTGGCATCGGATAAACAAGCTTACCCACTGGAGTGTATAAATAAAATCGAATATTGCCTACACAACTATATTCAAACTCTTTTTGCTTGAAATCAACTTTAAAAATGGCTACCGCAGCTCCGCGTTTTCTGATCAATACTTTATTACAGAAATCCATTAAAGTATTTACGCTTTCTTCGGGATTTGATTTCACTACAGATACAGCTGCCTGAGAAGCTTCGTATGCATATTTTCCACTTCCAAGTCCATCGGCAAGCACACATAGAAAATAGTCTTCCGTTAAGGTTAGATAAAAACTGTCACCACATAAAAGATTACTGTCTTTTGCAGTTTGGAAAGCGTGCGCTTCTGAATGATCGTTCTTAAGATGTATCATAAAGGAGAGCTTTCCGTATTCAAAGATTCAGCAAAAATAGCTTCCCGCAATTTTTTTATCGCTCGCCTTTGCAATCTTGAAACATGCATTTGCGAGATATTCAACATTTCGCCTGCTTCTTTCTGGCTCATGTTTTCTAAGTAGGTATATTGAATAATTAATTTCTCTCTATCGGATAAAATATGGAGAACCTTATCCAACACAAGTCTTTGATTCACTTTCTCGTATCCTTCGTCCACATTTCCGACAATGTCGAGTAATGTAACTGTGCTTCCATCGGCATCAGCTTCAATAGAGTGATCGACAGATAAGGCTTGATAGCTTTTTCCCATTTCCATCGCTTCCAATACTTCCTCTTCTGAGACCCCCAAGTGTTTTGCTATTTCATGGATCTGCGGGGATCTCTGAAGTTTAATTGTAAGTTCCTCAACAGTTGTTTTTATTTTCGGTCCCAATTCTTTAATACGCCTAGGGACATGAACGCTCCAAGTTTTATCTCTTAAAAACCGCTTTATTTCACCAATAACGGTTGGAATGGCAAATGCTTCGAAGGTCTTACCATATGATTCGTCATATCGGCGAATCGCACCGAGCAGCCCAATGATTCCTACTTGGAAAATATCTTCATGAAAGGATTTTCCTTTTGAATATTTGCGAGCAATGGATTCGACGAGATTTTTATAATGAAGGACTAGCTCGTTTTGTGCTTCCTCGTCCTCGTGATTTTGATATGCCTTAATCCATTCATTGACTTGATTTTTTGCCTGATCAGGTTGAGATTGTTTCGACATTCCTCTCCACCTGCTCTCCTTCGAGGTATTTGGTCATGAATACCGTTACCCCTTCGTTTTGATGAATTTTCACTTCATCCATTAAACTTTCGATTAAATAAAGACCCAGACCTCCTTCACGAAGAAATTCTATTTGACTGTTTTCGTTATAAGGTCCCATTTCGTCACGTGCTTTATTTAAATCGAAACTTTTACCCGAATCGGCAACCATTACTTCAAGTCTGTTCTGATAAAGGGCGAAACCAACAACTATTTCCCCTCCTTCATCCTTTTTATATGCATGCTGGACTGCATTCGTAATGGCTTCACTCACTGCTATTTTCAAATCGTCAATTAGGTCATATGTAAACCCCATTCTACTTGCAATTCCTGAAAGAGTTAACCGAATTACCCCTACATACTCTGGCATAGCTGGTATTTTCATTTCGATGTAGTCAAAAGCTTCCTTCATTACACTCCACCCTCTACCTCGGTATTGATGTTCATTACATCAGCTAATCCAGTTATTTCAAATAACCGTTTTAATCGATCAGACAAACCTGTTAAAATCAATTCTCCATTTTCAGCTTTCAATGTTTTAAATAAACCTACAAATACACCGAGACCTGTACTATCCATATAAGAAACATCTTTTAAATCTACAATCATTTTAATCCCAGCTTTTTCCGCATAGGGATGAAGAGATTCCTTCACTTTTGGAGCTGTGTAGGCATCTATTTCTCCTTCTAGTTTTGCGTGTAATTGACTTTCAGTTTCCGTTAAACTTATCGAAATGTTCACCAAACATCCACCCCTTTTAATACACTTAATGCTGTAGTATACATACCCTGATAAATAGCAATAAAACATATTATTCCGTTCTTTTTAAAATAATGAGAGTAAAATCGTCTCTTAGTTCAAATTCTTGAAGGCGCTCTAGGTCCTTATAAATATTGGTCACAATTTCTTGTGCCGGTAAATGTATGTATTTTTCAATATACCCGATTAAATCATCCCGCTCGATAAAACCCTCTTCTGTTCGGCATTCGGTCACTCCATCAGAAAAAAGAATAATCATATCACCCGTCGAGACTTTTTGTTCATATTCTTTGTATTTTGTTTTCTTCTCTATTCCTAGTAGCAATCCTTTTCCATCCAAGTCATGGAATTTTTGATTCTCGAATGAATAATAAAATCCAGGTTCATGCCCCGCAGACGCATAGCAAAATGTATGCTCCAATGGATTATACACACCATAACACATCGTAATGAACATACTCGGGTCGACATTTTGTTCTACTACTCTGTTTAGGCTTTCAAGTATGGCACCTGGGTTATGGCGATTTTCTGACAAACTATCCATCGCATATTTAATCATTGACATTGATAATGCAGCAGGGATTCCTTTACCAATTACATCTGCAAGCGCGATTCCCAAACAGCCATTTTCATCTTTAACAAAATGATGATAATCTCCATTCATTTGCCTAGCTGGTACACTGACAGCGCCTATATCAAGTCCATCAACCTTTAGAATCGATGTACCTAATAATGTTTGCTGCATACTAGCTGCTACTTCAATTTCACTTTTCAAGGCCAGTTGTTCCGTTCGAAGACTTTGATGTTCTCGATAAGATAAACCATATCCAATCATAACCTCCAATAATATATCGAAGGAATCGCTAAAGGTTTTCTTAGTAAGATTATGTTCTAGCATAATTGTTTTATGGAGACTGATTATTTCTTCAGGAGCGATTTGATGCTCGATTAATTTTCTACTTAATTTTTGCGCTTGATATAGAATTTGTTCATTTTGATCCTTTAAATAGTGATTCATGATATCTTTGTATTTTGATTCAATCGTATCTCTGAAAGCCAAAACAGTTCACCCCTTCTATCGGAGCCACTTGATTGCAATTATCTCCGTTCCTTCATGTAATTTCGATTGAATATCAAACTCATCCATCAGGCGTTTTACACCAGGTAGTCCAGCTCCTAGCCCTCCAGACGTTGTGTAACCATCTTCCATAACTCTACGAATATCAGCTATTCCAGGTCCGTTGTCTTTCGCAATAATTTTCAACCCGTTTCTCCCATTCTGTTGTTCTTTCACTATACATACGTCACCTTGGCCGGCATAAAGGAAAATATTACGGGCCAATTCGCTAATCGCAGTCGTGATTCTCGCCTGGTCAACTATCCCAAATCCAAGCTCTTTAGCCACATTTCTGCCTAATTGGCGAACTGCTACGATGTCCCATTCATTTATTATTTTTACACAGGACTGCACCTCCATAGGCTAGTCCCCCAATTCCTGTTCTAATTTATCCAAACCATTTTCCAAATCAAGGGCGGTGACGACGTCCTCTAAGCGAATGCCTAACTCAATTAGTGTAATCGCAACAGCAGGTTGAATCCCGGTAATAACGACTTTAGCTCCCAATAGCTTTGACATATTTATTACGTCACCCAGCACTTTGGCAATAAAAGAATCGATAAAATCAATAGACGTAATATCAATGACTACTCCACGGACACTTGTTTGATGAATTTTATGCAATAGATCTTCTTGAAACTGCAATGCTGTTTGATCATCCAACTCCCATTGGATTGATACAAGCAGGCAATCGCGAAGCTTTAAAATTGGAATTCTCAAGCTTACCCCTCCACTCGTATCATTTTTCTATTCGTAAAACCGAGTGCTTTTTCAATGCCTTTTCGCAATGTACTCGTCGTGATGATTTGCTCTAAATCGATTCCAAGATTTACAATCGTCTGGGCGATTTCAGGACGAATACCGACGATCATACATTTTGCTCCAACAAGCCTTACAGCATCAGCCGCTTGAATAATATGATGAGCGACCATCGTATCCACTACAGGAACCCCAGTAATATCAATTAGTACAACATCCGCCCTATGCTTTACTACTCCCGTCAATAAGTTTTCCATAATCAACCTTGCTCTCTCAGTATCAATCGTTCCAACTAGAGGCATAATGGATATTTTCTCAAAAACAGGGATTAATGGTGCAGACAATTCTTGTAATGCAATTTTTTGTAATGAAAATGTTCTTTCCCATGTAGCAGAATATGTTTCAATCATTTCATCGTATATAGGCGTCAACCATTTGTCGAATTCCCAAATGAGTTCATTAGTTTGTTCAAAGTTATAATCATTTTCAGATGTGAATTTTACATATAAGATTTTACTTAATGTCCTAAGTCCCTTTGTTAAAAATGTTAAGGGCCAACCAATTCTCACGACATTTTCCACAAAGGATCCAATTTTCTCATAATATTTTTCGTTCGTGTCTAAAATACTGGAAACGACAAGTTCCATAAATTCTTTACTAGTATTGTAGAATACTTGATCAGAAATAATATTAATGGCACGTTCATCTCCAATTGTTTTCATCTCTTTCATCCATAATTCCAGAATCTCATCTTCACTTTTTTTAATAAAATGAACTATTTCCTTATTCAAAACTCCATCTCCTTTGCAAAAGCGTATTGAGTTTTGTAATTAATTTTAGCAATAGTTATCTTGTAAAGACAATTACTGTCACTTGCAATTTACATAATTAGGTAGAAAGTTATATAGTGTTATCGACAATTTGTCCTATTTAAATAAATACAAAAAAGCGCTCCTGTCTAATACAGAGCGCTTAAAAATCGATGAGTCCTAAACTAATCTGTAAGGCTTCATCTACTTTATCCATCATTTCTTCATCTAGGTGCGTGATTTTATCAGTTAAACGTTGCTTGTCAATCGTTCTAATTTGTTCAAGCAAAAGAACAGAGTCTCTTTCAAATCCGTACTTTTTAGCATCAATTTCCACATGGGTAGGCAGTTTTGCTTTTTGAATCTGCGCTGTTATAGCTGCAACGATCACAGTGGGACTAAACCGGTTGCCAATGTCATTTTGGATAACCAGGACTGGTCGGACACCGCCTTGCTCCGATCCTACCACTGGAGATAAATCAGCGAAATACACGTCACCACGTTTAACTACCAAGGGCTTATCCCCCGCTTACAAGACGTACAACAGTGTTTTCTGCCTCATATTCCGCCTGAATTGCTTCTGACGCAATCGCCAAATTAATTTTGGCCATTTCCATGTAGCCGCGCCTCATGGACTCAACAATTTGGCGCTTTCTTCTTTCACGAAGATACATTTTAGTAGCACGATAAATGAATTCATTGCGATTAACATTTTCCATTTCTGCAAAACCGTCCATTTCAGCAATCAATTGCTGCGGCAATCGAATTATAATTTCCGTTGTTGCGCTGGATTCAGACAACGACTACACCTCCACCATCACTACAAGCCATTTCATTCATTGTTTATAATACCATCAAATATGTTCTCTGCAAAGAGTAAATTAGCCATCCTACTTTTTTAAGTCGATTTCTACTTTTCTTAGTATCATCCTATAAATCAAATACTAATACATACTTTTCTCCAATTTCCGTAAAAGTCCTGCTTTTTTTCGATAAATTTTATAAGAAAAACGGAAGGCGTTGACTAGAGACAACAAAATTACTTTCCAACCTAGGAAGCCATTTTTCAAATTCAAAGATTGCTTGTTTCTACCTTAATACCTAGTGTTTTAGGTAAAACACCTCTCAGTGTTTGTATGGTAATGGTTCCTTTATTTCGTCACATACTGCGTGTTTTGTATACGCGCGGTACGCGACTTGTAATTGTACAGGTGACTTCGTAATTAATGGTTTCCAATTTTGTTGCAACGTCGTCGACTGAGATGTAGAGTTCTTTTTGCTTTCCAATAAGTGTGACTTGCGTACCGACTGGCATGTTTCTAGGAAGCCTGATCATTGTCTGGTCCATGCAAATTTTACCAACAATGGGAACCATTTCACCATCCGCTATGACTTCAAATCCCCTAAGTTTACGTATCCATCCATCAGCATACCCAATAGGAAGAGTCGCAATCCATTCATCTTCAGATGCGCAGTAATCCGCACCGTACCCGACTTTTTCTCCTGCATGGAGTTTTTTCACATGGACGATTTTAGTATGAAGTGAAAAGACTTCTTTTCGATTAAATGGAAGAATATCTTTAATTTCGTCGGAAGGGGTTAATCCATACATGGCTATCCCGATTCTGACCGTATTAAAAAGAGAATCATTATGACAAAGAGCTGCAGCACTATTTGCTGCATGAATATACGGAGGAAGTGTTTCAAGACAGCTTAAATAATATTTAAAACGGGAAAGTTGTTTATTGTAATAAGTTTCATTAAGCTGATCTGCTGTAGAAAAATGTGTAAATATCCCTTCAAAAATGATACGATCCGATTTCCGTATAAAGCCGTCTATCTTAAGTAGCTCATCTTCATTCGTTATCCCTATTCTTCCCATCCCAGTATCACATTTGATATGGACACGAAGGCTAGTTTCAGTAGGGATAACTTTCTCAGCTTGTTGAAGCCAATCTAGTTGAAAAACAGTCAAAGATATATTTTTGCAGGCTGCAATCCCTGCATCCTCTGCCCTGGTAGCCCCTAACACTAAAATAGGGGCCGTAATTCCAGCATCCCTAATTGCTAGAGCTTCATCCAAAAAGGCAACAGCTAATCCATGAACTCCAGCAGCCAAAACCGTTTTCGCAGTTGGGATATCACCATGTCCATATGCGTTTGCTTTCACAGCTGCAAAAATGTTCGTCTCCTTAGGAAGGTACTCGCGAATCTGACTTATATTGGAATATAATGCATCTAAATCTATTTCTGCCCATGTGTCTCTATAAAAAACTTTGTTCTCTTCCAAGTTGGTCACTTCCCGTATGATGTTCAATAATATAATTGATTATCAAACTCCACTAGGAATATGTCAATAAGAAATGAGGAGGTGACAGTTGATCTAACAACTTTTCAATAATCTTCTTACACTAAAACTTTACATATAGATGATTTTATAGAGCATAAAGAAAAACAGACCAATTCTGATGGAAAAGGTCTGCCGAATGGATTTCTTATTTGATTGCTCCTCCTTGTACTGATTGTGCGACCATTACCATTTCATCCGGAGACAAATCAGTAGAAAATAGAACATAATCGACGCCGTCTTCATTCCATGTAATGGAATCCCCCGTCATAGCACCAATGGAAAATCCTAAATCCACCATTTCTCCATTCTTATCAATCATTTCCATAGAGGTTGTAGGAATGACATCGGCCATTTCCTGAATAAGCGTAAACGACTTTTCACCACCATATGTTAGTAAAACCCTTTTACCGTTATCCGTGACGTATGAGTTTTCTTCTTTTAATGTGATTCCAGGAATATCAACCATGGAGTATTTTACTGTAAATTCATTATCTGCATTATTAGACATAACTGGAACTTCTAGCTGCGCACTCGTCATATTCTTTTTCGTATCAAAAGCACCTTTATCAAATTTAGCATTAAACTCTACATTCGTAAATTTGACAGTTACTACAGGCTGATGGTTTGAATCCATCACTTTTACACTCACTGGCTCGAGTGATCCTTTTTTAAATGTAATTTCCTGTGTAGGGAGCATCTTGCTGTTTTGATAACGTGTTTTCGTTTCAAATACGTAATGATCTTTTGTTGTTTTGAACTTCGCTTCTTTATCATCAAGTACATCCTTTACAAGTGACTCATACAAATACGCTTGACTGCTATTTTGCGGCCACTCACTTTGAAAACGATAACTCTTGTTTAAAGCTGGAGTCAGAACATAAACGCCACTTTTATTACGTAGGATCATTTGACTTTGTTCTCTTTTGGCATTTTTTAAATGAACACGATAATTGCCAGGTTTATCATGCCAAACGTCAATCTCATAAATTTGTGGCTCAGTGCCAACAGTTAGCGTCATTTGAGCTTTCGCCTTGTATCCTTTTAAATCATCTACCTTTTTGGTCAGCCCATTTGTTACATCTTCCTGCGACTTTGCTCCGCAAGCAGAAAGCACAGCAATGGAAGCGAGCAGCAACCAAAATAGCCGTAACCCCTTTCTCATTCCTTCAACCCCTTTTTTGTCTCATTTGACCATGACAAGAAGAGAGAAAGCAGGCTGCTGGGAAATTGTCCAGTATCATTGTTACAACATGCGAACCGTTCCGCACAACGTGGCAATCCATCCCACAGCCAAAACCTTGTCTCTCCTAACGCACTAAAAATATATGAGACAAACCTGGACAATATAACCTGGAATTTCATTTGTAGTTTTATTCTATTCTTGCGTTTCAATAATTACTTGAGCGGCTGCATATGATTTCGTATGGCTAATGGATAAATGCACTCTTCCAAATTCGGGCTTTGTAATCATAGGCTTTCCTTTTCCATCTGTTGTAATTTCTATATCTAAAAATGATAGTTCACTACCAATCCCGGTTCCACGAGCTTTAGAATAAGCTTCTTTTGCAGCAAATCGACCAGCTAGAAATTCTGTTTTTCTTTTTTCATTTAATGTTTCATATACATCTAATTCCGCTCTCGTTAAAATACGAACTGGAAAACGTGTTTGCTTAAACCGCAGCTGTTCAATCCTCTCTATCTCAACTAGATCCATCCCTATTCCGATAATCATGTCAGACTTCCCTTCTAAAAAAATATAAATAACGTACAATCTAATAGTTGTCCATTCTATATCCTTCATGCTAAGATTTGTGGACTAAGATCAGAAAGCACCATCTCCTAAAGGAGCGATACTATGTTTGTCAGAACTGAGAGTTTCAAACAATTTCTTAAATTGTACCCGGTAGTTTCTACCCTTATTGCAATTCATATACTGATATTTCTTATGATGCATATTCCCATCTTTCCGCACAACTGGATTTTAGAATTACTGGCAGGAGTGAATCTTTACATACAACAAGGGGAATATTGGAGACTCATCACCCCTATTTTTGTCCATGTTGCATTTGCTCATTTATTATTTAATTCATTTTCACTTGTCCTTTTCGGACCAGCACTTGAAAAAGCACTAGGAAAATTCATGTTTATCATTGTCTATGTAGCTAGCGGAATCGGAGCAAATATTGCTACCTTATATATTCATCCTCCATACTATACACATATTGGAGCAAGCGGAGCAATATTTGGTTTGTTTGGGGTGTATTTAGCCGTTTTAGTTTTCAAAAAGGATGCTATGCCTCTTCAAGGACGGCAAGTCATTCTTCCTATTGCTATTATTAGTGTCGTCATGACATTTTTCCAATCCGGCGTTAATATTACAGGTCATATTTTCGGATTAATTAGTGGGTTTCTTATTGGTAGAATCTTGCTTCACTTTCGCTCTATTCGTTTTTGAAGACATGTTTCGTAACAATATTTCGTACGAGTTTTTCACTAATGGGTGAGGGATGGATATTTCCCTTAAATCAACGAGGGTTTGTCCTGCAAGAAGTGGTTAATGGACAAGTACCTAAGATTTTCATGCGCTTTGTCCATCAAGAAGTGGGTATTGGAAAAGGCCCAAAATCTTCATGCGTTTTGTCCAACAAGAAGCGGATATTGGACAAAAGCCTATAATCTTTATGTGGTTTGTCCATCAAGAAGCTGATATTGGACATAATTCCAAAATGTTCATGAAATTTGAGGCTGATTTTGGACAAAGCTTTAAAATCACCGAGTTTTTGCCAACTTACTATAGTTTAATTCTTAAAAAGCCTTGGAATGCTTATGAGCTCCCGAAGGCTTTTCCTTTTATCTATTCTTTTTTCGTCGGCCGATACCATTCATAAATCTTTTTTACATCTTCTAAATCCAAATGTTTCACTTTAAAAATAGCTGCTCCTCCACTCATAACCGCCGTTTCAATATTTGCGAGATCCGCTCTTTTTTGAAACCAATTTGCCGATATATTAAGAGACTGCATTCGATTTTTTCTCATGAATGTCGTTTGTTGATCAATTCCCCTATATCTTATTGCAAGCTGTGTGTCGGTAAGATTCCATCCTGCTGATTTAAATTGCAGTATGCCTATAAACCAAGCACCTATGACCAATAAAATCGATACTAGGCTATAAGGCCAAAGCCAAATAGATAGTATAGCTGTTAAAATGGCGGCTGCAAACATTTTTATGAAGAAGAAACGTCTTAAAGCTCTCTTTGGCGCAGCAATAAAGTCAATATCGAATATATAATCAGATAATGTTTCTTGCAGTATTTGAGCTATCTTCTTTCTCTTCACTACGGGCATGATAAGACCTTCTCTATTTTCATCTAATAAAGATCCACCTGCATACTCAACAGATACACTGGCATACCCGAATGGTTGTCTTAGAAGGCTTTCTTGGATCGTTACGGCTTGAACCCTTTTTATCGGAATGGTTGTTGTCCGTTTTTCCAATAATCCTCTTGTGATGACAAGATCATCCCCGACTTTTTCCAATGTAAAATCATTGTATTTTAAATAGGCCATTAGTACAGACACGAGCCAGGCAAGAAAAAGACCCATTGCAACAAGTATGACGATGATCGTGTAACCTGCTTTTACGATATGCTCCATCTCTTTAAAAATCTTATCAAACGGGATAAGTTCATCAAACTGGCTGCCAAATCCAAGAACAGCGAGTAAGACTACTCCGATACGACCAGAAGTAGATGCAAAAAATAATAATTGCTTAGGCCTTATTTTATATAAAATGGATTGCTTAGGAGTCGACTCAACATTTTCGACTATTTCTTCTGATACCTTTTCACTATTCTTTGATTCAGTTATAAGGCGTCTTAGTGCTAACGCATCTTCTTTTTTGATTGCACTCATTTCCGCTTCCGATTTTTCAGTATTTCCTCCAGCTGTTTCCACCTTTACTTTTACAAGACCAAATGGACGATGAAGCAATCCTTCGGAAAAATCAAGACTTTGAATTCGATCAAACGGGATATAGCGTTTCTTTTTTACAAATAACCCGTGTTCAATCCGCAACTCCATATCTTCTACTCTATACGAATAGCGATACCATTTTATAATTCCTGTGGCAACCATTATTAAAAATACTAATATAAGAATGAGATACGGAACGAAATTCACCCACGGACCAAATCCTTCAATTTGAATATGGTCTTTTACTCCATCTCGAATAATAAAAACAATGAAGTAAAAAACGAGTGGAATAATCGTTTCTTTCACATTTTTTATGACAGAAAACACGATTGTAATAGGATGGAGCCGATTTGGATTAGACATCATCTTCAGCCACCCTAGCCAATTTTGAAATGGCATGCCTCAATTCTTCCGCTTCCTGTAAATTAATAGCAGGAATTTCGTGCTTTGTTGCAGCAGTCGAAATTTGAATACTCGCCAATCGATATTTTCGCAATATCGGTCCTTGCACCGTATCAACATGCTGCACCCTCACCATTGGTACAAGTGTACGAGTAATAATAAAGACCCCATGCTGAAGTTCAATTTCTTGCTCTCTCACTTCATATCTCCATCTGCGCCATCTAATAGTAGGGAAGACGAAAACGTTCATGATCGTTATGACTAAAACGAGAATAGATGCAATGATTGTAAACCAAATAGACCAGTCAAATACATGTACGAGTACGCCAATACCTATGGCAATAATCCATAGTATTAAAGAATATATTGCCCCTGTAATTCTCCATACCTTTAATCCTAACTTCGAGATTCTTTTTGCAGGTTGATTGATATCCATAAGATGCCCCCTTGTCCCTCTTATTTACGTCTAACTTCGATTAGAGTTTCACTATCACAAAAAATTGCTAATTCTAGCATTCACCTACAGTACAGAATATTTACAAATCCAAGCACGTAAAAGGGTTTCTCTAAAGCTTTACAAAGTTTAAAATAACCAAAAAAAGCAATCGGTATATTCCGTTAGCACCGATTGCTTTTTTGACTCCATAGACTCATGGCCTACTATTGATCGCTTACACTTTTTTAGCGAGTTCCAATTACTGGATTTTAGGGTCTTCTTCCAGTAGTTCTACGCTGTGGCTTGCGGTTTCCTTTATATGGTTGCTGTCCTGATTTTCCGCGTCTATTGCGATTTTCGCCGCCGCCTCGGCCGCCGCCGCCGCCTTTAAATGACTCACGTTTTTGCGGAAGTGGCTTTTCTTCTGTAATATGAACCGGTGTTTTATCAGGCGCTTTCGTTAAGACTTTTAACGCTGCTGCTATAACAGTAATCGCATCATCATGTTCTATGAGCAATTCTTTCGCAACAGATTTGTATTCATCCAGATTGCCTTCCTTGATGCTCTCTTCAAGTTTCTCCATCGTAATACGTTGTTGTCCCTCAAGTGCTTCATCCCAAGTTGGCGGACGCATTGGCTGCATACGTTTCTTAGTCGTTTGTTCTACGATTCTTAGGTAGCCCATTTCACGAGGACTCACAAATGTAATCGCCATTCCTTCTTTTCCAGCACGACCCGTTCTTCCGATTCTGTGTACATAACTTTCAGGATCTTGTGGAATATCGTAATTATAAACGTGCGTTACTCCAGAAATATCCAAACCTCTAGCCGCAACATCCGTCGCTACAAGGACATCCACTTTTCCTTCCTTGAATTTCTTTAAGACGGATAACCGTTTTGCTTGGCTAAGGTCTCCGTGAATCCCTTCAGCCGTATATCCTCTTACCGTAAGAGCATTTGAAAGCTCGTCAACCCTACGCTTCGTTCTACCAAATACAATCGCAAGCTCAGGTGATTGTACATCAATCAGTCTTGCAAGAACATCAAATTTTTCTTTTTCAGGAACTTTAACAAAAAATTGTTCAATTAATGGTACAGTCATTTCCTTAGCTTGAACACGTACTATTTCAGGCGATCTCATGAAACGTTCAGCAATTCTGCGGATTGGCTCTGGCATCGTTGCAGAAAATAGAAGCGTTTGTCTTTCTTCAGGAACGGTTTCCAAAATCGATTCAATATCATCAATGAATCCCATGTTAAGCATTTCATCCGCTTCATCAAGAATAAGCGTATGAACGTTGCCTAATTTTAACGTACGGCGGTTAATATGGTCTAAAATTCGCCCTGGAGTTCCAACGATAATATGTGGTCCTTTTTTCAAAGACCTAATTTGACGTTGGATATCAGAGCCCCCATATACTGCTAATACGCGAACTCGGGCATCCATGCCAATTTTATATAATTCTTCAGAAACTTGAATGGCTAATTCCCTCGTAGGTGCAATAATAATTCCTTGCACATGTTGGGATTTCACATCTATCTTTTCGATTAACGGAATCCCAAAGGCTGCTGTTTTTCCTGTACCTGTTTGGGCTTGGCCAATTAGGTCTTTTCCTTCCATGCTTAGGGGTATCGTTTTCGCTTGTATAGGTGTAGCTTCTTCAAAGCCCATTCTGTTAACTGCTTTTAGCAGAGCAGGGCTTAAATTTAAATCTGCAAACTTCGTCAATGCTATTCATTCTCCTTTAAAAACTTCAGATTGAGATCTTGTCTCTCCTAGGGTACCTAGGTTCTATGCAAACATGCATAAAGAACTGCCATGAAAAACTGTAAACGATGTTGCTTATTCTATCATTAAACCTTTTTGAATACAATTGTTAGAAAAGCGGAAAAGCCTTGCACATCGACCTTATCGTAGGGAGGAGGACAAGAAGTTTGTACGTCGATAGGCGCTGGATCTGGACAGCAAAACCAATTTTAAAATATGCTTTCTTTCCTTTAATATATATTCTTTGGCTCGTTTTTAATCACCATCGTATTGACTACTTCTTCCAGCTTAACTCCTCTTGAAGCTTTAAAGAGGATGAGTTCATTTCCCTCTATTTTTTCTTTTAATACGTTTATCAGTTTTTCTTTATCTTCAAACTCAAAAATGCGTTCCTCTGGAAAATGTAGTCTTGCACCAGAGGCAATATTTTTAGCTAATGATCCATACGTAAATACGTATTTGATTTTACTTGGATCGAGCCCCTCTCCAATCTGCTCATGGAATTCTACTTCCTTATCACCAAGCTCTAACATATCACCTAATACAACTATTTTCGCACGATCCTCAAGCATATTTTCAACCATGGAAATTACAGCCCTCATAGCAGTTGGACTTGCATTATAGGCATCATTTAAAATACGTGTTCCTTTTATTCCGTCATGCCATTCCATTCTCATGTTTGACAACTTTACCGATTTCAAACCTGCTTGAATTGATGATGGAGAAATTAAAAATTCTTTTGCAGCGAGAATAGCGGCCAACGCATTCATAATATTATGTTTCCCAGCAATCGAAAGAAAGAATGGTTCATCGGAAAGACCAGGAACGACAAATGAACTTCCGTCCTCCCCGATCGTGATATCTACAGCATAAATATCATTTTCAGACGTTTCACCAAACGTACAAGTATTGAACTGTTTAAGGTTGCTAATTTTTTTAACTAATAATGGTTCATTACCTGGATAAATCAATAAGCCGTTTTTCGGAAGTCCTTCGATAATTTCCAGTTTAGCATTAGCAATGGCATCGCGAGAACCCAAATCCTGTAGATGCGCTTCACCAATATTTGTAATGATTGCAGCATCCGGCTGGGCGATCCGTGTCAATAATGAAATTTCCCCTTTTCCACTCATTCCCATTTCTAAAATGGCAATTTCTGTTGTTTCCTCCATTGCAAGGATCGTTAAAGGTAGACCAATATGGTTATTAAAGTTTCCATCTGTTTTATGTACTTTATAATTCTCAGAAAAAACAGATGCTACAATATCCTTTGTTGTGGTCTTCCCATTACTACCTGTAATGGCGATAACTTTTGCTGAAGTCTGTTTTCGATAGGAATGCGCTAGGTCCTGCAGGGCACTAAGCGTATCTTCAACTATTAAAACAGGCGCATGTTCGGGAGGATTTGGCACATCTTTTTGCCAAAGTACCGCTGCTGCGCCTTTTTCAAATGCAGTATCTACATATTTGTGACCATCATTAGCATCCCCTTTTAATGGCACAAATAAAGTTCCAGGATTGATCAGTCTTGTATCAAATGAAACTCCAGCTATTTCAATATCTTGAAATTTCGTTACATCATTTACCACTTTTATCATTGTAGCCAACTGACCTAAAGTACGCTTTATCATTATAATTCCCCCTAACGTTACAGCTGTCCCAAGGATCATTTATGATTAAGGGACAGCTTTGTTTTGCATATAGATCGTATAATTTCGATTGTTTCCACATCAATCAAAATAATGACAAAATCAATAATGATCCTGAACGAAGCTTAATTAAACAGTATAAATAATCGATTGTTTTTCTTCGTATCGTTTCAAAGCAAGTTGAACTAAGCGTTCAATTAATTCTGAGTACTCGACCCCAGTGTGTTTCCATAAAAGTGGGAACATGCTATAAGGAGTGAAGCCCGGCATTGTATTTACTTCATTTATAATGATCCTGCCTTCTTTCGTAACAAAGAAATCAGCTCTCGCAAGTCCTGAGCAGTCAAGGGCTTTAAATGCTTTGATCGCCATTCTAGTTATTTCTTTATATTGCTCCTCAGGGATATCTGCTGGAATAACTAAGGATGTATCGCCGTCGGAGTATTTAGCCTCGTAATCATAAAATCCTTTTTTCGGGACAATTTCTCCAGCGACAGAGCACTCTGGGAAGTCATTTCCGAGAACCCCAACTTCTATCTCTCTGGCAGTAACTCCTTCCTCAACGATAATTTTCCTGTCATATTTAAAAGCCTCTACAAATGCTTCAGCAAGTTCTTTACGATTTTCACATTTACTGATCCCTACACTTGAACCTAGATTGGCAGGTTTAACAAAGCAAGGATAGCCTATTTCTGTTTCGACCTGATCATATGCTCTTTCAGGGTCACTATTCCATGTACTACGAATAAAGGATTCGTACTTTACTTGATCCAATCCAGCTTGCGCAAATAAATTTTTCATTATGACTTTATCCATCCCCGCAGATGATGCAAGAACGCCATTTCCGACATAAGGAATGTTTAACAACTCTAGCATTCCTTGTACTGTACCATCCTCACCATTTGGACCATGCAAAAGAGGAAAAACCACATCATAGCTTCCCTTTTGTTCAGGCGCTAGCCTTGTACTTAGCGCATTTGGCCCTACTTCTTCTCCTTCATTTCGGAATTCTAGCTCTTTAACATTTTCGATTGGTCCCAATAATTCTGGACCTTTAATCCAATTTCCCTCATTAGAAATAAAAATAGGATGAATAGCAAATTTATTAGTATCCAAAGCTTTAATTACCGCTTTAGCTGTTTGTAAAGAAACTTCATGCTCTGCCGATTTTCCACCGTATAATAAACAAATATTAATTTTCATATTAATCCTCCATGATGTGCAGATGTCTTATATTTTACCACGAAGAAGGGACATACTAAATAATTCTTCTGATTTTCTTTTTTACATAGCTCTGTAAAGCTTGTATGTTAATTTCTACCCAGGCGATCAATTTCGGTTAGGGCTGAAAGTAGTTAATAAATTTACTAGAACACTGTCTGAAATAAAAGTGCCACAACGAGGTACGATTCTTGATTTCTCCTTAATTACAAATCTTGATACAAAAATGGAAAGAAGGACCCACATCTGTGGGTCTGTACGTCGAATAAGTAAGGTACTTGCACTCTTCTATATAGTATATGGGCGAATGAAGGATTGGTGTTATTTAACAGATAAAAAACGTGGATCCACCTTTAGTGAGCCCACGCTTTGCTTTTTCGTTTTACGTAGATGAATATGCCGCAAACGCTTGCCATTCGCCCATTTTTCGATCAAAAACAAGTTTTCCGTCAGGCTTTCTTCCGCCAAGTGTTTCATATTCTTCATACATTTCATCCATATCAAAGAAATCTCCGATCACCCATACTGGAATTTCTGTCGTAAGTCTATTGCGAACAGCTTTTTCGATAGAAATAACAATCCCTTCTTTCATAAAATCAGAAAAGGGGTTGAGGATTTCTCTTGGAATTTCTGGAATATTTTTCTTTTTCACTCTAAATAAGAGGGACTTTTCTTTTTGATTGTTCATTTTATCTGCAATCGCTGAGCCTAGCATTGTAAAAAAGGAATCCCAATTTTTGTAATAGGTTTTATTAAACCAACCATCATCTCCAGCAAGATAAACATAGTGATTTTTCAATTTACCATAAAAAGGAAGTCTCAGGTGATCTTTGAGATGACCTAAATAGAGGATTTCAGCTATTTCCTGACCACTTAAGAGATTTAAATGTTCCTCATCATTAAAATCAATCCAACAAAAGTCACCATAGCCATGTACATCATCTTGGACTAACTTTTCAATCAGCTCTTGATCAACGTATTCTAACATTGTGTGCATATTAAAATGGCTATCCTTTACTTTATGACGGATTAATAGTGCGTTTTGGATTGGGTGAGGAATCCCTGACATAAATTCCATAAATTCAATTCCGTACGAAAGAACAAAATGATCTGTTTGATTCATATGTACATAGATCAGTTCACGATCCGAAGCAAGTTTTTTCAAGAAAAGCCCTCCAATGCTATTCTTAAGGTTGTTTATGGCTTCCATCATTGAAGATATTTCTATCATAACAGATTCGTATCATTATTTAAGGATTTTCACCTAGTTTTAATAAATTTTCATCTGAGACGATAATTGTTGCCGCTTTGTGGGTAAAGTATGTATATCTTACTAAATTTCAATTATAGAAATGCTGAGGAGGTGAAGTCACGCTTCATAAAAAATAGAAGTTGTGACGCTCCATTGCTTGCTGTTAATATTCTACTCGTTATTATACTAATTGGATTAACCGCTTTTTTTGTAGCCTCGGAATTCGCAATTGTAAAAGTTCGTGGTTCCCGGATTGACCAACTCATCGCACAGGGGAATAAAAAAGCCATAAATGCGAAGCGGCTTCTTAACAATTTAGATGGATACTTATCCGCAACCCAACTCGGAATTACTGTTACTGCATTGGGTTTAGGATGGTTAGGGGAACCGACTGTCCAAGTTATGTCATCGCCAATTTTTGTTAAACTAAATGTACCAGAGTCATTGGTTAGTGTTCTTTCTTTCATCATTGCATTCAGTACTATTACATTTATTCACGTAGTCGTAGGCGAATTAGCTCCTAAAACATTCGCCATACACAAAGCAGAAGAAATTACCCTTAGTATCGCGACTCCACTTATTTTATTTTATAAAATCATGTACCCTTTTATTTGGGCATTGAATGGTGCAGCTCGTTTAATTGTAGGAGTATTTGGGATCAAGCCTGCATCAGAAGGTGAGCTAGCCCATTCCGAAGAAGAATTACGAATCATTTTGTCGGAAAGCTTGAAAAGCGGTGAAATAAACCAATCTGAATATCGATATGTAGATAGAATTTTTGAGTTCGACAACCGGATCGCGAAGGAAATAATGGTGCCGCGTGTCGAAGTGTATAGTATCGATAAATCTGCATCGATTGAAGAAATCATTGAAACGATTAGGGCAGAAAGGTTTACTCGCTATCCTGTAACAGATGGTGACAAAGATACGATCATTGGTGTTGTCAATGTAAAAGAGTTCCTTTCTGATTGTATTGGCGGGAACTGCATGGGTACTGAACCGATCATGCCATATGTAAAGCCACTCATTAGAGTGATTGAAACGATACCCATTCAAAGCTTACTCGTAAAAATGCAAAAAGAAAGAATGCATATGGCTGTATTATTTGATGAATATGGAGGCACTGCTGGAATTTTAACAGTAGAAGACATCCTTGAAGAAATTGTTGGGGACATAAGGGATGAGTTCGACATAGATGAGATACCAAATGTCCGTAAAATATCAGACGAACACTATTTACTTGATGCAAAGATGCTAATTGAAGAGGTTAATTCCTTATTAGGCATTAACCTTTTTGAAGATGATGTGGATACAATAGGAGGATGGTTACTTACACAAAAATATGATTTGCAAGAAGGAGATACTCTTACTGCCGATCACTATAATTTCCACGTTCATACAATGGAAGGTTCACATATTAGCGTAGTAGAAGTGGAAAAGCAAAAATAAAAACACTTAGCGATTTCTTCGTAAGTGTTTTTCGACTTTTTCCAGCAATATTTCCCAAGAAATAATAAAAAGAGATTTGGCTTTGTCACGGAGTAGAACTTGAAGTCAAAATTTTCAAAAAAAACGAGGACATTCAAGAAATACATGCGTAATAGTTAATCATAAATAATGTAATCTCAATATTATTTCAGTTAGTCTAAACAATAAAAAAACAAGCCAAGTATGCATTCCTGTACACACCTGACTTGTTTGCCTTAAGAGTGAAGTTCCGAATAATTTTGGATTGACTTGACATCCTCAAGTACCTTGCTAATCTCAAGTCTCGATTTCGTCTTGGAAATCTTAACTCCAATCTCTGTCAGACTACTTATTACTTTTTGAAGCTGATCATGATCTCTTTGCAAGAAAGATCACCTCTTTAAGATTTGACATCTTAATCATATATTACCTTAAATTGCATACCCTGTATATCGTTTTTGAAGAAAGTAATCAATTTGTCAACTTTTTTGCTTTTCTACTATTTACTATACCCTGCTATAGAAATATTAATCCTCAAAAAGATATTTATTCATAAAAATAGAATCCGTAGTCTGCGATAGAGACGACTCCAGATTCTATAAAATTTATAATGTTAATGGTATTATTCCTCATTGATTAACGATGTAAAAGTCTGTAAATCAAATCTTGATCGTGACTCCCCAATAACTTGCGACGAACCTTTTAACAAACATTTATTTTTTCCCAGACAATACAGTAAGTGGGCGGAATAATGCGATTCCTTTCCTCTTCTTTTTATTCCTAGAGTCCTCTACCATTCTAAATAACTGCTGGTCCCTTTCCCTTTCTTCCATCTTTTCCGTTAAACTTTCAACTTGTTTTGCTAGAGCAAGATTCATTTCGATTAAGGAAGCTTGCTGCATTTCCAAATCTTTTATTTGCCCAATAAAATCTTGTAGATCTTGGTTTATTTCGGTTACAGGTTTTTCTTTTATAGGGGTATTTCCTACAGCTTTTTCAACCGCAAGTTCAATTGTTAGACCTTCCTTTGTCATCATTTCCATCATATTAGAAATCACTGTTAAATCAGCATGTTTAAAAATTCGCCCGTTATTCGTCCCACGTTCAAACTCATACCCATTGGTCTCTAATAATGCTGCATACTTTCTAATTGTACTTGCCCCAATCCCAAGTGTTTTTGCTGCTTCGGAAGAAAAAATGTGCCGTTCCACTATATCCCTCCTATTTAAAATGTTACTTATACATTTCAACAGGTAGAGAGGTATGTCCTTTCACTAATCGTGTAGATTGGAAAGAGGTTTTGTCATTCTTCACAAATAAGTTTCGAGCAGAATTTCATGGATAAAAAATTTGTAAAGATAAAAAAAGAAAACGAAATACATTAGCATTTCGTCGAATAATAGCCTCTTACCTCATATGTTTTTGAATAAATGATAAAAACCATACGGCATGATTTTGCTCGTCAGCTGCGGCACTGCGAAACCTTTCACTGATGAAAGGATCCTTAGCCTCTTCCGCAATGTCTAAATAGAAATCAACGGTATGCTGTTCATCTTCAAACGCAAATTGAAGGCCTTCCAAATATCGATCCGGACATTTTCCTGTTATATGAGGCTGCGGTTGTTGATTCGTTAGAAGTGTATAAATGGCACAGAATGTATTGAAATGACGGATTTCGTCGTTACGAATTTCATGTATACGTTCTTTTTCCTTTTCTGTCGTTGCCATATTAATCAATTTCGCATAACAGTCAATTGCCGTATATTCCCCATTAATAGCAGTGGCCACCTGGTCAATCAAACTTTTCTCTTCGTGAAAATGACTCATTACTTGCACCCACCTAAACATTATTGATCATTTTAGGCTATGATACAATTATAAAAAGGTACCTAAATAGAATGAACAATTTCTTTAACATCATTCTTCGGACTATTTACAAGTGGAGAAACGGAATAGGATTGCATTTCTTCAGCAGGAAAAGGAACGAGAAGATTTTTCAAATCATTTTCATCTTCAATTGAACGGTCTAACCATTTTTTCTCGGACTCTTTCGTCAATATCACCGGCATTCGATCGTGCACATCTTTTACAAGAGAATTGGCTTCTGTTGTAACAATTGTACAAGAATGAATAATCAAACCGTTTTGTTCCCAACGATCCCATAGCCCTGCAAACGCAAATGGTTCTTTTGAATTTAGTTGAAAGCGATAAGGTAATTTCTTCGTTCCTTCTTTTTTCCATTCATAAAATCCATCTGCCGGAATGACGCATCTTCTTCTTCTCAAAAGCTTTTTAAAGCTTGGTTTCTGATTGACTGTTTCCGCTCTCGCATTAATCATTTTGTAACCGATTTTGGGATCCGTTGCCCAGGAAGGTACTAATCCCCATTTCAACATACCTATTTTATTACCAGCCTCCGTTCTTACAATGGCTGGCACATTCTGGCTCGGTGCAATATTATATCGCTCCACCCACTCAAACTCTTCAAAATCTACCAATCCAAATCTGACCAATAGATCCTCCCTGGCAGCAAATAAACTGTAACGTCCACACATTTTCAGCACTCCAATCATCATGATCTTTTTTATCTATTGACTTTTGTGAAAATACTCTCCTATCATAGTAGAAATATCTTTTTGGGGGTATGTGCTTTGAATAATATTAGACTGGTTGAGCCATCATTAAAATTTAAAAAATCCTATTTAGAAATGATTGCAGAATGGCAGGCAGCAAATGAAAACTTAGTTCCCTTTGTTTTAAAAATGGAGACAGATGTTTTTGAAAACATGATTCATGAACTGAAGGGTTTTTCACAAGGAATTGGAATACCCGATACTTTCGTTCCTCATACTACATACTGGTTAGTGGATGATCATGAACATCTTATCGGTGCCATAAATATTCGACACTTTTTAAATGAAAGATTGCTACATATTGGCGGACATATTGGTTACGGAATCCGGCCGACCGAAAGAAAAAAAGGTTACGCTAAAATGATGCTCAGCTTAGCACTTGAAAAAGTAAAAAACATGAATATTAAAGAGGTTCTCATAACTTGCGACAAAGAAAACATAGGTTCAGCAAAAACGATTACTAGTAATGGAGGTCAATTAGAATCTGAGGTTGAAACAGAAGATGGTCACATTGCTCAAAGATATTGGATACGCCTCAAATGAATTAAACTTGTTTATAATGTTCCACTTTGAGGAAATTATACAATATTAGGTTTGATAAGTGAAAAGGAGTGATCATTGGAATGAAGATATTAGTTGTCGGTGCAAATGGTCATACCGGACGGTTGCTCATAGAATATTTGGCAAATAATAGTGATCATCATCCTTACGCTATGGTGCGAAGTAATACTCAGGAAGAAGAGCTCATGAAATTAGGAGCGGTTGAAGTGATTGTTGCTGATTTGGAGGAAGATGTTAGCAAAGTGACAATTGGCATGGATGCTGTAATATTTGCAGCAGGCTCTGGATCAAAAACAGGTCCAGATAAAACGATTACTGTTGACCAAGAAGGTGCAAAAAAGCTAGTCGATGCAGCGAAAGCAAGCGGAGTTCAACATTTTGTTATGTTAAGCTCCATTGGTGCGGATGACCCGCAAGGACCCATCGAACATTATTTAATGGCGAAACGCAAAGCTGACGATTATTTGAAAAATAGTGGATTAACGTATTCCATTGTTCGCCCTGGGCACTTAACACATGATAAACCTACAGGGAAAGTAGGGCTCGCAGAAAAAATCGAGCTTATGGATGAACGCTCCATCCCTCGTGGCGATGTTGCCCATGTCCTTGCCACTTCCCTTGAAATAGATAATACCAAAAATAAAATAATGGAGATTTTATCTGGGGATAAAGAAATAGAACTTGCGTTAGAAATACTTTAAAAAAATCCCTCACAAATGTGGGGGATTTTATCGCTCATATCTATTTATACAGTCGGCTCTTTTCGTGCCCTTCCTGATCGTATAAGCCATAAATGAACAAAAAATTCCACTACTGTTAGAAACGCAGCTGTTAATAAAGCGCCAAATACTGTCACCTCTGCCCCTACAAAGAAATATGAGACGAAATAGATTGCGATAGCAGAGATAACAAAATCAACAGTGTTACTAATCCAAAAGGTCCCCTTATTTAATATTGCGATTTCCATTAAATATCCTATAACGGCAAGTGTAAAACCAAGAATAATCGGCTGATAAACATTTGGAAAATATACACTCGTTAAAAAGTTAGCAGCAATGATGACAATAATAGGACAGACAATTAATTTCAGAATAAAATTAAGCATAATAAAAGGGCCTCCTTGTAGTTTATTGCTTAATGAAAGGATGCCAAATAACATAAGAAAATATACAATTTGGAATATTATTGTAAAAAAAAAGCATTTCTAAAGAACATACCTTTCTTTTAGAAGCACTTTAATCTTAACGGTCTGTACGGAAATCCTTTGTACCCTTTTCCTTGAAAAAGTCCCTTATTTCATCTTTGTCAAATCCCATTTTCTTTGCTTCGAGTATTAACGTCAACCATTCTTTATCTAATTCCATTATGTATTTCCCTAATCCCACATTCCAACCCCCTTATATAAAACTCCCACCCTTTGTACCGTTACTTTCCACACTGTTTTTCCTTAATCTTTTTTTCTAAATAGGAAAAGTTCCTTAATTTTATAATATATTCTTCCTAGTGCTTAAAGTGTTACTTTTTGCCTATCCTAAAAAATAATGAACGCGGCTTTTCTATAAAACTCGTCACGCTTCATTAAAATAATGTTCGAAAAGGTATACACGTTTTTTCCCTAAGGTATTTTTTACAGGTTTTTTGTAAACTCTTCACATTTTGGGTCGAAACATACAACTGTTCTTTTTAAAGAACAACTGATTTAAATATAAGGTAATATGTCTCATAATAAAAACTTCAAAAACTTCAATATTTTCTTCAAAAAGAACACATACCTGTTTTTATCTTCATTTATCTCGAGATTACTCATTTTTTTATATTTCACAAAAACAAATGTTCTTTATTAAGAATTTCAAATGAACAAAAAAGTTGTCTAGTGTAAATCACAAAAGACAACTTTTATCTCATATTTGTTTCCTACCTAGAACTCTTTAATGTCAATAGTACGATTTCTGGCCTATTAAAAATCCTATACGGAATAAGACTATTCCCTAATCCGCGACTTACAACCATCTTGGTCTTTCCTTGCTCATGCATCCCGGAAGTGTATTTAGGAAACCATCCTTGGCCCGGTGCGATTAGACCTCCGACTCCCGGTATTCGAACCTGACCGCCGTGAGCGTGACCCGTAAAAACTACATCTATTTCTTTTTCCACGTAAACATCAAATACTTCTGGTCTATGTGATAAAAGTAGTTTAAAAGAATCGCTCCGCCTACTTATCGCCTCATCCAACGATTCAGCAATAACCTCTTCTGGAGGGTAAATCGCATTTATTAATGGATCCTGAACACCAGCAATAATGAGAGATTCTCCCGCCTTCTCAATTACAGAAGATTCGTCCATAAGAACATGTACTCCTAAATCCTTCAATGCCTGAGTAATCTCGTTAATTTTATTCACAGCAACTTCGTGATTACCAGTTACGTAGAATACTTGAGTAAATGGAATGATTTGCTCTACAAAGTCCAAACTGTTCTGTAAATCATAGCGATTGCTATCAATGAAATCCCCAGTTAAAAAAACAAAATCAGGATTCATTGTTTGCACTTTTTTAACGAGCCGGGATTGATTTTCTCCAAAAGTCGCATCATGTAAGTCCGAGATCTGAACAATCCTGACACCATCAAATGCCTTTGGAATACGTTCAGATTGTACTTCATACTCAGAAATTTGTAGCCAATTATTATTTATATATAAAAAAGCCCAAACAAAAGCGATAAATAATATTAGTTTTAGTAGTATTCGTAGTAATCGTTTCATTGAAGTGTTCCTTTCGGAAAAAAACTCTATAGTTACACCATAACATTATATTTCTATGTAAATATATTTATGACTTAGAGCCTTCTCATATTAAAATCGGGGGTAAGACTTGAATTAATCCTTATCCACTTGAGCATTAGCGCTCTATTAAGTGCAATATTTTAATGTTTATGAGAGGTACTTTGAAGGGGACTCCAGGTATTGTTTGAGAAATTTATATAAAATTATTAGTCTATCCTTGTTTGAAGTTTTTCTTTTTCATCAATATACCTATCAAACTCGTCATTAAACTTATCAGATTTTGGTGCAACTTTTGAAAGTCGATTACTTAAGTCATTAAATAAGTATAACCCTCTAAATAAACAACCTAAGACTATTCCAAAAGCAATAACCCCACCCACTAATGGTCCCATCATAAGCATAAGAAAGCCTAAGATTGTAGCTAAAACGATTGATAAACAAATACACAAAAACGTCCTCTTTTAGTATTTATCTACTAGTTAAATAGTCATTAGTTTATATTACTATAACACAGTGTTCCTGTTTTCCAATAACAACAAAGTTTACGAAAATTGGACAAGAAACCTTCTCACAGACATAACAACCGATGTTTGAAGTCCTCTAAACAGAGAACCCCTGAATTCTGCTATTTTCAGCCGAAATCAGGGGTTTTCATGTTAGGATTTAATCCAAAATAGGTAAAAAACAAAGGAACTTCTCAATATTATGTTCGTTCTTAGCTATTCACCCTACTTCCAATTAGCAATTTATTATTTTTTTGCCAAAGTTCATGAACATATTTTTCTTTATTGCTTATAAAAAAATCAAGCCTTCCTCTTACAAAAGAGAAAGGCCATTCTTTTATTCCTGCTGTTCTTCCTTATTATAATATTCTACTGAATACATGGCACCTTCGCCAACCATTCGTGTATCGCCCAAATCGTGAGGATCTGGGTTACCTGCTTTATCCAAAAGGTCTTGGCAAGAACTAGGGTTTTGTTCACATAAAAAGTCTACTATTTTTTCTTTAACCGAATGATAATGCTCCATCACTTTCTCCCTATTCTCTTGTTTCGACAAATAGGAAGCCCCAGCAATTCCTAGTCCTAACCATAATAGTGGATTGATATTTTTAGACATTAGAAGTTGCCTCCCTTTTTGACTTTGCCTAATATTTACCCACTATTTTGGATGGAAAACATTAAGATTGAACAGTACTTTTTTTAGAAGCTGCGATCAAATTCTTAATTTCTTCTCTTTCACCTTTAAACAGGAGATCGACAATTTTACTACCAACGATTACGCCATCACAGTAATTGCCTAATTCCCTTACCGTCTCCGGCGATGACACACCGAATCCCGCTAGTACTGGAACAGAAGAATACTCTTTTAATAGTTGTAAATATGAAGCTAAACCATCCTCATATTCGTTTCTGACTCCTGTTGTCCCTTTAACCGTTACGGCATAAAGAAAACCTTCCGTTTGTTTAGCGATTTGTTCGATTCTACTTTGCGGGCTTGTTGGAGCAACAAGATGAATTAAAGCAAGTTCATACTTTGTAAAAATAGGAGCAACCATTTCATCTTCTTCAAAAGGTAGATCGGGAATAATTAGGCCATCTACTCCAACTTCTATACAACGTTGAGCAAATCTTTCAATTCCATATGAATAAATTAAATTGAAATACGTCATCAAAACAATTGGAATCGTTCTTTCTTCTTTCCATTCGTTTAGACTTTCGAGCACTCCATCCAAAGTCGTTCCGCTTGCAAGTGACCTTAAACCCGCTTCTTGAATGACAGGGCCATCTGCAACTGGATCGGAAAAAGGAATCCCGAGCTCCACTACGGTCGCACCGCTTTTTTCTAAAAATAAAATTTGTTCCTGTAATTGTTCGAGCCCGCCGTCACCTGCCATAATATATGGAACAAATGCTTTGTCACCTTTATCCAACACTGCTTTAAAAGCTGAATCGATTTTTGCCTTACCCATTGATTGCACCTCCTATTGCATCTCTAACCGTATCTACATCCTTGTCTCCTCGCCCTGATAAACAGACAACAAGTGTTTCAGACTCTTTCATTTCTTTTGCAAGCTTCAAGGCATATGCAACTGCATGGGAGCTTTCTAATGCCGGAATGATTCCTTCTGTCTTAGCGAGCAGTTGAAAAGCCTCTAATGCTTCTTGATCCGTTGCGGAAGTATAGTTGACGCGTCCTATATCTTTTAAATAGGAGTGTTCGGGTCCTACACCTGGATAATCAAGCCCTGCTGAAATGGAATGAGCACTTTGAATTTGGCCATGCTTGTCTTGTAAAAGATACGTAAGTGTTCCGTGCAATACCCCTGCTTTTCCATCTGTCAATACAGCTGCGTGTTTCCCTGTTTCTATTCCAGAACCTGCAGCTTCTACTCCATAAATTTTAACTTCCTCATCTTCAATGAATGGATAAAACATGCCCATAGCGTTGCTGCCTCCACCAATACAAGCGACAACTGCATCCGGAAGCTTGCCTTCTTGCTCAAGCATCTGCTTTTTCGTCTCACTTCCGATAACACTTTGGAAATCTCTTACGATTCTTGGAAAAGGATGGGGTCCAACAACTGACCCTAAAATATAGTGGGTATCTTCTACATTTGCCACCCAATAGCGGAGAGCCTCATTAACTGCATCCTTTAACGTTCCACTTCCCTGAGAAACACTTCTTACTTCAGCACCTAAAAGCTCCATTCTAAACACATTCAATTGTTGGCGGCGAATATCTTCTTCACCCATGAAAACGATGCATTCTAAACCGAGTAGAGCACATACAGTCGCTGTTGCCACACCGTGTTGACCTGCTCCGGTCTCTGCCACAACTTTCTTTTTGCCCATGCGTAGTGTCAAAAGTGCCTGACCAATCGTATTATTGATTTTGTGGGCTCCTGTATGGTTTAAGTCTTCACGTTTCAAATAAATTTTTGGTCCTCCCGCTAGTTTTGTTAAATTTTCTGCATAGTATAGCGGAGTTTCTCTACCAATATATTGTTTTAAATAATGATCCATTTCTTTCTGGAATTCTGGATCAGCAATTGCTTTTTCATATTCTTGTTCTAATTCTAATACGGCTGTCATTAATGTTTCCGGAACAAATCTCCCTCCGAATTGACCGTATCTTCCTTTTAAATCAGGTGATGTGTAAACTGCCAATGTCTTCACGCTCCTCTATTTTTGCTGCTGCTAAAAATTCTTGAATTTTTCTTACGTCTTTTACTCCATTTGTCTCAACGCCACTGGATACATCGACTATGGCTGGTTTTACTGTTGTCATAGCTTTTTTGACATTTTCATGATCAAGCCCGCCTGCTAAAATGATTTTTTCTCGCGGAATGTCTAAATGTTCGAGAAGGCTCCAATCAAAGGGAATTCCGCTTCCTCCACGATATTTCACTCCCGGACTATCAAGTAAATAAAAGTCACACTCGTATTCTGCTAGTTGATTAAGATCATCTTGCTCTTTTATTGAAAAAGCCTTAATAACGGGATATGGCAGACTCTTGCAAAATTCCGGTGGCTCATCTCCGTGTAGCTGAATATAATCAAGCTTTGCCGTTTCAGCAATATGAATAATATTTTCATATGATTCGTTAACGAAAACACCAACGGATTTCACATGTTGCGGCACTTGTTGAATAATGTACGCTGCCTGTTCCGTGGTGACTTTCCTTTTACTCTCCGCAAAAACAAATCCTAGTAAATCTGCTCCCGCTTCACTTGCAGCAAGGGCAGCTTCTTCTGACATAATGCCGCAAATTTTCACCTTCAATTACTTCACCGCCTTCGTTAGGGGAATACGAATTTCATTCATCGTGTCAGTGATATTCGGTGATCTCATCAACGTTTCTCCGACTAAAATTGCTTTTGCCCCAGCTTCCGCCACTTGTTCTACATCTTCCTTCGTGCGAATACCACTTTCGCTAACGAGTAGGCAATTTGAATCTTTTAATATAGACGCCACTCGCTCTGTTACTCCCAAATCAACTTCAAACGTTTTTAAATTTCGATTATTGATTCCGATAATGCGGGCGCCAATTCGGAGTGCCATTTCCGCTTCTTCTTCATCATGCACTTCGAATAAAACATCCAATTCTTTAGATCTAGCATACTGGTATAGCTCGCGAAGTCTCTCTTCAGGAAGGGCAGCTGCAATAAGAAGAATGACACTAGCCCCATGATCTTTCGCAACATCAATTTGGACTTCATCAATCATAAAATCCTTACAAAGTAAAGGAAGATCGACCTCTTCTGCAACTGCAGAAAGATCGGCCATAGACCCTTTGAAGAATTGTCGATCTGTCAAAACGGATATGGCTCCAGCACCAGCTTTTGCATATGCTTTTGCCTGGGCAACGGGATCTACTTCATCATTGATGACACCTTTAGAAGGAGAAGCCCGCTTCACTTCTGCAATCACGCCGATATTCTCTAAATTCTTGAAGCTCTCATATAATGAAGGACGTTTTTTCACGTTTTCTGATTGTTGAACACTATAGATTACTTTCAGTTCTTGGACTTCTACTTTTTTCTGTTCAATAATTTTATCTAATATCGTCAATTTATAGCACTCCTTGCTTTGTATGTTGGCTTCTCTCAATGAGGTATTCTAATTTTGCTAAAGCAGCTCCGGAATCAATACTTTCTTTCGCCTTTTCAATTCCTTCTTGAATGGAATCCACTTTTCCATTCGCATAAATGCCAATCCCAGCATTTAAGAGTACCGTGTCGCGGAAAGGCCCATCATCTCCCCGAAGAACGCTCATCATAATATGTGCATTTCGCTCCGCATCTCCACCCATAATTTCTTCGTTGGAATACGTTGGAAGACCTACATGTTCAGGTTTTAATGTTATAGAGTTTAACTCTCCATTCTCAAGGATAACGAGATGATTTTCTCCAGACAGTGAACCTTCATCAAGATAGCCCGCTCCATTGATGACAACCGCTCTTTTTCTTCCAAGCTGTTTTAAAACTTCTCCCATTAGATTCAATTTATCGCGGCGATAAATTCCTAATAACTGCGTATCCAACTCAACTGGATTCGTTAAGGGTCCAATCAAATTGAAAATCGTTGGAACTCTAAGATCACGCCTTACTTTCATGACAGCCTTCATAGCCGGATGTACATGTGGTGCAAATAAAAAGGCAATTCCATTTTCGGTAAGAAGTTCTTCCGTTTCCTCAGGTCTGTTGTCAAGTGAGACTCCTAAATATTCCAGTACGTCTGCACTTCCCGTTTGACTAGAAACACTTCGATTTCCATGCTTCGCCACCTTTATCCCAGCCCCTGCTAAGACAAAAGCTGAAGTCGTACTAATGTTGAAACTACTAGAACCATCCCCGCCAGTACCACAATTATCCATTACACTGTCTTTCATAGATAAAATGGCAGGTGACATTTCACGTAAAGCATGTACCAAACCCGCTATTTCATCAGCGGTCTCACCTTTGAATGCAAGTAGTCCAAGTAATGCGCCCGCTTCACTCTCAGAAATTTCTCCAGAAAATAGCTTTCTTGCAGCTTCTATCATTTCAGTCATCGTTAAATGTTCGCCGCTCATCAACTTTTGTAAATACAGTTTCATATTTATACTCCTCTCAAATTTGAATATAAAAAAGCCCTCTGCAAACACATGTTGGTTTTGTGTTTACAGAGGGCGATTAGTCCGCGGTGCCACCTCTATTGAAGATTGATTTCATCTTCATCTCATCAAGTACGGGACATGTGAGAAGTGAGGCAGATTGCCCACTTTCTTTTAAAAACAGTCCGATACTTTATCCTGTTAACGGAGGAAACCGGATTTCCCTACTTTGAATTCAGGAAATCTCTCTTAAGCCCATTCCACAAGGTCGTTTGTACCGGATTCCCACCATCACCGGCTCTCTTTTACAACGTTCCAAGTGTACTCCTCTTAATCAACGATTTACATTATTAGAAAAAAATACAAAAAGGGCCCTCATCCAAAGGACGAGGAACCCGTGGTACCACCTTTATTAGCTAAAAATCAGCTCACTTTATCAGCAACAAGCGTTATGCTTATTACCTGTCTTACTAACGCGAAGACCCATGCGCCAAAGCCTACTTGCTTTTTAAAAAGGTTCGGTTTGGAGGCTCAGAAGTCCATTCACTATTTCCGCACACTGGTTTGCACCTACCACCAGCTCTCTTTAGTGCTAAAAAACAGTTACTATTCTTCGTCAATGCCTGAAATATTCATTAAGTTTGAATTATTTATCATCTTAGCTGTTAGAAAAAAGAATGTCAAGATATTATTTTAATTTTCATTTGTGATTTTTAGGATTCGGCATTTTATGTGGATTTTTGGGCTAGCTTGAACTTTGAATTATTTGAGTTTGCTTTTTTATAGTGAGGGTGCGATAGTCCCCCCATCGTGACCTTTAGCGCCTCTCTTTCACGTTTGAAGGTACATTGGGCACTTCATCGTGACATTGAAAACTATTTCTATATTTAATATAACCTGACAAACTTCTTTTTCATGATTATTGTCTGAACGTAGCCTTTAATCGGACAAGGTACAGATCTTTTTCATGATTACTGTCCGATTGGAGTGTTCAATGTACAAGAATTAATAACCTTTATATTTTATCTTTTCATTCCTCAAATTCATATATTCAAAAGTAAGAATGGATATTTATGTTAATGTAGTATTTAAAAGGGGGCAATAAAATGAAAAGGGTGAGTATGTTGAAAAAGAATTGGATTTTTTGGTTTACAACCCTTCTGTTTTCATTTTTGGGATTTTACCTTATGGAACATATTTTTACATTTAAGCCTGAATCTATTTCGGGAAATGGAAATCCGGGAATATTAATTATTATCTTATTTTCGCCTCTTTTTCTTGCAAGTTATATTTTAACCTTTAAGTTGACTAGGGAGCTTTTGAAAGAAGCTAACATAAAGAAAAGGGGATTCATTTTACTTTTTTCGCTACTTTGTTGCGGATTATTATTATTCGCTATTATTCATTATAAAAATGAACTTGTAATCGCCCTAGGTGGGCCCCCTACTGAGCCTGAATCAAGAATTTACCGCTTTGGCTGGTTTAATCAATATACGAATAGTTTATTTTTTAATATATATACCTTTCTCTTAAGCTATATTTTGAATATTATCATAGGAACATTGATCAAGAAAGGGAAAGAGTAATGAATTATGCTGCTAGCTTTATTTTATCTATTCTATTAACATCGCTCTCTTATTTTTTTGGGAGCCACTTACTTAAAAATGGAATAGCTTTCTGGCAAGCTCTTCTCATCGGAGCTTCAGTCGTTTCATTAGGCGCTATTACGGAAGCTTTTCGAGCACCTATTTGGTTAATCGTCCTCGTACCGTTTCCAGTTGGAATGTTCATGCTATATTATTTTTTAGGAAAACCACTACATATTTGGTTTCTGACATATTTAACGATACTTGCGATCTACACAGTTATTCATGTTGCCATGAGTTATTTCTTCAAATTTCATTCATTAATTCCAGCTTGGAAATTATCGTAGATGACAAAAGGACCCGTTATGGGTCCTTTCCTATGGATTCTTTCCTCTTTTATCCTTCTCGTTTTTTTCTCGTTCTTCAACGAGCTCGTCCGATATATCATCAATCGGCATGAGCAATTGATCTCGCTGCGCTTGTTTTTCCGGATCATCTTTAAATGCTTTGTCTTTATCATTTCGTTCTTTCAACGTCTTGGCGCGGTCTATTTTGTTTTGGGTTGGCTCGTGACTCATCATCATCACTCCACTTTTACTTTTCATTTACCTAAATAAAAGGGGATGAAACATTTAATGCTGATCTGATTCGATTTCGCTGCCAAACACTTTTTCTTTTGTAAAACCTCTTCCAAGTATTTCGGAAGCGTTAAGAAAAACAACAAAGGAAGTTGGTTCCTGTTCTTGAAGAACCTTCTTCAAATACACTGCCTCCGACTGCTCAACTACACAAAAAATCATCGTTCTTTCTCTGTTCGTGTATCCACCAAGGGATTTCACTTTCGTAAGTCCACGGTCTATTTCTTCGCGTATAATGTGTTGGATCTTTGCTTCATTCTCCGTAATAATCAACACTAGTTTTGTAGGTGAGGTTTGCAGCTGAACAAAATCGATGACTTTGCTCGTCACGTAAATGGAAATCATCGCAAACAAAGCTAGTTCCAGATTGAAGATAAATGCCGATGCGGTTACAACGATCCCATCCACGAGCAACTGGGAAAAACCACTTGATAAACCCGTGTATTTCTTTAACAATTGTGCAATCATCGCAGTTCCCCCTGTAGAACCACCTCCGCGATATACGATCCCGAGGCCGACTCCAAGGACAATCCCACCATAAATTGCACCTAACATTGGTTCCTTAATATGCAGGTCCATCCCTTGTGTAAGCCAAATAGTGAGCGGAACAAAAATGGTACCTACCAATGTCTTGCTACTGAAATCTTTCCCTAAAACAAGGAGACCAATGAAAAACAATGGTAAATTGATACTAATTTGTACAAGTGCAGGGTTCCACCGAAACACTTCAAATAGGAGGGTACTAACACCAGAAACACCACCAGCAGCAAGCTTAGATGGCAGTAAAAACATATTATATGAAAGACCAACGAGTGTTGCCCCAAACATAATCTGAACATATTCCCATACTCTCATATATCGAGATTGTCTTTTCATCTTTTTTTACACCTCTCTCTTTAATAGCCATACTTATTTTAGCAAAAAAGAGAGGTTTTACTCTTTTTCTAAAAAGCAAGATATTTTACAATCGAAAAAAACTTTTCGTATTTTCATATAATCTTTTATACACAAATGATGGGTCTTCATTTTTAAGCTTTGCAATCATATTCACTGATTCATGAATCATAGCTGGGTGAGTCATTTTACCTGAAAATTTCCCTTCGAACCGCCACGGCCCATCTGTTTCTACCATCATTTGATCTAATGGATATTTTAGAACAAGCTGTTTGATTTCCTCTTCATACAAAACATCCGGGGTAATTGAAATAAAGTAGCCATTTTTCATCATGCGTTCGATTGTAGATGAACCTCCTTTGAACCAATGAAAATGTGTATCTTTTATATTATGTTTTTCTAAAAGGTCACATACAATCGGAGCATCGTCATACACGGCATGGAGCACAACAGGCTTGTCCCATTTCTTCGCAAATTTCAAGAATTCATCTAGTAAATGTATATATGGTTCGATTGAAATCTGTGGATTTTCACTACGTAAATAATATGGTAAACCAACTTCTCCAACAGCCACCATTTCATCTCGATTTTCAGACATCCAGTCTAAAAGTTCAGCCACCTCATGATAAGAAGGTATTTCCTGTTCAGGGTGAAAGCCAAATGCTGGCTTCACTTTAGGGAATTGCTTCGCCAATTGGAGGTTTTTATTACAAGACTCCAAGTCAAAAGAAACAGATATCAGATTGGAACAATGAATTTGGTCTAATTCCTTCATAATTAAATCGATTTCTTCTTGAGAGTAATGGTCTAAATGAATATGCGCATCCACAATCCTCTCCATACTCATGCCCTCCCAACTGTCTGATAAAGTTCTTTTTTAATCGCTAAAAATTCATTCTTTAAAAGTAATTCACTCTCTCTTGGACGTTCGAAGGGAACTTTTACCTCATGAATGACCTTAGCTGGATTGCTTGATAAGACGATGATACGATCCGAAAGAAACAAAGCTTCATCCATATTATGTGTTACAAATAAAATAGTCCGTTTAAAATCTGCCCAAATGGACAGTAGCCATTGATGCATTTCAAGTCGAGTAAAATCGTCTAAAGCAGAGAATGGTTCATCTAAACAAATAAGCGATTGGGGGCTTAACAATGCTCTAATAAACGCCACCCTTTGTTTCATTCCTCCAGATAATTCACTTGGCAATGAATGTTCATAACCGCTTAATCCAGCTTTTGAAATCATCGTTATCGCTTTTTCAACGTCTTTTTTTTCATGTAATTCCTGTCCCAGCAATACATTTTCTAATACCGTTCTCCAAGGAAATAATGCTGGTTGCTGTGGCATATAGCTAATGGACCCACGTTTTCCAGTTATATTTCCCCCGTCAAGCATAATCGAACCTTCATCGGGAGTGATCAACCCGCCAATTAGGTGAAATAACGTGCTTTTTCCACTACCAGAAGGACCTAATATCGTGACAAACTCGCCTTCTTGTACTTCTATGCTAATGTCATCCAGTACTTTGCGTCCGTTAAAGCTCTTGGATACGTGATTAATCTCGAGGATTCCCATAATGTCACGCCTCCCTTCTCCACTTGACAAGCCTTTTTTCACATAAGGATATGGCTCCAAAAAATAACAAACTCAACATCATAATAATAAAAATAGCAACAAACACACGATCTGTACGAAAAGATGACGAAGCTAAAGTCATATACACACCAATTCCTTTTTTAGCCCCAAGCCATTCTGAAATAACCGCCCCCATCACACTGTATGTAGCGGATATTTTTAAGCCAGAAAATAAAGAAGGAAGTGAATTCGGCCATTCCAATTTTGTAAACATTTGTGTTTTGGAAGCACCTGCCATCAGCAAATAATGTTTCATTTCAGGTGGCGTGTTTCGAAAACCACCGAGTGCTGCTATTGTAACAGGGAAAAAACATACGAGCGTAATGACGATGATTTTTGGTAAAATGCCGAAGCCAAACCAAATGACAAGCAAAGGCGCCAATACAATAATCGGCACATTTTGCGAAAGAATTAAAAGTGGATAAACAGCTTCCTGAACTTTAGGAAGTAAGTGCAACAGTATAGCAACGAGTAGCCCAACTGAACACCCAATAATAAATCCTCCTATCGAAAGTCCGATAGTAGATAATAAATGCTCAGAAAAACGATTGAATCCAGTGATCAATTCTCTCAATATTGCCGTAGGTGCAGGCATTAGCCAACCTGGGATATCAGCTATTTTAACAACCATTTCCCAAATAAAAAGTAAAAAAAGGAGGACCACTGCTGGCCTCCATCCTTTCATAAAAACTCTCATCAGCTGTATTTCTCCGTCAACTGATTCATCGTAATGCCGGATGGCTGATATAAAATTTTCACTTGAGAAATGACATTGCTGCTGCCCATTTCAATCATTCGCTCATTCATTTTCACTATAATTTTCATTAACTCCGTCAATTCGCCTTCCATCGTTGTTTCAAGAGGATGAACTTCGTATTTCACACCTGACTCATCAATCACTTTGATTGCTTCATCTACATATGGAATAACACTTTCTCCATTTTTTGTTTTCGGGATGATTTGTATGCTGATTAGTGAGTTTGCCATTTGTACTTCCTCCTATTATTTAGGTAAAAATGCATTCGTAAATGCTTTTTCTACATCAATTTCTTTTTCAAGAAGTCCCTTTTCAAGCATCCAATCCATATAATTTTTCCAGACTTCTTGTTTCTGTTCTCCCCAACGAGGTGCATCATCCTGATACTTTGCAGCTAGCCATTCTTGACTTTTCTTCACAAGCTCAGGGTCAAGATCTGGAACAGCCTTTATTAATATATCAGCTGCGTCGTCGGGATTATTGATTGCAAAATCATAACCTTTTGAAACAGCAGCCATAAAAGCTTTAACAGTATCAGGATCATTTTTTATCATTTTTTCATTCGTAGAAATAACCGGTGTATAATAATCCAGTTTATCCGAGTAATCCGTCAAATAAATCATGTTGATTTTTTCTCCGCGCAGTTCAGCCTCAACACCAGTCCAAGCATAATAAATCCATGCAAAATCAATATCTCTTTTAACTGCAGTGAAAAAGTCATTATCCCCCATATTCACTATTTCTAACTTGTTACTATCAGCATTGTCTACACTCATGAGCGATGCCAATACTTCTTGTTCAACGGGTGCACCCCATCCACCATATGTCTTCCCTTCAAAATCTTTCGGGGAATTTATTTTCTTCTCAACTGGTGAAGCAAATCCAGATGTATTATGCTGGATGATCGCTCCGATTGATACAATTGGAACATCCTGAACGCGGGCTTCCGTAATACTTTCCTGATAGCTTATGCCAAATTCTGATTTTCCAGATGCAACCAAATTATTGGCACCAGCCTCTCCAGGCATGATAATGTCGACATCCAGGCCTTCATCTTTAAAATATCCTTTTTCCTTTGCCACGTATAAACCTGTATGGTTCGTGTTCGGCGTCCAATCCAACACAACGGTTACCTTTTTCAAACCGGCACTGTCTTCCTTTTTCGCGCCCCCACAACCCGAGAGCAACATTAAAACAAGCAAACTAGTCAACCATTTTTTCATTCTACTTTTTCCCTCCGTTACTGGAAAGTGAACCTCAAAAACGAAAAAGATGCCCAAGTTAGAACCTGGACATCTGAAAGAACATTCATTATGTATGAATGAATTCATGTTCCCTTCGCTGGTATGAGCCAGAGCAGGTTCAAAGGGTCAGCATCTAAAGGATGCACTCTCAACCGGCCACACCGGTACCCCCACATTCCATATGATTTTTCGTTACTAGTATAGCAGAGTTAGGGACTATCGTAAAATATTTTCCAAAGCAAGTTCCAATTTAGGATATTGATATGTATATCCAAACTGAAGTGCTTTTTCCGGAACTACACACTGTCCACGTAAAAGCATCTCACTCATTTCTCCAAGTATCACTTTCATCGCAATACTTGGTACCGGAAACCAATGCGGACGATGGAGAACACGACCAATCATCTTACTAAATTCATTATTTTTTACAAGATTCGGTGCCGTAACATTTAGAGGACCAGAAATAGATTCGTTTTCAATGGCAAAAAGAAATAATCCTGCTACGTCATCTTGATGAACCCAAGGAACCCATTGATTTCCTGAACCAACCCGACCACCAAATCCCATTTTATATGGAAGTGCCATGAGTGGAAGAGCTCCTCCTTTTCCAAGGACAACGCCCAAGCGTGCATAAACAGTACGAATACCAAACTTTTCTGCCTGTGCAGTTTCTTCTTCCCACTTTCTAACAACCGAAGCTAAAAAATCATTTGCATGAGTCTTAGATTCCTCTGTAAATGTATCTTCATCAGACATGCCGTAATAACCAACCGCTGACCCATTAACGAGCACCTTTGGCATTTGGTCCAGCGCACCGATGATTCTTACGATTTCTCTTGTTGCGCGGATTCGGCTTTCAACAATCCGTTTCTTTTTAGCCTTTGTCCATCTGAAGCCATTAAGCGACTCACCCGCTATGTTTACAATTGCATCGACATTCTTTAGATGTTTTTCCGGCTTGCTATTTGGATTCAACCATTCTACCGCTCGCAAAAGATTTGACTCAGTGATCTTTTCTCTATTTCTCGTTAGGATTGTTATTTCATGCCCGTCCTTCAAAAGTCGTTCTTGCAGTGCATTTCCGACAAAACCACTTCCTCCTGCAATGACTATGTGCATCTTTCGGAACCTCCCGCATCTCTTTTTCTACCAAAATCATACAGTATGTATGCGCATTCAACCAGATGATATAAGGAACGAAATATATATATGATTATAAATATACTTTTCCGTGAATAAAAATGTACTTGATTTGCGAAAAAACATGCTTTATTATTTACCTAATGATTATTAGGTGGTGAATTTTTTGACTAAAGACAAAATTTTGGAAGCGGCGATTCATCAGTATTCGCTACATAACTATCACGGTGCGACGATGCAAAAAATCGCGAAAGAGGTTGGAATCAAACCTGCCTCCATTTATTTTTTTTATAAAAATAAAGAAGCTTTATTCGTCGCTGCTTTTCAAAAATTATTGGATGACCATTTCAAACGTATGCAATCGATACTGGAGGAAGTCCACGAGAAACCAATCTTGGATATTTTTGCGACATTGATGAGAGGAACAGTCGAGTACCATAAAAACAATATGAACGAAACGAATGCCTATATTTCACTTGTCACTTCTCCACCTGCAGAAATTAAGAAGTTCCTTCATGATCATATGAATAAATTCGATACATGGATGATTGATTCTTTACATCACCTAATCAAACGCGACCATCCAGAAATATCGGATGAAGAAACGGTTAGCCTAACAAGAAAATTCATCCTATTATTGGACGGAGTTTTTTGGGAAATCAATTTATATGATGATGCAGAATTATCGATGCAAATCGAACAAGCTACACATATATTAGAGATATTATTAGGGGGCTATGAAAATGCAAAATGATTACGCTAGAGAAGCAGTACCAGAGAGTGAAAGAAAAAAATGGTTATCCATAAGTCTCGTTTGGATTGCAGTTGGTATTGATTTATCTGCAATGCTCTTTGGAGCAGAGCTTGGAAACGGAATGAATTTTAATGATGCCTTACTTTCAGTTATTATTGGCTCTGCCATATTGGGAGTACTTGCAGCATTTTGTGCGTATGTAGGAGCCGTTACTGGTCTTTCAACATCGATGATATCGAGATTTACATTTGGGGTTTCTGGGGCAAAATTTGTTTCATTATTTATCGCTATCTCGTTATTAGGCTGGTTTGGAGTTCAAGCCGGATTCTTTGCCGAGAATGCATTCGCAGCTATAAAAGGAGCATTTGGTTTAGAGCTTCCTATTCCTCTTCTTGCTGGAATTGGCGGCATCTTAATGATGACAACTGCTATCATTGGATATCGTGCTATTGAGAAACTAAGTTCTTGGTCAGTACCTTTATTGTTAATTCTTGTGATTTTAGCTGTTATTTTAGCTATTAATAAATTTGGTCTAAGTGAACTTAAAGCACCTGTGGAGAATGTTTTTTCATTTGGTATGGCGATTTCTCTCGTTATTAGTATTTTCGTAACAGGAGCCGTCATTTCACCAGACGTATCAAGATGGGCAAAAACGAAAAAAGATGCTGTTTTAGCTTCTTTCTTTGGCTTTTTCTTCGGAAATAGCTTCATGATTGTTGTAGCGATGATTTTATCAAGAATTATGGACGAAAGCAGTTTAACGACGATTATGATTACGGTTGGGTTAGGGATTCCTGGAATTTTAGTGCTTATTCTTGCACAGTGGACAACGAATACAAGTAATGCTTATTCATCAGGCCTAAGCCTTTCTGTTATTTTTACTCGTACGAACAAAGCCGTCCTTACCTTAATTGCAGGAATAATTGGAACGCTTCTAGCTGTTCTTGGTATTTATGATTATTTTATTAATTTCTTGAGCATCATGACATTGTTCATCGCTCCAATTGGTGGAGTTTATACTGCTTATTACTATATTGGTGGGCCGAAGCTTTTTGACACGCTAAATGATAAAGCATTTAAATTCTTGCCACTAGCCGCTTGGGCTCTTGGAACATTAATTAGCTGGTTTACAACTGAGCGCCCAATTGGACTGGAGCTTTTCACATTTACGACGATCCCATCCTTGGACAGTTTTGTGATCGCATTTATTTTCCAGGCGATTTTCTTACTTATTTTTAAAAAGAGTGGTCAAAAAGGAGCGATTTAACATGAAATGGTTAAATGAAGAAGATATTGAGAATATTGCCATAGGCGCAGCGGTTCTTGGAACTGGCGGTGGCGGAGATCCTTATATCGGAAAAATGATGGCTCTTTCTGCCATTAAAAAATACGGTCCTGTTCAAGTTATTACTGTAGACGAATTAATGGATGAGCAATGGGTGCTTCCGGCATCAGGCATGGGTTCACCAAGTGTCTTAGTTGAAAAAATTCCTTCATTTGAACAATTGGCAGCTCCTTTGAAAGCTTTTGAAAAAGTTTCCGGCAAAAAAACAGATGTTGTCATGCCGATTGAAATTGGAGGAGTTAATTCCCTTATTCCTGTTGCAGTTGCAGCGATGAACAGAATTCCAATATTAGACGGAGATGCGATGGGACGAGCTTTTCCTGAAGCACAAATGGTTACCTTTCATTTAGATGGATTGAAGCCTGAATTCGTGACAATTGCTGATGAACAAGGAAATACCGTAACGATTGAGCCGGCAGATGGATACTGGAGTGAAAAATTAGCTAGGAATGTGACAATTTCAATGGGGGGATCCTCCATCGTTTGTGATTACGGGATTACTGGTAAACAAGCGAAAAAAAGTGTCATCCCAGGAACCTTATCCTTAGCTAGACAAATCGGTGCCCTACTAAAAGAGCAAAGAACAGCAGCTGTTCACCCTATCGTTCAGATGTTGGATATTCTTGGCGGATACAAGCTTTTCAAAGGAAAAGCTATGCATATAGAGCGAGGCATCCAAGGTGGTTTTACACGCGGTGAAGCCCATTTTGAAGGTATTGATGAAAATGCAAATCAGTCATGTACACTTTTCTTCCAAAACGAGCATCTTCTTGCAAAAGTGGACGGAAAACCAATTGCGATGGCACCGGATTTAATTGCCGTATTGGATGAAGAAACGGGTATGCCGATTACGACGGAAGGATTAAAATATGGCGCAAGAGCGGTCATCGTCGCTTTCCCCGCACATGAAAAATGGCGGACCCCGATTGGGATCGAAACAGCAGGACCGCGTTATTTCAAATACCCATACGATTATATTCCTCTAGAAACGTTAGTAAAGGAGCATTCATCCAAATGATTAGACTCGGAATAGATGTAGGTGGAACGAATACAGATGGCGTCATTTTAAATAGTGAAAATAAAGTACTCGGAAGTTCCAAAACTGCTACAACAAAAGATATTTTTACTGGGATCCAAAAAACGATCAAAACACTTTTAGAATCAACAAACATTAATGCTAGTGAAATAAAGGTTGCAACGCTCGGAACAACCCATTGTACAAATGCAATCGTGGAAAGAAAAGCTTTAAACAAAGTTGGGATTGTTCGAATTTGTTTACCTTCTGGTTCAACTGTGCCTCCACTATTAGGCTGGCCAGACGATTTAGTTGAAAAACTAGAAGCCGAGACAGCGCTTGTCCATGGAGGATATGAATTTAACGGTGCACCGATTTCTCAGCTTAACTTTGATGAATTGAAGCAGGTTGCGGATCAATTTCGCGGAAAGGTTGATTCCATTGCGATTTCCGGTGTATTTTCTCCCGTTTTAGGAGATCAAGAGAAAGAAGTTGCCGCCTTTTTAGAAAAAGAATTGCCTGGAATCCCCATTTCATTATCAAGTGAAATTGGTACGATTGGCTTGATTGAAAGAGAAAATGCGACAATTTTAAATGCTGCTTTAATGTCAACCATCAGCCATGTAACACAAGGATTTGAACGTGCATTAAACGATGAGGGAATCAATGCAAGCATTTATCTCGGACAAAACGACGGTACATTAATGACGAATAGCTTCGCACAGAAGTATCCTATTTTCACAATCGCTTGCGGTCCTACCAATTCGATAAGAGGTGCCGCACACTTATCCCAAGAGCCCAACGCGATTGTTGTGGATATTGGTGGTACAACGACGGATATAGGTGTCTTATCTAATAGTTTCCCTCGTCAAACTTCATTAGCTGTGGAAGTAGGTGGAGTTAGAACGAACTACAGGATGCCGGATATATACTCTATCGGTTTTGGTGGCGGAACTCGAGTGTATCTTGAAGGAGATTCGTGGAAAATTGGACCTGAAAGTGTCGGTTATCAATTGACTGAAAAAGCGCTTGTTTTTGGAGGAAATGAATTAACTACAACGGATGTAGCGATTGGCGCAGGCTATATGGAGATTGAAAACACGGATGTTTCACAAGTTGCTGACATTCCATGCGATAAAATTTATCCTGATTTCGTGAGCATGGTTGAAAATGCGATTGACCGTATGAAAACTAGTGCAGAAGATCTTCCTGTTGTTTTAGTTGGAGGTGGGGCAGCTCTCATGCCTGAAACATTAAAAGGTGCTAGTCGAGTCATCCGCCCTGAACATGCAAGTGTAGCAAATGCAATTGGTGCTGCACTTGGTGATATTAGTGGAACGGTAGAAAGGATTTACACTCTTGAAAACCGCAGCCATCAAGAAATTTTAGAAGAAGCAAAGGCCGAAGCTATTCAAACTGCGATTGAAGCAGGAGCAAACCCGGACAAAATTGACATCATCCAATTAGAGGACTTTCCGCTCGCTTACCTACCAGGAAACGCAATCCTAGTAAGAGTTAAAGCAGCTGGTCCACTTTTAGTATAGAATTATGGGGCGTATGTGCTACGCCCCGTATTTTTTTATAAATTAGCCGAAAAATAAATCCAGAATATTTGATCCGGTAGATGATTGCTTATTATAGAACTCGGAATAACCACATTTTTTACAATATACAACCGTAAACTGATTATGCTGAATATCAAACATTTTAGATAATCCTGTTCCAGTCATTGCAACATCCTTTGTTCCTGCATCTTTGCTTCCACATTTAATACAACCTTTTTCAGACATAGCTGTTCTCCTCTCCAACAAACCATTTTATTTTTACTTTAATACGGAGACAACTTGAAAAAGTTTCAGTGGATAATTTTGTTGCCCTTCTTTCCCTGCTAGTTAACATAAGTTTGGCATCATTTGTAAATAAAACCTCTCTTAAAAACGACTCATGTATCTAACTGCTTCCTTATCAAAAATGTTAACAAATAATGAGATATCAATAACTAACATAAGCTTTATCAGTAAATATGATGGGCACTTTAAAAAGGGTTTAAAGAGTAATTGTCGAAAATAAAATTAGACGAGTGATAAAATAATCGGGGAGGGGGGCTTGTATGAAGATAAATATTATCAACTTGTCATTACTTACCATCCTCCTAACGACTCTTATTAGCTGCTCAAATGAAGCGCCTAAAGTGCTTGATTTAAACCAGCTAACTAGAGTTGATGTTCAAATATTCACAGGTGAAAATAGTGACAATGAAATTATAATTGCAGAGGAAGAAAAGATTAAAACCTTAAGAGAAGTATTTGCGAAAATTGATTGGGACAAGAACGAAAAGGCTGAAATGGCTCGAAAAAAAGATGTAAAAGCCACTTTATTCTTCACGTTTGATAAAAATATGCCTGAAAGATTATTTGAATATTTTATATGGTTTAACCTGAGCGATGGATCAGCAACGATTTTTGATAGAGAAAAAAATGCTTTAGGAACATTAGAAAATAAAGATGCCCAAACACTAAAGGAAATGCTGTTGAATAACTAAAGAGCAGGTACCATCTGCTCTTCTGTGTGTTAATAATTTACAACGGGATTTAATAATTCAACTAGGAAAAGAATTTATCCACTCTCGTCAGTTTAATAGAAATTCTATTTTAAGTAAGTTACTACAATTTAACCCAAATTAATCTATTTTGAAATGAAGACTATCAAAATGGATAATTTGTCAAAGGTTCATCCGCTTCAATTTCTTCTTTAAGACGTAACCATCTCATCTTCCGTTCGCCATCTACTGTATTCCAGTCATAACGTTGGTGCAAAAAGTTATAATCGAGTAACCGACGATAACTTAATAATTTCGGCATTGCTTTTAGCCACCAATTTTCGAAAGTACGTATCTCTTGATAGCCTTTTAGAAACCAGTTGAGGAACCAGGCTACATTATCATCGAGAGTATCACCCTTTTTATCTTGTCGGCTATATCTTAAGATGACCGAGTAAAGGATTATGGCGATGTCATAAGCGAACCAATGATAGCAGCAATCATCAAAATCAAATGCCGTAATATCACCGTCTTTAGTTACGAAAATGTTGTGTGCATGAAGGTCACAGTGAACAAGACCATAGTTTTTCCTATCTTTTGGAAGAGTTTCTAACCAGTTTAACAACTCATTAGCTTTTTGCCGAGCAATTGTCTCTTCATATGGTAGGTGTCGCATCAAATCCATCCAAGATTCCTCTTTCCAATCACGACGTTTAACATCTTGTAAAGGAACATAGGATTGGGTATGGAAGTGCATCTGTCCAACTATGCGTCCCCAATTAAGAAACATTATCTCGTTCCAGTCTTCTTCAGTAGGGATTCGACCAGGAGCTTTGCTAAGCACAGAGGCGTGAAAACCATCTGTTACCTTTTCAACCAATTTTCCTGCTTTTGATGGGAAAATCTTAGGAACAGAAACACCGTTTTCAAATAGATATTTCATAAAGTGCAGCTCAGCTAATGCTTCTTTTTCATTACGCCAATTGTGATTTGACAAACGTAATATCCGTGAAGGGAACCCATTTTCTGCTGGGTATTGATACACATTATTTACATTGCCACCAACATGTGTAAGCAGACTCAAATTAAGTCCAAATGCATTTGCTGCTTTTTTTAACACGATTTCCTCCGACATACCATTCCCTCTTTCAAACTATCGTCCTATAATTTCCACTCATGTAGTCTTCAGCTTATCGTGAATCTTCAAGAAAAACACTATGTTAAAGGGTATTCGTTTCATTTTTTTACTATGTAATGCAATTCAACAAATTGATTGAAAGTTCTAGTTCCTTTTAGTTTAAGATCTAGCTGATAGTCGCCAACTTTAAATAAAGGAATTCCCTCCCCAAGGATAGTGGGAGCGATTGTCAAAATTAGTTCATCAACTAATTTTCCTTTTAAAAATGTATGTAATAAGTCGCCACCACCAACAATCCAAATATTTTTTCCTTCTTCTTTTATCAAGTTTTTAGTAAAGGCAACAATGTCTTCATTTATAAATTTAACATCATTGGTATCGGATAATGATGACCTAGAAAAAACGTAACAATCTTTATTTTGATATGGGAATTGGCCTTTCTCGTAGTTCATTATCCAATCATATGTTCTTTTCCCAATTAAGATAGTGTCTACTGTCTCATAAAATTCCGTATAGCCATTATCCCCCTCACCCTCAACTTTAAATAACCAATCTAAAGAGTCTTCTTTTGTTGCGATATACCCATCCAAACTTTGAGCAATAAACAATACTATCCTTCGTTGATTCTTCATAATACGCCTCCTATCCACACTCAATACAAGAATGTACGTTCTTATAATTTTACTCTTTTTGAACCAAACGGACCAGCTTTTTTAATAGATTGTATAAGAGTCTATCGACAAGGAAAATATTTGTGCTTTTCCATAAGACAAGTTAACATCGCTCGTCCTTCGAAGGTTGTTTTTTATCCTAATCAAAAGAACATCGCCAAAAAGCTCCACATATTGTAGGAACGTAGACAGCCCCACATTGTGCGGAGCTGAACAGCAATGAGCAAGGCTCTGACACTTTTCTAATTAAATGTTGTTCTTAATGTAGCATTGTACACTTCTTGAAAAGCTACACCATGTTCCAAAGCTGCTTTTTTTACATCTTCATATTCTGGAACTTCTCTAATAACGACACCTTTTTTTAACGCTTGTTTAATCTTAATAGGACCAAATGCAGTCTCTGCTACGATAATATTGCGATCTAAAATACTTCGTGACCACGAATTTTTACGAACGCCTAGCGTTGTCGTTTCCTTGAATAAAATCTCAGTTAATTTTGCCTCGCGATTTTCAGGTGCAAGAACAGTGACTAGCGTACCTGGTCGATTTTTTTTCATAAAAATAGGTGTGTAATATACGTCAAGTGCCCCTTCTTTCAGTAATTTTTCCATAACATATCCGAAGGCTTCACCCGTCATATCATCCATATGGCATTCAAGTACCGTTATTGTTTCTTGCTTCCCTACGATATGCTCATTTCCTTCCAATAATTCACCGACCATTACTCTTAATACGTTCGGGCGACCAGGAATATTTCGTGTACCTGCGCCATAACCAATTGAGGATATTTTCATCGCAGGCATAGTTCCATAGGAATCTGATTGGCTAACGACAATCCCCGCTCCCGTAGGCGTTGTCAATTCATACGGCAAATCGCTCGGAGCAATCGGGACATTTTTCATCATGTCGAGTGTCGCCGGTGCCGGAACAGGATAGATTCCATGTGAAATGCGAATTTTTCCAGAGCCTAGCGGGACATGAGATGTAGTGATTTTTTCAATTTCCAACTCTTCCAGCGCGATTGCAGTTGCGACAATGTCGACAATAGAATCAACTGCCCCAACTTCGTGAAAATGCACATCTTCAATGGACATATTATGTATTTTCGACTCTGACTTCGCAATTGGTGCAAAGATTTGTTTACTTCGTTCCTTCACCTTTGGGCTAAGCTCCGACTCGTCAATAAGCTTAACAATATCCGCATAACGGCTGTGATGGTGATGATGGTGCCCATCGTGGGAATGGTCGTGACCATGGTGATGTCCATCATGGTTATGGCTGTGAGCGTGGTTATTCTCGTGATGCGAGTGGTCATGATTATGGTGATGGTGTCCGTGATCATGACTGTGCTCGTGATGGTTTTGATCATGGTGGTGATGCCCGTGATGATGGTCGTGCTCATGTGAATGCTCTTCATCAACGATAACATCAAACTTAATCGAGCTAATTCCCTCTTTAATCACCCGTGAACATTTAATTTCATAACCTGATACATTCAGCTTCTTTAATTCGCTTTCAATTTTTTCAGGGGAGGCGCCAGCGTCAATTAATGCGCCTACCATCATATCGCCGCTAATTCCTGAGAAACAATCAATATATAAAGCCTTCATTCGTTTTCTCCCTTTCCTGCTAACGCCTTTTCTACAGCTTGCTCTATCGTATTTGTTAAAGTCGCGGCAAAATAGCCCGCTCCAAATCCGTTATCTATATTAACTACTGAAACTCCGCTCGCACAGCTGCTAAGCATAGCTAAAAGTGCTGCTATCCCATTCATACTAGCTCCATAACCGACGCTAGTTGGAACAGCAATGACAGGCTTGGAAACGAGTCCGCCGACAACACTCGCTAATGCTCCTTCCATTCCAGCAACAACAATAACAACGTTTGCATCTTCTATTAAACGAGCCTTATTTAACAGACGATGAATGCCTGCTACGCCAATATCATAAATTCGTTCCACTTTATTGCCCATTAATTCGGCGGTAATGGCTGCTTCCTCCGCAACTGGAAGATCTGATGTACCTGCGCACACAACAGCAATATAACCTTTTTTCCATTTTTCTTGGAATGTGGAATTAATCCAATGGAGGGTACTAGCTGCTTCGTGATAATAAAAGGTTTGATTTGGGTACTTTATGTGTAATTTTTCTAAAACATAATTGGCCTTATCCATACTAACTCTTGTCGCTAAAACCTTATCATGGTGCTCCATAAGCTTATTAAAAATCCCAAAAATTTGTTCACTTGTCTTGCCTTCACCATATATTACCTCTGGGAACCCCGTTCTAGCCTCTCTTTGCAAATCCAATGTGGCATAGCCCAGTTCTTCTTGAGGCTTTAGTTTTTCTATGGCATCTTGAACGGAAAGCTCCCCTTTTTGTACCGCCTCTAAAATATGTTCCATTGAATGTTTCATATGGACGCCTTTTCTTTCAATACTTCATTCATACTTCCCGAGCGGTATCCTTGTAAATCAAGGGCCACATAGGAAAAGCCAAATGATTTTAAAGCGTTAACAATTATTTCATGTTGCTCGACCACTTTTTTCATATCTTGTTGATCGACTTCAATTCTAGCAATTTTATCATGATGGCGAACACGAACTTGATATAATCCAAGGCCAAGTAAAAAATCCTCTGCTAAATCAAGCTGATTGATTTTTTCTTTCGTGATTATCGTTCCATATGGAATTCTTGAGGAAAGGCATGCAAATGATGGTTTATTCCATGTTCTTAAGCCCATTTCTTTTGAAAGCGTTCTTATTTCTTCTTTATAAAAATTCGCTTCTTGGAGTGGACTTCGAACACCCAAGGCTCTAGCAGCATGCATCCCTGGTCTATGCTCACCAAGATCATCCATGATAGATCCATCGACAATCGTGTAACGATCTCCGTACTTCGAAACTAATTCAAGAAGATGATTATATAATCCGTTTTTACAATGGAAACAACGGTTTGAATCATTTTTTACAAATTCGGCATCTGCAAGTTCATTGACCCGTGTTTCAATATGTTGAACTTGAAGCTCAGCGGCAAGACTTTTCGCCAATTGAAACTCACGATCCGGAAATGTCTCCGACGCGGCAGTCACGGATAATAGCTTGTCACCAAGGGCTTCTTTTGCTATTGCCAAGAGAAATGTACTATCAACGCCTCCTGAAAAAGCGACCAACACATCATCCATATCTTGTAAAATATTGATTAGGTTTTGTTTTTTCTCTATTAATATAGGATCCACACGCATTCTCCTTCCATGTATCTATAAAGATATCATATTTTCTAATAAGGGGAGAATATCATTATTCATCAATTCTGATTTTATAGTAAAGCGTCAAGAGAAACCATGTAAAACATATATACCCCCGTCCCTATTTTAGAACGGGGGTAATTTACTTTTGTGTAAAAAACGAAGGAGCAGAATCGACATTCTTTATCCATATGTGCTCTTTACCATTTAGGCCATCCTTAACCCAAATATCAGCTATATTCTCCTTTGAGTTTTTTCGAAACCATGTAAGATTTGATCCAACAACTTGCGGATCTGTATCAAGTTCAGTCTTAGCAGGAAACGAGATTTGTTGTTGTTGTTCTGATTTGATGTTGATTGCATAAAGTGCTGTAAACATCGTTGGAACAGGCCCTTCCTTCCACTCTTTATTCTCTTTTGCACGAGCGACAATCACCACGTCCGAAGAGTACCATTCTAAGTTAAGGTCTACATAACCTAAAGGTGTATACTCCTTTTGGTGCTTGGAGATGGGTATGTCGGCAACAGTGGTTTTCTTATTTTCAACGAAAAATCTTCCCTCTCCTGATATATAAGCTAGTTGATTTGCTGTAGGAGCCCATTTAAACCAGTCTCTATACCAAAGCATTTTTCCTATTGACAGAAACTTTTCTCCTTCTGATGATAAAACACATAATGTATTACTATCGTTTGCCCAGGAAGCAGTAGGAATCGCTAAAAAACTAACCCACTTTCCATTAGAACTCCACTTAAAGTAATCAGCGTCAATAGCAAACAAATCGGGTGTATTTGTTTTTATGGTATAAAAAGGCTTCATTTTATCAGCATCGAGATTGGCATCGACTGGGATTCTAAAAAGCGGGATTGGCCCCCAACCAGTAGGACGTAAAGCAGATTGTGAGGAAACAATAAATTCCTTCCCATTCGGAAACCATTCAAAGCCACTTACCCCTAAAGAGACATTTTCAAATCCATATGGGCGGCCATTCTTCATTTTTGTAACATTTAATATCCCTTGAGCATTGTAAGCCAATTGATTTTTTATCGGGGACCATTTAAAGTCTGATGTTTCTACCCTTATATATGGCTGATAGCTTTCGTTTTCCTTTGTATCATATATGAACAAACTAGATTTTTCTCCCTGCTCGTCACCATCAATATAAGCAATAAAACGACCATCATATGACCATTTTGGCGAATACACATATCGGTTCTTTGTGGCTTGTATTTCTTGTTCTCCCTTTTTGATCCATAGCTGATGGTCACGGATAAATGCAGCTGTGAATGGAACTTCTGCACGGGCTAATGTCGGTAAAAGGAAGCAAATGAAGACTAGCAGTAATAAAATACGAATTCCCACAATCAATCCCTCCTACTTATAGGTTGGCCTGATTAATAATGAAAATTCGTTTTAAGTACTAGTACAGGATTACTTTTTTTACTTTTATTTAATAAACTTCTAATTTTTTAATATCCTTTACTTCTCCTCTACCTGGTTTAGCGCCTGTTATATTTCCTTCTATACTTGCTTTTATTTTATCTCCTACCTTAAACTCCTCTAAATTAGCACCTTCTAAGATGATAAAGTCAAAGATATAAGCATCTAGGTCTATTTGATCGATTTCATCTTTGAGCCATTCATAGTCTAGCCTATTAAGATCTTCGCCGATTAACAATGTATTATCCTTCACTTGGAGCACATAACCTTGAACTGTCATTTCTTGATTTTCACTATGCTTCGTTTCGGATTGTTCGATAATATACTCTGCTATTTTAGTAAGCTTCGTACCATCAAGGCTTTGATCACAAGCAGACCAAGATAATTCGCGCTCTCCTCCGTTAATATAAACTTTTAAATAATAACTCTTCTCTTCTTTAGACTCGCAAGTCGTTTCCAAATCTTTTTCGTCTAAGTAATTCGCGAAAACTAATCTTTTGTACACTTCTTGCTTTACACTTGCCGGCAGGTCAAAGCCATTAACATTTGATTCCTTTTTTACCGTATTTGTTTTCGTATTAATTTCGCTTTCCTTGTTTCCTCCGTATTTTAGTTCAAATTCAAATAAATCCTGTTGACTCATGTTGTATCGTATTCCCAAGATTTCTTCCATTCCATAGGGTCCATTTTTACAATCGATTGCGATGTAGGAGGTATTGGTTGGATTTACTTCCTCAACCATATTGCCACAACGATTGGTTGTTATTTCCCCGCTTCCAAATGCATCTCGGGTACTATCATATTTTACTTCAAGCGATTCACCGTTATATTTTAGATCTGTAACAATTGGTGCTCCCTCAATTGTGTAGTGAACAATTCGTAAACCAGACGGAACAGCATTTTGCATATTGTCATAAAAACTTCTCATTCTTTCCAACCCTTCAATGCCTCCGTGGCTATCCAGCACATCTACATTCCCTACTCCTTTGACGAATAGCTTGGTACCTTCTTTAGATCCACTGACAGCACCAGCACTATTAATTTCACCTTCGCTTGTATTACATGCAGCTAAAGTGAAAATTAAGATGATCAGTAGATTTATAAATACCACTTTCTTCATCATATTCTCACGACCATTCTTGCGATATATGTACCTCTAGCAAGCAACTTTTACAATGTAAGAGTGTTAATAAAATTTACATCTGTAAATAGAAATATTTCAATTTTTGTTGGCTTCTTCAGCTTTATGTTTAGCAAATAAACAAAACCAATTGCTAAAAGAGAAGCACACCATTGAATAATCACAGTACTAAGTCAGGAACTTCACTAAAACTCCCAAACCCAGTCCTATTCAAGGTTTATCAAACTATGCTGTCCATAAAGTTAACTGCGTTTACTGATTCACTTGATTCCAAAAATACGTCCTACATATTTGTTCTACGCTCGTTTCAAGTAAACTTTCCGCTTCCTTCATTGCCTCATCTAGTGACATTGGTTGATTGATGATGCTAAAAATGCCGACGACTCCATATTGATAAAGGTTTTGAATATTCTCCCCAACTGAACCTGCAAGGATGATGGTCGGTATTCCCTTCTTTTGAGCAGCTTGTGAGACCCCCATTGGCGTTTTTCCATATGCGGTTTGAAAGTCCACTTTTCCTTCGCCTGTAATTACTAAATCAGCATCATTTAGTGATTCGTCAAATTTAGCATACTCTAACACCACTTCGATTCCTCTTTTCATGTCAGAAGGGAAAAATGCTAAAAAGGAGCCTCCAATGCCTCCTGCAGCTCCTGCACCTGGCATATCATGCAACCTTACTCCTGTTATATCTTCCACAAGATTTGCATAGTGTAAGAGGTTCTGATCTAATACTTTCACCATCTCATCAGTTGCACCTTTCTGTGGACCAAAAACATAGCTAGCCCCTTGTTCACCTACTAAAGGATTTTCAACATCTGAAGCGATTAAAAATGTACTTTCTTTAATTCTTTGATCGAAATGTTCAGTGGAGATGTGATGAATTTTTCCTAACTCCCCACCACCATATCCAATCTCATTTCCATCTTTATCTTTAAACTGCATGCCAAGTGCTTGCAGCATGCCTACCCCACCGTCATTTGTTGCCGACCCACCTATCGCAAGAACAAAGTTACGGTATCCTTTATCCAATGCCGCATTAATTAGTTCTCCTGTCCCATATGTAGTGGTCAACAATGGGTTTCTTTCACTTTCCTCGATTAAATTAAGACCAGAGGCGACTGCCATTTCAATGACACAGGTAGATTGGTCTCCAAGTACTCCGAAATAGGCATTAACCTCTTTTCCATGAGGACCTTTCACTTTTGTATGTACCTTTTGTCCATCTGTTACCGTTACTAAAGTTTCCAGCGTACCTTCTCCACCATCTGCTACTGGAAGCATCACTGTTTTAGCATTCGGGAAAGCATTTTTTACTCCTTTTTCAATTGCTAAAGCGGCATCTATCGCTGAAACGCTACCTTTAAATGAATCTGGTGCAATCACGATTTTTATGATGATCATCTCCTTGACGGATAAAATTGAAATTTCTACAAAGATGTTCTTTCCACAACATTAACTTCAAAGTTTCTACAATTCATATAGAAACTTCCACAATTATTTTAAATGTCCTGCATTTTTATTTGAGATTAAGAAAAAGGTACTTAGAATCATTTTATTTAGTTCTATTAAATTTTTGTTAATACATATAAAATAAATGAAAAGAGTACAATGTTTAAATACTTTTACCAAAAATAGTATTATTAACTAAAAAGAAGAATCCTATAAGTTCATTAAAAAAGGAGACAAAACTATGAAAACAGCATTAGTACTTGGCGGAACCCGCTTTTTTGGAAAAGAACTTGTTCGCAGCTTACTTGCCAAAGGAGTCAACGTAACTATCGCTACGAGAGGAAACAGCGGTAATCCATTTGGGGATAAAGTAAATCAACTTATAGCTGATCGGTATGACATAGACTCATTAAAATCAGCTTGTGAAGGATTACACTTCGATGTTGTCTATGATCAAATTGGATACTCTTCGGAGGATATCAATATTGCGTATGAAGCGTTGAAAGATAAAGTAGGAAAGTATGTATTCACCTCTACCATGGCTGTGTATGAATATGGGAATAACCTTAATGAAGAGGAATTCAATCCATATACATATCCTCTAAAAGAGGTAAATAGTAAGGATGTTTCATATGGTGAAGGAAAGAAGCTTGCGGAAACAGCTCTATTCGCGAAAACTGGATTACCAGCAGTGGCAGTACGCATTCCAATTGTTCAAGGTGAAGAAGATTATACAGAGCGACTGCTTTTCCATGTAAAAAAAATAAAAAGCGAAGAAGAAATCGGAATGCCAAACCTAGAGGCACGACTTAACTTTATTTCTGCCCGTGAAGCTGGTGAATTTCTTGCATGGATTGGGTCGCAGGCATTTACAGGACCAGTCAACGCATGTGCAAATGGAGACATTCAATTAACAGAATTAGTTAACCTTATTGAATCCAAAACTGGTAAAAGTCCTATATTGACGAATAGTATAACGGATGAAAACCGTTCGCCTTACGGAATAAAAGAAACTTGGACGATGGATAACACGAAGGCGACGGATCTGGGCTATGAGTTTAGTAACTTGAAGGATTGGTTGCCTAGTTTGATTGATTATTATAATAATATTATTTAAACGAAAATACCGCTCAAAAAGCGGTATTTTTCTGCTTTAATTGTCCATAGTTGCTTCTGCAAAAGCAACAGTTTTTACTAAATCATCGTATTCTTCAGGAGTTGAGCCGTCTTCAACTTGCCAACAAATCCCCATTGCAGTTTCTACAAAAAGGCATTCCCTAATAATCTTATTTGGAATATCTAGGCTTTTTTCTAAAACATTGATGATATAGTTTATTTTCTCATATAATTCCGGAGTTATTTCATCGCCAAATTCATTTAATATAAAACGTGGCACATCGAAGATAGGATCACCAACGACTCCTTTCGGATCGATGATTCTATATTCTTCACCATTTCCTAGCAGAATATTATCATGGTGAAAATCTCCGTGAAGCAACATTCTTTTTTTATACATACTAGACAGAGAATAGCATATATCTTGTGCTTTTTTCATAAACAAATATAATTCTTTACAATCTTGTCGCTGGCTCATGTATTTCGTTATTTTATCGACCCACTCTGTATAAGTTGGATACATTTCTGCATTTGCAGGCGTTTGATGTAAGTCTTTATAAAGTAATGAAAAAACGGATAATCTTTTATCTAAAGAACTCTCATCCCTTAGAGGAATCCCCGGTTTTATACATTCTTCTAATATCACACCATTTTCAATATCAGCATCAAAAACTCTGCAAAATCTTCTTCCATCGTATTCATGTAATGTATTGAATTCTGTAAAAATTTCTCTTGAATTTGAATTTCCGATTTTAAGCACAACACTACCTAAATTCTCCGAAAAACATGTAAAAACGATGTTCGCGGAATAGGAAGGGATAAATTGAAAAGAGGTTAACGACCATTTTTCAGCATACACTTCAATATCTCTTAAAACTTTTTCATAAAAATTTTTATCAAAATGATTGATAATATTTTCGATTTCTTCTTGCTTAAAACGATAGCTCAACTTTAGAACCTCCACTTCTGTAAAGATTGAGACAATGTATCCTTCTTACTATTCTTCAAAAGTAGGTATTTTCCTTCCAGTAAAATAAAAAAGGACTAAGCATTAGATTTGCTCAGTCAAAATAGTAGGAAACACTATTCGTTCAAGGGGACCTCTACCTCATTCATGCCCTTACTCAACGCCTTTTCACCAGCTTCTAATACTTCTATAATCCGATCCACATCATAAATACTTCCACGCCAAGTGCCACCACTTACCTTTTGCAATGCTGCCCATAACCGAGTATCGTCTGGCAAGCCATCTGCTGGCTTCAAATCATTTGGTTTCCGCTCGCATAGAATGTTTGCACCTACTTCAGGAGTAACTGGATGATCTTTCGTGCCTAAAAAGTTAACTCTTCCTTCTAAGTGAACAGTATCAATCATTACTTCCACAACATCTCCATCTCGTAGTTTTCCAATTGGACCATCTGCCAACCCTTCAGGACCGACATGCCCGATACAAGCTCCTGTTGAAACTCCAGAGAATCTTGCATCCGTAATCAACGTCACATGCTTTCCAAAGGACAGATGCTTTAATGCGGACGTTAATTGATATGTTTCCTCCATACCAGTTCCGAGCGGTCCGCATCCGGAGACAATCATAATATCACCCGCCACGATTTTCCCCTGCCTAATTGCCCTTATGCCATCTCTTTCGCTTGTAAATACTTTTGCTTCACCTTTATGATAAAAAACCCCATTCGCGTCAATTTTTTCTTTATCGATAGAAGTTGACTTGATAACGGATCCTTCAGGAGCAATATTTCCTGTCGGAAAAGTAATGGTCGATGTCATTCCTTTCTTTTCAGCTTGTTCCTTTGACATGATGACTTCATGCGCCTCAATACCGTCAGATAGTTTTAATCGCTGTTTCATTTGTCTTCTTCGTTCAGATTGCTCCCACCAGTCTAGATTCTCACGAAGTGTTTTTCCCGTTACAGTCATGACATCTTCATTTAATAATCCTAAGTTTCTTAAATGAAGCATCACTTCTGGAACTCCACCAGCTAAATAAGCACGAATAGTTGGATGGTATTCTGGCCCATTCGGAAGGACGCTTACTAGCCTTGGAGTTTGTCGGTTTACTTTAATCCAATCTTCTACAGTTGGAATTGTGCATCCCGCCGCATGTGCAATAGCTGGGATATGTAAAAGTAAATTCGTAGAGCCTCCGAATGCAGCATGGACAACCATTGCATTATGGATGGAAGCATCCGTTATAATATCCTTCGTTGTGATTCGGCTTTTTTCCATTTCAATAACAGCTCGTGCTGAATTCCTTGCCATCTCCCGCCAAATATCTTGTCCTGATGGCGCTAGAGCGGAATGCGGCAGTGACAATCCGAGTGCTTCACTAACCACTTGAGCAGTTGCAGCCGTCCCTAAAAATTGACACCCTCCACCAGGCGTTGCGCATGCTCTGCACCCCATTTCCGCAGCTTCTTCAAGTGTAATTTCATTAGCGGAATATCGTGCACCGATCGTTTGTATTTTCCCAGCATCTTCCCCATACTCAGGTGGAAGTGTGACTCCTCCTGGTATGATAACAGTTGGTAGTTCATGCATGGCAGCGAGTGCTAGCATCATGGCAGGCAAGCCTTTATCACATGTCGCGATTCCCACAACTGCCTTCCGCGTCGGGAGAGAACGAATCAATCTGCGATACACGATCGCAGCATCATTTCGGTATGGAAAAGAATCAAACATCCCACTCGTTCCTTGGGATCTTCCATCACATGGGTCACTTACATAAGCAGCAAAAGGAATTCCGCCGGAACGATTAATTTCCATTGCTGCTTCCTTCATCAATTGATCGACTTCCCAATGGCCGGTATGGTACCCCAACGCAATGGGAAATCCGTTACTATCCTTCATGCCGCCTTGTGTACTAAGGAGTAATATTTCTTTTCCCCGCAGATTATTTGGTGACCAGCCCATTCCTACATTTTGAGACAATCCAAATAAGTCGCCACTCGGGGAGTTTCGTAGCATATAATCGGTTAACGGAAGCTTTCCTTCTGGGCCTTTTGCTTTTGTTTGGATATTATCGATGGTTTCAGACGCGGTTGATAATAACTGATCCATTTCCATACCCCCTTATTGCGCTGCCACTGGATTTCGCAATAAACCAATGCCTGAAATCTCAATTTCGACTACATCACCATCGTTTAACGTAAAATCGTTTGGAGGTACGATACAGGTGCCTGTTAGCAAGATAGTACTAGGGAATAATTCATTATCTCTCTTTAAAAATTCGACTAATTCTTCGTATCGTCTTTTTAATTGAGAAGTACAGGCCGCATCTTCAAAAACCTTTTCACCATTCCGTAAGATTCTACAGTTAATATCAAACGCATAAGGGTCCTCAACCGTCTCTGCTAGTAAAATCGCAGGGCCAATTGAACATGAATGCTTCCACATTTTCGCTTGCGGTAAATACAGCGGATTCTCCCCTTCAATATCCCGGCAGCTCATATCATTTCCAATTGTGTATCCGACAATATTTCCAGCACCATCTATGACAAGCCCTAACTCTGGTTCCGGAATTTGCCATGTTGAATCAGAACGTAAGTAAAGTGGCTCGTTGGGTCCAATTGTTCTTTTATCTGTTGATTTTAGAAAAAGTTCCGGCCGTTCCGCTACATAAACTTTGTCATAATAAGAAACGGTCGGTTCACTTCCTTGAGATTCATAGTTTCTGGCGTCTTTACTTCTTAAATACGTAACCCCGCTTGCCCAAACTTCCTGGGCATTGATTGGGAGTTTAAGGTCTAATTCATCTATTGATTTTTGAATGGGATCTATTCCATCTAACACTTCATTAATCAATGTCAGACAGTTCTTTTGTTGTTCCTCACATGTTTTCAGTAGTTCTTGAAAGTCTTGATAAGGCAATGGATAAATCTTCGAATCTTCTTTTACTGCAGCCAATTGTGACATTTCCGATTCCGCATAACGAATGATTCTCATGATCTGATCTCCTATCTTTTATAAAATTAACTTTTCACAAACACTGTTTTAATAGATGTGTAGAATTCTATTGCAGCTTCTCCTTGTTCCCGCGAGTGGGAACTTGAACTCTTCATCCCTCCAAAAGGAGCTTGAAGTTCGACACCTGCCGTCTCAGCATTGATTCTTACAAGTCCTGCATCAACGCGATCAATAAACTTTAACATTGCACCTACATTTTCCGTATAAATAGAGGCGCTTAACCCAAACTGTGTATCATTGGCCAATGTAAAAGCTTCTTCTAGGTCATCAAATGGAATAATGGCAATGACAGGTCCAAAAATCTCTTCTTGGGCAATTTGCATCTTACTGTCAACATCATCAAAAATAGTTGGCTCTATATAATAGCCTTGGTCATAATCTGAACCTGTTAATCTATTGCCACCAAAAAGAAGTCTAGCTCCCTCTTGCTTTCCTTTTTCAATATAAGAAAGAACAGTTTCCATTTGTGCCTCGGAAGAACACGGGCCCATCCAAACCCCATCTTCCAATCCGTTTCCGACTTTGATTGATTCGGAAGCTGAAAGAAGTTTGTCTACAAAGGCCTGTTTTATATTTCTATGTACGAGAACCCGACTAGTTGCCGTACATTTTTGTCCTGTCGAACGGAATGCGCCACTAATAGTTCCTTCGACCGCTTTATCAAGGTCCGCGTCTTCTGCAATAATGACTGGATTTTTCCCGCCCATTTCAAGTTGAAACTTTGCCCCTCTTTCAACGGCTCCTTTTGCAATTTGTTTTCCAACTACGTCTGAGCCAGTAAAAGAAATCCCGGCAATTCCTGGGTGATTGACAATTCCATTTCCTATGACACTCCCAGAACCGGTAATCATATTGACGACACCTTTCGGAAGACCTGCTTCGTGAAAGCAATCTATTACTTTAGCGGCTGTAATAGCCGTTTCAGATGCCGGCTTAATGATAACCGTATTTCCATAAATGAGAGCCGGTGCCATTTTCCAGATTGGAATCGCCGCTGGAAAATTCCACGGAGTAACGATTCCTACCACACCTAAAGGTACGCGTTTTGTAAACATCAATGCTTCACTGTCTGAGGAAGGAATCACATCTCCAACTTTACGCATTCCTTCTCCCGCATAATAGCGTAAAATAGCAACTCCCCTAGCCGTTTCGCCTTTTGCTTCGGGCAAAGTTTTCCCCATTTCTCTCGTCATCGTCTCTGCAATATCATCCAATCTTGACTCTAGAATATTGGCAACCTTGTAAAGATAATCCCCTCTCGCCGCTCCTGAAAGCTGGCTCCAATCAAATCTTGCTTCTGCAGCTGCTTCCACTGCTCTATCTAAATCCTCCAATGTTGAAACTGCTGATTTTCCTACAACTTCTCTTGTGGCAGGGTTTATTATTTCTCTTGTTTCTCCAGTTATGGATTCTTTCCATTCCCCAACGATGTAGTTTGAATACGTTTTCAATTTGTTGATTCCTCCTAATCATGTTTGATGAAATAATTAAATCCTTATTTCGACACTCTACCATGTTAGTACAATTCTATATGGAACTCTGAAATCCTTTTTTAAGAGAAAATTACATAGAATAGCTAGACCACAAAAAAACACAACTAAAAAACCAGCCTGAATTATCCAAGCTGGATTCACAATCAATCTTCAAAATTAAATAAATTTGCCAGTGCTATTATCTCTTCCTTCGTTTTTCCTGTTATATACCATATATACGTATCCGTTGGAATATATATTTGTATTCCTGTACTTGACATTACTGCACGTTTGTTAGCAACTTGCAATTCTTCCGTTCCGTAAGCCTCTAATAAATAATCGACTGTTTCATTAGCAGTACCGATTTCGTTAAAATGATTATCAATAGAAATAAAATGGTGGTTAACGGTATGATAAAAGGCTTGCATGACAAATCCCTTACCGTATATTTCATCTGCATATACTATTGGGTTACTAATAATCGAAGGAATTTTTTCTTTAGCATTAAGGGGAATGACTGAATTTTTCAATCCGTATTCAGTAAAAGTCAGGGTGCGTTTCCCGTCAATTTCTTTCCATTCATAATAATCTGCATTAGTGGCCATTTGCTGCTCTTTTGTCTGTTTTGCACCTGCTGATTTTTCTAAATTGGTTTGAGTATTACTTTCGTCCATAAAGAAATTCTCATGCAATAAGTAATTGTAACTAAACAGTAACATTAGGCTAAAAGCCAATCCATATGACATGATAGAAAAATATTTTTTTCTCCTAGCTTTTACTGGCAGCCTATCAATTTCACTTATGACCTTTGCATGTACAAGTTCCAGCCTCTCGTGCTTCCATACTATTTGACTGTTTAAGTTTTTTAATGATTGGTCCAAACTTTTATCATACGATAATTTCATTTAGCAGCCCCTCCTTTTTAACCTTTTTTTCTAGTGCTTTCATTGCCCTAAATAATGTAGATTTCACTTTGCTTTCCGACCATTGTAAAATTTCCGACGTTTCATCAATTGAAAATTCATTAATTTTTCTTAAGATGATGATTTCACGATATGAAGTTTTCAATTCTCCAAGTACAGCATACAGTTCTTTTGCATTTTCCTTTATGACAATCGCATCATCAGGCAATGGATCTTCATCTCTTCTGTTTGGAAAAACTTCTTTAAACAACATAATAGGTCGCTGCTTCCTTATGTGATCTATCGTAACGTTATGGGCGATACTATATAGCCAAGTCTTCGGAGAAGAGCTACGATTATAAGATTGAATTTTGACGTAAGCTTTAACAAATGTCTCTTGAGTCAAATCTTCTGCCTGATAAAACTCACGTACCATCATAAAAATGTATTTTAAAATAGAGTCGCTATAATCCGTGTACCAGTTAGATATTTCCTGTTTATTGTAATCAAGCAAAAATTTCACCTCTCTCTTAATTTAAACTATAAGAAAAATTTGGAACTGATTCTTATTCATAGTTTAGACGGCTGACTTTAAATAAAGTTGTGAAATTTAGAAGAAAATCTTTTATATTTTCTATTCTCCTTCTAAATCCTTGATTTCTGCCTTACCTGACTGGAGATGGAGCTCTTTCAAAAAAGAGGGTTAGTCGATTGTGTTTTATCATTTTATATAGGTGAAGAAAGTGCAACGGGATCAGTTCCTTACCACCTAAAGACGGGGGGATTAATCCCTCATTTTAATATTCACTTCCATCTAACACTCTTTCTTACCATTTGTTTTAAAACATTCTACACTACGCTGAATCTTTGAACCTACGAATCGGCATTTTCTTCTTATTCTCTGTATATAGACCCCTCATCAAATTTTTCCGCTCATAACTTGACGAGATCATGTTAATATCCCTTTTCAATGAAAAAACATTAATTTTCATCTTGGGGATTTGGCACACTAATCTCTCCTATACGCTTAACATAATTTCCAAAAAGACATTGGAAATTATTGGCGTACTTATTGTACTTCCGATATGATAAGATCAGCGAAATTGTTTTTAAGGGGACATAAAATGAATAAGCTCGGAAAATTAATATTTAAGTATAGAAAATTAGTTTTAATGATATGGACATTGTTGCTCTTACTTTCAGGCTTTTTTGCATTAAAGCTACCTTCTGTTTTAGGTGGTAGTGGCTTTGAATATGATGGCTCATATAAAGAAGTCGAAAAAATCATGGATGAAGATTTCAATATTCCTTCCTCTTCCTTAATATTGTTATTTGAAAAAAGCGATGATGCTTCAGAACAAAATTTTAAAGAGTACATAGAAGGTACTTTGTCTCGCATTAAAGTAGTCAAAGATTTAGAGATACAGCAATCCTCGCCTCAAATCAAAGACAACCGGGCTTTTGTTATTCTTTCGTTTAGCAATAAAGATCAAATGCCTCAAAATATAGAAAATGTGCGGGACAAGCTTAAAGACGAAGGGTCTTTTTCTGTTGGTTTAACAGGAAGAGCCGTCATTGAAGATGATATGAATCATGCGGCACAGGAGGATTTAGTGCGTGCGGAATTAATTGGGATTCCGATAGCATTAATTGTGCTTCTATTCGCTTTTCGCGGTGTAATAGCTGCACTTATACCACTTATCACTGGATTTATTAGTGTTGTTGTCGCTATGGGAATGCTTTATTTTACCGGGCATAAATTGGATCTTTCAATATTTGTTCTTAATACTACCCCAATGATTGGTTTAGCTCTTGGGATTGATTTTGCCCTTCTTTTTGTGAATCGTTTCCGTGAAGAATTAGAAATGAAAACGACAGATGAGGCTATTGTAAAAACCGTTTCTACATCTGGAAGAGCTATTCTTTTTTCTGGTTTCTGCGTTCTTCTCGGATTAATAGGAATGCTCTTTATTCAAGTCGGAGTCTTTCAATCTGTCGCATTAGCCGGTATTGCCGTTGTCTTTACTTCTGTTTTAGCGGCAAATACATTTTTACCAGCACTACTATCCGTCCTTGGTCCATATATTAATAAGTGGATGATTTTAAAACAAAAAAACGGAAAGGAAGGCAGCTGGCATACATTTGCTCGTTATGTAATGAAAAGACCTGTCGTGATGGCGCTTGTTGCAACTATCATACTCATTACAGGTTTACTTCCTGTTGGTGATATGCGGTTAGCCATTCCAGAAGCCGACGCATTGCCAACTTCATATGAATCTAGGACCGCTTTTGAGAAATATAAAGAAACCTTTGGAGACAAAGACAAGACGACTGTATATATTGTTGCAAGCAACGACGAGGATATACAAGATCAGGATTCATTGAAAAAATTGGAGAAAGTCGTTCAAAACATTCAATCCGATCCTCTTGTAGTCGAAGTAGATTCCATTTTTTCAGCAACACAAATGTCAGCTGAAGAACTGATTGCAGCGTCTGAAGTTCCTGAACTAAAATCTCAATTGGCACCAGCTTTCGAGCAGCTAACAAATGGGAATGAGGCGCTACTTCAAGTAAAATTAAACGCGAAGAACTCTTCTCCGAAGGCAAAAGATTGGGCCAGAGACTGGGAGAAAAAGAAAACAGCTCTAGCATTAAAAATTGGTGGTGAATCAAAGTTTCACCAGGAAATTTTCGATGAAATTATAAATAAAATAGTGTACAGTTTGGCTTTCATCTTAATTTCAACGTATATCGTCTTATTCATTGCATTCCGTTCCGTTTTAATTCCATTGAAAGCCATTTTGATGAATGTGATTAGCTTAGGGTGTACATTTGGTATAATCGTATGGATTTTCCAAGAGGGACACCTCGGTTTTCATGCATCCGATATTGCGTTAATGATTCCGGTCTTTGCCTTCAGTATCGTGTTTGGACTAAGTATGGACTACGAGGTTTTCCTTATTTCTCGAATTTATGAGATTTATCTTGAAACGGGAGATAACGATAAGGCCACTTTAGAAGGTTTAATTTCTACAAGTAAAATCATTACTTCTGCGGCTGCCATCATGATTGTCATTACAGGTGCATTTGGTTTTACCGGCATCATTCCCGTGCAGCAAATGGGAGTTACGATTGCACTAGCTATTTTTATCGATGCTACGATTGTAAGGATGGTGTTAGTTCCATCTTTAATGAAACTGCTTGGCGATGTAAACTGGTGGTCGCCTCTAAAACAACGACAACGTATCAAACAAGTTGAATAAGAAAAATGGAGTGGGGTGTCTTGCCCCGCTCCATTTTCACTCATAAAAATTCATATACACCATTCGCAAAATACTCATATTCTTTTTCGTTTAAAATCGTTTCTCCATATCCCTCAAAAAAGATTTTTTTATCTTCTTCGCTTGTAAAAAAAGTTTCTTCGGGTTGAATAGCAAGGGCAACATCAAACCTTGAATCTCCATATGCTCCCCCGCTCCAATCGATGACAGCTGCTATTTTTCCATCGTGTACAAGAACATTATCAACTGTAAAATCACCATGGATAAGAGTCTGCTTAATATTCTTTGGTTTTTCTCTTCTCAACTTCTCCAAAAGTTCAGGCGTACCATCTAAATCATAAAGCTTTAACTCTATTTCAGCCTTATCAAATATATAATCGAGCCAATTTAAGTCAGGTTGATAAATTTCAGCTGGACATGTTGTCGAGTGGATCTCCTTTAGAACCTTTCCAAATTGATAAATGAGGCTTCGCTTTTTTTCTGGATCTTGTTCTTTTTGAAGCGCTTCTCCCATCGTTTCGCCCTGTATAAAGTTCATTAAAATCCAAGACTCATTGAGTTCGGGTTTCTTTTCAAATGCATGAATGACAGGAATGGGAAGATCTGTTTCACTTAGACTTTTTAAGATAAAAGCTTCTCGTTCAAGCCATCCAGAATATCGCTCCCCTTTCGATCTTTTTAAAACGAAAACCCCATTTTCCCCCGTAACAATCCCTACATTTGACGTACATCCCTGCTCTGGAAACGTCATTTTTTCAATCTTTCCTATTGTTTTTAATATTTTTATAGGAATTTCCTGTTCAGTGATTGGAGCCAAAGCATTTCCCCCCTATTTTTTGCTGTTTTCCTTATTATTCGTTGTAAGTAATAAAAGCGCAAGCTTATAGATGTACAAACTTCATCGCCTAGACGTAGATTATGATTTTGATAAAAACATAATGATTCCATACACCGTAATATGTCCAACATATGTTTTGAAAAACATGATGAAAGTTTAATCAAGATCCAGAGGATTCCATAAAAATAGGAAACGTCCCAAAAGGTACACTTTGGGACGTTTTCACTCATTTATTAATGATCTTTTTTCGGCATAAATGGCCACCAGTTCGCTTTTCCAAGTATGTTGATTAACACAGGTACAAACAATGGCAAAATGATTAAAGCATAAAATAGTAGGCCGCTTAGCACTAGTGTTGCAATTTGTAGCATCGACAATACGCCTGAAGGCAACATAGCGGCAAAGGTACCTGCCAAAATAACGGCTGCACTCATAATAACTGTTCCCATATTTTTCATCGCAATCATCATGCCTGTTTTTACATCAAGTTCTCTATATTCTGAGAAACGATCCATCAAAAAGATAGAATAATCTACTCCGAGGGCAATCAAGATAACAAATCCAAAGAATGGTGTGACCCAGTTAATTCCAGGGTAACCTAGAATATTAACGAATATAACTTCTGTCATCGCAATAGATGAGTAATAGGTTAATAAGAGTGATGCAATAATATAAACTGGCATGACGAGTGAACGAAGCAGAATGATCAAAATAAGAACAATCCCAATCATCATAAATGTAACTGTTTTTGTATAATCAGAATTGGACATCGTCTCAAGATCATGGTTAATGCTCGTGACCCCGCCTATCCCTATATTTGCTTGTTCTAGTTTCGTATTTTTCGTTGCATCTTTCACCGTTTTCTCGACTTCTGAAATCATCTCCATCGATTGCTTTGAATATGGATTTGTATCAAGCACGATATCCATTGTCGTCATTTTTCCGTCTTTGGACATGTAAATATCAAATACTCTTTGAAACTCTTTATCTGTTAAAAGCTCATCTGGTATATAGACGCCAGATTGCTGAAGATCCGTATCATTAGCAAGTTTATTTAAATAGGTTTCTGCTTCTCCAAATCCATCTTCAATTTTCCCAAGACCTTCGCTGCTTTGGGCAAGACCGTCACTCAATTCATCAAGCTGTCCACCCATATCACCAAATCCTGTTTTTAACTGTTCCTGGCCTTTTGCAATTTCACCAAGACCTGATGCAATGGAAGGTATTTGTTTAACAACTTGATGCTGACCATTTGTCGCTTGACCTAATCCGGATTCGAGCTTAGACAATCCATTCGCAATTTCATCTAAGCCTTTAGAAAAACCACCTAATCCGCCACTGATTTTAGCTAAGTTAGTGTTGGCCTCTTTTAACCCGCCACTCACTTTTTGCAACTCCGCATTTAACGCTGAAACTGTTCCATTTGCAATCGCAACTTGCTTCGTTGCTTCGCCTACAATACTTTGGATTTCAGCTAAGTTCGGATCGTCTTGAATTTCCGGATGATTTTGAACTAGCTTCGTGAGAGGTTCCTGAAGTGACAAAATCTTGTTTTGTGCACCTTGCAATAAAGCTGGCACTTTTTCATACTCACTTATTAGTTTGGCAAGACCAGCTTGAGCTTGCTCGTAACCCTTCAATAATTGTGCGGTGCCCGCTTGTAGCTCACGTGCTTTTTTACTCGCTTCAGAAGCACCTTTTTTCAAATCGCCAGCACCTGTTGTACCTTGACGAATTCCATTTTCAATGGTGCTTAAAGCTGTTTGTAGCTCTCCAACTCCGGACTGCAACTTTTTCGTACCATTATTTAACTCCCCAATTCCGGAAGTTGCCTTTTCAATTTCCGGCTTGGATTCTTTAATGGAAGTTGCCGCTTCATTCAATCCGTCTTTGATTGTAGCGATTCCTTCCGTTCCTTCTCCAATTCCTTTCCCTAGTTTATCCGCCTGATTTTTTACATAGAAATCCTCAATTTTATCACCTATCGGCCGAGTTACACTTCGGACCTTATGAACATGATCAAGGTTTTCTAATTTATTGCTGATCGATTCTATTAAAGTTATATACTCTTTCGATTTCATAGAATCGTCATTTTCAAGGACAACTTGAATCGGCATGATCTCTCCTGGTCCAAAGTTATCTGCTACAAGATTAAAGCCCTTTACAGAACCGTAATCTTCCCCAATTTCATCAAGCGAATTAAAGGACAAGTCCCCGTCATAGCTGACAAGAAGAGGCACAGTGAACAAAGCGACAATTCCAAGCGCAATGAGTGGTCTTGTGATAGCGAGATTTCCCATCCAGCCCCACAGCCTACTTTCAGAATGGGAAATATTTTTTCTTACTGGCCAGAAAAGGGCGGTTTTTAACGTAGCCATGAAAAATGGGACAATTGTAAAGAGAGCAATGATCAATACGAATACCCCTACGGCAACACCAACTGCCGATTGATACAATTTAAAAGTTGCAAAGCCAATAGACGCGAAGCCAATCATAACAGCTAACGCACTAAAAATAACGGTTTTCCCTGCAGTTTTATAGGTCGTAACGATGGCGGATTGATTATCCTGGCCATTTGAAAGTTCTTCCTTATAACGACTGAGCAACAAAATACAATAGTCGGTTCCAATTCCAAAGAGGACTGCGACCATGAAAGTCTGGGTAAAATTGGATACAGGGAAATTTAGTTTATCTACTAAAAATGCGACAATCGTTTGGCTCACCAAATACGTCATTCCAACTGTTAGAAGTGGAATAAAAGGTGCAATAGCTGAGCGGAACACAAGTAAAAGGATAACCATGATAAAAATGACTGTGATGACTTCTGTCTTAGCAAGACCTTTTTCTGAACTGATAATGACATCTTCCGTAATCAACGCATTTCCAGTCATATATGTGTCGACACTTTTTGTTTTAATCGCTTTGTCCAACTGCTCGCGGACATCCCTTAATTCTTTGTCACCTATTTTGACATCAAGCAAAGCAATGATTGTATTTCCATTTTTCGAAACAAATTGATCTTTAAGTTCCTCATCATTAAAATGTGTGGTGATATTACTAATGCCAAGCTTTGATTTATTTGCTTCGAGATTTTTCATTGTGGATTCAATATTGGAAACCTGAGAATCAGAAAACTTTTTCTCGTCATGGAAAACCGCGATAAAGGCGCTCGTCCCTTTTTCCTTTGAAGAGTGCTTGGCAACAATTTCCGAAGCGACCTTAGATGGATAACCATCCGCTACTTCTAGTTGTCCCTTCTCCCTTATAAGTTGAGCCATATTGGGGGAATTCATTGTAAGGACGATTGCGGCAATAATCCAACTAGCAAGTATCGCCCATCTAAAACGTATTACAGACCGCATTCTTCTCCCCCCTTATAGTTCTCGATATAATCAGCTATCTTCATATATACATTAAGAAAACTTTCCATCTCATCTTCTGGTATTTTTCGTACAATGGATTCTACGAAATCATTAATTTTGTTCGCGAGATGCTCGTAATATTCCGTTCCTTCTTTTGTAAGACGCAAATACACATTTCTACGGTCATTTTCATCTCTTTGCCGCTCGACTATTCCTTTTTTGACGAGCTTATCAACCCTCACTGTAATCGCACTTTTATGTACAAGTTGTTTTTCAGCAAGTTCCGAAGCACGGATTGGCCCCTTCATATAAAGTAATCTTACAAGCGAAAACTGCTCAATTGATAGTTCCTCCATTAACTGTGACGACATTAAAGAAGAAATACTTTTCGAACCAAACATAAATATATCCATATAACGATCAAAAATTAGTTGGATTTTCTCTTTGTTCAAATTAATTCACCTCATCAATAGTTGACCCACTCAACTATATTATAATGCATATGCACGGTCAATGACGATTATGTGACAAGAAAAACGGAAGAGTCTTTTTTATTTACAAGAACAATAGCGCAGCTCTGGAGCTAGACGGAAACTATTTCCTAGAAATTTACCCATAAAGTTTCAATTTATATTTTACAAAACGATAAAAAACCGTAAATGTTAGATTGTTGTCTAACATTTACGGTTCAGATCAATTTGATAAGATCATTATTCATTCATTTACTACCCTCTTATCATCGGAATCAAATAACTAATGATAAACCACATGACTCCGAAAAAAATGATTAAATAAGCAGTGTATTTAATAAAAGTAGAAGCTACTTGACTGGAATCTGATTTTCTTTCGGTCCTTTCAATTTCCTTATGCTCGTCCATATTAACCTCTCCTTTATTAAGGGTCATGGTTTTGTAATACCCTTATTTAGGAAAAGCAAACCAATGTTTAGAATGCGATAGGGCCTTGCACACAGGGGCTCGCGGCATTAGTCCATATCCCTTTTCGGAAAAACGCTAGCGATGGCTGCTTGCGCTAGACACAATCACCCTAAAATATTTATGTTATGAGTTGTTTAAAGGTTAAAAAGCGACCATCTTTTCTACGGGATTTGTCCTTTTTCGAATCTTTTTTGCTGCTATCTCTTTATCAAAATATCCAATATTTAATACTCCCACAATTTTTTCACCTGGTTGAACTCCCAGTGCTTGACGGAATTTTGGATCGTGAATATGGGCAGGCGTTTTCCAAACCATTCCTATTTCTTGTTCCCACGCAAGCAATTGCAGATTTTGAAGCATACAGCTTGTTGCGGCGAAATCTTCTTCCCGCACTTTTTGCCGTGGATCCTCATTCATAATGACGACTAAAAATGCCGGTACATTAATAAATTTATTTTGAATAATTTCGTGCTTTCCTTTTTCATGACATTGAAGTATCGCTTCAATAAAATCCTCTTTACGATCTTTGGAAACAAATATAAAACGCCATGGTTCACGAACGCCATGTGTAGGCGCCCAAACGGCATCATTTAATAATGACAAAACAAGTTCTTGTGTAATCTCTCTATCGATATATCCATTTTTAACCGAAGTTCTTTCGCGGATTGTATCCGCAATTGACTTAACTGCTAGCATGGAGTACCTCCTTAAATAATAATGATAATCATTATCACTTATCATATCATTCATAAACAATATTGCAAGAAAAAAGAGCCTTCGTTAGAAGACTCACATCAAAATTACCTATAAGTTATATATTAAAGGCATTGGAGAGGGTTTATCTATAGAAAAATCATATGCTTTGGAAATCCGATTTATAACCTCACTAACCTCTTCTGTATTACTGTATATAGTTGCAATCGCTTCTCCCACTTCAACTGCATTTCCAATTTTTTTATGTAAAACTATTCCTACACTTAAATCTATTTCGGATTCTTTCGTTGCACGACCAGCCCCTAAAAGCATCGCGGCTACGCCAATTTCATCAGCGACAATTCCGGTTACATAACCGCTCTCGGTTGCTTTTACCGGAATTTGATATTTAGCTTTAGGTAATTTTTGTACATCATCTACAACAGATGGATCTCCACCTTGAGCTGATAAAAATTGTTTAAACGCTTGAAGAGCTTTGCCATTGTCAATCACTTCTTCAAGCATTGATCTTGCCTCTTCTTCGGAATTAGCTTTTCCTGCTAATACAACCATTTTGCTCCCTAAAACAAGACAAAGTTCATGCAAATCTTCGGGACCCTTTCCTTGCAGCGTTTCGATTGCTTCTTTTACCTCCAAAGCATTTCCCACCGCATATCCTAGCGGTTGCTCCATATTCGAAATAACAGCCAATGTTTTTCTTCCAACTTGATTTCCAATTTCCATCATGGCATTGGCGAGCTCTCTGGCATCATCAAGTTGCTTCATAAAAGCTCCGGCACCTACTTTTACATCAAGAACGATGGCATCTGCACCAGCAGCGATCTTTTTACTCATAATAGAACTTGCAATGAGAGGAATAGAATTTACGGTCGCCGTCACATCGCGAAGACTATAAATTTTCTTATCAGCAGGAGTCAAATTTCCCGATTGTCCTACAACAGCGATTTTATTTCGATTGACTAATTCAATAAATTGCTGTTCGGAAATCTCAACATGGAATCCTTGAACCGCTTCAAGCTTATCGATGGTTCCACCTGTATGCCCTAGTCCACGACCTGACATTTTTGCAACAGGAATTCCAAGTGCAGCGACTAATGGAGCAAGTACTAGAGTCGTTGTGTCACCTACACCACCAGTCGAATGTTTGTCTACCTTGACCCCTTCAATTCCCGATAAATCGATTTGATCTCCTGATTGTACCATCGCCATTGTCATTTCAGCCGTTTCTTTAGCAGACATCCCTCGAAAAAATACCGACATTAAAAAAGCTGACATTTGATAATCTGGAATTTGTCCATTTGTATATCCTTCAATGACAAAATGGATTTCTTCCTTTGATAAATCTGATCCATCCCTTTTCTTTGCGATAATATCTACCATTCGCATAGTACAAACACCTCTCTTTTTTAGGTTTATGATCAAACTTTTAGGATAAACTGAAACACAAAGAAAACTTATACTATTTTGCTCTATTATTCATTTTTCTAAAAGTAATGTCAAAAAAACAACTTTACATCTTAAAGATTATTAACTATAATAATATCAGTAACTTACTTTTTGTAACAATCATGAGGAGGAGATGTAACAATGGCAATTTCTAAATGGAATCTTGATAATGCTCACAGCAACGTTGATTTTTCTGTAAAACATATGATGGTTTCTAAAGTAAAAGGTTCTTTTAATGATTTTTCTGCGGATATCGTGGTAGACGCAACTGATTTAACAACTGGAAATATCAGTTTTACAATTGATGTTGCAAGCATTGATACACGAAACACAGATCGTGATAATCATCTTCGTTCAGCTGACTTTTTTGAAACTGAAAAATACCCTAATTTAACATTTACTTCAACAAATATTGTGAAAAAGGGAGAAGATGAATACGCAGTAACAGGAGACGTTTCCTTGCACGGAGTAACAAAACCTGAAACCTTTACTGTTACGTTTGAAGGACTTGCGAAAGACCCAATGAGTGGTGCAGAAAAAGCAGGCTTTAGCGTAGAAGGTAAAATCAAACGCAGCGATTATGGTTTAACTTGGAATGCAGCCCTTGAAACAGGTGGCGTTCTTGTCGGTGATGACATTAAAGTTACGATGGAAATTCAAGTCGCAAGAGAGGCTTAACATTAATAATTGAAAAACACCACGCGAAAATTTCGTGTGGTGTTTTTCATCTACTTTCAGTTATCTGCTTTTTCTTGTTTTTGTTCTTTTAATAAATCGCGAATTTCAGCCAACAGCTCTATTTCCGGTGCAACCTCTGGCTCTTTCTCTATAACTTCTTCCTCTTTCTTACTTTTAAAGCTGTTTAATAATTTTACAAACATAAATATCGAAAAGGAAATTATGAAAAAGTCAACTACGCTTTGAATGAACATTCCGTATTTGACGTCTGCATCATTGATTGTAAAAGAAAGCTTTTCAAAACTTCTGCCGCCTAGCAACACTCCAACAAGTGGCATAATAATATTATCAACAAGCGAAGAAACAATTTTACCGAATGCTGCTCCGATGACAACTGCAACCGCCAAGTCTAATACGTTTCCTTTTATAGCAAACTTCTTAAATTCTTCCCACATCTTTACCATCTCCTAAAAAAAACATACTTTTATATTACAATAATAGTATGTTTTTGATAAAGTCTAGTTTTTTATTCCGTATCACCATAAATATGGTATTGGTTCTTCCCATTATTTTTTGAACGATATAATGCACTATCTGCTTTGGCATATAGCGTATCGACATTATCTTGTTCATCCGCAAACGCAATCCCAATGCTCATCGATACATCGATCTCCTCAGGCAGATCGTGGAAACGCTGTTCCATCAAGTTTAGCATCCCTAAAGCGGTCTTCTTAAGATCTTCTACTTGAATATTAGCAAAAATGACACCGAACTCATCCCCGCCAATTCTGACGGCACTATCCTTTTTACTTAAAAAAGAAGCAATTGCTTCTGCGGTCACTTTAAGAATACGATCACCTTCGGAATGTCCTAGCCGATCATTAACAAGCTTAAAATTATCTAGATCAATCATCATTAAAGCTGTGTTTACATCTTTCTTTTTCAATTGATCACTAACTAAATCCTCGAAAGCTGCTCGATTTTTAAGTCCTGTCAAACTATCGTGAAACGCTAAAAACATCGGCCTTCCAATCCATCGTGCTATAAAAAGAGAAAGTAATATAGCACCGATTAAAATGACAAGCAGCTGCAAAACGAATTGTTTTTTATTATCTACTAATTCTTTATTTAATGGATAGTCATTATACACAATTTCAACCACTCTATTAGTAGAAACCCCTCTTTTTTCCGTTGCTTCATATGGGACATAGCGATATGTAACGTCTAAATCATGCCATTTCCCTTTTACCTCAACCGGTTCTCCACTCTCTAGCGCCTTTCTGAAATATGACCATCTTTTGGAACCACGCTTTATGTCTTCCTCTCGCTTATTACTATCGACAAGGAGTGTGTTCCCACCACGACTATATATATTAATATTGTTAATAAAAGTATATTTTTCTTCTAACTCATTTTTTAATTGTAGGAAATTAAAGTGTTTAAAAATCTCTCCATCTGATAATTCTATTCCTAATTCGATGATATATTTTTTATCAGGCGTAGGGGCATAACTATATTTTTTTATTCCTCCATTTGCCTGTTGAATATCCATTCCGTCATCAACGAATACTCCTTCAATTCTCCTTGTATCTAGCAATTCTGATAATCGTGTGCAGCAAGATTGAAAGTCAAGACCGACATCCTCATGGAAACTACTATGTGTGATGACGTTTTTTTCGTTTATAATGTAGATATCCATCCCATAATACGTTTTAAGGGCTTGAAAATCCCACTCATCAAAATCTCGGTTTTTTTCATAAAGAGTAAGTAAATCTCCCGAGATCTTTTTCATTTTTTGAGCTATGTCATCGTCAAAAAACATATAGGCCTTATCAATCGTATGCAAAGAGTCGATTATACTATCTTCTGTTGCACTTAATTTAGACTCGTATTCTTCTATTAATCTATTTTTCAACTTAACTTGATCAAAAAATGCTACTATAAAAGATATAAAAATGGAAAAAACAATAATGATCAACGTAAGATGCAATCTGAAATTCTTCAAGAAAAAATTCTCCTTTATTAAACACAATCAGGACCATTATACTATGTTCCTAGTAATAGTTTCCACCTGATTTTCCTTATATGGAGGTATTTAGAATGATATTCGACAATCAATTTGAACAATTAATCGAAAGCAGTAATCGCCCTTTTTCCGGTTGGGATTTTTCGTATGTGAATGGTACAGGAAGAATAGTTAGTGAGCCGCTATCTTGGTCATATGGAAGCAAAGCTTTGGGTCTTATTAAAAATTCTTCTTCGATGCTCGATATGGGAACGGGAGGCGGCGAATTTTTATCGATGCTACGTCCTTTTCCACCAATCATATATGCTACGGAAGCATATAAACCAAATGTTCCAATTGCTAAAAATCGACTAGAATCACTTGGTGTTAAGGTATTTGAAATTGAAGATGACCACCAACTACCATTTGATAACAGCTTTTTTGACCTCATTATAAATAAACATGAAGCATATTCTAATCAAGAAGTTCGAAGAATTATAACGGACAACGGCCTGTTTCTTACTCAACAAGTAGGAGGATTAGATTGCCACGATATAAACGATGCATTAGGTTTACCTTATAATGAGGAATTTATAGATTGGAATTTGGCTAAAGCGGCATCTGATTTGGAGGATAATGGTTTTAAGATTTTAGAAAGTCGTGAGGAATTTCCAATTCAAAGATTCTTTGATATAGGTGCATTAGTCTATTATTTAAAAGCCATCCCTTGGCAAGCACCAGAATTTAATGTAGAAAAAGAAAAGCAGAAATTGTATGAAATTCATCAACTGATCCAAGATAAAGGATATTTTGACGTGAAGCAGCATCGTTTTTATTTGAAAGCAAAAGCCATGTAAGCTCAAAGGGATGTTCCATCATTTTGGAACATCCCTACTTATATCCAGCCCTTTTCTTGAGCAATCGATATTGCTTCTATCTTATTCTTTGAATTTAGCTTTTGAAGAATTTCAGACATATAGTTCCGGACTGTCCCTTGGGATAGGAATAATATGTTTGATATTTCTTTCCCCGTTTTTCCTTCTGCCGCTAATTTTAATATTTCTTGTTCACGTTCAGTTAAAGGGTTATCTTCTTTATACGAATTCATAATTAATTCGTGGGCAAACTCTCTTTTACCCTCCATGACTTTACGAATCGTACTGGCTAGTTCATCTATCGATCCATCCTTCAATAAATAGCCATGAACCCCTGCTTTCATTGCCTTTTCAAAATAACCAGGTCGCGCAAAGGTCGTCAGCATAATCACCTTAACTGGAGATCCTAATTGTTTTAATTCACTTGCCACTTCCAACCCACTTTTCAAAGGCATTTCAATATCCATCAGGCAAACATCCGGTTTAAGCTCCTTTACAAGTTTCAGTGCTTCTTCACCGTTTTCTGCCTGACCAACTACTTCTAAATCTTCTTCAAAATCTAGCAAAGCTCCGAGCGCTCCCCTTAACATCCGCTGATCTTCAGCAATTACTATGCGTATCATCGGCATCCTTCACCTCAGTCTGCTTTATTATTATAGGTACCGTTATTGTTAGTACTGTTCCTTTATTTGAACTTATCATTAGAGTTCCATCAATTAAGGCAAGCCGCTCTCTCATTCCTTTTAAACCGTTCCCGTTTTGATGTTGCTCCAATAATCCAACCCCATCATCTTTGACAGTAATAGAGAGGAAGCCTTCCTTTTCTTCAAACGATACTGTACTATGCTTTGCCTTGCTATGCTTTACAATATTGGTTCCAGCTTCCCGAAGGCACATTCCAATAATATTTTGTTTAAGTAATGGGATATGAGAAAAATCCTCGTCTCCATAAACATGGAAATCAATTCCGGCAGTCTTTAAGAATTGATCCATATCCGTTAATTCTTCCACAATCGTAATAGATCGCATTTCGGATACGAGTTCCCTAACCTGGCGCAGAGCTGATCGAGAAGTTGATTCAATTTCCTTTGCCACTTGCTTCGCACGTTCAGGATTTTTCTCAGTGAGTCTTTGTACGAGCTGACTTTGAAGCGTGATGAGTGACAGCGTATGTCCCAACGTATCGTGCAAATCCCTTGCAATGCGTACTCTTTCTTCCCGTTTAATGAGGTCCTTAATTTGCATATTGGCTTGATCGAGCTTTTTCTCTAATTCCATTTTTACATTCATCGATCGGATGCCGAAAGGAGAAGCAAGCATCACTAAAAGAAATGGGAGAAAGTAATAAAAATTAGAAAAATGTCCTTGTATAACGATAAATATCATAGATGCAGCAAGCACTGCTGTGAAAGAAATAAATGCCCATCTAAAAAGCTTCTTATCTGGAAACCACCCAACAAAATTTGCAGTAAAAAAGCCCATAAACAAGTTATTGGGATTAAACCAAATACTAAGAATACTAATAATGATAAATTGTATTATTATCCAAATAGAAAATTTTTTAAAGGGAATTAAAAAATATAACTGCCGATAAGAAATGAGGAAAAGCAGTATAAGAAGATATCCAATAACTGCTTTCATTCCTTGTTCCTCTACCACATAAAAAAACGGAAGGACTAAATAAATTAGAAATATATAAGGTAAAACACCGAATTTTTTAGGAAAAACTTCAAATTTTTTCAATCATTACACCGCTTCCTGTTTCCTTCTTATATATGTCGATAATACCATGAAAATAAGAAGGTAACCTGCTAGAATCATATAATTCTTAAATTCCGGTGAATTCCCACGAATAATTTCCCAAGCGCCATTCCCAAAGTTATATGATGGAAGCCAACTTCCTATCTTTTGGACCATCTTAGGTAATATGTCCATTGGCATCCACATCCCGCCGCTAATAGCAAGAAGCATGTAAATGAAATTACTTACACCCGTTGCAGTATCAACTCGTTTCATCGTTCCAACTAATGCACCAAGTCCGAGAAATGGCAATGATCCAAGAAGAATCCAAGCCCCGCTCAATAACCAAACATGGATTGGCAGTGAAATTCCATTTATTAATACTCCCGCAATAAATATAACGATAATGGAAAAGAGATGTACAACTGTCTGGCCAGTCATTTTTGCCAAAAAGTACACTGAACCCGAAAGAGGCGTTGTTTGGATAAAAGTAGTCCAGCCTTCCTTGCGTTCTTGTACGATCCTGATTCCCATCGTCATGATGGCACTTCCCATTACACTGAATGTGGTCATGGACATTAAATAATGCGCATCCCAAACCTTTTTGTCAGGCACCTGAATATTTACTACTTTTGTAAAAACGATATAAAATACAATGGGCATAAAAAGTGACCAAAAAATATAATAGGGATTTCGAAACATACGCAATATTTCAGCTTTACATTGAAGCAATAATACATTCATTTTAAATAACCTCCTTATGTTCACCTGTCAATTGTTCAAAAGCTTCGTCTAGTCGTCCTTTTTCTACTCGAATGTCTTTTACGTTTAATTTCAGTTCAAAAATTTTAGCAAGCACTAAATCAGTATCCTCCGTCACGAGATAGATCCTACCGTCTTTTTCAAACATATCGGTTACAAAAGGATGTTCGAGAAACATTTTTCTTGGAATTACGTCATTCGTTATAAAAGAAACAGATTGCTTGGATAATTTTTTCTTAATCTCTTCTGGTGTTCCATCTGCGATAATAGTTCCATCATTGAATAATAAAATGCGATTAGCGACATCATCTGCTTCCTGTAAATAATGAGTTGAAAAAAGGATCGTCTTTCCTTGGTTTGCAAGCTCCTTCACGGTTTCCCAAAATATCTTTCGCGCTGTTATATCCATTCCTACCGTCGGCTCATCAAAAAATAATAGATCTGGATTTCCTGCTAGTGCCAACGCAAAACCAACTCTTCTTTTTTGACCTCCTGAAAGTTTCTCTGTCCGCTTCTTCAAATCATCTTGATTCAGTCCTGTAATTTGAATGAGGTGATCTAATGAATACGGGTTAGGGTAATAATTCCGAATCAAACTTATAATCTCCTTCACCTTCAGCCCATCCATAATGCTTACTTCTTGGAGCATGACTCCTATTTTTTCACGAACATGCTTAGAATTAGCTTCTTCATCAAATATTTTTACATCGCCCTTAGATGGGCTCAACAAACCGAGCATCATTAACATAGTCGTTGTTTTCCCTGCTCCATTTGGGCCAAGAATCGCGACTACTTCCCCTCTTTTTATGGTAAAAGAAACATCCTTTACTGCTCTCTTTTCCTTGAACGATTTCGTCAACCCTTTAATGTCAATTACGCGTTCCATTCAAACCTCTCCCTCACAAATCTTTAATACCATTTTATAAATGATCGAGAGGGAACATCAGTAAGTAATGTCATGAAAATAAGATGACATTTGTCATCTTATCAAGCTTCAATAATGATATAATGAAAGAAAAGCGAAAGCGCCTTACTAATCGACGTATAGCTACTGGGACTTCGACTTAGATAAATGAACCAACAAGAGAATCGCTGTTGCTTATTAGAGGGAGAAGTCTTTTTCAGTAGGCGCTGAGGCTGAACAATTGTGGGTGATGTTATGTTTAAATCCGTCACGTTTTATACAGATAAAGTAAAGGCACTAAGACGATTTTATGGTAATATTTTAGAGCTTCAAATTATTGAAGCAATGGCTGATCAGTTCACTGTGCAAGTCGGCGAATCAACTATTACATTTAAACAATTAGAACGAAGAGCATTTTATCATTTTGCCATCAACATACCAGGAAATCAGTTTTCGATGATGAAAGACTGGATACAAAACAGACTTCCTTTAAACCGAGAAAATGGGCGTAATGAAGTGTATTTTCGAAGTTTCGATGCCGATTCAATGTATTTCGAGGATCCAGCTGGAAATGTGATTGAATTAATCGGAAGGAGAAAAAGAGATTTATTCGGAGATTTATCGGTAGCTTCTTTTTTAAATATAAGTGAAGTTAGCATAACAACTCCTCGTGTTGCAAATGTTGGAGAGGAAATACAGGATTTTGGTATTTCACTGTTTGGAAGCTCAAATATCGTGCCCGATGAATTAAATTTTCTTGGAAAGAGAGATACTTTTATCGTCCTTGTTCCACCAGGTAGAAGATGGTATTTTTCCAAAAAAATGAGTGAAACACATCCTCTTGAGATTACTTTTAAAGATGGGCGCAAAATGAGTATTAATGAAGAAGGGGACATCTCCTTCTATAATGAATAGGTGTGATCATATGAATGGAAAGGTCGAATCCGCCAATCTAGAAGGTCTTCTTGCCATTGTCCATCATGATATTGAATTGAAAAAAGATGCATATTTATTTCAAGAAGGCGATCTTGCTGACGGGATTTATTACATCCGCTCAGGAAAAATTCGCATTGGAAAGGTATCACCGGATGGACGTGAGATTGCGTTTCAAATTTTTAGCGAAGGCGATTTTATTTATGAAATTTCTTTGTACGCTGACTCTTCACCATACACTGTTCACGCAAGAGCAATCGAGGATAGCGTTTGCGCTAAAATCAAAAAAGATGTTTTAGAGGAGAACCTACTTCTTAAACCAAGCTTAAATGTTGAATTTATGAAAATGATGAGCCTCCATCATAAAAAAATGCAGTCTAAATTCCGCGACCTTATTTTACACGGAAAAAAAGGTGCACTATATTCAACATTAATACGTTTGACGAACAGTTATGGAGTAGAGCAAGAAGGCGGCATTCTTATTGATTTGTCACTTACCAATCAAGAGCTTGCCAATTTTTGCGGCATGAGTCGCGAAGTCGTTAATCGGATGTTAAGCACCTTAAAAAAAGACAGCAAACTTTCAATGCAAGATGGGAAAATTCTCGTTCATGATTTGGAATATTTAAGAGAAGAAAATCATTGTGAAATATGTCCAATAGAAATATGCAAGATAGACTAAAAGGGCTGACCACGGAGGTCGCCCTTTTTCTAAAGTAAAGTATTAGTTTTATTAAGAAATTTTGAAATAAGGCTTTTGCTGTCTAGCTCCAGGCGCCGTGCGCTTCTTATATCATTATCCTTTTACCGATCCCGCTAATAATCCTCTAACGAAGTATTTCCCTAAAATAATATAGACAAGTAAAGTGGGCAGTGCTGCCAAGAGCGCACCTGCCATTTGCACATTCCATTCTACAATTTGACTCCCCGATAAATTTTGTAGCGCGACCATAACAGGCTGTTGTTTGTTTGTCGTGATTGTCACGGCAAATAAAAACTCATTCCATATATTTGTAAACTGCCAAATTCCTACGACGACAAATCCTGAAATTGATAGAGGGATCATAATATTCCAATAAATACGTAAAAATCCTGCCCCATCCATTTTGGCCGATTCAATTAGGTCCATTGGAATATTGGCATAAAAATTTCGAAACATCAGTGTTGTAACAGGAATCCCATATACGACATGGACAAACACTAAACCAGTAATACTATTATACAGTTCTATGCTTCTTAAAAATTCAATAAGTGGAATTAGTATACTTTGATAAGGAATAAACATTCCAAATAATAGTGCCGTAAAAACCCATTCGGATCCTTTAAATCTCCATTTTGATAATACATAGCCATTCATTGATCCAATCATGGCAGCCAAAATCGTAGCAGGAATGACTAAATAAAAACTATTCATTAAGTTTGGTGCCAATTTTTTAAAAGCAAAGCTATAACTAGAAAAATCAAATGTGGATGGTAGTTTCCACATCGTAGCTAATGACACTTCTGCAAAAGGTTTTAAACTAGTGACGATCATGACATAAAGCGGCATGAGATAAAACAAGCTTAATAATATCAAGAACAGATAAAGAGTTGTTCGAAGTCCTATGCGCTTTGCTGTCATGACATATCACCTCTTCGATTCTTAATCAAATACGGAACGATGAAGATTGCGACGGATAAAAGCATAATAATCGAAATAGCAGATCCATTCGCATAGTAATTTCCTCTAAACGTCGTTTCAAACATAAACGTACCGGGAACATCCGTTACAAAACCCGCTCCCGACCCTGTCATTGCATAAACGAGGTCAAATATTTTCAAAGAGATGTGAGCCATAATAATAATGACACTTACGGTAATAGGCGCTAATAATGGAAAAATGACCTTTCGATATAACTGAAACTCTGTTGCTCCATCGACACGAGCTGCTTCTCTAATATCTTCTGGTATCGCCCGCAATCCTGCTAAATACATGGCCAATGCAAAACCCGTCAATTGCCAAGTGGCCGCAATAACGAGAGCAATGATCGCTACTGGTATTCCGAATTCAATATGCCCCCATTTCCATGCTGGAATAATCGTTGTATCCACATACCACATCGGCTTTATGCCGAACTTTTGTAAAAATATATTAACTCCTGTAGTCGGATTCAATAACCATTGCCACACGACACCCGTTACGATAAACGATAAGGACATTGGAAAGAAGAAAATATTGCGAAATAAAGATTCACCTTTAATATTTTGATCAATTAAAATAGCGAGAAGTTGCCCAAGGACTATAACCGCCCCAATAAAGAGAATTGTAAAGAAAAACGTATTCCGCAAATCGGCTTGAAATCTGAAATTATCAAATAAATAAGCATAGTTTTTAAACCCTGCAAATGATAAATCTTTTACGATTGAATTCCAGTTACTTAATGATACATACCCGCTCCAACCAATAAAACCATAAACAAAGACCGCGATTAAAATAACTGAAGGCAAGATAAACAAAAAAGATAAGACACGATCTGTCGTTATTTTTTTCTTTGTGGTTTTTTTTATCGGTGTGGAAATGCCCATATTGACCTCTTTATTGACATTCATCGCAACCATCTCCCCTAAGCTGAATCAATGATACATATATAGAAAGGAAGGGAAGAGTACTCTTCCCTTCCTCATTGTTAGACATTAAAGATCTTTTGCTGCAGCGACTAATTGTTCAATAAAATGATCAACATTTTTTTGCGTTACGAACATGACCATTGCATCATTCACTTTTGTTACAAACCCTTCATTTGCCGCTGAACCATGGGCAAGACTAGGTCCTAAATCATTCGTTTTAAAATCCTCCATTGCTGCTTTTCCATACTCATCATATTTTTCAACATCCGCATCAACCCGTGCAGGGATAGATCCTTTCTTCGGATTAAATGCATCTTGCCCTTCGACTGATGCAAGAACAGCTAGGAATTCTTTCACGGTTTCAGGATTATCGATTTCATTCGGCAACCCGAATGTATCTGTTATAACGACAAACATTCCATTACTATTTGGTGTAGGCGCCCATCCATAATCAGTTCCAACTTTTAAGCCACGTCCGTCAAAATATCCTTTCGCCCAATCACCCATTACGTTCATCGCTGCTTCACCGTCAGCAACAAGCTGAGCAGCGTCTTGCCAATTTCGAGCGCTATGATCTTCATTTACATAATCAAGCATTTTCGCAAAAATTTCCGTTGCTTCTTTCACCTTCGCGTCATCAAATGATAAGTCACCTGTCCATAGCTTTCCATAATCAGCTGCTCCTAAATGACCTAAAAGGACACTTTCATAAAGGTGAGTAGCTGTCCAAGCTTCTTTATCCCCTAGTGCCAATGGCGTTATCCCTTTTTCCTTCAACGTATCAGCTACTTTGAAAAACTCATCAAAAGTAGTTGGTGCTTTTAGATTCAATTCATCAAATACTTTCTGGTTATACCATAGAACATTTCCACGGTGAATGTTTACCGGGACAGAGTAAATGTTACCGTCCTTACTTACTAAATCAATCAACTCTTGTGGAAACTTATCATTAAGTCCTTCCGCATCAAAGAAATCATTCAATGGTGTCATTTTCCCGGCTGCCACCCAGCTCTCATTCAACTCCGCTCCACCATGAACTTGGAATGTAGATGGAGGGTCTCCACCTTGCATGCGGCTCACTAACACTGCTTTTGCATTTGTTCCAGCACCACCTGCAACAGCAGCATTTATCACTTCAATTTCAGGGTGTTTTTGATTAAATACATCGATTAATGCTAGTAGCCCTTCCTCCTCACCAGCACCCGTCCACCAACTGAAAATTTCTAATGACGCCTTTTCATCTTCTTTTTCAACAGGTTTTTCTGCTGGAGGATCGTTTTTTTCAGCAGGTTCAACTGGATCACTTCCAGCTTCGTTTCCGCTACATGCAGCAAGCATGATCATAAATGCACTTAACAATATAGAAAGAAACCATCTTTTTCTCAAAATTAATTCCCCCTAATTTCGTTGTAAACGCTAACAATATTATATAGATTTAAGACTACGATTCTTTGATTCAATAGCTATCTGATTTTACTTCTTTCTATACATCTTTGTGCTATCACTAACGGGAATCCTTTTTTCAACTTTCAACCTTCATTTTTTTATGTTAAGTAGCATTTTTTTGTTTACTTCTTAACCAATCTTTAGCTGATGATTCCGATATTCTGAGGGAGAAAGTCCAGTAACTCGTTTAAACACCCTACTGAAATAATTAGGATCCTTATAGCCCACTTGAAAACATATTTCCTTTAAGCTCTTTTCCTGTTGTTTCATTAATTCCTTCGCGTGTTTGACTCTGACCTCCGTTAAATAATCTATAAAGGATTTTCCGCAAAGCTCTTTGAATAGTTTACTGAAATAATGCGGACTAAGCTGAACTACCTCAGCTACATCTTCTAGAGTGATAGATTTTTCGTAATGCTGCTCAATATAGTTTTTTGCTTTAGAGACCATATCGATATTTTCGGAAAAATGAAGCGTGTGAATCATTTTGGTCGTTTGGATTATTTTATCGATGACAAGTTCTTGCAGCTGATACATCGATTTCACTTGGTTGTATTTAAGATGATATGTAATATCCACTTTTTTCTCGTACATTTGTCTATTAAGGAGAACGAAAAACTCATTCAATTTTTCTTTAATGACTTCTATATTCCCATTAGACGTAACGATTAGTTCATCAAAGTATTTTTTAAAAGAATTCGTAGATTCCTCAATTTTGCCAAAAAAAATATGTTCAAGTAATGTTTTTTCCAATTCAAATAATTGATTAATAGATGTAATGTCTGATAACAAGTGATTAAAATATGTACATGTAAAGGGCCTATTCGTCTTAGCTAAGGCAAACAACGCCTCATGATACGATTGGACAAATTCTTCAATGTCGTCATAACATTTTCCGATTCCAATTTTCACATTCGTACGTGCGAACTTTTGCTGAATTTTATCGATCAGATTCTTCCCTATCCTCAAAGATTGGCTCATGATTGATTCATTTTCTTTATCGGTTAACTGAATGAGGATTGGCAACTGGTTGAGATGAATAGTTCCGACAAAGCTCTGACTATCGGAAATACTTAGCTGGTCCTTAATAAAAGCTGAAATTTTTTGTTTCTCATCACCAGTTGCTGTATCTCCAAATTCTACTACCACAACACAACTTGGCTTTTCATAAGCACTTATCCAGTTTCCTTCAAAGTCAACAGATTCAGAAACATCATTTCCTACAATTAAGGACGTAATTTCACGTGATTGAATGATTGATAAGGCCTTATTATAATGTTCCCTTATATTTAATTGATCATTTCGATGATGCCTTTCAATCGCAATCTCATTTGTAACCTTCCTCAAGACGTCGATAATTTCTTGATCTGAGCTTGGTTTTAATAAGTAATCATTCACACCAAGGCGTACGGCATGCCTGGCATATTCAAACGCTTCAAAGGCGGTAACCATGATTACTTTTACAGAGTTGTCCATTTTTTTGATTTCTTCTGCAGCTTCAATGCCATCAATCCCAGGCATTTTAATATCCATAAAAATGATATCGGGGCGAAATTCGGCTGCTTTCACAATAGCCATTCTTCCATTTTCTGCTTCTTCGATGATTGCATCACTCCAACTTGTGATTATCTTTTTTAAAGCCATTCTCTCAATGGATTCATCATCTACAAGTAATATGCGATACATTATGATCCTCCTTTCGGCAATCGTAGCTCAACGATTGTCCCATTTCCTATTTCCGACTCGATTAAAAATATGTCTTTTCGATGATAAAAAAGTTGTAATCTCCTAATGACATTCTCTAGACCTAATCCCGTTGAGTGCCCTGTCCCAGTTTGCTTCCTCTTTTCACTGTTATTAAAAAATGAATTCTTAGTTTCCTCGTTCATCCCAACGCCATTATCCATAATTTTTATAATGACGTCGTTTTCTTCTGTATGACCCTCTATTTTGATCGTTCCTCCGTCTTCCAATGATTCAATCCCATGGATAAAGGCATTTTCAACGATTGGCTGTAGTGTTAAGATAGGAATCTCTAAATCTAAACAATCCTCATTTACCAAAAGATTAAAATGAACTCTTTCTCCAAACCTTGTTTTTTGTATAAAAAAATAATCTTGAACCGTTTGTAATTCGTCCTTCAACTTTACGGGCTTCTCCAGCTTACTCAAGTTATAGCGCAACAATTTGGACAGTGCCATAATCAAGTGATTTACTTTTTCTGATCCTTCAATATAAGCAAGCTTCCCAATCGTATTCAGCGTGTTAAATAAAAAGTGAGGATTGATTTGGCTCTGTAAGCTTTTCAATTCCATTTCTTTAATCAGCTGTTCCTGCTCTGATTTTTCTTGGATTTGCGTAAACAAATCGATTACGTCTCTTCTCATTTTGTTAAACGTTGCGGTCAAAAATCCTAATTCATCTTTTTTATGATAGATAATTTCTTCTCCATCTAGTTTTCCAATCGCAATTTCATGGGCGGCATTTGTCAATTGCTGAATGGGTCTCGTAATATTGTTACTAAACAACAACGAGAACAGAAGCACCATGAATAAAGTAGCCGAGAATAGAGCAAATCCCATATATTCCATGTTTTGATTCCTACCGCTCATTTCTAAATAATATGATTGAAACTGAGTTAATTCCTCATTTAATAGATGGAGGGTTTGGTCTTGTAGAAAAGATAGTAATTTTAAAGATTCTGCTTGTCTTGCGGGATAACTTTCTATTTGTTCACTCATAAACAGACCTATTGTCACATCTGTTTCTTCTATTAAACTTCCGATCATCACTTCATAGTTTTTAACTGGAATATAATTGTGGTTATTCATTATCGTCTTTTTTAAATCTCGCTGTTTTTCTTTAAGCTGACGCCTATATGTATAAAAGTCTGTTAAATCATCTTGTGTCTTATGGAGAAGAAAGGAATTCATAGAATCGTAGGTGTTCTGTGAGATTTGGGAAATATCATTTAACAATAAAAAGCGGTCTAACAGATGATCATACTGGGCAACCGTTTGTTTATGATTGAGAAATAGAAAAATAGAGACACCATTTAAGAGCACAAATAGTGCAAGAAAAAATACCATTAACTTATTTTTCATTTTACTCATGGTTGCTCAACCCAATATCTTTTTTTCGAAGTATTTTTGTCGATGTATGGTATGTTTTTGGTATGCGCTCACCTTTAACTGCCTCATATAACATGGAGACACCTTTATACCCCATTTCATATTGATTTTGTTTAACTGTTGCGTGAATCTTATCTTCTTTTATTAATTCCAGCGTTTCATTCAAATCATCAAAGGCGTACACAAGAATAGGTGTAATTGGATTAATTTTATCAATCGCTTGTGCAATCCCTGCTCCATCTAAAGCACTTGTACCGAAAAAAGCAGTAATTTCAGGATATTTTCTTAACATTTGATGTGCTTTTTCAGCAGCTTGGCTTTTGCTGATGTTCGAGCTTTCAATCGCGACAACTTTGATATTAGGGGCTTTTTCAATTGCATCTAAAAACCCTTGTACTCTTAACACAAGATTATTCGAATAGAGCAGCCCAGTTATGATACCTACAACAGCCTGTCCATTTGTATCTTCAATGAGAGCCTCGCCTATTTTGTAACCGGATTCATAATTATCCGTCCCAATATAGGATAAACGCTTGCTATCTTCAAGATCCGTGTCGAACGTAATTACGGGCACTCCACGATTGATAGCATTATCGATCGCGGGCTTAAATTCTCGATTCGTTAATCCTTGGGTTAAAATGCCGTCAACCCTAGCGGCAGTAGCCATTTCGATTAATTTTATATGTTCTTCTACATTCGTCTGCCTCGGTCCAACATATTCTATGAAAATATTTTTCTCTTTCGCCGCTGCCGTAGCACCCTCATAAATTTTCCGATGGTATGGATTATCTTTCTCTTGCCCTATTAAAACAAAATGATAATCATAGTTTGGAATCGATTCATTCCCATTAAAAGAAGCTTCGTATTGAAAGGATTCAAATAAAAAAAACGCGGCCAGTCCTAATGATAAACAAATACATAAACCGAGAAAGATATACAGAAAATTAATCCTTTTCATATCATCACCCCACATCCACCTCATTGTAGCATATCCTACACAATGCCTTACTCGACTTTTGTCGAGTAAAAGAAAAGCGGAAGCGCCTGTCCATCGACGTACAAACTTCAGGGCCTCTGACTGAGATAAAGGAAACACAATGAGTCCACAGGACGAATTGATGTTGACTTATCGTAGGGATGAGGACAAGAAGTTTACTTGTCGACTGGCGCTGGAGCTAGACAAAGAAAAGCGGAAGCGCATGTTCATCGACGTACAAACTTCAGGACCATCGACTGAGATAAAGGAAACACGATGAGGACTATAGGACGAATTGATGTTGACTTATCGTAGGGAGAGGGGCAAGAAGTTTACTAGTAAATGGTTGCTGCGCTAGACACTAACTATTAAGGATGGTCCTTTTTTATTTTTTGTCTAATTTTTAACATTGTGCATTTTTCAACATGTGGTGTGACTTTTATCACTGTGAGGAGAGTCTGAAGAAAGTACGATTTTATCATAAACCAGCAATTATAGGAGGATGCCCAATGACCAAAAAGAAGCATGGGTCAGACGTAAACCTTAAAGGAACGCTCATTAGTGTTTTTACCGTTGGAATCATTATTTTAGTTATGTGGTTTGCCGTTTACGGTCTTTATGTTTCCAAATAACAAGGAAAAGTAGGTGAGAATATGGATTTTCATAAGTATGAAAAAATTTGGTTAGTATTCGGTATTTTATCATTAGCTATTTTTCTAAGCATTGTCGGAATTACTGCCTTTGGACAAGGGCACACACCAGCAGGAGGAATGGATACCATTGATCCTGAAAAGGTGAATGAAATAGCTCCATTTGATAACCCTGGTGTCAGACAAATTGATAAAAATACGTATGAAGTGGCAATTGTCGGAATGGCTTTCGGATATAACCCTTCCAACATCAGAGTTCCTGTTGGAAAAGAAATTATTTTTACATTAACTAGTACAGACGTTGTTCACAGTTTCACCATAAAAGATACAAAAGTGAACATGATGGTTGTGCCTGGAAGAATCACTCATAAAAGCTACACATTCGATAAACCGGGAAAATATTTAGTCTTATGTAATGAGTATTGCGGTACAGGTCACCATTTTATGCAAACAGAGATTGAGGTGTATGAACCATGATGGGAATTCAGGATCGTAAGCTCGCCTTATGGAATATCGGAGTTGCCTACATTGCATTTATTATCGGAACCTTCTGTGGATTACTTCAAGTGTTTGTTCGAAACAATTCACTCGATCTTCCTACATGGCTGAATTATTATCAAATATTAACTGCACACGGAGTATTACTTGCACTTATTTATACAACATTTTTCATCTTCGCTTTCTTAATTGCTGGAATGAGTAAAACATTAGGCGGTTTTGGACGGAAAGTTAATTTATTCGCTTGGTTAGGATTCATCGTAACGACAATTGGAACAGCACTTGCAACTGTTATGATTATCTCAGGAAAAGCATCTGTGCTTTATACATTTTATGCACCGCTGAAAGCTAGCGGATGGTATTACGTTGGACTTGCATTAGTCATTGTAGGTACTTGGTTGAGCAGCTTTGCCCTAATCGGTCATTATATCGTGTGGAAAAAACGAAACAAAGGTCAGTTAAGTCCACTCTTTGCATACATGACTGTTGCTACATTAATCTTATGGCTCATTGCATGTCTAGGTGTAGTTGCAACCGTTGTGTTCCAATACATTCCTTGGGCATTTGGTTGGGTCGATACAATTAACGTAGAACTTAGTCGCTCTTTATTCTGGTATTTCGGACACCCGCTCGTTTATTTCTGGTTATTGCCTGCTTATATTGCATGGTATACAGTCGTTCCAAAAATTCTTGGGGTAAAAGTATTCAGTGATTCTTTAGCTCGTTTGTCATTTGTTCTGTTTTTACTTTTCTCTATTCCAGTTGGGTTCCATCACCAGTTAACAGAGCCTGGAATCTCAAGTTTCTGGAAGTTTTTACAGGTTGTTTTAACATTCATGGTTATTATTCCATCTCTAATGACTGCCTTTTCGATGTTTGCTACATTTGAAATTTCTGGTAGAAAAAAAGGTGGTACAGGATTGTTCGGCTGGTTTAAAAAGCTTCCGTGGAAAGATGTTCGCTTTACATCCATATTTATCGCAATGGCATTTTTCATCCCTGGTGGTGCTGGCGGAATCATTAACGCAAGCTTCCAATTGAATGAACTTGTGCACAATACACTGTGGATTGTTGGACATTTCCATATTACCGTCGGTACTCCAGTCGCCATGACATTTATGGGAATTACATTCTGGCTCATTCCTTATCTTACAGGAAGAAAATTCACAAAACGATTACAAAAGCTTGCCTTTATCCAAATTGGATCTTGGTCTGTCGGTATGCTTTTAATGTCTACCGCACAACATGTCTTAGGACTACTCGGTGCTCCAAGAAGAACAGCATACTCTGGTTATAACGGAAATGTAAATGCATTGGAATGGTTCGATGGAATTTTATCCAACCATGTCACAATGGCGATTGGTGGAACGATTTTATTCCTTTCAGCGATGCTATTAGTCTATATCGTTGCCAATCTATTATTCGTTGCACCTGAAGCGAAGTTGAAAGAAGAATTTGAGGAATTCCCAATTGCAGAAAGCGATAAATCACATACACCTAAGTTTTTAGAAAACTGGTGGATTTGGATTGGTGTAGCAGTTGTGCTTATTTTGATGGCATACGCATTGCCGTTAAGCCACATGATTCAGCACGCCCCTCCTGGATCCGGAGGCCATATCACTTGGTAGGAGATGATGAATATGTTTTTAGCCGTAGGAGCTATGTTGATCGTCCTTGTAACTACTACTGTAATCTGCGTTGAAGTAAATACAGTTGAAGAAGAATAGGAAGAAGCGTGGACTGATTGGGTCCACGCTTTTTTCATCACCCTAATACGGGCTTATCAACAAAACATACAGCTTGCTCATGCTTATGAAGTTCGAAAATAATAATTTCATTGTCGCCTTTTTGTAAAAATGGTGCTGGGACATATAATGTCTGTTGAGGACCAATCTCCCAATAACGACCAAGGTTATGACCGTTTACGAAGACGACGCCTTTCGTCCACTTGGACATGTCGATAAACGTATCAGCTACTTCATCTATTGTAAGTGTTCCACGGTGGAAATGCGGATGATTCTCTTTTGTTTCTGCATTAGAGAATGATAATTGGCTTACATCATTTAATGGTAATGGGTACACCGTCCAATCAAATAAAAATTGATTGTTCAATCTGACCCCTTCTGTGATTCCTTTAAAATCAACGAGGAATGGCCCATAATTGATGCGTCCCATATTCTCGACAATGATTTGAAGTTTCGTTTCATCTTCGGTAATATCTACGTCTAAACTAGATTTTCCACTAATTCTATCAACTAATCCAACATATTCGCCATTTACATATACTTGTCCTCTGTCATGAACATCTTGAACAGTTAATCTTTGCTTGCCATAAGCTCCCTTAATAATGGTCTCATACACGATAAAACCGTATCCTTGACCGTATTCTTCCATCGTTAAAGGAGCTTCACTTTTTTGTGGTGTGGAAAGTTGCTCAAATGAGTCAAGTAGTGCAACACTCTCTGTTAATTGAACTTCTCCGTATTGTTTTTTCGGCGTTGGAACTGGTAGTTTCCTTTCTGGAAGATCAACATATTTTTCAAATGTTTTTCGAACCTCAAAAAATTTATCTGTCACATCTCCGGATTCCGTTAACAATCCATCATAATCATAGCTTGTAACTGTAGGTTGATAGATTTCTTCATTATGATTTGCTCCATTATAGAATCCAAAGTTCGTTCCACCATGTGCCATGTAGAAATTGACTGAGCCATTACGCTTTAGCATGTCTTCCAATGTTTCTACAACACTATCAGCAGACCTTGTATGATGCTCCTCACCCCAATGGTCAAACCAGCCATGCCAAAACTCCATGCACATAAGCGGTGCATTGGGCTGCAATTTCTTTAATTCATCAAATGCCTCTTCCGTTCTTGAGCCGAAATTCACTGTCTCGAGTACATTTTCAATCATCCCGCCATGCAGCATGCTTGGAAGTGGACCATCTGATGTAAAGAGAAGTTCATCTCTAACTCTTTTTTGTATGCTGTCACGCATATGTTGTAAATATTTTTGATCATTCCCAAAGCTACCGTATTCATTTTCAATCTGAATAGCAATGATTGGGCCGCCATTCGAACTTAAAAGTGGATTCAGCCTTTTAAATAGTTCATCAAAATAAGCATCCACTTTTTCTAAATAAGGCTTGTTGAAGCAACGTAATTTAATATTTGGTACAGTCATTAACCAATAAGGAAAACCACCGAATTCCCATTCTGCACAAATATAAGGTCCCGGTCTCACAATAACATGAAGCCCTACTTTTTCAGCTGTTTTAATAAAACGCTCGATATCGGCAATTCCTTCGAATACAAATTGCCCTTCCTCTGGTTCATGGATATTCCAAGCAACATATGTTTCTACAGTATTGAGACCACATTCTTTTAATTTCAAAAGTCGATCTTCCCAATATTCAGGAACTGTTCTGAAGTAATGCATAGCACCACTTAAAATTAACGTTTCTTTGCCATCAAGCAAAAAGGATTTTTCATTATGCGTTAACTTTGGCATGTTGCCCCTCCTCGATTGGACGATGACTTCCTTGATCGATCTTGATTACTTTTCCTCCAGAACGAATGGATTCAGTCGCTGCACAACCTACAGCCACACTCATGCGACCAGCAAAAGGAGTTGTTAATGGTTGCTTATTGTATAAAACTAAGTTCACAAAATCTGAACAGATTCGTGGGTCTGCACCACTATGTGTTCCAGGCATTTGCTTCATTTCGTATACTATATCGCTCATTTCATGCCAAGTGCCTGATTTTCTTGTTTTGACATATACCTTATCGTTAATATCATCATTTTCGATACGGCCTTTCGTACCGATAAAGGTGTAGTTTCGAGAATATTCAGGAGTGAAATGGCATTGCATATAGGATGCTTTAATTCCATTTTCAAGCTCCATAATAACCATATTATTATCTTCTACATCAATTTCTTCACGGAAAGCACATTGTGTTAATTTTGTTAAACTTACATCCGGGCATGTATCTTTTAAATCACAATCTGGGCAATATAAATCATTTGGCTTGTCCCCACCGTAATAATCAAGGCTTCCAAAAGCAGATACCTTTTTGGCATATTGTCCAGTTAACCAATGAATGACGTCGAAGTCATGAGACGCCTTTTGCAATAGCAAAGATGTCGTATTTTTTGATGCACCATGCCAATCATGGTAATAATAATATCCACCTAATCCGACAAAATGTCTGACCCATACAGCTTTTATATCACCAATGACACCAGAATCAATGATTTCTTTCATTGTTTGGTACATGCTCATATAACGCATATTGAAGCCAATCATTAAATGTTTTCCCGAAAGTTTCCATTCATCAAGAATACGATCACAACCTTCTGGAGTAATCGCAAGTGGCTTTTCACAATATACGTGTTTTCCAGCACGTAACGCTGCAATAGCATGTTCTTCATGCAAATAATCAGGTGATAAAATAGCAACAGCATCGATATCTTCTCTAGCTAGTAATTCCTTGTAATCTGTTGTCACAAAAGCTTCTTCATTGATTTCTTGCTTAAAACGATCAAGTGCTGCTACAGAAATATCCGCCGCACCAACGACAACGGAATTACCTTCAGGTTGATGCCAATACTTCACAATATTACTTCTAAGTCCAATTCCGATAATACCCATTCTTAATTGCGTCATGACTGCACCTCTTTACTGATGAATTTAGATTTTTGTTTACCCTATTTATATAATCTAATAGAAAAACCATGGTTTACTGGCTGATGTTTCGAATTTACTGGCCATCAGCACAGCTTTACTGACCGGATGCTTGACTTTACTGGCCGTTGACTCGAGTTTACTAGCCGTACGCTCGACTTTACTAGTTTAAGTCAACAATTGCTTTACGATTGTCTTCTTTTTATAAAGTTATAAACCGCACCGACCATTCCAGCATGATTTGATAACTTCGCTAAGACGATTTCAGTATTTATATAAATAGATGGTTGTATATACTTTTGGACTTCCTGCTGAATTTCCTTTAAAAATCTCTCACCACGAGCGGTTATCCCTCCGCCGACGATTACTTTTTGGGGATTGAAAATATAAATCAGGTTTGTGATGCCGATCGCTAAATGTTTGAAAAATGTATCGACTGCTAGTTTAATATCCGCATCACCTTCATCGTACAATGCGAATATTTCTTTTCCTGTCCACTCACGGTCTTCCTTGAATTGCCGGGCAAGATTAATTAATCCGGAAACTGAAGCGACCTTTTCAAATGGTTCTCCTTCGATTAACATATATCCCCATTCACCTGCGCTGAACGTGTGCCCGGAATACATATTCCCATCAATGACAATCGCTCCGCCGATCCCAGTTCCTACGGTTAGTGCAATAAAATTATTTACGTCATGACCACCAAGCCATTGCTCTCCCAATGCAGCACAATCCACATCATTTCTTACTTCAACAGGTAACCCAAGTGCCTCTGTGACGAGCTTTTTTATTTCTACACCCGTATAATTCGGAATCGTATCACCAGCACCGACAATGGTTCCTGTATTGAAATCGACTTGGCCAGCGGTACTAATCGCAATCCCCTCAACAGAATAGTCTTGGATGATTTTTTGCCCTTTAGCAATTACTTTTTCAATAATGGAAAGACCGCCCTTATGCGCTTCTGTATCCATTAATCCGTGAGAAATGATATTGCCTGCTTCATCGACGATTCCATATTTAATTTGTGTTCCACCAATATCAAATGCTACATATTGATTCATTTTTCAATTCCTTCTGCAAATGATTTAGTTATCAATTGTGGTCTTGTAATCGCACTTCCAACAACAATCGACCATGCTCCTAAATCAAGCATCTTTTTTGCATCTTGTGGTGTATTAATGCGGCCTTCGGCAATGACAGGAATTGGTGCAGTCTTGCTAAGTTCTTCCAATAATTCAAAATCAGGTCCTTCTAGTTTAGGACTATCAGCTGTATAGCCTGATAATGTCGTTGAAATCATATCCACTCCACAACTAATCGCATATTCAGCATCTTTTTTTGTAGCAATATCCGCCATCACTAGTGTATTGCTATTATCATGAATATAGCGTACCAAATCTTCTAACTTTTCCCCATTTGGTCTATTGCGAATGGTAGCATCGAGTGCAATGACATCTGGTTCAACTTCAAGCAATTCCTTTACTTCTTTGAGAGTTGCTGTAATAAATACTTCGCTATCTGGGTAGTCACGTTTGACCAATCCAATCACTGGAAGCCTAGTTTGTTTTTTTATCGCTGCCACGTCTTGGGCAGAGTTACTTCGGATTGCTACTGCTCCACCCTCTTTAGCCGCTTGAGCCATTTTCGCCATTATTTCTGATCCATGAAGCGGTTCATTCTCAAGGGCTTGGCAGGAAACGATCAATTTTTTATGTATTTTTTGAAAAAAAGGTTGTTGGCTCATATCTTCAACTCCTACGTTGATAATTACGTTTTAAATTTATGCCCTCAGGGTCATCAGGAAGTAAAGGTCGTGCATATCAAATATTCAATCTATTTACATATGTTCATTATAAATAATTTTCATTACTCTTGGGAATTTGACTCAGAAAAATATCAATTTTAAATTTCATCATACTACCTCTGTTCATGATCTTTCTCATTATTGATCACTGAAAATAAGGTTTTAAGGCAGAGGAAAAGTTGTTTCCCATCAACTTATAACCTTCAGCATCCGGATGAAGACCATCCGGTAATAAGTCCTCGTATTTTCTCCCAAGAATATCTAGTCCATCAACATAGAAAATATGTTCATCGCCATTTTTATTGAAAATATCTACAATTTCTTTCACTTGTTTTCTCATTTCAATAAGGGTAAATCCGACTAGATTAGGAGTTTTTTCTCTAAACGTTCCATAAATTGGTGAACTCAAAACGATTGGTACTGTAGTATGCTTTTCACGGATAATTTTAATAAAGCCAATGATAATAGCCTGGAATGTACGATTGTTATAGCAATTGCCTCCATACGTATTGATGCCCGCACATAGTGAAATAAAGTCTACAGGTGTATCTCTAATTGTACGAGCTATCATTGGCTCATATTGACATTGACCGCTAAAGCCAAGGCATATTAAATTCAAGTTCAATTCTTTTGCCGTAATTGCAGGCCAAGTTAGGGAAGGGCTCAGTGCAGCATGGCACTGAGTAATTGAACTTCCATATGTGAGCCATTTCTTTTTAGAAGATGAATGGATTTTCCATTCTGCATTCTCCTCAATATATACATTTTTCAATAAGACTGGCTCTTGTTGAGATAAATATATTTCTACTTTTTTGTTTTCCGTCGATAGATTTTCACATATAAAAGATGATTCACCTTGCTCAAGTTTTACAGTTTGGAGTAAATGATGATCGTCTATTACAACATCAAACTCGATTTCTGTTAGAGCTGGAGCAAACTCTACCTTTATTTTAGGCGAATTTGTTTCAAAGGTAATTCTAATTCCCGCGGGATCTTCTGCGTGACCATTTAGAATATCTGGAGTAAAAAAATAACGATCCTCATAAAAGATTCTCCATGGCTTAATAAATTCTCCGATTCTTTCAAGGGAGATGGCGCCTAATATTGTTTGTGAATTTAGTATTATAGGATTCATGGATAAACCACCTACTTTTTTCTAAAAAAATACCAAATTACAAAAGCACGAATACTTTTGTAATTTGGGGTTCAAGCTTATGATTTTAACCAATCAAGAGTAAAGGTGCCAAATTGAATATCCATACTATTCCAATCCGAATAATCAATGACTCGCTCATACAAAATACCGATTTCACCATTTTTAAGAACAGTTAAACAGGAATAACCGAAATAGCCATCTTCTATTACTTTGCTATATGGCCACGTTTTTCCTCCGTCTTCACTCAAACGCACTGTACCTTTGACTCTTGTTTTTTCATCTGCTGGATTTGCGAAAAGGACGCGTACTTTTCCATCACCTAAGTCAGGATAAAGAACAACACTAGATTGGCAGATTGGATCGATAAGAGTTTCGTCGAAAGTAACTTCGCCCCATGTTTCTCCACCATCTGCACTTGTAGTAACAGCTGTTCTTTGCAGACCATAATGATTACGAAGATAATATCTCAATTCCCCTGTAGGCAATTCGATAACTTGGGATTCAGTTAAGTATTGCTTCTCCTCGGAAATTGTTTTAGCAGATAATATTTCTCCATCCAATTCTCTACCATCGTTCGGAGATTCGCCGCGCTTCCAAGTAGCACCGTGATCATCACTATACATACAAGCACAAGATAATTTTCCAGCTTCATTTGAAAAATAAATTGGAAATACGAGTCTGCCTGCTTTCTCTCCATGCTTCAATTGAATTCCGCATCCTGGGCCTGAGCCAATAAAACGCATCCATTCTTCTTTTACCATCGGGTTCAGTTCTCGTGGCTTAGACCAAGTAAGACCATCATCATCACTTTGAATAATTTGTAAAAAAGATGTTCTTGCTTCTAGTAAGCTTTCATTTGGGTCGACACCCTTTTTAAAAAAGATATTCCCTCTTGCTTCACCGCTTTGAAAAACGTACCCTTTTTCATCAACAGTATAGTCCGTTTCATTTTGTTCAGAATCTAAAACCTTTCCATTGTCTAAAAGGATGTAAACACTACCTTCTTGATCAAACAGTTTTCTACGACCTTCTGAATCAAAGCCCATTCCTGCTTCACTTGCCCATAAACCAATGCCACCTGGTGTATGCATAAACAGCATAAAAATAGTTCCAGTTATTTCATCTTGTAATAGTGATGAATCAATAGCTGCTGCTCCATCTAACCCTTCGCCAGCATAGGCAACAAGTTTCTGTACTGGTCCCCAAGTCTTTCCATTGTCTTCACTTCGACGAATTGTCATGTCAATTTTGTTTGGATTATCCGTCTGGTCCACAATTCTCGCATCAATCCCAGCAATAACTGTTCCTTTCGTTGTCGTAATCATTGACGGAATTCGATACGCTTTAGACCCAGCAAAACCTGGATAATAAATCGCTTCTGCTTGAATATTTGGCATGTCGCAAATCTCCCTATATTTGTTTAATTGGCGTCAAGAGCCTTAGATTTTTCAAAAAAGCATAAGTATCTAGCACATCGATGTACAATTTTCACGACCTTTGAAATTATCTTTTGAAAAGTACAAGAAGTTTGCTAGACGACAGCATGCATAGACATCACAATCTATTATTAAGTAAATTTACATTACAATTAAAACTAGGTCCCGCTAGTGACTTGCACCGCGGGACGGTAGTTTTGTTATTGTTTACCTTGTAAAAGATCAGTAACTAATGGTGCTTTATCTAATTCTTCAAGAACTTCTTTACCACCATTTTTCATCCAGCTGTCAACGTATTTATCCCACTCTTTATCGACATCAACTTCACCGACAATAGCTTTCATTCTGAATTCGTCAACAATTGTTTTAAGTTGTCCACCGTAACGTTGATCAAGTTCTCTTAAATTTGTTTGATTTAAAAGATCCCATTTGTAAGGACGGATGATCATTTTTTCTTTAACATCTTCACGTGCATACCATTCATCTTTTAACTTTAATGTGTACTCGGAAGTAAACCATTGCATTCTTTCTTTATCATACGTACGGAAGTTGTAAGCCCAGAATCCAGTATCGCCTTCTTCTGGTGTAACCTCAGGGCGAACTTTGATTGCTGATTTATTAGGCTCGCCTTCCCAATCTGAATGCTCACCAATTTCTCCGTATAATGTCCATCTTGCATCATTGTCAAAGTTAATGTAATCAAAGATTTGAAGAATACGTGCTAGTTGCTCGTCTGTTACTTTTTTAGAAACATAGAAGCTATCTGCTAAGTTAACTACTGGTAAATATGCTGCAATACCTTGTTGTCCATTTGGTCCAATTTCAGGTGCAGTTGCAAGAACTTTTGCTGTAGAATCATCATTTTCTACGATATTTTGTGGAGCACGTCCTTTTGCCCAGTCATCCATTGCAAGGTAAGCAGGTTGAGCAATAAAGTAACCAATTTTGCCAGTTTTGTATTTTTCCCAAGTCATTTTTTCATCTAATGTTGTAAATTCAGGGTCAATAATTCCTTCTTTATACCATTTTGCCATAGTCTTTAGGAAGTCTTTATACTTTTCAGATACTTCCATACGGACTAATTTCCCGTCTTCCATAAAGTTGTAGCCGTTACCTAATTGGAAAGCACCTAGTAGTGTAGCTGCCCAGTTTAGGTTGTTGTTAGAAGGTAATAGACCATACGTATCATTTTTTCCGTTTCCATCTGGATCTTTAAACGTAAAATCTTTTAAAATTTTCTCTAACTCATCTAAAGTATAACCATGTTCTGTGAAGAAAATTTTCTCACGGCCGCCGTTTGGACCTACTGGTTTCGCATCTGCAGGTACTTCATAGCCTAACTTTTCAAGCCAGTCTAAACGTAAAGTTGGGCCCCAAGCCATACCATCTACGTGTGCATATTGTCCAACTAATTGTAAGTATTCGTTATCTGTGCCCTTTTTCAAGTTCATGATAGGACCAGGTTGATTTTCTTCCAACATTTTCATATAATGTGGTGCATATTTTTCTAGCATTTCTTTTGGAATAGTTCTAGTTAAACCTGAGTCATACATTTCTTGAGCTGTTTGTCCACCTGCAGTGAAAGCAAATGTATCAGGAAGGTCTCCTGAAGCAACCATTAAATTTGTTTGTTCTGAATCCCATGTATCTACTTTAGTATTAACGATTTTTACATTAAATTGTTTTTCTAATCGTTTTTGAACATAACTTTCATCTTCTGCTTTCCCTCTCGTAAATGATCCAGAAAGTTTTAATGTTAATTCTTTTGAGTAATCGCCAGCTTTAGGCAATGTAGAAACATCAACTTTTTCAGTCGATTTGTCGTTGCCAGATTTTGAACCACAGCCAGAAACAACTAGGGCTGTTGCCATGAATCCTGCTATCAAAGCTTTTTTCATTTTCATCATTTTTTTCCTCCTTTTTTTGATTGGTTACCCTTTAAGGGAACCAATCATAATCCCTTTTATAAAATATTTTTGAACGAATGGATATACCAGAACAATCGGACCGATTGAAATAATAACCGTAGCAGCACGCACATTAGCTAATAACAAGTTTTTGGATGAACCGCCACCTGCTCCAATGGCAGCCGCGTTTTCAGATTGTGACACATCCATCGCGGTCAACATTTTTCTAACAACAATTTGCAATACACTTTTGGCATCGTCTTGTATATAAACCAAAGCTTGGAACCATTCATTCCAATGGAAAACAGCTGCCCATAATGCAATCGTTGCGATTACTGGTTTGGATAATGGCAAAATAATTCTTGTTAAAATCGTAAAATATCCTGCCCCATCCATAATTGCGGATTCTTCAATTCCTTTATCAATGGTCATGAAGTAGTTTCTCATAATAATGATATAAAAAACGTTTACAGCAGATGGCAAAATTAACGCCCATCTTGTATCAAGTAATCCTAAATTCTTAACCAATAAATAATCTGGAATAATCCCGCCTGAAAAAAACATGGCGATTAGGAAAAAGATAGTGATCGTATTTCGGAACGGCAAATCTCTTTTGGATAACGGATAGGCAGCCAACATTGTGAAAGCTACAATTAAAAATGTTCCGGATACAGTACGTAAAATTGTATTGGCATATGCTTTCATCGTGTTTCCGTAAGTAAACACAAATTGGTAAGCATCTGTAATCCATCTTTCTGGCCACAGATTCATTCCTAGACCTGAAACTTGTTTCGGGTCAGAAAAGGAGATGACAATTGTTTGCCAGAAAGGATATAAAACTAAGATTGAAAAGAAAACAAATCCTATTACTAAAAACATTTCAAAGAAAGAAAACTTTTTCTTCACTTACTTCATCCCCCTTTCTACCAAATTCCATGTTCACTTTTGCGGCGAATAATAGCATTTGCACCCAAAATGAATATGATCCCAATTACATTCTTAAACAGGCCAACTGCGGTTGCATAATCAAACTGAAATTGCTCTAAACCACTTCGGTAAACATAAGTATCGATAATATCTGCCACTTCATAGACAAGTGGATTATATAAGTTCAAGATTTGGTCAAAGCCTGCATTTAAGATTCCACCAAGTCGAAGGATAAAAAGGATAATGACCATTGGCATAATCGAAGGCAGTGTAATGTGAATCATCTTTTTAAATCTTCCTGCTCCATCCATTTCAGCAGCTTCATATAACGCCGGATCAATGGACGAAATCGTTGCTAGATAAATAATGGCTCCATACCCAATTTCTTTCCAAATATCTGTTAATAAAAGGACTGGAATAAAGAATACTTTACTAGCCAAGAAGTTGACTGGATCTCCACCAAATGCCGTAATGATAAAGTTGATGATTCCTCTTTGTGGTGAAAACACCTCTATAACCATCGCAGATAAAATTACCCAAGACATGAAATGTGGTAAGTAGGAAATCGATTGCGTCACTTTTAAGAACTTTTGATTACGAATCTCATTTAGCAAAATAGCAAATATAATGGGTGCTGGAAATGCAATGGCGATTTTCAAAATACTAATAAGTAACGTATTTTTTAATGCCCTTAAAAACATAAAATCCGTAAATAATCTTTTAAAGTGGTCAAAGTCATTCCAGGGGCTATCCCAAATACCAAGACCCGGTGAGAATTTCTTAAAGGCGATAATAACTCCATACATTGGGAGATAATTGAAAATAAATAACATGATTGCTGGGAATAAAAGCATGATATAAAGCAATTTCATTCTTTTCATCTGTTCCCAAGTAGATTTTTTCGGACTTTTTATCTCCACTGTTCTTTCTGCGATGTTGGTTTTCGCTTCCATTTATTCTCCTCCTTTGCAAAAAAATCAGAATATTATGCGTAAATCTTGATTAAACTTTCAATCTCTTGATTAAGCTCTCGCAATGTTTCCCAATCATTTTCTTGTACTGGTAATAGCGGCAAGCGAGGTGAACCTGTCTCAATACCCCTTAAGCTTAAAATTGCTTTAGTAGCTCCGTACAAGGAAGGATAGCTTAGTAGTTTAGTAATGATCGAGTTAATTTTATTTTGCAGATCCTGAGCTTTTTCAATCGCCTCATTTTGGTAGAACGTTTCCAATTGACAGAATAATTCAGGCATAACACCGTACGTACCACCAATTCCTCCGTCTGCTCCCATGATTCTTCCACCTAAATATTGCTCATCTGGCCCGTTATATACTAAGAACTCTTTTCCACTATTTGCTTTAAATTGCTGGAGTTCAAATACACTTTCGCCCGACATTTTAATTCCAATGACCTTATCCAGTGCAGCCATTTTCTTAAACAAGTTTTGCGTCAAGTTAAAGCCTGTTGTTTGAGGAATGTTATAAATAATGAAAGGAAGCGATGAACTATCGATCATTTCTTGCCAATGTTTTTCAACCGCTTTCTCAGATAAGCGATAATAAATTGCCGGTACCGCTGATATGGCATGTGCGCCTAAAGCTTCTGCATGAATGGCTAATTCTTTACTTTCTTTCGTGGAGTTGGCCCCAACGTGAACAATGATTGTCAGTTCTTGTCCAACTTCATCCATAACCGCTTTCAAAACTGCTTTTCTTTCATCAGCCGTTTGTAAAATCCCTTCACCAGAGCTTCCACCGACATATAATCCTTTAACTCCAGAATTCACATAATATCTAGCTAGCTTCTTTACCCGATCCGGGCTAACCTCTCCTGAATCATCGTAAGCAGAATACATCGCTACAAAAACACCTTTAAACTTGTCCAAATCCCATGCTGTCATAAATTCATCTCATTTCTATTTATTGTGTTATAGTATGTATCAGAAGCTATCATACTATGGTCTTACCAGTTAATCGGAAAATAATTTTTTCCACTTGAATCTTCCAGTTGATTAAAATTTTTCCAACGTGTAAGATTAACTTGTGGTTCATCATATGGTCTGACCACTTGAAGCTTGTAATATAAAATTAATCGCTTCCACAAAAAAAGTCAATCATTTTTTTAAAAAAGATAGGAACGTATAAACTTTTAATACGCATAGATTTGAAAATAGGCTTTTTCAGCCTAGCCCCAGCGCCTATCGCCCGGCAAACTTCTTTTCCTCTTCCCTATGATAGTCAACATCGATTCGTCCTACCGGACACATCGTGTTTCCTTTGTCCTAGTCAGAGGCTGAAGAGGGATGTAGACTAATATCACCTTGTCCTTATGTCTTTGTCAATGGATATACATCCCACGGACCAGTATATAGGTGGGCATGGGGCTTCCACTTTTCAAAATAAAAAATATTTTGGTAGTTACACTTGTTGCACAATCGTTATAATAGATAGTAAGAATTCCCTAATTCCACTTGAATTTGACAGGGGCGAACGAAAATGTTAATACAACGTAAACAGACATTATCTGAAGTTGTGAGTGAAAGAATCAAATCATATATTTCCGAAAACAAATGCCTGCCTGGTGATCGCTTGCCTACGGAAAAAGAAATAATAGAAATGCTTGGGGTAAGCAGAACCATTGTAAGGGAAGCGTTAAAAACCTTGCAATCACAGGGCATTATTGAAATTAAACAGGGGTTAGGCATATTTGTAAAAGAAATTAAGATTCAAAGCATCTTGCGAAAGATATCCCCTTTCCTAACGATCGACAAGATAAAATTTAAAGAGGTTATTGAAAGTCGAATAATTTTAGAACTCGGTGCAATCGATCTTGCGATTAATCATTACGATATAGAAAAAATTAAGCAAATGTCCTTTTGGAATGAGGCTCTTTTAGAAAAAGCAAAAGTTGGCGAGAAACCTAAAAAAGAAGATTTAAATTTTCATCGTTCGTTAATGAATGCAACTGGAAACGAAACATTTATACAGTTGTCCTCCATTATTACTGAATATTTTAATATGAATCATCTGGAAGAAATTGTGGATCTAGAGCAGTACGTCGCTTCATATAAAGAACATCAATCTGTCATTGATAGCATTCTTAAAAAAGACGTGGATAAAGCAAAGCAATCTATGGAGACGCACTTACATCATTTGTATGATTTACTCGATGATTGGGAAGAATAATTCAATTTAAGGCTGTGATTTTGTTGAAACGGATTGAAGATAAGGAACGATTTACTTTAAGTAAAATCGTTAGTGAAAATTTAAGACAGTATATTATTGATCACCAATTAAAAACAGGTGATAAACTCCCTTCTGAACGTGATTTAGCTGTGATGCTCAATGTTAGCAGGGTTATTGTAAGGGAAGCATTACGAGCATTGGAGTCAACTGGAATTATTGTGATACGTCACGGAGAAGGCGCTTTCGTCAATACGGATGATACTAGTGTGATTTTTAATCATTTACTTTTTTTCTGGAAAATGAATAATGAACGGATTGAAGAGCTTTATGAACTAAGAAAGTTGCTCGAAAAAACAGCAATTGAACAGATAATTACCAACTCAGATACAAAGCACTTAGTAGGATTGGAAACGATTATCTTTGAAATGACTCGAACAACGGATTCCGAAACGTTCAAAGAACTAGATATCGAGTTTCATAAAGAGTTAATTAAAGCAACAAATAATGAGCTCTTTACGCAATTAACCGATGTTATCGTTCAATATTTTTCAGGCGTGTCCCGTGTGATGGATGAAGAGAATAGAAACAAAACTATAACAGAGCACAAATTAATATTGGATGCGATTAAAGAAAAAAATAAAAATCTCGCCGTTCAACTTTTAAATGATCATTTACAGTATTCGTTGAATCAGTCTTCAGTGTCTTAAAGCTAACCTCCTCTCAATCAAACGAGAGGAGGTTTTTTTCTAATAAATTCCTTGCAATCGTGCAAACTAAAAAAGAAAAATTGAAAGGAGCGAAAAAAATGAGTCGTGGCAAAGATTTTAACCATAAAGAAAAAGGACATCCAGGTAACTTTCCAAAAAATAGTTTTAGTAAAGAAAAAGAACACACCCGTCAAACAGAACAAATGGAAGACATCGCCACCCATGAAGCCTTTAAAAATCGAGTTAAGGAAGACGAAATGCCTTAATGCTTGGTTATTTTTAAAAAATGGATTGTGCCTGAATCCTTAATCAAAAGGATTATGCATGAGTTACCGTTGGCTATGCGAGAATGATGAGACCTTTTACGAGAGTTAAAATATTTTTGCAAGAGTAAAGTAGCTGAATAAGAGAGCAACAAACATTGCCAAGGAATTTGCTGATTCGTACCCAAAAGGAATTTGCGAACCATAAGATGGGTTTGTAATATTTTTTACTATACCTTGTTAAAGCAAGTTGTTAACTTAACCACGATTGGAGCGGAAGGAACCAGACCCCTGTGGGGGAAAATTCCAGGAGGCGAAAAGGGAGCCCTGAAGTGGAGATCCACATACAAGTTTAACCTTTACTAAATAAATTAACACCGTCCTTTTATAGGACGGTGTTAATTAGTTTTATTCGCTAATTGGATCTTCCCATACATTAAACTTATTTCCCTCCAAATCCTAAACATTTTTTTCTTGAATATTTTGAAGATGATGAGTCAAGCCTTCATACATTTTCCATTTTTTCATACATTTTATTTAAGGAGGATCATTTTATTTCGTAATGTAACTCTTCATTTACAATATCCGTCTAAATCAATAATCAACCAAAATTTGTTTTTCACCAAAAGTATGGAGGTGAAGTAGTGTCTGCTTTGTTAAAAGAAGAATTACTATTAATATATTTTTTTCTTTCGATTTGTTTTATCGATGTTATCTTTAGAATATCAACGCTCAATACGTTTACGTACACGGATATCGTCATATCCTTTTATTTTCTCATTTCCTACTCATTAGCTATATATTTAATATGCAGCTTCGTTCAAGGTACTGCGAGATTAATACTTTCTAGTTTTCTATTTATCCTTGTTTTTTTTATATATGTTTCTCAACTGATTTATTTTCAATTTTTCCGAACCTTTTATAGTATGTATTCTTTAGGAAAAAGCGCTCAGATTTTTGAATTTTGGAAGGATGTTGTCCAATATTTACTCGACCATTTTATCGTTGCCCTCATTTTATTTTTTCCTATCGTCATGTTTATTGCTTTTGGCAAAAAAATGTTTCGTTTAAATAAAATCAGTTGGATTAAACGCGGTGTATTATTCTGTTTATTTTTACTATGTTATTCCACTGGCATGATATCGGTATATGCAAGCGGTAAAGAGCTGAACTCTGCCTATGACTTGTATTATAAAAATAGCGCTCCCCTACTTTCAGTTCAACATCTTGGATTACTTACTACAATGCGACTGGATTTCCAAAGATTAGTTACGAAATGGTCTCCTGATGTAAAGGCTCCAGTTATAAGCGAGCTTGATAATATTGAACGTAAGCCCTCCAAAGAAATACCAGAAGATAAGCAAGAAGAAGAAAAAAAAGTGGAATACAATGTGCTGGATATTGATTTTTCCAAACTTATTTCAGAAGAAAAGGATCAAGTAGTAAAAGACATGCATCAATATTTTGCAAACGTTCAACCTACGAAAAAAAATGATTACACTGGTAAATTTAAAGGCTATAATCTTATTCTCATTACAGCAGAGGGTTTTTCACCTTTTGCAATCGATCAAAATGTAACGCCTACTTTATATAAACTTGCCCATGAAGGATATCAATTTAAGAATTTTTATACCCCTATTTGGCAAGTCAGTACTTCAGATGGTGAATATGTGGCCTTACAAGGCTTAATACCAAAAAGTGGAGTATGGAGCTTTCGGGAATCAGGTAAAAATAGTCTTCCTTTTGTCATTGGAAATCAACTAAAAAAACTAGATTATTCAACTCGGGCTTATCATAATCATACGTACACCTATTATGGAAGACATATATCCCATCCTAATTTAGGATATTCATATAAAGGGTTGGGAAAGGGGCTTGATGTAAAAGAGACATGGCCAGAATCCGACTTGGAAATGATGGAGAAAACCGTACCTGAATACATTCATGATGAGCCATTTCATACGTATTACATGACTGTAAGCGGCCATATGCAATACTCTTTTACCGGAAATTATATTTCATGGAAAAACAAAAAATATGTTGAGCATTTGCCGTACTCTGACCAAGCCAAAGCTTATATAGCAGCACAACTTGAACTAGACCGTGCCTTGGAACACTTATTAGGTGAATTGGAAGAGGCGGGAATTGCGGAGAGAACATTAATCGCTTTGAGTGCTGACCATTACCCATACGGCCTCGATGATGGTACAATCGATGAACTAGCAGGCCATCCCGTTGAAAGAAACTTTGAACTTTATCAAAATACGTTTATTTTATATACAAAAGGAATGAAACCAGAAGTCATTACAAAACCTGCTTCAAGTTTAGATATTTTACCGACTCTTTCTAATTTGCTAGGCCTAGAATATGATTCAAGGCTCCTGATGGGCAGAGATATTTTTTCCGATGCTGAACCCCTCGTCCCTTTTCTGAATAAAAGCTTTATAACCGATAAGGGCAAGTATAATTCAGCTACTCGGACATTCACAGCAAATAATGGGGAACAAGTCGACAAAGACTATGTAAAGTATATGTCCTCCATCGTAGAATCGAAATTCTATTACTCAACCAAAATACTCGAAAAAGATTACTATAGCAAAATTGAATGATTGCCAGGTACCAGTACAATCCTGGTCCCTGGCAAAAAGGAGTGGCATTTTTGATTATATGGATTAATGGGACGTTTGGATCCGGGAAATCGACAACAGCCTATGAATTGCAACGTAGAATAAAGGATTCACATGTATACGATCCAGAAAGATTTGGATATGTTTTGATGAGAAATGTTCCTAGAGAGATAGCGAAGGGTGATTTTCAAGATTATCCGTTGTGGCGAGAAGCAAACTATAAACTATTAAAGCAAGTCGCCGAACAATATCCGGGAATCTTAATTGTTCCGATGACCCTTACGAATGAAGTATATTTTAACCAAATCATAGGTCGTTTAAGATTAGATGGAATTGAAATTAAGCATTTTACACTATACGCATCAAAAGAAACAATTGAAAAACGACTTAAAAAGAGACTTGAAGGAAAAAATTCCTGGGCTTATAAACAAATGGAAGGTCGACTAGTAAATTTATCGAAAGATACATTTCAGGAGCACATACATACAGATTCTATGTCAATTGATGAAGTCGTTGAAACAATTGCTCACAAGTCGAAAATTACATTACTTCCAGATCGGCGAACAAAAATAAAGAAAACAATGGACAGACTGTCAACCGGGATAAAGGAGTTTGGGATATTTAAATAGGAGAATGTTCGCATTGTGAATGAAGTCGAAACGGGAACTAGGTGAATGTTACATCCTTGACACGTCAATCGTGACCGCTCCATTTTAAAAAAATCCGAGAGGGCACTTTGATGTGTTCATCGTGACCTCTTCATCTAAAAAACATCGGAGCGGGCACTTTGATGCGTTCATCGTGACCACTCCATCGAAAAATACATCAGAGGGGCACTTTGACACGCTCATTGTGACCACTCCAACGAAAAAAACATCATAACGGGCACATTGAAAGGTTGTTTCAAATCCTCATTATTTCGACCTTCTACACGATGACATTTTCTGTTTCGTCCATACTCACATCACCATTGCCATTATCACCTATCAAACTCGCCAGCACATGAACTCTCAATATAATCCCTTTGATGTGACTTTCCTCGTCTACTACTACAATCGGATATTTTGTTTCAAGGGCTTTCGGGATAATATCTTGCACATATTCATCACGTTTTACCGTATTGATATCTCTGTCCAATACTTCTTGAAGTGTTTTCTTTTGTTTCAATCCTTCTATTGCGCGGTCGATGGTTACTAGGCCTTGCAGCCGCCTTTCCCGATCGACGACAAAGGCGCTAGATGTCCCGTTTTCACGCATCACTTTAACGGCTACATTCAATCCGTCTTTCAACGAAACTAATCCGTATGGCTTCACCATTATATGTTCTGCCTGTAAAATTTTTGAGCGATCGATGTCTTTTATAAACTCGGAAATATATTCATTCGCAGGTTCCTCTAGAATTTCTTCTGGAGTTCCGATTTGTTCGACAACCCCATCTTTCATGACTGCAACGCGGTCACCAATTTTAAATGCTTCGTTTACGTCATGGGTAATAAAAATGATCGTTTTCTTTAATCTATTTTGAATATCAAGAAGCTCCAGTTGCATTTCTCTCCGAATTAATGGATCAAGTGCACTGAATGGCTCATCCATTAATAAAATATCAGGATCATTCGCCAAAGCGCGGGCGATTCCAACACGTTGCTGCATTCCACCAGATAGCTCATCAGGATATTTATCCTCATACCCTTTTAACCCAACTACTTCCAAATGATTTTGGGCAATATTACGACGTTCCGCTTTCGGCACCCCTTGAATTTCCAACCCATATTCAATATTACTCAAAACAGTACGATGACTAAATAAGCCAAAATGCTGGAATACCATCGCAATTTTCTTTTGCCGATAGTTTTTTAACTGTTGCGTATTATATTTAACGATGTCTTCACCATCAACATAAATTGCCCCAGTTGTAGGACGATTCAACATATTCAAGCAGCGAATTAATGTTGATTTTCCGCTGCCTGAGAGTCCCATGATGACAAAGGTTTCCCCTTCCATAATTTCCATCGATGCATTGTAAACACCAACTGTATGACCTGTTTTTGCTAAAATCTCACTTTTCGATACTCCCTTTTCAATTAAAGGGATGACTTTTTTCGCTCTTTTCCCAAAGATTTTGGATACATTTTCAAGTTTCATTTTTAACGTCATTTGTCTTCCCTCCTATGCTTCTGAAGACGTTCAGCAATTCCCCCGGTAATACGGTCAATGATGATCGCTAGGAATACGATACTGATTCCCGCCTCAAAACCTAAAGCAATATCAATACGATTTATTGCATATAACACTCGTTCACCAAGTCCCTGTGCTCCAACCATTGAACCGACGACTGCCATTGCCAGTGCCATCATAGTCGTTTGGTTAATTCCGGCCATCATCGTTGGCAATGCTTGAGGAAGCTGAACTTTTACTAACATCTGCATCGTTGACGATCCAAATGACTGTGCAGATTCTATGACTTCCTTGTTCACATTTCGAATGCCGAGCTCCGTTAATCGACTAACTGGTGGCAGGGCATAAATAACCGTCGCAATCACGGCCGGAACATTTCCAAGTGGGAAAAAGAAGATAACAGGTATTAAATATACAAAACTTGGCATCGTCTGCATCGCATCCAATATTGGACGCATGGCTGTCGATAGTACTTTATTAAATGCCATGATAATTCCAAGTGGGATTCCGATGATTAGAGAGAGTAAAACGGAGATTAATATGATCGCTATCGTAGTCATCATTTCCGGCCATAAATTAAACGTGCCAACTAAAAACATAAAAAATGAGAATAGTAATCCGCCATATACATTTGTAAAATACCATCCAAGTAAAAAAATGATAATAATGAAAACCCACCATGGTAATGCTAGTAAAGCTGTCTCAAGTCCTTTAATCGAGCTTGATGCTATCGCAAAAATAAAATCAAAAAACGCTTCAAAATGTTCAGCTAAAAAATCTATAAACTTTTCTACGCCTTGACCAATTGGTATGCGTATATCAGGAAATTCACTCATCATTTCGGGCTGTAAAAAACAGCCACTCCAACACCTTTCCTATTAAAATTTAAAATGCAGCCTTTAAAAAGAGGAGAACTGCAAGCTCATGCAGTTCTATCCTCCCAAACTACGAATGTATTAATTCAACGCTTTCTTCACCTTCTCGGCCACATCTTCTGGCACCCATCCGGTCCAAATATCTTCATGCTCTTTCATCCACCACTTTGCTGCTTCATCTGCTTCTGCTTCATTTTCTTCCATAAAATTGAGTGCTTCCTCAGTTAATTCGTTACTCGTTTTATAATTTTTTAGAAATTCATACACATCCTTTGCTTGTGTAGGAAAATCTTTATGAACGGCAACAACCACATCGTTTGGTGGGAATTCTGTCCCTTTATTTTCCTCCCACACTGCTTCATCATACGGATGATCTTCTAAGAGTGTTAAGTCGTATCCTGCAGTTACCCATGTAGGCGACCAGTAATATCCAACCCAAGGTTCACCTTTTTTATATGCCCCTGCTAATGACGCAACAATAGCCGAATCTGATCCTGGAGCCAAGTAATTGTATGATTCATCTAATCCGTATGTTTTTATTTTCGTCTCCAAATGTTCACTAACTACCCAGCTTGAAGGTGCTCCAATAATCCGCCCCTTACTTGGATCTTCTGGATCTTTAAAAAGCTCGGGATATTTTGCTAAGTCTTCTACGGTTTTTAAATCTGGAGCAACTGGTTCAATTCCTCGTTTTTTATCTCCTTCAATTACATACGTAGGAACGTATAAACCTTGGGCATTGTCATTAAAATTGGTTGCAGCTTTAATGATGCTACCTTTTTCAATTGCTTTTTCATAAACTTCCTTAATATTATCTGTCCATAATTCCATATAAACGTTAATATCACCTTGTTCTAACGCTTGCAGTGTTGCGGCTGTTGTTCCAACAGTAACATCCGTGTCGTACCCATATCCTTCTTCGATAATAAATTGCGCAATGCTATTATGAATACGAATACTATCCCAACCCGCATCGGCAAACTTTATTACTTTTATGCTATCTTTACTTGCTCCACTACTGCATGCAGTAAGTAGAAGTAGCATACTAGTAAACACGATCAAATAAAATTTACGCATAGCAAATAAAACTCCTTTTTTCTTATTTTGTTCAACATGTAAGCAGGCTGTTTGTTAGAGTAGAATATAACAGATTGAGGTAGGAAGAATCTAAAGAGAATGGTTTGAACTCTGGAGTAGATAAACGCCTATAAATAATGGTACGTGGATTTTGCCATCATTACAAATGGGTTTACTACATGAATAAACGTGTATGCCTTCATTGAGTAATCTCTCACCATGTTACATAGACTTTTTAATAATATTACTGCCATATCCTCTGTTATCATTGTTTTTCCTGTTGTATACCACCAATAACAATATTTAAACATTCATTTTTCATCAATAAATGCAATCAAACATTTCCATTTTTATGTATTCTTGTTTATATTTTTGTCTATACTTGTGCTAAGTTCATAGTTACGATGGTAAAACAAAAAGAGCAAAGCCTTTCCAAATTTTAATATGAAATTTTTAAGCAAATTTGGAAACTTACATTGTGTTTCATGTTATAATAATTAAAAATCTTTATGTTTTTCCCACGAAAGTCATAAGCTTTTTATAAGATTTTTGCTTGTAACTATTACAAAGATAATAAGGAAGGCGTGAAATGGTATGACGGCAGAAAATCTGGATAAACAAACGATAACTGTTAATTCATCCATCTCCTTAAAAGGAATCGTGAAAGCTATTTTCAAAGATAATATTCATGTCCAAATCGGCGGAAAAGTGATTTCGTTGCCCCTTTCCAATAAAGATATTTTAAAATAATATAGATGTACTAAGCCTCGTATTCGAAGGTTGCTTACGCTCGACCATAACAAACAGGTGATGCTGGAATTACGCATCACCTTTCTTGTTTATTGGATTCTTTTTTTTCGGGTTTCATCAACAATGTTAATGATTGGTCATTTCCATTCATTAACTTATACACATAAGCGGACGTCAGCTTAAATCCGTTTTCAATTTTCTCAGCTAAAAAGCTAGCACGTTCGAATAGCACTGAGCGAAGATGATTAACTTCTCTTAATATTTTCTCCGTTAATGCCTCTTGATTGTCCAATCTGCTAGATACTTGTTCCTGTATCTCTTTTTGCTCAGTAATTTCTTCTTTCATCTGCTTTTGTAAATCCATCTGTTCCTTCAACTTTAACGTCAGTTGTTCATTGGCTGACTCGGACTTTTTCAAGCGGTAAACGATTTCGGAATTCGTTTCATTTAATTTTGTCATTTGTTCAAGCCATGCTTGTTTTAAAGCAAGTTCTTCTTCTTTCTCTTTAGCACTTTCATCATTCAGTTTCGAAAGCCATTCAATCACTTCTCCTTCGAACTTTTCGTGCTTTAAATGAATATCCCGCAATTCATCCAAATGATTTCCAACTTCAGCCCACTGTTCTAAATGTGTTTTTTCCTGCTGTTCGTATAAAATTTTTAAATCGAGAAAGGAATGAGTTAATACTTCATTCGCTTCTCTTTGCTGCACGATCAATTCCGACAAGTAGTCTATTGTAAAAATCTTTTGATTAGACGTATTGATTTTTTTCTTATTCTTAAAAACTTCAGGATGGTCATTATTGTTAATAAATAACCCCATTCCGTTTTCACCCCTAACTGTATTGATTGTAATATCCTATGCCTGGTTGTATGTAGGGGGTACAATAGTTGGGATTTCAAGTGGGAATTGTGCAAGGCGCCCCGTTCAATTCTGAATCACATGTGAGATGTTTGAGTGCATGGCACCTAATTATTTGAAGAATTGGATTTTCAATATCACTAAAGATGAAAAAATGGATTTTCCTTGAATGCATTTTTTCATTGCCCTCTAGCCTCATATCGTACATATCCTGGTGGTGCCCTGAGCGAGCTTATAGTCCCATGCCTTGGATGGTATTCTCTCCTATCAAGGACTGGCAATAAGAAGATCAATAAACTGCTGACTGACTGTATTTGGTGCATTGTTGTTAAAGAGCATCCGCTAGCTGAATCACCCTGTTATTTTTCATTAGAATATTTTGGTCTTTTTCGAAAATTCACTTAGTTTATGATAAAATCAATATTATGTAGGAAATGATCCTTTTTCAAGAAGAATTGTTAAAAATAAGGAGAATTGAGTATGGACGAAATAAGCAGACATACGGAAGATAAAGAAATGTTCAGACCAGCAATGGCAAACCGTTCTTTGCAATCATGCACAGTCATTCCTGTACTCATCTATGATGATGTGGCTGACGCGATAGAATGGCTCTGCCGCACTTTTGGATTCACAGAACGTTTGCGGGCGGGAAAACACCATGCCCAACTTACCATCGGGGATGGCGCCATCATGCTGAGCGATAGTCGTTCAGGTCAAGAATTCGACTCACCCGATGATGCTGAGTTTCTGTCCCCACGATCGAAAGAAGTTAAGCACGAGATTCTCGTAAATGTCAAAGACGTGAATAAACATTATAAAAATGCTCACAGTCGCGGTGCGCGGATTCTACGAAAACCTAAAGATTGTATGTTTGGAGAAAGACAATATACGGTTGAGGATCTTGGCGGACATCGTTGGACATTTTCCCAAACTATCGCAGATGTAGATCCGAAAGAGTGGGGCGCCATAAAGGCTAGAACCGAATAAACAAGTACATATTCCATCTTTACTGCCTTTTTAAAACATACTTGTGGGAAACCAAAACAAAATCCTGCAGGCGGGATAAACTGCAAAAAGCCTAAAGTTATGAGCTTTAGGCTTTTTCAAATGAACCGTACCAAGTACCAAAAACTATTCTAATTCAATTTGTTTCGTTTCTTTTCCTAGGAACAATACCGCAAGTACACCAATGACAATGGCGATACAGAAAATCCCAAAAACGTACCCGATGTCATATTTTGCTGCCACAAGGGAACCAACTAAAAGTGGACCTAATACACCACCAACACGACCGGCAGCCGCAGCCATTCCTGTTCCAGTTGCGCGGATAATTGTCGGATATTGCTCTGGTGTATATGCATACAATGCGCCCCATGCCCCTAAATTAAAGAATGACAGAAGAATTCCTGAGATGAGGAGCATCACGGTTGTGTCAGCATTCCCAAAGATAATGGCGCTGATAGCAGTACCAAGCATATACGTGGCTAGTACAAATTTCCGCCCCAATCTTTCTATAAACCAAGCAGCTGTAAAGTAGCCTGGTAGCTGTGCAATGGTCATAATGAGAACATATTCAAAACTCTTAATGAGACTGAAACCTTTCATAACCATTACACTTGGCAGCCAAAGAAACATGCCGTAATACGAAAATACAACCATAAACCAAACAATCCATAACATAATAGTAGCTTTTACATATTTTTTGGACCATACATTACGGATGTTTTGTCCAATCGATTGGGCCATTTCTTTCTTTGCTGAAAACTGCGGTGAATCAGGTAGCTTTAAGCGCAAATAAATGGCATAAAATGCTGGCAAAGCTGTTAAAATGAGTGCGATCCTCCAGCCGTATGAAGGGATGACGAAATACGAGATAAGAGCAGCAACTAGCCAGCCCACAGCCCAGAAACTTTCTAAAAGAACAACAACACGTCCGCGCTCCTTTGCTTCAACACTTTCAGAAACTAACGTCGATGCAACTGGAAGTTCTCCTCCAAGCCCAGCCCCGACGAAGAAACGCAAGATCATAAATGCTGTCAATGTCGTTGTTAATGCAGACAATCCACTTGCGAGCGAAAATAAGACCAACGTTAGCATGAAGACATTTTTACGTCCTATCCTATCAGCAGTCAATCCAAATACAAACGCACCTACTACCATTCCGATTGAATTGATGCTGCCAATCCAGCCCATTTGCCCAGGCGTCAAATTCCATTCTACCGCAAGTGCAGCAATAACAAATGATAGGATTCCGACATCCATTGCATCAAATGCCCACCCAAGACCGGCAATCCCAAGCAATTTATTACGTGAAATAGTAGAATGAGATTTTATTAACTTTCCCATTGTTCATACCCCTCTGTCTTTACACATGTAAATTAATATCCTCACAAAAGAATATACACCTATAAAAACAATGTGGCAATAGGAATTATTATTCTCTACTTTGATAGTTGATTACTAAAAGGCCCCCACCCTTGGTATTTCCTAGTTTTCCAACAACCCTGAGAACGTGAAGTTTTTAACAAAAAATATATTACTTTTGATATAAATAAAAAAAGGGCAGTTGGCCCCCTTCATTTAATTATTTTCGATAAAACTTTACTTTTTTTGTGGAATTGGTGCAAGACCTCTCCCAATCAGGTTGGCGGATACGGGTTTTTTCCCTAATTCTCTTGCCCAAATGGACAATTGGCCAATATGGTGAATTTCATGAGCAATCACATGTCTCATTACCTCACCCCATGTGTCAGTGACAACTCGTCCATCTGGCATTGTATCTTGAAATAGATTATTCTCCATGCTCTCATTCCAATTTAGAACAAATTCTTCAACTTCTGCTTTAAATTTTGCCTCAAGCTCCCGTACTCTTTTTAAGCTTTTGTACTCCTCAAAATCCTCCTGAAAATCAGATTTTCCTTGAAGAACTCGGATCCAACTCCATTCAACATCAACAATGTGGAAAAGCGTTTCCAAAATTCCCCCTACTCCACCTGTCCTGTTCAGAAGCAGTTCTTCTTCAGCTACTTCTTCACACCAACGATACCAATCTTCTCTGACCTGCCAATTATAACGAAAAAAAGTTTGCATACCGATCCCTCCATTTAGACTTCAATTAATACGATAAAATATTTTTAAAAAAAACACAGCTTTTTAAAATTTATCCGGAGCTTAACCTCTATATATCTACTTCAAAATTCATATGTTTCAAGACGATTGCAAATTCTTTATATCTAAGTTTTTCATAAAAAGAAGCCCCATTTACATGAGAATAAACATGGCGCTTACTGTTTATAAAGAATATCGGTCGTAAAATATTTTCTTTTTTTATATAACACCAATTCCCCGAAACGTTCCAAGCAAGACGGAAATGAACAAGCTGACAAAAAATAAGCCAACCATTATACACAAGAATATCCAATCGTGATGGCAAACTGTCATTTTGTGAAAAAATGTCCGATTGCGTGACCCGGTAAATCCTTTTGATTCCATAGCAATCGCTGCGCGTTCTGCCTTCCGGATTGCGCTCGCAAGTAAAGGAATCATGCATTTTATCTTTGCAGCTAGTTTTCCACGCACCCCTTGCATACGATTGACACCTCTAACTTTGTGAGCATGACGGATAATTTTTAATTCATCATTTAAAAGAGGCAAAAAATGATAGCCTGCAAGGATACCATAAGCCAGTTTTGGGGGCATTTTACATTGCTGGACAAGACTTAAAATAAATTTAATCGGATCGGTTGTCATAATGAAAAGAAGAGACAAACAAGAAAAGCACAATACCCGCAATCCAAGGGCCAATCCGGTGTATAGACCATAGTCTGTGATGACGACAGTTCTCAACGTAATTAAAGAGACTGGCTTTATTTCCGCAGGGGGATGGAAAAATACAGCTGTTGTCCATATATAACCGAATGCCAATATAAAGAAAGGGAGAAAAAAGAGCAACCATCTTTTCAGGTTTACCCTTCCAAAAATAAAAGTAACGGTCAAAATAAAGATCCATAATATGAATGGCGTCACAGGATCAAATACAAATGAAAGACATAACACAAGAATAATGACCGCCAATGCCTTTATGCTTGGGTTAATGGATTGAAGTTGCAAAACGTTCACTCCGTAGCTTCCATTGTTTCAAAACTTCATATCTTAACGGCAGCTGGAGCTGAGCTTTTTCCAGCACTTCTTTCGGTCCCGAGAATAGTTGATACGGAGTTCCTTGAAAAATGACTTCCCCATCGACTAACACAATGACATGATCAGCATATGAATCTAAAAGCTCCATATCGTGGGTGATCATCAGGGCTGAAACCCCAGATTGAATCCGGCTCTCAATCATATTCATTAACTCTTTTGTCGTATTGGCATCTTGTCCATATGTAGGCTCATCAAAAATAATAAAAGATTGTTCATCTACAAGCATCGTTGCTACGCTTAATCTCCTTTTCTGACCTTGGCTTAACGAGAAGGGATGATGATGTTCCACATGCTTTAACCTGAACGAGGCGAGCACTCTCTCAATTATCTCGTCCATTCGTTTTTCATCCATTCCTTGCATTTTCAGAGAAAAAGCCACTTCACTGTAGACCGATTCAGTAATAAATTGATGTTCCGGGTTCTGAAAAACATACCCTATATTTTTACTAAGCTCCAATTCTGAATAGGCAGTGAGATTTCGGTTTTTCAATAAAACTTCTCCAGAAGTCGGCTTTTCCAGTCCGCTCAATAAATAGGAAAGTGTCGTTTTTCCGGCACCATTGTGACCTACAATCGCCGTAAGGGCACCTTCTGGAATGTTAAAATTAATGTTTTGCAAAATAGGAATCTTCTTCCGTGAGAAAGAGATATTTCTTGCTTCAAGTATGCTTTCTTTATGCGGACTTGATGTTTCAATCATCTCTTGCACTTCGTCCATAGTCTCAATAAGTTCCTCGACGGTAAAAGGGACTATATTCGAAGTTAAGAATTGTTCCTTGAATAATAAAGTTTGCGGCAACCAGATTCCCAGCTCTTTTAGCTGTTGCAAATGAGAACGGAAGCAGCTTCGAGGATGCCCGTCAAACATGATTTCCCCGGAATCAGTAAGAATTAAACAACGATCAGTAAAGTTAATCCAATGATCGAGCTTATGCTCCATAATGATAAGGGAAAACTGTAATTCTTTTTGCAGACGCTGAATGGTATTTGCAAAATCTTTTGTCGACAAAGGATCGAGAAGGGCAGTCGGTTCATCTAAAATAATTAACTTCGGTTTCATCGCCAAGACACAGGCCAAGGCTACTTTTTGTTTCAATCCTCCAGAAAGGGTAGCTATATTAGCAGACAAATAGTTTTCTATTCCCATTAACCTCGCTGCCCATTTAACCCTCTCGTCCATTTCAGCCCGAGGCAAATTGATATTTTCCAATCCAAAAGCAATCTCATCCTCAACTGTCATCATACAGAATTGGGTTTCCGGGTCTTGGAAAACAACTCCAACATATTGATTAACTTCCCCAGGTAAGTACTCTTCTATTTTTTTGCCAAGAAAATAAATATCACCTGAACTTATTCCATCAATCGATCTAGGAAAAAGCCCATTGATACATAGTGCAAGTGAACTTTTCCCAGATCCACTAGGACCCAACAACAAGATCGTTTCACCTGTTTTCATTGAAAAAGAAATGTCGTTCAGGATAGGAGTTTCTGATTCAGCATAAGAAAAGGAAAAGTGACTTACCTCCAGTAAATGTTTCATGCCGCCTTTCTCCTATTCCTTTCTTTTCCAAGTGCCATTCCATTTAGTACTCCTGTCTTTGCTAATGTATCACTTATATATTTCCCTAATAATCCCGCTAACAAAGCTCCAGATACTATCCTAATGATAAACATCCATAATACATATTGCGGTGAAAGTGCTGCAAACCCGGAGAGGAAATAGCCCCACGCAAAACTGAAAACGGAGGACCCCATTCCAGCTGCCATTAAAACCCAGACGGAATATCTTTTCCACCCTGTGGCCGCAAAAATGAGTTCCGCACCCAACCCTTGAATCATTCCAGAAAGTATCAATCTCGGTCCATTGACGTTTCCTATTAATACCTCAACAAAAGCAGCAATGGTTTCGGAAAGAAATGCAGCGCCTGGTTTTCGGATTATATAGGCTGAGATGATGGAAACAATAAACCATATTCCAAAAATCGGCTCATACCCAATCGGTCCCATGAAGCCAACCATGATATTTCCGACTTGGAAAAACAATAAATAGACAATGGCAAAGACTACGGCCAATGTTGACATGACAACAATTTCACGCAAGTTCCATTTAAACATGTTCACTCCTCCTAATCTGACGTACTCTAAATGCGTGTTCAAAAAGGAGGATAAAAAGGACCAAGATTTTCTAGGCGGTGCAGTTTCGAGCAGCGGAATGTATGCTTTTAGATACATGAGCAGCGGAGAAACAAGCCAACGAAGAAAATCGCAGTGTCATTTTTACCGGACTTTTTGAACATCCTCTTTATGCTTTCTTTCTGGACGGACTATTCGCGGCAATATTAACAGTCATCGTGACATGGCTTACTTTTTCCTGAGTGGCCATAAATGAATCTTCCAATGTCGCAAAAACATCATGTGCGTTCCCATCAAGCCTGCTCGCGTAGTGAATGCCTCCCGAAAATGTTCCCTTTACCTTTGCAATCTCTACCACATCTGCAATTAAATCCATATAGCCTGAATTATTCATAGGGTACAGTGCAAACTGTGTCGGCGCTTCTATTTTTAACTCAAACAAATCTGCTTCGTTGCTGCGCACATCATCTACCATCATATACGAATCCCCTTCTGAATCTCCGGGACAGCCAATTGAAAAAGTCCCGTTCAAGACAACGTGTAACCCTGTTTTCGCCGCGTGCAGGTAGACACACTTCGCAACATCGAATACATGGACCGCCTTCCCGCGAATACACGTACTAATATCATCCGTTTTCAACCATACTTTCGATGTGTCCGTCTCGTTTAAAGCACCCTTGATTACATCGACAAACTGGTCACTCATTGGGTAGAGTGAGAACCTGAAACCAACAATACGACTTTTACCGCAAATAGATTGTGACAACACACATACCTCCTGTTTTGTTTTTTTACAATGGCTATTTTCTTAAGGCTTGTTGTTTTTGTAAAAGCCCAAGATCCGGCTTTTACGCCTAATAAGGAAGTTTAACGGTTCTTATTAAGCCGGTAGCTCTTTTCCCATTTTAATATCAGTTCCAAGGATAAAATTTATTTCTCGTAATTGAGATTTACATCTAAATACAATATTGTTTTGGAAAAGAGCCTTTACAATAAAAAAACTGCATCTTAATGGAAGATGCAGCAATACACGGAATATCGAAAAGATAACCGTCATAAAGCCGCACTTCCCCACGCTGGCATTATCCAGATCGGGTAATAAGGGATTAGAACGCTCCTCCTCGTTCTTCTCAGCCTTTGCGGCTCCCCTAGTGCAACATAAATTATGCAGTTTTTATTGTCGACCCTTATGGTAGCTGGTAAATTTGAAAAAGTAAATATTCCCAAGTACCTATGAAATAAGTCTTGCTATCCATATTTATTTAAAACGAGCCGATTGCTTAATTATTTTATAAAAATCCTTTTTTACTCATCTGCAGTGCTCAGTAAGCCCATAAAACTTTTCCTGTATCTCCAAATTAATATGACCTCAAGCAAAAAGAGTATTAAAGCTAGCGGAAGAAGTGCATGATCTACAAAAATATGAAACGCTAGAATATTAATGATGATTGGTGCTAAAATCGTTAATGCTAAAGGTACCAAACGGCGAATTATTAGAAGGATTCCACAAACAATTTCCGGTGTTTTTTCCATAGCGAGTAAATAACCTGTTCCCAGAAACTCCATGGCCTTTGGACTAGTTGGAAAAAGAGGATTGAATCCGAACAAAACGATATACCCATTCAGCCCAGCACATAAAAAGATCAAACCGAGCAGTAATTCTGATACTCGAAAAATATTAATCTTCATAGTTTCAGCTCCTAGCATTAATTTTGTCTGTAGTCAGCTGAAGTATTTTTCTCTTTATTAAACTTTATGCTAGATAAAATAAACAAAACCCCTCCTAGCATCCAAAACGGCTCCCAGAAAAAGAGTCTCCACTTAAGAGCATAGCCTTCAATCTGCATTGACAATAGTCCAGTAAAAGCAAGGGAAAGAGATACAAAGTTTGCAAGACCGTACAAAAACAAAAAAACTCCTCCGATTAAAGCTATGTAATATAGTATGCGATGCACTTTAATCGACCAATCCTTTAAAAGTAAAAGCAAAAATAGTCCTCCACCTAGCTTCATAAATCCGGTTAACCAAACAATTACTATAAAACTCGCTTCCCTCTTCAATGCATGCTGATAGATTGAACCGCCTAATGATTTTACTCCTACCATCCCTCCTAGTGCCCAATAAAAGCTCATTAACCCAAAAAGAACACACCAAATGAATCCGGAATAGACATAGAGTTTTTTCCTTTGAATCATTACAATCACAACCAAACATTTTGATAAGGACTTCATCTAATTTATATTTATTAAACTTGTACCTTATACTCCATTTACCGTACCACCATTTAGCTGGTCTAAATCTGTGTAAGAATATATACAAGTGGATTTGAACGATCTTTTGTCCCAAAAAAATATAAATAATTTGCTAGAAAAAGCTCATAATAACGATGCTTCGAAGGCTCCGGTTTCCCTCTTAAGCTTATTATAGTTTGTAGGGGAGCATCCTCTACAATTTCAAATTTCATCCCTTCCATCATCTGCATAAGAAAAAACATGGGAATTGAATTCATGTAAGTTGCCGGTGCTTCATCGTCCAATAACCATCTAGGATTACCACCTAGTTTATTATGACCAAGATGGATATCTGATGTAGGTATAAGGTTCCAGCGTTTAAACCGAACTCTCTCTTTATAATCTTTTCTCATGACACCTTCTTTTGTTTCAAAAATATTTATTTTAAAGTTTTTCTGATAAGCTTCAAGAAAGCCTTTTGGAATATTTATTCCTGGCAAAACCTCTTGCAGCATTTCCGGAATAAGATGTTCTTCATGTGCACAAGAAGTACAGGCAAACACAGCCATCGTAAAACCATGCCAAAAATGTTCCTGCGGAAATGCAATTTGAAAATAGAAAGTTTGTTTTGCGCCGCATAATTGGCAGACTGGGATTTCCATTGACTCAGGAATACAAGGTTGGCCACCAATAAAAGATGAATCATTTTCGTTTTGTTTTGTATCGACTGAATCAACCTCTAAAACATAGCTAGACTCCATTTCTTTTCATCTCCCCGTTCAGAATTACAAACTTACTTTTCCATTCAATGCCTAGCATGTTCATCCATTTACGGATTCTGAAAAACTCTTGTGATTGTCTGACCATCAATTCTTACATTATATACCACTTCATAAGGTCTTGTTGAACCACTCGCATATTTCGGCACAACACGAACAAAAACAGTTTTACCTGCTTGAACTTCATCTGCAATCATTCCTTCAAATTGCGCGAATTTCCCTCTATTAATGCTCAAGTTTTGCGGAAATATATTGCCCGAGAACCTTGAACCTAGACCGCCAAGATTGTTACCAATTCCATGACCGGCATCGTCTGTTTGTTTACCAAGAGATCGTGCGTATCTTCTTGAAGCGTCATTTGTAGCTGTCCCCTTTTTAAGATGACTTATCTTAGCAAAAACAGAGCGTAGTTCCCCCATACTCCCATGCGTTGTTCGATAAGTTAGTCCGCCTTTCGTTGTAAACTCATGTCTTGTGAACCCTTTTGCAGTTTTTAAAACTTTTGCTGAAACAATCTTACCAAATGGAAAACGTCTTAATCCAAGTGTAAAAATGGCTGCTGCTGCATATTCAGGTGTAAGTAGTTTTTTGGGATTTCTGAGAATGTCCGATATTTGATGTCCGCTTGCCACAACTCCCATACCCATTGAAACAGCACCAATAGCCGACCAGATTCCTAAGAATGGGACAGATAAGGCAAATGCTCCAGCAATAATAATTCCCTTCTCCCATCCAGATAATCTGTCCCACCAATTTTGCAAGGAATCAAATAAACAGGCAAAGCAAGTTTCATAGTTGCTGTATATACTTTCCCATCCACCAATAACAAGTGCAACCAATACCGTTATAGCAATAATCGTTAACACTCCATAATACTTCTGAACGTTTGTCTTCAATAAAGGTATACGGTCCTTTGCTTCTGCATTACCGTGTATGAATGTAAAAGCCAGTTCCCTGCGTTCACGATAAAAAAATAATAAATAACCGAATCGTTGTCTATCCTTTAGTAATGCTACTATCAGATTCCAGAGTTCGGTAAAAGGATTTATTATTTTTTCGTATTCAAGCAAAGGTATTTTTTCACGAACTCGATTCAATTCCCAATAATCAATAAGTAAAGCAGCAGTGAGCATTAATAAGAATAATGGTTTCGCGGCATAACCGCTCCCTAGTATTTTATGAATACTTTGTAATAATTTAGGAGCTTGATAACTAGCATTCCATAAAATATGATCATAAACGGCCATAAATAAAAGGAATCCGGGAAAAATGTAGAAATAATTCATAAATTTTTGTTTATATCTAATCGCTATTCCGATTCCCAATGTCACCATTGCAGTTAATAACGCATGTCCCGAAGTCATTTGAGTTGGAAAAATACTTTCTTCGAAATAACCAGGAAATAATGTAAATAAATCCCAATGCAGAACTTTTCCACCGAGTAATGTTACACCATAATGACTACCAGAAATTAATCTTCTCGTTACTTCCTCTACAAATTGAAAACCAGCTCCTGAAGCAGCACCGATAAGGGCAAAGTCACTTAAGCTTAAAGCTGAAGCCCGTCGAGATAAAAATAGATAGACTGCGAGCGGAATTAATTTTAATACTTCTTCAGCAATAGGTGTTAAAAAAGCTTGACTCCATACATTTGAGGCTTGCCCACCGAAAACCCACGTAATCGCTAGGACAATGAATGAATTCAACGGTACGATCAACCAACCCGTTGCCAGAAAAAAATATGTATATTGTTTCCAAGATAATGTTTTACTGCGACATAGCAACCAAAATTGTAAAATCACATAAAATGACCAAAAATACTGGACGAATATTTTACGTGAGTCTTCCATGAAAAATAAGCTGAGAACAAAGATAATTAAAGAAACCCAAGAAAAAATAGTATAAATAAATACAACAGATGGATGTTTTTGAGTCCACTCCTTCAAAGTTTGATGAGTGGACTCAAATATTCCTCTTATGTTTAATCTAATTTTTTCGATCCTACTCGTCATACTTCTTCACCCCGTTATACGAGTTTGATGACCACTTTTTAGATTAATAGACATAAATTTCCAGAATCATCTGTATATGGTTTCATACTATACCGTATAACGTAATGCATTGAAATAGGTCGAATTTTTCATATTTTACATATGACATAGGTAGGAGCATCTCTTAATCTATTGTCCTAAAAAACCGTAATACTCCTCCATAGTTTTCCCACTATTAAAGATTTTTGTTGCCCGCTCTACTCCGACATAGCGAAAATGCCATGGTTCATACATATAGCCTGTTACGGATTCCTTTCCTTTTGGATAGCGCATGATGAATCCGAAGCGATGGGCGTTTGCCGCTAACCATTTTCCTTCCGCTGTTTTATCAAATGACTCCGTTAGCCAATGAGCTTGATTCGGTCCTCCAATATCAAATGTGAGACCTGTTTGATGTTCACTATGTCCAGCTTTCGCACTGAATCTTGATGCTTCTGCTTCCCCGTAAGTTTTTACATAGCGGTTATATAAGTTTTTCTGATATTCATATGAGCGAAAGCCGCTGATCACTTGGAAGGTAATATTTTTCTTTTTGGCATCGGTAAGCATTTTGTTGAATGCAGCTCTTGCCTCTTTGCTTTCACCCGGATTATACGTTGATGGTAGTGCATAGCGTTTATTGACAACAATAATTCCGTCAACGTACGTGATCCCATTTTTAACGGTTAATTTAGGATTATCACTTGTTAGTAGCTTTAAATATTGTGAGTTTACGTACCCTGTTTTCCCTGCATAATTCACCTTATACCAAGTGCCATGTTTCGAAATAAGCGTTACTTCTTTTCCTTTTGGAATTATCGTTATCACTTTGTATGTGGTTCCTGCACCGGTTCGCAAATTTAAGTTGTCGGTTGTGGCATATTTTACAGTTTGTGGATTTTCTTTTGGTGTTGTGGTTGATGTGACTTGTTTTAAATAGGCAGAACTGACAAATCCAGTTTTTCCTGAATACGTGACTTTGTACCATGTTCCGTGTTTTGAGAGGAGAGTCACTTGCTTTCCTTTCGGGATGACCGTTACTACTTTGTACGTTGTTCCCGCACCCGTTCGCATATTTAAGTTGTCGGTTGTAGCATATTTTACAGTTTGTGGATTTGTTTTTGCTGCAGAGGTTGATGTGAGTTGTTTTAAATAGGTTGAACTGACATATCCTGTTTTACCTGAATAGCTGACTTTGAACCATATTCCATGTTTGGAGATGAGAGTTACTTGTTTTCCTTTCGGTATTACCATTATTACTTTGTACGTTGTTCCAGCACCGGTTCGCAAATTTAGATTGGCCGTCGTTTGGTAGCTTTCATTTGCAGCGAAAACTACACTGGAACCATTTAAATTAAATGACTCATATCCTAAAGGCATCAACGCTAGCAACAACGCAGCAAGGAAAATGAATATCCTTTTCGTAAACAATTTTTTCCCACCTTATGAATGTATTTGTCCATAGTCCCTATGAATATACAACTCTTCTTACTATAAATTAGACGAGAGAAAAAACGTTTTGATACTATAAATCTAAAATTTGGGCAAAAACAACCACTTCCCACTCGAAAAGGTACATTAACGAAAAACCCACCTTTGTTATTGGCTACCTAATGGGGGAACTTTTGAAGTGCAAAAACTGTAAATTACAATCAAAAAACAGAGTAAATCACAAAAATCTAACAAATTAATTCTTATATCAATTCACATTAAAAGAGCTTGGGGTCCCAAGCTCTTTTCACTATATTTACTCAACAAAGACTTCCCTTGTTATCTCAATGCTGAAATATTAGGTTCGGGTACAAGTTGGTTAATCAGTTCTCGATCGTCCATACTGGATCAAAGTTTAAAAGGTATAGATCCACATACACGTTAAAGGCACATAATCGACTATCTAAACTCGGGTAAGCTTATCTGGGTTTACTACGATGTAGAATCTGGCAAGCTTTTCTCGGCGGAGTTGTATAAATATAGCTGCCACTGTTTCGTCACCCGAACGGAATATGATACCAGTCTCACCGTTCAGAGAAGCAACCTCGGATTGAAGACCTCCCTGATAATAGTGCTTTATTCTGCCGAAAGCGCCGGCCAGGATTCGGGCCACTTGATCTCGCGATTGAATCGGACGCCGTGCCGCGAATACTTTTCCGCCACCATCGGCGACGTACATGACATCTTCGGTCAGCAGAGAGAGCACATGATCGATGTTGCCTTGCTCGAGGGATGTGATGAACCTGCTGGCCCATTCCACTTCGACCGCTTTGGTTGCAACCGTCTCCTCCACAGTTATTTCCATCTTACTTCTTGCGCGGCTCATCAGCTTACGGCAATTCGCCTCTCGCTTGTCGAGAAGCTCTGCTATTTCAGAGTAATCGAAGCCTAACGCCTCCCGTAGGACAAAAACCGTCCGCTCTGTCGGTGTCAGCCTCTCCAACAGGACGAGCATGGCGTAAGACAGCATATCGCGACGGACGACCGTCATCTCGATCGTATCCTCCTCCGGCGTCCGAATCGGTTCGGGGAGCCATGGACCGACGTATACTTCCCTCATCTTTCGTGCCGACTTCTGGAGATTGAGACAGCGATTGGTTACCATTTTGCACAAATATGCCTTTGGCTCCTCCAAACGTTCGACATGTACTTCGTACGCTTTAAAAAATACGTCTTGTACCGCATCTTCCGCCTCTGCAACTGAGCCTGTCAACTGATAAGCCAGCGTAAACAGTAGCGCTTTATATTGGTCATATAGCTCTTCCATCGCTATTTCTCCTTTTCTGGCTGTAAGAAATATTGCAATCTTGGTCTCTTTGTTTTTATAGAAGCTTACTGCCTGCTTTCCATGCAATATTCCTGAATTTCCACGCAGGTTTTCCCGTTATAACCATATTCAGTCCCCATTTGCGTCCCCATACCAATCCGCGATTTTCCCCCAGGCCGATACAGAAGAGATCCATAATCGAGGAAGAAGATTTGTGAACCGGCGCAGTGCGGCCCTCCAGATCGGCTATTACGATTTTTCCCAGTCGATCTGCCTGTAGCCCACAATCTGCGCACCTCATCCCATCTGCCTTGCCGGTTTTCGGATCGACAATTCTTGTACAGTCACCAATGCTGTATACGCCCGGTGCCCCTTGGACGCGGTAAGATTCATCCACCAGCACTTGCCCATCAGGAGTAAGTGGCAAGCCCATAGTGCGAAGAGCTGGATTCGGAATCAGACCAATCGTCCATATGCATAGACCAACCGGCAGACGATCTCCATTGTTCAACATCACCACTCCTGCTTCTTCCCACATAGCCTTACAGTTGTAAAGCACTGTCACTCCACATTCACCAAGTATCTGATTTAATTTTCTTCCAACTTTTTTGGGTCCTTCCAGGAACAATCGTTCCTGTCCATTCAATAAATAGACAGAGATTTCGGACGGGTTCAGTCCTAGTGCTGATGCTTCCTTCTGCATCTCAAGTGCCAACTCGGCGGATGTCTCGACGCCACTGATGCCCGCCCCCGCAACTGCGACTGTCATCAGGCGATTTCGTTCCTTAGGATTTGTCTCACCAACAGCTTGCCGTAGATTGGCGCGCCAGCACTCCCGGATGACTGCTGCGGATTGCAGATCGGTTAAAGAAATGCCACCCTGATTAGGATCCGGTTGCCTAACGACGCTACCGACAGTTACAACTAAAAGGTCATAATGAATTCGGACATCATTTCCTTGCGCATCTGTATATCGAATCTGTTTTTCCCCACTATCCACGAACGTAACCATACCTTGCACGAATTCTACTCCTTCTGAAAACTCATAATGTGTCCAGGGAATCATAATCTCTTCCTCACCCACGGCAGGCCGGAACAACAGTACTTTGCGCATATGACCGGGCTGCTTGTCGATCAGGACAAACCGAATCTGCCGTCCGTTCGCTATTCTCCGTGTCTTTTCCTTTATTGCTTTGAGCGCTCCAAGCCCTGCATGGCCGCCTCCAATAATTATACATGTCAAGTCGTTCATCATTCCTCAGCTCCTTTATTACGTTTCATACATATAACAATGTAAGGCTCTGATTTGTGACATCGGAAACGCTGAATGAGAATACCTTGCATGGGGCGGATGACTATCAACGCCATCCAGCATCAATCATGCCACATACCTTGTGCGGCATGTGGCAATAAAAATGTACACCCTATGGTTTTGTCTATTTAAAAGCTTCATGATTTTTAGCATTCAAATAGACTTCCCTAAAAAATATTACTTGTCATCTCAATGCTGATATATTTGGTTCAGTTCGGGTACAAGTTGGTTAAGCAGTTCTCGATCGTCCATACTGGAACATCGTTTAATAGGTATTAATCCACATCCACGTTCAAGACATGTAGTCGACTTCCTAAACTCTAGTAAGCTTATCCGGATTTTGTACGATGTAGATTCTGGCAAACTTTCCGCCTTGGAGTTGTACAAATATAGCAGCTATTGGTTCATCACCAGAACGGAGTACTATACCGGTCTCACCGTTAAGAGGGGTAACATCGAAGCGAAGATTTTCCTTATAATTGGCCGCGATCTTTCCAATTCCGATGAGGAGGACTCGGGCCACGTGATCGCGTGTTTGTATCGAACGCTTAAGCGCTTTTACTTTTCCGCCTCCGTCAGAGACAAGCAGGGCGTCTTCAGTCAGCAGAGACAGTATAAGATCTAAGTTACCTTGCTCAAGGGATGTAAGGAACCGGCTAACCCATTCCAATTCGACCGCTTCAGTCGCGACCATATCCTCCTCCGATAGTCCTATCTTGCTTTTTGCACGGCTCATCAGCTTGCGGCAATTCGCCTCTCGCTTGTCGAGCAGTTCGGCTATTTCGGTGTAATCGAAGTCTAGCGCCTCACGTAGGACGAAAACTGCCCGCTCTGTCGGTGTTAGCCTTTCCATCAATACGAGCATAGCGTAAGACAACAGATCGCGGTGGACGACCGTCGTCTCAATCGTATCCTCCTCCGGCGTCCTAAACGGTTCGGGTAGCCATGGACCGACGTATATTTCCCTCCTTTTTCGTGCCGACTTATGCAGATTGAGACAGTGATTGGTTACCATTTTGCACAAATATGCCTTTGGCTCCTCCAAAAGTTCGACATGTACTTCGTAGGCCTTAAAAAATACATCCTGTACAACATCTTCCGCGTCTGCAATAGAGCCCGTCAACTGATAAGCCAGCGTAAATAGTAGCGCTTTATATTGATCATATAGTTCTTCCATCGCTATATCTCCTTTTCTGGGCTGTTAGAACTATTACATCTTTCTCTCTTCATTTCTATCGAAGCATACTGGTTTTGTCCTCTACGAACTTCTTGATTTTACCCGGAAGCTTTCCTGTCATGACTATGTCAAGTCCCCATTTACGTATCCAAAACACCCCTTCTTGTCCCAGACCTATATTGAAGGCATTATCCATATTCGGTTTGGACGATTGGTGAATTGGCGCGGGACGGCCCTCCAGATCGGCCATCATGATTTTCGCCAGTCGAAGCGCCTGAAACGAACCTTCAAAGCACGTCATCTGGTCCTCCTCGCCGGTTTTCGGATCGACAATTCTCGCACAGTCGCCAATACTGTATACGCTCGATGCTCCTTTGACGCGATAAGATCCATCTACCAGTACTCGACCATCAGAAGTCAGCGGCAAGCTCATGCCGGACAGGCCCGGATTCGGTATCAGACCAATCATCCATATACAGATGCCGACTGGCAGACTGTCGCCATCGCTAAACAATACTACTCCTGCTTCCTCCCGTAACACCTTGCGATTGTTAAGCACTGTCACTCCACATTTACTGAGCTCCTGAACCAGCTTCCGTCTATATTTCTCCGACACTTCCGGGAGCAGGCGTTCCTGTGAATTCAGTAAATAGACAGAGGTATCGGATGAATTCAGTCCGAGTGCCGTTGCTTCCTTCTTCATGGCGAGAGCTAGTTCTGCGGACGTCTCAATGCCACTGATTCCCGCTCCCACAATCGCGATTGTTGTCAGCCGCTTTCGTTCTTCGGGGTTCGTCTCTTGAGCCGCCTTTCGCAGATTGGCACGCCAGCGCTTCCGGATGTCCGCCGCAGCTTGCGGATCGATCAAGGCGATGCCGCCTTGATTGGGCTCGGGTCTCCTTACGATGCTGCCTACCGCCACGACTAAAAGGTCGTAATGAATTTGAGCATCATTTCCTTGCGCATCCTTATATCGAATCCGTTTTTCCCCACTATATACGGAGGTAACTGTGCCTTGCACAAATTCGAATCCATCTAAAACTAAATCTTTCCAAGGAATCATAATTTCTTCCTCAACCGTAGTCGGGCGAAATAACCTAAATTTGCGCAAATGACCGGGCTCCTTGTCGATCAGAACAAACCTAATCTGCCGCCCATTCGCCATGCCTTTGCTCTTTTCCTTTATTGCTTTGAGCGCGGCAAGTCCTACATAGCCGCCTCCAATGATTATGCATGTCAAGTCGTTCATCATTCCTCAGCTCCTTTTTACGTTTCATACATATAACAATGTATGACTCTGATTTGTGACATCGGAAACGATGAATGAGAATCCTTGCATGGGGCGGATGACTATTAATGCTCTCCAGCATCAAGCATGCCACATACCTTGTGAGCATGTGGCAATAAAAATGTACACCCTATGGTTTTGATTATTTAAAAATATAATGATTTTTGGTATTCAAACGCTTTAAGTAGCAGCACGAGTTTCTTAATAAAAATACCCATGTTCTAGTGCCCAAATGATTTTTTCGGCATCTTCTTCACGAATATGCTTGCCCGAATGTTTGGATACAAAATCTATTAGACTTTCAAGAGTTTTGTAACCATTTTTTCTGGCTTGCTCGGCCTGTTTTTCTTTCCCTTCTCGCGTAAAAGCATTTGCCTTTTCAAAGTCCCGCTCAGCATTATCTAACTGTACGAGCAACGCATTCCGTATTCCTGCAGGTTGGATATCAGCTTTTTCCACCAAACTCCTTACTGCATGAAGGTCTAATTCCGCCGGCAAATCATTCGAAAAGGACTGACCTACGAAAATGTTATCGAAATTGTATGTCCCGGGATCTTCCATCGCTAGACGTATTTCAACAATCGATGACTTGTCAATATCACCACTAATTGATTTTAATAACAAGGGAACTCTGGACCATGCATTCGTCAACGCTTTTGTAGCAGCATGGGTTTTCGCGGTAGCTTTCTTTCCGTCTTTATCAATCAATGTCACCGTTACATTGTTCTCTTTTCCAGTTGCATTAAATACATCGAATAGAAGATATTTTGGATAGTCGTTTGTTTCATCAGCTAAATTAACAGAAGCCTTTATACTTACGTATTGCTGATTGACATCTTTATTTCCCTTGTTATCTACGATCAATTTAAGCGAGGCATCGCCATTAGCTTTATTCTCAAAATCCAATGACGCAGTTGCCAGGCTTCCCGTTTCAAATGTAGCACCTTCATCAAGTCCTTCAAAATTCGCAACCCATGTTCTTACATCAGAGTTTCTAAAATCTGGATTTGCGTAATTACGGATTGTATCTACAAAATAATCGTTCCGCTTAAAAGAAGTATCTGTCCCAACTTGACTCCATTTACTACGGATTTCCTCTTCGCTGTCTCTTTGAATATTTACTTTTGAAGGATTTCCAGTATACATCCCCCAACTACTACCATCTCCCGTAACCTTATAAGACCAAGTTGTAAAACTCCAACCTTGTTCCTCGTAAACTTTCAGAGCATAATCCCAGCTTTGTAGATTATTAAACAACGTAAATTCCCCAACCAACAAAGGAACATTATAATTTGTCATCTCATTGACCATAGGAATTTTCGAATCTGTAAATCTCTTTTGCGAAGGGAAACTATCTATATTATCCCAGCCATAAAAATGATAGGAATATACAACATTTTCCCAACCGTATAAGTCAGGCTTTGGCAAATGATACGGTTCCCATATCGCTTCAATAAACATCATATGATTTTTATCTTTCGCTCTCACAGCTTTATAGAGCTGATCATAAAAATCAAATTGCTCAATTCCAGTAGCGCCGCCTGGCTCATTTAACAAGTCATAACCCGCCAGCCATTTTTCGTCCTTATATCTTTCCGCTATTTGTTCCCAAAGGAAGACGGTTTTGTCCATATTTTCTTTATTTCCAAACAAGCTGCCCTTATCTGGGCGGGTCGTATCTCCTGAATGGTCTTTACCATTTTGAGAACCAGGGGCTCCATGCATGTCTAAAATGACATACAACTCTCTTTTAGCAGCTTCTTCAATAAACCAATCCATTCGTTCAAAAGCTGTAGCCTTTAAGCTGCCATCATCGTTAAGCATTTCAAAGTATGAAAATGGTAAGCGAACGACATTCATTCCATCCTGCTTGATATTATCAAAATCGGCTCCTGTCCAATAATTGTCTTGGTACAGATTGATAAGCTCCCAAGCAGTCTTTTCTCCAAATCGATCCGTCAATGTTTTGATTGTTGTTTTCTGATCTGGTGAATTCGTTGGTGACATCCAACTTTCCATAACTAACCAGCCACCTGCGTTCGTACCGCGGAGAAGCACTTCATCTCCTGAACCATAATCACTACGCATTTTCTTTCCATCTGCTTTTAAAAACGGAGTCGGATTTTTATCGATCTTATATTCATGAACAGCGATTTCACTTTGAACTTGCCCCTTTATGGCAATCGCTTTTATTACCGTATCTTTGGAAACTTTTATTGGTTGTGAATATTTTTTTGACGAAGTAGTAGGATTTTTCCCATCCGTCGTATAATAAATCGTTGCACCCTCGGAAGCAGAAAGCTCAATGGATTGGACCACCGCATACGTTCCCGCGGCTGGGGATGCTTTCGTTTTAGCCAAATCTGCTTTCTGGTGAATGATATATTCAAACGTGCTTACTTCACTATAAATATCGCCTTTCGGGTTGTACGCTACGGCTTTAAGGTTCGTACTGGACTCCAGTCTTAAAGGACCTTTATAAAGTGAAGACTCTTTAGTTGGAACGGTTCCATCTGTTGAATAATAAATGTCTGCACCAACGGAATACGTACGCAGTTCAACAACGACAAAATTATCGTATTCCCCTGATGGATGATAAGCCGTCGGTTGATCTGGCGGAATTGGTGGAAGATTTTTCGCAAAAAATAGTTGGTCAATATAGTAGATACCTTCATTCCATTGCCCTATTCTGACTTCACTAATCTTCGAAAAATCGATTCCTGAAAAACTACTCATCGGCACTTCATATCGTACCCACTCATTTTTCTTCGTACTCATCGCCTTCCAGCCTAAGTCTGTCGATTTTCCACTACTATCGGTTAAGGAAATTTTTATCGTATTATTCCCTTGTGTATCTTTAATGTAAAATACAAAATACTCCATACCAGTCGCATCAACTGGTTGCCCTTTTGATTTGATACTAATACTCGCTTTGCTTACACTTGGGTCCCCGCTAGATAGTACTTCATACTTAAGGGATTGCCTTCCTTCATACACCTCGTTTGTAGATAACGCACCAGTTGCACCTTGAGCTGCTGTAAACATCGCATCAGCTCCTTCAAAGTCTTGAAATAAGATTGCGTCATCAGGAATTTTTGCATACTGTTGATTCGGCAAAAGTGTTAGCATCATAGCCATGATAACGACAACTGAAAATACTTTTGCATATTTCCCCATCACTATTCCACCTTTTCAATAATTTTTATGTATAGAAAATTAAGCGCTTACAATATTAAAAAATGTGAATCTACTAATCTGGATTATAACATATGAAAATCGTGTTACAGGATCATTATTTGATGATTCCTATCAATCAGAACTTTCGAACTATTACTTACTGATCCTTTTTCCTAAAGAGATTTACTTACTAATATGCTGATGTTTATTGTCAATCAAAGATTGATGATACATTTTACAATATTTAAGATTTGTACCGCCAAATGACTAAAGCACCAATTTTTAAAATCAAATTGACAGTCACAATCACAACCATTAAGTTTTAGTTGTATTTACATTATTTTGAAATACCCGAAAAAAGGAGGATGCAAAAATGGCCAGCAAATCTTTTGAAGGAAATAAACCGAAGAAAGTGGAAGACTTTGAAATGATTGAAAGGAGTGCTCCGTTTCAAGAATTACTAAAGGCGAAAAGGAAATTTCTAGTTCCATCCATCATACTTTTCATTACATTCTATTTACTCTTTCCCATACTGATTTCCTATACCGATATTATGGACAGACCGGCAATCGGGGATATTTCTTGGGCATGGATTTATGCGTTGCTTCTATTTGTGATGACTTGGACCTTAGCTACTATTTACATGAAAAAGGCTGTAAAATTCGACAGCATGGTTGAGGAAGTGTGGGAAGAAACAAATGAGGGGAGGAAAGCACAATGAATCCAACAGTCATAGTCTTATTTCTAATCATTGTTGCCATGACACTTTGGATAACGTACTACGCCGCAAAAAGAACAAATACTGCGAATGAATTTTATACAGCAGGTGGTGGTTTAAAGGGGTATCAAAATGGACTAGCAATCGCGGGTGACTATTTATCAGCAGCATCTTTTCTAGGAATTGCTGGAGCGATAGCACTCACTGGATTTGACGGCTTTTTATTTAGTATTGGTTATCTTGTTGCTTATCTCGTCGTCATGTTCATTGTTGCTGAGCCACTTCGTAATCTTGGCAAGTACACGCTTGCCGATATGATTAATTCACGTTTTGATGCAAAAAAAGTAAGGGCAACCGCCGCATTGAATACGGTTACAATTGTTATTTTTTATATGATTGCGCAATTAGTTGGAGCAGGTGCCCTAATTCAATTATTATTTAAAATTGATTACTGGATCGCCGTTTTAATCGTCGGCGTCATGATGACGATTTATGTCATGTTCGGCGGGATGACAGCAACGAGCTGGGTACAAATTATTAAAGCTGTTTTACTGATGCTCGGTACGATTATTATTTCATTTTTAGTCCTTTCACGCTTTCATTTTAATATTTTAGAAATGTTCAGCACGATGAAAAACGCAACTCCCTTAGGAGAAGCTTATTTAAATCCAGGAGTTAAATATACAGTCCCATTGGATACCATTTCACTTATGATTGCACTTCTTCTTGGTACAGCGGGTTTACCTCATATTTTGATGAGATTTTTCACTGTAAAAGATGCAAAAACAGCTCGTAGTTCCGTTATATGGGCAACTTGGATTGTTGGTATTTTTTACGTGATGACGATATTCCTTGGATTTGGTGCTGCCGCTTTTGTTGGCGCTGAATCGATTAAAAGCAGTAATGCTGCAGGAAATATGGCTGCACCGCTCCTTGCACAAGTACTTGGCGGTGATGTGTTAATGTCCTTTGTCTCAGCGGTTGCTTTTGCCACCATTCTAGCTGTTGTGGCAGGACTTGTATTATCTGGGGCTTCCGCTTTCGCACATGATATTTATGGCCAAATCATCAAAAAAGGAAAAGCATCCGAGAAGCAACAAATGAAGGCTGCTAAATATGCTGCACTCGGTGTTTCCGTTCTATCTATTTTGCTCGCATTATTTGCCCAAAATTTAAACGTGGCCTTTCTCGTTTCATTAGCTTTTTGTGTTGCCGCAAGCGCGAACCTTCCTGTCATTATTTACACAATTTATTGGAAGCGCTTTAACACAACCGGTGCGATGACCGGAATGTTAGCAGGATTACTGTCATCTCTCATTCTTGTTGCCATTAGTCCTAATGTGATTTCCCAGGTAGAGGGTGCTGCCTTTTTCACAGGAGATCCGATTTTCCCATTGACGAACCCTGCACTACTTTCAGTTCCAATCGGCTTCATTGGAGGAGCAATCGGAACCCTTTTATCTAGTAGTCAGGATGCAAAACGTTATGCAGAAGTAAAAGTAAAAGCAAACACTGGTTATCGCAATCATATCAGTTAAAAATCTATTGGCTGCTGAAAGCAAGGATCAGCAGCCAATTTTTACTTACATTTATTTATTGGATTACTTAAAATGGGTGGTCCTAATTTTTCTATTTTGGAGTTAGAAGGTCTTACTTGTACTTCCGCACCTTTCATGATGGCTGTAATATCGTCAAATCTCCCTGCCCAAGTTGGACTATCAAGTTCCGGTGTTGGATAAAGCTTGAAACGCCAACTTATTTCATTTTTGATAAAAGCAAATCCTTCGTACGTATCATACTTTCCGAATGATGATGGCTCTGGTAAATGGAGGGCATGGACGCTGATGCTCGTTCGTGGAAAACTCGGTGTCAATTTAACTTTATAGAGAAGTGCTACTCCTTTGGCGTTGCGATCCTGTTTGTGTACCGGTTCCAATACTAAACTGCATGGTAATATAGGGGCTGTAGTCGCTTCGACAATAGTAGCAAAACTTCCAAAAATAGCAAAAAGAAAAGTAACGAAAAGAATATGTTTCATGGCTGCCTCCATTGTTTTTCGTTAGTTTCTCTATTGTAGGGATTTTTATTTTAAAAATAATGAAGAGAATATGAGTTAAGATTCGTTCAATTGTCTTTTCCATCTGGGACAAAGTATAAATAAAACGGATTTAGTAAAAATATTACTTGAAAGGAGGTATGGAATTTGGACATTAAACGAGTTCAAGAAATTATTAATTCACCAACGATGACCAATGTAAATTATCGTGGAATACCCGTTTATCTCCAAGAAGTTAATACTCAAAATAATACTGTAACGATTTTTCCTCTTGATGAAATGGAAAATAAACAGGTTGTAGATATAGAAGGTTTAGTTGAATTAGGTCCATAAAAAAAGGAGGTTACATAAATGAACAAGCAAAGAGCAGCTGAGATCGCGGAATCACCTGATATGAAACATGTGACTTATAATGGAAAATCAGTTTATATTCAGCGTGTCGATAATCAAAACGATACAGCGCGCGTTTTTCACTTGGATGATCCAGGAAATGAGTTTGATGTGTTAGTGACTAATTTGTTAGAAAAATAAGGATAGCAAATGAGCAGGGGCATATAGGTCCTCTGCTCATAAATGATTAAATGATGGAACACCCCGTGTAAGTAGTTTTACTTCAAAAAAGAAATACCACGTCACAATAAAATCTTAATGTGGAAACGGTTCTCTCCATACTCCTCTTGTATTATCTTATCATTGACTGCCTACTTACCTTAAATGCTTCCGTCATCATTTCCCTTCAACTAGATTCTTTGATGTAACTTCTATGATTGATGAATACTCATCTGCTACTATATTAGCTCCTGTACTATTGAAATGAACCCCATCCAATGTAAAGTGCAATCCTCGCTTTTCAGATAAATCATCAATCTTGGAGTGTGATTTATAAAAAAGAGTTTCAACCATCATTTTCATCACACTCGTACCAATGTAGTCCGAACTTTCAACTGTATCGAGTTCCATTAAAAATATGGATTGCATATTCAAGAACGTGACATTGGAATGCTTTCTTGCTAAAGTTTTAATAATATCTGTCAACTCTTTCAATTTATTATTAGTGGTACTCCTTGGATTTTCTCCTACTAGCGCAGGTGATACGACAACTACCTGTTTCGAAAAATTAAGTACTAATTCTAGAACATTCTCATAGCAATCTTGAAATTCTTCATTATTTTCGACGACTGGCTGAGCTTGAACTTTTAGCAATTTTGAAAAAACATCATTTACTCCAATCCATAGAAAAGTCAGGTCATATGTCTCTTCTATCTCTGTCTCAGTTAGTCTTTTATACAAGCTTTTAACCGTTTCTCCTGGTTTTCCAAGATTTTTAAATGTCATATTTTCATATTTTTGTTGGAGAATATGGGCAAATGATACTCCGGGCCTTCCTTCTGTTAAACTATCTCCAATAAGTGCAATTTTCATTGTGATCCTCCTTGATTATCTCACTGCTCCTAGAAAAATATTTTGTATGTGTAAGAAGTAGTTTCAATGAACGTAATTCTTACGTATTTGTCAATTTCTCAAAAGCTTCCTTTTCTAAATGTTATTGAATTCATATAATTTTCAACTCTTTCTGCACTTTATGTTTATAGTCAATATATCCTTGGTCAAAATTAGGACTGATATTTTCAAATTTGCTCATACCTTCTCCCCAACGTTTTATTTGATACGTAAAAATTCTATTTTTGACTGTAGGATCATGTTCAATAAAAGTTTGTATCTCATCTTCATTTTCAGCATCAATGACAATTGCTCCACCAGTTAGATCAGCGTATGGACCTGCTAAAATAACCTTTCCATGATTAAAAGCTTCTTGAACATATACCGCGTGTTCTGGCATAAAAGGTTGATTATGAAAAATGACATCCTCTCTCCAATTTTGACCTGGAGCTAACAAAATCAAAAATCTCATTTTCATTACCCTCCATTATTATTTGAATTATCTTTACAATCAAACCATACATTAGTTCCCAGTACTTTACAATCACTTGAAATTTGAGAATAGAAAAACCCTGAAGGAACTATTTATCCTTCAAGGTTTAAATCCATCAATATAAATTCTATTAACCTATTGCCAACTCATTATCAAAGGTTTCTAGGCAAAAAATTGCCAAGTTACGAGTAAATAAATGAAAATGATGACACTCACTATAGAAAATGAATAGAAGTATTTTTGTATTTTTATTAAGTTAGACTTCCGCCATTTGATGATCATCCAAATGATTGAAAAGATCGCAATCGCTGTGAACAAGTAGTTAAATATAATATGAATAACAAGCTCCGAATAGGCACGATAGCTATTAGACAGTAATCTATAAATCAATATAAATATATTAATGATCATAGCTACACCAGCAAGATGCAGTGTGAAATTTCCTCTAGTTGTTGATGAAGCTTTTCTCTCTTTTTTCCTCATTTTAAGATTATGAATTAGCAATACGATGAGTGAAACAAGTAAGTATCCGATACAAACTATGGCAAGTACCAAGTGGAAAATAAGTATCAGGGTTCCCTTTCCTTTTGGTAATGGCATATAATCTGAGATCGCTGTAGAGACCTGCTGGACCTTTCCATTTTCTACATGAAAATACATCATATGATTTGCTTCAAATAACGAATGTCCGTCTATGAGTCTATAAAGATAGGGACTAGTTTGAAGGTACTGGGCTGATTGCCCTGCAATACTTACTTTTATCTTATTTTCACTTTCTACTGTAATTTTGTAAGGGATCAAATAGTAATAAAGATTCAAAAAGCCATTATGCATCCTGCGAGCAGTAATATAAGTACCTTCAAGTTCCTTTGAGTCTGGCATTTTTTCAACAGTTGGTGTGATTTCACCTAGTCCGACTAGTTCTTTGATTAAACCGTAACTCATCTCAACTTCGGAAGCTTGGTTTGTTAACACTATTACAGCAAATTGTTCTTCTGGGACAATTTGAAAATTGCTTGAAAAGGAAGCGGTATTTCCTCCATGCGTTAATCCTCTCGATACACCATCATATTCCCAAAAACCATGGGCAATATCCATCATGTTTTGATGGGGTGAATAGCTTTGTGACAACATCTCTACCAACGTATCATTGCTCTTAAATAATGGTGAAGTTTCTCCTTCTTTTGGCATTAAGGCCGCTGCAAATTTCGCCAAGTCCTCTGCCGTCCCATTCAAACCACCACTTGGATACATGGACATATAAAACCAACTCGATGCTTCAAACGTTGCAGGTTTAACTAGTTTGTATCCTGTTGCTTTATTTTCCACTAAATTTTGATGATCATGAAGTGTAGGATGAATAGAAGAATGATTCATTTCAAGCCTTTTTAAAATATGGTTCGAAACATAATCATAAAATTGTTCCCCTGTAATGTTTTCAACAATCAATGCTGCTAGAGAAGTTGAATAATTGGAATAAGATACAACTTCGCCTGGTTTATACACTTGTTTTGGTTCAGCTATTTTTAATCCTTCTTCCAAGGATCTCACATCTTTAGGATTGGGATATCCTAAATCAAACACATAATCCTCAAATCCAGCTTGATGATTCATTAAATCGAGCATCGTAATGGGGGCATCATATTTCAGATTAAGCAGGAAACCATCTGGCAAATAATCTGAAATATTTGCATGCAAATCAAGCTCATTTTCTTCCACTAGTTGCATGACGGATACCCAAACAAAAAGCTTCGTAATCGACCCCCACTCTAACACGGTTGTCGATGGATTCATTGGTTGTTCCTTCTCAATATCAGCAAATCCGTATCCCTTGGACAAAACTATTTCATTATTTTTCAATACGGCAATCGATGCTCCAGCTGTCGTTTTCCCAATATAATCCTCCGCATAATCGTCAACGAAAGCTTCTAAGTTAGTTAAAGAAATTCCTGAAGGGGTAGTATCTTCTGCGGCTGATATATGCAACGGAAACGTGAGTACGCCAAGCACGATGATTACAATCAAAATCTTTTCAAACAATTAAATCCCACCCCTCCCTTAAACAGAATAAAGTTACGTTTATATACATCATATTGTATATAACTAAAAAAACCTCAAAGAATAATCATTTCTCTAAGGTTTTTAATCTTTCAATCTAAATTCCAGTATCTGTAGACAGTTTTAACCTACTGCTTTGATAATCTTAATCATAGCGTTATAAGCCAAGTTGTGGGACTTCCCACTGGCTTGGTTAACGGTACCTGTAAAGTATAGGTCCCGTTCAGGGTAACAGAATGCAAAAGCACCTGATTGCCCCCAAAAACCAAGGATGTCCCCAATAGGTTTAAATGGAGATACAATTCTAGGAACCCATAACTTCTCTAGGCCAATCCCATAGTAGAATTGTGATGGACGGAAAATAAAGTTCCATTTTTTTAAAGTCTCGATTTCCTCTTTTTGAAATAAACGGCCATTGAAAAAAGCCTTAAGAAAAGTCATCATTTCTTGAGCTGTGGAGACAATGCCCCCTTCAGGAGTAAAAGAAGGACATGAGATGAATTTAGGAGCATGAAAATGCTGAGATTTGTAGTAGAGCGAAACGGGTCTCGTATCATGTTCATTTTCATAAACATATGTTTTGGACAAGTTAAGTTCATTAAAAATATAAGATTGAAAGACTTCCTTGATACTCATTCCTGTAATATTTTCTATGATTCTTCCTAAAAGTTGATAGTTTGTACCGCAATAGCTAGCTTTTTGACCAGGTTTAAATTGTGGTTTGATTTGCTTAATGCTTTCTAGCGTCTTCTCTAATGGCCATGCTTCATCCTGACCATTAAAGAGATCTGAACCTCCTGATTTACCATTAGCTTGCTTTTGAAAAAAATAGTCCGCAATACCTGAGGTGTTGGAAATAAGATGTTGAATGGTGATTTCATTTGAATAGTCCACGCTATTTAATACGTGTAATCCATTCATTATGTCATTGGAAAGATGAATGGATATGTTATCCTCCAATTGTAACTTCTTTTCTGCTCTTAATTTTAAAATGACGGCTGTAACAAATAATTTCGTGACACTGGTAATAAAAAACTGATCATCAACGTTAAGGTTTCCTGCTGAACCAACCCATGAAAAATTATTTTCATGTTCCACACATAACACAGCACCGAAATTGTTTTTCTCTTTCACCATTTGCTTAACTGTTTGATTCAATAACGACTGATCAACAAAAGACTTCTCCAATGTCTTTAAGATTTGGAACCCCTCCTATAGATTTTCTTTAATTATCTCACTTAGTTATTTCTTCCCTTTTCGTGGCAAGTTCTATATTGATATCTTTAGCTAGTTGTTTGACATCACAATCCTATTTAAGCTTCAAGGCCCTTGAGTTGCTTTTGTGGTTTTGGGCGACTGGTTTCGAACCAGCGCCCATTGAATATAATGAATTATTTTTGGAAGCTCAAATCTGGATCATTTCAAATTACTACATCAATACAAATTCCAATATCCGAATATCCATAAAAGATTCAACGTTACAATCGTCAAAAGAGTATAATGAACACGCCCTCTTACTCTCCACTGCTTTTTCCACCATAAGATTATTGCAAATACAAGCATTGCTATACCTAAAATGGACATCGCTACTGGGATTAAGTCAGTAATAGGGCTCCATGGAGGCAGCATCCCTAAGGCTGCTTTTGGCAATCCATATACCGGATCCAACGCACCTGCTGAGCCTACTCCAATTATTAAACCTATCGTTAAAATACCGTACGATATTGCAACCCATTTTGCAGTAAGCGCCGCTTTGGAATATTGAGTTTTTCTATGTTTGACGAAACGAATAAGACCTCTTAATCCCCAATACATTAGACTCCCTAAAAATAACAGAACAACTATAATAATTGATAGAAATGTAAAACCACTAGAAGAATACCAAGATGCTTTTGAATACGTCATTGGTCCATCAGTCGCAAGCATAGTATTACCAAATGGATCCTTGTTAAAGGCTATAGTTCGGAATTCTCCATATGCATCTGGAGATCTACCTTCACGGAGATTGTGATAAATACCTGGTTCTGTTTCTACAAAACGATTTTTTTCTCCATTAAGAGTAACTTCTAAATAACCATCTTCATCCACACCAACTTGAATCAATCCCATCGTCAAGCTTACTAAGCTTTCGGAAGTCGTAAAGCTTCTGCGGTTTTGATGATACTCACCGGCATATTGTTCAGCACGTTCCTTAGCACCCTCCGGGATGGAAGAAGTAAATGTTGCTGTTGTTGGAAAATAGTGATCTAGTAATTCCTGAAAAATTTCTGTGTGAGTTAAAAAATTATTTCCAGTATATGAAATGAAAAATCCTAGATTTTTTTCTGGTATTAAATACAATCCTGAATCAAAAAGTGTGGTGCTTCCACCATGGAAAAGAATCCGTTGTCCATTAGCTGTTTTTTCAATAAAACCTAGTGCCATCCCATCTAAACTAGGATGATGCGAAAATTGTTGCTGAAACATTTTCTGAACCGTTTCCTCTTTAAGGATTCTATTCCCATTCAAATTTCCAGATTTTAGATAAGCATTCATAAACTTTGCCATATCTGATGCAGTACTACTCATACTTCCAGCTGCCTCTGGAACATATTCGAATTTCCCCTCATGAAATTCTCCATTAACATATCGATAGCCATGTGCCAAATTATTGGACAACTCCGCTGGTAATGGCTGGCGGAAGGTACTATGCCCCATTTCAAGGGGCTTATATATATTCTGTTCTACATATTCTGAAAAAGGCACTCCTGAAACTTGTTCAACGATATAACCGGCCAAAGCGGTTCCATAATTCGAGTATGCCACAACCTCACCCGCTGGAAATACTCTGGCAGGTAAATACTGACGTACATATTGATCAAGCGGAAGTGCTTTATCAGAAGAAAGTCTAAAAATGGAATCCGCGTAATCTTCGAACCCAGGTGTATGGGTCATTAAATGTGTAAGGGTAATTGGTTCTGGTTCAGCATTATTGGAACCTCTTGCAAGTTTGGCAGGAATCTCAAAATCTAAATATTGATTAATATCAGTACTTAAATCAAGCTTTCCTTGTTCGACAAGCTGCATGATTGCTGTCCATGTAAAAAGCTTTGAAGCGGAGCCAATCCTAAACATCGTATTCTTAGCATCAACTTCTTTTTTTTCATCTATATTTGCATAACCGTATCCTTTTTCAAAAATAACCTCACCATCTGATACAACCGAAATCGTTGCATTTGGAATATGAGATTCTTCCATCTTTTCCTGAACTACTTTATCCATAAATGTTTCTATATCAGTAAAGTCTGTAGAACTAGCTGCAAAAGATGACGGCCTGAAACCCATCATTAAGCTAGTAAACAAGCTTATAATAAACACCCATTTATATATTTTCATACGTGTTTTATCCCCTCATGTTATTTTTAATGTGGTTCATCAACCATTCCTTTACTTAGGCGAGCAGAAGTAATGACATCGGTAGCTGTACTGTTTAAAAGTTCTATCCCTCGTTCTTCACTAAATTCTTTCGGAAGCAAGCCGTTTGCTACCATAACAGATAATCCGACGGTGAACACCCTCATTTTGAAAAAAATGGTCATTAGTTCTTCCTCCGAAAATCCTTCCAAGTTTGAATCGCCTTTCATTAATTCAACAAGTCCGTGACCTATATCCTCGTCATAGTTTTCCATGTATTCGGTTTGCTTCATGACAAGATCACGAAATAGAACACTGTACTCACTTGCAAAGCGAAGACTTGCTACACCAATATCGCGAAATGGGTGGCCAGAATTTTGTTCACTTAACAGCTGATTACTTAATTCAATGATTTTTTTCATAACCTCCTTCTTGAGCTCATCAACATCGCTAAAATTCACATATATCGGAGCAATCGAACTCCCCAATTTTTCGGCAACTTTACGAATTGATATGGTTTCCATTCCTTCTTTTTTAGCTATTTCAAATGCTGCATCAATGATTTGTTCTTTAGAAAATTTCTTCTTGGGTGCCATTTTGGATTCTCCTTTTAATATATATCACCTGTTACATATCATATGATTCATATCATAAATGATTACCAAATTTTTGTAAAGCCTATTAGTAAAAAACAACCAAAAATACATCGTAATTTTTTTTACTCTTTGACGTAAAATGCTTATTGACATATAGAGTAAATTTTATTACTGTATAAAGTAACAAAAGAAAATGAAGACCCAATTAATCACTGTGTAAGCATGGTGAAGATAGGACTTACCGCTGAAATAAGACCTCATCAACAACTACTTTCGAACACTCCTTGATTAGACCTATGATGGGGAAAAGCTTGGGCAAGCAAGAACAAATACGCAAGCGCCTGTTATGCGACGTACAAACATTTTAGGGTTCTGACGAGATAAAGGAAACACTGTAAGCCTTGGCGAACCGATGTTGACTTATCGTAGGAAGAAACCAAAAGTTTGCTAGTCGCTAGGCGCTGAAGCTAGACGGGAACTACCTTCATAAAAGTTATCCACAAAGTTCCAATCTATAATTCCCTTGTAAACAGTAAAAAATCATTGGGAAATCAAAATTGATTGGCCTGTATTCAGTGGAAAAAAAAGATGAAGCAAGTAGAGAGAGAAAGACAACGAACATCTGATCAAGCTTGGATGCTATCCAAGAATAAGCACATCAGACACGAAAAAACCAAGCTAGTATCAGCGAGGAAATTATTAGACATTAGAATTCTTATATCCATCGAAATTCAAAAATCATTATAAGAGGGTGTTCAATATGGAAAATTTACGACTTAACGTATCTTTATTAAAAAAGAGAGTTCCAAACCTTACAAGTGCAGCTCGTGATGTTGGGTTACGACCTGCAACTGTTTCAAATTTATGTACTGGAAAAATCCCCGTAGGACGTGCAGAGGTTAAGACGATTGTCGCGCTTGCCTCTTTAGCAAAATGTAGTTTAGATGAACTAATATTAAGAGGTGAATCCGTAGAAATGATCGAAACGAAGATTAAAGTATTGGATTTATTTGCGCCAATTGCCAAAGGTGGTACTGTAGGTTTAGTCGCAAGGCCAAGTATGGGGCAGCTCGTTATTTTAAATGAATTATTCCGCAACCTGAAAAAAGAAGGCTATGTTACGATGCTCTTAAAGCCTGAAGGCGAATATCCCGGATTAAAAGAAGTAATTGAAGAAGTTGATATCGTAACGCATTCAATTAAAGAAACGTATGAAAAAGTGAAAGAAGCCGACCAACAAAAAGATATCGTCTTTGCGACGGATCGAGAACATGTATTAACGGGGGAAATCTTTGACCTTCAAGAAAAATTACAAGAAGAAGGGATTTATAATGTAACAACTTTTCTTGTCGATCTAAAAGGAGAAGTCGTAGATGAAAATATTCCATACGGCCCTCTTGAAACATTATGGTATTTTGATGCAGACCTTGTTGCAAGACAAAAATACCCAGCTGTCAATCCGATATATTCAACATCTACTGTTTTAGAAGGAGTTTATCTGGAGGAGTTTCATGTAAGTATCCAACAACGAGCACAAAAACTGTTACGTAGATACCGGGAGCTACGTTCCTTGGTTAGTGTAAAAGAAATGGAAGGAATCCCAGCTACTGAATTACAAACATTTCATCGCGGCGAGCGCCTAGAGGCTTATCTCACACAACCATTTTTTGTCGCGGAGTCTTTCACAGGTCAGAAAGGCGAAACCGTCAGCATTGCAGATACTCTAAAAGATGTCCAATCCATTGTCAGTGGAAGTATGGATATTGTACCTGTAGAAAGTTTACTTTATATTGGTAAGATACAATAAGAAAGAATTATGAAAAATCGTCACTTCGTAAAATGTTGGTGTAACTTTCATTTTAGATAGAAGTGACGATTTTTTGATTAATATTTTTTAAACAAATATAAGGATACAATTTTTTGACAACCTCATCTAATATAACCTTAGTGGTGTTCCTTTCCAACAATTCTTCTTTATCCTTATACTAATCCCACTCAGTTCCAGAATATTTTCGGAATGCCTCCATGCTCACCTGGATTGAATCTATTTCATTTAGCTTTGTATGATCTTGTTCTAAAATAATATATTCTAGATTAGGCGCAATTAAAGCAGCATTGATGATATCTTGGATTGGCATCATTCCTGTTCCAATTTCGGTAAAACAATTGGTATTTATTGTATCTTCGAATAGTGTGAAGGTTATTGACTCTTTGTCATCAATGATTCCATCAAACATTTTCACCGGCTGGGGTGCATTTTTAGGAAAATCTTTCTGATGAAGAAGAATGAGTCGATCACGATATTTTTCAATTAACTTTAAAGGGTCCTGCCCGCCTCGCATGATCCAATATGTATCTATTTCAGCATAGACCAATTTAGGATCCGTATGTTCCATGATTAAGTCGTAAACCATTTTTGAACCAAACCTTTGAAACTCTTGATAGTGATTGTGGTAATAAAAGCGCATACCTCTTTCCTTACACAGTTCTCCTACTTGATTAAACAATTCACATCTACGTAATAAATAATCCATATCTTCATATGGAAAAAACTCAATATCACAGCCGATTTGATTATTTCCTAATTCTTGATGGTAGTCTAACACAGCAGGAAGGCGTTCTAGATTCAGCGGATTAATATGACAGCCTATAATAGACAAGCCTAAGTTATCTAACGCTTTTTTCATGTCTTTTGCTGAAAGACCGAAGCCTACTCCATTATCTTCAAGTGCGTTATGGTTGGCAGCTTCCACATACTTGTAACCAGCTTGAGAAATCTTTTCCAAAGTTTTAAAGGGTTCTACTTTTAGCGAATTGCGTACAGAGTACAGCTGAATACCTACTTTTAACATGGCAACCACTTCCCTTTCCATCATTTATTGTATTAATACTCTAATTTCTTTTATTTTCCTCCTTTGGATATTTTTATAATTTGAAGGAAAACTACATAATGGAGGTGAAGACAATGCCAAAAACAAAAAGAACAGCCAGCAATATTGCAGGCATGAATCCTGAAAAAGGTCCAAGTTTTGGGGCAGGCATGAATGAAGAATATGCGACCGAACCGTTAACAGCAGCTCAAAAACAAAACAATAAGAAACGAAAGAAGAAACAATGAGGGAAGTAGGAGCAAGAGACGAGAGCTTTTGCTCCTACTTTATTTACTCAGCAAAAAGTGGATTATAGGCTACCATTCACAGGCGCTTACAGAGGTTTTCATGTATGGAGATTGTGGATTCAATGAGGACCGCTTCATCGGAGACAACTAAAGCACTTGATGTTTCAATGGCCAAAACTGCCATAACTGGATTAAAAGCAAAGGACACTATGGGATTCAATTGTGCTAGTTGTTAGTGGTATGGTTACTGTTTTTATAAGGCTTATTAAAAAAAGAGGAGAATCCACCGTCTCCTCTTTTTCAAGTTATTTATTTGGATAAATAATCTCGTCGATAATTCCGTATTCTTTCGCTTCTTCCGCACTCATGTAGTAATCACGGTCAGTGTCTCTTTCTATCTTCTCTATAGACTGTCCCGTTCTGTCAGCGATAATTTTATTCACATGCTCGCGTAATTTTAGAATGCGTTTTGCAGATATTTCGATTTCTGTTGCTTGACCCCTTGCGCCACCTAGTGGTTGATGAATCATGATTTCACTATTAGGCAGGGCCATCCGTTTTCCTTTTTTCCCAGCTAGGAGCAGCATTGCCCCAAAAGAAGCTGCCATTCCAGTACAAATTGTCCTCACATCTGGCTTGATGTATTCCATCGTATCAAAAATCGCAAAACCCGCAGAAGTTGATCCTCCAGGACTATTTATATAAATTGAGATGTCTTTATCAGGATTGTCCGCTGCTAAAAATAACAATTGGGCTACTACACTGTTTGCTACTTGATCATTTATTTCGTCACCTATTATAATAATCCGATCTTTTAGGAGCCTTGAATAAATGTCATAAGAACGCTCACCACGACTGGATTGTTCAATTACATAAGGGATTGAATTCATCTATACTCCTCCAATTCGTTTTCACTATGCAGCCATACAAAAATGGCTTGAAGGAGAGTGTGTGGAATGTGGTTGTTTTGTACTTACTACCAGCTTCGGAATAACAGCTTCACTTTCTAGAGAATGGAAAGACGGAATTGCTTTTATCAACTCATTTGGATCTTGGGCATGTAATGCTTGATAAAATAAATCAGATAGTAATTCTTGTTCCTCCTCACACCAAAACGGTTCAACTGAAAAACTAGCTTCCGTTTGATTGCTTTTTTCTAATCGTTTTTTTGTTCGAGAAATAACCGACTTAACCGCTATTTCTGTCGTATTTAATACCTCTGCAATTTCTTTCGCTTGGTATTGAAACGCTTCTTTTAACAAAAAGATGACAGCTTGTTTCGGAGTAAGTAGCTTTCTTAATTGTTGAATGATATCAATACTATTTTCAATCCGTGCTGCGTTGTTTGATGATTCAACTTCAATGAACTCGTTATCTGATCCAAGCTTCTCATGCTTTCTTTTCCTGACCATATCAACCCAACAATGATAAGCAATTTTTTTTAATAATGCAGGTGTTATTTCGTGTTGTGTATGTCCGTACTTCAGAATTGCTTTTACCATCGATTCTTGGGCAATATCGTCTCCGTCCCACTTATTTTGCGAAAGAAAATAACAATATTGTTCTAACCCAGGGTATAGCTGTTCAATCTTGTCTTCCATAGGAAAATCATCTTTTTTATTATCCCTAAGCTTGGTGTACATTCATTTCCACTCCTTTTAACACCTCTCTACCTTTTAAACGAATGAAGGTGGATGAAAAGATACGGGGTTAAAAAATTTTTTCACACCATAATCTCATTTATAAGATATTACTAATCAAATGGAGAAGGTATAACATCATTAGGCCACACCGAGTTAATGGAAAAACGATACATAACAAAAAACAGTTCCCGGTCTGTTGTACGAGTAATTATTTAGAGATGTTAATCAGGATTGGATTGAGAGCAAGAAAGAAAGCAAGAGTTTGACAACAATATAAAACCTTATTCGCTTCTCATACTCTTTACTTCCTCCATCAAATAATTTACAAAAGTATCATCTCTGACAAGCCATGCTTCATAATTTCTTTTTAAAAATGTTTCCGCTTCGTCAAAGCTAGAAAAAGTCTGATCCATTTTTGTTTTATAATGATCAATGGCCCAGTCGCATTCGTTTAAAGGATATATAAGAAATATTTCCTCTCCTCGATTTTTATAAAAAGTTCCGAACAAAGACCGTTTGACATTATAACGATTTCGATTAGCATCTTCCCGCAATGACTCTAGGTGGAATGTCCCCAGCACAAACTCCTTGTAAGCTTCCTCCACTAAAGAGCAACCAGATGCCTTGGCATGCCCACCTCCACCGAAATGGCCAGCCACCTCGGATACATCAATGTGGTCATGTATCGTTCGAAACCCTACTCGTTTTCCACCCATATTTAAAATGGCGATATAATCAAGATGCGGGTATTCTTTTCCTAGTTCATTTCCTAGTTCTGAATGATAGGATTCTGCATAAACGACTCCTGCATAAAGGCCGCCAACTTTAGTTTGAACAATCTCTCGTTTTTTCCGGCTAATATAGCGCTCGATTTTATGTTCTTCCATTTCTAAAATTTTTTCTTCAAATTCGCTAAAATCGAAATGTGTGCTTGATTTAAGCCTGCTGATCATTTTTTCTTCAAATTCCTCAATCGAAACTAAGAAAAAGAGAGCATTGAGCCGATGAGCTTGATGGTTGTCATTTTTCTCCCATTCCCACGTATCATATTGCCTGACCAATTCTACAAATTCCTCAACGGCTACAGATGGTTCGATTAACTGGTTCGTAACAAGGTACTCATAAAATAACGAAGTTGCTGACGTTAATTTTCCATCTTCATCCTCAACCACGACACGCCCCCACTCATAATCATTGAAATGAACAGATGTAATATGGTGATCAAGCAGCTGTACCTTTCCTCCAGCTTGATAAAAAGCATCTAGTCTTTTTTCGTTTTCTTCATTAACAGACAAATCAGTAATGAACAGAAATGTATTTCTGTCCTCATTTTCAAAAAACCACTCTACTTCACGATTGAGACCCGAAACGGAATTATAGCGAACTTTTACCCCTTTGCCAAAAGCGAGCTTCGCTAAAATACCACAACCAACTCCATCCAAATCAGTATGGGACAATAGTTTATACATGTTATTTTCACCTCTGAAAATAGTATGAGTTCAAAGAGTGAAAATTATTGACGTTCTTTTCCTTGTAAGTGTGAAAGCTTTTCTGGATTAGCGACCATATAAATACGGGAAATCTTATCATCAAGGAACTCTATCGAGACCACATAGGCGACATAATCGTTGATTGATATGACGACGCCTGGATATCCATTTACAACTTTGAATTCCATTCTCGAGTTTTCAGGCATCTTTTTCATAATGCTTATAAATAAAAATACGATTCGCTCTGGCGTATAGATTGGATTTAGCGCAGCTTTCACTTTGCCGCCTCCGTCGGAAATATATACTGCATCTGTTTTTAACAATGCTAACATTTGATTGATATTTCCGTTTTGGAGAGCCATCGCAAATTGTTCTACGCTGCTCCTCATAGATTGAAAATCCAATGTAGGAGCTGCCGGTCGGTTTACCATGCTTTTTTTAGCCCTGTGAAAAATCTGCCTGCAATTAGTAGATGATTTTTCAATAATAGTTGCAATTTCTTCATAGCTATACTGAAAAACTTCTCGTAACAGAAAGACAGCTCGTTCATCTTCAGATAACTGCTGCAAAAGCAAGAGATAAGCTGTTGAGATAGATTCCTTCATCAAATAAGTATGAGAAGGGTCATTATCTTCATCTACCAATGGTTCAGGCAACCACTCTCCGACATACACCTCGCGCTTACTGGCAGCCGAACGTAATTTGTCTATGGAACTATTCATCACAATCTTACATAAATACGCTTTTTTGTTTTCAATGACCTTTTCGCTGCTTACACTGTTATAAGTTAGGAATGCCTCTTGTACCAGATCTTCGGCATCCGCAACACTACCCGTCATTCGGTAGGCGATCGAAAATAACAAAGGTTTATACGTTTCATATAACTGTTCAGTTTCCAAAACGATTATCCTTCCTTTGCAAAAATCATATTGTTTGTTTGTAATATTTGATGTGCCGCTCGCTTCCCGCTCGCAACTGCGGCATCAGCTAATACTTCTTCATGACCCGCCCAATCTCCTGCTATATAAATTCCGCTCATTTCTGGTATACTCGGACCCGGATTTTCTTTTCGTTTCATGTGTGGGAAATCATAAGATACCGTTAGTTTTGGTAAAAATTGTTGCACAACCACTTCATGTCTCCATCCTGGATGAAGCAAATCCATCACTGATTCTAATTGTTTCTTATCTGCATGTACGTTAATTTCTTCAATAGGATTATGATATTTTACTAAACTTACAACTAGTGTCCCGTCCTCACTTAGCTTTGCTGCTCTTGATTGGTTTGTGAAAAACAAAGCTTGGTCGAGCCCTATCGCAAATTGGTGTCGTGAGGTAGGCAACTTTTTCAGGCCTAAATCAATACAGCTTGCCGTAACAGAAATTGCATTTTCATTCCATTGATGTAGAGAGGTTTGTTCCGCTCCTTTAATCATTTTCATAGCTTCTTTTGGAGGAGCTGCAACGATACAATCAGCTACGTCAAAGACCGTCCCATCCGAACATAGTATGCTTTGATAGTCCCCATGATGCTCAATGTTTGTGACATTTTTATTTGTAAATATATCGACTCCAGACGCTATTGCTTGTTGCTTAAGTTTTTGGATAATCGTTTCCCAGCCTCCATCCACATATAAAACCCCGCCTTTTAAAGAACGTTGCACTTGCTTTAATACTGGCTTTGCAAGCTGTAAGGTCGGTGCATTTGTATACGTCGTCAATCGGCAAATCGAATAAAATATATGCCTGATCATCGGATCGCTTATTTCTGCATCAGCCCACTCCTTAAGGCTAACTTCTGGAATAGAATTAACATTTAATTTCATCAGCCTTAACATTAATTTGCCGAACACAAACTTAGATTTCCATGATAAAAGAGAGGACGACATGATCGATGTAAAATCTGTTGGAATGACTTGAACTGAGTTATTGAGAATGCCATGAATTTGTACGGACTTTGAAGCATTTCCACCCGGAATGGATATTCCAAGTTCAGTTAAAATCGTCATGGCATCTCCTGAAAGATACAATCCATGTGGTCCCAAATTCATTAGGACCCCATTTTTATCGTTCGTCATCGCTCTTCCACCAGGACGATTCGATTTTTCTAAAACAACGACCTTTTTTCCTTCTCTAGCCAAAAAATTTGCTGCTGTTAATCCAGCCAAACCTCCACCTACGACTGCAACATCATATTTAAACATAAAAAATCCCTCCTAAATATCGTTCTGTAATCAAAACGATTAAGGAAAGGATTTTGTGACAGCTAATATTAGAAAATCAAAAAACCTTAAGGCCTTCTAAAAAAAAATTTAATTAAAAAATAAATATTTCACCTCATACCTACACAAAGGGGGTGTCCAAAAAGTCATAGTAATTGACTTTTGGGAGTCCTCTCTTTTTATTTAATTTGCTCTCTTAACCTGGATTGTTGATTTCCGCTGCAGCTGTTCGCTTTCCGCGGGCGGTACGGGGAGCTTCCTCGGCGCCAGCGCCTGCGGGATCTCCCCTGCCGCGTATTTCCGCAGGAGTCTCACACCTTCCGCTCCAATCAACATTGTACCAATATCAATTATGTGCTTTTTTAATTGATTTTAGAGCTTATTAGACAGCCCCTTCCTAATCTTTTAGATTTTAATTACATAACTTTTCCTCCAATTATTCCTGAGTCACCCATTATAGAAATTTTTCATTTTTCACATCATCAATCTAATTTGTAAAATAACCACATTTGCGCAATTCCACCCGGGAGGTCCTCCCATGTTCCTACATTCTCATTTTCAATACTTGCCCCACCCACATCTAGTGCCTTTCCGCTAGCGACATTGAGTAATTTGTAATATCCATTGCCTACATGGACTAATTTCCATTTTTGTATATCAGCCCCATTCCAATCTTGAACATTCACATTTACCCATGCCTCTGCAGGGTTGCCATCTAGCGAAAGCACTTTACCATTGGCAGGATGAATAACTTTATAACTTCCATCTGTCAACTCAACCATTTGCCAAGTTTGAGAAGCTCCTCCATTCGAGTCATCCCATGCTAACACATTATTCCTTTCATCGACGTGCAATACTTTATTTCCATTAGGATTCACTAGTTTATAAGTTGCACCCGCATCAATTGAGAAGCTGACTTCGCCGGAGATCTCAATATAATCAATTTCAACCAAATGTTTTTTTTTCATAAATTGTATGGTATTGTTATATCCTTTTTTAAGATCAACATCCATTGTAACTGTACTGAAATTGTTATTGCCAGTACTTGGATAAGTTAAAATAGACTGAGATCTTCCATTAACAGATACGTAGTTTGTCGCATCTGCCCCTGCATAATTGGAATACGTAACCGTCATGGTATACGTTCCTGCCTCTGGAACATTTATATCCTCAATGAGCAGGGAGCTATTCACATTATTAAGGGCTACTGTTTGATTGGAAGCATCTTTTCTACTATTTAATTTTACTTTATGAAGAGTGCCGTGTTCCGCTTCAATTTTATATTCAGCGGATGGAACTTCTAAAGGACCATTCGTTGGAACACCAAAGTCTGGTGTGCCATCATCATTCCAAGTGATTTTTTGCATCCTTGTTGGACGAGCTCCACATCCTTGTCCAGGTGCACTGTTACCATGGTAAACAATCCAATCTTCACTTCCATCTTTTGATTGAACAAATGAATTATGCCCTGGACCATAAACACCATTTTCGATAGATTTACTAAATAATGGCTCTGGTGATTTTGACCAAGAATCAGGCTCTATTAGATTACTATCCACTGAAGTTGTTAACATTCCGATGGCATAGTCATCTTCCCAACAGGCACTTCCTGAAAAGATGAGGAAGAGTTTATCATTTCGTTTCAGGATGATAGCGCCTTCATTTACGTGCATACCTTTCTTTTCCCATTCATATTCTGGATAAGTCAAAATAGCATTTTCTCCACTTAATGTCCATGGATTAGACATCTGAGCAATCGCTATAGCACTTCCATGTTGACCAGACCAGTTTCCATATGCTGCGTACGCGAAATACATTTGACCATTATGTTCAAATACGGTTCCATCAAGTCCGGAGTATTCCGTATTAACTTTGCCTTTATCAACCCATTCCCCTTTTAAAGGATCTGCAGAAGAATTCTCTAGAACGTAAATCCCGCGGCATGCATCTCCACATCCAGTGTTGGCCGTATAGTAGATATACCATTTTCCATTAATATAATGAATTTCCGGCGCCCAAATGTCTCTTAAATGTGGTGGAGTGGTCCATACCGTTTTGCGCTCGCCAAGGTCAATTCCAGTTAATGTTCTTGACTTCCATATATCAAGCCTATGTCCTAAAGTACGGGTAAAATAATAGTAACCATCTGAATGTAGCATAACGTATGGATCTGCTCCTGCAGTATTAACAGGATTTATAAATTCAGAAGTGGATATATTTCTAACAGTCCTAGAATTAGCTTTCATTTGCCTCACCTTACCTAAATTAATACTCTTGGAAGATGAATCCAAGGGATATGTCCCAGTAATGTTTTCAGCGCTAAATGAAGATGTAAGTAACAGCGAATATAACAGCACAATTGTAGTAATCCAGAGAAACTTCACTTTATTCCGCATTTTTTGAAATCCAACCCCTCTCAAATTATTTTATTTAAAATTTTGTATCGTCTCGATTGCTTTAAGTAATAAACACCCCCCTCTTACAAAAACTGTTATATTTAGATTCCATTTTTCCATTTTATTTACCTTTAGAAATTATCAATTTAGGCATTTATAACTAAGGTTAGTTGTTTATTTCAGGATTTTAGTCGTGGCTTCCATAAGAAAAGGTACACACGAATTCACTTTTAGGTGACTTCGTGTGTACCTTATTGAACTTGTAATGCGTTAAATATCCCCCTATATGTTGTTTTATAACAAAGGAATTTATGACAGTAAATCATTTGCAAATAATCTTTTCAATACTTCATAGTGAATAGATAATACATGGTAGCAACCTCAAGAACATGCAATTCTTGGGAAGATAAATCAATATTGATTGTCTGAGGAGGCAGCAGTTTATCATATGAAATTTCAGCTAATGTCACTCTTGTTTCATTAACAATAAACGTTCTCCTGTCGCCAAAATGTTTATAGATAAAATACTTATTTCCTTGACTTGTATGTATTTCCATTCGAGGTTCGGTTTTAATTTTGGATTTATCGATGAGTGCAAAATCGCCTAGATTACTAGATTGGCCGCTCCAGCTACTACGTAACCACGACCTCCAATCCATATTTTCCTTCAGTTCACAAAATAATTCGGAACTGGTATCTTCAGCGCGAACATTTATGACAAAATCTGAACTCATTACTCGGTCAATCGTTTTTTGGAAAATACCGCCGTAGAATCTCTTAAATGAACCAACCTTAACTTGCTGTTCATCGAATATATCAATTGATTTGGTACTCCCTTTATAAAATGGGAATTTATATGTATATAAAGTCATGAATGCACTCCCTCATTATAAACACTATATTTCATTTATGCGTGGCTAAACTAATTAGCTTTTTAATAGTTGGAATATCGGCAGGTGCCCAGTCCAATGTTTGTAGTTCATCTGGTAACAGCCATTGGATCGCCACATGTTCCGTTAATTTTGGTTTCCCATCTATAAGCTTACAAATATATGTTGTTAAATGAACAATACCAAAATGATATTCATAAACAGTATGTTCCATTTGCTCCCCTACTTCGATTTCACAGTGCATCTCCTCTTTGATTTCTCGCTTCAAAGCATCCTGCGGTGTTTCTCCTTTTTCAATTTTCCCACCTGGAAACTCCCATTTTAGCGGAAGGATTTTACTAGCACCTCTTTGTGCACACAAGATTTTCCCGTTATCAACGATGACTGCCCCAACAACATGTATGTCTTTTTTCATCGTAACCTCCATCAACTTTTCGTTACCAAACGTACTTTTCAGGATCTTGAAGATAAGAATGAACCTCATCTCTATACTTGCTCATATTATAAAAGTATCTTGTCCAAATAATGCTAATATAAGCAATCAGTGGCGCAGATATAATAGCTAAAAATAGTAACCTACTGTAATCTTTATCGACGATATCCAAAAGTAGATGAAAGTATGGTGCACTGCAAATAAGAGTTGTAAAAATAGGCACAACCAGGTCAGGTTTATAGGCTTTTTGGATTCCTTTTATTTCATTTTCATTTGGATTAGGCATAGCTGGTTTCTCCTTTATCCAGTTATTTCTAAAATCTCCTTTTAGAATATAGTATAAATCCTTTAACGTCTATTTACCCATAACCATTGAATTTATAGGTTTCTTTATATTACAGAATATTTGTGAATTTGGTAGAATAATATTAACAACATTAAAGGAGATATAAGCTATATGCCTATATATAACAAACTCGTTCGTGACCGGATTCCGGAAATTATTAAAGCAAATGGAAAATGGTCAAAAAGTCGAATTCTTGAAGATCATGAATTCCATACAGAACTTCTAAAAAAAATGCATGAAGAATTAAAAGAATACGAATCTACAGAAAGCGATGATGACGCCTTGGAAGAACTAGCAGATTTATTAGAGTTAATTAATGCTGCAGCTACCATACACGGGGCAGATTTCAATGCAATAGAAAAAATTCGGCAAGAAAAAGCTGAAAAGCGGGGTAGTTTTGAAAAGAAGATATATTTGATTGAGGTAAAAGATAACTAAGCTTCAACTCATTACATCGAATCTATTAGATTCGATCACCATGCTTGCAAAGGAAGCAGTAAAAATATATATTTTAACTTCTTTTTCGAAATTATCTGGATCAAAAAGATATTCAATTTTTTCATCCCAAAATATTTCGCGCCTTCATGAAACGAACATTTCTCATCATTATTATACCCAAATACAGATAGCACTTGCTCTGTTCCGTAAAGGATTCTCAAAATGAAATTCCTATTTAATTTCAACGAAATCTAACATTTCATATTTCGCTTGTAATACTTCATGTATTTCTTGTTTTAAACTAGAATACATTAAAATAGTGTTAACTCCGTCCCACACTGAAGTTATTCCATTTTCAATTCATTCCTCGTAAATACCTTCTTTCAGTTCACTCACCACATAAGATAGTGATAATCCAATCATTTCTATTGGATTGTTCTTTCGACAGAGTGCAATGGTAAAAGCATTTTTGATGGACCATTTTTATTACTACATTTGACGAATAATAAAATGAAGGATGCAATAAAAAAGGAACATATATTTCCGATTATACAACTAGTAGTTTGGGAAGTTAAAAGAAGGTTCTGTTTTATAAATAACGACCCTTTTTCGGTACTTTTTATTGAAATTAGATATATGTTAACACGGATAAAAGATTGTAAAGAATTATACTTAAGACAACTCACAGTAATCCGCTATTTTTTAAAAAAATAGCAGGAAAACGTTTTTTGGAAATAGAAGATAATTATAGATTATTTATCACATTACGGAGAGGAGATGGAGTATGCAAACAAATGAAGAAACCAAAGTGGAAAAAAGATTAAGAGATATAACTGGAATGACTTGTATTTATGTTCCAGTCAATGATGTCTATGAGTCCGTTAAATGGTATCAGAAAAACCTAGGATGCCAACCTGCAGACAACCATAAAGTTGAGCCTGGGATGGAAATGTCCATCTTGAGGTTTTTCGAAGCTGACGGAACCACTTCAGACCCAGCTACATGTACTATTCCTGCTTTGTTCCTTCACAAGTCGGCGGAAGAAGGCGGTCGTTTAGGCTTTTCATGGACACAGGACGGAGGTAAACGACACGCCGTTGGCTGTTTCATAACCCCACATATCCAAGAACTTTTCGAACGTTTTAAGGAAAATGGAGTGAATATTATTGGTGAACGGGTGACTTGCGGTCCAAATATAACATTCGCCGACCCTGATGGGAACGTGTGGGAAGTCTGGCAACCTTAATTGTTAATGCTATTTTGAAAAAACGTAAGCCTATGATCTATTTATTCATCTATCTCAGCTAAGCCCATACTTTTTTGAAAATTTTTCCATTTTCTAATTCGACTCTATTATAAAGTATTTACAGCCTGCCCTACACCACGGCAGGCTGTTCTTTCCCAACTACTCACTCCCTCATTTTCTGCATTCGCTCTGGCAAACTTTGCAGGGACTGAAGGACGGCATCCAGTTTTGTTTCGATCCGGTACAGTAAGTAGAAGGTTACGAGTGCCGGAAAACCAACCTCACTTAGGAATGGGAGAATTTGTTCCACTTTTGGGTCAACTCCTTTCATTTTTCGATAAACAAAATAGGCTGACCCGGACTGGAGTCAGCCTATTTTCGTTATTCAAGATCTATGTCTATTTCCTCAACATTTCTTTCGACGAGTCGTGCTGACTTGGCTTCGACAAATCGGTTCCCATCCGTGTCGAGGAAAACGTTGGAAGCGATGATGTTTTCCATTGCAGCTTTCACTTGAGCAGGATCCACTGGCTCAAGTGGCTGATCAATGGTCAATTTCGATGTTTTTCCCTCTTCCGTTAAAAAGTTTAGCTCTAATACTTTCATTCCTTCTCACCTCCCTTTCTGCGAAATTCTGTTTTTTACTCACCAATCTCGTAACTATCATTTCGTTCAATTGCCCAAACTGGCTCTTGAGATAAGGAACCAATTGCAATAGCCGCGCTGTAAAGCTCATCCGCAGTTGAATCTCGGCGAATACGATTGAACGTCTTCGTTTTGAAGATTGGCTTGTTGTGCTCGTCCACTCCGTAGTCAAAAACAACTTTCAAATTGCTTGACTTTAAAATCCCCTGTGCCATTTGCTTCACCTCCCTTTCACCTTCTATATAGGAGGTAGACGCCAAAAAGGACACCCTGTTGAAAAATGATTAAAATCAATCACTGGCCACGCCGACTACATAGTAGTAGTTTTCTTTTTCTTTTTCTTTTTCTTTTTGTCCACGTATCGTGGACGCACCGTCCAAACCGTTGGTGGAATAGGGTTTCCGTGAATTTCGGCGTACGACTGTTTAATTATTTCAAAATCACATTACAAATAAAAAACTCCATTTTGAAAAATGATTGATCAAAATGGAATTGCTCTTTTATATTCATTGGTGAATATTTATATTGAAATGACGTATTAATTATTGATTCTAAAATAGAAATTAGATCGCCAATTATATACAGTAGATGTTTATTGATATTAATACCAGTTCTCGGTAAAGTTTTCATTCAGCAAGCAAGAGAGATTACTTTTTTAAGATTCTATTTGTATCCTATTAATTTTCCTGTAATATTTTCTATAGGTAAGACTCCCATTGTGCCACTTCTAAACCAATCATCGCCCGTAACATAGACAAATCCTTCTGGAACCGTAATTTCTTCTTCGCTTATATCCTGAAAATATTCAACCATGTTTTCCACATTCTGTTCTATATGAGATGCCTCAAAATCCCCTTTCTCCAACTCATTTTTCAATTGATTTAAATCCTTTCCTAACCTATGTGCTCTACCATAAAATGTATCCAACTTTTTTCCGTTTATATAAAATTGTGCCGTTGAAATCTTAACGTTATCACCCTCAAAAGCTATCACGCGGGTAATCCCATCAATTCCTTCATCCCAATCCCCTTTGTAGGTAATGATTTCGCCTCTTTTGATTGGATGTTTATCATAATACCTAGGTTCCACCACAATATCTTTATCAAAGAAATCAAGATTGCCTCTGTCCATTTCATCGTTCATTGCATGGATGACGATCATATCGGAAGTAATGTCTGAAACGACTTCTACATCTATTTTGGTAGTTGGGTCTGTCAGAGTTTTTCCAGAACAGCCCGTTACTAGTAACAAAAATGCTAAAAACGTTCCTTGTATTCGTTTACTCAATTAGATCGCCTCCTTTTACTTATTATACTTTAAAAATAGAAAACACTTACAATTATTTGTGTCAATTTTCTGAATACTTTTTTGAATCTTATATACTCCTTCTTTTGTTTGAAGTAAAATGGTAGCTAAATATTAGAAATGACAAAATGTGATAATAAAAAAGCCGAAAACAATAGATATTGAGCTATGTTCCAATGGTTTTGGCTAATATGATAAAGGTTAAACAATCGTTTCCTTACCTTTAAGTATTTCTATTTTTTCTTTTATCTTTTTCAAATATTCGGGACTTAACGTACCTTCACCACCACGCAAAATCTCCTCAGAATAATGATCGGGTGGTGCCAGTTCTTCTTCCTTTTTCACGACGATAAAAGTTAATGCTTCTTTTAGCGCTCCATTAATTTTAATCTCTATGATGGCAGGACGGTAAAGTCGGCCGCCAACCCCTTCTCTTTGGAAAAGATAAGGAATGGCATCCGGGATGATTTCATATGCTTTTCCCTCAACGACGCCACCCATTTCAATAATATCAGCCCGCCCTCCGTCTGGAAGCTGGACTGTAAACCCTAGAGTATACCCAGCTAACACGCCACGACCTACAAGTTTTTGAAAATAATGATCTGCCCCAGCTATTTTAAAACGTTCATGATCCATACAGCTTCCGTAAGCAAAATATAGAAAGTGATTTTGCTTGATAAAGTGCTGTACTTTCCAGTCTTCATTCTCTACTTTGCCATGGAGCAAATCGGTCTGTTGCTCGGTCATGACATAAACGAATGCATGGTAAATCTCTTTATCTGTAAAAATGGTATTTACAACTCTATCATAAAAGTTATTTTTACCCTCTCCGTAATAACCTTCCAATTCGTCTAATCTAGCTAGTTGGCTTTCACTCACTTCATACAGTTCACCATACACAACGTCTCTGTCGGCGGTATTTTTCAAAATGGGATATCCACTTTCTGTATTAAACAAGGCCCCATTTGTCCAAGCTTGCTCAGCGATACGAGTGGCCCCATACAATAAATGATGGTTTCTTTCACTCCTTCTCAATGTTCCGTAAACAAATACAAGGTTTCTCATATTAATCTACTCCTTTGTAGGCTTATCATTTCTCTTGCTGTATGCGTCTTACGATTCCGAGCAGCTCTTGCTTTTCCCAAAGAAATTCTCTCGTCCACTCTAGAATACCTTACAAAGCATCCTCAAATATATTTATCATATATGGTTCTTATCCCTTCTAATCTTCCCAAACCCTTCATATATAAATAATGTTTATTCATAATAGGAGGGAAGACCTATGTTTACGTTATTATTAATTCTTCATTTAATTGCAGTTTGTTGTTGGCTTGGAGGAGCATTATATGAACGCTTTTTTACAGTAGGGGGGGTTTTGAAAGCCAAAGGTACTGAGTTAGAAGCAACGATGTTAAAATTGATGTTAAGTACTGTTCCATTCTTTCTAACGTCGGTTTTTACGATTCTCGTAACGGGAATCATCATGACGATTATGCATCATTATACTTTCCTTAGTTGGTCATGGATTGGTTTAAAACAATATATCATGCTTATTGTGCTACTGGGCTTTTTCTTCTATATCGGTCCACGCATGAATAAAATTGGCAAACAGTTAAATAGTAATTTAGCAGAAGGCAAAGGAGTGAACGATGAAATCCGTTCCCAATTTAATCATATCATTATATTATTTGATATTATGCATATTGGCGTATTGATCAATTTGATTCTCGCGCTAACGAAATTCTTTTAAAGTGGAGAAAATCCCCCTTCTTTCTAGAAAAGGAGGGGGTGTTAAATATATTCAAACTTCTTCAAAGTTTTATATCTATTTACCGCAAGTATCCCTTGCCAGTATCTTCTTGCAATCGGAAATTCTTCTGGATTACTCCCCCAACTCCATGGGTTATCCCATATCCCTTCAACAGAAACCTCTTCCATGAAAAAATGTAAGTTCTGCTCCACCAAGGTACTAAATTCCGAATACAGTGGATGTTCAGGGCTACCGATTATATCTAATGGGAGAACTTTATAACCTGCCGACCATTCCGCAACATCACGCTCTATACAACTAGCGGCAAGCAACATGATTTTATCCGAAACTACATCCAGCCCATAATCTATCTTTTCTTCAAATCTCTCCTTATGAGATTGCATAATGTTTAAAAATTGTTGGTAATTATTAATTTCATGCCTGTCCATTTCATTCGCATTCATTAACCGATTTACGGCTTTCTCAATGGAAGACCATCCAATCTGAGCCGCTTCGTTATGATCAGACGTCCAATGGACGAGAAACGCCGCCAATTCAACTCCTGGATTAAACATCCAATTCTCTTGGACCCCTTCATTCCAATGCCACCATGGAGCATGTGGGTGTTGATTAGTTTCTGGTAGTGCCGATGGCCACATCCCAGTTTCGAGATCAACCGTATTTGTTAAATAATTGAGCATTTTTTCAACGATTTCTTCCTTTTCACTTGCTCCGATTTCCAATAAAATTTGTCCAGCTGCCCAGGTAGCCATTGGAGAAGAGGATGGCAGCCAAAGGTTCAATTCCGTGTCCGAAACCACCATCTTCGTTTTGATAGGCAGCTAAATAACGAACAACATTGTCACGGGAACCATTCTTAAATATATATTCCCATCTCGCCACTTCCAGAGGACGTGCATTTCGTTTTATCCAAGCTGCCGCTTTTTGAAATGTATGTTTCATGGATCTCAACCTTCCGTTTAATGATATGTATATATTCAATAAAAGTAATGGAAATCCTTTAAGTCGAACTTTTCGTACAAGCCCTATGGTATAATATCCATAATGCGAAAGGTGGTGAATTAAGTGGAAAAGGCAGGAATCCAAGAAATTTTAAATGCGTTAAAACTTTATTCAGAACAAATTGATGGAAAGATAAACGATTTTAAGGATGAAATAAACGGGCGAATGGACAAAATGGACAATGAGCTACTTGGATTGAATAGTCGTATGGACAAAATGGAAGCTAAATTTGAAGAACGATTCGATCGCTTAGAAAAAAAGCTAGACGTCTTTCGAATAGAATTACAGGAGACTCAAGAAACAGTCGACTTCTTAGCAAGCAAGAACTTACAACATGAACGAAAACTGCGAAACATTACTACTTAACCCTCTATAAATGACCTCTAGAAATTTCCCTATTGAATTTTGTTATTTTCGACGGATAGACGAAAATTAATCTGTCGGCCGCTCGCTGATAGCTTTTTAATTTTTGCTGTTAAATCGAGCTTTCGGCATTTTTCACGGAATTTAGATATAATGAAACTATTCGATAGTAGATAAAGGAAGTGTACCCACCATGATTAGACAGGCACAAAAACAAGATTATCATCAAGCAGCCATCCTTATTTATGACGCCATTCACGATATAGCCAATGCATTGACCGGAGAACACGAAAAGGAGAAAGTTCTAGAACAATTGGGACTATATTTTACTCAAGAAAAAAATCGATTAAGTTATCAAAATTGTCTAGTTAAAACTGTTGATGGTATCCCCGTTGGCATAATCGTTGCCTACCATGGGAAGGTTGCCTACGAGCTTGATGAACCTATACGTGCACATGTGAAGGAAAAAACAGGAAAAGAACCATTTTTTGATCAAGAAACGGATGAAACAGATTTCTATTTAGATACCTTAAGTGTGAATTCACAATTTGGAGGACAAGGGTTTGGAACGGAACTAATCCAATCGATGATTACTTATGCAAAAGAACAAGGATATCCCACTTTTTCTTTGAATGTAGAAGAATCGAATCATAAAGCACGTAGGCTGTACGAACGTCTTGGTTTTTCCTATAAAAAAACCATTTCGATCAACCAGCATTTTTATCATTATTTAGTCAAAAAACTATAAAAGGGACTGCATCAGCAATCCCTATAATCCAAAACCTACTTTAGATGAATGATCATCCATATTCCATTCTTGATTGCGCGCTTTCTTATTAGCCGTTTCGAGGTTTTTTATTAAGTTTTCGATATCAATCGAGTGCTCATAATGCCACTGAAGAGCAGCAGAAGTATATAGTTCATTTAATTGTGCCACAGAAAACTTCTCTGTTCTTTCAGCGATATACATCATATCTGTTTCATTGATAAACCGATCCATTTTTTTTGAGTACAAATATTGCAAACGTAAATCGTAGTTTGGATTCTTTATTTCATACGCCCTGTCGAAGCGTCCTGCGCGATTCATTAATGCTGGATCAATTCTTTCAGGATAATTCGTTGTCCCAATTAAGAAAATACCTTCTTTAGATGTAGCTCCGTCCAACGTATTTAAAAAGACAGAACGGGCTGATTCCGGCATAGAGTCAATATCCTCTATTACCAATATCATTGGTGCCATTTTCGCTACGATGGAAAAAACCTCTTTAATCGAGTAACTCGTTGTATATTCTGTTATTTGCCAATAGGCAACAGGTGCAGAAACACTACCTGCTATTGATTTAACAAGCGTCGTTTTTCCATTTCCAGGATGGCCATAAAGAAGAATACCACGTTTATATGGAATATGATAAGTCTTAAAAAAATCGCCGCTTTCGTTGAAGAACTGATCAATCGATCGGTAAATCTCATTTTTTAACTCTTCCTCTAAAAGAACATCATCCCTCGATACTTGCTGGGTAATCTCTTCATGAGTCCTTTCAACTCCATCTTCCGTGTATGTAAATACACTTATACTGTTATTCATCATTTCCCTTTGACGTTCATAAGCATACTTGATAAAGGCCAATAAGCATTGATCATTTTCAGCAAAAATAAATTGGCGCTCATAATCAGTATAACTTTGATAAATTGGCAATCTCACGAAGGCAACATGATAGTCTGGATAGAAATAGACAGAATTATTAATAGCTGGCTTAATCACAAAGCCCTGTTGCGCTCCACTATTTTTAAAGGTAATTGAGCCTGTTTCAACATAATCATATATGTTTGAAAGTAATTTTGCGTGACCTGCTGCAACGTCTTCTTCTAACACATTCCATAATTCTTCTTGATTTTCATTATCTATATAAATCTTCATTGAGATATCTGTTTGTGCTGAAATTAATTGTGTTATTTTTTCTAGGACGATGCCATAGTCATGATAATTAGGTAAAACGTCTCTACTATTCTCACTAATTCGAATTAAAAATGATGTCTCTTTCAATGTATTCTCCCTTATTCCCCTAGATATTGTTTCAGCAAGTATATCACTATCATTAACCTAAAAGTTATTCATTATTTTGGCAGCTTCATCAATCATCTTTTTCATTAATGTTTCGACAGTTTGTTTTTTAGCTAATCTCAGACTTTGACCAGACCATAATGACATAAATTCCGGATTGTTTTGTACTGAAGCAGCTTTTCTAATATCTTTGGTTAAAGAATTTTGTATTGGAAAGTCTGGAAATGATGTTTCGTGTTCCTGTAAATCCGCGATAAATTTATTCTTAATACCCCTCGCCCACTTACCTGAAAATGCACGAGTTAAAACCGTTTGGTCTTCTGTTGAATGAAGGATAGCATCTTTATGCATTTCATGTGCTCCACTTTCCACGCAAGTCAAAAAAGCAGTCCCCATTTGAACTCCTTTTGCACCTAAACAGAGCGAAGCCATTAATCCTCTGCCGTCCATAATTCCTCCAGCGGCAATTACTGGGATCTTAACATTATCAACGACTTGTGGAATCAGTGACATTAAACCGACTAAGCTTTCATGATAACCATTAATGAACGTTCCACGGTGTCCGCCAGCCTCACTTCCTTGAACGACAACCATGTCCATTCCCGCTTTTTCAATCTCCATAGCTTCTTTAACAGTTGTGGCTGTCCCGATCACAATAATATTATGTTTTTTTAACGTATCGATAATTTCTATACTCGGTATTCCAAACGTAAAAGAACAAGTCGGCACTTTTTCTTCAATAACCACAGCCACTTGTGCATTGAATGATTCTACAAGACTTTCATTAGTTGGAGAGGAAATCTCATTTTTTTCGATTTCTAGTAGATCATGTATCGGACCTAATAAATCATTAGCTAGACGTACTTTTTCATCTGAACGCTGAAAAGAAGTTGGGACAAATAGATTCACTCCAAAATTATTGCCCGTTGATTGCCTTACTTCCCTTATTTGTTCACGAGTTTGAGGAGGATTCAAATACCCGGCTCCAATCATTCCAAGACCTCCATGATTGGAAACAGAAGACACTAGTTTTGTTGTAGATATTCCACCAGCCATAGGCGCTTGAATAATGGGATAGTCAATTTGTAAAAGGTCTGTAAGTTCATTAGCTAACATTCTTATACCTCTTTTCATGCAATAGATTGGATTAAAATAACGAAAACAGAAAAAAGACTACCAAAGTAGCCTTTCTAACTACTACTCATTAATCTCATAAATTAAAGTATCAAAAAACTCTCCATTTGTATAAAGTAATATCGCCCATTCTCCTGGCTTTGGAATTTTAACCGAAGACGGTGCATGTGAATCGGCACCATTATTTGCACCACTTACATGCTTTGTCCAGCCATCCGTTAATATTTGGTGAACTGTATTGGTTTTTTTATGCAGTCCAATGACTGTAAGTTCAGCTTCATCAACACCCCATAGATGCCACATCCACTTTTGACCGTTTAGACTTGGCATATCCGCACCAATAACACCAGATTTGTTTTCATTTCCAATGATTTTTCCGTCGTCGCCAAATTTTACAGCTTTATTTTCCCAATTAATGTTTTCGAAATCACTTTCCTGGACAAAATCAGGAATATTATCAGACAAAACGATTTTGTTTGAGGCGCAGGCAGTAACTACAAAAAACATACTACATACAACCACCAACAACGCCAGTCTTTTCAAAACATCCACCCCCAATATGTATGTTTTTCCAAATAACATAGATGTCAGCATTATTGCAAACCAGCGGCAAGACGTATTCTTTCATTGCCAATTGTATTCAAAAAACACTAGCATATGAAATTCTTTAATGTTTATAACTATTATATTAATGTACGCCGTTTATGACTCTAATTCCTTCTAAAATCAAAGAAAGTAGCTTTTTAATGTGATAGACTCCTTTTCTATTTCTAGTAAAATTAGCGTGCGTTACCTTCACCCTGTTTTTTTCGAGACCAAGGGCACGAACATAAATGATAAAGGCACGAAACCTTCCTTCGGTTCCATGCCTTTAAAACTTTTACCAAATAACCTTCCAATTCCCATTACAACTAGCGCGTATCGTTTTCCTCTTTAACATGTAATTTGCGATTAGCTCCCTCATGTCGATTTGAATTTCTTTGATGACGGGTCTATTACTGAACATAGTGTAACCTCCGCCCCCTGCTGCACGGTAATTATTCATGACGACTTCATATTCAGCGTCCATCTGTACATCGTTCTCTCCTATCTTTAAATAAACAACCCGCGAACCAACAGGTTTCCTTATATCTAAAAGATAGTCAATGCCTTCCCACATATCGTAGTTATAGTGCTGTGGTTTAGGGTCGGTAAACTCTTGATTTACGTAGATATCCCCGTTTTCATTCGTCATGAAATAGGATGCGCTTTTCTCTAGGGCATCCTTCATAGCCTGACCAGAGATTCGAATAACCTTTAACGTATTTGGATATATGTAATTGGATACAATATCCCTCATTGTTACATGCTCTGAAAAGCCCCGTGATTGATTATCAAAAAGTGCGGTACAAGATATCTTTGCTCCAGAAGCATCCATTTGCACTTCGTTGAGAAATTCAATAAGTGGATGATCACTGACTCTAACCTCCAATGGATCTGTTATAGTCATATCTCCTTTAATGGTACAGATTGGTTGGTCTAACCAGGTTTGAGTTGCTTCTTCATATCCTTCCGTCAGTTTCATAATATGTGGATCTGCTTTTACCTCATCCATTACTTTCAATAACTGAGGAGAGCTTTCTTTAACGCCCCATTTCCCATTCACTTTTTCAAAAGTAACGGCAACTTTCCCTATTGCTTCCCCGTGACATCCAGGTTGAATAATCGTAACGCCATTAACTTTATCCACAATCATTCGATGCTGATGTCCTGTGAGCAATATATCTATTCCCTTCAATTCATGGCACATTGCATATGCCTGGTTCTCACCTGTCAACATTTCAGTTTCTTCTCCAGAATGGAAATCTCGTTCGAATCCGCCGTGATAAGAGACAACTAATAAATCATATTTTTCATGCGTTTGAATGTATTCAATCCACTTTTTTGTACTTAATAATGCATCTTCAAATGATAGTCCCGTTATATTCCCTGGATGCTCCCAGTTCGGGATAAAATGTGTTGTTACTCCTAATACAATCACTCTTAGCCCATTATTAAATTCCTTAACGATATAAGGATGACCAAAAGCAGGTCCCATTGATGATTCCTCTAATATATTGGCTGATAACCAAGAGAACTTCGATTCATTAACGGCTCTTTGTAATAGTTCTCTTCCATAATTAAATTCATGATTTCCTATTACAGCACAGTCGTATTCTAATTTATTCATAATGGTAATGAGCGGATTTTTTTCCTCATTCATAAACTTTGCATAATAGTACGTTAGTGGTGTCCCTTGGATAACATCCCCATTATCAATTAATAGTGAATAGCTACTTCTTTCACGTTCACCCTTAATGATGGAAGCCAGTTTCGCTAACCCACCATTCACTTCTTCACGATTTCGATAATGTTTTGGAAAAACATGTCCATGAAGATCGCTCGTTTCAAGAATCACTAAGGTACATTGTTCATATTTTTCCTGCATTCGCCCCACCCTTTTCACTTGAAAGTAAAGAAAGCATAAGTTTTTAATAAGCTCTATGTTTCGGAACTTATCCTTTTGCTGTTTTAGCACCAGGCGCCATCGGCTCGGGGTCAAAGACGCTAAAAGTCAGAGAAAAGACTTTTTATGTCTCAGAACATTTGCTTGTCGCCGATAGGCGGGCGCCTTGCGTTTTTCTTATTGTAATTATAGACCTGTTTTTATATTGGAAAAGTGATCACACAAAATCTATACATATCCTTTACATAACTTAACCTGTTATTAACAGAATCACGAAATTTCATTGTTATAATTCGATTTGTAAGTAAAATTATTACTCATCTGGAGGTAACCTTATGTTTAAGAAATTGGCAGCAATTGGACTGTCATCAGCAATAGCTGTCGGCATTTTAAGTGGATGTGGCTCCACGAAAGCATCAGGTGGAGATTATGTACCTGAGAGTCTGACAGTTCAATTTGTACCATCGCAAAATGCTGATACATTAGAAGCGAAAGCAAAACCTTTAGAAGGATTATTAAAGGAAAAGCTCGGTATTCCGGTGACTGTTAGCGTATCGACAAACTACAATACTATCGTAGAAGCAATGGCATCAAAGAAAGTAGATGTTGGTTTCTTGCCTCCAACCGCGTATGTACAAGCCCATGAAAAAGGTGCTGCCAAAGTCATCCTTCAAGCACAACGCTTTGGTGTTGACGATGAAACCGGCCAGCCTAATGATAAGCTCGTAGACTTTTACAAATCTATGTTTATCGTAAAAAAGGATTCTAATATTAATAAAATAGAAGATTTAAAAGGTAAGAAAATTGCCTTCCAAGATGTTACTTCTTCAGCTGGATATGTGTGGCCAGCAGCTGCTTTAATGGATAAAAAAATTGACCCGCTTACGGATGTTGAAGGAATCACAGTAAAAGGTCACGATCAAGCAGTGATTGCATTGTTAAATGGTGATGTCGATGCGGCAGTCATTTTCCAAGATGCACGTAATATTGTAAAAGGTGACTATCCTTCCGTTTTTGAAGACACGAAAGTCATACATTTTACCGAAGCAATCCCTAATGATACCATTTCGATTCGTTCAGATATGAGCGAGGAATGGGTGAAGAAGATTCAACAAGCATTCATTGACATCGGGAAAGATGAAGAAGGACATGCAATTATTAAAGATATTTATTCACATGAAGGTTATGTAACATCAGAAGATAAAGTGTTCGATATCGTTCGTGATTATGCTAAAAGAGTAAAAACCGAGTAATTTTTTTGATATCCTTTACCCCCCCATTTATTATATAATGCCAGCCAGGTTAACTGGTTTGGCATTTTTTAATCATAAAAGAAGGTGGAATTGTAGTGATAGAATTTGCTAATGTTTCAAAAACATATCCTAATGGTGTGAAAGGGTTAAATAATATAAATCTCACCATCGAAAAAGGTGAGTTTGTCGTAATTGTTGGTCTATCTGGAGCAGGAAAATCCACTCTTTTGCGCTCCATCAATCGATTAATTGAAATTTCTAGCGGGAATATCATTATTAATGGAAAATCGATTACTGAGGCAAAAGGGGCACAATTAAGAAGACTACGCAGAGATATTGGAATGATTTTTCAAAGCTTTAATCTTGTAAAGCGTTCATCCGTTTTGCGTAACGTACTGTCTGGTCGTGTTGGCTATCATTCTACTTGGCGAACGATTTTAGGTTTATTCCCAAAGGAAGATATGAACCTAGCATTTGATGCCCTGCATCGAGTAAACATCCTTGAAAAAGCTTATTCCAGAGCGACTGAGCTTTCAGGAGGTCAGCAACAGCGTGTATCCATTGCTCGTGCTCTTGCACAAGAGGCAAAAATCATCTTGGCGGATGAACCGGTAGCCTCTCTCGATCCTTTAACTACAAAACAAGTAATGGATGATTTGAAAAGAATCAATCAGGAGCTAGGAATTACAACGATTGTTAACCTTCACTTTATTGATTTGGCAAGAGAATATGCAACGAGAATTATTGGGCTCCGAGCTGGTGAAGTTGTTTTTGATGGACCAGTGGAAAAAGCGACAGATGAGGTATTTTCGGAAATATACGGACGACCTATTAAAAAAGAAGAGCTATTAGGAGTAGAAGCATGATAAAACAACAGGAGAAAATAATACCCACTCCTCAGAGCAAGCAGAAATTGTATTTAACAGTACTATTGATGATTGTTCTGTTTTTTGGTAGTGCCATAAAAACAAGTTCTTCATTGACAGAACTAATGATTGGCATTCCAAATATGCTTGATTTGCTCGTGCAAATGTTTCCGCCTAATTGGTCTTACTTTATAAAAATTATCCCAGCCATGCTTGATACGATACGAATGGCTCTATTGGGGACAACATTTGGAGCTATTATCGCCATTCCAATTGCGATTTTTTCTGCGAGCAATATCATAAAAAGTACTTGGCTACATTACCCTGTAAGAGCTGTTCTAAATTTAATTCGGACCATTCCTGACCTGCTGTTAGCCGCCATTTTTGTTGCTATTTTTGGATTAGGTCCTTTGCCCGGAATTCTTGCTTTAACGATTTTTTCAATAGGACTAGTTGCCAAATTAACGTATGAAGCTATTGAAGCAATTGATCCTGGGCCATTAGAGGCAATGACAGCAGTCGGAGCAAATAAAGTACAGTGGATTTTTTTCGGAGTCATTCCACAAGTGTTAGCACATTATATTTCATACGTTCTTTACACGTTTGAGGTTAATATTCGGGCTGCTGCTGTTTTAGGATTAGTCGGTGCAGGTGGGATTGGACTTTATTACGACCGTACTCTTGGATTCTTTGAATATGATAAAACAAGTTCCATTATCATTTTTACATTAGTCGTAGTTTTACTTGTCGATTACATCAGCACCACTTTACGGGAGAAACTCTTATGAACAATGCACAAGTAACATACATCAAACCACGAAAAAAAAATAACCGTCTATGGGTGATTTATATAGCTCTTGCCCTCATTTATATTTGGGCGTTTTCTGGGATGCCGATTACAGGTGTAAAAGAAACGGCTGGCCAAATATCAAAAGCAATTTTTTCTGGCATTTTTAGTCCTGATTGGGATTATGTGTACTTGCCTGATGGAGAAGATTTATTACGTGGACTCCTTGATACGATAGCCATCTCAGTACTGGGCACATTTATTTCTGCCTTCCTTTGTATTCCATTTGCTTTTTGGGCAGCATCAAATATGAGTAAAGGGAAGGCTACTACAAATACAGGGAAATTCCTTCTCAGTTTGATCCGGACATTTCCGGAAATCGTCATGGCGATTATGTTCATTAAAGCGGTCGGACCCGGTTCATTTGCCGGAGTACTCGCTTTAGGTTTGCACTCCATCGGCATGTTAGGAAAGCTTTTTTCTGAGGAAATTGAAAGTGTCGATCCGGGGCCAGCTGAAGCATTGACAGCAACAGGGGCAAATCGTTTGCAAATACTCTGGTTTGCAGTCCTTCCACAAGTGATGCCTGGTTTTATCTCGTATACTTTGTATCGTTTTGAAATCAATGTTCGCTCTGCAGCCATTCTCGGTATGATTGGAGCTGGCGGTATCGGAACTCCGTTAATCTTTGCACTTACGTCGAGAGATTGGGAACGTGTCGGGATTATCTTAATAGGCATTATTATGATGGTTTCAGTCATTGATCTGTTGTCGGGATATATAAGGAAGAAGATTGTATAATCAAAAGAAAAATGGAAAGATGCACGCCCTAAATTGAATTTCTAAATTTAGGGCGTGACTTTATTTTTTTATTGCAACAAAGACTACGTCTTATTTTTCTTTTTGATCTGGGTATCATTTTGATCCAAGAACGGTTTTATAAACTTCTGATACCTCTCCCTCTTGAACGCTTCTAATTCTTCTGGAGTCATTTCTTTTATGACCTCAGTGACCGGTGGTGTTTCGTACCCATCATTTATTACTTGTTTTGCTTTTTCATTTTTCATGTTGATGTTTTCCATTGATGCTCCTCCTTTCGGACTAAAAAGAACCCTTTTGCATTGGATACAAAAGGGTTCTACTCCGTTTTATCATCCAAAGCGATTGCTTTGCTGGTATTAGCACCTTACTTTTTTAAGCAGGTTGCTGTGGCGTCCTCGAGCCAGATCTCTAAGCCACTCTAGATAACTATTTAATTAAATTTATTTTATGCTGATTTTACATTTTTTTCAATAATTATCCTTTTGTATTTCCATTTTTTCCAATTTAAAGTTAAATTATTATATTAATTTGATTTAGCCGTATGTACATATTCTTTCCATGGTTTACATCCAACTTTCCCGTAATAATTCACAAAAACAGTCCAGTCTACAACCATTTCCTTAACGCCTTCTTTTTGGAGCTGCAAAACAGCTTTTTCCAATAAGGCGATACCTAGGCCTTTACCTCGGTATTCCTCCGCTACTCCGATTGGTCCCAGTCCTGAATAATGATTATGTAAGAGATCTTTCCAAAAGACATTCGGCGCCAAATACCCATCATTAAAGGTGTTTACATTCGCGAAGCCTATGAGTGTATTGTCTTTAAACAATCCAATCGTACCATCAATTTTTCTTTCGTTATTCCCATATCCTTCTGTTAAATCATAAACCCAACGTTCGCCAAAATCCTTTGCGAATAGGAAAATAAGCTCTTCCTGTTCCCCTTCTTTTAATCTTCTAACTGAATACATAGGATCTAATGGATACTGCTCCTTATGTTCAGATATATCAGCTCGAAGATCATATGTTTTATCAGTTACGTCATATCCACGCTTCTCAAAGAAGCTTATTGCCTCAACTTGTTCGGAAGGAATACCAGGAAATAGATGGTATGGGTCTGATCCCACAGTAATATCCATTCCTTTTTGAATTTTATCCTCAAACAGCTGTATTAATCTGCTACCAATTCCGTTTTTGCGATAGCATTTGTTGACAAGGAATGCACTTATCCACACTTGTTCCTGCCAAAGTCCTTGTTCCTTGCCTTTTTTTGAAATCAGTAGACCAATTACTTGATCTCCATCTAAGGCAATATATGAATTTTGGCGATCAATCCAAGTGTTTTTTAATAAACTTCTTTCAAATAAACTTTCTTTAATCGGAAATGAATCTGCTAGATTTTCATTCCAAAATTGTGTTAATTTCTTTGTATCCCCTGGATAGTCTTCTAGCGTTTGAATTTGAATGTTTTGCATGTATTTACCTCCTTCTTTAGAAAGGCACAAGGCGCACGCTACCTTCGACTAGCAAATGTTCTGAGCCAATGGCACCTGGAGCTAGACAACGAAAGCTTTAGTTAAAAGTATAAACTTTTAAAAACTTATGCTTTCTTTAATTCTAGTAAAGGGCTTTTCCCTTTAGCGAACACAAAAACAACCAAAGGGAAAAGCCTTATACAATGCTTGTATTCTATTTAGTTACCAATTGCTGTTGACCTTTTTCTCTTAATGTAGCAAGCTGTTCATCACGATGCCTATTTTTTAATCTCGTCATGGCATCACCAACTACTTTCCAAGTTAAATCAGGATTTTTCGACCCATAGTCATTCGATTCACAACCGCGATATCCCCATACAAGTATCGTTCTCGCCCCAGCATCATATGCAGCTTCTGAGGCATAAATAATTTCTTCTTCTCTTCCTGCAGGTGTATTCCATCCTTGTATCCAAATATTATGGTCCTTATTATGGCGGCTGCATATGTCCATATTTAATTTGGTCGCATTATAAACATATTCATAAGGTTCAATATAAACATCCGGGTTTAATTGCCAGTATGGGGTGGCCCCGATATTATCCATCGTATCCATTTCAGCGATATAATCTAGAGCCCTCAAATTAATCCCATGTTGTTCCTCAAGCATGACACATATTATGTTATCCATCGATTTTTGATTACTGTACTGAGTTACCTCACTAAAATAATCACGAATTGTCCAGCTCCTAAATTCTTCTACTTCCTTCGTAAATTCTACTGGCATATCATGCTGGTACCTTTCTTTGAAAAGCTTTTGACAACGCTTACACATACAACTATAAATAATGGGCTTTCCATTATTATCTACCGTTTTAGCACCCAAATGCGGTTCATCCCAAAACACTTTTTTAGCCCCTGCTTCTTTGATTACATCAATCCACTCTTTTGTAAAACTTCGAAATTCAGGACTATTCAAACAAACTCGAACAGGATCCATTGACCCATCTGAATATATTTGGTGGCTATCCGGCGAATATCCTAAGAAATGAGATTTATCTCCAGGAGGTCCTGCTAGCCCCCAATTATTGACCCAAACTTCTAAGCCATACCCTTCGCTCATTTGAATGATTTCTTTCATGACATTTCGGTGTCTATCCCAGTCGTTATGGGAAAACGTATGAAGAATCATGTTAAAATTATGATCAATGATATTTCTTAAATCGCTGTCCACATGCTTAAGGATTCGATTTCCATGATAGGCGACTCCTAAACGTAGCTTTTCTAGTTTTGCCATAAAATATCTCTCCTCCTAATTTAGGATTGATTCTGCACTTAAATGTTCGGTTGTTCCATAAGCAAAAGACCATTTCTCGTCATCATAAACGTATTTGTTTAACGCGCACATTTTTCCGTTAAAACCTTCCCAAGAATCGGGCAACATCAATGCCTTTGCAGCCGATTCAGTCGATGCCCCATGACCTACGATTAAAATAGATCCATCGTAGGTCGTAATGATTTCATCCAACGCCTTTTTTACCCTATGTAACACAACGCCCTCATAATCCGTTTCAGGATATTCCGGTCGAACGATAGATTCATAGTCACGATTTATACTCGGAAAAATGGAGGCTGCTTCCTCTTTGGATAAAAGTTCAGGGTAGGCAGGGAACCAATCAGGATTAAGCATTTCGATAAACCCATACTCAACATTGATTGGTAGGTTTAATTTCGTCGCTACAGCCTGAGCTGTTTGCAACGTTCGGAAAAAAGGTGAACTAAAAATATGTTTGATATTTTCCTTTTTTAAAAACTCCCCCGTCTCCTGAGCTTGAATAATTCCTCTGTTTGATAAAGGTACATCGTCTTTCCTTTTGAGGTAATGCCTCCAATACGCTTTATCATCAATATCAAGCCTTATACCATGACGTAAAACAAATACTTCATTAACCACAATGCTCACCACCTATTTACCATGTATCTACATAGCTTAAATGTTCAGTAGTAGATAAGGCCAACTCCCATTTTCCATCTTGTAAAGTGAATTTATGTAGCGCACACATTTTCTGATTATATTCTTTAGGAGGGTATTCCGTGGCTCTTCCCTTTTCCCATAAATTCCTTGTCGTTTCCCAAACGGAAGCACCGTGCCCGACAATAAGGATTGGTTCATGATAGTGCTCAAATACATGCTCCAAAGTTTTACCAACTCGTTCGAACACATCTACTTTTGATACATTTTCCGGAAACTTAGGCATTACAAATGATTTGTAATCTTTGTTTATGCTTGGAAAAATTTCAAAAGCCTCTTCCTTGGTAATGATTTCAGGAAAATCACTAAACCATATTTCTGCAAGCTGTTCCATAAATCCATATTCAATATTTACTTTTAGATCTAATTTTTCAGCAATGATATTGGCTGTTTGCAAGGTGCGAAAAAATGGAGAAGCAAAAATATGTTTTATTCCTTCGTCCTTAAGTAACTCTGCGGTTTCCTGCGCTTGATTAATTCCGTTTGCAGAAAGCGGAGTATCATCCACACGCTTCGCATAGTGGCGCCAATAAGCTTCGTCTTCCAAATCCAGCCTCATTCCGTGCCGCAAGAGAAAAATTTTATCCATTTCTCATTCTCCTTCCTAAGAGTTTGCGTTGGATGAATCCATCAAAATTACACGACAAGGTGTACTATTTACTCCAGGTATTAGCAATGGTAGTGCGATTAGCGTAAAAGGTCCGCTGCCTTCCACCTTCCTTAAATTTACTACCGGTGCAATTAAAAGACCGTCGTGCTTATATAGATTTTTCAAGAGCGATCCATCATCGTCACGTGGATCTTGGATATGTGTAAGGTCTGTACCTAGGATGCTAATTTGTTTTTCAACAGCCCAGTCCATAGCTTCTGGAAGAAAGAATGGATTTTTTTCAACGTAACCTGGTTTATTCCAATTTTTATCCCAGCCCGTACTTACTAACAATGCATCCCCTGGTTTCACATGCTCCCCGACCGCTGCCTCTAGCTCATCCGCACTGACAGGTTCAAGTGCTTCTTTATCATTCAATTGTGCTACCCAAGCCGTTTTGATGAAACGATCAACTGGTAATTGATCAATTGACTCTGTTTCAACTAAAAGATGATTGCCATTTTCAACATACGTCCCCGAAAGGGAATGAATTTGAAAACTATGAGAGCTAAAACCGTCTTTTTCAATCGTGGCGATTGGTTGAATTTTCACACTCGGAAAAGGTTCACCATACCCCCACATTCCACTTTCGATTGGTCCCGTTAAATCGTAAACCTTCATAATTATCACCTACCTATCATTTTATTGAGCGAGTTGTCCACCATCGACGACAATTTCAGTTCCAGTTATAAAAGCTGCATCCTCAGAAGCTAAAAAGGCAAAAACCCCTGCAACGTCTTCCGGCTTTCCAACCCTACCGATAGAAATTTTTGTACTAATATATTCTTGAACGAATGCCTCATCATCAATTGCCTCGGACATCGGTGTTTGAATATAGCCGGGACAAACGGAATTGACTCGAATATTATGACGACCAAGTTCGAGAGCCATCGTCTTTGTTAATAGAACGATTCCACCTTTTGAGGCGTTATAATGAGCAAATTTAACTTCCCCAACGAGACCGTTTGTCGATGCCATATTAATAATCGCACCTTCACCTTGCTTCACCATTTGGCGGGAAACACGCTGAGCCGTATAAAACATACCGTTTAAATTAACATCAAGCATTTTACGCCAATTATCATCCTTTATTTCTAAAAAATCTTCCTCCCACGCGATGCCTGCATTATTGGCTAGAATATCAATTCTGCCCCACTCGGCAACGGTATGGTTAACAGCTTCTTCTACTTGATTTGCATCAGAAACATCAGCTAATATAGGTAAAACTTCATAACCCAACCCCTGGAACTCTCCAACAGTTTCATTCAAATCATCATTATGATTGGAAATCAAAGCTACTTTTGCTCCTTCAGAGGCAAATCTTTCAGCGATGGCTTTACCAATTCCACGTGACGCACCTGTCACAAACGCAACTTTGTTCGCAAACCGTTTCATGTTCACTCCTCCTAACAGAATCGTAGATTACAAAATTTCGAAAAAATAAGGACAAATCGGCAAATGCCACTTATCCTTATTTTCGTTTCTCTCTACTAAACTTGTAATGTACTACCGCTTAAGCCTGTTTTATAACCTAAAATAACTTCTTTAAATCTTTTCTCATCTGCTTTTAGAAGCGGAAGGCGAGTTTCACTGCTTGTAAATATCCCAAGATGATGGAATAATGCTTTCGTTGTTGGAATCTCGTCTCCAGGACCAAACATACTAATAAAAGGAAGTAAAACCTTTGTGTATATATCGAAGCTCTTTTCGCGATCACCATTTTTATAAGCTTCCCAACACTCACGGAACTCGGCAGGGAATACGGAAGGAGTGATAATCATGCTTCCATCTACTCCAGCTTCAAATGCACGATAGCAAATGATATCGTCTCCACCAAAAACTGTTAAGTTGGTTTTCTCTTTTAATGTACGAATCTTCGAAAATGAGTGGTCTGTCATTTTAATATGTTTGACATTAGGCACTGCCTCGGCTAGTTGAATTAAATCATTTGCTGTAAAGCGTGTATTCGTTGTTACTGGGTTATCATAAAATGCGATATCCAATCCGGTAAGTTCGGCAATTTTCCCTACATATTCGATCACCATATTTAATGAATTTGGAAAATAATATGGACTCGGAATTAAAGCAGTCCTTACACCGGCTTCTGCTGCATGTACACCTATTTCTACGGCTTGATTCAAATTAGTGTCGCCTAATCCTACAACGATGTGCTTATCCTTTGGCATTAATTTCACAAGATAATCAACGACTTCCATTCTTTCCTCTTTGGACAAAGCTGGTGCTTCCCCCGTACTTCCACAAACTACATAACCATCTAAATGATCGATTGTTTTGCTAAGTAAATGATCAAAATCACTTAAATGTAATTTACCGTTTAAAAAAGGGGTTGGAATAACCGGAATGTTCCCTTTAAGAGCCATTGTCAATTCCTCCGAATTCTTCTCTTTATATTTTGTATTATCGAACTTTTCCTCTTCCTAAAACTGGCCAAATTGCTTCCACTTCGTTATCGCGGACCGCAGCTACTTCGTCAAACATATTTATAACTGCGCAGCAATGGACTGGCACGATTTCAAGTGTATCGCCAACTGTTAAGTATTGGTCTTCCGAAGTGAGCTGCAACATCCCATGTTCCTCTGTAAACCAGGATACTTGTATATTTGGATGACCTATTACATACCCTCTCCCTGTTCCGATAGGAGATTCAGAACCATCCATCGTAAACACTTTTGTTCCTGCGTCTATGACTGCTCGATCAGGTGAAGGTCGACTCACAATCGTCACCTTTACCGTCAAAGCACAGTCATTTAGATGATGGACCCCAATACTTACTTGAGTTAAATCACCAAAAATATACGTTCCTGGCCTGACGTCGGTTACACCAGTTACACTCGATACAAAACGTGAGGTCGGTGTCGAACCTACACTAATGATTTCCGTGTTTAAACCATGCTTTTGAAGCATCTTACCCGTTTCAACAGCTATACTACCTTCATGCATGGCAACTTGCTTAATGCCTTCAATATCAGCAGCATTATACGATTGCCCAGCAAATGTCATTAGGCCGCGGAATTCCAAACCAGGCAGTTTCGATATTTTCAAAGCTAAATCCAGTGTTGGTTCACCGGGTAATATGCCTACTCGTTTGAATCCGCTATCAATTTCTACAATGATTCCGACAGACAATGCTGGATCTTCATTAAAACGATTAGATATCATTTTAGCGGTTTCATATCGATCGACTGCAACTGTAATATCCGCCTGCTTAGCAAGCTTAAAAAGCCGCTCAATTTTTTGGGTACCTACAATCGGGTATGCAATTAAGATGTTTGAAATTCCTTCGGCCACCATAACTTCGGCTTCACCTAATTTAGCAACCGTTATACCGATGGCCCCGGCCTCAATTTGTTTTTTAGCCAATATAGGTAACTTATGCGTTTTAGCATGCGGTCTTAATTTAATTCCGGACTTTTTTGCCCTGTCTTGCATGGAAAAAATGTTTTTCTCAACCTTATCCACGTCTATCAACACATACGGAGTATCCAAATCGCTTTTGTTCATCGCCTTCGGTTTCACTCTTTTCCAGGTAATAGCGCAATTGCATCTATTTCAACGAGAATATTATCAAGTCCAGCCTCTACACAAGTTCTTGCCGGCATCGGCCGATTAAAAAATTGTATGTATACGCTGTTAAAGCGATCAAAATCTTTTATATCCGCTAGAAAAACATTGACCTTAACGACATCGTCCATTGTGCATCCTGCTGCCTTCAAAATATTATGAATATTATTAAGGGTTAGTTCAGTTTGCTCCTCAATTGTGTTGCCGACTATATCACCTGTCTTTGGATCGAGTGGACCTTGTCCTGACACATATACGAAATCACCTGCTACTATTGCTTGAGAGTACGGACCATTACCAGCTGACGCTTCGGGGGTACTAATTGCTTTTCTCATATGCATGCACATCCTTTTTTACAAGTAAAGAAAGTATAAGTTTTTATAAGTCTATATTTTTGAACCTAGACTTTCGCTGTCCAGCTATAGCGCCTATCGACTAGCAAACTTCTTGTCCTTCTCTTTTGCGTAAGTCAACATCGATTCGCCTTGCAGGCTCATCGTGTTTCCTTTATCTCAGTCGAAGGCCGTGAAGTTTGTACGTCGATGAGCAAGGCGCTTACGCATTTCTTACATATCCACACCATTGCAAGGCAGTAAGGGTGTAAACCTCAACCAGCTTTAGTAGCTCAGGAATATCTAAGTGTTCATCTGGAGCATGTGCATTTGCACCAACCGGTCCCATTACGATTGCTGGTGTATCTGTATATTCATTGAACATAAATGCATCGCACGCAAAAGGCGCACCTGTAACATCGCCATATTTTTGATCTGTTACTTCCTTCGTAATCTCGGATAATAGGTTGACTAATGGAAAGTCCGGCTCAACCTCTGAACCTGGTAAAAAGCGGATTACTTTTGTGAAAACTAGTTCATTCCAGCTGTCATACTCCTGTTCATATTTTGCACGAAATCCGTCTAAAATTTCCTTCTTCAATTCTTCTTCGGAAACACGCGGATGGCATTCTACCCAAATATCTACATAACATTCTGTAGGGCCTGAATCACATAATGGCGCCGTCATATCGCCAGCTTCCAAACGGGTTACCATAACAGGAAGGATATGGTCGTCTTCAAAATAAGGTGCTGGTCCGCCTTTTTGCTGGCGTTCCTTCTCGTATTCTTCTAAAAATACAATGAACTTGGCAGCTATATTTACGGGGTTCAAGATTGTTTCCCCGCTAAAAGACATTCCCGTATTTCCGGTAAACGTTACTCGCCACAAAGCTCCGCCATGAGTTCCGGGACATACAACCATATTTGTCGGTTCAGGAATAATCGCTGCATCTGGGTTATACCCTTTTACTCGACTAGCCAACGTTCCGTTCGCCCCGCCGAACTCCTCATCTACAACTGATTCAACTAAAAGATCTCCTTTTACTTGAAGGCCTAATTCCTGTATACATCTAATAGCCATTATGGATGCAACAAGTCCGCCCTTCATATCAAAGGTACCTAATCCGTATAATTTTCCATTCTCTATAACTGGTGTCCACGGATCCTTTTCCCATCCCGAAGCTGCAACCGTTGTATCCATATGACTGGAAAAAATGAGTGACTTTCCACCCCCACTCCCTTTCATAGTCGCTACAACATTCGGTCTTTCCGAATAATCCTTTCCTGGAAAATACGCCGGATGTTCCTTTAATCCGGGAACATCTTCAGGTGTAAACACATCTACTTCTAGTCCCATATTATTTAAAACCTCGGAAAGAAATAGTTGCGCTCCTTTCTCGGTTCCCGTCAATACTTGGTTGACTGTATTATGAGAAACGAGATCCTGAATAAGTTTAATGACATCGTTTTCATTGTTTTCAACCCACGACCTTACAGCCTGCTTTAGTTCTTCCAAATAGCAACCCTCCTACAAACGGATTTTTATTTGTTCTGTATTTAAAATAAATGTTCTATATTTCAAATTTAACTCAACTATATCATTGCAAAAATGAATCGTCAATCACTTAAATAGTTTTCTAGATTATTATATTTGTACCCATTTGATTTATGTTATTCTGAAACGAACCGGTTTCTCAAAACACCGATTCCTTCAATTATCGCTTCTGTTACATCGCCTGCTTTAAGCCAGACTTGGGGACTTCTTCCCATTCCCACACCATGTGGAGTTCCGGTACTGATAATGTCTCCAGGCTGCAATGTGATTGTTTTAGATAAGAATGAAAGTAAAGTTGGGATATTAAAAATAAGTTCTCGAGTATTTGAATGTTGCATCTTTTCTCCGTTTAATTTAAGAGAAATATCCAAATTATGCGGATCACCTATCTCATCTGCTGTTACGATACAAGGTCCCGTTGGAGCAAATGTATCGATTGTTTTTCCGCGTGTCCATTGTGCTTCGCTTAATTGAATGTCTCTAGCACTTACATCATTTACAATGGTATATCCGAACACATAATCCATCGCATCTTCTTTTGATACATGCTTTGCTGTCTTTCCTACGATAAATGCCAATTCAACTTCATAGTCACATTGCTGCACCTCTTGTGGGATGATGACATCCTCTTCATGACCAATGATGCAATTAGGATATTTAGGGAATAAAACCGGAACCTCTGGAACAGCCATATTCGATTCCTTCGCATGGTCATGATAATTTAATCCAATGCAAATAATTTTTTCTGGATCAGTTAGTGGAGAAAGGATATGTATTTGCTCCACATGTTCTTTTTTACCTTCTTCAATTTGTTTTTCCACTTCAAGCTTCACATCCTTGGAACTACCAATCTTCCTAATCAGATCTCGCATCGTTCCTTCTGCTTGAACTTCTACATAATAGTTTTCTCCAACTAAAGCACCTAATCTTATTTTTTTTGAATCATCCTGTTTGTCCATGAATTGAATTAGTTTCATTGTTTTCTAGCACTCCTTATGTTTATCTTAATGTCAGCATAATTTTAGCTATTTTCCCTGGATCAGATATAAGTTTCTCAAAACAAGCAGAGCCGTCCTCAAGAGGGGCGTGAATAGTCCAAGGCATTATATTCACTCTGCCTTCAGTGATCCATTGTAAGGCCGTTTCAAAATCGATTGGATTATTGGAAAATGCACCGAACATCTTAATCTCGTTTCTAATGACATCATTAATAGGCAAACTCGATTCATTCTGGTGAAGACCTGAAAAAACAACGCTGCCTCCCGGTTTAACGTATTCTACGCAATGTAAACGGGTTATTCCGATACCGACCGCATCAACCGCCGCGTCAAAGGAACCCTTTTCAACATCTTCTAGATTGGTAGCAACAATTCCTCCAAGCTCTTTCGCAATATCCAATCGTTCTTCATTTAGATCGACCACAACAATATTCTTAAGACCATAAACTTGCGCGACTTGCAATGTAAAAAGCCCAATCGGACCTGCACCCATAACAAGCAAGCGATTTGTCGGATCAAGTTTTAGAAGTCGGCATAAGTGAACAGCAACAGCAAATGGTTCTACTAATGCTCCTTCGTCAAAAGAAACATGGTCCTCGAGCAGGTACACGTTTTTCTCTGGAACAGCCAAATATTCGGCGAATGCTCCTGGAAGGTGTGCCCCAAGTAATTTTCTTTCCGCACATAATTGAGAGAATCCCGTTGTACAGTAACGACATTCCCCACAAGTAATTAACGGATTAACCGTTACTCGGTCACCCGTCTGTAATCTCGAAACCATATTACCTATTTTTTCAACGACACCAGAAAACTCATGCCCCATAATAAGAGGGGGCTTGCGGAGGGAATTGTGGCCTAAAAAGCCACTTAATTCCGAACCGCAAATCCCTACACGTTCAACACGAATCAGCACTTCATCTGACTGTATTGAAGGGACTGATAGTTCCCTCATATTCATCATTTTAGGTCCTTCATAAACAAGTGCTTTCATCGTATTCTCACTCACGCTGTCACGCCTCCAGATTCGACTTTACTATCCTGATTAAAAGTAGGAAGCCAATCTTTATTTATTTCAAATAGCTCATCTACCATACTCTTAATTTCCGCTAAACTTAAAACAGCAGAGGTCAATGGATCCATGCAGATCGCTTGGAACACTTTTCTTTTGTCACCAGTAAGTGCTGCTTCAACTGCCAAGCTTTCGCAGCGAGCGTGAGTATTAGCAAGGACAGCCAAATGTTCCGGCATACTACCTACTTTGATCGGATCGAAACCACGTTTTGAAGCTAAAATAGGTATCTCTACGCAGCTTCCATCTGGTAGATTGTCAATATATCCTTGATTTTCAATATTTCCGTTGAACGTAAAGAGCGTTCCATCTCCCATAATCGCATTTAAGATAGAGGAAGCGTATTCCGTACTTCTCGTCAAATCGACTGGTTGTTCCAATGAAGCTCGAAGCTCCGCTTTCCACGTCTGTTCCTGATCAAGATATTCATTTAAAATATAGGCGTATTCTCCAGGATTCCAGCCAGTTCCGTGCGTACAGTATTTTTCTATTAAGTCTGGGCGTTTCCTAAACCAAGCATTATACTCAGAGTTATGTCCGCTCGACTCAGTCACGTAATAATCTAAATGAAGGAACATTTCGTTTCTAACTTGTTCTTCATTATAAATTTGAGGATCCTCCATCAATTCTCTCAAACGTGGATAGGCATCCTCCCCATTCCACTTGAATTCCGAATAAAAGGCCAAATGATTAATTCCTGAACAAGTATAAGTAATCTCATCCATCGGTGCACCTAACCAACGTGCCAGCATTTCAGCCGTATGTTGTACACTATGACACAATCCTACATACTTAACGTTTGTAGTATCTTGAACTGCTTTACTTAGCATTGTCATTGGATTTGTATAATTTAAGAAATAAGCATTAGGACAGTATTTCTCGATATCTTTTGCAATATCAACCATGACTGGTATTGTTCTTAATGCACGGAAAATTCCTGCAGGACCACGTGTATCGCCAACATTAATATCGACTCCGTATTTTTTAGGTATTTCGATATCGTGGCGGAAAATTTGAACCCCGCCGACAAGAATAGTACAAATGACCGCATCTGCCCCTGTTAAAGCTTCTGCTCGGTTTGTCGTAGCTTCTACTTTCGCAGGGAAATTCCCTTTTTCAATGATGCGTTCAATCACTTTTTTAACGACATCCAACCTTTCCTCATCGATGTCCATCAAAGCAATTGTGCTATCAGCAAGTGAAGGAAAAGATAAAATATCCGTTACTAGTTTTCTAGTAAATCCAAGACTTCCAGCTCCAATAAATGTAAACTTTGCCATTACTAACTCCTCCATCATTCCAAAATTTTTTTAACCTTTTACACTCCCTAAAACGATTCCTTTTACAAAATATTTTTGTAGGAAAGGATAAACTAATAAAATTGGTAGTGAACCAAGGAAAACTTGCGCGGATTTTAGCGTTTGTTCATTGAGCGATCTAATTAGCTCCTTACTCGCGCCTCTCATAAATTGCTGGTCCATTTTTACGATAATTGTCTGCATATAACTTTGTAATGGATAGTTTTCTGGCGAGTTCATATAAATTAACCCATCAAACCAACTATTCCAATGATAAACGAGTGAAAATAATGTTAATGTAGCTAATGCCGGCAGAGATGCGGGTAGGAAAATTTTAAATAAAATGGAAAAATGCCCTGCCCCATCCATAAAAGCTGATTCTTCGAGTTCTTTTGGAATTCCTCGAAAGAAATTTAACAAAAGAACAACACTGAAAACTTGTACCGCTCCTGGCAATACAAGTGCCCAGATCGTGTCAATGATTCCTACCGACTTCACGATAATATAGCTCGGAATAAGTCCTCCGCCAAAAAAGATCGTAAACACGAAAAACCATGAAAAAAGTGTCCTTGATCGGAATGTTTTAACTTCTTTTGATAATGGATATGCCGTTAGGACAACCAAGATCATATTAATACCAACACCGAGAATGACTCGTTTCACTGTAATCAGCATAGATGTAATAAATTGCGGTTTAGTTAAAACCAACTTATAAGATGCAAGTGTAAAATCAACAGGCAGAAACTTTACCACGCCTGCTGAAACGGCTGCTTTGGAACTTAACGAAATGGCTAATACGTGAATAAGTGGAAAAATACACGTTAATGCAAGTAATGATAAAGCGGTATAGTTACAAATTTTAAAAATTCGATATCCAATCGATTTATCAGCGACCATCTTATCCTACTCCTTTCCAATTTCTAGAAGATTCGATAATTTGCCAAGCGGTAGGCAAGGAAATATGAGAATGAAACCATAATTAATGAAATAAGTGATTTGAACAACCCGACGGCCGCTGCAAATGAGTACTGAGCATCAATCAAACCTATTCTATAAACGTAAGTGTCAATAATATCCCCAGTTTTATAAAGAGCTGGACCGTAAAGCATTAACACTTGCTCAAAACCTGCATTCAGTACATCACCCAAGCTTAAGGTTGCTACAAGAATGATAATCGGAAGCATACCCGGTAGTGTCACATTCCAAGTTTGTTTCCAACGGTTGGCTCCATCAATTGAGGCTGCCTCATATAATGTAGGATCTACATTCGTAATGGCTGCGAGAAAAACAATGGTACTGAATCCCACGTTTTTCCAAATATCAGAACCTACTAACACATATGGGAAAATGGGGGCGCTATTTAAAAAGAGAATCGGCTCGATTCCGAAGACACCCAAAAACTGATTGACAATACCATCTGCCGATAATAGTTGGAATAAAATCCCACCTAAAATAACCCAAGAAAGGAAATATGGGGCGTATATAACGACTTGAACAAATCTTTTGTACCAGTCTTTCATAACTTCATTCAATAGAAGTGCGACAACAACTGGAAATACAAGCCCTGCAGCGATTTTCATCATCGCAATAAACAATGTATTCCACAATACTTGCCTAAAATCAGGCAGCTGGAACATGTAACGGAAATGATCCATTCCGACAAATGAGGATTCAAAAAAACCTTTGGCAGGTATAAAGTTTTGAAATGCCATTACAATACCAAGCATTGGACCGTACGAAAAAATCCCTACCAACACAACTGCAGGAAGTAACATGATATAAAGCGGAATTTCCCTCTTTGTCCTAGGAGAAAGAAAAACTTTCTTTTCACTTCTAACTCTAGGAGAAAGATCAACTACTTGAGTATCTGAGCCTATCACTTTTTTTGAAGAAAGCACTATCTCTCACCTCTGAAATCCCAATTTCCACCCATCTTCTTATGAAGAGAGTGGAATATTGGGAAAAATATAAAGCAGTTACATATGTTTATTTAGATTGATACCACTCATTAACTTCTTTCGTAATATCGTCTCCACCTTGTTTTTTCCATTGTTCTACGAACTTGTCAAATTTATTAATGTCAGCACCATTGACGATTTCAATAAAGGTTTCAAGGAATAACTTATCTAAGTTTGCTTGTTTAGAAACCATGGAAGGAGTAGGAGCCCCATAAAACTCGTTGTTTATATAATTGAAAGAGTCATAGAGTCCGAGTGATCCACCTTCTCCATATTCAAGAGCTACTCCCCAATTCTCGTCATTTCCGTCTTTATATTCTTGAATGCGATCGTAAAGCTGCTTCTCGCCCGGATGAAGTTTTGAATCATCTCCAGATTTAAAAGCTTCTTCTATCGACTGTTGGAACACAATATTTTTACCCCAAGGCTGCATATGGGCAGGTGCCACTTTCCATAATTCACTTGCTTCAGGATCAGTTTGCGGATTTTCTCCCCAGTAATGCTCCGCTACAAGGTTCACCATTTCAATATACTTTTCTGGATGAGGATATCCTTTTTTAAGAACATAGTAACTATTCGATTGAACCGTTTCTTTTACATGTAGTGCAGGTTGATCATCCATGGACATAAACGGAAATGCTTTCCACTCTGAATCTGGGTCATTATCTTTTATGAGCTGAAGAGGCCATTCTGGAGCCCACCATTTTCCAAAATGGATGCCGAGCTTACCATTGATATAATCTTGACGTGATCTCTCCCCATCATCTTCAACCGTCCATTCATTGTGGATAAGACCATTTTTCTTAAGATCCTGAAGGCTTTTCAGCGCTTCCTTCATTTCAGGTTGAATGTTTCCATTCACAATATTTCCGTCTGCATCTTTAATCCAAGTGTCAGGGTAGGCGTGATAAGCTGCGAATAATCCGCTTAAGCCGTACATTCCGTAGGAACTAGTACCAGCTTCGAATCCATAGTTTTGTTTTGGATTCATCGCTTTAAAAGCCTCCGCAATCGCTATCACATCTTGAAATGTTTTAGGATCTGGCAAATTCAACTTTTTGAGCCAATCGGATCTAATCCACATCATGGATCCATCTTCGGCAGGTTTCTGTAAATCAGGAATAAAGTATAACTTGCCATCTCTCCTTAATGGTTCAAGGGCGTCTTCTGGAATAAGCTCCTTCAATAATGGAGATGCATGTTGTTCCCAAACGTCTGTGAGATCTTCTGCAAGATCAGCTTCAATGATTTGATCCAATTGGATAATGTCTTCGCCTCTTACCGTAAATAAATCAGGTAGGTCATTCGTTACAATAAGCGCATTTAATTTTTGGGTGTACTCGTCGCCACTTTTCATCGCAAGAGTTACATCTAGCTTGATCCCCAACTCTTCTTCAACAATTCTTGTCCACTTGTTGTCTTTCGTGGATTGACCATCAGGGAAGTTTACGTCCGAGTCCACTCTACCAACTGCAAAAGTCATTGTGATAGGCGAATTTTCATCTTCACCAGCTTTTTCACCTTGAGGCTTTTTTGATGATGAATCTGTGTTTTTTGAGCAACCAACAATCAATAGCATAATAAGGACGATTGCCATTAAACTCTTAAATTTCTTCATTCCCATCTCCCTTTCATATTTGAAAAATCTATTTTTCAGGGTAACCGTTTTCATTTTTTGAAAAAATCCTGCTTTAAACTGTTGATTTCCGCTCCAGGCGCTTCGCTTTCCGCGGGCGGTACGGGGAGCCTCCTCGGCGCGAGCGCCTGTGGGGTCTCCCCTGCCCCGTTCTCCCGCAGGAGTCTACGCGCCTTCCGCTCCAATCAACGAAGTGCAATAAGGAACGTGTATCATCAATGACTACAAAAATCACTTCGATTTATACCACTCATTTACTTCTTTCGTAATATCGTCTCCGCCTTGTTTTTTCCATTGTTCAACGAAAGTATCAAATTTGTTGATGTCTCCTCCGTTGACAATGTCAATAAATGTTTCAAGGAATAATTTATCTAAGTTTGCTTGTTTCGTTGTCATTGATGGCGTTGGAGCTCCATAAAACTCATTGTTTATCCAAGTGTTGTTTTGGGTATATGTGTCATAAATTCCGAGTGAACCGCCTTCTCCATATTCAATGGCGACTCCCCAGTTTTCGTTGGCTCCATCTTTATAATCTACAATTCTTTCATAAAGCTGTAGTTCAGTCGGACGTAATTTCGAAGTATCATCAGATTTAAATGCATCCTCTACCGATTCTTGGAACACGATATTTTTACCCCAAAGTTGGACATCTGCAGGAGCGATTTTCCATAATTCACTTGCAGGCGGGTCTGCTACTGCCGTTTCACCCCAATAATGTTCAGCAACTAGATTGACCATATCGAAAAACGCTTCTGGATGTGCAAATCCTTTCTTAAGAACGTAGAAACTATTAACCTGTACAGTTTGTCTTAAATGTAAGGATGGCTTGTCATCAGCGGACATAAAAGGAAATGCCTTCCATTCAGATTCTGGATCGTGGTCTTTTACAAGCTGTAATGGCCATTCCGGAGCCCACCATTGACCAAAATGAATTCCGAGTCTTCCGTTTATTAGGTCCTCGCGTGATCTTTCGCCATCATCGCTGACGGTCCATTCTTGGTGAATGAGTCCTTTTTTCTTTAGGTCTTGTAAACTTTGAAGTGCGTCTTTCATTTCAGGAAGAATTGTTCCATTGACGAGATTCCCATCGGCATCTTTAAGCCAAGCGTTAGGGTAAGCATGATAAGCGGAGAATAATCCACTTAAACTGTACATATTCCAGTCCGCAGTCCCTGCCTCAAATCCATAATTTTGGTCCGGGTTCATCGCTTTAAAAGCTTCGGCAATTGCGATAACGTCCTGGAATGTTTTCGGTTCTGGCAAATTGAGTTTCTTTAGCCAATCCGTTCTAATCCAAGTCATAAATCCTTCCTCAGCAGGATCTTGTACCGCAGGAAGAAAATATAATTTCCCATCCCTTTTCAAAGGTTCAAGTGCTTCGTCAGGCAACAGCTTTTTTACTAAAGGTGATGCGTATTTTTCAAAAGCTTCTGTCAAATCTTCAGCTAAATCTGCTTCAATAATTTGGTCTACCTGGTTTATTGCACCACCGTAAACCGTAAATAAATCTGGAAGATCGTTCGTCACGATTAGTGCGTTTAATTTTTGGTTGTATTCATCACCGCTTTTCATAGCAAGTGTAACATCCAGTTTAATACCAAGTTCTTCTTCAACTTTTCTAGTCCATAGATTATCTTTTGTAGTCTGGCCATCAGGGAAGTTTACGTCGGAGTCTACTCTTCCGACTGCGAAGGTCATTTCAATTGGTGGATCATATTTACCATCCACTTTGTTGGCTGGCTCTGAAGGTGAATTATTCGGAGTGGCTGTATTTTTATTGCATCCTGCAACTAAGATTGAGATGAGTACAATACCTAATAGATATTTTCCCCTTTTCATTTTCATCCCCCTTTCATTTATTCATTTAAAAGTAGAACGTACAAAGTAAATAGTTAGCACCTCCTTACAAAAATCTCTTAGTCTTGCTAAATCGCACTAGGTCGTCTACACGTACAGGCATTCCAGTTCGTAGTGATTTATTCCCTGCAATTCCGGTTAAGATCGATAATGCACCGTCAATATGGGAGGCCGCACGGTTATAGATATCATTCTCAGGTTCTAAGAATATATCTCGCAGCAACACAGGGTCACCTCCACCATGACCGCCCTCGCCTTCTTCAAAGTCAACTTTATAAGGGGCATCAAACATTGGAAAGACATGAATGCTTGACTCTTGTAATGCTCCTTCTAAGGAAGCTTCTCCTCCTGCGTTAACGTAAGACATTTCAACAATTTTCACTTCCATTCTTCCTTTCGTTCCGTTGAAGGCAATATTATACCCTTCCCATGGGAGGAACGTATTGAGAGAATACGTCATGATCGCTTTATTTTTATACTTGACTAGTAGTCCCATCGTGTCCTCGATGCTAATGCCGTCTCCAAAAACGCTTTGATCTCGGATATAGCCATCTTCCTTCTCGGCATCTAAATACATTGCCTTCATATATGGACTGCTAACCATATCAAGTCCGAATGGATCCTCTTTTGCTGCCTCGCTCCCATGTGAACGTGAATAAAATTTCTCGATCCCCCTATTTTCTGCGTTTTCGCGACCGTAAAACCTTAAGTCTCCCATTGCAAAAACGGTATCTGGAGTCGTCCCTAGCCAAAAATTAACGAGGTCAAAGTGATGTGTAGATTTATGGACTAATAATCCACCACTATTTCGTTTATCACGGTGCCATCTTCTAAAATAATCGGCACCATGTTCTGTATTTAAGAGCCATTCAAAATGAACTGAAATAACGTCTCCAATAATTCCACTCATGATTAATTCTTTTATTTTCGTATTATGAGGAGCGTATCGGTAATTGAATGTGACCCTTAATTTGCGACCGGTTCTTTCAACTGTATCCAATATCGCCTGACATTTCTCTTCGTCGATGGTCATCGGTTTTTCCGTGATAACATCACAACCTAACTCCATCGCTCGAATGATATAGTTATGGTGTGTGCGGTCAATGGATGTCACTATGATGACATCCGGTTTCTCTTTTTCTATCATGAGTTCGAAATCATTTGCTTTATATGTGTTCACCTTATGGTAATCGAGGCGCTCTTCCAAAACTGAATTCGCATAGTCCATTCGTGTTTGATTCACGTCGCAAAATCCAACAAGCTCAGAAGTATCCCGGAAGTCTCTTACCATTGCTTCATAAAAAAACCTTGCTCTTCCTCCTACACCAACTACCGCATATTTTTTCTTCATTATCTGCACCTCTTATACAATTTTGGTCACTTTTTATATAGGCCTAAATCGAATGCCTCGACCAATGTTTCGAACATACGCACATTCGTTTTTCGTTGATCAACTACTTTTAAAACTGAATCTTTTACGCTTGGAGAAATATTATATAACTTCAACACACTTGGTGTTGCCAGTTGAAAGCAAGATTCAAATCCACCTACAGTTCTAAAATGTGGTACGAAAAATTTATCGATATAATCAGCATCAGATTCGATATTAAAGTTGTTCATATCAACAGTTGCTGAATGTACATTTTTTAAAAACGGCAATGCAGCTGAAACCCATAATCCCGCATCATAAAGCCCTACAATATGGAATCTGTCATACTGGCAATCCAGTAAAAACTGATAAACATGTACGATATCCTGCACCCTATAAACAGAATCTGTATAATTGTAGGTTGTAAAATATTGATCTAGGTTAGTGTTCCTTCCTGATTGACCAAACGGCTTCAAATATGCCCCTGTTAGAAACGGATCAAAAGTCGCCACTTGATAACCAGCATTTAACCAATCATTCACTATTTTTCTACTTTCTAAATCCTCCATTATACCTTTCGATCCGTCCGGATGAATAAATAAAACAATTTCATTATTAATAGGAAATGATTTATTTTTTAGAATCGATAATGGGATGTTTACGTCCTGTTTTCCAAGCTTGATGACATACTGCTCAATCGCAATTTGTTCTGTGTCTGCATCCTGATATTGTTTTCCATAATAAACATCCTCTGGTTTGATCGCCTGCTTGTAACCTAAGTTATCATTCAAGCCCATTAAAAACTGAAGTGTTTTATAATAAGGTTTTGTCGACTCTCGATCTGCAGCATTTCTTGTTGCCTCGGCCTTGTTTATTTTTTCTTGCTTTAAATAAGTGATAATTTCTTCAGCATCTTTCAGTTCATAAATCGATTCAGACGAAGGAAAAATTCGAAATTGATCTACACTGCCAAAATCAACTTTCACTTCCTCCCAAGTAATCGAGTTTCCTTGGAAGTGAAATCTAAACCAGTTATAAACTGTTTCCCTAGTCGCTTTGTTGAAATTATGGTCAGCTTTTATGTAAAAATATTCCGTCTTTTCGACCGAGTCAAATAATCGATAGATGCTCTGGATGTAAGGGAATTCTAGATTGGGAATGTCGTTCGTCCAATCTCCTGTATTTCCAGTCATCAGCATTGGACGGGGGGCGAACATCGCAGCAAATTCAACATTTGTCATCCCTTCCATCCGTAAATACGGTGCATTTTCACATTTACATCCACCTTGCATATGAGAAGAAATCATACTAACAGGTGCTGCAACCTTTAGCCTTCCATCAATCGCTCCTAGTAAAAAGGTTTGCGTTGCGCCTCCAGATGCACCTGTACATCCGATTTTTTCTGGATCAACATCTGGAAGCGACTGTAAAAAGTCGATGGAACGAATACTATTCCATAGTTGCAAACCAAGAAGACTTACACCCCAAAGTTCTTGTTCAAAACCAGAATATTCATGATCAATTTGCTTACTATCTACATAGCCAACCATATCGTATGAAAATGCGATAAATCCCATTTTGGCAAAGTTGGCACAACGAGTCGGAATTTCCGTCAATTCACTCATTTCCAATCTTCCCTTTTCCCAATGCCCATGGGGATTAAGGATAGCTGGGAACGGACCTTTTTGCTCCCGAGGGCGATATAAGTTTCCAGTCACATAAAAACCCGGATAACTTTCAAACAACACCTTTTCAACTGTAAAATCATCAAATTCGGTCTTATCGAAAATTTTCGCCTGTAATTCGCATTTATCAGGGAAGGGCCAAAGCCCGGCACTTACCAAAATCGTTTCTTTTAACTGATTGCATCTATTTTTCCACTCTTCAAGGTTCTCATATCGAGGTAATTCAAATGTATAATTGTGATGATATACTTCAGATAATCTACTGTCTTGAACGATTGTCCGTAACTTGTTTTCTAGTTTTACTCCATCAAGCAAATCAGTTCTCATTCGCGCCAAACCTCCGCTATTCATTAGATTATTGTTCGAAGTCAGACGGATATTTATTGTGACAGCCTACTTGCGGATGGCATACCTTTATATCCTGTTATTAAAGGTAGATCGGGGGTGGATGGGTGGATAAGTCTTTCTTCTTCCAGCTCCTCGATTTTGGCTATCTTTCCACTTACATAATCAGTGATTCTTTTTATAGTCGTATCGATATTTGCTAATAAAGCACCGTATCTAAGGTCAATAATTTCCCAACCAAACGGTTTGTTCGTTTTAAACCAAATATCACGGTGGTAAAGTCTTAAGTCTTCAACCCTACCTTTAAGATCTTTCAATGTTTCGTTACTTAATCTTTGTAATTCTTCAAGCTTTTTGTCCTTATAGGCACTCGTTATTTGAAGGCCGATTTCCGCTTTTATCGCCAATACTGAGGATACTTTTTCAAGTAGAGTAAAAACATACCCAAACTCACCGTTACGCCCAATACTTTCACGCATATGATCAGCTAATTTCTCGTAATGCTCCCCAAGATTTAACCCTTCAATGTTTTTATCAAATAAACCAGCTAAAATGTTTTGCCATAATAAATATTTTGAAGGGTTGCACATATAAGTGTTATCTTCTGAAGTACCTGGCACTTCATCTAAATACTTTATCGTGTTATAGTCATCGAAATTTCCACCTGTACAGAATTCAAATCTTCTTTTTAACTTCTCCATGTCTAACTCTCGGGAATATCCATGCTCAGCATATAGCTGCCAACCGAGCATCGTTGTAAAAATTTGGCTCTCGGTTCCATCATCCCCCCAATGAGTTAGAAACACTTCTTTGATTTCCTTCTTTTTACATGCATTCAATATCGCATTGGATGCCCTAAAGGCGATCCCATAGTTAACACCAAATCCAAAGCAACTATAAATTCCACCACAGACGATAGTTGGGGCATCCAAGGAACGATGCTTATCAATAATCGTTTCATAAAACGGCTGATCGTCCCGATTGTATTCCCAGAAATTCATTTGCATCCCCTTTGGTATAGCGCTTACAATCTCTTCCGGAATTTGTGCCTCAACATCAAAATTGTTCCCGTAACCCGTCAGCCTTGGCGTACGGAAGTACATGTCACTGAACATCATTGGAATTAAACCAAGCTTTTCAGTAATTTTAACGATATGGTTAATATGCTCGGTCATTATTTCGAACTTGCTTTTCAAACCATTTCGATTTAAATATTCTCCTAATCCCAGCCTCCACGCTTCATCCAGTCCTAGATGAATCCGCTTACTTCTAAACGGAGCTGATACAGTTGAAAGAAGAGTTTCAATTAGTTCATATGTTTGTGGTTCTCCAACTAGCAAAGTGGCTTCATCTTCCCTGACTGGATTAAATCGCGGCCATTTCATCACTTCTTGCAAATGCGCCAACGTTTGAATACAAGGAATCACTTCAATACCTAAAGAAAAAGCATAATCGTCAATCTCTTTCAAATCTTCATATGTATACTTTCCACGCATATATCCAAAGAAAGGCTCATCTTTTACTTCAAAACTATCTTCCATATATAAAATTAACCAGTTTAGCCCCATAATCGACATTCGAGTCAAGATTTCTTTCACTGTATTAATGTTCATTACAGCATTTCCTTGTGAAACATCAAAAAACAAACCGTTTTTATCAAATTGCGGTTCTTCAACAATATGAAACTCTTCTTCTTCCTGACTTGCTTCAAGAAATAATCCTAACGCACGAAAAAAGTGAATATCCTCAGAATACGTGATCGAACCGACATCTTTCGACATTGTAACTTTTAGTTTTTCATCTTGATTTTTATTCACCTTGATAGGGAAACCATTTTCCTCTATACTAAAGTTAAATTTATCAGCAAGTATGTTAATTCCTTGTTCTAATCCTGATAGATCTCCTACTAAGCGAAGTTTCATTTCCATTCCCCCAACAAAAATTGTTTGTAGTTTAGAACACAACTTCATAATTACGAATTTCTTATTTATAACCTATCACTATTTTTTTACTTTTTCAATAAAAACTTGAAGAATTATTTTAATTTTTTTAATTGAATTCATTTTCCGTTATTTTAAATGTTATAAACGAAAAAAAACTGCCGAATAATCTCGACAGCACTTTATTATTTTCAAAATATTAAACTGTTATTTCTGTAAAGCCCATTTGTTCAGAAATAAGCCTGCATTGTTCTTTTAAAAATTCTCCAATCTCTTGAAAATGGATGCTATGAAGATCGTTACGGACACCAGTAATACTTAAAGCAGCTATAACATTCCCTTTGTCGTTAAAAATGGGGGCCCCTAGACAACGAACTCCTACTTCGCCTTCTTCGTCTTCAATTGCATAACCCGTTTCACGAACATTAACAAGAAATTTCTTAAACAATTCAGGTGAAGTAATAGTATTTTCTGTAGCTCGCACCATAGGGTTATTCAATAAAATCTCGTCTAACTCTTTTTCGTCAATATAGGCAGCAAGTACTTTGCCTACCGCTGATGAATGAATAAACATTGATTGCCCAATCTTTGTATCAAATTGAACAAATGTAGGGCCATTGACCTTTTCGATGTAAACAGCTCTACCATTACTCAAGGTAGCTAAGTGAACTGTAAATCGTAACTGCTGGGCTATTTTTTCCATAAAAGGATGAGCAACTCTACGAATATCATATTTGGACTTTGTTTCAATTCCGATATTATATAACTTCATCGTTACTCTATACCGGCTATCATCTACTTTCTCAACGTACCCCATTGTTTCAAGAGTAGACATCATCATAAACACGGAGGTCTTAGGTATACCCATTTGTTCATGGATATCTGTAATTCGTAGGGGCTCTTCTGATTTCGAAAGCTTTTCTAAAATCAGCAATCCTTTCTCCAATGCCGGTACATTGTACTCCTTTTTTTTCTTCATATCAGTTCATTGGCCTCCAATTAACATTCTTTTCACAGTATTAAATATCCGTTCTGTATGCTGAATATAATATAAATATAACATCGGTTTAAACAAGCGTCAACGCATAATAATACTATATTTTACCATTCGATTAAGTTTACAAACAATTTAATATGTAAAAGGATTACAAAGTATTTTATAAAAAAAGTATGCTAGGCTAAAAAAACCTAGCATACTTTAATTATTTACTAGATACTACTATCTTTTTCAGATCCTGAACGTAATTCATTAATGTTTGCTTTACCTCAAATGAAAGATCATCTTGCTTTGTCTTATTGTCTAGTTTTTTCATGAAATCATCAGCTGCTTTTATAGCTTGATTGTTTTGTCCTTTAGCAAGATGATGTTGAATTTGTTCGGCTGCATTTCGTAGTTGGGATATTAAAGGTTGTTTTATGTCTCCAGAAGTTTCGTATAATGCCAACATTTTAAGCAATGTTTCTGGATTTGGCTCTGCGGCTCGGTGAACGTTAATCGTGTATGTTTTTTCTGTCACTCCATCTTCCGCTGTTACAGTTATCGTAACGATATTCGGACCAACAACTAAGTTATCTCCACCTTCCACTACGACTGTTGCATGCTCATCTGCTTTCGTATAGGAGACTGTTACCGAAGTGATATCGTTCGGCACTGCTACATTGTAACTAAGCTGGCTGGAATCAAAACCTTCAACTGTAACTCCATTTACTTGTAGGTCACTTAAGTCAGCATTTGATGATAGTTGTTCCACTTTCTTTAAGACAGGGAAACTATTATTTTCATCAATTTCCCATATATTAGTGAAATCCCAGCCTGTAAATGTTGCTTTTTGCATTAATTCCACCGTTGTTTTTCCAATTCCACAATCGTTAATAGCCAATCCAGATCCACAAACTTTTGGTGTTTGTTCTGCAGTATCGATGTTCCAGTAAGAGTCGATGACTTTACCAGCTGCAATTTCTGAAATAAACCCACCTGAAACTGGATTAGTCGTTGTTAAAATTTTTACCGTTCCAGTAAAATACGTTCTATTGATTTGAAGTTGAATGCTACTTGAACTACTTTGCATACGACCGACAAATCCGCCCGTTACGTTATTTCCAGTAACATTAGCTTGTACATAACTATCATAAATACTTACGCGAGTATCACCGACTAACCCACCGATGTTTTTCCCTGAGCCATAGATTTCACCAGTCACAAAGGTATTACGAATTTCCCCGTCACCATCCATGTAGCCTGCCAGAGCACCAACATAGTTTTTCCCTTTTACATTGACGTTTGTTAAACCAATATTTTTTATCGATCCTCCCCATGTTACATAACCGAAGAGACTGGCAAAATCAGTGTCAGATCGATCAATTGTCAAACCGTTTATAACATGGCCGTTTCCATTGAAATTACCGATAAATCTTGATTTATCAACCCCTATCGGCATCCAGCCCTTCCCATCTTCTTCACTAAAATTCGTTAAATCGATATCAGCTAATAATTCATAATATGCTGTTTTATCAAGTCGCATTTTATTAAGCTCTTCAGCTGTCCTGATTTTGTAAGGGTCATCCTTTGTACCAGAACCGGACATAAGGGCGGCTTCACGATAGATATTGATTGTGTAGTTTGCAGTTGTTACTTTATCGGCTGCCGTAACTGTGACGACAAAGGAATTCACTTCACCTGCTTTTAATGCCGATTCACCAGTAATTTCTATTGTTGATTTTTCCTCCATCGGAATCGCGCTGATAATCGCATCACTTACACTATAAGGTACATTAACGTTATATACATGTGTCCCTGGCGAGAATCCTCTTATTGTATCTCCATTTATTTGAAGATCATTCAAATTAGCATTGGACGATGCTGGTGGAACGGATCCACTTAATAACGGATAATCTTGCCCCTCTTCAATCTGCCATATAAAATTGAAATCCCAATTCTCTTAGGTTGCTTGCTGTTTCATTTGTGCCGTCGTTTTCCCAATACCACCAGCACTGTTTGTTTGACCTGATGCATCCATATCCCAATAGGAATTTGTAATAGCCCCTACCCCATTATTGTCATTTCCAATGAGACCTCCAACGTTAGTAGAACCCGTTACTTTCCCTGTGGAATACGTATTTGTCGCAGAGCCCGTATAAAGGCCAATGAGCCCGCCTACGTCACTGTTTCCAGTTACATCTACTCGAGTATAGCTATCGGATACAGGCCTTGATATTTGTCCGCCTAGTCCTCCAACATATCTCGTTCCCTTTACCGTTCCTGTCGAGTAACTAGACTTGATAGAACCTGTTCCACTCATATAAGATACAAGTGCACCAACATAATTTTTTCCTTCTACATTAACGTTTTCTAATGCAACGTTTTTAATTTGCGCTTCATTACCGGTATAGCCAAACAATGCGGAATGATCAGAATCTGGTCTTTTTATCGTAAGACCGTTAATGATGAAGCCATTACCGTCGAATCCTCCAGAAAAGCGGTTACTTCCCGTCGTATCAATAGGAAGCCAACCTTTACCGTCCCCTGCATCAAAAAATGTCAGGTTCAAATTCGCCCCAAGTTTGTATTGTGCAGCTGGATTTTTTCGAATATTATAGAGATCCTGCTCTGTCATTACAATGTAAGGATCTTCTACCGTACCAGAACCCTCCATCACTGCACCCGGATCAGGTTTTAAGATTCTTGATTTTATCGTAAAAGTGTCTCCAGAAGTTCCCGAACTACATTGAAAACTTTCATCTTTATGTGATGGTCCGCAAACAAAATTACCAACGATTTCATCATCTTTAAAATCAAGTTTTAATGCGCCAAAATGATAAAAACGTTCAGCGGACCAAGTAGGCGGTGTGCAATTTTTAAACTTACAATCCGAGTCTTTATCAATTGATAATGTTGAACCACCAGTCCCTACAACTACATGCATAACGCCGTGAGTTTTTTCAGGAAAGGTGCGTTCATAGTGATGATCATGAGCGATTAAGTTCAATACAAATTTCGGATATTTTTTCGCCAAACCATCCATGAGATCAGCAAGTTCGGGATTACTTCCGTGATAGCCGCTGGAATAAGTCGGTCTATGACCAAATGTTACGATAAATTTAATATTGTTATCACTTTCCGCCTGTTCCATGATGACTGCTGCTTCTTTTGCCCAGCTAGACCAAGACGAACTTCCGAAAGGTTCAGGGAAAGCAATAAATCTCGTATTCCCATAATCGAACCAATACCAATCTCCTGGAATTCCTTTCGTTGGAGTATTGTCGTTCATCCCTTTATCCACTTGTGGATTTGGTAAATCGAAGCGTCCTTTATAATTCGTTAAATCGTCAAAAGCACTTTGCCATTCATGATTTCCCCAGTTAGGCATATATGGTATTTCCTTACTCCAAACCATGACATCATTGAAATGAGCATTAACGGAATCTTGTCCTTCTTGATCCCCATATGTAAAATCTCCTAATCCTAAATAGAGATCAGCATTTAGAGACGCGATGAGCTCATTTACAAATTGAGCATTATTGAATCGAATTGCTGCACCGACATCTCCTGTTGTAACGATTGAGAATCCTGAGCTTCCTGCCTCAGGTGCAGTATGAAATGTGTAATCCTTCCCGTCATCGATCGTATAGTGATAAGTCGTATTCGGTTTTAACCCAGTAATTTTTGCCTCTCGAAAAAGACCGTCTACAGGCGTTCTAGGTCTTACGATTGGATCCCCTGCTATTACGGATTGATCGTAATGATTGGCCGTTTCACTAAATCGAATCGTATCTGGACCGTTTACCCAATCAAATGTTACAGAGTCAGGACCCGTTATCGTGTAGTGAATTTGTTCAGCTGGTGGAAACTCAGCTGCTTGGGCTTCAGGAACTTGTTTGGTCTGAACGATTCCTGGCAAGTTAACGAGTACCGTAAAGATAAAAGCAACTAATGCAAAAAATCTTACAGAGCGAATCTTCATTTATACACCTCCGAAAATTATTACGTACCAACATTTACTGTACTAGGAAAATATTAATTTGCTTTCTTACCTCTATTAATAGGGTGTTAATTTTTGGTTAATATCTCGTTGTGGTTTGATTGAAGATAATGTTGAAGTGAACAAGTATGATAGAAATCCCCAATCATACCCGTATTAAAACGAGCATGAAATTGGGGATAATCAACTAGTTTCATAACTTATGAAGTTTATTTCGACCAGGCCTGTATTAGAGCTTGTACAGCTTTATTAAGGCTTTCTTTAGCATTCAGAGCTACGTTCTTCTCTTTCGGTGCATTATTCAAATGCTTTTCGAAATCCTCTAGCTTTTTAACTGCCTGTTTATTCGAACCTTTGTTATATTGATGAATTGCCTGATCAAGGCTATTGCTCAATTGATTTACGAGCGGGCCATTCACTTTACCTGAATCAATATATCCATCTAGTAGCTGCTGCAATGCTTCTAATTCAGACACTTGAGGCTCATCGTCTCGGTATTTACTATAATCAAAATATCTTACGTGATGTGAAGTTCCAGGTGTTACGATAAATACTTGTGATGGATCATGTGGGTTCATCTCTACATCTCTCACATACGGCCATGACAAACCTTCATTTACTTGCTGCCACGTATCACCGCCGTCAACTGTTAACCATGCTCCAATTGATTCAGGAACTCCTCCAGAGATCCACACATTTGCTGATCCAGCAATGATAATATTCTCATCTTGTGGATTTACATCAAAACCTCTGATGAATTCGTCTTCAAAGATTTTTTCCCATGTTTCACCGCGGTCCTTACTACGGTAAAGTCCAGGCGAATTGTAAGCTTCCCAGTCCTCATTTTGGTATGGTCCAATCGCAACAAAAACGTGTTCAGGGTTTTGTTTTGAAACGACAATCTTCTGAACTCCTTCAAATTCAACTCCGCCGATTTGCTCCCACGTAGCACCAGCATCAGTGGAACGGAAGAATCCATCAGAACCACCTGCATACACATAATTACCATCTGTAGGATCAACCGCCGTAGCAGCCGTACGGTCAGGATTGACATCCCAAGTTTCATTTCCGTCATACTCATAAGGCTCTTTGCCTGTAGCTTCTCTCATATCCAAAACTGGGTTCCATGTTGCACCATCATCAATACTCTTATAAACGACATCATCCGCTACAACATATAAAGTACGGTTATTCACTGGGCTTGTCTTATCTAGTGAAAGCCCACGTATTGCCGCTCCATTTTGGTAATTATTCCATCTTGGTGTAGCAGATTTAGGGAGTCCTTCATGAGATTCACCCCAACTCCCATTAGCTCCGTAATCAGTACTTTTTACTAGAATTTGATCAACATAGTAACCGCCAAGGCCAGCCCATACAACATTTTCACGATCTGGATCTGGCAAGATCGCTTGTGCTTGGCCACCTATTCCTTTCCAATCGCTTACAAAACCATCTTGGTTCGAGTGTTGCCAAGATCTACCGTTATCCTTACTCCTCCAAAATCCGATATCTGCGTTACCTGTATAAATAATATTTGGATTGGCTTCACTAATTTTAAGCGTAAAAGATACGACGTTACTTACACCTGTTGTCGTATACCATTTTCCTTCTTCATCTGTGCGTGAAGTGGATGCTGCCGATTTAAAACTTCTTGCTCCATCATCGGATCTAAATACCCACTGAGAATCGACCCAGAAGTATGAATCTGGATTTGCCATAGATGCTGCAATCGTCTTGACGTAAGCTGGAGAAGTAGAATAGTAGTGATGAATCGCACCTAATTCAAACGTTCCAGGAGTTGATGCCTCAGCAATAAGCTCAAAACCATTCTCAGCCTTATCTGAATGGTACTCATACACTTTCGGGTAATTTCTCTCTTGTTCCATTGGCTTTGTATCTGACCAGCCACGAATGTCGAACAATCTAACGACTGAATTTTCTTTTTCCTCTTTTACTTTCACGATCCCAAATGTATTTGTTAACTTCTCCCAACTCCAAGCGCCATCGCTGAACGTTCCTTTATAAAGTCCTGTGCCAGGGAGATTTAAGTTTCTTCTATTTCCTTTCGAAACATAAATTACATTCGGATCGACCGGATCCATTTCAAAGTCCGATACATACCTCATAAATAGCGGTTCTTCGATTGTGCCGGCTTTTTGGTAGGTCGCTCTATATTCTCCGTTTGTATGCAAGTAAAATTGTTGTTGCCCATCAGTGTCATATAATGGTAATCCTAAACCATTATCACCACCATAGGCTGCGTATGAATGCATATCCCCAGCAACAATCTTCCAATCCTTACCACCATTTACAGATCGATAGATAGAACTTTTCGGTCCCTCATAATATAATCCGCTTTCTTCTGTAAATTGATCAGGTTGAGAAAGGATGTAGACATTATCTGGATTCGTATAGTCGACTACGATTTTTTGGACACGCATATTTTCATTAAATTTCACTAGCTTTCCATCATTGTCGTTTTCATTTAGAAATACTTTTACAGGATTCCACGTTTCACCTCTGTCTGTTGTCTTGAAGATAACAGCATCAGTACCTTCCCAGTTATGATGAGCAGCCGCATATCCGATGTTCGGATTTGATTTAGAGAAAGTCATTGACGTAAAGTAAAGCAACGCGCCGTCCTCTGCATCACTCCACTCGTAATGCACATCACCAAGTGGATCCTTGTATTTCGTTCCAATTTCACCTGGTTTTAAATCCCTAACAACTTTAAACGTCCCCGTTCTCTTCCAAGGGTCCCAATCTTCCGATAGAATTGGATAAAACTGATGACCGCCGTCGTCACTCTTGTACATAATATCTTCCGCTCCGATGAAAACGACATTCGCATCATCTGGAATGAAGCCAACCATACTTGTGTGGTTATGATATACAAGTCCATTCCAAAAGCCTCTGTTTTCCCATGTTTTCCCGTTATCATAGCTAAGGTATGGACCTGATAAATCCGATGCCGCTACTGCAATACCATATGGATATTTTTCACTTGCAGGTCCCGCTCCCACAGAGAAGAACGCTCCACCAGCACCTGGCTCCACCATTTGCCATTGATCTGGATTTTGAAAATCTGTGCTAAAATTTTTTCCTTCCGCTGCAACCGGATGCGAATCGAAGGGTATATGAGCTTGAGCAACTAGCCCAATTGCAAGTAGGAAAGAAGTTACTTTTAACAGCTTTTTCTTCATTTGTTTCCCTCCTATCATTTGCTAAACTTCATCTAACTGAACCTTTCATAAACCAACCTTTTATGTAATCATCATCACTCCTTTAAACTAGACAAAGAGGTATTATTATTTGTAAGCGCGTTCATATCTAAGTTCAATATATTAATTTAATATTCATTATATTGAATACATCTTTAAATTACCATAATATCATACGGTAATCATGGTAAAATAGTCCCGTTTCTTTCATATTTAGATTTTCACTTCTACGTAACGAACAAAAAAACGTAGATTAATGTAATCTACGTTTTTAAACTTCACTGATTACTCCCCGAATGAACGAACGCTTAGTTAGTCTGTCCTTGTTCATTTTTTTGCTAAATGAGACTAAGCAATATTATTAAACAGCTTTACACTGACATTATTGTAAACCATTTCCAAGTCGTGTGATACGCTTCTGCTGCTATGGTCGGAAACAATTCTCTGGCCCTATAGAGCTTTCCAACTCCAGCCTCGAGATATACAGACGACGTGTAGTCCGCCGTCAGGATCTCATTCAGGATTTCTTCCGCATCATACGTTCTCCACTGGGGAATTCGGATATTCCCATGAACTAAGATTCTTTGTGCGTGGAGTGTTTGTTAAGACTACTTTCGAAGAGACGTCAAGGTCTCTATAGCCGTTTTCATCTTCTTTGAATGCATCTTCATTATCTTCCTGTTGTTCTGTTACCCCATCTATAGGAAGCATCTTGATTCCTTTGGAAGTGATTGATATACCGGACTCATTGACATCTATAACATGGTAGCTGCTCACAACCCAGTCGGTATATTTTTCTGTGTATGTTTCGGCAACATTGTTATATTGTCCGTATAGAGTACCGAACTCATAGCCAGCTGTTCCGCCGGTAATGTATGTTGTGCCTGTTCCGGGAATGGTTGTCACCTGATTGTTATTCATAAGTTTTGTACGTAAATAGAGGTGGTCGTGTCCAGAAAGAACAACGTCTATTCCACTTTCGTCAAAGGCGTCAGTAACGGTCTCCCAATATCGTGGCTGTGCAAACCTTCCCATATATGGGCCCTGATGCATTGCGACAAATCTCCACTTTTTGTCATTCATTTTCAGTACGGACTTCATCCAGTCAAGCTGTGCTTTAATCGCTTTATCGCTGAAAAATGAAAAGCCTTTGTCACCTGTTTCGTCAATATTGCTTGTGTTGTCTGAATAGTCAAGTACGAAGAAGATAGCATTGCCGTATTCAAAGTAATATGTGTTACCGTCAAGGCGTTGCTTAATTGCGCCTGTTACAATAGGTTCCAAACCTTTTGTTCCCGCCCCCTGATAAGCCGGTCCGTTCTTTGGTACGTTAATACGGCCTTTGGCAGTGATCATATAGGGGTCAATCGATTCCCAGCTTCCGGTTATTCGTAGATTGCCTTCATACTCGTGATTACCTGTGGCAGAATAATATGGAGTGTTATACAAGTATGGCTGCAGTGCGTTGTAGTAAGCGTCCCATTCCTTGGTGTCAAATCCGTAGTCTACATTGTCGCCTGTACTGAGAATGAAGTCTAGATTTGGATGATTATTAAAGGCAGTTTTTACTGCTCGTCCCGTATATTGCTGGTACTTTCTATAAACGGTTTCAACATCAATACCACTTCCCTGTGAGTCGGTTATCCAGAGAAATGAGAATTCATTCACATCTGCTGCAGGCGTTCTGAAGCTTGGTGGGTTGACCGTATCAGTGACATTCACACCCCCATCTCCAACGGAGTAAACGTATTCTGTGTCCGGTTCAAGAACGCCAGATACTGCCTTATGGCTAATGATAGGTGTGAGTTGCACTTCATTTTTATATTGACCCGTAAAAGTCTTGTACAAGTCTCGCTGATCAATCAGAGTAGAGTCACCAATTATCGTGTAAGTGAATGCACCGTTAAAGCCATCTTTTTTCGCATAATTAAGTACCGAGTTATGAATTGTCATATCTGTGGTCACCCAGTTGAATCGCGCCTTCACTACTCCATTTTCCGTCATGCCAAAGAGGAAAGTTACTGATGTAGGGATAGGGCAAACCGAAACTTTCATAAAACTCACCTCCTTCTAAGTTTCTAAAAAATACCCTTTAATAAGTCCATTTATCATGGTGATATCATCTTATATATATTGATTCATTTTTGAAGAATAGGGAAAAACAACGCAGATTAATTCTAATCTACGTTGTTTTATAATCGCAGCTTTCTACCACGTGTTGAGCAACTCATTTACCTGTTGATTTAATTTTTCCTTCGATTCATTGGAACCATGTTTTTTCATTGCTGGATTGTTAAGGTGTTCTAGGAAATCTTGCATTTTCTTCGCAGCTAGATTAGTAGAACCCTTGTTTAATTGATGCTCCGCCTGATCCAATTTATTTTTCAATTGATTTACAAGCGGACCTGCCAAATCACCAGATGAGATAAAGTCTTCCATCATATTTCGGATTGCTTGAATGCTTGGAATATCCTCTTCCGGTTCTTCACCATCTTCGTCATTCTGAAGCATTAAAATTGGATATCCTGTTTTTCCATCCATTTTCCATGCATTATCGAAATCCCAATCAACATATGTTTCCTGCTTTTTCATTTCTTCCGTAGATTTACCGATTCCACCTGCACTGTGATTAAGAGTGGAAGCCTCTATATCCCAATAGGAAGAAATGATCTCAGGAGATCTGGAAACAGTTCCGATTAATCCTCCACCGATTGGCGACACTTTCCCTACGGAGTATGCATTAATAAGCTTACCTCCATTAAGAGCTCCAATCAGACCGCCAACTGAAGTACCTGTACCTTTTACATCCACTGCAGCAGCTATATTCGTAATTATCGGATCATATGTTTGTGTACCACCTATTAGTCCACCTACATTATTGGCTCCTTCAACTGTACCCGTAGCATACCACTTATCGTATGTCCCTCTTTGACCTGAGCTCGGATTCAAATACGACGTTACCGCTCCTACATAATTGCGACCTTTTATATTTACATCTTCTAACAAAATATTTAAGAGAGTCGCAGAATAATAGATATATCCGAACAAACCTACGTGGTCCATCTCTGGACGATTAATAGTCAGCCCTTTTATCTTATAACCATTGCCGTCCAAGGTCCCCATGAATGCTCCACCGCTTGTGCCATCGGAAATTGGCATAAATCCTTTTCCGTCATTGTCTTTATCATAATTTGTAAGGTCAATATCCGCTCCAAGCTTGTAATACGCTCCCTTATCTCGGCGAATCCCATCAAGATGAATTGGCGTCATGACGATATATGGATTATCTTTCGTTCCGTCACCTTCCATAATTTCCTCGGGTTTTAAAATATATGGACCTCGAACAATCAAAAGGATGTATAGATGTTTTGTTCCATCTTCAGCAGTAACCCTCATAGTAACGGTATTATCACCTACACTAAGGTTTTTCAACATTCCGTTTTCCAATTGGACGTTGCCTAAAGCTTTCGTTTCTAACGTTGCACTTGGGTCATCTTTTATAGCAGAAAAAGATAAGGATGTCGTTTCGTATGGTACTTGTACTGTGTAATTTAGTCGTTCTTGTGAGAAACCTTCCACCTGTTTTCCATCTACTGTTAGTTCGCGTAAAAATCGATTTGAAGATGCATCTGAACCATCACGGATGATAGATACGTTGTATACTAGTTCATTTCCGTCTCGCGAAATGACCTTTATTTGAACAAGATTTTCACCATTATTTAACTTTCCTGCACCAATAATTTCTACTGAACTGTTATGATCAGCTAGTAGAATAGCAGAAACTATTGCTTTATTTTCATTGTTTCGAACGGTAATGTCATAGTCTAATTGGTTTGGATTAAAATTACTAACTTGCTCACCATTTACCTGCAAGCTAAGTAAACGCTCATTTGCTTTGGAATCTAGACGCAAAACTTTGAGACGTGGATAGTCTTTTAGTTCGTCAATTTCCCAAACCATTCCAAAATCCCAGTTTGCGAATGTTTTTTGTTGCTGCATGTCCTTTGTTGTTTTACCTTCTCCACCAGCAGACTTCGAAGGGCCTTTTTCATTGTCCCAATATGAATTCACAACCGCACCTGTTGAAGTTGAACCAATTAAGCCGCCGCCATTAGAAACTTCTCCAGCTGCATAAGTGAACTTAATATTTCCAGCCGCAGCAGAAGAGGAAGTTCTTCCTACCAATCCTCCTACATTGGATGTTCCTTTAACATTTACAATGGCGTAACTGTTGAAGACTCTTGAATGTTGAAGATCTCCGACTAATCCGCCAACATTGGACGATCCCGACACTTCTCCAGTAGCGTAACTATTTTCTATCAAACCGCCACTACTTGAATTCATAAGACCGGCAATAGCCCCCACATAGCTTTTACCTTTAATATTTACGTTTTCTAAACGGATATTTTTAAAGGTTGGGTTTGACACAAAACCAAATAACCCTACATTATCCTGATCACGATTAATCATTAATCCTTTTATAACATAACCATTACCATCGAATGACCCGGAAAAAATGTTATTACTGTCGCCAATTGGCTTCCATCCTTGTCCATCACCAGCATCGAACTTGCTTAAATCAATATTTGCTCCAAGCTGGTAATGTGCAGTAAGATTATTTCTAATCTTATCAAGCTGTTCTGCAGTCATTACGATATAAGGATCTATAACAGTTCCTGTGCCTTCAAAGTCAACTCCTGATTTTGGCGAGGCACGATGCACATTAATTGTATAGACTTCCTGTTTACCAGTTTGTGAGGTTACAGTCAAAGTTACTGTATTATCCCCTTCCGCTAAGTTGTCCCCACCTTGAACTTCAAGTTTTGCATTTTCACTCGATTGTAGTGCTGCCGTTACGTTTACTGATGTAGTAGTGCTCGGTACATTTACCTTATATTCAAACTGATTTGGTTTGAAACCATTGACGGCCCTACCGTCCACCCTAATGTCACTTAATGATGTGGAGTCGTCTTTCTGGGTGTTTCTACTTTTAACTGTGAAATTATCAACGACTTCCCCAATTTCGCAATTAACATCATTCGTTCCTCCACCCGGAGGTCCACACACGAATTGCCCCTTAATTTCATTTTCCTTAAAGTCTAGCTTCACGACCCCATAATGGAAGAAACGTTTTGCAGACCAATCTGGTGCGGGACATTTTTTCCATAAACAATCATCATTTCCTGGAATATGAAGACCTGCACCACCTGCCCCAGAAATAATAGTGACTACACCGTCGGTTAAATCTTGATTTGTTCGCTCATAATGGTGATCGTGACCACTTAAATTTAATACAAATTTAGGATATTTATTCGCCAAGTCCCTTATGATATTTTGTAGACTCATATCACTATCACGGTAACCCGTTGACCACGCCTGTCTATGCGTTAATGTGACAATGAAATTAATATCCGGATCATTTTCAGCCTGTTCAAATAGTGGTTCAGCATGCATTTTCCAATTGTTCCAAGTGGATGATCCCGCATATGGCTCCGTCATAGCAATAAAACGGGTATTCCCATAGTCGAACCAATACCAGTCCTTTCCGCAACAACTAATAGGTGGTGCAGTTGGTTCCGTTCTCGAGTTGGGCAGATCGAAACGCCCTTTATAATTTCGTAGATCATCCCATTGCTGAACATCCCATTCATGATTGCCCCATATTGGCATAAACGGAATTTCTCGACTCCACTCCATTACATCATTGAAATATTGATTAACGGATTCTTGTGAATAATCAGGTGGCCCTGCATTCGCATATGTATAATCACCAAGACCAATATACATATCAGGCTGCAAATCCTTAATTAATTTATTCATTGGTACGGCTGAATCATAATTTGCTGAAGATCCGATATCCCCTGTTGCAACTATTGAGAAACCGGAGCTTCCATGTAATGGTGCAGTTTTAAATGTGTAATCCGGACCATCTCCAATGGCGTAATGATATTCAGTTTCTGGTTCCAAATTCATTAATTTAGCTTCTCTCCATGGTCCAGGTGAAGATCGCGGGATAATATCTGGTTCTCCCGCCCTCACTTCATGTTCATACTTACTCGTCTTTCCGTAACGAATAACATCCGATCCTTTGTGCCAGCTAAAAGTTACAGAGTTCGGACCTGTTATCGTGTAATGAATTTGATCCGCTTCGTCAGCAGCATAAGCTACTTCAGGTTCACCAGATGGTACGAAGATTTGTAGATTTGTCAATAAAAGAGTGATTAAAAAAATCCTGAACATCATTAAACCTACGTTCTTCTTCATGAACATCCTCCTCCACATAATTAATACATTCTAGCCTAAACTCTACTAGTAAATTATTAATTTCATTTCAGGTATTTGTTAATATTTTGCTAATATCTGGTAAAGATCTTGATGTGGACGAGTAAAGTAGGAGAACCCGTTTTTTAAAACTAGGTTCTCCCCTGATTAATATTTTCATAGATGAATAGCCAAATTTTCTATTTTGACCATGATATTATTAATTCTTCCGCAGCCTTTGTAAGCTTTTCTTTGGCATCTGAAGATACATTTTTTTGTTGTGGGGCATTATTCAAATGCTTTAAGAAGTCTTCCATTTTCTTAACAGCTTGCTTATTCGAACCTTTGCTAAATTGGTGAATGGCTTGCTCAAGACTGTTTCTCAATTGATTAACCAATGGACCATTCACTTCTCCAGAAGCAATATATTGGTCGAGTAATTTTTGCATCGCCTGCAACTCATCAACCTTGTACTTACTAAAATCAAAATATCTTACATGGTGTGACGTACCAGGCGTAACAATAAATACTTGGGATGGATCATGCGGGTTGAACTCTACATCTCTAACAAATGGCCATGATAATCCTTCATTTACTTGTTGCCACGTTTTTCCTCCATCCACCGTTAGTAAAGCTCCTTTTGATTCTGCCGTACCTCCGGACATCCATACATTGCTAGAACCTGCCATAATGATGTTCTCATCATGTGGATTAACATCAAAACCTCTTAAGAATTCATCTTCCAAAATTAATTCCCAATGTTCCCCTCTATCACTACTGCGATATAATCCCGGAGAACTAATAAGTTCCCATGTGTCCTCATCATAAACCTGTCCAATTGCTACATAGACATGCTCCGGATTTTGTTTGGAGATGACAATTTTTTGCACTCCTGCAAATTCATCCCCCCCAATTTGTTCCCACGTAGCTCCAGCATCAGTTGAACGGAAAAATCCATCTGCTCCACCTGCGTACACATAATTTCCGTTCGTATGATCAACCGCTGTGGATGCCTGACGATCAGCTCGGTAATCTGACTGATACGGATACTGAGTCTTGCCTAGTACAGCTCTCATATTTAAAGATTCCGACCAAGTTTCACCATCATCAACACTTTTGAAGACGATATCATTAGCTACCACATACAGAGTCCGGTTGTTCGTCGGACTTGTTTTATCAACTGAAAGTCCTCGAAGCGCGTCCCCAGTTTGGCTTCCTCTCGTGTTTGCCTTAGGAAGTCCTGTACCTGAACTTTTCCAAGTCCCAAGTTTTCCATAGTCAGTACTCTTAATCATGAGTTGTTCAACATATGCTCCGCCTAGTCCAGCCCAGACTACATTCGGGCGTTCAGGATCGAGTGCAATCGCCTGGGCTTGTCCCCCATAATAAACCCAATCAGCAATATAGCCATGCTCATTGGCATGTTGCCATGATCTTCCGTTATCAAGGCTCCTCCACATACCAATATCAGCGTTTCCGATAAATACAATGTTCGGGTCCGCTTCACTAACTTTTAATGTGAAGGAAACAACGTTACTCACTCCTGTTGTCGTATACCACTTGCCATCCTTATCTTCGTGATGAACAATCGAACCGGCTGACCTAAAATTTCTAGCCCCATCATCAGACATATATACCCATTGACCATCACCCCAATAGTAAACATCTGGGTCCGCCAATGATGTGGCAATCGTCTTAGAATAAGCACTCATAGAAGAATACCAGTGAGTAATTCCCCCAAAAGTAAAATTGATTGGTGATGCCACTTGTGTCCATGTTTCTCCAGCATCTGTCGATTCCCAAACTTGAGGATAGGATCGGTTTTCTGGATTCGTATTCGCTTCACTCGTTCCTTCCCAACCATTGAAAATAATACGTCTAACAATGGTCTTATTCGGATCATTGTCAACTGCTTTCAACTTAATAGCTCCGATTCTACTATCTAAAAGCTTCCAAGTTGCCCCACCATCCGTACTTTTATATACACCATTTCCAGGAATGCTCGTACTACCTCTAGCTCCTTTAACGACATATAGAACATTAGGATCAACGGGATCCATTTCGATATCCAGCATATTTCTAACAAATCTTGGTTCAGTTATAGAACCGCTATTCCTAGTAGTCGCTACAGCCTGTCCAGCACTACTCACTGTATAAACCGCAGAACCATCATTATTATATAGAGGAATTGTGCTAGTAATATTGTAAGTAAGCATATCCCCGCTAACTAGAGTCCAAGTCACTCCGCCGTCCGTCGACTTATAAATCGCATTTTGCGGTCCTCTTCCAGCACCCCTTGATCCGGTAAAACCGTCCGTCTGTGAAAGAATATAAACGTTATCAGGATTCTTATGATCCACTACTATTTTTTGAACTCTCTTATCTTGATTAAATTTTATTAGCTTTCCTTCTTGATCATATTCATTAATAAAAGCTTTAACCGGTGACCAAGTTTCCCCTCTATCTGTCGTTTTTAAAATAATTGCATCCGTACCTTCCCAATCACCGTGAGCCGCAGCGTATGCGATATTCGGATTAGATTTAGAAAAGGTCAGCGCTGTAAAATAAAGGAGACCACCATCTTCAAATGGAACATCTGCCCAACGGTCATGAACATTTTGAAGCGGATGTTTATATTTAGTACCAAGCTCGCCTTGTTTCAAATCTCTTACCACTTTAAACGTTCCGGTTCTTTTAAAAGGGTCCCAATCCTCTGATAAAATAGGATAGAACGTTTTCCCTTTATCATCACTTTTGTACATCATGTCTTCAGCGCCAACGAAAATTGAATTTTCATCTTCAGGGTCAAATCCAACCATACTAAAATGAGTGTGGCCAATTATTCCTTCCTCTGTCCCCCTTGTTTCCCATGACTTTCCGTTATCATAACTAATATACGGTCCAGATAGATCTCCTGCTGCTACAGCAATACCTGTAGGACCTGCACCAACTGCAAAAAATGCTCCACCAGCACCTGGCTCAATCATCTTCCATTGATCAGGCTTTTGGAAATCATTATCCGAAGAGACCTTAGCTGGCTCTGCTGAAGCAACCCCTGTGACCAACTGCAACATCAATCCGATTACAAGCAGGAAGGATGTCAGCTTAAATGGATATTTATTCACTTTTTTACCTCCATTAAAAAAGTTATAGTTAACTAGTTTTTTTAATTAAACTCGAATTAATATATTCAGTGTTTAACATATCTTATTTGTACTTACTCGTTTACTTTGTACCATCTATGCCTTTTCACAATAGGCATAGATGGTTTAAAACATTTATTATTTTGAATCTAACTGTTTTACTAGACTCTGAATATAATCTATTAAAACTTGTTTTACTTCTGGAGATATTTCTTTTTGCTTCGTCTTGTTATCTAACATCTTCTGGAAATCATCCAAGCTTTTAACCGCTTGCTTAATTTGTCCTTTTTCCATATGATGTTTTATTTGTTCTGCAGTGTTTCTTAATGGAGAGATTAACGGTTGCTTTATGTCCCCAGACGATTCGTATGCATTCAACATCTGCAGCAATGTTTCTGGACTAGGATTTTGTGGTTCTTCAGGATCTACTGGATCTTCCGGCAATCCATACTTGTGATAATCAAAAGTTCTCACATGGAAGGAAGTTCCCGGTGTTACAATAAATACTTGTCTAGGATCGTGTGGATTAAATTCAACATCTCTCACCCATGGCCAGGACAACCCTTCGTTCACTTGCGTCCAAGTGGCTCCCCCGTCTACTGACAACAATGTACCGCTTGAGTTAGGAGCTCCTCCAGATATAAACACATTCGAAGAACCTGCGATGATAACACGATCATCTTTAGGATTTACAGCAAAACCTCTCAAATAATTATCTTTTAAAAGTTGTGTCCAAGTTTCCCCGCGGTCAGGACTGAAAAATAACCCTTGATTGGATCCATATGCTGCAACATATACATGTTCAGAATTTTGTCGTGATACGACAATCTTCTGAATCCCTTTCAATCCAGTTGGTCCCATTTGCTCCCAAGTTTCACCTGCATTGGTTGAACGGAATAAACCGTCCGGTCCTCCCGCATAGACAAAATTCCCGTCCGTTGGATCGACCTCTGTTGTAGCCTGACGATCAGCAGATAAACTATTAGTGTAGTTAAAAGGAGGTTGTGTCCCCCTCATATTTAATACTTCTGTCCAATTGGCACCATCGTTAACACTTTTGAACACTTTATCATCCGCTACAACATATAATGTACGATTATCCTTTGGGCTTGTACGATCGATAGACAGTCCACGTAATGCTGCACCAGGTTGAAAGCTATCGGATCTTTTCTCCTTTGGAAGTCCACTGTGGGATTCAACCCAAGTGTTTAGCTTCCCGTATTCTTCACTTTTGACTAAAACTTGATCTTCATAGTATCCGCCAAGACCAGCCCATACGACATTCGGGCGTTCAGGATCAAGTGCAATGGCCTGTGCCTGACCTCCATAATGTCCCCAGTCACTTAAAAACCCAGGCTGGTTCGCATGCTGCCAAGAGTTTCCGTTATCCAAGCTTCTCCATAAACCAATATCAGCATTTCCGGTAAAAATGATATTTGGATCGGCTTCACTGATTTTTAAAGTAAAGGAGACTACATTACTAACCCCTGTAGTCGTATACCATTTTCCATCCTCATCCTCGTGATGAACGGTCGATCCCGCTGATCGGAAACTTCTGCCCCCGTCATCGGACATATATACCCATTGATAATCTGCCCAATAGTATACATCCGGATCAGCCATAGATGTGGCAACAGTTCTCGAGAAACCGCCATTTGCATCGTACCAATGCATAATGGCACCGTACTCAAAATTCGTCGCACCGGCTACTTTTTCCCAATTGTCTCCCGCATCAGCAGATTCCCAAACTTGAGGGTAATTTCTATTTTCTACATCTAATGAAGCTTCATCATTACCCTCCCAGCCACCAATGACGATACATCTTACAATGGTCTTGCTTGCATCGTTATTAACCGCTTTTGTTTTGATTAAACCGATTTGACCGTTGATTTTCTCCCAAGTTGCTCCACCGTCCGTACTTTTATAAGTACCAGACCCTGACATCGAAGAATCCCAGTACACTCCTTTTGTAGCATATAGAACATTAGGATTCACTGGGTCTATCTCGAAGTCCATTACATGTCTTTGTAACACAGGTTCACTGAAAGTAGAGCCTTCCGAGTATGATGCGGCTCTACCATTTTCAACAACCCGTAAACCATTTTCATCAAACTTAGGCATTTCTTCATCAATTTCACTATAAGTTACAAGGTTATCTGTCCCACCATTTAGAACACGCCACGTCATTCCACCATCAGTCGACTTATAAATCGCCGTTTGAGGTTTCCCCCATGTAAAGTGATCGTCCTGAGTAAGGAAATACACATTATCTGGATTCTGATAGTCAACAATGATTTTTAAGATTCTTTTGTCCGCGTTAATGACTAAGCTATTGCCACTTCCCTCATTGACAAAAGCCTTAACTGGAACCCATGTTTCTCCTCTATCCGTTGTCTTAAATATCATCGCATCCACCGAATTATAAGTGCTATGAGCTGTCGCATATCCAATGTTAGGATTCGATTTGGAAAAAGTCATAGCCGTCCAATAAAGCCTATTTGCAGAAGAAGTCGGGTCTTTATAACCGTCCTTTGAACCCCTTACAACTTCAAATGTTCCAGTCTTTGTTGAATTATTCCAATCCTTTGACAAAATTGGATGAAATGTATAGCCTTTATCATCACTTTTGTACATCACATACTGTGAACCAACATAAATAAGATTTTCATCTTCTGAATCAAATCCAACCATACTTAAATGAGCATTATGAGTTATCCCCTCAGCTTGTCCCCGATTATGCCATGTTTTACCGTTGTCATAGCTGATGTACACACCAGACAAATCGCCTGCGGCTACTGCAATTCCAGTAGGACCTGCTCCGATTGTCATGAATGCTCCACCCGCTCCAGGCTCAATCATCTTCCATTTATCTTGTTCCTGACCTTCAATTGATTGTGCTGAAGAAGGAGTTGCCGGAAAGCTTGCTATTAATTGAAAAATAAGGCCGAAAATAAGTAGAAAAGCAGAAACCCTAAACCGCTTTGTTCTCATCAAATTCCCCTCCACCCTTTATTTAGTTGTGATAGGACCCGACGTTCATAAATACAAATCCAACTCGGCACTTCAATATTTGCTCATGATTTTCTACCACTCCCCTCTATGAATAGGCAATGTTGTAAAAATAAAATGTAAACGCATTCAATTTTAAGTTTTGTATGATGACTATATTTTCTGTATATAGAACTATATTTAAAAATATCACGAATGCGCAATAACGAACAAGGGTCTTTATTCCTATTCATCGGTATTTGGAATTTATTTTCTGTAGAATAAACAACTTCAGCCTTTTCTTTAAAAAACTAAAAGCCCTCGATTGTCTTTTTCAATCAAGGGCTTTTAGCATTGATAATTATGTCAGAGAAGAATATAGGAGAATTAATTTAATGAGATAAACGGTCGAAATGTATCCTAAGGAACTATTATAAATTCATCTTTTAATATTATTCTTCACTTTGATTTGATTGCTGATTTTTCCTTTTAACTTCTTCTATATTGGTATCACTGTAAATCCAAGTTCCACGTCCTCCAGTTGTTTTCGCGAGTAATTCCTTTACTTCATTATAAGACATGCCTGAACGCTCGTTGGCCCTTTTTATAGCATCAATGTTTGTTCCAGCGACAGTGAATGTATCTTGATGGTTACTTTTGTAGTTCTCCTTCATATTAGACACCCCTCATTGTTGTTTGAGAATATGTTCTCCCATATAATGAGATTTAGTCTTAGTTTAATCATCCGGAGGGAGAACAATGGGGAAAAAAGTTTTAATCACAGGCTTCGATCCATTTGGTGGAGAAAAAATAAATCCCGCCCTTGAAGCAGTTAAGCAATTAGATGGTACATTCATTGAAGATATAGAAATTATTGCACAGGAAGTGCCAACTGTGTTTCATGAATCCATTAAAGTCGTCAATAATGCCATAAAGCAGCACCAACCTGACGTTGTTATATGTGTTGGACAAGCCGGCGGTCGGACTCAAGTCACTCCTGAACGTGTCGCCATTAATATGGACGATGCACGGATTCCTGATAATCAAGGCAACCAGCCGATAGATGAACCTATTGAAGAAGATAGCCCAGCTGCTTATTGGACGACATTACCTATTAAGCGTATCGTTCATGAAATGAAAAAAGCAGGAGTTCCAGCAGCAGTTTCTAATTCCGCGGGAACATTCGTATGCAATCATCTGTTTTATGGAGTTATGCATTATTTAGAACAAAATGCACCGAATATTCGAGGAGGATTTATCCATATTCCATTCATACCGGAACAAACGCTTGAAAATAACGCTCCTAGTTTAAGCCTCGAAGTAATCGTGGAAGGCCTTAAAACGGCTGCTGTTATTGCGGCTAAGGAAAAAGAAGATATTCGCGAAATCGGTGGGACGACACATTAGATTTTAGGAGAGGTTCAAGTGATAGAACCTCTCCTTTTCTTATAAATTTGCTACCTCTATAAACGAAAACAATACTTTAATACCGATCCTAACTTGTAGACCTTTTTTACTTCCCTACCCACCTCAAACCTTTCGGGTAATGATTTTTCAATACATCTCCTGCCAGCTTTCCCCAACCAACAGAGAAGCCGTCCACTTCTACTAAGTACCATCCTTTTGAGCCTTTTACCGCTAAGGATTCTCCTCTTAAATAGGATTCAATTTCATTAGAATCCTTACCTACACACCAAGTATGCCTTACTTCTTCTCCCTTTAAAGACAAAGCTAGCGCGTGGGATGGTTCGAATCGGTTCTTTTTATTCGTCCCTAAATGCCATCCAGGACGAAGCACTTTCAAATTTTTCAAAGAGAGTGTGCCGCCCGGAAGCATATATAATGAGTCGCCAAACAAAATAAAATCACCTTTTGGAGATTCGATAAAGGTTTCTTTTGCAAACTGAACATAATCCTTTAACAGCTTTTGATCCTTTAGAACGTCAACGTATTTCCTCTTAAATCCTTCATCTCCGTCTACTTTTGTTAAAACAGCGATAAAATGACCTTCTCCCTGTAACTTATGTGGCCAAAGACGAAACGTTTTATCGATGTCTAAAGCGCCTTCCGAAACCCAGTCCTCCCGCCCTTCTCCAAAACCTTCATAGGCCACAACACTTTCAATCTTAAACCTTGAATCTTCCTTCAAAAAATGACTGATAACCCCTTCATTTTCTTCTGGCGAAAATGTGCAAGTGGAATAGACGAGCCTTCCCCCTAGTTTTAGCATATTTCCAGCATGCTTCAAAATATCAAGTTGGCGACTTACGCATAAAGCAACATTTTCCATGCTCCATTCAGCGCAAGCATTCGGATCTTTTCGAAACATTCCCTCCCCTGAACACGGGGCATCGACTAAAATTCGATCAAAATATGCTGGAAATCTTTCTGCTAATCGTGCAGGCGTTTCATTCGTAACAACGCAATTTTTAATCCCCATCCGTTCAATGTTTTGCGAAAGAATTTTAGCACGTGCCGGATGAATTTCATTAGCAAGCAGGAATCCTCTTTGGTTCATTTTTGCAGCGATATGCGTTGTTTTCCCACCAGGAGCCGCACATAAATCCAGCACCTTCTCCCCAGGTTGTGCATCTAACATCTCTCCCACCGCCATGGCACTCGGCTCCTGTATGTAATACAACCCAGCCTCATGATAAGGGTGCTTCCCCGGTCGTTCTTCATCTTTATAGAAAAAACCTTCCTTTACCCAAGGGATTTTATCTAAAGCAAATGGGCTTATTTCTATGAAATGATCTATCGAAACTTTTAACGTATTTACACGTAATCCTTGCTTCTTTGGATCTTGATAACTTTTATAAAAATCTTCATACTCATCTTTTAATAGATCCTTCATTTTCACTAGAAAATCTGAAGGTAAATTCATGGTCTTCACCTCAAATACAAAGTTACTTTCTAAAAAAATAACATATTACCTAAAAAATATGTTATGATTTTCTTAAACAAATATAAATGTTCTTGGAGGAGTCTGTCACCAAGGGATTACTATGTCCCTTGGTTGACAGGCTCCTTTTGTTTTTTTAAAAAAGGAAGGTGGAAATAATATGATATTAATTCTTCAACTTGCGATTATTTTAGTAGCCTCCAAAGTGGCAGGTAGTATAAGTGTAAGACTGGGGCAACCTGCCGTATTAGGAAAGCTCCTTATTGGAATTGTATTAGGTCCTTCTGTATTAGGTTTAGTAAATGAAACCGATACATTACAAGCACTTAGCCAAATTGGTGTTATTCTACTTATGTTTATTGCGGGCTTAGAAACAGATATTGATGAATTTAAACGAACTGGAAAAGCAGCTACGTTCGTAGGATTTGGTGGTATCATCGCCCCACTTGCACTTGGATATGCGGCTGGCTTCGCTCTAGGTCTTGATGTATTTGAATCTTTGTTTTTAGGTCTCCTACTATCTGCAACAAGTGTTAGTATTTCTGTACAAGCGCTTAAAGAAATGAATAAGCTGAAAAGCCGAGAAGGAACAACGATTTTAGGTGCAGCCGTCATTGATGACGTTGTTGTCATTATAGCGCTGGCATTCCTAATGAGTTTTGCGGGTGGAGACGTAAATATATCGATGGTTATTTTGAAGAAAGTATTATTTTTTGCAGGTGCCATTCTTGTCGGCTGGAAGGTTGTTCCATGGTTCTTAAATAAATTTTCAAAATTAAAAGTAACCGAAACCGTCATTTCTTCCGCTCTTATCATTTGTTTTGTGTTTGCGTATTTTGCAGAATATACTGGCGTTGCTGCTATCATAGGAGCTTATATTGCTGGAGTTTCTATTAGTGTAACCAAATTTAAGCAGGAGATTTTTGAAAAAGTAGAAACGATCAGTTATTCCATTTTTGTGCCTATCTTTTTCACCTCAATTGGTGTAATGGCCCAATTCAATGGAATTACAAAAAATTTAGGATTAATTGTTTTGCTTAGTATCATAGCAATTTTAACAAAATTAGTTGGTGCCGCATTGGGTGCGAAATTGTCCGGCTTTGGTTGGAGAAGTTCGTTAGGAATCGGTTCCGCTATGATTTCACGTGGTGAAGTAGCATTGATACTGGCATCCATTGGTCTCGATGCCATGTTATTAACTGAAGATATGTTTGCTGTAGTCGTAGTCGTCATTTTAGTGACAACGATCGTAACCCCTCCAATGATGAAAATGATTTTTAAGACAAATGACTCTGCGAAAGGTTGATGTGTTACACTTAAAGAAGAAAATCATTGTAAAGGAGAAATAAATTGATTAAAGCTGTTATATTCGATTTTGATGGAACGATCATTGATACCGAAACCCCTTGGTTTGACATTTATCGGACTGTATTAAAAGAAGATTATCATTTCGATTTAACGTTAGAGGAATTCGTAAAAATTGTAGGGACTACGAATGGCTCCTTATTCGATTTAATTGATCAAACACTAGATGAGCCAATGGATCGTCTTCATTTTAAAGAGAAAACTCATGAACACTATTTAAAAATTAAAGACGATCTTCCATTAAGGGATGGATTTTTGGATACTTTACATCGCATTCAGGATAATGGCCTTAAGCTTGCCATCGCTAGCAGTTCTCGCCGTGAATGGATTGTTGGATTTCTTGACAAGTACAACCTGACGGAATATTTTCCGATTATTCGTTCCGCAGAGGATGTCGAAGAAGTAAAACCGAATCCAGCTCTATATATTAAAACTATTGAAGCTTTAGGAATCGAGCCAGACGAAGCGATCGCAGTTGAAGATTCAGTAAATGGTTCTTTGGCAGCTATTCGTGCTGGAATCAACTGTCTCATCATCCCAAATGACGTTACAAAATCCTTAACCTTCCACGAAAATGCGAAATTGATTCAGTCTTATGCTGAATTTGATTGTGATCAATATTTAAATAAAGATACTTGGACAGCTAAACTCATGGAGCAATCATAATATCGATTGCTCTTCTTTGAATTTGCTTGAATGATATATAGAACATACTCCAACGGCAATAGAACATACTTCAACGACAATAGAAACCTCTTGAACGGCAATTGTATCTACTTCAACGTCAATAGAGGCCGCTCTAACGCCAATTGAACATGCTCCTAAGACAGAAGAAGCTTCCCGAACACCAATAGAATTACCTGTGCAGAATAGAAGTTCTAAAATGTATATTTACTTGCCAAATCATGAAAAATAAAAGAAATAAACAATCTACAGTTAGAATTTTCAAGTAAATTCGTGTAGAATAATAATTATGTTTCGGGAGTCTAAATATTAGGAGGAGATAGTATTGGGTAATCCACTCATCAAGGAAGCTCCTCGTCAGAGTGTGAGTTCCGATAAAATATGGACACGAGATTTTATTTTGATATGTCTGTCAAATTTTTTCGTTTTTCTTGGATTTCAAATGACATTACCCACTCTTCCATTGTTTGTTGAAAAGCTTGGTGGGAATGATCAACTTATAGGCATCGTTGTTGGAATCTTCACTTTTTCTGCTCTTCTCATTCGCCCCAGTGCTGGACACGCATTGGAAACGAAAGGAAGAGGGTTTGTATTTTTAACAGGATTGGGGATTTTCGTATTTTCAGTTGGTTCTTTCGGGTTTGTAAAAAGTCTACTTTTCTTATTTATTATGAGAATTATCCAAGGATTAGGTTGGGGCTTTTCAACGACCGCTTCCGGTACGATTGCCACTGACCTAATACCAGCAAATAAGCGTGGAGAAGGTATGGGGTTTTATGGACTTTCGGGGAATATAGCACTTGCCTTTGGACCATCCTTAGGTCTCGCTTTAGTAGGCGTAATTTCTTACACACAATTATTTTTAATATGCGCGGCTCTTGGAATATTGGCCATTTTGCTTTCATCAAAAATACGCTATAAACAAGTGGAAGCTAAAGCTGCTCCACAAGTTAAAAAATGGGACTTTTACGAAAAAAGTGCACTGCCTCCATCATTATTGTTATTCTTCATTACAGTAACATTCGGAGGGATTGCTTCCTTTTTGCCCCTTTATTCAACTCAAAAAGGTATTGAAGGAATTCAATGGTACTTTCTGCTTTATGCGGCAGCATTAATGCTTACACGTACTTTTGCTGGAAAATTGTACGACGAAAGAGGACATAAAGCAGTATTTATCCCTGGGACATTGTTAATTCTTATATCTATGCTGCTACTTTCTTGGCTTCCAAACAGTATGATTCTTTACACTGCTGCCGTTCTGTACGGATTAGGATTTGGAACAGTGCAACCGGCTCTACAGGCTTGGTCTGTTAAAGAATCACTTCCAAATCGACGAGGGATGGCGAATGCTACATTTTTCTCATTCTTCGATTTAGGCGTCGGAATTGGGGCTATCGTTTTTGGACAAATCGGTCATTGGTTGGGTTACAGCTCAATTTATATCGTAGCTGCTATATCTGTACTATGCTCCATTCTTTTATATTTATATATTTTAATGAAAAGTAGCGTAGGTAAGCCAGCTTGAGAGCTGGCTTATTATTTATTTTTCGTTTTATCCGTCCATGGCTCAAATGAAAACGGGACACCAACATATTTGGCAACCGCTTCATCATAAGAAACTAAGTCTTTCTTCGATAATTCTTTTAAAGATCTTTTCCCCATTGCCCTTAAGGCCGTTTTGATTTCTTCCGTACAAGCTGTCAGGAATTTTTCTGCCGCTTTCACCCCATCTTCTATTTTAAACTCATCCTTGAATTTCCCTTCATTCCACACAACTTGTGTTGGTGGTTCAAAAGGAACCGAATGAAAAACTTGATCGTGTGCTACAGCGAACAAAATAGCTGATCCCACATAGACAGCATCTGCGCCTAACGCCAACACTTTTAAAAAATGTCCTGGAACAAACAATCCTCCTGACACAATTAAACTAATTTTCCCTTTCATTTTTCTTTTTTCTAAATGATTTACTGCCCGAATGACGGCATGTATTGTTGGAATCCCAAAATCATCCGATATAATAGGCGCCGCGCCGAGTGTAGCTGCTTGTGCCCCATCAATCGCAATGAAATCGACACCCATCTCAATCAAATGGTCGATGTCTTCTTCAATTTTTCCACCGGCTCCCATTTTCGCTCCAATCGGGACTCCACCAGTTATTTTTCGGAGCTCATCCACAAGTTCCTTAATATCCTTTAATGTCTGGTTTTCGAAAAAATGCTCATGAATGACTGCTGTTTCATTTTCCTTCAATCCCATCACTTTACGGGAATTCCCAGTTAAGTTTTCTGGGGAAATCTTCAATCCCATCGCCATCATAGCGCCTTGACCTAGTTTAATTTCAACCATATCGGCTTGCTTAATTAAATCTTCTTCTTTAGACCATTCTGTTTTCCCAAATTGTAATATGTACTTCCCTGCTTTCTCTAGTTCTTCCGGCATAACGCCGCCTTCGCCGGAATTAATAGCTGTTCCGACATTGCTTGCTGCTTCTGCCAGTGAAAGGCGCACCTCTTCACTTAACGCAACCCCATAGCCCATTCCACTGATCATAAGTGGAATTTTTATGTCCATCGGCTTTTTTGCATTCGGACCAATCGTTACTTTCAAATCGACCTCTTCTTCCCCATCAACCGCAAATGGTGACGTCTGTGCTGGTATAAATGTAATCGCATCAAATTGAGGCCATTTTTTTGAAGATCCTAAAGGGCGGTGAAGTAAATCTCCCGATGCCGAACGCAAGTTGTTTTCAAGTATATTTTGGATGCCGATATGTCGAAATCCTGGAATCATTTCAATAATATTTTCTTGGTAGCTATCGGATAAAATGATTTTCCCGATTTTCCCGACCATTTTTTTCATAAACCAGCGCCAACCGAAAAGCATAAAAAGAAAAAACAAAAACATGATCGTAACTAGTCCTAATATCACAAACAGTAAAATGGTATTCATCGTTTTTTCCCCACAATGTTATTTCTCCTATTATTTCCGGTAAAGGGAAAAATATGTCTACATTGTATGAAAACGAACGTGAGAGAAAGAATAATATCAAAAGTATCAGCACCTATACAACAACGTATAATTTTCATGGCCTTAGACTTACGATAAATGAAATACGTTGAACCACAGATGAATTGACGTTGACTAATCGTAGAGTACAAGGTGTTATGATAGTCGACACTTACTTGCGCTAGTTAGAGACCGTCTCATATTAATCGCACAAAACTGCCAATTAAAGTTCCTCAACGAGAAAAAAGGAGTTCATCTTTATGTATGTCTTACAAGAAACGAACCATCGTCCCTACCCAATACCATCAAAGAAATGGATTATGCGGCAAAAATGGAGCAATGTATTTTTCATGCATTGGCCCATCCAACCCGAACTATTACAACCATACATCCCTTCCTCTATTGAAGTTGATACATATGATGGTTTTGCTTGGTTAGGTGTAATTATTTTTAACATAGATGGCATATATTTACGTGGATTTCCGCCTGTTTCCTTTCGTCCTGCATTTCCAGAAATCAATCTACGAACCTACGTAAAATGCGACAATAAACCAGGAATTTATTTTTTGTCCTTAGATGTTGACGACTGGACTTCCTATACTCTTGCAAAGAGATGGCTTAACGTACCATATCATCCTGCAAAGATATCCATTCAAAAAAACGTGGACACTTTTCATTATGAAAGTCTAAGAATGGGAAGTTCGAATACCCCTATTGTGTGTAAAGGATCTTTTACTCCTCAATCAAATATTTTTCACCCAAATAGTGATACAATCGACCATTGGCTATCTGAGCGATATTGCTTTTTTAGTAACGATCAACGCTCCAATATGTATTGTTTGGACATCCATCATCATCCATGGCCATTACAAAAGGCAGATGCTGTCATAAAAAAAAATGATCTTTTTAAACCTTTTAGCTTTCACCTTGAGGATGAGAAGCCTATTCTTCACTTTTCCCAAGGTGTTGAAGCACTTATCTGGAACATAAAGAAATTGTGAATTTTTTTCATCCCTGCATAAAAATCCCTTTATGAAGAATGATAAAAATGGAAATGATTTATCGATATGGGGGGATTTGCTTGATTCGCAATGTAAATAAATTATTTAAAGCATCAAAAAAAGAAAAACAGCAACCTTCCAAGCCGCAGGATGTTCTTCAAAATAATATGGATGAAAACATTGAAAAGTTTCGTTCCATCTATGATAACTGCTTTGACGTTGTATTCCGCTCCTTTCTTCTTTTTGAAAAAAAACTTGCCATAATTATATATATTGATGGTCTTTCTGATCTAGAGGGGATTGAAGAATACGTATTGACCCCACTGATGAAAAATCAAGCTAATCAACAACAGCCAATTGAAGAACTGCTTTACAATAAACTAGCTGTCAGCAAAATAAAAAAAGTACAATTGTTTGCTGACTGTATTGAATCCATTTCTAGCGGCAACCCCATTCTTCTTATTGATGGGGAAAATTATGCGTTTTCTTTAGGTTTAGCTAAATGGGAAAAACGTAGTATAGAGGAACCTGAAGGTGAGTCTTCCATTAAGGGGCCACGGGAAGGTTTTGTTGAATCTCTCGGCATTAATACATCTTTAATAAGACGCATTATTAAAAGTCCAGCACTAAAAATTCAAACTATGAAAATCGGTACATATACAAAGACGACAGTGGCAATTACCTATGTAGAAGGGCTTGTTGATAAAACATTAATTACAGAAGTTAAAAATCGACTAAATCGAATTAACATAGACGGGATTCTAGAGAGTGAATACATTGAGGAACTAATAGAAGATAACCCATTTTCACCTTTCCCTCAGTTTCTCTCAACAGAAAGACCTGATGTAGTATGCGCTAATTTATTGGAGGGGCGTGTTGGCATTTTAGTTGAAGGCACCCCATTTACAATAATTGCTCCTATTACGTTCTTCTCTTTGATGCAAACACAAGAGGATTATTATCAAAGATATATGATTAGTACATTAATCCGTTGGCTTCGCTATACGTTTGCAGGAATCTCTCTTTTTCTTCCCTCTGTATATGTAGCTATTACTACTTTTCACCAAGAGATGATTCCGGGAACTTTGTTGTTCAGCATTGCTGCCGCAAGAGAAACAGTCCCTTTCCCTGCGTTGGTCGAAGTTTTCTTAATGGAAATAACTTTTGAAGCGTTACGTGAGGCAGGGATTCGTTTACCGAAACAGATTGGTTCAGCTATTAGTATTGTTGGAGCACTCGTAATTGGACAGGCTGCTGTTCAAGCTGGATTAGTATCAACTCCCATGGTTATAGTGGTAGCCATTACAGGGATTGCTTCCTTTCTAATTCCTAGATATATTGCTGGAATTGCCATTAGAATGCTCCGTTTTCCAATCATTTTACTAGGGGGAACGTTGGGTTTGCTCGGAATTATGTTGGGGATTATTGCAATTGCTATTCATCTATGCAGTCTCCGTTCACTTGGAGTCCCTTACCTTTCACCTCTTGCCCCGATACAAAAAAGAGAGGTGAAATCTGTATTATGGAGATCTCCTTTTTGGATGATGGATACGCGTCCACATTTTACAGGAAACTATAATAAATATCGGCAATCGCCAAATCTGAAACCTGGCCCTAATAAGGGAGGAGATTCTTGAATTCGTATTGTGAGAAAATCCGTAAAGGATTGAAGGATATGAGAATAATATTACATTCAATTAGTTATTTCGCAATACTCGTTTTATTAACAGGCTGTTGGGATAAAGTTGAAATCAATGATCAAGCCATTATAACAGCAACAGCCCTAGACAAAGACGAAGATGGACAAATAGAACTCTCATTGCAGATTTTTATACCAAAATCCTTTTCTGCCGGAGGTCAGGGAGGGCCAGGAAGTTCCGGGCCAGTAACATTTAATACATCCCAGAAAGGAGATAACATTGCAGATGCATTATCAAAGGTTCAAGGAAAACTTTCACGTAAACTTTTTTGGGGACAATGTAAGGTATTCATCTTTGGTGAAGATTTAGCTAAAGATGGGATACAAAATCATATCGACTATCTGCTACGCCAACCTGAACCAAGAGAAAGGGCTTTAATGTTTGTGGCGAAGAAAGCAAAAAATGTCCTTGAAATGCCGGCTATCCTAGAACGTTTTTCTTCAGAAGGAATTAAGGAACAAGCAAGCTTAACGACTGGCATTAAAGTTACTTTACAAGATTTAGATGAGATGTTGACAGGAAAATCCAATGCAGCTGCCATCCCATACTTACAAATATCACAAGATAGGGAAATGGATGAACAAACCAAGAAAGTTGCTCATATATACGGGACTGCCGTGTTTAAAAATGACAAAATGATTGGAAAAATGTCAGAAAGGGAAACGAGAGGACTACTATGGCTCCGGGATGAATTAAAGGATTACACAGTTACCCTTCAAGTTGAAAATCACGACGGAGAAATTTCTTTAAATCCAGTATCAGCTGAGATTAACATGATTCCTAAAATCCACAATAATAACTGGAAAATGATCGTCAAAATAAAAACTGAAGGATCTATAGTGCTAAATACAACGGATTTTGAAATTACTAGTTCAAAAACAGTCAACAGAATCGAAAAAGCGTACAGAAAGAAAATTCATGAACGAGTAAAATTAGCCATGGATCTGTTACAAGATAAGTATAACGCGGACATTACGGATTTTGCCCAAAAGTTCTATCGGAAATATCCAAAAGAATGGAGAAGTGTAGAAAAACACTGGAGTAATAAATTTTCTGAGGTAGAAGTTGTGATTGATGTGGAAGCACATGTAAAAAGACAGGGCTATATAAATAATACAGCTGGAAGAAAGAAGAGTGAATAATAGTGAAATGGGGTGCTTTCTTTGGAGTAGCAGGAATCATTACTGCTATTCTCCTAATCAAATGGCCGAAAATGAAACAAACTCCGAAGAAAGACAAATGGGCGTTTTTAATTCTACTTTTCATTGCTTTGGGATTATCTTTATTTGACTTGCAATACATTGAGGGACCAAATTCAATACTTAAAAAACTTCTAGACCCGACATTTGGAAAATTCATGAAAAAATGAGTCTTTTAAATTTTTAAAACGGAAGGAGAAATGGTGATGGAGAAAGGAAGGATTTCGTCTCTTCAAATGGCTATGCTTATATATCCAACAATCGTAGCCACCGCTATCCTTTCAGTTCCAAGCATTACAGCAAACTATGCTCCACACGACTTATGGATGTCACCCATTTTTTCTTCCGTAGTCGGCTTCGTCACGGTATTCACTGCATATAAACTTTATAAACTTTATCCGAAAGAAACGATCATCCAATCCGTAGAAAAAATAATCGGAAAGATCCCTGGGAAAATAACCGGTTTTTTTATTTTGTTTTTTTACATAATGACTACTGGAGAAATAATAAGAGAATACAGTGAATTCATCGTTGGATCTTTCTTGTTTAAAACACCGATGGTTGTAATCATTGGGACGATGGTTCTGCTTTGTGCAACAACTGTCCATGCGGGTGTGGAAGTTTTGGGAAGACTAGCACAATTGTTTTTTCCGTTGTTTGTAATACCTCTTTTCATATTATTTCTATTATTAATTCCTAATTATGATGTAGGGAATATATTTCCAATTTTAGAACATGGCATTGGCCCTCCACTTAAAGGTTCCATCGTACTGGGTGGTTGGTTTTCGGAATTTTTTCTTATGATTTTTTTTCTTCCCTTTTTGAAAGATGAAAAAAAGATATTAAAACACAGTTTTACGAATGTCCTTGTTATCATGGTTACGTTAGTTTTGGTGAATCTAACAGTTCTTTTTGTACTCGGAATAACAACTGCGTCTAAAGTATACCCGTTAATGAACGGTGGACGTTATATTAGCTACGCTGATTTCTTCGAAAACTTAGAATCCGTTATTATGGCCGTATGGATTGTCGGTGCTTTTATTAAAATATCTGTTGCTTACTATGCCGTTGTATTAGGAACAGCACAGTGGCTGAATCTTTCTGATTACAAGCTCATCATATGGCCAATCGCGATATTAATTATAGAATTTAGCTTCTGGTCCCTCCCAAGCTCAATGAAGACTTACATGATTGACACCATCGTTTATGTACCCCTTGCAATTTCTATGCAAACGATTCTTCCTTTCTTTTTACTGCTAATTGCATTGTTTAGGAATAGGAAGAAAAAGAAGACGAAAACAACATCTAACACTAGCAAGAGCACATAAATGGCTTAAAACCTTAGAAAAGTTCAAGAAAAAAATAAGTCATCCTACAATTTTTTTTAAACAGGAAGGAGAAATGGTAATGGAAAAAGGAAGAATTTCCTCACTTCAGATGGCTATGCTTATGTATCCAACCATCGTTGCTACCGCTATCCTTTCAGTTCCTAGCTTTACAGCAATATACGCTCCACATGACTTATGGATTTCACCTATTTTTTCTTCTTTAATCGGCTTTGTAACGGTTCTAGTTGCTTATAAGCTCTATAAGCTATATCCAAAGGAAACGGTCATCCAATTCGTTGAAAAAATAACTGGTAAGATTCTAGGTAAAATAATTAGTTTTATCATCTTATTTTTCTATATACAAACGACCGGGGAAATTATTAGGGATTATAGTGAATTTATCGTCGGATCTTTCTTGTTTAAAACCCCAATGGTTGTAATTACGGGAACAATGGTACTTCTTTGCGCCATAGCTGTTCGGGCAGGCATAGAAGTATTAGGCAGACTAGCGCAATTGTTCTTTCCTCTTTTTGTACTTCCAATCTTCTTTTTAATTATCCTATTAACTCCTAATTTTGATGTAGGAAATATGCTCCCTATATTAGAAAAGGGTATTGGACCACCTCTTAAAGGTTCCATTGTACTTGGTGGATGGTTTTCGGAATTTTTTCTTATTATTTTTCTTCTTCCTTTTGTAAAAGATGACAAAAAGAGATTAAAATACAGTTTATTTAATGTTTTTTCCATCATGGTCACTTTAGTAATGGTAAATCTCACAGTTCTATTTGTACTTGGAATTACGACCGCCTCTAAGATATACCCGTTAATGAACGTAGGAAGATATATTAGCTATGCCGATTTCTTCGAAAACTTGGAATCCGTAATTATGGCTGTATGGATAGTTGGTGCTTTTATTAAAATTTCCGTGTTTTATTATGCCATTGTTTTAGGAACAGCACAGTGGCTTAACCTTTCTGATTATAAGCCCATCATATGGCCAATCGGGATTTTACTTGTAGAATTCAGTTTCTGGTCCATCCCTAATGCCATGGAATTTTCCGTGACAGAAATCGTCGCTTTTCCACCAAATGCAATCTTTATTCAAACCATCCTTCCTCTCATCTTGCTGATTATTGCATTGTTTAGGAATAGGAAGAAAAAGAAGACGAAATCTAAAACACGAACTGGTTGAAATCTAAGAATAAAGATACACCAGCTAGTAATTTAAAGCTGGTGTATCTTTATTTATTTTGGTAAATATAACTTTACATCGTCAAATAAAGCAGTACCTTCATAATAATTTATATGTGGGTCACCAAAAAAGAAATAATCCGGGTAAGCAGAACCTTCTGGCCAAGTTTCATAAGTTTTTCCGTTAAACGTTTTCAATTGATTATAATGTGGTTCAGTGTATTCTTCTGGTGTTTGATTATAGTGCCATGTCAAAGGATCTTCTCTAAATTTCCTTGAAGCTTTGTAAGTTGTTTGACCACCATAGTAAAAATTACCTGACACTGACATTGTATAACTTTCCCCATCCCTCTCAATTGCAAAAACATATTCTTCATTATCGAGATACTTATCAACGAAGATTGGTCCATTTTTAAAGCCATCTGGTGTATATGAGGAAAATTCATTTCCTGTCCAGTTACTTCCAAAATCGTTTCCTTGTAGCCATATCATACTAATATAATGTGATCCATCTTCCTCTGCCTTACCTGTATTGGGGTTCCAAACTTTGGACCAAGATGACCCATCATAATTATTATTGTCGGTATCCATAACGACTTTACGGTGATGGTGTATAAAAACATTATTATGTGGAGCAGGGTTAGGGTAATCCGTAATGGATAAAAAATATACTCCATTTTCATTTACTGCAGGAACTGGCGTTGTACTTCTATCTGAAAAACGCCATGGATCGGCTACCTCATCGCCATCATAACCATTAAACTTTCCATTATGCTCCCAACTACCGTCCTTTTCTCCCCCAAAGTTAATATTTGATACTGTTACTTCTACTCTATATTTTTCAGGCAAAGGATTTGTTGAACGGATAATACCTCCATCATAGTGACGTGTTGATATAAGTTTCGCCTTGCCTTTATCATTGATAAAAGTTCCTCCAGTCTCAGGAACTCCATCCTTATCAGAGTCTCTACCATATAGTTCAATCGTTAACCAATCATTTTTTCCATACTTGTAGGATTTACGGAAAGATCTAAACTGATTAAGACCATCGATAAAATCCTGGCCACCCTTTTCCATGAAAAATTCACCATCTTCATCAAATGGACCGACATGGTAAGGACTATCTTCACCATAAGTATCTTCAATCCACTCTTCAGGTTCGTTAAAAGGTTTATTGAATTTTTCATGATAAATTAATTTCCACTTTATCTCTTTTTCTTTCTTTTCCTTTTTAGGTTTCTTCTCTTTTTTTGATTTTTCATCGCTATTGATTTTTTTTGTATCGGCTAGATCAATATTTGTATTCTTTGCAAAGACTTTATATATTGTATTTGGGCTGCCAATACCATAACCAATAGGTATCACAATTGCCAAACTTGAAACAAGGATCAGTTTTAACGCTTTATTTCGCAGCATTTCTACACTTCCTTCTATTAAAGTTCAACTCTATGAAACCTAAAGACTTAATTGTTTAGTTGTATAGAAATGTTTAATTATCCAGCTTTCGTATGAGGTGGTTTAATGTTTGTTTTATAAGAATGCCAGAATCCATAAGCAAGAAGTGCAATTAGTGGTATAAAGAGTAGTATTTTAAGACCTGCTTTAACAAAAAGACTAACAATGGTTAACACAATAATTCCATCTGGTACTAGAAAAGCGATACCTGTTACACCATAAGTTTCTAATCCGAATAAAGGATAAAATAAAGCTACAGGAATTGTTAAGACTAATCCATATATAAATCCTGATACCATCGCACCTCTTCGTCCACCAAGAGCATTTCCAAATATCCCTGCAACACCGCCTGTGAAAAACCCTCCAATAATAGATGGTAGAGGAATTACAGTGTTAAATACATTAGATACAAGCATTCCTACAACCATACCTACAATTGCAAAAAGAAAACCTAGCATTAATGCAGTTGGCGCATAAGGAAACACGATAGGACAATCTAGTGCCGGTTTTGCACCAGGTACTAGCTTCAGTGCTATTCCACGAAATGCAGGAACAATTTCTCCTAAAAACATCCTAACTCCTTGGAGTAATATTAAGACACCTGCAGCGAATCCTAAACCTTGTATAATTGTAAAAGTAAGCCAGCCTTGATCACCACTTAATGTTTGCATGAAGGTGGGTCCTGCAGCTATAGCGGTTACGATATAAATTACAAGCATTACAATTGAAATAGATATTGCAGTATCCCTGAAGAAATCCATACCCTTTGGTAAATTTACGTCTTCACTATTTTTTTGGGGGTTTCCTACAGTTTTTCCAATCCAAGCGGATAAAACTACACCTGTTGTAGTTAAGTGACCATATGCTAAATCATCTGTCCCCGTCACTTTCTTCATTATTGGTTGCGCTATTGCAGGGAGAATTGTTAGTGTCATTCCTTGAATAATAGATCCATACATGATTGTTTCCCATTCAGTTACTCCTAGATCATAAAAAGCCCACGACAATCCACCTGCCATAATCCACATCATATGGCCTGTTAAAAAAATATACTTATAGGGAGTAAAGCGAGCTAATAATACATTGATTAAAAATCCAAGAGCTAATATTATTGAAGTAGTTCGAGCAATAACAGGAACTTTTTCAGAAAGAGCACCTATCACTGCCTCATCAAAAGGCACAACACCAGTTAATCCAAATCCTTTTGTAAACATATCACTAAACGGAGTTAAATAACTTACAATAACTCCTGCACCCGCAGTCAAAATAAGTAGGCCAAGTATCGTTTTTAGTGTCCCTCTTATCGTGTCGGAAAAAGACTTTTTCTGAACTAGTAATCCTGCAAGTGCTACTAACCCTAGAGTTATCGCAGGTGTAGTTAATAATTCAATAATTACATTTAACACCTTCTCACCCCTAATTTTTATTATTCAAGTACTCCAATAGCTTTTCTCTTATCTCTTGTTTGTTGGTCATAAACTTCAGGTATATGACATCAGCATTCACTCCAGAAATCTGACTCTCCATATCAGAAGCAGTTACTATTAAGTCCACTTCCTTACCCATTATTGACCCTATATCTGATGCTTCCACTTCTGCTTTGTATCCGATTTCACTCAGGATATCATCGATTGTCATTTTCACCATTAAGCTAGTGCCAAATCCCATTCCGCAAACGGTTACAATTTTCATAATTGACCTCCTCCCCTATAAACATGAAATTCTCTTTTTATACTTTTTAATATGTTCACGGTTAATTTCATCACCTCCATCCACGTTAGAACTTACCCATATGGGTGGAGTCACTCCGTCCTGAGCAAGTTTATTTACCACCTCCACAATAAGTGCTTGAATGAGTGTAAAACCAACTATAGAAGAAACTGGTCCAAATTTAGTCTGGATATCTGACAGTTCCATTACAGCATCACCTTTTGGTGCATTTCCGTCGAGTATCACATCTGCAATATCGATTAATTTTTTGCCGCTCGGATGACGAGATTCTACTCCATCTGAAAAAGCCTTTGATGTAAGTGCAATTACAAATAATCCTCTCTTTTTAGCCTCTAAAGCCATTTCAATAGGTACCGCATTACGTCCTGAAGTGGATGCGATCAAAACAACTTCCTCCGAACGAGTTTCCTGATTACCCCATATTATTGATGCGTATCCTTCTAATCTCTCAAACCATGTACTCTTGGGAGCAGAAGGTCGAAGAGAAAGGCTAGGTTCTAAAATAGGATTGACAGGAACTAAACCACCAGCTCTATAAAAAATTTCTTCTGCATACATTTGAGAATGCCCACAACCGAATACATGCAAAATTCCATCATTTTTAATAGAATTAGCGACCAGTTGAGCTCCTTTTTCAATCATTGGCAATTGCTGTCTTGTTTGTTCTATTAATTCCTCTACTTTTTCAATAAAATTAATTGCTAACATAATAAACACCTCTTTTTATGAAATTCCAATACTTTTACTTAAAGTGGACACAGCATCTTCAACAGACAGTGCATTTTTTAAGTTCAGTATTGCTTCTTCATCATTTAACAGGGTCATCATTTGAGATAATGCTCTTAAATGCATAGTATTATCCACAGCACCGAAGGCAAAGACAAGGTGTACAGGATCCTTCTCTTCATTTCCAAAAGAAACACCTCCTTGACAAACTATTAAACTCATACATACTTTCGAAACCCCGTCTTCAGGACGCGCATGCAAAAGGGCAACACCTGGAGCAATCACAACATACGGACCATGATTCTTTATAACTTCCACCATTGCATTAATATATCTTTCTTCAATACATTTCTCTTCTAATAATATTTTTCCAGCAATATATACAGCTTCTTCCCAATCCTTACAATCTTTATGAACCTGTATTGTATTTTCATTTAGTAAATCTTGTAGCATTGGTCTTATATCCTCCTTCAACTTTTTCATCCCCTGCATTGGTTTTGTATATATATGTTGATAAAAAATATTCCTGATGCTTTCGCGAAAGTCAGATGGATTTTCAAGACCACTTTTCTTGGCTTCTTGAACAATCTCCTCAATAACAAACTCCCAATGAGTAGAGGAGTGACCACTTTTGTTAATTTCAAGACGCAATCTATCAATTTCAGGCCCGTTTAGAATTGGATTAATACATATAGTAGGTATTATTGGATGATTAATTTCAATCGTTGAAATGATTAAGTCAACTTCATTAGGATCTAGATATTGAGCCTCGTAAAAATTTTTATTTCCCACAACCACTATTTCCGCGAATTCTCGTGCTAGTTGAATTTGTAAGAGGTTTGAAGTTCCAATTCCGTGACCACAGACTAATATGACTCGTTTCTTTTGAACATGTTTTACACTTTGCATACGTTCAAGTACTGCACTTACATGCAATGTTAAATAACCTATTTCATCTTCTGGTACTAACGAAGGTAGGAAGGATTCTACTGAAAGTACTGCTAACTTTGTAGCGGTATATATTTCAGGGTACTTTTCCTGAACTTCCCTTAATAATTCATTTTGGATAGGGATACCAAACTTTAATCTCTCTAACATAGGCTTAATATGACTGTATAAACCAATCATAAATTGTTGATCGCTTCTTAAATCAAGTCGAGTAAAAACTTCTAGTGTCCTTACAAAACTTTCTACAATCTTTTCAGTTTCTGATTTAGATTCAAAGTATAGTCTTTCCACTGGATTCATAAATCGAGAACTTGCTATGTGCATAGCAAGATATGATATCTCCTCGTCAGAAAAGTTAATTTCCTTAAGTTTTTGTTGCAAAACTCCGAATATTTCTTCGGCAGTTCTATATGCAGATAAACTAGAAATATAATTAAGATGTTCGTCATTAATCCTAATCATTTTCCTTCTTTTATTTCTATAAATAATAATGGCAATATGAATGACAAGAGAGGCTATTGTATCATCAGTAACTCTATAGTTTTCAAGTGGTAGGATATTACGGATCAGTTGGTTAAGTAAGTAAAAGTCTTCTTCCCCTAACAACCAATCTAATATAATGAAGTAATTATTATTTATGTAGTCAATGGCAGGATAATTATATTGAAGGTGCACAAATAAGTAGGGCAAGCTTATTCGATTTACTGTAATCAAATATTCCTTTATTAGATCAAAAGTCGCTAATCTCCAAAGAATTTCTGAACCGACTATTTGAATGCCATAATTTTGCTTACGAATCAAAACTAACCCTTTTTGTTCAATCCATTTTTGCACATGATTTAAATCTCGTAAGATTGTGGATTCACTAACAAAAAATTCAATCTCCATTTCTTTAATGATTATAGGTTCATCCTTCTTAAATAAGTGCATCAAAATTAAGTAACGACGTTCCTCAGGACTATAAACTTTCACTAATGGATTTTGTTCATGTACAAACTTAGTCATTTGTATTTTTTCTTTGTCAGCCACTTTTAAAAAGACCTTTGAACCTTCTGTGCGGATAATTGAGGCATTCCACTTATGTTCTTTAAACAAGTCATTTAAATCCGCTATATCCTGCTGAATAGTACGTATATTGACATTAAAAATAGAGGCTATTTTGTGAGTTGGTAAACATTTATTTTGTTTTATAAGGAATTGTAGTAGATGGACGACACGCCGTTTAATGATAATCACATCCTTTGTTCCTATTATTTAAAGTCTAATGCAAAGAACATGAAATAAACAACCAGTAATTACCGTTAATTTTTTCACTCAAAAACATAAGAGGTGACGATAATAATTCAAGTTAGCACTAAATAATGATTTTAGTCATACAAACCACTCTATATAACAAAAAGCATTCTTGGCAAAATTGCACTGAATGCTTTTCATTTTTTCTATTGAATTGGAAATAATTTTATAGGTGGAAATTGATCTAATATTTCTCCACTTTCCACTAAACCAATCATTTTTTGTAAGTCTCTTAAAATATATCGGTCTTCCCACATCGGATTAATTGACTGCCTAATCCATTGATGGAGAGAATTGGTTCCTTTCCCCATTGCTAAACCATCCATATTTTCAGTAATTAAATCAATGGCTTGAGCAGATAAAAGAAGTTCGATTGATAAAACTTGTTGAGCATGATCAATCATTTTCATAAGCTTGCGAACTCCAGTCATCGCCATACTATTATGGTCTTCTTGGTTTCCTTTGGAAGGCACTGACCCTACGCTCGCAGGGGTAGCTAATATTCTCATCTCGCTAACTATAGCAGTCGCATTTGCGTGAACAAGCGCAAATCCTGTGTTTAGCCCGGCTACAGCAATTAAATTAGCAGGCAAACCATAACTCATAATGGGGTCAAGTAAACGTGCCGATCTTCTTTCCGATATAATGGCCATGTCAGTAATGACAATCCCCATAAAGTCTAGTGCATATGAAAGGTGGGCACCATGATAGTTCCCTCCACTTAAACTCTCAAACTTAGCTCCATCTGAAAAAATAAGCGGATTATCTTTCGAAGCGTTCATCTCTCTTACCAAAATTGATTTCACATAAAGTAAAACATCTTTAATAGCTCCGTGAACTTGGGCGGTTGAGCGAATGCTTACAGCATCTTGAACTCTAGGTGAAAATTCTCCTAAACGCTGTCTTCCTTCTGCTGTGCACCACTGAGAACCTTTTAAAAACTCATATATTATCCGGGCTGTTTCCTGCTCAGTATAAAGATTATTAGCTTCATGAATACGTGGATCAAGCGCATCCAATTCTCCTCTTGTTGCTTCAATCGTCATAGCAGCAGCCATATCCGCAGTTCGACAAAGCTGCTCGGTTTGATAATATGCAAATAAAGATGATGCCAATACCATCGTACTTCCATCGATTAATGCCAGAGCTTCTTTTGCTTTCAAATTAAATTGAACTGGAACGATATTGGCCTTTTCTAAAAGAGTATTACTTTTTCCTTCTTCCCCATTGTATCTAGCCCTTCCTTCCGGAGCTCCAACCATACATAAACCGATATGTGCCATTGGCTGTAAATCCCCTACACCTAAAGATCCAATTTGCGGAACACACGGAATTACACCTTTGTTCAACAATAATAGCAGACGCTCAATCATCTCCACTCTTACTCCGGAATGACCACGAGCAAGTACATTTGCCCTTAATAGCATGGCTAGTCGAACGACAGGTTCAGGGAAATCAGGACCGAGTCCAACAGCGTGGGAAAGAAAAATATTTTGTTGAAACGCATTTTGGTCATGTTCATCAATGACATAATCCTTCAACTTCCCCAACCCAGTTGTTACCCCATAGATGGCCTTCTTATCTTCAAGCAACCATTGGTCAACAGCAGCACGATAATGTTTTACTCTCTCTATTGCAGCCGCTGACAAAGTGACTTTTATGTTTGGATATTGTATAAACTCTACGATATTCTCAAATGATAAGGAATACCCGTCAATAATGATGTTCTTAGTTTCGAAAGTCACCGGCTTTCACCTTCTATCAATTAAAGTTACTAAATATGTTATATACTATGATCAAAATTCATTATTGCCCTAGCTAAAGCCTCTACACCCCTAGTGACGTCTTCAAAATCAGTCCACTCTTCAGGACAATGACTTCTTCCGTCCCGACTAGGAACAAAAATCATTCCTACCGGTGCAATGGTTGCGAGTTGATTGGCATCATGGCCGGCACCGCTCGGTAAATATTGCGATTCTCCAACTATTCCACAAGCATCTGCAACTATTTCTTGTATATCAGGAAGTACTCGAATAGCATCAGACTTTGATAGATTATCCAAGGTGATGCAGAGTGAACGCTCAGTCGCAACACGGTTAGAAAAATCAGCAAATTTTTTCATTATCATTTCTATAATCTTCGAATCTATCGATCTAACTTCTAACTCAAATGTTACAAGCCCTGGAATGACATTTGCACCATTTGGTTCATTGATGAATTTCCCAACAGTCCCTACTACAGGATCAGAATAAGATTCCTTACATAATCTTTCTAGTTCCAATACTAGTTCCGACGCCCCTGTTAATGCATCAAATCGCATATCCATCGGAGTCGTTCCTGCATGATTTGGTTTCCCTTCTACTGTGACCCGGTAACGATGGATACCGACTATACCCGTTACAACTCCGAGTTGCTTTTTGTTCTGCTCCAAAACAGGACCTTGTTCAATATGTAATTCCAAATATAAGCTGACGTCCCCTTTTCTTCGGGCAAGTTCTTCAATCTTGTCTGGATTTCCACCAATCATTCGTATTCCATCTTCCAACACTAATCCGGTTGGGTCCGTACGTTTTAACATCTCAGGAGACAAATTTCCAACCATCGCTCGACTTCCAATTGTAGATATACCGAACTCGCTCGGTTCTTCAGCGGTAAAGTCCACAATTTCCAGAGAATGATTCAGGGTCGTTCCTGTTTCTTGTAAGCGACGGGCAATTTCAATGCCGGCAATGACACCAATAATACCATCAAACCTGCCGCCACCTATGACTGTATCTGTGTGTGATCCAATCATGATTGGTTTTAGATGCGCTTTGCTGCCTTCAATTTTTCCAATTAAATTACCGCCAGCATCCGTACTAACTTGCAATCCAGATTGCTCCATCTGTTGTTCTAGCCATGATCGTCCTTCCTGATACCATGGTGTAAACGGTCTTCTCGTCCAGCCTGGTTTCGACGGATCTACCATAGACGCTAGTGTTTCTATATAATTCTGAATTCTTTCCTTGTTGGGATGTAAGTGAAATTCGTTCTTCAAACCATTCACCCCTTAGTTACTTTATGCATAGATTTTACGAATCGCCCCGTACCAGGTGTACCTAACAGCTGTCCTTCTTCTCTATAAACTTGTTGTCCACGAACATAAGTATGAGTGATTTTCCCTTCCATTTTACGATTATGATATGGACTCCATTGCGCAGTAGAATGCAAAGTAGTTTCATCAAGCGTATATGACCTGTTCGGATCTAGTATCACAAAATCTGCATCCATTCCAACTTCTATACGACCTTTGCAATGATCCAAACCAAATGTATAGGCTGGATTTTCGGAAAGGATTCTGACTAGATCGAAAATCGTAATTTTGCCTGTAGCGACACCTTCGCTATACATGATGGGCAATAAGGTTTCAACCCCAGGTGCTCCTGAAGCATTTTTAAAAATATCTTCATTTGCTTTTCGATCGAGTGTCCAAGGCGCATGGTCCGAAGTCACCATATCAATTCTTCCTTGGGCAAGTAGATTCCATAGATCTTCTATGTCATCTTTACTACGGAGCGGTGGGTTTATTTTTCCTCTAGCACCAAGCTCTAACATATCGTCTTCACTTAACGTTAAATAGTGTGTACATGTTTCTGCCGTCACTTGAACACCTTGAGAACGATAAAAGTCGACCAAATCGAATACACGTTGAAAAGTACTATGATATAAATGCAATTTTACTCCTGTATAAAAAGCCAACTCCATCGCCGTTAAAGCTGCAACAGATTCCGCCACCTTCGGACGACTATATGCATGTGTACGTGGATCCTCTTTGCCTTGATGTTCATATTTATGAATATAACGTCTAACAATATCATCATTTTCAGCATGAACACCAACGGGACAACCCGTTTGCGCAATGACTGAAAAGGCATCAAGCAATTGACCTTCATCAATTCTTGGAAAGCGGAACGAGTCTGTATTAAACATCGATACTTTAAATCCACATGCACCAGCTTCAGCGAGTTTTGTGATTTCATCTAATCCATTTTCTTTTTGAATGGTTGCTAAAAGAGCTGTATCGACAATGGACTCCTTTTCCAAACGCTCTACTTTTTCTAGAAACATTTTTTCATTGCAAACCATGCCTGTCGCATCATAAGGCATTTCAATTATTGTCGTAACTCCCCCCGCTGCAGCGGATAACCCAGCATTTGTAAAGCCTTCTTCAAGAGAACTAAAACAATGAACATGCGCATCAATTGCACCGGGAAGGATATAAGACCCAGTAGCATCTACTATTTCTTTTTCAGGCAACTCACTGTTCTTTTCATAAATGGCGCTTATTTTTCCATTTGATATAGCTATTGTTGCATCATAAACAATGCGATCAGGCAAAACTACATTACCTTTCACAAGCAAATCATTATGAAGTGTTTCCATTCATTCTCCTCCATCTATTGCGTGTTCAAAAAGGCAGATAAAAAGGACCAAGTCGGCTAATTTCGCTAACATCCTGTCAGCAATGCCGACACTAGCAATCCTGTGCGTCGGCGGGCTCGAGCAGCGACGTCCTGTCGCATCGCCCGCACTAGTACGCACTGTACGTCGGAAGTTCGGGGCGGCGCAGTTTTGAGCAGCGGACTTGCTCGTGTGTGCTGACTTCTGCGTTGCCCACAAAATGTGGGCGACGTAGAAGATTCTCTTTTCCAAGCAGCGGAGAACAAGCCAACTAGAAACACAGATAGATGTGTCATTTTTACCGGACTTTTTGAACATCCTCATCTAGGAAATAGAGCCTAGTTTCTTCGTAATCTCATTCGCTGAAGAAACGACTGTTTTGATAAATTCCTCACCGTTTTCCTGATCCCAACGCTCAGTCGGTCCAGCTACTGTCAAAGAAGCCATTACACGCTTGTTGATATCACAAATCGGAACAGCCAATCCAAAAATATTTGTATCTACTTCGCCAAAAGTTAAACAATAGCCTTGCTCTCTTATTATTTCAATTTCTTTATCTATGCTTTTTCTTACCTTATCATCTGGTATTGTTTTGATTAGCTGATCCATTGTTTGCTTTTGTTCAAAAGCTAAAATGGCTTTCCCGGAAGCTCCACGATCGAGCGGCATTATTTTTCCAATTTCCACTGATAAGCGCAGCATCCTATGTGTTTCAACACTTTGCACACATATTACTTGTGATGCTGATCTCACACAAAGAATCGAAGTCTCATTAACCTTTTCAGTTAATTGTTCCATAATCGGTCGAGAGATGCTGATTAATTCACGATCCATTTGCTGCTGTAAGCTTCTGGCCAACTCTAAAACACGGACACCTAATCTAATTTGTCCTACTGATTGCCTTTCGACCATCCCATATTGTTCTAATGTTTGAATGAGTCGATATGCAGTACTTTCCGGAATCGCGACTTTCGCTGCAATTTCTCCTACTGTCAAATTCTTCTCTGCATCAGATAGTGAAAAAATAATGTCTAATGCTCTCTCGATAGTCTGATTTTTGTTAACGGTCACTTCTATCTCCCTCACTTGATGTAAAATGATCAGTTTATTTAGCTGCGAGTTCACCTCTTACTTTCAACGCTGATCTCTTCTCTAAACGTAATAATAACTGATTGGAAATAATGGCAAGCAAGGATACAAAAATAGTGCCCCAAATCATTTTAGGAGTATGATTTTGGTACAGTCCTTCGAATAAAATGACTCCCAGTCCACCAGCATTAATCCATGCTGCAATCGTTGCAATACCTATAATAGAAATGGTAGCAATCCGGACACCACCTAAAATGACAGGTAAAGCAAGTGGAAGTTCAATTTTCCAAAATAATCGAAATGGCCCTAATCCCATCCCTTTTCCGGCCTCAATAATAGAAGGATCAATGGATTGAAAACCTACCATCACATTACGAACGAGGATTAGTTGGCTATAGGCAATTAAGGCGATAATCGCAGGTTTTAACCCTAATCCCACAAATGGTATAAGGAACGCAAACATCGCTAAGCTTGGGATGGAATAAATAATTCCAAGAATCGATAACACCGGAACGGAAATTCTTTTATATCTTGATAAGAATACTCCAATTGGTAATGCGATCAACAACGCTAAGCTTAAAGAGACAACCGTAAGCATAAGATGTTGAAAAAATAAGATTAATATACGATCGTAATAGTTAATTAAAAATGAAAACATGTTCAAGCCTCACCTCCGCTTTAAGTGCGTGTTCAAAAAGTAGGATAAAAATGACCAAGTCGGCTAAAAACGCTGACGTCCTGTCAGCAACACCGACACTAGTACGCGTCCTGTGCGTCGGCGGGCTCAAGCTGCTACGTCCTGTCGCACCGCCCGCACTAGTACATCCTGTACGTCGGAATTACTAGGTGGCGCAGTTTCAAGGAGCGGAGAAACAAGCCTACGAAGAATTTGATAGTGTCATTTTTACCGGATTTTTTTAACATCCTCTTTAAGAAGCAGAATCGATCATCAACCAATCCCTGCAATATAGCTTTTTAAACCGGTCAATGTAATTCTTCCTATTGGGGTTTCTTCATCATCTGTTACAACGACAGAATCGCCATGTCCTTGTAAGATATGTGTTAACACATTTTTTAAATTCTCGGCACGCTTCACCTTTATCTCGTCAAATTCTGGTTCATCTATAAGAGGTGCCATTACATGGTCTGCTCTTAACAGACTAAGATGCTGCACAATATCATCTGAGTGTACAAGTTGACTAACAAATGAATTGGCCGGATTCGTAATTATATTTAAAGGAGTGTCGAATTGTTGAATGACACCTTCATTCATAATCACAATTTTATCGCCTAATTTCAGTGCTTCATCAATATCATGAGTAACAAACAAAATCGTTTTATTGAGTTTCCGTTGAATTCGTATCATTTCATCCTGCAAAGTACTTCTAGTAATAGCATCAATGGCTCCAAATGGTTCGTCCATTAACATGATAGACGGATTACCAGCTAATGCACGCGCCAACCCAATCCTCTGCTGCTGACCACCAGATAGCTGCCTTGGGTAACGGTTTCGATAGTCTTTAGGAGGCAACTGAACCAATTCAAGTAAAAAATCAATTCTCTCTTCAATCTTCTTCGATTCCCATCCTAACTCTTTCGGTACAGTTGCAATATTTTCAGCTATCGTCATATGAGGAAATAAACCAATTTGCTGTATGACGTAGCCTATATTCCGTCTAAGTTCCGTTACAGGCATCTTTGTAATATCCTGCCCATGAACCAATATCCTACCGGAAGTCATATCATAAATACGGTTAACCATCTTCAGCAATGTTGTTTTTCCACAACCAGATGCACCAAGAATGGTGACAAAGCTACCTTCCTCTATTGTGAGATTCGTAGAATTCACCGAAGGTTTTGGCGCATTTGGAAACTGTTTAGTTACATCTTCGAAAACAATGGCGTTCTTCGTCAAACCATTCACCTTCAATTCTGTCGAATAAATAGACTTTTCCCGACATTATATCGGGAAAAGTAATTATGTCATTATTCATTTTCCTATCTTACTTAATAATTCCTTCATTTTTCAAAAATTCTTTTGCTACATCGGCATATTCACGCTGATTTAAATCCACCTCGGCATTTAGTTTCTGCATCGTTTCATTATCTAGCTTTGCAGATATTTCATCTAACTTCTGTCTGATCTTCTCATCCTTATCTAATGTTTCTTGACGGATAACAGGAGCAACGAAATAAGGCGGCCACAAGTGCTTATCATCTTCCAAAAGAACAAGATCAGGGTTCGTTAAATCACCATCAGTTCCAAAAGCCACTGTACCTTGCACTTCATCGTTTAATACGGCGCGGTATTTTACACCATAGTCATAAAGCTTTATGCTTTTAAACTTAAAATCACCATACACTCTATTCATTCCGAGTAACCCGTCTTCACGTTCCTCAAATTCTGGGACAGCTGCAAAATCAATGTTTCCTGCATGTTTTTGAAGGTCTGAAAGTGTTTTGATTCCATATTCATCAGAAGCTTTTTTAGAAACAGCGATCGCTTGGGTATTGTTAGCATTCGATGGTGTCAACCATACAAGATTAAATTTCTCTTTATAAAAATCTGAGACCATATCATATACTTGCTGTGGATCAGAGATTGGCTCTTCTTCCATAATGTTTAAAAGCCCAGTGCCCGTATACTCAGGGTACACATCAATATCTCCACTTTTAAGGGCTTCATGTGCCACAAGGGTACCATTTAGATTTAGTTTTCGTTCTACTTTAAAACCAGCATCCTCCAAAGCCAATGAATACATTTCTCCTAAAATTAATGACTCAGTAAAGTTCTTGGACCCTACCTTAATTTTTGAAGAACCACTACATGCACTTAGAAGCAAGGATAAAACAAGCACAATCGACAAAATAAGAAATGATTTTCTTTTCAATTTAATTCCCCCTAAATTTAAATAAATCAATCTATAAATCTCTTTGATACCTTGTTGTCATTCTTTCAATAAATGAAAATATCACTTCAGAAAAAATGGTTAAGAGTGCGATTGGTATAGCTCCAACGAGTAAAACTTGAAACTTATACATGCTCAAACCGTTTATGATAAAGGTTCCAAGTCCTCCTCCCCCAATAAAAGCTGCAAGTGAAGCACTGGCGAGAACTTCGACACTGGCTGTTTTAGCACCTGCAATCATTAGTGGCATCGCAAGTGGAAATTCAATTTTTCTAAGAACTGCTTTCGGACCCATTCCCATCCCATGGGCCGATTCAAGTATGGCAGGATCAATTCCTCGAAACCCTAGAAAAGTATTAATGAGAATCGGAGGGCATGCGAGTACAGTCAATGCTACTAATGCTGGCCAAAAACCGGTTCCAATTATGGGAAGCATAATAACAAGAATTGCTAAACTCGGAATGACTCGAATCGAATTGATCGTATTCATGATGGGTGCTGCAACTTTTGGATTTTTTGCACACCATATACCTAATGGAACACATATGACTAAACCAAGGCATAGAGCAGACAAACTTAATAAAATATGAACTTGAAGCTCCTCTAAAAATCGCACATGGTTTTCGATTAAATAATCATATGCTTTCATTAATAACTCCATCCGATTCCTCCTTCCTTATTTTGGCTTTACTAAATTTGAATGTTGATTTGCGCTCCGAACACTCGCTATCTGAGGGCAGTTCGTGAGCCTCCTCGGCGCTTAACTTGTTGTCTAGCTACGGTGTCTCACGTTTACTGTTTTTCCCGCAGGAGTCTCGTGCCTTCCGCTTCAATCAACACATAACTTTTTTACTAGCTTGATAGACTTACTCACTTAATGCGTAGTCTGCTATTTGAATACCTAAAGCAGCTTCAACCTCAGGATATACTGATGCATCCTTAACACTAGAGCTTAGTGGAATATAGTTTTTATGAATACGGAATACTGCAATTTCCATACCAGGCTCTAGAGCCCCGGCACTCAACGGTTTACCTGTTTCGGTTGAAATTGCTGTAATGACATCTGGATACGTTGTCAGACGATTACCTAATGAGTCATCCACTGCCATAAATTCATTCATCACATGCATAGTTAAAGATTTGTCTTCCACGTCGACAACCACTTGCCCAATATCAAAGGCCCCGGAGTATTCAACACTAGTTGATATTACTTTCCCTCTCCCCAAAATCTCACCTTTTGTATGTTCACATATGGTTTGAATTACCGCTTCCGCTCCTTTTGGCTCAGCTTCGATTATGGCTTTTCCAAGATCAATGGCGATGGATATACCACCAATAGCTGCATGCTTTTTAATATAGCTCGCCGGTAGAGGTAGTCTTGCAGAGGCAATAAACCCACCTGACATATCAGACGCGGTACGCAAAACATTGGAGGTTTTGGCTGGCGTTCCTTTTACGACAAGTTCGATATATGATCCTGTTTCCTTTTTTCCCCCTACAACCACTTGGATTGTTTCAAATTTTGGATCTGCAGCCACTCCCATTTGCCCCATCTTCCCAGTTGGGTGAGCACGAATATCACCCGTTGCATCGACAACGACCAAGTCGAGCATGGCAGCAGGTAACCAGCCATTGATGGAACTAGACATCCCGTTTTGCGGTGTCATGACCCCCACGACTTTTCCTTCGTAATTCTCCATAAGTAATTTAACCGCTTTAATATAATCTACACCTAACATTTGCCAGTCTGTCTTACCGGCAGGGGCGCCAATGGCTGTACATGTAATAATGATCGCATCATCGGGGAGTTCATCGACAGAAACTAATTTTGGTTGCCCAATCGTAGCGGCAGCACCACCAATTTCCAATCCGTGATCTACCCATCCACCGCCTCCAGATGCATAAACTGAACCTCCTGCAACAGCAGCTTTAACATCATCCATCGTAAGCACACGCATATAATTTCTCCTCTCTCTCTTCATATTCAAAATTTACAATTCAATTCGCCGAATTCCTTTTTTCTCAATTTCATCCAGTGATTCTTCATATCCCGCATCTGCGTATCTTAGGACACCTAGGCTCGTATCGTTATCTAACGCATGTTTCAAACGAATATCAGCTTCAACCGTACCATCTGCCACAAGTGTAATTCCGGCACTTGTCATATACCCTGAATACCCTCCACCACCAGAGTGAATAGTAGCTAAATCCGCCATGGACGAACAACTTAACATCGCATTTAGAAGTGGCCAATCAGAAATTGCATCACTTCCGTCCTTCATTCGTTCAGTCATAATGTTTGGATGGGTCATCGCCCCTGCATCTAAGTGATCTCTAGAGAATGCAATTGGGCCACTTAAAGTGCCATTTCTCACCATTTCATTTACAGCTAAAGCAAGTTGAGTTCTCTCTCCATGTCCAAACCAGCCTATTCGTGCAGGCAGCCCTTGAAAAGGTACATATTTATTCGCCAATGAAATCCAATTCGAAGCTATTTTATTATCTTTAAAATGATCTATTATGTATTTATCAATCGTATGAATATCATTTTCATCACCAGTTAATGCCACCCAACGAAATGGACCAATTGCCCTGCTGAAAAGTGGTCTTAAATATGCTTCTGTAAAAATATCAATCTCAAAAGCATTTTTAACTCCATATTCATATGCTTGGGTCCTAATGTTATTCCCATTATCAAAAACAATAGCCCCGCGATTTTTAAATGTAAGCATTGCTGCAACTTCCAAAGCAATGGACGCCCGGGCATCTTGTTCTAATTTGTTAGGATGGATGTCACGAACCCGTTTAACGTCGTCAAGTGTATAGTTGGACGGAATGTAACCATATAACAAATCATGCGCAGAGGTTTGATCTGTTACAATATCCGGGGTGATGTCTCTTTTTACAAGCTCTGGATAAATATCAGCAGCATTCCCTACTAAGCCAACACTTACACTCTCTCCTTTTGAAGCTGCTTCTTCAATCCAGGCTAATGCCTCATCAAGATCATGAGTTTTCTTTTGTAAATAACCATCCGAAATTCTCTTATCCACTCGTGCTTCATCCATCTCAACTACAAGAATTGCAGCATCCACCATCACACCTGCTAAAGGTTGTGCGCCTCCCATTCCACCTAGTCCCGCAGTTAAAATAAATTTACCAGCTAAACTACCGTTGAAATGCTTCTCAGCAATCGCAGCAAATATTTCATATGTCCCTTGAATAACTCCTTGAGAACCGATGTATTGCCAAGCAGCGGCTGTTAATCCTCCCCACATAATGAGACCTTTTTCCTGTAATTCATAAAAATAATCACTAGTAGCCCATTTACCAACTATATTGCAGTTGGCCATGATAACAAGAGGCGCAAATGCGTGCGTTTTCAGGATTCCAATCGGTTTTCCTGATTGTATGACTAAAGTCTCATCTTCTTCAATATTTCTAAGGGCTTCAACAATACCGTGATAAGCATCCCAATTTCTCGCTGCCTTCCCGAGTGCAGCGTATACAACCAATTCTTTTTGGTTTTCTCCGTTTTCTAAAACATTTTCAAGCATACGGAGCAAGGCTTCTTGACGCCATCCTTTGCATCTTAATTGTGTACCACGAAATGCTGTTATCTGCTCCAATTTCACCCCTCCTATTATCATATATAGATAATTAGTTATTAATAAATGATAATATATTATCAGTTTATTCGAATTCTACATAAAATTATGTAAACAGTCAACACGCAAACTCATAATCTATAAAACTTTTTATAATTCCGATAGGATTAGTTGTATTTATTTCTTAACATGCTAGCATCACTGAGTAATAGTGTCAAATTAATCAGTACATAATACCTAAGTGAATCATCTACTATTCATAATCAAAATTTTTTTATTAAGCGCTGTATCTTTCTCATCTTTTTTTCGTCCATATTACTAAACAAATGAAAGTAGGGAGAAATTTGCATTATCAATCTTATCGAGAACTTGGAGCGGGCTCTGAAAAGACGAGGGATCTTATTAAGGTAATAGGTGAAGGAAAAATTACTGTTCAACCTGATTATGCTAATGTTACGTTAGGGGCTTCAACAGAGAATAAAGAATTACGTCCAGCACAAGAAGAAAATACAAAGATTATTTCTGAAATTAAAAAAGCATTAAATAAAATGGGAATAACCGATAAACAAATCCAGACGAAAGATTACTCCATTTATCCACAATATGATTATGTTGAGGGAAAACAGGAATTTCGAACCTATAAAGTTGAACATTTACTGCAAATAAGTGAACTCCAGATTGAGAACACCGGTTTAGTCGTCGATACGGCTGTCCAACATGGTGCTAATACGATTTCAGGAATGAAGTTTGAAATATCCAATTATGACCAATACTACAAAAAAGCGTTGTCGCTGGCATTGACCAATGCAATTGAAAAGGCCGAGACGATTGCTAACACGTTAAAGGTTCAATTAAATAAAACCCCTACTCTAATAGTAGAAAACCCAAAGAAGCAAGGTGGACCGATTCCTTTAGAGACCACGGCTTTTGTTAAAAGTGCTGCCACAACTCCCATCCAGCCTGGGACAATGGAAATAACTAGTACGGTAAACGCTGAATTTCAATTTCATTGACACTTTTTCGGGCAAACCATTTCCGATGGTACAAAGCTCTCTAGTTGGTGATTTCTTTCAAAGCATTTATCATAGACAAAACATCCGGTGCCACCTGTCGGTTTGTCTATCAAAGTATCTATATTGGACAAAACCTACTGTTCTAACATGGAGTTTGTCCATCATAACATCTATATTGGACAAAACTTCCTTGCTACTTGTCGGTTTGTCCTTCATAGCATCTATAATGGACAAAGTTCACTGTGAACCTAATGGTTTTTCCACCAATACATCTTTATTGGACAAACCCTGTTTTAAAATTTGAAAATTGTCCATAAATAGTATCCAGATTGGTTACACCCCCTTCATTTCAAAATTTTTTAGTTGATTGGTGCGGAAATCACCATATTCTCTGTTCACAATACATACAAGAAATATTTACAATTGACAACGCTTTCACGAAATATTGTGAATATTCGTATGTTCATTACGCTTTGAACATGGTATAATGTACAAATATTCAAAAGTTAGCGAAGGAAGTGTATAGCGCGATGAATCCGACGAAAGAAAAATCAAAGACAGTACATGTGGAAGATATTCTCATAGCATATCAGCGCTTAAAAGATGTGGTAGCACATACCCCTTTGCAAAAAAATGAGCGTTTATCTGAAAAATATGGCTGTCACGTTTACGTAAAAAGAGAAGATTTGCAACACGTACGTTCGTTTAAATTACGTGGTGCTTACTATAAGATTAAGTCAATTGAAAATGAAGCACGAGAAAAAGGAATTGTCTGTGCGAGTGCAGGCAATCACGCTCAAGGTGTTGCTTTTGCATGCTCTCAACTCCGTATTTCCGGAAAAATATTTATGCCACAAACGACACCAAAACAAAAAATTGATCAAGTTAGAATGTTTGGTCGTGATTTTGTAGAAATCATATTAGTTGGCGACACATTTGATGACTCATCCGAAAGTGCAATGGAATACGCCAATAAGGAAAATAAAATTTTCATACATCCTTTTGATGATCTTGATATCATTGCCGGACAAGGAACTGTTGCCGTTGAGATTATGAATGATATTGAAGAGCCGGTTGATTTTGTATTTGCAGGCATTGGCGGAGGCGGATTAGTTTCCGGTTTAAGCACGTATATTAAAAATGTATCTCCACATACGCGGATCATTGGGGTAGAACCAGAAGGGGCCCAATGCATGAAGACAGCAATACAGAATAACCATGTTGCTCCACTCGAATCCATCGATAAGTTTGTTGATGGTGCTGCTGTAAAATGCGCTGGTCAAAAAACGTTTGAAATTTGCCAACAATATGTAGACGATATCATTCCTGTTCCGGAAGGAAAAGTATGTACGACTATCCTTGATTTATATAATCAACACGCAATTATTGCTGAACCTGCTGGTGCCTTGCCTATTGCCGCACTTGACTTTTACAAGGAAGAAATTAAAGGAAAGTCCGTTATTTGTGTAATCAGCGGTGGAAATAATGATATTGGCAGAATGCAGGAAATTAAAGAAAAATCCTTGATTTACGAAGGACTTCTCTATTATTTCATTATCAATTTCCCACAACGCGCAGGTGCCTTGCGTGAATTCTTAGACGGTGTACTCGGTCCTGATGACGACATCACTACATTTGAGTATACAAAGAAAAACAACAAAGAAAGTGGTCCCGGACTTGTTGGGATTGAATTGAAACGAAAAGAAGACTATGAAGGTCTAATCGAGCGTATGCGTCAAAAAGGGTTTCCTTTTACCGAAGTAAATAAAGATAGCACTTTGTTCCATCTCTTGATTTGAACTTTGTCTATAATGAACGAACGAGGTTATCACCTCGTTTTTTTTCATACATTTTTGTTCTTAGGAAACGGAGGATACAAATGAAAATAGTTTTGTCGAGAAACGAAAAAGACTCCATCCTTAACTCCCTTACCCCTGAACAGAAAGATTTCATTGAACATCATGTTAAAAGAGGTAAAAAAACAGCTTTTGCCAATGTACTTGCTGTTGATAAAGGAATCGTCATTCCTGAACATGCTGAAATGGAAGAAGTTGAAATGTTGCTCGATGAGTGGATTTTAGAAGAATATATCGACAATGGATTCGTAAATCCGGAGACTCCTTGCGAATGTGGAAGACCACTCCGACATCAGTACATCGTCAAACATAAAGTTACGAATGAGACTAGAAGATTTGGAATTGAACATTTTAAAGAACATACAGGTTTTTCATCTGAAATTATCAATGAAATTAGAAAAGGTTTTAACGTTGTAGATTATGAAATGGATGAACTTCTATTTAAATTTCAAAACCATTGGGATCTTAGAGAAGAAATCCCCTATTTACCAGATAATTTCGAGATGCCAATAGCGTTCCAGACATTTTTGGATATAGGCCTCCCTTTACTGGATAAACAAATTGAAGTACTTAAACATCTTATTCGAGAACACATGGAACAATCGAGAGAACAGCGAACATTCGATAATACGGAAACCCACGCTACACACTCTCAAACAAATTTTGATATTGAAGATTACATTTTCCAGGATACTTTTCGCAAAGATCCAGAATCATTTAGCAAAGACAAAACACTAGAGTTTTTGGAAAGCGGTGTATCCAGTACAAGAATCATTTGTGAATTATTGATAAAGCACGGTTATGCGAATATGGAAAGATATATTACTGGAAAACCAAAAATCTATGGACCCGTTTGCATGTTTTTGGAGTCACTTGTTGCACGAGATGTGTTAAAACGAGGAAAAATACTCGGGAGTGATGATCGGTATTACCGTAAATAATAGGGAACATTTGTCTCAAAACTTGCTCCCCTAATTGGAAGATTATAGATAATTGGGACAGGAATCGGAAAATTGAGAGGTTCCTGTCCTTCATCTTAATTGCGAGATAAACTGAAAAAAAGTAAAGTCTATAATAATTAATGATTATTTGATTCAGATTGCTATGCTTTAGGCATTTTGTCCATGTCCATATACAGCACGTTCCAACGATGTCCATCCAAATCAGCGAAACCACACCCATACATCCATTCTTGACTTTCTCCAGGTTTACCAAAAATGGTTCCACCTGCGTCCTCTGCCTTTCGAGCCATTTCATCTACCTCTTCTCTGCTCTCGGCATCAATAGAGAACAATACCTCGGTCGATTTTGCCGTGTCTGTTATTTCATTACTTGTAAAATTCATGAATGTACTTTCTGGAAATAACATTACTTGGACATTGTTATCACCTATGATTAATTCTGCAAAGTTTCCATGTTTTGTACTACAAGTGAATCCAAGCTTTGTAAAAAACTCTTTTGATTTAGCGACATCTTTTACCGGGAGATTAATCCAAAATTGTTTTGCCATCATTAGTTCCCCTCTTTCTTATTAATATTTAATAAAATTAAAGCCAAAAATCAATATTTCCTTCGAATTCCTTTTACCTTATGATCATAAATTCTGCTTATCTACAAAGCATACCTGCCATTAAGTAAAAAGAAATAAAAAAACTCACCTGGATTCATCATGTCCCTAAGTGCAAAAAAATAGCCCCCTTATCGAAGGCTATCTTTTCCATCTATTCTTTTGCTTTTTCCGGATGCTGCCTATAATATTTATGCCCAATCCATGTCTGAATGATTAAGAACGTTCCACCAACTACCCAATATAAAGGCAAAGCTGCAGGAGCGGAAAATGAAATGAACATGATCATGGCCGGAGAAAGAAAGGAAAACATTTGCATTTGCTTTTTCTGTGCTTCAGGTACGGTCGCCATGGAAACTTTTGATTGAATAAAGTATACCACGCCCGCAATGAGCATTAATGGTATATCCCTTTGACCTAAATCAAACCATAAAAATGAATGGGTCGCAATTTCTTCTGAACCACGAATCGCGTAATAAAGCCCCATTAATATCGGCATTTGGATCAGCATTGGTAAACATCCCATATTGAGCGGGTTAACATTGTGCTTTTGATATAATTGCATCATTTCTTGCTGAGCTTTTTGCTTTTCTTCAGGCGTTTTTGCTTCTTTCGTACGCTTTTGAATTTCTTCCATTTCCGGCTTCATTTTTTCCATATTGACTTTCATCAATTGTTGATTCTTATATGTTTTTAACATAAACGGCATAAGCACCAATCGAATGAGAAGCGTAATTATGATGATGGCCAGACCGAAGTTACCGCCAAAGAAAGATCCGATTTCATGAATAAGAAACGCAAATGGACGAACGAATGTGTTGTAAAAGAACCCTGTTTGGTTTTGTACACCCGAACATCCCCCAAGGAACATAGATGCAAAGATAATGATTGAAAATACTGCTGTGTTTTTTTTCAATGATTTCACCCTTCTATTTTAGAATTTGTCTATAAAAATAGAAGATGTGGCCCTTCCATATCGTCCGGAGCTTCTTTTCTTTTAACTGTTTTTATAAATCGAGTTATATTGAAAACAAGACACTCTTTTGGAGGAACTGGAATCGAAAAATGATTTATATGAAAAGCTGTATCTATTTTCCCTTTCCTATTTGCTTGAACAGGATGGGACAATAAAAATATTTGCCAGCTAAGAAGCCATGTAATGGCTAGCGTTAATGGAACTACCCATTCTGTATATGAATCTTGAAAAAGAAGTTCAAACATCATACCACCTATTTCTTATCAATACAGAAAGTATAGTCGTATTTTTAACGAATGTAAAAGATTTTTATTAAACTACATGCATTTACCATATTTATTTTTACATTGATCTTTTTGTACTTAATCTTGTAACTTTCGTGTCCGTTGACTTTTTTGTATTTAACCATGTGTATAGCGCACCCATAAATAAAGCACCACCAATGATATTTCCGATTGTGGCAGGAATTAAATTATGAATGGCTTTACCAATTGTAATGGTTTCAGGGTGAGGAATGACTAATACGAGCGAAAATGATACTAAATTAGCAATAACGTGTTCAAAGCTTGATACAAAAAATACAGATACAAGCAACATGAGTGTAAAGATTTGTGCAAATTCATTTTTCAATGTTTTTGGTAAAAAGATTGCCATACATACCATCCAATTACATAAAATGGCCCTGAAAAAGATTTCAATTGCTGTATGGTTCATTTTCCCTTCAACTAGTGTAAATAACCAATTTTCCATCCCGAGTTCTTGAATAATTCCAGTTGGCGCCATTAGCAACGCAAAAAACAATCCTCCTAATGCATTTCCAATAAAACAAATCGTCCACACACAAATGGTCATTTTAACTGATGTATATCCTCTTAAGGTAGATATTGCAAAATACATTGTATTCCCAGTAAAGAGTTCGGCACCTCCGTACACAATCATGACAAGAGCCACACCGAATAGTATAGCTGCAACAAAACCAGCCAATGGCTCTTCGTTCATGTACATGCCATTAACTGTTTTCAAGCAGAAAATGGTCGCAAACCCGAGGTAGATTCCAGCAAGCATCGCCCTAATCAAATATTCATATGGGCGATTTTGTACCATAAGAGCGGACCCTTGTGCCTTATTCCTTAACGTTTCAAGTGCATTCCTTTCCATGGCCGCCAATTTCACTCGTCCTTTCTAAAAACGAAATTTGTTAAAAACTTCACATATTTACTAGCAGATATAAAGATAATTTGTGTATATTACATTTCTCGTTTGTGTACTTTTTCACAAATGAGGTTGTTAATTAGGAGAGCCCCCTGCTTGAGAAACTCCCCTATTCTTATCTAACTTAATTTTACTTTATAATGAATGTTTTTTCCAATTATTTCATTAGTTGTGTTGAATTGATTTGTGCGAGTAGGCCTTCCATCATTTCTTCTGTAAATCCACCTCCGCTAAAGTTAACAAGAGTGCGTAGCGGCATGTATTTCATCATAGCAAGCATCATATCATTTGGTTCTTCTTGCATAGCACTAGCGATTCCACTTTGCTCAGCCATTTTCGTCATAATTTGTTGAACAATCGCTGCTGTTGCAGGATCCTCCATTAACTCTCCCAATGTCGTATTACGATGTGCTTTTTTTCTGATAACGGTTGTAGAATCTACGTGGACCGTTTTCACATGGGCGATACGATCTGATGATCCTCCTACTAAAATATCAAAATCACCACTTTGAACGTGCCAATCCTTTAATTCCAGGTTATAGTAAGCAAATGAACGCTTATCTAATGTAATCGTGATCTCCTTTTCCTCTCCCGGTTCAAGATCAACTTTTGCAAATCCTTTTAATTCTTTTTCAGGACGAATCACTTTATCACCGTTATCACGTACATACACTTGAATGATTTCTTTTCCAGCTATAGATCCTGTATTTTTTACCTTAATATGAACATCGACCGTTTCAGTATCTAGAATTTTATCAGAGCTTAAAGTGACATCTGTATATTCAAACGTTGTATAGCTAAGCCCAAATCCGAATGGGAAAAGCGGTTGAATGTTTTTCTTTTCATAATAGCGATATCCGACAAAAATACCTTCTTTGTATTCAACCATATCTCCTTCACCAGGGAAGTTTAAGTAGGATGGATTATGGCTTAATTCCAATGGGAATGTTTCAGCTAATTTACCTGAAGGATTCGCTTCACCAAATAAGACATCTGCAATTCCACCACCAAACGCTTGTCCTCCTAAATATCCTTCTAGAACAGCGCTAACACGATCATGCCATGGCATTTCGATAGGAGATCCATTACTTAAGACAACTACTACATTTTTTTGGATTTCTACAACAGCTTCAATTAGTTTTTGGTGATTTTCAGGTATGCTTAAATGAGTTCTGTCATATCCTTCTGATTCAAAGCTATCAGGGAGTCCCACAAATAGAACAGCTACATCTGCCTCACTCGCAACCATTTTTGCTTCACTCATCAACGCTTCATCAATTTCCGTAGAATCAAGCTTATAACCTTCAGCAAAAGTGATAATAGCTTGAGGTGCCAATTTTTGAATTTCTTCTATTGGTTGATCAAGCTTTGTTGGTGTAACATGGGAGCTTCCTCCACCTTGGAATCGTGGACTTTGTGCAAATGCACCAATGACTGCAATTGCCCCCTCTTTTTTAAGTGGAAGAATTCCTGTTTCATTTTTTAAAAGAACGATGGATTCACTTGAAACTTTTCTTGCCAATCGATGATGTTCATCTTGGTTGTATGTTGCATTTTCTTTTTTGCTATCAACTGCTTTAAAAAGCACATTTAAATAGCGTTCCACTGCTTTATCCAACGATTCTTCAGACAACGTACCGTTTTGCACTGCTTCTATAACTCTCCGATCTCCCACTCCACCTGAAGATGGCATTTCAAGCTCAAGACCCGCTTCAACTCCAGCTTCCCTTTCGTTTACCGCACCCCAGTCGGAAACGACAAAGCCTTCGTGGCCCCACTCTTCTTTTAAAATCTCTGTCAATAAGCGTTTATTTTCAGAAGCGTACACACCATTCACTTTATTGTAGGAGCACATCACTGTCCAAGGCTGTGATTTTTTCACAACGTTTTCGAAGCTAGCCAGATAAATCTCTCGAAGAGTTCGTTCATCTACAACAGAATTGGAAGTAATCCGGCGATGTTCTTGGTTATTAGCTGCAAAATGCTTTAAGGATGTCCCCACTCCTTGACTTTGAACACCATCAATATGGCTAGAAGCGAGCTCTGATGTTAAGTATGGATCTTCTGAAAAATATTCGAAATTCCTTCCGCATAGAGGAGATCGTTTAATGTTCACACCAGGTCCCAACAAAATAGCTACGTCTTCTGCTTGACACTCTTTTCCTAATGCAACTCCGACTTCATGAATTAAATTGCGATCCCAAGTACTTGCAAGGCCGACAGCAGAAGGAAAACATGTGGACGGAACACTATTAAAAATCCCCAAATTATCCACATTGGAGGATGACATTTGCTTTCTCAATCCGTGGGGACCATCCGTCATCATGATTGAAGGGATTCCTAAACGTTCAATAGCTTTCGTTGTCCAAAAGTCTTGTCCTGAGCATAATCCAGCTTTTTCTTCCAATGTCATTTCTGAAATGAGCTTTTTAATATCTCTTTCCATGTTTGACGCCTCCTATTTCGTATATTTATCTATGAATCTATTTTAAAAATGAGTTGGTTTATTGTATTATTTTTATATTTTAGGTACAATTTTTATATAAATTTAAACGGTTACATTAAGTGTTTTACATAAAGTACGGATTACTCCATTAAGACAACTATTCCTGCTATGTTTATCCGTTCCATTCATTTTTCATAATTATTTAGGAATCGCGAAGGCTTTACAAAGTTTATAAATATTCGTTACTAACTATACGGACCGTGTTTCACCAGTATGCAGGTTACAAAGGGAGTTTTTACATGAAGAAACTCGAAGAAATCGAATACTTTTGCAAACTTCTGTTTGAATCGGTTGGAGTTCCTATTTATTTTATCAATGAGGAAGTTGAAGTAGTGTTACAATTCGCTTCGAATATAAAAAAACACCCTCTGTATGAAGATCCGATCAGAAGGTTAGAGATCTTTTCTACTAAAGAGGAATCTTGCATTATAACCTCTTCCCCTCTAGCGGAAAATTATTTTCATCTAAAAATGGATACAGGTGCGATTCTTTTGGGACCTACATTAGAGAAGTCAATATCCTTTGAAATGATCAATGGGATTATGAACGACTTCCAAATCCAGTTTCATAAAAAGCAAGAACTGTTTGATTACCTGCATTCTGTTCCAGTTATGATAAAAGAGAGATTAAAATATGTCGGATCTCTTCTCTATTATTTTATATATGAACAAAAACTTGAAACTGATGACGTGATGCCAAGCCACTCTATCGAGAACCTCGATGTATTAATTTCAAAGACAAAGCAGGAAATGTCCTTTCATTACTCATATTTTTACGAGAAAAGACTTTTACAGTTCATTAAAGAAGGAAATATTGAAGGATTACTACAAGCGACAACGATTCCACCACACAATGGTAGGTTTGGGACTCTATCGAAAAAAAGCGTGATTAGAAGTGAGAAAAATTTATTTATTGCTGCCATCACTCTCGCCACAAGGGCCGTCCTTGATGGAGGAGTTCCGTCTGAAGAGGCGTATACTGTAAGTGATATGTATATTCAGAGGCTTGAAGAGTTAAATGATATAAATGCGATTTTACAATTGAGAAATGATGCCATTCTAGATTTCACAAAACGGGTTTCGAAGTATAAAAATCACATCTATTCCAAACCGATACTTGTATGTCAAAGATATATTCAAAAACACTTATATGAAGACATTACACTCGGAAAGCTCTCAAGCCTCGTCAAAATGAATGCCAGTTATTTGTCTCAGTTGTTTAAAAAGGAAGTTGGAACCAGCCTAAACGAATATATTCTCCGTTCCAAAGTGGAAGAAGCCGAGAAGTTACTCGCTTTAACGGATTATTCCATTACGGAAATCTATTCCTTGCTAAATTTTTATGACCAAAGCCATTTTTCAAAAGTGTTTAAGAAATATAGTGGGATGACACCGAAGCAGTATCGTGAAAAGCATTCAATTGCCGAGATTGATTGATGGAGAAAGCCATGATTGCGATAATCATGGCTTTTGTATTTTTTCTTCCATATTTGCAATTCGATTTTATCAGTAATGATTGGAGACTAAACCGACCTAGTACGCGTTACCTGTACCTCCATTTCCTCATGAGGTCTTGATCTCCATAATATAAAGAACGCAAGAACCGCAAGTAACAGACACACCCAATAAACATGACGAAATCCTAAAATCTGTGCAATGAATCCTCCGCCAAGACTTCCTACTAACCTTCCAATCGTAGATCCGTTGGAATAGATGGTTGTAGCAAGTCCTGGTGAATTAGGTAGTCGCTCTGTAAAATAACTTAGTCCGTTGCCCATAACGATTGCTACAAACGTTGCCTGAAGAAGCTGTGCCGGGATCAACTGCCAAGCATGTGTCGCTACACTTAAAATGGTGTAATAGATTACCAAGATAACGCAGCCATAAATCATCAGTGTATGATTTGATATCTTTTTTCCTAGTGCACCAAGTCCAAGCATAATCGGAATTTCCAAACCAGCACAAATACTAACAACCAATCCGACATCCTTATACGTCCCATGCAGTTCATTCACAATAAACAAAGGCGTAATGATCAAATGAATTGTATTGATAGCAAACAGGAATAAAAAGGCGATAAGAGGTAGCCTAATCTGCCTGTTTTTGATCCAAGGGGTACCTTTGCTTTTCTTCTTTTTCGCATTGCTTTTAGCCGCTTTCCGTCTATGTAAAAATAGGAATACAAGAGACGCAACTGTAATATAAAGGATGGATGTTCCAAGAAAGATTCCCTTGTATCCAGCGAGTCCAAGTATTAATGTTCCACATAAAGGTCCTATCAGGAATCCAAGAGAAATAAGAGAACGTAATGTAGACATCGCAAAAGTCTTGTCTTCGGACTTGCTTGCATTTGCCGATTCATGTGCATATGCATAGATTTGCGGCATGACTGGTGCAGCTAATCCATTAAAAAGGGTGACAACGATCAGTAGAATAAAAAAGTTATTGAATACAAGATATGAAGCATACCCTAACGAAGCAGAAATTGCGGCAAAAATAACAATCCATTTTCGATCCATTCCATTATCCGAATGTTTAGCAATAAGCGAGTTCACGACCACTCCGCTTAATGAGCTGATCGCCATGAAGATTCCAAAAGCTCCCGCACTCATTCCAAAATCTTTTGTTAAAAACAGAGGAATGTATGGCGATGTAATAGAAATACCAATACCAATCATCAGCATACAAATAACTAATACGCTATAGCCTTTAATGGAAAACAGATTTTTAAATCGTATAAACAACTTTTGTCCTCCTTAGAAGATCTCTTATTTTTTCATTTAATATAAAAACAGAAATACCGAAATGAAAATTAACGGTATCTCTGTTTCCTTACATTAAATATGCAACATACAAAATATCGTTGGATTATTATTAACTAAACCCGATGATGGGATGCGGTACATACGGCTCCTCTAGGAACGCAATTTCTTCGGCAGTAAGCTTAACTGATAGTGCCTCTACCGCATTTTCAAGATGTGATATTTTTGTCGCACCTACAATAGGAGCTGTTACCGGTTCTTTATGCAACAACCATGCAAGGGCGATATGAACACGAGGAACTCCGCGTTTTTCTGCTATTTCCGCCACACGTTCAATAACAAATCGATCGGCGTCAGCCGTCGCATCGTATTTAGCTTTTTGAGCTCGGTCCGTTTCCGAACGTTGTGTTGATTCCTTCCAATCCCTTGTCAATCTTCCTGATGCTAGTGGACTGTAAGGGATTACGCCAATTTTTTCTTCTTTACAGAGCGGCAGCATTTCCCTCTCTTCTTCACGGTACATGAGGTTGTAATGATTCTGCATTGATACAAACCGAGTCCATCCATTTTTCTCGGCTACATGCAAAGCTTTTAGAAACTGCCAAGCATACATGGCAGATGCTCCAATGTATCTTGCCTTACCAGCCTTTACGACATCATGCAACGCTTCCATTGTTTCTTCAATTGGTGTATCGTAATCCCAACGGTGAATCTGGTAGAGATCAACATAATCCGTTCCCAGTCTCTTGAGACTTTTATCAATTTCACTCATGATCGCCTTTCGAGAAAGCCCCGCCCCATTTGGGCCGTCATGCATACGGAAATGAACTTTTGTCGCGAGTACAATTTCATCTCGATTGGCATAATCCTTTAAAGCACGACCAAGGTATTCCTCACTTGTTCCATTCGAATATACATTTGCAGTATCAAAAAAGTTGATACCCATTTCAAGTGCTTTTTTAATAACAGGGCGACTATTTTCCTCATCAAGCACCCACTGATGAAATCCACTATTTACATCACCAAATCCCATTGTGCCAAGACAAATTCGAGATACATCTAAACCAGTATTTCCGAGTTTTACATATTCCATTTGATAATCCCCACTTTCCTATGTTTGAATTTTTTAATAATTATAGAAAAAATCATTTTTAACCCGATTTGCTAACTTGCAAACTATTCCTTTTCAACAAACGTATAACAAAAAAAGAAAATAGAAATAGAGATACAGATACGGCCACGGCACTAACCGTGAATAACGCCTGATAACTCGAGTATTGTGAAACCCAACCCAACATAATTGCACCTAGCCCAATTCCAAGATCGGTAGCAGTCCCAAAAGAAGCATTAGCTACCCCAATACGTTCTGGTCGAACAAGCCTGATTGTTGCTGCCTGAAGAGCAGGCTGAGCGGAACCGAAACCAATACCAAATAGAACAGCTGAAACGAGCACGCCGAAATATCCAGTAGAAAAACCTAAGGAAACCAAAGCCAAAATTGTAATGGCAAGTGCAGGTACGATAATAAATGTTTCACCGTATCGATCCGATAATTTGCCAGCAATGGGACGAGCGAGAAAAAGTGTTGCTGCATAGACAAGAAAGAATGTACCGGAATTAACATGAATCGAGGCTGCGAATAGCGGTACAAAGGTCGTAATACTGCCATAGGCAATAAATAGAAAAAAGACCGATGCCGTGACAGGCAAGACCGATTTTTCGAAAATTTCAATTTTTCTAGAACCTGACTGCGGCTGAAAAGGCATTTTTGCTCCAAAAGTCAACAACAACGCCACAATCGAAAAAATTGTAGCGAATAGAAATAGAGCGTGATAGGATAGGTTTTCCGAAATCCAAATACCGAAAAACGGGCCGATTGCCATAGCCAGTGTCATGGCCATCCCGGACCATCCCAGCCCTTCTCCACGCCGGGTGGATGGAATCATATCCGTAATCGCCGTAAGCATGGAAGTTGTGGTAACACCCCAGCTCATCCCGTGCAATATTCTAAGCGCCATCAAAATGACAATTACTGAGGTCCATTCATACATATACATCACTACAGCGAATAAAAGGAGCCCCCAAACGATAAATGAACGCCTACCGAAACGGTCCAGTAATCCACCGATAATCGGGCGAAGAATAACAGCTGACAGCATAAACATACCCATAGCTAAACCGACGTGCGATTCATTTCCACCTATGTGTTTAATATATAGCGGCAACGTTGGGTACAACATATAAAATCCCGTGAATAGAAAAAGCATTGCGACTGCCATTAGAATAAATGACTTCGTCCATAGTCGTTCCATGGTGCCATCCTCCTCAGGTGAAAATCTCAAGTTTTGATTTCTTTTAAACTATCATTACTCAAAACCAACGATAGAATGGGGTACATAAGGTTCTTCCAAATACGCAATTTCATCTGGCGATAGTGAAATAGAAAGTGCCGTAACTGCATCATCAAGATGAGAAATTTTCGTCGTACCAACGATTGGAGAAGTAATTGGCTCCTTCTGTTATACCCACGCAAGCGCAATTTGAGCTCTTGGCACAGCATGTTTTTCTGCCACTTCTGCGACTAGTTCTACTACTTTGCCATCTGCCTTGGCTGTAGGATCGTAAAACCTTTTCGCGGTTTCATCATTTTCGGATCGATGCGTTCTTTCCTCCCAATCACGAGTTAATCTACCTTTTGCAAGCGGACTCCATGGAATCACAGCAATTTTTTCTTCCTTACAAAGAGGTAGCATTTCCCTTTCTTCTTCACGATATAAAAGATTGATTTGATTCTGCATTGAAACAAATCGAGTCCATCCGTTTTTCTCTGCTACGTGCAATGCTTTTAGAAACTGCCATGCATACATCGAAGAAGCACCAATGTATCTTACCTTTCTAGCCTTCACCACATCGTGCAACGCTTCCATCGTTTCTTCAATAGGGGTTGTGTAATCCCAGCGGTGAATTTGGTATAGATCTACATAATCCGTTCCGAGTCTTTTAAGACTTTTATCAATTTCGCTCATAATTGCTTTGCGTAAAAGCCCGGCACCATTTTGTCCGTCATGCATACGAAAATAAACTTTTGTCGCTAGAACGATTTCTCTCGATTTGCATAATCCTTTAGAGCACGTCCGACAATTTCCTCACTTGTGCCGTCTGAGTAAATATTTGCTGTATCAAAAAAATTGATTCCTGACTCAAGTGCTTTTTTAATGATTGGCCGGCTTTCCTCTTCATTAAGCGACCATGGTGCAATTCCTCTCTCTGGTACACCAAAGCTCATACATCCAAGGCAAAGCCGAGATACATCCAAACTGTTATTTCCAAATTTCACATATTACATTTGATTGTTCCTCACTTTCCTATAATTGCAATTTCCTATCGTTATAGATAGAAAGAAAGCATTTTCAATTCTTACTTTTACAGAGTTGCCCGCCTCATTATTATGACAGATAGGAAAAAGTGACAGATATCGCATTCCTCCCAATTGATTGCCTAATTCTCTCACAGCACTTACTCAACAAAAAAATATACATTATAATGGAATCACCAAGATTGAACAAACAAGGAGGTTGACATGTCTAAATATATATATAAAGAGCACAACGAGCTTACTGCTATAATCGAGCATTATTCTGGGCAAGATGGTGTTCATTCAACAGCTATTCCATCACTATTTTTCATACGTGAATCTAATGTTACTGAACCAAAACACGGGGTTTATAAACCTTCCATATGCATTATCCTGCAAGGAGCAAAGGAAGTATTTCTTGGGCAGGAACGCTTTACGTATAGTCCCGGCGATTACCTCGTTTCATCGGTTGACTTGCCCGTTACTGGCAAAGTAATCAAGGCAGCTTCGGACGCTCCGTATTTATGTATCAAACTTGAATTTACTCCGAGTCAAATATTAGAAATAATAAGTGATACCGAAATTGATGTTAGTACGAAGGAAAAAACGAAGCGAGGTATGTTTGTCAGTAAAATAGAGTCTTCCATTTTGGATGCGGTCATCAGGTTAGTTCGTTTGCTAGACAATCCTAAAGATATCACCATACTAGCTCCTCTATTTACGAAAGAAATTCTTTATAGGATTCTACAAGGACCGTATGGGGTTAGATTGGGACAGATTGCAATAGAAGAAAGTTATACCCATCGAATTGGAGACGTTATAGAACAAATCAAAAATAACTATGATAAACCAATACGCATTGAGTATCTGGCGGAAATAGCTAGCATGAGTGTTTCTTCGCTGCATAGGCACTTTAAAGAGGTAACTGCCATGAGCCCTCTACAGTTCCAAAAACAACTGAGACTGCAGGAAGCACGACGCCTTTTATTATCTGAGTCAACAGATGCTGCCGATGTCGCATTCCGAGTAGGTTATGAAAGTCCATCTCAATTCAGCCGTGAATATTCCCGCATGTTTGGTTATCCACCTAGAGAAGATATCAAGCGCCTTAAGGAGAAATTTGACCAAAGATTAAACGCCTGAAGTACTTCATATAAAGAGGTACTCAGTAAAAGTAGTTTCGTTTAAAAGCCACAAGAGCGAAGAAAATAGCTTTTGCGGCTTGTAACAAATCACTTTGTTCATTGTTACACAAACTATTATATTGAGGATGTGAAAACTTTTTAAATGTCTAAGCTTGATAGAAGAAGACTAAAATCACAAGAAGCGATTAAAAATTCAGTTATTGAGTTGATATCCGAAAAAAACTTTGATGAGATTACGATACAAGATATTTCCGATAGAGCAAATGTAAGTCGAGGCACGATCTATTCTCATTACATAGATAAATTTGATCTGCTAGAAAAGCTTATTGAGGAGCATATGAACGAAATGCAGGAATTTTGCGAATCCATTGCAGAATTGGATTATATAGACGCAAATCAAATCTGGTTTGAATACATCGAGAGTAATTATTTATTCTTCTCGACGATGTTAGCAAGTAAAGGAGAGCCTTATTTTCATAACCGGTTCCTCGAGTTTCTAACGGAAGAATTTCAAAATGAAATCAAAGTTCATATGGGAAATAATCGAGGATTAAATAAAGAGATTATTCTTCAATTTTTAGTTACATCATATGTTGGGATAGTGGAGTGGTGGGTCAAGAATGAAATGCCTTATCCACCTAATGTTATGGCAGAACAAGTGGGGATTTTATTTGAAAGGAATCTATAATCCTGAATCGATTATTATTTTGATCATTGTTAGCTTGCTTAGTTGTCTTAGTCTATTTATTTAAAAAAACAGAAGGAATAAGCACACACTGCTCCAAAATAGAAACACTAAGGGCTACACCAAGCAAAACGCGGATTTATTTTATGATACCCGCGTTTTGACGTGGTAAAGATAAACTTTTCTTAATATATCGGATTCTCGTCACGTGGAGTCTTTTTACGTTCTGCATTTACAGTAGTATTCATCCCATTTTTCGCAATCGCTTTCTTCTTCGTGTTCTGATTTAGAAGACGTATATTTTAACAAATTATCAAACAGATATAACCTTTCTAATCTATTCCCAAGTAAATATTTACACTATTTAAATAACAGTCCTTGTGGTTTAGTATCTTTAATTCTATCTAAACCACAAGGCAATCAAGCTTATCGTTTAGGAGGACGAAATCCCGCCTTCACCGCTTCCTTTTCTGTACAAAACATCACTTCTGCCTTTGTTTTTTCATACCACGGAGAGTCGGGGGTATGATAAATTTTTTCACGACCGATGTTTCCTTTGATTAGACACTCTTTAGAATCACTCGTTTTTGAACTGGAATCCATTATTTCAGGGTGAAAACCGTCCTCTTGGGCATAGTTCTCAATTTCCCAAATCCCCACCTCTTCTTTTTGCGCCTTCTTTTGAATAGCATCAAATTGATCAACATAGCGTGTATTCGGCGGGTATATGTATGCTACTCTTGCAAGACCTTTCTTTAGCAATTCCTCTTGAATCATTTTTCCATCCACATACACATAGGCTAACAATCGCCCATATTTATCCAGATTCGGTCCGATATCAAATTCTAACTCAATTTTTTTAGCGTTTTCTACTAAACTACTTGTAAATTCTTTCGCTTCTTGTCCAAAAGGTTGTTCACCTAGACGGGGATGTGATGTTTCAGGACTATCCACTAGTAGAAATCTTACCTTTTGCTCACTGCCATTATACATTACGGCAATCGTATCGCCATCGATTGGCTTTGCCAACGTAACTTGAACCCTATTGTTAGTTTTTGGGGAGCATCCTACCATAGTAAAAATTAAAAAAAAGATTAATATGGAAGATAAAAATCTAGACATAAATAAACCTCTCTTTATCACTATTATCCAATTAATCATAGTAACAATCCACAGTAAATAAAACAATATAAGCCCCTTCTTTATTTTTCAAAATGATTATTCGGGAATAACACGAATACTAGAGAGGGGAAGTCGTATATTGAAAAAGTATTAATAAGGGATATTAATAGCATGCCTTCTATTATTCTTAAGCCTTTATATAGGAACCATCTACTATCATGAGAATAAGCCATTGCCAAAGGAGTCTCTTACGAAAGAGAGGTTCACTATATACAGATTTTCCTAATGAGAAAGCCCACTACGGTACGATAGTACCTCCTTTATGGGTGGGATGAAAGTGAGGACAAAAATGGAGTGGCACGGAAAGCCGCCGTGGGAGTCCCAACCAGCGAAATATGGATGATTACAACCTTAGAAACGAATGTTAAGATTGCAGCGAAAGCCGACTCCCGTCTTGCCAAAGAGATGGACGAGTATTGGATCGTCAATGGCATATTAGAGATGGAGAGTTTACTCTAGACCTGAGGAGTATCAAAATCCGCTTACTACTATTCAAAGAGTGGTTTATACATGCAGAAGTTACAGTATTTTACAACGTATTAGGCGGTGTTATAGTAACACCGCCTGCCGACTGGATGAATTATGACTTTGCTGCTTCCAATTCTTCTGCTTTATCTTCCCATACTCTCGATCGCCATCGTCTCATTAAGATAATTCCCCTCACCCATTCATCCACAACAAAACCTATCCATACGCCAATTAACCCTAATCCTAAATGAATGCCGAGTATATAAGCAATAGGAACACTTATGAACCACATTCCCAAAATAGCGATTAATACAGGGAAATTTACGTCCCCAGCAGCTTTTAGCGAATTATTAAATACAAGATTAAAAGCGCGACCAGGTTCAAGTAATAAAGTTAATAGAATGATAGTAGATCCGAGTACTAAGATGTCTGGGCTGTTTGTAAAGATTTTAAGAAGAGGCTTGGAAAACAGAAAAAATATCCCTGCTACACAAAACGCTACTAAAGCAGCTATTTTATAAATGTGCATACTTTGCGCATATGCATCTTCCATTTTTCTCGCACCAATTTTTCGGGAAATGAGAATTAACGTACCTTGGCCGAGAGCGCCTGAAAACATTGTGATAAATGCTCTTAAATTGGTCGTATATACATTAGTAGTTAATGCCGTAGTGCCAATCATGGCAATAAAAATAGTGATGACAACCATTTGTAAGTTCCATGCGATTGAGTCGACTGATGAAGGAACTCCAATTTTAAGAAGATTTTTAACATGTTGTTTTTGTAAACGGAAAAGTTTGGTTAATGGAATGGACTCGCCAATCCATTTTTTTAATATGACGAAAAGGACAATTGTACCGATGAAACGACTTGCAACTGTTGCAATCGCCACACCTTTTACTCCAAGGACTGGAATGCCGAATGGACCAAAAATAAATAAATAGTTTCCGATTATATTGAGGATGTTGGCTCCCGTCATAACGTACATGACTTGCTTTGTTAGACCGTGTCCTTTAATGACCGCTGATACCGTTAGCATCAATGATTGAATAAAAGTAAATCCACCGATAATGACCATATAGATGGTCGCATCTTTCATTAGTTCAGCAGGCAACCCCATTATTCGTAAAATATCCGAAGCAAATAAGATTAAAATCAGACTGATTATTAAACCAAACAAGAAATTCAGCGAAATGGAAACTCGAGTAATTTCTGATACACTATGATCGTCTTTTGCCCCCACGTATCGCGAGACCAAAATCGTTGTACCAATGGTCACCATGCTACAAAGCATAATGGTCATCGAAAGGATTTGATCGGAAAAGCCGACGGCCGCAACAGCATTGTCCGAATAATGACTTAGCATAAACGTATCGGCAATTCCCATTAATCTCAACATCATGATTTCAATCAAAATCGGCCAAGCAAGGGCAAATAAAGTTAACGTTTGAGCCTTTTTACTTTCCATAAAACCCTCCTCTGTGGTCTACACATCCATTTTTTAACATGTGCTCTTATTTTAATGGTCAAATTTTTATAAAAACAGTCTGAAAATTTTATTATTTGTGTGATATACTTAACTTAGGATAAAAAAACGAGCGAGCTGCCTTTTTAAAACTGGCAACTCGCTTTTTTACATTCATTCACCATAAATCCAGAAATTCAACCTATTCCCGTCAGGATCATATATATGAAAATCACTTACTTGTAAATGAATATTATCAAGATCTCCAACTAATTCTGAAGTCTCAATATTATTTGCTTTGAAGTATTTGTATGCGTCTCTAAAGTCTTCCACCGTCTCCGGTACAAAATAAGGCAATGTCTTAGAGTCTTTTCTTTTACTAAAATGCTCGTCAGATATCTCTTCAAGATAGATCGGCCAAGGGTACAAAATGTTCCCAGCAAACTCCTCCTGTTCCCCACATTCTAAAATAGCATATTTTTTCGTTGGATTTTCCTCTACTACTTTTAGTTTTAAATGGTTTTTATACCATTCTACTGAATTTGAAACGTCCCTCACTCCTATATGTAAATAGAAAAATAGAAATCTAGAATGAGGAACAGAAGCTACTAACTGTGGCCTTGCCTCCACTGCGCAAAGCTTTGTTCCTTCTAAGTCGTAAAAATCAAATGTAGAGATCCCAGCGATATTTGTATAAATACTAGACGTTTCTATTCCATTATTGACCAAATATGTATGTGCTTCTATTATATCGGCCGTTTCAAAGCAAAACCGGATATTGCTCTCACTTTCTAGTTTTTCTTTAGGACTCATATTTTCCAATGTCATGGCAAAGCCACTTGGATAACAAAGAACCGTCATCCCTTCTTCCGGAGAATCCCAACCAACTTTTAACCCAAAATGCTGACAATACCATTCCGTTGCTTTTTTCCGATCACCGCTAATTTTAATGACACCGCCGTCAAACCTTTTGAAGCCATTCATTACCCATCACTCCCTTTTGTTATTTGCCAAGACATTTCCTTATGTATCATGCTGTTTAACTATAGTGTAAAGGTTCAAGTAGCTTTAAGGTCAACTGATTTTAGGACTTTTATTTTATTTGTACGACCGGAACCATGAGTAAATAGGAATCGTTGTGGTCTGGCATGTATCGAAGTAATTGCTTGCCATTTGGTTCAAATCCAAATTTTTTTATTTGATGATAGATTGGTTTACAACTTAATCTACCTTCAGCGGCAATTTCCATAGATACAAATAATGTAGCGGGATAATGCTCCACTTTTATATTTTCATCAAGAGGGTACAGCTTCTGTGCATTCTTCTCCATCACAATGAACCCAACGTCTCCAATCAGCTCTCCACCAATGACATCATCTACTCTTACATAACTTCCAGATAAGATATTAATTTTCATATCTTGTAATTTTTGTAGCTTTTCTTTAATCGCATGTCTAAACGGCATAATCCCTCTCGGAACCTTTACCGAAAACCACGCTATATAGACTGAGGTTTCCCAATTAATAAGATGGACTCTATTCTTTTCCATCTCAAATCCGTTTAAAAATTGATTAGCCACTTGTATGGAAAGCAACTTGGTAGCAACCTCCCTACGCCATTCATGAAGAAGCTTTTCACGTTTACTAGCTGTTGCAGATAAAAACTCAACAATGTGTGAAATACTAACCCCCGCCTGACGCAAACTATTTATGAGCCTTGCTTCCTCTATTTGTGACTCTGTGTAAACTCGATAACCATTATCTAAACGTGCATTAGGTACTAATAACCCATTGGCTTCATAATAACGAAGCGTACTTGGAGGAAGACCAGATTTTTGAGAAAACTCTTTAATTGTCATCAATCGGAACGCCACCTTCCTTCTATTGCATCCACTTCAATAAACGTTCGAAATATTTAGTTATTATAAATGCTACTATAAAAGAAGATCAATAAAAATAAAAGATGGCTATTATCATTTAAAAAATAAATAAAAAGGGCATTCCATAGTCTTATTGACTTAGGAATTGCCTTTTCAATGTTTTAGAAACATCTACGCAATAGAACCCGCTGAACGGGAATTGGACCCAATTGAACGGTAATTGATTCCACCTGAACGGGAATAGAACCCTCCTGAACAGGAATTGATCCCGCCTAACGGAAATTGCCCCCCTTATGGAGACCCAGTCACTTGAGCGTGGTTCTTGCTAAATTTCTTTCTATCATAAATTTCGGATTGTATTATAATGCAATACTTCTTATGACATCTTTCGATACCAAGGCAATCTAGAAAGTGGGGCGTCAACCTCCCTTTCACATGGTCCTTCCACAACACTACCATCATCACCTTTCCATGAACCTACTGGAAAATGAATAAGTCGCTTTGTCATTCCCTTCTTAACAACAGGAGCAACTAATATATCGTTTCCGAGCATAAATTGATCTTTTATATTCGTTAATCCTTGATTTGGAAAACTATATTCCATATAGCGAATCATTGGCTCACCAGTCTCCGCTGCATGATTTGCCAAGGCTAGAATTTCTTCGCCAAATTGATGATGAAGATTGGCGGCTTCTAAACAGTATTGGAAATGTTCTTGATCTAATACACGCCAAGGTGCTGCTGAAAATTGCATCATCGGGAACAATGCAGAACATTGGGCATATCGAACAAATAACTCTTGATCCAAGTTTTCAGAGTTGGCTAGAAAGTTTTGATATTCCCCTCCACCAATCATATCTGGGCAGGTAAATGAATAGCCCATTAAGCCTTGGGCTAGTCCGTTTGGAATCAATGATCCCAAACCGCCTTCGCCCCAACTATGTGCTTTATCACATAATCTTTGTCCGATTGCTTTACCCGCCATTTTCCAACAAGCCCGAAATTCATTTAGAGAATATTGGAGACCAAATCTTGCAAAATACTCTGCATGTTCATTGGCATGTATAGATTCTGCACATAGATCATCATTCCGATAATACACTGAATCACCAGCATCAAATTTAAAACCGTCAATTTGATATTCATTCATCAAAGTATCGAGCTGCTCTTTATACCAAGCGATTGTATCAGGATTGGTGAGATCAAGAATAGCACTGTAACCGTTCCACCATTCTCGAATCGCAGGGCTTCCTTCCTTGTTTTTGATTAAGAGGCCTTCTTTAGCTAAGTAGCGGTAGGTAGAACTATCAGGACTAACAAAAGGACAAGTCCACAACATTACCTTGAAGCCAAGCTCATGTAGTCTATCCACCATTTTTTTCGGATTTTTAAAACGTTGCGGATGGAATTGCCATACACCATAATCCTCTTGCCAATTATCGTCTATCATTAAAATTCCAGGAGACATGCCGTTATTAATAATCGCTTCGGCATATTCAAGAATTTTTTCCTCCTCTTGATCGTACATCAACTCAATCCATGTATTATATTGAGGTGCAGTAAACATTAATGGTTCAGGTATATTGCCGTCAGGTGGGAAATATATTTGCGCAGCAGCGTAGGCTTCTCTTAAATCCTGATAACCCTCAGCTTTCATTATCTCACCTGAACAGTTATAAATTTTCAAAAGTCCTTCCGTAAATTCAAAATCAAATGGTTGTTCAGACCAAATATATCTTCCCTTATTTGATAGAAGAATTGGGTTTGCTTGGTTTGGAGTATTGACTGGATTCAGCTTTCTTTTAAACTTTTTTTCCCCAAATGGCATTGAAACTCCATCAGAGACTGTCCCTCCCCACCAATATTCATTTTCTAGCAATTCTATACTAATCTGCTTATTCATAACTTCACTCCTAGTCTTTACATACTTTCAGGAAATATTGTCCCATGAACAAATGCCATTAGACATATGGATAAACAATTTCTCATAAAGCTTTAAATCAAGATTAGGTTCATAATAAGACTATTATTTTTAAAAAATCTATTTGATACTAAATTAACCGCAAATAAGGATACGAAAACTATACGATTTCGTATCCTTATTTGTAAAAAATCTAAGTATCTTGTTTTTATTCCACCGTCACAGACAAGTCCTTCAACAACAAGGAAGGTGAACCAATCCCGCTCGACGATACATATAAATCTGAACCAATTTCTTGGATTTTCTTGAGCAGCTCGAAAAAGTTTCCGGCAATCGTCATTTGTTTAACAGGTGTTTCAACTTTTCCGTCCTTCACATAAAAACCATTAGCGGCAACAGAGAAATCACCAGAAACAGTATCGGTTCCAGAATGTAAGCCAGATAGTTTTGTCACGATTATCGCTTCGCTTTGGGATCCGATTAATTCATCATAAGCTTTTTCACCTGGCTGAATATAAAAATTCGATGGGGAAATAACAAGTGTTCCTTTATATGAAGCCTTGTAGGCATGCCCCGTCGTTTCCACCCCAGCCTTTTTCGCCGTTTTCCGGTTGTGTAGTAGTGTATTTAATGTACCATTTTTAATAACTGTACATAATTTTGATGCAACACCTTCTCCATCAAAGTTACGACTTGAAAAGCCTTCTTCATAAAAAGGATCATCAACGATTGACACCTTTTCAGCCGCAATTGTTTCCCCAACTTTGTCTTTTAAGAGTGAACGACCTTTTTGAGCAACTTCTGCAGAAAATACAGAGGTGAATGTATCAAGAAGATCTGCCGCTGCATCTTTACGTAAGATGATTGGGTACCTTTTACTTGGAATGGATTGTTCCCCTAAATATGAAAGTGCTTCTTCTGCAGCTTCTTTTGCAATTTCATCTACATTCAGCTTAGAAAAATCTCTTGTTATCTTAACTGTAAATCCACTTTTCGTTTCATCCTCCTGTTTTACAACTACAGACAATACGACACCAAGATAATTCATGCGGTCATGAAGTACTAAGCCTTTACTGTTGGCAAGCAGCCTCTCCTTTGATTGCTCGATCAGTTTACAATAATTAAGGGAAGCGATTCGTGGATCATAGCTGGATACTTTATGCTCAACTTGCTTTAAAAATTCAATTTTATCAGGAATCGACACTTCATCTAGGCTTTCTGAATAAAAATCTTTTTCTTCATATTCTTCACTGCCTTCAAAAATATCGTCCTGTTCTTCCTCTTCAATCACTTCAGCATTAGCTTTTGCTCTTTCAAGTAAAAATGAAATCGAATCTTGGTCAATTTTTTCCGTATAGGCGTATCCCATTTTTCCATCGAATTTTCCTCTAAACGATAACCCGCCATCTTCAGCCATTTCATAGTGATCTAGTTCACCTTTATATACATCACAAGCAAACCGTCTTGATTTTTCATAGAATATTTCCATGTCTTCAAAACCGAGTGCAAGCCCATTTTCCAACAGTCTTTCCTGGAACTTTTCAATCTTCATGATTTACTCTCCCTTCGTACCGCCAACGGTTATTTCACTGACACGAATCATTGGCTGGCCAACATTAACTGGAAGACTTCCACTTACAGATCCACACATACCAGCTCCATGAGCCAAATTATTGCCGACCATATCAACTAGCTGTAGGGTTTTCGGTCCATTTCCAATTAATGTGGCTCCTTTTACAGGTGCACCAATCTTTCCATTTTCCACTAGATACGCTTCCATGATCGCAAAGTTATAGTCTCCCGTTGCGGTATTTACCGAACCACCGCCCATATATTTCGCGTAAAGACCGTGCTCCGTAGAAGAAATAATTTCTTCAGGAGTAGACTTTCCAGGTGCAATAAATGTGTTGGTCATTCTAGACGTTGGATTAAATCGATAAGACTCACGTCTGCTGGAACCTGTAGCTTCCATACCCATGCGACGTCCATTGAATTTATCGATCAAGTACCCCTTTAAAATACCATTTTCAATGAGAACATTTTTACGAGCTCTTTCCCCTTCGTCATCAATATTAAGAGAACCCCACTCATTAGCAAGTGTTCCATCATCGATATAGGTGACAATATCAGGTGCCACTTTCTCTCCAATCCGATTTGCAAAAACTGAATTATTTTTCGCAACAGACGTCGCTTCCAATCCGTGTCCGCATGCTTCGTGAAAAATAACGCCACCGAATTCGTTATCGATAATGACAGGGAATTTCCCACTAGGACACTCTTCAGCATGAAGCATCGTAACAGCAATTCGTGCGGCTTCTCCGGCATAATGCTCAAGATCCAGTCCTTCGAAAAATTCAAACCCTTTGTAAGCCCCTGGGCCATAGAATCCTGGCTGCATCTGCGTTCCATCAGAAGCGATTGCTTGAATGGCAAGACGGCTTCTTACCCGTTTATCTTCTACAAATTTCCCTTCGGAATTGGCGATTAAAACATTTTGTTCATGATCAAGTAGGCTAACGGTCGCTTGCGCAATACTGGAATGATAGTTTTTTGCTATATCGTATGTTTTTTTCATGACCGCTACTTTGCGAGCATTTTCAACCGATTGTGGCATTTGAATGATTTTATGTAATGGCTCTATTGCTTCCTGTTGAAGCACAGCTGGAATATGCCTAACTTCACTCTTTATCGCATGAGCTGCATTTTTAGCGGCTTTAATAAGTCCTTCTTTCGAGAAGTCAGTCGTATACGCGTAAACACTTTGCAGACCGCTAAAGACACGAATTCCAACCCCAGCATCCCGACCGGAATTGCTCTTTTCAATTTTTCCGTCTTGTAGAACTAGCGAATTTGAAAATCGGTCTTCTACAAACACTTCAGCAAAATCACCACCAGTTGATAATGCAGCGGATATAACATCTTCTACTACTGATTTACTTAACATGTAGCTCTTTCCCTCCTTGCAAGTTTTCAATACTTATTAATAGTTTACTATAATAATTTGAATTTTTTACCTTATGAGATAAAACTTTCTCATTTATTTTGAAGGCTGATCAATACTTCTCGCGCAACGCTCCTTAATTCTAATTCCAAATGTACCCGATGAACATTGAAATGACGGTGGCGTGTCCGATTGGAATCTCCAATATGCCTGGTGGCCATGTTCTGAAGCGATATTCAATTATCCGTACATATTAAAAATCTTCCCTCCATCATTATCGAATCGAACTAATTTTGTAAACAACCGTTCATCTGTAGTTCATATAAGATTCCTATACTCTTATTGAGGAGGAGATATGAATGTTTAAATATTGGTTATTCTTACACTTCGCAGGGATTTCGATTTGGGTTGGATCCCTTTTGGCCGTGACCATAATATTGATCATGATGAAAAAACATCTTGGATCAAAGGAATTATCAACAATCGTTAAAAAAATGACAAGAGTGGTAAATACTCTCGTTCATCCGAGCGCCTTTTTCGTATTACTTAGTGGGATATTTATGATTATCTCAATGAATTTTGGAGATACACCAAAACCATTTTATTTAGAATTTATGGAACGAATTGGCGGAGTGACAGTCCTCTTTACGATTATTGCCGTCAGTATCTTTGGGCGCAGGGTCGTCAAAAAATTCAACACACTTGAAAAAGAAGGAAGTGTCATCATTCATCCAGGTAGTATCAATACGTACATTACGATGATGCTGATTTCAGTTTTATTAGTTTTAGCTGTCATCTTTGTTGTGAGCTTTAGGTTTTAAATATAATAAAACGAAAGACCTCGATCATGAAGTCTTTCGTTTTTTATTGCTATCTTGGCAATCTTACCGAAAATTCCGTGCCGCTTCCAATCTCACTTGTCACACTAATGGATCCTTCATGAAGATCGACTATCTTTTTCACGACGGATAACCCTAGACCACTACCTGATTTTGTTCGATTTCTAGATTTGTCTCCCATATAAAATCGGTCAAATATTTGTGACAACTCTTCTTCCGATATTCCGATTCCCGTATCACGAACGGTTACAATAATATCTTCATCCACTGTTGCATTGATATAAATCGAACCATCCTCTTCTGTGAATTTAATACTATTTGTAAGCAAGTTCATCCATACTTGAAAAAGTAATTGTTTATCTGCCTTAATTACAAGTTCAGGAAGATCTAATTCAATCTTTATGCTTTTCTTACTCCATTCCCATTCTGTGAGCAATACGACTTCCCTAATTTGCTCATCAAGACGAAATGAAGATTTATTGACAGCCTTCACCTCTTTATCGAGAGAGGACAGCATTAACAGTTGTTTACTAAGAGAGGATAGCCTGCTTGTCTCTTTTTCGATGATCGCTAAGTAATGATCGGCTTCTTCTTCACTCACCATCTTTGAACGAATTGCTTTTGTAAATCCTTTTATAGACGTGAGTGGTGATTGGATTTCATGCGATACATTCGAAACGAATTCTTGCCGCATCTCATCCAATTTTTTTAGTGATTTTGCCATCCGCTCGAAATCCTTTGCCAATGCACCGATTTCATCTGAACGATGACTATCGAGAGTAAATTCATAGTTTCCACTTGCAATTTTCCTCGTCGCTTTCGTTAATCTTTTAATAGGTCGAACAAGAAAAGTGGCGAAAACAACAATTAAAACCATACTAATGAAAAACGTTAATCCCAATATTAAGCTAAAAATAATCCGCATTTCTCCAAACTGTTTTTCTACATTAGGACGGACAAATAACGCCTCGTTCACTCCATCTACTTTAACTGGAACACCAATACTGTTTTTTAAGTCATCTTTGAAAAAGCCTGTGACAAAAAGATTACTCTTAAATTTACTAATCCCGTGGTACGTATGTCCGTCTAAAACAGATTGAATGATCGACTCATCCAACTCATATTGACGAAATGGATCCCCGAATTGCTGCCCAACCATATTTTGATCAACCAAATATAGTTGAAAATTCATATTCGCTACACTCGTTAAAAATTCATGAATGTCCATTCCGTTAGAGTTTTCATATAGATATACAATTTCATTTGCAATTTCTTTTATTTTTTCCTCATTATATTCTTTAAGCTTCGCGTGATAATAAAGATTCGAAAATAAAAATGCAATGATACCGCTAACTAGCGCGACCAACATAAAGGTTAAAATGATTCTTACATAAAGAGTTTTCATACGCCTTTAACCTCTAATTTATAGCCTAGACCGCGGACAGTGATAATCTGAAAATCATCCGTTACATCACGAAAACGCTCACGAAGTCTTTTAATGTGAACATCGACTGTCCTACTATCACCTTCAAAATCAGTTCCCCATATTAGCTGTATAAGTTGGTCCCTCGTATACATCCGGTCTGGTTGGCTTGCAAGCTGGGCGAGTAATTGAAATTCCTTAAGAGGCAATACAAAGCTCTGGCCTTTAACTTTCACTTCGTAATTATTACGGTCAATCACCGTATTATTCATCGTAATAATATTATCAGATACTATTTGATATCTACGAAGCAAGGCGCGAATCCGGAAAAGGAGTTCTTCTGGTTCAAATGGTTTTACAACGTAGTCATCTGTACCAGATAAAAAGCCTTTGGCCTTATCTTCCATTTCGCCCCTAGCTGTAAGTAAAATCACAGGAATATCGTAATATTCACGGATTTCCTCACATAATTCCCAGCCATTTTTACCAGGCATCATCACATCAACAATGGCCAAGTGAATTTGTTCCGTTTCAAGTAGCTTGGAGCCTTCATTTCCATCTGCAGCTTCTACAACCGCGAAACGCTCCTTCAGTAAATATAGCCGCAACAATTCTCGAATATGCGGATCATCATCTACGATTAAAATATGTGTATGCATGACAGGACATCCTTTTTCTTTTTAATGTACATGATTATTAGTAAAGAATTCAAAGGTGATGACTAATGTTGGATATAAGCATGAGTCCAAATTTATGCAACCCCATCATGACAATTCCACCTGCAATCTGATCAAATCTCGGATTGATTGAAATAGGGAGTAAATCCGCCACATTCATATGTTCTGGTAAACAAAGATTCAATGAAAGCCCTTGTAAAAAAGGGTTCGATATTCCTCCCATGATGCCATTTATAATAAACAATAAGCAAGCTGGAGTTAAAAGTAGACCACTTAATAAAGCAAAACGTTTATTTCTCCTCATTACAATCGGCCACCACATGAAGACAGCCAGAACAAATAGCAATGACGTATACCCTCTGTGTAAAAAGGAGAATTGGTAGAGGGTTTGTAATACAAACGGCATATGATAGAGAAAAAACAAGACTGCGAATGAGACGAGAGCAAAACTAGCGAGAGATTGAAAATTGTATTTTATGAATTTTTCTGGGATTCCAAGTAACAATAATGGAGGCACTATAAAATAAAGAATGCTCATTTGCATCATATGAAAACTAAAAGAGAGATGGCTGATAACAGACAATGGACTCCCGATTACAAGGAAAAACAAGCTGATACTAATGAAAAAAAGTACCGGTCTTACATCGTAGATTTTTATATTCGTAAAATGCTTAAGTGAGAGAGCATATAAAATAGCAATGATTGCGAGAATGAATAATAATGAGAAATTCCACTCTAGTTGTCCTTCAAGCAATATACTATTGAACATGCTCCCCCTCCTTTAGATGAGCACGAATTTATTCATTTTATGATTCAGCATTAATGTTTATTTCTTTAAATTTCATTCGCTTCTTGTCCTTATGTGTCAAAATCAAGATGGACGGCAAGAAAATTCCACGAATTATAAATGTATCAAGCAAAATCCCCATCGCCATCGTAAATCCAAATAAAAATAGCTCTTGTAATGGTTGAGTCATTAAGACCGCAAATGTTGCAGCTAAAATCAGTCCTGCCGAGGAAATAACCCCACCTGTTAACGCAACACCTTTTCCAACAGCCTCTTTCCAAGGAAGGCTTTGTGCCTCTTCACGAATTCGAGAGACGAGCATGATATTATAATCGATTCCGAGTGCAACCATAAATACAAATGTATACACTGGGAGTCGATAGCTAATCGCCTCAAAGCCCATCAAATGATGGAAAATCCACCAACTAAAACCGAGTGACGAAAAATAAGATAACAGTATTGTCGACATCATTAAGATTGGCATTAGCACGGATTGTGTTTGAAAGCCTAGGACAAAAGTGAGTAATATCGTTACAAGCGAGAACAATACAATCATGTCTCGATTGTTCATTTGCCTTACATCAGCTTGTTGTGCTGTTTGTCCTGCGATATGCATCTTTACATCTTTTGTCGAAAAACCACTGTCTTTTAAAAATGTATCTGCTGAATCTCGCAGCTTTTGAACAGTGTCGAGTGCTGCTGCATCATATGGATTATCGTTCAAAACCAACTGGATACGAACCGCTTTTTCCGATTTAGATAAAAAGTTTCTAGGCAGATTAGTCTGATCCTTTATAACAGGAGTAACAGAACTAACTCCTTTTTGATCTTCTAGTTTTTCAACAAGACTGTTTACGTTTGTGAAAAACTCATCATTTAATGCAAATTCTTTGCTTGATTGTAGCACGATATCCACAGGAGCTAATTGCCCAGCAGGATAGTTTTTCTCTAGAAGCTCATATCCTTGCCTTGAAGGCATATCTTCTGGAAATGATTTTAATAGGTTAAAAGAGTACTTCATTGATGAAAAGTTAAAGGCACCAACTAGTAAAACGATGAGCAAAATTCCAGCTAGGACTGCTGGTCGCTTCATGACAAGATGGCTGATTTTATTCCAAATTCCTCCCTTTGCCTTATTTGCACTTTCAACCTTTGGAACAAATGGCCAAAACGCTTTTCGACCCATTAAGGCGAAAATGCTCGGTATTAAAGTTAATCCTGCAAACAGAATCACCAATACCGCAACAGAAAAAACAGGCGCGAAATGATTATATGGTTGGAATATTGTAACAAATAGCGTTAGCATGGCAAGAAATACAGTTCCGCCACTAAATACGATAGGCTCGGAAACGTGATAGATGGCTTCCCCCATTGCAGTGTATTTAGATTCCTGCTTTTTTAATTCCTCACGATATCTCGAAAAAACGAACAAGCTGTAATCAGTTAAAACAGCAAATAACAACACGAGCATAATTGATATCGAAGAACGATCTACTGTGAACCAATCGTATTTTCCAGCTAACCCTAAAACACGGTCTACCACTCCATATACAATTCCAGCAATTAAAAGTGGTGTAATCGCAAGCAAGGGAGAGCGATAAATGAGGATTAAGATAATAAAAATTAATCCTATAGTTGCAAGCATCAATACGATGTCTGCATTTTTAAATAAAGATATTGTATCGGCTGATATTCCTGCAGGGCCAGTGATTTCAAACTGTATTCCCTCTAGACCAATCGCATCGACTTTTTCCCTTACCTGATCTAAGGTTTTAAGGGTAATGTCTGAATCTAAATCAGACTCCAATGAAAGGTTAAAAAGGAGAGTCGATCCGTCATCGGAAAACATCTCATCTTGAACATTTTCCGGAAATTGATGAAAAGGTAATGCGCTTATAATGTGTTTAGGTTTTTCATCGGAGGCTAGCCACTCGCTTAGTTTAGCTATTTTCACACGATCTTCATTTGTGATTTTTCCATCCCGATGAAAAACAAGAAGAGCCGGCATACCGTCATTATTGGAAAATTGCTCTTTCAATACATGATCGGCAATTTCGGAAGGTCTGTCTCCTCCTACACTCGCTTCCTTGCTATTCACAGCAAATTCTTTTGCACCTGGCGCAAATAAACTGAATAACAAAACCACAAGAAGCCATGAAACTAGGGTGATTTTTGCTCCCCTTGGGCTGCTTGCGAATTTTACTAGCTTTCTAAATGGTCGAAGCATATCATTCATCTCCTACAATTTAAGGTCACGCTCATTGTAGGAAATGAATATGAACGGAATATGAATAGCAGATTTCTTTTAGCATGGCGTTTTGCCCGTCTACGTACTTTTAGGGATGCGGAGACTGGCAATATAGATTTCTAGAGTCCCGAAATGAAGATAGTCATCTCTCTTCCATCTACGGTACTATGGAAAGCATACACAGGTTGATAATATCCTTTGGAATCTAAATAGTAGCTTACTTCTACTTTATCGATATGTAAGGTTTCTATCATATTATTTTCAGGGTAATATTTAAATTTTCCATCTAAAATTTCCTTATATGCTTCTTGTTCGCTTTTTATTTGAACATCTTTTACTTTGTTATATGTTATTAAATGATTATCAAGTCTCTTCACTGTATCATCGTTATAATAATCTACAGTTAAAGAACCATCTATTAGCTGATTTTCTATTACCTTTTTATCTAACGTCCACTCATAAATACCAGTATCGACTTTTTGAAAAAGCGAGTCTTGTGGAACATCTATGCCGAATTTTGCTAAGTTTTCTTTTAAGGTTTCTTCATCTACATCTTTTAGCTCTTTATCCTCGTCAAAGCTTGAAAAATCGCTATAGCTGTAACTACCATCTAAGAATCGGAACCATATATTATAAGATATCTCATCTCTAATCCAATAAACACCTTCATCCGGATAGGAAATAACCTCCTTATTCATTGCGTCGATATTCATTCTTTTAAAAAAATCTGTGACAAATTCATCAGCAGAACCCTTTGTATAGCCTGGTGCCTTATAAACCGGAACCTTTCTCCTATGATCATCAAGCTGTACATCAATAGTTATTGTTGTATTTTCCATATTGATTTTATAATTTGGCATGATGGAGAGATTCCCAAAATCCTTCAAATAGTAGTATGCAAACATGCTACCGGATAGGATAACAACTAGCAATAAAGGTGAGAAGTAAACAAAGGATCGTTTGATTCCCTTTTTTCTGATTGTAATGGAGCCCATGATGATGCCATATCCAATGATGGCGCCAAGTAGATTATTAATTAAATCGTCAACTTCAAAAACACCGTATCCTGTTATCAGTTGGACACATTCAATGGAAAGTGTAAATAGAGCTGCTATCCCAATTGTCCATACTGTTTTTTGAAACCGTGTATGCAATAACGGGAAAAGAATACCGAATGGCACAAACATGAATATATTTAAATACACGAACTGCCAATTCCTTACACTAAAACTATACCAAGCTTCTCTATACGAACTAAGAAAAGATACATTAATCCCACCCGGATAAGATGAATCTCTGTTCAAAAAGGTTACCCCAATAACCATGATTACATATCCAGTAAACAATCCACCCAATAGTAAATGCTTTCTGGAAAGTCTTCTCTTCCCTCCAAGGAGTTTTCTATACACAATGAAATACCCTAAAAAGAAAATAAAACCTAAAACCATTACTGCTATTAATGCTAGTAAAAAATACTCCTTAACTATACTCATAATTTCTTGTAATCTCATTTTTTATCTCCTTCATGAATTTCGTGGATAGCTCCCTAGTGATGTATTATAAAACTAATTATTTCAAAAACTGTGATTCTACTCAATATTTATTCTGCAAACAAAGACGCTCACCCATACTGCGGATAAGCGCCCGATTATGGAACAGGTTTATTATTTTTATTTCACTATATTTTTCAAGAATATGGCCCTTTAAAGAAATAAGAGGAGAGAATTTTTAATACAACTATTTAGTATCACCTTTATTATCCCTCAACATTATGACCTAAAATTTCTACACTTTCTTTCCGTTTTGAGAAATCACATACTCCCTAGCCTCTGTACACTCTTCGCATTCATCTTCACATAAAAAGTAATACGGATTTTTCTTTAACTGCGTGCTTGCCACCTCAACGACATCTCTCGCTTTCATGAACTGACATACACCGTTTCCAATTGTTCCCACAGTAAGATAACCCTCTTCTTTAAGGAGTGATTCCATTTTTTTGAAATTTTGACAGCAATGATTGATAATCGGAACTTCTATTTTCTCAATCTTTCCGTTGTTAGAAATTAACACTGTAGAATAAGTTCTATATGGTACATCATTTAAAGATTCCGCCAAATGGATCGTCGTATTGGAATCATGGGAAACACCAAGCAGAAGTATCCTTCCATCAAGCTGATACACCTTACCGATCGGACTTTTAATTCCTTCTGGTTGATCGATTGGATGTTCAGCAACAATTTCACTTGCATACTTCCCGTAAGCCGCAAAGGCACTATTAGGATGAACACTTCTTAGGACACTAGGCATTCTCCAAAATGTTTCAGCAACAATCCCCATACCCTCTGTAGGTGTCGTTTTTGGATCAAATAACTCATCTCCACTTGTCATTGATGGCATGACGAGTGTCCCTTCATCCCCTAAAATCTCTAGTAAACTTTCAATAACCACTTCCGGGCCGCCCTCGATGTAGCCTATATTTCGTAGTGATGTATGTACGACAAGAACCATGCCCTCTTTTATTCCAACTCTTTTAAAATCTTCTATTAATTGCTTTTTTGTAAGCATGTCCCCACCCCAAATTGTCGTTTTCCCCATTATATTATTTGCGCCCAATTATGAAAAGATTTCCAAAAACTGTTGACAATAATTTCTAATCGCTATATGGTTAATTACATAAGTAACTAACCAACATGGTGGTGAACCAAATGAAGCACTTAATTGATGATGGAAGGCCAATCTTCATCCAAATTGCAGAACGTATCGAAGATGACATTATCGAAGGCGGCTTGCCAGAAGAATCTCAAGTTCCATCTACGAATCAGTTCGCTCACTTTTATAAAATTAATCCTGCCACAGCTGCTAAAGGAGTAAATTTACTTGTGGATGAAGGCATCTTATATAAAAAGCGAGGGATCGGAATGTTTGTTGCTGAAGGTGCACGTATAAAAGTCATTGAGAAGCGAAAGGAACAATTTTTCGAGCAATTTATAGTGACGATGATTCAGGAAGCTGAAAAATTAGGAATTACGACGGAACAATTAATGGATATGATTCGGAAAGGAGAGGGAAGACGATGAAAGAAGTAATAAAAATAAGTCGGTTAAATAAGCTGTACGATGACCATAAAGCAATCCAAGATATTAGCTTTTCAATTGAGGAAAATAAAATATATGGCCTTCTCGGTAGAAATGGTGCCGGTAAAACAACGTTAATGAAAATGATCACGGCACAGATTTTTCCAACTAGCGGGGAATTATTGGTTTTCGGTGAGGAGCCTTATGAAAATTCTAAAATATTGAATCAAATTTGTTTCATTAAAGAAAGTCAGAAATATCCTGATAATTTTACTGTTCGTGATATTTTGGAAGTGTCAAAGTCGTTTTTTCCAAATTGGGATGAGAAGTATGCCTATTCATTGGTAAAGGATTTCAATCTTCCTTTAAAGAAGAAAAATAAGGGGCTTTCCCGAGGAATGCACTCCGCGCTTGGAATCGTTATTGGGCTTGCAAGCAGAGCTCCGTTAACTATTTTTGATGAACCGTATTTAGGGCTGGATGCTGTTTCTCGTGAATTATTTTATAACCGTTTAATGGAGGATTACACGGAACATCCTCGGACTGTCATATTATCTACTCATCTCATTGATGAAGTTAGTAATTTGTTAGAACACATTTTAGTAGTTGACAAGGGAAGCTTAATTATCGATGAGGATGCTGAGAATTTAAGAGGAAAGGCTTTTACAGTAACAGGGCAAACAGCAAAAGTAGAGTCATTTATTACTGGAAAAGAAGTAATCCATCGCGAACCATTTGGCGGGTTGCTTTCAGCAACTGTAATAGGTCGCGCAAATGATAAAGTCCATATTCCGGGACTTGAAATATCCCCGGTTTCCTTGCAGCAATTAATTGTTCATTTAACGAAAGGGAATTCCGATAAACAAGGAGTGATGGCGAAATGAATATTCGAAGTGTTTTAAAAATGCATGTTCGCGACAAATGGGGTTGGTTTTTAATTCCGAATATCATACTTTTTTCAATTTTTATAGTTAATTTAATTGTTAGTCTATTCATTACTCCAAAAGAAATGTATTATACAGGTGGAGTATCATATATCTTTGTATACATGTTAGTAGCGGGAATATTAGTTGTAACACAAACATTTTCATATGCAGTTAGCATGTCTGTTAGAAGAACCGATTACTTTTTCGGTACCGTTGTCATGGGGGCTATTATGAACTTCTCCTATGGAGTGCTATTATTGATTTGTTCAATAGTAGAAAATTGGACAAATGGCTGGGGTGGAAAATTTCATTTCTTCCACTTTCCATATTTAAATAATGGAACACTATTAGAACAAATCGCCATCTATTTCATCCTGTTGATTAATCTATTTTTCCTTGGGTTGATGATTTCTAGCTTTGCCCGCCGTTTTGGAAAAAAAGGAATGGCTTATGCAACTATATCTTCCTTATTGATTGCAAGTATCGCAGCACTACTCATCACCTATTATGAACATTGGATGGATATCATTCATTGGATTATTGAACACACTGCCGTCCAACTTGCATATTGGCTCATTATCCCTACCTTGTTTTACGTTGTCTTTTCGTACCTTTTCTTGAGAAGAGCAACGGTATAAAAAAACGACTTGCGATGCTAGATCGATGTATCGCAAGTCGTTTTCTATGTCCAAAATAGCAAATATTAAATTTTTATCGAAATAGTGATAAGAGCAGTGGTTCCTTTTCACCACTGCTCTTATTTTATGCTATGTTTAATTCCTTGTGGAACTAAAACACCCGATAGTTTAAGTATAATAGTTAACAATCGTAGATTAGTAAGCGCGAGCAAACCAAACCGTATGTTTTGCTTCTTTACTACAATAAACGCATGTCTGCTTTGTTATCGGTGGGTTAAATGGAATGTTTTGTGTTGTGAATTTTGTTTTTTCTTTTACATTTTCTTCACAAGCATCGTCTCCGCACCAACCAGCTAATATCCAACCAGGAATTGTTCCATTTTGTTCGGATTCTGCTAGATGTTGGTTTAACTGTTCCATCGTATTGATATGAGTGTGCGAATTTTTCGTACGGAAAGTTTTTGCTTTTTCGAATAGACGAGTTTGCATTGTTTCAAGTTCTTTTTTTATACCTTCAATAATTGATTCTAAAGGTACAGAAACTTTTTCCACTTCATCACGGGCTTTCATTAAAACTTGATTATTTTCTAAATCACGTGGACCAAGTTCAATACGTACAGGTACACCTTTTAACTCCCATTCATTAAATTTATAGCCTGGTGATTGATCAGAATCATCAAGACGAACACGAATTCCTTTCTCTTTTAAAGCTGCAAAGATTTCATCTAATTTCTCCATAATTGCATGGTTCTTTTTCCATGGACCTACTGGAATCAAAATAACTTGAGTCGGTGCTATTTTTGGTGGTAAGACAAGACCTTGTTCATCACCATGAACCATGATGACCGAACCAATTAAACGTGTGGACGTTCCCCAAGACGTTGTATGAACATATGCGTGTTTATTATCTTTTGTTAGATATTTTATATCAAATGCTTCCGAAAATTTTGTACCTAAGTAGTGTGAAGTGCCTGCTTGCACGGCTTTTCCATCTTTCATCATTGCTTCAATGGAGAATGTATCAACCGCACCAGCAAAGCGTTCTAATGGTGTCTTTTGTCCATCATAAACTGGAATCGCAAGTAATCCTTCTACGACTTCTTTATAAATAGTTAGCATTTGCATTGTTTCCTTACGCGCATCTTCTTCGTCCACATGAGCAGTATGACCTTCTTGCCATAAAAATTCAGAGGTACGTATAAATGGAAGAGTTTTCTTTTCCCAACGGAATACATTTGCCCATTGATTAATTAAAACCGGGAGATCTCGATAACTTTTAATCCAGTTTGAATACAAATGTCCAATCATTGTTTCTGAAGTTGGACGAAGTGCTAAACGTTCTTCTAATTTCTCTCCTGCAGCTTCTGTTACCCATGGAAGCTCCGGTGAGAACCCTTCAATATGATCCTTTTCCTTTTGTAAGAAGGATTCGGGAATTAACATTGGGAAGTATGCATTACGATGACCGGTTTCTTTAAACCGTTTATCCATCTCTTCTTGAATATGTTCCCATAATTCATAGCCATCTGGCTTAAATGCAATACAACCACGAACTGGAGTATAATCCATTAAATCAGCTTTTTGAATCGTATCAATATACCATTTTGAAAAATCATTTGTTTTTTGAGACATCGTCTTTTCCTCCTGAGAAAATGAAATAACTTTAAAAAATAAACGCTCTTTTCTTAAACATTGTTGCTATTGTTTATTAATTTTAATAATAAAAATAAATTGGAACTCAAAACGTGGTCATTCCGCTGAGAAAATAGCTTCGTCCTTCATAAGAACCGCTAAATTCACCTTTTAGGGGGTAAAAGCCGGCTTTTGGGCTTTTACAAAAACAACAAATTTTTACGAAACAGCCAAAATAAAAAAAGCATAAAGAGTCCTCAAAAAAGGACGCCTTTACGCTAATAGACGTGGTACCACCTTAGTTCGACATTAATAATAAATATTAAGTCCTCTAAACGTTTGTAACGAAACGACTCGGTCAGTTTTTATCTAACATCTCAGTGGTAGGGTTCAATAAGAAGAGGTGATATAGCTTTCAGCCAAGGCTATATTTTCTGTTTCACAATCCTTATTTACTTGATCACGTCATTGATTACATATTTAGAAATTAATATATCAACTTGCTAAAAGTAATTCAACTATTTCTGTAACACAGACAAAATAAATGAGCAAATAAAAGTGATGGAAACCTTTAAGTATTTACTCCTTCTTATAATAATAAAAAGAAATACTTTAATTTTTGCTTATTGAATTAACTTGCCTGTTAGTGTAATCCTTACCAACGGAATAACACGTCTGATATTTTTAACAACTTTATTATAATCTAAAAATAAGCCACTCACTCCCTCAAAATCAAGATTAGATAGGGAATGAGTAGCTTAATTTTACCTTCAGCGATTCTCATACGCTGAAATTTTATCTTCATGTAACAGTGTTAATGCAATATCGTCCCAACCGTTTAATAACACTTGACGGCGGTATGGGTCGACTTTAAATGAATACGTGTCGCCATCTTCCGTAACAATCGTTTCGGTTTCAAGTGAAACGGTGATTTTCAATGGCTTTTCTTGCGACTTCTTCAATAAATCTTCCACTTCCGCTTCGGAAAGCTGTATCGGAAGAAGTCCGTTTTTAAAGCTGTTGTTATAAAAGATATCGGCAAAGTTTATCGCGATAATGACACGAAATCCATAATCGTCCAGTGCCCAAGGAGCATGTTCACGGGAAGAACCACAGCCAAAGTTTTCCCTTGCGATTAAAATTTCACTGCCTGCGTACTCAGGTTTATTCAACTCGAAGTCCGCTCTTTCTACTCCATTATCATCATAACGCCAATGATAGAACAAATATTTCCCGAAACCAGTACGCTCAATTCTTTTTAAAAATTGCTTAGGGATGATTTGGTCTGTATCTACATTCGAACGATCTAACGGCGCAAGTACGCTCGTTACTTCTTTAATCGGCTTCATACAAGCGCCTCCTCTTGTGAAAATGTACGAACGTCGACGAAACGTCCAGCAATCGCTGCAGCTGCTGCCATTGCAGGGCTTACTAAGTGTGTACGAGAGCCATTTCCTTGGCGACCTTCAAAGTTACGATTTGATGTAGAGGCACATCTCATACCTGCAGGAACTTGGTCAGCGTTCATTGCAAGACACATACTGCATCCAGATTCACGCCATTCGAATCCAGCATCAATAAAAATTTTATCTAACCCTTCCGCTTCCGCTTGTCTCTTAACTGAATGTGATCCAGGCACGACAATTGCATTCACGGAACTTTTCACTTTCTTACCAGTAACAATTTCAGAAGCCGCACGAAGGTCTTCAATTCGAGAATTCGTACAAGAACCGATGAACACATATTGAATTTCAATATCTGTCATTTTTGTTCCGCCTTCAAGTCCCATATATTCAAGTGCTTTTTCAATTTCCGCTTTTTCCGCATCCGTTTTTCCATCTTCAGGTCGTGGAACAGATCCATTTACACCAACGCCCATCCCAGGGTTTGTACCCCATGTTACGACGGGTTCTATTTCAGAAGCATCAATTTCAATGACAGCATCATACGTAGCATCTGGATCAGTTGCAAGCTCTAGCCATTCTGCTTTTAATTTTTCAAATTCTTCACTAGCAGGAACATGAGTGCGGCCTTCCAAATAAGCAAATGTTGTTTCGTCAGGACTGATTAATCCAGCTTTTGCACCAGCTTCAATGGACATATTGCAAACCGTCATCCGTTGTTCCATCGTTAATTTTCTGATGGCTTCGCCTGTATATTCAAAAATATGGCCTGTTCCAACGTTGATACCGTATTTTGCAATAATCGCCAAAATTAAGTCTTTTGAAGTTACCCCTTTACCTAGTTCACCGTTCACTTGTACTTGCATCGTTTTCGGTTTTGCCTGCCACAAAGTTTGAGTTGAAAGAACGTGCTCCACTTCACTCGTACCTATCCCGAACGCCAATGCACCAAATGCACCATGTGTGGATGTATGGCTATCTCCACAAACAATCGTTTTACCAGGCTGAGTTAATCCTAATTCAGGCCCAATAACGTGAACAATCCCTTGATCTGGATGACCCATTCCAGCTAAAGGAACGCCAAATTCGACACAGTTTTTTTCAAGCGTCGTCATTTGCTTTTCGGAAATTGGATCTGTAATTGCTTCATTCAAACGAGTTGGTACGTTATGATCCATCGTAGCAAATGTTAAATCTGGTCTACGTACTTTTCTTCCATTCATTCGCAAGCCTTCAAACGCTTGCGGAGAAGTTACTTCATGCACGAGATGAAGATCGATATATAGCAAATCTGGTTTCCCTTCTTCTCGATGAACGACGTGCTTCTCCCAAATCTTTTCAATGATTGTTTTGCCCATCTTTCTTCACCTCACCGTTCTATTTCACTAATGATTTTTTCTGTCATTTCAGTTGTAGATAAAATTTGTCTACCGATATTTTTGAATTCACTTGTACAGAAACCTGCTTCTAGAACATTTTTAACAGCTGTCTCTAATGTATTCGCTTCTTCCAACATACTAAATGAACTACGAAGCATCATGGCTGTTGATAAAATGGCTCCAATTGGATTGGCGATATTTTTCCCGGCTATATCTGGTGCTGACCCATGGATTGGTTCGTATAATCCAAAGCCATCCACACGAAGACTAGCAGAAGGCAACATGCCTAATGATCCTGTAATAACAGAAGCTTCGTCACTTAAAATATCTCCAAACATATTTTCAGTTACAATAACATCGAATGCAGATGGATACGTGATTAGTTTCATCGCCGCAGCATCAACAAGCATATGATCGTACTCTACTTCTGGGTATCTAGCAGCAACTTCTTCTACTATTTTTCTCCATAGTTTGCTTGATTCAAGTACATTTGCTTTATCAACTGAAGTCACTTTGTTCCTGCGCTGCTTTGCCAATTCAAATGCGTGAACGACAACGCGCTCGATTTCATCACGACCATAAACTAAAGTGTCAACAGCCTTATCATTATCATGGAAACTTGGCTCACCGAAATATAAACCACCAGTTAGTTCCCTGACAATCATCATATCTACACCTTCAGCAACTTCTTCCTTCAAAGGAGAAACAGAGAGCAGGCTTTTGAATGCTTGAACCGGCCGAAGATTTACACTTAATTCAAAGTGTTTACGAATTTGAAGAAGCCCTTTTTCAGGTCGAAGATGAGACGGATGATTATCCCATTTTGGTCCGCCGACTGCTCCGAGAATAATCGCATCACTTTCTTCACAAATTCGGATTGTTTCATCAGGTAATGGCTGGCCAACTGTGTCAATGGCTTCTCCACCAAGTAAACCGTATACCCATTCAAATTCATGATGAAAACGACGCCCAATCGCTTCTAATACAGATATGGCAGCATCTGTTACTTCTTTACCTATTCCGTCACCTCGTAATACCGCTACTCGTTTCTTCAAACCCATCTTCCTCCCCAAAAATTCCTAAACTGTTATCAATAATTGCTTCATTTGCGATTGAAGCAATATACGATTCACCGCATTTAAATATGCCTTAGCTGACGCCTCTAATACATCCTGTGCAGAATCTCTTCCGACAAGATCATCTTCGTTAAACGTTAAGTTAATGACTGCTTCGGCAAGAGCGTCTCTGCCTTTTCCAATGGATGAAACTCGGTAATCCAATACATGGACTTTCCCTTCAACTATCTTCTCAAGCGCATTGAAAATAGCTTCCACGCTTCCTGCTCCACTTGTTGTTTCTTCCACGATTTTTCCTGCAGGCGTTTTTACTCTTACAGTAGCAAATGGATCTTGCGCTGATTTATATTGAACGCCGACAGTTTCAAGTTCGTATACAGCAGTCTCTGAATCTTTCAACTGTTCATTCGTTAAAATAGTCCATAAATCCTCATCTGTAATTTCTTTCTTGCGATCGGCTAGTTTCTTAAATTGTATAAATGCTTGATTCAAAGATTCACTATCTAGTTCAAAACCCATAGATTTAGCACGATCTTGGAAAGCGTGTCTCCCTGAATGTTTGCCTAGCACTAAATTATTAGAAGTTTCTCCGATAAGTTCTGGAGTAATAATTTCATACGTTGTTGGTTCTTTTAACACGCCGTCTTGATGAATGCCTGATTCGTGAGCAAAAGCATTTTTACCTACAACCGCTTTATTCGCTTGAACAGCCATTCCTGTTAATTTACTCACTAGTTGGCTTGTACGTTTTATTTCATTCAACGTTAAGTTTGTTCCGATTTGATAAAAATCTTTTCTCGTATATAAGGCGACTCCAACTTCTTCCAAAGCGACATTTCCGGCTCTTTCGCCAATCCCATTGATAGTACCTTCAATTTGATCAGCACCGTTTTGGATTGCAGCCAGAGTATTGGCAACTGCCATTCCAAGGTCATTATGACAATGAGCTGAAAGTTTAGCTTCCTCAATATTCGGAACATTCTCTTTTAAATATTTGAATAATGCTCCGTATTCTTGCGGGGTGGCGTAACCTACCGTATCTGGGATATTGATTACAGATGCTCCAGCTTTTATGGCTTGCTCTACGATTTGAGCAAGGAAAGCTCGATCTGATCGGAACGCGTCTTCAGCTGACCATTGAACAATAGGAAAAAATTGTTTCGCATATTTAATTGTATCAATGGTTGTTTGTACTACCTGTTCAGGAGTTTGTTTTAATTTATACGTCATGTGTATTGGAGAAGTAGCAATGAAAACGTGGAGCCTAGGGCATTCCGCCACTTTCAACGCTTCCCATGCATGATCAATATCTGATTTGACTGAACGCGCCAGGCCTGTGACAGATGAGTCTTTAATAGTGGAGGCAATTTTTTTAACAGCATCTAAATCACCCGGAGAGGCGGCGGGAAACCCCGCCTCCATAACATCCACTCCGAATTTTTCAAGCTGTTTCGCGATCTCGAGTTTTTCGGCCGTATTTAGGTTAACTCCTGCCGATTGCTCTCCATCACGTAACGTTGTATCAAAAATGTCAATTTTTCGCACTTGCAACCACTTCCTTAGCGGCTTTCTTCTTACCCGCTTTTACAAATGGCATCATTTCGCGAAGCTCTTGACCTACTTTCTCAATTAAATGCTCGCTTTCACGACGGTTAATTGCATTAAATTCTGGACGATTTAATTGATTTTCAAGCAACCAACCTTTTGCAAATTTTCCTGTTTGGATATCATCCAAAATATCTTTCATACGAGCTTTTGTATCTGCATTTACAACACGTGGTCCAGAAACGAAGTCTCCCCATTGTGCTGTATCAGAAATGGAATAGCGCATTCCAGCTAGACCATCTTCGTACATTAGGTCAACGATTAATTTAAGTTCATGCAAACACTCGAAGTACGCAACCTCTGGTTGGTAACCAGCTTCTACAAGTGTTTCGAATCCTGCTTTTACAAGAGCAGTTGTTCCACCACATAGTACTGCTTGCTCTCCGAATAGATCTGTTTCCGTTTCTTCTTGGAATGTAGTTTCCAATACGCCGGCACGTGCACTTCCAATTCCTTTTGAATATGCTAATGCAGTTTCTCTTGCTTTACCAGTTGCATCTTGGTAAATGGCAAACAATGCTGGTACACCTGCACCTTGTTCAAATGTACGACGCACTAGATGTCCTGGTCCTTTTGGAGCAACAAGGAATACGTCCACATCAGAAGGAGGAACAATTTGATTAAAATGAACATTAAAACCATGAGCAAATACTAACGATTTACCAGCTGAAAGTTCTGGTTTCACTTCGTTTTCATACACAGCTGTTTGTCTTTCGTCTGGAAGCAAGATCATGATGATATCAGCTTGAGCACTAGCTTCTTTAACAGAATATACGTCATGTCCATCTTCAACCGCTTGATCAAATGATTTACCTGGTCTTACACCAACAATAACGTCAAAACCGCTATCTTTTAAATTGCTTGCATGTGCATGACCTTGTGATCCATATCCTAAGATTGCGATTTTCTTTCCTTGTAATTCTTGTTCATTGATTTCGTTATTGTAATATACTTTTGCCATTTTTTCTCCATCTCCTCTTAAAGTTGTAAAATTGATAGTTGTTGTGTTTCTGTTTTTTGATGCTCTCGAACAAATGCGGTTACACCTGTTCTCGATATATCTTTAATGCCATATGGCTTTAACAACTCAATAAACGCGTCAACCTTATCTGGTTCTCCTGTTACTTGCACGGTAATATTATTTTTCCCCATATCAATAACAGTTGCCCTAAAAGGTTCAATAATGCTATAAACCTCGCTTCTCAATGCTGGTGGGCTCTGCACTTTAATAAGTGCCAATTCGCGAGTAACAATCGATTTATCGGTAATATCCGATACTTTTATTACATCGATTTGTTTTTGCAGCTGCTTTAACAATTGCTCCATTTTTGCTGGATCTTCCATCGGAACGATGAAGGTCATTTTAGAAATGGCTGGATTGCTAGTAGGGCCGACTGTAATGCTTTCGATATTAAATTGCCTTTTAGCAAATAATCCAGTAATACGATTTAATACACCAGGGTTATTGTTGACTGTTACAGTAACAACTCGTTTCATTCTCCCACCCCTATCATTTCATGAAGCCCTTTGCCTGGAGCAACCATCGGATAAACATTTTCAGTTTGGATTACTCGGCAATCGATTAATACAGGCTCTGGGATACTGAAGGCTTCTTCAAATACAGCTTTTGCTTCTTCCTCTGTAGTAGCTATATATCCTTTAATTCCATAAGCTTCAGCAAGCTTTATAAAATCCGGCTGGTTTGGAATTAAGGAATGTGAATAACGTTCTTCATAAAACGTTTGTTGCCATTGTCGAACCATTCCAAGACACTTGTTATTAAGGATTACAATTTTTACAGGAAGGTTCAGCTCTTTTATGACAGAAAGTTCTTGCAATGTCATTTGGAAACCGCCATCTCCCGTAACTGCTACAACAGTTTTACTAGGATCAGCTAATTGTGCTCCAATCGCTGAAGGGAATCCAAAGCCCATCGTTCCAAGTCCACCTGAAGTAACCCAATTATTCGGACCATTTAATCCGTAATATTGTGCTGCCCACATTTGATGCTGACCAACGTCTGTGGTAACAATGGCATCTCCACCAGTAATGTCGTGAATCATTTTTATAACGTGTGGTGAAGAAAGAGAATCTTCTGGTGAAGCTGGAGTTTTATACGGATATTTTTCTTTACTTTCTTGTATTACATCCGTCCACTCTGAGATATCCGGAATCGTTAATTCCATATTCAGTAACTCTTCCAAAACAATCTTCGCATCTCCAACAATTGGAATTGCAGTTGGAACATTTTTGCCAATCTCAGCTGGGTCAATGTCAATATGAGCAACTGTTGCATTTGGAGCAAAATGCTTCAAATTACCAGTTAGTCGGTCATCGAAACGAGCTCCAATATTAATTAGCAAATCGCAATCCGTAATGGCCATATTGGATGTATAAGTTCCGTGCATTCCCGCCATTCCTAAAAATTGTGGATGATCCCCAGGGATTGTACCTAATCCAAGAAGTGTGTTTGTTATTGGAAAACCAGTTTTTTCTACGAATTCTTTTAAATAATCTGACGCTTTTGCGAATTGTACCCCGGCACCTGCAAGAATTAGTGGCTTTTTCGCATTAGCTATAACACTTACAAGTTTTTGCAGTTGCAAATAATTTGGCTTTGTTGTTGGTTGGTAGCCTGGTAGATTTATTGTAGCATCAGGAAATACCTCTGTTACTTCTTGTGAAGCAATATCTTTTGGAATATCAATTAGAACCGGTCCCGGACGTCCTGTAGACGCTATATAAAAAGCTTCTTTTATGATTCTTCCTAGGTCTTCAATCTTTTTTATTTGATAATTATGTTTTGTAATTGGCATTGTAATACCAACAATATCGGATTCTTGGAAAGCATCTGTTCCAAGTGCTGAGCTAGCAACCTGACCAGTAAACACAACGAGTGGCAATGAATCCATCATGGCATCCGCGATTCCAGTTACTAAGTTAGTAGCGCCAGGTCCAGAGGTTGCAATAACAACTCCTGGTTTTCCCGTTACCCTTGCATAGCCTTCCGCAGCATGTATAGCGCCTTGTTCGTGTCTAGTCAATACATGCTTAATTGGATTTTTGTGCAATGCATCATATATTGGCAGTGCAGCTCCTCCAGGATAACCGAACATAATCTCAACGTTCTCTTTTTGAAGAGCCTCGATAAAAAGGTCTGCCCCTGTTTTCACTTGTACTTTAGTTGCCGTGTCAGATGTTTGATCACTCGCTCCCATCGGGATACCCATACTCACCTCTAGCGCCTTCCTTTCATTTTTTATTTTTTTAAAACATATCGCATTTCAATCATTTAATGCATTAAATCTATAAAATAACAGTTTTTCTTTGACTAGCTACAGCGCCTATCGACTAGTGGACTTTAGGACTCTTCCCTACGTCGATGAAAAGGCGCTTGCGCTTTTCGATAAAAAATAAAAAAAGCCTTTTCAGCCCACAAAAAAGGAGAACCTTTTATGCAGGGATGAAAAAACTTTTCATGGTACCACCCTACTTTTCAGTGTAAATCACTGACTCTGGAGCGACTTTATGTCACTCATTGATAACGGGAACTTTATTTTATCCCCGTGAACCCCTACTCGCAATTTACTTTCCGGGTTCCCGCTCCAAGGCGATGTCACAAATGGCTGTAATGCCGGTTTCCAGCAGTTCCGGCTCTCTGGTAATACAGAACTCCATTTATTTTTACCTCTTCATGGCTTTTGTCGATTGTTCATTCAGTTATATCATGAATTCAATTTTTTGTCATATTTTCATTACTCCGCCTGTGCTGGCAGATGTAACGAGCTTAGAGTATCTAGCTAGATAACCCTTTTTAATTTTTGGCTCAAATGGTTTTAAATTCGCTTTACGCTCAGCTAAAACATCATCTGAAACTTTCAATTCAATCGTACGATTTGTTAAATCGATGAAGATTTCATCTCCATCCTCAACAAGAGCGATAGGACCGCCTTCTGCTGCTTCCGGAGAAATATGTCCGATTGAAATACCTCTCGACGCTCCTGAAAAACGACCGTCTGTGATAAGGGCAACCTTTGTTCCAAGACCTCTACCTGCAATCGCTGCTGTTGGTGCGAGCATTTCCGGCATTCCCGGTCCGCCTTTAGGTCCTTCATAACGGATAACTACTACGTGACCTTCTTTTACAGTACCATCGTTGATTCCTTGTTGAGCATCTTCTTGAGATTCGAAAACAATTGCTTTACCAAGGAATGTTTTGATGGACGGGTCAACCGCACCTACTTTAATGACTCCTCCGTCTGGAGCTATGTTTCCAAATAGTATTGAAAGTCCGCCGACTGGGCTATATGGATCTTCACTTGGCCTTATAACTTTTGGATTTGTAATAACATGGTCTTTTACATTTTCATAGACAGTTTTACCAGTTACCGTCATTCTATCCCTCTCAATTGCACCCATTTCACATAATTCACGTATAATGGCACTGACTCCACCAGCATCATGTACATCTTGCATCGTATAGTCTGATGCAGGAGCAATTTTTGATAAGTAAGGAACGCGTTTTGCTACTTCGTTTATACGAGATAAATCGTATTCGATATCTGCTTCATGCGCAATAGCTAATGTGTGAAGAACTGTATTTGTTGATCCACCCATAGCCATATCTAGTGCAAATGCATCATCAATTGTTTGTTCGCTAATTAAATCACGAGGCTTAATGTTTTCTTTTACCATTCTAACTAAATGATGAGCAGCTTCTTTAATTAATCTGTGACGCTCATTTGAAGTTGCTACAATTGTACCATTTCCAGGTAAGGCTACACCAAGCATTTCCATCAATGAGTTCATAGAGTTTGCTGTAAACATTCCTGAACATGACCCACAAGTCGGGCAAGCGTTTTGTTCGATATCTAGAAGTTTTTCAGCAGACATTTTCCCCGCATGATAAGCTCCGACCCCTTCAAAAACAGAAGTCAATGTTAAAGGCTCACCTTCAGAAGAAACTCCACCTTCCATTGGACCACCTGAAACAAAAATCGATGGGACATTCGTTCTATACGCAGCCATCAACATACCCGGTGTGATTTTGTCACAGTTAGGGATGTAAAATACGCCATCAAACCAGTGTGCATTAATCACGGTCTCTGCTGCGTCGGCGATAAGCTCTCTACTTGGTAAAGAGTATCGCATACCGATGTGGCCCATTGCGATTCCGTCATCTACTCCGATAGTGTTAAATTCAAACGGAACTCCACCGGCTTCCCAAATAGCTTCTTTTACAACATCTGCAAATTCTCTAAGGTGTTTGTGGCCAGGAATAATATCAATATATGAATTACATACACCAATAAAAGGTTTCTCTAAATCTCTTGTTTTTACACCTGTGGCATATAATAAGCTGCGGTGTGGGGCACGATCAATCCCCTTCTTTATCATATCGCTTCTCATTATGACATCTCCTGTTTCATTAATTCGCTACATGTAACTCATCGTATAATTTGTATCCGTCTGTGAGTGTCAGTTCACGAAAGCTTTCGAGCAACTCATTCGTGATAGGACCTGGCTTCCCGTCGCCAATAATGCGTCCATCAACTGTTTTAACCGCTATAACTTCCGCAGCAGTTCCAGTTAAAAAGACTTCATCAGCTGTATATACATCATGGCGTGTAAAAACAGCTTCCTCTACTTCATAACCTTTTACACGTGCTATATCTATAATGGCATTTCTTGTAATACCAACAAGTGCACCGACATGTCCCGGAGGTGTCAGTATTTTTTTATCTCTTATGATAAAGATGTTGTCCGCTGATCCTTCCGCTACATACCCTTGATCATTAAGCATTAATGCTTCAGGAACTCCAGCAAGTGTTGCTTCTATTTTTACAAGAACATTATTTAAGTAGTTTAAAGATTTTACCATTGGATTTAATACATCTGAACGATTCCGTCTCGTCGCAACTGTTACGATATCAAGACCTGTTTCATATAATTCTTTTGAATAAATACGTAACGGTTCAGCAATGACAAGCACTGTTGCATTTTTACAGGAGTATGGACTTAAACCTAAGTCACCAACCCCACGTGAAACAACGAGGCGAACATATCCATTTGTTAAATCATTTTTGCGGAGTGTTTCGGCAACAATATGAGCCATCTCCTCTTTCGTGTATGGAATGGTTAACATGATTGATTTCGCTGAGTCATAAAGTCTTGTTAAGTGCTCGTCTAAGCGAAACACATTCCCAGAGTATGCACGAATTCCCTCAAAGATACCATCTCCATAGAGAAATCCATGATCATACACTGACACGACAGCATCTTCTTTTTTCACGAATTTGCCGTCAAGGAAGATCAATTGTTCACTCATCGCTATTCGCCCCTCTCTGTAGTAATTATTTTCAGGTTGTTTAGATTTATTAAATTGTTCCAATGATACCGCGGTATTGCAGAAAGGTCAAGTACATTTTCAGAATGTTTTATCAGTTGGAAAAAGTCCATTTATTTTGTATCCGTTTTCATTGTTTTTGCACCAAGGTTTCAAAAATTTGTACTATTTATGAATTTTTAAAATCAAAAAATAATAAAAAACAGCTACGAGCTTATCTACCTTTTTAAGAAAAATAATACGTAGCTGTTTTAATACGGAATTCATTTTTATGAGGTTTCTGAGGCTTTTATGTGTAGGTGTTCTAATGGTAAGTATATTCATGACATTCCCATTGTTTTTTTTATTCGTAGGATATCTTTTTTAATATGCCATGTGTCATCTTTGAGGAAATCGTTGCTATCTCCCATGTCTTTCATTTGTTCTTTAATTTCTCCAAACTCTTTTGCATTTTGAAGCCGCATTTCGCTTAACTCAGCTTTTAGCATTTCTTGTCCATTTCTTAGCCCACTTATAATGTGTCACTATGCATGTCCAATTTTTGGCTGTGCTCTTTTAAAATCGTGTTATGCCATTCAATATATCTTTATCTCATGAAGCATACCCATAATTTCTTTACCCATTTCCATTTTTTCCGCCTACATGAATCCAGTATACTATTAGTCCATAAATAAAGGTAGGCTGCCCATAGATTCGGCAGCCCTTAGAAAAGCGTAAGCGCCTTGCTCATCGACGTACAGGCCCGCAGGATGCGGGTCCGTCGACGGTGCCACAGGACGTGGCGGTTTTAGTCGACGTTCCTCTCTTGGCCTTCGACTGAGATAAAGGAAACACGGCGAGGTTGGAAAAGCGGAAGGCGCCTGGAGCTAGACAACTAAAAATCATTATTTACGATACATTTTAAATTCCAAAAATAGATCATTATAGTGAGCCAACATTTTCTTTCCTAAGTTATCATACACTTCAAGTCTTTCAGTTAACTCTGGAGAAGGATAAAAACGCTGATCACTTGTTATTTCTTCTGGCATATATTCTAATGCTTTAGCATTTGGGGTTGAATATCCAATATATTCAGCATTTTGAGCGGCATTTTCAGGATCTAGCATGAAATTAATAAATTTATGGGCACCTTCCACATTTTGAGCTGATTTCGGGATGACCATATTATCAAACCACAAATTTGACCCTTCCTCTGGCACAACATAATCCAAGTCTTCGTTTTCGCTCATTATGTCAGCCGCTTCTCCAGACCACGTTACTCCGATAGCAGCTTCTTCATTGGCTACGAGTAATTTTATCTCATCTCCAATGATCGCCTTAATATTTGGAGTAAGCTTATCGAGTTTACTTCTTGCTTCCAATAGACGTTCTTCATTCGTCTCATTTAATGAATAATGCAAACTGTTCAGACCCATTCCGATTACCTCACGGGCACCATCGACAAGAAAGATTTGATTTTTTAAATCTGGATCCCATAAATCATTCCAGCTCGTAATCTTTTTCCCACCAAGCATTTTCGGATTATAGACGATTCCAACTGTACCCCAAAAATATGGTATGGAATATTGATTTTTTGGATCAAAGGATAAATCCATAAATCGCTTATCAATATATTTCAAGTTGGGCAATTTACTATGATCTAGTGGAAGAAGTAAACCTTCCTCTTTCATTTTGCTAATCGCATATTCCGAAGGGACTGAAATATCATAAGATGTACCGCCTTGTGATATTTTTGTCATCATTGCTTCATTAGAATCAAACGTTTCGTAAATCACTTTCATTCCTGTTTCTTTCTCGAACTTCTTAATTAAATCCGGATCAATATAATCTCCCCAATTATAGACATTCAGAACATTTCCACTCGTATATCCTTGAGAAGAATTCATGTTAGAAGTCAGGTACATTAAGGCAAAGGAAATAATAAAGATAAGAGAAAACAAACGTACTAATTTACTCATGATTTCCTCACCCCCGCAGCTTGAGGTCTCACGTTGCGCTGATTAACGAAATAATATCCAATGACTAGTACAAGAGTCACTAAAAAGATCAGTGTTGATAATGCATTAATTTCTAATGAAATACCTTGTCGAGCACGTGAATATATTTCGACTGATAACGTTGAAAAACCATTACCTGTTACAAAAAACGTAACGGCAAAATCATCTAGCGAATAGGTTAAAGCCATAAAAAAGCCTGCAAAAATACCAGGTGTAATATAAGGTAAAATAACCTTTGATAATATATCCCAGTTCGTAGCACCAAGATCCCGCGCAGCGTCAATGAGGGAAGATCTCATTTCTTGAAGTTTAGGCAACACCATAATGACAACAATTGGTACACTAAATGCAATATGGGATAATAAGACGGATGTAAAACCTAGCTTAATCCCAATCATCGTAAACATAATTAGGAAAGAAGCCCCGATTATAACGTCTGGGCTAACAATCAAGACGTTATTCAATGTTTGAAGTGTATTTTTATACCGTAGTTTCTTTACATACGTAATCGCAAGTGCCCCGACAACGCCAAGAATCGTTGATATGGCTGCTGATAGTAATGCAATGATTAACGTATTTAAGGCAATGATAATAAGCCTCGTATCTTGGAAAACTTCCGAGTACCACTCAAGCGTAAAGCCTTCAAAGTCACGCATTGTCCCACCACTATTAAACGAATAATACATTAAATAAAGGATCGGGGCATACAAAATGAAAAAAACAATAACCAAATATATGCGTGCAAATTTGCTTTTCCCATTCATATGAGATCACCCCGTTTTCTATTGCCAGTTAAAATCATGATAATCGCCATTGCGATAATTAAGAATACTGCAATGGTCGCGCCCATTCCCCAATCTTGTGTAACAAGGAAATGTTGTTCAATTGCTGTACCTAGAGTAATGACTCGATTCCCAGAGATTAGTCTCGTAATCATAAACAAGGAAAGAGCCGGAATAAATACTGCTTGACAACCTGATTTAACTCCATCCAAGGTTAGCGGAAAAATAACCCTTCTAAAAGTTGTCCATGTAGAAGCTCCTAGATCACTTGCAGCATCGACTAAAGACGGATTCATCTTTTCAAGGGCATTGTAGATCGGAAGAATCATGAATGGAATAAATATATATACAGAAACAAATATAAAGCTAAAGTCAGTAAATAATATTTGTTTTGAACCGATCCCAATTGCATCTAAGAACATATTAGCAGGTCCATATGCTCCGAAAATTCCAAGGAATGCATAGGCTTTTAAGAGTAAATTGATCCAAGAAGGCAATATGATAAGCAGTAACCATAGTTGTCTATGCTTTGCTTTCGTAAGGAAATAAGCTGTAGGATAAGCTACTATGATTGAAAAAGCTGTTATTAAAAAGGCATACCAAAAAGAACTAAGTGTCATTTTTAAATATACTGGTGTGAAAAACTTTTGATAGTTGGTTACTGTAAAATTACCCTCAATATCGAAAAAAGAATAATAAACCACGAGCAAAATAGGGGTCACTACGAATAATGCAATCCATAAAACGTATGGAACGAGATAAAAGTTGCGCATCTTATTTTGCATGGCTTACCTCATCATACGCTTCCAAGCGTTTATCAAATTCTTCTTCTGTTTCTCCAAAACGCATAACATGTATAGCTTCGGGATCAAATCGAAGTCCTACTTCATCCCCAGCTGCTGCTTTTTTAGTAGAATGGACAAGCCACTCATTTCCAGCTTCGTCGTAGCAACAGATTTCGTAATGCACACCTCGGAATAACTGAGAATCTACTCTAACATGCAGATTATCCGAATCTCTTGACGTAATCTCCAAATCTTCAGGCCTAATGACTATTTCAATTGACTCATTTGGATTAAATCCTTGATCGACACATTCATATTGTTTGCCATTAAACTCAACTAGGAAATCTTTAATCATTTTTCCAGGGATAATATTTGATTCACCTATAAAATCTGCGACAAAACGGTTGATCGGCTCATCGTAAATATCAATTGGGGTACCACTTTGTTGAATTTTCCCTTTATTAATGACAAAAATTTCGTCAGACATCGCAAGTGCTTCTTCCTGGTCATGTGTGACAAAAATAAACGTAATACCAAGTCTTTGCTGCAATTCACGGAGCTCGTATTGCATTTCGGTTCTTAATTTCAAGTCGAGTGCAGATAGCGGCTCGTCAAGTAATATCACTTCAGGTTCATTTACAATTGCACGCGCAATCGCAACACGTTGACGCTGGCCTCCAGACATTTCATTGATCTCACGATTTTCATATCCAGCCAAGTTTACGAACTTAAGAGCTTCCGTGACTTTTTGCTCAATTTCTGTCTTTTTCTTCTTTTTTATTCGCAAACCAAATGCCACATTTTCAAAAACATTTAAATGTGGAAATAAGGCGTAATCTTGAAATACTGTATTTACTTGGCGTTCGTTAGCTGGAATTTTATTTACTTTTTTCCCATTAAAATAGATTGCCCCTTTTGAAGGTTCGATGAATCCAGCAATCAAACGGAGAATCGTCGTCTTCCCGCAGCCAGAGGGACCAAGAAGGGTATAAAATTTTCCACGCTCAATTTCAAAGCTTACATCGTCCAAAACTAATTCATCATCATATTGTTTTGATACATTTTCAAAACGAATAATAGTATTTTCAGTCATTGTTGTCCCTCCATTTTTCGTAACATTATTGCGACCTATGTTTACAAATACGAATCAGTCGCAACTAAAATCAGTTCCGATATCCCTTTATGCATGTTGCTTATTTGATGTTGATGAGATGAATGAAAATATATAGATTCACCAGCTTTTGCATAATACGTATGTTTGCCTAATTGAATCATGATATGCCCCTTTATTACGTATGCGAAGGTTTCCGACAAAGAAGGTTCAAATTGCTTGAACTCTCCATTTTCTTCTAACGTAAGCCAGATTGGTTCCATTTCCATTTCATTGGATTCTGGAACTAACCATTTAATCTCATATCCCTTTTCATCATCTTTGTATTCTGTTTGATCTTCTTCCGTATACACTACTTTTTGTTCCCGCTCTTCTTCGTCAAAAAACTGTTTTGGAGTGCAGCCAAGCACTTCTAGTATGTTAAAGAAAGTATCGATTGAAGGAGAGCTTAAATCTCTTTCTAACTGTGAAATATAGCCTTTACTTAAATCAGTGCGTTCCCCTAACTCCTCTTGCGTCAACCCTTTCTTCAATCGTAAATTCTTAATTTTGTTTCCGATTAGCATCAATATGACCTCAATCGTGTTTAATATTAGTAAACTATAAGTGAATAAAGTTTAGTTATACCAAACTTTAAGTTTACTTTAAACCTCACATTATTATACCTAAATATGTAGATACTTCAATACTTTTTTCCTATTTTGTTATGCCAATTTTGTTTATTGATTTCCTCTCCAGGTGCTCGCTTAATGCTGTACTGGCATTGGTGCTGATTTCCGTTCCATGCGGTTCGAAGAGCCTCCTCGGCGCTCAGCGCCTGTGGGATATCCCGTTACCCGTTTTTCCCGCAGGAGTCTCCCACCTTTCGCTCTAATCAACTGAGCGACACCAATGAACTTAGTAAGCTCTTTAGGATTGAAAATGTTGAGGACCTTTATTTCCAATGTTGTAAAGAAGTTCCTCTTCCCTTAATAAGTTAAGAAAACTATCCATCGCTTTTGTATGGAAAGGGGTTTGGACAATCGCAGAAAACTGTCGAGTGTAGGGCAAGCCTTTTATCTTTAATATTTTAAGTGTCCCAATCTCAACTTCCTTCCGTATAGCCCAATGAGATAGTAAACTTATTCCAAGACTAGCTTCAACGGATTCTTTAATAAGTTGGTTGCTTCCAAACTCCATTATTTTTGGAGGAGCTAAATTAAATATACGGAAGACTTCATCGCTGGCTTCGCGCGTTCCGGAACCATTTTCCCTAACAATCCATGTTTCATCTTCTAGTTCAGAAACTTGTATCTCCCCATTCCTACTAGCCAATTGATGTTTTGAAGAAATAAAAACATACATTTCATCCTTAGAAAAAGGCTCGATGTTTAATTTCGCGTTTTTTAATCCACCTTCAATAATACCGATATCTAATTGGTGACTTGTAACAAGTTCCGCAATTTCTTTTGTGTTTCCAATTGTGATTGTTGGTTTAACAAGCGGATATTTTTCAAGAGTAAGCGCTATGATATGTGGGAGTACATACTCACCAAATGTGTAGCTGGCACCAATTGATAAGGGTCCGCTTGTTTTATTCGTAACATCATCAACTAAACGTTGCATTTTTGTATAGAGGCCAATGATTTCTTTTGCATGATGATAAACGATTTCACCCGCTTTATTTAATCGGACGTACTTATTACTCCGTTCTAATAGCTTTGTCCCCATTTCCCGCTCAAATTGTTGAATGTATTGACTAACAGCTGGCTGAGTCATGTGTAGTTCTTCAGCTGCTCGCGAAAAACTCTCCTTTTCCGCGACTTTTACGAATACTTCCAATTGTTGTTCCATCTTTTCATCACCTACTATAAGCATTTACTTATCATTACTATTATAATGATTTATTTTCCTTATACGATAATAAGTATTATTCTGTAATAGGACATTATTTTTGGAGGTTAGTTTATGGAAAAACAACTAGAAAGGAAAAAACCGCAATCAGCTGGCACTTCAATGGCAGGTGGAATTGCCTTTACATTTTTGATTGCATTTCTCGGCTTTTGGCTAGCAAAAGTTCCAGGTTTCAATATGGTAGGACAGCTCGCATGTGCAATCATTATCGCCATTATTTTTCGGCAAATCTTCGGTTACCCTGAAGCGATTCGCCCAGGTATTGCTTTCTCATCAAAAAAATTATTACGGGCAGCTATCATTTTATATGGTTTAAAATTGGATATTGCGGTCGTTCTTCAAGATGGACTTGGCTTGCTTGTTCGTGATGTCGGCGTCATTATTTTCGCGATTTTCGCAACAGTTTGGCTAGCTAAGCGTTTGAAGGCAAATCCGACTATTTCATTATTGCTTGGTGTCGGAACTGGGGTTTGTGGTGCTGCAGCAATTGCCGCCGTCGCACCAATAATTAAATCTAAAGATGAGGACACAGCAATAAGCGTGGGGATCATCGCTCTCGTTGGAACTGTATTCGCGATAGCCTATACTCTCATACGCCCGATTCTACCTCTTACAGATATCGAATTCGGCATTTGGTCGGGAATGAGTCTTCATGAAATCGCCCAAGTCATACTTGCCGCAGATGTTGGCGGTGAAGATGCATTGGCCATTGGTTTGCTTGCAAAATTAGGTCGCGTATTCTTGCTTATACCCCTTTGCTTTCTTTTTATGTATTGGATGAAAAGAAAGTCTACAGGAGATAGTACAGATACTAAAATTGAATTTCCTTGGTTTTTAATCGGTTTTATTATTATGAGCATTATCGGAAGCTATGTTTTAGGACATGCTGTTCCATATCCTGAAGGAGTAAAAAGCTTTGTTTCATCGGTCACTAGTTGGTTATTGACAGCTGCTATGGTTGGCCTTGGATTAAACGTTAGCCTCGCAGATTTAAAATCAAAAGCGTTAAAACCTCTCATCGCCATGGTTATTACATCATTGGCTTTATCGGTATTGGTATTCTTTATCATATAAATGCAAAACGGCACTCTCATAAAATTGGAAGTGCCGTGTTTAATTTCTTATTCTATTCTCTCAATGGTAAAAAAGTCGATGTCAGCATAGCCAGTATCCTTCTTTAACATAATCGTATTTTTACCCTTTTTAAATGGCACTACTACGGTTGCATACTGCCAATTATTCCAACCCATATTTTCATAAGATATGGTTCCAATAACATCATCATTTACAGTCAACTTATGGGAGCTTATAGCAGCTGTACCGTTTACATACTTAATCTTCATTTCGTATGTGCCTGAACTTGGTACATTGATTTCAAATCGGGCGAAGCTGCCATTCTCATCCATACCGCCTATCTTTTGGCCATTTGATGAAGCAGAATCATTTATAATATTTGCTTTATGAAGATTTGCAAATTCCGCTTCGTATTGATAAACATTGGTTTCTTTTGGGATCAATTGAATATAATCAATTTCAGCATATAAATGCCCTTTAGAAATCCTAATTGTGTTTTGTTCCGAATTTAGATGAATATTTAGGCTAGCATCCTTCCAATTTTCCCATCCATAACTCTCATATGCTATTTCTCCATATGATTCACCATTTACAGTAACATGGTGCGTCGATTGCTGCCCCATTCCATTTCCATACCTTACGACCAATGTATAATCTCCCGATGGTACATCTACATTAAATTCTACATAACTGTCACTAAAATCAATATGTCCTACCTTTTTATGGCGAGATGCACTTGTATTAACATGAATTATTGCATTATTAACTGTTGCATCTTCAGCCTCGTATTGATAAACCTCTCCAGGTAAACTTGGTGTGAATGCTCCTTCTGTTTCTCCGGATGGCACACGTAATAGGGTTTGGGTTCCAACTGGTTTGCCGAAGTTAGGAGATCCATCCTTGTTCCATGAAAACTTCTGCATTCTTACATTTCTAGTCCAGCCTCCATCTTTGAATTTGGCTGCATGGTAAACAATCCAATCTTCCTTGCCGTCTGGTGATTTTACAAAGCTACTATGACCTGGTCCATATACATCCGCCTCTGTATTTGTTTCGAAAACTGGTGTTGGATTTTTCGTCCAAGAGGAAGCATCAAGCGGATTCTTCCCCCCGAAACTTAACATCCCTAAGCAATAATCATTCGTCCAACTGCCACTAGCCGAATAAATAATAAATACTTTACCTTGCTTATTTTTCAAGACTTGCGGTCCTTCATTAATCAGTGGAAAACCGTTTTTCTCCCATGTAAGCTCTGGTCTGGAGATTTCTACTCGTTCCCCGCTTATTGTCCATGGGTTCGACATTGGTGCGATATATAGATGCTGGCTTACATTAACATCGCCTTCCCATCCCGACCAAATAAAATATAGTTTATTTTTATATTCCAATACCGTTCCATCAATAGCCCATTTATCCGTAGGGTCTGAAATTTTCCCATATTCCGTTCTCTCTGGAAATGAATAAGAACCAAATGGATCTGAGCCTTCAGATTGTAGGACATACATACGATGACTGCCGGTGTTTCCTGAAGCAGCAAAATAGATGTACCATTTGCCATCAATAAAATGAAGCTCTGGCGCCCATATGCTTTGACTATGTGGACCATTATCGCTAGGTGTATAAACAACCTTTTTGGGAGCGTTCGCTAAACCAGTTAATGTTTTCGACTTCCATATGGTAATATCTCTACCTGTAGTATGGGTGTAATAATAATATCCATCAGAATGTTTCACAACCCAAGGATCTGCCCCATCTCCCAAAACAGGATTTTCAAATATTGCAAAGGGTTCTTTCTTGTTAACAGCGGGAGGGCTATTCTTGTTAGAAGTTTCTAATGGGCCATTTGAAGCAAAAGTGGATCCAGTGAAATTTATAGTAATGGAGAATAATAATACAACTGCTATCAAAACGACAATCAACCTACCAATCATCTTTTTCATCATCCCTTCTAAAAATTTGTCCTTTACCCACAGGATTACGAGAGCTTTTTTCATTAATACTTCTGTGGATTTCCACTAAATCCTTTAGGATTGTGAAGGGATAAAAAAAACAATCATTTATACCTAGGGAATGCATCATGAAAATGGTGATTAGTGTCACTTTAGAACTAGATTTTGTAGTAAAACTTGTTTGCGAAGTGTTGGACTTTTAAAAGGTGTAATTAATGACACACCCTTGGTATACAGTAAACCTGTAACTATTAGTATTAGTTAGATGAAATGGCCAATATGACCTTGAGATAGCGATAATATTGAATTACTTATTGTGACTAAGAATCCATAACACTATGAACGATTCATCGTTATCTTTAAGTCTTAAATAATGGATTGAGTGAACATTGAACTTTCTATCGTGACCTACTGCACATTAAAATCACTGGTTGGGGCAAGATGAGCTGCAATTTCTTAAACTGAAAAACGGCACCCCCTTAAAATGGGAAGTGCCGTTTTTGGTGTCCAGCTTCAGCGCCTACGATAAGTCAACATCGCTCCACTTCGTTTCGCGTGTTTCCTTTATCTCAGTCGAAGTCCGAAAAAGGAACGTCGACTAAAATCGCCACGTCCTGTGGCGACGTCGACGGACCCACATCCTGTG
>NZ_JAGYPJ010000001.1:3819743-4221630 GCF_018343695.1 Lederbergia citrisecunda | reverse complement strand
AGCTTCAGCGCCTACGATAAGTCAACATCGCTCCACTTCGTTTCGCGTGTTTCCTTTATCTCAGTCGAAGTCCGAAAAAGGAACGTCGACTAAAATCGCCACGTCCTGTGGCGACGTCGACGGACCCACATCCTGTGGGCCCGTACATCGATGGACAGGCGCTTACGCTTTTCTTTGTCCAGCTTCAGCGCCTATCTACTAGCGAACTACATGACTTCTCCCTACGATAAGTCAACATCGCTCCACTTCGTTTCGCGTGTTTCCTTTATCTCAGTCGAAGTCCGAAAAAGGAACGTCGACTAAAATCGCCACGTCCTGTGGCGACGTCGACGGACCCACATCCTGTGGGCCCGTACGTCGATGGACAGGCGCTTACGCTTTTCTATTAAGCACCAAGCTTCTGGCCTTGCTGAAGCTGATACATTTGGTAATATTTACCTTTTTTCTCCATTAACTCATCGTGATTGCCTCGTTCCACAATAGTTCCGCGATCAAGGACTAAAATCTGATCGGCATTTTTGATTGTGGATAATCGATGGGCGATAATAAATGTCGTTCGTCCTTTTTTCAATACATCCATCGCTTCCTGAATAATCGTTTCAGTTTCCGTGTCAATGCTGGAAGTCGCTTCATCCAAAATGAGAATCGCTGGATCAAACGCTAATGCACGAGCAAAGGAAATTAACTGGCGTTGACCGGAGGAAAGGGTACTTCCTTTCTCAACGACTGGTTCATCAATTCCCTTTTCTAAGTTTTTCAAGACGCGATCTGCTCCGACTGCTTTCAATGCAGCTTCAACTTTCTCACGAGATATACGCGGATCATTCAAGCTTACATTTGAAGCAATTGTACCTGTAAATAAGTAAGGATCCTGCAAGACAATTCCCATATGCTCACGTAGAGTTTGTTTTGGAAGGTCCTGTATATTTTTTCCATCAACTCTAATTTCGCCTTTATTGCAATCATAAAAACGGAATAAAACATTCATAATTGAGCTTTTTCCGGAACCTGTATGACCGACTAGTGCCACTGTTTCCCCTTGATTTGCTTCAAAATTGATATCCTTTAACACATATTCATTTTCTTTATATCCAAAATAAACATGGTCAAAGGTGACATTTCCTTTATATCGCTCCATTCTTTCAGTGCTGACCTCTTCTCCCTGTTCATCAAGCAATCGAAAAACTCGTTGCCCCGCAACTAAAGCTTGCTCGAGATTAGAGAATTGATTGACGATGTTCATAACTGGCCAAAATAATCGGTTGATATAATCAACATAGGCATATAAAACACCAATTGTGACGACTGAATGCGCTCCGAGCGAATTACTTCCGAAATACCATATAAATCCTACAAAAACAAGATTTTTTAACACCCCAACGAAATTATGGGACGATAAAGAGTTTAAAATAAGAAGTTTATTTTGGTAGCGAAAATGCGTCTCATTCATTTCTTCAAATTCCGCGCTCATTTGCTTCTCACGACGGAAAGCCTGAATAATCGTCATTCCTTGAATCGATTCATTAATCATCGCATTAAGATCACTTACTTTGGAACGAATGACATGATTATATTTAGAAGCATATTTTCTATAAAAAATCATCCATGCAAATAAAATAGGTATGAGAAGCATACATAGCAAGGCTAGCTTTACATCAAGAATGAACATCGCAGTGTAGATCCCAATAATATAGATGATTCCGGTAAAGAAGTTTGATAATACCGCTACATATAATTCACGAATTGCTTCCGTATCATTCGTGATGCGAGCAACAACTTTTCCAGCAGGCAAATCATCAAAGTAGCGGATAGGCAAGCGTTGTACGTGTGCAAATACATCTATACGCATTTTTTGAATGATGCGATTGGCTGCTTTTTGCAAATAAAAGTACTGTCCATAATTAAAGATTGCCGCAATAACGAATAAACTAAAGTAGAAAGCTAGTAACTTCGTAATAGCAGGGATTTCAGGCTTATAAAAAGCAAGTGTATCGTTGATCGAAAGTTTTTTCGCTGTAAATTCTTTCGTTTCACTTTTCGACGTAATTGACAGCTTATCACCATTAATACTGCGGTCCCCTTCAAATGGAACTACGTCATTTACAAAATAAAACTTTCTATCAACTTGTAAAATTGTTGCCTTATTTTCGTTTTTCACCAAAGCCTCATCAGTGGCATACAGTTCCCTTACATATGATTTCCCCTCATATTCCACCGATGATTTCCCTTGGCTTGACTCTAGCCAATGATCTTCAATCCCCAAAATATGTTCATCAATCAGCTTCTTCGCCACAAATGGACCAATGACGTCCGCACCGACTGAAACAGTCAGCATCGTCAACGCTGCTATAATAATGCCTTTAAAATACAATGCATAGTTATATAATCTTTTTCCAGTCATTATGCATTCACCTCCTGTAGAAGCGAGTCTTCAACCTGTTGCCTGTCAAATTGTTCTTTATACCATCCATCTGCTTGCAACAGATCTTCATGTGTTCCTTCCTCAACGATTTTTCCATCATCAAAGACAATAATCCAGTCAGCATGTTCGACCGCAGATAGACGATGTGTTGTAATAATGGTTGTTTTCCCGCTTCGCTCCTCGCGAATATTTCTAATAATCCGAGACTCTGTCTTGGCATCTACTGCAGATAAAGAGTCATCTAGTATTAAAAATTCTGGATTTTTAATTAGCGCACGCGCAATTGAAATTCTTTGCTTTTGTCCTCCAGAAAGGGCTACTCCTTTTTCTCCGACAAGGGTTTCCAAGCCTTCTGGCAGCATTTCTAAATCCTTTTCAAAATAAGCAAGGTAAATCGCTTTTTTAAGATCCGCTTCTGTTGCTTGATCATCACCGAAGAGGATATTCTCCCTTACACTTCTCGAAAACAAAACATGATCCTGCGGAACATAACCGATCCAACGACGAACCTGTTCTTTCGACTGCTCTTTCATACTTACATCTGAAATGTAGATATCCCCGTCGCCTAAAGGATACTCGCGTAAAAACTGTTTAATAAATGTTGTCTTTCCACTTCCAGTTTTTCCGACAACCCCAATAGTAGACCCACGTTTAATATGAACATTCAAGTTAGCCAAATTATCAATTTTAGAAGATGGATAACGGAATGTGACCTTTGAGAGGTGAATATTTTCCGGTTGCTCTATCAATTTTGGAGCGGCTGGGTCTTTTACATCTTCCTCGTAGTTCAATGTCTCTTGAACACGGTCGAGTGATGCATTTCCTCGCTGCATTATATTTATCAATTCACCAATGGCAAACATTGGCCAAGTGAGCATCCCTAAGTAAACATTGAAAGAAACTAAGAGACCTAATGATATTTCTTGGTGAAATACTAAATATGTTCCGTAAGAAAGACCGATGATATAGCTAATCCCTGTAATTATTTTTGTTGCCGGATTAAATAGGGCATCTATTCTTTCTACATGTATATTTTTTTGGTAAACATCTTCTGTCATATTTTGAAAATCAGCTTCACTCGCTTTTTCTTGAACGTAAGCACGGGTGACCCTTACACCTGAAACAGATTCAAGGACACGATCATTCATATCCCCAAAAGCATCTTGTGCAGCCGTGAATCGCTTATGGATTTTATTACCTAGGACTGTAATAACCCATGCAAGAATAGGTAAGGGTAAAACAGCCGCAAATGTAAGTTTCCAAGAAACAAGGAATCCCATTGTTAGTAATATCGTGATCATATACATGGTAGAGTCAAATAATGTCAATATTCCAAAACCTGCTGTTAAGGAAATCGCTCGCAAATCATTTGTACCTCTTGCCATTAAATCCCCGGTTCTATTTTTTTCAAAAAATGTTGGAGTCATTTTTAATAAGTGATTCATGAAGCGGGAGCGGAGCATTTTCTCCACAATGAAAGCACCGCCGAATAATTGATGCTGCCAAACATACGTAATGGCATAGTTTATTAATGCTCCACCACCTAATATCGCTATATACATTAATAACGTCTTGAATGTTAGAGATCCGAGAAAGATATTATCGATGGCGGAACCTAAAATCATTGGTGGAATCACTTCAAATAAATTTGCAAAACCAAGCAATACAAGCGCTATCGTATAACGCTTCCAATGCTGTTTAAAAAACCAACCTAATTTTGTTAATACGCTAAACATTTTTTATACCCCCCTTTTTTGCCAACCATCCAAGTGAAAGCTACCCACTCTCCAGCTCCACTGTCTTCATCAATAAAATAAAAATCAACATTTGTTTTTCCTCCCCGAATTTTTTTATATAAAAAGTGTAAAAACACTTGTTCCCCAAAGAAAACGAAAAAAAGCATAGTGCGCCTATAAATATGCGCAGCTATGCTCACATAAAAAAGACACGGGTATTTTACAGCCCGCGTCTTTGCTCAAATCTTAAGTCAAATCATGCTATTAAACGGCAGGCTGAATTCATATTCATTTGTTGTTTGTTTACAATTAACTTTTTCATCATGATCAGCCTCCCTTTCTAATTATTGATTGTTCCGAATGTTCATATGGTAGCACGAGAGAATTTGTCATGTCAATTAACTAATGGAAAAAATTTTCATAATATCAGGATAGTCAGATTTAAAAAACAATATACGGTCGTTCGAAGAATCTTTATGAATAAAGTGGAAACACTAAGAAAAGCGAAAGCTCCTTGCTCATCAAAAGCTACTTCCACTGGAAAGGAAAACCCTAATATTATACCTATTCTTATGTTTTTTACTTTAAAAAAGGTGGAAAAGAATAACTAAGTAAAAAATTAAAGGGGAAAATCTAATGGACCATAATAATAATCAAGAAATCGCTGAAAGTGTGCCACAGAAAGGATTTTTCGGTCACCCTAAAGGGTTATTCACCTTATTCTTCACGGAGTTTTGGGAACGTTTTTCTTATTATGGAATGAGGGCCATCCTAATTTATTATATGTACTACGCCATTTCCGAAGGCGGACTAGGCATGAACCAAACGACGGCCGCTTCCATCATGGCAATATACGGATCCCTCGTCTATATGTCCGGTATCATCGGTGGTTGGATAGCGGATCGACTATTAGGTACAAAAAGAACCGTCTTCTTTGGTGGGATCTTAATAATGTTCGGCCATATTGCATTGTCCTTTCCAGGTGGAATCGCGGCATTGTTTTTATCCATGGCCTTGATTGTAATTGGAACTGGCCTTTTAAAACCTAATGTCTCAAGTGTTGTCGGTGATTTATACAGTAAAGATGATAATCGTCGTGATGCAGGCTTCAGTATTTTCGTTATGGGGATTAATTTAGGTGCGTTGATTGCTCCACTTATTGTTGGGACTCTTGGACAAAAATACAATTTTCACCTTGGCTTTGGAGTTGCAGCAATCGGTATGTTTATCGGATTAGTTATTTTTCTTGCAACTAGAAAGAAATATTTGGGGCTTGCGGGGTCACAAGTGCCAAACCCACTTTCTGATGATGAAAAGAGAAAAATTTTTTTTAGATTTGGTATAAGCATAGTAGTCATCATAATAATTGGAGCTATTTCCATTTATACCGGAATGTTAACAATTGACCGGTTCACAATGCTCATAAGTATCTTTGGAATTTTAATACCGGCTGTTTATTTTATTATGATGTTTCGTAGTAAAAAAACAACGGCTGATGAACGATCTAATCTGATTGCATACATCCCTTTGTTTATTGCTGCAATTATGTTCTGGGCCATAGAAGAACAAGGATCTATTATTTTAGCTCAATACGCAGACCAACGGACTCAATTGAATTTTGCAGGAATGAAATTGGAATCATCATGGTTTCAATCGCTAAATCCATTATTTATCGTTATTTTCGCACCAATATTTGCATGGATGTGGGTGAAACTAGGCAACCGTCAGCCATCGACTCCAATGAAATTCTCAATTGGCCTCATTTTTGCAGGACTTTCTTTTATCGTGATGATTGCTCCTGCCTATATCAACGGAGTTGAAAGTCTTGTTAACCCTATGTGGCTTGTACTCAGCTTCTTTCTCGTAGTAATTGGTGAATTATTGCTATCACCTGTTGGACTCTCCGCCACAACGAAGTTGGCGCCTGCTGCTTTTTCAGCACAGACGATGAGTCTATGGTTTTTATCCAATGCATCCGCACAAGCAATAAATGCCCAACTTGTAAAGCTGTACAAGCCCGAAACAGAAATCATCTACTTCGGTGCCATTGGCGTTATTTCTATTCTACTAGGACTTATTTTGTTTGCGATGTCCCCAAAAATTTCGACTTACATGAAAGGGACACGGTAAGAACAAAAGCGCAAGCGCCTGTTCAGCGACGTAAAAACTTTTTATGGTTCTGACGAGATAAAGGAAACACGGTGAGCCTAAAAGGCGAGCCGATGTTGACATATCGTAGGAAAGCACCTAAAGTTTGCTAGGCGCTAGAGCTAGACGTAAACTATTTCTTCCTGGTAAACGATAAGAAAGGAAAACCCATTATCCATTTTACTGGATAGTGGGTTCCCTTGTTTAATACGGCTTCGGACTGAGAAGCGCTCTTGCCTTATTGATTGTCTCCATATATTCATACTTAGGGATGGACTCAGCAACGATACCAGCACCAGCCTGCAAATAGGCATGTTGATCTTTGATTACGAGAGAACGAATTGCAATGGCAAAATCAACATCACCATTTGCATTAATGTAGCCAATTGCACCTGCATATACGCCACGTTTCACTTCTTCAAGATCATTGATGATTTGCATGGCCCGAGGTTTTGGAGCACCGGACACAGTACCTGCAGGAAGGCAGGAAATCAGTGCGTCGATACCGGTTTTTCCTTCTGCCAACGCCCCTTCCATTTCAGAAACAATATGCATAACATGTCGATAACGTTCTATTTTCATATGTCGTTTAATGTTGATTGTATCATCTAAACATATTTGGCTTAGATCCTCGCAACTTAAATCTACAAGCATTCGATGTTCGGACAATTCTTTTTCATCGGCTAAAAGTTCTGCTTCTAATGCAAGGTCTTCAGCTTGAGTTTCTCCACGCCTTCTTGTACCGGCAATCGGATTGGTTGAAACGATTCGTCCACTCGTTTTAATAAAGCTTTCAGGAGATGCGCCTAAAACGACGTATTCGTCAAAATCAACGTAAAACATATAAGGTGAAGGATTCGAATTTCTCAATACTCGGTAGAAATGAAATGGGTCTGCCCCTACCTTCCCAATCATTCTTTGCGACAAAACGACTTGCTCTATTTCGCCTTTTTTAATAAACTCTTGTGCAGCCTCTACCTTGCGGATGAATTCTTCTTTTTCTAGTTGAGGAGTGAATTCAATCTTACAATCAGTTAATGATTCATCTTGTTCTTTCCGGGAAATTTGCGTCTCTATTTCATTGATGCGCTGTTCTAATTCTTCCTCCGTACGATTTCCATGTAAATCAATCGCAAGAATATAGATGGACTGAGCCAAGTGATCATAGACAATGGCATCCTCATACACCATAAAATGAATGTCCGGCATATTTATTTCATCATTCAACACATCGCCAACATCAACATACTGCCGAATTGCATCGTAGCCAACATACCCTACTGCCCCGCCATAAAAAGGAAAGGGAAGTTCTAAATCTAGTTTCGGCAGTGTTTTCTGAATAATATCAAGTGGCAATCCTATTTGCTTCTTCGTTTCCGTTGATGAAACGACCAATGCCTCGTTTCCGTTCCCGATTATTTCCATTACAGGATTCACACCAATAAACGAATAGCGCCCTTGTTCACTATGCTTTAGTGAACTTTCCAATAAAAACTTTTTCGTTCCTTCGAGTCGTAAGAAAATATTAATTGGTGTTAATACATCCCCATTCATTTTTCTCATTTTAAAGTTGACTTCTTTTGTTTGCATTTTCTTTTCCCCTTCCTAATATTTTCGGAATACAAAAAGCCCCCAGACAAACACAAATTAGTGTCCATCTGAGGGCGATATAACCGCGGTGCCACCTCGTATTGGAGATTTCCTGCTACAATCCCCATCTCTTTCAAGCACGGGAGATCACCTCCGATGCCCTATCCATATAACGGCGGAAAACCGAATTTCCCTACTCATATTCAGGAAATCACTCACAAGTCCATTCCGTATAAGTTTTCGTACCGGATTCACACCAACACCGGCTCTCTGTAACGATTCACTTACACATACTACTCTTGCTCAACGCTTTAAATTATTTAATTGAACGCAAAAAGGCCCCTCATCCAAAGGACGAAGGACCGTGGTGCCACCTTTATTTAGCCAAAAATTAGCTCTCTTCCGCACAATGCCTAAATGCATTTATGCGTGTTCCCTTATATCGACGGGATTTTCGCCAAAGCCTACACCAATTAAATACGGTTCGGTTTGGAAGCTCAGAAGCCCATTCACCTGCATGAATCACACCGATTTGCACCAACCACCGGCTCTCTTTAGCGTCACACAAGCTACTCTTCTTCCTCATTGCCTAAAAATGTATTTGATTGTTTATGATAATAATAAAAATCTTCTGTAATGTCAATCATTATTTTCCTAACATTAAACGATGATTGCTAAAAAGCTTTGCTGCAATAGGGAATAAGATAATAATTAACAAAGCGTAGCTTCCTGCCGCAAGTCCAAATGCGCCGACAGTTAACTGCCCACTAAACGCATCACGAACAAATATGAACAAATTCATAAATGGAACAGCATAAAGTGGAAGGCTTAATGCTTCACCTGCAAAAAACATAAACAGCATTGGAAGTGTAATCATCCCTATTACAGGTGTCATATAATGACCTGCTTCCTTTACTGAGTTCGCCATCATGCTTAAAATCATTTCAATTTCAGCAAAGAAAATGGCAAACAACACGATTAAGACAATACTCATGATGACAAATGGAACAGGGTTGGCGATGACTGCCATTCCTTTTTTGAGTTCTGTTGTAAAATTGACAAATAGACTTAGTAAGGCTATACATAGTACACCAGTGAATATTCCGAGTAATGAAATCGTCATCCATTTTGCCAATAATATTTTGATAGGTTTAACAGGTGTAATGAGCAATGCTTCAATCGTTTTCTTTTCCTTTTCACCTGCAAACAGCTCGGTTGCCGATGGGTAAGATCCATTGGCAATCGCCATCGGGATCAGTAATGGGATCAAAATTGCCAGCATAAAAGATGCAATTGCGTTATCTTCATCTTTGGTCGTTTTTGTTTCAATTTGAAAAACTTCTAGAACACTGCTATCAATATTTTGACCTGCTAACCTCAGTTGAACAGCTTCTTGCTGCCATTGGTTAAGTCCTGCCATCACAATATTTGAGGCGTTGGAAGAATCTTGGCTACCTGGATCAAAAATAATGTTTACTGAAATTGCTTCCTGGTCTTCTAACCTTTGTTTCCAATCCTTATCAAGCTGAATCCCAATCTGAACCTCTTTTTCCTCAATTGCTTTTTGCACATCTTGTGATTTCTCTATCGTCAAAGTTGGCATATACTTTTCTAACTGTGTAATCAATTCAGAATCTAATCCTTCATCAACAGCCATAATAAAATCCTCATCGTGATTGGATGTAAGAATTTTATCATAAAAAAATGTAAGTCCTGCCATCATCAGTAAAGGGAAAATAATAAGTAAGGTAATACTGCGTTTATCCCGTAGCACATCTTTCATTTCTTTAAGAAAAATAGTTTTAAACATATAAATCACCTCTTACTACTTTTGAAGTAAATAAATAATTCAAATCCCTGCTGTTTTCCTGAGCATATAGGTCGTCAAGACTTCCTTCATAAACCATCTGCCCTTTATGCATCATAATCACGTCCTCGCACAGCTGAGCAATTTCATCCATAATATGAGTTGAAAACACAATCGTCTTCCCCTCACTTTTATATTCATATATAAATTCTCTAAAAATATTGGATGAAGTTATATCAAGGCCAGTTGTCGGTTCATCGAAAAGAACAATGTCCGGATCGTGGATAAGCGTACGTGCTATCGCAACCTTTTGTCTCATCCCTTTAGAAAATCCTTCAACTTTTCGGTCCAAATATTTACGCATGCCAAATCGTTTCGCCAACATCTCAATTTGGTTTTTAATATCATGAGGAGACATCCCATATAGACTACCGAAATACTCTAAATTCTCACGAGCAGTCAATCGATTGTAAAGACCCGTTTCTGATCCAAACAATACCCCCAGTCTAGATCTCACTTTTTCCTTATTCTCATATAAGTTTTCTCCATCCAATGTGATGGTTCCTTCGTCAGGCTCTATCAGCGTACAGAGCATGCGAAGCAGAGTCGTTTTTCCTGCTCCATTTTCACCAATCAGCCCTACAACATGCCCTTCTTTAATACGAAGCGATAAATAATCAATGGCTTTCACTACTTGTTTTTTATCTTTAAATTGTTTTGATACTTGATCAACGACGATCATGCCATTCCTCTCCTTCGTTTCAATGTCTACCTGTATTGTAAGGCAGAAAGAATATTGGGTCTGCCATTATGTCGCAAAGAGGGATTTACATGTCGCGAAAGGGGTTGAAATCTTTATGAACCGGTTTTAGAAAAGCTCAGGAGTCTTGCCATCGACGTACAGGCCCCACAGGATGTGGGTCCGTCGATGAAGACATAAGGACGTGGCGGTTTTAATCGACGTTTTTCTTTTGGCCTCTGACTGAGATAAAGGAAACACGATGAGTCCAAAAGGACGAATTGATGTTGACTTACGCAAAAGAAAATGACTGGAAGTTTGCTAGTCGATAGGCGCCGGAGCTAGACAGGGACAAAATACATTCAAAATCCAGGCCTAAAAAAATAATATTTTCTATAACTGCTATAAAATGTCTTATAATGAAAGATAGTATTTTCAAAGGGGTTTTCAATAAATGAAAGTAGGCATTGTTGATGATCGAACGATCGACTTAGATAAATTAAAATTTATATTACAAGAGGAAGAGGATGTCGAACTCATTTTTGCGACGACCAATCCTGAGGAAGCATACGCGGAGATTCAAAAAAACAAGATTGATTTATTAATAGCAGATATTGAAATGCCAGGGATTTCAGGGTACGAACTAGCAGATTTCATACAAACACATGGCCTTTTGATTACCGTTATCTTTGTTACGGCTAAAAGTGGGTATGCCGTTCATGCCTTTGAATTGAATGTCCATGATTATATTTTGAAACCGTATAAAAAAGAAAGGCTCCTGCAAGCTCTTGCAAAATATCGTGAAAAGCAGCATGCGGGCAATTTGACAGGAAGACTTATTTTGAAACAAAAAGGGCATATCGAAATGATTCCTAAAAAAGATATAATTTTTGCTGAACGAACGGGACGTTCCACAACTATTTATACAACGAATCAGTCATATGAAACGTATATGACGATGAATGAACTGGAAGGAAGCCTCAGGGAAAATAACTTCATTCGTTCCCATCGCTCCTTCATTATCAATCTTCATTTTGTCAAAAGTTTTTCTATTTACACAAAAAAATCATACAGCGTGACGTTTGAAGGTACGAAGCAAATTGCCATGCTGACGAAAGAAAAAATGGACTATTTGCAAAAGTATTATTTTTGAGGTGGAAACATGCAGTTGCTTCTCTTACTTATTCCATGGTTGCTTGCCATCGTATGGGTGGTTTCAATAAATAGTATTCTTATCGCAATATTGTTGGCAGGCGCTACGTTCGTCCAATTTTATTTATATAAAAAAGAACCACTTCCTTTTTTATGGAAAATGGTAACCAGCATTATGCAGCTTTTTTGGATAATGGCTGCCTTTTTAACAAATACACCTTACATAACACTCGGGATTGTTCTTCCATTCGCAGCTCTTTTTTTCATGCGTACATCAATACATGAAGAACAGGAAAAACATTTACTGCTTTCATCGAACTACGAACAGCAAATGGCATTATTATATGAACTTCGAAAACAGCGTCATGATTTACAAAAACATGCTTCTGCACTTTTACATTCGGATTCGTCTTCAGAGGAGTATAGATCTACATTACATTCTCGTTATACACAAATAGATAATATTTTACGAGGTGAATCAAACGTCGTAGCCGGGGCGCTTTATGCTTATAATGAACAAGCCATTGAAAAAGGTGTGAATCTGGAATATCATATCCAGCATGCTATTTCCGGCTCGCCGCTATATGAATATGAGATTATTTCTTTTATTGGAAACATATTGGAGAATAGTATTGATGCAGCCTATGATTATAGTATTGCATCAGGTCAACAGGGAACAATCCTCTTTTCTTGCCGCAAGCAAAGCGGTATATGGATTATTATTTGTAAAAATGACTCATTGTCCCTCGATGACCAAACAATTGATAGAATATTTACAAATAGGTCAATTTCTACAAAAACTGGGAACCATGAAGGAATTGGTACTCAAGAAATCATGCGTATCGTAAGAAAACATAATGGAATGCTTGATTTTTCTGTTATTGAGAATGAATTTACTTTGAAAATTAAAATACCTGACGTACGAGAACTTTCAGGTTTGTGAGAATAATAGAATGAAAAAGAAGCCCTTCACCACTGATGGGCTTCTTGTTTTTAATTGTTACTAAATCCATAATGCGAATAAGCCTTCATTAAATCCTAAATCATACATGTAATATAGTCCAAACAATGCACTAATTCCACCTGTCAAGAAAATAAGAGAACGACTCATTGAAAAACGGTTAATGCTTAAAATAAATGGAATCCCAATAAGCGTAGTAAAGAATAGCATGCCGGCTATAGTTCCTAATCCAAAGATTAAAATAAACAAGACACCGTGCCAAACGGTATGAACTGTGCTCATCGTAAGTAATACCATCGCGGCGCTGCCTGCAAGTCCATGGATTAAACCCACAATAAGAGATTTATAGTATCCTTGCTTCTTTTTCACATCTTTTGGAAGATGAGTATGATGGGTATGTGTATCTTCTTTTTCTTTTCTAACCGATAATATGCTGACTGTCCCTAAGTACACTAGCATAATTCCAACAAAAAACTCCAGAGTCAATGACCATTTATCTGATATTTCGTTTTTCATTAAAATTAAAATAATCCCAATAATAAAAAGCGTAGCAGTATGCCCTATGCCCCAAAATACACCTGCTAGCGAAGCGTGCCACAACTTTTTACTCCGGCTCGCAATCGTAGAGACTGCAATCACATGATCTGGTTCAATTGCATGCTTAATCCCCAAAATAAAACCTAGTGTTAATACTGATAGTAAAGTAACCTCCATACCTTTCTCCTCCCTCTTTTTAGCTCATTCATGTTTAAAACCCGCCAACACACTTCATCGCCGGGTGATAAACATTAATATTTTCTTAAGAAGCTAGGCTTTTTCTTAAACCACTCTTCACTAATCATATGATGATAATCAGCGAATATTCCTTCTATCGTTTGAGTTGAATGAGCGAGTACACGAACAGTGAAACCTGAAACTGGTAGCAAGGATATCCCCATCATGTAGTCATGTCGATCCGTATGTATATCTTGATATAACCTGTCTAGAAGTTCATTACTAGTGTGCTCACCGATGACAATGATGGAACCTAGATGAGAGAAGCCTTCCATTAAGCCAAGCGCAATCATTTTTTGATTTTTTGGATGCAGCTTTATATGATCATATACCACTAATTCATTATCGATGTATACTTCATTTATTAATTGTAGCAAATCATAACTAAAGGATTCACCTTCTGGAGACCATCCAGGAGTAATAATATCAGAGTAAAAAAGTGTAGCTCCTTTTTCTAATCGAAATACATTTTTTTGCTTATAGCGTGCATGTCGATATGCAATAAGTGGATCAGGAATGTATTCCAGGTAGCTTCCTTCTTTCAAGAAAACATCCGTTTCTTGATAAGCATAACTTTTTGGAGTTTTATATATTTTTGTTGCAGATTGTGTTGTTATCGTAAGTTTCGCATCTTTTTCCAACGTAATTTGCATTCGATAGCGATCCCCATCCAAATAGCCTCCGCCAGGGTTTAGTAAGTAATAGCATGCTTGACCGGAATCGTCATGATAAACCGGCCTCATCACTTTAAAGGCTCCTTGAAAGTACACGTTCTTGGCAACTGTCTTCCCCTTCCTATCTTCGACATCCAGTTTTAAAATTCCTGTCCAATCTTCCATATTAGTCTAATCCTTTTAATAATGCATGTTGCTTAATCCAATCAATCACTTCGTCCAGTCCCTGATTATCTTTTAAATTTGTAAAACCAAACGGTTTATCACCTCGGAAAACCTTTGTATCAGATTCCATGACTTCTAAACTTGCACCTACATAAGGGGCCAAATCTGTTTTATTGATAATAAAAAGGTCAGATTTAATCATCCCTTGTCCACCCTTACGAGGAATTTTTTCACCTTGGGCAACATCAATAATATAAATTGAAAAGTCAACGAGCTCGGGACTGAAAGTAGCTGCAAGATTATCACCGCCGCTCTCAACAAAAATGAGCTCCACGTCAGGGTGCCGTTCTTTTAATTCATCAATGGCGGCAAAATTCATAGATGCATCTTCACGAATAGCCGTATGCGGGCATCCCCCTGTTTCCACTCCAATAATACGATCATCATCCAGTACTCCATTTTGCATCAAAAACTTGGCGTCTTCCTTCGTGTAAATATCATTTGTGACGACCGCCATACTAATATCATCTTTCAAATGACGAGTCAACTTTTCAACTAGCATTGTTTTACCTGCCCCAACAGGGCCCCCTACTCCAATTTTAATCGGTTCCATACAAACACTTCCTTTAAACATTTTTATAGACTTTTCGGCATTCACCGGGTCAGATGGTACAAGATTTTGAATGATATAAATAATCTACACACTACACGAGAGCCTACTACCGTTGATTTCCGTTCCAGGCGGAGGCGTTCCGGGGGGCGTGCGGTGAGCCTCCTCAGTCGCTTCGCGCCTTGCGGGATCTCACCTGACACGCTGATCCCCCAGGAGTCGCCGCCTTCCACTCCAATCAACTGAGATATTCTTTTGCTTATGGTAAGGAGCCTGTTTATACCTTGCTCTCAAATCTCTTCTTTTCATACGATTTCCGTGAAAGACTTACGTTTGTTATTTATACAAAGAAACTTTGTTTCAATTTTTGTCGAAAATACTTGACTTTAAAAGTGGCAGCTCATTTATAACCGCCGAACATCCGAAGAACATTTAAACAAAAGGGAAAAAAAATAGATTATCACTTGGTATCTGGGGGCATCAGTCTACAAAAATGTGGTACATAAGGATATATGCCATCATAATGTGCCAACACATTTAAGCTTGGTATGCTCATCAAAAATATGAACTATTGTTCCTTAACAGTCATATTTTCTCTTCAACGGCTTAATCTTTTTTAAAGTCTCTTTTCCAAGGGATTGTTGCTTCAAAAACAAAATCTTTTGAAGGTTGATTGGAGCGAAAGTGCGAGACTCCAGCGGGATCAGCGGGACAGGTGAGACCCCACAGGCGTTTACGCCGAGGAGTCTCACCGCCCGCCCCGCGGAAAGCGAGCAACTGCAGCGGAAATCAACCACGCACTACCTAGATTTTTGGAAATTTGGCAGATTTACTCCTTAAAATTCCGAGAGTCCATTTTTAAGACATAAAAATACGAACATTCACACGTTCGTGATTCATTTGCGACAATTCAAGGCCAGGAGAGACGATTCCAAAATCCTCTTCTGTCAAGCTTGAAATTTTTTCAGTAGCTTCTACTAGAGAATGTTGAAATTGCTGGATGATCTTCTGACCTGACGTTTGTCCCAATGGTATTGCCCTCACTGCATTTTGAACGAGACTTAAAATAGTAGAATATAGATAAAACAAAGTCGTAGTTTCTGACGAGATTCCTAAATGATACCCTACCGTAGTAAACACGATAGACGGATGCCCAAAAGAGATCTTCCTTCTAATGCGTTCTTCATATTCTGTTAAAATCGGAATATCATATAACGCTTTGACGAGCTTTAACATCCGTTCTCCAATTCTTTGAGTACCTTCTCTCGTTTCCCGGGGTAAATTTTGTACAGTTAAAAGGCGATCCATTTTCCAAATATGTTCCGTATCTCCCTTTTGAAGTGCATCATATACTAATTTACAAGCAAGCCCATCTGAGTAGATGAGCTGCTCGTTTACATACACATGTAGCCAATTCAGAAAAGACTCGTCATCCTTCACATGATTATTCTGAATATAGGTTTCAAGACCATATGAGTGGCTAAATGCACCTGTAGGGAAATTAGAATCGCACAATTGAAATAAGGAGAGAAGATATTTATCCATGGCTATGCCCTATATGGCGAAAAGCCTGTTTTACTTTTCGATCTTCACGCTTAAAAGGAATATTCAATTCCTGAAGTAATTCTTCAACAAGGTAATCATATTGGACTAACATATCCTCATCTTCAAATTGGGCAGGAAGATGTCGATTCCCCAATTGATGAGCAATATTCCCCATCTCGTACATATTTCTGGGACTAATTACAAGCAAATCATCTGATACGACATCAATCAAGATTAAATTTTTGTCATCCATAAAAAGGACGTCACCGGCGACGAGGTCACGTGGATCCTTTAATCGGATACCAATTTCTTTTCCGTGATCTGTTTTTACTCTTTGAATCCGCTTTACTAAATTAGTACTCTCGAGATACACCTTTTCAATATGGCGTTTTTCGATTTCTTCTCTTTCCATATCTTCAATATTTGTGATGATTTGTTCGACTATCAATATTTTCACCTCAGAAAAGGAAATATCGTTGACCCATAGGAACAATATCCACAGGATCACATGTAATTAATTCTCCATTTACTCTTACTTCATACGTTTGAGGATCAACTGTAATTTCCGGTGTTTCGGAATTGAGCTTCATATCCTTTTTCGTTAATTTTCGAATCCCTCGAACAGGAAGAACCATCTTTTTCAATCCAAGTTTCTCGTGTACCTTAATATCATAAGCCGCTTGAGATATAAACGTAATTGAGCTGTTGGACAGTGCCTTCCCATATTGGGCATACATTGGTCGGTAAATCACCGGCTGAGGAGTAGGGATAGATGCATTGGCGTCACCCATAAGACTTTCTACAACAAATCCATTTTTTAAAACCATTGCCGGCTTCATTCCGAAAAATGAAGGGGACCAAATGACAAGATCCGCTATTTTTCCTACCTCTACAGATCCTACATATTCTGAAATACCATGGGTAATGGCAGGATTTATCGTATATTTTGCGATATAGCGCTTGGCGCGGTTATTATCGGAAAATTGGCTGTCTCCTTCCATTATGCCCCTTTGTTTTTTCATTTTATCGGCCACTTGCCAGGTACGTAGAATCACCTCTCCAACTCGCCCCATTGCTTGTGCATCAGAGCTAACCATACTAAATACACCCATATCTTGAAGAATATCTTCCGCGGCAATCGTTTCTTTTCTGATACGTGAATCTGCAAAAGCGAGATCTTCTGGAATGGAAGGGTTCAAGTGATGACAAACCATCAACATGTCCAAGTGCTCATCCACTGTATTAATTGTGTATGGCATAGTTGGATTTGTCGAAGACGGGAGGACATTCATAAAGCTAGCTGATTTAATTAAGTCAGGAGCATGTCCACCACCAGCTCCTTCTGTATGATACATATGAATGACGCGGTCTTTAATGGCTGCCATCGTATTTTCCATAAATCCACCTTCATTCAAGGTGTCTGCATGGAGAGCAATCTGTACATCAAACTTATCAGCCACTCTTAATGCGTAGTCAAGGGCTGACGAAGTAGCTCCCCAATCTTCATGGACTTTTAGCCCAATTACTCCTGCCCGAACTTGCTCTGCTAGCGGCTCTTCCGTTGCCGCTTGTCCCTTTCCAGTAAAACCAACATTAATGGGCATCGCTTCCGCTGCCTCAAGCATTCGGTGAATATTCCATTCACCTGGCGTTACAGTTGTAGCCTTTGATCCTGCTGCTGGTCCTGTTCCGCCTCCTATTAACGTTGTAAGACCTGAGGCAAGAGCCGTTTCAATTTGTGTGGGGTTAATAAAGTGAACATGTGTATCAATCCCACCTGCTGTAACGATCATTCCTTCTCCAGCAATTATTTCTGTAGAAGCACCAATGACAATATCGACATTGTCCATTACGAGCGGATTTCCCGCTTTTCCAATCTTATAAATCTTTCCATCCCGAATGGCAATATCCGCTTTAACAATCCCGGTATAATCCAGGATAACTGCATTCGTAATTACTACGTCCGGGATACCATCTCCCCTTGTAACAAGAGGGTTTTGGCCCATGCCGTCACGAATAACTTTTCCACCTCCAAACACAACCTCCTCCCCATAAGTTGTATAATCTTTCTCAACTTGGATGAAAAGATCTGTATCTGCTAAACGAATGGAATCTCCTGTAGTAGGGCCATACATTTGAGCATATTGCTTTCTGGACATTTCACTCATTTTTTGGCACCTCTTTCTACCGAACCATCTACTTTATTGTTAAATCCATAAACTTTTTGTTCCCCACCATACGGGATTAGTTCTACTTCTTTTTCATCTCCAGGTTCAAACCTAACCGCCGCACCGGCAGGAACATTTAGTCGTTTTCCAAAAGCATCTTCTCTATTGAACTGAAGTGCTTCATTCACTTCATAAAAATGAAAATGCGATCCTATTTGAACAGGCCTGTCCCCCGAATTCGTTACAGAGACTTTGGATATTGCTTTCCCTTCATTGATGAATATGTCTTCTTCCTTTAAGATTAATTCTCCTGGTTCCATTAATACGTTCCTCCTTCGGTGATCAGCGTATTGGATTATGTACAGTCACTAGTTTTGTACCGTCTGGAAACGTGGCTTCCACTTGAATATCCTCAATCATGCCCGGAATACCATCCATGACATCATCACTCGATAGGATGGTTCCTCCATACTCCATCAACTCGGCAACGGTTTTACCGTCCCGTGCCCCTTCAAGTACCTCATGAGTAATTAGTGCTACTGATTCTGGATAATTTAATTTTAATCCACGTTCTTTCCGCCTTCTGGCAAGATCCGCAGCTACCACTATCATGAGTTTGTCTATCTCCCGGGGTGATAATAGCATCGTAATAACCTCCTAATTCTTGAATTATTTACCAACACACTTTGAATATTATTTACATAAAAATAAAATTTACTCTTGGAAAAAAATAAAATTAAAAATGTATTTACATTTAATATGGATTAAACAGCAACTAATGGGAATTTTAATTAAAGAATGATGAGGATAAATGGAAAGGGACATTATTATGAAAAATAATCATCGCAAGGGATGGATGGAAGGGGACATTTTCCAATTTCTTATTACTTCTTTAAAAGGTATTTCACAAGTGATTTTAATTGAAAATGCTCTAACTGGGGTCATCATATTGATTGCCATAACAAGTACGTCATTCCTTCTAGGAGTTGTCTCACTTTTATCATCCATAATAGGGACTTTTATTGGAAAAATAGGAGGGGCAGATGAAGCAAAAATAAAACAAGGTCTATTCGGTTATAACTCCGTATTAACAGGAATAGCTTTAACTTTGTATATGAGCGGACCTTATCATTGGATCATTGCTCTTTTTGGCGCAGCAGTTACAGCAATATTAACGGCGAGCATGATGCATACTATGAAGTATTTGGAACTCCCAGTTCTTACAACTCCCTTTATTATTTTGACATGGTTTATGTTGCTTGTTACATATAGATTAAAAGTTATTAATTTAACCAAGGAATTAGTTCCTCAAGATTTATCAAATTGGAAATTAAATATTGAAGGTGATATCAACTGGATCGAAGGGACTTTTAGTGGCATCGGGCAAATTTTTTTTCTCGATAATACTTTGTCGGGGATAATACTTTTTATCGCTGTATTTTTGGCTGGATGGCGGCTCGGACTTTTTGCAGTAGTAGGGAATGCAGTAGCATTACTTGTCTCATACTGGCTTGGAGCAGAACATTTGCTAATATATGAGGGGCTGTATGGCTACAATGCAATTCTGGCCATGATAGCTGTAGGTTCTGTGTATAATGATAATAAACAATGGGTACAGCCTTTGTTAACAGGTATTTTGGCAGCTATATTGACTGTACCTCTTACTGCAAGTGTAGCAACATGGCTCCTACCATATGGATTGCCAGCTCTAACCATGCCCTTCGTTTTAAGCACTTTGATTATTTTGGGGGCAAGAAAGGTATTACCTCGATTATGATTTAACAAAAGTAAAAGGCATCCGATCATTGAAATGGGCGGATGCCTTGAATGTTAATCCTTCATGTTGTTCAATTTTTTTTGTATTTGTGATTCTACAGCTTCTACATGTTCGTCCTCAAAATCTTTATGTGGATGCGGATGAAACCACTTAATTTCATCCTCATGCAAAACTCCTAAGTAATCATTTCCCTTTATATTCACTTTAAACTGAGGGCGTTCATGATGTTGGCCTTCAAACATAGGCTTTACTTCAATATCATCTGAGTTGTTCAATTTTTCTTGTATTTGTGATTCTATAGTTTCCACATGTTCGTCTTCTAAAACTTTATGAGGATGCGGATGAAACCATTTAATTTCATCATCATGCATAACACCCAGATAGTCATTACCTTGTATGTTTATCTTAAACTGAGGGCGTTCATGATATTGGCCTTCAAACATAGGCTTTACTTCAAAATCATCTGCCATATTAATCCTCCTATCATTTTTTCAAGTAGCCTTTCCTTTAAATTATGTTCCTTTTTTCAAATGCTAGTCGCAGAAAAATTACTTTAGCAAAAAGATTGTGTTATGAAGTAACCTATTTTTAAGAAAAGCACATTGAAAAATGTTACAATAAATTACATTCTGGAAAAGTCCTTGGAGTTGTTAAAATTGGACCATAACATAAATGAACAAAAATTGATTGAGGCTTGCCTTTTGGCAGGGAAAATCTTGATGAAAAGTGGAGCTGAAACGTATCGTGTAGAGGATACGATGATGAGAATGGCAGCTGCATTCGGATTTAATGAAAGCCAAAGCTTTGTAACACCGACTGGGATAATTTTTTCGTTGGAAGGTTCAGATCCATCGCAATTTGTACGAATTAGTGAACGCGGGACTGATTTGGAAAAAATCACTAAAGTCAATCATATCTCTAGAAGCATGGCGGATGGTGTACTCAATATGAATGACGCTTTCCTAGCTTTAAAAGAGTTAGAAAAGGTTAATTTATCCTTCCCCATTTGGCTACAAATCGTGGCAGCTGCTATCGCGAGCGGTAGTTTTTTAATTATGTTTAAAGGAATTTGGGCCGATTATGTACCTGCTTTAATTGTGAGTGGAATCGGCTTTTCAACATTTTTAACTATACATTATCATGCAAAGGTAAAATTTTTTGCAGAGTTTTCAGCTTCTTTTATTATTGGTCTGTTAGGTTTGCTTGCTGTAAATTACGGTTGGGGACATCAGCTTGATTTGATTGTCATTGCTTCCGTCATGCCTCTTGTACCAGGACTATTGATAACAAATGCTATCCGCGATCTTATGGCAGGTCATTTCGTATCAGGGTTATCAAAGGGGGCTGAAGCTTTTTTAACAGCATTGGCAATTGGTGCGGGTGTCGCAGTTGTATATTCATTATGGCTGTAAGAAGGATGTAAAAACATGATTTATTACTTACCACACTTAATTTTAAGCATGATATCAGCCATTGGCTTCGGGATCATTTTTAACGCACCAAGAAAAGCGTTGTTTCATTGCGGAGTCGTCGGAATGGCGGGATGGTTTGTTTATATCGTGATGATAGATTCAGGGGTTGACGTGGTTCAAGCTGCTTTTTGCGGTGCCTTTATCGTTGCAATTATCGGTCACATCATGGCAAAACGATATAAAACACCAATTATTGTTTATATCGTAGCGGGAATTATTCCTCTCGTACCTGGTGGAACAGCTTACGACGCGATGCGGCATGTAGCAAGTAATGATTATTCAAACGCCATCCCACTTGCTATGAAAGCTTTCATCATAGCAAGCTCGATAGCAATGGGGCTCGTCTTTGCAGAAGTACTTGTACAGTTTGTACTTAAAATCACAAAAGGTTTACGATCTCAGAAGAAAATCTAAAAATCCGACCTCATAAGATCGGATTTTTATTTATCGGTTGGAATCGCACAGTTTCCATCCTCGCAGCTTGCTCCATCTACATCTTCAGATAAATCTTGAAGAACGGGAGCACTATTTTCTTCCTGCCATACTTTTTCAAGTGCGCCCAAAAACGTTTCCGTAGCTTGCGCACCAGAGATGGCATATTTTTGGTTAATGACGAAAAATGGTACGCCACGCACACCAATTTGCTGCGCTGTTCTTTCGTCATAACGTACATCATCGGCAAAAGCATTTTCATCATTTAGAACAGACATTACCTGTTCACGCTCTAGACCGACAGTAACCGCTAAATCCTCTAAAGTCTCTTTATCACTAAGTTTCTTAGAATCCGTAAAATATGCTTTAAGTAACACTTCCGTTAAGGCCGCATCCTTACCTTGCAATTTGGCAAAATGAGCTAGCCTATGAGCGTCAAATGTATTAGTTGGCACCATATGCTCAAAATTGAATGTAAGACCAACTGTTTTTGCCTGCTCACCAACGCCTTCATTCATTCTTTTAGCCTCATCCACACTCATACCATATTTTACAGCTAGTATTTCGTGGATATTTTCATTTTGCTCCTTCGGTGTATTTGGATCGAGTTCAAAACTACGAAATGCTACTTCCACCTTATCGCGATGTGGAAACTTAGATAACGCTTCTTCTAGTCGACGTTTACCAATATAACAAAATGGGCATACAAAATCAGACCATACTTCTATTTTCATGTTTTAGCACCTCGATTTTTATAGTTTTCTCGTTTTATAGCTTCCTAGCACTCTCACTTCATGTCCATACGCTTCAAGGATCGTTACCGCTTTTTTCAAATTAGAATCGTGCACACCAAGTGCTGCCTCAATGAAAAATCGATACGTCCCCAACTTCTTTTTAGTTGGACGAGATTCAATCCATGAAAGGTTAATGTCTAATGAAGAAAATACGTTTAAAATAATAGCCAATAACCCTGGGCGGTCTTCTGTTGGTGTGATCAAAAGCATCGATTTATCCGTTTCGTGAATATTTCCGTTCGGTGCTTTTGATAAAATAAGGAATCTTGTAGAATTGCAATTGTTGTCATGTATATCCCTTTTTGCAATTTCTAACCCAAATATTTCAGCAGCTAATTCAGAAGCAACTGCTCCCGCATCTAATCTTCCTGATGTACTAAGGGCTTCTGCCGCTCCTGATGTACTGCTAAAATGCTTCGTTGCCGCCTTCATTTTCTTCGTGAAAATCCTGCATTGTGCTAACGCAGGGGGAATGGACCATATTTCCTTGATATCTTCCAGATTGGCACCTTCCACCGCTAACAAATGCAGCCTAACAGGTAAAACAGCTTCTCCTTCAATCCACACATCATGATTGATTAACCCATCTGTTGTCATTGTGATCGTACCTTCAATTGCATTTTCAATGGGAACAATCCCTCTATCGACTTCCCCTTCGTCAACCGCTTCTAGCACATCAAAAATGGTACTGTACATAATCGTTTCATTTTCGGAATTTGAAAAATAACGCAATGCCGCTTCTTCTGAAAAAGTCCCTTTTGGTCCTAAATATCCTACCTTCAAAATAAACATACCCCTTTTGCTACTACGTTGAATTCTCAAAATTATAATGCAGGTTGTCTCTAAAAGTAAAGGACAGCATCTCGCTGTCCTTTTTGTCCAGCTTCAGCGCCTATCGACTAGCAAACTTCTTGCCCTCTTCCCTACGATAAGTCAACATCGGCTCGTTCCTCGTCGTGTTTCCTGTATCTCAGTCAGAGGCCCTGAAGTTTGTACGTCGATGACCAAGGCGCTTACGCTTTTCTTCTTATTTACTCAATGCGTCTGTCAATGGAGGCACAATTTGTTTCTTACGGGAAACAACGCCCTTTAACACTGCTTTATTATTTTCAAGAGTCACATTAAATGCTTGTTCAACTGCATTTGCCGCTTGCCCTACTGCGATCGCTGTAGAATCATTAGTTAAAATATCAGTTACGACAAATAAGAACAAATCCAAACCTTTTTGTTCAATTACTTGGCTAAGTGCTTTTTCAATTTCTACCTTACGTTCAAGAACTTCCTCAACACCAACTGCGTTTACTTGAGCAATTTCTACTTTTGCACTGCCCATCGTAAATTCTTTAGCATCTACTGAAAGCAGTTGTTCAATCGTTTTGGTACTTACATCTGCACCTGCTTTTAGCATGTTCATTCCGTAGCTGTCTGCATCTACCCCAGCAATATCAGCTAGTTCCCGTGCAGCTGCTATATCTTCTTCAGTGCATGTTGGTGATTTAAACAGTAAGGAATCGGAAATAATTGCTGAGAGCATAAGGCCCGCCATTGGTTTTTCGATTTCCAAACCATTTTCCTTATAAATCTTTTTCAAAATAGTCGCAGTACATCCGACAGGTTCTGCACGGAAATATAGTGGGTCGCTTGTTTCAAAATTAGCAATTCTATGATGATCAATTACCTCAACCACGCGTACTTGTTCAATGTCTGCAGCGCTTTGTTGACGTTCATTATGATCTACCAAAATCACTTTGTCCGTTTCATTTGCAACGGTATTAACAAGGCGCGGTGCCACTACATTAAATGTATCCAGTGCAAATTGTGTCTCACCATTTACTTCTCCTAAACGTACAGCTTCAACATTTTGCTTTAATCTAGATTTAATGTCTGCATACACAATCGCTGAGCAGATTGTATCAGTATCAGGGTTCTTATGACCGAAAATAAGAATTTTCTCCATTTGTCTTCTCCTTGCTTTATGTAATCATTAACTTGTTTCATTTTAACATATAGATTGAAGTTTGAAAAAACGAGTTGTTTTTTTTCAAGACTCTAAAATGTTACAATAAACGACAAGGGGAGGTTTGAGGATGAAAAAATTCGTTTTGATTTCATTATGTTTAATACTTAGTTCCTTATTGGTTGCTTGTAATAAAGAAAAAGAACCTAAACCTGAAGATCGTTTTGCGGATTATATAAAACTTTGGAACGAGCAAAAATTCGATAAAATGTATGAGTTTTTATCCACCGAATCAACAGAGAATGTTACAAAAGAAGACTTTGTGGATCGCTATAAAAAAATATACGAAGATTTAGAGATAAAAAAATTAAAAGTTCAATTCAAGAAACCAGAGGAAGAAACAGATAAAGAGGCAACTGATATTGAATTTCCATTCGACGTAAACATGGAAAGCCTCGCTGGTGAAATAGCTTTTAACCATAAAGCGGAATTTGTGAAGGAAGATGTAGACGAAAAAAAGGAATGGCGATTGAATTGGGATACGAGTTTTATTTTTCCAGAGCTTGAAGAAGGAGATAAAATCTCGGTTCCAACTACTTCTCCTAAACGAGGTTCCATTTTGGATCGAAACGGTATTGCTCTTGCAGAAAATGGAGTGGCGAGACAAATTGGTCTAGTTCCGAAAGATATGGAAGGACAAGAGGAGAAAAGCGTTAAACAAGTGTCCGAAGTCTTAGGTGTTAGCACCGAACAAATTGAGAAAGCATTAGGACAATCTTGGGTCCAGCCTGATAGCTTTGTTCCAATTAAGACAATTCCAAAAGACAATATGGAGCTTCGTGAAAAAGTAGGTCAAGTTCCAGGTGTTATTGGAATGGACGTTGAAGCGAGAGTGTATCCGCTTGGAGCGAGAGCTGCCCACTTAACAGGTAATATCTCCCCTGTCACATCTGATGATTTGGAAGAAAATAAAGGTAAAGGATACTCTGCCTCAGATATGATTGGTAGGCGGGGGCTAGAAAAAGTATTTGAAGATCGGCTAAGAGGCGAACCTGGTATAAAAATCGTCATTCAAAAGGAAGATGGCAGTGAAGTAGTCCTTGCTGAAAAAGAAGTGAAAGACGGAGAAGATGTTCAGTTAACAATTGACAGTGCACTTCAAGTAACCATTTTTGACCAATTAGGTGGAAAGCCTGGTACAGCTGCAGCGATCAATCCTGTTACAGGAGAAACATTGGCGTTAGTAAGCAGTCCAAGCTACGATCCTAATACACTAACTTTAGGTGCAACGAATGAAGAATGGAAAGCCATTGAGGAAAATCCAGATAAACCAATGTTAAATCGATTTAATTCAACTTTTGCGCCAGGTTCTGTACTTAAACCAATTACAGCGGCCATTGGATTAAAAGAAGGAACGCTTGATTGGAAAACAGCACTTCCTATTAAAGATTTATCTTGGCAGAAAGATGCTTCTTGGGGGAACTACAAAGTAACTAGGGTAAGCGATCCCGGAGTACCGATTGATCTTGAAAAAGCATTAATCTATTCCGATAATATTTATTTTGCCCAAACGACATTAGAACTTGGTAAAGATAAGTTTGTAGCGGGTTTGAAAGCCTTTGGATTTGACGAAGATATGCCATTTGCATACCCAATGCATACATCAAGTTTCGGAAATATTGACTCAGATATTGCATTAGCAGACTCTAGTTATGGCCAAGGTCAAGTTGAAATGAATGTACTCCATCTTGCCTCAGCCTTTACAATTTTTACGAATAATGGAAATATGATCAAGCCAATCTTGCTTACGGACGAAAAACAAGGAGAAATTTGGAAGGAAAACTTACTTAGTCAAGAGGAAGTCGACCATTTGGGTGCCGCTCTTAGGAAAGTAGTTGAAGACCCTCACGGAACAGCGAGAGGAGCAAGGATCAACGGCTATCCGCTTGCTGGAAAAACAGGAACCGCAGAGTTCGCTAAAGTAGAACAAGGGAAAAAGGGGAAAGAAAATAGCTGGTTTGTAGCATATAACCCTGATCATCCAGATACCCTCGTTGCTTTAATGCTAGAAGCAGATGGAACTAGTAGTGCTGTTGAAAAGGTTAAAAATATTTTTACTGATATAAGGAAATGAAAAAAGGAGTGCCTCAAATCAGTAGTTCGATTTGAGGCACTCCTTTTGGTTTGAATTATTTTCATAAATCTTGAGACGAAAAGGTACATGTAGCAATTCATTGTTACCTTCAGAGCGGTTTCTTGTCAGCTAAGGGCACGCTGAAGGGATCATCGTTACCTTCAGAGCAATTTTTTATCAGCTAGGGGCACATTGAATGGCATTGTTCCCTCTAATCAGTTTTTTTCGATTCAAGGTACATTCATCCTTAGATTCTTAATAGCTGAGGTACATGAACTGGTTCCTTGTTACCACCAAGCCGTATTTTCGACGAACATGGACAAGTTGCAAATTTTTTATCCCCTGAAGTTGAACAGCACTCAACAGGTTAAGAATTAAAATACACGCAAATGCGGCAGTTATTCATTTGTTGGATTGGAATGTCCATATCATAAATCTCTTTCAAAGAGTCAGATTGGATGATTTCTTCGGTTGGTCCATCTTTTACGACGCGTCCATTTTTTAAAGCGACAATTCTATCGGAATAAACAGACGCAAAATTAATATCGTGGAGGACGATGACAACTGTTTTTCCCAGTTCATCCACTAACCTGCGCAAAATTTTCATTATCTGTACGGAATGCTTCATGTCCAAGTTATTTAAAGGCTCATCTAATAAAATATAATCCGTATCTTGAGCAACGACCATTGCGATAAAGGCACGTTGCCGCTGGCCACCGGATAATTCTTCGATATAAGCATCTTCAATATCGGTCAGGGCCATGTATTCAAGAGCTTCATCTACTTTTTCCTTATCTTCTGCAGTAAGTCTCCCTTTCGAGTATGGAAATCTTCCGAACGAAACAAGTTCCCGAATCGTCAATCGAACATTCATGTAGTTGGATTGTTTTAAGATCGAAACCTTTTTTGAAAAATCATTTGATTTCATCCCACGGACATCTGTCTTATCAACAAGCACTTCTCCCGTATCTGCATCAAGTAGACGGCTTACCATCGATAATAATGTTGATTTACCCGCTCCGTTTGGTCCAATAAAGGAGGTAATTTTCCCTCTTTGTATATCAACTGTCACATCTTCCACGACATGTTTTTTTCCGTACATTTTCGATAAACCACGTACTTGTATCATGCGGATCGACTCTCCTTCAATAATAAATAAATGAAATACACTCCGCCTATGAAATTAATAATGACACTTAGTGTTGTGGAGAATGTAAAAATCCTTTCCACAACCCATTGTCCACCAACGAGTGCAATTATACTCATCAGAGCTGCGCCACTAATTAAGATGTTATGTTTATATGTTTTAAAAAATTGATACGATAAATTTGCAACAATTAACCCGAAAAAGGTGATCGGTCCGACGAGAGCTGTCGAAACCGAAATAAGGACAGCCGCCACTACAAGCATTTGCTTCACAATTTTATCGTAAGCAACGCCAAGATTAATCGCCGTCTCCCTTCCTAAAGACAATACATCTAAGTAAGGGATGGATCTCCACCCTATCAAAATCACAATTCCGATTACGAGCAGAGATAACCAAACTAGATCCCCATTCACATTATTAAAACTAGCAAACATCTTGTCTTGTACAATTTGGAATTCATTCGGGTCAATCAACACTTGCAAAAACGTTGAAATACTTTGGAAAAAGGTCCCGACGATAATCCCGACTAAGAGTAAAAAATAGATCGGACGCTGCCCTTTCTTAAATAAAAGCTGATAAATGAGTAAAGCAAAAGCAACCATTGTCAGAACAGATAAAATAAAATTAACCTGCTTATTCACAACCGTAATATGGTTCGATCCTAAAAAGAAAATCGCCAACGTTTGAATCAGTAAATAAAGGGAATCCAGTCCCATAATACTCGGCGTTAATATCCGATTGTGAGTAATCGTTTGGAATACGACCGTTGCATAAGAGATTGCTACTCCTGTCAACACCATAGCGAGTACTTTTATCCCTCTTCTAGGCAAGGCGTAGTCAAAACTGCCGTTTAATTGATGAAATAAATAAATACCTACACAGCTCGCAGCGACTAGTGCTAAGCTTGCAATTTTCATAGAATTACGCATACGCCTTCCTCCGGAACAGTAAATATAGGAAAATACCACTTCCGATTACCCCCACCATTAAACTGATGGAAATCTCGTACGGATAAATAAGTACACGGCCCAAAATATCACATACGAGCAAGAAAGTTGCGCCTAAAAGCGCAGTATGCGGCAATGTCTTTTGCAAGTGGTCGCCTTTTGCAATCGAAACGATATTCGGAATAATCAAACCTAGAAACGGAATCATCCCGACAGTCAATACGACAGTAGCTGTAATCAGAGCAACAAGTATTAACCCGATATTAACTACTCGCTTATAAGCAAGACCTAAATTTTTGGAAAAATCCTCCCCCATCCCTGCTACCGTAAATCGATTTGCATATAAGTAGGCAATGATTAGAACAGGAATGCTTATATAAAGGAGCTCGTATCGCCCCTTCATAATCATCGAAAAATCCCCCTGTAGCCAAGCGGACATATTTTGAATGACGTCAGCTCGATAAGCAAAGAACGTTGTAATGGAAGATAATATATTTCCAAACATTAAACCAACGAGTGGAATAAAAATCGCATCTTTAAACTTAATTCGGTCCAATATTTGCATGAAGAGTAAATTTCCGCCAAGTGCAAAAGCAAACGCAACGACCATTTTTTCCAGCGTTGAGGCATTTGCAAATAATAGCATAGAAACGAGAATCCCCAGTCTTGTTGCATCAAGCGTTCCAGCTGTCGTAGGTGATACAAATTTATTGCGGCTGAGCTGCTGCATGATGAGTCCAGCTATACTCATACCGGATCCAGCAAGGATAATTGCCATTAATCTTGGCAAACGACTTATAAGAAAAATCTGCGTCTCCTCCGACTGAAAATGAAGCAAATCAAGAGGAGTAATATTACTGACACCAATAAATAACGAAAGCAAAGATGCCAGTATTAATGCAATTATTAAGTATTTTGTTTTCATAGAAGAAGACTCCGTATACTAAAAATTCTTTACCAACTAGGTAAAAAGGCACAAAAAAAAATAAGAACTTAATTGAAAATCATTATCAATACATCAAATTCATTATAACACTAGGGTTTCTTAAGTCAACTTACAACTGATAATCATTATCATTTAATAACAAGCTATGAAAAACTTCTAACTTATTACTCTACTCAAGATAGATTCCGCATGATAGAATGAAAGCGCATTCATCAAAATGAGGAGGGATATACATGATCACTTTTTTTGCAGCAATCGTATTGCTAGTGGTTAGTTATTTCACATATGGAAAGTATGTGGAAAAGGTTTTCGGGGTAAAAGAAAACCGTAAAACTCCTGCTTATACACTCGCAGATGGTTTGGATTATGTTCCTATGGGCAAACAGCGCAACTCGCTAATTCAATTATTGAATATCGCGGGAGTTGGACCTATTTTCGGCCCTATTATGGGAGCATTATATGGACCTGTTGCCTTTTTATGGATTGTGTTTGGCGCTATCTTTGCAGGTGCTGTACATGATTATTTAACGGGCATGATCTCGTTAAGGAATCGTGGAGCCCACTTGCCGGAACTAGCAGGTATGTTTCTTGGAAAAGCCTTCAAGCATGTTGTTAATGCCTTTTCCATTCTCCTGCTTATTCTTGTTGGAACCGTGTTTGTCACTGCACCCGCTGAACTTCTCGGAGACTTAACAAAAGGATGGATGTCTGTCGGCGTTTGGATCGCCATTATTTTCGTATATTATCTATTAGCTACATTACTCCCTATCGATAAAATCATAGGAAAACTCTATCCAATTTTCGGATTAATTCTATTAATTAGTGCTGTTGGAATTGGTGGTGCACTCATTTTTCAGGGACACCCTATTCCTGAGTTATCCTTAACAAATATGCATCCTGACAACCTACCAATTTTCCCTATTCTTTTCATTACGATTGCTTGTGGAGCATTATCTGGGTTCCACGCAACACAATCTCCAATCATTTCACGGACTACTCAAAGAGAATCACAAGGACGTTATATTTTCTATGGAATGATGATTGCTGAAGCCATTATTGCCATGATCTGGGCAGCAGCTGCCATGTCCATTTTCAATGGAGCTTCATTAAGCCAGTTACTTGCTGAAGTAGGACCTGCAGGAATTGTTAAAGAAGTTTCCGTCACAACACTTGGTGCTGTATTTGGAACGATTGCAGTTCTTGGAGTTATTGTTCTCCCGATCACATCCGGAGACACCGCCTTCAGAAGTGCGCGTATGGTGATAGCAGATTATATTGAGCTAGCCCAAAAGAAATTTGGAAATCGTTTATTTATTGCGATTCCAATGTTTGCAATCTCTGTCATTCTTACTCAAATCGATTTCAACATCCTATGGAGATATTTTGCTTGGGCAAACCAAACAACAGCAATGATTGCATTATGGGTAGCCGCTATGTATCTAGCACTGCAAAAGAAAAACTACTGGATCGCTGCTATTCCGGCCATTTTTATTACAATGACGACATTCACGTTTATTTTAAACGCACAAATTGGATTTAAATTATCAATGTATATGTCCTACATTGTAGCGAGTATTATTACAATTATTATTATTGCTGGGTTCTTTATGGGACTAAGGGTAAAACTTAATGCCGCTGAAAAAGGATTGAAACCGATTATTCTTGATGACGGGTTGGGCAAAGCATCCTAATTAATTTATAAAACCGGGCACACTTCGTGTCCGGTTTTTCGTCAATCTTTACCTTGCCACAATAACAATTGTATTTTCGTCTATTTCACTCGCGGCGGCATCAAGTATTCTCTCAAGACTCATGCTTACCTTTTGCAAAGCTTCTTCATTTTCCACAATAAAAAAGGGCGCTCCCCCTCCACTAATGCCTGCTTCTTTCGTCGTAACAACTGCAACGATCGAAACTGTTTCATCGAGCATTTTTACCACTCCTCATCATTTCTTTCCTTTATCTCCTTCGCTTGGGAGTCGGATCGCACTATCTAAAACAGGAACTTTTTCCAAAACTGTTTTTACTTGGTTGAAATCCTTTTCTTGCGGCATTATGAATAGAGCAAGCCTGCCATCATCCATATCTCTCTTAGATAGCGGGATAAAACTCGGTTCACCTGAATCAATATAGGCACCGAGCACATTCGCTACTTGGTGAAGCATCGCCTGTCGTTGACCAAGATGCGATAACGTTACGACGCTATTTTCGTTTTTTGGAATGATAATGGCACCAACTGCCCGCTCCATAATAATATCTCTGTTCACTTTTAGTCCGACATTTTTAATATGGATATCGCCAACAAATAAATTAGGTCCCTCAAAACGAATCTCACCTTCGATAACGTTAGCAATGGATTTTAGTATGTTTCCAGACATATTTTGCTTAACGACAAAAAGCATGGCGATACCGCCAAGTATTCCAAGCCATAAGTTAATAACAGTCAACATCGTTGTAACGAGAGCTGTAAACATGACTAAATAATTTCTGCTTTCAAAAGCCTGAGCCATCCCTTCAATAAAGGGTGTTCCTCGCTTCACCAACTCGCTTAAGTCAACTTGTTCAAGTGTATCCCGCTCCATTCTTCGAACTTCACGGAATTGAGTTGCGGCTAGTCCAAGAAAAGTGACGGCCGTCCAGTTAGAGTCAAGCACGGAAGGAACAGCAACCGCACCTAAAAATGCTGCAATAAAACCGAATGATAAGTGAATCATTCTTCCTTGAGGATATGTAGGATACTGCCGAAAATCTGTACGTAATAGGACAAATCGGGAAACCGTACCGAACGCAACCCCAATTACAACGGATAATAAATAATTCATTGCCCGACTCCTTAAATAAACTAATGATAGTAAGTATGGTAACCGAATATCTTAAATAATATGTTATGAGGATGAGGGGCATTTGAAGATAATGAGTAATATGTAGGGGGAATGTATATGGATTACCTTCATGAGATACTTGATATATTATTTATTGAACATAACCAACCGACTGTACTAGCCCAAATTGTCAATGTTGACGGTTCGTCTTATCGAAAAGAAGGAGCCTGGATGTTACTAGAAGAAGATGGTTCTAAAATTGGGGTAATTAGTGGCGGCTGCCTTGAAAATGATTTGAAGTATCGGGCGAGTGAACTTTTTTCTACTGGAAGGGTCGAAATAGTACGGTATGATTTAAGCTCGGAGGATGATCTAGGTTGGGGCGTCGGGGCGGGATGCAATGGAGTCGTATCGGTATTATTGAGGGATATCGACGATGGATTTCGACACTCCCTTATCTCGCTAAAAGAACAATTAAATAAAATGGAGCCAGTCCTATATATTCAATCATTAATACACTTTGAGCAATACGCATTTTCAACTAAAACAAATTATTTTTTTGGCCATTTTCCTTTTGAAATCCCCAAAGTATTTATTGAAAAACTACATACAACACCTCTACTTTCCCATTACGCAGAGCTAAAAAGTTTTAAGAACGAACCTTTTTTTCTGCAAATAATATGGCCGAAACCGAATCTTTACATTATTGGCGCTGGAGAGGATGTTCGACCATTTGCACATTTAGCATCTAATACAGGATATTCAGTTCATATATTGGATTGGCGGGAAGCGTATTGTACGAGAAATTATTATCCTTTTGCTCAATCACTCCGGATCGGAGAACCTGACTATTTATTAAAAGGTATTCCTCTAAGTAACCTAGACTCAGTAGTCATTATGACGCATGATTTTCAACGTGATCGTAAAGTGTTGGAGCATTTAAAAGAATTACAGCTTTTTTATATTGGTATATTAGGCTCAAAAAAACGAACGGAACGACTAATGGGAGGAAAAATTCCCGATTGGCTCCATTCTCCTGTTGGTTTAAAAATTGGTGCTGAAGGCCCGAAAGAAATCTCGATTAGCATCATGGCCGAGTTGATTCAATCACGTAGGAGAAAGCTATGAAAATGGCAGGCGCGTACCTTGCTGCAGGGAAAAGTTCACGTATGGGTAAAAATAAACTGGAACTCCCATTCAGGAATACGACTGTCGGGGATGTAGCGCTAGGAACAGCTTTGCAATCTTCATTAGAAAAAATTTACATTATCGTAAAAGAGGAACCCCATTGGATATCATCTGAAAACAGAATACATCCCAAATGCTCGGTCATCCATTGTCCTTCCGCTCATATGGGACAATCTGAATCTCTCAAATGTGCCATCCGAACGACCCAAACCGATGGGGTAGACGGTATTTTAGTTATGCTCGCTGACCAACCATTCATCCCTTTACATATGATTGAAGAGATCATTGAATGGAAGAAAAAAACCCCATCTCTTCAATTTGTGGCAGCATCCTTTAAAAATATCATTACTCCCCCTGTTTTACTATCTGCCACTACGTTTCCTGATTTATTAAACCTTTCGGGGGATATCGGCGCAAAGGCACTATTACGGGGGGACCAATTAAATAAAGGAAAGATACTGCCTTATCATCAATTTAAGTATTTTCAAGATATTGATACAAAAGAAGACTATGACAACTTATTAAGTGGAATTAAGTAGGCGGATACTAGAAATACTAAAACCTATAATGCATCTTTGGAAGGAGAACGGCATGAATAAGGTTTCCAGTGTTTTCTGGGTTTCTGCTTTTATACTTTTAATTGCTGTCTGTTTTGGGGTGATTGCGCCAAGTCGTTTTGAAAAAGCTACAGCTAATGTAGAAGCTTTAATTACCTCCGGCTTTGGTTGGTATTACTTAATACTCGTCAGTGTCATTGTCTTGTTTTGTTTATTTCTTATTTTTAGCCCAATAGGTGCAATTAGATTAGGGAAAACAGGCGAAATGCCAGAATATTCACGGCCAACATGGTTTGCGATGCTTTTTAGTGCCGGGATGGGAATTGGACTCGTCTTTTGGGGAGCAGCGGAACCACTTTCCCATTTTGCTTCCTCACCACCGCTTGCCTCTCCTGGAACAGATGCGGCATTAAAAGATTCGATGAGATTTACTTTTTTTCACTGGGGAATTCATGCTTGGGCCATTTATGCTCTAGTCGCACTTAGCCTCGCTTATTTTAACTTTCGAAAAGATGAGCCAGGACTTATAAGTGCAGCACTTAGTCCCCTTTTAGGAAAACATTCAAAAGGTAAAATTGCGACACTCATCGATATTATTGCTGTCACGGCAACCGTCATCGGGGTTGCGACTACATTAGGATTTGGCGCGACCCAAATAAACGGCGGACTCGCCTATCTTTTTGGCATTCCTAACAAATTTTATATCCAAGTCATCATCATTATTATTGTGACAGTCTTATTTATTATGTCGGCTTGGTCTGGGCTAAGCAAAGGAATCAAATATTTAAGCAACACGAATATGCTTTTGGCATTAATTTTATTAATACTTGTTTTCATCATAGGACCGGGGTTATTTATTTTAAATTTATTTACTGACACGATAGGTGCATATTTTCAAAATCTTATTTCAATGAGTTTTAGAATAGCACCTTTAAGGCCTGAACGACGTGAATGGATCAATAATTGGACGATTTTTTACTGGGCTTGGTGGATATCGTGGTCTCCGTTTGTCGGAATTTTCATTGCTCGTGTATCGCGTGGCAGGACGATTCGTGAACTCTTAATTGGCGTATTACTACTGCCTACAATCGTTAGCTTTATATGGTTTGCAGTGTTTGGGACAACGGCTATTAGTGTCCAGCAAATGGGGAATATCGATTTAACACAATTTGCTACAGAAGAAGTATTGTTCGCCGTTTTCAATGAGATGCCTTTTACAACTTTTCTTTCCATTGTCGCAATCATTTTAATTGGCATCTTTTTTATTACTTCGGCTGATTCGGCTACCTTTGTCCTTGGGATGCAAACAACGTACGGTTCATTAACCCCTCCTAACAGAGTGAAAGTAACGTGGGGAATCATCCTTTCTGCAATGGCAGCGATTCTTCTTTATAGCGGGGGACTTCAGGCTTTACAAAATGCACTCATCATAGCGGCATTTCCTTTTTCATTTATTATGATCTTCATGATGCTCTCTTTGTATAAGTCGTTAGCTCGGGAGAAAAAAGAATTAGGTTTAGGATATCGACAAAAGGAAAAGAAAGTACCTACAAAGTAAGAAAAGCGCAAGCGACTTACTCATCGACTAACAGTCGACGTCGCCACAGGACGCGGCATTTTAATAGACGTTCCTTCTTCGACCTTTGATTTCCTCCAAAAGAAAAGGACAATAAGTTTGCTAGTAGACGGCTCCATCGGTAGACAGCAAAAGCTTAAGCAATAATATAGTCTTTACTTTTAAAGAAAATCCCGACAGTCTATTAGAGACTGTCGGGTTATATTTATTTAATATTTCTATAGGCTCCACCGTAAAACAGTAATGGGTCTCCGTCCTGTACTCTCAAGTCCGTGACTTCTGCAATAAAGAGCGTGTGGTCACCTGCAACGACTGAATTTTGAACAGTGCAGGTCATGTTGACTAATGCATCTTTAATGACATCCATGCCGTTAAAAACATCAAAGTCGATCTTTCTTTCTTCATTTATTTGACCTGCAAAATAAGCAGACAAGTCTTCCTGATTATCATTTAATATACTCACGGCAAAATGGCCGGATTCCTTTAACAACTCATTCATTTGTGCTTGTTCTCCAATTGAAACGAGAATAAGCTTCGGATTCAAGGAAACGGACACAAAGGCATTTGCAGTCATACCATGAATGGTTTCATTTACTTTCGTCGTAATCACGGTTACTCCAGTTGCAAATCTACCCATAGCCGTTCTAAAAAGGCGGTCATCCATCAAAACTACTCCTTTTTACAGTAAAATCTATATTTTTACCACTATTATCATTTTACCAAAGAATTCACCCATTTGCTCGTTATATAGAAAATGGAAACGCACTATATATGGAGAAGTTCCACAATAGTGCGTCTTTGATTATGTTATGCTTCTATTTCTAGTGGAAGGATTTTTTCTATTACTTCTTCTTTTTTAGCTTCAACAAACTGAATTTGGTGTCCGTCAATTTCCTTTACAGTGAATGTAAATCCGTCGGCTTGTATACTTTCCCCTTCAGATATATCAAAGTTTTGAGATAAAATCCAGCCACCAAGAGTGTCAACTTCTTCGTCTGATAATTCCGTACCAAGCAAATCATTTATTTCATGGACAAGGACCTTCCCACTGAAAGAATAATGACCCTCATCAATTTTAGTAATCTCTGCCCTTTCATCTGTATCGAATTCATCGCGGATCTCACCGACAATTTCTTCTATGATATCTTCAACAGTGACAAGACCACTAGTTCCACCATATTCATCTAATAAAACTGCCATATGCGTATGTTCCCGTTGCATTTTTAGCAATAAATCATGAATAGGAATCGTATCAATCACCAGAATAACAGGCTTTAAAAATCGAATGATTTTCATATCCGAATCTGGTCCCGTATTTTTAATTTGCGCCATCAAAATATCTTTTATATTAATGATTCCAACGATGTTATCCTTATCTCCTTCATATACGGGATAGCGAGTGAGCTTTTCCTTTTTAATCACTTGCATCCAATCTTGAATATTATCCTCGGTTGAAAGAGAAATCATTTCTGTACGTGGTACCATAATTTCTTTTGCGATTCGGTTGTCAAACTTAAAAATATTGTTCACATAAGTCAATTCGGTCTGATTAATTTCTCCACTTTTATAGCTATCAGACAAGATGATGCGAAGCTCTTCTTCCGTATGGGATTCTTCATGTTCCATAACTGGCTTAAGACCAAAAAGTCTTACCATTAAACGAGCAGAGCCATTTAATAACCAAATAAATGGAAACATAAGTTTATAAAACCAAGTAATCGGCTTCGCGAAAAGCAAGGCAACCATTTCAGCTTTTTGAATCGCGACCGTTTTAGGTGCGAGTTCACCTACCACAACGTGTAAAAAGGTAATGATAGAAAAAGAGATTGCGACTGAAATGATGTGTGAAGCAGAAACACCGATTTGCCATTTATCTAAGATAGGTTTTAATATACTCATTATCGCTGGTTCACCTAACCAACCTATCCCTAGTGCTGTTATCGTTATTCCTAGCTGACAAGCAGATAAATACTCATCCATATGTGTCGTCACATGCTTCGCTGCTATTGCCCCTGGCTTTCCTTCCTCGACTAGCTGATCAATACGAGAACTTCTAATCTTTACGATGGCAAATTCCGTTGCTACAAAAAAAGCGGTTAAAACAATCAATACTCCAATTAAAATTAAACTGACTATGTCCAAATGGTTCACCTTTCAACGAAAGGTGTACACCTCCTGTGTTTTTAAATTGTCGATCCAACATAATATTGGATAGACTAATATAAAATAAATTATACTATGGAACTCTTCAAGTGTATATTTTTAATTATCTATCTTTTAAGAAAAACTCACCTTGCTTGCTCATCGACGACAACTTTATTCACAGTCCTTATTCAGCGTTTTACTTATGTAAAAGAAGACAAGCAGTTTGTTAATCGATGGCGGCTTTCACTAGAAATTAACAAAAATTAATACTTTCTTTACTCCTTAAAAACAAGTATCGCCTTTTCTTTTATTCTAAAAAAATGTAAACTTATGAAATGTAGCGAAAGTGAGGATTGAATGATGACAGTTTGGGATATTATCGTAGCGCTAATACTTGGTTTAGTAGAAGGTTTGACAGAATTTGCTCCTGTTTCTTCAACAGGGCATATGATCATAGTCGATGATATGCTGTTAAAATCAGCAGAAATACTTGGTTCTCCTGAGGTTGCCAACACTTTTAAGGTCGTAATTCAACTCGGTTCCATCATGGCGGTTGTCATTGTATTTTGGTCTCGCCTTTGGAGTTTGGTAGGGATTAACGTTGGCGGTGCAGCGAAAAAGTCGCCATCTGAATCACGTTTAAAACTGACTCATGTGATTGTTGGCCTACTGCCTGCGGTTGTATTTGGATTTGCTTTTGAAGATTTCATCGACAAGTACTTATTTAGAATTGAAACGGTATTGCTTGCACTTATAGCAGGTTCCTTTTTAATGATACTAGCTGACTGGAAGTCGAAGCAATCAAATCATTATGAAGGTGCATCTTTAGATGAAATTACATACAAACAAGCCTTTTTAATTGGCCTGTTCCAATGTATTGCATTATGGCCCGGCTTCTCCCGTTCAGGTGCAACCATTTCCGGTGGAGTACTAATGGGACTCAAACACCGTGCAGCGGCAGACTTTACATTTATTATGGCTGTGCCGATTATGTTTGGAGCAAGTGCAGTTTCGCTAGTTAAAAAACTAGACTTCATGACAGCTGATGTCATTCCATTCTTTATTGTTGGTTTTGTCAGTGCATTTGTCTTTGCATGGATTTCAATTCGATTCTTCTTAGCCTTAATCAGCCGAATTAAATTACTACCTTTTGCGATTTATCGAATTGTACTAGCTGTTGTTTTGGGAATTGTTTATTTTAGCGTGATGTGATAAGAAAACCGGGCCAAGGGTGGCACGGTTTTTCTTTTTGAGACGCTTCATTTGGACAGCAAATGGGTTTTTTACTTGATTATGGGTACTTTTGAACGTTCCAATCGGACAGTGACTATGGTTTTTGCACGATCATAAGCACTTTAACGCTTGGGCCTTTTATCGAGACAAACAGACTTATTTTTCACGTCCGAAATCACGATGAACAGTTCATTTTGACTTTCTGGCTCATTTTTTTCTTCCAAAGGCAAGGGAATCTTTCGTCGTGACCCTCCTGCTCATTTTTTTTACGTCCAAGGGCACGATGAACAATTCATTCGGACAATAACTACAATTTTAAATGGACGAGGGGTGAATATATTTACAACCACTTTCTCAAAAACTCCTTCACCTCATACCTCATATCCGCTGTTTCGAAGTGTCCAATATTATAACGAAGTAGCCTCCAAGCTTCAGGATTACCATATTCCTCATAAACGATTTTCAAATTCTCATCGATAATATCAAGTCCTCTTTCCGGAGTTAATCGGTCATAGGTTCCAGCAAGACTTAAATGAGGACGCGGTGCTATCAATGCATTGATCTCTGATGTTGTAAAATGATTGAGCAAATTCGGGACATAATAATAGATTCCATGGCCTTCAAGCCCGCGGCTTTCTATTAATGACTGGAAATCACATAAACCACAAAGATCTATACATACTTTTATTCTGGGATCAAGTGCTGCAAGCCACCAGGACATTGTACTTCCCATCGAAATCCCCATAGTACCAATTCTATTTTTATCAACATCAGGACGAGATACACAGTAGTCTACCGCACGCAAACTATCAAAAACCATTTTTCCCCACATTACTTGACCTTTCCAAAGCATTTCCTTAAATATTTCGCCTTCCGTCCTCCCTCTTCTTTGCCCGAATCCCCATGCATCGATGCTAAGGACAGCATATCCCATCTTTGTTAACTCTTCCGCATATGGGGGATTTTGCAAGTAAACATTCCCTTTAATGAGTTCGTCCTTCCCTAGTTCATAAAAACCACCGTGTGAATGATTGAATATGATGGTAGGAAACGGGCCTTCCCCTGTTTTTGGTCTCACGAAATAAGCTGGAACTGGCTCCTCTCCGTTTAAATCAAGAAGCCATTCTTCTAATATGTAATGTGGCAACGGATCTTCCTTTAGTTTTTTTGACGAAATTGGTTTAGATCGCGAAGGGAGATTGCCAAGCAAATTGTATAGTTCCTCCCGACGTGTTTCTATTGTCATCCGAATCATCTCCTTGTGATAGACTTTACATGAATGGTACCATCGAAATGAAAGACTTTCTTTAAGAGTTGTACATTAAATTAGGAAGTTGTGCATTTTTGATGGTCGTGTGATTAAACTTTCAAAGTCGTGCAATTTATTTTAAATCTCTGCAATTAACTTAAACATTCCGCAATTAGTACATAAAATTCGGCAATCCAATCCCGAAGTCCTGCTATTATTCTGGAAATCATGCAATGATCTAAGGTGGGTGTTCAATAATGAAACATATTTCTTATTCTCCACTTGGTGATAGCGCCATTGTCATTGAATTTGGAGAAAAAATTAATTTGGAAACAAATCATACAATCTTGGAAATGAAAAAAACAATAATGAAACAACCATTTCCGGGTTTTATAGAAGCCGTTCCTGCCTATACGACATTGACGATATTTTATGAACCAGCTTCTGTAGGTACTGACTTTCCCTATGAAACTGTAAAAAAGGAACTTGAACAGAGAGTTTACAATCTGTCTACATATAAAAAGCAAAAAGCAAAAATCGTCGATATACCCGTTTGTTATGAGGATGGTTATGCTATGGATTTAAATTACGTCGCCTCTCATAATGGATTGACTAAAAATGATGTGATCAACATTCACAGCAAGACGTTATACCATGTATATTTTTTAGGCTTTGCTCCAGGTTTTCCTTTTCTAGGTGGCATGAACGAAAAAATAGCAACTCCACGTCGAACTTCACCAAGATTGAAAGTTCCAAAAGGGGCAGTTGGAATCGCAGGAAAACAAACTGGCGTCTATCCTTTTGAAAGCCCTGGAGGCTGGCAAATAATCGGTAGAACTCCAGTAGAACTTTTCAATCCGAACACCACATCACCATCCTTACTTTTACCAGGAGACGAAGTCCGCTTTGTCCCTATCTGCAAACAAGAATTTGATGCGCTGGAGGACAATAATGGCTCTTAAAATCATAAAAAACGGGGCTTTTACGACTATTCAGGATCTTGGTCGAAATGGATGGCAAGCTTACGGCGTTCCTGTTGGAGGAGCAATGGATCGGGTGGCAGCGCGTCTTGTAAACATCCTCCTCGGCAACTACGAAAATGAAGCTGTTTTAGAAATGACTCTCGTCGGACCCACAATCCGATTTGATGAGAATACAATCATTGCGTTTTTTGGTGCAAACATGTCGCCAAAACTAAACGGAAAAGCAATTGAACCTAGAAAGCCTATACACGTGAGTAAAGGTGATATCGTTACATTTGGAAGAGCTCAAACTGGAGTTAGAACATATTTAGGGGTTAAAGACGGATTTTCTCTCCTAGACATACTTGGAAGTAAAAGCACGAACGCTAGAGCTAAAATGGGACGACCTTTACAAACGGGAGATGTTATTCCTATCAATCAGTCATACTCCTTCAAACGGTTTTCATGGGGCTTATCATTTAAGTTCGGAACCTATATACACGATAAACAGCCCCCTATTCGATTCGTAAAAGGCAGGCAATATGATTTATTTACAACCGAAGCAAAGCAAGCATTTTTGGAATCCAATTTTATCGTTAGCCCAAATTCTGATCGTATGGGTTATCGTTTAGCAGGTCCCAAGCTAAGTACAAAAGAAAACTTTGAGCTTATTACAGAAGGAACAACCTATGGCTCGATTCAAGTACCGCCAAACGGGGAGCCGATTATTTTAATGGCAGACCGACAGCCGACAGGAGGTTATCCGAAAATTGGTGAAATAATAAGCAGCGATCTACCAAGATTAAGTCAAATCCGTCCAGGAGAACATATTCACTTTAAAGAAATTTCATTAAAAGAAGCACAACAACTTTTATTGGCACAACAAAAAGACCTAGCGATAATAAAAGCCGCTTGTCTAATAAAATGGAGGAATTTTCAACATGTATAAAGTAGATTTGAATTGCGATATGGGCGAAAGTTTTGGCAATTACACTTTAGGATATGACGAAGAAATCATGCGCTATATTTCATCAGCAAATATTGCTTGCGGTTTTCATGCAGGGGATCCTGCAACAATGAATAAGACGGTTAAACTAGCGCTAGAGTACCGAGTGAGTATCGGAGCCCATCCAGGGTTTCCCGATCTTCAAGGATTTGGCAGAAGGAATATGTCAATATCTCCGCAAGAAACATATGAAATCGTGCTGTATCAAGTAGGAGCTTTAAACGCTTTTATAAAAGCACAAGGCGGTTATTTACATCATGTTAAACCACATGGAGCCTTATACAATATGGCAGCTGTTAATGAAAAACTAGCCACAGCAATAGCTGAAGCAGTTTATCATTTTGATCCTCAACTACTATTATATGGATTAGCCGACAGTGAGCTAATCAAAGCTGGGCAAAAAATAGGACTTGCGACCGCAAACGAGGTGTTCGCCGATCGTACCTACCAACCTGATGGCATTCTTACCCCAAGATCTCAGTTGAACGCCCTTATTGCAAATACTGATGACGCCATTTCGCAAGTCGTCAAAATGGTAAAGGAACAAAAGGTTACTTCCGTAGCTGGAAATGACATTAGTATCAAGGCAGATACCATTTGTATTCATGGAGATGGAGCAAACGCTTTGACATTTGCTCAAAAAATCCATGAGGTTTTTGCTAATAAGAGCATTTTTATAAATTCAGAACAAATAGCGCGCTAATAATCCAAACAAAACCCCAATCACGACCGAAGGAAGGAACACTTTTGTTAGTTTAATAGAAACAGCAGCGGCAAGGCATGCTATTAGAACGGGAAGTGAAATGACCAGTTGCTCATTTGTTGTTATAAAAATTTGCTTCACAATAAGAGCAGACATAATTGCAATCGGAACGTAACTAAAATATAAACGCAAAGTTGGATTCATTTCACGTCCGGCCATCACACTCACGCCAATAATCCTTGATAAAAAGGTAGAAACAGCTAATAAACCAATTAGAATCCAATTAAGCATTCTTGTTCCTCCTTCCTAAATAGAGGCCGACTAGCGGGGATGCAATTCCCGCTATAATAATGGTAAATTCATTTCCTGGAAAAAAATATTCGAGTCCACAGACAATCGTTGCTGCCATGAGCGCTGTAGCAATAATTGGTCTTCCTTTTAGGGAAGGAATAATCAGCGCTGCAAAAGTAACCGGAAACGCTAAGTCTAACCCCCATTTTATCGGATTAAATTGCCCGCCGATAAACGCTCCAATATATGAAGATAGAATCCATGCGATATAGAATGTCGCTATAACGGTCCCGAAATAAACAGGATTGGGGCCATATTTCTTAAATCGTGTACTCGCCAAAACAAATGATTCATCTGATACACCAAATGATAATACCCATCTCCATTTCCTTTTAACCGAAGAAAGACCTTCCGCAAGAGCGGCTCCGTATAGCAAATTTCGCAGATTTAATAATAAAGTAGTCAAAAAAATGCTCGGTACTGTTGCTCCACCTACCAACATGGCAACAGTTACTAATTGGACGGACCCCGAAAATACAAGCAAGGACATCGCTACAGTACTCGTCAAAGTTAAATGGGCTTGGTTTGCGAGAACCCCGTATGATAAGCCATACGCTCCAATGGCAATGGCTAAAGGTAGCGCTTCTGTTATACCCGTTTTTACCACACTAATTGAATCTTTCACCTTTCTGAACCCCTTCTCTTTAAACCTAAGAAACGGCATAATAAAGTTTACTAATATTATATTATAATAAATAAAAGTCTGTTTTAGTATACTTTATTTATAAAAACAGTATATTATAATATACAAAATGTAATTTGGAGGAAAATCATGAATATCGAGCATTTTGGGGAAGATGGAGATATAGGTAAACGAATTGGAGCTAATTTACGGCAGTATCGGATGAGTAAAGGAATGAGTATAGAAGCTTTTGCAAAACAAATTGGCGTAAGTAAGTTAACCTTAATCAAAATTGAACAAGGGGAAGCTAACCCGACTTTATCGGTCATCTGGAAGATTGCAGATGGGTTAAAAATATCGATATCTGCATTGTTATCGATGGAATCCAATGTCTCCATTGTACGCAAAAAGGACGGTTTACAATTGAAAAGTTCAGACGAAGTATTTGTCGCTGAACCGCTGTTTCGATCCAATGGATTTGAACTTTATAGAGGATACCTAAAACCGAATAGTGAGTATATCTCAGAAGCACACCAACCAGGTGTTATAGAATTTGTTACAGTGATGTCGGGTCAGCTAATGATAGATGTAGACGGTGACATGCATCACTTGAATGAGCATGATTCTATTCGTTTTAAAGGGGATCTTCTGCATACATATTCCAACCCCACTTCTGACTTAACAGTTTTACATTTTGTCATTTCTTATCATAACTTTTAACAAAATAGATACTAGAGGTTATCCTCCCGTATTTGAAAAAATGATGAAGCTATAGCAAATGTAGTAAAAATGGGCAAAATAGCAAATGCTTCCTTCTACTCATGGGTTGACACGACCATATATGAAAACATAATTTACATTCATGATGATGGAGAAAATGACCTAGTTTTTGCACAGAAATCAGGTGGAATAGATCAGAAATGGCTTATAAAAAGTCATACCTCGCTTCATGATCGTCGTTCCATTACTATTCGGTTATCTTGAGGAAAACCGGGACAAGTTGTGAATAGTGAATCCTAAACTTAATGAAATTTCAATACTGCCAAAAAAGGATATTGATTAGCTATTAAGTATACATGAACAAATATTCAATATACTAAAACAATAGGCTGCCAGTTCAGGGAGGATACACATCATGAACGCAAAACGAATGATTCTTTTAAACGTTATTTTACTTATCATCCTAGTTGGAGGAGGATTTGCTGGGTACTATTACTATAATCAGAAAGCTACCTATATAACGACGAACAATGCTCAAATTGCCGGGCAGCAAGTGAATATTGCTTCCCCAGTGAGTGGCCAATTAATTAGTTGGAAAGTAAAAACAGGTGATTCCTTTAGTAAGGACGATCATCTTGGAAAGGTAGTGATGAATGGAGACCAAGGTCCAATTGAAGTGGATATTAAAGCTCCAACAGACGGTACAATCGTTCAAACGAATGCAGTGAAAAACACTATCATTGGTGCAGGAACACCTCTTGCTATTAGTTATGATTTAAATCAACTTTGGGTAACAGCCAACATCGAAGAAACAAATCTAAGAGATTTAAAAGTAGGCCAGGATGTTGATATTTATGTTGATGCTTATCCGAATACGACTTTATACGGTACGGTTGAGGAAATAGGACTGGCAACAGCCAGTACATTTTCACTTTTGCCATCTAGCAACGCATCAGGAAATTATACGAAACAAACACAAGTCATTCCTGTAAAAATAAACATTGAAGGTTTTGCGGAAAAATTAATTCCTGGTATGAATGTAACTGTGCGAATTCATAAGTAGGTGATAAACATGTCCATATACATCGCAGGTTATATTCTTCTTTCCATTCTTCTGCTAACTGTAGTTAATTTCATGTTGTGGAAAACGGATAAGAAGGCTACAAGCACTCAAAAAAGCATTCCGGCATTAGAGATTGATGAAACAGATGACCAAGATGCATTGACAACGTCTATTGTCGTAAGTGACCTTGATGAAAAAGACACTGTTCCACAAGGAAAAGATACTATAAATCCAGCCAGATTTGAAAATCAACGCGGAAAAATAGTTTCAGCAATGATGCTCGGAGCCTTCGTTGCTATTTTGAACCAAACATTGCTAAATGTAGCAATCCCTCATATCATGAACGACTTAAGTATTTCCGCAAGTACTGTACAATGGCTTTCAACGGGGTACATGCTTACGAATGGAATATTTATACCAATTACCGCTTTTTTAATAGCGAGACTCGGAACAAGAAAGTTATTTCTTTCAGCTGTATCAGCTTTTACAGTTGGTTCGGTTATTTGCTCTATATCGACCTCCTTTTCCATTCTCATGCTAGGGAGAGTTGTTCAGGCTGCAGGTGCAGGAATCATCATGCCGTTATTGATGACCGTCTTCTTAACCATTTTTCCTAAGGAAAAGCGTGGCGCTGCGATGGGATTATTCGGAGTTGCCATACTATTTGCACCTGCTATCGGCCCAACTTTATCAGGCTGGTTGATTGGTCATTATTCTTGGAGAATTCTATTTGATATCGTAATCCCATTCGGGGTTATCGCTTTAATATTGGCGTTTTTCTGGATGGCTGATGTTACTGAAATTACTAAACCTAAATTTGACACATATGGTTTTATTTTCTCCACTATAGGCTTAGGATTTTTACTTTACGGCTTTAGTGAAGCTGGGAATAATGGTTGGGGCAGCACCATTGTACTAGTAACCCTCATAATAGGTGTTATCGGTTTAATTGCCTTTATTTGGCGAGAATTGACGGCGGATGAACCGATGCTGGAGCTACGAGTTTTCAAATATGATATTTTCGCATTGACGACCGTTATTGGGGCGATCATCAATATGGCTATGTTTGCTGCAATGCTCCTACTGCCAATATATTTACAAAATATTCGTGGTTTTTCCGCGTTGGATTCTGGTTTATTAATGCTCCCCGGTGCAATTGTCATGGCTATCATGATGCCGATATCAGGTTGGCTCTTTGATAAAATAGGTGCCAGATGGCTAGCTGTTTTCGGACTTATAGTAACGGTTATTACAACATGGCAATTCACGACATTATCGATTACCACATCTTATGGTTTCATTATGCTTTTATATGTGATGCGGATGTTCGGTATGTCCTTTTTATCTATGACAGTAACAACTGAAGGAATGAATCAGCTTCCGACCAAACTAGCAGGGCATGGTACGTCCGCTTCCAATACAGCAAGAACGGTTGCAGGTAGCATTGGAACTGCATTCCTTGTAACAGTGATGACGACGAGAAGTGCATACCATACTGCAAACTATTCGAATGTAATCACAAGTACAAATCCATACTTAGCCAATAAAATTGCTGAACTAGGACACGGGCTTTCAGCTATTGCTGGAATCCCGGTTAATCAAGGGCAAAGCCTTGCAACATCCTTGATATACGGTGAAGCAGTAAAACATGCAACCATTAGTGGGATTAATGATGCTTTTGTTGTTGCCACAGGAATTGCTGGGGTTGCGTTGCTGCTGGCGTTCTTTATTAAACGGGCAAAACCTTCTATAACTGAATAAACGAATTTCAATCCCCCTAAGGGGGTTTTTTACGATTGAATGGATTCTTTCTTTTCTAGTCTTCCACTGATTTCTCGAGCATACATTAGTCATATGACCAGATTAGGGGTGGTTCGATGATTATTGATGTAGTTCGAAGGGGAGATACTTTATGGAGTATTGCCAACCATTATGGAATTACTGTTCAAAACATTGCAGCAGCAAACCAATTACCAAATCCTAATAAGTTGTTAGTAGGTCAGTCCCTTGTCATTCCTATTGAAGCAACGCAGCATGTTGTCAGGAGTGGAGAAACACTTTGGAAAATTGCGCAAAAATATGGGGTCCCGATTCAATCCATCATTCAAATGAATCAATTAACACATCCGTCGATGCTTAATATTGGCACAGAGCTCATCATACCTCCAAGAACGTATGTTGTCCAAGCAGGAGATACTTTAGCTACGATTGCGCAGCGGTTTGGGACGACTGTCCGCGAAATCATGCGGGCAAATCATTTAACCCAGATGACTATTTTTATAGGAACTCGCTTAATAATTCCTTTTCCAAAACCGACTATTGATGTGAATGCCTACATTATCAATATGGGAGAAACTGGTGGTAGAGAAGTTCTTGAAGTTGGGGAACATTTAACGTATATGACCCCATTTGGGTATATTATGCAGGCAGATGGAAGTCTATCATCTATTCGAGACGAACAAGCCATCCAAGCAGCAGGGGAAAATAATGTTGCGCCCATTATGTGTATTACCAATTTCACTTTTCAAGACCCTGGCACAACTCTTGCCCACACCATCCTATCCAACGTACAGCTCCAAGAAAGGCTTTTAACCAATGCTATCAATATTATGAAAGCGAAAGGTTATCGTGGATTAAATATTGATTTTGAAAATGTTCGCCAAACGGATCGCGAGCTGTATAATCAATTTTTACAACGGGCCGTCAATCGCCTCCATCCATTAGGCTATTTTGTTTCAACAGCATTGGCCCCAAAAACAAGCAGTGAACAAAAGGGATTGTTATATGAAGCACACGATTATGATGCTCATGGAAGAATTGTTGATTTTGTCGTTCTCATGACATATGAATGGGGATACAGATTTGGTCCACCCCAGGCAATTTCTCCTCTCAACCAAATCAGACGCGTCATTGATTATGCTGTTACCGTTATACCAAAAAATAAAATTTTTATGGGCTTTCAGCTATATGCTCGAGATTGGCTGCTACCACATGTTAAAGGCCAAGAAGCGGAGACTTTTGATATGCAAGAAGCCATCCGACGAGCGAACAAATATAATGCAGCGATTCAATACGATCGGATTACGCAAACACCATACTATCGTTACACAGATGAACAAGGCAGACAGCATGAAGTATGGTTTGAAGATGCCCGCAGCGCTCAAGCGAAATTTGATTTAGCAAAAGATCATGGATTGCGCGGAATCAGTTACTGGGTGCTAGGATATCCATTCCCGCAAAATTGGCTCCTGCTCGAGAATAATTTTATCGTTAGAAAAGTATAAGAGCCGAGACATTTTTGTTTCGGCATTTCATGTTTGTTAACTTACAAAATGTAAGTAACTTATAATTGACTAGTTAAGGTGATTATTGTACAATAAGCTTAACCACTGATAAGGAGGGTTTATACATGCAACTTAAAGGAATTCATCACGTTTCTGCTATGACAGCAGATGCTAAGTTAAACGTAGATTTTTATACAAATGTGTTAGGAATGAGACTTGTTAAAAAGACCGTAAACCAAGATGACACGTCTGTATATCATCTTTTCTACGGTGATGAAAGAGGAAATCCCGGAACGGAATTGACCTTTTTTGAAATTCCAAATGCTGCACGTAATCATGAAGGTGTAAGCAGTATATCTGCACTCTCCCTTAGAGTAAAAAAAGATGAAACACTACATTTTTGGAAAAAGCGTTTTGATGAACTCGGCGTTGAGCACGAAGAAATAAAAGAGCGTGCTGGTCGTGCAACATTAGCGTTTCAAGATCCCGAAGGTCAACGTCTTATTCTTGTTTCGGACGAGCAAAATATTGGAGTCGCTGCTGGAGTCCCTTGGGAAAAAAGCGTCGTTCCACGGGAGCATGGTGTAACAGGATTAGGGCCGGTAAAATTAACAGTTCGAAACGCAGAACCAACAGCCATCGTTTTAACTGAATTGCTTGGATTTCGTAAGGCTGGACAATATCCATCCCCTATTGAAGGACAACCTGATATTATCGTCTTTGAAACAGGAGAAGGTGGCAGCGGTGCTGAAGTACACCTAGAAGAAAGAAACGATCTTCCACCAGAAAGATTAGGTCGAGGTGGTGTTCACCACGTAGCCTTCCGTGTAGAAGATGAAGATGAATTACGTGAATGGATCAAGAAAATTCGCGCTGCAAGATTTCCGAATTCTGGTTTTGTCGACCGTTTTTACTTCCGTTCACTGTACTTCAGGGAGCCTAACGGCATTTTATTTGAGCTTGCAACGGACGGACCGGGTTTTGATACGGACGAGCATATTGATCATTTAGGTGAATCACTTGCGCTTCCACCATTTTTAGAACCACAACGAGAACAAATCGAAGCACGATTAAAACCATTGGATACTAATATTTGAGTGGAGGTTTGAACATGAAGCATATTTTTGAACAGGGGCAGGATCCTAATGCCCCTACCCTCCTTCTCCTCCATGGAACAGGCGGGACAGAACACGATTTAATCAATATTGGAAAAATGATTTCTCCTCATTCTTCTCTCCTCGGGGTTAGAGGCAATGTGATGGAAAATGGAATGCCTCGTTTCTTCCGTCGATTAGCAGAAGGTGTGTTTGATGAAGAAGATTTAGTTTCACGCACAGAGGAATTGAATTTATTTATTGATGAAAGTGCAAAGGAATACCAATTTGATCGAAATAATGTAGTCGCCATTGGATACTCTAACGGTGCCAATATCGCTGGAAGCTTACTTTTTCATTATAAGGATAGCTTGAAGGCAGCCATCCTTTTCCATCCAATGGTACCACGACGTGGGATTGAACTTCCGGACTTAAGTGGATCAAAAGTTTTTATTGGTGCAGGTAAAAATGATCCATTATGTACTCCTCAAGAATCAAATGATTTGATGGAAATATTGCAAAACGCAGGTGCTGATGTACAAATTCATTGGGAAAATTATGGTCACCAGTTAACAAGAGGCGAAGTAGAAAAAGCGGCGGAGTGGTTTTTGAAAATCTAATGTTGCTCTTTTAGTTTTAAGCAAAAACTAGATTCTTCCCTTTAAAAACTTATTTGGAGTCCGTCCCAAATAAGTTTTTTTGGACTAATTTCCTTGTCTTGGACAAAGTCTCCACTCTTACGCTGATTTACCCAATATAAGCACTATATTGGTCAAACTTATTCGCCCTTAATCTAATTCTGTCCATTATAAGTTCTACGATGGACAAAATCACTCGCCCTTCCTTCATTCTGTCCAATATAAACACTATGACGGACAAAATCTCTCAAGCTCCCCTCATTCTGTCCAACATAAGCTCTATGATGGACAAAGTCACTGGCCTTTCTCTTTTTTTGTCCAATTCAAAAATTTATGTATGTCTCATCCACTCAATATTAAGTACCCTATTGAAAAAGTTATTCAAACTAAAAAAGCCCCTCATCATTCCACTAAAAAGCAGAATAATAAGAGGGCTGGGTCTTACGCTTTACTAATTACTTTGCATTATTATATTGATAGTCATCAGGATTGATTGGTACAAATCCATCTGGCTTATAGAATCGCAATAAGTCTTTCGTAACTATGCGATCGGATAGTTCCAATTTTTCTTTGGTGATCTGATCAAGTGATTCACAAGGTTGAACATCCAATTCTTCACCTGTATCCGTTGCATAACAATTACCATTTACCTGCGTCACTTCAGGTGAGACAAAATCTCCATTTCGGAAAGGTACTAATTCCTTATATTCAGAAGAGAATATGTCATTACCTATTTGCAAATAATCGTTTGTATTAACACCAAGCAAATGAAGAACCGTTGGCATGACATCTACTTCACCACTATATTTATGAATCGTTTTTCCTTGCATTCCAGGTACGTGGATAAAAAGTGGCACACGCTGTAGCTGTGTATTTTTAAATGGCGTAATCTCTTCTCCCGTTACTTGAGCCATCGCATCATTGTGGTTTTCGGAAATTCCGTAATGATCCCCGTACATCACAATAACGGTTTTGTCATATAGACCATCAGCCTTTAAATCATTGAAAAATTGTTCCAAAGCCTGGTCCATATAATGAGCGGATTGGAAATATTGATTTACTACTTTATCGCCGAAATCTCCAGCTGGAAAATCTGTGTCCCCTTCATCCATTGCAAATGGAAAGTGATTTGATAGCAAAATAAATTTTGAATAAAACGGTTCTGGGAGTGATTCCAATAAAGGCATGGATTCTTTCAAAAACGGTTTATCTTTCATCCCATAGTTTTTAACATTTTCCGTCGCCATATCATAGTACGTCGCGTCGAAAAAGTGGTCGAATCCAAATGCTCTATACATTTCATTTCTATTCCAGAATGTTTTATAATTTCCGTGAAAAGCCGCGGATGTATATCCTCTAGATTTTAATATCGCAGGTGCTGATTGGTACGTATTCTGCGCTTTATTAATAAATACAGATCCTTGTGATAACGGGAATAATGAGTTTTCCATCATAAACTCTGCATCAGATGTCTTTCCTTGTCCTGTTTGGTGAAAAAAGTTATCGAAATAAAAAGCATCACCATTTCGTACAAGTGAATTCATAAATGGGGTTACTTCTTGACCATTTAATTTATAGTCAATGATAAAAGACTGTAATGATTCGAGTGATATATAAACCACATTCATCCCTTTAGCCTTGCCAAAATAGACAGGATTTGGCTTCGCAAAATTCGCTTTTATGTTATTTTCGATTTCTGTTAAATCATCGCTGCTTGCAAAAGTTCTTTGCATTGAAGATCTTGTACTTTGGATTCCATCATAAATCGAAAAGTTATTGATTCCTAGGTATTTCACAAGATAGTTACGGTCAAACGATCTTGTAAGCAACTCAGGCCGATCCGCTTCCGCCAACGACAAGTTAACCATAAAAATGGCAACAGCAAGCGTTAGAGGTACCAAAGCGATCTTTTTATTTGAACGTTCCTTCAATGAAAATCTTTTTGAAACTAACAATAATAAAAGAATAATCGTATCCGTGAAATAAAACACATCAAACGGTGACATTAACGACAATGCACTATCTGTTTGGCCCCCATTTACTTTTAGCTGTGAAATAACCGGCAACGTAATAAAGTCGTTAAAAAACCGGTAATACACAACATTCGCATAAAGCCAAAAAGACATTACAAACTCAATTCCAACTAATATTGCTCCCCAACGTTTTTTCTTGCTCAAAAACGATAGCCCGAGAAAAAATAAAGTAGAGCTGATCGGATTAATGAAAAGCAAAAATTGTTGCAATCCATTATCAATTCCTAAATTAAATTCTATTCGATACGTTATATACGTCTTAATCCAAAAAAGGATAACAGCTATTAGAAAGAATTGGACGTTCTTGTCATTAAGACTTACGCCAAACTTTTTAAGTCTTTCCAACTCAAACAACCCCTTAATCTTTTAAAATTAAAATGAACGTAAATATTATACTGCTTTTTCAAAAAAAATCCAGTGGAAATAGTTGGAACCCATAAAAATAAGCAGATGATCTAACGCACCACTTCTGCATTGATATTGACTATTATTTATACATACATGCCATGTCTTGATCTTTCGTGCACCCTTCCACATCAATGACAAAAGAATGTAAAATATGTAAAACTTTAGCCAAACTTGATAGATGTCAAAATACTTAGGAACATTATTAGTCATTCTCCTATGTTTGTTAAAGACACAACACTTGAAAATTGATTATAAAAATTGGATACCCCGTTTTAGCAAAAAAGTAACCACAATAAGCAATAAAAATGACAGAAACTTCAGTTTTTATTGCTAGTCCTTTTATCCTATCAACCATTATAGCCGGATTTTCAAACATTATTATTAGCTTTTCAACGGTCGCTATTGAAATCATTTAGCATCGAACTTCTTGTAGCACAAACACTGGAAACACGATGAATTCTAAATGACATGTCCTACTTGAAACTACTAAAAGATAATATTCAAAAAACAGAGCGATATTATCCAATTATAACTTAAACTTTTTTCCCTTTTGTATGTTTTTTTATACAAGTTTTTACATAAATTTCATTTCATTGGTGATGCTATTCTATATCACGATATTTTATGGAGTGGTAAATCTACTATGCTAAAAAAAGAAAAAAAATTAAATGTGTCCACTACCTTTCCATGGCTTACCGAGCAATTACAATCAACCTTTGATTTTACCCATACTCCACTTCATATCGAAAATAAACAAATAGAACTTATATATATTAAAACAGTTGTTGATGGGGAAAAACTTCAAAGTATAGTTATTAAGCCATTTTTCGAAATGAATTCCATGGAAAATATTGAGGCTTACCTGACTTCACTTACAAACCAACAGGAAATACTTTCCGAAGAACAAGTTCTACAAGAATTATCTAAGGGTAGTGTGGCAATTGGGGTCAATGGGACTGTCCTCTTATTTGATTTTAAAAAGGTACATACAGATGTACCGCTCCTAAGTAATGTTGAGCCAACAATTCAAGGACCACAATATGCTCTAAGCGAAGATATTATGACTAATCTTAATATGATCCGCCAACGGTATCATCATCCTTCCCTCAAAATTGATATGTTTACAATTGGTAATAAATCAAATCAGTCTTTAGCAGTAGTATATGATCAAGAAACAGTAAAAAAAGAAGCACTATTAGATATAAAATCAAGGATTCATTCCCTGGACAATGACGTTTTTCTCGCAAGTGCCGATGTAGTTCGCTATCTAAACAACAAAAAACGTACTCTTTTGCCAAATACGTTGTTAACCGAAAGGACGGATCGCATTAGTTATAATTTATCAGGTGGAAAAGTCATAATCCTGTTGGATGGTGATTCAAACGCAATCCTTGCTCCTGCAGTCTTTTTTGATTTTATGACTGCAATGGAAGATAATTATCATCCCTATTGGATCACAAAATTCACTACTTTTCTTCGATATATCGGTTTTTTTAATTGCCTTGCACTACCTGGCTTATATGTCGGAGTAACTTCCTATAATCCAGATATTTTCCGTTCAGAATTAGCATTATCAGTAGCTGGAAGTCGTGTAGGAGTACCATACCCTTCTTATATAGAAGTATTATTAATGCTCATTGTTATGGAACTATTAACCGAGGCGAGTATTCGCCTTCCGAAAGCCGTCAGTGCAACAGCAACGACGGTCGGGGGGTTAATTTTAGGTACAGCCGCTACGGAAGCGGCTTTAACGTCAAATATTATGATTATTATCGTTTCTGCAGTAGCGATTTCTACATTTGTCATCCCCATTAATGAAATGAGTTTTGCCATTAGGGTAGCAAGATATGTCATTTTGTTTTTCTCAACAATCGCTGGTATGGCAGGTCTCGCATTATCATTAATTGGTTTTGTAATGTTTATGGCGAATAAAAATAGTTTCGGGGAAGATTACTTTAAACTCTTTATACAAGGAAAAAAGGAAGAAACATAGGGACAAAAGCTCAAGCACCTTGTTTAAGACGTTATCCTATATGGCCTTTAACGTTGGCACAGGTCGTGCACGTTTGCGGCATTTGTCTTTTGGTCAAGATGATTACTAGTTGACGGTTGCTTACACTAAACGAGAGCTACTAGAAAAGTTATCCACAAAGTTCTATAGATAATTTTGTAAGCAAGGAGTAGAATATGAACCGCTATGTGTATTATTTGCTATACGTAAATATGTTTGCGAATATGGTTGTTTCCGTACCTAAAATTTTGTTGTATAGTCGCAAAGACGGAGCCATCATTGCCATCGTTCTTGCAATAATAGCGGGTACAATCGTTATTTATGCCTTCGTTCGCTTTTTTAAAACCTTCCCTGGAAAAGACTATCCTGAATTAATAAAAAAAACGTTTTCCCCTTGGCTTTATTTTCCTTATCTTCTCTTTTTAGCATTAATTTGGTTCATAGCTGGTCTTCATGCATTGGTTACTTATTCATTTTTACTGAAACGATTCCTGACTCCTGATATGTCGATTATATGGATTGCATCTACATTTTTAATTTTTATCTCCTATGGCATTTTGATGCATACCAAAAGCATCCTTTACACCATTGAGGCCCTACTATTAATATTTGTACCCATAATTTTATTTTTAATCGTAAAAACATATTCAAGTCCTGAGTTTGTGTGGGATTTTGTACGGGAATCAATTATGTACGTTTATCACTTTCCCTCTTATATGGCCTTTACGGCAGCATTTTATGTATATTTAGGGATTACAAATCTTGTCATTTTTAATCGTGCCTTTACTAAACATGGAATTCAAATATCAAGAAAACAAGTATTATTAATGGCATCAGCAGGAGTAGTGATCTTATCTACCATATTTTTTGCACCGATTGGCATGAGTGGCTTCGAGCAAATAGATAAACTTGTCTACCCTTCTATCTCAACAAGTGACACGTTAAGAATGAGATACGGGATTATAGAACGTGTATTATATTTATTTTTGTTATTCTTTTTGGCCATTACATTCTTAAATCTCTTAATTCATTGGCATGTATCCATTGAATTTTTGAAAAGCTTGTTTTGGATTAAAAAATTTAAACACAAAGAAAACAACTTGACTCCATTTATTTTCCTTACAACTTTCTGGATTGTTGCTCTAATAACGGCAACCTATTTAAATGAATATCAAGTGTTTACATACGCACGTTACTTCTTTTATATGCTGCCGATTACAACCTCCATCATTATCTTAACCTTTTGGTTCATTAAAAGGAGGGTCAAAGTATGAGGGATCTTAGGAAAGGGATATTACTTTTAATCTGTTTATCACTTTTCTTTCTTTCTGCGTGTGACTTCAAAGACATTGATAGAAGAATATTCGTTATGGCGATTGGCATTGATTTAACAAATAATAAGGAGAAACCGTACAAAGTTACGTTAAAGTTAGCGATCGCCTCTGGTGCTTTGAAAGGTGCACAAGGTGGAGATAAATATACGTATGTTGTTAAAGAAAGCCCTACCCTTGCTAGTGCTTTTCGTATTATGAAAACTCATATAGATAAAGATATTGACTTTGGGCATTCACGAGTCATTATTCTAGGAAAAAAAGTTCTAGAACAGGATTTAAAAGATGTAATGGACCTTTTGATTAGAAGAAGGGATATTCAAATGATTTCTTGGGTTGGTATTGGCCAACCCTCTGCCGAAAAAGTATTAAAGACTGAACCTCCTTCAGAAATGGCTGGATCAATCGTGCTACCTAACTTTTTCTCAAATAACGGGGTTGAGAGTCCTTATATTGTATCAACGTATCTTTTTGATTTGAGAAGAAAATTACTTGAAAATGGTATAGACCCGATACTGCCTCTGATTAAGGCAAATCGTGATAAAACAAAACTAATAGTGAACAAATCTATTATTGCACCGAAAAGTAATAACAATATTATGCTCTCTTCAAATGAAACGAAAATGTATAATTTATTGGCAAATAAAACAAAAAAACTAGAAATAATTGTAAGTAAAAAGAAAATAGCCTTCACGATGGCCGTCGATTCATCAAAAGTAAAATATAAAATTATAACCGCGCCTAATACGCAGCCTGTTATTAAAATGGAAATAAAGATGCGTGGTATTATCGAGGAATCGAATAAGAGCTTGTCTCCCACTTCATTGAATAAATACAATAAATTAGTTAATCAAAAAACAAAGAAGGATGTTCTACAGCTATTAAATAAATTGCAAAAAGAAAATCTTGATCCAATTGGCTTCGGGCTAAGATATAAAGCGACAAGGCTCCATAATCGGGATACATTTGCAGAATGGAAAAGCTTATATCCCGATGTTAGATTCGATGTCACTGTAAAAGCAAACATCAAAAGTACAGGTACTATCGAATAAGGGTGATTCAATTATTACAAAAAGGTTACAAAAACAAATGAAACTTTTACCTATTTGCAACTTTTGAACTGATCCAAACGATTATGATGAAATGGACAGAAATGATTCAAAGGGGTTTAGGGGAAATGTTAGAATCTGTATTTAATCACTTATATCGTTCTTATTATCAAGATTTGCTAAGGCATTTATATTATATGTTACGAGACCGTGAACTTGCTGAAGACCTTGTACAAGAAGTGTATGTAAAAGTATATAAAAACTATGAAACATTCGAAGGAAAAAGCAGAGAGAAAACATGGCTCTATGCTATTGCCCGTAATGTCGCCATCGACTATATCCGCAAACAGAAGGGAATAAACGAAACTCATTTAAGCGAAATAGATGCTTATCAATTGAAAGATACTAGTCCTATTCCAGAAGAAATCGTCTTACGAAAAGACGAAGTTCAGCAAATTTACTCATGTAAAATGAAACCTAATCAAAAAGTTATTCTTGACCTTCGTTTTATACGCGGCTTGTCCATTTCAGAAACAGCCAGCACTTTAGGATGGTCCGAAAGCAAAGTTAAAACCCTCCAACACCGTGCCATTCAATATTTAAAAGACCATTATCGGAAAAAGGCAAGCTAATAAGAAAAGCGAAAGCGCCTTGCTCATCGACGTACAGGCCCACAGGATGTGGGTCCGTCGACTTCGCCACAGGACGTGGCGGTTTTAGTCGAAGTTCCTTTTTCGGCCCTTGACTGAGATAAAGGAAACACGATGAGACTGATAGGACAATTCGATGTTGGCATATTGTTGGAAAAAGAAGAAAGAATCTGCTGGTCGACAATGATGCAGCTAACCACGTAAAAGCAGGGAGCGAAATAAACTGTACCCTATAGAGTAGACACTAAAAAAGGTCTGCCCTATAGGGTACTTTTTTGTATAATGAACAAAATGGGGAATCGGAGAACAATAAAATGACAAAAAAACACTTTTCAGAGAAAGAAATAAAATTACTTTCTAATAATCCATATGCTAAATCTGTTAGTTCAAAGGGTATTACTTATTCAGATGAATTTAAAAGAATATTGATAGCTGAAACAGAGAATGGCAAGACACCTAGACAGGTTTTTGAAGATCATGGTTTTGACGTTGAACTGATTGGAATAGTCAGAGTTCATAAGGCTGCCTATAGATGGAGAAAAGCATTTAAAGAATCTGGGGTATTTGGTCTTCAGGATGCACGTACAACGAATTCTGGGAGACCGTCTGAAAAGGAACTTTCACTAGAAGAAAAAAATGCAAAGTTAGAGGCTCAGATTCACCTTCTTCGTGCGGAGAACGAGTTGTTAAAAAAGCTAGACATGATGGAAAGGGGAGTGAAGATAAACAAGTAAAGGTTTCTGCTGAACAGAAGTTTCTTTTAATTCACTCAGTGATTGAAGAGTACGAACTTAAAAATATGGTTGGTTATTTGTGCGAGCTTTCACAGGTTTCACGATCAGGTTACTATAAATATTTCTCTGTAGAATCAAAGGAAATAAGAAATCGACGAGAGAAGAAAGATTTAGTACTAAAAGATATTATTTTAAAGGCTTTTCATTATAAACGCCGTACTAAAGGCGCCCGACAGATTAAAATGACCTTAGAAAAGCAGTTTAATATTACATACAACTTAAAGCTAATACGAAGAATCATGAGGAAATATAATATTGTATGTCCTATTAGAAGAGCTAATCCTTATAAGAAAATGTTAAAGGCTACCCAGGAACACTCCATATTGCCCAATTTACTAAATAGAGAGTTCAAACAAGATATTCCAGGTAAAGTGCTGCTTACAGACATCACTTATCTTTATTATGGAAAGAATCAAAAGGCTTATTTATCCACTATTTTAGACGGGTCAACGAATGAAATAGTGGCCTATAACGTATCCGATAAACTTACATTGGATCTAGCTACGGATACATTAGTAAAGTTAAAAAATAATAGAAAAATAGAGTTTGCTGAAGGAGCTTTTATTCATTCGGATCAGGGCGGACATTACACTAGTCCTACTTTTCAAAAACAAGTTAAGCAACTGGGGCTAAAGCAATCGATGTCAAGAAGGGGAAACTGTTGGGATAATGCACCACAAGAATCTTTTTTTGGACATCTTAAGGATGAAGCTACTATAAAGACATGTAGTTCTTTAGATGAACTTAAAAAGGAAATAAGAAGTTATATGACTTATCACAATAATTTTAGGTATCAATGGAATTTAAAGAAGATGACTCCTGTTGAATACAGAAATCATCTTCTCCAAGTTGCATAACCTTTTTCTAATGTCCTTTACAAAGGGTACAGTTTAAAATGGCTCTTCTTTTTTTTGCAAAATTACATTTTTTTCTAAGCACAATCCAATATAATGAATCCAGAGAGATTATTATTAAGGGGGTCCCGCCAGTGATGGAAGGGAAAATTTTAGTTGTTGAAGATGAGTTATCTATTCGCAAATTAATTTCATTTAATTTGCAGCGTTCCAATTTTGAAGTAGTCGAAGCAGGAGAAGGTAAATTAGCCTTACAATTAGCAAAAGAACATCAACCATCCCTCATTTTATTAGATTTAAACCTTCCAGACGCGGATGGGTTTGAACTTTGTGAGAAATTTACAGAAAAACATCCAGGAACCCCAATCATCATCGTATCAGCCAGAGGACAAGACATGGAAAAAATCATGGGATTGGAGCTTGGTGCGGACGATTATATTGTTAAACCATTTAATCCACTTGAGCTTGTTGCAAGAATTCGATCTGTTCTGAGAAGGACAGGGAAATCCGAGAAAGAAGCAAATCATGATGTAATCAAAACAGGACCTTTTATGATCGAACTTAAAACGCAAAGAGTCTATAAAGCGGGAAAACTTATGAAATTAACGACACGAGAATTCCAAATGATGAAATTTTTCACAGAAAAGTTGAATGAACCCGTTACACGAGATGAACTTCTTGATGAAATTTGGGGGCTAAATTATTTCGGAGATCCTAAAACAGTAGATGTCCATATTCGTAGACTACGAGAAAAGATTGAGGACGATCCGTCCAACCCATCATTTCTAAAAACAGTATGGGGATATGGCTATTCCTTTTTTGATGAGGATACACAATGAAACAAGGTATAAAAAGAAGGCTCGTTTGGAGCTATCTGCTCTTGATTATCTTTACAGTCGCTTTATTTGAAACAATTATTTTGTCAGCCCTAATGGTGTATTACAAAGGTGGCGTTCAGCAGACTCTTCGAGATCAGGGCGCCATGTTCTCTGCTTTTTACGAACAGGAACTGCTTGAAGGAAGATTTGAGAAAGAAGCTGAACAGTTATTAGCTCAGTATAACTTTTTAGTCAACGTACAAGTACAGTTAATCAATAAAGACGGAAAAATTTTAGCTGAAACACATAAAAGTCATTTAAATAGTCTTAGCCAAGAAGAAGATGTTCGAATTGGACTTACAGGTGAGTCAAGCTTTTGGACCGGCCAGATTAATGGAGAAAAGGTTATGGCTGTTACGTATCCATTAATTGCTGGCGTTGAAACAAAAGGAGCAATACGACTCACAACCTCTCTTGCTCCATTGAATTCCGTCTTTACCGAGAACGCCCTTTTACTTCTTGCCATTGGCGGAATCGTTGTAGTATTGGCTGCTGTTATTAGCTTTTTCTTAGCTGGAACGATCACAAAGCCAGTAAGCCAAATCATCACAGCCGCTGAACAGATGGCTGCAGGGAAATTTTCTACAAGAATATCAAAAAAGCAAGACGATGAATTAGGTAGACTGGCAGACACATTAAACTATATGGCCGAGCAGGTGGAAAAGCACGAGCAGCTAAAAAATGAATTTATTGCCTCAGTCAGCCATGATCTAAGAACTCCGCTAACGTCTGTAAAAGGTTGGGCGATAACCTTACAATCGATGGCAACCGATGATTTATTCAAAGAAGGATTAGAAATCATAACGAATGAAAGTGACCGATTAACAAGTCTCGTAAGTGATTTACTAGACCTTTCTAGCTTATCGAGCGGAAAGCTTTCTTTTGTTTTTGATGATGTTGATCTCCCTGCCACTATTAAAAAGGTGGTATCTCAATTACAGCCAAGAGCTGAGAGACAAGGAATACAATTTATAACACATATACATTCTGATAAAAGGGAGATTAGAGCAGATAAGAATAGACTTATCCAATTATTTATCAACTTATTAGATAATGCACTTAAATTTACTCCGACAAACGGGACAATTATGATATCCATGAATGAGGGAAATGGAGAATCTGTCGTCATCCACATTAAGGACACCGGAGTTGGAATTCCAACTGACAAATTGGAATTAATAAAGGACAAGTTCGTAAAAGGGAAAACACAAGAATCTGGGACAGGCCTTGGATTGGCGATTTGTGAAGAAATAATAAAAGGCCACCACGGAACATTGCATATAGATAGTCGACCTGATGAAGGAACAACCGTAAGAATAGTATTACCTGTAACCTTTATGTAAACATTATTAATTTTTTAATAACTTTTATTTTCACTATTGCATGTATAGTAAGATCAAAAGAGCATCGGAGGATCCTTCAATGAGAAATGTTCTATTCATTCTGGCAGCTTGCTTTCTTCTTAGCGGATGTAATATTCTCCCTGAACCAGGTAGTTTAATACAAGCACCTAAGCTAGCATCCGCCACATCAATAGAAAATGAAAGCATCCAATCAATTGCAAAAAAATATTTACCAAAAGGAACGACGCTGTTAACGGCAAACGCCCCTGTCAGTTCAGATCCAGTGCTATATGCTGATTTGAATGGAGATGGGCTAGAAGAAGCAATTGTTTTTTACCAATCAAAAAATAGTCCCGATCAAGTAGGCATGTTTGTGCTAGAAAAACAAAAAAGGGAATGGAAAAAGATATTTGCTAAAAAGGGTTTAGGGTATGAAGTTAACTGGGCAAGTGCATCTGACTTTAACGGTGACGGAAAAAAAGACTTATTGGTCGGTTGGAAGATAGGAAGCTCCGCTGGAAATGTACTTGAGATTTATACGTGGGGAGACGAAGGGCTTAAGCAGCTCACTAAAGTCAATTATCACATTTTGGAATCCATCCACATTCAGGACGACCCGAAGACAAGGCTTGCCATATGGAAAAAAGATGTAAACGATATTTACGATATCCTATTATTAAAATGGGAAAATGGAGCATTAATGCCAGATGAAGAGCATTATCCGACGTATTTCCCAAAAGCTGTGGACTATTATACAAATAGAATAGATCGGGTTCCAGATGCATCCTACTACTGGTATTATTTAGCGGATGCACAATTGAAATCCAACCATCCCGAACAGGCTCTCAAGTCTGTTGAAAAAGGGATGACACTCAAAACAGTTGTACCTAGCTATAACCAATTCACAGAACTAAAAGAGAAGATCGAAAAGAGATTACAGGAATATAGCAATCCTGATATTCAATATGAAATTCGTGTTGCTGGAATAACCCTTGATATTCCTAAAGAAATTGCACCTTATATTTCGATTGAAGAAGAAAATGCACCATCAGTTGGATATACTGCATCTGTATATATCTCACCTCTTGAAGAAAAGAAGGACCTCTTATTTACGATTGAAATTTATTCAAAAGACATGTATATGCCAGAGAAAGATTCTGATCTTGAAGAAATTGCAGAAAATGAACAGTATATTTATTTTTCTAAAAGGAATGACAAAGATATTAATTTGTCTGGGTTGAGTGCTGAAGCAAAAGATATTTATGAGCAAAGCTTCGCGTTAGTAGATAAAATGATCGCCAATGTTCGACCAGGTCTTATTTACCCATCGTACACGAGTTTAGAAGAGTCAGAAGCTATAAAAATCATCACAGAAGCCGCAAATAAATATTGGTACGTTACGAGCGGAGGAAGAATTTCAGATACAATGGTCACGTTTACCTATGAAGATTGGGAATATCGATATATGGGCTCCGACTTGGATACTAGGGAAAAACTAAATATTTTCCTCGGAGAAGCGTATACATCAAGCGCCATTCAATCCTATATTAATCGTGCTAGAATTATCAATCATAAAGGTAAACTAGCCCAACCAAACGCAGATGGCGGCTCCATCGTTAATCATGAAAAAGCTATTGTTACTGGAACGAGAGAGAATGGAAACGAAAAAGAATTTGATTTAAAAGTTCCCCTTGGCAACAGCCTTTACTATGAATATATACATGTAGTCTTTACTAAAACGAAAGACGGATGGAGAATTTCTTCGGATATTGGGACGTTTTAATGATGAAACCGGCGAATCAATTTTTATGATTCGCCGATTTTTTTGTGTAAAAGACACGAAAAGGACTGCTCCTTGTGGAACAGTCCTAATAATAATCATTTAGAGTTTTTCATTAAGGGTGTTTAACATCTTATTTAACGATTCTTTTGCCTTATTCGATACATTTTTGCTCTGAGGCGGTTGATTCAAATGACTCTTGAACTGGTCTAAATGCTGAGCAACTTGCTTAGTACGCCCCGCATTTAAGTGTTGTTCTACTTGATCAAGGCGATTGGAAAGTTGGTTCACAGACGGTCCGTTAATATCACCTGTGGAAACAAAGTGTTCCAAGAGAGCATTCAAATCTGCCAATGCTTTTCTACTGCCATCTTCCTTTATCGCAGCTAATGCCTTTTCCGCGGCTTCAAGATGACTAAGTTGTGTTACCTGAGCTTTTTGGGCAACCGTAAGTGCCGTATATGTCGCCCTAATATCAGCTACTTTTGCTTTATCTTTTACTTGCAGTTTTGTAATATCTAAATTGTTTATACGAATGTCTACTGCTTTCGGCTCAAGATTTATTAAATTTTCTAGGTAACTTTGGTTTAATGCATTTCGTTGGGAATCAGTTAAAGAATTAACCACTTTACGAATTTCTGCAACATAAAGCGCATCAGTTAAAGTTCCCTCTCCAGCAGCAAAACGCCTTCCTACCATATTGTTACCAGTACTTCTTAAATATCCTACTAAAGTATTAACTGCAGTTACAACCTCACTATCAGCTTTAAACAATGCTGGGAATGTGAGAGGATCTTTAATTGTAAAATCAACCCATGCAATCCCTAAATTTTGTCTCGTTACCTCGGCCAAACGTTCGCCAAGATCCTTGATAACCGGCTTTTCTAATGGATAGTACCACATTGCATCAGGACGGTACCCAATTTGATAAAGAACTTCATTTGGATAGAAATAATCGGCCCAAGCCTTAAATTCCGGAATGAATCCCATAGAATCTTCATACATCCCTTCCACTTCTCCATCAATGCTACCAATGCTCTGACTATCATCGCAGAACAAAATGTCGCTTCGATAAGTAGGCGGCAGCCAACGATGGTTATAGTGCTTTAAAAACATGCGGTATGAAGGATTAATTGATTTCAGGTGCTCATCCCATTCTTGCGCACGCGTATCAGTAACTGGAATTCCAGCATCTTCGGAAATACCATAGTACCATTCGACATCGACGCCAAATCCTACGACACTTTCATGATGCCCATACTTATTAAAAATGAGATCCATTAACGTTTTCATGTCGGCAAAACCTGATTCTACCTGCAAGTAAACTTTAATTCCATGCTTATCAAAATAGTCTAGATATTCCTCATGCGTTAAATGTCCTGCCTTTGTTGGTGGACCGAAACTAATATTTTTCGAGGCGTAGTCTACTCCATCATTTGGCTGCTCAAATTCCAGCCTGACACCACCTGCTCCTACACTTGTGTTCAATCTTCCTATAATCCAAATATAAGTAGGCTCCGCTCCCGGGAAATACCCATCCATTTGATCTGTTATGTGTTGCCAATCCTCAGTACCCAACCATTGTCCATTTACGCCATAATCGGACGAACGTGTACCAGCATAAACAATATTTTCTGGTGCCTTGTGAACTGGAGAACCACCTTCCCATGCAGAAATTTTATTCTCCGCTTCTTTAAGAAGGTGATAATTGGTAACTATTGCTTTTTGATCCCCAGTTAAGGAATCATATGCCGCTCTGGCGTTAGCAGCAGCAGGCTTATCAGAATAACTAAGAACCTGCATTTGTTCAATAATAGATTGAACTTCTTTTGCCTTTGCATAATTTTGATCTTTTATTTCCATTAAGCCCTCATGCTTTGCATCAAGTTGATCAAGCTTGTCCACATTCGTAATCAAGGCTTTTTGAGAAGGCTTTAAAGCATCGTATTCTTCTCTGAGTACACCCACTATCCCCTCATCAACTAGAGTATTAACCTCGGCACTATCAATCCAAAGCTTTAATATTTCCGCTTCCGCTTTTTCTAACGATTGTAAATTAGTAACCAAAGCTTTTTGTGCAGCACTTAGCCTAGTATAATAGCGCCTTGCAAGCACAACCCCTTCACGATCGTCAAGAGAGGTCACATCAAGCGCATTAATCATATCTGTTACAGTCTGGTCAGGCGTCGGTGCAGCAGCAAATCCCACTACATCCTGAGAGTAGAAAACAGATGGTAAAATCATTAGGAATGTTATAACAATAATAAAAATCCGCTTTGAATTTTCCCCTATTAGTCTTGTATTTGTCACAATAAAACAGTTCCCCTTTCATGAGCACTAAAGCCTAATAATCTTATTTTTACTTGGTCAATATTCCTGTGTTTCAAAGGTGTAGTTTGAAAGCGCTATCATCCACAAAAATAAAAATATACCTCCCTCCTAAAATATTGACGATAGTACTTATTTATAACATTTATAATTCAAGTCTATTAATTTGTAAATACAAATCGAATGACATTGTTACAACAATATGCGCAGATTTATACGTGTAATTACGGCAAATTACTATTAATTCCATCAAAAAACTCAATCAAATAGTAGGACAATAGAATGTAATTGGATAGATGTTTTGCAAATATATGAAAAATTATGCGCAATTTATTTGTAGAATAATAAGAGTTTATAAGGAGAAAAAAATAAAAAACCGGGTATATAAAGAACTATGAGGAGGTATATTACATGCTTTATTTAGATACCGTTTTCAAACTAGTATTCGGTTTACTCGCCTTACTCGTTGTAACAAGACTCTTAGGAAAAAAAGAAATAGGGCAGTTCACGCCATTTGATTTTGTGTATGTATTAATTCTCGGTGCTTTACTTGAAGAAAGCCTGTATGATAACAAGATATCATTTTTTCATATGCTCTTTGGAATAGCTATCTGGGGGATTCTCATTTATATAGTTGAAGTTCTTGCTGTAAAAAGTGGCCCTATCAGAAAGATTTTAAAGGGAGAACCATCCATCATCGTAAGAGAAGGCAATTTAGATTTGAAGGCCATGAAGAAAAACCATATTGAGTTGGAGCAGCTTCGAGCGATGATGCAAGAACAAGGTGTTTTATCCCTTAGTGAGGTTCGAGATTTATATTTAGAGACTGGAGGAACCATCAGTATAAGGAAACATACAAAAAAAGAGCCACCAACCGCTGAAATCCTCGATATTGAAGTCGTAGACGAAGCACCTTCCATTTTGCTTATTGACGAGGGCAAGATAAGAAATGACAACCTGCAGTATGCGGGAAAGTCTACTAAATGGTTACAAGATGCACTTCAAAAAGAGGGTTATCCATACATTTCAAATATCTTTGTCGCTGAATGGTCTTCGACAAGTGGCTTTTTTGTTAAAACATATGCAGATTGTAATGGATGATTTATATAATTTTTTATTATTAGAGGTGACTTTAAATTCTTGACCACCTTCATCGAGATTTCTCCACCTATAATAAAGTACTTAGTCGACATATTGGAGATGCTCCCGCTTTATCATAAGGATCCTACCCTTGGTAAAACTAGCACAGTTCAACTGTTGTTCCATAATACAAAACCGGTTGGCTTTGATGTCCCGTCCTCGGTTTCATACTATAAAAGGAGCTTACCATACTGGAAAGCTCCTTTCATGTTATTCACCGTGATCTTGGTCTTCTTGTTCATCTCTGAAGAAATATATTTTTTCTTCTCTAAAAGGGAACAACTTCATTTCCCTTGCTTTTTCGCCATGATTGATCATGATTTCATGGAAAATTTCTTTCGGTGTTTTACCTTCCGTTTCAACGCCTAACTTTTCAGCTGCATTGTAAATCATCTTATCATGGACTTCCTTACCTAATTCGTAAATATCTTTGCCTTCCGTCGAGATACCCATCTCTTTCGCATATTTTAAAACTTTTGCTGCATAAATTTCGCGTTTGATTTGTTTAAAGTCTTTTCCTTTTGTGGAAATACCAAATTCATTCGCTTCTTTTTTTAGCTTAGCCTCTTTAACTTCTTTCATGATAGTCTTATCATCTTTGCCCTTTGTGCTAATGCCCCACTCTTTGGCAATCTGTAATGTCCATACATGCCGAATTTCTTTCTTTAGCGTTTCCATATCCTTTCCTTCTGTTTTAATCCCAAGTGCTTCGGCATGTTTTTTGATATACGCTTCCTTTAATTCCTTATGAAGCGTTTGTGCATCTTTTCCTTCTGTTTCGATTCCCATTTCTTTTGCTTTTTGTTTTAGCAACTCAAGATCTTGGGTGAATTCACCTTTATGATGGTAGTTTCCGATTTTTTGGTGTGCTCCACTTACGTCTTGCGCATATACAGTTCCTGTCCCTACCATTCCGAAAAATAGCACGAGCATAAATATATATGCCAACGCTTTCTTATTCATTTTTCCATTCCTCCTTCGTTATCAATCGTCACATCTTTTAGCATGCCCGATACTCTTTACAAAAATGTTTGGAAATGGAAAATTTATAGAAATGCTGGATTCCGGTTCGAGAACGAAATCGGGGATTTGTCATAATTCGTTACCGCATTTGTCCGAATCGAAAACAAATTTAGAGATTTACCAAATTTCATTCCTGCCTTTTTCGCTAGCTTTTCGTCAAATAGAAAAAGCCTGATACGAATTAAGTCGTTCCTTGACTTATAGCGTATCAGGCATATTTCAAGCATATAAAACTTTTAAGAAACCTTTAGATTATTCTTAATATCGTATTTTGCTTTTATTCCTTCAAGCCAAGGCTGATATTGACTTTGAAGTTCTTTGTTAAACAACGTTTCTTTGATTTCATCTTTATGATCTTCATATTTTGCGTCTTTCGCTGCTTTTTTGCCTGTTAACTTGATGATATGGTATCCATGCTCCGTTTTTACTGGGTCACTAATATCCCCGATATTCATTGAAAAGGCCTTGTCCTCAAATTCTTTTACCATTTTTCCTTTTGGAAAGTATCCCAAATCCCCACCATTTTGAGCACTTCCTGTATCTGTGGAATATTCTTTCGCAAGTTCAGCAAAATCTTTGCCTTCTTTTATCTTCTTCTCTACTTCTTCAGCTTTCTTTTCATCTTCCACTAAGATATGGCTAGCTTGTACTTGTTCTTTTTCATCAAAAGAATCTTTATTTTCATCAAAATATTTTTTCATATCTTCTTCGGTAATTTTAATTTTTGGTTCTAGCATTTTTTTAATCGATAAATATTGAATAACGTCTTGTTCAATATCTTTTTTCGATAATCCACTTTGCTGAAGGGCTGCGTTGAATGCATCCTTGCCTCCATATTGCTCAATATAAGAATCCATTTCCTTCTCTTTATCCTTATCGGAAATCGATACTTTTTCCTTTTTAGCTTCTAATTCAATTACTTTTTTCTCTATTAATGAATCGAGTGTATCTTGTCCATAACGTTTCACAAGTACATCATTCAATTCAGCTTGAGTGATTTTTTCACCACCGACATTCGCAACAATCTCTCTTTTTGAAAAAGCAGCTGTAAAAATAGCGGCTAATCCTACTACAATTAATATAATCACACTAATTGTGAATTTTTTACTTGATTTTTTCTCCATTATTTTTCCCCCTTCAAAGTCACTTAAAAATAGGATATCTAGTAAATATGAACAAATTATTAACAAGATTTTAAATGAAGATGAACAAAAGTGGAAGCCCTACTTTTCATTTTTTTCTATTTTAATGGAATTTTCAATATAAATTTTGTTCCTTTTCCTTTTTCACTGGATACTTCTATCTCACCATTATGCATGTTTACTAACTGTTTCACGATCGATAATCCAAGCCCAAATTCTCCGTATGGATTAGTTGTTCTTGAGAGCATCGCCTTGTAAAATCGTCGCCAAATCTTCTCTATTTCTTCCGGGTCAATACCAATCCCATTATCTTCAATTTCAATAATCGTTTTATCCGTTTCCATTCTACCTCTTAAAATAATAAGTCCGTTTTCAGTAAATTGGATGCTGTTTTTTGTAATATTGATTAATATTTGTGTAAGCCTATCATAATCAGCATGAACGACAGCATCTTCTTCCACTTCTACAACGATTTTATTATATTTTTCTTCAGCTAAAACATCTAATTGATCTTTTATAATTTCTAGCATTTCTTTTAATTGTATGTCTTGTTTATAAAGCTTGATTTGATTGGATCGGATTTTTTCATAATCAAGGTTTTCATTCACGAGACGAATCAGTCTTTTTGTTTCATTGCTCGCAAGCAGCATCCCTTTTTCTTTTTCAGATTCGGGGATCATGTCATTTCGAATACCTTCGATGACACCGCTGATTGTCGTAAGCGGCGTCCTTAATTCGTGTGAAACGTCAGTCATGAACTGGCGCCTGCGATTTTCAAGACTTTCAATCTCTTCCATTGAGATATTTAATTTTTCTACCATTTTATTAAAATCTCTAGAAAGTTCACCTATTTCATCAAAATCTGAAGAAGGGATACGGACAGAATAATCTCCACCTGCAACAAGTGAAGTTGCTTCTCGTAGCCGTTTAATTCTCTTCACATGGAAGGCGGATAAAATCCAGCTAAGCATAAAGGCTACAACCGCAGCTATGAATACGGTATATAATAAATACTCAGTAATTTGCGAAATTACCTGCCTTGACCCTTTTATTGGAGAGGCTAATAAAATGCCTCCTACAAATTGATGATTATGGATATACGGAAGCAATACGAACGTGACTCCTTCTTCGAGTCGTTTATAGTCTTGTTTGACGACGACCGTGTAGCCTTGCTTAATTTTGCTCCACTCTTCGTCCTTCAGTTCTACAATAGGAGTTCTACCTATTGAATAAATGATGGTAGAACTTTGATCGAATAGGCTATATTGAATATCACGCCCCGCTAGTACACGCCCATACTCTGAAAGGATTTGCTGAGAACTTCCTCGATTTCTTTCCAAATCTTTCAATATATTTTGGCCGTATGACGTTAACTCATCAATTTTATTTTCATACACAAAGTTTTTCATAAAATGGGCAAAAAGCAAACTTAATATTAAAAAGGCAATAACGATAACACTGACATGACTCGCAAGCTGCTGATATAAATATTTGACTCTCATGTTTGAGCATTACTTCCTTCTTCAAATTTGTATCCAACACCCCATACCGTTTGAAAAAAAGATTGATCCTCATTGTCAATTTTATTGCGCAAGCGCTTAATATGGACATCAACCGTACGATCATCTCCGTAAAATTGATATCCCCATACTTTTTCAAGCAGCTGCTCACGTGAAAAAACTTGACGTGGATGCTGAACAAAATGAAAAAGAAGATCAAATTCTTTTGGTGTCAAATTCGTAATAGGGGCACCATCAAGAAATACTTCTCTCGTATTTTTATTGATTTTAAAATGTGTCGTTTCAATCATATCTGCTTCTGTTTTCTGATCCTTTATAGGATGATATCTTCTTGTCACAGCCTTAATTCTTGCCATGAGTGCCAATGGACTGAACGGTTTTGTTACATAATCATCCGCTCCCATTTCAAGACCGAGCACTTGATCAGATTCACTGTCTTTAGCAGTTAGCATAATAATGGGTACTGAATTATTTTCCTGCCTAATTTTGCGGCAAATTGTCACACCATCCATATTTGGAAGCATCCAATCAATAATTAAACAATCCCATTCCTCATGTATGGCTCGATGATAACCTTCCAAACCATCTGTCACAAATACTCCCTTAATGTTTTCTTTTGCAAAAAACATTTCAATCATCGATGCAACACTCTCGTTATCTTCGATTACTAAAATTTTCATTCCAGCTACACCACCTTACGGGCTCTCTCTTTAAACTTAAAACGAAATCTAAAATTTAGCAAGAAAACCTCTTACTATGTAGCAAGAGGTTTTTCCAAGCTATTTACTAGCAAGAGTAATATCAATTGTTTTTAACTTTCCATCTCTATAAATTTCTAACAAAACTTTATCTCCAACTTTTAGCTTTGTATATAAATATCTTCGTAGCTCGCCTGAATTTTTAACTTTATTTTTATTAACGGAAACAATAACATCTTTCACTTCAAGACCTGCTTTTTCTGCTGCTGAATTCGGCTCAATGGAAGCAACCATTACGCCATCTTCAACACTTAGAGGCACTCCACGTAGGTATTGCTCTGGAATTTGATCTAGGTCAGCTAAGCTCACTCCCATGTATGGACGTTCAATTTTCCCGCTTTTAATGATTTCATCGATAATAGGTATAGCATCATTAATAGGAATGGCAAATCCGAGTCCTTCTACTCCACTTTCTGAAATTTTCAAGCTATTAATTCCTATGAGCTCACCATCAGCATTAATCAGCGCACCGCCGCTATTACCAGGGTTAATCGCTGCATCAGTTTGGATGGCATTTAAATCCCATTCACCCGCTGAGGTAACTACATTTACAGTTCGATTAACGGCGCTGACAATCCCTTGAGTCACTGTTCTTGAAAAATCAAGGCCTAACGGATTTCCAATTGCAACGACTTGATCACCAGCACGTAATGCGTCAGAATTGCCGAACTTTAATACAGTATCAGCATATTTTCCATCAACTTTTAGGACAGCTAGATCAGTTAATGCGTCCGCTCCGACGAGTTCAGCATTCGCTTTTTCACCATCATAGAATGAAACTTCAATTTTCTGAGCTCCTTCGATTACATGGTTATTAGTGACAATATAGGCCTGATCCCCTTCTTTTTTAAAAATAACGCCGGATCCAGAACCGACTTCAGCGCTTTCTTCTATAGGTGAAAATTGACTACGTTTATTTTGAAAATTAACAACTCCCACAATTGCTTTCGATGTACTTTCTACCATATCTGCAAGCGATTTTGTGTTGGCTGATACGTTTTGCACTGAATATGAACTATCATTCCCTTTTTGCACGGTTGAAGCAGGAACATCAGTTATATTAGATGTATTCGCATCTTTTAATAATGGAGTATACGTTACAGCTGTCAGTGTTAAAGCTGACCCAATCACACCAGCACCTACCGTTGAAAAAAACCTTTTTAATCCTGTTTTTTTCGGTTTCAAATATGGTTTTGCTCTTTCCGTAGAATCCATAACTTCTTGATTTTGATCATTCATCTCTGTCATCGTCCATTCCTCCTAACGATTGATTACTTGTTTTCATCATAGGCAGGAGTTATTAACAAATTATGAACGATTGTTTACTAGAAAATAAATAATTATTAACGAAAGGCTACTTTATAGTAAGGAATTTTTAACAAAGAATAAATCCCATATCCAATTACAACACCAATTGTATTTAAAAGCACATCGTCAATATCGGTGCTGCGCCCAATGAATAATTGGACAAATTCGATAAAACAAGTAACACCTAACCCTAGTAAAAAGATTTTTCCCAAGGATCTCAATCTGCTCCAAAGGATAGGAACAAATACTCCAATCGGCGAAAACACAAATATGTTTCCAGCGATATTTATTAGCGATAAGCCACTCCAATTATCTACATTTGCATTCGTAGTGAAAAAATATTGACTAATAGTGTGGAAGGGGATCAGATTTACGTGTGCAATTTCATTAAATAAATAAATATCAAAATAGAATTCACCTGTTTCTCCTAATATTCCAGCATTCCACCTTGGAATAATGGTTTGTGAAGCTAGTCCAATTATGTATAAAACAAATAGAGCAAGTATCAACTCACGTATAGGTTCTACTCGCTTTTTCTTCTTTTTTAAAAAAATAACCCTACCAATAATATAGAATGGCAGTGCCACAATCATATATCCTAGCATTTTTATCATGTACATTTTTATTATACTCATATATTATCCACTCATTTCATGCGTTTACACTTTTTTTATTTTCCCTATCTACAAATAAATCCTTCTTCCTCCACTTCCCAAACTGATAATACCCAAAGGCAAAGAAACTGCTTATAAAAAAGCTGACTCCCATGCCAAGGGCAATCCCTTTTTCGCCTAGAATATTAGAAAACAAGAATGTTAATGGATAGCGCAGTAGCCAAAAAGATATTATGTTCAACACGAGCACTTGAACGGCTGCACCTGAAGCCCTTACGACCCCGTTCCATACGAAATTAAACCCTAAAAACGGGAAGAAAAAGGCAACTAGTTTAATATATTCAGTCCCAAACTTCACAGCTTCTGCATCGGAAATGAATAATCGAATACCTAAACTGGCTAAAAGGAAGATGGATGTAGAAGCAACAAGCATTGCACCAAGATTTAGTAGTGTTGCGTATAATGTAATTTTGTGAACCCGATCCCATTTGCCAGCTGCAATATTTTGCCCAGCCATACTATTCACAGCAGTTCCAAGTGCAGATGCCGGAAGCATAATGATGCTCTCTAAACGCTGTGCAGCACCAAACCCAGCTACTGTACCACTTCCAAACGCTGTTACAACACTCATAATGGCTGCTGAACCAGCGGAAATCACCATCATTTGTAAACCTGATGGAATTCCTTGACCTAATATTAGAGAAACTTCCTCTTTTCTAGGGATCGAAGGCACAGAAAACGGGATTTGTTTATGATGGAGACTGATGAATAGTCCATATATAAATGCTGTTCCTTGGGCAAAAATCGTCGCATAGGCGGCTCCTTGAATCCCCCATTTGAACACATAGATAAATAAAGGATCTAAAACCGCATTTAAAACGACCGCAATCATGACAAATCGTAATGGAGTTTTACTGTTACCCAGTGCACGGAATACTGTAGCAATAAAATTGTAGCCAAATAAAAAAAGAATACCTAAAAAGTTGATTTTTAAATAACTCGATGCATCCGCCATCATGGCGTCAGGCGTCCCAAGGACTCTTAAAATATTTTCTGTAAATACAAACCCGACTACTCCAAGAATAATTGCCATCATTCCAAGAATGACGGTAAAGGCATTTACATGGCTCCGTAGACCAGCTGGATCTTCCTTCCCTTTTAGCTGAGACAATATCGTTAACGTAGCATTATTAATACCAATAATAAAAGATAAGACCGTAAAAATAACGGTGCTCGATACCGCAACTGCTCCAAGAGCATCGGCACCTATTAAATTACCAACCCATAAACTATCAATGAATTGATAAGAGATTTGTAGAAGGTTCGTTGCCATGATGGGGGCTGAAAATGTAATGAGCTGCCTCCATATACTTCCGCTTGTAAAATTTTGTTGCTTCAATTAAAACAGCTCCCCTTTCATTCTTGACATTTAAAATCCGGAGAGACTTTTGATCTCACCGGATTTAATCTATCATATCATTAATGGGTTCCGCCTACATTCAACGTAATATCCTTTGCGGCTGCCTTTTTAAAAGTAGACTGTTCAATTTTTTCTTGTAGCTTCTCATAATAAAGATCTTCATCAATCGGCATTTCCACCCAGTCATCAGTCCAGCTAGATAAATAGACTGCATTTGAAATCGCTAGACTTTTAATGCCTTCTTCACCTGGTGCAAGCAGTTCCGCCCCATTTAAAATGGCATCGACCCAATTATTCATAATACCTATATGTTCCGTCGTCTTTCCATGGATTGGAATATCAATATTCCAGCATTCTGGTTCGCCGAAGCCACCTTTATATGTACGATTAAATTCACGTTCTGACTGTCTTAATCGTGAAAAGGTTAGTTTATTATTTTCTACGACGAGTTTTCCACGGTCACCGGCAATTTCAAATCGATTCGTTCCAGGTGCCTCTCCAGTAGAAGTAATGAACACACCGGTCGCTCCATTTTCATATTCGACATAAGCAGTAACATCGTCTTCCACTTCAATATCGTGGTATTTCCCGAAGCCACTGAATGCGCGAACCCGCTTTGGCATTAGGCCCGTTGTCCACTGCCATAAATCAAGCTGATGTGGGGATTGATTGAGCATAACGCCACCACCTTCTCCAGCCCAAGTAGCACGCCAGCCACCAGAGTCATAGTAGCTTTGTGAGCGGTACCAATCTGTAATAATCCAATTCGTCCGTTTGATTTCACCTAGCTCCCCGGAAGAAATGAGCTCTCTCACTTTTTGATAGAGCGGATTGGTCCGTTGGTTGAACATCATACTAAATACTTTCCCGCTTCTTTCAGCAGCCTCATTCATTTCTCTTACATTTTTTGTATAAACCCCAGCTGGTTTCTCGCTCAAAACATGCAATCCACGATCAAAAGCCTTAATGGCAAGTGAAGGATGATCATAATGCGGAGTGGCAATAATGACTCCATCTATATCGGCATTGGAGAAAAAGTCATCATACGAACTAAATCTCTGAACCTTATTTCCAAACATGTTCTCGGCCCATTGGAGTCGATCTGGCCTCTCATCACAAATCGCAGTTAAAACAGCACCACTTATTTGGCCATCAAAAATATTACTAGCATGACCTGATCCCATATTACCCATTCCGATAATGCCTATTCTTACCTGATCCATGAACACACCTCCAATTATACGCGCTCTTTTAATTTCATTAAATTTTCCAAGCTGATTTTCAAGCTGTCCATCGGGTTTCCTGGGCAAACATCTTGCTCTACCGCATACCATTCAACACCCGACTTTTCGCCCCATTGTAAAATTGGAACAAAATCAATTTGACCTGTACCGACTTCTGCAAAAAATTCCTTCTCGTCATTCGTCATATCTTTTAAATGGATGATCGGCATTCGGTTGGCATAAGGTTGGATAAAGGAAAGCGGATCTCGTCCTCCTTTTTTTACCCAGTACACGTCAACTTCAGCTAAAATCAAATTATCTTCTGAAGGTTCTAATAAAAATTCAAGAGCAGAAACTCCATTGATTTCCGTCTCTAATTCAAAAGCGTGGTTATGATAGCTGATTCGATATTCTGGAGCTTTTCTCGCAATAGCATTCAAGCTTTCTTTTACTTTCGTATATCCTTCTTGATTCCAATATTCTTGTGGGAGGTATGGGCAAACAATGTCTTTCGTGCCATAAAGATCTGCCTCTTTAAGGACATTTTCTAGATCATTTTCCAGGCGATCTAATGAAATATGCATCCCGGCAGTCCCTAAACCGGTCTCCTTTAAAATAGCCGCAACTTCATGTGGGTCATGTCCTTCTGGAAGTGCAGAAATCTGAACACCGGCCCACCCCATTTGTTTTAATTCTTGAAAAACAGGTCTGATTCCTTTTACCAATTCCTCACGAACTGTAAATAATTGAGCTGCAAATTTTTGTTCCATGCTTCAACCTCTCCCTCATATTTTTTGTAAAGGCTCTGTTAAACATTGTGGATTTCCCACTGTTGATTGGAGCGGAAGGCGCACTCCTGTGGGAAACACGGTTAACGGGAGACCCCACAGGCGCTTTTAGCGCCGAGGAGGCTCCCGCACCGCCCGCGGAAAGCGAGTGCCTGGAGCGGAAATCAACATACATGTTTATCAGAACCTATAAAAAGAGGGCGTTCCAAAGAAAGGTGGGAAAAACCGTCTCCTCCCATTTTTAATTCATGGTGTGGAGAGGACCAACCAAAGCACTTTGGAACATCCTCAATGTTTAAGCTAAGATTTCTTCAATTTTATTAATCACTTCGCTTGATAATTGCAAGCTTGCACCTTTTACATTTGCTTCAATTTGTTCAGGACGGCTTGCACCAACTAATGCACTTGCTACATTTGGTTGACGTAAAATCCAAGCGATCGCCAAAGCAGGCAATGTTGTATCTAGTTCTTTTGCTAATGTATCTAGTTGAGCTACTTTTCTTTGTACATCTTCATTCAAGAAGCCTTTTACAAACATGTTAATATTATCGTTTGCAGCGCGACTATTTTCTGGGATGCTGCCGGTCAAGTATTTTCCAGTTAAAACACCTTGGGCAAGTGGAGAAAATACAACTTGAGAGATTCCATATTTACTAGATACAGGAATAACCTCATCTTCAATATAGCGATGCAACATATTATATTGAGGTTGGTTTACAACTATTCTATCTAATAAATATTTATCAGCAATTCCAACTGCTTCTTCTATTTGAGCTGCAGTCCATTCACTTACTCCTGCATAAAGAATCTTTCCTTGACGAATTAAATCATCAATGACACGCAATGTTTCATCCACTGGTGTTTCAGGATCATAGCGATGGCAATAGAAAATATCGACATAATCCAATTCCATACGCTTTAAGCTATTATGTAGGTTTTCATATACATGCTTACGCGACAAACCTCTGTCATTTGGGCCATCACCCATTGGCCAGAAAGCTTTTGTCGTGATGACATATGATTCACGTGGAAACTCCTTCAATGCTTTAGCCATAACTGTTTCACCCTGGCCACGCTCGTAAACGTTTGCAGAATCAAAAAAGTTAATGCCTAATTCGTACGCTTTATGTATTGTCTTTGTCGCTGTATCATCTTCTACTGACTTACCGTATGTCAGCCAACTGCCTAAACTAATTTCACTAACTTTTAAACCTGATCTTCCAAGTCGACGATAATTCATCCAGACATCTCCTTTTCATTGTAAAAATAATTCGCATTTTTAAGCGATTTTACTCTTTTATCATCAGATATTTCATGATAAGTGTCAAGGTTTCTGTATCGATTGCTTCATAGGTTTACAATCATTGCAATCGACTTACTCGGATTCTCTTATTCCAAATAATATAAATATTGTAAATATATGCAACAATATAATTTTGATATGTTATAATTAATTATAAAGCGCTTTCAAAAGTTTATAAAGGGGGGATTGTCTCGTTGACTCAAACCTTAGTTTATGTACCTAATAACTTTTTCTATAAAGACTTATTTATACATAATTATGGAATTGAGTATTGCTATCCTAGTCATTATCACGGTCCAGATACTCGTGAATGTTATTTGATTCACTTTGTAATCGAAGGTGAAGGCACCTTTAAAGTAGGAAATAAAACTCATTATATTAAAAAAGGAGAAGCGTTCTTAATTAAACCTGGCGTTGTAACATATTATAAAGCAGATCATTCCAACCCATGGACGTATTGCTGGATAGCCTTTCACGGAATTCAAGCAGAAAATATTATTAATGAAACGAACCTAACTATGGAATCTCCCGTTTTTTCATATGATCAAAATGAGATGTTTTTTCAGGAGTTTCTATCTTGTATTGATCAAGAATACAATAATACGGAAGATGAACTTAAAATTCACGGACTATTATTTTTACTTCTATCAACTTTAGTAGGAGAATATCCAAAGCAAAAAACAATTAGAAGATTAATAAAAAAAGAAGAATATATTCATACAGTCATTGATTATATTGAAGCTCATTATGCGAGCAAAATTTCGATTGCCAGTATCGCCGAATACATAGGACTTGATCGAAGTTATCTCTCTTCTTTGTTTAAAGAATATCTTAATTCAAGTATTCAAGAATATTTGATTCAATATCGATTAAACAAAGCCTGTTCTTTTCTTAGCAATAGTGATTTATCGATTGGTGATATATCTCGATCCGTTGGTTATGAGGACCCACTTTTATTCTCCAAAATGTTTAAAAAATATAAGGGAGTCTCCCCTAAACACTATCGCCTTGAATCTTACTCAACCTTGATTAACCTGACAAACTGACTTATTCTGGGGGACCACTATGAAACTATTAAATAATCGCTTTTATGAAGTCATGGAGACCATTTCCAATTTCTTTCTTTTAAATTTAATTTGGTTATTTTTCGCATTCCCATTTATTACTTTTTTCCCTGCAACAACTTCTATGTTTGCTATTTTAAAAGATTGGAAGGAAGGAAAGCACATCAATGTTTTTTCATCATTCTTCACATATTTTAAAAAGTACTTTAAACAAAGCTTTTGGGCTGGGCTATTATTCTTTATTAGCTTTTCCATCTTATATTTGGATTACATGTTAATTGATCAATTAAATACATTCATGCGTATAATCGTCTTATCTACAATTTTACTACTCGGAATTATTTTATTGTTTATGTCTATTTATTTTTTCCCAGTTCTCGTTCATTTTGAACTACGATTCAAACAAACGATGAAGCATGCTTTTATGTACTCGATTATGTATTTTCCTATTACATTAATTTCAATCATTCTTTTAGTAATGTCAGCTGTACTTATTTACCTCCTTCCATTTTTGTCAGTGATTGCGTTTAGCGTAATTGCTCAGGTCATTTATTTATTCTGTTACAGGTGCTTTAGTAAAGCACGATCTCTTCAGTCACAATAAATAATTCAGGGACTGCCTTTTGGGCAATCCCTTTTTCCATCCTCTGATAGATCATTCCTCTATAAATTATCCTACGATTCCCGTTCGTTCGACACTTTCAACAAAATGTCTTTGCACGAACATATACATAATGATCAACGGTAAAATGGAAAGTAATACACTCGTATTTACGAGCATTGATAAATAAAACGGATCGACGGTGCCCGAAGAGCTGCCTGCTTCGGTCCCCAGTTTATGTGCAATGGTTGCTCCCGCTGTTTGTAGCTGCACTGAGATAACCTTCGCATTGTCGATGAACATCGACGTAAAGTAAATGTCATTCCATTGCCAAACAAAAGAGAATAGCATGACCGTAATGATGGCTGGAACCGCATTTGGTAGCATAATAGTAGTAAAGATTTTGAAAACACCCGCTCCATCTACAAGGGCCGCTTCTTCAATTTCCCTTGGGACCCCTTTGAAAAATTGGCGGAAAATGAATATGAATAATCCTGCTTTTAGTCCCATGCCTGTCATCGATGAAATAACAAAGGGCCAATACGTTCCAAGCAGTTTGATTCCGTTCCCATCATTAAACAAGCCAATCAGTCCAAACAAATCGAAGTTTCGATACTGTAAATACGTCGGTACCATGATTGTTTGCGGTGGTACAAGAATCGTTAAAATGACAAGCGCAAAGAGAATATTGCTACCCCTAAATTTAAATCTAGCAAATCCGTATCCTACTAATGCACAAGAAAGCGTAGTCAAAAGCATCGTTCCACAAGAAAGAAGGAAAGAATTCCAAACCACTTTAAAGTAATTCATGGTCTCCATTACATATTTAAAATTCTCTAATGTAAAGTTTCGAGGAATATACACAATAGTAGGATCATACATATCCAATTTCTGTTTAAATGCAATGGAAACTTTCAATATAATAGGATATAAAATGACAAAAGACAACCCAATGATTAACACTGACCTGACAATCACCCATGTCATACTCTTTACCATTTCAAAAGAGAAAAAGTGTTGTCTTATCCTATCCCACTTTGTTGTAGTAACTTCTTGAATCTGTTCCTTTTTTTCAGTGATAGCTGACTGCATGTCTTCCCCTCCTTTACTGGTAAAATACTTTCCTGGATATAATGAAGGTACTAATTAATAAAATAACTGAAATGATAAGAAAATAGATCCATGACATCGCTCCACTTAAACCATAATCATATTGTCCAAATGCTGTTTTTTGAAGTAGTGTGGTCATTTTATTATCCGTGAAAGAATCAATAACACTGTAGATTACATTCGTTAAAATGAGAGGACTGATCATCGGAAGTGTGATTTTCCAGAATGATTCATATCCAGTAGCACCTTCAATTTTCGCCACTTCATAAAGCTGGGGTGAAATTGATTGCAGTCCGGCAAGGAATATTATGATTTGTACACCGGATGCACTGACGATTTCATAAATCCTATTTACAGCTCCCGTTAAATAATTGACGAGGAATTCACTCATACCTGCGTCTAGAAGCAGCTTCTGAAGTTCGAAACTCTTAAGACCAAATTGATTGCCCCCGGCTTCTTCAGGGTTTACGCCTCCACCCATCATGGCACTTTGCAGAAAATCGCCACTTTCAATATTACTAATGACGCCCGAAGCAAGGATAACTGGCAAAAAGAAAATGGCCCGTGTAATCATCCTTCCTCGAAACTTCTGATTCAACACCGTAGCAATAAACAGACTAAAGATAACAATGAGCGGGACATTAACGACCATATTAACGACCACTTCTGCAAGAGTTCTGTTATAGGTCGCATGTTCCAATAACGCATTTTTATAGTTAGCCAGTCCTAAATATTCAAGGTTTAGGCCAAATGGCGTAAGGGTCAACTTACTAAAACTATAGCGAAGCGATTGCAATAATGGAACGGCGAATAGAAACGTGAAACCAATTAGCCAGGGCGATATAAAAACCCAGCCCCATAATCCCTTTCTTTCTTCCAGGGACAGTCTTTTCTTTTGAAGAATCATGTTTATTCCCCCTGTCTAATCTTATAGCTCTCAGCTTCAATGGTTACGCCATCTATTACTGCAGCCTGTCCGTTGTAATTGACAATGACTGAATAGTCATTTCCGTATGTTGTCTCATAAACGCCATTAGCAAGTTCCTTATGCGATGTAATAGGTTTTGTCCTAACATCCTTTAACACTTCATTAACTTCGTTATACATATTTATTGCCTCTTCCATCCACAATTCATAGTGGGCTGAATATAAATGGTTAAACTCCGAATCTTTAATGATGGAAGGCTCTTTATAAAACATACTAAAATAAACATTAGATCCAGTCTCTAGTGCCTTAAGTATATTCTTTTGTACATTTTGATCATCGCTTATGTTCACCGGACTTCCCGCATAATCAATATATCCATGGATAGCCATTTGATAGAATGGAACGCTATGATCTGTAATATTAAATCCACTGCTCGATAATGGTGCATCCAAAATAGACTTGGCATATGGAAATAGAACTGCATTACCACCTTCAGCTAGTATGTCAGGGAACTTTTTCGCTAATTTACTTATTTGTTCTTCCGCTATTTCTTTTGCTTGCTGGCGGTTAATGACGTTCTTTTCTCGATAATCTCCATGAATTTGTTCACCTAAATCTCTAAGTGATAAACTGTTAATATTTAACTTCTCATAGTCTGAAGTGAAACCATCGATATAGCTTGGAAGTTTTTTAGGTGATAATAAATAATGTGAAGTTCGATTTTGGTTCATCTGATCCTGTCTAAAAGTGGCTAAATCCATTGGATAGATTTCAGCAACTTTTCTCGTAATAAATCTTGACGCATCTCTCGTAGGACTGAACCCAATCGTATTACGATAAACGTTTGAAAAGGCAACATCGGGATAGAAATCAATGTTTTTCTTCTCAAGGAATTCCGAAAACTCCTTAAATCCTTTTTTGCCACCTATTTTACGATCTATGTGAACACTAGAAGGAATCTTATGATTTACACCTTCATTAAACCAACCTGTATATCGGACTTTTAAATTATTAATATTAGCATCTACCAATTCCGAAACTATTTTTTCAGCCTCACTAAATGTCGTTAAAGGTACTAATGATTTATATGGAATTCCAAGGACCGTTTTTCTTTTCCAAATTGATCCCGTTATTTCAAGGTAAAAAGGGGTGTTATCATCTTCGATTAATGGTTCTAGCTGATACTTATCAATTAAATAATTTTGATAATACCCGGCCATCCCAGCGTAATTTGCTTCGTCGCCATCCAAAAATGAATAGAGTATTGTGATATCCTCTTTGAACTCACCTTTTTGAATCAAGAATACAGTGTTGGAACGATCTCTTCCCGAAAGTGTAATCTCACCCGATTCCTTAAGGGTATATGTACTGAATATGGAATTATATGAGTTCACTCGACCTGATACATCCGCTTCAATGGAAGCAACAGCATCACCTTTTTCAATAATTCCGAAAAATGCATGATCTCCCTGCTTCATACCAAAAACGGGAAGTTTAATCGTTTCGCTTACAAGATTATTCCATCTCTCCAGAACCGCTTTATCTTTCCCATAAATCGGTGCTTTAAAGGGTTGATAATCAAACTTACCATTATTTAAATCGATTAAAGCTCCTGAGCCATCAGGAACAAATATATACCCCTCTGTACTGTTATTAGCGGCTCCGAAAAAAGGCAATACCTGGATTTCATTAATAGGATATTGAGGGTTAAAATCCAGTTCGCTACCATCAATGTTAACTCTTAAGCTATTACCTTCAAGCTGAATAATTAATGGGACTGTAAAGAAAGGGAAGTTTTGCTCCTCTCCTTCCTCCTCTCCATGCTCGGCTTTATCTTCAGCCAAGTCTTCCTCTGTATAGCCGATCTCTTCCAACAATTTTACAGCTCTAGCTAGAATTACCTTAGAAAAGGATGCATCCCTTCGCTCATATACATTTTCTTCCTTAATATATTTATAGCGTTTGGCAAAATCTTTTCTAACCTTCTCGTCTTCAATTTTGTCTAAAATCAAAGATTCGAATCTCTCTTTACTTATTTTTTTTGGTAACTGTTCAAGTCCTTTTGAAGCATTTCCGAAGTTATACGTTATTTTTATACCATTCTCAATCTTCTCAAATTCGAATTGCTCTTTCGATACACTATCTTTATAGCTGTCTACGAGAGTTGTCTGCCCATTCGGATTGAAGTAGTTTATAGCCAATTGAGCATTTAATAAGCCTTTATTTTCAGCAGCTGCAAGCGTATCATTTTCGCGGTCAGCTGGATTTGAAAACCAAGTCATTCCATTCTTTTTTTCTTTTACCGCAAATTCAGCATTAGCTTCATTAAAAAATAATTCAAGCTTATCAGTAGAAGTTACTAATTTCATATCGTCTATTCCGTTTGCGCCTATTGGATGAGAAATAATCGTAGCTTCTTCCGGTTTTTCTTCCGCAGAGTCTGCTTCAGTTGTTTTGACATCTGTACTATCTACATCTGTTGTTTCCAGTTCACTTACTTCTGCTTCTGTTGTGTCGGATTCTTCTGTATTCGCAAGAACAGATGGATTCATCCCACCTAACAATAGAATTATGCACAAGATGCTAATGATTTTTAGCGTCCGGGACATATCTTTACCTCCCTTCTAGAACCGATAAATAATTTCTCTGTAGATTGTTTCTACAAATGTCATGAGTTGTTGGAGTAAACTGAAGAAAAGTAAACCTAAAAAAATGATTACTCCCATTACGATTGCTGTCAGAATAAAGGTGGCGATTGTTTTACTTACAGAATACTGGTGAACGGTCATTACCCCAACAAACAGCAAACCAAGAAACCAAAACATCGCTGCTGATTCTAATAAAAAGAATAGTGGTGCTTCCTCAAATGTAATGAAATTACTAATGATTGTAGTCACTCCATAAATGACTACCATCGGAATCAGTGAATAGGCGGTTACTGTAATAATTTCTACGAACTTCCCTTCACCGTCCATCAAAGTTGTAATTGCCCAGTTCGCGACACAAAAGAGAAAGAATGGCAATATAATATAAATTAGCTCGTCTAAGCTGTTTAATGTATTTGGATTACTGAAATTTACAACAAAACCGGTATATTGCCGTTTCAAAATAGCAATGATCGTTAATAGTAAAAGAATGGACAAAGCAATCTTAGTTCTTCCTTTTCCTTCATACTTAACATCCCAGAAACCTTTAAATGGATGGATGCTTACGTAGAAAGGATATTTAATTAATTCATTCCACAACAGCATTCGCCCTCCTTCTTCGTACCTTTATAAAGAATCTATATCCGAAGTATAATAACGGTAACAGGACGATAGCACCCATGACAAAACCAAAGTTCTCACGCATTACTTCCTGCCTATAGCGTTTAAATGCCTTTGAAAAATATTTTTTGCTATTTCCATTTTTAAAATAGGTCATGGCTTCCTTGTTTTTTCCATCCATTAAGAGCGCTTTTCCAATTCCTACATATGCCACTTCATAATTGGCATCCAGACGTAATACTTTTTTCCAGTATTCAGCAGCTTCATTGTCATTCCCAAGGTGATAGTGCTTTACTGCTTGGTTAACATTTGATCCGAATTCAGTCGGTTTAAACACAACTAAATTATGAAAACCTTTATCTAGTACTAAAATATCTTCATCCACCCTGGCAATTGCTGTAGGTGTTTTAAACGTACCTACTTGGTTACCTGTTTTCCCGAAAATATAGAGAAGGTTACCATCTTCATCATATGTAAAGATTCTGCCCCTTCTTAAATCAAGCCCACTATACATTCCATATTCATTTACACTTATATCAACGAACGATGAGCCACCCGCCATAACTCCCCTTTGCGGAAAATAAATATCACCAACAACATTGTGGTAACCATCTTTCCGGATTACGTCTGTCCCGGTTGGATTCAGCCTTTGCAGTGGGGTAGTTGTATTTTTTTCAGAGTTCGTTGTGTAGATAAACCCTTCTTCATCAAGATCAAGATTGTTATATTCTATCGGGATGAATAGGGACATCTTTGCCTTTTGTTCTTTCGTTGCTAATAATCTCCAAAAATAATCAATGGGTTTAAATTTCACTTTATTCGCGCCTGTAAATCCAGTGAAATTTCCGTCTGAATCAAATTCAATGATGCCATCATATATTCCTCTACCAATCACGTAAATCCGCTGTGCTTTATCAACAGCAATTTTGATTGGATGATATTCAAAGTTTTTACGAATAACATCAGATTCAGGAGGACCAATTTCTCTTACAAAATTCCCATCCCCAGTTAGTTCTATTACCCTTTGATTTCCCGTATCCGCTATATAAATTCGATTTTCATCTGTTACAAATATACCTTGGGGCAGATTAAAGCTGTCAGACTGGTTACCATTATGGAATTCTTTAATCTCAGACACGAACTCATAATTTTTATCCAAGATAACGATCCTGTTATTTCCTGTATCTAATATATATATTTTGTCTTTTGTTACATACAGATCGTCTGGTGCATTAAATACTCCAAAATTAGAATCCCGTCCATCAATAACCATGTCAGGAAGATATGGGACTGCAGCTGGCTCCGATTTTTTCCAATAAGAAAAATTGTATCCGTCATATGGTGCATCAGCAGAAGCAGAAGGTACTACGAATGCCGCAAGCAACAACAATATTGTAATTGAACAAATAGTTCTTGAAATAAGCTTCATATCTCTTCCGCCCCCTTAGTCTTTCATTCCAGAAGAAGACATTGTTTGGATAATGCTAGATTGCGAGAATAAAAAGACTGTGATAGGAACCGACATAAGAAGTAAGGCTACTGCTGCTGCAGCTCCCGCCCTTGCAATTCCACCTTGGATGATTTGCCCCATCGCATAATGCATTGTTTTCAATTCCTCGCTGTAAATAAAATTCCCGCCATCCGTTCCCCACAACTGTTGGAAGAGAAGAATCATTAACGTTAACCAAGCTGGCTTAACCATGGGCATCACGATTGTCCAAAATATACGATATTCGCTTGCCCCATCAATTCTTGCGGCTTCAAGTAACGTATCAGGTATTTGCTCCATAAATTGTTTCATTAAATACAGTCCGAGCGAAAAGGCGAAGGATGGAACAATGATTGACCAATACGTATCCACCCACCCAAGTGCAGCCATTGTCATATAGTTAGGAATCGCTGTAACATGAGGTGAGAACATTAATGACAATATGACGATATGAAACAAAAAATTAGAGCCCGGAAATTTATGTTTTGCCAGCGGGTAGGCTGCGGCTGCGGCGAAAATAATGTGGCCGGCAGTTCCAATAATCGTGATGAAAAATGTGTTAAAAACGTATCTCGTAAACGGAACCCAAGAGTTTGCCATTAAATTGAATAAATCGATAAAATTATTAATTGTCGGATTTCTTACGAAAAATCTTGGTGGGAATAGAAATATTTCATCCAATGGCTTAAAAGCGTTATTGATCGTATAAATTAATGGCAGTGCCATAAAGGAACCAAATAATCCAAGGAATAACAAGAGCATGAGGGTAACGAACCATGAACGATTCAACTTCTTTTTTCTTTTTAAAGGTAATGCAAATGCCATCGGCTATTCACCCACCTTTCGCAATAACTTTTGTGTTACCAAGTTTGTCGTCATCATTATGATGAAAAGGATCGTTGCAATAGACGATGCGTAACCCATCTCAAAACGAATGGTCCCATAATCTATTAAGTGTGTCACAATTGTATGTGCCGCATATTGAACACTCGGGAACCCTGCAAGAGCCATCGATACATCCGCTACCGCAAACGAAGTAGTAATTTGGATAACCGCTCCAAACAATAATTGCGGTTTCATGGACGGAAGTGTAATATACCAAAGCTCTTGCCAACGATTTCTAATACCATCAATTGCCGCCGCTTCATACAATGTTCTGTCAATCGTTTGTAATCCTGCAATAAATGCCAAGAAACTAGTACCTAAGCTAAGCCATAACTGTACAAGCATGACAATGGCAAGCACATATTTAGGATCTTGCAGCCACTGAATCGGCTCATAAACTAAGCCAATTTTCATTAAAAATCCGTTCGCATAACCATATGTGTCACCCGAAAAAATGATTAGCCAAATGAAATAAATATTACCCGAAATAGAGGGGGCAAAGAATATCAAAGTCATAAACGCCCTAATTTTAGGTGGAAATTCATTGATTAACCAGGCAAACACAAAACAAGCAACATAACTGACTGGACCTGTGATGGCCGCAAATAAAATCGTGTTCTTTAAAGAAATTAAAAATACATCATCTTCCAGGAATAGTCTCGCATAGTTATCCCATCCGACCCAGCGTGGAAACTCCAGCATATTAAAGTAAGTAAAGCTGATACCAATTGAAATTAAGACCGGAAGAATCGTAAACAAAAAGAATAATATAAAGTAAGGTGCCATCAAGATATATGAATGTTTATGCAAGTCTAAATTCCGTTTCACTCTTTGAAAGAATGACGGCTTCTTTACAGGAAACTGCTGTATTCCTGCAATGGGGCTTGCCATAGCGGTTTCTGATTGCTTTGTTTCTGGTAAAATGGTGTCCCCCTCCTATTCCAGCGGCAGGTTAAACTCTTTCCTCTTTACACGGATTTCATCATTAATATAAATAATGAAATCATTCAATGCTTCACGAGGATTTGTGCCGTTATTTACTACTTCCCTGAATGCATTATCCAAATGTCGACCTGTAAAATATCCTCCCGGTACTTCAGGTACTCCTTGTACCCATTGCCATTGTTCTTCAAGCTGCATGTAATCCTTTACAGGCCATGGAAGTTCTTTTAATCCTTCAATATTAGCTGTTGGATACCTAGCAGCTGCACCCATCAAACCTTCCATTTCTCTACCAAAACGGACTTGCACATCCTTGCTAGTCCACCATTTTAAAAATTCCCATGAAGCATCTTTATTTTTAGATTGCTCCATAATAATGGCAGATGTCCCCATACTGCTAACCTCTCTTCTAATACTTCCATCCTTCTGAACAGTTCCAGGAATTGGAACAAACTCCCATAAACCTCTTATTTCCGGCGCTGATACTGAAAGATGATTATAAAACGTATAATCAGCAATTCCGAGTGGCATTTCCCCTGTTCTAAATCTGTTAGGGAAATCAAATTTCAATGGCAGTTTATAGTTCGTATATAAACTTGTCCAATCTTTAAAAGCTTCCATCGATATCTCAGAATCCAGATCACTTGATGTATCATTATTCCGATATAGCTCTCCATCCTTCTGGAATAACATCATTGTAAAAGCTTGGTTTGGAATCAAGTTTTGTACCTCTCCTGGGAATTGAGGGTCCTGTACGAGTGGTAATGCAATATCCATATGATTTTTCTGTAAAGCAGGAATAATCTTATATAGATCTTCCCATGTTTGCGGAACTTCCAAGCCTAGTTCCTCGAAGATGTCTTTTCTGTAAAACAACATATTAAATATTTGTTGTTCCGGTAAGGCAAATACTCCACCATTAAAACGATACGGGAGAATAGCGCTTTCTCTAAACCTTGGAGTGATTTCTTCAAAATCTGGAAATTGGGATAAATCAGCTACTGCATTACGCATAGCATAGTTAACAGGGATTTCATTTCCAACTTGCATCGCCACATCCGGGCCTTGCCCTGCCAAAGTTGCAGGAAGAAGCACATCCATTTGTACAAGCTTTAAATTCACATTAATATTTTTTTCAGGGGTAAAAGTATCATCGATCATCGCCTTTAAGACTTGCGCCTGATCTCGCCCTGTTCCAATCCAGACTGTGATTGTATCAGCATCAGCATCTTCTGACACATTTCCGATACTGTTATAATCCTCAATAAAGGAATAAAAGAAGCTGCCAATTTCATGTACTGCTTTATGGATAAAAGAAGAATCCGCTTTTGGCATTTTTTTGTTAGGAGCACTAAGTACAAAGTAATCGATTTCCAGTGGCTGTTCTCTTACTGTTAATATCCATGTACCTAATCCGCCGACATTGATTTTATATGTATCCAGCCTTCTTTGAATCGTATCTGGGCGATTGACGAAGTCTTCCAACTGGTATGCCATTGTTTTCAAAATAGCTGTTTGATCACTTGTTTCACCCGTTACTCTCGCTAGTTCATCTGCTACTTCGTTAAGCACCTTGCTTTGACGAGCAAAAATCTCCATCATTTCAGGAACATTTTTATTTAATTGATAGTCCCTATACGGATCTGGCACAGCTCCAGTTACCATTAGAATTTTTCTGTAAATATAGTTTAGTTCTAAAACGCTCTCCTCCACCGTGCGAAGCAATGGGGCAATTTCACCGAGCGTAACTTCCAATTTTATTTCATGTGTTCCTTTTGGTAAGTAATATAAATATGGATCATCCCCACCAAGCACTTCTAATTCCCAGCCATTATGATAATAAAATGGGATATTTTCCATTTCCTTAAATGGAACTTCCCCGTCAATGAATAACTTTCGGGCTGAAAAGATACCTCTTAACGTATTTTGCTTATATTTCACACCGAGTTTATACAAGCCATCTTCAGGCACTTCAACATTCCATGAAATCCATTGGCCCGGCCATCTCCAATTATGACCGCCAATCGTATTCATCCTAATTTTCGAAATATCATAAGGCTCTGTCGAAGGGCTTGATCGGTCATTAATAGGATACAGAGTTGGTGCCGATTTTAAAGAAGCATCTTGTCCCTGAAACTTTATTTGAACACCTTCAGCCTCTGAATAACCCATTTTTTCATATTCTGCTTTTACCTCTTCATAAGTAGGAACGCCCTTCACTTGATATAGTTTTATAAAATCGATCACCATTGGCTCTCTTGAAGACACAAAGGTAATTGTATTTTTTCCTTTTTTAAAATAAAACGAATACGGTTCTGTATAATATCCTTCGCTATCTCTTATATCTACTTCCATCCATATTGGATTTTCCACTTGACGCGGTGTTAAATCATTCCCACGGTTATCACGTTCTATTTCATCCAACTCATTTTTCCAAGTCCGTGGAAAAGTTAAAGTAGCTGCACCTTGGAATGGCAATTCACCATTTATTAAGAGTTCCCTTTCGATAGAAGAGCTTTTTCCCTCTATAGGAAAATACTTTAATGAAATATTGTATAAACCTTCTTCTTGGACATCAAATTCCCAAGTAATGGATCCAGTCTCATCCGTTTTAACTACCTGGCCCTTAGCCCCTTCAAAATTGGTTAATATTTCGGAATTCATATCATCTGTATTAATAAAGTCTTCTCCCTGTATGAGGGTTTCAGTTTGAGGTTTTGGTAGATGCCCATATGTTTCTATGTAATTCGAATATAAATCTTTGCGAATAAATCTATCGTTTACTTCAAGATTTTCTTCCGTTTCAGACTGGGCGAATGCTTTGTGGCTAGAAGGAGATAGATCACCATGTAAACTAACTCCAGAGAAGAACAAGAGAAATGCTGCTGACACTAAAAGTAACTTTTTTATAGTTTGGTGATTGAACATTCAAACCACCTCCTTTATTTATGAACGAAAGCGTAAGTTATAAAAAGAAAGATAAATTCCAATCTTGGAATAAGAAATCCCCGCTAACATCTCATTAGACGGGAATTTCTGTTCCACTAAATTGAAGACTTTGGCAAATTGCTTGCCAGTTCCCCTTTATTTCTATTCCTTGCCCATAAACGCATCTACACGCGCTTGAGCCTCTGATTTAACTTTGGCAATGGCCTGAGATGGTGACTCTTCACCTGAACCTATACTGCCAAATGTTCCCCAGAATGCATCATAAAGATCATACGCAGACCAGTAGTTTACATTAATCTTTTCAAGCATTTGTGTTGCTGTATCAATAGACCCTTCATTCGGAAGTACGTTTTCGAACCACTCGATTACGCCATCTTGTCCAATCTCCCAAAGTTGCATATCTTCCCAGATTTTATATACAACTTCTGGATCTTTAACACCTTTAGGAATGACCATACCACCTGTGTTAGAAACAATAGTCGAATAATCAGATGCTTTTGGTCCTTTTGGCCAGAAAACATATCCCCAATCAAACGGAGCTTCTAATCGTCCTTCAGCTTCCCAAACCCAACCTTGAGTCATCCCTACCAAGCCTTCAGAGAAATACTGGCGAGGATCATCCCAAGTACTTCCCTCATTTGGCTTAACAACTTTATGTTCATTAATAAGAGAGGCCATAAATTCTAGACCTTCCATTGCATTAGGAGAATCCATTACAATTTCTCCAGAATCCGTATCTAGGATTTTAGCGTCGTTTGTAGCAATGGAATATTCAGCTAATAAGTTTGGATCTCCACTCATGCCAAAATTTGAACCTGTTGTAAGCTTCTTAGCTGCATCTAGCATAGCGTCCCAAGTCCATTCACCCTTCTCTTGCAACTCATATGGATCAGGAAGACCAGCTTGCTCAAACATTGTTTTGTTGTAGAACATGCCACCGCTTTCATTTACTTCATTTCTAAACAAATAGAGCTTTCCATTAAAAATCCCTAAGTCTTTCATTGCTTGATTCATTTTCGTCTCTGACACATCCATAAGATCATCCAATGCATAAAGATAATCTTGTTGGACTAGTTGAGCAGTTTGGTTACTATCGATTCCGATTATATCTCCCATCGGCTCTTGAGCTAAAATAGAAGCTGTCAGTTGATTTATCTTCTCTTCCCAAGGGACTACAGTCCATTCAATCTTTACATTATATTTTTCTTCAATATCGTGCCATCTTGCTACTGCCATATCACCAGTTTCGGTACCCTCTTGTGGTGTCATATCCCAGTGATTGACAATACGAATGACACGACCGCCTAAATCATACGTCTCTTCTTCTTCCACTGGTTCTTCTTCTTTAGCTGGTGGATCATCTTCCTTTACAGGATCACTTGCATTACCACCTGTTTCTTTACCACCGCTACATGCAGAAAGAAGTAATACGAAAATTAACATGAGCAGAAAAGAAAGTTTCTTTGCTTTCAAAATTGACCCCTCCTTATTAAAATAATTTAATATAATGCCATATTTGGTGCCAAAATCCTCATATCACCTCCTTAATTTGGTATTACAACATAAATATTTAAATATTATAATAATTATGCCAAAAGAGGTAGCGAATCGAGATTAAGTAATGTAAACCCTTTCTTTTTACTTTAAAAAATAAAGTAATTAGTCAGAAATTACCTTATATCTTATTATCTGTTAATCTAAAAAATAGAAAGCCCTTTCATTATTCATAATATTATTCAAACTTTTCTACTACGTAAATGGAATATTGCTAGTTTATATGTTATTTTGCTAGTAAATTTCAGATAATTATTCATTTTTATTATAAAATTTGACTATCATTATTTTTCCAAAACACTAAATATGATGTTTATTGTCGATTAATATTTATTTTTTTGCTAAGTAAACTATTAAGTACTAAATAAACCAATCATGATCAACATTTTTGTCCCTTTAGCCACAAGATAATAACCAACATATTTACTTGTCCCATACAATAGAAATCTACTTATAAACATAAAAAACAACCCGCAGAGAGAGTTTCCACGGATTGTTATAAACATTATTTATTAAATTGAGGTAAATAACCTTTGTTCGCTTCCAAAATTTCATCCAATAGAGTTTTTGCTAAGGCTGCAGTACCAACTAGCGGATGAATCGTTAACGCTTGAAGAGCTTTTTCGTAATCGCCATGAACTCCAGCTTCGACAGTTAATTCTTCGTAAGCTTTAACTACTTGCAGCAATCCTCTAATTTGTGGAGTCATTTCTGCTTGCAATTGAACCGGATGTGCACCTTGAGAGTCAATTACACAGTTAATTTCTATAGAAGCATCGTCTGGCAAGCAGGAGATTGCTCCATTGTTACGGACGTTAACTGTTTGAATATCACCTTTGTTTAGATAAATCGAACTCATAAGATTCAGTGCAGCTTCTGAATAGTAAGCTCCACCGCGTTCTTGTAATTGTGGCGGCTTAATAGCAAGCTCAGGGTCTTTGTAAAGTTCGAACAATTCGGCTTCGACTCTTTTTACGACATCTGCGCGAGTACCATTCTTTTCTACTGATTCTAATTGCTCTTGCAGCATTTCATCTTTCATATAATAGTAGCGATGGTAGCCACAAGGTAATGCTCCTAAAGATTGAAGGAATTCTTTATCCCATCCAAAATCAGGAATGTTTTTCATTGTTACACCTTTAGCTTCAGACACTTTTGATAGCACTTCATTTGTGATATCATTGCCATCCACCACAATTCTAGTAGTCCAGTTAAGATGGTTAATCCCCATCATTTCAATGTATACTTTGTCTAGCTCAACATCACATAATCTAGCAATTTGCATTCTTGTACCGATTGGCAAGTTACATAGACCAATTGATTTTACATTCGTATATTTAATTACAGCTTCTGTCACAATACCCGCTGGATTTGTAAAGTTAAATAGATATGCATTTGGAGCTAATTCTTCAATATCTTTACAAATATCTAGAATAACAGGAATTGTACGAAGCGCCTTAGCAAATCCGCCTGCACCTGTTGTTTCTTGACCGATCACATTATGTTTGAGCGGGATATGCTCATCACGCTTACGTGCGTCAAGCAAACCAACACGAAGCTGAGTTGTAACAAAGTCTGCATCCTTAATCGCTTCTCTTCGGTCAAAAGTTAGTTTTACATCGATTGGAACTCCTGCTTTTTCAACCATTCTTTTAGCAAGCGCGCCAACGATCTCTAGTTTGTGTCTTCCTTCTTCAATATCAACTAAATAAAGTTCTCTTACTGGCATTTCATCATATCTTTTAATAAAACCTTCAACGATTTCTGGTGTATAGGAGGAACCTCCTCCAATAACAGCCACTTTTAAAGCTTTTTTCATTCTTCATAGCCTCCATACGAATTAAATTTTTCATATATATCATCTGTAGCGTTGATACCTAAATGATCAATCCCTAATAAAACAGATCCATAAACCGGTTCCATCTTCGGTATAACTAACTCAGTTTGCTTTTGATGATCCGCTTCTATTGTTTTACGCAGAGCTTCAAGCAAATATTTATTCTGCCCCTTTTGAACAATACTTCCTGTTAACACAATCGGAATCGGTTGATCAAGTTCCCCGAGATTTTTTATAACGGCACTAGCTGCCAAACCTAATTCCTTGCCCATCATTTCCATGAGATTGATTGCTAATGGATCACCCTCGTCAGCTGCTTCGTGGAGAATAAGGGCAAGATCATTTGGGACATGGTAAATGTCATTATCGAGGAAATGGTTATATACCTCTTCCATATTGTTGAATCCGAAGTATTTTGATACTTTTTCCGTTAATACTGATGGCTGTTCCCGTTGTTCCCAAGAACGCATAGCTGCCCGAAACGTCTCTTGAGCCATTGCCGATCCGCCAGCATAATCACCAAAAAAGTAACCAAATCCACCTATTTGGACTTGTTTCGCTTCTTTGTTTCTACCTGCTGCGTTTGTCCCTGTTCCACATACTAATACGACACCAGTAAAGTTTTTAGAACCGATCCGTAAACCTTCCATCGTGTCACAAACGAGACCCCAATTTTCAAACGGAATTCTTTTTAAACCAGACTCAATAATGGCGATATCTTTTGGCCTATCAGCACCTGCAAGGCCATATTGAACAAAATCAATATCCTTGTAATCAAGTCCGGCAGACTTCAATGCGGCTTCAATAGATGCTGTGATATTTTCAACTGCCTTATCAATCCCTACAGTTTGATAATTTCCACCGCCTCCACCAGATACCCCTTTTCCAAGCAAATTTCCATGTTCATCGGAAATGACGGTAAATGTCTTACTACCTCCACCGTCCACACCCATAATGATTGGCATTCTCATCCCCCTCAACCGAATTCGTTTGTTTTGATAGCGTTTTCTTTAATGCGAAAAAACACGTATGCATTAACGACAGATGATATTTTATACACAAAAAATTGTTACTATCATTAATTTACACTTGTTATAACAAATAGTCAATAATAAAAATTCCTATATCTTTTGCAAAAATATACGATTATAATAGATTTTAATCCGATTATAACGAAACATTTTATTTGTTATGACCATAATAGAAAGAAGATGGGAGGAGTATTCATGGATTCTGTTAAAGAGCAGCCAGCACTATATAACATCGTTAAAAATAAAATTCTTGATCAAATCAAAGCAGGCAAATTCAAAGTTGGCGATAAGCTTCCGACTGAAATGGAATTATGTGAGGAATATAGCGTTAGTCGTACAACCGTAAGAATCGCTCTGCAGCAACTAGCCCTTGAAGGAAGAATTCACAGAATTCAAGGTAAAGGGACATTTGTATCCAAACCAAAAATTCAAACATCTTTATCCACTACTGAAAAAGGATTTGCTAGTCAATTAATTGAACAAGGCTATAAACCAAAAACAGACATTCTTGATCTTAGAGTTATTCCCGCTGATCAAACACTTGCCATACATTTACAAATAAATGAAGATGATCCTGTTACGCGATTAACTCGCATCCGCTACGCTAATGATGAGCCGCTTTTTTATTCCATTTCATATATTCCATGGAAATTTGCTCCGGGATTAGTAAATGATGAAGAAGGATGCAAAAGTTCATTGTTTCAACTTTTACAAGAAAAATATAACGTTGAAGTTCATAAAACGATCGAAACCATTGAACCAATCCTTGCAAATGAGACGGTAAGTGAGTATCTAGGCATTTCTGAAGGATCACCCGTTTTTTCATTAGAAACCGTTACCTATAATGAAGATTTGAAACCTATTGAGTTTTCAGATTCTGTATTTAGGGGCGATCGTTCTAAGTTTACAATCGAACGTTTTTATACAGCTCTGGATATATAGTTATATTGTAATAAATATTAACGCAAAAGTAAGCTGAAAACGTTATCATTTATAGAGACTTTCCTATTAAGGAAGGGCTCTTTTTTTGTGATAACAGATGAAATGCGTATCAAATGATCTATTTCCGCGATTACCTTGTCGAATAAAGGGTAAAGTAGAATGTCTAAAAATAGAAAAACATAGGAGGAATCTATTATTTTTAAGAAAACGATCGTTATGTTTTTAGTGTTTATGATGCTTTTAGTCCCGCTAACCGCATGTGGGAGCAGTTCTAAGTCAAGCGGTGATGTAAAGAAGTATACAGTCGCAACGGATTCGAACTTCAAACCCTTTGAATATCTAAATCCGATAACTGGAGAATTAGAAGGATTTGATATCGATATAATTAAAGAAATTGCGAAAAGAGCAGAATTTGAAGTTGAGTTTGAGACAATGGATTTTGATGGCTTGCTCGCTGGAATGCAATCTGGTCGTTACCCAATTGGAGTTGCAGGTATGTCCATAACCGAAAAACGGAAAGAATCAATAGATTTTTCAATTCCGTATTATGACTCTGGGTTAATCTTAATGGTTCCGGAAAATAGTAATATACAATCTATTGATGATGTAAGTAGGAAGAAAATCGGCTCCCGTCAAGGCTCTACAAGTCAAACGTATTTAAAAGAATTTACTTCAGCGAAAGTAGAAGCGTTTCCCGAAATTGTAACAGCTTATCTGGATGTAAAGGAAGGCCGGCTTGACGGCGCTCTCTATGACTTGCCAAACGTGAAGAATTATATTGCTACAGAGGGAGAAAACAAATTAAAAACAGTCGGAGAAGTACTACAAGGTGAATCGTACGGTATAGCTTTTTCAAAAGGGTCCGAGATCGTTGATGATGCGAACAAAGCCTTACAAAGTATGATTGATGACGGCACATATGCAGAGCTTTTTGAAAAATACTTTGGAGAACCACCTGCCGACAAATGGCTCGGAAAAGAACATTAAGAGGAAAACAATTCATTTAGCAAAGGGAGAGATTTATTGAATGATAAATACTTTTATCGAAAGTCATTATATGCAAAGTCTACCCTTCCTCTTAAAAGGATTGGTGTGGACGATACTGATTACGGTGATTGGCCTCATTTTGGGATTTATCATTGGGGCACTCGTTGGACTCGGAAGACTTTCAAATAAGAAATTTATCCGTATGATTTGTACCGTTTATGTCGAAGTGATCCGCGGGACTCCTATCCTTGTACAGGTTTTGTTCATTTACTTAGGATTAACTGAACAAGTTATCGGGGTGAATATTGATAAAGTGACCGCCTCTATCATTGCAATTTCTATTAATGCGGGGGCGTATATAGCTGAAATTGTTCGAGGAGCTGTCGATTCAATTGATAAAGGTCAGCATGAAGCTGGAAGATCGATTGGACTATCAAAAAAGCAAACGATGCGCTATATCATATGGCCTCAAGCTTTTAAACGCATGATCCCCCCATTAGGAAACCAATTTATTATTAGTTTAAAAGATACATCCCTCTTTTCCGTCATTGCAGTAGGAGAGCTTTTATACATGGGTAAGCAATATTACAACGTTACCTATACACCTTTCCAAACATTAACGATGGTTTGTGTCCTTTATTTAATTATAACGATACCAACCTCATATTTTTTAAGAAGACTAGAAAGGAAGATGGTTGTCTAGTATGATCACTGTGAAAAATTTGCATAAATACTTTGGTGACCTAGAAGTATTGAAAGGAATCAATGCCGAAATTGAAGAAAATGAAGTAGTTTGCGTCATCGGTCCATCCGGGTCTGGGAAAAGCACCTTTCTCCGTTGTTTGAATTTGCTCGAGGATATAACCTCAGGAGATGTCATCATCGACGAAGAAAATCTTACCTGCGATAAAGTGGACATTAACCGTTTGCGTTCTCAAGTCGGCATGGTGTTCCAGCACTTTAATCTATTTCCACATATGACCGTGTTAGAAAATATCACATTGGGACCTATTAAAGTAAAGGGCGTGTCTAGGGAAGAAGCGAAACGAGAAGCCTTGCCCTTACTGGAAAAAGTCGGGTTGTCAGATAAAGCGGATGATTTTCCACTGAGTTTGTCGGGCGGCCAAAAACAACGAGTAGCCATAGCCCGATCACTGGCCATGAACCCGAAAGTGATGTTATTCGACGAACCGACATCAGCCCTCGATCCAGAACTCGTCGGCGATGTCCTCCAAGTCATGAAAGAATTAGCGGGAGAAGGAATGACGATGGTCGTCGTGACTCACGAGATGGGATTCGCCCGCGAAGTCGGCGACCGAGTAATCTTTATGGACGAAGGAATAGTAATGGAAGAAGGATGCCCCGAACAAATTTTTGATCGACCCGAAAATCCGCGGACCCAAGAGTTTTTGAGTAAGATTTTGTAGTGTATATTAAAAATATGAGAGAATACCGCCTTTCCATTTGGTGAGAGGCGGTTTTTTCAATGCTTTTTTATAAATACCGAGAATCGCGATGCTATTAGATTTTTTGCAATTATATTAGACGTTTGGAGTACTCTATTAGATGTTTCGCTTTTCTATTAGACGTTTTGAGTACTCTATTAGATGTTTCGCTTTTCTATTAGACGTTTGGAGTACTCTATTAGATGGTTCGCTTTTCTATTAGACGTTTGGAGTACTCTATTAGATGTTTCCCTTTTCTATTAGACGTTTGGAGTACTCTATTAGATGTTTTGCAATTCTATTAGACGTTTTGTGTACTCTATTAGATGTTTTGCCATTCTATTAGACGTTTTGAGTACTCTATTAGATGTTTCACCATTCTATTAGACGTTTTGAGTACTCTATTTGATGTTTTGCCATTCTATTAGACGTTTTGAGAACGCTATTTGATGTTTCGCCATTCTATTAGACGTTTGGAGAACTCTATTTGATGTTTCGCCATTCTATTAGACGTTTGGAGAACTCTATTTGATGTTTCGCCATTCTATTAGACGTTTGGAGAACTCTATTTGATGTTTCGCTTTTCTATTAGACGTTTGGAGAACTCTATTAGATGTTTCGCTTTTCTTATATGTTTAGGCCGCTCTATTCTTTGCGATTCTATAGTTTTAAAGTTTACCTTCATTACACTGGATCATCCCTATTCATCAAGATCCCGCAGCTTCCGAAGGTCATTTAGATTCAATTCATATACTCTATGTCGTCGGTCACCTTTATACGTTAAATTTAGCGATTTTAGTATTTTGGAGGCCACATGCACAGAAGGTATCCCAACAAAATCCCTAAACTTACCATTTGTAGTTTTAGAATCCACAAGAAGAATATAGTCGATCAATGCATTAATAAGTCCATGTTTTTCTTCACCACTACAAATATTGCAAACCCAGGAATGCCCTTTTCTTTCAACGGATAAACGACTACATGCATGACAATACATCCCCCGTAAAAGTTCGTTCTCACGTATTTGAAATCTCTCCATTACATTAGGCCTATCGGGTGTGTGCAGTTTTAACAACAGACGAGTTATTTTCTGTATGTCTTTTTTATCTAAAATCGGATTACGGAATTTATGGCTGACCATTTCTAAATTAGTTCTAATGGCAGCTGGGCGTATGACTTTTTGGGAAACCGCGGGATAATGGGGATTCGGTTTGATGATGGAATTTGGGTTGGTGATCACTACAAAGGAGGGATTCGGCACTTGGGGTATAGAATGTTTCTCCAACAAAGCGGATAAAAAATACTGTTGATTTTCTGCTTGAAGAATCGGATTGGGGAATATGTCTACCTTGTCATCCAATATTCTTTCCAACTGATTTGGATCGAAAAACAGTTCACCTAGAATGTTCTTTCCTTCTAGAATGACGAAAAAGCTTAGACTGATTATTAGGGTGTCTATTTGAAAACATTTTTCAGCTGCAAGCGGAAGACGTAAATCATGAAAAACAACATATTTTCCACCGTCGAGAAGACTCTCGACATAGTAATCTAGGCTCTGCTCTCCACGATATCCAGCCCATCGTCTGGATAATTCGTCTACGATGTCACTCCTTTTTGGATGATTTTGCGGTAGTCTCCTTAACAATGCCTCAAGCATAAAAATAATAATTGGAATGATTCGTTTTTTCTTAATCAATTCATCACCTCAAAAATGATAGTATGATACGTCTTCTACAATACTTCTATTTCCCCTCTTTTTATAAAATAATAAAGGCATCCCGCACCTCGGAATGCCCCTGCACCTATAACCTAACAACCACTTCGGTCCCATCCTTTTCTTTCACTTCAACGATTGTTAACCCGCGATATCGTTTGATTTCTCTCAATAAATGCCTAACCGCTTTTCGATCAATTGAGGTTGGAATAAAGGATTGCGCTGTTTGGTCTACGTTTTTCTGGATAATAGTGTTATTTACAAATTTCCAAAGCATAGGTGAAGATGCAACCCACCCGCCAGCTTGTAAAAGCGCATACGGTAAAGGAACTGTGAATTCTTTCTTGTCTTTAAGTTTTACTTTGACTTTTAACATGGCAATCACTCAATAACTACAGAGACTTTTTCGCCCTTCGAACTCTCTACATCAACAATTTGACCTGACAATTCATTTTCAATGGCCTCTACTATTAAGTCTACATCAATAACGTCGATATCTTTAACGTACTTTGCGGATTCAGGTATAGCAGAAGCAATGCTAAGGCCCGTTTTTAAAGCGACTTTGATTAGACGCAATGGCAAGTTTACGTTTACTTTATCGCCTTCCTCAGACATAACGCGAATTTTTAACATTTTATCAAGGTAGTTCGATCCTTTAATTGTAGCTGGAGTAGTATCTTTTTCCTTTAACGCTTGGATTAATTCACTTGCTTCATCTGAGTCAAGCTTTCCTTCTTGAACCATCGTAAGTACTTTTGTAATTTCTTCTTTCATCATCCAGTTCCTCCTTTAATTTCCCTTTATTATTTTTAATGCTTCATCAGGAGAGATTTCCCCTCTTTCAAGCATTGTAATTACTTTCTTTTCATCTACTTCACTTTTCTTTTCGGCGTACCCCAGTGCAGAAACGATTTCGTTCAACTTCCCGCGTACAGTCGGATAGGATACTCCCAATTCTTTTTCAACTTCTTTAATATTTCCGCGAGTTTTGAGGAATATTTCTATAAAAAATAGCTGTTCTTGACTAAGAGTTGCCAACTTAGATAGCTCAAATTCATTTTCAATCGTTGTATGGCAATGCGTACATTGCAATTTTGTAATCTTTAACGCTTCGCTGCAAACAGGGCAATTCGTGATAATTGGGTAAGCCATATTCTTCTCCTCTCTTAATGTTATTAACATCATATTACACGAAATTAAAAATGTAAATAATATTTATTAAAAATATTAATGTTTTAATTAAAATAATTAATTTTTCTTCAGTTTTTAATTAAATAAATTGATTTATTGAATCTTTTTTATGCAACAATCCGTACTCTTACTTAAAGGATGGTGGAATAGATGACTAATCACGAGATTGATTACGAAATCTTTGGCGACGATATGCAATTTGTCGAGGTTGAGCTTGACCCTGGCGAAACGGTTGTCGCAGAAGCTGGTAGTTTAATGATGATGGATGATGGCATAAGAATGGAGACTGTTTTCGGGGATGGATCCAATGAAGGAAATGGATTCATGGGAAAATTAATGGGGGCTGGAAGAAGACTTTTAACTGGTGAAAGTCTCTTCATGACAATGTTTACAAACGATAGTATAGGTAAAAAACACGTTTCGTTCGCTTCACCATATCCTGGAAAAATCATCCCTATGGATTTAAGTGGATTGGGCGGAAAAATCATTTGTCAAAAGGATTCCTTTCTCGCTGCGGCAAAAGGGGTTTCGGTCGGAATCGCCTTTCAACGCAAACTCGGCGCAGGCTTTTTCGGTGGTGAAGGTTTCATCATGCAGAAGCTTGAAGGCGATGGCATGACGTTCGTTCATGCAGGAGGAACGATTCATAAAAAAGTTTTAGGTCCAGGTGAGATTTTAAAAGTGGATACAGGCTGTCTCGTAGCGATGACGGGAGAAGTTGATTACAATATTGAAATGGTTCGCGGTGTAAAAACTGCTCTATTTGGTGGCGAAGGACTATTTTTTGCGACACTTCGCGGTCCAGGAACAGTTTGGATCCAATCTCTTCCATTCTCGAGACTTGCAAGCCGTGTTTATGCAGCAATGTCAGGTGTAGGTTCGAAAGATTAAGAAGTCTATTGAGAATGATCATTTTTAAAGGGGCTTCCAAATACTTTGGACAAGCCCCTTCCTTCTATTATTTTTTACTAATAACTCCACATACAATTCGATTACCAGCGTTGCCAGCAGGATCTGTTTTATAATCATCCGCTTGTGTGTGGATCATAAGAGCACTTCCATCCTCATCAAGTAACGTATTTTTCTCACCTTGTTTTAAGGTAACATTCGGAGCTGTAATTTCTACATTAACAGTCCCCTTATCCGTAACTTCAATATTATGCAAGTCTCCTGCATGAAACCCTTTCGGATTGTTAAAACCGTGTTGTCTCTGTCCAGGATTGTAATGGCCACCTGCTGATTTAAAATCTGGTGCTTCACATTTTCCTGTTTCATGAATATGGATCGCTTTTGTTCCCGGCTCGAGTCCCTCTGCTTCAAGAAGAATCTTAACGCCTTCTTTTGTTTCCGTGAGTGTTGCATTTCCAGTTTTGATTCCTTCTGCGTTAATCATGTTAACGTAAATAGGGGTATGGCTCGTAACTGGAATGGCCTCTTCTTGATGCAGTGGATTTACTTCCTTATCAGAAGCACAGGCCGTTAAAGCAATGGTAAAAACCATAGTTGTGATGAGCATGATTGCTTTTTTCAAAGTAAAAACCTCCTGTGTTTTAAATCCTTAGCATGATTACCAAGAATACAAATTTTAAACACAGGAATTTATGCGATTTCATTCTTCATACATCATTTTTCTAGTCATTCCGCCATCCACGACTAAGTTAATGCCAGTTACAAAATCATTTAAAGGATTAGTCAAATAGAGGCACGCTCTAGCGATATCTTCAGGTTTCCCAACTCTTTGGGAAAGATGTTGAGTATGATCTACATCTCGTAATGCAGCATAATCCCCCGTTTCGATCCACCCCGGTGAAATGGCATTTACAGTAATCCGATCCTCCGCAAATGATGCGGCTAGAGCATGAGTCACTGCAACAATACCTCCCTTTGAAGCAGCGTAAGCTTCGGAATTCGGCTCTGACATCAGCGCTCGAGTAGAGGCAATATTGACAATTGCCCCACCATTTTCATTTTTCCTCATATATTTTGCAGCTTCACGGGAACAAAGAAATACACTTCGTAAATTTGTATTGATGACCTCATCCCATTCTTCGATTGATAAATCATATGGAGAACGGTTTATACCTTTTCCGGTATTGTTGATTAATATATCGATTTTGCCGAAGTGTTCTACCGCTTTTTCCATTAATTGAATGATTTCATCCGCTTTGCGTACATCTGTCCGTTGAAACAAGGCACATGCACCTAATTTTTCAGCGACAGTTTCTCCGCTCTTCACATCAATATCCGCCAATACCACTTTTGCCCCTTGTTCAGCATAAACTTTTGCAATTCCTTTTCCGATTCCATTTGCAGCCCCTGTAATGATGACAACTAGATTTTGCATAACATCCACATCCTAGTAGTTTTATTTTGATTCTACATAACTACGGTAAAAATCATCCGTTAACTCGCTTGCAAATACTAGAGTTACAAGCGTGTTGCGAATCGACCTTCTCACAGTCTTCCTATCAAAAAGTTGATGTTGTATGTCTTCTAGCCAGTTCTCGGTATTTTCTATTGTATCGATCACCTTTAATAAACATTGTTTCGATTCTTCAGTCATTTTAACATTTTTGTCTGCTAATAATTTTGTAAAGGATTTTCTGTTTTTCTTTAGCGCCCGTTCAAGTGAAGCTAATTCTTGCTTAGAGATTGATTGTTTCCCTAATTCTACAATAAATGAATCATCAACCGTGTTATAGAAATCCATGACCGCAAGAGACACTTTATCCGTATTTTGTTCCTTAGCAAACTCCTTAGCGAGTTTGTATTTTTCAAGGAATTCCTTTCCTGATACATTGTCTTGGTTATAGGAATAAGATTTATTAATACTTATCCAAGAGTATGGGTAAAACCAACTCCCTATAAGGTATACAATGATTAAAGTGATTAATGGTATGGCTAATTTTATACTTTTCAAATCAATTTCTCCCCTGTTGATAAGGAATAACTTACCTCTCTTATTCATTTGTATAGTTCACCCAAATATCCTCATCTTCTACAATTTTTAGGTCCTTTGGGATTTTTAAAAATACGTACCTAGCTTCTCCAAATGAACTAGATGACCACATATTATAGTTTTTATTTCCTGTAAACTGGTTAATCACAAATTCTTTTTTATACGTTGTGAAACTAATTTCTCTTTGTCTAGATTTAAAACTTAGATTTAAGTTATTATTTTGAATCTCAGCATTTAATGGCGACATCTCGTCTGTTATGTCGAATCCATCTAGGTTACTAGCAGCTATATATTTCACTTCTATTGATCCATCATTTTCGGGTTTTCTATCTACTATAATCGTACCATCGAAATAGCCTTCTACCTGACGAATTTGTAGCTCTTTACCACTATAATCATACTTCCACTCTTCACGAATGAGGGAAGGATCAATATCATCGATTCTTCCATTAAAAACATCAGACTCCAATATATCTAAATTAGCCACTTTGGTCATCGGAAGTTCCTTTACATCATGAGGGAGCATTTCGTACACAAAAACAGATAACACCAAAAGAACAGCATATGTGAATAAAAAGATTTTTACAAAATGTTTATTTATAAAGATGTATTTTAATCGACTACTTACCAAAAACCAGACAAGGAGGATAATAAGAACAAAGAATAATCCAAATATTAATAAGTTCATTATTTCCTAACCTCCATTCTGTTGGATAATGCCGAAGCACCTGCAAAAAGTAAACCTGAAATGCCGACCACTTTTATGAGGAACAATGAAAAAACTGACTCTCTAAAAATAAAATCGAGTACAACTTTTACCATTCCCTCGTTTGTAATTCCTAAGAAAATGAAGGCCCCAATGATCAGACAAGGGAGTAACACAATAAATATTTTGTTTATTTGAACAAGCATGCCGAACATATAACCAATTGAGCTGAATAAAAGCACATACAAAATAGTTGCAGAAATACCAAGAAAGAATTCTTTTGGAGCAACAAGTAGCCCACTATTAACACCGTATTGGATATCCGATGTGAAATAGGTGATGACCCTGAGTAAATAGCCTGATAAAATTGCCGTTGTTCCACTGATAACACTAGTTGAAACCAGAAACAGGGCATTGGCAATATTACTGCTTACACGATTTGATACGAATGAAAAATCATCATATCTTGCCGCTCTAGCTGTAATCAATATGGCTGTAAGAAATGCCCATAGAAACGTAAAAATAAGGACCACTTCCGCAGAATAATACGAAATATGAATGGAATAATGCTCACTAGAAAATCCCATTCCCCCAGAACCGCCTAATGAAAATAACAACCCTAACACTTGCATAAAAGCAAGGGAACTAAAGCTACCAAAAAAGGCTCTTAATTTAAATTTATATTGTTTTTTCACAACATCAGATAGACTCAATTCGATTAAAGACATCATCTATTCCCCCCTTATCTGAGTTCGTCAAGTATACGCATACATCGCTTGATGACACCGACTTAACTTCTATACCATCCAGCTTTAAATTTTGAAAATCGCTTTCAGTAAAGTCATTACGCACAACCGTAAAAGTACGATTTTGACTTTCTTGCTTGTAAATGATTTCCCTTCCATGTGTCCAACCGGCGACTGCTGATTTTTTTCCTTGAAGACCAACCGCCCACTCTTTTAAATCGGAAATTGGTAGATGAAGATGAGCTTTTCCGCCTTTTATTAAAAGCACATCCTCCAAAAGATCTTCTATTTCATTCAAATGATGACTTGAAATAATAATCGTACGCGGAAAGGCGATATAATCTTTTAGCAATGCCCGATAAAAATCTTTCCGAACCGCCGCATCCATTCCAGTTGTCGGTTCATCAAATAACGTAAGCGCGCATCTCGATGCTAGACCGAAAATCATATTGAATGTACTTTTCATCCCTTTAGAAAGATTGTTATGCAACTGTTTTGGATTAAGAGAAAAATAGTTAAAAAGGCCATCTGCAAGCTCAGCGTTAAAATTTCCGTAAAAGCGCCTTGCTTCATTTAAAATCTCAGCGAGATTCATAGAAGAAGGAAAAGTCATTTGATCATCAATATGAATACTATTTGCCGATACGATCAAGTTATTGAATGGGGTTTCTGAAAAAACCTCAATATTACCTGAAGTTTCATGAATAAACCCGGAAATGATATTTAATAAAGTTGTTTTTCCAGCTCCGTTTCGACCAATCAAGCCTGTAATTTTATTTTCTTGAATCGTGAAGGACATTTGATCGAGTACAGTATGCCGACCATACTTTTTCGTTAAATTCGCGCATTGGATCACATTCACTTTTCTTCACTCCTTCTTCTGCTTGTTTCTTGAATCATATTGATAAGTTCATTTTCAGAAACGTTTAACCGCTTTGCTTCTATGACTAGAGCATCAACTAATTCTTTTAATGTTTCATTTTTTCGTTTATCAAGAATTCTTGCTCGTGCGCCGTCTGCAACAAACATCCCGAGCCCACGTTTTTTATAAAGAATTTGCTCTTCCGCCAAAATATTCAACCCCTTTGCTGCCGTAGCTGGATTAATATTGAACAACTCGGCAAGCTGATATTGTGAGTACACTTTGTCATCGTTATTAAAGTTCCCGCTAATTATTTCGTTCTCAAGCCATTCCGATATTTGCACATAAATCGGTTTTGAACTGTCCGAGTTTAATATCACAAAGCAACCTCCTCTCAACCATAGTGCATTACTGTTGTAATGTACTATATAATAAATCGTTAAATAATGCAAGATGCAAATTAAATATGATACGATATTTTTAGAAGTTCAGCAGGAAAGGAATGTCTCTACGTGGAAAATGATCATGTTTTTGACTTAAATCGTTTCAAGGAAATGAGGGTGGAACTAACTCGTTTCATGATGGCTTATAAATTTGCGTGTGATGAAATCAATACAAAAATCAATATTTTATCAGACGAATTTAACTATATTCACGATTACAACCCTATTGAGAATGTGAAGTCTCGTGTGAAGTCGCCCGAAAGTATTTTTAAAAAGATGCTGCGAAAAGGATTCGATTTCTCTCCTGATTCGATCAGGGAGAATATTAGGGATATTGCGGGCGTTCGGATTACGTGCTCGTTTATTTCTGATATTTATGTGCTCAGCGAAATGCTGCAAAATCAAGGGGATATAAAAGTAGTTGAAGTGAAGGATTATATTAAAAATCCGAAACCAAATGGGTATCAGAGTCTTCATATGATCGTGGAAATTCCTATTTTTATGTCGGACCGAACGGAGCATACATATGTAGAAATTCAAATCCGTACGATTGCGATGGATTTTTGGGCAAGCTTGGAACATAAAATTTATTACAAGTACAATAAGGAAATTCCCGAAGGACTGGCAAATGAACTTCGAAATGCTGCTGTCGTCGCAGCAGAACTTGATCGAAAAATGGAATGGCTACACAAAGAAGTGTCTGTCATTAAGGAAGAAAATGAAGAGGAGAATGGACTTGCGTTTTTAGAAAACGGGCAAATTCCGGCTATTTTATTGAAAACCTTGTCTGAGTACCAGAAAAAGCTTGAATAAAGTAAACATAAACAAACGCCCAGAGCACCTGTACTCTGGGCGTTTGTTTTAGAAAGGCAAATCATTAAGCTTTATAGGGGTTTGTTCTTTGTTTTCCCAATCAGTGCGAATAATGGCATAGCAGATGGAGTCTGAAACACTTCCATCCTTATTCTCCCACGCATTTCGCAAGTATCCTTCTTTCACAAACCCACAATTGCTAAGTGTCTTCCTCATAGCTATGTTGTCGCTTCGTGTGTATGCCTCTATTCTTATCTTTTTATCTGGTAAACGAAAAAGGTAATCTGTGATCCATCTAACAGCATTTGTTCCAAAACCTTTTCCTCTATGTTTGGTGCTTAAACGAATATCAAACAAGGGAATAGTATCTTCTATATCGTGAATGATAATCAATCCAATTTTTTCATTATGGTTTTCAATCCAGTAAGTTTCTCTGTCTTCATGATACCACCCATTATTGAAAGCTTTAATAATTTGTTCGGATGAAGGATTTGGATCTGAATGATATTCCCAAGTATTATTAGTCATAATGGAGACCAAATCATCCAACTCATTATTACATCTTTTAAAAAGTAGTTCATCCACATTATCACCACCTTAGCAAAGTAGAAAGAACATCCATTTTTATTTTATCAAATATTCAGGCTCCCATATTTAGTAGATTGTTTATTCTTTTCCAGTATCCTATAATAAAACTGAATATTCGGGATGTAGCTCAGCTTGGTAGAGCACTAGCATGGGGTGCTAGGGGTCGCAGGTTCAATTCCTGTCATCCCGATATATCAGATTAGCGTTCAATCCTTTAGTATAAAGGGATTGGCGCTTTTATTTTGATACAGTTTAACTGATACTAAATAGCACAGATGTTACGGGGTTTAATTGTGGTATATTGTTTATTTTTTCGCTCTTTACGTGAAAGGAGATGGCATAATAGATTTACGATCACATCAAAAGATTGAATGAGTTGGACTAGGAAACTCGAATCAAGGTGAGAATTGGGAAAAGTGTTGATTTGGAATAAAGTTTGATAATTTATAATAAAGATTGATCGTTTCAATAATCTCCAATTAATTAATAAAACAGCTTGGCACAATCACATTGATAAATTGAAATTTTCAATTCAACAATCAGGCAATTTAATTGAATAAATCTAACCGTTCCTAGAAGAAACGGTTAGATTAACGAGAGAAAGTTTATTCACTCGTATTTCTTTAAAACAATAGCTGCATTATGACCTCCAAAACCAAATGAATTAGATAGACCCGTATTTATTTTCACTTCGCGAGCAACAGATGGTACATAATCAAGATCACATAATGGATCAGGATTTTCTAAGTTAATAGTTGGAGGAACTATCCCTTCTTTTAAACTCATTGCTAAAGCAATTGCTTCAACTCCACCAGCTGCCCCTAACATATGACCAAGCATAGATTTATTAGCTGTTACTGGAATCTGATAAGCTTGTTTTCCAAACAGCTGCTTAATAGCTATTGTTTCAGAGATGTCACCCACTTTTGTACTTGTAGCATGGGCACTAATAACATCAACTTCTTCAGGAGCTATATTGGCATTTTTTAAAGCTGATCTCATCGCAAGATAGGCCCCTTTACCTTCTGGATGTGTAGCTACCATATGGTGTGCGTCTGAACTTGCACCATATCCAATGACTTCTGCATAAATCTTTGCCTCTCTACTTAAAGCATGCGATAAAGATTCCAAGATTAGAATTCCAGCTCCCTCTGACATGACAAATCCATCTCGATTTTCATCAAATGGACGACTAGCTTTATTGGGATCATCGTTTCTTGTCGATAATGCAGTTGCATTACCAAAGCTTGCTATTGATAAGTCTGTTATAGCTGCCTCTGTTCCACCCGCAAACACAACGTCACTTTCTCCCGAACGAATTAGTCTAAAGGCTTCTCCGATTGCTGTATTTCCGATTGCACAAGCAGAAACTGGCGACATAGAAGGTCCCATTGCGTTCCATTTAATACTAATTTGTGCTGCAGCAGCATTAGAAATCATAGATGGTACTAGAGTTGGACTGACTCTTCTTGGCCCCTTCTGTCTGAGCGCATCAATATTTTCAATTAAGGTTTCAATTCCCCCGATGCCTGAACCTACGTATACACCTAATCTTTCTGCATCTATACAATCGAGATCTAACATAGAATCTGTCCAAGCTTGACCAGCTGCGGCCAAAGCAAATTGAGAAAAGCGATCTAAACGTCTTGCTTCTATCTTTCCTAAAATTTCATCTGCATCAAAATCTCGTATGATGCCTGCAATTTTTGACTTATGATTAGTAACATCAAATGTATCAATAAGGGATATACCAGACTCTCCGTTAATTAGATTGTTCCAAAATGTTTTGAGGTTGTTTCCTATAGGAGAGACTACTCCCATACCGGTAATCACAACTCTTTCCACTTTTCATCACTCCAAATCAATAATATACTTGTATTTTACAGTCCTTTTATCCTATTACAAGTTGTTGTTTATCCTGGTATAACTACTACTAGGTTAAATTGGTATGATGAGGAGTTTTAAAAATGAATGATAAAACTAGGCTTGAAGCTTTGTCGACATTCTTAAAAGCTAAGCGTGCCCAAATTAAGCCAGAGTCTATTGGTTTGCCTGCCGGAACCCGGAGAAGGACACCTGGGTTACGAAGAGAAGAGGTTGCACAATTAGCAGGTGTAAGTACAACTTGGTACACATGGCTAGAGCAAGGAAGAGATATAAAAGTTTCTTCAAGCGTACTTGATTGTATTTCTACAGCTTTGCAATTAAATAATGATGAAACAGACTACTTATATGACCTGGCATTAGAAGCAAAATCGGAAATTACAAATCCAAAAAAGGATCAATCAGAGCTCAGCCCTTCTTTAAAACGAATATTAGCTGAATTAACATATTGTCCGACTATCATTTCGGATCGACATTGCCATATTGTGGGTTGGAATCCTGCAGCTGCTCATGTATTTTTAGATTTTGAACAAATACCGCATGATCAAAGAAATTTGATTCGTTTAGTGTTCACTAGAAAAGAATTAAAAGCATTGGCCGTCAATTGGGAACATTTTGCGAAAGGTTTTCTTGCTATTTTCCGTACCTATTATGGCCACTATTTAGGCGATGAATGGTACAACCAATTTATTAAAGAAATGAGTGAATCACATTCAGAATTTCAGGATTTATGGCAAGAAAGTCAAGTGAGTAAGGCACCAGAAATGATAATTGAATTCAGACATGCTAAAGTAGGCAAAATGTTGTTTAATTTAACTTCTCTTCAAGTTCAAGGTGATATGGATTTACGGTGCAGTATCTATACACCAGTAGAGGAAACAGATACGGAAAATAAATTAAAGCGATTAATGAAGAGTGTTTCCGTTTAAAATTAATAAAGAAATTTCATTTCGCTAGTGAAATGATACTTATTACAGAACTAAGTCATTTTTCCTTATGGGAAAAAGAGTTGACTTTACAATGCCCCCTTTTTCCAAGGGCGGATGGCAGTAGTCGATGAAAAATAAGCTAATTTGCATTCATGTTTTCTATTTCGTATTCCACTTATGGGAGAGCATACGGACAGTTAGATAAAAAACTGGAAAAATCAGAGAAGGAATTCGACCCATCTACATAAGAAAGGGGTTAAAATAATCAGACAGACGAGAATACTTTTAACAATAGAGAATATATACAGAATGGGAGTCTAAGTACACATTTCTGCTGAAGGGAGAAATCACATGAATAAAACAGTAAATGATAATTTATGTGATACGAGAAATAACCTCGTAAAGGAAATTACTTTATTAAGTGATGCTCAATTTAATAGTAGGCCTGATATGAATAAGTGGAGTATAGCACAAGTTTGCCATCACCTAGTTTTAGTGGAAGAGGCATCTATAAAAGCTATTGCATGGGGATTAAAAGTGATTGATAGTACTCAAAAAGAACGTAAAAATGTTGACCTTATATTATTGGATAGAACCAAGAAGATTAAAGCTCCAAAAATCGTTGAACCAGATATAAAACCATTTGAAGTTCAGCAAATCATTAATTTGTTAAACGATTCGAGGAAAAAATTGATGACTTTTCTTAGTACTATTGAAGATAAATCGATACTTGCGGAAAAATCAGTGAAGCATCCTGCTTTGGGTGAATTACCTCTTGACCAATGGATTGAACAGATATATTTGCATGAACAGAGACATATAGAACAAATAAAAGAGATAAAGTCACTTTTAGATGTGAGGCAATAAACATAAAATAAGCCTTATTTGGAAAAGCATGACGTTGCTAGCCTACCTAAGGCGAACAGTTCTATCAAACTATTAAATGAAAAAATCCGCCTTGGAGCAATGTGTATACTCCAGCGGATTTTTCCTATTAATTGACTTTATCGTTAATCTCCAGTTCATACTCATTTTCTTCCTGTTTGATTCCGACTTTCCAAACTTCTTTGTTTTCAAGATATTCCACAGACCTGATTCCTTAAACAGGAATAGAGAAACTCCAATTATGGATTGGAGACCATTATCCGAGAATACGCAATTTACCATATAAAAACCGCCATTCCAAGGAACGAATGGCGGTTATAAATTTTTACGCTATGCCCACAACCACTTCCATATTTCTTTCGGAGTGGCGTTTTTCCCGTACATTAGGATTCCGATCTTGAATATTTTTCCCGCTGCTTTCATCATGAACCAGATTGTCACGAAAAGAATAGCTAGAGCAATGACGATTTCAATCCATGGCCATTCGTCCAGCATGGAGAGGCGAATGATCCAAACGGCCGGTGATGTGATTGGAAAAAACGAGCCGATTTTGGCGATGATTCCGCTCGGGTCCGATATGATCGGTCCGATAAAAATAAGTGGTAAAAATGGAAGCATCATGACGATTCCTTGGAAATTGCTTGTGGACGTCATGTCTTCGACCGTTGCACCGATCGCAACAAAAATCGATGAGAACAATAGATATCCAGAAATGGCCAGCACTAGAAGCAATAACAATTCCGGTACCAATAAGTATTCCATCAGTGGCAAATCTAGTTTCCAGGCTACAAGCGGTAGTCCGACCGCAAGCCACACTACCACTTGAGTGATACCTAATACGAAGTAGCCGATAATTTTCCCTTGCATTAATTCGCCCGGAGTGACGGAAGACAGAATGATTTCCGCTACTTTTTCTTTCTTTTCCTGGGAGGCGGAAGTGAAAATCATCATACCTGTCATAACGATTGAAAATAAAATGATTCCTGCAAAGGCCGCGGGAATTACTCTTTTAAGTGGATCATTCTCTTCGGAAGCGGCTTCCTCACTTGCAACAGCTTCACCCAAGTCGGCTTGCTGAACGGAGATCCCTTTTGCAATCACATTTTTTTGATCCTCTGATAATCCGAGTCTATCGATTTGTAGTTGGCGTAAAGGAGCTTCCAACGTATAAGCTTCATAAATAAAATTTTCACCAACATCTTCACTCATATATAAATTAATGTTCCCTTGGTCCAACGTTTTTTCTGTAAGGGGTATGTATACCGTTTTTTCCGTATCGGCAACTTGTTCTTGCATCTCAGGCTCCGTTAATTCTGTTAAAAGTAAATTCCAGTTTAAGCCCTGCGACTCAACAATCGCCTTTACATCATCCCAAACCCCTAGCTCATCTGACACAAAGACCTTAATTTCAGCAGAATCATCCCCACCACTAAATAATTGGGGAACAAAAAAGAAAAACATAAAGAGGGCAGGAGTTAATAAAAGAGAGATAATGAACGATTTATTCATCATATTTCTTTTAATCTCCCATTTTGCGACTTTCAAGCTATTACGCATAGACGACACTCCTCTCGTTTACAATATGTTGATCCGTTGCTACATCGATGAAAATTTCATGGAGTGAAATCCGATCAATGGAAAGCTCCTGTATATTCAATGTTTCCGGTAACTGTCTAAGCCATAAGGGTACAACCACATCTGGCGTTAAATAAATAATGGAAACATCCCCTCTTTGCTCAACACGATTCACGTGAGAAAGTCGCTCTAATAAGGAAATGTCATTTCTACCGCGAATCGTACATTTAAAATTAGCATATTGATTTTTGACTTCCTCCAACGTTCCATAAATCACCTTTTGCCCGCGGTGAATCATAAACAATCGATCACATACTTCCTCAACCATATTCATTTGATGGGAAGATAATAGAATGGCTGTTCCTTTACTCGCTAAATCCTTAATTTCATTTTTAAAAACTTCCTGGCTAACTGGATCTAGACCTGAAAACGGTTCGTCCAAAATCAACAATTCTGGTTCGTGAATAATCGATCCTATAAATTGAACCTTTTGCCCCATTCCTTTTGATAATTCTTCAACAGAAACCTTCTCTTTCCCCTCTAGTCCAAGCTTTGATAAATACTCAAGTGCACGCTCTTTAGCCTTTTTTATCGGATAATCCTTTAATTCCGCAAGATATAAAATCATGTCCAAAACCTTGACGTTTTTATATAACCCTCGTTCTTCCGGCAAATAACCAATTTTGCTTCGAGGAATTTCGCCAGAAGCATAGTTATGAAAATTTACAGAACCTTCGTCTGGATACATGATTCCCATAATATTTCGTATGGTCGTCGATTTTCCCGCTCCATTTGGACCAAGAATGGCCATGATTTCTCCTTTTCTTACATCAAAGGAGATATTTTGAATGATTTGAGTTTGTTTAAAAGATTTGCCAAGTCCTTCGACTGATAAAACTGTCTCCATCGTATCCCGTCCCCTTTCATCGATCGCAAAATTTCTTTTACGACTTAACTCCGATACTATCTCTTACGAACGAACAGGAAAAAGGTTCCAGAAAAAAAGCACTCATAACGATGAGCGCTTAAATTGAACGTCTTATTTTTCTAATATAATTGGAGCGAATAAAGAGAAAGTAAATGATTTGTATGCAAGCAAAGCTGCTCAGAACCAATGTTGATTCCTTTACCAAGCTATAACTGAACATATGTTCCAAAGCTGTCAGGGCAACGGCTCCATGAATAATAGCCACAATAATTGGAACGAAGAACAGTAAAGCCAATTGAATCGTAATAATTTTAGACAATTCTTTATCAGTCAACCCCAACTTCCTAATTGAAGAAAACTTCCGCTTTTCATCTTCGAAGTCTGCGTATAGTCTGAAGTATAGAAAGCTACCGGCTGATACGAAAAATACTGCCCCAATAAATAGTCCTATAAATAAAACAGCTCCGTACATTTGATTGATTTCATGCCATGTATAAGCTAGTGAAAAAAATTCATGCTTTCCTTCTCGGTCAAATTGATCGATTTCACTTGATAATTTTTTTCCTGCTTCTGTGGATTGTTTCCAATCCTTTATATAAAAAGCATAGTATGTTTGTTTCCATTCATAATCTTTCATCTGATCAAATACATCATCAGACACAACCAAAAAGTCACGGTACGATGGAAAAACATTAGCAGGAATCGCTTTTTTCTGTTCCAACACTAGATTACCAAAAGTAATCGTATCATGATCTTTTACCTGTTGGGTCATGCCAATTGCACTATCGTAAAATAACAAAATAGCTTCATTTCCTTTAAGATCGACTTGCTTAGCATCCTCTCCTACCATTGTAAGAAGTTCATTGTATCCAGATTGACTAGTCACACTATATGAATCACTTTTCGAAAGCATTCTTTTAATATCCATACTTACTTCTTTATAAGGCATTTTTTCTAGTTCTTTTCTAATTAGTTGAATATGCTTCGTTTCCAAAGCATTCCCTTCTTCTGAAGTATACTCAAAGGCAAATGGATTATTTTTAAACAAATCTGCCGTCATCATCGCCCTAAACCCAACGAGTGAACCAATTGCCGAAAAGGCGACAGTTGAAACAATTGCTACAAAGAAAAAGGCTCTCGCATTATCCTTCATCCGATAAGCAAGGTCTGACATAACGATCAAATTCGTCTTTCTCCGGAAAAAAGATTTACTTTGTTTCAGTCGATTAATCGTAAAAACGCTAACCTGTGTAAAAAGAAAATATGTGCCAATGATGACGACGGTTGTAACAGGAATCATCGCGATAACGACCTGCATATTACGAGCTATTAAAGCACCCGCGTAACCAATACCCAAAAGGAAAATGGATAATAAGGATAAAGCGATAGATGCTTTCGGCTCTTTTTTAGGCGCTGCACTCCCCTTAATTAAATCAACAAGCTTATTCCCTTTCAAAACAGAAACCGTGAAAAAGGAAATAATGATGAATAGGAGCAGAAACGCCACGAACGTCAATACTATAGCGTTAACCGGCCAATAGAAAGGTAAAACTTCATCCAAATTCAATACATTTTCCGCAGCTAATAAAATCATTTTTGAAAAAACTACGCCTACTAGCATTCCAAAAATAGTTGCAAAAAAACCAATAAAGACATTTTCTAAAAAGACCATTTTACGCAATTGCATATTTGTCATTCCATGCATGACCATGAGACCGAATTCTTTTTTTCTTGATTTTAAAAACGCACTCATCGAAACTAGCACAAATATGAATGAGAAAACATAAATAATCCCTTCAGCAAAGTGCAGACCAACCGCAACATTCGCATTTATATTTTTAAGCGCTGGATGAAATGCAAATATGGCATAAACAAAAAACACTAGAACAGAAAACATACTGCTTAAAAAGTAGGCGGCATATGTCCTTTTGTTCCGAAATACATTGTTAAATGCGAACTGTCTGAAGGTCATTTGAATCCCCTCCTAACAGTGAAAGCACATCGATGATTTTTTGGAAAAAGGTTTGGCGATTATCACCGCGGTGAACTTCATTATAAAATTTCCCGTCTTTAATAAAGACAACTCGGTCACAATAACTGGCTGCAATCGGATCATGTGTAACCATCATCATCGTCGTTTTATCATTTTTATTGATGGATTCCATCATTTCCATCACTGCCTTTGAAGCCTTCGAATCGAGATTTCCAGTCGGCTCATCCGCCAGCACCATTTGCGGAGAATGAATCGTCGCTCGCGCAATCGCTGTTCTTTGCGCCTGTCCACCAGAAATTTCATAAATGCGCTTATTTAAAATTTCTTTAATCCCTAATTTTTCAGCAATGGCTTCTACTTTTTCATCCATCACTTTTACACTTACGCCGTCCAGTGTTAGCGGTAGGACAATATTTTCTTCAACGGTAAGCGTTGGAAGCAAATTAAAATCTTGGAATACAAATCCTAATTGTCTGCGCCTAAATAAAGCCAAATCATTCTGCTTTAAGCGAAACGGATCCTTCCCATTAATTAAAATTGCCCCGGACGTTGGTTGGTCAATTGTTGCCACCATATTTAATAGGGTTGTCTTTCCGCTTCCGGAAGGCCCCATAATTCCGACAAATTCACCTTCTTCAATGGTTAAATCGATATCTGATAGCGCCCTGTAAGCAACTTTTCCATCATACACTTTACTTAGATTCTTGATTTTTAACATTTCCATTGTAAAAATCCCCTTTCCATCTACCGTTATTGTAGTAGAAAAGGGGATTTTTCAACCATCTATTTATCTTTCAGTTTTCTTACATCTTTGTAAGGTATTACACAAACTTTATTTTTACCGTTGTCCCTTCTTCTACCTCCGATGCAATTTCAACTTGATGACCAAGTCTATCGCATACTTCTTTTACAAGGTATAACCCCATCCCGGTTGATTCTCGGTACAAGCGACCGTTTTCGCCTGTATAAAAAGGATTAAACACTCGTTTTATATCTGATTTCGGAATACCGATTCCGTTATCTTGAACTTCTAGGCTCCTATCCGAACCTTTTATAAGTATTTTTTGCGATATTCCTGTTGAATATTTTACAGCGTTCGTGATTAACTGATTCAGTATAAACATAAGCCACTTTTCATCCGAGTCTACAAGAATGTTCTGGTCTATATGGATTTCGGGATATACACGATTTTTAATAAAAAGTCTTTTATTTTCCGAAATGGCTTGTTCTGTCATTTTTCTAAGGGAAACTAACTCCACTTGAAAATCGTGTTCAAACGCTTCAAGCCTAGCGGCATATAAAACCATATCCAAGCCTTTCCCAATTTTATCTACTTCTTCCTGAATGCTAGTAAAACGCTCGTCATCTTCCTCTTGGGTGATCAGCTGGATGACCGAAAGCGGTGTTTTCATTTGATGCACCCACTGATTAATGAAGGTTAGATGATCATTCCGTGTTCTTTCCTGTTGATGAAGTTGATTCATATACTCAGTATGCTGTGATTTTAAAAGGTGAGTTAATGCTTCTGGGAGTGAAGAAAATCCTAATATTTCATTTACCTCATCAAGCTTGTGAATTGGATTAGATAGCCTCCTATAAAAGTCTTTATGCGTAAAATAGCGATAGAATAAGTATGCAGTTAATAAGAAAATCCCGATAAATAAAGCATAAAGAGCAGTATGGTAATTACGATAGCCATCCATTATATAGATAGACAAGACCGCTATCATTTGGACGATATTCACAATGATTAGTGGTATATGCTCTCGGAAAAATAACTTCATCCTTCTTCCACCCAATTAGGAACTAGCCGGTATCCTGCTCCCCGTACAGTTTCTATAGCGTTATCAATTTCAAGTTCCTGAAGCTTTTTACGTACACGTGTTATGTTGACATTCAGGGTGTTTTCATCAACGAATGATTGATCGTCCCATAATTTTTCTAATATCGCTTCACGACTTACTACTCGTGGAGATCTTCTCATGAGAGTTTCCAGCAAGATGGCTTCTTTTTTAGTTAAAGAAACAGTCTTCTCTCCTTTTTCCGCTTCCATCCGTTCCATATAAAGAGTAAGTCCTTCTATATTAACGATTCGTTCCTCTACTTTAGGGGCATATTCTCCGTAGGCACGCCGCAATTGACTACGAATTTTAGCCATGACCACCTCATAATGGAACGGTTTCGTTATAAAATCATCCGCACCATTTTCTAATGCCATCACTTGATCCATCTCACCCGACCTAGCGGAAATAAATAATATCGGACACGTTGATATTTTACGAATTTGCCTACACCAGTAATATCCGTCATAACTTGGCAAATTAATGTCCAGCAGAACCAAGTCTGGTTTTATTTCTGTGAAAAGCGCCAATATATGTTCAAAATCCTCCGTTAGCTTCGCCTGATATCCATACTTTTCAAGATGGTTTTGAAGCAGCTTAGCAATCTTCGGATCATCTTCTACAATCATAATTTTCGCCATAATGATCTTCCTTTTTCCACTTATTACTAAGATTATACATGATATTCAATATCCCCGTAGTGTCACGAGGATTTTTCCTGCTAGAACTATATTACAGTCATTATTACCCTATTTATTAAACAAACAAATGATATACTGAAAAAGATTGGAGAGGTTAAAAATGAATCCATTTACAGAAAAAGTTATAACTACCTTAAAATCGATCCCCAAAGGTCGTGTCGCTACATATGGTCAAATTGCACGTCTAGCCGGAAATCCACGTGGGGCAAGACAAGTTTCACGAATTCTTCACTCAATGAGTTCGAAATATGAACTTCCTTGGCACCGTGTCGTGAATGCTAAAGGTGAAATTGTAATTGGAGATTCCGAAACCGCCTATCAGCAACAGTTCTTACTAGAACGTGAAGGTATCGAGGTTATAAAAGATAATCAGATTAACCTCCATCAGTATCAGTGGGAACGAGAAGATCCACATTGTGAATGGCTGGAAGGCTAAACGGGAGAATAGCGAAACGCTAGTGTTTAGGCCAGGAAGTCTGTTAATTGCTTATAAGTTTACGATGCATCCTTTTACGGATAAAATAGAAAAGTTAGCATTTCATAAAAGGACGGATTCATCTATGTTTAAAGCTTATGCATGGCTAACTTTTTGTGTGGTCGTTTGGGGAAGTAATTTTGTATTTGGAAAGATTTTAGTACAGAGTTTCTCTCCTGCTCTATTAACATTTCTAAGGCTTGTCTTCATTGTGCTTTTTCTAATTGCATTATCTTACAAAAAACAGCTAAGTCGTATAAATAAAACGGATGTAATAGTGATTTTCTTTCTGGGATTTATCGGAGTATTTATAAACCAATGGTCGTTTTTTGAAGGATTACAAACAGCTGACCCCACAACTTCCGCATTAATATTAGCTACAACTCCAATTTTAACTAGTGTTTTAGCAGCTATCTTCTTAAAAGAAAGATTATCTACTCGAATGATATTCGGTTCTATCGTGGCGATTGTTGGGATTTTTTTTGTTGTAACAAAAGGCAGTTTATCGTCTTTACACGTTGAAATTGGCCTTCTTTGGATTGTAGTCACTATGGTCACCTTTGCAATTATGATCATTATGACAAGAGTACTCTCCCAAAGAATCGATCCACTTATGATTACTTTATATTCGAATGTTGTTGGTCTGTTTATTTCGATCTTTTTTGCATTTTCGCTCGATAATCCGTTACAAATCAGTAGCAACATCACTGATTGGGGGCTTTTAATCGGAACGGCCGTTATTGTGCATGGACTAGCCACACTTATTTGGAATAGCAATATACGTCATGTCGATGCTTCCAAGGCATCCATATTATCAAATCTTGAGCCCTTTGTCGCAATGATATTTGGACTCATACTATTATTCAAACCAATTACAGGCGTAGAAATAGTCGGCTCCATTTTTATAGTAGGAGGAGTCGTACTGTCTACCTACCAACGAAAGCAACTGTATAGCCAAAAGTAACATATATCCATTATGTTACTTTTGGCTTTTTTCTCTCAGTGACCACTAAACTTAAAATGATTAAAATAAACATAAGTATAAAAGACATGAAACTAATAACAAGAATCGTTTCATCAGGTAATTTGGAAAAACGGAAAAGAAAATCGGGAATGAAAAGTATAACCGGGATCCAAATAGGAAACCACGCTTTAGCCCATAATGCACCGAAAATAAAAATGAAGGAACATATCGCTACAATGGTCCAGTTTGCAAGTGTACTTGCCTTATAAAAAGGTTCAATAAAAACTCCACTCGCTACCATTAAAAGTATGAACAGGACCATCACACTTGCAGAAGCCATCATACCAACAAAGAAAAGTTTCTTGTTTGAATACTGATTTTTTCCCGCTCGTTGTAAAAAGACAATGTAAATTACGAAACCTATCGCGGCGATGATAGGAAAACCAATGACTTGAACTATGTTCAGTTCAAACTCCCCTTTTATCGCAGGTCCCATCATAAAATAAGCAATAACTCCAAGAAAAAAGATAGGTAGATTTTTTACTAGACTTTTATAATCAGTCTTCATTTCCCTTTTCAGGGTAGCCATATATTCAGCAGGAGTACAATCTATGATTCCCTCAATATTCTTTCCATGTTTTTCTGATTCAATAAGATGATCCCTTAGTTCCTCTACTAATTCACTTATTTCTTTTTCATTTTTTCCTGATGTCATAAGATACAGTCGAAGATTTTCTATAAATCTCTCACTTTTATTTGATAACATTTTATTTACCTCCTAGCTTCTTCGTGATAAACAAGATTATCCATAGAATGCCCCCAGCAATGAAAGACGCCCACCATGAAAAATTGAATGAAGGTCCAACTTCCGGGATGAACAGAGTTGCTGCCAGTACGACACCCATGCCTACAGCACCGACTAACCCTGCCTTAAGCATATCCATTTTTGTATTTCGCTTTTCTTGAAACAGCGAATTTTTAACCAGTCTTAAAATAAACCAAATTGTGATGCATACAAAGCATGAGATGACGAAGGCTACGGCAACAACTGCAATTGGGTAAACCTCCGTTTTCACCTCTGTAAATTGTGATAATACGAGAAAAAGAATTCCTCTTATCATTAAAATCCAACTAACGATATTGGCTACTATTCCTGCAATAAAAGGAATAACGGCTCGCTTTTTCTCTTTTGGCAATTGCTCAATAATTTCATCGGCAAATGCTTTCGGGTTGTCTCCGAAAATGTCTTTAGCTGTTTTTCCTTCTTCCTGTCCTTCAAGTAAATGGTCAAGCATTTCCATCAACACTTCTTCGGACTGCTGCTCTGATAATGCCATTTGAAGCCTTATATAAATCAACATATCACTGTAATATGCTTCATTTTCTGGTGTTAATAATTCTCTTTTTCGATTGTTTTCTGCTATTAATTTTTTTACATTCATCGTTAGTCTTCTCTCCTTTTGAACAATGCATTGACGGGCTCACTTATTTGATTCCACTCTTCTGTAATGGTCAATAAGGCCTCTTTCCCTATCTCCGTCAAGTAATAATATTTCCGATTTGGTCCCGAATCCGATGGCCTCATCTCTCCCCGTATCAATCCGTTTTTTTGAAGTCTTAACAAAACAGGATAAATCGTTCCTTCACTTACATCTTCAAGGCCAATATCCTGCAGCTTTTTTGAAAGTTCATATCCGTAAACGGGTTCTTTCTCGATTACAGCCAACACGCAACCATCCAAAATCCCTTTTAACAACTGGCTTCTTATCGACATATGCAGCATCCTTCCTCAGCTATATTGCTAAGCAAGATAGCGAATTAAATAAAAAACTAGATCTTCGCTATTTTGTTTAACAAGATAGTGACTTTAAAAACAACTACTTGGCTTAACAAAGTAGTTGTTTTAAACATATTATTTAATGATAATTTTGTCAAGGGATTATTTTCTTGTTAAAAATGGCAACGCTCTATACGAACAACTCTCTAATAATACTGCTAGTATCCCTCTCTAACCTCCAAATACTTGCTTTCGTATTCCTAATCCTTTTTATATTGTTTTCTACCTGATTGGAATGCCTTCTTTGCCTTTCCAATATCATGCCCATCTATGAAATACACGATGCCAGCCTGTCCGATCCCGAAAGTTATAGCACCGGCCACCGCACCGGAAATTACATTTCCGGCAGCAGGTATAAGCTTGACCACCGAGCGGACTCCTTCTCTTACTGCAAACGCCAATCCAAGATTAGCACCAACCGCACCTATGAATTCTGCAGCTGTTTTCCTGCTGATCTCGCGGCCGGCAATGTAGGCGATAGCCATTATCATCAGAGCTTGCAGAGCTGTCAAAATAGGCATGTCGGCAAACGGAATTGGCTCAAGTGCGATGATGCCTGCGATTCCCGACATTGTCAAAATAATTTTTTGTGCGACTTTTTTTTTTGCGGATTTGGCTTGGGTCGCCTTTGCTGTTTTCAATATTGCTTCATTTGGCAGCGAATCAATTAAATAGGAGGATACCTTATCAATATTCCAGCGCATATCGAAGAGAATATTGCCTTCTTCATCAAAATCCACATACGTACAGACCGGGATAATGTTGAGAAGCGGTATTTCAGCTTCCTGGAACCGCTTTTCCATCAATTCGACTGCTGCCCGGATATTGGCAGCCTTGATAGGATTCGCGTCAAACGGCACCTCTTTGTAATACGGCGGATCCAGCTCATCCACCTGAGTCACAACACAGAGGACTGGAACATCGTATTGATGGGTCTCCTTAACGAATGTCCGCAGCAAGTTCAATTCCCGTAAATCTTCTTCAATTCTCGCATCCGTTTCCTTCCCCTTGATGAGGAATAATAATACATCGGGCTGTTCGGCCTCCAATTCTTTTTTCAACTGGTTAAAGGCGGATGCTTCTTCCGAGCTTTCAATTGGCTTTTCAGTTTCTCCGAGCCCCCGTGAATCAAGCAGGCGGATTTTTTTCTCCTCTTCAGAAGGATACCAAAACCATTTTCCCCGCCCCGTTCCAGCCTGCACAGGGCTGACGAACTGTTTCGCTTCACCGAACAGTGCATTGATGAGGGAGGACTTCCCTGCTCCTCTCCGCCCGATGAGCGCAATTCGCGGCTCTCGAGCATCAACGGTCATTTCTTTCAGTTCACTCAGTTTTGATAGCATTTTTTTCTTTGAATTGCCGGCTATCGGTAGCTTGTTCAGCTGGCCTTTCAACTGGTTAAAAACTGAGTCAAATTGATTGTCTTTATTCATATCGGATCCCTCGCATTCACTCTCGTCTTTTCTTTCCCCAATTTTGATCGATTGACCCATCCTCTTCCTATTTTCAAGAGGAGACTTTGTGCTTATAATAAATGGGAAAGGAAGGATTAAACATGAACTTTCTGAAATGGTCATACACTAAGCTCTATTATATTAAGCCCGGTTTTGTCAGTATCCATTCAGATTTTATTTTCAGTCAAATGAAAGATTAATAGTTTATTTATACAATCCATTGATCCAGCCGTGATCCGTCGTTGAGCTTGAGATTTGCATCTATTCAAAAATGATCTCGGCACAATCGGCAGAACTATGCGGCGGGCTTTGATTCAATAAATTAGGCTGTTTTCGTAAAGTTTGTTTTTTTTTAAGCCCAAAAGCCGGCTTTTACCCCTAAAAGGTGAGTTTAGCGATTCTTATAAAGTAAGCAGCTCTTTTCTCAGCTGAATGACTAAGTTTTGAGTTCCAAATTTACTCTTATTATTTAAATTAAGAAAAAAGCAACATTGTTTAAGAAAAGAGCCATTAATTAAAATCCATCAAAAGAGGTGTATCATGAGCATACTATCTGTCAGTAAGCTAAGCCACGGTTTTGGCGACCGTGCTATCTTTCATAATGTATCATTTCGCCTTTTAAAAGGCGAGCATATCGGTCTTATCGGTGCAAACGGCGAGGGAAAGTCCACCTTTATGAACATCATTACAAGAAAGCTCCAAGCAGACGAAGGGAAAATTGAATGGGCGAGGAAGGTAAGAGTCGGCTATCTGGATCAGCACGCCGTTCTTAAAGAAGGCTTTTCCATAAGAGATGTATTGAAAATGGCATTTCAATATTTATTTGATTTGGAAGCCGAGATGAATGGAATTTACGAAAAAATGAGCGCCGCATCCCCTGATGAGCTCGAGCAGCTGCTCGAAGAAACTGGCATCATTCAGGAAACGCTCACCCATAACGATTTTTATATGATCGATGCTAAGGTTGAGGAAATCTCCCGCGGACTCGGTCTTGATGAAATTGGTCTTGAACGGGACGTCCAAGAGCTTTCCGGAGGTCAACGGACCAAGGTTCTGCTCGCGAAGCTACTTTTGGAAAAGCCGGATATTCTGCTTTTGGACGAGCCAACCAACTATCTGGATGAAGTCCATATTGAATGGCTCAAGCGCTACCTTCAAGAATATGAAAATGCATTTATCCTGATTTCACATGATATCCCGTTTTTAAACAGTGTAGTTAATCTTATTTATCATATGGAAAACCAAGAGCTGAACCGCTATGTCGGAGACTACGATGATTTTATGAAAGTATATGAAATGAAAAAACAGCAACTTGAAGCGGCATACAAGAGGCAGCAACAGGAAATTTCCGAGCTGAAGGATTTCGTCGCTCGCAATAAAGCCCGGGTATCGACAAGAAACATGGCGATGTCACGACAAAAGAAATTGGATAAAATGGAGGTCATCGAACTTTCCGCACAAAAGCCAAAGCCTGAATTTCATTTCCGTGAAGCCAGGGCGAGTGGAAAATCCATCTTTGAAACAGACGAGCTTGTCATCGGCTATCATGAGCCGCTGTCCAAGCCGCTAAGCTTGAAAATGGATCGCGGTCAAAAAATTGCGCTCACAGGCGCAAACGGAATTGGAAAAACAACATTGCTCCGCAGCATCCTTGGTGAAATCAAGCCCGTTTCCGGAAGTGTCCGGCTTGGGGATTATTTGCACATCGGCTATTTCGAGCAAGAAGTGCAAGGCGGAAATGCCAATACATGTATCGAAGAGCTGTGGAATTCGTTTCCATCGTTTACCCAGTACGAAATCCGTTCCGTACTAGCCAAATGTGGCCTCACAACGAAGCATATCGAGAGCAGAATGGATGTGCTGAGCGGCGGTGAAAAGGCGAAGGTTCGCCTCTGCAAGCTTGTCAATCAGGAATCCAATCTACTTGTGCTGGATGAGCCTACGAACCATCTTGATACAGATGCGAAGGAAGAGCTAAAGCGCGCCTTGAAAGCATATAAAGGTTCCATACTTCTTATCAGCCACGAGCCGGATTTTTACCGAAAAATAGCAACGGACGTTTGGAACTGTGAAACTTGGACAACGAAGGTCCTTTAGGGGGTGATACGATGAAATTGGAGCAGCTCGAGAAAAGAATCGGGAGTGTCCAGCATAATCAGATGAATATGAAGGAAAATGAACGTGCCTATTATGATGAAGGATTGGATCGTGAGTTCATTTCTCAATATTATCACGGATTGGATCTACTCATGGGGAATTCACGGCAGAAATTCAATATACTTCACTCGCTCGTGGAAAGGACCCATAAAAACCGGCTGCCCTATTTCGTCAGCAAGGATGAATATTTATATACATGGGTTGATCTACAGCCAAACGGAAGCGTAAAGAGCATTTATTCCGGTGAAGAAAATCATCCTGCTGATTTGCTCAGAAAGGATTATGAAGTCCGCATGCGGCAAAAGGAAGCTGATTTCAAAGTTGGAGAAGCCGCTCATCCGGATAAAACAGTACCTGAAGAATTCAAATTCAACGCAGAGCATATCGTTCCGCAATCTTGGTTTGGGGGGCGTGAGCCAATGAAAGGAGACCTTCATCACCTGTTTGCGTGCGATCCCGGATGCAATGCAAAGAGAGCCAACTTTGCCTTTCATGATTTTCCTTATTACGATCCCGAATCGCCGGATGAAAAAATCCGCAATAACTGCGGCATCGCCGACTTTAACTTTTTCGAACCAGAATATGGCAAAGGCACTGTTGCAAGGGCAATGCTCTATTTCATCCTCCGCTATCCAAACGAAATCAGGAGGGGATTCGGAAAAAGAGTGAACTTCCAATTATTGAGAAAATGGAATGCGCAATTTTCACCGCTCCTTCATGAAAAACACAGAAACCAGGCAATCCAAAATATTCAGGGAAACCGGAATCCGTTTATCGACTTCCCCGACCTAGCCGATAGTATGTACTTCCCGCTCAAGACTTGAGCGGGATTTATTTTGGATAATCTGCTTACCCTCGAGCCACAGGCCATAATATGGCGTTGCAAAGCAACTCAGCTTATCCATACAAACACCTCTTGATAAAAGCCGCATGCTTATCTTTGTATTCTACCGACAACAGTCGGTACGGTGCCGATGAGCTCTACTGCTTTCGTGCAATTATTTAGAAGGTTCACGGAACGACGTCCATTTCCTTCATTCCCGTCACTTGAAATTCTATTTAATAATAATTTTTTCAAGGGTCAATTTATATTAATTCCGTATAAAAACGGCATCGGTCTCCGCGCACAACAGAATGACAAAATTCTACCGGATTTTCGCTAGTATCAAATGCTATTCGTTCCAATAAAAGGGCTGGATATCCCTCCTTAACTTCCAAATATTTGCTTTCGTATTCTTGAATTAGGATTGGCTCGAAAACCTCTTTTGCTTTTGCCACTATGATTCCAAAAGTTTTTTCCATCACATCATATAAAGAACTATTTTGTATATCCTCCGTTGAAATCCTTGATACAAAATGCTCAGGAATATAGGATGTTTCAAAAATGATCGGTTCCTTGTTAGCGCATCGTAGTCTTTTTAATTCAATAACTTTATCACCATGAAGTAGCTGTAATACTCTCATTACCTTTGTGGTTGGTTCTACTACTTTCAAGTCAATAATGATATCCTTTGACTCTATGCCACTCTCCTGCATTACTTTACTGAAACTGTAAAAACCGGACAAGGATTGCTCAAGTTTTGGTTTTGCAATAAAGGTGCCTTTTCCTTTAACTCTCTTCAATACTCCTTCTTGTACTAAATCTTCTATTGCTTTTTTTGCTGTATTTCTACTGATGTTATATTGAGCACATAACTCGTTTTCCGATGGCATTTTATCTCCAGGCTTTCCACCCTCTTTTTCGATTGCTTCTTTAAGCAATTCTTTAAGCTGATGATATAAAGGTACCACACTCGAATGATCAAGCATTCTTTCCATTTTTATCCCTTTCTCATTAGTGGAATTAATCCACATATTTATTAGGTAGCCCTATGTAAACAAATATGGGAATCCAATAGATTCCCATTTCATTCCATCATCCTATCTTGTTTTATCTTAGATGTTTAGGTATTCCTTTTCACTTTCATATAATTCATTAAACATCTCTTTAATTTCTTTAAGGGAGCATACGGCTGCAGTTAATGGATCAATCGATAGCGCGTAAAGAGCTTTCTCTTTATCCTTCTCTAAAACAGCACTCACAGCAAGATCAAAGAAAGCCATATTACTTTGACACAGTGCGGCTAAATGTGTTGGAAGTTTCCCAAAGTGACAAGGATTTACTCCGTTTCGATCAACTAGGCAAGCGACCTCAACGATGCCATCGTTTGGTAAATTATCAATCAGACCATTATTAGGCACATTCCCATAGATCACTTTTGGCGTGTTCTTTTCCATACCTTCTATTATCACTGCCGCATACTCATTACTAGGAGATATGCTTAGTTCATTTTCTCCACTTAAAATGCCTCTAATATATTCATCATTTTCTTTTCGCCAAGTTGGCCAATTATTGGCATAAAACCCAGTTCCACCGTTATATCCCGTACTGCAATGGATATCTATCAGGTCATCCCTTTTACGATAGTAAGGAATATATTCGGAAAAATGCCCACTAGATTCAGAAACAAACGCTCCTAAATATTTCATCGCATCCAGTCTTACTGAATCTTTCTCTAAAAACTCCTTATTACTCGTTTTTTCTATCAAAAGTGGGTACATATCTTTACCTTGATGTTTTAATTCAACAAACCAAGACATATGATTTATTCCTGCTGCCTTCCAATGTAATTCATCATATGGAACGCCAATATAATCTGAAAGCTGCCTAGATGTATTTTGTATGGAGTGACATAGTCCTACTACTGGAATGTTTGTAACTCTACTAGTTGCCAATGTGACAGCAGACATCGGATTTGTATAGTTTAATATAATTGAATTAGGAGCTAATTCCTCAATGTCTTTTATAATTTCAAGCCACTGTGGCAGTGTCCGAAGTGTTTTAAAAAGACCTCCTGGGCCCATTGTATCGCCTATACACTGTTTTACACCATATTTTAAAGGGATTTCAAACTCACTTTTAACTGTATTTAATCCGTTTACTTCTATTTGATTAATAATATAATTTGAATCCTTAATGACTTCCTTTCGATTGACAGAGGATATTACATTCCATTCTTTATCTAACTTTTTTATAACCATTTCAACTAGCTGATGCGCAATATCTAATCGTTCCTGATCAACATCAACTAATGCAATAGTGCCTTTTGAAAGGCCATCAATGGATAAAATATCTACAGCAATATGCTGTGTAAATGAGCTCCCAGCCCCAATGATTGTAATTTTCGGCATAGCATTTCCCTCAATTCATTATTATTGATATTTTATTAATTTCGTATTATCCCTTTATCCCAGTAGTAGAGATACCTTGGATAAATGTTTTTTGTGTAAAGAAAAATAGAATAATAATCGGAGCAGTAGCCACTGTTGAGGCGGCCATCAGCATTCCCCACTGGGTGCCATATTGACCAATAAACTGTTGCAGCCCTAAGGCAATCGTATATTTAGATTCATCATTTAAATAGATTAATGGTCCTAAAAAGTCATTCCAATTTTCCATAAAGGTAAATAAACCAACTGTCGCTATGGCGGGCCTCGCTAACGGCAACACAATTTGCCAAAAAATACGGAATTCCGAACAGCCATCAATTTTTGCTGCATCAGACAGTTCATACGGTATGGTTAGGAAAAATTGTCTTAATAAAAATATAAAGAATGCATTCGTACCGAAAAATGCGGGAATTATTAATGGTTTGAATGTTCCAACCCAACCAATCTCCTTAAATACTAAAAATAGTGGAACCATGACTACTTGGTAAGGCAACATCATTGTTGTCAGCATAAGGAAAAAGAAAATATTTCTTCCCCTCCATTGGATTCTAGCAAAACCATATGCTACAAAGGCAGATGAAATAATTGTTCCTAAAACAGTAAGCACGCATATAACTAATGTATTTTTGAAATACAAGGCAAATGGTACAAACGTCAACGCCTCGGGAAAGTTTTGCCACATAAAAGTTTCCGGAATCCATTCAGGAGGCCATTTAAATATTTGAGATTCAGGCTTTAAAGATGTCGATAACATCCAAACAAAAGGAAATAAGAAAGAGATCCCAAATAAAATTAGAAAAACATGAGCAGTGAATTGCTTTGTAATATGCCTTTTTTTTCTTCTGAAACCGTTATAATTTGAGCCCATTCACGCCCCCCCTTTCAAAAATAAGGGAGATAAACTCCCTTATTTTTTTCACTTAATTTTCTTCATTTCATTTTCCACTTCTTTTTGAACCTCTTCTAAAGCCTTTTCAGCTGTACTTTTCCCAGTCATGACGGCTTCCTCAGCTGATTCCAGACGGTCCCAATAGTACTGCTGGACAGGAATTACTGGAGTAATTTGAACGTTTTCACTATTAAATAAATCTACAAATACTTTACGAGCCGGGATTTCATTCATAAAATCTTGGTATCCGGCTGTATCTGTGATTTTAGGAGAAGCTGGAATCCATCCACCTTTTGGTAGCATATTCCCTGCCCACTCTTCATTTTTATAACCTGTTAGCCATAGGATAAATTCCCACGCTTCTTTTGGATGCTTAGCACCCGCTGGGATAATATTGTAATTTCCTCCAACCCATGAAGAATTAGGTTTCCCATTTTCTTCTGGATACGGTAAAGGGATGACTCCATAATTTAAATCCGGTGCATATTTTTCTAGGTCTAACAAACGCCACATTCCATCTACATCAAATACTGTTTTTCCGCCAAGAAATGGCCATGTGCTATTGATTGTGTTAGCACTCATACTTTTGTTAAAAGAAGCTACTTTCATTGGATCATATTTTTTAGTGTATGACTCAAACCATTTCAAAGCTTTGAGATTATTTTCATGAGTCGCTGTTATTTTTCCATCCGCATCGGCCCATTGGCTGCTAAATGCAGGTCCCCAAAGAGTTATACCCGCTGGCATAAATCCAACTCGTTCTACAAAGCCCCTATCATCCATTTTCCAGAGTTTGTCTTGAACCGCATCTAATTCCCCAATTGTTTTAGGAGGATTTTCAGGATCTAAACCTTCTTCTTTAAAAATATCCTTATTATAAAAGAGTGCAAATGCATCCATTGAAAATGGAACCGCATACATTTCTCCTTTATAACTACCAATTTCAGCTACGATTGGATACATCCAATCCTTTAATTCTGGAGCGCTGCCACTAATGTATTCTTCTAATGAAAGAATAGCGCCTTTTTCTGCCCATGAAGGTATTACCTGGTTCCACTGTGTCATCACATCTGGAGGGGTTCCACCTGCCTGCGCAGTGAGGAATTTAGAATCTGCGTCACCTGCAATTGACAGAGCTTTTACACGTATGTCTGGATGGCTTTCATTAAACTCATCAACAAGATCGTCAATCAACTTTTTCCAATCACCTGTCCACATATGCCAATACGTAACTTCAACAACTCCATCCTTTGATGAATTGTTTTTATTCGAAGATGAACCAGTAGAGCTACAAGCCGTCATACTGATTAAAATCAAAATAGCCAAAACGTTTACTAATAATGATCTAATTTTTACCTTCAACTATAACACTCCCCATTAATTGTTATTCGCCACCGTAATAAACCCATCGTGCGGACGATTTAAATATGAGCAACGTAGTCGCCATAATAATGACGAACAAAATCCAAGCCATTGCAGAAGCATAACCCATATGAAAATATGAAAACGCATTGTTATACAAATACAAAGCATAGAATAATGTTGAATCGTTTGGGCCACCTTTGGTCATAATATACGCCTGTGTAAAATATTGGAACGATCCGATTAGTCCCATAATTAGATTAAATAAAATGACTGGTGTAAGCATCGGAACGGTTATAAACAATATTTTTTGCCACCCCACAGCACCATCTATATCAGCAGATTCATACATTTCATTCGGAATGTCTTGCAAGGCTGCTAAATAAATAATCATAGGCGCACCAACACCCCAAAGCCCCATCATGATAAGTGCAGGCTTTGACCATTGAGGATCTACTAACCAACCCGGTCCTTGGATTCCAAAAATTGCGATAATTGAATTGATAATTCCAAATTGTGGATCCAATAACCACAACCAAAGAATAGAAGAAGCTACAAACGGAACGATCGATGGCAAATAAAATATCGTTCTATAAATGGCCATCCCTCGTACTTTTAGATTGAGTAATAGCGCCAATGACACCCCTACAATTACACTCAACGGGCAATAAACTAAAGTATAATAAAAGGTATTGTAGAGTGATTTCCAAAATAACTTGTCATGAAAAAGTGTCTGGAAATTTTGTAATCCAACCCACACAGGCGATTGGATAATATCATAATCTGTAAAACTATAATATAAAGACATTAGAAAAGGCGTTAAAGTGAAGGCTAAAAAGCCGATTAACCAAGGAGAAATAAAAAGTAAACCCTTTGCTAAACTACGCTTTTCCTGTCTTGTGAAGCGGAAACGACTCTTTGTGTTTTTAAGAATGGGTTCTTGTTGTGATATCTCTTGTAAACGAGGCAATCCATTTCACCCCCTAATGAATGATTAAGTTTTTGGATAGCAGTCGTATGATGGAACATTTCTGGGTGTGGCTAGTAATCGTGGTGAAGCATAAGATGGGAAGATCGTGATGAAATGATAGTAGTCTTGTTGCTACTTTTTCTAAGGAAGGAGGAATTACAGAAACATAATATCGAAATATTATATTAAGCGCTTACATCTATCAACTCCTATATTTACTAAATTTTCTACAAATTCATTATACTCACTGTTGGGTTGATGGGTCAACAGTATATACAATAAAAAATTCCAATAAATGATTCCACTTGCCTATTTCCATTTAAAAAGAGATGATAAAGATAAGTTTAATAGATGGAGGCTTACCATTTATGCGGGTTTTCGTATATTTCATCGTATTTTTTTCATTTTTTGATTTATTTACTCAGCTGCCGATTATGACTCCTCTTGCAACATCACTTGGTGCCACTCCGTTTTTAACAGGCTTGGCCGTTGGGATGTACTCTTTTTCAAATACAATAGGAAATATAATTTCCGGGTTTCTAACAGATAAAAGAGGCCCGTTTGTTATCTTGTTACTGGGACTATTATTTACTGGTATAATGCTTTTTTCATATTTTCTCGCCGCTGACGCATGGTCTCTACTTATTATTCGCTTTTTACATGGTTTAACGGCAGGATTAATTGTGCCAGCAGCTTTTACATACTTAGCGAATTCTTCTAATCAAGAGAAAAAAGGAAAAGGCGCTGCACTTTCCGGCGCATTCGTTGGACTTGCTGCTGTAATTGGGCCTGCATTTAGTGGGATTGTTGCAAGTAAATCTAATGAAATAACAGTTTTAAGTGTTACAGCATGTTTTATGATTCTATTAGGAATTCTTTCTATTATTTTCTTACGCAGGAAAGTAATTGAAAGAGGAATAAAAGATGGGTCAGATACGTTAAAGGTAAAAGTTTTTTTCAAAAATACGCTTATCATGAGAGCTTTTTCTGGAGCATTTTTCTTAATGTTTTCACAAGGAGTACTTGCGTATATGCTTCCATTAAAAGTAGTTGCACTTGGACAAGATTCACAAACGAGCGGACTTCTTTTAAGTACATTTGGCATTGTTGCTATTCTCGTTTTCGTTTTGCCGATTAACAATTTATTTGACATCATCAAGCCGGTGAAGAGTGCTACATTCGGAATGGCAGCAATGGCTGTGGGCTTAATCATGATTAGTTTCAGCAATACCATTCCATTCCTTTATGTAATCATGGGGATCTATGGAATTGGATTTGCTTTTTTATTCCCATCAATTAATTCCTTGTTGATTGAGGCGACAGAACAAACACATCGAGGTAAAGCATATGGATATTTTTACGCATTCTTTTCGATTGGCGTTGTTGTCGGCTCAGGATTAACCGGATTATTAAGCTTAACTGCAAATCAAGGATTTCTATTTACAGGGATCTTATTGATTGGAGGGGCATCACTTATGATTCTTCAAAAGAATACCTCTCAGCCTAAAAAAGAGGCTGGGACATAACTAGCTTCAATTAACGAAAAAAGCGAAATTGAGCGTACTTAATTTCGCTTTTTTCTATTTTCTATATTAATGCTTATTCATTCTTAGTTGTTGGCTGCGAATTTTCGTAAATTCACAGCCATTAACGCTAGACCCATTTCGTTTTCAACCTTCGATTTTCCTCGTAAAGAAAATCGAGTGAAACGCAAATTAGCCTTCAAGAATCCAAAAACTGGTTCCACATCGATTTTTCGTTTACGATAGATGGAACTCGTTTTTTCTTCTGAAAGCTTCGCTCTCACATATTCTTTTTGTTGTTCCCACTTCTCATTCACCATTAATTTTCGATTATTTCCCTCTTTTGCTTTTGTACATGATGAACGGAAAGGGCAGCCTGAACAGTCTTCACATTCATAGATCTTAAACTCTCGTTTGAAGCCTGTTTTATCCATACGTACAGAATGATATTTAAAAACTACGCTTTGTTGATTTGGGCAAGTGTATGTATCGTTTTCTTTATCATAATGCCAGTTGTCTGGATTGAATTCGTTTTGTTTATATTTTTTCTTTTGCTCTTTGAGGTACATGCCATACGTAATTAAAGCTTCTCGTTTACGATTCGAAATGACATCATCATAATTCTGTTCACTACCATAACCTGCATCTGCGACAATATGCTTTGGTAACTTAAAATAATCTTCCTCAATTGTGTCTAAGAAAGGGATTAATGTACGTGTATCTGTGGGATTTGAAAATAGATTATAGGCAAGCGCATATTGACCCTCTGTTGCGACTTGTACATTATAGCCTGCCTTCAATTGACCATTTTTCATATAATCATCTTTCATGCGCATAAATGTCGCATCGTGATCCGTCTTTGAATAACTATTTCGTTCGCCAAAGATTTCAAAGTCTCGTTGATAGTTTTGTTTTCGAACAATATAATCCATTAATTGTTTCCGTGCTTGTTTCGGGAATTTCCGCTTATTTCTTAAAACTTTACGTTCTTCTACATCTGAAGAATCTCCGATTCTTTTGTCATACTCAGTAACGACATCGTCTACCTTTTTGGCTAATTGAGTAAGTTCTTCAAGTGATAACTGTTCTTCACTTTCTCGTTCAATTTCAGGTATAATTTCTTTTTCAAGTAACTCGTTGTATAGTTCATTTGACTTTTCAATTAATCCAATATGATACTTTTCGATAGATTTCTTCCATACAAAGGTAAATTTATTCGCATTTGCCTCTATCTTTGTACCATCAATAAAAACAGCTTCTTGATCGATAAGTTTTTCTTCGATCAATTGGCAACGGAATTGGACGAAACATTGGCGTATTAATTCTTTCACTTCTGCTTGAACACGGAATCGGTTGATTGTGCGGTAGCTCGGTTCATACCCTTGAGCCAGCCACATCATACGGATACTGTCTTTTAATTGGGCTTCAATTTTGCGCCCTGAGAAGACAGATTGCGAATAGGCACATAAGATAAGTTTAAGCATCATGCGTGGGTGATAGGCAGGACAGCCCTCATTTCGTAGAAATGGTTCGAACGCTTCATGAGGAATACTTTCAACTAAATGATGGATATGGAAGGCAATATCATTACTTTGTAATTTTACTTCTAAATCTAAAGGCAAAACTATTTGATTCATGTTATAATTTTTAAACATAAGGACACTTCTTTCTGATTAGATTTGGTGTGGTAACTTAATTTTATCAGAAGTTGTCCTTATTTTATTGCAAAAATATTCAAAGCCGGAGAAATTTTACTCGTTGTAAAATTTCTCCGGCTTTTTCATTCAGAGGTGAGTTTTGTCCCAACCTCTAATTTTTTAAAATTCGACGGACCCACATCCTGTGGGCCTGTACGTCGATGAGCAAGGCGCTTCCGCTTTTCTTTGTCTAGCTACAGCGCCTATCGACTAGCAAACTTCTTGCCCTTTTCCCTACGATAAGTCAACATCGACTCGTTCCTCTTCGTGTTTCCTTTATCTCAGTCAAAGGTCCTGAAGTTTGTACGTCGATAAACAAGGCGCTTCCGCTTTTCTATTAATTTGGGCTATCTCCCATACCCGTAAAGGAACGAACATTGCCTTCTGATAATTCTGCTCCCAGTTCGCTGTAAAGGGTCTTCCCTTCAGCAGCCCATAGGAAGCCTCTTCTCATAATCTCAGTCACTTCCGGCATTGCTACAATATTTGCTAGATGGCCTAATGAGCAGTAAAAAACGCGTCCCGCTCCCCATCGTTTTGTCCATACAACCGGCATATCAACTGCTCTATTCGTTGAATGAGGACCTTCAAAAACAGGAAAACGAGTTGTTGCCAAAACTTCTACTGCCGGATCGACGTGTAAATAATATTGCTCACTGACAACCTTGAAATCTGAAATACCTTCTAAAAGAGGGCTGGATGAATGCTTAATATTAACCATATATTCGATTCCATCATTTCCAGGATGCGCAACCCAATTTCCTCCTGTCATGAACTGCCAGTCCACATTATTACGGAAGGAGTCACACATACCACCATGGCATCCCGCTAATCCTACACCACTCACAATGGCCTCGGAAATATTAAGCGCAACATTATTTTTAATTTGTCCCATTGTCCAATGCGGAATAACTAAATCAAACGCTTTCAATTTTTCCGTATCCGCATATGAATCTAGTGAATTAGAAACTTCTACATTAAAATTCTCTTCTTCTAGGATTCCTTTAAATATTTGCGCGACTTGTTCCGGTTGATGACCATCCCATCCACCCCATACAATTAGTGCTTTTTTGCTCATATGCTTATCCCACTCCCTACTATTAATGTAAATATTTATCAAAAATGCTATATTCATTTTAACAAACATACTAATTTCTGTACATTGTTTAACCGTTAAATTAAGTCGAAATTCTTTAAAAACGGTTGATTAAACTTACCATATAATACTCCAGACGCTCCTTGATTAATTGAGCTGTTAATCCTTTAAAGCCTAAGTCTGTCCATCCTGGATACACTTCGGGTTCCCAGAAAAGAATATCAACGAGGGAAATTAAATCCCAATATGGATCATAAACAAAATTTGGTCCAGCGTACTGTTGGTAATAAGATAAAAAAAGGTCAGCTTCTTTCACTCCGTATAACTGAGCAAGATTGAGCCTGCAATGACCGACATCAATACCTGCTGGACCAATACATGCGTTAATCCAGTCTACAATTCCACTTACAGAGTTTCCTTCCCATAAAACATTGCTTGGATGATAGTCCCGGTGGATAAAGCACTCTCTGAATATAGGTCGTGGACCTTTTATAATACTAAGAACTTTTCCCCATTCTTCCGTTAAACTCACCCATGATGGAATCTCAAAAGCATTAAGATCCTGATATGTATAATAAGGTCGTGGAAATTGACTTGCTTCCACTTCGTGTATTTGTACAAGTGCTTGAGCAAGCCCACTTAGCCATCCATCCATATCATCGGGCTCTAGAACAACTTTGCCTTCAAGCTTGGACATGATAGAAGCATAGGAACCAAAACGAGTCCCTGTCTCTTCAATCGTAATGATTTCTGGAGTCGGAAGGTTTTTCAACCTCGTAAAACGGAGGTTCTCAGCTTCATGAATCACTAAATCGGGATTATTTTCAGCCCAGCCTTCAGCAAAATGTAAGCGGACCACATAATCGTTTATTTCGTCATTCACTTTTAGTTTAACAATACAAACAAGGGAGGAAATGCCACCCTTCAACTGACTAATAGACTCAATCGTAGCTTCTGAATTAATAGAATCTACTACCCATTTTTGTACTGCTTCTGGCAAAATCATGTTCTCGACTGATTCCATTATTTAACCGTCCTTTACGTCTATAAATTTGTTCATCTATATTATTTCAATACGTCCTTCGTACACTCCTTTTTTATTCCCTAATCATTTTCTTCTATAGACCTTTTTCTACTTTACTGATAAGATAGCTTGGAAATTAATTGTATAGGAGAATGATATGAAGAAATTTGTATTTTTCGCTTGCGTTATTTATGCTTTAAACGGTTTTGGCCATATTATCATTGGTACCGTTCTTGAACCCATGGTGAAATCATATGGCATTCATTATGGAGACGGCGGCCAGCTAATTATGAATCAGTTTTTGGGATTTCTCGTCGGGGTATCATTTGCACCGATGATTGTAAAAGCGATTGGGCGTAAAATGACTATTTCCCTAGCACTACTTTGTTTTGCTATTGCCCAATTTGTACTTGGCTCTGTCCCAAAGTGGGATTTCTTATTATTCACCGCTCCAATTGGCGGGGCTGGCATCGGGATTGCTGAAACCGTTGTCGCAGCACTAATAGTTGGACATTTAAAAGAAAGAAAAGCTTCCACGCTTGTACTGACTGAAGTATTTTTTGGCGTTGGAGCACTTGTAATCCCGATTGTTTCTGCATTTTTTATTCTGAACGGAATGTGGAATGCCTCTTTTACAACTGTCGCCATCATAACTAGTGTCACGTTAATTGGTTGGTTCTTTCTTTCATTTGGAGAAGTAGACCCTATTTTAAAAAAGCAGGTGAAAGTACGTACACAAACTAAAGAGAAGACTAGTAGAAACCGATACCCTCGAAAACAAATTCCTCTATTGGCTATTGGAGCTTTCTTTTTCTTTATGTATGTGGGTACAGAAATGGTACTGCCGAACTACTTACCAACGATTTTAGGAAAAACAACCAACTTAGATGCTTCCTTCCTTGCATTAAGCATTACGGTTTTCTGGTTGGCTATGACGATTGGAAGACTATGCATGACGTTTATTATCGATAAAATTGGTTACATTAAACTCTTTATCATTAGCTGTATCGGTCAATTTTTCGCTTTAATCATTTTTGCCGTATCACCTACAGCTATTATTAGTTACGTAGCCATCTTTTTAACAGGATTATTAATGGGCGGTATTTTCTCTATTGGATTGCTGATTATTAACGAAAATTCTGCCGGGTTAGAGGAATGGACAACAAGTCTACTTGTTGCAATGGGTGGTTTAGGAGGGGCTTTCCTACCTAAAGTAGCTGGTGAATTATTAGATCGATTCCATATTTCTGTTACGTTATGGTCGCTCGTACTATTTGGATTTATACTTGTCGCATTAATGGGAGCTATCTTTTACTTTAGAAAAGAGGCAAGTGAAGCAGCTGAAAAAGTCACTGCTTGACATTTTTATTAAAAGGCAAAAGGGCTGTCGAGATTTCTTGGCATCCCTTTTACAGAGAATAACAGTGTTTAGTAATTATGGTATCCGATTATTTTGCTAAAAGAGGGATTATTATGACGATAATAAACAAGTTAGCAACACAACTTAATCATAAAGATGAAGAGCCAAATATTGAACTTGCCCATGAATTAGTTAACACAAATAATTGTGAAGGCATAAAAGAAGTAATTCAGAACTTATCTAATAAGGATAAGAAGATTCAACAAGATTGTATAAAAGTAGCTTATGAAATTGGAGAATTGAAACCGGAACTCATAAGTGAGTATGCCTTAATTTTCATAGACCTTCTTAAAAGTCGGAATAATCGTTTAGTTTGGGGAGCCATGACTGCACTATCTACCATAGCACTAGAGTCATCTGAGATTATTATAGAACATATCGAAACTTTATTTTCTGCAATGAAAACTGGCTCAGTCATCACTATTGATAAAGGAGTCTTAACCCTAGCAAAGTTAGCAGCCGTAAACAAGCAAAACACTGAGCGTATTTTTCCGTTTTTACTCTCACATTTGGAGACTTGTAGACCAAAGGAAATCCCACAGCATTCTGAAAGCACTATCCTTGCAGTAACAGACGACAATAAAGCGGAATTATTAACCGTGTTACGAAAAAGAGAAAACGAACTTACGGCACCTCAGTTAAAAAGGATTAAAAAAATATATAAGGTACTTGAGGATTAATACAACATTTATTATTTAAAATACTATGTGTCCTATTAAATTTATCCTTGATTGGTCCACAAAATAGACTGTTTAAATACATTTCAAAAGAAAAAATAGCCTTTTTTTCATTTTTCGACACCTTTTACCTATCATTATAATTATATTATCCAAGCCATTTCTTCTTAATAACGTATTTTAAAGTATAAAATTAAGGAGGTGGCTGTAATGGTTAGTATTATAGATTACCAAGCAACACAACCCTCTCGTAGGGCTAATTCAGTTAATATCGCTATCCCTCAATCTCCTATTAGAGTTGTATTAGCAACTATTCGTTTAACTATTCCTCAAAGTAATGCAACTAACAATCGGGTACAATTAATTTCATCCGTGGGCGTGCGTGGGGTTACTGGTACATCTCAGTTGTTGTTTAGGATCTTCCGTGATGGATTAGAATTCTTTAGATTTCAAGTAGGGGTAGAATCAGATCCTACGTCGGAGGTAAACTATGTTGAAACATTTCAAGCAATAGATTCAAATGTGAGTCAAGGTACCCATACTTATCAAGTAACCGTTCAAAATATTACAAGTGGAACAGAAGCTACTGTTGTAGGACCAATTTCCTTTAGTGGTTTAGCAGTTGCACTTACTTAATGCCGAAGATGTGGTCAAAATTGAGATTTAAATGAAAGTATTAGTTTTGAAAATACATTTTGATAATTTTAGAGTTAAGTATCTAGAATACTTCCTTCCCCTTCAGCTTAACGTTGAAGGGGTTTCGTATTTTTGTGCTATTGCGTTTATTAAGCAGAAGGTAGAAGACACCACTAGATTGACTTCATTCTCCCTTTTTTGTTTCATGTTTTAATGCAAAATTTCATTAATAAAATCCTCTACATACTTAGTATCCTTTAACGGATTTCGAACTTTTTCATTCCAAATTTTAGTACTCTCAGTTAACTCATCAAAATTCGTATATTGTCTTTCAATACTTTCTCTATCCACTGTAATAGTCTCATCTACAAAATGATATTCAATTTTTTCAAGGTTTTCGATTAATGCGAAAGCGGCAGTTGAATTATAGATAAGAGATTGGTTTAACAGTTGATTGTTAATGTCTGTCGTTTTCTGCGTATAATTTACCATCACCGTTAAATCGTCTGATTTCAGTTCAAAGTCTTTCAATATATCATGTAATGGCAGATGACCAAAAAGTTGAGTGGTATTTCCCGCATTTCCCATATAAGGATTTTTGTACTGCTTAATATACTCCAAATCATGTGTAAGTGGCTTCTCTTGTTCTATTACATATTGCTCAGCAGCTGCGTTTTGCTTCGGAATTACTACAAATTGCACGATACCAAATAACATTAATCCAAAGACTAATAAAACAACGATCCATTTCCCTAGCTTACTCATGTAATTCACCCGCTTCAAATTGCGTGATTAATTTCTCCCAAGCTGTAAAAATAAGTGGAATGATGATTGAAATAAATGGCAAAGCATATCTCGCAATTAATACTCCGAATTGGTATGGCCCATCAATATGAATAGGTCTTGCAAACCATATATTGCTCCCAAACAAAATCGCAGTTATACAACCCCATGTCACGACAATAAAAAGAGCCCAAAGTAGCCATATTACTTTCTTTGTCTTTACAAAAGAAACAATGTTCAATTGGCTTATTTTTTCCTTTTTACTTTTTAGTATTTTTCCTAAAATCAAATAGACAATAAGAAGAACAAGGACAACTAAAAACAACATGAAATTCATCAAAAATCCAATACCAACGATCGTAAATGGAATGGTGATAATCCATGCCACGATGACATATAAAAAAGCAATCTGATAGGCTTTAAACCAAAATTGATTGATCTTGACGGACATATTACTATCAATGAGGTCATCTATATTAGTGATACTGCTTTTAGCTTTTGCAATAGCACTCGTTTCATTTTCACCTTCTGCGAGGAGATGAGATACTTTCGCTTCTAAATTCCCTAAGATTTCTTCCTTCAGTTCGTTGATATTACGATGATGCTTATATTTTCTAAATAAATGATCCACATATACCTTTAATTCATTCATCATTTTCACCTCTTTTTACAATCAATAAATCGATTAATTCCTTTGCACCAAGCCATAAATCGACAGCCTCTTTATAAGCCATTCTTCCAGTATCCGTGATTTTATAATACTTTCGTCTGCCACCTTGACTTTCGTCCCCCCAGTAAGCCGAGATATATTTCTGCTTCTCTAATCTCTTCAAGCTTGTATAAAGGGACGGTTCCTTCAATTCAAATTTTCCTTTACTTTGGTCAAAAATACTTTTAATGATTTCATATCCGTAATTATCCCCTTCAGATAAAACGCGCAAAATGATCGTATCAATATGACCACGAATCAGATCGCTGCTTATGGGAGTAGCATTATTCATACAAACCCTCCTTCATTTTGCATTGTAACACATATTACTATGCATGATGAAGTACTTTTTCATAAATATTTATTGTCATTACAGATTCCACAATTGGTATAATTAGGGGAAGGAAGGTGGATAGAATAATGAAATCGTTTAAATTAGACATGGATTTGAATACAGCAATTACGATTATCCAAAACATAATGAATGATTCAGTCTCGAATGTTCAAGCAATTACCTTCGGAGAGCTGAGCAAAGTCTTTAGTTATAACTATCAAGGCAAAGCATTTGTCATTCATTTTAATCGTGCTGGTGAAAGATTTTTAAAAGACGAGTATTTGTATAAAAATCTTTCCAAGCTCGGAATCCCGATCCCACGAATTGAAAGAAACGGTAATATAAATGATGTATTTTTTTCAATATCGGAAAAAGCTCTTGGACAATCTTTGGTCGCGTACCCTGAAAATGAAATTAAAAAGGTTTTGCCTGCACTAGCTACTGAATTTAAAAAGATTACTGAAATTCCAATCGATTCATCCGGAAAACATGGGGCAATAAACCATGATGGAGAAGGTTCTTTTAATACATGGCAACAATACATTGAATCTTTTTTTCAGAAAGAACAGGATGGGTTTTGGAAGGATTGGTATACACTCTTTGATCAGAGTTTCTTAGAAAAAGAGATTTTTGATTATTATTACGATATGATGTTGGAATTGTCATCATATGCTCCTAACGAAAAATATCTCGTCCATGGAGATTTTCATTTAGGTAATATTATTTCGGATGGCAAGGATATTACCGCCATTGTCGATTGGGAAATGGCAACGTATGGGGACTTTATGTTCGATATCGCTAATTTACACTTTTGGGCTCCTCAGCTCGAAATCCCTCAAACCTTTTACGAAGCGTGGAGAAAAAACGGTGAGGAAATTCCCCATTTTCATGAGAGGTTATTATGCGGAATGTTGTTTAAAGGGATAGATGCATTGAGATTTTTTGCTAAAAAAGAAGATAGAGCTGCGTATGAAATGATAAAAGATAAGTTATCGACAATCACAAAAAAATAACCAGTTGTATCCTCTCGACTGGTTATTTTCTCCAATAAACCTTTTTAATTTATCTTTTTTATCATTTCATTCTCCAAACGATAAACTCCTTCACCTTCCATAGCTTCAAGATTTCCGTTTAAGAAATAGGCACATGTATTTTCGTCAATACCGTAATACTCATGATCACTAAAATGACTAGCGGCATTTCTTAAATGATGTTCCTCATTCCATTGCGAAAAATGGACCGCAATTAATACATCTGATATTAATCCTAATCCTCTTCGATGTTGAAATTCATTTTGCACATTATCTTTTGGGGAAATAACGCACAGCTTCGGACTTATTAATGCACCTGCTGAAAAACCTGCGACTGGGATACCTTGTTCATATCGATCTTTTATGACATTAGAAATGTCCGTTTCAACGATATAATCTGCATATAAATTCGTATCTCCGCCTCCAATCATGATCCCTGCACTTTTAGAGAGACAATCGATTACTTGTTCAATGGGTGTAGCCGGAAGTGGCAAATAGTAAAATTCACTAATACCCAATTTTTCTAATTCTCCTGTATAAACAGGCATATAATCCTCCCAGCCATCTCTTTCAACAAATAAAATGGAGATCGGACCTTCCGGATGGGAAGTTTTATTTGCAAATAATTCTGCCATGTTCATAGTGAAAGGAGGGCCGCCACCGAAAAGAAATAAATGATTATCCATGTTTTCCTCCTTGTTTTTTTATTATTAATCACATGCCTCTAACAACAAATCTACAATATGGATCGCGCGGACTCTATCTGATAGCCCTTCTCTTTCGATCCCAAGCTTCATTTGAAGCAGGCATCCGGGATTGGCTGTTACAATTGTGTGGGCTTCTGTTTCTGCCACTTTTTCCATTTTATGATCCAAAATTTTCATCGACATCTCGGATTCTATAATATTATAAATCCCCGCTGAGCCACAGCAGCTATCGGCTTTTTCCATTTCTCTAAAATTTGCCCCTTGGATAGCGGAAATGAGGGCCCGTGGTGGTAAAAATGTTTTCATGACATTGCGTAGATGGCAGGAGTCCTGATACGTAACAATTTGATTTTTAAGAGAAAGTGGAACTTGTTTATGAAAATCCAGCTCATATAATATTTGTGATATATCCTTCATTTTTGCTGCGAACTCTTTTGCGCGGCCAGCATACTCGGGATCATCCTTCAGCAAGTGATCATAATCGATTAAAAAAGCACCACAACCACCCGCATTCACAATAATGTAATCTGCATCAGTATTCTCAAATGCATCAATATTCCGCTTAGCTAGTTCCTTCGCTTTATCCATTTCTCCACTATGCCCATGCAAAGCCCCACAGCAATTCTGCCCCTCGGGAATAACGATTTCACATCCTGCCTTTTGTAGAAGCTTTAAGGTAGCATCATTCGTATCCATAAACATCGTATCCATTAAACATCCGCGAAAGAAGGCCACTTTTGCTTTAAATTGATACGTATTTGCTGATAGATTCGTAGGTCTATTTTTCATCGTTTTTCGCGAAGGCACGTCAGGTAAGGCCTTTTCCATTTGCCTGAGATGTTTAGGAAAAAGCTTTATAAAGCCTATTTTTCGAGTTGCCTTTTGTAAACCACTCCGCTGATAAAAACTAAGCAAGCCAATAGCATTTGCCATCCGATTCTGATGTGGAAATAATCCTTCAAATATCGTTTTGCGCACCATTTTTATCGGAAGGGAATGACGATTATACTCATTAAATATATCTCTTGCATCTTCAAGCAAATGTCCGTATTGGACACCTGCCGGGCAAACCGGCTCACACGCACGACAGCCGAGACAAAGATTTAGCGATCTTTCCACATCATCATCTGGAGAAATCAAGCCATCATGAACGGCTTTCATCAAAGCAATTCGCCCACGCGGTGAGTGAGTCTCATCAAATCCGGTTTCAATATAAGTTGGGCAAGCTGGTAGGCAAAAACCGCAGCGCATACAGTTTAGCAGTTCCGTTTCATCCATTCTTTCTTTAAATGCTTCCTGAATCGCTTTTTCCCTTTTCGTCATTTCAATCATCGGCTTACCACCAGCCGTTTCCGTGTTTCTTTTGCAAAAATTTTCCCTGGATTCATAATGTTATGAGGGTCAAATGATTGCTTGATTGCCCTCATGATCAAAATTCCTTCTGTACCGAGCTTCCATTCCAAAAATGGAGCCTTCATCATCCCGACTCCATGTTCCCCTGTAATGGTCCCGCCAAGTTCAATGGCTTTCGCAAAAATATCTGCAAATGCAGCATCCACCCGTTTCATTTCCTCTTTATCCCTAACATCTGTTGGACAGGTAGGGTGCAAATTACCATCACCCGCATGACCGAACGTACAGATCGTGACATTGTGCTTTTCGGCAATTTCATTAATGGCTTTTACCATATTAGCGATTTCCGAGCGTGGAACGGTTGCATCTTCAAGAATGGTCGTCGGTTTTAATCTTGCCAATGCAGAAAGAGCCGACCTGCGAGCTTCTGTTAAGGCTAGGGCCTCTACTTCTGTTTCTGCAATTTTTACTGAAACAGCTCCTTCTTTTGTGCAAATATCCGCCATTTTTTTCATATCCCGCTCCACAATCTCATGTGGTCCGTCTTGCTCAATTAAAAGGACCGCCTCCACATCAGTTGGAAGGCCTATTTTCGCAAAATCTTCAACTGCTTTTAATGTTGGTTGATCTAGGAACTCTAGTGTTGCTGGAATAATTTTTGATGAAATAATTTCCGAAACAGATCGCGCTGCTGCATCCATATTTTGATAAAGTGCAAGCATTGTCTGTTTCGTTTCCGGAATCGGAATGAGTTTCAATGTCGCTTCTGTTATAATGGCTAGGGTTCCTTCCGAGCCAACAAGAAGCTGGGTCAAATTATAGCCCGCCACATCTTTGGCCAGTTTTCCACCGGTTCGAATAATATCCCCGTTCGGTAACACAGCTTCTAGAGCCATGACATAATCAGCCGTTACTCCGTACTTTAAGCCACGTAAGCCACCTGAGTTCTCATTAATATTGCCGCCAATGGTTGATATTTTCATTGAACTCGGATCGGGTGGATAGAATAGTCCTCGCTTTTCTACTTCCCGTATCATATCTTGCGTAATCACACCTGGTTGAACGGTTACCGTTAAATTTTCCTCATCAATTTCGAGGATTTTGTTCATATGTTTGAATAAAAGAACAATCCCACCCTCAGTTGGGACCGTTCCTGCACATAAATTAGTCCCTGATCCACGCGGAATGATTGGAATCTTCTCATATCGGCAAACGTTTACAATTTCAGCTATTTCTTCTATATTGCGCGGTGCAACTACCAAATCAGGCATTGACTGATAATTTGGTGTAGCGTCATATGAATATACTAGGCGACCAGCTTGTGAAGCGATTACATTTTCTTCTCCTACAATCGAGGATAGCCTCTCCTTTATTTGATCCGTAATCATTCTTTCACACCCTTTTCAAGCTTTCTATTTATCTTATAAGATTGTTACATACAATTCTATGTGCAAAAATGTAAAATCCAATAGATAATTTCATTGTTTTTTTGGATGTTCATACAAAAAACGGAGAGCTAAATAGAGATTGACGATATCTGGAACCTTTTTCAAATCTAGGCCAGTGATGTTTTCCAATTTTTTAATCCGATAATGCAGTGTATTAATATGTATATGTAGAGCCTCAGCTGTAAGTTTGATAGACATGTTTTTCTCAAAATACATATAAAAAGTTTCAAGTAACTCTTCATTATGAATGACACCTTGTAAAATTCGCTCCGTGAACTTCTCGCACGAAGCTGGACTAATTTCCTCTAAACATAGTTCCAAGCGCAGGTCTTCTTCACATACAATGTCGTTCGTTTTTAATGCCACTTTTAATGCGCGTTCTGCCTGTTCATATCCATTTGCCATCTGTGAGCTTACCACTGGCTGGCTGACACCGATAGATACATCTGTGTTCCAAGTCGACGTAATATACAATTTTAACTGTTTCAGCCTTTCTACCATATGCCTCACATTATCTTTTTTATCGTGATGAATGAAGAGAAGACGGTTATTTCCCCAAGGAATGAATAAATCTTCACTAGAATCATCCCAAATATACGTAAGTTCACTCATTCCTTTTATGATAAATTCGGGCTGCTCGTTTAACTGAATTAATACGAGTCTTCTATCTAGTTGAAGATTAATATTGAGAATTTTTGCAAACTCAATGAACTCTGGTGACCAATCCTTCCGCTGAATCCAATCATACACAAATGACTCTATCATTCTAGAGCGCCATTGCTTTTGTTCCGAATAATAGTTTTCCTGTATAAGTAGCTCCGTCATCTTTTTTAACAACTCACCATAAGGAAAGATTAGTTCTGGTTCACCAGTTATGCCAATAACACCAATCACTCTATCTAGGAAAAAGATTGGTAAATTCACTCCAGCTTTCACACCTTGTAAAGTGGCTTCATCTTCTTTTTTAATGATAACCTTTCTTTTTTCCTGAACGCTTATTAAAGCACCTTCATGGAACTTTCCGACCCTTTGTTCATCAGAACTGGCCATAATAATGCCATCTTCATCGACAATGATAATATCTTTATCAAACAACTTCATAACTTCATCAATAATTTTCTTAGCAAGATAAGCTGAAAGCATGATTTCGTCCCCTCACTCTATTGTAGCACTTGCGGTATATTCGTAAAAAGGCGATAATGTGTTGTGTACCTTTCTACTAAATACTTAAAAAGGATTTGGAATCGTGAATATTATTAAAAGTTTAATTAGTTTCATTTTACATATTGATGAACATTTAATCGACATCATTCAAATATTTGATATATGGTCCTATGCGATTTTATTTTTAATTGTCTTTGTTGAAACAGGTGTCGTAGTCTTTCCATTTTTACCTGGAGATTCTTTATTGTTTGCGAGTGGGGCTTTTGCGGCAGTCGGTGCATTCAATATCGTTTTACTGTTGATTGTCTTTTTTAGCGCGGCAGTAATTGGAGATACCGTCAATTATCATATTGGAAAAAAAATTGGAACATCGATTCCATCAAATAGCTGGATCGGCAAGATGATCAACAAAGAAAAAATGGAAAAAGCAGAGGAATTCTTTAAGAAGCACGGTGGTAAAACCATTATATTCGCTCGTTTTATGCCATTTATTCGTACATTTGCTCCATTCGTAGCAGGAGCAAGCCGAATGAACTATCGTTATTTTATCACCTATAATATTATCGGCGGTGCGATTTGGGTGTTGCTTTGTACAATCGCCGGGTATTTCTTCGGTAATATCAAAATCATCAAAAATAACTTCTCCACGGTTATTTTGCTTATCATCTTTATATCTGTTTTACCTGCAATCATTGGCTTTGTAAAAGAGCGCTTCTCAAAATAAAAATTACTCGGACTTCATTGAGCAAATGAAGTCCTTTTTTTTCTATTCATATATGATAAAGTATTTCTACAATTCATATAATCTCTACGTAAAGGAGTGGTCATGTGTTATCTATCCAACAAGTAGTGATTTCTGGTAATTATTACGAAAGTGGCCTTGCTATAGGTGCCATGGTAAAAAACTCTATAGCGATACAAGCTCAATTCAAGGAGTTACAAAAAGCATATCAATTGCAACAAAATGCGGAGGAAATAAAAGAGGTTTTGAATATTTATTGTCCTCCCCTTCTTGAGGAACTGCAGGGCATTATCGATGGCTCTGGATTTCCGGAAGCTGACATCCTTCGTTTTCTTGCCGGATACGACATGCCACAGCTTGCAGAATTAGGATGTACTAGTTTCATTACAAGCGATTTTTATGTGAGGAATTATGATTTCAGTCCAAGGGTCTATGATGGCTTATTTATTAAGAACGATACAGTTTACGGTAATGCCCAATTTCTAGTCGGTCGATTGGACGGAATGAATCGTTCAGGATTAGTCGTTGGTTTACATTTTGTCAACAATGAATTTTATAAAAAAGGCTTTGTATGCAGCACGATCGTGAGAATTGTTTTAGAAATGTGCAAAGATGTGGATGAGGCTATTCAATTATTGAAAGAATTACCTCATGCTGCTTGCTATAATTACTCTCTGCTAGATGGAAAAGGAAACTTTGCTGTCGTCGAAGCTTCACCTGAAGATGTTCAAATCTTAACGCGTCCAAACGAGCTTGCCTGCGTAAACAAATTCCAGACGAGTAAAATGGAGGGGTACAACCGAAAATGGGTAGGCTCATCAGATGACCGTTTAGCAGTATTAGAAAAAGCTACCTCCTCCCAAACTGTAAAGGAGCTTCACGATTGGTTCAGCAAAGCGGACTCTCCTTTATTTTATACGAATTATGATCAATTTTTTGGTACACTTTACACAGTCTCTTATATTCCGAATGAAAGGAAAATCTACCTTACTGCTGCAGGAAGCGAGGAGCGACTTTCAATCGAAATGAAATCGGATGTTTTGTAAATATAAGACCTCCAATCAAGATGAGAAAGATTAGAAAGGACATCAGAAATGCATACGAAAGAAAGCTTGATAGAAGATTTGTATAATCTAGGAATTAATCCGGAGGGAACATTAATAGTCCACTCTTCTTATAAAAAAATTGGTCCTGTTGCGGGAAGAGCGGATACTGTTTTGGATGCCTTTCAGGAATATATGAATGACGGCCTTCTCGTTTTTCCGACTCATAGTTGGTCATATATTAATACGGGAAATCCAATTTTTTCAGTAACGGACTCTCCTTCCTGTGTAGGCATATTAACGGAATTATTCCGAAAAAGACCGAATGTTCTTCGTTCTGCGCATCCTACCCATTCTGTTGCTGCCTTTGGAAAAGATGCTGAAGCTTTCACATCAGGAGACGAATATTGCACCACCCCTTGTGCACGTGAATCAGCATGGGGCAGGTTGCTAGACCGGAATGCTCAAATCTTGCTAGTTGGGGTTGATTTGACAAAAAATACATTTATCCACGGAATTGAAGAATGGGCCAATATTCCCGGCAGGTTGACCGACATGCACAAGCCCCTTCAAACGATTATGATGGATGGCCGTATCATTGATGTTCCATCTCAAAGGCATTGTGGTGAAACTTGGTCCGATTATTTTTGGAAGGTTGATGACATTCTGTTACGTCGCAAAGCAATGACTAAAGGGAATTTCGGAAATGCGGAAACAAGGGTATGTGATGCAGGTAAAACTACCGAAGTATTACTAGAAATGCTACAGGACATCCCTGATCTATTTTCGAATAATGACCCACTTGATGAAAAAACAATCATCAAATATTCATACACAACACAATAAGCTCAGAAAAATTAAAATCAGGTGGAATAAGGCAAATAATTTTCCCACCTGATTTTGCGTTTTTCCGGTAATTGTTGCTTTCTCAACCCTATAAATAATTAGTTGATATTAAGCGGTGCTTTACATATATGATCAGACATTTATGAACTGTTCAGTAAAAATAAGTGAAAAGATTATTTTCCTAAAGCATAAAAAAGACTAGTATATAATATATTGGTAAAAAATTCCTTTTATTAAAATAATGCACTAAGAGGATTCCCGAACAGCGGGATGAAGATGAATACAGCAACTAAAATACCTGCGTATAAAAGAAGAACTTTCTTTTTCTTAATCACCTTCACACCCCCTAAGCACCTTAGCTTAACAATTAAAATTGAGAAACAAATCCAAAAAACAGTACGTTTTCAGATAAGTAACAGCCTGTTAAAAACTACCATAGTGCGTATTAGGAATCTTACTCTTTTAATCTACTTCTCCTTCAAACGTAATGATTTCATTTGCACTGGTTGGGTTCTTTTCATATGTATACCCAGATGAAACGGAAACGTTTGTAAATCCAATATCACTTAAAATCAGTTTAAATTCTTCAATTCCATACCAACTCAATACTAATCTTTGGAGCTCTGTATCTATTAGCTTTCCGTCTTTCCATTTTTCATACCTAAGATGTGTTACGGTTCTTTGCTGAACCCAATCAAGTTCAATTGATCTACCTTCAAGCGTGATTCCTTCACCATTAGGAAAAGAAATGACACTATTAGATATATCCCCTACTTTAAAATCATTAGGTAATCCTAGGTCAATAATAATTCGGCCGCCAGGTTGCAAGTGATTTTTAAAACATGTTAATGCATTTAGCGCAGCTCCCCTTGTTTCTAGTAAACCAAAAGTGCCTGTCGGCATAATAATCGCTTCGTACTTATAAGGCAAATGAAAGTCCTCAAGCAAACCTTCATATAACTCGGGATGGAAACCTCTATTTTCACAACGCTCTTTGCAAGACTTTAACATATCTGCAGAATAGTCTAGGCCATCTACAACAAATCCTTTTTCCAAAAGTGGAATCAAAAATCTCCCTGACCCTACTCCCGCTTCCAAGATTCTTCCATGAACATGTTTTAACCGATCTAAGTAATATTCGATATCTCCATCTATCGACATTCCAACGGGCTTTGTAAAATCGTAAAACTCCGTACAAAGTTTTCCATAATTGCTAAACATTATGTATTCCCACCTCTCCTATTTATCATTATAGAATATCACCTAATATTAAAGTTATATTTTTTAAATTTAGTGAAAAATTTGTAGTCTTTGGATGAGTGAATAAAGTTGATGATTTTATGCATAGTATTAACACATTCAATTATTACTTATTAGGAAGTAGGACGATCATATGCTAATTAATTTCAACCCAGGTCAAATTGTATATGTCATTTATCGTAATCCTCATACACAGGACGTTGCAAATATTCAAGAAGCCGCTGTCGTTCAAGCTCCCGATTCTCCGAATCAATTAGCACTTTTTCTATACGAGACGTATTACCCCATTTCCGAAGATTTAGCCATTTATCAATCAAAGGAAGAGGCAGAACAAGCTTATTTCGAAGCATTTGGTTCTGCTGATATTGAGGAGTATTATGGTTAAACCATTTATCCCCCAATTGGTCTATTTTGAACCGGGTGCTCTTGAATATCCACTTGGAAAGACATTAGTAGATAAATTTAATGAAATGGGAATTGAAACGAGACAAACGACATCTCATAATCAGATCCGCAATTTACCTGGTGAAAACCATTTTCAAAAATACAGAATTGCCAAATCTACGCTTGTTGTTGGTGTGAGAAAAACGTTGAAATTTGATACGTCGAAGCCATCTGCTGAATATGCGATTCCTTTTGCGACTGGTTGTATGGGGCATTGTCATTATTGTTATTTGCAAACGACGATGGGAAGTAAGCCATATATTCGAACGTATGTAAATGTCGATGAAATCCTTGAAGCGGCAGAAAACTATATGCAAGAACGTGCACCAGAGGAAACAAGGTTCGAAGCATCCTGTACGTCAGATATTGTTGGTGTTGATCATTTGACGCACACGTTAAAAAAAGCAATTGAATATTTCGGTCGATCGGAATTTGGAAAATTACGGTTTGTTACGAAGTTTGCCCATGTCGACCATCTGCTTGATGCCAAACATAATGGTCGAACCCGGTTTCGCTTTAGCATTAACGATGATTATATTATTAAGTATTTTGAACCAGGAACATCTCGATTAAATGAAAGGATTGAAGGAGCAATAAAAATAGCGAATGCTGGCTACCCTCTAGGCTTTATTGTAGCCCCTATTTATTTGCACGACGGTTGGAAAAAAGGATATGAAGAAATGTTTCAAAAGCTTGAAGCAGAGCTACCAAGCTTTGCTAAAAAGAATTTAACATTTGAATTAATTCAACATCGCTTTACGATGCCAGCTAAACGAGTGATCCAAAAAAACTACCCCATGACCAAGCTCGAACTTGACGAGGCAAAGAGGAAATATAAATGGGGAAAATATGGGATAGGTAAATATGTGTATAAGGATGAGGAACAAGCTGATATTAAAGATACACTCGGCGGTTATTTGAAAAAATATTTTCCAGAAGCGAAACAGGAATATTTTACATGACTTTCTATCCAGGATACGGAATCTTTTACCGTATCCTATTTCATTCATCCCCTCTTTTGCCCATAATCCCATAAAATAAAAGCTTCATTAAATCTTCCGTCATTGGCAGGACCTTTTGATAAACATCCTCACGCTGCATATATTCCATCATCATTTGAATATAAAATAATATGACTTCATTTGATAATGCAGGATCAATGTAACCATGTTCTTTCCCTTCATTAAACAAATCAATAAAACGAGGAAAGGCTTTTTCCGCATAAAGATTCTCCATATAGCTCATTCCCTCTGCATATTCCTTCATAAAATACTGATAAAAGTCCTCATGAATATTGCTAGCCGCTTCCTTCTTGTTGAAAATAATCCTTTTAATTTTTTCAGGAAATTTAAGATTGCTCTTAAGTAATTGTTCGTATTCACACCACTCTTTATCTATGTAAAAAACGATGACCTCATGAACTAAATTATCCTTGCTCTCAAAGTAATTATAGATCGTCACTTGAGATACACTGGCTTTCCTCGCGATTTCCGCTATGGATACTTTTTGAACGCCAAATTCCATAAATAATGCTAATGCTGCACTTAAAATATCTGCTTTTTTCATTTCTTTACGGCGTATAAATCCATCCATTTTTTTCACCTCCCTTTAAGTTTAATGAAAGTTTTGTAATAAAACAATTAATATATTTCATAAATATATTGAAACAGAATCATTTTATATATATTATGAACTATATAAAGTAAAATATTTCAAAACTTATGGGAGTGGTGAGTGGATTGAACATATTAGAAACATCCAACTTAACAAAACGATTTGGAAATTTTACTGCATTAGACGGAGTTAATATAGAGGTGAATGAAGGTGAAATTTTTGGGTTCATAGGTCCAAATGGCGCTGGAAAATCTACAACGATCCGTGTGCTGCTCGGAATTTTAAAAGCGACGGAAGGTGCAGCCAAGATTTTCGGTTTTGATGCATGGAAAGATGCTGTTGAGATTCACAAACGTATTGCTTATGTTCCTGGAGACGTCAATTTGTGGCCAAATTTAACAGGCGGAGAAGTAATCGATTTATTTGTAAAACTTCGAGGCTCAAATCATAAGAATCGACGCGAAGAACTAATACAACAATTTGATTTAGATCCTACGAAGAAGTGCCGAACTTATTCGAAAGGAAATAGACAGAAGGTTGCATTGGTGTCTGCTTTTTCTTCGGATGCAGACCTATACATTCTAGATGAGCCAACATCTGGCCTCGATCCATTAATGGAAAAAGTTTTTCAAGAATGTGTGATGGATGCCAAAAAAGCCGGAAAAAGCGTGCTGCTTTCGAGTCATATTTTATCTGAGGTCGAAAAGTTGTGTGACAGAGTTGGGATCATTCGGGAAGGAAAAATAATTGAAACAGGGTCCTTAAATGAATTACGCCATTTAACGAGACTAAATCTTATCGTTGAAACGAAACAGATCATGACAACTCTTCATGAACTAAAAGGTGTTCACGATATTGTTCGAAAAGAACAGTTCCTTTCATTCCAAGTAGATTCGGAAGAATTGGACAGTGTCATGAAATATATCAGTCAGTTCGGGATCGTAAAATTAGAAAGCACACCGCCAACATTGGAAGATTTATTTCTGCGCCATTACGAAGGGTCTCGAGGTGAAGCTTAATGGCCCATAAGCTCTATAATCAGACTGGCGGCATTACACGCTTTATCATTCGGAGAGATCGTATACGAATTCCTATTTGGCTTATTTCTTTAGCTTCTATAACTTTTTTGGTTGCCTTTGCTTTTAAAGATTTATATGCAACAAATTTGGATAGACAGGCAATTGCTGAAACAATGCGGAATCCTGCCATGACTGCAATGGTAGGTAAAGGCTATGGACTGGATCACTATACAATTGGAGCAATGATGGCACATCAAATGCTGCTATTTACTGCTATTATTGTAGGTCTTATGAGCATTTTACTCGTGGCCCGTCATACACGAGCAGATGAGGAAGAAGGGCTGATCGAATTAATTCGCTCGTTGCCTGTTGGCCGATTGTCCAATTTAAGTGCTACTATTTTAGTTTTAGTTGGTACGAATGTGCTATTAGCACTTTTAATCGGATTCGGATTGTATGCTTTAAGAATTGAAAGTATGGACTTGAATGGTTCCCTTTTATATGGAGCCGCATTAGGTGCAACAGGGATCTTCTTCACAGGTATTACAGTCGTGTTTGCTCAGCTAGCGGAAAACTCACGCGGTACGATTGGACTTAGCTTTGTCGTATTAGGTGTTTCTTATTTGATCCGAGCAATCGGCGATGTAAGTAACGAAACCATGTCATGGTTTTCTCCACTAGGCTGGATATTAAGTTCGGAAGTGTACGTCAACAATTATTGGTTGCCGATATTCCTTACTGTCGGAGTATCAATTGTTTTATTTATTCTTGCTTACTATTTAAATGCGATTCGTGATTTAGGTGCAGGATTTTTACCATCCAAACCCGGAAAGAGTCATGCGTCCGTACTTTTACAAAGTTCACTTGGTCTGAACATTCGATTGCAACGAACAGGAATCATCTCCTGGGCAATTGGAATGTTTATCTTAGGGGCATCTTATGGATCTGTATTAGGTGATCTAGAGTCATTTTTAAAAAATGTTGAAATGATGGAAGAAATTTTAACATCCGTAGAAGGTTATTCTCTGACGGAGCAATTTATTTCGATGCTAATGTCCATATTGGCGATGATTAGTACGATTCCAGCATTAATGGCAATCTTAAAGTTAAAAGGAGAGGAAGGAAAAAATCGAACTGAGCACTTGTTAAGTAGAGCTGTTTCACGTTCGAGACTTTTGACTAGTTATGTAATCGTATCGTTTGGAATTGGTTTTCTCACTCTATCAATGGCTGCCATTGGATTATGGTCTGCGGGTGCAGCCGTAATGGATGATGGGATTTCCTTTAGTACTATTTATGGTGCTGCCATCGCCTATCTTCCAGCGATGTGGACAATGATTGGCTTAGCGGTTTTGTTTCTCGGATTGGCCCCTAGGTTTTCCGGACTCGCTTGGATTTACTTGCTTTACTCATTCATTGTTGTTTATTTAGGCAGATTGCTTCAATTCCCAGATTGGATGAGCAATCTATCACCATACGGCCTCATTCCACAACTTCCCGTTGAAGACATGGACTTTATGATTGTTTCAATATTGACATTCATTGCGATAGTGATGTCTAGTTTAGGTTTTATTTTTTACAATAAGCGAGACATTGACGGGTGAATATTTCCATTATAAACAGGAAAACTAGGTTGGAAAGGGAGGTGTGCATTGTGGCAAAAATCGGTATCGAGCCAGCATTAACAAATGTACAACAAGCACTTCAAGAAAAAGGGTACGAAGTAATTACAGTCCATAACGAATCTGATATTAAAAATGTAGATTGTTGTGTCGTATCAGGTCTCGATTCAAATTTTATGGGAATCCAAAACATTTCCATAGAAGGGTCGATCATTGATGCAAATGGTATGTCCGCAGAAGAAGTCTGTCAGGAAGTTGAAAATAAATTAAAACTTCATTAATTGTCGTGGAAAAAGAGCTTGGGGTCCCAAGCTCTTTTATCAGTCGTGATTGGATTTGAATCGAGACACATTTACTTCTTTTTGACGAGCTCTGTCTCGATTGGATGCGAAATTATTTATTGGTTCGGTCTGCAAAAACGGCCATCGAATCACGCATGAATTCGGCTAAGCCCTCACCAAATTGGTCAATATTTCTCGTAAAACGTTCATCATCGACATACATTTGGCCTAATCCTTTAAACGCGTCGAGAGAATAATCCCCAATAGTTTTTAAAAAATCATACCATTCTTTTATTCCTTCCTGAGCTTCTTTTGAATCAGGTGCAGTATGGCGAATCGCTGCAAGTTTACGATAAATTTCATTAAACCTTTCTTCAAAATCCTTCTTTTCACTCTTGGACATATTGCCTATTTTTTGCTCGGATTTATCAACAGCTTCATCCCCCCAACGTTCACGTGCTTCTTGCTCGTACGGATTTTGGCTGAAATCAAAGCCTTCGAACTTTTCCTTATTAGACATGTAAATATCTCCTTTCATATACTTCATCGTCTTTTCCACCGTCTCAATCATCCGATCAAGCCGCCTCCGCTTCTCAAGCAACATTTTTCGGTGCATCAAAAGTGCCTCATATCGATCAAACGATGGACTACTGATAATGTCTTTAATTTTCTTCAAAGGGAAGCCCAGTTCTTTAAAAAATAATATTTGCTGCAGCGTCTCAAGATTTTCATCTGAATAAATTCGATACCCCGCCTCCGTCGTTTCCTCAGGAATTAACAACCCAATCTCATCATAATGATGCAGTGTGCGCACACTGATCCCAACCAAATCAGCCACTTCTTTTATTTTCAAACTGTTTTTCCTCCCTTCTTTTTTAACTATAAGGTATCACGTAACGTGAGAGTCAATGCATTTTTTATTATTTTTTCCATAAAAAAAAGCAACGAAGCATTGAGTGCTGCGTTGCTTTAGGTTATGCGAATGTTTTAGGATTTACACTGTATTGGGTTGGTAGGTCAGGCAGTGGATTTCCTGCAACTATAGGGTCTACGCTATATTGAGTTGGTAAATCAGGTAACGGTTTTCCTTCAACTATTGGATTTACTCTATATTGGGTTGGTAAATCAGGTAATGGATTTCCTGCAACTATTGGATTTACTCTATATTGGGTTGGTAAATCAGGTAGTGGCTTTCCTGCAACTATTGGGTCTACACTATATTGGGTTGGTAAATCGGGTAGAGGCTCCCCTGCAAGCTCTGTACCTAATGAACCTCCCAGGCCAAATAAACCTAATGTAAGAGCTGAAATAAGTATCAGTTTCTTCATTTTTATATCTCCTTATATATATATTATTTTACTATTCCAAATTATATCATTAAGTTGATAATTTTTCCAACTCTGCTTCCACTAGACTACTAAACACTTTATTTTCTTGTAAGTTAAAAATATTTAGTGCTTTTGTAAGATATTTAATACCACGCTCTTTATTGTCTAATGCTAAGTTATTTGATGCTGTCTGATAAAGAAATTCACCAAGTAAGTATAAGACATCATCGTTAATACACTGTTGTATTCCTTTTTCACTATAAATTAAGGATTCCTCAAATTCTTCTAATCTCGATAGGGACTGTGATAATCCAAATAGTACCCTTAATCGAAGTTGTGGCTCTGCCAAAGCAGGGAGTTTATCTATATCCTCTAATATCTCTTTTAATAATGTAATGGCTTCCTCAAAGTTCATATCATCTTTTTCTATCAATGCTATTGCCATTTTAATTTCTATTTCTCTTTCAGAAAGACCTTTTCGCAGTGGATTTGTCATGTCCAACGCATCATTTAACATCAGAATAGATGACTGCTTATCTCTTTTCCCTGGTTCAGCTAGATTGTATAAACAAATCGCCTCATGCCAAAGTAGAAATTGCTGGCTGGATGAAAAATTAAAGAGTGGATTATTTTTTTCTCTCTGCACAATTTCGTTGATAGCTTTATAGTTTCGTTCTCTTCTATACTTATTAATCAACCCACTAACTGCTGATACGTAACTAGCAGAGTCCGCTGAAGTGAAATCAAAGAAGTCACTTAATTTTACATTTAGTTTATTGGCCAACCTAAATAGTTGATCAATTGTAGGAACTTGCTTGTTTTTTTCCATTAAATCGAGTTCCTCAACGGAGCAAATCCCTTCCGCCAATTCATCTATAGCCAATCCTTTATTTACCCTTAACGACTGTAGGATTTCACCAATATTTATGAAATTCTCGCCCATATATGCTTTACCCCTTTGTCAAAATAACTTTAACATTGAGTTCTTACCAATATTATAGCAGTGTTGTCAATACTTTCCTACTATATATAGAGCCTCTTTCATTTTTTCAATGATATTTTTTTACTATTTTTCATGCTTATTAAAGGAAAAATCTACTCTTTTACATTTATGTTTCAAATATTAAATTTTATAACTTGATGCACCCTCTTTATCTAATTAAAGAAATCACTACTACAATTGAGTTCCTTACCATTGCTTTTTTCCAAAAATAAGGGAGCCAATACCACGATTGGTTACCTTTAAAATACTATTTCCCCAAACAAAGGTCACCAATACAATGAGTGGTGACATATCCTTTAATTTTTTCCATAATCAATGGAGTCAATCCACCGATTGGTGACCTAACACTCAATTTTCCCTAGTTTTAAGGGCTCCAGTACATATAATTCCAAGCTTTTAAGCCCCATCTAATAAAAAAAGATGAATACCTTAAACCATTGTATTCATCCGTTATCAGATTTATTTGTTTACTGTAATTCTGCCATTATGAGTAACAAGTTTAATCATGTTTTCGCCGTTGCCAAAGACAACATTTCGGTTGGATTGGCCAAAGATATCGACTATGCCATTATCCACGCTTACATCAATCGTTGCATTGGTCGGTTCTTTGTCCGCTTTAATGATGATTTCTCCGTTATCTGATTTAATATCAATCGGTCGATCTAAATTATTGGTTGTAAGGGAAACTCTTCCGTTGTTTACCTTGACTACGATTTTACCTTCTACATCATTAAGATTGACTTTTCCATTGGCAGCTTTAGTTTCTACAGAAGTGGCTTTAATATTATTCATATCAATCATGCCATTGCTTGCTTTTGCCGAGATTGTGGAAGTGTTAATATCTTTAAGCTGAATTCGTCCGTTATCCGTTTCGATGATAAATTCGTCAGTATTTAATTTCTCCGCTTTTATATATCCGTTATTACTTAATGACTCGATCGACTTATATTGTTTTTCGGGAACGTATACTTTAAGCGTTACAGACGTTGCAAAAAAATCAAAGTTAAATAGCTTTCTAAGTTTTTCCTTTAATTCTACGTTCAGTGTATCGCCTTTTACATCAGCAGAAAATGTATATTTCAAATTTTTAGCTACCTTCCCTGAAAGTTCAACAGTTGCTTTGGAATCATTTGAAGGATAGATTTCTATTTTTGAGTTGTTAGAGTCTATCATTATGTTTGAGAAATCTTGTTCTATAATCTTTTCATTTGAAATTTGTTCGGACTGATACATTGATTTAAACGTAGCTATACTGCCCACAATACCTACCAGTAAAAGAAAAAGGGCTGCAGTAGCTATAATTTTTATATTATTCATGTTTTAACCCACCTTTAACAATTCTTGCGTTAAATTTTAAATAACGGATAAAGCCGTTAGTAATTCCCCTAGTGGCAAAGAACATTCCTATCGAGATAAATAACCCGATGCCGCAAAGAACCATTGAGAAAAACAAATCAAAGTATTCAAATGTTCCCGGAAAAATGGCCGTATTAACCAAGACCAACAATGGAGAAGCAATAAAAGAAATTCCTACTGCCCATCCGGCCACAATAACTCCAGCTATCGCAATAAAAGGACCGAGCACAATCACTAAATTAAAGAAACCCAATCCAATGACTGCCCATACTGCTCGAAAAATATTTCCTGTCGTCGCTTTTGTTTGCACTTTTTCAAGATGATGCGTCGCCAAAATCTCTTTGACTATTTGATACGGAGATCCAAGTGATTGCACAATTTGTTCTTCCGTTTTCCCTTCTTCTAATCCAATCGTAAAATGCTCTTCAAAATCTTGTAAAATATCGAATCGCTCATTGGATGGAAGTCTTTCTAATGATGACTCCAATATTCTCATAAATTGATATTTATTCATGATTAACCCCTTCATTTATTAATTGATTTACTCCAGAAATGAACTCTTTCCACTCTTCAATTAACGCGTATAAATACTTTCTTCCTCTATCCGTTAATTTGTAATACTTCCGGGATGGTCCTTCCGTTGATTCTCGTAAGTATGTTGTAAAGTACTCTTCTTTTGTCAGCCGTCTTAAAAGTGGATATACTGTGCCTTCAGAAATAGCAATTTGGTCGGATATTTTTTGAACTAATTCATATCCGTATCGATCCTGTTTATCAAGTAATGCTAAAACACAAAGTTCCAACACACCTTTTTTAAATTGTACGTTCAATGCTAAACGACACCTCATTTCTTTTTCGCTACTATATATTATACAATACTAAGCAATAAAAAATACCTTGCAAAAACAATATATCATACAGTACTACACAATGCAATGTACTAAATATAATAATTTAGCGTTTTTTTTCAACAAAAAACCCGCTCTTTATACATATTGAGCGGGCGATTTGAAAAAAATTAAGAATCTTACCTGGAAGGGATTTCCTTTTCATGTTCTTCTTCATTTTTAAGAATATCAAGTATTTTATAATTAATGTCTTCTTTTACCTTTAAATACTCTCCCCATTCAGTTGATGTCGTAAAGAAATAAAGGAAAATTTCATATCCATCAACCATATACTTGTCAAATGTGACATGTATGGAATCTGGATGAATAGCAGGATAGCCTTTCAATATCTCTTCTAGCCGCTGTATAGTTCTTTCCAATTTTTCTTTCGGAGTATCAAGGGGAAGCTTTAAGGAAAATGAAATTTGTCTTTTTCCCATTTTGCTCCAGTTGGTAATCGGTTGATCAGCAAGTGTAGCGTTGGGTACAGTAACGAGTGCCTGGGTGAAAGTACGTACTTTCGTACTGCGGAAACTGATATCTTCAACTTTCCCCTCAACACTTGGTGTCGATATCCAATCACCTATTGTAAAAGGTTTTTCGGTAATAATAATGATGCCACCAAATAAATTAGCAAGGGCATCTTTAGCGGCAAGTGCAAAGGCTAGACCACCTAAACCCAGTCCCGCTACAAATCCACTCACACTATAATTAAACTCTTCAGCGATAACACTTATCGCCAAAGCTACAATAATAACTCTAATTGCTTTAGATAAAAATGGTATTAATATATTATCTATTTCGATATTGTACCTTTTATTTATTCTCGTAAAAAGGAGGGAAGATGAACCAGATAGATTAATGAGTCCCCAAGCTATAAGTGAGATGATTGCAGATTTAACCAAACTGATAAAAAGCTGATCTCCTTGCTCAAAATAAGGAAAATAGTGCGCAGCAATATAAATCCCTAGTATGATAAAAAACCATTGCATCGGTTTTTCAAATGCAATCCAAATGTTAGAGAACAGTTTACTCGGAGCTTTACTTGTCAATTTCAAAAATAGAGTAAACACATATTTCGCAAAAATTTTTCTCAATAACAGAAAAAATAATAATATAGCGATGGAAATCAAGATGTTTTTTAAGTCTTGATGTGTATTTAGATATTCCCAAAACATTACACATGCCTCCTAGAAACTCCTGTACAAGTTCACAAAGATTTTAACACAAAAAAGCCACTCCATGTAGAAAACTACAAATAGAGTGGACGTTACCGCCGAACGGGTACTTAATCAAACGTTTGATGCCCCTTCTGTTTGAGGCTGAATTTTCATATTAAAGATCGGCATAATGACTAAGATTCCAATCACGAAAAGAATTGCTGACAATTCAAATATGAGTACAATGGATGTCACATGTTTAAGAATACCGGAAAAGCTCATTGTTAGAACCATTGCCCCAGAGAATAATGGACTTAATGTACCATTTACCCTGCCTATAAATTCTGCTTTTGTACTTTGAAGAATCATCGTATTGATCCCTATCTGAATACAAGGGAAAAATAATCCTGTAAAGAACTCTGCTCCCATAGTAAGCGGAAGGGAAGTAGAAAATCCGACTACACTCATCCCAATAGCGTTAGCAAACATCCCTATAACAAGTAGCCTTTGTGGGGCAACTTGTTTCGTAAACATGACAGAAAGAGCCCCTCCAAGAATCATCCCAATTCCATTTGCCATCAATAGCCATTGTAAATTTTCTTTTGCCAACTCCAATCTTTCTGTTACGAGAAAAATGGTGAGTGGCTGAATCAACCCAATTGCAAGACCTGCAGCCGTAAAGCAAAGGCCAAGCAGTTTTAATTCCTTTTTAGCCAGAACGTATTTAACCCCAGCTTTCATTTCTTCAAGAACACTCGTTGTCGCTTTTTCTTTTTCTATTGCATGGTCAGCTGGGATAAATAAAAGCATTACCGCTGAGAGTAGGAATGCAACACCTGTTATCGCAATCGAAACATCTATTCCAAATTGTTGAAATATAAATGTACCAAGCACTGGACCCAAAACCATAAATATCGCAAAAATTGTTTGGTAAATAGACATTGCTGACTGAATTAATTCGGGTTTCAAATGCATTTTAAATAATTTCATTCCTGATGGTTGCGAAAACTGTGATAAGATCGCCGATATTAACGTAGCAAAAAAGATGATTTTCCATGAGCCGATCACTAAAGTAATTAACACTGCAAAGACTGAAACGGCACTTAACACGTCACACCAAATCATAGTGAGCTTCGGCTTCCATCGGTCCGCGAATGTTCCTCCTATGAAAGAAAAAATGAAGATAGGGGCAAACTCAGCAACCGAAATCATCGAAACAGCAAACGCATCTCCATTCGTTTTTTCCATTACAAATAAAAGGACCGCAAAATTCCGCACCCAAATTCCAACTTGCAGAAACAATGCCGATAGGAAAATGACACGTACAAAACGATTTCTTAATAACTCTGACATATAAACCTCTTTCCAATTTCATACGAAACTTAGTTTTATCTAGGCTCTTTTCTCAAAGCTTGTTCCTATATAGCATAAAAGTATTTGGACCTTATCATTAATTATTCTGTTGAGAAAAGAGTTGCCAACCTAATAAGAACCGCTAAACTCCCTTATTGGAGTGGACTTTTACAAATACAACAAACTTTAAGAAAATAGCCTTTATCGATTAATAGACGGTTTTCAACAAAAAATGTTTCATCTATTTTTTTGTAGATCAATACTTTTATGATGCAGGAGGTTTTTAAAGTTTGGCGAAGAAACTTAAAAACCACTTTTTCAAAAGGGATGAATACTTTGGATAGCATTACAAAAAAAACTTTCAAATGAAGAAATACTTCAAATAACAATGGCAGCATTCGGACACAACTCAAAAATAATATCCATTGAAGAACTAAAAGGAGGCTTTTTTAATGTAGCATATTTTATTACTTTTGAAAATAACATGAAAACCGTTCTAAAGGTAGCCCATTCAAATGATATAAAAGTATTGCGTTGTGAAAAAGACATCATGAAATCAGAGATAAAAGCTCTTAATTTCATTGCAAATAATACTAGAATCCCCACTCCGACTGTATTTTATTACAACTTTAGCAAAAATTTCATCAATCGGGACTATTTTTTTATGGAATATATCCATGGCAAGCCACTGGATCAGTTATATGACCACTTTTCTGAGGATGAGTTTTTGTATATAAGTCACCAAGTTGGGGCGTACGCGAAACAATTTCACAATATGAAAGGAAATGCATTTGGTTACACGTTGCAAATAATAAAGGCTATAAAAAATGGTCAGATGCTTTTATTTCATTTATTGATGACCTAATTCTTGATGCAATTGATGAAAATATTGAGCTTCCGTTAAGTTTTGAGGAGCTGAGACAGGTATTTTTGGATAAGCGTTCGATCCTAGATACGGTTAAAACTCCTAGGTTTGTGCATCGCGATTTATGGTGGGGGAATATTTTTGTTGATCCTAACACTTTACAAATCACTGGAATTACCGATTATGAAAGAGCGCTATATGGCGATCCTTTATTGGACTTTGTATTCGGGTTTGCAGAAGAAAATGAAGGATTTAAGAACGGATATGGGAGGGATAGCTCATTTTCCAACAGTGAGAAATGTTTATTGAATGTGTATCAAATATACAATCTTCTTCTCATCATCATTGAGGCTCATTACCGTAAATACCCAGACAACGAGGAAAATGAACAGAAAGCTAGAATAGTATTAATGGAAGAGATTGAAAAAGCAAAGGCATGGGAATTGAATTAGACTAAAAATATTATGGAGATGATATCATGGTATCTGCATTATATTTTGTGGCGGGAAGTTCCATCTTTAAAGTAACGAAGAATGATTCTGTTTGGAGTCTCTATGAAATGAAAGCGCCTCATAATTTCTACTGCTTGGCAATCGATCCCATTCGTCCAAAAAGGCTATATGCTGGGACTTTCAATGATCGGCTTTGGATTAGCGATGATGGTGGAACGACATGGGAGCCAGCAGGCAAAGGAATTTTTCACGATCGTGTTTTAAGCGTTGCGGTTAGTCCGACGGAAATAATCAATGGCTACAATGTCGTATGGGTAGGAACAGAACCGAGTGAACTTTTCCGTTCGGAAGATGGCGGAAAAACATGGGTACATTTTCCAAAGCTCCTTGATTTGCCGTCAAAACCTACTTGGCGCTTCCCTCCTCGCCCAAATACTCATCATGTCCGCTGGATTCAACCTGATCTTCACGACGAACATAAGATTTATGTCGGGATTGAATTAGGTGGAGTAATGAAAAGTGAAGATAAAGGGATTCATTGGGAGGACCGTAAACCCGGATCCCAATATGACTGTCATACTATGACAATGAATCCATTAGCAAAAGGCCGTATATATGAAGCAGCAGGTGGTGGTTTTGCGGAATCTCAAGATGGTGGCAAAACTTGGGCAACGTTTATTGATGGACTTGGTTCGGATACGTATCTTGTAGATATAGCCGTCGACCCAGCCAATCCTGATACTATAATCGCTTCTGCTGCTCAAGGTGCATACTCCGCCTATGATCCCGGTCGGGCAAGCACTGTCATTGTACGCAGTGAAGGCGGAAATCCTTGGGAAGCCATTCATGACGGATTGCCTAAACGTCATGGCTCTTCTATCTTTTCTCTTATTTCTCATGAGTCGGAGCCTGGAGTATTTTACGCTGTGAATAATCTCGGAATTTATCAATCGATTGATGCAGGTAAGAGCTGGATGCAGTTGTTGGAAGACTGGCCGGAATCATTAGTAAAAGAACGAGTTCGATGGTTTGTGGCAGTTTAAATATAATAAGCGGGAGATTGTTATGTATCAAAGTGAAGATCGAACTACTTTATTGAATAAAATTATAGATTTTTCTAGAACCATACATGACATTCAAGGTCTGCTATTAGTCGGTTCTGGCGCAAACGGCTTTAGGGATGAGTTTTCTGACCTTGATCTCCTTATCGTTGTAAAAAATAGTAAGGATGTTGTTCAAATCCATGATCAGCTTCAGGAATATATTAATCATCATTTTCACGTATTAAAAGAAAAGGTATATCGACATGAAGAGGATATTTTCGTAACATGTTTCTTTTTTGAAAATTATTTAGAGTTGGATTTAGGCGTATGGTCGAAGGAGAAACTTCGAGCCACTAAACCATATTGGAAGGTTATGTTTGACCGAGAAAACAACGAGATTCAAAGAATACTTGAAGAATCATTAACATCACATGGTTTTTCTAATATAGATGAAGCGATACAAGATTCCCTGAGCTTCATTTGGCAATTTTACCGAAGCGCAGCGGTAGCATTAAAACGTAAGCAATACATGAAAGCAATGAAAGACATGGACTTCATCCGAGACCAAATTATACGTTTCCTATGCATACAAAATGGGATCAACTATGATTTTGATAAATCCATCGATCAATTGGATAGCCCGTTTTTATCAAAATTAAAAAGAACCTATGAAGTAAAAATGAACGATGAAAGCATCCAAAAGGTTCTTTTTGAGTTGATAGATCTTTATTTTGATGTTATTGGTACTATGGGTGATGAAGATGGAAAAATAATTCGTTCATATTTATATGAAATGCTAGAGGTTTAGTAGTTTTTCTCGGGCATAATCTCTAAAGGCGAGCAGTTTGGAAGATTCCCATTCCCTGCCGCCTGTTTTTCTTTCATCTTTACTCACTATTTTTGGAGAGCGATACACGTCTAGTGCTTGTTGAATAAGCGGGTTGAAATTTTTAGGTAAATGCAAAAGTCCCCACTCTCCACCTTCGTCTTTACTATGTACCCTTTGGCTGTTTTCGCTAACCAATTGAAATACACGACATATATTTAAAATGCTATAATACGGGGTTTCTAGAATATGATCTTCATCAAGAATCCATTCCAGATCGTAAATGACCGATTCAATTAACATATTCCATGGATATTGGCCGAAAACGTCTTGTATCGGTTGCCCAGCCAAACAAATCCCTCGCTGTACAACATAGGTTAAGTGTGACGGAAGATCAGAGTCGGTAACTTCTTTACTATATTCCACCTCATTGTTTAATATCTTTTCAGCCCATTCCGTGCTGTAATGAAGTTCATATGGAGTTGGCACTGGTACATGTTTTGCTACCTCTTTTGTAATGATACTTAATTCAATATCGCCGATTGTTGGTCTTTTTTGAGATTCCAAAGCAATAGTAGTTCCAACACAGCGCGCCGTTTCATTTTCTAGTCTTCGTTTAACGACTATAATTATATCAATATCACTTTTTGGCCGGTAATAGCTCCCCATCGCCAATGAACCATGAAGATATATACCTATTAAATTGGGACCCTGCTCATTTTTCATTTTTTCAGTTAGCGCCATGATAAACGACTTTATATCTTCATCGCAATTTGACCAAGATTGTGGACGGTTCATTTAGAATTCTCCTTTATTAAATTTTGTATCATAATGAATGTCCGTTAGCTTTATCAAACGTTTGATTAGGTGTTTGTTCTGTATAAAACTAACTATTTTTTAAATGTTTTCGTTAAATATAAGGCTAAATCATCATCAACTGTAATTTGATCCCCATATGTCAAGAATCTTCCTGATTTAGACATACCCAGGCCATCAGGAATATATCCCCTTTTCACATAGATTCTTTGGGCGGCTCCGTAATCACCAGTAAGCCCGAATCCTATACCTATACAATCGCATTTTTCACTTACGATTCTCTCTGCTTCATCCATTAGAGCGGCGGCGATTCCTTTTTTTCGAAACTTTATTAATACATTTAAATCTACTATTTCTGGAATACCCTTTGAATCAAAGGGTTCATAGTCTGATTTCCATCTAATCGTTAAATATCCTGCAAATTGATTATCAAATTCGGCAACAAGGATTTTTCTAACTCCTTCTTTTTGCTCTGTAAAATAGCTTTCATATTGAGATACAGGCTTGTTCCATCCTTGTTCTGCAAATGCCGTCGATATTATTTCACAGTCTTCTATCCTTAAATCTCTAATTATTAATCTTTCCATTGATCCCACCCCCCAATTTCTATTGGTAAGCCTTTATATTTAATAGAGTTTCTAATTCCACAATTTCAAAATTCATTTTTTCCAATGATTCAATCATTAATGGGAGTGCCTTTTCTGTTTCCATTTTATCTGAGTCTGAATGCATTAAGATGATATCACCATTGCGTACATTGTCCACTACATTTTTTACGATGTTAGTTGCGTCTTTTTGCGACCAGTCAAGCGTATCGATAGACCAAAGTACAATGGAGTATCCCTGTTCTTTTGAAACATTTACTACTTGATCATTTGTATCTCCATATGGCGTTCGCAAAATGGCTGGCATTTTTCCAATAACGGATTGAATTTCCTCACCAGCACGCTTAACTTCCTTCTCAACCTCGCTTTTTCCTAACTTTGATAGTTCTACATGATTAAAACTATGACTTAAAACTAAATGACCACTTTCAAAAGCTTGCTTTACTACTTCTGGATGAAGCTTTACATTACTTCCTAAAAAGAAAAAATTCCCTTTTACGTTGTAATCATTCAATATGTTAATGATTGCCGGAGTTATTTTTTCATCAGGTCCATCATCAAATGTCAAAGCAACCATCTTCTTATTTGGACCGTTTACATATACGCTGGGATGTTCTACTGAAAACTGTTTAATTTCCTCTCGCCAGTTTTTCATACTTTCCCAAGCTTTGACGGATAATTGATTCGAATTTCCTTTTATATCGAGAGTATATTGTTTAGTTTCGAAGCGTCCTGGGTTGTAAATAGAAATATGATCAACACTCTTCAAGTCATTTGAAAAAATAAATTTCAACTCCGTTTTATTTTTCATTTCATAAACATAAATACTTTCTTGATTGTTTTCCCTAATGTCTTTTGGTTGCCCAAGTTCATGTTTAATCTTTTCCATCTTTAATTCTTGTAGATTCTTATTATATGAACGTACGTCGTAGATTTCTCCGTATTGGTTAAAGCCAAAAACAGTATTTCTTTCTTTATAAGTTGCATAAGAACCGCCGGCTACCTCATCTATTTGATCAGGTTCGCCCCAACTAGACTTCACCTGCTGTATCGAGCTTTCAAAAATACTGAATGGCGAATCTATCACCATGCCATTACTGGCTAACTTCATGATTTGTTCTATCTCAAAGGAGGAAAGAGAAACTTCCTTTGGATGTACTTCATTACTGTTCGATGGCAATTCTTCGTTTGGTAAAGATTTCTTTGCAGAGCAACCTGATAAAATTGTGAATAATATAATAATTAGCAACATTATTGGTGTACGCATAATCTGCTCCTCACTGAAAAAAGCTTTTACCTGATTATAACAATGAAGAGCCTATTCTGAAAATTTCTCAAAATAGGCTCTAACAAAATTTATACCTCAGGCGCTTGTCCACCAAATGCCGCCCATTCTTCCCTTGCAGGACCGTATATACCTGGAACGACTAACCCAGCTTGTCTCATAAGAACCGTCATTTGACCACGGTGATGGGCTTGGTGAGTAATAAGCAGTTTAACCGTGGTTGAAATTGGCCACATTTGCCCATACATATCCTTCTCTTCCTTTAGTGAATCATCCGTCCATTGTTCACGTATCGCAGTAACCATAGCATTACTCGAATTTTTGTAAGCTTCAGCGATTTCACTTGCAGAATGTGGAACTTTTGAATCATGCGGGGCTGCTTCAAACTTTAGTCCAGTTCGCCCTATCATCTCATCGAGAGTTGTGACGATGTGCCAAGCTATCCGTCCAAGAGTTCGATCTTGTGGAGATACTTCTTGAGCAAGTGATTCATCTGTCAACACATCCAAGATTTTTTGCGTTGATCCACTTTCGTGTCCCCAATCTACCAAAAAGTCTTCAATTGTTGTATACATATGTCGCCTCCAAGGTTTTTATAGACAATTAATTCGCTATAGATGATCAAATTCCTTCTTTATTATTCTCCATTTTTAAAGCATTATCAAATGCCTGAAGCTTTTATCGTAATAAATAGGAAGGAATTTATATAAGTTCTACAGAAGTATACAATAAATGAATCAGTGAGAGGTGCAATCTATGACAGTGCAATTTTTGGGAGCTGTTTTTTTGAGAGTAAGTAACTTAGAGGAATCAATGCGTTTTTATTCTGATGTTCTAGGTCTTGAGCTTCGTGATGTTGAACAATGGGAAAACGGTAGAGGCGCTAATTACATTATTGGTGAAAGTTCTCCTGGACTTACATTAATTGAAACGAAGGACGATTTACATATATTAAAACAACCAGCATTTAATTTATTTTGTAATGATGTGTTAAGCATTTATGATCGTCTTAAAAGTCAGGGATATAAAGTGGGGCAGGTTAATAAATGGTCATCAGTGTTGAATGATCATATCGACTTTGATGTATATGATCCGGATGGAAATGCGATCAATTTAATTGAGTGGCATAGAAAAAACAATTAATTTCCGGCAAAATACAATAATGACTATCCACTAATATTCCGTTAAAATAAGGATACATTACCCAATAAGGAGTTGACCGCATCATGATAATTGTCACTACAGAAAATATCGCCAATTATAAAATAAAAGAAGTGAAAGGTCCAGTCTTTGGATTAACCGTGAGGGCTCGCGGAATTGGAAAGGATATTGTCGCATCATTAAAAGGGTTAATCGGCGGAGAAATTAACCAGTACACAGAAATGTTAGAAGATGCTAGAAAACAAGCGATGGATCGTATGGTTGAAAATGCAAAAGTAATGGGTGCAAACGCGATTATTATGATGCGCTTTGATTCAGGTGAGATTGGCCAAAACATGAGTGAAATCGTCGCATACGGAACTGCTGTTGTTGCTGAAGAGGAATAAAAAATGAAGTGGTTTCTTGGATTTTACGGTTTGCAAATCATCATTGTGATCATCTTAATTTTCGGTTCTTGGTTTATTTGGGATCGCCGTTTTAAAACAAAGCACGGACAAAAGGTGCCTGAGGGTTTTGTCCGTACAAAAGAAGTCTCCATTGATCCAACAACCCAAAAAAGATTGGTCGTTTATTTTAATCCGGATACCGGAGAACGATTTTATAAGGAAGAAGAATAACCCTGGTCTTATGATATCGGCTCCGTAATGTTGGAGAGAAATTCATTTATATGAAGAAAAAGATGTGTGTATAATTTACATCATCACTTACTCACAAATATCAATTAATTTAGCACAGATAGTAACACAAAAATCCCTTTCTTTTAAGTGAAAAGGGATTTTTGTGTTTATTCCGAGGTTCTCTAGGGCAATAGGAATTTTCGCTTATTTAACATGTTAAATAGATACTAAAAGCAAAACGAGAGTATAAGGTTGCTCAACGCGTAGATAAGCAAGTTATTTATGATATTTCAGAATGGATTCTTTCAGTGTAGAAATACCAAAAAAGCTTAGAAAGCCTGCTATGACGGGCTTTCTTTTTTTTCAAAAAAACTTTAAACATGAAATTCATTTATGCACAGAAAATGGTTTAAGTCATTTAAACAATGGAATTTTTATCATAGTTTTTGTGTAATAAATCCTTCAGTGTTATTCTAGAATTAAGAAAATATAAATTATAACTAAATTGTAAAATAATACCTTTACTATTTAAAAACCTTTTGGAGGGATGGGCTATGCAAAAGTTGATTTTTTCATTTATTTTCATCAGCTGTCTATTTTTAACTGCATGCTCAAACAATACTAAAATTGCTTTTTCCGAAACGAATACTATTGGTAATACGATGTTTAATTACTTGAATCACAGCCATACAACCTCACAGGACAAATGGATTTTTTATAACGACTATGAAAATAATTCAGGTATTTATGCTCAGAAGAAAAAATCAAATAAAAAAATCTTACTTGTTTCCGATGGAGATGAAGGAAGTCCGATCAGTATCATAGGAAATGAACTTTTTTATTTATTTAAAAATAAATTATTGAAATATGATATTAAAACAGAAGAAACGAACATTGTAGTAGATGAACCACTACAATATTTCGTCGTTGTAAAAGATTTGATTTACTATATGCCATGGGATGATTCGGACATCTCAGAGGATCCTTTTGAAGCAACCGAGGAAACCCAAACAATATATTCCATCACAACAAATGGAACGAATAAGAAGCTAATTGCAACAAATGTGTATTCATACAATTTCGCTTATTACAATGACACTATTTATTACGTCGATTCTGATAATCAGTTTGTCTCTATTTCATTAAAAAATTTACAACCTATAGTTTTAGGGAAAGATGTCAATCCTATTAGTTGCTTTATGAATGGAGAATTTTACTTTTTTCCCACGGACCCGTATCCGCAGTATAGGATAGTTAGTTACGACGTAGCTAATAACAATTGGAAGACTCTTATTGAAGAAGATCAATTCATTATAAGAAATATGTATTTCGATGAAAATACAATTTTTTATGCTACACTTCGTGAAATGGAAAATGGATTTCGTGATATTGATAAAAATTATAAATACACGATTTCTTCCGATTCGACTAGTATCATAAAAGGACTCGATCTATCTAAAATACACTATGTAAATGTCATTGATGACACCCCCTATTATTATAGTGGTGCTGTCCCCATTTATCCGTATACAAAGCGCGAAACGTCAAGGAAAGTTAATTGAAAAAGGGACTTTTTCGAAAGTCCCTTTAAAGTGGTGAATATTATTCTTCTTATTCCTGGTTGTATATATTTGTTCTTCACCTTCGTGATTTTGCTAAATAAACCTGTCGATACTACCCAACTAGCGTGATTTCAAATTAGATTCAGTATAGTAGCTTTCTTATTCGCCACTTTTTATTTATTAAAACTCAATTGAAATAACTTATTTACTTTTTAATCCAAATTTGCGGATTTTAAAAAATGATGGATTGTATCTGGAGATAAATCGCCTTCCACAATGTTATAGAATCTCCCATCAATTTGTAATAGATTTGAAAAAGTAATACTCGTCAGTTGATTATCGCCTTTATAGAAATCCGCTCTATAAATCCATTCCTTAGAATGATCGTGTAGTTTTTCCTTTTTTAATTTACATCTGTCCAGTAGTTGTTCAAATTCAGTTATTTTCTGTTTATCTTCAAGAGTTATCGGTGGATTGTTACCTCTCCCATCAAAAAAAACTATTTTTGTAATATCACCATACTGTATATTTGCAACTTCATTTATCTTTTTTTCTTTATATTGCAAAACCATATATCCATATAAAAAAGCTCCAAAAAGTGCAAATGTGATTATGATTAGTGAAAACTTTTTTATCATCCCAGAACCTCCCAAATCTAAAGACGGAAAATTTTGGACTTTGTTTCATTAAGTTATATTTTTTTTCAAATTTATCACACAAAAATATAAACACCTTGCCCACATGGACAAGGTATTATCTTTAGCTATTATTAAATCTTAATGGACCTTCTGCATCCACTGATCAATATAAATGACCTTACTTTGCCTTTGGAAAAGAACCTTTTGCGCTTCGAGCTGACCTAACTCAATGACTTTCGATAAAGATTTTGTTTCAAATCGACCGATGTCTTGTAAATCGATGTCAATTAGCAGATCGGCATGCTCTTCGAGACAGCGATCCGTGTTTTGGTCACTTGCAATATCAATATATCTATTTAACATTGAAAATAGATTTGTAGGCTGATGAACATGAGAGCTTTGTACTTTAACGGACGTTACTTTTTCAGCTCCCATCTTTCTGACGATATCAGCCGGATTATTATTCAAAATATATCCGTCTACTAAAATTTTATTTCCTATTTCAACAGGTGAAAAGACACCAGGGATGGCAATGCTAGCACGGATTGCGATTGCCACTTCTCCGGAATCAATAACCATCATCTCCCCGGATACTAAGTCGACACAAATAACGGCAAAAGGAATATCCAAATCAGAAAAGTGCTTCCCTTCTGTCAGCTTTAATAGAGTCTGATAAATCCGATCTCCTTTGATCCAGCCTTTACGATTAAATCCAATATCAATATGCCGACGGATTGATAAATCGTGAAGAACATTTTTCATCTGTTCGGGATGCATCCCGCTTGCAAACAGCCCTCCGACTACCGCTCCTGCACTCGTTCCTGCTATATGTGTAATTTCTATATTCTGATTCATTAATTCCTTTAATACTCCGATATGGGCAACACCCCTAAGAGAGCCACCCCCTAATGAAAGTCCTGTTTTTTTCAATTGCTGTGACCTCCCTCTCTTAATCCTGTATAAACCCTTTTTCTTCGCTTTATTAAAAAAAGTGTAAAAATCGATAAAATGGCTATAATGGCAATTCCATATCCATAAATTCCAAAAGAGCTAAAATACGATTTAAATGCTTCATAATTCCCTTTAAAATAATCCCCAAGTAAAACCATGACATAAGACCAAGGATAGATACCGATAAATGTTAAAATTAAATACTTTAATACGTTCACTTTGCTCATACCAGCAACATAAGAAATATAATTTCCAATTCCAAAAGGTCGGGACAACGCGATACTCCAGATCCCATATCGTTTAAAAAAGGCGGTCCCTTTTTCCAATCCTTGTTTAAATCGTTTCGGAAAATGCTTCTCGAGCTTCTGTCCCAAAAAGTACGGGATTAAACTTGAAAGACTATATGAGATTGCCATCCCAACGGCTAAAAATATTGTCTGTACATATCCTGGGGACAAGACATAGCCATATGACAAAACAACAATTAATCCCGGAAACGGCAAAGAAGAACCCTCTAAAAACATCACGATAAATAACCCTGGTATTCCAATTGTATTGAGCCATTCTAAAAATTGTTGAATCATTAGACTGTAATCCTTTTTTGTTCCATTACGGACTGAATCATATTTGAAATATCATCGGGATTTCCATTTTTCAATTCCATTAAGTAAGATCTCAATGAATGCTGAAAATGATCAAATGATGAGCGACTGAAAAAATCTATTATTTGCTCTGACAAGGATTGATTTTGCTTAATTTCATAGACTAGTTTCAGCTCTTTTAATTGCTGTAAATTGATTTCCTCTTGTCCAGGAAGCGCAGAATGGATAAAAATTGGCAACCTTTTTTTCAATGCCTCACTAATCGTTACACCACCTGGCTTTGTTACGATAGCATCCACCTCATCGTATAAATGGTTCATTTCTTTTCGGGAATTGATGTATGGAAGTGGATGGATATTTATACTATTTAGCTTTTCTATTTTGCGAAATAGATGTTGATTTTTTCCACATAAAACGAAATATTCAACGTTCGATTGATTCGTTTGTTGCTTCATTAGTTCTTTAATATTGCCAAGACCGACACTTCCTCCTGAAACAAGAACTCGGTAATTTGTATTTGTCTTCTTCGTTCTATAGCTTTCTTCTATTTGTTCAGCAGTCGGTATTCCCGTTACATATATTAGATCTTCTGGGATATTATTCCTATGCACGAGTTCTTTCTTCATTTTTTGATTAGGCACAAAATGATAATCAATTCCCTCTTTGCCCCACACATCATTAATGAAAAAATCTGTATAAACATTGATTACAGGAGCGATATCTGGATTTTTCATTTTTAATTTACTGAGGATATAAGATGGAAAGCCATGTGTACATATGATAAGATCGGGATTTTCCTCTAATAATATTTGCTTCATTTTTTTAATAAATAGAATTTCATAGTATTTATAAGAACGCTGTGATTTTGAAGTATGCGCCATTTGACGATAAGTCCAAGCATATGACTTTGGAAAATAATGAATCCATTCCAGGTAAGTACGTGTTACAACACTTTCTACAAACGGATTCCAAGCACTCAGTAAATCTATTTTTTTGCATATAGTTGTTGGGTTTCTTTTTTGTATATAGCTTGAGATTGTATCGGCAACTTGATGATGTCCTGATGGCATTCTTAACAGTGGAAAAAGTAAAATCTTTTTCAATGCTATTCAACCCTTTCATTGGTTCTCTTTTAGCATACGAAATTTTATTAACAGATGAACCCCGCCACAGACTAATGATTAGCTAAGACCTGAGACTGATTTTTTAAGTAGGATCATATTTTTTAATCATGACACTTCTATAGACGGAACAGAAAAGCTAAACCCTACACACATAAAAAAACACGTATGAAAAAGTGTATTTGTTTCATACGTGTTAGTATTAATATAATTTTATGAAATTATGATGTCCTGCTCCTGATTATCCAGCCTTTTTAGTTCATGGATTATTTCGTCGTGCTTCCTTGCCAGTCCCTCTTGAATGCGGCGAACATCAATCAGGACTTGTTTAAGCTTACCTTTTGAATCTGTAATTCTAGAATGAACCATCCAATCAGAAAAGATATTATCAAAAAATAAATCTGTAAAATTATAAAAATCCTTTTTATTTATTGTGAGTGATTCCGTTGCAATGTTTTGCACATCCATCAATTCAGTTTCAAAATGGCGTAAAGCACGCTGCGCAAGATGAATCAAATCTTCAGAGCTGTTAATTTGAGAATATTTAATGGCGGATACGATTATTCCTCCACCTAGAAAAGTATCCCATAATGACGTTCCTTCCGCAGAGCCTAACTTGTCAATTGCTGCATTGAGCAGATTGTTTGCTTTTTGACCTGCGCCTTGCGCTTCTCCTATTTCGCGAAGCATCGATCGAAGCATTACTCTCTCATCTGCAATTTTTTGTAATGTGCCACTAGCAATCGAATCATTTTGTCTTATCCATGTTTCTTTTTCCTTTAAAAAATCGGCCCAGTCCTCATCAATGTAAGTGAAGTCGGGATTTCGCATTTCTTTTTGAAATTCCTCTGTTTCCTCTTTAAGGTCCGTCACTGTCTTTTCTGCTTCATTATATTTTAACTCGGCTTCCGCGGCCTCAGCCATTTCCTTCTCCATTTCTTCATCCCATTTTCCGGTCCATGTCTTAATTTTATTGATAAATGAAAACCTCCCGAGCTTTGCGATATCTTGCTGTTCCTTCGTTAATTGTCTATACAATCTGTCACGAAGTTCCATCGCCTCGTGTAATCTTTTTTCCGCTCCATCTAATCGACGCTTAATACGGTCCCGCTCAGACCTCTTCGTAGTCAGTTCCATTTGCCGTTCATATATGTCTTGCCTCATAGAGACACCCCCTTATCTAGGAATTACGTTCTAGTTGAGGAAGAAGATTCAGTTTCACCGATGGATTTGTAATAATATGTAACTAATTCAGGAAATAACTTTATTTCTTTTTTTCCTTTTTCACTAATTATGTAAGTCCCTCTTTTTACTCTCTCAAACCAGCCATAATAATTCTTATGAAGGATTGAAAGGGTTTTGTCTCCAGTTCCTATTTCGCGTAATCTTTTTGGAGAAAGTGGTCCAAAACGTTCAAAACAGCACGCAATGTATATACAATTTTCCTTATAAGCTGTCATGATTTTAGTCTGAGTACTGCCACCAACATTATAGTCTCCACTCCTACCATTTATTTCTTTTATGAGATTGTCTCTTTTCTTCTTGCTTAAACGCATACTCTTATTGCGATCGAAAGGACTCGGATGTATTTTAACCTCCGCATATGCACCAGACGTTTGAAATGACACAATAATCAGCCCTAATTCCAATCGTCTAATCAAATAACAAATATCTTTCCACTTTTTCGTACGAAAACCAAATCTAGGTTTTGGAACTGCAATATACACCATATCTGTAAGACGCTGTCTCTTTGTTGCTTGGATAAGGAGATCAATATTTAGGGTTAGCTTTAACTCTACGATGATTAACTGATCATCCTTTACTGCCACGACATCACAATGGTGAACCTCACCATGAACCGCATATCCTATTTTTTTAAAATAATTTTGAATTGGCTCAAATAGATCGACTTCTAACATTTTTCCCATTATTCCGCCTACTCTTTATTGGATTTTTACTAATTTAAAGAATTATTAATAATAATGCAAAATTATTGCAATATAATTTCATAGGCGTTATTATAACAAAAGTGCCTAATCCAATTATAAATGTGTGGCATTTATTTTTGGAAAAATCTTTATAAGAACGGAGATGACAACATGAAAAAACTATTGTTTTTAATAATGGCTACTTTATTGCTAACTGCTGCTTGTAGTAATGGCGAACAGCCAACAAATAAAAAGGATGTCGCTGTTGAAAATAACGCATCCGAAACAAGTGAAGCAGCAAAATTCCCTGAATATTCCATTGTCAAAGAATATATTCCTAACGCTACATACAAAGAAAGCCTTGAAAGTGACAATGATGATGAGCGTGTAATTTTGTTTGAAAATGCGAATGGGAAAAGCTTCAAAAGTTCATATTTAAAAACGAGAAATATTTTACAAATCAGAGATCTTGAAGAAGATCGTTTGACTTATAACAAAATTTTTCGTCCAGAAAAATAATAAATGAAAGCTCTAATCTTTTTGAGATTAGAGCTTTTTTAATTTTATGCAGGAAAAATTGATAGTTTACTTGAATTTATTGGTATCAATAACAAAGAGGTGTTTATGATGGAGCAACGGCATGAAATATTATTTAATCAGATGGAATCGTATCGGAGCTATGTGTTAGGTGTTCTAGAAAATGTATCAGAAGAAAAGGCAGAAATCATACCAAAAGGATTCAACAATAATATTCGCTGGAATTTAGGTCATCTTTATCTAGACCAATATTTATGGATCCAAGCTGTTACAAAAGAAGAAACAGCCGTCCCAGAAGAATTCAATAAATGGTTCGGGTTTGGTACAACACCTAAGGACTTTACGAATGACACTCCTTCCTATAGCGAGCTAAAAATTTTACTAGAGCAGCAGCCTAATGAAATAAAAAGAGAATACGGAAATAGATTAGAAGAGGAATTTTCACCAACAGAAATGGGGATGCATACGATCGAGCAAGTATTGATTCGCACGATTTTTCACGAAGGAATGCACTTACAAACAATCTTAGATATTAAGAAATTAATATAGGTTTTTGAAAGCGGAGAAGGTGGGATTCGAACCCACGCGGCAGTTGCCCGCCCTAACGCATTTCGAGTGCGCCCCCTTCAGCCGGACTTGGGTACTTCTCCATTATTGAAGAATGCTTGTGATAGGACTCAAACCTACGTCCCCATCGTTAATGCACCGTATTACAGAAAACATTTTACTCCTAATCAGTTGAATTCACAACATTTTAACACCACCATAGGATAAGTAAAAATTGGATAAATCAACTGTTTGCCACTAATTATTGGCGGATAGCTTGTATATAATTTAGCTCCTCTGAAAATAAGATGGGGCTTTTTAATATATTTATATTGAATATTTAGCTTTTCGGAAAAATCTATTCTGTTTCTGCGTGCTCTTTATACTCTATTCATCTTCCTGAGAGAAAGCCCCTAATGTTTCATAATTTCCTGTTCTAACAATTACCATTACGATTTACTTCTATTTTGTTATATATTAGTAGTTTCTTTCTACTTTATAGAATTGTATAATAAGCCATAAATGGGAAATTCACACAAAATAAGGGGGATTGAAATGAAAAAAGTAATAGCTGTTCTTCTAGGTTTAGGATTAGTTTTTGGATTATCTACTATTGACACAGTGGAAGCAAAACAAAAAGTAAAAACTTACAAAAATTGCACGGCATTAAATAAAGATTACAAGGGCGGGGTTGCTAAATCATCAAAAGTGAAGAATAAAGGAGGAAAAACAAAATATAAACCATTTGTTTCTTCTTCCCTCTATAACGCAAACATGAAGTTAGATAGAGATAAAGATGGAATTGCATGTGAAAAATGATAACGCCCTTAGTGGGCTATTTTTAAATTAGAAATAATTTGAAAATGAGTATTTTGACACAATTCCTCATAATCTAGGTTTCTAATGTACTGTCCCTGTTGCGAATGCGTCACTCCAACAGCTAGCAATTTATCTAAAATAAAGTTCTTTTTCCTAATAAATGCTGTATGTGTTCCTGCTGTATGTATCTTGTTCATTCTTTTGCATAATCCCACACATATAAAAATGCCCCCTCTCTTCTTTAGTCTTCTCCCTGCAACTATCAACGTCCTTAAATTATTTTTCATACTATCAACGCCTTTTCAGCCAGTGTTTGTAATCTTGCTGTTGTAATCACATCAACCTAATAAATTTACTTTTGAAAGCACTTTTTTTAATATTTTCTATTAAATGTAAAAAAGTTTACTATAATGTGGGTAGGTGACTGCAAATGAAGGTAGAAGAATTTGGAGAATATATTAAAAAATTTAGGAAACAAAGAAATTTAACTATTCGTCAATTAGAATTATATTCTGGTGTCTCAAATTCATACTTATCACAATTAGAGAATGGTAAAAGAGGAATTCCCTCTGCTGAAATTCTTAAAAAACTTTCAGGTCCGTTAGATGTACCGCAAAACGAATTGATGATTGCTGCAGGATACATAGATGACGATGGAGAAAAAGAATTAAAAGCATTTATACACGATCCTGAACTAAGACGATGGCACAGAGAATTACCACAATCACCAGAAGAAGATTTACTGAAACTTCGTAAGATGTGGGAAATTATGAAGGGCGAAAAAGATTAATTCTGGTATCAAATATCACACTAATAAGAAAGTGTGTATGTTTCTTACATAAACAATATTTTAGAGGGGGATTAGTATGAAAAGAACAACCGAATTTGTGCTCGGTCTATTAGGTGGTATCTTTGGATTTATCGGAGCGATTATGGCTCTATTAATAGGCGGAGTTGACGCTGCTATTAGTAATTCTGGAGAAAGTGATATTATCGGATTAGGTTGGGCTGCTATTATTCTATCTATTGTTGGTATTGTAGGTTCAGCGATGGTAAAAGGAAAGCCTAAAGTTGGTGGAATACTTATGTTGATTGCGGCAATCGGCGGAATTATCTCCATCTCACTATTCTATTTATTACCGTGTGTACTATTGTTGATTGCGGGATTGATGGGTGTATTCAGAAAAGATAAGTCTAAAAATATTGGTGTAGAAGCATAAAAGGAGATAAAAATGAATCTTAAAAAGTTTGGTTTATTAGTAGTAGGAGCAATTTTAGCACTAGTGTTGTCGGCATGTGGAGAGGCTGAAATATCAAAAGTCGATGCTGATAGTAAAGGCAAAGAAACTGAGAAAAAAGATAATGAGAAAAAAGAAAAGCCAGCAGAACAAAAATTAAAGATTGGTGAGTCTGTGAACTTTGATGGTCTTACGATTACACTAAACGAAGCGCGAATCGAAAAAGGTGGAGAATTTGATACACCTGAAAAGGACAAATTCATTGTTGTTAACATAACTGCAGAAAATACTTCAGATGAAGAACAAGTTGTATCCTCTGTTATGAACATTGATTTAAAAGATGCAGATGGCTATTCATATAACACAACATTCCTTATGGAAGGAATACAGGCACAATTTGATGGATCTATTGAAGCTGGCGGAAAATTAAGAGGTGAAATACCTTTTGACGTGCCTGATTCAGACGAATATCAATTACATTTTGGAAATCCATTTAAAAAAGGCAAAGCAATATGGGTTATTCCTGCTAGCGAACTAAAATAAATCCAAAAGTCAATATCCCTGCTTAATCGTAGGGATATTCTTTTTACATAATTAAGAACGTATGTTTGTAATAGTGGGAGATTAATAAAAACTATACACTAGCGACTTAGAAGATTTTGCAAAAGAAAGATGTTAACCAATGAACATTATTAAGCCAAAAGAATATAACATGGAGTTATAGAAACTCTTTTTTTAAATATTCAACTCTGAATCGAGTGAAGCTGTCGAGAGTAATAGCGAATTTTAGATTATACTAAATAAATTTTTATGACAAAAAGAACAATAGCAGAATATCGGACATGAGTTGCCATGTTTTTCAACATGAAGGCTATCAGCAAAAAATGCCAATGAGTTTTGTGTTATACCAAGATGTTAAAGTAACAACTTCTTATATTCACTTTGTGTCCCTCCTTCATGCTTCAATGACGCAACAACAACTATATTATGACTTTGTAAATGGTCAATTAATTCTATATTGGTATTCGTTAACATTTCTATATCGTAAATTCAACTGGAATGCACGCTCTGAATAGTTCTGATTGGAATTTATAGCCTTGATTTGGTTAAATATATCATGCAAGTGAGACAAGCCAATGGGATAGCTAAAGAAATTCTAGATTTAGCATTATCAAGGAACAATTAAAACCACTATAAACCATTAAAATTAGAAAGACGTCGTCAAAATGTCGTTATTTTCCTTTCCAAAAAGAAAAAGGCGATTCCTAATGCTGCTAGAAATCGCTTTATATCAAATTTTACTCGAAATACTGGTGTTAGGACTCGAACCCACGACCCGAGTGACGCACAATAACAACTATGCTAGACCAACATAGACCATTACATAAACATAATAATACTTTATTAATATCATTTCAAATGATTATTCTCATGAGAAATTTGGTAAAACCGCTTGTAATTTGTTGTATCCACCCAGCTATTTTAACGGCACTTTCCCCAAAATCATCGTTTTTCACCCATTTCCACCAATACGGGTTTCATCTTTTGCCTGTGGACATAAACTGGATAGTGAAAATGACAAACGAGGTGATTAAATGGAAAGACAATATTACGGATATCCTGGAATGCCTATGTCCTACCCTATGGGTACTATGGGTACTATGGGTTGCACAGGTTGCACAAGCTACCCAATGGTGCAACCTTATGTACATCATCATCACGGACACTATCATGGGCATCACCACTATGATCATCAAACCCAAGTTCAGCTTCAGAATATGTCAATCTCACCACAAATGATGCACTACGACCACCATCACAAGCATCACCATAAGAAGAAGCATTATTAATAAACAGTTTAAGAAGATACGGGGAATACCGTATCTTCTTTACATTTTTAACCAGGAAATATCTTCCTTATCCCGGGGGATTTACCTATAATTTGTCGAATTACATAAATAATCGTACATTCAGCAAGATCAACGCATTCTTCAGATTTCTGTCCCGATTGACGACGAATCGAGATTTAAACTCGGATTTCTTCCGATTTCTGCCTCGATAGAAAGTGAAATAAGACTTAAGAGCACCATTACTCCAAAATATTATACCAAAGCAGAATCCTTATTTTTCTCTATCAAATTGACGCCATTTTATGTCCCGATTTCACGCTCTGCCCAATTAACTTTTTGATCTGCTCTACCGCCTCGTCCACATGTTGGACATGCAACATTACTTTTTGACTTTCAGGATATTGGTCCGCTGTAAATTTATAGCGCGGATCATAATAATACTCTAACAGTAGCCTGACTGCTAAGGAAAATTCCTCAGAATGTAAGCACTCTTCTATTTGAGTAGCTATGGGAGTGTGGATGCGTGATTTTATTTTCCGAAATGCTTCCATACATTCAGACTTGTATTCCCAAGGACTGTAGTCATCTAAAATTTGTTGGACCCTTTCTTCCATTGGCAATTCGATAAAAATCTGGGTGCCTTTTTCTTTCATATCGTATAAAGCTTGAGGAAGAACCGCTTTTCCAATTCGTTTGCTTTCTCCTTCAAACAATACATAAGATGAATCTTGTAATTGCTCTAAACGCTCGACTAAAAGGGAGTCGAATGTTTTTTGATTATGAGGGTTTAAACCAATTTGTCCGAAAATAGATCCGCGATGATTAGCCATTTGCTCCAAATCAATTACAGGGTAGCCTTCCTTCTGGAGCTTTCGTAAAATGAGTGTTTTCCCTGTTCCTGTATTTCCATTAAGAATGAATGCTTTCTTAGAAAGATCCATCCTCTCCATTTTATCGACAACCCATTTCCGATAAGCGCGTACTCCTCCTTGTAAACGATTCACTTTCACATTCATTAAATCTAAAACTGTTGCGGATGTTTTGCTTCGCATGCCGCCGCGCCAACAAAAAACAGTTATCTCCCTATTTAGTTGTTTAAATGCTTTAATAAAATCCGGAAGCTTTGCAGAAACAATTTCAAGACCGCGATCTTGTGCTGCTTCTGGACTCACTTGTTTGTATAATGTTCCGATTTCTGCTCTTTCTTCATCGTTAAACAACGGTATATTTAAGCTGCCTGGAATGGTGGAATGATTAAATTCGGAAGGCGACCGAACATCAATAAGCACCATTTCGCCTTTTTCCCTTACTGCCATCATATCTTCAATCGCTATATCGCGGAACATATAACCTCTCCTCACAGCCTTCAAATTACAACAATTTTACCAATATGTTCGTCCGTTACTTCGCCGATTATTGCTGCCTCGACTTTTACGTGATGGAGTTCCGATAATAGCTTTTCAGCATCCTCACCATCAACAGAAATCAAAAGGCCACCAGATGTGACTGCATCGCATAAAATCCATTGGTCAATTGTATCCATATTTTCCGGAAAAGATACAGAACCCTGTATATGAGCATGGTTGTTTTTCGTTCCACCAGGGATAACGCCTTGTTCTGCCAGCTCCCTTACTCTATCTAAAATCGGAACTTGCTCTTTTATAATTCGTATCCCTGCATCGCTTCCTTTCGCCATTTCTAATGAATGACCTAATAAGCCAAAGCCGGTCACATCTGTACAAGCATGGACCTCAAAAGATTCCATTGTCTCGGCTGCTTTCTTATTTAATGTCGTCATTACTTGTGTGACACGGTCAATTTCTGATTGGTTTAAGAGCCCTTTTTTAAGAGAAGAGGTTAATATTCCTACACCAATTGGTTTTGTTAAAATTAACTTATCTCCTGGCTTTGCGCCTGCGTTAGTTCTAACTTTTTTGGGGTGCACCAAGCCAGTTACTGCAAGACCAAATTTTGGCTCCTTATCATCAATAGAATGACCGCCAACTAGTGTTGCTCCAGCTTCTTTCAACTTATCGGCTGCTCCTCGTAAAATATCAGCTAATATACTTTTATCTAATGTAGCAATCGGAAAAGCTACAATATTAAGGGCAGTCAATGGCTTTCCACCCATCGCATAAATATCACTTATCGCATTAGCTGCCGCAACTTGTCCAAAGGAATACGGATCATCTACAATCGGCGTAAAGAAATCAACGGTTTGTACAATTGCCAAATCATCATTCAGTTTGTATACTCCTGCATCGTCACTCGTATCAAGACCGACAAGTAAATCAGGATTTTGGGTTGCAGGAGGAAGCATTCGTATCACTTCCGCTAAGTCGGCAGGACCTATTTTACAACCGCAACCTCCTTTTGAAGATAGTGAAGTAAGTTTAACCGAATTAGTGTGTACCATACGGCACCAACCTTTCTTTGCTGGACATTATACTTTAATAATAAAACTTGATTGATATAATTCCCAGCTATTACAACTTATTTTTACTATGATTTTTACATACTATCATTCTTAATGAAACCAATATTTTGAAAATTAGAAAGTGGGTAGTTCTAATTAGACTACCCACTGCTCATTTGATACTCTAGTGTCTTTGTTGCTTTAATTGATCAATGCTGTCTCTTACAATCGTAGCAGCCTGACTCATTACCGCTCCTCCACCAATGGCGGCGGCAACACCAATACTCTCCATAATCTCTTGCTCCGTACACCCTTGATCTAAACAACCTTTTGTATGGTATATCATACAGTGTTCATTTTGGGAATATATACTGATGCATAACCCCATCAATTGCTTATATTTTTGAGGTATTTCACCGTCACTAAAGGCTGCTTCAGTAAATTGATTAAATGCACTCACAAGCTCTGGCATACTTTTTTGGTAATTGCCAAGTCCTTCTTTATAATGAATTAAATGTTGTTCAATGGTTGTTTCTTGTTGGTATTCCACGATCAAAATCACTCCCTATTTTTTTGTTATTATGAAGCAAATAGACACTCCTTATCCAAGGAAAAAACTATAATGGAAAATGAAATTACACGATGAAGACAGAGCCCATCATATAGCTTCAGCATGAAAACTAATGTCTTTTTCCTTATTGATGATTACCATTAGGAATGCTCTCCGCCCCTTTGATTTAAGGTTACGTGCAAAATTACAAAGCTGATACCTTTTTGCTTATACAGTGTTGATGTGCTTATGTACAATCCTTTCACTTTACTTTTTTAGATCAAATTACATTTTTTCCTTGTTTAGCAATCCTTCAATTTTACATACTAAAGATGGAGGTGGAAACATGACACTTGTACGTCTTGGTTATGTAGCTTTAAGTATGGAGCTTCAAAATGCTTCTCCATCCAAAACAATGACATATGCGAATTTCCAAAAACTCAAGGATCGCGAAGCAGCTATACATAAACTAGAACATATTGCTTTAACCAACTTACAAAATACTTTGCGACTTTTAAGGCATAACGTTGCATATGACATTCATTTTTATCGAATGACGTCTCGTCTAATTCCTTTGGCAACTCATGAAGCACTTCAAGATTGGGACTATATGAATCCAATACGTGAAAAACTACGTGAAATAGGTACATTCATCAAAGAACATGAGTTGAGAGTAGATTTTCATCCCGACCACTTTGTCCTTATTAATTCATTAAAACCGGAAGTATTGAAAAACTCGATTTATACGTTAAAACACCATTATTTATTATTAAAGGGGATGGGACTTAATCCAACCCATCGCTGTGTTATGCATGTTGGAGGAAATTACAAGGATACGGAGAAATCTCTTGAGCGCTTTGTGGAAAATTGGATGGTTGTTCCCCAAGTAATACAAAAAATGATTATGCTCGAAAATGATGACAAGTCCTTTACTTTAGAAGACACCTTATACTTATGTGAAAAACTAGGGATTCCTCTTGTATTTGATTATCACCATCACCTAGCACACCATCAAAATAGCGATTGGCAATCCAATTGGGAACGAGTGATCCAAACATGGACAACCTCTCCTTTCCCAATAAAAATGCACATATCAAGTCCAAAAAGTGATAAGGCTTTTCGTCATCATTCGGATTATGTGGATGTTGACATGTTTTTCACTTTTTTAAACGAAATAAAAGCGACGATTCCGCAAATTGACTGCATGATTGAGGCAAAGAAAAAAGATGAAGCCCTGTTAAAGTTAATGGATGATTGTAGAAAAAGGAATGACGTTGATATAGTAGATGGATCGTCCTTTTATTTAAAATAACGAATTCCGAGAACCACAAAGATCCCCGGAATCCGTATGTCATGATGAAATGGATGAATTATCAGTTGAAACTTCTTTCTTTTTCCATAACTTGCCTGGCCAAAAGGCATAGCGGCCAAGGACAGTTGTAATAGCCGGTACGAGAAGTGGCCGAACAATAAATGTATCGAGCAATACACCTATAGCAGTAACAATTCCAAATTGCACGAGGACTTGAATCGGAAGTGTTGCCAATACTGCAAATGTTCCTGCCAAAATTAATCCGGCTGATGTAATGACGCTTCCTGTTTGGATTACACCATTGGCTACGGCCTCTCGATGGTTTTGTATTCGTTTGTTTTTCCATATTTCCGAAACCATGAAAATATTGTAGTCCTCTCCAAGAGCGACAAGAAAAACAAAGGCATATAACGGAATAGCTCCTTGAATCGCAGGATCTCCAAAACCATAGTGGAGGATCAGCCATCCTGCTCCAAGTGCTGAAAAGAATGATAAAACAACAGTTGTTACCAAATACACCATGGCTGTCAGTGAACGTAAGTAAAATAATAGTAATAACGAGATGATACTAATCATAACTGGAATAATGACAGATTGGTCCCTGTCCGTTGTCACTTTTGTATCGTAAAGTGCAGCCGTTTCTCCACCAACCCAAAAGTAATGTTCCGCATCTTTTAATCCCGCTTTATCTAGTATGTCTTTCAAATGGTCCTGTAACTCGGGGATACGATTGATCGCCTCTACCGAATAAGGATTTTCTTTCAACGATACTTCATATAAGAATAATTGTGGATTACTTTTACCTTGCATTGGTTCCATCACGTCTGTAATAAACGGAATATTTTCTAGCCTCTCCTTCCAGGGCTCCTGTTTCCCTTCCGTATCAATCACAATTTTGACAGGCGCAAGTTCCCCAGCTGAGAAATGGCTCGATATTAGGTCAAAACCTTCTCTTGAAGGCATATCTTTTGGAAAAGATTCCAATAAATCGTACGTATAATGAATGCGTGGAACGAAAGAGGCGAGACCTCCTAATAGGATTAGTGAAAGCAATATAATCGTCCAAGGACGACGAGTAACGATTCGTCCTAACCCTTTACTAATTTTCCCCTTCTCTCTCCTTTGTTTTATTATTTTTCCTTTCAGTTTAGATAGTGTTTCTGTCATTTTTGGTGTTCTAGGGATAAAAGGATAGAAAGCTCCTCTTCCAAATATCGCAAGTAAAGCAGGGAGAAGAGTTAAAGCAGCTATTCCCATCAAAAAAACAGCTAGACTAAAAGGCACAGCAAACCGATGAAAAGAACCATAATGAGCAAGCCCAAGCGTTCCCAACCCAATTACAACGGTCAATGCGCTCATTGTAATAGCTCCGCTTGATTCCTTAATTGCCGTTTGAAGTGCTTTAAATTTGTTTTCCTCATGAAGCAATGTATCTCGATATCTAGAGATTAAGAACAAACAATAGTCCGTTCCTGCTCCAAACAACAGAACCGTCATGATGGAAACTCCTTGGGCATCCACGGTAATCCAATCATGTTCCGCTAGAAATCCAAGAATTGGGCTAATCAAGCCATATGCAAAGCCCACTACAATTAAAGGAATGATCGCCATAAACGGAGATCGATATAGAAGAATTAATAGAATTAAAACTAATAATACTGTTGCGATCAACAATTTAACATCCGCTTGGCTAAACAAATTGACTGCATCAGTCTGTATACCAACAGGGCCAGATAAGCGTACATGCAAACCAGGCTCCGAAAGCATCTTTTCAAATGGATCCTCATTTAACGTGTGATTAATCATTTTTTCTAATGTAACCATATTATCCTGTAAAATTTCCGTTCCCGCGCTTTTATCGAAAAAAATAGGAGTCACTATGGATGTACCGTCTTTAGATGCACTCTGAGCAAGTGCAGGAACTGGAATATTACCAAGTGGAGGTAAAGTTGACTGCATTTTTAACGGTTTATCGGTTAAATAAGAATATAGTGTTTGGATAGCTTCATAATCTTGATCTGTTAGTTTGTCATCTCTATGCCAGACTATTAAGACAGGGTTCCCAGCGTCATTAGGAAACTCCTTATTGATCAGGGCGTTCGCTTGCTGGGACATCGTTGTAGCAGGAAGATCTTGAGCTGCATCATCCTCTACTTCATTCACAGCTGGCCAGGCAAAAGATAAAACAACGGTTAATAAAACCCAAGTGGCAAGAGTAATCCATCTAGATATTGAACCACCAACGTATTTTCCCCATGTATTAAAAGGGTAAAGTTTCATCTAAACACTTCCCTCCACATTTTTGCTTTAATTATATATACTGGTCAGTTAATTTTTCAAGTATCAATTTAATTTATGTTATAATAATTAATAATTTGCGTAGTAAGGAGAGAAAATAGTGGAACAGAAACAGCGTCCAATCGGAAGGCCAAGGCAGGACGAAAAGGCCAAACCAACGAAAGAAATTATACTAGATGTTGCTACTCGTTTGTTTCTGGAACATGGCTACAAAATCGTTTCGATGGACGATGTTGCCCAAGCATGTGGAGTTACGAAAGCAACAATTTATTACCATTATTCAACAAAAGCTGACCTGTTTACAGATGCTATGGTCAAAATGATGATTCGAATCAGGAAACAAATGAATTATTTATTATCCGGTGATCACCCATTAAAAGAACGTTTACATACATTTGCAAGCACTTTTTTACGAGCGACTATAGATATTGATTTAAAAAGTTTTTTTAAAGAGGCCAATACTTCCTTATCAACTGGACAGATTCAAGAAATAAAAGATGCTGAAGAACAAATGTATACTGTAATTGAAGAAGCACTAAATGAGGGGATATTGAAGAGTGAAATATCCAATGTAAATCCGAAATTTGCTGCACATGCTTTTGTAGCAATGTTAACAATCGGAAACTATAAAGACGCCCAAAACCAGCCTCTTCTTCCAATTGAAGAAATGGCGGACCAAATTGTAGAATTTTATTGGAACGGATTGGGTAAAGCTTAAATAAATATTATGTTTGGAATTGCACCCACTTGAAATAAAGCACTAACACTGTAAGTGAAACCGAAAGAATTCACTGCCATCTATTCTCTATATCGAGCTCCAACTTTAGGCTTCTTTTTTATAATAGTACAATAGACGATACAAGATTATACAAGCAGCAATGAGGTGTTAACCATTATTAAGATTCGGAAAAAGCAGCTATTTCAGGTGCTAAAAATATTATTCCCTCTCCTTCTGTTGATTTTGGCGGTCGTCGAAATATTAAAATCGGTTAGAGGGGTAGATTTGAATTTACTTCAACAGGAAATAAGCCAGCTTCAAATATGGGAAGTGGCTTTGTTTTTCATTGTTGCTCTTTGCGCTGTATCACCAATGTTTTTATACGATACCACGATTGTAAAATTATTAGGTATTAAAATTACTCCTAAGAGATTAGTTAAACAATCATTTATCGTGAATACATTTTCCAATATTATTGGATTCGGTGGACTCGTTGGCTTAATGCTAAGAAGTTATTTTTATACAAAATACGATGTAGAAAAACAAGGTTTATTGAAAACAATTGCTTCCGTCACTCTTTTTTATCTTACCGGTATTTCACTTTTAGCATGGATCATTCCAATTGGATATCGAAATTTTCCTTTGCTACATAATACTAAGTGGCTTATGCTAGCGGTTTTAGCTGTCATTTTATACCTACCAATCTTTATCTTTTTATATATTTTGCAAAATAAACGCAAAAGTGGTTCGCATTTAAAGCTCCAAATAGCAGGTAGACTTGTACTTGTTTCAGCGCTTGAATGGGCGGCAGTATTTATTGTCATATGGTATTTGACCCACCTATTAAATATTCCTGTTCCATTATCGAGCTTAATCCCAATCTTCATCATTGCTTCATGTGCAGGGATTGTCAGTATGATTCCCGGTGGAATGGGATCATTTGACCTTGTTTTCCTTTGGGGAATGCAAAGCTTTGGTATTCTTGATGAAAAAGTACTCGTCTTGCTTATCTTATATCGACTTGGCTATTTTATTTTTCCATTCCTATTAGCTGCAGTGCTATTCATTAAGGAATACTGGGATAAATGGAATCGTTCGTGGAATAACTTACCGAATATATTCTTTCAACGAGTTAGTCATATTTCTTTGACCGTTCTTATTTTTATATCAGGAATTATTCTACTGCTTTCAGCTGCTGTCCCAGGTGTTTTATACAGGCTAAAAATCGCAGAAGAATTTTTATCACAGCCGATTATGCAGGTTTCTCATCAATTGACCGTTGCTGCTGGTTTTATTTTATTGGGTTTATGCAGAGGGATTGAATATAAGGTAAAAAGGGCTTACTATTTATCGATTTTAGTTTTATCCCTTGCCGCCATCTTCTCTGTATTAAAAGGGATTGATTATGAAGAAACGATCTTTATGTTATTCGTAGCGTTACTTCTATTTATGTCAAAAAAGCGGTTTTATCGAGAAAGTTATGTCATGACTTGGGGGAAAGCATTTTTTGATATAGCAGTAGTCCTATTCATTACTGCCATGTATATCATAATCGGATATTTGAATTTACCAACGTCAAAGCTCAGTATCCCATCAAAGCTTCGACCATTTATTATTACTGATTATCATGATTTATTTTACAGTGCGTTTATAGGGGTTATCATTGCAGGAGTTATATTAGTTTTAGGATATTTTGTTCGGAAACCTAAACTGATTGCAAGCGAACCTTCAACCAATCAAGAAGAAAAAATAAAGGATCACCTTGCAAAATATGAGGGGACCGTTCTTTCACATCTCATTTTTTTACATGATAAATATGTTTTCTGGAATAAAAACGAAACCGTCCTATTTAGTTATCAAACATATGCGGATAAAATTATTGTCCTTGGAGACCCTGTCGGAAAAAGGGAAGATCTTCCTTCCTCTATTGAAGAATTTCTCGAAACGGCTGATCGCTTTGGATACAGGCTGGTTTTCTATGAAGTAAGCAATAAAGTGATTCCTCATCTTCATGAATATGGATTTGATTTTTTCAAATTGGGCGAGGAGGCATTTGTTGATTTAGACAATTTCACGCTTACAGGTAAGAAAATGAAGGGTAAAAGAGTAATAAAAAATAAATTCGAAAGGGAAAATTACTTAATAGAGATTATGGATCCACCTTTCTCATCCGAACTTTTACATGAAATAAAAGAGGTTTCGGATAAATGGCTTCATGGTAGAAGTGAAAAAGGTTTCTCACTCGGCTTTTTTGATGAACATTATTTGAACCAGTCAAAAGTGATTATCTTGCGTGGGGAAAAAGGAATCGTTGGTTTCGCAAGCATTATGCCTATGTATGATGATGGTAACACCGCTTCGGTAGACTTGATGCGTTTTGTTCCGGGAGCACCATCAGGTACGATGGATTTTATTTTTATCTCCCTGTTCGGATGGGCAAAAGAGACTGGCTATCATACATTTAATTTAGGCATGGCCCCTCTTTCCAATGTCGGCCAATCAAAGTTTTCGTTTTTAAGCGAAAGAATGGCAGCTCAATTATTTTTACATGGCCATTTCTTATATCACTTCAAGGGCTTAAGGAATTTCAAAGAAAAATATGCCGACACGTGGAAACCAAAATATTTGGCTTATCGGAAAAAGTCATCATTAACCTTCACGATGGCTCAAGTTACCCTATTAATTAGTAAAAAAAGAGATTGAACATTAAAGGCCGATTACTCGCTTACGGGTAATCGGCCTAAATTGAATCTTGCAAAGTTCTTAATCGATACGCGTTCATCGCTGTTTCTCCAAGATGATCTAGAAGATTATAATTGGCATACGCCCCTACAATCGCACCAAAACCAGGAATCAGTTGCAACATCTTCACGAAATCAATATAGTCACGGTATTCTTGTTGGAATTTTTTCCAGTCCATATCCACTAAAAACTGCTTTTCATCCTCCCAATTTTCAACGATACGGAACGTTTCCTTCCGTTTTTCATCACTAGAAAAAGCAAGCTGAAAAACGTGAAGAATGAACAACCGCTCTTCGTACTCGTTAGTATCAAAGCCATAAATGGCAGCCGCCTCAAATAAAAATTTCATCTCAATCGACAAGAGCAATGGAAAATCCGCTAAACCGAGCAAAATACCACCAGCACCAGTACCAGCACCTTCAATGACTGCTGTTTTTCGATATGTTGACAGCTTTTCTTTCAATAATTCGTCCTTCTCGTAAAGACTCATGCCTAAAGTTTGATGCTTCTTCGTCGTAATGTTTGAACCAATCAACGTTGCTTTTACCATGTTTTTTATGCTTTCTGTCATCACTGAATGTACTTTTTCCGGAATAAGTTTATTCACTTTCGTTTGCGCTTTTTTCGATAATTGATTAATAAGGCTGGACTTCTTCAGCATCTTTTTCTTCCAAGCTCGCAGCTCATCCTTTACTTTAATACTATAATCGGTCATGTCCTATCATCCTCTTATGTTCACTAGTACAGAAGTATACGCGTGACGGGTGAAAAAGATTCATTTCCTATTTCTTTTGCATCAATAACACATCAATTTTCGTTTCGATTCTTTTCAATGTTTGCAAAAAATCTTCTATCGTTTTTTCATTATAATGAACACCTGTTTTTGATGAGTCCTCATTTCGTATTACTGTTTCTTGAAAACGTCGAACTGATTTTAAATCCATTTCGCTCCTCCTGATTCATCATTTCGTTCTTAATAAAGAATATATAGTAATCATATAATGAATCAGGAATGTTTACAATACGATTAATGAAAAAGACCGGATTCCTTCGATTTTTTTAGTAATGCTTTCGTTTTATTATTAAGAGGTTCTTTTAAAAACGTGCCAAACAACAACGCGATTATTCCGAATATGGAAAGAAAAAGAAGATCATGCAAAACTCTTTGCCAGACAATCCCCCCTACGGCCTCTCTCATTAAATCGACAGCATAGGTGAAAGGTAAAAATGGACTGATCATCCGGAAGAATTTTGGTAAAAGCACGACTGGGTATGTCCCGCCTGAGCCTGCAATTTGCAAAACAAGCATAATGATCGCCATCGCTTTTCCGACATTTCCAAAAACAGAAACAAGTGAATAAACAATCAACATAAAAATAAGACAAATGAAAAGTCCAAAAATGACAAACCATACGGGAGCACTGACGGATACCTTGAGTATTAATAGATCACCTAACGTGACGATAAGAGTTTGTAAAAACCCTATCGTTAAAAAGGTCAAAAAGCGACCAAAGTAAATTTGCTTTCCTGTATACGAATCATGATGAACATCAATTGCGAGTAACGAAATCAGTAAAAGCGCACCAACCCAAATCGAAAGCACCGTATAAAAAGGAGTCATTCCGGTTCCATAATTTTCAATAGGAAAAAGTTTATGCTCATTAAGCTTCACTGGCTCTTCAAAAAAATTACGTTCTGCATTCGGATCATGCCGAAGTAAATGAATAATCTCATTAATATCCGCTTTGTTTTTTAGTTTCCGGATTTTATCTGTAAGTTCTTTCACTTTTGCATTCACATACGGAAACTGACCATGGGCGTAATCTAAGGCCTTTTTGCCTTCTTTTAAGTTTCCTTGCGTGCTGCTTAAGATCCTTTCCACTTCCGGTAAGGTTGACTGAGCCTCGGTTAACAACGTCTTTGCGTTTAACAATGTTTTTTTCGCCTTAGCTACTTCATTTAAAATCGTCGGTTCAATCGTATTATTATATTCCTGAATAAACGTATCTAATTTTGCAGAGGCGGTTGATGCCTTATTTTTAATTGTTGCTAATGTATCTTTAAATTCTTGCCTTTTTTGACTTAATAATTGATTGATACCTGCTACATCACTTTGCGCAGTTTGTAGCATTGATTTTAACTCACCTGTTTTGGCAATTGCCTGATCCAATTGCTCCGCACCAGCATTGTTTTGTTGCTCGGAATTTATCTTTTTAAGCTGAAGCAAAGATGATTCAATCACATCAATAGTTTGTAGAGCATTATCAAAGTGAGTTTGAAGGTTTTTTTGTATTTCATCTCCCTTACTTAGATCAATATTGACGTTTTGTGCATTGTTTAAAAAACGGTTAATATCATCGGAGATCTTCTGAACCCTCTCCACATCTTCCTTAATTTTTGGAGCGATTGCATTAAGACGGTCTTCTGCTGCCGTTATAAAATCTGTTGTTTTATTTATCGTATCAAGTCCATTATTTGTGAGCCGCCTAACCTCAGGAATTTTCCCTTCCGCTTTATTAAGAATGTTCTGGGCTGATGTTGCATCAGCTAATGATTCATTTAAAACCCTATTAATTTCTGGTAAATTTTCTTCAAGTATAAAAATATAATGTTCAAATCTTTCAATATCCGGAAGATCACGTGCCAATTCAATGCCTATTTCGTTGAACAGATCAAAAATAACCCCATTTACAGTGGAGATGAACTTGCTGCTCACTTGCTCAACTATAAGTGAAGCCCCTTTTTGGGTAATTTTTGGCGAAACAGAATTGATTTTTTCATTTACATAGTATTCCATTTGAGCTTTTTCTGGTTTAACCGAAATGACGGAGGCCAATTTTCCCGAAAAATCTTTAGGAATAATAATAACCGCAAAATAATTACCGTAATTGACTTCATCCATTGCCCTCTCTCGGTTTGTAAAATGCCAATCCATGTTTTTATTTGTATTTAACGTGTTGACTAACTCTTTCCCAACATTAATCTCTTGGTCACGAATTTTAGCACCCGCGTCTTCATTCACTATCGCGACAGGAAGATTACCTGTCTCTGAATACGGATCCCACATTGCTGCAATATTTAACCAAGCATAAAGGGAAGGAAGTACAATAAGGCCGCCGATTAGAATAGCGGCAGCCCAGTTAGTGACAATATTTTTCAAGTCGTTTGTGTAAATCTTTATGATGTTGTTCATGGCTAAATCCTTTTATGGAGTGTGGTTTTTTGTCTAGTTGCAAGCGCCTATCGAGCGTTTCCGCTTTTCTTTGTCTAGCTCCAAAGCCTATCGACTATCAAACTTCTTGTCCTCTTCCCTACGATAAGTCAACATCTGCTCGTCCCTCGCCGTGTTTCCTTTATCTCAGTCAGAGGCCAAGTAAGGAACGTCGACTAAAACCGCCACGTCCTGTGGCGACGTCGACGGACCCACATCCTGTGGGCCTGTACGTCGATGAGCAAGGCTCTTCCGCTTTTCTTTTAATTTACCCACAAAAGGATTATATAACCATTAGAAAACCCGAAAATCTCTCCATTCCTCCGGCATCATTTTTTTGTACTTTGGCTGGAGGTAGCGGTCATCGAAAAGCATAATAATACCTGTATCTGTTTCAGTCCTGATGAGCCTCCCGCCAGCTTGAAGAACTTTATTCATACCAGGAAACACATACGCAATATCGTAGCCATTTTGTCCAGTTTTCGAAAAGTAATCCTTTATTAATTCGCGTTCAAAACCTATTTGCGGGAGACCAACACCAACCAATAAAACCCCATTTAATCGATCACCTTTTAAATCGACTCCTTCTGAAAAGATGCCACCGAGGACAGCAAAAGCTATGAGAGAATCCTTTTGATCTGCTTGGAATTTTAATAAAAAATCTTCCCGTTCCGTTTCCGTCATTCCAGGACCTTGGATGATTGTCGGAATTCCAATATCACGCGCTGTCCATTCATCAAATATACGATTCATATATTGATAAGAGGGGAAGAAAATGATGTAATTTCCGGGTTTTTCCTTGACGACGGCTTCAAGTGTTTGAACAATCGGCAAAACTGATCTTTCCCTATCACGGTACCGTGTAGACAATGGCTGGACCCTAACATCCGTTTGTTCTTTCGAAAAAGGTGATGGAATGGATACAGTGTAATCATCTTCTTGAGCACCGAGCATAAGCATGAAATAATTTAATGGTGACAAAGTGGCCGAAAAATAAATCCTCGCTTTGAATGACTTTCCAGCTTTATGAACAACGGTAGAAGGATCCAAACAAAACATTTTAATCGTAACTTCATTTCGGTTTACTTCAACATAGGAGACATACTGCTCATCATACAGCTTTGAGATGCGAGACCAGCTTAAAGCTGCAAAATACGAATCAAGTAAAGCTTGCCCACTCTCTCCTTCTGCACCCCTAAATAATTCTTGCTCCGCATCTTCAATGAATGTTTCAATAAGCTCGTTAAATTCTTCATCAACCTCTTGTAGAACTTGATATTGCTCTCCATTAGATTGCTTTCTAAGATGGATGAAGTAATCATTGATTAATTTTGCAGATTCAAAAACATGACTATGTTTAAATAAACGCTTTAATTCTAGGAACATCCTTTTCTCTAAGTTCGCCGAGTACATATCCCGCGCACGATCAACTAAGTTATGAGCCTCATCAACAAGAAGAGCCGTTTGTTTTTTCGACTCATCAAAGATTCGTTTTAATGAAACACGAAGATCAAAAATATAATTATAATCACAAATAACAGCGTCTACGGCATAGGCAAGTTCCAGGGAATATTCAAATGGGCATACCATATGCTTTCTGGCATATTTCTCAATGATCTCTCTAGTCATCTCGGTTTCATTTGAAAGAATATCAAGTACGGCATCATTAATTCGGTCGTAAAAGCCATCAGCAAACGGACAGTGTTCTTTTGTACATATCTTTTCCTCAGTGAAACAGATCTTATCTTTTGCCGTGATGGTAACAGATTTCATGTTCAATCCATTTTTCCTCATTAAATGAAAAGCTTCCTCTGCTGTTTGGCGGGTCGTCGTTCTGGCGGTTAAATAAAAAACTTTTTTGATGACCTCTTCCCCAATTGCTTTCACTGTAGGAAATAAGGTAGAGATTGTTTTCCCAATCCCTGTTGGCGCCGTTGCAAATAATGTTTTTTCATCAACAATTGTTTTATAGACTGATGCAGCTAATTGCCGCTGACCTTTTCGATATGCTTCATAAGGGAATTGGAGATGACGAGCACTCTTTTTCAATTCCTGTTCATGTTCCTTCATCCATTTTCCATAAGGAGCATAGCTTTTTAAAAGCATAAACATAAAGTCTTCTAGTTCTTGAAAACTAAATTGGTTCTTAAATTTTTTCGTTTCTTCCGTTTCTTTTTGAAAATAGGTGAGCTGGACGTTCATTTCACTAAGGTTATTCAGTTTAGCGTACATATAGGCATAACATTTTGCCTGAGCCCAGTGAACCGGATAGGATTCTTCAGTAATATCTTGAAGACTTCCAGATGTTGACTTGATCTCATCAATCATGAATCCTTCTTCTGTATGGAGTAATCCATCACATCTTCCCTCCATAACAAAAAGGAGATGATCATAAACCATCTCTGTTTGAAGAAACACTTCACTTTCATCGCTTTCACTATATTCCTTTTGAATTTTACGATGTGCCTTCGTTCCTTCTGTTAATGTGGTCACACTTCTAAAACCTGATTCAATGCTTCCACTTCTATACACATATTCTACGAGAGGACGCACTGCTATTTTTATTTGATAATCCATTTTCTCACCTATTTTAATGGAGCTCTTTTCTCGAACATTGTTTCCTGAAAAAAGGATATGGACATCAACATTCATTATTCAGCTGAGAAAAGAGCTGCCAAAATCTTAAGAACCGCTAAACTTCCTTATTAGGTGTAAAAGCCGGATTTTGGACTTTTACACAGCAACAAACTTTACGAAAATAGCCTAATGGGATATACAAACATTGTAGCACATGCGTTCGCAAGGACCAATACGTATGATCCTGTTTTCCATGCCGTTTCTTTCTAAGTTGCTAAGAAATCATGTAACTTGCCTACATTTCATTGGTTCTTATCCAATTTCATTACCTTGATTTCCATACCATTCGGAGTTAATCGATACATTCCGAATACAATTGGATTAGCTTGCACCAGACCTTCACGCATTAAGTCTTTTAGAGACTCGTTTACGGGGGATGTATTCCCACCTGCTTCCGGAAGCTGATCAGCAATCTGTTTCGGCGTCTGCCATTCAGTCGTTAATACGAGTAACACGGATTGTCGTGTTGGAGTGAGATTCATACTTTATTCCTCCATCCTTTGTTAGATCATAATGCTAGAACTTTATATTTAGGTCTATTAGTCTTTTATGTTGATTTTCGCAACATAGCGGCAAATAAAAAATGAACTTTTAAAAAACTTATTTTTAAAAAGGTAAATCGGACATAACTAACTACTTCGATTCTAAAATTATTTATAAAAATCAATTTTTCGCTTAAGCGCGAAAAATAAATACAAATAGATAATAAAAATGAATGCTACCAAGCTAGCCACGACTATTTGAATGACATAACCTTTCCACGTTAAGATTAACCCAAGCTGCGAAACAATCATGGCAAAAAATATAACCATATAAAATTGGACCATTCTCTGAAATGTTTCTTTCACTGACTCGCGATCAGAATATAATTTTTTCAAACTCTCCTTGTTAGCAGGCGTCCGGAAATAATGAAACTTTTGAATAAAAGATTCAATATGCTCCCAGCCAGTGTCCTTATATAATTGAAAATAATCATCATCAGCGTCACGAAAATCAATTTGATAGACGTATGAATGATTAGGATCTTCTTCGAAATAATACAGTCCTAAACGATATTTAATTAAATGAAGTCCTTTACTCGACAATTCCGTTAACCATTGTTCTTCTTTTTCAACGTCTGAGGCTAAAAATAATTTAAACTTTTTGACTGTCATCGTGTTCACCTTCCATTCCCTTTATGATGCTGCTTGCATTTTTTACGAGAGATTCAAGGCGTTTATACTCCATCTGGAGAATATCTTTACCGAGCGGAGTAAGGTGGTAATACTTACGTCTGTCCTCTTCATCCACATCTGCTTTCACAATAATTTTTTGTTTCTCGAGTTTTCCAAGTGCCCCGTACAACGTTCCTGGCCCCATCGTAACTTCGCCATGACTAATTTCTTCTACATCCTGCATAATTGCATACCCATGGCGGACTTCCCTAAGTGACAATAATATATAGTACGTCGCTTGCGATAATGGCAAATAGTCTTCAATTCGTTTCATCCAGGTTCACCCACTTTTATATCGACTATCGATATATCGTTTAACGATATAATAGCAAATTGCATGTTATGTTGGCAAGAGGTTTTTTAATATTGGGCACGGAAAGTCCATTCTACTTTTCCACCAAATAAAAAAGCGACTATGATTGTCGCTTGAGGTTTGTCTTAGCCATATAGTTTTAAAATTCATTATCTTAACTGAATTAAAACCCCATTATCCATCTCACACACAGTATCACAAAGCGTCTCGATATCCTCTGCATAATGAGAAGACAAAATAATGGTAGTCCCTTTTCGATTCAATTCCTTGAATACTTCACGAATTCCCAACACACCTTGCTTGTCTAAACCATTCATCGGTTCGTCTAAAATTAATAGCTTTGGCTTTTCCATAATGGCTTGTGCGATGCCAAGACGGTGACGCATCCCCAACGAGTATTTGCTCACGTGCTTTTTACTGTTCGAATCAAGTCCTACAAGTTCCAATGTTTTACGAATCTCGTTATCTGATATTTTGTTATGTATGGATGCTAGTAATTTTAAATTCTTGAATCCGCTTAGAGAGCCGATAAAACCTGGCTCCTCTATTATTATTCCGATGTCTTGTGAAACTGCTGGCTTTACAGGTATTCCATCTATTAAAATAGTTCCTGCATCAAGAGTCATAAAACCGCAAATACATTTAAATAGAACCGTTTTCCCTGAACCATTCCGCCCAATAACACCATGAATCTTCCCTGTTTCAAACTTAATATAGACTTGCTTTAATGCCTTTGTCTCTTTGAAATTCTTAACTGCATCGATAACTTCTACTATATTTTTCACCAAATTAATCCCCCCATCCATGGATGTTCATATCTTTTTTGCAAAATACGATTGTGGAGATAATACCCATTAGAAGTATTGCTATTAAAAGACAAAGCACAGCAAAAGTAGGTGACGCAGTGGCAAAGCCAAAACCATTCCAGTACAAATAAGAGATATTCATCCAGCTAATAGGTGACAGGTAGCGAATCCACTCTCCAAAAATTAATATTCCTTGAATAATTGAAAAGAAAGACATAAAAATGAAAAAACCACTTGCAACCAATCCACTCATTTTTTTAATTACAACATTGAAGAAAAAAATAAGGACACCAATAAATACTGCCACGAGCCAAAACAATCCGGAGCTAATTAATATGGCCTTTATAGGAGAAAACATTTTAATAATCTCTTCATCAAAGAAAACCAATACAGAAGGTGCTATATCAGGTTTTACTGCAAGAGTTTTAATCAAAACGCCCCAGCCAGTAGACAACTGAAGATTGGGAATTAATACGATGGCAGACATAACACATACAAAGATAGTATAGATAAAGGATGCTAGTATAATATAGATTAGCTGTCCAATTATCCAATTGCGTCTACTTGTTCTGATCGTGAGGAAGGGCATATGTCTGTCTGCAAACGGAGCGTCGCAGAATAATAATACGATAAAGCACGCAAAAACCTGCATAGTAGGTGGAATACTAAGAAACGGAAAAACCCATGGTGTTATGGCTATTTCTTTCTCTGCGGCAAACTTTGATAACCCCAAAGAATGATAGGATAAAAAGGCAATTGTTATGACAGCAAGTGTATAAATCCGCGGGTTCACTAGCCATTTCCGAAAGTTTACTTGAGAACAAAGAAGAATCACTTTAAGATTATTCATGCCGAACCCTCCCTCGTATTTGTCTTACCGTTCCGTATCCCATTAGCAAACACAGTATAGAAACAATTCCGAGTTTCAGTAAAAGTGATGCCAGCGGTGAGCCTATACTAATTATTTCCTCTACTATTCCCATAGCTTTAAAATATCGGGGAATATCTAAGTCAGTAGTAAGTCGATTTATGACAAAATATACAACTAAAGGTGCTGCTATCGTCACAGATTTATTAGGGAAATAAGTTGAAACCCATAAAGCAATCACAGCAAACAAAGCAGAGGTTAGAGAAATGTGAGTAACGAAATAAGTCAAATATTCTAAAGGTTTATTAGCATCTAGTAAAACTGAATAGCCATCTCCGGAACTATTATAGGAAAATAAAGGTAATTTCGTTTGCATGGCTACTACAAATAAAATGACGCCAACTGCGGTAGTTAAAAAACCGGACAGAGCACTTACGAAAACCTTTGACACTGAATAATAACCAACTCCCGTACGGATAATCCAAAAGCTAGTTGAGCGTTGCTCCCATTCGGAAGCAAAAGTTGTCGCAAACGGAAATAGTGGCAAAATTCCTATAATGAGGACGACATTTCCTCCACCAAACCCCATTATCAGGAGGTATAAGACATCATGCGCTTCAGCAACTAAACCCCCAATGCTAAAAAGTATTGCTACAGCAACACCTAAAGCACTAAGTAAAAACCGTACAGAAAAGATTGCCTGTCGGATGTTAACAATAAAAAGATGGGAAAATGTCTTCATTGAATATCACTTGCCTTTTCTATTCTTTCGCCACTAATAGCATTCAAAACATAATAACTATATGATTCTAGTGAAATATCTTTACCCTTGCGCTGGTCTTTCCAGCTGGATGTTTCGGCAATGCCGAAAATCCAAGCAGGAACAAGTTCAAAGCTGCTTTCACTTTTCAAGATTGCCACGTAGCATAACTCCATAGAGAATACTGTGGTTTTGTTTTCAAGTAGAATTTCTGAATAGGAATCAATTAATTTTTTTAAAGCATCGACAGTACTTATGAGTGTTTTTTCCTCCACACTTTTCTTAACATCCAATAAGTCTTTGGCAATAATGTTCCTAATACCATCCTTAGAATAAAAAACTTCAATAGAGGTTGCACCTACCTCTTCAGGTAACGCTGATTGGTTTGGCCTCTGCCAATAAATATTCGATAATGGAATGTCATCAATTACTTGTTGAAAGAAAAATAAATATGCCTCATCGTCCTTTGACCAAGTATATTCTTCACTTTCGTCCTCATTGTTAAAATCAGTTATTGCCTCTTGATAAACAGCCCTATGCTCAAGCATAGTTTGCAAATCTAGTGAATACGTTTCCCCAACTGTAAACTCAGGAAAACCAACAGCAGATAAAATTTCTTTTAATTCCGAAAGAACATCATCGTAGTCCTTAAAAGATAGATTTTTAAAGGAACCATAGTCACTTTTTAGGTTAAATCCGTATTCTTGCGCGTTATTGTCTGGTGGTCCCGGGGCATTTCCCACTAGTATTGACAGCTTACTACCGAGATGTATCCCATCTTTAACTGCTGAATAAGAAATTCCTCCCTGCACGCCTGAATTCATCCCTAAACTTCTTCCACCGTCATAAACGCTAAGATATTCCCTCAATTCATCGTCACCCGCCTCATACCAAGGACCTTCGGCGTAATTATTGGTAGCTATAATATCTGTTTGCAACAAATTCTCAATCACCCTATTTTCGTCAAACTTTAGGATGGAAGCTATATAGGTTTTAGCTGATTGAACTTTTTTTACTTCACTAGGATTAAAGCCAATGGTCAAGTTTTTTGGTAATGTAACAGTTTGGAGATAAGCTCCTAAATCAGAATCAATTTTCTCATAGTTAGCTCTCCCCTTTGATGTCTGGCAAGCCGAAGTAGCCATTAGCAAAATTAAACAATAAAAAGAAATCATAAATTTTTTCACGACTGTTCTCCTTTCCTGAAAGTATATTTTCAGACAAAAAATGGACTTGCTAGTTTGATGGAGTAACTATAAAGTGAACCCATAATCTAGGTAACAACATCGTAAATTGTAAATCTTAATATATATTCATTAAATTTCTTAAGACTTTCTTAAGATTGATGTAAAATGATGTCCCTAATGATCTGTAGAATTAAATAAAAAAAGAGGATACTAATCATAGCATCCTCATCTCTCCAATATTATTTTTATAGTTTCATTGTGTTCATGTACGTTGTAACGTCTTATAATCCTTTTAAAAAAGCCAATTACACTTCGTATAGCTTTAAGATGACAGTGACTTTGAATAAATCCCCATCCGTTTCGATTTCCAAACTTCCATCATGTAGATCTACAATAGATTTTGCAATGGCAAGTCCAAGCCCTGATCCTTCCGTATGACGCGACATATCTCCTCGTTTGAATCGCTCAAATAATTCTTCATGATTGCCATTCAATTCGTATTTGGACACATTTTTAAATGTAATGAATCCTTCGTTTCCTGCCTCTGATTTGCAGACAGAAATGTATACACGTGAGTTATCCAACGAATATTTCAAGATATTTCCGATTAAGTTCTCGAATACTCGCCATAGTTTTTGCCCATCCACACTAGCATAGATAGGTTTCTCTGGTTTTGACACCCGGAATAGTAAACTAGATTCCTTAATCTTGTCATTATATTCTCCTAGTGCCTGCTGAAGTAATTGAACAAGATCCACCTTCGCTAGGATTAACTTAATATTTCCACTAGCCATTTTGGATACTTCAAATAAATCATCAATAAGTACTTTTAGCCTCTTCGATTTCTGATCAATTATATATAGATAATGCTCCCTCTCCTTTACAGACAAATTTCGTTGTTTCAAAAGATCTGTATAAGTAATGATTGACGTGAGTGGAGTACGCAAATCATGACTAACATTTGTAATGAGCTCCGTTTTAAGACGTTCACTTTTCACTTGTTCACTTTGCGTTGTTTTAACTTTTTGATTAATACTATTTAGATTACTAGCAATGGTTGATAAGACAAATTTTCCGTTGACAGGAATATCGCTATCTAATGTTCCAACTGATAACGTATTTGTGGCTTCCAAAATATAATTGAAGTAACCTACTTTTTTAACTAGTACAGTCACTAATGGAAAACCGATAATCACTAAGATGAATGCGTAAATAAGAAATGCAATCGGATGAATATACAAGGTTATCAATCCTGCTCCTAGGAAAAAAATCAATCCAAGAATCAGAAATAATTGCGTTCCAGATCTACGATTTAGAAAGGCGTCTTGAAAATTATTCCGTACTTGTTGAACCTTTCTATTCAAAAATGAATCTTTGATTTTTATTTTAAAATTTTCCCACTCAGATATTTCACGGAACAAAAATTCACCTTGGACAGCAGTTAATCCTACAGGTAGAACAGCAAGTCCCAATGCGACCAATGTACTTTTTCCTTGAAAAGAAGAGTTTTGTAATATGTACGGTAATTGTCTTGTACCAATTACTAGGAAAACCCCTCCAACTGTTCCTGTTATGATAAATATACCGGAACGTATGTCTATTGGAATCCTGTTATAAAATATTGCAGCTTTTTCTGAACCAAATGAATTTCTTTTGATTTTCTTACCAATGTTATAACAAAATATCGATGCAACAATACTCAAAAGGACGAACAACCATACAACTACCTGCGATTTCATATATTCTTTATTGTCCCTTATAATAGGACTATAAGAAGGTAACGATTTTGGAATCCCTATTTTCCCTTCATACCAACTATCATAGCTATCTAATGATATTTTATTCTTGTTGGATAAGTTGAAAATGGATGGGTCATCCCCATATACAATGTAGTCGGTAATATATATCATATTATCGTTTTTCAAATAGTTTTCTACAGTAGGACTATCAGAATATGATAAGTTCGTATAAATTTCCCCTGTCTGGCTATTCCGGAAATAATATTTAAACTTTCTATCATAGTTTTCCAAGTTTCGTTGATATTCTTTGTACCTTTCCTCTTTTTCCTGAATAATTTTTTCTTGGACATAATCATCACTAGAAAAAATTTTTGAAAGATCTTCAATCCTGTCGTCTCTCTCTGACTTGATGATATTTTCTGTATCTTGATTTATTGTATTCTGTACACTTTTGATTCTATTTTTATATTGTGTTTGAATCTTTTTAACTTCATTATCTAAGTTTCCATATCGATTACGAAATTCCTCAATTTCTTGATTGGTAATGGTCATTGTAGACTCCCAATCTAAATTATTGGATATATATAATAGGTAGGAAAACTCGTTAATTTCATTTTGAAATTTGGGAGTATGAAAATAATTAGGATAAATATAGTCTTTACCATAGAGTAAAAGCACACATATACCTGTAAGGCCAATAGTTAGGAAAGTGGACCACAATAACATTAGAAATCTACTTTTCCATTTTGTAGCCAATTCCCCACACCACCTTTAAGTATTTTGGATCCTTTGGATTAATCTCTATTTTTTCTCGTATTTTCCGGATGTGAACGGCTACGGTGTTTTCTGCGTTGAAGGAGGGTTCATTCCATACCCTCTCATAAATTTCGTTGATGGAAAAAACTCGACCAGCATTGTTCATGAGGAGTTCCACAATTTTGTATTCAAGGGGAGTAAGTTTAACTACTTCTCCATGGAGAGTAACTTCTTTCGCCATTGGATCTAATATAAGGCCATTTAAATCAACTACTTTATTGGCTCCCTCATATGTTCCCAATGTAACATATCTTCTAAGCTGCGATTTAACTCGAGCTACAAGCTCCATAGGATTAAACGGTTTGGTAACATAGTCATCCGCTCCGACCTGAAGGCCAAGTATCTTATCTGTGTCCTCATTTTTAGCACTCAACATGATGATAGGAATATTTTTCTTTTCACGTATTCTATATGTAGTGGAAATCCCGTCAAGCTTTGGCATCATTATGTCTAATATAATTAAATGGACTTGGCATTCTTCGAGGAGATTTAGTGCTTCGATACCATCTTTTGCCTTTAATACTTTGACCCCTTCGTTTTTTAAGTAAATTTCAATCGCATCCCGAATTTCCTGTTCATCATCAACGACAAGAACATTGTATGTATTCATTATGTCAACACCTGCTTCCGATATTGAATTAACTATAACCTCTCTTTTATATTAGGCAATAATTACAATATTAGGCAATATTATCCTAATAAAAAAAGACTGATCCTATGGCTCAGTCCTACGATAATATGTAATTATTCCCTTACGATTGGGTTATTTCGTCCACTGCTTCAACATACTTTGGATACCATTTCTCCCATTCTGCTTTACGATTTTCTATGGTTTTTCTATCCAATAATGCGCTAATCACATCAAGACACACATGCCATCCTGCAAGATCCCTCGGCGTATGATCAGTCATTTTATTAATCTTTTCTTTGAGAATCAACTGACACCCTTCTGCCTCCGGATGAAGTTCAAAGCGAACGACATCGTCTGCCCAGGTAAATTCTAATTCGGAGTGCATCTTAAATTCGAGAATTGGCATTTCAATGAGGTTTCCTTCTCCCATATTAAAGGTAAAAGCCCCACCTTCACGAAGATCCTTTACACGAAGTTCAGGAAACCATTGTGCTAATTTATCGTTGTCTGTCAACATAGCCCATACGTCTTCAACTGGGTGATTTAAGTTGCGATTAAATTGAGCTAGATAACCTTGATCTGTTTTTTGTAGTTTTGCAAGCATTGTCATTCCTCCAAGATTTTGTGAAAGTATGTATTATTATCAGTGTATCCCAGCCAAAAGATATGTACATGAGAAAACAAATAAAAATAGAAACTATACTAAAAATTGTCTGATTCCAGTATCTTTTTTCTTCTTTAATTTTTATAGTAATATAACTCAGAAAGACTAATAATCAGTTCTTTTTTCCCCATTAAATGACCTAACAATCATTACACCTGTTAGCAAATTAATTATAAACCGAGAAGGACCTGGTTCTATTAGCCATCCTAAATATTTTTCTAAGCTAATCATACTAATCCCTATCCTATGCCCAAGTATATAAATCAAAAACCACGGGAACATCGCATAGAAAAATAAGACAAGAGACGGAATATAAAGCTTATTACGTTTGGCAGGTTTGCTGTTCACAAGTTGAGTGACTTTTTCCCACTCTAATAAAATACCGAGAAAAATGCAGATTAGAGAAATAATAATTGTTAAAAACATATTAAAATTTAAATCTTGGATTTTAATTTTTTCACTTATAGTCCAAATAAAGCCAATACCGAAAATTAATACAAGAAAAAGCAACGCCTTTAAAAACGTTGGTTTATTTACGTTTATCATAAGTTACATACCTCTTCCTTATGCTTTCATTCTCTCCTTCCGCAATATGGACACGAACCTAAATCGCTTTCATATTCATACTTGCAATTAGAACATTTTTTCTTTTCTTGTTTCATTTGTTTTTTATGTATTTCTTCAAGCTGATGTAGTTTGAATAATATAGATTGCTGGTTATTTAATATATGTGATAATGCAAAAAATATCATACCCGACACAATCCCGCTCAAAAGCGCAACAATGAATCCGAAAAATGTTCCTGTTAAAAATCCGGTGATAACACTAATAACTAAAACGATTATTCCTATGAAAAAAAGCGCAGAAACCAAATCTAACTTCCTTTCTACCATTATTATTTCCTTAATTCTACACTTATCTTTTAAAATTGAAAGGCTTCTCTAAAAATTTGAAGTTAATGATAGATGGCAGGAAATCCGACAATCTGTGTCTGCGTGATTTTATATAGCTTGAAATACAAGTTTCAATATCCACTCTATAACCGACAAGAGCCTCATCTGAACACAAGCTTTAGTCCATCATCCTCCTTATATTGGACAAAAGACTTGTCCGAGCACAGACTTTGTCCATTAACGACTTTAAATTAGACAATACGGTATAAATCATCGGCATTTAGTCCATTACCCACATTAATTAGAAATTCGGGGTGACTGCAATAAAAGAGTGCCACCTCGATTAACGCAAAAAAATAAAAACGGCGAGGCTACCCCCACCGCTTTACTCAATCACTATTTTAACAGTCTTAAACTATTCAATATAACTAATATCGTACTGCCTTCGTGGCCAATGACTCCGTATGGCAAGTCTAGTACTTGCAGGAAGTTGGATAAAATCAGTAAGATGATGACACCGATTGAAAACACAATGTTTTGTTTAATGATTCGGTTCATTCGTTTTGATAGGTTAACAGCGTCAGATATACGGGAAAGGTCGTTTTTCATAAGGATCATGTCCGCTGTTTCGAGTGCGACGTCTGTTCCATCTCCTACTGAAATACCTACGTTAGCAGTGGCTAGTGCAGGAGCATCATTGATACCATCACCTACCATTGCTACATTTCCATATTTCTCTTTTAGCTGCTTGATGTGGTCCACTTTATTTTCAGGCAGGCACTCGGCAATATATTCTTGGACATGACTCTCAGAAGCAATGGCTTGTGCTGTTTGGGTATTGTCGCCAGTTAGCATAATCGTGTACAAGCCTTGTTTTTTCAATCGATCGATTGCTTTCTTAGATTCTGCACGTACTAAGTCTTTTAGGGCAATCATACCAACAAGCTCTTCGCCTCTTTGAATAAATACTACGGTTTTTCCTTCTCTAGCTAATTCTTTTGCTTTATTATTTTTAAACTGTTTTACTGCTTCTTCTCCTACAAATTTGCTTTTTCCGATTTTCCATTCGATTAGATCAATTCTTGCTTTTACTCCCCATCCTGGCACATCTTCAATGCTATCTGGATCAATGAATTTCTCATTTAATCTTTGCTGTGCATATTTTACGATGGCGTTCGCCAACGGATGGTTTGAATGCCTTTCAATAGAAGCTGCTACTAGTAATACCTCATCGGAGGAAAGATCGTCTTGAACCAATACATCCGTCACTTCAGGTTTTCCATTTGTCAACGTACCTGTTTTATCAAAAGCAATGGCTTGTAAATCACTTAGTTGTTCTAGATGAACTCCGCCTTTAAAAAGAATGCCGTGTCTTGCTCCGTTAGAAATGGCAGACAAGGTTGCTGGCATGATTGATGCTACAAGGGCACATGGAGAAGCTACAACTAATAAAATCATCGCTCTATAAAAAGTCTCAGTCCAGCTCCATCCAAGTATAAAATGCGGAAGGAACATCATTAATGCAACAACAGCAAGCACTACTTTTACATATGTCCCTTCAAATTTTTCAATAAAAAGTTGAGAAGGAGATTTTTCACTTTGCGCTGATTGTACTAATTCAATGATTTTTTGAAATAATGTCTCGTGACTCGGCTTTGTTAAACGTACTGTGATTGAACCATTTAAGTTGACCGTTCCTGCAAAAACTTCATCTTTCAGCCCTTTAGATACCGGAATGGATTCACCTGTTATCGCTGCTTCATCCAAAGTAGAAGTTCCCTTAACGATCTCTCCATCTGAAGGGACTCTTTCCCCAGGCTTAATCAAGATGAGATCTCCTATTACAAGCTCTGAAACATGAACTCTTTCTTCATAATCCCCTGTAATTCGTAACGCTTCTTCTGGTTGCAGTTCCATTAATGAGGAAATTTCTTTATGACTTTTATTCATCGTGTATGTTTCAAGTGCGCCACTTAACGCAAAGATAAAAATTAAAATCGCACCTTCCGTCCAATAACCAATGATGGCAGACCCGATAGCAGCCATAATCATCAACATCTCAACGTTCAATTCCTTATTTTCAATCGTATCTTCAATACCTTCTTTTGCCTTGGCGAATCCGCCTATGACAAAAGCAAGTAAAAACAAAATCACAGATGATGTAGCAGAGCCATGCTTATCCATTAACCATCCTAAAAAAATGAGGATGCCGCATGTAATAGCCGCAATTAACTCTCCATTAACCTTAATCTTTTCCAAAATACTTCCTTGCGTCGCTTCTTTTCTGTTCTCTAAAAATGGTACAAGAGCACTCATTTCCGCACCTCCTGCGTATAAGCTTAGTATTTTGCGAAAGCTAATTTATAATAATTATTATATGACTATTATATTAAAAGGGAACAGGTAAGTCAAATTTAAATGAGAATTTTTATTTCTAATTGATAATGATTATTAATGTTAATTCGCTTCATTCACCATAAACCTAAAGGGAATGAGCCTAATTACTAATGATAATCATTATCAAGTAATTTAAACTTGTTATCATATTGGATTTATTACCAACACATTACAAGCACCTTATTATTTCGGGATTTATCCTTTTGACAATGAATGGTATAGTGTTGGAAGAGATAATTTTTATGAGAAAAGGGGTAAAGATGATATGACAGAGACCAAACTCGATGTAAGCGCTTATTTGAATCGTATTGGATACACAGGTCCACTGGATGGAAGTGCAAAAACACTTTCTAAGTTACAAGAATGCCATCTCCATACGGTTCCTTATGAAAATTTTGATATTTTAAACAGTATACCGTTATCATTAGAAATCCCGGATTTATACGACAAGATTGTCACTCGTCAGCGTGGCGGCTATTGCTTCGAATTGAACGCGCTCTTCAGCTGGCTATTGCAGGAGTTAGGTTATAAGGTGACAAGCTTGTTTGCACGTTTCTGGCGCGATGAGCCAAACGCCCCTCCGAAAAGACGTCATCATGTTTTAAAAGTAGAAGCTGACGGAAAGTTTTTCTTATGTGATGTCGGCGTAGGAGGAATCGTTCCTCGTCAACCTATTGAAATGGTTGAAGGTCTTGTTCATGAGCAAGGTGACGAATTTTACAAATTAGAGATGGATCCATACTTCGGATGGATGTTATTAGAGAAAAAGCGAGGAGAATGGAGACAACTTTATTCCTTTACAGAAGAACCTCAGCTACCGAAAGATTTCATTATGGCTTCATTTTGGTGTGAAAATGCTCCAGATTCCATCTTTATTAACGATGCGATGGTTGCAGTCCGTACAGCTGAGGGACGAAATTCAGTAGATGGAAAAGAGTTTCGTATCTTTTCCAACGATTCAGTTCGAGCTTTTACACCAGAAACGGATGAGGAATATAAGGAAGCATTAAAAACGTATTTTGGAATTATATTAGAATAGAATATTAAAAGAAGCTAACCTGAATAATGGATACCGTAATCCTTTTTCAGGTTTTTTTAGGGGGTTACCTATGAAAAATGCATGGATCGTGTCTTTCATTCGTTTTCCAATGCTTATTATAGGTTTACTTGTTTTTTCGATATTATTTATGTTAATGGGCTTAGACTTTCAGTTTCCATTCCTCAATGACATTTCACCCATCTATTTTACAATCGTGAACATCATAAGTTTTATCCTTTTGCATCATATATTAAAAAAAGATAGTCGTTCCCTTAAGGAATTAGTAGACTTTCAACGAGAGAGAGTATGGAAGGATATCCTTTTCGGATTTTTATGGCTATTTGTATTGTATATTCCTTTTATCACAGCTGTTCTTGTCACTATGTATATCATGTTCGGTTCGGATTTTTACATGCACTTTCAAACTGTATTCACCGGAAATGCTGAAAATCTTAATTTCGCGCGCCCCGAATGGTTATTATGGCTGTCAGCCTTTGTAGCTCTTATATTTCCTTTTTTAAATGCACCGATTGAAGAGGTGATGTACAGAGGATATGCACAACCCATTTTTCTCAAGCACTATCTAAAAATTGCACCAGCGATCGTGATCCCTTCTTTAGGTTTTGCCTTACAGCACATCATGCTCGCACCTAGCTGGCAAGGAGCCGTTGTTTATTTTGTCGCATTTTTTCTTTGGGGAGTCGGCAGTGGAATTATTTATTACAAGCAGAAAAGATTATTTCCACTCATCGTTTGTCATTTTATCGTGAACACCGCTTTTTCAGTAGTGCCGATTATCTTTCTTATTAGTGGGTGAGCAATATATTTAACTTTAGACTTGATACGAGTAATATTGAAGATTCAGAGGAAAAGCACGAAGCTAGACAGAAACTGATTAAAGATTCATGGAATAACATCACAAATCATTTTTTGAAAAAAGGGAAAAGAATTAAGCTAAAATATTGGCCAGATGATATTCCTAGTGGTTATTCAGAGTATGGGATTAAGCAAATTTTTGAATCGGACGAAAATGCTTATAAAGAAATAGATACAGATGAACTTCATATCGTTAATGCGGAAATAAATAAGAGAGTAATAGAATTTTTCCAAAAAAACATGACTGATAATCACGTGTTCATATCTCCCTTTTTCCATTTTGACATTATCAACGAAGATGGAATACCTATTTTCACATCGCAAGATAATGGAGATAATCTTTTGATGTTTTTAACTGAAGAAGACCTGGCGTATATAGACAAATCCCTTTTGATTCGTATTCCAGAAATGTAAAAAGATCGTAAGGTTAGATACTTCCTCCCTTACGATCTTTTTGTTTAAAAGTATTGCTCTATCTTAAAATCTTTTAAAGATGAATACACGACATCTGCATTGGTTAAATCCTTTTCTTGACCGACACCAACCGCGAGCATCCCAACAATTTTAGCTGCTTCCAAACCTGCCTGTGAGTCTTCAAAAACGACACACTCTTCATAAGGAATGCCCAGCGTTTTAGCCCCAAGCGTAAATACTTCAGGGTCTGGTTTCGCCTTAGAAACTGAATTTCCGTCCACGATCACATCAAAGTATTTTTCAAGCCCCACATTTTTCAAAATGATTTGGGCGTTTTTACTTGCTGAGCCAAGAGCGATTTTGATTCCCTTTTGTTTTAACTCCTGTAATAAAGGAAGGGCACCGTCCAAAATTTCTGATTCATCGATATTGGAAATATATTCGACATATCGATTATTTTTTTCAGTTGCCATTTTTACTTTTTCTTCTTCTGTAAAAGCGTCTTTCATATGACCAACTTCTAGCAAAATATCCAAAGAGGTCATTCTTGAGACCCCTTTTAGCATTTCGTTATGCTCAAGGGTAAATTCAAAACCTAATTTTTCAGCAAGTTCTTTCCATGCTAGGTAATGATATTTTGCTGTATCGACAAGCACACCGTCTAAGTCAAAAATCGCGCATTTATTAGGCATGACTCTTCTCCTCCAACGGAATGACGAGGCTGTCCTTCAGTTCATACGTTTTCCCATAAACATGAATAGACTTCTCACTTCCATTTTGTAATGAGAATGTGCAATTGTCGCCTTCGACTTTCACAAAAATCACACTGTCTTCAAAGCGGACTTTAAAGTTGTAACCTGTCCATTTTTCTGGCAAGGCAGGAGCAAAATGCAAGCCGTTTTCCTTAATACGCAAACCTCCGAAACCATAGACAATTGCCATATAGTTCCCACCCATATTAGCAGTATGGATGCCGTCTTTTGTATTTTTATGAGTATTAAATAAATCGAGTTTTGCAGATTCTCCAAAATACTCATACGCCTTGTCATATTGTTTCAATTTCGACGCGACAATACTGTAAATGCAAGTGGATAAGGATGAATCATGCGTTGTAATTTTTTCATAATAAGCAAAGGAATTTTCAATTGTACTTAAGCTTTGAGCGTCTTCTAAAATAAAATGCGCCAACACGGTATCCGCCTGCTTACAAACTTGATGGCGATATAAATGAAGCGGATGATAATGTAAAAGCAATGGATATTTATCTTTTGGTGTATTTTCAAAATCCCATACTTTCTTAGATAAAAACGAATCATCTTGAGGATTAATATCCATTTCCTCATTATAAGGCAAATACATTTGTTCAGCTGCCTGTTTAAACGTTTCAATTTCGCTACGTTCCAAGCCGATTTTTTCAATTACGGATGATGTAAGATTTTCCGCCTCTAGAAGCTCGTAAAACTTCACAGCCCACTTCAAGTTATGCTGAGCAAGTGTATTTGTGTAGTAGTTATTGTTCACAACACAAGTATATTCGTCTGGCCCAGTTACATTGTGGATCATAAATTTGCCGTCGTGGAAATGTCCTACATCAAGCCATAACCTTGCTGTTTCAAATATTACTTCCGCACCTTTATCTGCAATAAAATCAAGATCCTTCGTAACGAGATAATAATTAATGACGGAATAAGCGATATCACCATTAATATGGTATTGCGCTGAGCCGGAAGGGTAGTAGCCGGAGCACTCTTTCCCCATAATCGTTCTCCATGGATATAAAGCACCTTTGCTGTGGCCCATGATTTTTGCATGCTCTCTTGCTGAATCCAAAATATTGTACCTGTATTCAATCAAATTTTTTACAATATCCGGTTGAGTTAATAAGAAGAAAGGCTGGATATACATCTCTGTATCCCAGAAATAATGACCTTCATATCCTTCACCACTAAGGCCTTTTGCCGCAACGTTACTGAAGCGATCTTTTCCTACAGATTGCAGTAGTTGGTACTGATTATAATAAATGGCCATGCTTAGCTCATCATCACCATCTACATCAACACTCGCACTTTCCCAATAGCGATTTAAAAACTCTTCTTGTTCTTCGTATAATCCCACTAATGTCTTTGTCGTAGCTTCGTTCATTAACTTCAAAGCTTGCTCTTGTCCATTTTCATAGCGAATGGAATCACACAAAATCGTATATTTATAGAGTGACACTGCTTCGTCCTGATCAATCTCTGCTGTAATCTCACATTCTATCGAATGAGGATGAACATGTTGTTGAACTTTTGCCTCTTTTGACAATTCATTTTTCACAGCAGACCAAACATTCAGATTTGATTTTGACGTTTTCGATGAAATGATGGAAACACCATCTTGCACCTCTGTATTTTCAACATGAATGTGCTGAAAGCTTTCCGCAGCAACTCGCGGATCGTCGGGATTAAAATAATTTTGCACATTGCCGATATGAGTAGAAATGAATGTTACTTCACCTGAAAAATTCTTAGCTGTCACTTTGTAATCAATCGTAAACAGAGGCAACATCGTAAAGGATGCCATTCTTGTAATGACGATCTCTACTTCGCGATTACTAGGTGAACGCCAAAGAATCGTTCTTTTTGTAATCCCTTTTCTCATGTCCAATGTTCTCGTGCTTTTTAAAACAGTCCCTTGAAATAGACTAAATTCTTCCCCATCAATGACTAGCTTGATTCCTTGTGTATCCACGATATTTACCATCGTTTGTTTTTCTTCCACAAAGCCATATAGCTTTTCAGCCTGTTTCATTTCTGCAAAATCGTAGAATCCGTTAATATACGTACCTCGAATCGAGTTGTAACGCTCCGGATATCCTTCTTCATAATTAGAACGTATTCCTAAGTAACCATTTGCGTTATGAAATAATGTTTCATGAAGCATTAAGTCGTCATTGTCGGTACTAAAATCATTAATTTCAAACAGATACTTATTCATTATGACAAACCCTTTCGGATATTTTATTTGACACTTCCGGAGGCAACGCCTTTAATAATATGCTTTTGAGCAGCTGCATAGAAAATGACAACCGGAATGATTGTTAATGTAAGTCCCGCCATTGCTAAATTCCATTGGATTGTAAACTGTCCAAAGAAGGAAGCAGTAGAAAGCGGAATGGTTCGTAAAGCACGATCAGAAAGTACAAGAGATGGAAGTAAGTAATCGTTCCAAATCCAAATTACGTCTAAGATGATGACTGTAACGGTAATCGGCTTGAGAAGTGGAAATACGATTCTCCAAAAAATCCCGAATTTTGAGCAACCATCTAAAAGCGCCGCTTCTTCCAATGACACTGGAATCGATTTGATAAATCCGTGGTACAGGAAAACGGCCATACTTGCACCAAAACCAATGTACATGAAAATCAACCCACCATGAGTATTCAGCATCGGGATTCCTAATACATCTCGGATTTTTCCCATAAATTGCATCAAAGGCATCATGAGAGTTTGGAATGGAATAAGCATCGTCGCCACAAACGTCATAAAGATAATTTTACTGAGCTTATCATTTGTTCTTACTAACATCCACGCTGTCATCGATGAGAATAGTACAATTAACAAACAAGAAACGATTGTTATGAACAAGGAATTGAAAAATGACTGTAGAAAGTCCATTTTCTCCATTGCTTGTACATAATACTTAAAGTCAAAAGACGAAGGTAAAGCTAAAGTATTTTCGTATAATTCTGCTCGGTTTTTGAAAGAGTTGACCAACATAATATAAATAGGTGACAAATAGACAAGTCCGAGGGCAATAACTAAGAATCCTAATAAAAACCTCCCTATTTTCTTCATTACATTTCAACCTCTTTCTTTTTCGTAATGGCCACTTGCGTCAATGTGATCGCAGCAACAATAATAAAGAAAATAATTGCTTTCGATTGACCATAACCGAAGTTGTTATATCCAAAAATCTCATTAAAAATATTCATTGCCATCATTTCTGTAGCATTGTTCGGACCACCGCCCGTTAACGAGAGGTTCACATCGAATATTTTGAATGAGTTTGATACTGATAAAAATAAACAAATCGTAAAGGATGGCATTAACAGTGGGAAGGTAATTTTAGTGAGCTTTTGCCAAAAATTCGCTCCATCAACCTTCGCAGCTTCTAATACGTCTTCCGGTATTGAGCCGATTCCGGCAATGTAAATGATCATTACATATCCAGCCATTTGCCATGTAAACACAATAACCATTGCATATAAAGAGTATTTTGGATCAATCATCCAGTTAAAGAAAATGGACTTAAATCCTGTTACTTCACCCATGATGAGAAAAGCGTCCGAGAAAATAAATTTCCAGATATAACCTAGAATTAATCCACCAATTAGGTTAGGCATAAAAAACATCGATCGAGCTACATTTCGAACCTTTAATTTTGTCGTTACGAGTAATGCAAGACCGAGTCCTATGACGTTGACAGCTATAAGCGTCATGACCGTAAACTTAGTTGTCAACCAAGCAGAAGTCAAAAAGCGTTTTTCTCCAAATAACTTGGCATAGTTTTCAAATCCAACAAAAATCTTCGGGTTTGCCGGAATTCCATCCCAGCTAAAAAAGGAATAATAGATCCCTATAAAAAAAGGAATGATGACTACTGTCACAAAGACAATCAGTGTTGGCACGGTGAATAAAGCAAACCACGCTTTATCTTTTTTTCGTTTCATATTAACCCTTCTTTCAAATTCTTAAGAAACAAGAATAGCGGAAGTATCTTTGGAAGCCTTAATACACATAAGACCTGAGGAATTTTTAACTGTTTTTTAACCATATGGGGCTATGCGTCGGAAATGAAAGACTCCATTATTAAATGGGACTTTTAAGATCAGCAATCTGTCCATGTAATAAAAGAGCCTAACATCATCTATTGCTATACTCGATGTTAGGCTTTTTATTTTGTCTAGCTTAAGCACCTATAGACTTTTAAACTCCTTTTCCTCTTCCCTACGTTAAGTCAACATCGCTGAGTGTTTCCTTTATAGCAAGTCTTGGGTCCTGAAGTTTGTACGTCGATAAACAAGCGCTTGCGCTATTCTTATAACTTATTATTTAGTCGCATTTGCCCATGCTGCATCAAGAGACTCTATGAATTGTTGACCCGTCATATCTTTATTGATAAAGAATTCCTGTGTAGCAGGAGCTAGGTCCGCATCTACAATTCCAGCTGGCCATAAATTAAATGTCCAAGGAATTGATTTCCCAGAGTTAGATGCTTGTAAAAGGTCTTTTGAAAGTGGGTCTAAATTTTTCGCTTCGATATTAGTCATCGCTGGAATGAATCCAAATTCATCAACAATATAATGTTGTCCAGTCTCACTAGTTGTAAACCAATTCAAGAAATCTAATGCTGCATCAATTTCTTTTTGGTCTGCATCCGCATTTACTGCCCAATAACTTGGAACACCAACTGAAATTTTATCATTGCCCATTAATGGTAATGGAAGCATACCCATGTCAAAACCTAAATCACCATAGTCTTTAAACATTCCATATGCCCAGTTTCCTTGGTGAATCATAGCTGTTTTTCCTGTAGCAAAATCCCCAATTTGCTTATCATAGTTATATTCAAGTGGGTTATATGATTCTGCTCTGATGGATTCCATGAACTTAGCAAACTCTTGGAACTCTTTTGTATCTGCCATTTTCACTTCGCCTTTATTTAGTTTTTCAATAAAAGCTTCTGGGTCATCTAAAAGTGCAAATGGAGTATTTAAAATATGAGCGATTAAGAAATAGCTTTCTTGTGACAATCCAAGACCGTTAACGCCTTCAGCTTTAAGATCTTTTAATGTTTTATTGAATGAATCATAGTCTTTTACATTTTCAGCTTTTACTAAGCTTTTGTTGTAAACGAGGCCATATCCTTCAATCCCATATGGAAGCCCAACTTTTTTACCATCGATTACTAACTCTTTTTCAGGAGCAACATTTTTCATGAAATCTTGATTGCTAAGATCATATTCGTATGACTTAAGTTGTTCTCCTTCTGTTTGTCCTCCCAGCGTGAAAATCGTAGGACCTTGTTTACTAGATAATTTTGTTTTCAACTGTTGATAATAGTCATCACCAGTTGTTTCCCAAATTTCAACTTTGACGCCTTTTTCTTTTTCGTAGTCCTTCGCAAGTGCTTTCAATTGATCGGTAATTTCAACCTTTGATTGAAAAATAACAATCTTATCTCCAGCTTTTGAGTTTTTTCCACCACATGCTGCTAATAAGACCATCGACATCAGTAGAATAATAGATATTAAGCTAAACGCTTTCTTCATCATGCGTCCCCCTTTTTTGATAAAACGTTATACCTATATTTTAAGTCCTGTAATAAAAAAGTCAATAAATTTTATCTTTTTATTATTTTTTACCACTTTTTCGGGGGTTTTTAATAAAATATAGGCATGTGCATTCGTTTTCCTAGTAAAACTTTTTACCGAATGAAGTTTTTTATTTTACTGTATTTCGCCATTTTATTTTTGCTGAAATTTTAAAGATATCTTTATTTCTTGTCCCTTGAATCATTTCCACTAATTCCTTAGCTGCTAAATAGCCACTCTCATAACGGGGAATCGCTACTGTAGTTAGCTCATATGTCTCCGCAGCAGTCGCATCATCAAATCCTGTAACAGAAATATCCCCTGGTACAGAATAATTACTTTCTTTCAATGCTTTCATCGCACCTATCGCCATATTGTCGTTTGAGCAAACTAATATTTCAGGAAGATTGTTACTTAAAGTAATAATATTGGCCGCACGGTATCCACTTTCTTCAGTAAAGTCACCAAAATAATAATGAGTTCTTTGAAATGGAATATTATTATTCTTCAACGTGTCAGTAAATGCTTGAAATCGCTCTTGGTGATCAAGTGAACTTTCAATCCCGCCAATATACCCAAAATTACGGAATCCTTTATTTATGAGGGTTTGGACAAGCTCAGACATAACAGTATAGTTCTCAACAATTACGCTTTGAATGTAATCGTTGTTAACAATTCTATCCATGACTACGATTGGAAACTGTTCATCTGCAACAGAAACAAGGAATTCATTATCCATTTTTTTATCTAAAACAATAGCCCCTCTAGCAAAATTATTACGCATGAAATTTTTGCTAGAACTTGTCGTACATACGATTAAATCAAAGCCATTTTCAGATAAATAATCATTGATCCCCTTTATAATTTTTAAATAAAAATTTCTTTCAAAATCGCTGAAATTAAAGACAATCGTATTTGTTTTTCCCGATTTCAAACTTTTCCCAATTAAATTAGGCTGGTAACCTACCTCTTCACAAATTTGTAAAATACGTTCCCTCGTTTCTTTTCCAACATTTTTCCTTCCGTTGATCACGTTGGAAACTGTAGAAACAGAAACACCTGCCATTTTCGCAATGTCCTTTATGCCAACCAATTCCATGCCCCTCGCTTCGAGTTATTTTCTGCCTTTAGTAAAACACAAAAAATATATTTTGTAAAATTTACTTTTTGTTTTAGTAAAATGGACTCACCTTTGTAAAGGCGAGTCCTTCTTACTTTCAGTTTCACTTTTTCAGCTCAAAAACTTCAAACAATTCTGTATCACTATCGGAACCTATGTAAGCTTTAAATTTGCCACTTTCACTTTCAAATGACATGCTTGCTGTATAAAATCTTAGTATTTCTTCCGTAATATCAAATTCTAACGTTTTTGATTCACCAGGTTGAAGCTCGATCTTTTTGATTGCTTTTAACTCTTTTACAGGTCGAACAACGCTTCCTGCCAAGTCTTGGATGTATAATTGGACAGTTTCTTTTCCTATATACTTCCCTATATTTTTTACCCATATAGAAACAGTTAGTTTTTCATTTTCTGACAGTAGCTTCTTATCAAGTGTTAGGCCAGAATATTCGAATTCTGTGTACGATAATCCAAAACCAAAAGGAAATAATGGCTCATTTGGGATATCTGTATATCTTGATTGGAAGCGATGGCCAGTCTCTCCCTTTTTTAAAGGTCTACCTGTGGTAAAAGCATTATAGTAAACAGGAATTTGTCCAACACTGTATGGAAAGCTCATCGACAATTTCCCAGAAGGATTTACATCATTAAATAGAACATCTGCAATCCCGTTTCCACCCTCTGTTCCCGGGAACCAAGCTTCTACAATTGCGTTTGCCTTCTCATTAATTTCTTTTATATCAAGTGGTCTCCCATTAAATAAAACGACTACAATATTCTGGTTAACTTCATGGACCTTCCTAAATAATTCTAGTTGAATCTCAGGTAATGTGATTTCCGCCCTACTTCCGCCTTCGCCACTTTGGATAAAATGCTCGCCCAACGCAAGAACGACAACATCAGCCTTACGAGCAAGTTCTACCGCTTCCTTTAAATCAGCCTCAGCCGCTTTTGGATCGAATTCCTTTTGTTCTACCACATTTGCGAATCCACTAATTTTCGTATCTGGATCTAAAATCTCACTGCCTTTTGCAAAGCTAAATTGTGACCCTTCAACTTTTTCCAATACTGCTTCTTTTAATGTGACTACTTGATCTGTATCCCCATGGATGGACCATAAACCACTTAGCGCTTTATTATCTACATACGGACCTATAAAGGCAATGTTCTGGTTATTTTTACTTAAAGGTAGAGCACCTTCATTTTTCAAAAGGACTAATGATTCACCTACAATTTTTCTCGCTAAGCTACGGTGTTCATCACATAAAATTAATTCCTTTTCTTTTTCTTCATCCGCGAAACGATACGGATTTTCAAAGAGCCCTAATTGATTTTTCAATTGCAGGACACGCATCACAGATTCATCGATCAATTGCTCCGAAATTTTTCCTTCTTCGACCAACTTTTTCAAATTATGAACATATACAGGTGTAACCATATCAATATCGACGCCCGCTTCAATTGCAAGTCTCGCCGCCTCTTCTCCATCTTCAGCTACACCATGTGCCATCAGTTCTGCAATCGCGGCATAATCTGAAATCAATACACCTTCAAAGCCCCACTCATCTCTCAAAAGATCTCTCATTAACCATTTATTACCTGTCGCAGGGATTCCATCAACCGTGTTGAATGCTGTCATTACCATTGCACATCCTGCATCAAGTGCAGCTTTATATGCCGGTAAATATTGCTGCCTTAATGTTCTTTCAGACATATCCACTGTATTGTAGTCACGGCCACCTTCTGGAGCACCGTACGCGGCAAGGTGTTTTACACAGGCTGCAAGTGTACCTTCTTCGGATAAGGAATCACCCTGATAGCCTTTCACCATCGCTGCACCAAAAAGACCATTCAAATACACATCTTCCCCAGTTGACTCCATCACCCTTCCCCAACGCGGGTCTCTTACTAAATCAACCATTGGTGAAAAAGTAATATGTAATCCTGAAGCAGCAGATTCCTTCGCAGCAACTGCAGCACTCTCTTGCACCAAATCTGGATTAAATGTACTACCAAGTCCAAGCGGGATCGGAAAAATAGTTTTATAGCCGTTAATGATATCCGCCATAAAAAGCAAAGGGATTTTGTGGCGATTCTTTTCCAAGTATTCCGTTTGGATCTGTTTTAGTTTTTTCGCACCTAATACATTTAAAATTGATCCTGTATTATTCACAGTATCTTCTTCAAATTTCATGTAGCTAGAAGGTCCTGTACTAATATCAGACCCCTTATAATAATCCCCCGTTAACTGCAACAATTGATCAATTTTTTCTTCTAACGTCATGTTCGATATAAATTCATTTAATTTAGCTTGATTCATCGTCAACCCTCCTATTTTATAAATTTAATGTTATTGATCATCTATGGACAAAATACGTATAATTTCATTGACCGTTTTAGCCTCGAGCATTTTTTCGATATTATCAGAATCCGAGCACACCACTGCGATTCTAGATAAGATTTCAAGATGAGTACCGTCTTTGCCAGCGATTCCAAATATCAGTTGAGCTTTTTGGCCATTGAAATCCACTCCCTTTGGTGCCTGAATGACCGTGATTCCAGAATATAAGACATCCTCCTTCGCCTCTTCCGTACCATGTGGGATAGCCACGCCATGCCCCATATACGTCGAAAGCATTTCATCTCTTTCAATCATGGCATCTATATAGCTTTCATTAACATATCCTGCTTGCACTAAAGCGTTGCCAGCAAAACGAATGGCCTCTCCCTTACTAGTAAACTCTTGATTTAAAAAAATATTTTCTTCTAAAAGTAGATTGATTTCTGACTTAGGCTGTTTTTCAATAATCATCATCGTATCCTTCCTATTATTATTTTGCAGATGTTCCATTAATTGGTCGTATTCTAGACTTGATAAGAAATGATCAACTGATATATGATACGCGTTTGGCGCCTTCTTTTTAGCCCTTTCCGTCAACTCCTTCTGCGTAATGACAAGTTGAGCATTCAAAGGAAGGTCGTTGATCGCAGAATGTAAAACTTCTATATTTGCATCTATATCTTGTACTCTTTTTCGAAGAAGTGAGGCCCCCATTACGCTTGAACCCATCCCTGCATCACAAGCAAAGTAAATTTTATTGACAACAGGAATGCTTGGGACTAGATCGGCATCCTCTAATTCTTCATCTTTAACCGTTTTCAGTATGGGGATTGAGATGAGAAAGGACACCATTCCAGCGATTAATACTCCGGCAAGATTTGCTATATATGCGCTAGTATGATGAGGAGTCAAAGCTAGTATGGAAACAATACTGCCCGGTGATATAGGGCTATACACTCCTCCCCCCAAAAAAACAAATGTTGCAATCCCGCATATTCCACCTAAGATAACAGCTACAATTAACAATGGGCGCATGAATATATATGGAAAATATACCTCATGTATCCCGCCAAAAAATTGTATAAGCGCCGCTCCTGGTGCTGTATGTTTGGACGTGCCTTTCCCAAATAAGCTATAAGCTAGTAAAACACCAACGCCAGGTCCTGGATTTGCCTCCATTAGAAAAAGAATGGATTTTCCGGTCTCCACCACTTGTTCAATCCCGATTGGCAATAATAACCCATGGTTGAGTGCGTTATTTAAAAATAATAGTTTTGCTGGTTCTATCAAAATACTTGTAAAAGGAAGCAATCCTGTTTCTGTCAGCCAATAGATTCCGGTCGTAAGAGTCTTTGTCACTATGGTGAAAGTTGGACCTATCGTAAAAAATGCTACAATGGCGAGTAACCCGCCAATGATTGCTGCTGTGAAATTATTAACTAGCATTTCAAAACCGGATTTTATTTTTCCTTCAACGATACGATCTATATTTTTTACTAAAAAGGCTCCCAGTGGACCGATGATCATAGCTCCTATAATCATCGGAATGTCGGCACTGGCAATCACACCTGCCGCAGCCATCGAACCAACAACCGCTCCACGTTGATCATATACTAATTTACCACCTGTATATGCTATTAATAGCGGTAGTAAATACGTGATCATCATATGGGCTATAGTAGAGAGATGTTCATTTGGAAAAAGTCCTGCCGGCAGAAACAGAGCTGCAAAAAGACCCCATACAATAAAAGCTGAAATATTTGGTATGACCATCGAACTTAAAACATTTCCTAGCTTCTGAATTGCTATTTTTATATTAAATTGGCTCATTTGCCACTTTCCCCCATCCATCATTGCATCTTTAATGTTACGGCAGATATCTTCTTCTATCAATCATGATTTTTATTTTATAGACTTTACTACCGATTTTATTAGATTTATTACCGTAAAGGTGGGATTTGCTTCCGAACAAGCACAGGTTACTACCGATAGATTATTAAATCTCCTTTTCGGGTATGTATGACAAGAACATGTTGAAAAACTGATAATATTCCTATAGAGATAGTCCAAAATAACGTGTTATTCTAAAGTGTAAGACATTTTCCCACCAAGTAGGAGGAAAGCTAAAAGTGAATTCAACCCCTATACGTATTTTGACGATACTTCTAGTGGTCATGGTTGTTAGTCTTCAAAGCGGTTGTAGCTTAATTCAAAGAGGAAATCAAGATCGATCAAATATCGTTTCTAATGAAAATGGCAGAGCTAAAACTTCCGAATCAATAAAAAATCACAGAGAGGCTACGAAGGATAATTCATCTCCAGAAGAAAAACAAAACACAAAGGATAAAAACAAAGAAGAAAAGGCAGTTGAACCCAAAGAGGATTCTAGTGATAATAAGAGCAATAAACTAGAGCAAACTAATAAAGAAAATGAAAATGCCATTCACGTTATAAGTCAACCCGAGGCAATTGCGGTACTCGTCAATAAACAAAATAAACTTCCTGATCATTACGCGCCGGAAGATTTAGTGATCCCTAATGTCCGGTTTATTAATAGAGGCAATTTTGATAAAAATAAAATGCGGAAAGAGGCAGCAAGAGCATTAGAGAAAATGTTCGCAGGTGCTGAAAAAGATGGGATTCTATTAGCTGGAGCATCAGGATATCGCTCACAAGCTACACAAGAAATACTGTATAACAGCTATGTGAAAAGGGACGGAAAGGCAGCAGCGGAGCGATATAGTGCAAATCCAGGTCATAGCGAACACCAGACCGGGTTAGCAATGGATGTATCAGGCATCAACGGCAAATGTGCCGCAATGGATTGTTTTGGAGGTTCACCCGAAGCAAATTGGTTGACTGAGCATGCTCACGAATACGGATATATCGTTCGTTACCTGAAAGGAAAAGAACATATTACCGGATATCAATATGAGCCATGGCATATGCGTTATGTTGGCATTGACATTGCAAAAGAAACTTTTGAAAAAAATATCACATTAGAAGAGTATTTTGACTCAGCTATTCCTGTTAGCGGAAATAAATAGTCTAAAGTAAAATAAGCAGATCTTGGGTTTAACCCAGGATCTGCTTTTTATGTATTTATGAAAAGCTCATGAGCCCTTCCTCATAAGCGAAAATATTCCAAACCTTATCTAAAGACTTATCTCTTGTTTTCAATAAGACCGATTCCGAGCCCCGTAGGATCCACTAAATACGCCAAATAAAAATCATCAAATTCCATCTTATCCCTTACAATCATAGCCCCATTTTCAACGGCCTTGGCGATAGACTCATCCATTGATTCAACTTCAATTTGTATTCTAGTTCCAAATGGATAGTCATGCGGACCTTTAGCAATTCCACCGTCTATACCTTTCACACCACTTCCTGTAGCGACTTCTCGATAATCCCAGTGTGGCTCAGCTACTTCCCATCCAAATACTTTAGAATAAAATTCAGCCGCTTTTTCAGGATCTTGACTATTGAGTTCAAATCCGATTACTCTACCCATTTCGAGCACCTACCCCATAAAGTTTTATTACGTAAAAGTTTCTACATGTTCGATATAATTCCTTCATATTCTTCTCAGTATTTTGCATAATAAGGAAATTTTAGCTAAATATATACTAAAAAAAGGAAGGATAATCGAAATGAATTTAGGGTTTGTGGCATTAGTTTTTTATTTCACTATCTACTCATTTCTAGGATGGTTGCTAGAGAATACGTATAACTTTATGACTGAAAAAAGGTTTTTCAAAGAAAATTTTTTGAGAGGCCCATTTAAACCAATGTACGGTTTTGCGCCACTACTATTAATTGCTTTGATTGCAAAGGATACTCATTGGTCAATCATTTTATTATATTGCTTATGTATTCCTACATTTGTGGAGTATACGAGTGGCCTGCTCCTTCACACTTTCTTTCGTCGTAGATGGTGGGACTACTCGGGACATCCATTCCAATTACATGGTCACATCTGCTTATTATTCTCAATATATTGGACTTTTCTTTCCCTTTTCGTATTAAAATTTATTCAACCATTATTGACTGACATTTATGGAGTTTTGCAACCATATTGGATTTGGTTATTTCCTTTTGTTATTTTATATTTCATCGTAGACCTTATATACGCTACCCTCAAACATTCATCAAAGCACGAGGATTTGGTAGAACAAATTCAGCGATAGAATGTACTAAAATAGCAGATAGGCTATGTATAAAGCTACTCCCCAAATCATAATAGCGGAAATTTTATTAATCGTATTGAGCAGCTTTCCTTCGATATCTATGTCTCCTAGCTTTTTTCCTGCAATGGCAAGTCCAAAAAACCATAGCCATGACACTAAAATGGTTGAGGCAGTAAAAGCAATTTTATCAAGACCACTATAGCTAAGTGAATTCGTTCCGATGACACCGATCGTATCAAGGATAGCGTGAGGATTAAGCAATGAAACTGACATAGCAAACATCATTTGCTTTTTAGGTGACATTGCTTTTTCTTTTTTATTCATTTTTGTAGGTTTACTTTTCCAAATAACCCACCCCATATAAAGAAGAAAAAGCAATCCTATTACAAATAATATGGTTTGCAAAATAGGAATCGTTAACACAACGACGGAAACTCCTAAAATAGCAAATAAAATGAGGAAAGAATCGCACAGTGAAGCTGTTAACACTACAGGCAATACCCTTCTAAAAGTTGTTTGTGATGCCCCTTGGTTAAATACAAATATATTCTGTGCCCCAAGAGGTAGTATGAGTCCAAAAGCTAATGCAATTCCGTGAAAAATAGCTAACAACATTTCAACTTACACTCCTAAACCATTCCAATATATGAATAAGTCATTTTATCATGTAAATAAAAATTCGTTCAAATGAATGAAAATAGACTCCCTGCAAAAGAGAGTCCACGATGAATAAAATATTTTTTCATTAACTAAGAAAATCACCCCTTGAAAAAAGGGGCTTGTAAAAATAGGATGTAGCATAGAAGAAAAAATATTGGACCGACTAAATATGGTTTTTGAAGGATGCTAATAAGAAGGTTCTGTTTTTTAACATACGTAATAACTTCAAAAAGAATCATCAAGCTGATAAATACGACAATTGTAAACATGATCATAATGATTCGATCCCAATCAGCTGGTTTCAGCATCACTCCTAGCATGGCTCCCATCATCCCTGCCATGATTCCAGAGAGAAATCCCTCAAAAACAGCTAGAAATGAAAAACATATTCCTATAACAATTCCAATTATTGAGCCGACTCCCATTCCGATCACAGTGGCCAAGAACATATTGCTTTGAAATAATATCCCCATTAATGTTCCTATAAATAATCCAATTCCCATGGCAATAGACATAGTAAACAACATTCCGTGCATCTTGCTCACTTTCTTTCTCACAATAAAAGCTGAAATTCCAGCTCCAGCTGAAAAGACGAACAAAAGAAAAGACAACAGGATTAAGGAATTAGACACTGTATCATCTCCGGCGTTTTTGTACAAGTATATGATGCACCGGAAATATTCTGCACAGTATTTTTTACATAGCACGTTTTTGTAAATTTATTAATCCTGTAAGGATAAAACATACTATCATAGCGACTACAGAAACAAACATGGCAAGCACAAGACCAATGAATGCCATAAACGTATCGTTTTCAGGGTTACTAGGCTCCAAAGTTATGGCCATATAAAGAAATCCAAGAAATAAAAATAAATAAAAACTGCTTCCGATTCCGCTCATAGCGTGTTGATTGGATGGTATCTCTACTTTTCGGGCCGCTCGACTAGGTTTACTGGCTGGTATCTCTATTTTACTGGCTACTCGTCCCAGTTTACCGGCCGGCATCTCCTTTACTGTCCACTCGTCCCAGTTTACTTGCAGGCATCTCCACTTTACTGGCCAATCATCATTGTTTACTGGCCGTTCATTCTCTTATAGCTTAAAAGTGTTATGCACTAGATACATTGTCCCACAAGTAATGAATAAATAATGGCTCTTCACTTTTAAAAAAATATGCAGCCCTGTGGCAATTCACAGGACTGCATATTTTCATGTCTTGTAAGATACAATTATATCCTCACTGCAGCTGGATGATCCTCTTTTACTATATCAAGCGATGCTGCTCTTGCATTTACTTCCACTTGTTCCGGGCTCTTACAGCCAGGAATTACACATGTAACAGCTGGATGATTCAGGCACCACGCCAACGCCCATTCAGCCATATTGACACCTTCAGGCACTTCATTTTTTTGGATTTCCTCTACGAGACGAAGTTTTTCGTCTACTTCATCACGGTTACGTCCTTTTCTAACATTATCACTGAAAACAGCTCCAGGCTTGTATTTACCGCTTAAAAATCCACTAGCCAAAGGAACACGAGCTAGTACACCTAAGTCTTGTTCAATACAAGAAGGGAAAACTTCCTTTTCAGGGACTTGATCAATTCGGTTATAAACAACTTGGATCGCTTTCGCATTTACCTCAGTTGCTTTAGATGTTTGATAAATATTAGCGTTACTTCCAATCGAGATGCCTAGGTTTCTAATTTTGCCTGCTTGTACTTGCTTGTCCAACATCGTCCACAAATCATCGTTATCAAAATCTTCATCTGAGCCAGAGTGGAATTGATAAAGGTCGATATAATCAGTCTGCAACGCTTTTAGGGATTCCTCCAGTTGTACGCGAATGGCATCAACACTCCATGCATGTTCCCAATGGTCGTGCCACTTGTGACCAAACTTGGAAGCGACTACCCAATCTTCGCGTCGGTCGCGTTTAAGGAAATCGCCGATAAAACGCTCTGACATATGATGGGGACCATAACATTCAGCCGTATCAATCAAGTTTATCCCCAATTCTTTAGCACGTGTCAGAATCGCATCTGCCTCATCTTGGTTAAAATCCTTACCCCAGTCACCACCAAATTGCCAAGTGCCAACCCCGACGACGGAAACATTTAAATCCGTTTTTCCTAAGCGTCTATACTTCACAAACAACACCCCTACACTCATATTTTGGTAATGCTTTCATACTATATTTATACCATAACGGAAAGCCTTTCCACTAGTTTTTGGTATTGATAGTTTACGTTTACAGTGTTAATTTTCCAATTGACCAAAACTAGCCTCATAAAGCCGCTTTGTCTCAATGAAACGTTCTAAAGATGTCTGTGTTCCCATGACTACAGAAATAAGCCGGATATCGTCTCTTTCCACAGTACCCGAAAAGCAATAGCCTGCTTCATCTGTAAAACCTGTTTTAAGACCATCCACTCCCTCGAAGCTTACTTGTTCATTGTTTCCCGGCAACATCAAATTTGTATTAATGTAAGTTTGATCACCAAATGTTAATTTATGTGTTGATGAAACATTAAGAATTTCTGGAAATTGAGTAATTAAAGATCTCGTTAAAATCGCTAAATCTTTTGCTGACATCTCATTAGCATCTTGTGGTGCGCCAGTAGAATAATATTCTCCAAGATCTTCATTATTTAGGCCTGTACTGTTTACAAACTTTGAATTATTCAAACCAAGTTCTTTTGCTTTTCCATTCATTTTCTCAACAAAATCTTTCTCACTGCCTGAAACTGTCTCCGCTAATGCAATCGTCGCACCATTTGCCGAATGAATGGCCATTGCATGAAACAAATCGCGAATCGTATACGATTGATCTTTTTGTAAATGAACTGAAGCGAAACCAGGGGTATTGGAAATGGTATATGCATAATCACTGACTGTAATGGATTGCTCCCAAGCAAGTTTACCTTCTTTTATTGCTTCCAACACCAAATACTCCGTCATCATCTTCGACATACTTGCAGTAGGGAAAGGTTCATCGCTATTTTTTTCATAAAGAATACTTCCATCCCTCGTATCAATCAACATAGCAGCTTTTGCATTTATATTCATTTCCGTTAACGGATGAATGACTTTTATCGAAAATTCTTTCGACTCTACCTCATGTTGTTGAAGTGGCAAAAAACTGACGGGCAATTGAGTATTTGATTCGTTTGCCGATTTTATGAAAAAATACAGGCCACATCCAATCATTAACAACAAGATTAGTATAGTAATTTTTTTAGATTGCCTCATGAAAACCTCCCGAGATACAGATTGTCATATCCACTATAGCAAAAATTTCATTTTTTGGATGAAACTTTTTATTAAACGATTTCGTATAAATAGGAAATATGGCATAGCGATGGTGTTGAGTATGAGTACTGGTACAATTATTTTTATAATCGTAATGGGCTGGGCATTGATTATTCACGGTGGCTTAACGTATTTAATCGTGAAGAAAAAGGAATATAGCCTCATTTCTGGTTTTTTGAACAGGCCGAAAGAAGAACAGGAATATTTAATTCAAAATGGGTACATGGAGGCGCTTGGGAATATTTTCAAAATAACGTTTTATTTGTTTGCAGCAACGTTTATAGCAGGGCTGCTACCTATCCCATATGGTTTTGAGATTGGCCTTGCCATCTTTTTACTTGCTTTGCTTGGCGGCCTCATTTGGATGCAAAAATACGAAGTCCCTCACAAACGTAAGAAAATGTACTGGATTACAGGAGGGATCATGGCTGTAACCATTGCATTAGTTGGCGGCCTCACAATCGCAGGCTGGGTAGACAACGAGGTTACTGTTAATCAAGAAAACTTCAAAATATCGGGAATGTACGGAGTCGAATGGACCATCGAGGATATAACGTCCGTTGAACTGTTAGAAGAACTTCCGGAAGTGATTATGAAGTCAAATGGCTTTGCAGCATCTGGTCAGTTAAAGGGTCGTTTTCAATTAGAAGAACCGTACGGTAGTGGCTTATTATTTGTGAATGGGAAAAACAAACCTTATTTATATGTAACTACAAAAAAGGACTACTTAATTTTAAATCGAAAAAATAGTGAAGATACGAAAAATATTTATGAGTCTCTACTTAAAGTTTGGGAAAATAATAAGTAATTTAAAAGAGGCTGGGACATAACTAGCTTCAATTAACGAAAAAAGCGAAATTGAGCGTACTTAATTTCGCTTTTTTCTATTTTCTATATTAATGCTTATTCATTCTTAGTTGTTGGCTGCGAATTTTCGTAAATTCACAGCCATTAACGCTAGACCCATTTCGTTTTCAACCTTCGATTTTCCTCGTAAAGAAAATCGAGTGAAACGCAAATTAGCCTTCAAGAATCCAAAAACTGGTTCCACATCGATTTTTCGTTTACGATAGATGGAACTCGTTTTTTCTTCTGAAAGCTTCGCTCTCACATATTCTTTTTGTTGTTCCCACTTCTCATTCACCATTAATTTTCGATTATTTCCCTCTTTTGCTTTTGTACATGATGAACGGAAAGGGCAGCCTGAACAGTCTTCACATTCATAGATCTTAAACTCTCGTTTGAAGCCTGTTTTATCCATACGTACAGAATGATATTTAAAAACTACGCTTTGTTGATTTGGGCAAGTGTATGTATCGTTTTCTTTATCATAATGCCAGTTGTCTGGATTGAATTCGTTTTGTTTATATTTTTTCTTTTGCTCTTTGAGGTACATGCCATACGTAATTAAAGCTTCTCGTTTACGATTCGAAATGACATCATCATAATTCTGTTCACTACCATAACCTGCATCTGCGACAATATGCTTTGGTAACTTAAAATAATCTTCCTCAATTGTGTCTAAGAAAGGGATTAATGTACGTGTATCTGTGGGATTTGAAAATAGATTATAGGCAAGCGCATATTGACCCTCTGTTGCGACTTGTACATTATAGCCTGCCTTCAATTGACCATTTTTCATATAATCATCTTTCATGCGCATAAATGTCGCATCGTGATCCGTCTTTGAATAACTATTTCGTTCGCCAAAGATTTCAAAGTCTCGTTGATAGTTTTGTTTTCGAACAATATAATCCATTAATTGTTTCCGTGCTTGTTTCGGGAATTTCCGCTTATTTCTTAAAACTTTACGTTCTTCTACATCTGAAGAATCTCCGATTCTTTTGTCATACTCAGTAACGACATCGTCTACCTTTTTGGCTAATTGAGTAAGTTCTTCAAGTGATAACTGTTCTTCACTTTCTCGTTCAATTTCAGGTATAATTTCTTTTTCAAGTAACTCGTTGTATAGTTCATTTGACTTTTCAATTAATCCAATATGATACTTTTCGATAGATTTCTTCCATACAAAGGTAAATTTATTCGCATTTGCCTCTATCTTTGTACCATCAATAAAAACAGCTTCTTGATCGATAAGTTTTTCTTCGATCAATTGGCAACGGAATTGGACGAAACATTGGCGTATTAATTCTTTCACTTCTGCTTGAACACGGAATCGGTTGATTGTGCGGTAGCTCGGTTCATACCCTTGAGCCAGCCACATCATACGGATACTGTCTTTTAATTGGGCTTCAATTTTGCGCCCTGAGAAGACAGATTGCGAATAGGCACATAAGATAAGTTTAAGCATCATGCGTGGGTGATAGGCAGGACAGCCCTCATTTCGTAGAAATGGTTCGAACGCTTCATGAGGAATACTTTCAACTAAATGATGGATATGGAAGGCAATATCATTACTTTGTAATTTTACTTCTAAATCTAAAGGCAAAACTATTTGATTCATGTTATAATTTTTAAACATAAGGACACTTCTTTCTGATTAGATTTGGTGTGGTAACTTAATTTTATCAGAAGTTGTCCTTATTTTATTGCAAAAATATTCAAAGCCGGAGAAATTTTACTCGTTGTAAAATTTCTCCGGCTTTTTCATTCAGAGGTGAGTTTTGTCCCAACCTCCTTATTTTGTATTTATCTTACTGTTTTTAACGCGCCGCTCCAAGAAACAACTTCTTCAAGCATAGTATTTACATTTTGTAGATGTAACTCAGCTGGTTTGAATTCACTGAAGTTTTCAAAGTCTGTAAATAATGATAGTGTTGGATGTGTACGAACATCAGCAATTTTCAATTCTCCACAGATTCCACGTAAATGTTCAGCTGCACGAGCTCCACCTGTAGAACCATAACTTACGATTCCAGCAGCTTTGTTATACCATACATCACGAGCTGAATCCAAAGCATTTTTTAAAGCTCCTGTAATGCTGTGGTTGTATTCTTGAACAATAAAAACAAATCCATCTAAACTAGCAAGCTTTTCATTCCAAGCTTGTAATCCTGGTTCGGTACCAGTACCTTCTCCTAAAAATGGCAATTTATATTCTGCTATATCTACGATCTCGTAATTAGCATCTTCACGCTTATCAGCGATCCCTTTTACCCATTCTCCAACCTGTGGACTAACGCGTCCTTGACGAGTACTTCCTAAAATAATTCCGATGTTTAATTTTTCTTGTGCCATGTATTTTTCCTCCTAAATGACTCTTTGATGATAAAGTACTAACGAACATAACACTCGCTTGAGTATTATCAGTTGGTTACTTTATGTAAGTAATTATATTTATACAATCCGGGAATGTCAAGCTTTGTGATTTACATCCAATAAAAGTTATCCGTTCTCTAATTTACAAGCACATTGGTTTTTTCATAGTGACCTCAGAGTCAAGTTTTCTTGCATATTGTCACAATAATTGCTTCAAAGACCTAAGAGTTCGTTTTTTCTTCTTTACGGGCACGATGGATGGCTCATTTGTAATCCGTTATCAACGTTGAAATAATTAACTGTTCAAGAATACTTTTCCTCTATTTTTATCATGGGATTGAACTGCACGGACTGCTTCTTTTACATGCATTAAGTCGTAATGATTGCATGGGGTCATGAGTGTCAATCTTTTTTCGCTAATAAAAGAAATCATCTGATTAAATGTATAATGCCATTCTTTTACAGATACTTTTTGATTCCAATGACGCAAATGAAACAGCTTTACATTTGCTAATGGAGAGATTTTCTTCCAATCGACGGGTTTACCTGATAAAAGTCCGATTGATAAGAAATTGCCGTTAGGTTGAAGACAATAAGCTAATTCTAGGCCATCTTGACCTCCGACAGAATCGATTGCAGCCGTTACTCCTCGTCCATTCGTTACTTCCCGAACCTCATTAACTAGTGATGATTCGGATGTATTGATAACGTATGTAGCTCCAAGTTCGAGCAACTCTTTAATATGAAGGTCCTTTCTTACGACCGCGATTAGCTTAAAGCCAAGAATGTTTGATAACTGGGCAAAGATTCTACCGATCGAAGAACCACAGGCATTAACAAGTAAAAATTCCCCCGGTTGCATCTGTAATATTTTCGTACAAACAATCCAGGCGGTGACAGGATTAATGTATAGCTGAGCTGCTGTAAAATCATCTATTGTATCCGGAATTAGAATTGCCAATTCCGCAGGTGCTTGAACATATTCTTGCCACGTTCCTTCCCCGCGAAGTGGTAATATACGCCTACCAAGTAGTTCCTTCGGTACTGAAGGACCCACTTCTTCTACAACACCAACACCTTCGTAGCCCGGAATCACCGGTAAAGAAATTCGATGTGAATATGATCCATAAATGGGAATTAGATCTGAAGGATTGATTGGACGCGTAATCATTCGAACAAAAATTTCCCCAGCACCAGGATTTTGAATATGCCTATTTTCAATTGTCAGCACATCTTGGGGATTGCCAAAATCATAGTATTTCACACATTTAGCTTCCATCATTAAAAGCTCCTTTTACTTACATCTTCCATTGACATGACCTCTCGCCAATTTTATACTATTATCGTAACTTAAATACTAAAAAATGATTTGTGGACTTTTCTAGAGATTCTCTATTTTCGCCACACAACTGTATAAAAACAGTTGCGTGGCTTTTTTATGTGTAGAAAGGATGGAACATATGAAAACATGGCAATATGCCTTAATTGTGTTTTTAGGCGGATGTTCTTACGGAGTGCTATCAACTGTTGTGAAGTTAGCTTATGGAGCTGGTTTTTCAGTGACAGAAGTAATTGGTGGCCAATACTTTTTTGGCGTATTACTTATTTGGCTGATTTTCCTATTTACAAAGAAACAAAAAATGAAATATAAACAATTAGGGAAACTTTTATTATCGGGACTTCCCTTCGGCTTAACAGGTGTATTTTATTACCAAGCTTTACAATCATTGAACGCATCTTTAGCGATCATTTTCCTATTTCAATTCGTATGGATTGGAACATTTATAGATTGGGCTTTGTTCAAGAAAAAGCCCGATTTCAATAAAATTATTTCAATTATCATCTTAATCCTCGGCTCTGTTCTTGCAGCAGGGATTGTCGTTGAAAAAGGGATAAATGTTACGTGGCAAGGTTCAGTTTGGGGCATACTCTCAGCTATAACTTTTACCGTTTCAATTTTTCTAAGTGGTTCAGTCGAAAAGCAATTACCACCTGTCCAAAGAAGCACTCTTATAGCTACAGGTGCTTTTATCACAGCCAGCGCCATATTCCCACCTGTATTTTTAGCAGATATACATGTCGCGATGGGGGTTGCTCCATATGGTTTATTTCTAGGATTATTCGGTGTAGCTTTACCTCCGCTGTTATTTTCAATCGGGATGCCTCATGTTGGACCAAGTCTTGGAACAATTTTATCTGCGTCCGAGCTTCCAGTAGCTGTGACGATGGCTTCAATCATTTTAGCTGAACATGTCGGCTTGTCTCAATGGTTTGGAGTTGTTTTAATACTAGGTGGAATTATATTCGGGAATGTACAAAGTTCAAAACCTAGCGCAAATCCACTTTCGATAAATAAGTTAGCAAAATAAATATTACATTGAGGAAAGGAAATTGTTTATCCTTTCCTCTTTTTTATCTGGACTATTTTCGGATAGATTATTGCCTTTCGTAAACTGTAATAAATCCTAAAGTAGCCATAATTCGGGGCATCTTTTCTTAAAATGGATAGTCACTTCTAACCCCAATGAGGATGTATATAAGATTTTCATCACGAAAAAAACAAAGTTTAAGAAAAGAGTCTTTATCTATTTCATAGGTTCCATTTTAACAATAGACCTAAATGTGTAAGTCCTCCACCAAAACCGTAAAGTAATAATGTATCCCCATTTTTCACTTTACCGTCTTCGATGCCAAGGTTAAGAGCTAAAGGAATAGATGCAGATGAGGTATTTCCAAAGTACTTCACACTCGTTAATGTTTTTTCTATCGAAACATTTGATTTTTCACAAATTGATTCAATCATTCTTAAATTAGCACTATGGGGGATGAACCAATCAATATTGTCTATATTTAACTGAGCAATACCTACTAATGCTTGAATTCCTTCTGGTACAGTTCGCGATGCCCATTTATATACTTCCCTGCCATTTTGAACGATTTTTCCTGAATCGCTTAATGGTTTTCCGTCCATCGTTGTTGAAAATGATGTACGGTAAACATGAATGCCCCCTTCACCATTTGCTCCCATATGAGCGGCCAAGAAACTAGGATTTTCATTATCATACTCGACTAGCATAGCCCCAGCACTATCTCCGAACAAAATACAAGTTGTTCTATCTTCATAATCAGTCACTTTTGATAAAGTTTCCGTTGCTACAACTAATATTTTTTTATGGGCTCCTGCAGTTATTAAATTATTGGCTAGATGCAAACCATACGTAAAGCCCGCACACGTAGCATTCAAGTCAAATGCTCCTGTACAAGGAATTTTAAAGTGATTTTGAATTTGACAGGCAACACTAGGAAACGCATAGTCTGATGTGGTCGTGGCAACTATGATACAATCAACGTCTTTTACATCCTTACTATATTTCTCAATCAAATTTTCTATTGCTTTATACGCCAAGTGGGATGCAAATTCCTCTTCACCTGCAATTCTTCTTTCCTTCATTCCTGTCCTCTGTACAATCCATTCATCATTTGTATCAACCATTTTTTCCAAATCTTCATTTGTTAATTTCTTCTCAGGAACGTAGGTACCAATGGCGGTTATCCGAGCTTTAGATGGAATCATACGATTTCACTCCTTTTTGCTTCTATTATAACACCAAGTATTAGTACCTGGTAATAATTAATTGAACAAAAAAACTATACCCTCATGGATATAGTCAATTGTTTATTGATTGTTTATGAAATCCTTCTGTCTATTTTTAATCGTAGTCTAACTTAAATCGAACAATGTTAAAATAAACGATTCAAATTAGCCATCTCAATCGCTGATACTGCAGCATCGTAACCTTTGTTGCCTGACTTTGTCCCCGAGCGCTCAATGGCTTGTTCGATGTTTTCTGTTGTCACAATGCCAAAAATTACAGGTACACCTGTTGATAAACCTACAGAAGCTATACCTTTTGCTGCTTCATTACATACATAATCATAATGAGACGTGGATCCACGGATTACGGTCCCTAGACCGATAATGGCATCATACGTTTTTGTTTCCGCCATCTTTTTCGCAATAAAAGGAACCTCAAAAGCACCTGGCACCCAAGCTACATCAATATCTTCCTCGGAAACACCGTGGCGTTTCAAGCCGTCCAAAGCACCGCCCAATAATTTTCCTGTTAAAAATTCATTAAATCTACCTACCACTATCCCTATTTTCAACCCTGTTCCAATTAATTGTGCCTCAAATACTTGTCCCATTTTAAATCTCTCCTATGCTAAAATATGATTCATTTTTTCTTTCTTTGTCATTAAATATTGTTTGTTTTCTTCCACTGCAGGAATTTCTATAGGAACTCGCTCCACAACTTTTATTCCGTATTTTGTCAAACTTTCAATCTTCTCCGGATTGTTCGTCATTAAGCGTACTTGTGATATACCAAGATCACGGAGCATTTGAGCACATAGCCCGTACTCACGCATTTCTGGCGGAAATCCTAATTTTACATTCGCCTCAACCGTATCGTAACCTTGCTCTTGCAGCTCATAAGTTTTTAATTTGTTAATTAATCCAATGCCCCTGCCTTCTTGACTCATGTAAAGAATGACTCCTTGTCCTGCTTCTTCAATCATAGCCAATGATTGAACTAATTGAGGGCCGCAATCACAGCGTTTTGAATGAAAAATATCACCTGTCAAACACTCAGAATGAATACGAACAAGAGGAACGTCATCTTTTCCAACACTTCCTTTAAGGATTGCTACGTGATCTTCACCATCTATCTGATTGGAATAGCCAATCATCTGAAATTCACCGAATGAAGTAGGAAGCTTTACAGACGCCTCACGTTTTACCAGTTGATCATGCTTGTATCGATAAGTAGCTAAATCCGAAATGGTTACTAACTTCAGATTAAATTCATTAGACAATTTAATTAGCTCTGGTACTCTCGCCATTTCACCGTTGTCACTCATAATTTCGCAAATGACACCTACAGGGCTTGCACTACAAAGATTTGCAAAATCTACCGCAGCTTCCGTATGTCCTTGTCTCTTAAGTACACCATTTTCTTTTGCTACTAGTGGAAAAATATGACCAGGTCGACGGAAATCTTCGCCTATTGATTCTGAATTTAAAAGATTAGTTATTGTTTCAGACCTTTCAAATGCACTAATTCCAGTTTTCGTGTTCTTATGATCAATGCTTACCGTAAAGGCTGTTTGATGATTGTCCGTATTTTCATCAACCATTGGAGTTAATTTAAGTTGCTTTGCCAATTGTTCCGTGATGGGTGTACAGATTAACCCACGTCCATGCCTTGCCATAAAATTGATATTCTCAGGCGTAGCGTAATCCCCTAGCACAAAAAAATCTCCCTCATTTTCACGGTCTTCATCATCTACAACAATAATTATTTTACCTTTTTTCAAATCGTCTATTGCTTCTTCAATAGTATTAAACAATATCTATACACCGCCTTTCTTAAAAACCATTCAGTTTTAAAAAATCCATTGTAATGGAAGAGCCTTTTTGAGTTCGATTCAAATGATTAACTACATATTTAGACAGCAAATCAGTTTCTATATTGACTAATTCATGCTCTCTTTTATCTCTTAAAATCGTCTCCTTAAAGGTGTGAGGTATTAAGGAAACAGTCAACTTTGTAGGTTGAACATCGAAAATCGTTAAACTTATACCATCAATGGCAACTGAACCCTTTAGCATACAATATTGGCTCATCTCCTCACCAATCCCAATATCGATATAGACTGCATTTTCCACTTTTCTTTTTCGCAAAATTTCACCTGTTCCATCAACGTGGCCCGAGACGAAATGGCCACCAAATCGACCAGTTGGCGGCATAGCACGTTCTAAATTAACCTTATGCCCTATTTGTAAAGATTGGATATTTGTCGATTTTACTGTTTCGGGCATAACATCAACCGTAAAGGTCGTATTCGAAAATTCAACGACGGTCAAGCATATTCCGTTTACCGCAATACTATCCCCAAGATGAATGTCTTCTAATATCTTTTTAGATTCTATCGTCAGCTGCATGCTTTTAAGTCCGTTTTTTATGGCTGTCACTTTACCTATGTCTTCTACAATCCCTGTGAACATGATATAACCTCATTTCAATGTAGATGTTATCTTCAAGTCCTCCCCAATTACTGCCACTTTTTGAAACGTTAATCCGTATGCTTCGTTCATTTCTTTTACGTTTAAATCTTCGAACATGGAAATGGCCGAATTTCCTCCGATTATTTTCGGCGCCACATACGTAATCAATTGATTTACCTTACCTGACTTCAAAAAGCTTGCATTAATAGCCCTACCACCTTCTACATAAAGTTTGCTCACTTGGCGTTTTCCAAGGATTTTAAGTAACTCGTCGATTTCAATTAATGGTTTCGAAAGTTGAATGATCTCTACGTGTGGCTGTGTAAAGCTAGCAATTTTATCTTTTTCAACCTTTGAACCAGTAAAAATCCATGTTTTCGATTGATTGTCCGTTATTACTTTCTTATCAGGCGTTATTTTTAATTGAGTATCTAAAATGATTCGTATCGGTTGCCTTTTCGTCTTCCCATACCGGTTCGTTAACATTGGATTATCCGCTATAACAGTCCCAATTCCGACTAAAATAGCATCATGCTTCTCTCTATCTAAGTGGACATCTTCTTGTACTTCTTTACCAGTGATTTTTTGATCGAGACCAGCCTCTGCTGCAATTTTTCCATCCAATGTAATTGCCTGTTTCAATGTGACAAACGGTTGTTTTTGTTGAATAAAATGAAAGAAAGCTTTATTCAACTCATCTGCTTGTTCTTTCAAAATACCTGTTTTCACTTCAATCCCAGCTTCTCTCAAAAGGGCAATGCCTTTACCTGCGACTAGTGGATTAGGGTCCATTGAAGCAATTACGACACGATGCACACGAGATTCTATTAGTGCCATTGCACAAGGCGGAGTTTTCCCATAGTGACTACAAGGTTCAAGCGTTACATAAACCGTACTGCCTTCAGCTCTATCTCCTGCCATTTTTAAAGCGTTGACTTCCGCATGTGAAAATCCAGTTTTTAAATGAGAACCAAATCCGATAATTTCCCCATTTTTTACGATCACAGCCCCTACAGTAGGATTTGGAGAGGTTTGTCCTTCTGATACTTGAGCAAGTTTTAAGGCGAAATCCATATAAAACTCGTCGGTCACTTTTCCACCTCCAATCAAATGTTTTTTACAAAAATAAAACCCCGTAGAAGGATCTCTGCGAGGTTTTAGGAGTTTTTGTATTTTAAGCATTGTCAAATAAACCTTTAGAAGTGCATTTTTTCTTCCAAAGAAATAAGCTGTGCCCAATACATCCTTCTCCCATCCAGACTATACTGTCGGCTTTGGACTCTCACCAAATCCTGCCTTTTACAAGGCTCACGGGCTTAGAATTTCTTCATCACCGTCGATTGGGAATTTCACCCGACCCCGAAGGACTATGCCTATTAAGTTTTGTTGGTGCTTTCGTAAAATAGAAAACCCCATAGATCAGCTCTACGGGGTGATTAGGAGTTTTTGTATTTTAAGCATTGTCAAATAAGCCTTTAGAAGTACATTTTTCTTCCAAAGAAATAAACTGTGCTCAATACATCCTTCTCCCATCCAGACTCTAACTGTCGGCTTTGGACTCTCACCAAATCCTGCCTTTTACAAGGCTCACGGGCTTAGAATTTCTTCATTACCGTCGATTGGGAATTTCACCCGACCCCGAAGGACTATGCCTATTGAATTTTGTTGGAGCTTTCGTAAAATAGAAAATCCCATAGATTAGGTCTACGGGGTGATTAGGAGTTTTTGTATTTTAAGCATTGTCAAATAAGCTTTAGAAGTATTTTTTCTTCCAAGGAAATAAGTCATGCTCATACATCCTTCTCCCATCCAGACTATACTGTCGGCTTTGGATTCTCACCAAATCCTGCCTTTTACAAGGCTCACGGGCTTAGAATTTCTTCATCACCGTCGATTGGGAATTTCACCCGACCCCGAAGGACTATGAAATTATAAAGGTTATTATAACACTCTGTGTATTGAAATTCATCTGTAAAATATATCAATTAATTAAAAATCAAACAACATTTTCTTTTTAAGTTAAAGAACAAGTTAAGTTAGTACTGTTTAGTATCTCAGAATAATATATGATTATGTATTAGTAAATAAGATATTTTTTGTATTCATATTAAAGATTCGTGTTCGAACATCATTTTCAGAAATGAACACAGTTGAACCGTCTGAATCAATGCAATAGGCAATAGGAATCGATATACTTGAATTCCGATACGAACCATCTGCGTGACTTGTTCCTATAATCATCGTCTTGTGTGCAATTGCAATCTTTTGCGCTTCTGTTATCCACTCTTCGAATTGGGCTTTACTAAACATTCCAACACCGATCGGATGAATGATTAAATCAATCTCCCTATCTAGGTTCTCCTGTTCTACCTTTATTCCTTGAACAATTAGTTCATCACATAGAATATGCCCCATTTTCAGCCCTTCTTCTGTGATAAAAGCTGTGGAACTATATTTAATACGATCTAAAATAATTTCCCCCTGTCGATTGATGATGATGGCTCTATCTTTTGGATGTTCCTTTAATCTTCGGTAGCCTCCAATCAAAATAGTATTATGTTTTCTTGCCAAAGCACATGCTTCCTCCACATTTTCATTTAGATATCCTTCAGGAAATATAACGATATCCACGGAAGGGTTCTTTTCCAATTCGGCTTTAAGCTGGTCAATCGTTTTTTCAAGCTTCGGTTGAATGATTAATATATTCATTTTAGCTCCCTTGCAAAACTTTTTAGTTAATAGAATTCTTCTCTTTCTCTCTAATCCCTTTTATGATTTGCTCTACAATTATTTCAGGCGGTAAAGTGCCATCCAGTATGATATCTGAATTAGGCTTTACGGACATATCCATTTCTAAATATGCTGGCCTTCCACGTAATAAATAATGAGATACATCACGTTGAATATTCTCTAGTGTACTATCTGAAAAGTCCCGAATCATTCTTCTTGCCATGGCTATATCCAATGGAGTATCAATAAAAATCGCTAGGTCTATTAAATCACTCATACTGCTGTTTAAGTATGCAAATGGATAGTCAAGAATAATATAATGAACGTCATGGTCATTCAGTATGGAATGAATGTCAGAGATGAACGGCGCTAAGTTCCATTCGTTATAATCAGCTCCATCTTCCACCCATTTGCAAATATCAGCTGGACTTTCCTCGAATTCATAATCATCGAAATGTAGAGCCCTAGAGTTATCTAGTCTTTTCTTTAATTGATTCGTTATGGTCGTCTTTCCACCGCCTGAAACAGCCGCAACGGATATAATCATTGGTTTTCGACTCACCTTCATCGCTCCCTTCCCTATAAAAAAAGCGAGTCTCTTTGTTGTGAGAATCTCGCTTTTTGCAAATCTAATATTATAGTAAAGCTTAATATTCCAAGCCCCATTGTTTCCGTAATGTATCCATTGTTTCCATAATGTCGTAAGTTTCATCCAATGGCATGATGGAGCTTTCAATTTTACCTTCACGTAAGCATTTCATCGCTTCCTCGGCTTCGTAAATATAACCATTTAACTCACGATCATCTTTGAATGCTTCCACATCTGAACCAGGACGATGTAAATAAGCTCCTTCTCCAAACAAGAAATTCGGTAAATGAATATATCCTTCCGTACCGTAAATAAATGCATCGTTGGATAGATTTAAACGGACGCCTGCATTCAACATGGCTGTTTTTCCATTTCCGTATTCAAATAGAGCTGAAAACCACTCATCCACACCAGTTTCTCCAATTTGTGCACTACTTTTAATGTTGGTAGGCTGCGTTCCAAAAATCAATGAAGCAAAAGAAATAGGATAAATACCCGCATCAAGCATTGCCCCACCGCCTAACTTCTTATCAAGCAAGCGGCTATTAGGCGCCCAACCAACGTTAAAGCCAAAATTGGAAGTCAGCATGTTCACTTCACCGATTTTACCTTCCTTAATCCAATTCATCGCTTTAACAACTGCAGGTAAATAACGTGTCCACATCGCTTCCATCAAAAATGTATTATTTTCTCTAGCTACCTTAATTAATTCTTCAGCCTCTTCTGCATTCATCGTAAATGGTTTTTCGCACAATACCGCTTTACCTGCATTTAAGCATTGCAGTACACATTCTTTATGCTGAGGATGAAGAGTTCCTATGTATACAATCTCTAATTCTGGATCTTGAACAAACTCATCATAACTATTATAGGATTTTGGAATATTGAATTCGCTTGCAAACGCAGCCGCTTTCCCTTCAGTTCTAGAAGCAACCGCGACAAGCTCTGCATTTTCTGATTGTACCAAATCAGAAGCAAATTTACGGGATATATTACCAGGACCCATAATTCCCCATTTGATTTTACGATCTGACATGTTTGTTTCCCCTTTCCAGTAATATGTATTTTCTAAATTATAACTCAACTTTCTAGTAATTGCCTTATTTTAGCTATATGACTTTTCGAAAGAATATCAAAGCGGGTGCTATGTAGTAGAGTGGTTTCAATGACAGGGTGTTTTCTATTTAATCAAACGTTTGGTTAAGGACCAGAGCTTCACTTAATCAATCGTTTGATTAAAACATCGGTTTGCATTTTTATTTCAATCAAACGTTTGATTAAAACATCCGGCCATCTATTCATTTCATTCAATCGTTTGTTTAATGGCTGAATGATTAAGTAAGAGTCATCCATCAGAAGCAAAAAATTTACACGAATAAAAAGCCCTCATCCGAGAGTTGAGACAGCTTATGCAAGAATTGAAACTGTTTATACGAGAGTTAATATCTGTTATAGGAGAGTAATAAGATTAAAAGTACGTTTATCTTAACTTAAATGGTCGCCCCATTTTTCCTGTAAAAGTTGTATTTCCTTTTCATGAGGTATTTCTTCTTTAGGTGTCTCCAATATAAATGGAATGTTTGCGAACTGTGGAGATTTAACCAATTGATCAAATTGCGTTTCTCTTATGTAACCTGGACCAAAAATAGGGGCATGCCGATCTTTCCCTAGACGGGTGTCATATTTAGAATTATTAAAATGAACAACCTTTAATTCATCTAAATATCCGAGCTCGGTCCCTTTTTCTAATAAAATACCCACGTTTTCACCATCCCATAAACCGCAGGAAAAAGCGTGACACGTATCAAAACAAAATCCAATTTTTTCAGGAGCTTCACATAATTTTCGAACCTGAACAAGTTCCTCTAAAGTTGTCCCAAATGTTCCAGGCAATCCTGGATTATTTTCTAATAATATTTTTGCATTTCCTTCCCACTCACTGAGAATTTCATTTAGCATTTCAATGATTAATTGATAACTTTCTAAGAGTGGAAGATGACTAACCTCCTTACCAAAATGAACGACAACCCCAATTGAACCACAAGCTTCGGATATTTCTAGGTCATTTAACAGAGATTGAATGACTTGATTTCGCTTTTGCTCATTAATGGGAGTTAAACTAGTAGGATAAGGAGAGTGACTAACAGACAAGATAGACTTTTCTTTGCAAAATGCCTTACACAAAGCAGCGTCATGATGATTGAAGTCTTTTACTGATAAACTACGGGGATTTTTTGGGAAGTATTGAAAAGCACCAGCATTCATTGAATATGCCTGCTTTGCAGCTCCTAAATAACCATCTTTTATAGAAAGGTGACAACCAAATATCATGGGACATTCTCCTTAGTACTGACAGTTTTCACAGAAATACGTTTTTCTAGAGGAAATCTCTGTTTTCACAATGGACTCACCGCAACGATAACACGGCTTTCCTTCACGATCATGAACATACATCATATTTATATAACCACCAGTTTTGTAATCCCCATGAAAAAAAGGCTCGCTCATATAACCTCCAGTTTGTATCGCTTTTTGAAGAATAAATTTAATTGAGTTATATAAATGAACGATGTTATCGTGTTCCAATTTATGTATTTTTCTTTCAGGCAAAAGTTGTGCCTGCCAGAGAATTTCATCTGAATAGCGATTTCCAATTCCTGCAATACATTCTTGATTAAGTAACGTTGTTTTTAAATTGCCTCTTCTCCCTCTCAATGCAGCAAGAATAGTGTCCAATGAAAAACTCGGATCCAGCGGCTCTGGTCCAATTTTCTGAAGCTCTTTTTCAAGTAATTCTGGTGTTAGTAAATGCAAGTATCCTAATCGCAATCCAATGAAATAAAGGTTGTAATCTCCAAAGGATAACTGTATTTGCACGGTTCTATCTGGTTTATCTTCCTTCTTTCCATAAAACATCCACCCTCCTAGCATAAGATGCAATAGTAAACAGGAGCCATTTTGAAGCTGAAAGATTAAATATTTGGCCCTTCTAGTAATCGATTGGATCTTCTGATTAACTACACTCCGGGTAAAATCATCCGCAGGAATATTAATTGATTTTTCGCGATTAATGACAACATCTGTAATCGTTTGACCCCCAATTTTTTGTTGGAGCAATGATTTGTACGTTTCCATTTCCGGCAGTTCAGGCATGGACTTTCCTCCAAAAAGTGAGTTCTATTAACGTTCAGGAGGGTCCTATTCTCGTTCAGACGGCTTCTATTTCCGTTCGAACAGGTTTTATTGTCGTTTAACTGAGTTCTATTGACGTTCGAGCATCCTATTCCCGTTCGGAAGAGTTCTATTCCCGTTCAGGCAGCTTCTATTTCCGTTCGAACAGATTCTATTGACGTTCGAGCATCCTATTCCCGTTCGGAAGAGTTCTATTCCCGTTCAGGCAGCTTCTATTTCCGTTCGGGAGGGTTCTATTCTCGTTCAGGCAGCTTCTATTACCCTTCGAACAGGTTTTTATGACGTTTATCTGAGTTCTATTGACGTTCGAGCGGAGTTAATGACTATAAGCACATTATTCCTCAAATGGGGAAAATCATTACAAAATAGTAGTTAAGCAGGAATAGATTTGGAATTGGTAAAATTATTAAGGCTAATTTTTTTTCGAGGGCTTGAAAGGAGTTATTGAAATTTTCCTTTTATCGGTCAAAATTGGTTATTGTCTATAAAGTCTTAAAAATTAATCAAACGTTTAGTTAAGAATTTTTTTGTTCTTCTTAATGTTTATTAAACGTTTGATTAACATTTCTATTCGATTAAAGCTCGCTATATCGAGGTTTTATTGCAACAAACACGGCAAGCCAATAGTCTCTCCATATGCAATCAACATCAACGAACCCAGCTTCATGTAAATAATTTAGGTATTGGGTGGTAGATTCACATTTATTGCCTTCTGACTGCTGCTTTGCTTTATCTGATATTATAAAATTCTCTATCTTGTCTTCAGCATTTATGTCTTCGCCTGAAGAAGCAAGTTTTATCCTAGCTCTTTTATTACCAATAAGTTTTTCAACTAAAGGTGAGCTTCCTGCCATATGATCAGCAAAAACAAAAGAGCCTCCGTCATCTAATACATTATAAATCTCCTTAAACAAAACCCTTTTATCATCGGCATGATGAAGGGCCATGGAACTAGTAACTGCCTCTACCTTATTTTCCATGTATTTCTCGGACCAATTTTTCCTTGTAAAATCTAAGGTTGTAAATACTAGATTAGTTGAGTCACTTTCTAGTTCATTTCTAGCAATATCCAACATTGCTTCAGCGCCGTCAGTCACTAATATTTCATTAAAGTGCTCTGTGTTTATAAGCTTTTTTGTGAATAATCCCGAGCCTGCACCCAGCTCTAATATGGTTGTACCTTTGGGAGTTAAATCTAATAATAAGCTAAGAGCTACATCCAGCATTTCTTCTTTACGTTTTGGGTCGAATCCTTTTTTTGTATTATAATCAGCGGCTCTTTCAAGCTTATTGTACGACTGGATACTGATATGTTCAGACATTTTCATCACTCCAAAATATATTAATAGAAAGTGAATTGGATTGCCCACCTTATATTATTTCATGGAACATGCGATAAATAACTTCTCTTTCTATCTCTACAAATGTTTGTGCAATTCCTCAGGCTGATTCGTAATCGTTCTACAACTATCTATGCAATTCTGCTGAAATTTTCAATCTCTATTTACTTAATTATCACTGGCTATGATCCACAATATAATCGACTTCACTATTATCAGGCGTTTCAAATTCCTTTTCAAATCGGGATATCATATTTCCATCGATATAATAGCTTTTAACATTATTCTCTTTTACCTCCTGATTTCTTTTTTCGATATTCCGTTTCCAGGTTGCGTCGTCAATATGGATAAAATGAATTTCAGTTTTAATTTGTTTTTCGTTAAAATACTTCCTAATATCATCGCGTTCAGATTTATACCAAAAGCCGAAGTCGAGAATAACATTTGTCCCCGTTTCTACAGTTTGCTCGGCTAATCCATATAAATATTCTTTGCATTTATTTAAAATAGCATTATGATTACTTCCTAGTTGTTCGTCATACAAAGTTAGCATCAAATCATCGCATGATAATACTACTGCATTGTACTTTTCTTTTACTTTTTTCGTATAAGTGCTTTTTCCACTACAAACTTTCCCACAAATCATTATAATTGTTCCCACATTATCACCTTGTTCTATGCTAACGATTATTTTTAAATTACTATTATACAAGAGTCTTATTACGAATCGAGGGGCCTTAGACGAAAGACTTGAAACTAATCAAACGATTAATTAAGACTTATGGTTCGCTCTTTTTAATTTAATTAAACGTTTGATTAAAATTTCCCACACGATTAATCCGTACTATATCGCTTTTTTCCAACAAATACAGCAAGCTCCTTAAAAAGATTTAATATATGATAATAGCCTTCAGTAGATTTCTATCGGGTATATGACAAAACAACTCTCCTTTCAACCTGTGAGAGAAAAAATAAACTATAATTTCCGGCACTTAACAATAAGTGTAGTTGGAATCGCCTTTGCCTTTTCATATGTGTACCATCTTTTTTCATGTCTCTGGGCGTCTTCCTCTGACCAACGAGCGTCCTCGATCACTCTCTCAATTTGGAATCCATTATCAACTAATGCATTTATATATGTACTAACTCTAAACTGCTGCATAATTGCTGTGCTATTCCATGCTTCATGATCATAAGAACCTTCTTCGTGATATGATTTACCGAAAGTTAAAACTCCATCTTTATTTCCTATTCTGCTGTATAGTGGATGCTCCCAACTAAATATAAAAATACCACCTTTTTTCAAATAGCTATTAATATTTGCCAATGTTTTTTCTAGATTAGTAGTCCAGCCAATTGCAAAAATGGAGTACACAATATCGTAGTAATCATATGGTAAGCCTGGGTTTACCTCCATTGGTGACTCAAATAACCTAACGGGTTGCGCACTATTTTCAAGTAATGTAGTCGCTAATTCTATTTGTTTTTTTGATAAATCCAATCCCCATAATTCAGCTGCTTCTCTTTCCTTCATATATTGCAACGAATGCCCACTGCCACAACCGATATCTAAAACCTTTAAATTCTTAACGTCGCCAAATAAATTTAGTTCATCTTCACATGGTGCCATTGGTCCATATTCAGGAAGTGGATTCCTTCCAAAAAATCGTTCTGCTGCTTCATCCCAGCTTTGTTTATTTGTAGATAGAACATTCACCATACATTCCTCCATACTATATTTGCCGTCTTAAACTATTGAAGATTAACATCCTCTCAGCAATGAATCTAACTCATTATAGTTTTCAGATAGCCAAAGCATTTCCTTTTTAAAACGGTTTGGCGGTCCAGTAAATTGATCCATATCGATTTTAATCCACCAAGTACTTTCCAAATACCACAAAAACCTTAATGAACTGATAAGCGACTGAGAATCTATTGAAATATGTTCGCTATAGCCATTTTTAAAAGCTTCAACTGTATCAAGCTTCAGACAATTTTCATGTAAGGCACAAGATATGATAGCTCTAGCAATATCTAGTTGGGGGTAGTCATAATTTAATCTGTCAAAATCTAGTATTGCACCTAGACGATTTTTTTCAAACAGTAGATTATCTACCCACAAATCCCTATGAGCCCAACCTGCTTTAATCAATGCAAATTCATCGATAGAAAGTTCTTTTGTTAGTTGATATTGTCTTTCCATAATAGGTACTAAATGCTCCAGCGAGGAATTATCAATATTTCCCAAAACCGAATTCCAGTACTCCAGTCTATCCTCTCGACTAGGTGGGATGAAATTAGTTAATTTCTTTTTCATAAGTGTGCCGTCATTTAACACCCGGTGCATCATCCCAGTAAATCGACCTAAATCATACATTTGATTGGTATTCAGCATTCCTGCAGGAAACACTTGACCATGACAAAACTCCATTACGATAAAAAGTTCACCGTTATCTGTTTCGAACATGACATTACCTTGATAAGAAAGCAGCCTTGGACATGGAAATCCTTGCTTATGTAATCTTTGTTGTTGTGAAAATGCTAGTAATAATACTTCCAGGTTGTAATGCTTAAATCGCTCTTTATTGTATTGTTTTACTAAAAAAACACCTTCTGACGTCGTTATTTTCCACTTTAGATTAAGCCAGCCTCTTTTTATTGGCATAACCTCAAAGACTTGAAAACCGAATAAGCTTTTACATTTTTTAATGATATCGTTTAGTATCGTTGTTTCTTCAGATTCAATCACAGCCATACATATTTCACTCCAAACCCAGCAGGTTGTATCTTAATGTACACTTATTCTGCATTTCTACTAAAAAACCTTTTAAAAAGAAGAGTCTTATAAAATTAACACATACCCCCTCCTTAAAACCTGCATAAAAAAATGATCCTTCATAACGAAGAATCATACATAATAGACGCACATAATAATGTTCCTGCACTAGCAAATGGCTTTTCATATAAACAATGCTTACTACAATCCCACCTTTTTCTTAATTTCTTTTAAAAACGGAGCTGCAACAGCTCTCGCTTTTTCCGCCCCCTTTAGCAGAATGTCATCCAAAACCTCAGGTGAAGCCATTAATTCGTTATACTTTTCTCGAGGCTGTTCTAAATAACTATTCATGACACGAAATAATTCTTGTTTTACCTCTCCCCACCCAATTCCCTTTTCATATTGCATTCTCAATTCCTCAATTTCCTTCAGTGCAGCAAACTCTTGATAGAGAGAAAATAAGATAGAAGAATCAGGGTCTTTTGGTGCTTCTGGCGGTAACGAATCCGTTTTAATTTTATTAATGAGCTTTTTTAATTTCTTTTCATCTTCAAAAAGCGGAATCGTATTATTATAGCTTTTACTCATTTTTCGTCCGTCCAGCCCAGGCAATACTGCTGTGTCTTCTTGAATTTGATATTCCGGCAGTAAAAAAGTTTCTCCGTATACATTGTTAAAGCTCTCCGCGATATCACGGGCGATTTCTACATGCTGAACTTGATCTTTTCCAACTGGGACAATATTTGTTTTAAACAGTAATATGTCCGCTGCCATTAATATTGGATAAGTGAAAATTCCCATGTTGACGCCGAAGTCTACATCCTTATCCGCTTGTTTATTGTTTTCTACTATCGCTTTATATGCATGTGCCCGATTCATCAATCCTTTAGGAGAAAAACATGCCAAAATCCAAGTTAACTCGAATATCTCAGGTACATCGGATTGTCTATAAAAGATAGCTTTTTCCGGATCGAGCCCTAATGCAAGCCATGTTGCGGCGATTCCATAAGATAGCTGTCGAAATTCATAAGCATCATGAATTTTTGTCAAACCATGATAATCTGCAATGAAATAAGCCGCTTGATAATCTTCCACCTTTGCCAATTCCAGGGCTGGCTTGATTGCTCCAATATAATTTCCTAAATGTATTTTCCCAGTTGGCTTTATACCTGTTAAAATCGTCTTTTTCATGATATTCCTCCAAACTTTTTATTAAATACAAAAAGGGCTACCCGCCTAAAAAGGACGAGTAACCCGTGGTGCCACCTTCATTCGTTTACAACGTAAACGCACTTATTCCGTACGGAAACGATAAACCGTTTCGATACGTTGTCTTTTTTAACGGTAAGACATTCCGCTAGACATACTGCTAATTCAATCTAGATGCTCAGAAGCCCATTCACCCATAATTCCGCACTGATTCCCACCAACCATCAGCTCTCTAAAGCGTTCATATAGATTACTCTTCTTCTTCATCGCTTACGAATATATTACGTAGTATTTTATAATATGAAATAATAAATAACAAGACCTGATATTATATTGTCAGGTACTTACTGGAGGTGATGAAAATGAATTATATAGAGGCTTTACAAGCATATATCGACGCTACAAATTCTCATGATTTTAATAATGTAAAAGATTTATTGCATCCAAACGCTGTTTATTGGTTTACGGACCAATCGTGTACATCATTGGAAGAAATAGAACGCTATTTTAACAATGCATGGGACACGATTAAAAATGAAGTATACTCTGCAAAGGATGTGCAATGGCTCACAGTGAGTGACACATCTGCGGCCTGTATATATACATATCATTACGAAGGTTACTACAAAGGAAAATTTATATCCGGCAGTGGAAGAGCTACAAATGTGTTTACTTTTGCAGATCATAAGTGGAAACTGATTCATGAACATCTAAGCAGTCCAGTTGAATAAGTGTAAGGCAGTCGACTTTCTAATGTTTATGGACGCGAAGATACCGTTCAATCCGAACAAATGGCGGAAATTGCGGAGGAAGCAGCTGATTTAACGGAATAACTATGAATACCCAAAATCAATTAAAATTGATAAGCTCCCTTAGTTTAGGGGAGCTTTCATCGTTTATTTTCTTTTCGAACGCATTCCTTTTTGCTTCGTTATATCTTCGCGATCAAATAATTGTTGATAGGCATCACTTTCGGCATCATATATGGCCACTTTTCCTTCCTCATTATAATGGATTCCCCATCCATAAGTTTTTACTAAAGGAGAGGCTCTGAAGCACGCCTTCGGTTTTGAAAAAAATTGCTCCCGTAGCTCATCTACATTAACTTCCTCAATTTGATTCTTAATTAAGTAGGTTTTAAACTGTACATCGTCTTGAGTATATTTATAAGGATTATTCTTGATCAAATCATACCCAATGGAAGCAATCGTAGGTTTATCATTTTTAGCGACAGGTACTTTTGCAGATGTAACCTTTGAATCTGCTGAAATCGTAATGAGAGTATTTTTGTAACTCAAAATTAAACCCCTCCTTAATCCAACACATTATCCGGATCAACCAAGCTAGAGAAAATCCACGTTTTCCCTTCATCTTCGGATGTAAATTTTGCCAGAACATTACCTCCGAGATAATCTCCATCCGGCCCTTGATTAACTAATAAAGTTCCGTGACCATCCTTAAAAACAGGCACTTCCGCAACTGTAAATATACCTTTATACTCATCTGGGATCGGAACTTCTACTTCATCCCAATTACTTCCTCCATCATCCGTACGAAAAAGCCATGGTCTTGGCGGTTCATCCATTGTGTTATAGGATCCAAATGAAATGAAGCCCAGCTTATCATTTATAAAGCCTCCACTCGTAACTAGTGAGTATATCTCATCAACAGATCCCGCAGTTTCCCAAGTACTTCCGCCATCATTTGTTTTCATCACAAAGTTCGCTTCACTGGACATCGTTCGATCACATGTAAAAATGAGATAACCATCCATTTCCGAGGTAAAACCTACGAATCTTTGGCGAACGGACGGTAATTGATCTTTTATCAATACTTTGTCCCATGTTTTTCCTTTATCAGTTGTCATTAATAGGAGCAGTTCTTGATTTGAAAATAGCGCAAAAACGGTTTTCTTGGGATTAATAATATAGCTGCCGTCTATTAAATATTTTTTGGAGCCGCTATAATCTCCCCCGAATAATTCTTCTATTGTAGCTGGTACTTTTACCCAAATTTTTCCGTTATCGTATGTTATTTTTAAAATCTCATTTGCAATTTCGTATCGAAAGTCTTCGTTTGATCCTATTCCGGCTTCATTTTGGTAGCTTTCCTTATCTTGTACAGGAGGGAGGCCAATCAAACTGTCATTTGAATTCTCAAAGCTTTCCAACGTGTATGACTGCTCTGCATCCTTTCTTATCCTCAATTTCCAGACAATATTATCAACAAGACCCTCATCATTTTCCCCACCATAACTAGTTTGTACGCCTTCGCCTAGCTCAACTTGATAAACAACCGCCACGACGAATTTATCTTCGTCTCCCTCTAACAAATGGAATCTTTTAAAATAAGCATTCTTAATCAACCCGTCATCTTTAAAGGATTGCATTAAATCAAACCACAAACGATAAGCAATGGTCTCAGGTTTTATATCCTCTTCACTTACCGTTATTGAAAGTGGTAATTTCTTATTAATTGCTTTTTCGTTAAATTCGTCGTTCGGTATATTTCCGATAATCTCTTTTTCACTTTTTGGATAAAAAAACATCAAACAAACTACTGCTATCAGGAAAATAATAATGACGATTCCTAAGCGATTCTGTGTGAGTTTCATAGTTTAGCCTCATTGTGGTGTACATCATATTCTTTTAAATCCATTAAATGAGTTGAATTCGGGTATTTATCGCTTTTTATAAACCCAAATGAAGTGTAAAATGCATCTGCTTGTGGCGTACTGTTTAACACCATTATTTGAAAATGATTCATTGCTTTGGAAATTAACGTTTCTAATAAGAGCTTACCTATCCCCTTTCGGCGATAATCTTTGGCTACATAAAATCTCCTTACTCGACCAATACGTGCATCGTCGGAAAAAGGATTGATGTTAATTCCCCCAACAGCAATCAGCATACCATCCTGATCATATACACCATATAAAGCTTCACCAGGCTTGTTGAAAGTATTGGACCCGTCTTTATAATCGTTTACTAATTTTTGAATAAAACGAAAACCAGCTTTTTGGCTTTCATCAACCAACGGGTGTATACTCTCATCCATTAAGTTTTTTATTCGTTTGACTTCATACCCCTTCATCCCTTACCTCCTCACATCGGAAATCCACACTTCTATGATTTATAGAAGATATCAACATGTCCGTTTCTGTTTCCAATGACCATCGTATCTGCCATATTAACAAAAAGCCCATTTTCCACTACACCGGGAATCATATTTAATGTCTGGTTTAGTTTATTAGCATCAAGAATTTCTCCAAAATGACAATCTAATATATAGTTCCCATTATCCGTAATAAAAGGAATATTGTCTTTAAGTCGCAATGCAGGTTCGCAACCTAAAGCACTAATCTGTCTTCTTGTCATTTCCCAACCAAATTGAGTGATTTCAACAGGTAGAGGAAACTTACCTAAATTCGGTACATATTTCGTCTCGTCCATCACTACTACCATGCGTTTCGAAATAGATGCGACCATCTTTTCTCGTAATAAGGCTCCTCCACCACCTTTTATGAGCTCAAATTCCTCATTGGCTTCATCCGCTCCATCTATCGTCAAATCTATTTGATTAATGGAAGACAGACCTACTAGAGGTATACCTAATTCATTAGCAAGTTGTTCGGTTTGTATTGAAGTGGGAACTCCTTTAATTCTGAGCCCCTGTTTTACAAGTCCACCTATTTTTAAAATTGCCCAATAAACCGTTGAGCCTGTTCCGAGACCTACTATCATGTCATTTTTGACAAATTCAATGGCTTTTTCTCCTGCTAGCTTTTTTGCATCCATATTAACACTCCAAGCGAAATTTTATGAGTTGTATTAAAGCGGAACTACCATTGTTTATTTGTACTACTCCGATAAAATCAACTTTCTTAATTTGCTCGTCATTTGTGGGGAAGTATGATAAATATAATCGTCCATCATATACATGAAGGTACTTTTTTCCTTTTCCTTACCCAACCACAAATGCAGGGCATGAACGGGTAAGCCCCCTTCTTTCGATTTATATTCAACCATTACATCATACTCCGGTTCTAAAACATTAACCTTTCCAGGCTCCTTAACTGCTGTTTTAATCGCCTTTTCAAAAATATCCAAAGACTGCTTATCTTTGAAGGATATCAAAATGTCTTCATTCATCTCTCCGATTCCCTTTGATTTTGCTATATGAATGACCGCTATTTTTTCATCTAAAAGAGACATTGTTTCCGTAGGACGAAATTGGCAGCCTACTAACAGTAGCAAACATAAAATAGATGCTACCCACATTAATACTTTCAAGAAGCTCCTCCTAGTAAAATTGATAATGTATGGACTTTCATTTTATCCAGATGAACTAGACGAATCTACAAGATTCATCAGCATATTCTTAACATCTCCAACATTATTAAAGCTGACAATTGGAACATTCCCGTCTTTCAAGATCTTTACAAATGTTTCTTCTGCTTTGTTCGCTGCGAGTGCGAAACTAGAGAGATTATCTGGATTGTAATAATCGATAAAATTCAAATCGGGGTTATGAATTCCAGTTTGTTCTTGAACATAATTAAGCTCAGCTTGAAGATTAGATGCCGCTAAAAAAACGCTTAATACATCTCCTTTTTCACAAGAATAGCGGATTTTATTCCAATGAGAGGATAGCTCTTCGTAAAGCCCAGTAAAATGAGACATAGATACAGGTAGTATAATCTCATTTTTTATCGTTTTGAAAAAAGCGTCAACACAATTAATTAAATCGAAACAAGCTTTTTGAGTTTGTTCGTCATCCTTCACAGCAACTACTTTTTGGAAGGTTTCAATAAATCCTTCTGGTAATCGATTTAGCGTAGAAAGTTCTTTAAGCATTTGCTTTCCACCGAAGTGAAGAAAGGTATGGTTCAAAAGACAAAGTGTATCACTTATTTCAAAAAGTATCTCACCGGCCGCTGAAAGATTATTACTGAGACATAGCTCAGCATAATATCGTTTAGCAGTTATAAGGTGTTGATTAGCTTTTTCAATAAGTTTCGGCGTGAGAGGTCCGTTTTGAATCTCTGCGATTTGTCTTTTTAATTTTTCATAGCGCTCCCTGTCCTCTTCTGAAGCATAGTAAACAAGGTGGGAATTTGCGAGTATAGACACTCTCATATCATCGAAATTTGCAAAGCTTTCAAGGCGTTCCCAATTTACACACCAAAGATCATTACCAGTGCCATTGAGAATAAATGTTGATGCAAGATTCCACCCACGCTCAGTTTTTGGAACAAAGATCATATCTAAATCAGAATTTTCATTTGCGGTACCATTAACAACTGATCCATAAATAAACAGTATGCTAACATCATTTGAATATTTAGCTTTAATTACATCCATTATTGATTCAAGTAGTTCATTATGGTGTTTTTCCATGTTAGCCCCCCTTACACTCTAAAGCCCATTTAATGGCTTTTTTGACCAATTCATCAACAATTACTTGTTTTTCCTCCTGATACTTGTAATGATCTTCAGGAAACTGCTTTGCTAATCTTCTTTTTAGATCCCCATAACTTGCGGCATCCTCTCGGTGTGCCATTAAATAATCTTTAAAATCTAAATGTGTTTTTATATTTACATGACCAACTTGATAGATATGTACGTGATGAGTTCTATGTTCTTGCCCCTTCGGAAAGTACCTCCTACCTGCTATGCCATTTTCACCTCTAGGCTCATAGCCTATATCTTGTAATTGCTCATTAAATGAATCCACTATTTTAATATCCTTAACAACGATTAAAATGTCTATAATTGGTTTGGCAAAACCAATTCCTGGTATAGACGTACTACCGATATGAAAAATATCAACTATTTTATCATTAAATATTTCCTTTAATATTTTTTCCTCACGTATATATAATATTGCCCAATCTTCGGTCCAGGGAAGTATCAAGGTTTTTCTCATAAAATCAATTCCCCCAAGAAATTCATTTACTTAAAAATCTACCGACTAAGCAAAAAGGCATTTCTGAATATTTCAGAAACACCATTTGGAAACTCGTTATTTTATTACTTACTCACTCCCCCGCCAAATGCAACGACATATCCATCTACATCTCTTATCGCAAATTCATTCCAATAAGGATCTTGATTTAAGCCGTATGCGATTTCGGCACCTTTTGTTTTAAATTCTTCAAACAATACATCTACCTCATTCGAATAAGCAAAGGCATCCCATTGTGGTCCACCCTTAAGGAACGAAAAAGGACGAACGTCTTCTGGATTACTTGCTTCGTGCAAAATAAATGTTAATTGATCCCTTGTTACGTGGATATGTTTGATTTCTCCAATTCCAATTTCTTCATAATCAAATCCCAAATTTCTATAAAATTCAGAAGACCTTTTTATATCTTTTACTAAAAACACAATGGATGAACCGTTAATTTTTCCTAAACTCAACTTTATGCACACCCCTATCGGTATTTTCTAATACAAAATGTAAATTCTACAAATGTAACCTAATTCCTTTAAAAATTTTTCCATTTACAAATAAAATGACATATTATAATATTAGTTAGGTTAACTAACTATTATTCGAGGAGGATTTCCTTGTACTCTATTTTTTCTAAAATTAAATTACTATATAAGCCTTATACGCACCAGATACAAAAGGTGCTTGAGCCGCATGAGCTAACGGAATTGCAATGGGGCTTGCTTCGTTATTTACAAGAAGATGGACCTACTACGTTTTCTGAGATCGCCGAGTATTGGCAGGTAGAAAAACCTTCTGTTACACCAGTCGGCCAAAAACTTATGGACCTTGGTCTTATTGAAGTTCGTCCCGGAAAAGATAAACGGCAAAAAGTCATGCATATAACAGAGACAGGACAAATCAAATATAGAGAATGTAAAGCTTCGGTTGATTTGTATCAATCGAAATTATTGGAAGGAGTATCTGAACAACAAATAAAAGTTGTTAACGAAGTTTTAGAGCAACTAACTAACAACGTAAAGAAAAGAGGATAATATTGAATACAGAAAAATTATGGACGAAAGAATTTATCGCTGTTTCAACGATCAATTTTTTAGCAACATTGATGTTCTACCTATTAATGGTGACCATCGCGACCTATGCTAAAAATGAGTTTCATCTATCGACGAGTACAGCTGGTCTTGTATCAAGTATTTTCATTATCGGTTCACTACTTGGACGACTTGTGGCTGGCCGTTATATTAATGAAATTGGAACAAAAAAAGTGTTTTGGACCGGTTTGATTTTGCTTACAGTCGCTTCGATTTTTTACTTTGGTATTTTTAATACGACAACTTTACTCCTTAACCGTTTATTCCACGGTATTGCATTTGGTTTAATGGGAACAGCAGCCGGTACCATTATCGCGCAAATTTTACCGGTGAAACGTAGGGGCGAAGGGATTGGTTATTATAGTCTAAGCACTATATTAGCCACAGCAATTGGACCGTTTTTCGGTATTTTACTCATGAAGTTAGATAACGGTTTTACGATTATGTATATGATTAATGTCATTTTCTCTATTGGAAGTATGATCTTTTTAGCTCTTATGAAAATTAAAATTGCAGAGCCATCAAAAGAGAAGACAATTGTGGAAAAAGGGCCAATCCTTACGCGTTTTATCGAACCAAAAGCTGCTCCAATATCACTTGTGGCCCTAGTCATCGGCTTTAGCTATTCTGGCGTTATGTCATTCTTGTCTTTTTACGCAGAAGAAATCCACCTCGTAACAGCGGCAAGCTATTTCTTCCTAGTCTACGCTCTCGTCATTATTTTCACCCGTCCAATAACAGGTAAATTAATGGATACACGGGGAGCCAACATCATAGTATACCCGTGTTTCGCTACCTTTGCTGTTGGGATGTTTCTGTTTAGTGAAGCTTCAGCTGGATGGATGCTTTTAATGGCAAGTGCATGTATCGGTTTAGGCTACGGTAATTTTAACTCTATCGCACAAGCAATAGCGATAAAAGTAACAGAGCCTCACCGTTTCGGCTTAGCCACATCGACTTATTTCATTTTGTATGATTTAGGTCTCGGCTTAGGACCATATATTTTAGGTTTCATCGAACCTTATTCAGGTTACCGTGCCATTTTCTTTTCGATGGTGATTGTGATTCTACTTTGTTATCCGATGTATTATTTTGCTTATGGGAAAAGTGCTAAGTCTTTCCAATAGGCAATTTTTTGTTTGATGGCGTTTAACTTTATTTAAAAGTTAATGGAACTTTATGCTAATATATTGACATCGCTATTAAATAAAAGATAAACGGTGAAAAACTCCTATTATTAATTTTAGGGTTTTTCGAAATGGAGTGGGCGAATGTTTCCGATATTAGAAACAGAGAGGCTTAGATTGCGAGAGATTGTAAGTACGGACGCTCAAGCAATCTTTAATTGTTTTTCAAATAATGACGTAACCCGTTATTACGGACAAGATACTTTAACGAACCTAGAGCAAGCGGAACAGTTTGTTGAGTTTTTCGCAAAAAACTTCAAAGAAAAACGAGGGGTTCGATGGGGACTTGAATTAAGAGAAAAAGAGGGCCTTATCGGAACTATTGGGTTTAATGCTTGGTCTCCTAAGCACAAAAGAGCTGAGATAGGTTACGAACTGTATCCTTATTATTGGGGAAGAGGCTACGCAACAGAGGCTGTCTCAAAAGTTATATCATATGGTTTTAATGAACTTGATTTGGCGCGTATTGGGGCAGTTGTTTTTATTGAAAACAAACCTTCTAATGAATTGCTAATTAAGCTGGGCTTTGAAAAAGAAGGTATTTTGAGAAGCTATATGTATCAAAATGGTATCCCATATGATACGAACGTTTACTCGTTGTTAAAATCATATTAGATTAAGAGATTTTAAGATAAAACGCTCAGAAATAAAACCCTGGGCGTTTTTAATCTTATTAAGTGAACTAATATCATTTTTCATTTATTACATACTACTGTTGCCTGTTCATTTTATTTATTTATTAGACCTCTCCTTATAGAATATTGAAAACTCTTTTATAAACATCACAAAAATTTAGAAATCATTAAAAACACTAAAAGTATCTATCATTAAAAGAGCGATAGTAAACCAATGTATGGAAAGCATCATCAAGAGCCAATGTTTAAAAAAACTTTGTTTATTTTTGGAAAACTTAAGACCAATAAATGTAATGAGAGTACCCCATAAAGTTGTGGAAAGAAGATATATAATGGGATAGGTTACAAGAATGGCATCAAGAATCCATAGGAAAAATCCATTTGCACCACCCACCAGATGTCCAATGATCATTATCAATCCAAGCAATACATGAATGAAACAGACGCTTCTAATTATTTATTCATTCCTCCCATTAATTTTCTTTAAGACCTTTCTTTTGAAGCTAGAGTTTGTAGATAGTCAAGTATTCTTCATTTAAGATTGCACAAGTTATTTCATTATTTCTTTTTAAAAGACACGTAAATAAGGATGACTCCAATTAATAAAAACAACGGTATAAAAAGGTTATCTAGCAATGTTGGAGGAGGTGGTGTAGTTGGATACGATCCTGTATGTGTGAGTGCCGACCAATGAACAATTGAAATTACACGTTCAACTGAATACATCAAACCGCTTGTCAAAATAAATAATGCTCCCAGAATCAAACTTGTTTTTCTTTCCATTTGTCTATTGCCTCCTTTCATAAATACGATCATTAGCCTCTTAATTTATATCAACTGGATTGGTACTATCTTCTCAATCATTTCTTTTTTCATAAATTCGGGTAATGTACTCTAATCTTTGCGCAATATAAATTAATACCATTGCACTGATTCCTTCCCACATCCCCCCAAAAAATAACCCTACAATTCCGCCTATAGATATATAAGATGCTAAGTATTTATCAACCAAAATATCACTCCCCCCACATTCATATTATCATATTAATCTTTTTATTTTAATTTTTTTGAAAACTTAAGGGTATTTTGATATTATGAAGAATTAGTAAAGTTAATAAAAATTCTCTGCTTAAATAGCTACTCATGAAATTAGACCATTTTTACAATAATTAGTGGTTATTCATTTCAAAAAAGGATGGTACCTATGCAAGGGATTTTAATAGTTTTAATACTACCTATTATTATTTTTATTGTTTCAATTGTTGGGTTTTTATTACTAAAGAAATGGTATGTAACTCCTATCATCATTTTTATTATTTTTACAGTGTTGGCTATTACTATTTATAAAGGTACACTTTTTAGTTACGTGATATTCTATACGGCACTTTCAATTGCGGTAAGTCTTATTATGAAGCTAAATGTATATAACAAGTAGTCAATGGACTTTTCTTAATGGGGAAACCTTCTCTTTTCTTAGTCATATAATTGAATGTGAGAAGGTATCCCCTTCCATTTTAATCGGGTGAAAATGTAATTATTTTACTTTTTTCACATTGCTCTTTCTTCACACGCATGTTAAGATGAACTCAACTTTAAATGAACGGAGGGTTTCCAAGTGGCAACTATTAGACTTCGATTCCAAACTTTGAACAAATAATTGAATATGTTCAAAGCTCTGCTGTCTGTGCAGGGTTTACGGGATTGGTCTGCCTATTTCAGGAAACCTCATTTTTATAATGTTAATAAAAGATGAAGGGGAGGGACGGTTCTCTCCTTTTTTGTTGTCTAAAAATATCGGGGATTCGTTCTAAACAATGAAGGTTATTTTTTTACCGCATCTTTCCTCCAATGTGGCCACTCATTTCCATTTCATGATGGTTTTTTCGGCGTCTCCATCCCTGTTTACCTAAGCATAGACTGAGTACCTATGTTTTTATTTTTAAAAAAATCGGAGGTAAACCATATGGAAAGAAAAGCAATTGTTGTTGGTGTCAATCGGAATAAGTCCGCCGAAAGTTTTAATTATTCCATGGAGGAATTATGTAATTTAGCTCAAGCTTGTGACGTCTCAGTGCTTGGAGAAGTCACACAAAATTTACATCACTTTGATAAAACCTATTATATTGGTAGTGGCAAAGTCGAGGAATTGCTTGAATTGATTGCGGAAACAGAAGCCAATATCGTCATTTTTGATGATGAGCTCTCCCCTTCTCAAATTCGTAATTTGGAATCTAAGCTGGATTGCGAAGTCATCGACCGAACTACACTCATTCTTGAGATTTTTGCGAGTAGGGCTAGAACGAAAGAGGCTCAGCTCCAAGTTGAAATTGCGAGATTGAACTACACGCTTCCAAGGTTAATAGGAAGTCGAGAATCATTAGGACGACAAGGTGGAGGCTCTGGGCTAAAAAATAGAGGAGCCGGAGAAACGAAACTGGAACTCGATCGTCGAAAAATTGAAATCAAGATCGCTGCCTTAACAAAAGAACTGGAACAATTGGTTGCAAGGCGAAAGATACAAAGGAAACAGCGAGACAAAAACGAAATTCCTGTTGTTTCATTAGTTGGTTATACGAACGCAGGCAAATCAACTCTAATGAATGCTTTACTAAATAACGTTGGTTTAGAAAAATACGTTTTTGAAAAAGATATGCTATTTGCTACGTTAGAAACATCTGTGAGAAAAATGACTTTGACCAATAACAAGGAATTTTTATTAACGGATACCGTTGGTTTTATTAATAAACTACCGCATCATCTCGTAAAAGCATTCCGTTCAACTCTTGAAGAGGTTACGGAAGCTGATTTGCTTGTTCATGTCATTGATTACTCTAATCCACATCATGAAGAACAGAAACAGCTGACAAATAAAGTTTTGAAGGATATTGGCGTTGATAATATTCCTGCCATTTATGTCTATAATAAATCCGATCTTGTTGACGGACCTTTTCCATTACAAGAAAACAGTGTTTATATATCTGCAAAAACAGGAAAAGGTGTTGAGGACTGTATACAACTTATTAGTCAACACATTTTTAATGACTATGTTTCCTGTGAATTGCTTATTCCATACACAGACGGAACGGTTATTTCGTACTTTAATGAACACAGTCAAATAATATCGACCGATTATGAAGAAGATGGAACAAAGCTAATTGTGGAATGTAAAAAAGCAGATACGGAAAAATATTATCAATACGTACAAAAAGTTTTATAGAAATAGGAAAATGAGCTGTCGAGGATTTTCGGCAGCTCATTTTGGTTAACGAGTTAAAAACTCTTTCATGATAGTTCGTGACAATCACATTCATTGTCCGATTCACTATTTTTATTCCTCACACTGTATATCTATTTTTTTTTAGTTTATGCTTTTCTTTGTTTGAAAAATGTAAGTATTGATAGCATTAGTAACACGATCCCATTTACCAAATACCATCCCTTTCCCTCATAAGAAGTCATAAGGATAAGTTCCCATAAGTTTGACTGACCAGAATTTGGACATCTATCACAATACGGATAAGCAAATATAAATGGAAGTATTCCTATAAACGTAGCAATTGTTCCTGGAATCAGGAATAATATTGATAATATTTTCATAAAAACCCTCCTTTTATTTGCTTCAGTTATATTACGTATCTTAGCCCCTTCTTCTCTAATAGCTATGGAGGAAACTCTTTCATTACGTTTGACTTTGATGCTTTACTTTCTTTTTATCCGCAATATTAAAGATCAACCTAATTAAAGACGGAACTGCGAAAAAAATAAAGAAGGTTCGAAACAGCTGGTAGCCAGATACAAAGGATAGATCCGCATTTATTGCGTGAGCAATGATTCCCATTTGATCCATTCCTCCAGGCGCCAAACTCAGTAAAGCTGTAGCCTTAGAAATGGGCTGCAGCTTTATTAGTAACATGCTAAAACCAATTGCCCCAAAAACGAGTATTAATCCACTCCCAAGTGCAAGACCAAATGTCTTTAATTTTCTAGGAATCTGATTAGGCGTCAGCATTAAGCCGACATGTGTCCCAAGCAATAGCTGTGCTGCATTAATTAAACCAGATGGCAGTTGAGGTCCTTCTAAGATATATGCTTGAAAGATTGCTGTCCCAATAGCCGGTCCTATCAAATACGCCGTTGGAAACTTTATTTTCGCACCAACGAGAGCGAAGACAATACATATAACTGCAAAAATAATGATATTAGGAAACAGATTACTCCAGTTTCCAGAGGATAAAGTCGGGGCTAAAGAAGCGATTGGTTCATTTACAACATCACCAGAATCTGCAAACATCGGGATCAGCACAAGCAATGGCATTACAATGATGATAATCATTAAACGGATAACTTGAGTAATCGTAACAATAGCCAAGTTAATGCCCTTCGTTTCTTCAGCCAACATTATGATTTGTGAGAGTCCCCCGGGAATACTTGCCAGTAGTAACGTTCTATAATCACTATCAGATAGCTTGGACACAACAAAAGCAATTCCCGCACAAAATAATAGTAGCAATACCGTCATCAATAACATGTACGGCAATTGTAGTACCATTGCATGCAAGGCTGATGTTGTCATCGAAAGTCCTATCGTATACCCAACAATAATCATTCCAGAATTTCGGATGGAGCTTGGCCAAATAAATTGGCGTTTCATTACGGTTGTACCTATTAGCGCTGCTATCATTGGCCCAAGAAGCCATGGAACTGGGATATGAAAAAAACTAAATAGTACACCACCTATTATGGCAGTGATAAGTGTTATGAGGATTTGTTTAGCCATATTAAAATATCTATTTTTCATAAAATAAACCCTGCGAATTCGATTATTTTCTATTATTGTAGGTTCTTGTTGAAAACATTGTCAAAGAAATAAACCCTTGAAAAATCGTAGAAAAATGATGTGAATTCCTAAATATGGTAACCTTATATTAATACAGAAAGGAGCGATTTAAGATGAGTATTTCCATTCCTGAAATTACGCTTAATGATGGCTTTTCTTTACCAGTAATAGGGTTAGGTACATATAGTCTAAGGGGAAATACCGGCGCCAACGCTATTAAACATGCAATTGATATCGGCTACCGCTTGATTGATTCTGCCTACAGCTACGAAAACGAAGGAACAGTTGGTGAGGCGATCCGAAGAAGTTCCATTCCGAGAGATCAATTAATCATTACATCTAAGCTACCTGGACGCTATCATTCTTATGAAAAAGCCGTTTTAGCCATACAAGAATCGCTATATCGTGCAAATCTAGATTATTATGATTTATATTTAATTCACTGGCCAAATCCGAAGCAAGATTTGTATGTAGAAGCTTGGCAAGCCTTGATTGATGCGAAAAAATGGGGTCTCATTCGCTCGATTGGTGTTTCAAATTTCTTGCCCGAGTATCTTGAGCGTTTAGAAAAGGAAACTGGCGTTATGCCAAGTGTAAACCAAATAGAATTACATCCGTTTTTTAATCAAGAGCAACAAAGAAAATGGCATGAAGAGAATCATATAGTAACAGAATCATGGAGTCCATTGGCACAAGCAAATGTCATCCAAGAAAATGAAACAATCAAAAAAATAGCCGAACAACATAATAAATCCGTTTCTCAGGTAGTTTTACGTTGGCATTATCAGCTAGGTACTATATCCATTCCAAAATCGGCTTCTCCTTCTCGTCAACTTGAGAACATCTCCATCTTTGATTTTTCGTTAGATGAAAATGAAATGAATATGTTGGCAGCATTAACTCGCCCCAATGGAAGATTAAGCAACCAGGACCCCGCTTCCGTTCAAGAATTTTAGATGGAAAGAGTGTGTCACTTATCATAAAGGGACGCGCTCTTTCCTTTATTTTTTTAATATCCCTAAATACTCTGTCTTCTAGGTACCTTTTTGCCAATAAAATTACGGTCCCTTACTTATTTATTTCTACAATATTCAACTACTTTACTATAGGATAGATCTCCACCAAATATATCTAGTGAACTGCCAATCGTAATATCTAATTTGCCATTAGAAAGTTGATAAAAATATTCCAAATCTTTTATTGAACTTACTCCACCGGCATATGTAGTCGGAATTGAAACCCATTTGGATAATTGCTCTACTAAATTCTCTTGTATTCCTGAACGCTTTCCTTCCACATCTACTGCATGAATTAAAAACTCATCACAATATTTTTCTAATTCCCTAATTGTTGAGCTATTGACTTCTAAATTACTATATTGAGTCCATTTGTTTGTTACTACAAACCACTTTCCATTCTTTTCCTTGCAACTCAGGTCTATTACCAACTTATCCTTTCCAACTGCATCAACAATTCTATTCAATCTATCTTTTTTAAGTTCACCATTTTCAAATATGTAGGAAGTAACGATTACATGTGATGCTCCATTTTCTAGATAAAAGTTTGCATTTTCTGATGTAATCCCCCCTCCAATTTGTAAACCTTTAGGATATTCATTTAATGCTTGTATAGCCGAATCTTTATTACCATCACCCAGCATAATAACATGTCCACCTGTTAAACCGTCATTTTTAAACATTGAAGCATAAAAGGCAGATCCATATTCTGATACAAAATTTTCAGTAACTAAATCATTATCCAACTGAAGTGTGTCTCCAACAATTTGTTTAACTTTTCCTTGATGTATGTCTATACACGGTCTAAACTTCAAATTAATCAATTCCTTCATAAAGTAATATGTATTCTCTTTTTATAAACAGGAATAGCCCCTGTAACCTTTACTGTTTTTCTTTCATAACCATGAATCTTAATCGTTAGTTAAACTCAATTTCTTTTACTTTTTCAATATCCCTAAATACTCTACCCAAGGACCAACGTCTTCTCGGTATCTCTTCGCCATTACTCGTACTATTTGAGCAATATGCGTTAAGTCATGCGCAACCCATGTTGAAATTAATTCTCTTACCTTCACGACTCCAAATTCAGGATGTAAACCAGTTAATTCAAGATGCAATTCAGGTTCAATAAGAGTCTTAAGTTTCTCTATGTTTTTCGTCCGAATTGTTTTAAACTCATGCAGTTTTTCCTCTATCGACTTCTTCTCGCTATCGCTTAGGTGAGAAAAACGATCGAATGGCGGAAATGGCTTACTTTCACCTTCTTGAAGTATGAATTCTAACCTTGGTATCCAATTGGTTTTCTCCCCTTCAATCAGATGTTCAATGACTTCCTTAGCATTCCAAGTTCCTTCTCCTTCGTTACGCGCCAACCAGCCATTTGATATACCATATAAAAAATAATCCAATGTTGTGGGTGTACGTTCTAAAACTTCAATCGCTTCATTTATATTAAAATTCATATCGATTCTCCTTGTTTCTTAAGGCTCGCCATGATCTTCTCAATATTCTTTTTCCGAACGACAGGATTTTTATAATGACTAATCCCATTAATAGATTTTGATTTCTGAGGATAAGGTAATCTTTCAAAAATTTGGTATGCATCTTGATCGAGCTTGAATGCTTCTTTGAAATCATTTGGGATCCTAATATCAATCTGCTTACCTTCATAAACTTCATCTATAAACAGTTCCATGAAGTGAGTAATTTGTCCTTCAGGTGTGTAACTTTCTAGCACTCCAAATTCAGGATCATAATAAATACCATCATAGTAAACGACACTATGACCATAAGTAGGAAACCCAACCAATAATATACAAAGAGGAGGAAACTCTTTTAAATCCTCAACTGCTCGCCAGCTTAAATAATCAATTTTATATTTTTTCAACGCCTTATAAAAATGACTTGATCCCGAGGCTCTCGTTCCTTTCATCACTACAATTGCTTCTTCTATTGGAATTTGTGCAACCATTGCCAAACACGCTTCATCACATGATGAAAAATCTGGTTGTGGTACGTAAGTTATGGAGAATTTACTCATGTTTACCTCCTATTTATAATGACCTAACTTTCAAGTCCTGTCATTCAAATGCTTTAATAAATCAATGATTTCTCTTCTTTGCACAGTTGCTTTTTTCATTTTTAATTCCTTTTTTATTTCTTAATATCATTCTTCTTAAATACAAGAATCTCCTTTAAAATCTACAAAAGTAAAAAGAAGCTAGACATTTGTTTTATATATTGAACTACACCATTTTATCAATGAAGAGAATGATATAGCAGAGTCATGGAGTAGATTGTATTTTTCCAAATGTCTCCACTAGAATAATAGAGTAAAAGGTAGTAATATGTATTTTAAGTGATTTTTTATGGGATAAAAATGACTAGCTTTTTAACTATATATTACCTGTATAACCTCAAGAATAAGGCTTGAGGGTATCTACCAGGAACCTTAAAAATCCTGACTACAGAAAATGAACAATTCGTTTTTTGTAGTCAGGATTTTTTGTTTTTTGAAAAACATCAAAGCCTATTCTCTTTATAGAAAGGATGAAATCTACATCATGAATTTGAAAGTTTATATTCTAGCATTATCAACAATCGCGGCTGGATTAGTTGAATTAATTATAGGCGGGATATTACCTACAATCGCCGACGATTTTAATATTACATTAGGTACAGCCGGCCAACTTATTACAGTGTTCGCCCTTATATATGCTATTGCGGGACCTGTTTTACTTATGTTAACTAGTAAAATTGAACGAAAAAAGTTATTCATTGCTTCACTATTTGTTTTTATTCTTGGTAATATCATGACGTATTTCAGTCAGAATTTTACTCTTATGATGATCGCAAGGGTATTATCTGCAATGAGTACAGCACTAATAGTAGTACTATCCTTAACGATTGCCGCAAAAGTCGCATCCCCTACTCATCAGGCAAAAGCTGTAGGACTTATATATATGGGAATTAGTTCAGCTCTTGTATTGGGGGTCCCATTAGGAATCTTAATTTCTAACGCATTGGGATGGCGCGTAATATTCCTTGGAATCGCATTGTTTGCACTTGTATCAATGGTGCTTATTTCAATATTCTTAGAGCGTATTCCTGGTGAAAAAACGATTCCACTTTCACAACAATTAAAAGCTGTGGGTAGCGCAAAAATCAGTAGCGCCCATCTTGCAACATTGTTTATGCTAGCAGGTCACTATACACTGTATGCCTATTTCACACCATTTTTAGAAACAAATTTTCATTTAAATTCCTATTGGATTAGTATTTGCTATTTCGTATTTGGTATTGCTGCCATAAGTGGTGGAGCTTTCGGCGGAATTCTTTCAGATCGGATTGGAGCTCCTAAGAGTATACTCATTGTAATTGGAGCATTTGCTATCGTACTAGGCATATTGCCTTTCACGACTTTTTCACTTTTTATTTTCATTCCTATCATGATGATTTGGGGTGCATTAAGTTGGAGTCTAGCGCCACCCCAACAAAGCTATTTGATTCAAACGGATCCAGCAACATCTGACATACAGCAAAGTTTTAATAATTCTGCATTGCAAATTGGGATTTCATTAGGGTCAGCAATTGGCGGTGTTGTATTAAATCATACAGGTTCCATTTCCGGTACAGCGTGGGTTGGTTGTGTTATTGTCATTATCTCGCTATTATGTGCGTTCTTTTCATTAACCAGACCAACTATTGCTAGAAATAAAAAGCCAGAAGCCTCATCTCTTTTTAAAAATACAGTCCAATAACGTTCTTTTCCGATGGAATGAGAAAAAAATTGGATAAAATTGCATTGAAATAAAGGAACAGTCCCGTATACTTTGTAAAGGGACTGTTCCTTTTATTACCGATCTTTATTCAAACAGCCGAGCTCTTAATTCGATTGAAGCGTTAATTATACTAACTGTCCTATCCTTATTCTAGATATTCCTTATAAGCTTTTATAAATTACAAAATTAAATTTGTCTCTTTTTCAGTTAATCAAACGTTTGATTAGTTGCAAAAAGCACAGATTTTTTATAAATGCGGCGCTATGGCACCCGCTTTGTTTTAATCAAACGTTTGATTAGTAGTGATTGTTCCTATATCTCTTCTATGATACGATTTCCTTAATAAATAAAAGGGAGGAAGCAGCTATCAATATAAAAATAAGATCAGAATCTCTATCTCTACAAGGATTAACCGCCGCACAAAATCGCTTACCTAAGGACCACTTATTATTTCCAACCATCTCATCAAAATTATTATCTGTAGAAGCAGGTATTGCTGGCGAGGACAAAGTAGCAGATGTACTCCTTCGAAACTCCTTCTCTATTGACTACCGCATTTTCCACGACCTATCTCTCATTACCAGTACCGAATTTCAAATAGATACGTTATTTTTAACCCGATCATTTGCCTTGATTTTAGAAGTGAAAAACATCTCGGGAATACTGGAATTTAGAGAAAATCCACCACAATTAATTCGAACAAAAGCAGATGGACAAGTGGACGGATTCGAAAGCCCAGCCGCACAAGTAGAAAGATATGTTATATTGCTTAAAGAGTTTTTAAGCCAATTCTGTATCGATATTCCAATTATTGGCGTTGTTGTCTTAGCATATCCGAAGCAAATCGTAAAAGTTGCGCCGAAACGCACAAAAATTTTATTCCCAACCTTAGTTCCACAATACATCAAAAGCCTCTACCACCTCCCACAGAAAATAGATATAAAAATGTTGGACAGGCTATCATCTCAACTCCTTGAAAGCCATCGACCGTATATACCAAATCCAATTTGTGAAACATATGCAATTCCTCGAAGTGATTTTAAAAATGGAGTAATGTGCCCAGTATGTAGTTCGATTGGAATGGAGAAAGTTTATAGAAGCTGGTACTGCCAAAATTGTAAAAATTACGACCGTTTTGCTTATAGATCAGCAATTAAAGAATGGTTTTTATTATTCGGACACAATATGTCTAATAAAGATTGCCGTGAGTTTCTAAAGATTAATGACATAAAATCCGCACATCGCATCTTACAAAGCATGAATCTAAAAAGCGGTGGGAAACATCGGTATCGCACATATTCTATGGATTTTCACGCTGATATGAATTAAATAGGAACTGAATCTCCGAAATGGACCGTTATAAGGGGATGGGAACTTTGAACGGGAATTGAGTGCCTTTGGACGAGAATGGAAACTTCGAACGGGAATTGACCTTATTTGAAAGGGAATGGATCACCTCCGAAGGGAATTGGATGGCGGTGAGCGGGAATAGAATGCCTTTGAACGAGAATTGGAAAGCTCTGAACGAGAATGGATACTTCGAACGGAAATTTACCTAATTTGAACGGCAATGGATCACCTCCGAAAGGGAATTGGATGGCGGTGGACGGGAATAGAATGCCTTTGAACGAGAATTGGAAGGCTCTGAACGAGAATGGATACTTCGAACGGAAATTGACCTTATTTGAACGGGAATGGAGAACCTCCGAAAGGGAATTGGATTGCGGTGAACGGGAATAGAATGCCTTTGAAAGGGAATTGGAAGAATCTGAACGGGAATAGACGATTGTTATACGGATAAGAAAGCTCAAGTTAGGAACTAGAAATGAACATGCGGACCCTATGCAGCCTCGCCATAAAAAAATGCCATTCCAGCAAAAACAACGAATGGCGGTTATCCCTTTTTAAATATATAATCAGTTCCCATACGCATGAATATTAATCACTTAAAAATTTGGTTGTTCAAATGGTGTTCCATATGGTCGAGGTAATCTTTTATTAACCATTCCAAGGTCCTAAGTTGGTTATTGCCTATATTACATTGCAACATTAGTTGATCCCGAGGTATTTTACTAATAACATTGATAATTTTTTTATTCAGGCTACTCCATAAAATCATTACTTCCTCAATCGGCATTTCACGATATCCCTGTAATTCTACCCACTTATCTTGATTATACGGTATGAGGACCAAGGGCTCAGCCTGATATTGAATTCTTATAAACCTTTCAAGATTATTAATGGCTGAGTCACATAAATGGCCTAGTATCTCTTTTTTTGACCATTTGTGTGGCAAAGGTCGTTCTGATATTTCTGATTCAGTAAACCGACTGAATCCTTCCGAGACTTTTACTAGCCAGTCATTTAGCTTATCAATGACGTTCTGCATTTTTTCCCTCTCCTATCCTAGATATGTATCTGCCCGTTCCAAGTTAAAAAGACCGCTTTCCTCAAGAAATTGATAAAGAATCTGTACATGTCCACTACCTACAATAAAAAGAATTCTGTCATTAGCGGAGGTTGCTAATCGTGCTAAATTTGAAAAAAGGATTAAGTTTCTTTGGTACCACCAAATGAGCCAATCGATTCCAACATAGTGATCAATATCTCCAATACGAGCCATATTAATATACATTTCATGATGTTTCTTTATCTCAATAGGGTCATTGCATCCTCGATATAGATCTAGGATGGTAGGTGCAACACCTTGCGTTTCACCTTGACTCGCTGCTTCCAGCCATCCATAAATAGATTGTGATAAATCTGGCTGATTTTCTTTAGCCCATTCATACACTTCTCCTGCACTTCTCGTTCCTGCACCTTGTTCCATCCAATCTATGGCATATACTTTTTCATGATTCAGTTCATCCGCAATTCGAAATCCAAGCTGGTAAATTTCATTTACTTGTAGTTCAAAGTCTCCATTTTTATATCTTCTGAACTCCTCATTTAGTTCGTGGTCCCTTTTTGTCACTCTTTCCACTGCTAATTTATTAGGCTTATATTGTTTAAAACGTTCCACGACTTCTCGAATTTCCTGTTGTTTTTTTAAAGTCAAAAAATCGTCTAATTTAGACTGAAACAAGTCAGAGCTTGGTGCCATATGAAATGTACCTAATATTAAAATAGTAGGTTTTTTATTCACCTTTTTCATCCCATAATCCCCTTTATATTTCCCTATAATGATAGGTTCTATTAAGAGGATGGGATTTCCTTCATTTGGAAAATATATTAAATCCTCAATCTAACTTATGGCTTCAATTATTACTACGGATAAATTAGCAAGAACTTTTACAAGGGGCTAAGGCTGATCTTAGCAATGTTACAGTAATTTAATTAGGTGAACAGCCTCTAATGATTTTAAATAGGGGGCTGTTCACCTTTTAATATTATTCCTTTTCAGCTACTACTGAAAAGCGTTCGTTTATATGCTGTGGTTTTTCAATTTCATCTATAACGGCAATCGCATAATCTGGATAGCTAATATAGCTTTCACCTTTTGTATTCAAGATCAATTGGTCTTTTCCAATTTGATAAGAACCTGTACGTTTACCTTCTGGATCAAAGAATCCTGCCGGGCTAATGTAGGTCCATTGAATCCCGCTTGTATTTTGTAGTTCTTCAAGGTTTTTTCCCATATTTGAAGCAGTTGGGAGATAGGATTCAGGAAAATCCGGGGTTTCAAATACACGTAATGTTTTTGCTTCATCTACAAAAAGACTTCCTGCCCCACCTACGACTATCAACCTAGTCTGTGGAGCATCTTTAAGTGCTTTAATTAATATACTACCAGCCTCTACATGCTGATGTTCTTGGCCTGGAGCAGCATTAAACGCATTTACAACTACGTCATATTCCTTTATATCTTCTGCTTTTATGTCAAAAATGTTTTTTTCTACAACCGCAACTTGTTTGTTTTGAATCTTCGTCGCATCTCTAACAATTGCCGTCACATGATGCCCTCTTTCAACAGCTTCATTGAGAATAAGGTTTCCCGCCTTACCAGATGCACCAATAATTCCAATCTTCATTTCCTATACCTCCATACATATTATTTTGATTAAACTATTTGTAACCACTTTAGTTACATGTAATCATTATAGTTACAGGTTGTTTGAATGTCAACACAATAACTTTTGTATATTTTGTGCAATAATTTAAGATATAATAAACTTGTAACCAAAATAATTACATGCTCAAAATATATAGCATTATTATCGTAAGGAAGGTGGTTAAAATGTCCATCAGCAGCCGATTTGCCGTAGGAATTCACATACTTTCATTGATTGAAATCAATAAGGGAGGAGTAAGCTCATCTGAGTTTATAGCAGAAAGTGTAAACACAAATCCTGCAGTTATTAGAAGAATAATGGGTATGCTTAAAAATGCTGGGTTAGTTAAGGTACGGCCCGGTATTGCTGGGGCTGAACTAGCAAAAGAATTATCTGAAATTACACTGCTCGACGTATATAAAGCGGTTGATGTTGTACAGGAGAAAGAATTGTTTAGTGTACATGAAAATCCAAATCCAGCTTGTCCTGTAGGCAGGAACATACAAGATACGATATTCCCGTTATTATCTACAGCTCAGCTAGCTTTAGAGAAAGCTCTTGAAAATGTTACGATCGCAGATGTTGTAAATGAGATTGCAAATAAAGAAAAAAATAAAAATAGAAATGATATATGATACAACTTACAAAATTACAAAAGGAAAGAGGAGAATGAAATGTGCCGCAACATTAAAACACTTTTTAACTTTGACCCTCCAGCTACCGAAGACGAAGTATACGCAGCCTCACTTCAATATGTGCGAAAGATTTCCGGTTTCAATCAGCCATCGCAAGCAAACAAAGACGCATTTAATCGTGCCATTGAGGAGATAGCGATCGCTACACAAAATTTACTAAACTCACTAGAAACCACAGCCCAACCACGTGATCGAGAGGTTGAAGCTGAACGGTCTCGTGCTAGAAATGCAAAAAGATTTGGTATAGAAGAGATCTAAACTGATTAAATGATGTTCTTCAACATTTCCTACAAAAGATTATTCTATTTTTTGCGACCATAAAGGAATTGTAAGTACCAGCTAAAGCAGGTTAACAAAAAGGTTTTCCATATTTTGAAGATGAATATCATTCATAAAAACAAAGCAGGGGGATTAACATATAGGCAATTTAGAAGTAGTTATTGCTGTAGATATAGGTACCAACAGCACAATTTATCAATTTAAATAGTAAAGACAAGACACAGAATTCTGTGTCTTTTTTAGTATATTGCAAAACATTTGTACGCAACGATAGAAATGTACTTTTATTCGTAAATTTAACAAACGTATAGGAACCAAATTCCTCTGTAAATTCTTGATTTAGAACTACCCTCAGATAATCTCTGAGGTTGAGCTAACGGGCAGGATAATGTGACAATAATGCCGAATCTTTTCAAGATACATAACTACCATTACATCAATGCAATATGATGGGAGGTATCAACGGTTTATGGGTGTCAAAGAAATTGTGTTAGGCATTCCAGTTACGAAATCGGGGAATTTTGAAGAATATGAAAAGTCAATCGAGTGGTATGTTAATGTGCTAGGCTTTAATTTGATTTGGAAGATGGGGATTGCAAGCCTTAAGCTGGCAAACGGACAAGAAATCTTACTTTTTGGGGAAGAAGAGGACGAGAGCAGCATTTGGTACACAGGTAACATCAAGCTGAATCCACATTATTCAATACAATTTACAACTGAAAACATCGAGCAGTTGCAATCTGATTTAATTCATAGTGGTGTCCCAGTTGGAGAGATTACTTTCGGCGGCGGCGGAGACAAGGTTCTAATGTTTAATGACCCGTACGGAAATCGTTTCTGGGCAATTGAAGAACAAAATTGATTCGAGGGTATTGAGCTAACGGGACACGATAGTTTAATTCAGCTATACTTTTTACCGAGTCATAATGCAATTGTAAATGAACGAAAAGATGGATAGAGATTCAGATGTATTCTGAAAACTCTATCCACTCTTATTTCGCCAATATAATCTCTTACATTATATTAAATTGCTTATCATTATTGACTATAATTGACTTTCTCTAACTTTTAATAAAAAACTTTAGATGACTTCATCTATTATTATTTCGTTCAGTAAATCAAGGCGTTTACCCTCTAGTCTTTTAAATTCATCTAGTCGGTGTATCCAAAGACCTTTATCAGCTTCCATTACAAACTCTCTCATTCTTATGCAACAAAGAACTCATTTGTTCCTTATTATTTTCACCCATAGAACCCCCTCCAAAGTTTAGTTTCTATTTTTATTATAAATGTTTTCATTATTACCTTCTAAAAGCAACAAAGTTTACGAAAAGAGCCAAAAGAAATAACTCTCCGACAGCTTTGAGCGAGCATAGGAGCGTTATTTCTTCTTCCCTTTATTTAATTCCCACCATTAACTATTCAATGTTTTTTTCATTTCCTTAAATTCTTCTGCACTGATTTCCCCTTTTGCAAAACGGGCTTCTAGGATAGATAAAGCATCATTTTGAGGGTGATAGCATTTTCTCCCTCTTCCTCTCCAAATCATGATAAATACCCCAACTATGATTAAAAAGAATACAAAAGCAAATGGGTGAAAATATCCCCAATGGTGCATATTAATCAACTCCTACTTTTATTTGTTTTGATTAATGCTAAGCTCGTTCTTAACATGGCGATAGAAAGCCAGAATAATAACAATGCGATGACAGGATGAAGTGCCGTTACATAAGGAACTTTGCCTGACAATCCAACAGTAACGTATTGCAATGCAACCATTACGTAGAGTCCTAAACTATGCCAACGCAATTTCTTTGGAATGCCTCCGAAAAATGTTAATACGAACATCACTAACGGAATGAATTCAAAATAGACGACTAACGATTTATGAAAAGCCCACTGACTAGAATCAGCGAACAATGCCACTCCCGCAATAAAAACTTGGCAGATGATCGCAATAAAAAACATTACTGAAAGTACAGCAAAGAAACCGCGAATTGCCTTGCCTATTTTTGTTATTTCCACAATGGAAGACCCTCCCCTCCAATGAAATCATTTTGTTGCTTTGCGCATTCCCCATGGCTTAAAGACAGATATTACAAATATGAATAGTAGCGAAAGAATTTGAATAACGATGCCAGTCCATAAATCAATATGGAACATATACATATCCAATTGATTCATATTTGATTCAAATCCAGCCAAGGTGTTCATTGTCCATGCATACATACCCCATAGATTTAAAAAGAGAAGGAGTGCTGTGAGAATCTCTTTTACGATAATCCAATAAAACTTAAACAATCCCCATTTTGTCCAAATGGATAGAAGGATTCCAGATACCAATGTACCAATAGTCGATGCTCTTACAGATGTTTTCGATAAAACATGCATGATTTGATAACAGCTGCCGACTAGTTGTTCACTCCCAGTTCCAGCTGCAGTAATGCTTAAAATAAGAAAGGTTACCATATTCCCAAGCATAATCGCTGAAAATATGAGATGAATCGTAAGGAGCCATCTTTTTCCGGTTATCGATAATTGCAATCTCTCACCTCCGTCCCACTGCAATCACTATAACAAGCAAGTCTAAACTCCCTCTGAAGCAAATATAAAAAATGTATAAACTATTATGTACAGAATGAAAAAACACCCATTTTTTTAAATGAGTGTTTTTTATCCATTAAAACGATATCCAGATCCCCACATTGTTTGAATATATTCGGGATTAGATGTATCCTTTTCAATTTTTTTGCGAATTTTTTTCACATGGACCGTGACAGTCGCATTATCTCCCATTGAATCAAGTCCCCATATTTTTTCAAATAACTCTTCCTTCGAAAAAACTTGGTTTGGGTGCATGACGAAAAAGGAAAGTAAATCAAATTCCTTCGTCGTGAATAGCACTTCTTTTCCATCCAGGAATACTTGTCTTGATGCCGTATTTATTTGCAGACCTCTTACATAGATTTCATCCCTTGGTGTGTCCGTTTGTATTAAGCGCTCGTACCTTGAAATGTGAGCTTTTACCCGTGCAACTAATTCCCGTGGGCTAAAAGGCTTTACAACATAATCATCTGCACCAAGACCTAATCCGCGTACTTTGTCGATGTCTTCAAATTTGGCTGTCACCATAATGATCGGAATATTGGATACTTTTCTCACTTGTTTACAAATATCAAAGCCATTGATGTTCGGAATCATTAAATCCAGTAAAATTAAATCAAATTGTTTATTTATGGCTGCATCTAAACCACTTTTTCCATCCGAGGCAATCTCAACATGGAAGCCCTCGATCTCAAGATAATCCCTTTCTAATTCCGCAATACTTTGATCATCTTCTATAATCAAAATCTTCTTATTCATGGTTTCCATCCTCTGATTTTTTAAGTGTGAAGTTTACGCGAAGACCTTCCATTGGCATATTTTCTGCCCATATTTCGCCGCCGTGTGCTTCAATAATTTGCGAGGCAATTGCTAGTCCAAGCCCGCTTCCCCCAGTGCTTCGAGCTGGATCAGTTCGGTAAAAACGCTTGAATATAGACATGAGGTCATCTTGGGAAACACCTGGACCATTATCACTTACACTTACTTTAATCATATTTTCTTGTTCTCTAATTGAAATCGTAATCTTCCCAGGTCTTTTATTCATAAACTTTACACTGTTAAAAATAATGTTTTCCATTACTCGGATCAATTTGTCTCTATCTATTAATACATTAGCATGACCTTTTATTGCATTAAAGGATATTTGGACATCCTTCTCGATTAATTCTTCATTGATTTCCTCTAAATAGTCTTTTATAAAAGCTAGAATGTCAACGGATTCAAAATGAAAGGGCAATTTATTCACATCTAATTTGGAATACAAGGCGAGTTCTTCAATTAATCGATTCATATATGTGGCTTTGGAGCGAATCGTATCAAGATACTGTTCTCGTTTATCGTCCGAATTTGCAACACCATCTTGCAGTCCTTCCACATATCCGAGAATGGATGTGATAGGCGTTTTTAAATCATGTGAAATGTTCGCAATGATTTCTTTACGATTGTTTTCGTATTTATCACGAACTTCTAATGATTCCTTTAGTTGAGCCCTCATCGAATCAAACGACCTAATCAGCTGCCCAAGTTCATCTTTACTTTTCGACTTGATGGTAAAATTCAGATTACCACTGCTAATTTTTTCAGACGCAGCGGATAATTGGCGAACGGGTCGCAAAATACTCCGCGACACGATATACGACAAAAATACATTCGTAAGTACAAGCGAAAGAATTAAACTACCAAAAAGAATCGGAAAAAATGTTCTGGCAAACTTTACAAAAGATGCTGAATCGTCTAAAAGGAAAATCGAACCTTGAATCCCATCTTTGAAGTAAAAATCATGCTGCCTAATTGAATAGTGTTCTTCCCCGACTCTCGCGCCAGCTGGATTATATCCTTCATTCCCAAAAGTAGGTAGATCCCCATTCGAAATATGCTGATTGGATGAAAACAATACATTATTCCCCTTACGAATGACAACCTCAACATGTTCCCTCTTCAATTGTTCGGATAGGGATTCAAAATAATCCTTATTAAGAAATTTTTCTTGATTTAGTGAAGCTGTTTTTTGAAGCTTATTAAAAAGTTCTACTGTTCGTTCATCATTGTTTTGCCATTGTTGTCTAAAATGAGTTCCAATGAAAGAACCATTACTATAAACCATACTTAATAAAAATATAATAAACACAATAATAATGATAGGCATCACAATCATAGCAGCATTTGAGATAAAAAGGCGTTTGCGAATAGACATGAAATTCCCCTTCAAAAAATAATGAGTTCCCTACACTACATCATACTATGTAACAATAAACAAACCCTGAATGAAGTATAAAAGTTTTATAAACTCATTCAATGAAAACAATTGTCAGGTTCATTCTCTAGTTCATAAAACTATTTACAGCCTATCTGTACCCTTAATGATATAATTGTCCGTTTCCAAAGGAGTTAATGAAACATTATATGATATATGAATATTAGGAGGTGTAATATAATTGTTTCATCATACTAGGCCAATCGTAGTTCACCCAAGGCACATAGTAAGAAACCGCTTTATACGCCGCGTACATCCAGTTATCCATCCGATTGTTCATGTTGATCGTATACACATTGAAGATGTACCTAGACACATTATAAGACCAATTAGAAGGAGAGAAGTTATCGAACATAGACGCCCTTTCCGTCGTTGGTAAATTAACGCAAAACGCCACGCTTATATAAGCGTGGTTTTCTACTTTATACATTTAGAACGACTTTTAATGAATTTAAAAAAGGGCAGAATCTACTTCTGCCCTAGTGATTTTGCATTAGTAAGTCATGAAAGATGTTCCTACGATAATCAATAATATGAACAAGACTACGATCAATACAAAAGTACTGCCTCCTGAGTAACCGGAGCCGTACCCGCCGTAGCCGTAACCACCACATCCGCCGTACCACATATGCATTCACCTCCAATCAATATAAGTTTCCTTCTTAATTCGAAAGGGATGGATTAATCAAAAAGCCCAGTCTATTAATAGCCTGTTCCTACAAAAGCTGCTCCTACAATGATAAGCAAAATAAACAAGACTACGATCAAAGCAAACGAAGTTCCCACTTTACCTAACACCTCCATTGAAAATGTATGGGATACTATAAATATCATCCCATAGAACACAATATGTAATTATTCAATAAGTGTATTGGTCATACGTATAATCTGATAGAAAAATCGTCACTCGTCTAATAGATTTATCCCCATTTATGCAATTATATAAATGAAAAGCAATGCATTGCCCTTGTCATGGAAATTTGGTGTTGCGAAACAATCTTTGCATGGTCATATTTTTATAGAGCATACAAAAAAGGTTGCTGTAGACCCACTCAACTTTGATTTGTTAGCATAGAAACAAAGACTAATAAATTGAGGTTTAATAATGAATTCCGCAAAAATCGCATTTCTTTCAGTCATAAGTAATTCTGTTATCGTTATCTTAAAAATAATTGTAGGGATTTTAACAGGGTCAGTCGCTGTTTTATCGGAGGCTATCCATTCGTCTTTGGATCTAATGGCTTCTTTGATCGCTTTTTTCTCTGTTCGAATTTCAAACAAACCGGCGGATAAAGATCACCGATATGGACATGGCAAAGTAGAAAATCTTTCCGGAACAATCGAAACTTTATTAATTTTTATAGCCGGTTTTTGGATCATTTATGAGTGTGTTCATAAACTCATTAATCCTATGCCCATTAAACTACCCATGTTAGGTATTCTTGTCATGCTATTTGGGGCACTAGTAAATTTAGTCGTATCAAAAATCATTAGCCGAACAGCGAAAAAAACAAAATCGATGGCAATGAAATCTAATGCACTTCATTTACTTACAGATGTATACACTTCACTTGGTGTTGCGGCCAGTTTATTACTTGTAAGTATTACCGGATGGCATTTTTTAGATCCGATAATCGGTATAGCCCTAGCTATATATATCATGATTGAGGCTTATAAATTGATGAAGGAATCTTTTCCTCCATTATTGGATGCAAGCCTATCACAGAACGAAGAAGAAGAAATTTTGAAAATCATTCGATTCTATAAAAAAGAGTTTATTGAATATCATGATTTTCGAACAAGACGCTCTGGACCTAATGAATGGATAGACTTTCATCTTGTAGTACCGTCTCACTATAACTTTGAAAGGGTCCATAGACTATGTGACAAGATAGAAGGAGAAATCATTAATCGATTTCCCGATGCACATGTTTTAATACATCCTGAACCTGAGCATGAACGGCAGTCAAAAGGTAGTCAGTGAAATGATCGTCATAGTGCTATAGAAATAACAAAAAACCTGTAAAGGATCATTCCTCCTACAGGTTTTTCGATTTTATATTACTCGTCCAATGTTATTGATTTAAAACCATATCTCATTTTAAAACAAATTTCTTTATCAATTCATCCAAGTTCTTTGCCATTTGCGTCAAATTCGTAATTGCAGCTGTTATATCATCAATATGGCTTTCTTGTTCCACCGTTCGGTCCACAACGTTTTTCGTATTATCCGCAGATTGACTTGCAGACATCGTAGTCTCTTCAACTGCCGCAGCCACTTCTTCTGAAAAAGCCGACATTTCTTCAGAAGTCTGTGATACTTCTTTTATATGAGAAGACACACTGTGAATGGATTCAACTATGTTTTCGAAGGAGTTTCCTGCTTCTTCAACAACCTGAATCCCGGCTTCAACATTACGTGTGACGACATTCATCGCTTCGACCGTTCTACTTGTATTTTCATTCATTTTTTCAATTAAAGCAGCTATGCTGTTTGTCGATTGCTCAGATTGTTCCGCTAGCTTTCTCACTTCATCGGCAACTACTGCAAATCCTTTTCCAGATTCGCCTGCTCTAGCTGCCTCAATTGCAGCATTTAATGCTAACAAATTGGTTTGGGCAGAAATGTCGCGAATCATTTTAATAATAAATGAAATGTCTTCTGATTGTTCTTCCAACATTTTAATCGCACTGGATGAAGCTGAAACAGATTGATTGATAATATTCATTTGATTGATTACATTTTCAATTTTACTTTTTCCACCATTCGCATGCTCTAGACTTAAAGATGACAAGTCAAACACATTTGCCGAAGCGGAAGCGATTTTTTGTATCCCATTAGACATTTGCTCCAACGTTGAGGCGCTTTCTTCTGATGATTTATATTGTGTGTATACACTTTCGGATACCTCTTGAATAGAAGATGAAATTTGATGACTTGCTTCACTTACCTTCTCACTATTTTCTAGTATTTGATTGGATGTATTCATTAATTGAATCGAATTTGAATTGATTCCATCAATGACTTCCTTTAAATCAGATACCATCTGATGAAATGCCTTTGTTAGCATGCCAATTTCGTCTTGACGATTTGTTTCAATTTCAACAGACAAATCGCCTTTACCTACACGCTCCACCTGTTCTGTTAATCTTCGCAAAGGTCTTGTTAAGTAATCCGTAAAAAAGTAGATAATTAATAAACCGACTGCTAAAACGGAGATGGTGATAATAATGAGTTTTATTTCATTAGCAGCCATACCGTCATATACTTCGGCTGCATCCAAATCAGCGCCCATAATTCCAATAATATCCCCCGCTTCCGTTTTAATAGGGACATAGACGGATATTAATGGACCATATCCTGGGTCCTTCGATATTTCATATTCCACATTTCCTGTTTCAAAAGCTCGCTCAAGTGCAGGGAATGTAGAAGCACTTTCTTCTTTTTCACCCAACTCCGATGCATCTTCTGATCCAATCGGCTCGCCATCAACCAAATAATAGTAATCATAGCCGTTTCCATTTTGTACTCGTGTCATCGTATACAAATACACCATTTGATTCAGTTCTCTAATTTTGTTGAGCTCTTCCCGTAGTTCGCTGTAATAACCAGTTTCACTCGAGTTAATATTCAATTCCTTATATCGTTCCATATCAATTACGTTTGTTGCTTTTTCAATAGTGTTTGACGCTTGTTTACCAACAGATTCCTTTACAAAGTCCATGGATGATTTGTAGACAGTAACACTAATTAACAAGCAAGATAGTAATAGTAAAACGAAAAAAATAAAGACCATTTTCAGCTTTAAACTAATTTTCATCATAATTCTCCTATATTCGACGTTAATTTCCATAATGTGACTTACACTCCATACATTACTAAAAATTATACTTAATATTTCAGCACATTGTCTATGTGGTTTGTAATATTAAGCGGGACTTTCGACTCAATCTTTACAAATTTTCGAAGTTTTCTAGAATGATTTATAATTGGAATAACAATTACTCTGAGGTGAGATTATTGAGAAGCAGGCAAGAAATGATGGACTTAGGAAATAGCTTTGCCCGTCATTGCGATAAAATTAGGCTTTTTACACTAGAAGGCTCACTTACAAACCCGAACATTCCGAAAGACGAATTTCAAGACTATGACTTTAGTTATTTTGTAACGGACATGGAATATTTCAAAAAAAGTGACGATTGGTTAGACTATTTTGGTAAGAGGATAATAACGCAAAAACCGGAGGCAATGGAGTTATTTCCAGCTGAACTAGGAAACTGGTTCTCGTATCTTATGATTTTTGAAGATGGTACGAAAATTGATCTTACTCTTATCCCTTTGAACGAATATGAGGATTATTTTAAAAATAGTGATGGATTAGTAGAGGTATTATTGGATAAAGATAACCTCATTCAAGATCCTGTCATTCCGTCTGATCGTATGTATCATATTCAAAAGCCTGGCCATCAATCCTTTGATGACTGCTGTAATGAGTTTTGGATGACCGCTACATACGTTGCGAAAGGTCTTGCCAGAAAAGAAATTCTCTTTGCGATCGATATGATGAACGGCCCTTTCCGACCAAATCTACTTACGATGCTGCGTTGGAAAGTAGGGATCGAAACTGATTTTTCCTTGAGCATCGGAAAGTCAGATAAGTTTCTAAAAAAATATGTTTCGGACACAGCGTGGAATACGTTGTTATCTACGTACGATATGAGTTCCTATGAGAAAATGTGGGATGCCCTTTATACAAGTATTGAGTTATTTAGAGAAACTTCATACCATATTGCAGAAACATTAGGATATCCATACCCTGATTATGATGAAAAAGTAAGTAGTTATATAGAGAGTATTCGTGAAAAATACATAAATTAATGCAGTATATTCATGTACTCAAAGAAAATAAAATCAAGAGGGAAATGTAAGAAACATCATTCAAGGTTTTTAAAATGTTCTAGCGAGAGATTCTAGTCATCCATTCAAAATCCAAGTTATTGAAGGAATTTTTAATAGTTTAGAGAAGTACTTAATGTAATCTATTTAATATGTAAAATGATCATAATAAGAAATAATACTTCCTTATCTGGTCTTAACACAAAAAACTGGGAGGTCATTCTATTGCCGAATGAAGATATTAAAATTTTTGGTGGTAGTACCGGAAAATCCTTTGCGCAGAAAATGTGTGACTACTTGGGAATTGATTTGGGGAAATCAGAGGTATTTAAATTCTCTGACGGGAATATTTTTGTAAAGATTTGTGAGACAGTAAGGGATCACGATGTTTATCTTGTACAGCCAATAGGGTTAAATCCTAATGATGAATTTACAGAGATCCTTTTTTGGATGGATGCGTTTAAGCGAGCTAGTGCAAACTCAGTAACAGCTATTATTCCCTATTTCGGATATGCAAAGGGTGATAAAAAAGACGAACCCAGAGTTTCAATCCGAGCGAGAGTTTGTGCCGAATGTATTGAGCTGGCTGGCGCCGATAGGATATTAACAATGGACCTTCATAGTCCGCAAATCCAAGGTTTTTTTAAAAAACCTGTAGACCATTTATTTGCTCTCCCTATTCTTTGTGAATATGTAAAAAGCTTAAATATAGAAAATTTGGTTGTTGTTTCCCCAGATGTAGGATTTGCAAAGCAAGCAAGAAATTTTGCTTCCAATCTGCAAGTACAAGTTGCGATTGGGGATAAAACAAGAAAATCCCATGATGAAAAAGCAAAGGTATTAGAGATTATTGGGAACGTAAAAGGAAAAAATGCCCTTATAGTCGATGATTTCAGTATTTCGGGCGGAACATTAGTAGATTTAGCAAATGGTCTAAAGGAAAGAGGGGCTCAAAGAATATTTGCTTTAGTCTCCCATCATATGCTCAGTCGATCTGGAGCAGAAAAGGTAGAAAATAGCCCGATCGAGTTGCTTATTAGCACCGATTCTGTATTAAACGAATCCATAATATCCAATAAAACGAAGATAGTTTCAGTTGCCCCTTTATTTGCAGAGGCGATTGTACGAATCCATAACAGGGAATCAGTCAGTTCATTATTTGATTCTGCGCCTCATACTGTATATAAAAAATCCCTTGATTGATGTAACTATTTCTCTATGAAATCAATCGAACGCAAAAATATAATAAAAAGGGAGAACACATACTTGTTGAACTGCCCCCAGTCAAGTAGACAGTGGAAATAATAAAAACTAATCTAAGCGGCGTTAGCTCTATATTCCAGAGGGCTAAGGCCGTTTAGTCGTTTTTGATATCTTTCATGATTATAAAAACGAATGTATTCATTTATCGCTTTAGAGAGGTCTTCAAATGTCTCGTACTTATCTAGATAATACTTCTCGCATTTGAGTGTACCCCAAAAAGATTCCATCGGTCCATTATCGATACACCTACCAACTCGTGACATACTCTGTGTCATCTCTGCTTTATCAATTCTACGTTTAAAGCCATGAGAGGTATATTGGAATCCACGATCACTATGAATAAGTGGATGATTCTCGTCCAATTGTTTTGTAGCTTGATCAAGTGTTTTAAACACAAGGTTATTATTATTGGAATGTCCTAAAACATAGCTAACAATTGAGCCATCATACAGGTCAAGAATAGCGCTTAAATAAGCTTTCTTTGATGGACCATATTTAAATTCTGTGACATCAGTTACCCATTTTTCATTGGGCTTTTCAGCTTTGAAGTCACGATTTAATACATTCTCCGCAACATGTTGGGGGATAGAACGCTTATAACGTTTCTTCTTTTTCCGTATGATGGATTGTAAACCAGCAACCCTCATCAGCCTATAATAACGTTTGTGGTTGAAGTTCTGCTCGAATTTTCGATTTATGTTCAACATCATTCTACGATAGCCATAAATGCCCCCCACTTTTTCATGGAGAGCCTTCATCTCTTTTATAATTTCATCATTCTGAAGTTCTCTTGCAGATGGTGTACGTTTAAGCCACTTATAGTAAGCAGCTCTTGAAATACCAGCGATTTTACAAAGCAAGAAAAGACTCAAATCTTCCTTCACATGAACCTCATGAATAGCGATATAAATAGTTTCAAATCGGATTCGGCTTACTTTCGCCTCCTTTCGATCTCCTCTAACTTTTTTAAGAATAAGTTCTCCGCACGTAAACGTTCATTTTCTCTTTCTAACTTTTTCATCTGAAGTTTGATTTTCTCTTCTGGCGTTAGCTCAGCTTCTTCCTTCTTTCTTCCACGTTTATCTTTAAGTGCCTCATCTCCGCCATCTTCATACTTCTTAACCCACTGATACACTTGTTGATAAGAAACTTCAAACGTCTCTGCTGTTTTTTGATAATCTTTACCGTTCCCCAAGAAATCCAGCACTATTTGTATCCGTTCATCCCAAGTAGTTTTTCTCCCTTTAGTCATAGAGATCGTCCTTCCTTTCGACGTATCCTTTAATTCTCTATGATTATTATACTTGTTAATCCATTTTCTGAGGACAGAGTTATCCGAGATATTGTACTTTCTCACAATCTCTCGAAGAGAGAATTCACCTGACTGATAATCCCGGACAGCAGCTAGTTTTAATTCTTTACTGTACTTTTTCCAAGATGATGACTCTTTAAGACCTTCGGTACCATATTTATCAAATTTATATTTCCACTCATTAATTGTGGAAATATTCACCTTATACTTGGTAGAGATTTCAGTTAATGTCCATTTTCCATCCTCGCATGCTTTTATTACTTTATACTTATACTCCGCTGTGAAAGCTCTTTTAGACACAAAAATGCCCCCTTTTTGGTAGTCAGATTTTTATTTTTTAATCTGTCTACCGTAAGGGGAGCATATCATGTCATACAAATGTGTTCTCTTTGATTTTTAAGATTATTAGAATTTCACCTTGTTAGCCTAAAACGGTGCCAACATCAAACTTTAAGGACTCCATCTAATAAACACTAATCATTTTATGAACTGCTGTTATATTATTTAAAACTTTATCACTAGTTTTTCGACTCATTAACTTCCCGTACTTTATAAACGATTTTTCGGATGCTGTCTAAGGATAAGTTGTATATCCGTTCCAACTCCTCAAAAGACTGGCCATCTCGATATAGTCGATAAATCTCTTCATTTCTTTGCTTAATTAACCGACGAGAACCATTCACTTCTCCCCATCCCGCTCGCTCATTCGTTTTCTTCGGGATATAGATCAGCTCTCCCTGAATATACTTCTGAAGCTCCTTTAGCAAATGAGGGGGAAGCACCTCTTTTCCATTTTTGTATTGCAAAAATTTACATCCTCCTTATTAAGATGTACGTATATAAAACTTTTCGTGTTATCCACTTTTAAAAACTCCTTTCGTCCTTTATTAAGAAAACCCTTACAAAATATGCAGGTGTTTCCCTTATTGGTAATAGTATACTGGATTATGGAAAGATATAAAATAGTAAAAGAGGCCGCAATACGTGCGACCCCTAATTTGCGATTTCCGCTTAAGCGGAAACCACCTCGTTATGCGTGATCAAAATAATCAGCCTCCTTTCCAAAAATCTATCGGCCCGACACCTTAATTAACTCATAATTATTGGTATCGGAACAAGTGAGAAAACAATTATAATTGATTTTTACCACAAAACTAGGTCAGGATGTTTTTGATATTTATGTTTGTAACTGCTCAAAAAGCTTCTCCCACTGCTTTTCAAGCTCCTCTTTTTTCACATATAGCTGCTGAAGCTGTTCTAAATCACGAACCTCACCTAACTCCTGCTCTACTTCCGTAATTTCACGCTCCAGCACTTCTAATTCTTTTTCCAAATCATGCCTAGAAATGATCACAACTCCCTTGCTTTTAGGAGGAGGTGCTTCCGATCTTTTCTTAACTATAATATTTTCCTTGCTACATAACGCCTTTTCATTCATTTTTTCTCGAGCATATTGATAATTTCCTCCAAAACCATGCACTTCTTTAGCGTCAATCCAATATATTTTTTCAAATAACTTATTTAGGAAGTAACGATCATGAGAAACAGCAAGAATGGTTCCATTATAATGTTCAAGAGTATCCTCTAATATTTCTAGAGACTCGATATCTAGATGGTTAGTTGGTTCATCTAATACTAGAAAGTTAATATCTTGATACATAAGCTGCGCTAAACGGAGCCTCATTCTTTCCCCTCCACTAAGCTGAGAAACTTTTCTAAAGACTGTGTGTCCATAAAATAAGAATCTCGATAATATATTTCTTGCTTCACCTTCTGTTACACTAACTTCATTACGAAACACTTCAATGATCGTCTCATCCTTAACCTCCGAAAAAATATGTTGCGACAGGTAACCGATTTTCACATTACTACCTAAACGAACTTCCCCTTCATCAGGGTGTAACTGCTGAATCATCATTTTTATCAGCGTTGATTTTCCTGTCCCATTCTCGCCTACAATTGCAACTCTTTCCTGATAAGCTATATTCATATTCACATTTTTGAAAAGAAGCTTTTCACCAAACATCTTAGATACGTTTTGTAGCGTCATCACATCATTTCCACTACGTGCAGTAGACTCCATCTCAAGATTCATTTTCTTTCGATTTAAAATAGGTCGATTCAATTTTTCCATTCTTTCTAACGCTCTTTCCATATTTCTCGCTCGCTTATGAAGACCTTCATTAGGTGGATTCGCTCTATTCGCCCATTCGCGAAGACGTTTGATGGCTTCTTTCATTTTCTTTATTTTCTTTTGCTGCTCTTGATATGCTTGAAATTCTCTTAGTAGACGTTCTTCTTTTTCTTTCACAAAATCTGAAAAGTTTGTGTGATAGCACTCGATTTCGCCATCTTCCAAATCTAAAATCTTATTAACGACTTCATCTAAAAAATATCGATCATGAGAAATGACAAGGATCGTTCCAGAATAATCTCGCAAAAAGTTCCCAAGCCATTCAACTGCCTGTAAATCTAAATGGTTCGTCGGCTCATCCAACAGTAAGAAATCAGGATTTTTAAGGAGGCTAAGGGCTAATCCGACTTTCGTCTTTTCCCCACCGCTCAGTTTAGAAAATGATTTATCTAATAAGTCTGCAATATTTAAACCATTAACGATTTTTTCTATATTCGCATCTATTTCATAACCGCCGCTTAACGCAAAATCGTCTTGTACTTTACCATAGTCCACAATTAATCTTTCAAGTTTCACGTTATTTGTTTCTTTGCTCATCTTCAATTCAAGTTCCTGCATCTTTTTTTCTATCTGTAATAGTTTTGTGAAGGCTGTCATTAATACTTCATTACTTGTTAATTCATTATGATAGTCAGGAATTTGTGCAAGATAACTAATTTGTGACCCTTTTTTCCAATGGATTTGACCAGAGTCCGGTGTTTCCAAACCTGCTAATAATTTTAATAATGTCGTTTTCCCACTACCGTTCCTCCCGACTAAACCTACCCGATCTTTTTCACTTATTTCAAATGCGATATTTTCAAAAATGGTGTTGCCACCATACATCTTTGAGACTTGATTAACACTACATGTAAGCATGCATATACCTCCCTTTTCGTTAAAAACAAAAAAGCCATAGGAAACCACATACTCCCCATAGCTTTTCAATCATGAATTTTAAGAAATAAAAAAGAAGAGCATGAAAAGCTCCTCTTCAAACCGTCCATATAAAATGTGGGTATAGAGATGTTTTCACCGTTTTAGATTTGCTATGAAGTTGTTAAAAAAGGGCATACGTATCCCGTTAACAACTAAAACAGCAAATTTTGCACGGCAAAAATATAAGAATTCCATCCAAAAACCGTGCACTAAAACAGTCTGATTTAACACCTTTACCCACCTCCGTCTCAAAGATATTTATTCTATTTTAATCATAAGTAAATGATCTTGCAAGGGTTTTCAAGTTAGAATGAACATTTTGTTTCTAATCGTTGACTAGTTTCCATCTAGTACGGAGTCGAGTTTTCCAATTGCCCTTTTCAACACTTGCTTAATCTCTAAAATTTGTTTTTCCCTTTGAACCATATCATGATATTTTTCTGTAAACATCTCTTTTAGCTGAAAAAGATTATTTACATCATTAGACCCATTATCGACTTCATTGGACAAATCAAACATTGCTTTAATTTCAAGTAGAGTAAACCCATTTCTTTTTAATTTAATAATCGTGTTAATATCATCTACATCTTCATTGGAATATTGTCTATGACTGTTTACTATCGTTGGTTTTATTAAACCAATCTTCTCGTAGTAACGTATGGTATCTATATTCAATCCTACCTTTTTTGAAAATACACCTATTTTCACTATCTCACCACTTTTTATATAAATAGAACTAACAGCAAAATAACGAAACTATGAAATACTAATCTAATAAAATGATGACTATACTTTATTTTTCCATTAACGACCAAGCCTTGCATAATTGACAAGATATGCAATCCAATAAATGAAACAATCATAACTGAGAGCATCATTTCCTTTTTTGAAATAAATAAACTTAAAAACAATGTAATTGAAACAATGATAAACATTAGAGAGCGTAATGTAAATCCTCTCTCTTTTAATTGGGTATATCCTGCAAAGATTGTAAGTAAGGAATAGATAGCAATAAACGCAAACACACCCCATACCATATCAGATCACTCCTTTTTTTTTGGAATAACCTAACGATAAATGATGGAGTTAACTCCAGGTCAATATTATTTCTTTTGCAGCAACTTAGAAGTGTACATATTGAGTAATATGGCTTAATCTCACCGAAATCAATATGGCGTATTAGCTACATGATTGTAAAATTTACTGCATAAAATCTCATCCCTAATTTTCTTGCCACACTTTGGGATGCGATATTGTCCCAGAAAGTACTGTATAACGGGATATTTCCCAACTCCCTAACCGCCACTGCCCACCCGGCAACAACTGCAGCAGCATAGCCTCTTCCGCGAAACCCGGTCAATGTCTCTAAACCTGCTTCATGCGCCCTCGATGTGATGCGAACGCTACGACAGATTGAAACAACCCGTCTTCCTTCCAATAGCGCTATACATGGTTGCACATAGTCTATTTCGGAAGTTAGCCATTCGAAACCGTCTAACAAATAATCCGTAATGTTTTCCGGAGTGATGCTTACCACCTTCAATTCTGGAGTAACTTCATTAGGAATTAAATAACAAGGGCCCATCGTGAATCTTTCCCCTTCGAGAAGTTTCATATATTCCTCAAAATGTTTTGGTTTCGTATGGAAATCTCTAGGGATTAATTCATCAACGGACAATCTTTCCAACTTTTCGATAAGCACAGCAGGGACGTCATACCGAAAACGACAAATATTAGTTCCTTCAATAGTCCGTCCCAAAAAGAACTTAGGAGCAGCTGCCTCTCCAGGCCACGGTTCGTTTATTGTACGAAGCCGCTTGTTCTGGTCATGCGAAAACAATGACTCAACATGCAACTCCATCAAATTATGTGCCGAAAGCTGGATTCCTTCCTGATCAATCATGTTTCCATCCCTCCAAATTTAAAAGTGAGGTATTTTGTATATTGATTAACTTAGATTCAAAAACAGGTATACCTCTCCAAATACTTATCTTTGTGAACGTATCTGAAGATAACAGAGGAAATAAGCAAAGGAGGTAAAACCAAATAACGAAAAGATTCCTGGAGTAAAAACGAGATACACACTAATTGGCAATGACCATATAAAAGAAATCAACATCAATCTCTTATTAGACTTTAACGAGGAGATAATGGCTAAACAGGCGGGAATACACAACATAATAAAGGTAATTAAAATCGGTTCTTTTTCAGTAACATTAGAATAGGGATTAAAGAAGCAAAAAAAGCTCCAAAGACAAATGGATAATATCCCTGCTATTACCCCTAATACCGTTGATTTTCTTCGCATGTCCTCACCATTTTCAGAAAAATAAAAATAACCTCTATAGGAAATGTTATCCTAGGAGGTTACTTTAATCAAACATATATATATCTATCTTTCTATTTTTATTATAAAATATCTACGATAGGCTAATATTACTGATCCGATATAAATAATTGGAGCAATAATAAACGTTAATAAAAACTGAATAAATGTTGCACTTTCTAAAGGTTCTTTTAACTCTGTCAAAGCTACTAAACACGGAACGAATAACAACAAGCTAAATCCACAAATACTTATGCAAAACATGGTACTGTGGACTGGATATAATTTAGAAGCAATGAGGACATAAATTAACATAATCAATACAATGATTCCAACAAATATAATGGCATTTTGTGATATTTGTCCATTCCTTAAAAAAACAGTCCCAAATAGAATACCGGCTGTAACAATCACCATTAATAAATTTCTCATGATTTTCCTCCTAGTATGGGATAATAACACCTGTACGAACGACCCTTACAGGTACTTTTGTAGTGTAGGGTAGGACTTTATCTACTGTTCCAGTAAGAATAACGCCTGCAGCATGGATTTGATCAAGATTCTGCTTCTTTTAAGACCCTAGTATCTCTTTTGCATCACTAATTCATCAAAAACATGGTAATAACTTTAAGTAGTTTAAATCATTATGAATTGATTCTTTCTTAGGCAAACGAAATTTTACAATTTTATTATTATTGTTATAGGTGTTGCCGCTCACTTCGATGAAAGACGTTGTATTCAGAGTTGCTCTTGTTCCAAGGATTGTATGAAACGTGCTTATCCTATTCCAATTAATCATATGACCATTTACCTCTTTATATGCTGATGCATTAGAAAGACCCCTACGAAAAAATAGTCATAGGTTGCTCCTCCAGGATATACATTTTCGCTATACATACGATAATATTCGCTTGTTTCATCCGCATCCTTATACATTCTTCTATACATAAAATATTTCCAATACACAGAAGTGCCCACAAAAGAATTAAGATGCTGTTTGTCACAAAAACGAATATGATAATGCTTCGTTTTATCGACTTTCGCCTAGCCTTCTTTGATAAATCAGAAAATGAATCGTCTTGTCGGATATTTGTATAACGATTGAGTAAGAAAAAGGTAAACCAAAATGTACGCCCCTATTTATGGAAAATAAAAAATAACCCCTTTATATTCAAAGAGGTTATTTCCATCGTACCTTATATTAAGGATTTTAGAGATAGCACTAGCTGTTGGTTCCTTTTAATAATAACAACATCAACAAATAGTAATTGAAAATTTGATTTTTTTACGATTCCGTATCCCACGTCATTACTGACTTTTAAGCTTGTTCAAGAGTCATAGTGTCTTAGTATTGGATTCCTTTTCTAAGTACAATTTAATCATCCTTAAAAAATCCTCTATAACCGAATAAATTGTACCCTGTCTTTCAAGATAGTCGCAATATTTTCTAACTATGCTTGAATGGATCTCAAAGTGGTAATCTACACGTTTAGTATGATAGCTTGTCTTTATTGGGATCCCTAATATTCAATCCCCTTCACGAAAACTCGTTACTATTCATTCTTTCGAGAAGACAATTCATCAAGTGTATTTTCTAGAATTTCAATTATTATCTTATTTTGGTTGTATAAGTTATTAAGACGATTTACTACTGCAACAAAACCTAAGATGATTGTGATAAGTAAAAAAATCATTATATAAGCTCCTCCATTTATTATAATGCGGATTACATGGCTCATGTAATCCGCATTATATTTGTTATGGTTCTCCCTACTGTTGCAGATACTTAAATCATTTTTATTATGTCTACCTCAATTTTAGATGGAGATATTGTTGGAGCATAACGTTTAATTACTTCTCCGTTTCTATCAACTAGAAACTTAGTAAAATTCCATTTAATATCAGAAGTTACAAATCCTTTTGATTCATTTGTTAAATATTTATAAAGAGGATGGGCATCCTTCCCCTTCACATTAACCTTTTTAAATAAAGGAAACTGTACTCCGTAATTTACCTGACATGTTTCTATGACTTCCTCATTTGATCCAGGCTCTTGATTCATAAACTGATTACAAGGAAAGCCTAACACCTCAAAATCTTTCTCCTTATAATTATCATATAGTTCCTGCAGTTCTTTTAGCTGAGGTGCGAATCCACACTTTGTTGCTGTATTCACTATTAGGAGGACCTTTCCCTCATAGTCACTTAATAACTTTTCTTCTCCATTCATCAAAGTTGCAGAAAATTGATAAACACTCATTATTACCCCTCATTCCATATTGAATTTTCCAAAAAACGGATTTCTTTATATAAACATATTAAAAAAGAAGGCGAAAATTCAACTTTCATTTATTTCATACAAAGGTGAAATGCCCGTTGCAAAAAAAGGAGGAAATTGTAAATTGTACAGGTTTGTGCCAGTTATGAAAGGGGTGAAATCGCACACTAATCAATTGAAAAAAATAACCTCAAAGGACAAAATGCCATCTAAGAGGTTTTACGATTCCGCTATTTATTGACTTCCCTTATTAACCCACTCGCAACTGCAACTTTCAGCAAAACAGTACTAGGTCAGTGTAGCTTGGAAGTACAATAATCGCCCTGCCAGTATCATGGAAGTATATAAAGCTAAGAGCATTATTTCTTGGCCACCATGTGATTTTTGTACTGAGCTTTCGATATTTTTATTCCTGAACTATCATGATTTGATTTCCTTCTGAGTCTAGTAATGTTACAAATGATACATCAGGGAAACGTTCTATTTCTCCTACGATAACTATATTATTATTATTCAGGTATTCGTAAGTCTGATCAACATCTTCTGTTGAAACAGTAAACAACGGGAGTTCAGAAGGCTGGAAATGATCAGAACGATGTGCATCAAGTAATAACGTAAGATTATTTAATTGCATTGAAAAAACTTTATCATATGGTCCCGGGGGGACAGATACTCCAAATAATTTTGCATACCAATTAACCGCCCGATCTATGTCTTTTACATGAACAAATATTGAACTAACATTTGGAGCAATGTTATGTTTTTTTTTCCATTTTTTGATTCATCCCCTTATTAATTAGTTATTTTCTAAGACTTCTACAACATTTGGAATAACGGTTATATTATTCATAATAAACCATCAAAAGTGGGAAATGTATAATTTTTCTATAAATTGAAAAAATAGTTAATAAAGGAACAGAAATGGTTTAAGAATGGGATGAAAAAGGTAAAACCTTAAAAAACCTCTAAGGGCATTATGCTTTCCTAAGAGGTTTTCTGGTAACTATCTTATTGATTTCCTTTTTTAACCCACTCAGCCACCGTAACCGTGCGCTTAGCTTGATGCTTCACTGCAGCTTGAACATCATCAATCATTTTGCCATCTTGCCCTACCGTTACACTCGTGCCATAAGGATTACCGCCTGCACCAAACAATACTTGGTCAGTGTAACCCGGCGGTACAATAATGGCACCCCAATGCATCATGGATGTATATAGAGCTAAAACCGTTGCTTCTTGACCACCATGTGGATTTTGTGCGGAGGTCATGGCACTTACGACCTTGTTCACTGTTTTTCCAGTAGCCCAAAGACCACCTTGAATATCGAGGAATTGTTTCATTTGAGAAGCAATGTTGCCAAATCGTGTTGGAGTACTAAAAATGATGGCGTCTGCCCATTCTAAATCAGCTGAGGTCGCGATTGGCACGTCCTTCGTGGCCTCTACCGTTGCTTTCCATACTTCATTTCCTTGGATAACAGAATCCGGCGCTAACTCTTGAACTTTTAATACTTTAACTTCTGCACCTGCTTCTTTTGCCCCTTCTTCAGCCCATTTTGCTAATTGAAAGTTAGTTCCACCCATACTGTAAAAAACAACTGCTAGCTTAACGTTTGTCATTTTTCTTTCTCCTTTTTAGAAAAGTTCATAGCACTCGTAGTTTTTCTTATGCTAGAATTTCTATTCCTAAAAAGTTCATGTGAGTAAAATAAGGATAAATCCATTTGATAAATTTGAATATAACAGACCACTTTCTTAGGAATAATGGAAGAATAAATAGAAAATGCTATTTAAAATAGGAGGGTTTGTTTACGTCAGGAGGGGCAGTATTGTTCAATCAGATTGTAAAAGTTGTACCCAATCTATTCACAATCGGAAATTTATTATGCGGTGTTCTTTCAATAACCTTTAATATGAGTGGTTATTTACAAACAGCCTCTATTTTTATTTTCTTATCAGCTGCTTTAGATCTCTTTGACGGCAGGATTGCGAGAAAATTAAAAGTGAATAGTGAATACGGTGTAGAACTTGATTCCTTAGCTGATATTGTTAGCTTCGGAGTTGCCCCTGCACTTCTATTTCATTCAATAGCGGCACCGTCTATTTTAACTTCTTTAGCATTCTTTCTTTTCCCAACGATGGGTGCATTAAGATTAGCTAAATTTAGCGTTAAACCAACCATTGGATATTTTAAAGGATTGCCTATTCCAGCTGCCGGATTGCCATTGGCAGGTATGGGTTTGTTTTTATATAGCAACGCATGGATTACTTTAATCCTCGCTCTTTTAATGGTAAGTCCAATTCGAGTGAAAAAATTTTAATTTATGTGATCCATTATTAAAAAGCTTTTAACATCAGATTATTAAGATCCAAACCCAACCTTACAGAATTTAGGAGTTGGGTTTTACTATTTTTTCTTTAAATAAATACCTACGCTACGGAGCCTGACAATAAAAAAAGAATCCTCGCAATTAACATTTCTATTCACCAAGCTTGAGGATAATCAAAGTTTTTTTACAAAAGGTTTAAGCCAAAGTACACTGCATAGAAATCAATATTCCCTCGCGCAATTAAAATTACATACGAAAATACTATACTACTATAATTAAAAAATGAAACTATGGAACTATTTGTGAGTGATTATACTTAGGAAAAATGATTCATTTTTAGGTAAAATCATTTGTTTTATTGAAAATTTACATTAAATTAACCCTCTTAATATATCCTCTGCTTATAATTGGGACGTCAAAATAAAGTAAGGGGAGCGAAATATGAAAAAAATAGTTTTTAAGAGGTTATTAAATTTACTAGTTATTGCCCTTCTAGTTCTACCAATCTTCTCCAGTCTTTCCATTCGTGCACACGCAGAAGACACTGTGTCTGTTAAATTACTTTCTGTGAACGATTTACACGGAAAGATTGATGTAACAGGAACAGTTAATAATGTGAATTATGGACGTGCTGATTATTTGGCTACATACTTAAAAGCCCGTAAAGCACTCAATCCAAATAACACGCTGATCATCCATTCTGGAGATATGATTGGAGGAAGCTCTCCAGTTTCAGCCTTGCTTCAAGATGAACCAACTGTTGAAATCATGCATTCGATCGGATTCGATGTAGGTACTGTGGGCAACCACGAATTTGATGAGGGTACACAAGAACTTCTTAGGATGATACATGGCGGAGACCATCCAAACGGCACTAAAGGATACAAAGGGATGAACTTCCCGGTTGTTGCTGCTAATGTGGAGTACAAAGATACTGGAAAGCTCGTATTTGATCCGTATGCGATTAAAGAAGTGGCTGGTGTAAAAATTGGATTTATTGGTGTAGCCACGGTTGAAACACCTAATATGGTGATGGCTTCTGGTATTCAAGATATTCGTTTCACGGACGAAGCAGCAGCTGTCAATAAATATACAGAGGAGCTAAAAGCGCAAGGGATTAAAGCAATTGTCGTTTTAGCTCACGTCCCTGGAAATCAAAGCGGTGAAACAGCAACTGGTCAAATTGCAAACTTAGCGAAGAAAACAGATGATGAAGTAGATGTCATAATCGCTGCACATAACCATGTGAAACTCAATGCAACTGTAGACAACAAACTTATTGTACAAGCTTGGGAATATGGAAAAGCCTTTGCAGACATTGATTTGAAAATTGACCCTTCTACAGGTGACATTGTTGAAAAAAGCGCGGAAATCGTTGATGTGATTCAAGAACATGTAACTCCCGATCCGGAAGTCAGTGCTATTTTAGCCAAATATAAAGAATTAGTTGGACCAAGATTGAATGAAATAGTGGGCTTTGCTGCTGTTCCAATGGTTGGAGGCTATCCGGTAAAAGGCATCATTGGTGACAATGCTCTTGGAAATTTGATTGCAGACGGAATGAATTATGAAATGAAGTCTGATTTTGCGTTAATGAACGGTGGAGGAATTCGTGACATTCTGGACAAAGGCGAAATTACGTGGGAGGATCTTTTCAATATCCAGCCATTTAATAACACACTGATTTCGGTCACCATTCCAGGATCAGCATTGGAACCTATATTAAATGCTCAAATATCATCCTATGGGCCAGACGTCTCAATTGGTGGATTCACTTATACATGGAATAGTGCGACAAATAAAGTAGTGAATATCTATCTTCCGGATGGAACACCAATTGATAAAAATGGGATATATACGCTTACCGTCAACAATTATATGTATGAACATGCGACTGATAAATATAAAATTCGCCAATATGGCAAAAATCCCGTTCAAGGACCTGAAGATTTACAAGCGACTGTAAATTTCGTGAAAAGCTTTAATGGGCCAATCCACTATGTAGCAGACGGAAGAATATCGGAAGATCGCTTGGCACCCGAACTGGCAGATGCGATATTACGTGAGGCTGACTTCAGAGATGGCTCCTATCTTCATGATGTTACAATAACCCTGGAAGCAACGGATGCAGGAATTGGAGTTTCGCATATTGAGTATAGCCTAGATAACGGCGTCACATGGAAACGTTATGAAGAGGGACTTACTGTAAATAAAGAGGGTAAAAACTCCATTCGATACCGTGCGATTGATAAAGTGCATAATGTTTCGAAGACGAAAAATCTTGAAGTATTTATTACATCTGCGACAATTGAAAATACAATTACTTTAGTGAAACAAGCAGAAGGGAATAAAGGAATTAAAACATCCCTTATTGCCCAATTGGAAAATGTGAGTAAGACTTTTGAAAAAGGTAAAGAAGATAAAGCTTATCAATCTTTGGAAAACATGTACCTAAGTGTTAGCGAACTTCCAAATAAGCACTTAGGTGAAGTGGATAAAAAAGAAATTATGATCATGCTTCAACACATCATTGAACATCGAACAGTTAGTAACGGGGACGAGTTCCCGTCATTACTAGCAAGTTAGTTAGACTATCCAAATCCTTATAAATAAAGAATCTTCGCAATCGCTGCGAAGATTCTTTCTATTTTTATGGGATAAGACGTGTACAGTCTCTTGGAAACGCACTTGCTTCACGAACATTCGATAGTTCCAAAAACTTATATACCAATCTTTCTAAGCCAATCGCAAAACCGCCATGTGGAGGACATCCGTACTGAAACGTATTTATATATGACTCAAAATCTTCTACATGCAATCCTTTTTCTTCAAAAGAAGTGATTAACATATTATACTCATGAATTCGCTGTGCACCCGATGTAATTTCTAGCCCTTTATATAACAAGTCAAAAGAATCCGTAATGGCAGGATTATCTTTATTTGGCATTGTGTACATAGGTCTCGCTTCTTTTGGATAATGCGTAATGAAGACAAAATCACTGTCATACATTTCCTTCACATATTTTCCAAGTAACTTTTCACCTTCTGTATCTAAATCTCCTACAGGTGATTCTTTTCGATACCTTGTTTTCAAAATTTCTTGAGCCTCTTCCAGTGTTATCTTTGGAATTTCCGAAATGATAGGTACAGTAGCTTCTAAGAGATTTAATTCTTTTTCACATTTCTGCCCTACCTTTTTAAACATATACCTTAAAACATCTGCCTCTAACTTCATCACTTCATGAAAATCATGGATAAAGCCAAACTCTACGTCCAATGAGATATATTCATTTAAATGACGAGAGGAGTTGTGATATTCTGCCCGGTAAACAGGAGCAATTTCAAAAACACGTTCCAGTCCACCCGCTACCATCATTTGCTTATAAAATTGTGGAGACTGAGCTAAATACGCTTCTTTTTGAAAATATGGGAGTTTAAATACATTTGCTCCCCCTTCAGCTCCTTGGGAAACAATTTTAGGTGTAAATATTTGCGTGAAATCATTCTCTATTAAGTATTCGCTAAATGCTCTTACGAAGGTGGATTGAACCTTAAAAATGGCTGAGACTCGTTCATGTCGAAGGGAGATCACTCGTTCATTTAACATTTGATCCAACCCAACTTGCAGCTTCCTTTTATTCACTTCAAAAGGAAGTCGGTCCGAAGTGTTCAACACCTTCACTTCTTTTGCAAGTACTTCTACCCCTAATTCCGTTTTTGTCGTTTCCACTAGTTCTCCAATAATTTCAACAACACTTTCTACATCTACCTTATATCCTGCCAAGTCGTTTTCTAATACACATTGAATAACGCCTGTTCTGTCACGTAATAATAAAAAACTAAGATTTCCCAAATGGCGGATTTTTTTCACCCAACCTTGTAGTAAAACGACCTTTTTGCTAGATGATTTACATTCACGAATGAGTGACCGCTTCAATGTTTGCTCCATTGTTTTCTCCTCCTATATTTTTCAATTCATTTGCATTATCATTATCATCGTCATCATCCACGGACACTCACCTCCTTTAATGAATACAAAAATCCGCCCCTAATAATAGGGACGGATTTTTCCGCGGTACCACCCAAATTGTCATTTTGACCACTTAGACCTGATAACGGTAGGCACCGTTTGCTTTTACTAATCATCACGTTCAAAGCTACGCTCACAGGTGTCTTTCCTTCATGCGGTATCGCAATCTTCCCAGCAATCGATTGCTCTCTGTAGACCCGTGCATGAGTACTTTTCCTGATCAACACTTTTTATATATTGTATAGTATTTTATTTATTTATCTTTATAAATGCAAGATATTTTTTGATGTTTTTGCGAATTTCATGACCAATTAGTTCCGAAAAAGCCTAACGCGAATAGCTTATTCTATTTCGACCTCAATGTCCTTTACATAAACAGCAGTACCCGAAATAGATATTTCCAGGTTTCCGTGTTCTCCATTTACATGCACATATACACGTCCGTCTTTTTCCATTTCATGCCCTTGCTCAACTATAAATGTTGTTGGTAAACTCATATCTTCGTTAACAAAAGTTTTATAATATGCTCCCATCACGCCTGAAGCTGTTCCAGTAACAGCATCTTCAACCGTTCCTGAAAAAGGAGACGAAAAGTGACGAGCATGCATGTCATTTCCTTCGTCACGAACTTCAAAACTGATTGGATGTACAGAAGCTCTTCGCATTTCTTTTAATATGCCCGGAAAGTCTTTTGTTGCAGGATCCATATTATGAAAGCTTGCTAATTCTTTAACAGGTACAATCAACGTCCATATTCCTGTACTACCATAAACAATTGGGTATTGGGAATGCAGGTCTTCTTCCGTTAATCCAATTGATGCTGCTATTTCAGACTTTGAACCATTAAATGTTTGAAACTGAGGCTTTGCCTGCTGCATGGTAATCAGCAATTGATTATTTTCTTCATGAATATGGATAGGCAATACACCTGCGTTTGTTTCAATTGTAAAATCTGATTGTTTTAATAAACCATTCATTCTTAATGCATACACTGTTCCCATTGTCGCATGGCCACATAAATTCATCTCATGTCCAGGTGTAAAATAACGGATTCGAAAATCAGCAATATTAGAAGAAACAACAAACGATGTCTCGTTAAAACCTACTGCTGCAGCGATAGCCAGCATTTGTTCGTCAGTATAGTCCCCACCATTTAGTACGACACCAGCGGGATTTCCTTTTCCCGGAATGGAACTGAATGCATCAATATGTTTTACACATACTTTTGGCAAAACAAGCCCCCCTTTATTTTTAAAAGCCTTGATAAAAGAACAAAATGAAAGAACGTTTTTCAAGAAAAGGCTTGATCAATTTTGTAATCTAACCTCTATTAATTGCCTGATTAAAGATGAGTAATATGAAATTCCTATTCACTAACAGTTACTCTCCAGCTTTTTTGCAGCTTCCGAATATAAATGATTTGACCAATATGATTAGCGTTATGTGTTGCTACATTTCCAAGTATTTCCCACCAGCTGGCAGGTACAGGGAAACCATTTACTTCGCTTTCGACTTTTTCTTCTGTAAGTAAATCTTGCCACTGCAATAGAACCTTTAATAATTGATCTTTTACATCAGTAAAACTCTTTTTTTCTGGAATGATGAAGCTTTTATTATTATTTTCTATAGAAGGTACAGCATTGACATGCGATTTTTGATATCTAGTTTGCCAAGTTTCGTTCCAATAAAGTAGGTGCTGCACTATTTCAGCAATACTATTACAATCTTCGTTAGGTTTCCAAAATGCTTCTTCTTCCGACAAATTTTCCACGGATTCTGAAAATGGCAAATACCAACTAGGGTCATTTGCATTTGCCAACAACTGATCGGATAAGAGATCCTTAACATGAAACATGATTTTCACCCCTTTATATTTTGTCACTTTCCGCATATTCAATAAATCCTACTTGTTTATTATTTTCCATTAGCTGGACATATTTTAACCCTTCCTCAAATCTATTATTGAGCCACTAATTTTTATTAATATATCCACTGGAATTTTTCTTACTTCTAAGACAGAAGCTTCCTACACCTCCCAACAATTCACTATTTAATTCTATCATTTGAATATTTGACATCACGAACCTCCTTTTACACTTCCTATCACTTCTATGAATGATACAATATATCCTTTTTTGTAATAATAACTTTGCTGCAGGTTAGAATAAGAAAATTTAAAGAAACTAGTTTTTTGCTGGATTCGAAACATCATTAACGCAAAAAAAAGAACGAAATCGAGATGAATTCGTCCGAACTTCCCTAGCCGCTTGCTTATCTTTACTGTTCACTTCTTTATTTAGTTCTTACTTTTGAAATAGTCAATCCATCTCCGATTGGAATAAGCAAGGATTCTAATTGGGGATGATTGGCCACCGTATCATTGAATTTTTGCATTATTTCCGTATAACGTTTAGGATTTGCAGACTGCTCTGCTACACTACCTCCTGCGAGTACGTTATCAGCAACAATTAATGCACCTGGTTCCGCAAGTGTAATGCAATATCTTAAGTAATTTTCATAGTTTTCTTTGTCAGCGTCAATAAAGAAAAAATCGTATCGCTTATTTTCTCTAACAAGCTTTTCAAGGCTTTGCAAAGCGGGGCCAGTTAAATATGTTACTTGATTGCCAAAGCCAGCTTTAGATAGATTGCTATATGCCAACTTAGCGTATCGCTCCTCTAATTCTAGAGAAGTCAATTTCCCTTCCATACCGAATCCTCTGGCAAGGCAGATCCCACTGTAGCCTCCGAGAGCTCCAATTTCCAGAACATTTTTTGCCCCAGAAATGGATACGAGCATCGTTAAAAGTTTTCCAGAAGAGGGAGATACAGAAATGGAAGGCATACCGTTTTCTCTTATTGAGGAAAGGACATCCTCCAAAAGAGCATCTTGATTATGAAACACCGAATCTATATAACTGATAATTTGTTTCATCCAATTCAATTCCTTTCTCTCCATCGATTAAAGTCTCCGACTCTAAGGCATCGATTTCTTCCACTGCATTATCATCTTCTCCCCTATTTCCCTTCCATGTATCTCAAATACTTGATTATATTCATTAATGACCATACCTATGCTTTTAGTTCATCTATTAAAATTTGATGAATCGATTGAAACTCTGGTTCACTAACTGCTACTTCTCGACTTGCTGACTTAGCCAAAATATAATAAAAAAGACTGAGCTCTCACAAACAAGCTGTGGGAACTCAGTCGTCTAAATCATTTACTTAATTCTTCCAATAAAAGATCAGTTGTAATGGTCAATTGATTTTTTGCATCGTCTGAAAGGTAGTTTTGATGGGCATTATTGTGCAAATGCTTTTGAAAGTTTTGTAAATGCTTTATCGCTTGCTCCACTCTATCCTTTTCTAAATGGTGTTCCGCTTGCTTAACGGTGTTTAACAAAATAGGCACAAGTGGTCCTTTAATATCATCTGTTGCGATATACCCGTTCAATTGTTCGTTTAAAAGAGAAATCGATACTGGGTCAGCAAGCAGTTTTTCCATGATGGCTGCCTGCTCCATAAGCATCACTCCACTTAAATTAATACTGAGGTCAAGGTTTAAATTAGGTGTTCTTTCCCAAGAGGAGCCGAACAATATTTTATCCTCGGCCAATTTATTGCCCCATGCACTTTTAGCATTATTTATTAGAAACTGTGCAATATCTTTTTGATTCGGATTTTCCTTAACTAATCCACCTAGATAACGGACAAAAATACCTTTAAATAATCCTCCGTCTCCGCCTCCCTCATCTTTTAATATATTCGTAGTCTTGTTTGCCACTAATCTTTGTATACCTGTTTCAGAAGTTTGTATCGCGTCATCGAGGTATTCCTTACTATTTGTTGCACGATATAATTCTACACCTGCCCCAATATAAACTCCTTGGTTATAAGTGAACTCCCAGTTCTTATCTATGTTTCCATTGCCCGTACGGTTAATACCATCCCAAACAAAACCTGTTTCTGGATTAACAAGCGTTGATTTTTGCCAGTTGTAAATTTTCATTGCCCAATCTAAATCATCAGGATTACCATATTTTTGATAGAGCCTTGAAGCTAATATTACCGCCGGGGCATTTGATGGAGTATTTTTATAGTCTAACTGCGACTTATTCCAAGCAATTCCCCCACCAAATTGATCACTCCACCCTGTTTTAATGTCATCCCACAAAGTAAATACTGCAGCTTCATATTTCGAATCATTTGTATGTTCATAGAGGCGAAGTAAGGCCAAACTCATCCATAACATATCATCATAAAAGTGATTGGTGATGACTCCATTGTTTCTTTTTAAAATACTTTCATACAAAGCTTTTGATCTGTCTAGATAGACTACATTATTCGTACGTTCGTATGCATCAATGAGTGTATCTAAAGCATGGGCCAGCCACCAGTAATGGAATTGACCATTGCAGTTGTTACACTCGTAGGCATTATTGAACATGCTCGTTTCATTATTCCAGTAATTTTCAAACAAGGATATTTGGGCTTGTTCAGCTTTCTCTTCCCATTCGTTTGAGAGAGTATTCATGACATTTTCCTCGTTATCATTTGCAAAGGTTGAGCTTCCTAACAACAATAAAAAGATGAGTGAAAGTGAAAAGATTTTTTTGGTCATTATCTCTTTCCTCCTAATTTTCGTTGTATATACGATGTCGCTCGGTAATCGAGATATTATCAACTATTTACACCATGAATATATCCTCTCCTTTTTAGATAGCGCTTACAAATTAATTGTGGCTACCGTTTTGAGGTTAGAATTACATGGTTGATAGGTTATCTACATATAATGGTAATTTATATGTAAAAACCTGTACATAGTGCCATCGCTTCAATTAAAAAGTCGGCATAAAGTCATATCCTAGTGACTTTTTACCGACTTATAAAAACCCATTTTAAGAGTTTTTTAGAACTTTAGATCTTTATATATTTGTTTCTCCCTTTGTTTCCTTGTAGCTTTAACGACTATTTTTAAAAACCATTCGAATTATTTGGACGGTATATTACGTATTATAATGATAAAATTAATAACTTTACTGTCACGCCTAAACTCAGTTCTTACATAGGAATAATAGATTTAATCTATGTATTTAGTAACGGTCCTTCTCTCCCACTATTTTCCATAAACCGTGTTACGTTTGAAGCACTCTATATATCTTAATTCGCAGCTCGAACAAAACGTTCCCTTACAATTAACTATGATGTAATGATATTGGCGTAAATAAATATGTAATTAGGTATTTAGTTTATTTAGAATAACGGTCAGATAGTTTCTTTTGATGTGACTGAAACACGTCTTCTAAAGGGATATTGTACTTGTTTGCAATTACAATTAAGTTACCTAATACATCCCCTAATTCCTCCGTTAACTCCTGTTTGTTTTCCTCATAAGATCCCCTTACTTCATCAGGCCTATCTCTACCAATCTCGAGGGCTCTTATTGCACGGGCAACTTCGCCGGTTTCTTCCGCTAAAAAGCCAATCCGAACAAATATGTCTAAGTCAGACCAGCCCCTGCTTTCATAATAATCTTTAACCCATTTCTGAAATTCTGATACATTCATTTTCATTCACCATCCAATTCTACACCTTAAGCTTAACAAAGTATGTAAATTTATGTATAATTTCATACTTGAGAGGTGGGATAGTATGAAAAATATAGCTGTATTTTGTGGATCAAGTAACGGAGTATCCGAAGCCTATATTGAAGGTGCAAAAAAGCTTGGTAAAGAACTGGTGAAAAGAAATATTGCCCTTGTATATGGGGGTGCAAGTGTAGGAGTTATGGGAGCAGTTGCAGATTCTGTTTTAGAAGAGGGCGGAAAAGTAATTGGTATAATGCCGAGCTTTCTAGAAAAAAGAGAAATATCCCATAAGAACTTAACACAACTCATTGTTGTTGACTCTATGCATGAGAGAAAAGCAAAAATGGCAGAATTAGCAGATGGATTTATAGCTTTGCCAGGTGGCCCGGGAACATTAGAGGAGTTTTTTGAGATTTTTACTTGGGCTCAGTTAGGACTTCACCAAAAACCTTGTGGACTTTTAAATATTAATCATTATTTTGACCCGCTTATTACATTATTTAATCATATGACAGATGAACAGTTTCTACATGAAAAATACCGTTCTATGGCTCTTGTAGATGTTGAACCGCAAGGACTGCTCGATCAATTCAATAAATATGAACCACCAACCTTAAAAACATATATTACTGAAAAACAAATTTAGAAATTATACTACTAACTTTGGAATAGGTACTACGGACCCGTATTTTTTAGAAAATAAGTAGAATTCATTTTGAAAAATGTTGTTCAAAATGAATTCTTTTTTATGAAACGAGAAATTTTTTTTCAAAAAGACTTATTATCACGTCTCTTTAACCCGAATTCTCATTTCCATTAAAAATTCTTCTTCTTGCTTCGGGGAATAATGAATATGTACTAATGTTTCGTATATATCACTCATTACCTTTAATTCATGGCGTGCAACATAATGAATTAATTTTTGTAAGTTCAAAAAATAGTCTTCAAACGATAAACTATTAAACCTAATACAAACATATGTACCTTCTGGGATTGTTGCGAGTTCTGTGTTTTGTGGTAACATAACTGTCTGTCTATTTGTAAGTACTGGTGTAAAGATATAATTATAAGTAACTTCATCAATATGAGTATATGGCTTATACGGAAAAATTGCGCCGTAGCCACTGTTTCTAAACCCTTCAGTCGTTGCGGCAAAGTTCCTAAGTTTACTATAAGAAGCATATAGAGTATTTTTTGGTCCATTCCCACCCGTTTTTATTTGGATTATTTTACTTTCTTTCTCCTCCGAAAGAAACACTTCTCCAAGTATAGGATATTCCTTCTGCCTTTGTATTCCCACTTTTGCATTAGCAATGATTTGTTCGATTTCTAATAAATTATTTATTTTTTTCCTTACAATCTGTTCTTGTTCAGTTAAGAAAGAAAAAAATTCATCTGTCTTTAATTCCTGTACTTTTTTAATATCGTTTAATGGTGTACCAATATATTTTAGAGATTTAATTAAATCTAAAAGATAAATTTGTGAGTCCTTATAATAGCGAAAGTTAGTATGAGGGTCGACATATGCAGGTTTAAACAAGTCGATTTTATCATAGTAACGGAGAGCTTTAATTGAAATATTCGCTAGTTTAGAAACTTCCCCGATCGTATAAAGCTTTTCTTCCATCCATTCTCACTTCCTTGTATCGTTCATGAAGCGTATTCTCTAAACAAGAGAATACGCTCCTTACATTACCTTAGCGGTTTGATGTGCTGGCTCCTTCCAAGCAAATGTTAGTCCAATACCGATGGATAAAACAACTGTTGCAAAATAAAAAGGGAAGCTTAAATCTAGATCAAATAAGACCCCACCAATCATCGGTCCAATAACGTTACCAATACTTGTAAACATCGAATTCATCCCTGCAACAAATCCTTGCTCATTTTCGGCAATCCTGGATAAATAGGTTGTTACAGCCGGTCTCATTAAATCGAATCCAACAAATACTGTTATCGTAACTAGTAAAATTGTAAAGTAGGAGCTCACAAATGTTATTAAAAATACAAGTACTGTTGAAAGAATTAGACTATAACGAATTAAGTGAATTTCCCCTATCCATTTCATAAACCGATCGAAAAACACAACTTGAAAAACAGCTCCAACAATACCCCCGCCTGTTATCATGATGGCAATATCCTTCGGAGTAAAGCCAAATTTATGATCAGCAAATAAAGAGAATAACGATTCAAAGGCTGCTAGGCCAAATGAAGTGATGAAAATAATCACAAAGGCAATAAAGTACATCGGTGCAAATATACGTTTAATTCCTGTTTTTTGGGCAGTTACTTCTCCATTATCCAGCTTTCGTTCTGGTTCATGAAGTGCAATGAAGGATAATATTGCTGCTAATAAAGCAAGAGCAGCTGCAAAAAAGAAAGGTACACGTGTACCAACCCCGGCTAAAAAACCGCCAATGCCGGGACCAATAATAAAACCTGTTGAAATAGCTGCCGACATATAGCCTAGAGCTTTGGGACGTGTTTGAATAGTCGTAACATCTGCAATAAAGGCTGTTACAGCTGGCATAATGAATGCTGCGCTGACACCGCCTAGCATACGTGAAATGAAAAGAACTTCTACCGTTTTTCCAATTCCAAATAACAACTCTGATATACCAAAAATGATTAATCCAATGATAATCATTATCTTACGTCCGAATCGATCCACCCAACGACCAGCAATTGGTGATACTATTAACTGCGTAAAGGCAAAGGCAGCCACCATATACCCGACAACAGATCCAGACAAATGCAACTCATTCATAATGGTAGGCAAAACTGGAATAACTAGGCCGATTCCTAAAAAGGCAATGAATAGGGATCTGCGTAAAATCTTGTGTAAGTAGTATTCTATAATCTTCGCAAGGCAAGAAATAATAGGTATGAAAAAATACAATCTGGCAAAACTATTATTGCCTTTTACCATAAAACAGGATAGGGCAATGCAGAAGTGCAACCCGAGCGATTTTATGGTTTTTACACTAAAACGGACGGACTTGATCTGTCCGTTTTTTCATCCGTTTTAGGGAAAACAAATGCGTTAAACTTCAGGGGTTTGGGGACAGAGTCCCCAATTATGATGTTTGATTTAAAATCTCAAGTTGGCTCAAGATTATATCCCAATTACGATAACGCATCTTCCATTTTTTTGTAATATTTTGAGATGCCAAATAGAGCATTTTCCTTAAGCTATCATCATTAGGGAAAATGGATTTTGTTTTGGTCACTTTTCTAAATTGACGATGTAACCCTTCTATTACATTCGTAGTATATATTATTTTCCTAATTTCGGGCGGATATGCAAAAAAGGTAGCTAAAATATCCCAATTTTCTTCCCATGATTTAACTGCAGTTGGATACTCTTTACCCCATTTTTCTTTAAATTCTTTGAGCCTTTCCATACCCGATTCTTCGTTAATTGAAGTATAGATTAGCTTTAAATCAGCGACAAATTCCTTTAAGTGTTTATAAGAAACATATTTAGTACTTGAACGTATCTGGTGAATGATACAACGTTGAATTCCAGCGAAAGGATACACGGCTTGTATGGCTTCTCTGAATCCTGTAAGCCCATCTACACAGAAAAGATTAACCGTTTTAACGCCTCTCGTTTTCAAATCGTTCAACACACCTAACCAAAACTTACTACTTTCATTTCCCCCAACCCAGATGCCTAATATTTCTTTATAACCTTCATTGTTAATACCCAATACCACATAGGCCGCCTTCGAGACAATTTGGTGATTATCCCGAATTTTATAATGAATGGCATCCATGAAAATAAAAGGATAATAGGCTTCAAGTGGACGGCTTTGCCACTCATTTACTTGTGGCATAATCTTTTCGCTAATCTTACTAACTAGCTCTGAGGAAATCTCAATATTATAGAGATCCTTGACTTGTTCCTTGATATCTCTGGTAGACATACCATGTGCGTAAAGAGAAAGAATTTTCTCTTCCAGCCCGTCCACATTTCTTTGGTATTTATCCAAAATTTGTGGCTCATACGAGCCATTTCTATCTCTAGGAACGTTTATTTCAACTTCGCCAAATTGCGTTTTTAGTTTCCGTTTTGTTGAACCATTTCGATAGTTATTAGGTCCATCACTCCGACGTTGGTGCTTTTCATAACCCAACTGCTCATCAATTTCGCATTTGAGCACTTCCTCCAAGACATTGGAAAACATCTCCTTGATCGTTTCCATAATTTGATCGGTACTAGTGAACTTTTGTTCCTTTACCATTTCTTTGATTAATTCCTTTGGTAATTTCATGACGAAAAATCCTCCTTGGCAAAATTAGTTATCCTAATTCTCGCCAAGGAGGATTGATTTGAAACCTATTTACACAACTTTTTCCGCACCGTCGTCCATTAATACTATAGCTAACGTTCTGTTTTGTTTTTGCATGTTGTTCTACTCCTTTTAAAACACCCTACAATCTTAATTTAAATCCTCCCCTTAGAGGAGAGTCAATGCTGACTCGCTTTGTACTAAATCCCCACATTTCTGGAACTTAACTAAAATATTGTGCCAACATCCTATATTTGTTATTCCCACTTTCTATTATTTGATTGCTACACACTGGATTAATCATCTTGCACAAACCATTATTTGGCACAAAAAAAGAACCTATTTTGAAAAAAATTAATCAAAATAGATTCTTTAACTACGAGTTCGTATAGCATTTTATAAAAAATCAACTTATTCATTTAATTAAGGTTCCAATAATTGAGTGTAGAGACTTATATGGCTAAATTTTTGACCATCTTATAGTTCTCTAATTTAACACCTTTTCTTACACAATATGATGTATTTCATGGGCGATAATATGATGTAAAATATCATCGATTGTATACTGATCGTTATCCCAAGGAACACTCACAAACTCCTCTTTTAAATGATCCACATTTGAATGTAAAATATCTCTTATTCATATCTAAGATCCTCTGAGAGCGATTTTACCTTCTCTAGCGTGTCATAATCACTAAACTTAAATACAATATCTTCTTTTCCTTGAATCCCTCGTACCCAACTATATTCCACTTCTGTAATGTGAAATAAGGTAAATAAAATACTTTCTACACCCCCAACTCGTTTTTTCATTAACTCCACTTTTGTTAGTTGTTTGCACCATTCGAACCATTCATCTCTTAATTGCCAATTGTATTCAAAGAATTTCCGCATTTTAAACCCTCCACCCAATTCTACAATCTCTTATAGTAAATCCCTCTTTTTAAAATATCGCGTAAATGGTATTAGAAAAAAAGGGCATTCGGATTATCGTGTGGAAAATCACAATAATTAAATTACTATTAAAAACTCCTAAATCGGATAATTATGTGGAAATCGATCAAATAAGCTTGAACCTTACGTAAGGTTATGTTTTATAGTGTACTTAACAGTGAAAAAGAGAAAGGAAAGGTAAAATGGAAAATACAATTGTTAAGACACTAATTTATGACAAACAAGTTCGTTTATTTTTTGTTGATAATACAAAATTAATTAATGAAATTCTTAGGCTGAACAAAGAAACAAATAATATTCTTAAACTTACATTAGGAAAAACCATTTCGGTTGTGAGTTTAATGTCAGGAACCATAAAAGGGGATCAAAGAATAAGTCTCCAAATGACAATGAGTGACCCCAAATATAAAGTTTTTGTCGATGCAGATGCAAAAGGAAATGTTCGTGGTTATCTCAACGGAGAATTACTGAAAGCCCCTTATGATTATATTAATAAAATATCACTTGATCGCCTTATTGGTAATAAAGGAACTATTCGTGTGATAAAAGGCTCGGCTATGAATCAATTTACTGGCATAACTGATATGCCATACCGAAACATCGTTGATGACATTTCACATTATTTTATTCAGAGTGAGCAAACTCAAACATATATAGGAGCCAATATTGGATTTGGAAATGATAATTGTATTCTATTTAGTAATGCTATATGTGCTCAATTGCTTCCTGGTGCCAAGCCTGACCTTATTGATGAAGTAGAAAACACGGTTAATACGAATCGAGGGTTCTTTTCCAGCTTGAATAAATATAGCAAGAACAATATTGAAGAAAAGCTAAGTGAGTTATTTAAGGATGTAAAAGTTATTGGATATAGTCCTGTCCAATTTTTCTGTGGGTGCTCAAAAGAAATGTTCTATGGGATACTTCATTCTTTAAGCGAAAATGAATTAAAACAAGCAATTAAGAATAAAGAGACTATTGATACAGCGTGTCAAATCTGTGGAAGGACATATCGCTTTAATTATAACGAAATTCAAGGACTTTTGAGGTAAATCATAATCATGGTGATTAATACATTTTATAAGGATGAAATACGTATGAAAGAATACTGGAAAGTAGGAGAACTTGCAACATTAACGGGCTTAACGATAAGAACTTTAAGATATTATGATCAAATTGATTTGTTTTCTCCTTCTCAATATACAGAGTCTGGACATCGGCTTTACACAAAATCAGATTTGTCTAAACTACACCAGATCTTGGCTTTAAAGCAAATAGGATTATCTTTAGAAGATATAAAGTCTGTCATTACGAACAAAGAAAAAGGTTCTGCCACCAACATTAACATTATAGAAACTCAAATAACCCGTATAAAGAGAGATATACAAGTTCAACAAGATCTACTATATGAATTAGAAAGTGCTTTAAAAACTATTCGTAGTAAAAAATTAATGTCCGTAGAAGAATTAACAAAACTTTTAGGAGCAATGAAAATGTATCAAGGAAAATACTTTACAAAAGAGCAATTAGACATGATGAAGAATTATTATGATCAATATGATGAAGATACTTTAAAAGAAAAGGAACAAGAATTTAGAATGATTTTGAAAAAATACTATTAGAAAAGGAAAAAGGAACACCTCCTCATAGTAGTAAGGTACAAGCATTGGCAAAAAAATGGGGTGACATTGTTTACTCTTTCACAGGGCATGACCAAGATTTAAGGAAACAAACTGAAAAATTTCATGCTGAAAACCCCGGAAATGGTTTGCAGTTTGGGATGGATGCCGAATTATATAAGTATATACAGGAAGCATTAGAATGAATTATCACATTCTTCACTGGCCAGGGAAATATTAGGTAATCGTTTCCTCGCTTCTCAGGAGAGCAAATAGTTTTTAGCGTATACTATCTTTTTAACATTATTAGTCCATTACCGATTCTATGTTATTATTTGGATGAGGCATGGAATTGATAAAAATTATATGGAGGTAAATCTTGTGGAGGAATTAAAAGAAAAACATTATATAAGAAGCATAAAGCTAGAACGTAATATCATTTCCTCTTTTGATGAATATCCATTTCATTTGCCAAGTATAAAGACATTGGATGAACTATCGTTACATCCAAATGTTACATATTTCATTGGTGAAAATGGTATGGGAAAGTCAACGCTATTGGAAGCCATTGCGGTTGCTGCTGGATTTAATCCAGAAGGAGGGTCCTTTAATTTCAACTTTTCCACTTATGATTCACATTCTCCACTAGAAAAATATATTAAGCTAATAAAAGGTATCGAAAGGCCAAGAGATGGCTTCTTTCTTCGTGCTGAGACTTTTTACAATGTAGCTACCAATATCGAAGAATTAGACAGTGAACCAGCACCTGGACCACGAATCATAGATTCATTCGGAGGATTATCCCTTCATCAGCAGTCACATGGGGAGTCCTTTTGGGCAACATTTATGAATCGTTTTCGGGGAAATGGCATCTATCTACTAGATGAACCCGAGGCAGCCCTATCCCCTCTCAGACAACTATCTATGTTAGCCCAAATTCATGAATTAGTCCGTAAAGGTTCACAATTTATCATTGCCACGCATTCCCCTATTATCATGTCATATCCTAACTCTAAGATTATAGAACTTAGTGAAGAAGGAGCAAAAGAAACGTTACTTGAAGAAACTAACCATTATAGTATCATGAAACAATTTTTTGAAGACAAAGATAGAATATTACATCATTTATTTAATTAATTCTAAAAGTTGATTATATTTTTTTGTTAAAATACATATAGAGAGCCTTATATCATTGTTACACCCGGAACATGGCACCAAAATTATCTAACCATTAAAAGTAAAAATAGATTCTTAAGAAGAGGCGACCTTTTAAAATGACAACTAATGAGAAAAATTTAAGGACTTGCCACAAAGGGCATAAATACTATAAAAGTACCGATTGTCCAACTTGCCCTATTTGTGAGCAAGAACGCAAACCTAGCAACGGATTTCTTTCAATACTCGCTGCTCCTGCAAGACGCGCGTTAGAAAATAATGGGATTACTTCTTTAGAGATGTTATCAAAATATAGCGAGAAAGAAATTTTGCAATTTCACGGAATGGGGCCAGCGTCCTTACCGAAGCTTAGGTCCGCTTTAAAGGAAAATGGATTATCATTCCGGAACTAAAAGGTAGATGAGGTGGTCTTATTACAAAGAGGGGAGGGAAGTTCAGCCTTGCCAGATTGGTCATATCACACTATATTCAAGCCTATTCTCCATAAATTTTCTCCTTCCTTTAGTCGAGAGTTTATTCACCGTGGGATGAGCTTGCTATCTTCTACGTTAATAGGTGAAGCATTTATAGAATTTCTTGGCCATATGTCCCCTTCAAAAAAACTGGGAAAACAAATATTTGGGGTCCATATTAATTCACCTGTCGGACTAAGTGGCAAAATCGACCCTCAATTATCTGGACTTAAAGCGTTTCAAAATCTTGGTTTTGGCTTTCTTGAAATTGGACCAGTTTCCATTAGCGGTTCGGAAAAGAAGGAAGGGCTATATATAGATCAAGAGCAGAAGCAGATATATGGATTTAACAACGTATCTATGAAGCTCTCTACTGTTAAGGAACACTTACACTCTCTTAAAAAAAAGAAGATTCCCTTTTTTATTAGGGTTGAGGGCACTTTTCAAGAAATAAAACATATTTGTGAAGAGCTCCTTCCTTATAGTGATGGATTTATACTGAACAGCAATGTGTTTGATTCAGCTAATCAATATAAGCATTTTAAGGAACAAATCAGTGAACCTCTTATATTTTCTTGTTCAACAGAAGATATGACTGCTATTGAAAAGCTTAGAAACTATGATCCAAGTGGAATACTACTTGAAGAGTGTTCTACACCCGATAAGGTGATTGATTCGCTTAAGACAATAAGGAGATCATTTGATTCTGACTTACCTATTATTACATTAAGTAGAATAAGAGAACCATTTGATGCTGTTACATTATTGGATAACGGAGTATCACTAATCATGTTAGGCTATGATTATGTATTTGCTGGTCCTGGTCTGCCAAAGCGAATTAATGAGGCATACAGCAACAGGCTCCCTGAGGAATCAGTGATGGTTACAGGTTGGCTTTGGTATTGGTTGTTTGGATTGGCAATTACAATTGCTGGATTCATAGCATTGTTCTTTAGCATGACCGCCATTATCCTTCCATATGATGAATCCTTTTTAGGGATAATGAGAATGGATATATTTGATTTCAATCCCGCCATATTATACTTTATGGCACATGACCGGATGACTCTTTCTGGAACCATGATTTCAGGTGGGATCATCTATATGCAGCTTGCGAGGTATGGAATTAGGTATGGCCTCCATTGGGCAAGAAAAGCAGTCAATGTAGCAGGGATGATTGGGTTTTTAGGAATTTTCTTATTTATCGGTTATGGTTATTTCGATTGGCTCCATGGATTGTTTTGGCTTATATTATTACCCTTATTTATTTTTGGATATTTGAAATCAAAAAATGCCTATACAGCGCCTACAAGCACCAATCTTTTCAATCATCCCTCCTGGAAGTTGAGCTTAATTGGACAACTATCCTTTGTTATATTAGGAGCTGCTTTATCTCTTGGAGGAATTGTAATCTCAGTCATTGGAGCATCAACTATCTTTGTACCAACCGATCTTTCTTATTTATGTCTAACTCCGGAAATGCTTAATGAATTTAATGAACGATTAATCCCTGTTATTGCTCATGACCGGGCCGGTTTTGGAAGTGCCTTACTAAGTGTAGGCTTACTCGTATTGATGCTAGCCTTATGGGGAATTCGCGAAGGAGAAAGCTGGGTCTGGTGGACCTTCACAGTCGGTGCCATTCCTGCATTTTTATCTGGGATAGTCACTCACTTTATTATTGGCTATACTGATTTTGTTCACTTATTACCCGCTTATATTGCAGTAGCTCTATATATGATAGGAATCATTTGCACTGCGCCATTTTTAATAAAAAGAAGAAAAAAATAAGCCACATTACAGTAGCTTATTTTTTATTTATATTCTTTCTAGGGATATTCTCCGTTAGATTCTTCAACTATCTACCCGTATGTTTGATGTAGATCAACGAATTAAAAATTCATTTAAAATGATAAAACTAGTAGAAATCAAATGTTTAGCTTATACCTACCTATACACACCTAAAAAATTATTTCGCTGAATTAAGTTGTTTTTCTCTAATTATGAAGTTAATAAAATCAATTATTAGTCTTGCTGCAATTTGTGAAGTTACACCTGTAGGATCGTATAATGGATTTACCTCGACTAAATCAAAACCAATTACTTGACCTTTTTTTGCTACAACTTCTAAAATTTCACTCACTTCATCGTAAAAAAATCCTCCTGGTGAAGGTGAACCAGCCCCGGGTGCAACAGAAGCATCTAAACCATCAATATCGATAGTAACATAGTACTTTTCACCATATGGCATATCTTTTAACGCTTCTTCAATTCCTATTTTTCTAATTTGTTTTGGTGATAAAATCGTACTCCCATAAGCGCGAGCATCGTCAAAGTCCTCTTTCTGGCTACTTCCAACTCCTCTTATTCCAAGTTGCGCCATTTTGTTGATATGCTTCATTTCAGACATTCTACGCATCGGATTACTTAACGTAAAAAGTTGACCTGATGCATCCTTCAACCAGTCTAAATGGGCATCAATTTGGACGACATTCACTTTTTCCTCACTTTCTAAAGCAAATGCAACAGGATTCGTTATGGAGTGATCCCCTCCTAAAACAATAGGAATAGCACCTTTGGAAATAATTTTTCTAATTACTTCTTCAGTATTTTCATGACTCTGTTCTACATCCCCATTAATAATAGAAACATCCCCACAGTCAACAATTTTCCAGCCATCATTATTGTAGACGATATCTCTTTCATGATCATAACCTGAGCCAAAAGCATATAATGAGGACTGCTCTCGAATTGATCTTGGTCCCATACGAGCCCCGGAACGCCATGCGGTTGTCATGTCATTTGGAACACCTATAATGGCAAAATCAGCATCTAATTCTTCTAAATTAGTACAAATGGGATATTTTCTAAATGATGTAATGCCTGTAAAAGGCATATCTAGTTTTACCCTATTATAATCTGGCTTCTTCCCGTATTTACTCATATTACTCCCTCACTTACTAACATTTTTATTAATACTTAGTGTATTAGCCGTATTTTCAATTTTTCCCTTATTAATAAATTGACGATATAACATTCCAACCATCAATATTAAACCGATATATCCGACAATTGGATAAACAAGATCAATGATTTTAGCGAATGGTAATAAACCACCGAAAAAGCCAAGAATCGTCAAAGCAATAGTGATGATTCTATATTTCATAATATTCCCTTTTGAAAACTGGGTTGCTACAGTCCAAAGCATTCCAACCGCTGTTGTATAAATGGCAATGAGCAAAATGATCGAAAAAACAAAGGCTAACATTGGACTAATTTGGTCCGCTAAAAATAATGTTGGTATATCTTTTGCATGAAGCTTTTCAATGTTTGATAGGATACCAATGTAGATCGCAAAAACCCCAACCAACATAATTAAGCCACCTAAAGCCCCACCAATAATCACGTTTTTTCTTTTCACTTCATCCTTTCCTAAATTTGCTAGAAAAGGTAGCGCTACAAGTAAAACAAAAGAGGAATAAACAAACCCTGACTGCCACCAATAATTAGTAGCCTTTAATAAGCTAAGTTCCTCAATCAACTCTCCTGCATGTAAAAATCCTGTTGAATCAAAACTTCCAGCTCCAACAATGATGGCAAAAACGATAATAATCGGACCAGCAATTCCTAAAATTTTGATAATGGTTTCTAATCGTAATAAAGCTGTAATTAATACTAGAATTGCCATGATTGCTCGACCGGTGACAATTCCCGAACCAAAGTGTTCAGAAACAGTTGCTCCTGCTCCGGAAATCATCACAACAAAAACTACTAATATAAATAACTGTGAAAACCAATAAAAAAAGATTCCAAGATATTTCCCACAAAAATAAATAAAAACATCTTTTGAATCGTCAGCCTTTAATCGGAGGCCTACGTCCATTGCATATGCACCAAACCACATATGTAAAACCGCTGCAATTAAAATAGCACCCATACCAAGGTAACCAAAGGATACAAAGAATTGCAAAATCTCTTGGCCTGTTGCTGTTCCCGCCCCTAGGATAAATGATACAAAGGCACCAGCTAAGACAATAATTTTAAAAGAATTATTCATGTTAACCTCTTTTCTATTTCCAATGATCGTTTTATTTATCGACTGTTTGTCTCCAAATTTCATTTCCGAACCCGTTAAAGAATCGCCCTCTTTTCATATCAATCTTTAAATTTTTATTTTTCAAATAATTTATATGTATTTATAATAATAGTATAATTGGAGTACTAATTACATACTAAAATGGAGGTATTCACTCTGTAATTACTTCTATTTGAAGGAAAATAATGATCAATATATTCAATTTGAAAGAAGTGATTAGATGGACCAGATCGATATTGATATGATTAGACTACTACAGTTGGACGGGCGTATCTCTATAAGTGAGTTATCGAAGAAATTAGCTCTTAGTCGCCCTAGTGTCTCGGAACGATTAAAGCGTCTTCAAGAAAAAGGAATTATTGAAGGCTTCTTTGCCCTAGTTCCTCCTGCGGCTGTTGGAAAAAAGTTACTAGTTATGATTGAATTAAGTGAACTTAGAGTATCTCTGGAAGAATTTGAACGAATGATTGCCAACGAGCCTGATGTTATCGAATGCCATCGTGCTACAGGACATGTTCATTACTATATAAAGGCAGCATTAAACGGAACGGATGAACTGACACGATTAATTGAAAATTTTATCCCTTTCGGAAGCACCAGAACTTCTATCTTATTGGGATCTCCTATTGACAGACGTGTGATATTACCTAGCTAAATATCAAAATTATTATTCTTGGTGAACTAGAATGCCCCAAATGTTAGAAGAGAAAAAAGCAACTCAACATTTTTATAAACAATACAACTTTCTTGTAAATCCACATTTAACTTTTAAAAAAAATTTAAATCACAACATTTGCAGAACAGTTTGACAACCGCTTTCATGTTTGTTAAAATAACCTCCAATAAAAGCACACAAATTCGTTGATGAGAAAAAGTAGCGTTTCGTCTCGATCCACAGAGAGCTGACATTAAGGTGCAAGTCAGTGTTCGAGTGTTACGCGAAAATCCCCTCTGAGAAGTTAGGCTGAATTTTTTAGTAAGTCTAACCGGGTTTCTACCGTTAAAAGGAACACGTATGATTGTACGTTGCTAAGTGCTATTGATCGGATCAATAGAATTAGGGTGGTATCGCGGTTAACCCCGTCCCTTTACTTGGGACGGGGTTTTTGTGTGCTTTTAAAAAATTGTTTAGGAGCGATATCTATGAACTCTAATGAAAAGAAAGAAACAGTTTTACAGCGTGAAGAGCAAATACGCAATTATTGGTCAGAAGCAGATACTTTTAAACAATCCGTTCAAATAAGAGAAGGTAAAACTCCTTTTGTTTTTTATGAAGGACCACCGACTGCGAATGGTCTCCCCCATGTAGGTCATGCATTTGGTCGAACGATTAAAGATGTAGTAGCAAGATACAAAACAATGCAGGGCTTTCAAGTGGAAAGAAAGGCTGGCTGGGATACTCATGGTCTTCCCGTTGAACTTGGTGTTGAAAAGCAACTCGGTATTTCCGGGAAACAAGAGATTGAACGCTATGGAGTGGAGCCTTTTATCAATCAATGCAAGGAAAGTGTATTCACCTACGAGAAAAAATGGCGTTCTTTTACCGAGGAGCTAGGCTATTGGGTAGATATGGATAGTCCATATCTGACTTTAAGTAATGAATACATCGAAAGTGTATGGAATATCTTAAGCAAAGTTCACAAAGATGGAAGATTGTATAAAGGGCATCGTGTTTCACCATACTGCCCTAGCTGTCAAACTTCTTTAAGTTCACATGAGGTTGCACAAGGCTATAAAGATGTTAAAGATTTATCGGCGACCGTAAAATTCAAGCGTCTTGATGCTACCGAAGAATATTTCTTAGGTTGGACAACGACACCATGGACATTGCCAGCAAACGTTGCACTTGCGATGAATCCAACATTAAAGTATGTGCGCGCTCGAAAAGAAAATGAGATTTATATCGTTGCTAAATCATTAGTAGAAAAAGTGCTTGGTGAGCATGCAGAGGTGTTAAGTGAGCATTGTGGTCTTGAATTTGAAGGTTTACATTACGCTCCACCGTTTAATTATGTAGCAATCGAGAAAGGGCATTGTGTCGTATTAGCTGATTTTGTCACAGAAGATAGTGGAACTGGTATTGTTCACATGGCACCAGCTTATGGTGAAGAAGACTATAAAACCGTTCAGCAAAATGGTTTATCCTTTATCAATGTGGTTGATCAACAAGGACGTTACACAGCTGACGTTTTAGAACTTTCGGGACGATTTGTAAAGGACTGTGACGTTGAGATTATTAAAATGCTCTCTGAACAAGGGAAGCTTTATCATAAAGAAAGGTATGAACACAGTTACCCACATTGTTGGAGATGTGATTCTCCATTGCTTTACTATGCGACTGATAGCTGGTTTATCAATATGTCATCATTAAAAGACAAAATGCTTGCGAACAATGCAACGGTTACATGGTATCCTGATCATATTAAGGATGGTCGATTTGGCAACTTTCTCGAAAATCTCGTTGATTGGAATATAAGTAGAAATCGATACTGGGGGACACCTTTAAATGTTTGGGTATGTTCTGATTGCCAGCATGAAGAAGCACCTAGCAGCATCGAGGAGCTGCAAAAATTAGCGGCAGTACCAGTACCAAATGATGTCGAGTTGCATAAGCCATATATTGACGAAGTACAGTGTACCTGTCCAAAATGTAAAGGTATCATGCAAAGAACGCCTGAAGTGATTGATGTTTGGTTTGACAGTGGTTCGATGCCCTTTGCACAGTACCATTATCCTTTTGGAGATAAAGAAAAATTCGAAAAGCAATTCCCTGCGGATGTCGTTATTGAAGGAGTTGACCAAACGAGAGGATTTTTCTACAGCCTACTCGCTGTTTCCACCCTATTCACAGGAAAGGCGCCTTATAAAAGCGTCCTATCTCTCGGGCATGTTCTCGATGAACACGGCCAAAAAATGTCCAAAAGTAAAGGAAATGCCTTAGATCCTGCTGAACTCATACAAGAATACGGTGCAGATGCACTTCGATGGGCCTTCCTAGTTGATAGCTCACCGTGGAATCCGAAACGCTTTTCCAAAAAAATAGTGCAAGATGCCAAATCAAAATTGATTGATACACTAGATAATACGTATAAGTTTTATGCCATGTACGCGAAAATAGATGGATATGTGTATGATAAACAGCACACAGGTAAGAGAACAATCTTAGATAAATGGATCCTCTCACGACTGCATAGTACAATCAAACTCGTTGAAGGTTATATGGATCGCTATCAATTTACTCAATCAACACGTGAGATTGCAGAATTAGTCGAAGAATTGAGTAATTGGTATGTTCGAAGGTCAAGACATCGGTTTTGGGCTTCTGGACTTTCAGAAGATAAGCTAGCTGCGTATTCAACACTATTTGAAACGTTAAGCGCAATCAGCCGATTGTTAGCTCCATTTGCCCCATATGTAGCTGAAGACATTCATTTAAAGTTATATCAAGGTAGTGTTCACTTACAAAACTATCCAAAAGCTAATGATTCAATGATTAATCCTGCTTTAGAGGCAAACATGCAAACAATCTTAAAAATAGTTGAGCATGGTCGTAGTATTCGCAATACCAAAGGCATTAAAGTTAAGCAGCCCTTACAAAAAATGATTGTATATCGTAAAGAAGGAGAACGTCTTTCACAAGCCTATACAGATATTATTAAAGAAGAGCTCAATGTTAAAGAGGTTGTTTACGCAGATGACCTATCCCGATATGAAACGACTGTCATTAAATTAAATTTTAAAACAGCAGGTGCTGCATTTGGGAAATTGGTAAACGAAGTTAAAGCATATGTGGACCATATTCCTTATTCTGAGAAGAAATCGTTATTAAAAGATGGGCAACTACAAATCAATGTAAAGGGGCAAGTTGTAACTTTACAGAAAGAGCATATTAATGTTGAATATATAGTTTCATCTGGCTTCGAGATGGCGGGCGATCAGCAACTAAAGGTAATCGTAGATACAACACTCACGCCTCAACTAATAGAGGAAGGTCAAGTTAGAGACTTAATTAGAGCCATACAGGATTTTCGAAAAAAATTAAACTTACCTATCGAGATGTATATATCGATCAATATTTCAGCAACGGAAGATGTTTATGAAATCATTCAACGTTTTGAGAGCCTAATTAAAGAGAGCATACTTGTTCACCACATTAGTTTTAAAAAGCTAAATGATTCCAAACAATATTTTGATGTGAAATTTGGTGATGAGATAGTAAAGGTCTCATTGAAATATTAGAGTATTGTTAAAAAAGAGGCACTACAAACAGCTAAATAAGCGAGTTGTTCGTAGTGCTTTTTAACTTTTAACTGTAACTAAAAAAAGGATTGATCAAAAGACTTCTATTCTTTTTTATGAACTTTTTATTTTATTATTATTTTCTTTGTTATATGTTTCCTAAAGGACTTCTACAGATGCCTATTTCAATCCCTTTTTCATTTATCATTCTCTTTAAATTTACTAGAGGGGACCCTGTATACACGTGTTGTAAAATGTTTGTTATATCTAAGTTTTCTTGTTCAGTTATTGGCTCATTTCTAAGCATCTTCATAAACCATTTTTTTGTTTCATCAGGGGATATATTTCCCGAAATTGAAGATAAACGATTAAATCCTATTTTCACTTTATCTTCCAAATCTATTTCCCCACCAGCATAATAATAAAAACTAGAATGAATCTTATTTTTCAGTGTTTTAATTTTATCTTTATTTCCTGCTTCTTTTATTCCTATTACAAACTCTTTCATACTTAAGTAAATGATACTGTCTAAGGATAAATCAAATCCTGTTCTTTTTGGATTGTTATATAATATAGTTGGCTTATTAGTTAGATCAATTATCTTCTCTGAATAGCCCAATGCTTCCTCTTGAGATGGAAGAATATAAGGTGGATATCCAAGTAAAATTCCTGCTATTTTTGTATTACGAATCGCTTTTGCAAGCTCAACTGCCTCTACTTGTCTGATAGATGATACACCAAAAAGTACCTCCATGTTGTTTATAAGCTCTTCTTCTTTTAATACAGCATTAAGTAAGTCAATTTTTTCTCTCAGATTCAAACTATGTTGCTCTCCTGTAGACCCACAAACAAGAACAGATTTGATCCCTTGACTATATAAATATTTTATATGGTCTATAGTCCCTTGCACGTTTAAAGACTCATCTTTGAAAAATGCAGTTGGTACAGCAATGTGTAAAGGTTCTATTAACACCTCAATCACTCCTATTTTTGTTTTTTAATAGATTTGTAAGGATATTTATTTTAAATTATCAAACTTTATTCAATATAGCTAAATTAAAAGATGCTTATCTCCAAGAAGGATAAAGTACCTTATTTGTTGAAAATTAATGAAGGCATCTCCAGTTTTAGTAGATAGCATATGAGGTGATTTAGATGAAACGAAAAGAGCATAGTTTAGAAACAAACAAGGATGTTATTTACAGAAAGGCAAAAAGTGACGATAAGGAAGAACTATTTGGGTTGGCTAAGGGCTTAGCAACAAGTTTTGATGTTAATGAAGTTGACTTTTCAAATGTTTTCAAATCACTTTTAGATGATAAAAATGTTGATTTAGTTGTTGCTGAAAAGGCACAAAACCTAATTGGATATGTATTAGTACTCCACCATCCAGCATTCTATGCGAACGGAATCATCAGCTGGGTTGAGGAGCTTTTTGTGTTAGAACCATATAGAAGAAAGAATATCGGTAAGCATTTAATGGCAGAAGCAGAGAAGTTATCTAAAGAAAGAGGATCTAAATTAGTTGCACTTGCTACTAGAAGAGCAGGTAAGTTTTATGAATCCATCGGCTATAGTGAGTCCGCTACGTATTTTAAGAAAACATTTTAACAGTCCTTGGATCTGCGTAAAATCTTGTGTAAGTAGTATTCTATAATCTTCGCAAGGCAAGAAATAATAGGTATGAAAAAATACAATCTGGCAAAACTATTATTGCCTTTTACCATAAAACAGGATAGGGCAATGCAGAAGTGCAACCCGAGCGATTTTATGGTTTTTACACTAAAACGGACGGACTTGATCTGTCCGTTTTTTCATCCGTTTTAGGGAAAACAAATGCGTTAAACTTCAGGGGTTTGGGGACAGAGTCCCCAATTATGATGTTTGATTTAAAATCTCAAGTTGGCTCAAGATTATATCCCAATTACGATAACGCATCTTCCATTTTTTTGTAATATTTTGAGATGCCAAATAGAGCATTTTCCTTAAGCTATCATCATTAGGGAAAATGGATTTTGTTTTGGTCACTTTTCTAAATTGACGATGTAACCCTTCTATTACATTCGTAGTATATATTATTTTCCTAATTTCGGGCGGATATGCAAAAAAGGTAGCTAAAATATCCCAATTTTCTTCCCATGATTTAACTGCAGTTGGATACTCTTTACCCCATTTTTCTTTAAATTCTTTGAGCCTTTCCATACCCGATTCTTCGTTAATTGAAGTATAGATTAGCTTTAAATCAGCGACAAATTCCTTTAAGTGTTTATAAGAAACATATTTAGTACTTGAACGTATCTGGTGAATGATACAACGTTGAATTCCAGCGAAAGGATACACGGCTTGTATGGCTTCTCTGAATCCTGTAAGCCCATCTACACAGAAAAGATTAACCGTTTTAACGCCTCTCGTTTTCAAATCGTTCAACACACCTAACCAAAACTTACTACTTTCATTTCCCCCAACCCAGATGCCTAATATTTCTTTATAACCTTCATTGTTAATACCCAATACCACATAGGCCGCCTTCGAGACAATTTGGTGATTATCCCGAATTTTATAATGAATGGCATCCATGAAAATAAAAGGATAATAGGCTTCAAGTGGACGGCTTTGCCACTCATTTACTTGTGGCATAATCTTTTCGCTAATCTTACTAACTAGCTCTGAGGAAATCTCAATATTATAGAGATCCTTGACTTGTTCCTTGATATCTCTGGTAGACATACCATGTGCGTAAAGAGAAAGAATTTTCTCTTCCAGCCCGTCCACATTTCTTTGGTATTTATCCAAAATTTGTGGCTCATACGAGCCATTTCTATCTCTAGGAACGTTTATTTCAACTTCGCCAAATTGCGTTTTTAGTTTCCGTTTTGTTGAACCATTTCGATAGTTATTAGGTCCATCACTCCGACGTTGGTGCTTTTCATAACCCAACTGCTCATCAATTTCGCATTTGAGCACTTCCTCCAAGACATTGGAAAACATCTCCTTGATCGTTTCCATAATTTGATCGGTACTAGTGAACTTTTGTTCCTTTACCATTTCTTTGATTAATTCCTTTGGTAATTTCATGACGAAAAATCCTCCTTGGCAAAATTAGTTATCCTAATTCTCGCCAAGGAGGATTGATTTGAAACCTATTTACACAACTTTTTCCGCACCGTCCAGTCCTTCTTTAAATTCAACTTACCAATATCTATATCGAAATTCGACATGTGTATCCCATTTTATTTAACTAATGCTGCTCTCAAACTAACACCATATTCCAAATACCCCTTTAAACAAGTCAACATATAAACCCATCCCTCTTTATTATCGATCAGCTGACTTATAAACTCATCATCATTTTCTTTAAAACCTTCTTCTTTAACTTCAATAATAGTGCTTGAGTTATCCAACTCTTTTAAAGTAATTGTTACAATATGTCCTTCTCCCCACTGGAACACAATTTTCTTATTTTTCTCGATTTCGATTACTTCTATATCCCCTTGAGCATCGTATTCATTATATCTCAATGTTATCGTCTTACCTTGTTCCCATCTTTCTGAACTCGATGAAAACCAAAAATTTCCGATTTTTGCAGGATCAACAAAGGCTTCAAATAGATCTTTAGCTGGCTTTAATATTTTTAATTTTGTTATGTTGTTCACACAAATCGACTCTCTTTCGGTTTAATTAGTAATCATTAATTTAATTTTAGTCTACATATCTAATTAATCCAATTATCAATGTGCTTCAAGTTCCAGCATGTCATCTAATCTAATGGCTTAAGTACAATCTGCCATGCCTATTGTGTCCTGCTTTTCGATACATTATCAGGAAACTCTGCTTGTGTAACCTTATTCTTGGAATAAGCACAATGTATATTTCTTCCCTTAAAATTAATGCCTTTTGCTGAATGTCTTCTAGGCCTTGCGAACAACAGAAGCGAAAGACTTTTTTATTTGACCTGTAAGATATAGACAATTACAATGAAACTATTCAATAAAACAATTGAATAGTTGAGGTGGGGTTAATTGATTGAAGAAAGAACATTAAAAGATATGTTGTATCAAGAATTTGCTCGAATAGGTAAAAGCCTCTCAAGTCCTAAAAGATTAGAAATCCTCGATCTTTTATCGCAAAGTCCGAAATCAGTTGAAGGAATAGCTAAGAGTACAGGTATGACGGTTGCCAATGTGTCACAACATTTGCAAACTCTTCACAATGCAAGGTTAGTAAATTTCAAGAAACAAGGTAATTTTGTTATTTATGAACTAGCTAATTCAGCTGTTTCAGACTTTATGGGTACTTTACATCAATTATCAGAAAAACAATTGGTAGAAGTTCAGCAAATAAAAAAGGAATTTTTAAATAATCATTTCGAAATGGAGGAACTGTCGCTACCCGAACTCAAAAAACGGATGGAAAAAGGAGAAGTCCTATTATTGGATGTAAGACCTAAAGAGGAATACGAAGAGGCTCATATTCCGGGGGCTGTATCAATACCGATAGAAGAATTAGAAGACAAATTAGCTTCTTTACCATCGAATTGTGATGTAGTTGCTTATTGCAGAGGCCCTTATTGCTTAATGTCTGTAAAAGCAGTTGAATTATTAAAAACAAAAGGAATTAATGCTCTTCGATTAGAAAAAAGCGTTCAAGATTGGAATCAATTCATAAAACAAGAAGTTAATGAGGTATTACCTTAGAAACAATAGAATCAGAAAAGGATGGAATTTATTTTGGTTCGCTAATACAGTATTAGTTATTACTTTTGGGAGAAGGCGATCGAATGTTTACATATAAAGTTGATCGGAAAGGAGGACTAAGAAATGCTGCATAAAGCTGATGATTTAAATAATCTAGAAAAGCATCCGGCTTGGTTACAAAGCTATATTAATTCTCCGGAAAAGCAAAGAAAGTTATATCGACGGACATTGATGATTGTTGTCTTATCACAAATATTCGGAGGAGCAGGACTTGCAGCAGGTATAACAGTGGGAGCTCTTCTCGCGCAAGATATGCTAGGTACAGATAGTTTTGCAGGGGTTCCGGCTGCATTGTTTACTGTTGGTTCTGCTGGAGCAGCACTACTTGTGGGAAGGCTCTCACAACGTTATGGACGCCGTCTAGGACTCGCTGCAGGATTCTTAGCAGGTGGAATTGGGGCGATTGGAGTAGTTATTTCAGCTTTAACGAATAGTATTCTACTTCTATTTATTTCATTACTAATCTATGGTGCGGGTACTGCTACGAATTTACAAGCACGTTATGCAGGTTCCGATTTAGCAAAATCTACACAGAGAGCAACTGCAATCAGTATCGCAATGGTATCCACTACATTCGGAGCCGTTGCCGGTCCAAACTTGGTTAGTGTAATGGGCAAATTTGCTATATCAATTGGTGTCCCGGAACTATCTGGTCCTTTCATTTTAGCAGCCGCAGCCTATATTCTTGCTGGATTGGCGCTTCTAGCTTTACTTCGACCAGACCCTCTCGTCGTTGCAAAAGCCATTGCTAGCGTACAGAAAACGGATGAAAGTAATCTTTTAGTCACAGATTCTAGCACTCTAGCAATAAACAAACGAGACATCGTTGTCGGGGCTACAGTTATGCTCTTAACCCAAATTGTCATGGTTGCCATTATGACTATGACACCAGTACATATGGGACATCACGGGCATAGTTTAAGTGCGGTAGGAATGGTAATTGGCTTCCATATTGGAGCGATGTACCTTCCATCCCTCGTGACGGGTATTCTCGTAGATAAGATTGGACGGACGAAAATGGCAATCGCTTCTGGTGTCACTCTACTGGCCGCTGGTGTTACAGCTGCTATTGCACCTGCTCATTCCATGCTAGTACTTATTATTGCGCTATCCTTGCTTGGGATTGGCTGGAATTTTGGATTAATTAGTGGTACAGCACTCATCGTTGATGCGACTCACCCAGCCACCCGTGCGAAGACACAAGGAACTGTAGATGTTTTGATAGCTTTGGCTGGTGCATCTGGTGGAGCAATGTCTGGAATGATTGTTGCTAATTCAAGTTACACAACATTATCACTTGCTGGGGGATTTTTGTCCTTATTACTGATTCCAGTGGTGGTATGGTCTAGAAGAGAGAGGAAAAATCGAAATTCTAAAAATATCAACCCTCAGAATGATTTTGAAGCATAATAAACTTGTAATAATACCTTCCGAGGGGAAAATAAAAGAATCCATTTTGAAAGGATCAAAATGGATTCTTTTACTATTGAATGAACTTCCACGCTATGAAAACATAAATAAAATCTTACTAGAAGAATTCTTTAATTGATTAGGTTTTGAACTCCCAGCCTCTTTTGGATTTCAAATTTTTCTATTTAGGTCGTTCTATCTCAAAAATCTCTCCGATTTTCGCATAATTGGCACCAGCCAATCGACTTACAGCTGCCAATCCTCTGGCATCGATTCTTCCATTTTCATAGAGGTCATCTTCAACATGAAATTGAATCACTTTGCCGATGATCAAATCACAACCAGGACTTTCATTATCTCCCAATTCCAAGGAGTGCTCCAGTATACATTCCATGCGAATTTTTGCTTGCTTAACACCTGGAACCGTGATTTTTGTACTCTCCACTGGTGTTAATTCTGCCAATTCCACTTCACTCTCATGAGGTGGGAGATTGGCTGCCGTTTTATTAATTATTTCCACATTTTTTTCATCTACAATATGAACTACAAATTCTTTCTTCTGCAAAATGTTTCTAGCAGTATCCTTCTGTTTTCCTCCAGATCGTTGGATTGATAAAGAAATCATAGGAGGATTGGAAGATACGATATTAAAATAACTAAAAGGAGCACCGTTTAAAACGCCATCCCCAGATAAGGTAGTCACGAAGGCGATCGGTCTTGGGATAATACTTCCAATTAGAAGCTTATAATTTTCCCTTTCCGTATTTGTATTGGGATCAACAGAAAGCATCGACATCATTCCTTTCGGACATTAATCTAATTCTCGCACCTTAATTGGTATTAATCTGTGTTCAAGTTGCTCTCTATATTGTTCATACTGCACAGGCAACATTAACTTTTCTCCCATCGTTTCTTGTGATTCATCATGAGCAAATCCAGGAGGGTCTGTTGCAATTTCAAATAATATTTCTCCATGTTCCCTAAAGTAAATAGCATTGAAATAATTTCTATCCTGAACCGGAGTCACACCATAACCATGTTCTGCAACATATTTCTGCCATTCCAATTGATCATTGTCATCTATAGCTCTCCATGCGATATGGTGAACTGTTCCAACACCCATTTGACCTCTTCCCGTCGAAGTTGCTTTTAGGTCAATGATATTTCCAATATCTGCTGTAGAACGGAAACGAATAAAGTCTCCTTCTTTACCTATGAGTTCAAGACCCATTACCTTTTCTAACAATTCTGCTGTTTTATTTGGCTGTGCGGAAAATAAGGTTGCGCCGCCGAAACCTTTGATAGCTACCTCTGGAGTTATCCCTCCAAAAGTCCACGAATTAATTTCTCCTTCTTCTCGTTCAACAATCTCCAAGTGTAAACCATGTGGGTCATCAAATTGTAAATACTGTTCACCAAAGCGTTCCATTTTAGTAAAGGCAATATTAAACTTTTCTAATCTTCGTTCCCAAGATTCTATTGAGCCTTTAGGAACAACATAAGAAGTAACGCCTACTTGACCGTCACCAATAATCCCTTGACGAGCTCCTACCCACGGGAAAAACGTAATGATTGTTCCCGGTTTACCACCTTCGTCGCCAAAATATAGGTGATATGTGCCTGGATCATCAAAATTTACTGTTTGTTTTACTAAACGTAAACCTAAAACTCCAGCATAGAAATCTATATTCTCTTGCGGATGACCAACTATTGCTGTGATATGATGGATTCCACTTGTTTTTTTAGTCATTTTAATTTCACTCCTATTTAATAAATAATGTTAATTATTTTTGCCTGATATTCGTTACAAATTCACTTTGAACTTAGATTCAAATTACTTTCAATTAATATATTATGAAATCGAGATAATTGCATAAAAAAATTATATGCCTTGTGCGTGATATCCTAACTTTTTCAATTGTTCAATCATCACCTTTTTTTCATTAGCATCTAAACCTGAACATATCTCTTTAATGGCCAGTTTATGTTTAGGGAAAACTTCATTCATTAAATCCGTTCCAGCTGTTGTGATTACCGCAAATGTGATACGCCTGTCTTTGGGACATGGTTTCCTCATTAATAAGTTTTTCTTCTCTAACTTATCTACCACGTAAGTAATACTACTACTTGCAAGCAATACCTTTTCACCTATTTTTTGAATAGGTTGATCGCCTTTACTGTAAATCAACTCAAGTACAGCAAATTCAGTTGGGTTTAGTCCTAAGCCCTTTATATCTTCTTCAACGCGCCTCTTTATTGATTCTAAAGCTCGAGTCAAGACAACAAATAACTTTAGAGACAATTCCTCTTCTAATACATCTTTGTTTTGATTGTCCATGATTATCATTCCTCTTCAATTATCTCGAATTCGAGATAATTATATAATTGATCGCTTTCTTTTGTCAACAGGTTATTTTAAATATTGGATAATCTTTTACGGATTAAGTTTTTATTCCCATAAAAATCAAAACATATAATGGAGTATTTTCCAAAGAAGATTTATTTCCCCCTTTAGGAATCCCTACCTACCTTTTTTTGAAATCCTCTCTGAACAACATGTACAAAACGGTATGCCCCCTCCCCTCCATTCTCTCGGCTTAATCCGGATTTTTTCAATTAACATCGCTAAATAAGTTCATTCAATATTGGAATAGTTTTTTGCACGGCAGTTTTGTTACCCATCCTCAAAATCGTTTCCTCTTTTATAGACATTTTTTTAAGTAACGGAAAATTTATAAATTCTTAATTGCACGTTATTAACTTTTTTTATCTGTATTTTAAACAACAGGCACGCAATCTAAATGATTGTCTAAAAAGAATATAAAAAATCAACTCCGTATGTTAATCAAACGTTTGATTAACATACGGAGTTCTTTTTGGCTGTAACCTATATCTTTTTCCGAGTTGTTCATTATATCTTAGTAGTGATCAATCTTTACATTTTTCCGATCCGCCATGATTCAATGCCTCATGAAATTTTTTAGGATTATCCATACGTAAAGCCACTCTAGTATATGTTTTTTCAATCCCAAAGAAGAGTGTCGCACGGCAAGGATTTTTTAATTCGAGAATCATATGTGGATGTACCGTTTCAAAGTCTTTTGCGATAAATTCAATAGTTGTATTCTTATCTATTTTTTTCTCTAGCAATTTTTGATCCATGGTAATAGACGCAATGTCATCTAATGACAATACCATCTTTTTTGCTAACCCAAGAGATAGGTACAAGTAATTATCTGTTATTTTCACTGGATTCAATCGCACAGCCTGTATATCACCAATGAAAAATACAACTGAGTAAACATTCAATATTAACAACAAGATTGATAACAACATGGACTTTTCATGTAGCCACCAATGAATTCCAATTGTTTCAATAATGATTGCATGAATCATCATCATTTGAAACGCAACTAAGCTCGAATTTTTATGCAGGGTGAAATATTCTTCGCCTATTGGTGATCTTTTCCTCCACGACGAAAAGGCATAGTAAAACATAAGGAATTCCGATGCCACTATTTGTACAATTGGGTGTTTGCGAACTTTTTCTTCAACTATGGTCGGTAAAGAAAACAACAAGCTTTCATCACTCATACGCACTTGATGAATAATTGCTGGCATATAACGCACTAGCATGAAAAGCAAAGTTAATTCTAACAACACTAACAATCCTTCAATTGCAAAACCTATATAAGATATTGCTACAAATGGTTCATAGTACTTTGCTGGAATTAAAAACCTTGCAAAGACTAGCCCTCCTGCCATCAAAATGATAAAACGCTTAACAGAAAAATTCCTTTTTCTGTTAATGGCTAAAACTAAAAGTGGTGAAACAATAGCTAAATCAAGTAAAGAACCGAGTATGACCCATGTTGTTTCCTCAGGTAATACCATAGGAGAAATAGGTGACCTGTATAATACAAAATTTGAAACAAGCACCAGTAATAATAAGAACATCCATTTATAGCTTTTCTTATCATGCTGCCAAGTAGTTGTCACAATATCACCTCTCTTTTCCTTTTATTGTAACTTATTCAAAAATGTTCTGGCGTTTCATTTTTGTCAATTTTTCAAAATTAGGGATTTTTTTAAAAATAAAAGCCTCAACCGATATTCATGAAACTAAGCATTTAACGGAGCACATCTATATTCACTTAACTGTTCCTTAACCGACTTTTCAACGTCAGATAATCTTTTCTTTTAACGATAAAAAGACCCCTTTAGAAAAGACATTCCAAAGAGGTGAAGCTTCACTACTATATTTAAAAACCAAAACGGTGTAGCTTTGAATTTCTTTCATTTTAAACAAGTAAGCATTCTTATAGCTTACTTTGATTAAGCAATCGTTTTGAAAAAATCGATAAAATAAACGTTAGTACACCATTAAAAACAAAGTAGAATAACATAATAGTAAAAGAATAATGAATAATTTCAAATCTAGTTAATAGTTTCAATAATGCACCTGATGAAAGAATGATTGGCATCACAGATAATAGCCAAGTATTGATGCCCCAAAATAAATACTGATTTTTAATTTCAAAATGCTTACTAAAATATAAAACCTCAAAAATGCATATTCCAAGGATTTGGATGCCCATGCCTAATACAGCAGAACTGAATTGCCAATAGAAAAATTTGGTTCCATCATTAGCCATGGCTAATGCAATAATAAGACCTATTGCGATTATTGCTGTCGAAATAGCAATGGGGATACCTTCGCTTTGGTTCTTTGCTTTGGTATCAAGGACCACACTTTCGTCTTCATACCCATCTTTTAACAGATAGTCTGTGGAAACATTAAAATAGTTGCTCAATGCAACAATTCTATCAATATCAGGCGTAGAAGTGTTACACTCCCATTTTGACAGAGCCTGTCTGGACACTCCAAGAACAGAAGCTAGCCCCTCTTGCGATAGGCCCTTTGTTTTTCTACACTTTTGAATTTTTTCACCTAATGTCATTGAAACACCTCCGTTATTCATGTAAAAAGTTTAACAATCTTTACAGTTGCATACTACCAAATAGAACTTTCAATTTCGCAACTGTTAGTTGCACCTTTAATTTTAAGACAATCTACATCTATTATTACTTCGACTTTGGAACCCAACTAAATACTGTCACCTTAATCGAGTAATTCTTTAACCCAAAAAAGTGATTGAAAAAAACAAAATTACAATTCGTATCTTGGATAGGAGAGCTCAGAGAAAATATCCAAGGGAATTGGTTATTAAGAAATCAACAACCTGTCATTTTAAGGTTAACTGGGTAAATGACATTATTTACATTTTCTGTATCACAAAGTATAATAAATCCTGTAAAGCGATTTCAATGAGAAAATCATTCATATAAGAAGAGGTGCATTTTGTGAGTGCGGTAGTTTCTAAATAGGCAAACATTTAAAGGAAATAAGGAAGTTTTAACAATTGGGGATTTCGGTTAGTTTCACGCCCCTTATTTTGTTATGAACTTATTTCTACCTATGAAGATACCTACCCTACTTTACAAACAAGCGCATCATTTCATAATTTGAACTATCGTAATGGATGGTTTCATTTATGTATTTACTTTTGCCTTGTAAACGTAAGCTGCGGTATGTTCCGCAGCTTTTTTATATTCATACACAATTCATTGAAATCCTTCAAGTAGGTTTCTTCATTGCTGATCAAATAATCACATTGAGGAGAATGAAAACATGAATGAAAATACTTTTGAAAAATTACAATACAACGAACTAAAAGAGATCGTAAAATCGTATTGCGTCAGCGGACTCGGCAGAGAGCTAATTGATACATTAACCCCTAGTTCTAACTTAAAAGTAGTAAAACATCGATTAACAGAAACCTCGGAAGCTCGAACTATCCTTGATACAGGAGGTAACGTGCCTTTCATGGGGGTTTCCAACATTGAACATATCATCGCGAAAGTAGAAAAAGGCATCATTTTAGATCCATCAGAGCTATTAAATATTTCCGATTTTTTAAAAGGCTGCCGAAGAATTAAAATGTTCATGTCCAGCAAGGAATTCTTTGCCCCGACTTTAGCGTCCTATGCTAAATCCATGACAGAATTCATGGAGGTAGAGGAGGAAATTAATTTTTCGATTAAAAATAACCAGGTTGACTCGGCTGCCAGCAATGAGCTTAAACGTGTTCGTTACCAAATTCAAACGACTGAGCAAAAAATCAAAGAACGATTAAATAAATTCTTAAACAGCAGCGCAAATCGAAATTATATACAGGAATTCATCATTAGTATAAAAGATGATCGCTACACGATACCTATAAAATCCTCGTACAAAAATCAAGTACAGGGAACCATCATTGAAATATCTTCTAGAGGTTCGACGGTCTTTATGGAACCTAGTGTAGTTGGAAAACTAAGTGTTGAATTAGCAACATTAAAATCCGAAGAGGCAATGTTGGAATATCAAATACTCGCTACTTTAACGGGGTTCGTTGCAGAAAATCTCCAACCTATAAAAATTAATATCGAGCTTATATCCCAATACGATATGATTTTTGCTAAAGCGAAATATAGCAGACAAGTGGATGGAATTGAGCCGAACGTAAATGATTATGGGCATATTAAATTAGTTAATTGCAAGCATCCTTTATTATCGGGTCATGTTGTTCCGCTTCAATTTGAGATTGGAAGTCATTATCGTAGCTTAATCATTACCGGCCCTAATGCTGGAGGAAAAACCATTGTGCTAAAAACAATTGGCCTTGTTACGTTGGCAACAATGTCTGGGTTTCATATTACAGCTTCGAAAGAAACCGAAATTGCAGTATTTGACGACATTTTTGTAGATATTGGTGACAATCAGAGTTTAGAAAATGCACTTAGTACGTTCTCTTCTCATATGAAGAACTTATCGGAGGTCCTTCGATCTGTAAACAACAATACACTGTTACTATTCGATGAAATTGGCAGTGGAACAGAACCAAATGAAGGAGCTGCTTTAGCAATCTCCCTCTTAGAAGAGTTTTATCTTAAAGGATGTATTACCGTTGCGACCACGCATTATGGGGAAATAAAACGCTTTTCCGAAATGCATAGTGACTTTATGAATGCTGCCATGCAATTCAATCAAGAAACATTAGAACCATTATTTAAGCTTCTTATCGGGCAATCTGGAGACAGTAATGCCTTATGGATCTCTAGAAAGATGAATGTACCAGAAAATGTTCTAAAAAGAGCAGAAGATTATATGAAAAATAAAGAATATCGCTTGGAGCGATTAAATGAAAACAAAATCCGAAAACCAAAAGCAGTTGTTGAAAAAGCTGAAAATCGTATCGACTATCAAAAAGGTGACCGTGTAAAACTGCTAGACTACGACGACTTCGGGATTGTATACAAAGAAAAAGATGAATATCATAATGTTTCTGTGTTTTATCAAAATCAATTTATTGAGGTACATGAAAAACGACTTGCTCTAGAGTTAAAAGCTGGAGAGTTATATCCAGAAGGTTATGACTTAGACACTTTATTCATTGATTATAAAACGAGAAAACTACATCATGATATTGAAAGAGGCTCGAAAAAAGCACTTCGCAAAATTCATAAAGAAATTCGAAAAAACAAGTAAAAAAAGACAGATCAAAACGTTATTTTTCGTTTCTTCTAACAGCAAGGACATTATTGAGTCGAATGCTTGCGAGCCTTTATATCAAAGCCACCATTAAAAAGAAACCTTTTTGACAAAATATTGATCAAAAGGGTTTCTTTACTAAATGCTGGATATAGAAATTTTGTAAAAAAGTTCGAACATTTTCTTGATCGTTATTTCACTAAATCTCCGTTTCTTGAATAAGAATCTTAAAATTCTCTATACATCGAATTCCAAGCTAATAATTTTCCATTCCTCATCTTGAAGTTTAAACGTTAAGCCAAGGAACGTAGGAGGACTTACGGACTCACCATTTAAATCAGAATAGAATTCTCTAATGAAAACACTATATGTATTAGTTTCATTAACATATTGATAACCTTGTATTACCCAATTATCAAATTTAGTCTCACCATGATAATCAAATAAGAGCCAATCACTAACACTTTCCTTTATTTGTGCATATAACTTGTTATCTCTCTCTTCAAGAGTGATGTCTTCTGACAATAATTGGTACAATCTCTCTTTATCTCCTGTTGTATGTGCTATAACAAAATCATTTGATAGATTGCTTATAATGGCGAAACTTTCTTTTTCCTTATTAAATTGATCAATCTGATTATTAAGTTCCTCTACACTTTGAGTTAATTCTTTTAGCTGGATTTCTTTATCATTTAATCTTTTAGTTAAATCCTTATTTTCTTCTTCAAGTTGACTGTCATTCTCATTAATCGAGTTGGCAGACTGAGTACAAGCTGTTAATAACATAAAGCTGCATAGAAATAATAACAAAAATATCTTTTTCATATTTCCCCCATTTTTTATATAAGAACGTTTTTTATCGTATCATTACTTTATTCAACTCATCAGTAGTAAAGTCCTTCTTTAGCTAACCAGCTCCTAAGGGCTTTTAAATAATCTTCTATTAATAAGTGCTTTTACTTGTAGAAAAAAGAGAGATTCTTCGTTCTTCAACCTTGCAGAAATTAAGTTACATAAATTTTTCATCGTGGATTGATAAAAAAATCATATCAAAAATAGTGCTGGTAACTTCCTCTCGAAATCCTTATATTAATTTATTATTGTTGATTTACGAACTATGCTATATAAGTTTTGATCTTGTACGAGAATCACGAACAACATCCAGAATCTTCAGTGGAATAAAAAACTTAATAATATTAAAAAAACAGTTGTATTTGTCAAAATGAAATGTTATTTTTACCATGGAACTTTTATGAAGCCAAAGCAGCCAGTCCAGCCTCGATATAAGCCAGACACTTTACAAATGACCGGTAGTATTGTTCTTACGATATGGAGTATATGAGAACAACCGACAAAGTATTTACTGTGAACTAATATCTTTATATCTATTCTTCTTTCTTTCCTTGGCTTGCTAAAAAAGTACAAAAGATAAATAACTAGAAAGGTAGTTTGATAATGAACTATAATCCTATTCTTTTCATAATCATCCTTGTTGCTGCTTTGATTTTTTATCGTCAAATCATCTCAATGTTCAAACCTATCAAAGGTAAAGGAACGAGGATAATTGCAACTCTGTTCTTGTTAACACCAGGATATGCACTAATCATGAATCCCAATGCTGAAGTAACGCCAACAGAAGTTACTGTCGCGTTATTGTTAGGATGTGTTCTCTCCATCCCCTTGATCTTTACGACTGGTTATGAACGACGTGAAGACGGAAGAGTTTATGTAAAGAAAAGTCTGGCATTCGTCATTTTGTTTGTATTGCTTTTCGCCATGCGGTGGACCATTCGTGGATTTATTGATATGGATTCGGATTCAAGAATGCTACTCTTCTTCGTCACTGCATGCGGCTATCTTATACCTTGGAAAATTTCCAGTTACATTAAGTTTCGTAAAGTCTACATATCTAATCGTGTATAAATGTACGATTAGGGACAACTAAAATGGTTTTGCATTTTGGATCTTATTAACAGCATTGAACATATAGGACATAATAAACAATACTCAAACAGATAGACAAAGGGACTTGAAAAAGTTCCTTTGTTAGATAAATTGTTTTTTCAATATTAAATGAGCATTAATTAATATAGTAAATGCAAAACATCTTCCTGTTTCTTATACCTCCCCTTGATTCTCCCTATCCCCTCGCATAAAAAAAAGATTAATTAAATCGCAGGGTGACAGTTCGCTAACTATTATTTTTATTAAAGTCCTTCCTTGTAAAAAGGTAGTAACGTGTAATAAAAATAGGAGGATATGAATGAATTCGTTTATTGAAGAGTTTTGGGGATTAAAAAACGTCAATGTAATTCGTGTTATTAAAGCCAAAGGCAACAGAATGGTCAAGATAATCAATTCAAAAGAAGGTATGTTCGTTTTAAAAGGATTTGATCCTTCATTAAGCGAACAACTAATCAAGCATTATACCAGTGCTTTATCCTACTTGGGAGCGTGTCAATATAGACTTTCGCCACATATCTTGAAGACTATTGATGGAAAATTATATAAGAAGTACCAGTCCAGGTATATGTACATTATGGAGTATATAGCCGGAAATCAATTGAAAGAAACAATTGAGGACGAATATGCGCTTGGTCAAGCATCTGCATCACTTCATATGATTAAAGATTATCCTTACCATTCAGGAATAAATATAGATGAACGCATAGAGAATATGTTCAGAAGATTTTATAACTATCCTTTTAAAAAAGAATACGACAATATTATTAAGTCTCTACCTAACTTTAATTCTTTACGACAATCATTTATTCATTCTGATATTGGTCCGCATAATGCAGTGAAGTCTTCGGAAGATAAGGTTGTTTTTATTGATTTAGATAACGCTGGAAATGGATCAACATTTATAGATATTGGATATCCATTAATTACTCAATTTGTTAGGTATCAAAATGGTGAGCTTACGTTTAATATAGAAAATGCTAGGGCTTTTTATCAGGGTTATTATTCAAGAATGGACATGAATATAAAAGAGAAGGAACATATTTTTCATGGGGCAATATTTATGCAGCTTATGTACATGCCAAGTTATGGAGAAAATGCGGTGGAAGATATGTGGGGTATCCTAAAATTTGCTATGGAAAATAATGAACTGCTATTTTCTGTGTTAAATTAACAAACCTTTAATAGATTATCTTAGTAGTTTTATTGAACCACCATGAAAAAAACCAACTACATTCAATTGATTAACTTTTTTCTAAAAATGGACTCCTGTTCATGCGTTATTTTGATCAAACTTTTTACAAAAAATCAAAGAGCGTGTTTAACATTTAGCGGGAAACGATTCACGGAACATTTTGGTCAGTATATTGAAAAATATAGATTTACCAATTTTTATCCATTTGAAACTGAAAATGAAAATGAATGACAAACATACAGCATGATATAACTTTTTGGGAGTTCAACTTACATAAATAAAAGGGCAAGTATAGAATGTTTATCTCTACTTGCCCTTTAATTGAACTCTATTATTCGTTTGTCTATGTTAATTATTGCTTTTATTTGTTGTAAAAAATCCAATCCAATAATACCATCTAAATCAAAACCATAATTCATTGCCCCAATTTCTAACGAAAACTCTCTTATCACTGCTTGTCCCATATTAATGGAGTCAACTGTTTTGGAAAATACAAATTCTGATCCCCCAACTCCGCTAATTCGATAGATCATGTCATTTTCTTCAGCAATGATTCCTATTGATTCAGCTAAATCTGTTGAAATAATTGTACTTCCTGAACCTGTATCAACTAAAACTCGTTTGAGAAGTATAGATTGTCCTCTGAATGTTATTTCTATATCAGTAAGCAATAGTCCATCTTCAATAACTAGCCTTTTCACTATTGCCTCACACCTACCCATTTTTTCTCGATGATGTTAGGGTTTTTACGATTAGTATGAAGAACATATAATTCACGGTCAGGATTTTCACGATGGAGTTCTTGATAAGCTTTCATTGCATCTGGAGAATTAGAAAATTTCTTTAAAGGAGTAACTTCTTCTAAAATACGTTCACTTTTCTCATTGGTATAAGCTTGTACAGCTTCAATCAACATCCATTGTTCAGGGAACGCCCGGCACACATCTTCCCATTTCATCTAAATCACCACCTCCAAAGGTATTAATATATATTTTACCATGTTTTGGATTGAGTTTTATTAGTATAATGAATATCTCAAAGTCTTTAAAACCTAGTAACAATTCAAAACGATTAAATAGGAGCTGTAAAATAAATGAGTTTGAGAGATAAAAAGCATCCGATTAGATTTGCCCTGTTATTAGCAGCCTTTTCTGCGTTAGGGCCATTTACCTTTGATATGTATCTTCCGGCATTTCCTCAATTGACGAAGTTTTTTGGAACAAGTGCATCTGCCATCCAAGTAAGTATAACTGCCTGCCTGTTAGGAGTTGGTGTTGGGCAGATCGTTATGGGGCCTTTAAGTGATGTTCATGGAAGACGTAAACCTTTGTTGATTGCGATGATTATATACGCACTTGCTTCTTTCGGGTGTGCTTTTTCACCAAACATTGCTACTTTTATCGCTTTACGATTTTTACAAGGATTTGCGGCATCCGCTGGAATGGTGATTTCTCGTGCGATTGTTCGTGATTTTTATAGTGGAGTTGAATTAACGAAGTTTTTTTCACTCCTTACAATGATTGGTAATCTCGCTCCATTACTTGCACCAATTGCAGGGAGTGCAGTCATTTCTTTTTCAACATGGAATGGTGTATTTATTTTTTTAGGGCTGCTTGGATTATTTTTATCAAGCATCACAACATGGAAATTAAAAGAAAGTTTACCTGTGGAACGACGTGTTCCTAGTAACTTTAAGGCGTTATTGCGAAACTTTAAAACATTGCTTCAAAATCGAACATTTATGGGTTACGCCCTGGCACAGGGAATTATGATGGCAGGTATCTTTGCCTACATTTCTGGAACTCCATTTATCTATCAAAAGATTTATGGTGTGTCACCGCAAGTATTCGCGATGTTATTTGCACTCAATGGAATTAGTTTAATAATAGGAGCGCAGACCGTAAGACGACTGGCAGGACGGATAACAGAACGTCGGATTCTCCTGATTGGGATGTCAATGGCTTTTATCACGAGTACTGTTGTTCTAATCGTGGTTCTTACTCATGGGCCATTATTTTCGTTAGTCATTCCACTCTTCTTGTTTGTTGCATCTCTCGGGTTAGTTGGTCCTGTTACTTTTACATTAGCGATGGAGTCGCAAGGACATATTGCAGGTAGTGCAGCCTCGTTGCTAGGCGTCATTCCCTTTCTATTAGGCTCCGTGACTTCCCCACTTGTGGGAATCGCCGGTGAATATTCGGCAACGCCATTTGGAGTAATCATTTTTACAACCAGCTTGCTGGCTATTATCGCCTATGTAACCCTTGTAAAAAACGATAAAACAGTTGTGGCTTCAGAAAAACAAGTACTTAATCATTAAATAATATAATCAAGAACCTCTTTGTCCACAAGGAGTGATTTGAATGGGTATTGAAGTGAGAGAAATGCTTGCAAAGAAAATACTGACTGATGCAAAGGGTTATTTGGATGTTGGATTTACCCATACATTGAATCCATATAGTGGTTGTGCATTTTCTTGCAAGTATTGTTATGTACGAGAAATGCCCATCCAGCAATTCAAAGAAATCCCTTGGGGAAAATGGTTGGAGATAAAAACAAACGCAGCAGAAAATTATCGACAAGAAATCATGAAACTTCGAAAGAAAAATAATCCTGTGAACATTTTCATGTCTTCTGCAACGGATCCTTACCAACCAATAGAGCGTAAAACAAACATTACACGAGGAATATTAGAGGAAATGATTGAAATTCCGCCTGACTTTCTTCAAATTCAAACACGAGGGTCACTGATTACAAGAGATATTGATTTGTTAGTAACATTAAAAGAAAAATGTGATGTCCTTGTATCCATGACGATTGAAACAGATAGAGAAGATATAAAACAAATATTTGCACCATTTGCACCTGGGATTAAATTACGAATAAAAGCTTTAAAAGAAGTTCATGATGCTGGAATACCGACCCAAGCTTCAATTTCTCCTGTTTTACCATTTACCCCTGACTTTCCAAAAGTATTAGATGGAATCGTGGATCATATTTGGATCGATACGCTAAATATTGGGGATGGTTTAATGGGTAAACGATCAGAGAGATTAGGAATGCCAGATTTATTTGAAGAATATGGGTTACAAAAGTGGTATCGAAAAGATTTACATCTCATGGTGGCAAAGCATTTTAAGAAGTATTTTCCTAGCGATAGAATTCGCATTTCAAAACATGATGCGTTTCCGAGGTAATGGGAGTTCATCATACAATTCTTTTGATTAAAGCGACATGTCTATACCGGTTTAGTGATGATAATAATGCTTAAGTTCTATAATACAATGTCGCAACTACAGGTAAATGATCAGATGCTTCACTTACCTTGTTTACCACCTCTGCATGTATGATTTCAAAATCACGGCTTGCGAATATGTAATCAAGCCGTGATCTTGGTTGAAATGAAGGATAAGTATATCCAGAACCCTTTCCGGCCTCTTCCCATACATCCTGAAATTCCTTTGTTATTTTTTCCCATCCCTTAGATCCTGGTTTCATGTTCCAATCTCCCATCAGTATTGTGGGATTGGTATTTTTTTGATATCGTCCTATGATAACATCAGTTTGTTTTCTGTGAATAATTGGATTAAGGCTTAAATGTGTAACTGCCATTTTCAATGAACATTTCTGAATCTGAATTTTTGTCTCCAGCAAAGATCTTCCTTCTGTAAGCCTCGAAATTTTAAATAAATGAGACTCTTTTGCAATAATGGGATGCCTTGATAAAAGTGCGTTTCCGTATTGACGTGGTTCTTGGAGGTTTTTATCTTTTTTGAAAATGGATGGACTGAATGCATAATCCATATTTAATTCGTTAGCCAACCACCCCGCCTGATCCTCAAAAAGACTGCGTTTGGAAAAATGGCTGTCGACTTCGTTGAGTGCAATGACATCAGCTCCGCATTGATCAATTATATTAGCAATCCTATATAAATCAGTTAGTTTATCCATTCCTTTTCCATGATGTATGTTAAAAGTCATAGCCTTGATCTTCAACATTTTCACCTATTCCCGATAAATCTTCGTACATTATTTTTGTAAAGTTTATGACTTTTCATTCAGAAGTCTTATTTTTCCACTTATATAAAAACATTCCCTTATAAAAAATAAATACGATTAAAAATAATATTTTTGTGCAAAAAGCATTTTCAGAGGCATTAGGATAAAACATTGCCTTTCAGCATGGAATTTCATTGATCCATTATTTTTACAGCAAATGCATAGGTGTGACAACGAAGTCAGAAGGGCTTTATTAATTTACAAAGGTATAAAGGAATCACTTCCATCCCTCATCCATTTTATTCAATCGCAGGAAAAAGCTAATCAGATTAAAAGGATGATTGGACATCACGGTGCTATATAAAGGATGTAAAAAGTCGGGGTTTGAAGCTCACCCAATCGCCAGCCCAATTCATAAAAAATTCAAAAAGGTTTCTCTTCTTCCCATTTATTTTCTTTCTTCGTCACGCGGAATTAGAAATGAAATTCCATCTCCTATGTATTTATTTATGTCAAAGGATGCTTTAATCAGCCGTTATAGAGGCGAATAAATGGATAAGAAAGGGAAATGAAAAAGGATGAAGAAAATGCTTTATTCAATTATCATCATCATCGTTATTGTCATTGCAGCAATTATCTTTGTTATAAAAGGAATAAAACCGAATTACCAATCACTTGATCAAAAGCAGATTACTCAAACTGAAAAACCCGTGATTATGCTTATTATAGACTCCCTGATGTATAAACCACTGCTGCAGGCGGAAAAAAACGGACGCACACCAGCTCTTCAATTTTTAATGGAGCATGGTCAACTTTACCCAAACGTGGTTAGCAGTTATCCAACCATGTCTGTAACAATTGACAGCACGTTATTAACAGGAACATATCCGGATAAACATCAGGTTCCAGGTCTTGTTTGGTATGACGAAAATGAAAAACGGCTAATTAATTATGGAAGCGCCAAAGAAGAAGTGTTTAAACTTGGAATAAGGCATGTAGCGGAAGATACATTTTACCATTTAAATCATACCCATTTAAGTCGTAACACAAAGACAGTTCATGAGACATTGGGTATGAAAGGACTGCAGAGTGCTTCCGTTAATGCACTTTTATATCGTGGAAATGAGGAAAGGACCCTTAGCCTTCCTAAAATAGCATCAACATTGAATATTGCTCCAAAAAATTTGAGAATACAAACGCCTGCGTTATTTTCATATGGCATGCTAGCTCAATATAGTCCAAAAAACGATCAAAATAACGGACCTATAGAAATATTTGGTTTTAACAATAAATTTTCTGCACAGGAATTGAAGTACTTCATTCAAAATGATAAGCTTCCTGCTTTTACAATTGCGTATTTTCCCGAACTTGACAAGGAAGTCCACAAAAAGGGGCCCGAAAATCACATTGATGCCATTGAACAAACGGACAAACAGCTCCAAGAAATATTAAACGCGTATCCTTCGTGGGAAGAAGCTTTAAATTCCGCCATTTGGATCATCATGGGGGATAGCGGTCAAGCGGAAGTGGGAAATGACAAAAGTAATTCACTCATCCGCTTAAATAAAATACTTGATAATTATACTATCTACAAAGTAAATAAACCCGTTAAGGATAATGACCAAATTGTTTTGGGGCATAATGAAAGAATGGCTTTTATTTATATTTTGGATGAGCATCTTACACCAGAGGAAGTTGTAAAAAAACTTCAAAAAGATGAAAGAATTGGTTTTCTCGCCTGGAAAGATGAGTCTGATATTCATGTTGCTGCAAACGGCCACAATAATTTTTTTACATTTCGCCCTAATGGTCACTTTATGGATCAATACGGCCAGACTTGGGAAATAAAAGGAGACCCCTCCATTTTGGATCTCTCCATAAGCGATGATTTCATTGAATTTAGAACGTATCCTGATGCACTGCAACGACTTCATAGCGCATTGCATTCACACTCCGGAAATTACATTATTGCAGATGCAAAACCCGGATTTGAATTTGAAGGTGAAGGGACACCAATTCACCCCGGTGGAGCGGCTCACGGCTCGTTGCATGAGCAAGACTCGCTGATTCCCATGATTGTTACGGGTACAGAGAAACAACCCAGCCACATGCGAATAGTTGATTTATATCAATGGATTTTAGATTTGACTGTAAAGCAGTAAACGAATGAACACAGTTAGAAACAAGTACTGAGAAGGCCACTGTACCTTCCAAATCAATAAAAAAACTAATCTTTCTTTATTTTAAAAAAGAGGTAGTTCCTACAGAACACCTCTCAACACCCTACAGTTAATATGTTATGACAATAGTCTCTCCTCTATTGCATTGGCAGCGGCTTTTGCACCACCTGCAGACTTAAATCCATCTGCTACCCGACGCGCTCCATCTACACATGCGATCGCTTCCAGCACCTTAGCTCGTAGCCTATCGGGATTTAGTCGTTTCGCGGAAAGTCGTGTGCCCGCATTAGCAACTTCAACTCTCCGTGCTACTTCCAGCTGATCACGCCCAAAAGGCACTGCACATACAGGTACTCTATGCGCTAACGCTTTTTGAGTCGCCCCCATACCCCCATGCGTAATCGCGCATACTGCACGGTCTAACACAAGCCCATGCGGGAGAAATGGCAATAACGTGGCGTTCGTTGATGATCGAAAGTCTGCTGGATTTTGTGAGGGTAGTGTAGCGATAATATGCACATTCTCATCTGCTAGCGCATTTAGTGCTGTTTCTACGAGGCGTCCATCGTCTTGAAATTCAGAGGAAGTTGTGACGAGTACAATGGGTCTATCAATCTTTTCCAACCATTCAGGAATCTCAGCAGGCGGATCCCAAGAGCATGGACCTACCATTACGATATTCTGTGGCCAATCTGAGCGCGGATATTCAAACGGCTCTGCAGTAAGGTAAATGACGAGTGGTGGGCGGCTAAATAAATCATCGGCACCTCGTAGAGGACTAAGCCCGATGTTTGCGCGTATCTCGTTAAGCGGAGGTACCATGATTTTCTCAAATGTACCTGTAAATACTGGTCGCAATGCGCGATCCCTCAGTTTGCCAAACACCCCATGTGCTGGAGAAAGTCCGGGACCAAACGGTGGAACATCACGAGAGGACAATGCGAGTGGATAAGGACAAAATGTCGCCCATGGACCACCCCAAGCTTCAGCAGCAGCAACAGCACCCCAGCAATTCACATCGACAATGACAGCATCTGGGTTCGTCTCTGCAATCGCACGCTGCAGATCGGGTGCATCATATTGTGCCCGTTCGCAAAATATACGTACCGAGCGTTGCAGTGCACTTCGCGCGGAACGTGCCCTGTAATCATCATGATCCATCGCTTCGATACGACTATCGATAGGATCTGAGTCAAAGCCATGCGCTTGTGCCAATTCCACTTGTGATGATAGTGTACGAAGTGAAATTCTGTGACCGTGACGATGCAACTCTTCAAGAATCGGAGTCAGCGGAAATAGATGCCCTCGCGCAGGCGAGGTATAAGCAAGTATATGAGCCATTTACATTCCTCCAATCAGGGGTTGGAGTAGTTCATTTAATGCGAGCTCTGTTTCGTTTCGACTTAAGCCACGATCACGGCGAAGTAGTTTCCAGACATAGATATCTGTTAGAGCGATCAATTGGGAATGACGACGCTTTCGTTCCCTCTCATCCATCCCAGTTAGTGCAGGAGCAAATACCCGCTCGCACCATTGATAGTGATAAATACGACCTCCCTTAATGATTTCGCGCAAAGCAGGGATTCTATCCTCTTCGGCAAGCATTCGCAATATCCCATCCCCGACTTCCTCATAGTGATCGATCAGGATACGCAAAGCCTCCTCTACATTCCCCTCACCTGCTTGGTCGCGCTGGCTCGTAATTCGCTTGGCTTCACGTTCCACAGCTGCAATAAACAAACCCTCTTTGCCGCCGAAACGTCGTATCACCGTCTGTACCGTGACACCAGCACGACTCGCAACTTCGTCAAGTGGAATGGTCTCAATTGGTCGCTCATAAAAGATCTCCACTGCAGCGTCTAAGATACGCTCCCCAGTCATCTCTGCAGCATGCGCTCGGGCCTTCATTTGGTAGGTTCGTGTAGACTTCGTTTGTTTGTCCAATGGCATAATTCTTTTCCCCTGTTTAATTTGATGTTAATCATGCTAACATCAAATTTTTACCGAGTCAATCCATTTTCTGCACAAAAAAAACGACAATGGAAACGTACCCTTGTCACCTCCTGTTGTTCCATATGCCACAAGATATCGGTCAAGGATTTGGTACTGATTCCATCTGTTATTTAATAATAATGATTGGGAATCCTGCGGATTTATGTGGTGGGGAAAACAATTGAAACCCTTATTGGGCAAGGGATTGAGGGGGATATTGGATAAACTAATCAAACGTTTGATTAACAAAAAAGAACCAAGAAGGACGTACCCTCAGTACGCTTCCCGATTCATTTCGAACCATTACATAATCATAGTGTTTCTCCCATTCTTCCGGCTGATAAGATACCAACTTGTTAACAGTAGGTACCGACACTTTAACAGGAGGACAATTTTTTGTAGTACTTTTATTAGGATTAATTAAAATGGAGTTACAAACCCTGATTTATCAGCAAACAAAAAAACGCCATTTTGAACAAAGATTGATCAAAATAAAGTTAATCTTTCTAGCTAGGAGATTTTTATAAAAAAGTTTGATTATTTTACCCGTTTTTCTCTACAAACACACCCTATAGATATAGAAAGATCATTATTTAAAAGCATATTTTTCTTTTATTTTCAGAAAATCTTCTTCCGTAATCTCATTTTTTTCAGATACCAAAACAGATTGAAAAGACTTAAATAACTCTTGAATTTCCAGCTGTTTATTAATAATTTCAATACTTTTTTTATAGTCATCTTCATCTCTATAAAAAGTAATCTCTAACCACTTTGTATCACTATCTTTGCTTTTTAAATAAATGGTATGAAAATCTAAATACTCCTTATAAATTTCTCCAGCTTTTTCTTGAATGCTCAAATACTCAACTTCTTTTTCTTTTTTTATGTGGTACTGATATATTTTTACGAACATACTAATCCCCCGATAATTTTCAAGAAATTATAATCGCACTCAAAAAATATACTTTTAGAAATAATTTTAAAAATCCTCGTTTATTGTATTTATTAGTACAAAAACTTGGTACATATTATTTAAATAGCCACTTTACTAAATCTCTTCCTTGTTCATGTGTAATTTGGTCTTTAGAAATAGCATTCAAAATTGAACGCCATGAAGAAATCAAAATAATTTCTAATGGAAGATTTTCACTTTTAAGCATATTAGTTATAAATTCTTCTATTTTGTCTACATTACTATAAGGCTTTTCCTCACTTAACAATTTACAAAGGTTCATCTTTACCGAAAAATTTAAACCGGTTATCAGTGCAGCCTCCAGAGCTTTACCTTCTTGGTCAAATAATGACGCTGCTCCCTCCATTCTATCGACCATTCTTTGTTCCATATCCATTCTAATAATTTCATACAATTTTGCTTTAGAACCAAAATGGTGGTAAATAGCTCCGGTTGTCATATCCGCTTTATTTGCTAACTCAGCAATATTAACCTCTTGGTAGCCCTTCAAGCTAAATTCTTCTATCGCTGCTTTAATAATCTTTTCCTTATTTGATCCTGGTATTGGTATCCATTCTTTCATAACATCATATTACCATATTGACTATCTCACGTAAACGGATTATGCTTTACGTAATTGAATTATGTTATACGTAATTTAATTATGCACAAATGATACTGTATGGAGGGAACTCAATGAAATTACTTTTTATGGATTATCCAGTAAAGGACTTAAAAGAATCTCTTGCTTTTTACCGTGATGTTCTTGGATTTGAAGAAGCTTGGCGTGAGGGTGATCATACCGTTGCATTAAAATTACCTGGTTCTGAAGTTCAATTAATGATTGAAAACGATGAAATAGGGTTAACTCCTGGTGCTGTCTTTTTAGTAGATAATGTGGATAAATACTTTGAAGATAATAAAGAAACACTAAAATTCATTAAAGAACCTGTTGATATTCCCCCTGGTCGTTATGCCATTTTTCAAGATAATTCCGGGAACTTACTGAGAATCCTTGATTTTTCTAATGAGAGTAATCCTGAGTAAATATAGTTACAATATTTAGGAACATGAAACACCCCTTTGGCAAATCATTACCGAAGGGGTAAAACATTATGACTTTATTTCAAACCAACAACTATCTAGTGTGCCTGTTTATTGCACTAACCCCATTTTGTTAACACAATAGAACAAATTTATCGAGTATAGTAGCCAGTTCTTCAAGTCTTCTAATTTAAGTAGAACCTTACAATCATATCCTGATTTCAAAACTGTTGAAAAAGTTATAACAATTTTTCCATAATAAATTCATCATACGGTAGATTATTAAGTAAACGTTCACCTACAATTCTATATCCTTTTTTTCCATACATTTTAGGTAAATATGGATGAGTTTGAGCTACCGTTAATCTTACTACTCTTTCATCCATTTCTAAAAGTCTATGTTCCCCATACTCCATTAATTTTGTAGCAATGCCAATCCCCTTATTTGATGAATTAACAGCTAATCTACTTAGTACATAGCACTGCCACTCTTCACTATATTTGAATCTTACAGTAGCTACGATTTTGTTTGTACCTTTTTCTTTAGCTGTGAGTAAAATTGTGTTGTTTATCCAGTCTTGAACTTCTTTAACTGTAACCCTAGATGCACTTGCAGGAAGACCGAATTTTTCATTTTCTGAGTATGCATCACGGTAAATTTTCACCAATGCCTCTACCTCGTCATATTCTGCTTTTTCTATAATTATCTCCATTAGAGCCTCCCCGAATATATGAAAAGATCTAAGTTTTTCTTCTTTGGTTTTCTCTTTCTTCAATTATCCTCCAACCCTTATATGGATTGTCTCCTGAGCTAATGTAATGCCGGAAACTCTAGTTCTTCCTTATCCAATATCATCAGAAACTCCAAATCCACATTTTCATTTGAATATGCGCCACCTCCATTAAATGACCGTTCTGGAAAAGCTTCTTTATTTGTTTGATCATATGAAATCCAACCAAAACTTACGTATTGTTCAGTGAAAATATCGTTAAAAAACAGATTAGGCTGTTTTGCTGACTCTACTTTTATAAATGTATTCATGAATGTTACCCAATTTTCTGGCAGTTGCATCGCTCCATAATTTTTTTCTTGGAGGGAGACACTCTCCTTCATTTGTACCTTTGGGTAGTAATATTCCTTCCCTTCAGTAATAAGATACCCTCTATCTTTCAATAAATAAAAATGAATAGAACTAATATGATCCTCCGGGTGAATATTCCACACGATACGATACGACGAAGGATTATTCCTATCAACCTTCCATAATCTTGGCTCCCCATTTGTATCAATAAACGCAACTTTCCATACATGTTTATGCCACACCCAATAGCTAAGGCCATAATGATCTTCTTTAGAAATAAAAGGCACTAATACATGGTGCTCATCCACGGGAATAGTATCTTGAATGACAGTGGCAGCTGCTTCGGGAAAGATACTATTAATCTCTTCAACTAATTGTTCTTTTTTTGGAAAAGGAGCAGGCTTCGAAAGATAAAACCAATATGTAATTGCTGATGACATAGTAAATATTATCCCTACAAAAATCCATAACTTTTTCTTCATCACTTTTTATCGCCCCCCTCTATCAGAGAATCATCGGAGCGAAAATAAAGTTGCTTATTCGGTGATGATAATAAAATTCCTTTGCCGTCTTCCTCAATATAAATAATTGTAGGTAGGTTACTTCCCCATTTGGGTAAGGTTCCAATAAGTTGATATGGAAACCGTTCATTTACATGATTAGATTCTCTATTCATATATGTATCTAGGTACCACTTTTCACTATAAATCGTTTCTTGTTGCATTGAATGCACATGTTGTAACAGTCTATCTTTATTAAGTGAACCTTTCTTCGCTGATAGATGAGTGGGGACAATGTATACGTTCTCAACATTTGCGATATAGGTTGAAAGTTTGTCTTTTGGGTATATTACATGATCGACTGGAATTTCAATTAAAGTAGATACTAAGAAAATAAAATTCGCCCAAAAACCTAGCCAGGCATAAGCCCGATAAGTCTGCCACACTTCTTTCTTTCCTCTTAAAAAAAGATATAGAATCCATACACCGAGAGGTAAAATTGGGAACTTCACCAACGTATTAAACAAATTCCAATTAAATGAAAAAGAGAAAAGACCTACAAATAGTACAATCAGAATCTTCCATACTTTTGGTTTTACAATTTGTTTTTTATATATTCTATACGCTATAAGTGCAATAACACCCCATGCTACAGTCCCACTTAACACCGCTATGACATTAAAAGTGATATCAAAATTTATCCCCATCCCAAACACTTCTCTTTCGCTCCGTAATCAATTATATGACTGTTAGTTAAGAACATTTTTTCACAATCTCTCTCATTCAGGATTATTTTACCATATATTCAGAATGTTAATTCACCTAGAACCTCTTATATAAAATTCTTTCAGTCTACTATATATAACTGCTATCCTTCATTATCCAATATTTCATGTGAGTCTCTTCGCTTTAAAAATCATAAGTCTATATGTTTATTGCCTATTTTCCGTAATCTTCTAGTCCTTTTTAAGATTGTGCCACTACTATTTCTTTATCTTAAATTAACATGTAATAAGATCCTAAATGTTATTTAAAGGTCGTCTAATATAAAATAGAAAAAAGCAGCGGAACTTAATCGCTGCTTTTACAATATTTGTACGTTAGTGAATAAACCATTATTATTCTGATACGTTTACCTCAATAGGCTCGGCAGCTAGATTCCATTCCTGCCCAAGCATTGTAAATGTATGCTTAACAAATACTTGTGCTTTACCCTGGGATATTGCTTCAATGGTATTCTCGTTTACTAGCACTTCTTTAGTATCGCCTGTAACAAATAATTTCGATGCGATATTCTCTTTTTTATCTATTCTATAATCGACAAAGGCTTTTGCCTGTACTGTTGCTGTCTTGCCTATTTTTAGATTAATTTTCTTAATCGGTGTTTCAATCTTGATTGGAGAGTACGTTAGCCATTGAGTATAGTCAGTAATCGGCCCGATTAACCCTTGTTTTAGTTTATCCGCGAAAGGCTCTTCGTCCCTAAATGTCCAGTGCATATTTAACATTCCTCTTTGGCGCATGTACTTCGTAAATTCATCGTAAATGCTTCCATAGCTTGCGTTTAGTGTTACATTGTAATTAGTTCCGTAATCCAACATTTTTTGGGTGTTTTTTATTTTTGCGCTTTTAGTACCAGGAACAGCAGCAGAGAATAAGTAACCGACAGGAATTTCCGGTTTAAGTTTATTCGTTAGAATCATACTCTCTAAGTTAAAACTTTGAAGGACAACTTGATCGATCATATCCTCCTGTTCAATTTCTTCGATAACCTGTTGTTCCGTTCCAATGTCTTTTAACTCTACAAGTAAAATAACATCTTTACCTTTAAATTCTCGTAAATACTCCCTGAATGTAGGGATTTTTTCACCTGTAAACTCCGCGCTGAATTTGCTCCCTGCATCGAGCTGTTTAATTTCTTCAAGGGTTAAATCCGCAACTCTCCCTGTACCATTTGTCGTCCGGTTGACGGTATCATCATGCATGATGACTAACTTATTGTCTTTTGTCACTTTAACATCAGTTTCAATCATATCAGCACCAAGTTCATACGCCAGGCGGAAACTAGACATTGTATTTTCTGGCGCTAGTGAAGGGATTCCCCTATGAGCAGCGATAATCGGTCTTTGGACAATTGTGTTTTCAGGGTATTTACTAAACGCTTGAGCAGAAGCTTCAGGATGATCCGTAATAATTCCGTCTACTCCGAAGTGAATTAATTCATGGGCGGCTTTTTCTGATTCCGCTCCAACACCCCAAACAGAAACCATCCGTGTATGCAAAGTATGTACGATTTCAGCAGAAAGGACTTTCTGACGGATAATCGCAACTTTAGAATTGCTAGCATGGACGTCCTTAATAAGCTTGTTTATATCATGCTTGTTAAAAGAGCTTTTGTTGTAAACAACACCTCCGCGAGCCGTTGGATATAACGTTGTAAAAGATTTTACAATGGAAGGTTGGGTCGAAACGATTTGGAAATCAGTCGTTTGATTCTCATTCAAAATGTTAATGATTTGCTCTTCAAGTCCTTTTTCTTCAATTTGGATGATTGGAATCTGTTTGTTATTAATAGAAGATAGAGCCTCTCCTAGCGGTTTCTCATTTACCATCATGCTATCATCGTTGCCTTTTTTGACTTGTAATCGTACAGATGAAACATCTGTTTTATTAATTGCTTCTAAAGAACTGGCAATCAATGTTGGCGGGTTAATAATATTTGTTTCTGGTTCATTCGGAAGAAAAGCTCCGGAATTTTCGATAGGCGGCAATTCTCCTTCAAAAGTGGTCACCTTAACATTATCGAATTGTACAGTTGAACCGCTCGCCTGAAAACCGATATCCCCAGTGGACCAATTGTTAGCTTGCTCTGTATTTACTACGAGTTTGTTATTTATAAACTGTTGGACACGATTATGACTTGCAATAATTTTGATACGGTATGATTGGTTGTATTCAAATTTCTCAGTATAGAACGTTGCTTCTGGAACAACCCATTGATTTTTAGAATTTCTTTCCGCAAACTCCAAACCGTTTAATGCTGTCGTACCTCTTCGGATCGCAAATTGATAATAAGGATAGTCCTTTGACTGGATCCTGTACATCATAGAAGCCCACCTCGTATCTTCAACAGCAGAAAGGAAAGTCATATCAGCTTCAAAAACATAATCTCCAGTTTCTACATTCAGAGGAACAACTACCCTTGCAGGAGCAGAAGTGGAGGGTGAGGTCAATGTTAACTTCCCATTTTGAACCTTTGTATTTCCTTCAATCACTTTCCATCCATCTGGTACAGCTCCATTAGGAATTTGATCAAAGTTTTCCTCAACTAAAACGGTTTGTTCTTCACTAGCATGCACCTTCATGTTAACGAATAAGACTGAGGGAACTACGGCAAATGACAAGACTGCAGCAAATACCATTGTTACAAGAATACTTTGCTTAGATTGTAATAATTTCAAAACCCTTCCTCCTTAGATTATTATTTCATTAATGAATTTTATGGACGATCCTTCATGATGACGACCCTATTATAATCTGAGGATTTATGTAGAAGGTTAATATTATGTAAATGTTCAATTAACTCAGTTAAATCAGTTATTTCTCCCTAGTATTATGGCTCCGAATAGTTCCGTATTCCCTTTTCAGATTCATCTGCCGGGTAAGTTTTTACCACAACCCGAAACAATGAGAATTTTAATGATTACAAGAAATATGTATTATTCTGCTTCCATCCATTCAAGTGCCTTTCCATTGATTTCAAAATAGACTTCCGTATTCTCAGTTATATCAATCTCTGGATCTCTTGAGATAAAACTATGCTCACTTAGAGAACTGTTCCATTGTATATTCTGTCAGCTCAAATGGAGAGTAGAAATCTTGCGGATAAATACGAGGGAGAAGTGCAAATGGATCTCTTATGGGACATGGGATTGAGAAGTATATTGGATAAACTAATCAAACGTTTGATTAATAAAAAAAACCGAGAAGGACGTACTATTAGTACTCTTCCCGATTTCTTTCGAGCCATTACATAATCATTGTGTCTCTCCCATTCTTCCAGCTGCTAGATACCAAATTTTTAGCAGAGGGAAGGAATATTTAAGAGGGAAAACAAAAATGTTAAGTGACTATAAAATTATATAATTTTAAATCTAACACTCGTACAAGCGTCCTAATAAGAAGACGGGGTGAAAATAAGTTGTTTAACTTTTGATGTAGATTACTTCATTGCACTTAAAAATATAACTGCGATGTCGTCTACATCTATAAGTCTTATTCAAGGATCTCGCCTTTTTCTTGAATTATTCAGGCCGTTGAATAGAGTTCACACTTATAGAACATTAGACTAGTTGAAGAATAAATAAAGCGGGCGACCACTAATACGTTAAATCACCAGAAGCCTCCATCTGAATGAATAATTTGTCCCGTAATCCATTCGGATTCATCACTTGCTAAAAAGACGATTAACTTTGCGGCATCTCTAGGTTCACCAAGTCGCCCCATCGGAAATTTCGGTAATAAGTCCCGCTTCAACTCATTACTCATCCATCCACTATCAGTTGGTCCGGGATCTACGGCATTAACCGTGATTTTAAGTGGTGCTAACTCAAGAGCAACTGATTTAGTAAAAGCCGAAACAGCACCTTTTGTTGCAACATAAGCCAAGTTGCCAGGTTCAGGTGATTTGTCTTGACCTGACACCATGTTAATAATTCGACCACCATGTTTGCCTTCAATTTGACGTGCAAACTCAACTGTCAAAAGACACGTTCCTCTAACATTCACACCATAATGAGCATCGAGAATATCCGCATTGATAGAGCGAAAATCTACATCAATGGAATGCGCTGCATTATTCACAAGAATTGTTGGGGAACCTAGTTTCTCATGAACTTCATCAAGCAGTTTCTTTGGTGCATCTGGTTGTGACAGATCCAATTCCATTGATTCGCATCGTACTCCAAAGCTGCGGATTTCTTCCATAAGAAGTTGCGACCAATCAGAATCATGATCAATATACTCCATCTGGCGATCATACTTTGACCAATGAGTAAAAAAAATGTCTGCTCCTTCTCGAGCCATTTCTCGACATATTGCAGTTCCAATCCCCTTCACTCGACTAGTGCCAGTAACAATCGCAATCTTATTCTTTAATCGTTTCATAATAGCATCTCCTAACGGACGCTCTGAACAAAGTGCTATTGGAGAAGTATACTACCAAAAAAACGAATACCCTAAATAGGCATTCGCTTGGTGTGTTTATAGCACATGAACCCAGCTATCCTATAATGGTGTAAATGGATATGGAAAATAGGCCCTTTTTTAATGAAAAGGGAATCAACTACTCCATTCAATTACTACGCCATTAAAGGATATCTCCCATAAAGTCCATGCTCCTTTCGTACATCTCCATGCTTTCATGGTATCGTAACCATCAATTTTAGTAAAGAGCTCTAAAAGTTACGATTTCAATAATTTTTAATCGGCTTTAACGTTCATTTATTTCTTGCCTTAGTTGCCTTTACGTTCACTTTAATAATATGATTGCGAAACAAATAATAAACTTAATATGTATACCATATGGAGGATAAAAGATTCAAGATGAGGCGGAGGCATTAGACATTCACTTCTGATTCTAGTTAGATCGCTTTTATTCTATTTTTTTAATAGTAAAAAGATCTTATAGATGCATGTGGTATAATCAGCCCAACAATAAACTACGAATAGAGAAGGATGAGGATAATATGAAAGATATTCGTACGAATAATATAGAACGTTTTTTAGGATATAGTCAGCTCTATGATCAAAATCGCCCTATTCCCCCAGATGATATCGTCAAAATTTTAACGAGATATTTTGGTCAGCGGCCTAAACGAGTTGTTGATGTCGGCTGTGGAACGGGATTGTCTTCCTTCATCTGGTTACAACAAGCAGACGAAATAATCGGGGTAGAACCAAATGATGATATGAGAGAAGCGGCGATTTCTCAATGGCGGGCGCAGCAGGAGCCAAAAAATCTTCGGTTTATGAAAGGTCTGTCTGATCATCTAGAATTAGAATCTGAATCAGTAGATATCCTTACTTGTTCACAATCCTTTCATTGGATGGATCCACAGCCTACCTTACGCGAGTTTGCTCGTGTCCTCTGCAACGGCGGGATCTTTGCAGCCTATGATTGTGACTGGCCCCCGACTTTTACGAAAGAAGTCGAAGAGAGTTATCAAAGCCTAATTTCACTTGCTGAATCACGTGTTGCCGAACTTGCACAAGCTGATCAATTAGCCTTTAAATGGAACAAAGAAAAACACCTTCAACAAATTCGAGATTCTGGTTTATTCCTGTTTTCGAAAGAAATTGTTTTTCACCATTGGGAACGTTGTGATGCTTTTCGATATGCCAATATCGCCTTAAGCCAAGGCGGGTTACAGACGGCATTAAAATTAGGGGCGAATGATCTGCAAGATGCAATCAATGAATTCCAAAGTCAAGTTCACCAAGCTTTTGCTGGTCAATCTCAAGATATTCTTTTTAGTTATCGCATGCGTCTTGGAATTAAATAATTTCACTTCTTAATGAAATTGAACATTTTTGATGGGGATATTAGAAAAATCATTAAACCATTGGGGAACAAACATGGCAACACTGAATCTACATGCTCCTCCATATGGTGGGTCAAACCAGTTACGGGTTCTTCATTAAAGATGTTGTGTCCGTAGTTATCGATATATTGACAAAAAAGAAGCATGCTAAAAATACAGCATGCTTCTAATATCGTTCTGTTTTTCATATTCTCAAACTATAACTTTTCCTTTTTACTATAAATTCCATAAGCAATAACTCCAAATAAATAGCCTATTCCAGCTCCAATACTAACTGTAAACACTTGAAAAATTGGTTTGAAAAACATGCCAAAAATTACACCGATAGCACACCCAAAAATCATTCCTAGTGGTATTAAACTATCTATTAAATCTTTAGTGCCTGTTGACTTTTTCATACCTAATGTTCCTTTCATTTTGGAAATATATTGGAGTACAACTTAATTCCTGTAATTATTCCTAACTCCAAGTTTCAAATGATGATAGGGTACAATTTAGCCTTGCTTAAAATCTATGCTGATTTATCAGAATAAAAAAACAATCATTACGAACATACTATCTTTAAGGATTGTTTTTATCAAGTTTACTTAGATTATGAAACTTTCTTTCAAAACTATACAAAATGTTGCTTTGAAAGAAAGTTTGATCATTTTCTGCCTGTGTTGCTTCACAATCTCGCCCGTTCATGCTCCTTAAAGACCAAACGAAAATTTAGCATTAATCAATATTTAAAATCCGAGTTGATGAATTAATTCATCTGTTTCTTTAGCATAAGAAACTTGCAGATTAACAATTTGGAAGAGTTGTTTGATATTTCTAGAAAGTTCCGTATCATTTGTTTTATATGCAAGCAGTTTAAAGATCTTAGGAATTTCCCAAAAACTTCTCGCTGCTATACTAATACAAAAAGCATAGCGTACCAATTGAATATTTCCCTTCCAACCTGCTTCCGCTAAACCTTCTATGTATGCTTGAAATAAAGCTTCCTCGTAATTCTTTGCTTTATCTAACGGGATATCACCTTGACTTAATGCAACACCAAACATTTTCGCTAAATCCTCACCTAAAGCAGAAATACTTAAAAACTGCCAATCGATAAATGCAACTTGATTTTCATCATCGTTATTTTTTGTTACAAAAATGTTTTGCTTACTTAAATCTTGATGAGACACTGTTTGAGGACATTTTTTCAGCCTCGCTAAATGATATTCTAGTTTATCATTTAATGCTTCATATGCTGCAAAAACATGATCAATTTGTGGTATATCTTTTATTTGCTCATAATAGATAGAAGGATGATCTGCGTATTGCTGACATCCTTTCACCCATGATGATAGCCAAGCCTTGCAAATCCATGGCACATCAGGCAGCTTTTTATTTCCCGCTGCATAGGCGCCTTGAAACTTCCCTAATTCCTTCGCGATAAAACAGAGATTCTCTTCTGTCCAGTGTGGTTCATGGTTACCACGCATTTCTTCTAAATAAAGCCAAATAGAATTGTCTTCTTTTTCTTCTACTGCGAAGCATCGCGGTGCTCGGATATTTTGTGGGCAATCGACTAAGAAATTGGATTGGAATACAAGTGCTTCTCGTTTCCAATAGTTATGATGCTGTGGAACATTCTTTTCATCATTTTCTGGATGAATGATTTTTAAAATGAGTGACCAAGCTTGTTCCTCGTGATTGACTACTGTTTTATTAAAAATTCTATATATCCCTTTTGTTATAAAGTTCTTTGAAATTGTCTTTATTGGCTCGATATGAAACCCTTGGAGCGATCCAACACGACTTTTTACCATTTTTGAAACACATTCTGCTACAATATTTTGATTGATTTTTTTGGTAATCGTATCTATCATCATATTCCATCCTTTAAAACTTCCATAATGATATCGCCAAACGTTCTTACATCCTTTATATAATCAAATCCTTCTGCTGAGCCAAAGCTATTAAAGGCACGTACCGCTACAACTTCATATTGAGGGATAACGAGCAAAGTGACATTTGTATAACCTAATAATTGATAGCTTCCTGCTGGTAGCTGTAAGCTTAATTCCATTCTATCGGAAGGAATTCCTTCATCTTTTTGCGCAAACCAGAAAAAACCGTTTTGCGGAAGAGCTAGTGGCAACGTTGTAGGTGATTGAATGGATGTAGCTATTTCAATTAGTTCTTCGTCAACTACTTGCTGACCATTCCACCTACCTTTTTGAAGATGCAATTGTCCCCATCTAATCAAATCACGAATTGATACATACATATTCATTTGACTACCATCCACATTTTCGCTTGTATACCAATGTGGATTTTGTTCTGCATTAATAACATCTACAAAGTTCTCTTTCACACTACTATACCAACCTGTTTCAACTAACTGCAGTGGTTCAAAAATAGTTTCTTGGAGAATCATTGCGACTGTTTTTCCGGTCGTTTTCTCGACCAAATCTGTTAATATCTCAATCGCCGCTCCACGATAAGCCCAACTCGTACCAGGTGCAAACTCTTGTTGGATTTGATGATCTTTTTTGGTTAAACCATGTGTATGCGTTAGTAAATGTCGAATGAGTACACCGTTATACACTGCATCATTTGCTAAAGGTAAATAGTGTGTGATTGGGTCATCGATTGATTGAATATAGCCATGATAAACTGCGTACGCAACTGCATAACCAATATAAGACTTTCTCACAGAAGCTATGTGAAATTGCGTGTCAGGTTGAATGTTGCGTGCATTAGGATGATTAGATTGCTTACCCCAATACTTTTCAACCACAACCTCACCTTTATGCATCAGCATTACGCCTGCACCTGTGCAATTTACTTGATTCGATGTTTCCATTACGTTGTGTATGACAGAATTAAAACTCACATAAGTACCTCGCATTTTTCTATTTATATGATTATTAATCTAGAATTTATAAGTATAGTTTATTATTCAAATATGTATTAAAAAAGAGGATATTAGCTCTTATATTGAACTAACTATCCTCTAATAATCATAGTACACTGAATTTTAAACAGTACGACTTTATTTTAAGGAGTATATTGATAAACTAATCAAACGTTTGATTAACAAAAAAGAACCGAGAAGGACGTACCATTGGTATGCTTCCCGATTCCTTTCGAGCCATTACTAATCATTGTGTCTCTCCCATTCTCTCTGCTGCTCAGGTACCGACTTTTTAGCAGGGAAACTGACAATAAGATAGGGAGACAATCAACAAATGTAACTTTGAAATAAAGTTTAATATAATTGAAGCTTTTAACCTTAATATTAAAGCAAATACGAAGAGCATATTTTGAAAAAGATTGATCAAAACATGCTCTTTTTAATGTGATCGATTAACTTCATTATAAAAAGTTAAATCATTCTTATATATATTTCTTATTAAACCACAACTTTAGTTTAAATGATATTAGAGTATTGTCATGTTTATTCATACATCATAACCCAATACTTTTCATTTGGATCGCCCTCTTCAACAACCTTTTTCCAACCATTACGTTCATAGAACTTCATCGCTTTCTGGTTCTTAGATACGCATTTTAATTTCAATGGACGATTCATTTTCTCTATAGAAGCATTAAGCAACCGTCCACCAACACCCTTACCCAAGAAGTCTGGGTGAACAAATAAATTATGGATAAAATTATCGGGTAAGTACAATGAAGCGAAACCAAGGATTTGATTGTTCGCCTCGGCTAATATGATATACTCTCCTACAGTGTGCTTATCAAAATCTTCCAAAATCATTTCTTCGGTATTTTCCCAAAAAAATGTTTTACGACGTGATTGTAAATATACATTTCTTAATTCTGGGTAGTCTAACTCATTTGCCACTCTAATTTTCATGAATTCACTCCACTAATTACTTCTTATTAAAATATTGCATCTGAATGTAAAATAATAAATGTTATCTAATACTATAATATCATTATCATAAGGGAATCCTAGAATCGGATTTTTTTATATACTATCGACCTTTATTCAAAATCCACACCAACCCAGAAATCACATCTGCACTAAACTACTTACAATTGCTACTGCACCGACTCCAACGCACATCCATCCAACTGTTTTCAAATTCCTTGTTGAAGATTTTTTCACAATAAAAGTAATTCCTAAAAAAATTAGTAGGATACCTAAAATAATACTAAACAGGTAAAGTTGAGGAGCAATATTGTCAAGAGCGTTGTCTATATATCTTTCAATTATTTGTTCCATATCTGTTAGACCTCCATACAGTTAACTTTTTTCATTACAATGCTTGTAACAATGATTCCACCTAGTATTGTTATTACCATAAAAACAAAAATTGGTGTATCGGATGTTAAAGTACCAGCTACAATATTGCATAATAAAGAACAAAGTAAAAATGCTGATATAATAGTTGTAGGAATAGATTTTCGTATAAATCCGATTCCCATTGCAATGATACTTAACCCAGTGGCTGAAACTGCCATAATTATGGTAGTCTTAATCGCTTTCGTTATAATTTCAAATGTAATACGTTCATTAACTAAAGGTGAGATAGTTTCACTCAAACCAAAAATAACAAAAATGAGGATATTACAAAGTATCATTGAGATGATTGTAAACAAAGAAACAACCAAAATTTTTGAAATAAAAATTTTCCCTCTATTTATTGGATAAGAAAAGAGAAGTATTACACGCTTTCCCATATATTCTTCAATGATAAATCGAGAATACACAACAGAGGATAATACGCAAAAGACAGTCATATTGATTACACCAAATAAAGAAATAATGTTATTGTATCCAACAAATAAGCCCAAATCTGCATCATTTGGGTCAAATTGTGGTACATAGGCAAATAAATAGATAAAACCCAACATGATAATTGCAATGACAAAAGTCGAAATGAGATACGTACGAATGTTATTTCGTTTAAGTTCAAGTTTCATTAAATCATACATTCTTCTTACCTCCACTCATTAGATCAAAAAAATAGTCTTCTAATCCATTTGGAAATTGATCTTTGATGGATGATAGGGAAACTTCCTCTATAATCTGGCCATCAACAATAACACCAATAGTGTCTGCAATATGCTCAATCTCACTTAAAATATGGCTAGAAATTAATATTGTCATATTATGATTTTTTACGAGATCAAGAAATAGTTCCCTCATATCTCGAATGCCCATTGGGTCTAATCCATTGATAGGTTCATCTAAAATCAATAGTTGGGGATTGTGAATGATTGCTCTTGCGATCCCAAGTCGTTGACGCATGCCAAGTGAAAATTTAGAAACAGGCTGCTTTCCCGTACCTTTAAGTCCCACCATTTCTAAAGTTTTTTCAATATTAGAATTTACTATATCCATATAAGAAAGATGAATTTCCAAATTTTCTTTTGCGGATAAATGTTCATAAAACATAGGGGTTTCAATAATACTACCTATGTTTTTTAAGATTTCATTTTTATTTCTAAAACTATCAATCCCTAAGATTTCTATATTCCCAGCAACAGGTATAAGCAATCCTATTAACAGTTTAAAAACAGTTGTTTTTCCTGCTCCGTTAGCTCCTAAGAACCCGTAGATTGTTCCCTTGCGAACCGTCATATCACATCTTTTAATAACTTCTTTACCGTCAAATGTCTTAACTAAGCCAATTGTTTTTACAGCAAGTTCATTCCTCACAATTGTATTCCTCCAAATTATTAAATTTCAATACATACATATATATGTATGTATTTTTCCAAAAAATAAACTGCCTTATGACAGTCTATTTAAAATGCAGATTTTTTTGTGAAAAGTTTCCAGAACTGCTAGTATTTGCTTATCGAAGATTGGTAAACCAATACCATTAAACAATTCCTGCAAGTGTTTTACCTTTTGCATATATTCTTCTGTATCTACCGAAAAAATAATCGGACTCAACCAAATATTTGTTAGTAGCATAAGAGTTTCTGCAGCCTGCTTTGGGTAGTGGATGGAAAGTGAACCGTCCATCACACCTTCTTCAATAAACGATTGTATATCAGGAGCTCCTGTGTTGATGCAGTCCATTAATTGGTGGGCAATAATTTTAGGACTTTTTAAAATAGATGGAATAGACTCGAGTGCATCTAACTGTCCTTGATTAGTAAAAGACAGCAAAAAAGCATTTTTTAGTTTTTCTAAACCACTTAAACCCGTCATTTTCTTTGCTTGTTCAAAAGGATCGTTTTCTAAAGACAATCGATAAAGAACGGCGTCGATAATATCTTCTTTAGATTTGAAATGATGATAGAACGCACCTCTAGTCAAATCCCCTAATTCATCGACAATATTTTGAATTGTTGTCTGTTCCCACCCATTTTCAAGGAAAAGTTTAGTTGCAGTATCTAATATACGTTGTTTTGTTATTTCTGGATATTTATTACGTGGCAAAACTTCACCTCTTTACATACATTTATATGTATGTATAAATAATATGCTGTAATTATTTGTATGTCAATAGAAAGTAATTTTGTAGTTAATACATTAACCTATGAGAGATAACTGAGCCCCTCAACAGTATGAGATACTTTAAAACTCTTCATTCACATTCTGTCCTTTATTAACTGTTAATAAAAATCCGTTGTCAAAGGGGTGAAACGGTGTAAGGTTAGTAAATTCAACACTGCTTAATTTGTTCGTATTACATCCTGAAAGAAAATTGAATTAAACCTATTGTTATATCTGTTTTCAATGTACTCACTCTTTCTTCAAACTTTTTAACCTCAATAACTTTCCATAAATATACTACTTTAACATCCAATTAAAACATCTTCTTATTGAACTAATCTGCCCTTTAGCTCAATAAGGAATCCTTATTGGATTAAAGCACCCGTTACTTCAATAAGAAACTTTCGATTGATACAAATAAAATAAATATAAATACAACTATACTTAGCCAGCCGTAGCCTTTTTGTCCCTTTTGAAATTCTCTCAATCCCATTACCAACATCGTTAAACCTAAAAACAACATCATATATGTTTGAAACTTAAAATCCTCAGTAATCAATCCATACCCTGCAAGTGAAATAACTGTTATAGATAAAATAATTTGCAAAAACTTTAACAATTAAAAACCCCCCTTTAACCAAGTTACCATATATTCCTAATTGATTGTTAAACTATCCTGCTTCGTTAGTTCAACAAGTAAAATCTATTTATGATTTTGCACAGCTTCATATTTAGCGAAATAAGGAAAGCTAAGGTAGGCAGCAATAATGAAAATTGTTGTCGATAAATAATAATAAAAATTAGTTAGGTAAAAAATGAATGCCACTATTAAAATCAAAAGTCCAACTAAAAATCTGGTCATCTTAGTAACTTTATGCTTAGTTCCACATTTCCTACATACAAGTGGTTTATAACGATTAGACTTTTGCACTTCTTTCCATGTAAATTGAACCCCACAAGTTACACACTTTTGTATGTTCATAAAAACCCCCTCTTTACAGAGAATCTTAGCATGAACTCTAACCTTATTCTTCAAGGAAAATATCCCAAAACTTATTATACTATCATGCCCGTTAGTAAAAATTAAGTATTATTTTAAGCCAGTGAATTTAATGTGTTCTTGTTCAATAAGTTTAATAAATTTTTCTTTTTCCTGTTCGTTTCTAATAAGTAATTCAACATTATTAGACTTAATAAGATAACGTTTCACTTTTCTGTTATGCCAAATGACATAACTATATCTATAGTCCTGATACAATGTGGAAAACCATTTTTCGTTCCTTAATTTATCAATATTTTTTTCGAGTTTAGATTTAGGAGTAATAAAAAATAGAGCATTCGCTAATAAGTCAATAATGAAGCCAATAATCGACTCAATAATAATATCAAACACCTCACCCTATTTTTTCTTAATATCTTTAGCATAAACGTATTTCTTATTCCAGATATTGGCCGGATTGTTGAATACAATTTAAAAACCTCTCTTGAACTAAACTGCCCGTTAGTTTAAGAACGCAATGGAACTAAGTTGGTACCCAAAATGGTCGTTTTTGCCCTCTTTTTTCCCCTCTGTATTGTATAGAATATTCTGCCAATGTTATTAAGTTCGTACCTATTATGGAGGAAAGAGTCAGGTGAAAAGACGGGAAAATGATTGAAAACTACACGAAAAAGAACTGAAACCCTACGGGTTTATACAGTGAGGAAAACAACAGAATAGAAAGAAGAGAATGGAGAAAAGATGGCTGGAACCCTTATTGGCCAAGGAATTGGGGCCATATTGGGCAAAAGAAAAAAGACTGAATCACTATTGGACCCAGCTTGAATTTTTATTGGGTTTGTATTTAAACAAACGTTTGATTGACAGTTGAATCATCATTATATAATGGCCTTGTAGCTGCCTGTTTTCCCCTGATTCCCTTCCGTCAGAAACCAACTATGTTACAGTGGATTCCGACTATAAAGCAGAGGGAAGAGGATAGTAACAGGGAGGCATTATAGAAAAAAGAATTGAGATGAGATAAGAGAAAGCGATTTATTCTATTATTTGTTCATAATTTCATTAATGTACAATTAGGAAGGGTATTTTGACTACTGTGAAACCTTATGGCTGACACCACTACCCAGCATTATTTCCTTCATTCCACTAAGTCCACGGCTACCAATAATAATAATAAGTTCCTGTTCATGCTCTTTTGCATATTCTAAAATTTGATGAGTAGGATCTCCTTTAAGATGGACTGTTTCTATGGATATTACCCCAACGGATATTAGTTTGGATTTGGCCTTTTCCAGTTTTTCAATACTTTCCTTTTCCAATTCATTCAATATTTCTCTTAGATATTCTTCTGGGACATATGTTAAACCCGCAATTACATTTCTCTACTAACATTCACTAATGTTACATGGGATTTCTTATTATTATAAACACTTAACATTGCCTCCAGGATTTTACTATTCATCTCGGATTCATCTATAGCGATAAGAATCTTATTAAACATAATGATCCATCTTTTCAATTAGATTATTATTTGGCAGATCCTATATACCGATCTCTAGCTGCACCTAAACCGAATATAAAGAGCAATATCGACGCACCAACCAAAATTAGAAGTGGAATAGTCCAGCTATTAGTTGCATCATGCAGATATCCGAAAAGCGTTGGACCAATAGCAGCAAGTAGGTACCCAACCGATTGAGCCATACCGGATAGTTCTGCAGCCTGCCCAGCATTCTCTGTACGTAGGCCAAAAAACATCATGGATAGACCAAATGCAAAACCTCCGCCAATTCCCAATATGATGATCCACAAGACAATTAAATTCGAACTTCCATAAACTAATCCTAGAGTTCCAGTTAAAAGCAAAATGGCCGTAATCGTAACTAATGAACGTTGACTAGACATACGCCCTGCGATAACCGGAACGATAAAAGTAAATGGAAGCAATGCTAACTGCATAATGGAAAGTAACCATCCAGATTGATCCGAACTTATTCCCTGTTGTTTTAAAATTTCAGGTAGCCATGCGATTAGCACATAGAACACCATGGATTGTAATCCCATAAACAAGGTGACTTGCCAAGCTAGTGCTGAACGCCATAAATTCACCTTACTGTCAGTCGTTTGACTATGAACGGCAGTTGTTTCTCTATTGCGACGTTTCGTTTGAGGCAACCAAAATAAAATAGATACAAAACAAAGAATACCCCAAATTCCCAGTGCACCTTGCCATCCGAATCCTAACCCAACTGCAATTGGAACACTAATACCAGAAGCGATTGCTCCCAATAAGTTCATAGATATAGAATACACACCCGTCATTAAACCAATTCGTTTAGGAAACTCCCTTTTAATAAGACTAGGCAATAATACATTAGAGACAGAAATGGCTAATCCAAGAACAGTAGTACCAATATATAAAGTAGCCACTCCTGACAAGGAACGTAAAATAATCCCTAAAGTAAGAAAGATGATGGAAATTAGAATAACTACTTCTACACCAAATTTCCGTCCTAATTTAGGCACAATAGGTGAAAAAAGTGCAAAAGCTAATAAGGGTAACGTGGTGATCATACCAGCCATTGTATTTGAAATATGAATATCGTCCCTGATAAGACCTACTAAAGGTCCCACTGAAGTTAACGGGGCACGTAAATTAGATGCAATAAATATAATACCTACAATCATCATCCAAACTGCTGATTTGCGAACAGCTGGATTTGATTTAATATGTTGATTACTCATGATTTTCCCCCTAGTTTTTTTATCAAGTGTCTATTGAATAGTATTTGCTTTTTACTAATTCATTATATACTGATGTTTTTTGGCACTTGAACAGAATGATATATAATATAATATACTTTTTTATGAATAATATATACTATAATATAGAATACTGGATATGTCCATTATTTTTAATTCCAATAAAAGAATAAACCCCCTATCATTTTGTTGATAGAGGGCAGTAGTATAAGCTGTGGGAAAGGTTATTAAATACCATATTTCAATAAAATATGGAGAACAACAACATTGTCAGTGTTATTTGTATATGAATGTGTTCCATTCGCAGCAAAACTAATGGAGTCATATTCATTTAGGGTGTATGACTCATTATTAACATTAATTGTAATTGTTCCTGACATTACTGTAGCAAGTTCCGTAGTATTGTGGTGATGTTTTTCTGGATAATATGAGCTATTTGGTTGTAAATATGCACGATATATTTCCATCTCATTATTTGCATTTTGAAAAATCGGCTCAATTATCCAATTTCCCCCATCGCCAGCAATTCTTAACCCACTCCCGGCTCGAGACACATTCACACTGTTTTCGGTTGAAAATAAAGCCATGAGTGGGATAGATAGACTTTTTGAAACCTTCCACAACATTCCGATTGTCGGATTTGTCTCTCCACGTTCTATATTTCCAAGTGTCAGCTTGCTCACGCCCGATATTTCCGATAAATCTTCAAGACTCAACCGCTTTTCTTTACGCAGTTTTTTAAGTGCTGCTCCAAGCTGAAGAACAACTTGTTTTGGATCATCTGTTTCTATATTCATTTTAATCCTCCATATGTAATCTCAAGGAAAAATACAAAGCAAATGTATTATTAACACTCTATATATTATATTTTACAAAGTAACAATAAACAAACTAAATTATATATTATAGTTTATAACTATACGTATTTAGTGTAATAAAATATACATACTCTCATAATAATATTGGGTTACACCAGAAATTTTACGGCTTTATACATTGAGTAAAACAACTGGATATTTGAAAGAAAAACATTGAGAAAAAAGAGGATTGAATCCTTATTGGACAAGGGATTGGAAAGATATTGAACAAAACAAAAAGACTGGACCACTATTGGATCCAGCCTTGAATTTTGATTGATTTCTGATTGAAAAAACCGATTGATTATATAATAATCTGCTCGCTGCTCTTCCCTGATTCCTTTGCCGTTTGGATACCAAGAAATTAGCATTGGGGAAGAACTATATAGCATGAGAACCAACTATAAAGCAGAGAGATATCAAATCTAATATATATTTTATCCCTACTCCACCGTCACACTTTTCGCAAGATTCCTAGGTTTATCGACATCGCAACCACGATGCAAGGATGCGTAGTAGGCGATGAGTTGGAGTGGGATGACAGAGATAAGAGGTGTTAGTAATTCATTTACGGCTGGTAGGACGAAACGATCTTCGTCTGTTTCGAGTCCTGCCATTGAGATGATGCATGGGTTCGCACCGCGGGCGACGACCTCTTTTACGTTGCCACGGATGCTCCAGTTGACGTTTTCTTGTGTTGCCAATGCAATGACAGGTGCGCCGTCCTCAATTAAAGCGATCGTTCCGTGTTTGAGTTCGCCACCAGCAAAACCTTCTGCTTGGATATAGGAAATTTCCTTTAGCTTTAGGGCACCTTCTAGGCAAACGAAGTAGTCAAGGGAACGCCCAATGAAGAAGCAGTTGCGTGTAAATGGCAAGAATTCACTTGCAATATGTTCAAATTCTTCTTTTGAATCGCAGAGGGCTTCCATGGCATTTGCGATGATTCCGAGTTCATGGATTAGGTCAAATCCCGGTTTCAACCCACGGGATGTAGCTGTTACATTTGCAAGGATGGCTAATACGGCAATTTGTGCAGTATAAGCTTTTGTCGAGGCTACAGCAATTTCTGGTCCCGCATGAAGAAGCATCGTGAAGTCTGCTTCACGTGATAACGTTGATCCAGGAACATTGGTAATGGTTAAAGCTTTATAGCCCATTTCTTTTACTTGAACTAAAACCGCTCGACTGTCCGCTGTTTCTCCACTTTGAGAAATAAAAATGAACAGCGGCTTTTCAGATAGAAGTGGCATATTGTAGCTAAATTCACTTGCGACATGAACTTCAACTGGAATTTTCGCCATCTTCTCAATGAATTGTTTTCCGACAAGTCCTGCATGGTAGCTCGTTCCGCAAGCAACAATATAGATGCGGTCACAATCCTTAACAGCTTCTAATATGTCATTTACGATTTCCAGTTCCCCATTTTCATTCTGGTATGCCTGAATGATTTTTCTCATCACTAGAGGCTGTTCATCTATTTCTTTCAACATATAGTGAGGATATGTCCCTTTTTCGATATCACTCGCATCAATTTCCGCTTTATATGGATCGCGATAAACTACTTCTCCAGCAAGGTTTTTAATCGTCACATGATCTTTTTTCAAAATCACCATTTCTCGATCCATCAATTCAATGTACGTATCTGTTACTTGAATCATGGCCATGGCGTCACTCGCGACTACATTGAAGCTATCTCCGACACCGACGAGTAACGGGCTCTTATTTTTCGCAACGAAAATCGTATCCATATTTTCCGAATCGATAATAGCAATCGCATAGGATCCTTCTAATAACGTCAAAGTTTTACGAATCGCTTCTTCTGCGTTCATTCCTTCGTCCGCAAACTTATCGATGAGTTGGACAATCACTTCAGAATCAGTGTCACTTTGAAACAAAACACCTTGTAAGTATTCTTGCTGCAACAATGTATAGTTTTCAATGACTCCGTTATGAACTAAAGTAAAACGACCTGAAGTACTTTGATGGGGATGAGCATTAGAACGACTTGGTACTCCATGTGTCGCCCAGCGGGTATGCCCGATTCCAGCCTGTGCAAATAATTCTCCGTCCACGGCACTTCTTAAATCGGCAATCCGTCCTTTTTCTTTAAAAATATGGACGCCACTTTCATTGCTCAATGCAATACCCGCAGAATCATACCCTCTATATTCAAGCTTTTCCAAGCCTTTTAATAAAATTTCTTTCGAATCAAGATTTCCAATATAACCTGTAATGCCGCACATAAGTTTTTCCTCCTACATAAGGAGGCAAGCCTGCACGGGGGCATACTTGCCCCCTTATCTCTGTTTTATTTTTCTGTATGTGCACATTCTCTTTCTTTTGTCCACCGAGTCGCCTCAGTGATTTGAGAAAGAAATTTCGACTGTGTGTCACAGTCGGGAGGCATCCGCCGAACGTTCGATAAACCTCCACCTCGTCAACTAATCTTACATACGGAATGATAAACATAAAGCTTGTGAATGTTTTCTGCCCTATAACCGCGTCGATTAGTTCTGGCGCTTTATAATCCTATCTAACGATGCTCCTTTCTATGTATGACTAAAAAAACGAAACAGGAATATCATACTATAAATATTTTTTCCTGGTCAATGATAATGTATGAAAATATGAAGTTAGTTGGGAGTAAATTTTTCCAAATCAAAGGAGCAGACAGCTGGAATGTCTGCTTATAATTATTTCCTTTTTACATGATTAATCACGAACTTACTGGCTGGAATGCTTGGCATACTGACCAAACTAAAACTTACATCTTGCTCGGGAACTCGATACTCCATTTTGTTTATTAATTGATCAACAACTGCTTTCATCACTTCAACAGTAATCCACTCACCAGCACAGCGATGTCCTGTAAGATAGTCGCCGCCCCCTTGGGGAATGAAGGAAAATGGGCCGCCTTTCCATTTAGAAAAACGTTCTGGATTAAACAATCCTGGGTTGTCCCATAAAGTTGGGTCATGATTTGTTCCATACAAATCAAGCAGCGTTAGCGTATCGACATCAAACTTATATCCTTTCCATATAAAATCTTTTTTTACCTTTGCTGCTATAAAAGGAAAGAAAGGGTAAAAACGGCGTACTTCTTGGACGAACATTTCGGTATATTTTTCATCACTTGATTGAATCTTTGCTTTTTTATCTGGATATTGGTGAATGGCAAGTGCAGTGAAATTAATGAAAATGGAAATGGCTATGATTGGTCTAATAATATTCACGACTTCCACTGCTACAACTTCGGTATCTAACAGATTGCCTGCTAAATCACGGTGCCAAGAAAATGCATGTAACGCTGTATTTTCTAATGGCTTTAAATTGTGATTGCGAACTTCTTCTATCAGTTCCCCGATCCACTTTTCAACGTTATTACGGGCTGCTCTTCCTAGCCAATGGTTTGGCCCAATGGCAGCGACCGATTCAAATAGCGATCCAAACTCTTTTGTCCGCTCCTTTATATCATTCTCTTGAATGGGTACACCAGCCCACTGGCATGCAGCCCTACACAATATTTCCTGGACTTCTTTATATAATATAACTTGGTCCATTCCTTCCCATTTAGATACTTCGGACTCCCACTCTTTTCTAATTAAATGAATTAATTCCTCGATTCTTTCCCGAGACATAAGCGACATGAACATTTCCTTTCTACGCTTATGTTCTGGCCCGTCTAGGGTTTGAACACCTTTCGCCCCAAACAATGTTTGCAATGCTCGATTGGGTGCCGCACCTTGTCTCATAAATTTTTCTTCATCGTAAAAAAGTTCTGCCGCTTCCGTACCACCCATACAAATGGCCTTTTTTCCAAGCAAGCGAGTTTCAAAAATATCAGAATTAAAACTATGCCGTCTGTTCGGGATATACAAATATCCTTCTCTCGCAAGGCTCAGCGTATGATCCAAACCTTCTTCACGTGGCATTGGATTAACATTCGACATTTGTTCCATCTCCATTTACAAGATAATAACTTATTCTTTGTAAAGTCTTCCCTAATTACTCCCTAGAAAACGTTTTTGGATTGAACTCTTTCTTTTACTTGGCTAATACACTAAAATAGTCTCAATTAGAGAGGAGAGATTACGATGATTCGTTATCCAAAACCGTTAAAAGCTGGAGGTACAATAGGCATCACCGCTCCCTCTTCTGGTGTACCCGAAGCACTACACCCTATATTAGCCGGTGGCATTGAACAATTTAAAAAACGCGGCTTTAAAGTCGAGGTTGGAAAAACTCCATGGACTAACGAAAAGACAGCTTCAGCAGAAGCAAGCATTCGTGCAGCGGAATTGAACTATATGCTGCAAGACTCAAATATTGAGACGATTATTCCACCATGGGGTGGAGAAATTCTGATGGAAATTCTCCCACTTATTCAATGGGACCAGATTCAGCCAAAGTGGATATTAGGATACTCTGATACTAGTACTCTATTATTTGCGATTACGGTCATAACAGGAATTGCAACAGCCCACGGGACAAACTTAGTTGATCTAAGAAGCAATGAATGGGACGAAACAACGAAGAAGTTTATGGATGTGCTCACGGGAACCGAAGGCGATACGATTATTCAATCTTCTTCTGAAAAATATCAATCTGAATGGAATCATGATAAACAACCAAATCCTTATGTATATGAGTTGGATACACCAACAAGTTGGAAAACACTGAATGGGAAACCCCTTAATGTGGATGGTAGGCTTCTTGGAGGATGTATCGATACACTGCAAAATTTGGTTGGAACACCATATGCAAATATAAAATCTTTTCGGGAAAAATATGTGAAGAATGAAAAGATCCTTTGGTATTTAGAAAACTGTGAAATGAGCGCAACCGATTTTTATCGTTCATTGTTGCAACTTCACTATGCTGGGTGGTTCGAACAATCTAGTGGAATCATTTTTGGGCGGACTTCTGCTGGAGAAGAAGTTAATGGTTTTTCTACTTTTGATGCGATGGAACGACTCTCTCAAATGACTGGATTGCCGATTATATATGATGCGGACATTGGCCATGTCCCACCGCAAATTACTCTCGTCAATGGAGCTAAAGCGGAGGTCAAAGTCGAAAATGGGCTAGCATCTGTTAAAATGGAATTAAAATAGCTAAAGGAGAAACTGATGACAGACTATAAAGCGTTATTTTTAGACATAGATGGCACTATTTTAAAACTAGACCACACATATGAGGAATCAACTAAAAATGCGATTTTACAAGCCCAATCAAAGGGGATTCAAGTTTTTCTAGCAACCGGAAGGCCGCTCCATGAAATTTCTGATCTTGCGGAGGAGCTGAATGTCGATTCCTTCATCGGCTATAATGGAGCACTTGCTAAATATCACGGTGAAACAATTGTAGATGAACCTATGAGCTGTGATATTGTGTTAGGTTTTATAGAAATTGCTAAAAAGCATGGACACGAAATCGTCCTATATACGAGCGAAAAAAACTATTTTACTTCAATGGATTCGCCACATGTGGACCTTTTCATTGAAAAATTCCAAACAAAATATAATGAATTGTTCACAACAGATGTCGCTGATCAAATATTAGGTGCGACGTTAATCAATTTAAAACCGGAGGAAGTTGAATTATACGAAATTGATTCTAGCTACCATTTTTCACAAGTAAATGTCGATGGTTTGAGACATTGCTATGACGTCATCCGAGATACGGTCAATAAAGGAGAAGCTGTAAAAAAAGTGCTGCAAATCATGGAGATACAAAAAGAAGCGGCCATTGCTTTTGGCGATGGAATGAATGATATGGAAATGTTATCAGCTGTTGGGGAAGGCTTTGCCATGGGCAACGCTAATCCTAATTTGTTCGCGTATGGAAACCGGAAAACAACTGCCGTCACGGATTCAGGTGTTTATAATGGTTTAAAAACAATTAGGGTTGTCGATTAATGTGAAATCGACAACCTTTGTTATTTCCATATTTCGTTTAAGTTTTTAGCGTAAAATTCAATTGCTTTTCTATAGGATTGAATAGATTCATCAGAGCTCGTCTGTGTGAGGGTTAGCAATATCATTTCCATTGCCTTTTCATACTCTTTTACATTGTATAGTGTTATTGCTTGAAAAACTCTTAAAGCAAGATAATCTGGATACCGAGTTATGCCCTCTTCTAGTACTTTCCTTGCTTTTTCATATTCTCCTAGTGTTCTATATGTACTGCCTAATCCTACGTATGCACCTTTTGCATCTGAATCATTTAACCCTAATTTTAGAGCTGATTCATAATAGGGAACAGCCTCAGCTTCCTTGCCTAATACATCGAAACTCCAAGCACAATGATATTGGACCTCGGCATCATTTGGGAACTTTCCAGCAAGACCAACAAGAAGTTCATTCGCTTCTACATGTTTCCCACTATTTCGAAGTTCAATCGCTTCTTCCAGCTGTTTCATTTGTTCTCGCCTCCACTCCCAGGTGCTACAAGCTCTACTTTTATCCTATCTGGATCTTCAAAATACACCGCGAAATGTTGAGGCCCGCCTGCGAATGGATGTTTATCTTTATATAGGATCTTTACCTTCATCTCTTCTAACTTGGCGGTCATTTCGTCCACATGTTCACGGGAACGAGCGTGGAATGCGAGATGGTTAAGTCCTACACGGCAACGATGATACGGAATATCTAAAAACCGCTCTTCCGTCTGTACGAAAACAATATACGTTTCTCCGTGCTTCCAGCTTTGGCCTTTTTCCCACTTTTGGTAGACACTATACCCCAACTCTTCAAGGAGCCAACCCCAAAATTCTATGGAATTTTTCAAATTTGAAACATATAACTCAATATGATGGATCATAATCTTATCACCTGTTTTTTCTTAATGAGGAATATTATACTAGATATATATTATTTCGAAAGGTGTATCACATATGAAGACCTTAATTCAAGCATTACTAGCCTCCTTAGTGCTTCACTTATTATACTTTGGTGGGTCAATTCTATATGGCTATATTCTTACTAAAAATTATACACCTAATATAGAAAACGCGGTCGGATTGGATTCTGAAGTTGCATTTGGGTACGCTGCAGACCCTCTCTTTTTCGTTTTTACCTTTATAGGAGTTTTCTTCATCTGTGGGATTCTAATTTTCTTTTTCAAAAAATCTAAAGGAGGCAAAAATGGAGATCACTCAACTATCCAATAGATTTAAAACCTTTGCAGAACGTGAGTGTAAAGGTTCATACCCGTTATATGAATTCTTGTCATTAAAAATCTCCGAAGACCAAGGCTTGCTTGAGCTAAGCTTTCATGCAAAGGAAGGCCAACCGATTCCTAATTTATTTTTAGGAGCTGTCCATTACCTTTTACAATCGGGTCTCAAGCATCCGTTGAAAGAATATTACCCTAGTTTGGTGGAACAACCGCTGAATCTAGAAGGCGTTTTTCCTCATTTTAAGGATTTCTGCCTAGCTTTTAAAAGTGAAATTATTGAGCTACTGCAATCGAAGCGAGTTCAGACAAATGAAGTACGACGCAGCGCGTATTTGTATCCTAGCTTTTGCTATATGTATGAAAAAGTGAAAACGCCATTGTCCTTAATAGAAATTGGAACGAGTGCTGGACTTCAGTTGTTATGGGATCAGTATAGCTATTCCTATGGCAACGGGATTGTATATGGAAATAAGCAATCTAAAATGCAAATCACTTCGGAAATTAGGAGTGGAAAAATTCCAGCTTACCTGGAAAATATTCCACCTGTCGCGTCTAGAGTCGGATTAGATCTTCATGTTTGTGATATTATGAATCCAGAAAATGAGCTTTGGCTTAAGTCTCTCATTTGGCCTGAACATTGTGAAAGAGTATTACTTTTTGAAAAAGCAGCCCAAGTTTTTATCGAAAATCCAGTGGAATTAATTGAAGGAGATGGGGTTTCGTTATTACCTGAGATTGCTAAGCAGATTCCTGAAGATAGTGCCATTTGCATCTTCCATACTCATGTGGCGAATCAAATGCCTGAACAATTAAAGCATCAACTCATCAATATTGTTAAAAAACTAGGCACCCAAAGGGATGTATTTCATCTCTACAACAATATATGGGACCGCAAACTACATCTTGATTCCTACGTGAACGGCTGTGAAGAACAACATATTATCGGGGATACAGATGGGCATGGAAGATGGTTTGAGTGGGGACTGCACTAAGATTATTTTTAAGCTAATCCAATGAAGAAGAAGGAATTGACATTGTTAGACAACTTGAATAAACGGCTTCAAAAATGGCTGCCGATTTTGACACCTCTGAGCTTAGTACTCGGTGTATTGTTTCAAAATATTGGCGTTCATCTATTATTTTTAGTTTCAGGGTTATTTGCGTTTATGACGTTTTCCAGTAGTTTAAGTATGAACCTTAAAGATGTTAAAAGCTTTTCAAAACATCCAGTCATTATTTTGTGCAGCATCGCTTTTTTACATATTATCATGCCGATTTGGGCGTATTTTTTATCAACCATCATTTTTGACGATCATTTACTGACGATTGGTTTTGTTATTTCGGTAGCTGTACCAACAGGCGTTACTAGTGTAATTTGGGTAAATATTTGTCGAGGCAATCTTCCTCTATGTTTATCGATTATTTTGATTGATACATTGCTATCCCCACTCATGATGCCTGCTTTACTGCATCTTATTGTTGGGGAAACTATTGCTATTGATACATCCTCACTCATATTGGATTTACTATGGATGATTGTATTACCGACTGTAGTAGGTGTACTGTTAAACGAACTAACGAAAGGAAATATACAAGCGTCCCTTGGTACAAAGCTTGCTCCATTCTCTAAGCTATGTTTGTTTGGCGTTGTCATGATTAACAGTAGCACTATTGCCCCATATTTGAAACAAATTACTTGGGAATTAGTTGGTGTCATTCTTCTCGTCCTTTTCATCGCTGCGTCCGGTTATGCCATGGCTCTAATCATTGGACATTTACTTTGGAAAGACACACAGGTTGTCACAACTTTTGTATTTATCGGAGGAATGCGAAACATCGCTATCGGAGTCATTGTAGCCACAACTTATTTCCCTGCGAAAGTAGCGATGCCAGTTGTATTCGGTATGCTATTTCAACAAGTTTTAGCATCATTGTATAGTAAAGTCGTTGAAAAATATAAAATGAAATATGAAATAATATCTGTCTAACTAAAAAGTGGCAAATCTAGTAGAATATTTTCTACCAGATTTACCACTTAGTTATTTACAACCTCTTATATAAAAACTCCCGATATTTTACGTACCCCTGCTTTTGATAAAATCTCTCCGCTACCTGATTTTTAGCCCAATAATCAAGTTCAACCAATTCAATCTCGTGCTCCCTAGCAATTTCATAGATCTTATCCATTAATATTGAACCCAGTCCTCGATTAGGTTTTAAAACATTCAGTTGATGAACATAGACCGATTTATATCCTTTTTTAAAGACATTTTCCTCGTATTCTTTAATTTCAATCCATGCATACCCTAGAGTCTCATTCTCATTTTTTAAAAGTAAAAATAACTGATTGTCCTTTTGGATGATGCCCTCTAAGAAGCTCCTAACCTTATCAAAATCATATTCATTGAAATAATTAGGATACAACTCGACATGTAGTTCATGAACGGATTTATTAAGGATGGCTATTAGCCCGTAATCCTTTGTAATGCTTACTTCCATTTTCTCATCTTCTTTCGTTCATGCTTTAACACTATGATAATACCTAAAATGACCATAAGCTAGATTGAAGTTTGCAGACTTTTCTGCCACACTATAGTTAATATAATGATAATGTAGGTGAAACCATGCCCTTAGCAAAAGTGTTCCTAAGTGTTGTGTTCTTTTTTCTATATTTTAAAATACTCCAGTTTGCTGTTAACACGATTGGGATTGAAGTTGAATCTTCCTTCAATTTAATCTTTATATTTATAATAGTCCCTTTGTTAATTGCCCTTTCCGTTATCAGTAGTCAAAAATTCATAGGATTTATTCGTGAGAGGTGATTTATATTGAAACACGCCCTCGTCGTTGGCGGCACCGGAATGTTGGCCGATGTCTCCTTATTTCTTGCTAACGATTATCGTGTTTCTGTTATTGGTCGGAACAAAGCGCGGATGGATGAACTTATTAAGCGGGCGGACCGTCCAGCAGCGATTACGCCTGCTTTGGTCAATTATCGAGATGAAGATTTGTTTAAGGCTCAAATTAAGAAATTAATAGAAATGAACGGTCCTTTCGATATGGTAGTTGCTTGGATTCATTCTGGTGCGGGCCATGCAATTCCAATCATCGCTGAAGAAAACAATCTATTTGAGCAGCCTTGGAAACTTTTTCACATTTTGGGAAGCAGCACGAATTTACAAGAAGTCATTAATGGTGTAAAAGTTCCTGATTCCTGCCTTTACAGACAGATTCAGCTTGGATTTATCATTGAACATAACCGCTCTCGCTGGCTAACGCATCAGGAAATATCGGCTGGAGTCATAAAAGCCATCACACAAGACCAACCTCTCCATATCATTGGAACGGTAGAACCTTGGGATATGAGACCTTAAAAAGCAAAAGTGCCATAAGAAGTCTGGCACTTTTGTTAGTTTTTTAATCTTGGGTCAACGCTTTATTTAATTCCTCGATTTTTAATCGTTTTTCTTCAAATTCCTTGGATTTGGTGTAATTCGTGAATTCCTGCAATATATTAATCCATCTATCTTTATTTCCCTGATCACTATTTATTATATTTAAAAGATCCTCCATTGTTTCTTTTATTATAGTAATTCCCTCTAAATCATTTGAATTTAAATCAATATATTGTTCTGAATCATTTTGATTTTTTTCTTGTCGCTTATGTAATGAATCCAAAAATTCAGTGTAAGAATTTAATATATCTCGCAAAGGTGAAGCGTCAATAGAATAGGCTGAACTACGAAAACGAGATAAATCTAGTAAGGTACTAGATATTTCCCTCAAGTCTCTTTCATAATAATCTTTTACAATTCCCTTTTCTCCTATATATATTTTATTATTTGAAATGGATCTATTCATCGTTTTTAACAGGGAAGTAAAATCTCCTTGTAGTACAGTTCTGTTCGTTAAGTATAGTTCATTTTTCAATTCTCTCGTACTTTTCATAAGTTTTAAATTATAAAACAAAGAAATGATTAGTAGTACGACAACGATTTTGATTGATATCCCTTTAATATTCTTCATTTTCCATCCCCCTTAAACAGACTTAACTCAATGAATATTCCCCAATTTTTACACTATATAAATTTTAACATTTAATCCCAAGTTTACAATTTCTTTTTTATGTGCTTTTGTTTTTAAACATTAGTAAGATAATATTTATTTGATTTTATTAAAACTTTTTTTCCCCTGCTTACGAATATATGGTTAGAAGGCAGTGAGATGATGAAACAAGAACAGCGCTGGATTAAGAAAATAAAGAAAAATGGAAGCCATGAAGCCGCCAATGAACTGATCTCTAAATACTATCGGGAAATGTATGCATTTGTATATAAGCAGACGATTGATTCTGACCTATCTCTTGATTTAACTCAGGAAATTTTCATCAGTGTATTGAAGTCAATTGGACAATTCGATGAAAAAAAAGCTTCTTTTAGGACTTGGCTTTACAAAATCGCATCTAATCGACTAGTTGATTACTTCCGTTCAAAAAACTATCAATATCGGAAACTTACAGATTCAATAGAGGGACTCGATTTTGAAGGATCCGAGGATATGACGATCTCCTTTGAATACAAAGAGGACGTTGAACAAATTACCTCTATTATTAACGAATTAGAGACAAGTTCACAGCAAATTGTCCGCCTAAGGCTATTTGGGGAGTATACACTTCAGGAAATTGCTGAAATGGTACAAGCTCCACTTTCAACAGTAAAAACAAGGTATTATGCAGCAATCAAACTCATTAAAAAGGAAATGCAGGTGCATCATCATGAATAAAGAAAAATTCCATATTCCTATGCCTGATGATGAAATCATTCAAAAAGAAATAAACACGATTGTCAGAGCTGGAGTGAAAAGAAACGAATCTTTCCCTTCTTTTCTACTGAATTTATATAAAGAAATCGGATTTCGATATCTTTTTATAAATCCGCGGGATGGAATTTTGATTACATTATCCGCTCTGGCTGTCTTAGTTTTTTTATTCCTTACGATTACCGAGCCATCAAATGTTAATGAAAAAGATGTGTATGGATTTGTCTTTTTGATCTCGCCGCTCCTTTTTATGGCACTTTCACTTTATGACCTTTTCTATAAAAAGCATAGTGCAACCTTCGAAGTAGAGATGGTTGCAAAATATAACCTGTATCAAGTGGCAGCCTTTCGGATGTTCAATTTCAGTGTAATATCCATCATCGTGAACACTGTAAGCATCGTTTCACTTGTTTCTATGTTTGACACGCTACAATTTTTCAGAGCGTTTATGATTTCAACAACGGCTCTATTCTTGTTTTCGGTTATTTTTCTAACGGTTTTCATGAAGGGCCGTTCTGGGTTTGCTGCCCTTAAGGTTGGAGGAGGTTGGATTGGATTCAATATCCTCATAAGTTTATTAAACAATAAAGCTTATATTCATTTTTTGATGACCATTCCGATTATTGTCTATGGAATCGTCCTTGCTAGCAGCCTAATTTTGTATCTTCTTTACTTAAGCAAGCTGGTCCGAATGAAGCCAGCGGAGGGAGTTTTTTAATATGTTGGTCGTAAAAGATGTTAGTAAACAATATGGAGATTTTACTGCTTTAAAACAAATTAATCTTGAATTTGATAGAGGAATTTATGGGCTTCTTGCTCCAAACGGTGCCGGGAAAACGACATTGATTAAAATGCTCGTAACGCTCATTTCCCCAACAAAAGGAGAAATCCTTTATAACGGAACAAATATTGTCGACCTCAATGAGGATTATCGCGATATCCTTGGTTATTTGCCGCAAAACTTCGGCTTTTATAAGCACTACTCACCGAAACAGTATTTATTGTATCTTGCCGCTCTAAAAGGGATTGATAAAAAAGCGGCACTTCCTATCATTCATGAGCTACTCGAAAAAGTGGCGCTCAGTGATGTCGCCAATAAAAAAATGAGGAAGTTTTCCGGTGGGATGATTCAGCGGGTTGGCATCGCCCAGGCACTATTAAATGACCCGAAAATATTGATTCTGGATGAGCCGACAGCTGGCCTCGATCCGAAAGAACGGGCGCGATTCCGTCAGCTTCTGACCGGATTATCTCGAGACCGTCTGATCATCATTTCTACCCATATCGTTTCGGATATTGAATCAATTGCTAATCAAGTAATTATGATAAAAAATCAGGAGCTTCTGTTTAAAGACACTGTCCAATCTATTTGCGATACGCTGGATGGGTTCATTTATGAAACAGCCATCTCGAATGATGAATTGGAGGCCTTTCGAAAAAAATATGCTCTTATTGGTGAAAAACAAGAACGCGGAAATGTGTTAGTGCGCTTTGTTCATAAAGGTGAAATGGACAAGGATTGGGTGCCGGTAATTCCACATTTGGAAGATGTCTTTTTATATGAATATCGCGATGATTTGCAAGTGGAAGTGTGAGCATCATGAGAATTATTTTTTTGGAAAGTAAAAAAGCGCTCGCCTCACCAATCATACTTTCATTATTACTTTTATTTTCCGCTTGGAATGTCTTTTTAGTATATGATTCTTCTGATTTTAAAGAGGAATTGGGCGTTGTTAATCAAATTGCTAAAAAATATGGAACAAAGATTACGGATGAATCTCTTTTAAAGCTGGAAGATGATTTGCAGCCGGGATTGTCCCATTTGAATTCCGTTACTCAAAAAAAATCCGGGCAAACATTTGAGCATGCTTCAGACTTTTTTGCTCAATTAAGCTATGAGAATCAAGATCTATTTACATCAAAAGAGCTTCAATCTTTTTACGAGCTGCACTTGAAAGAAATGTATGTTGGTATGGCAAAGTCACTAGATCCGACTTATGCAGAATTTATTATAAATATGATGGGCGAAAAAGCAATAAATGGTTATCGACTGAGTGGTACTGCTGCCGAAACGCTTAGGAATGAATACATAAAGTTTTCAACTCGTTTTGAAGAATTGAAAAAGAACAGGGAATACATGCACTGGTTTTTTGCGGGTAAGCCATACGCCATGCATAGCCTATTATTTCGCACTTTATTAATAACCGTCTTGATTGAAGCGATGATTTTAATCGTACTTTCGACTGCCTTGATTACGAATTTCGAATTTGAAAATCGAACCCAACTTGTAACCTATACAGCACGTAGAGGTAGGAAGCTCATGATTGATAAACTAATTGCGTCCTTAAGCGTGACCTCCATCATAACGATTTTCTTGCTCTTCGTGACACTTGGTTCGTATTTTTTCGTGTTTGATTATTCTTATTTATGGAAAACGGCGATTAGCAGTGGATTCAATTGGGAGTACAATTTCCCGTACATATCTTGGTGGAATTTCTCCTTTTTGACCTATCTGCTTTTAGCAATTATCGTTTCTTATGTTTGCATGCTATTGTTTTCAACTTTTACTTTTAGTTTATCCGTCATGCTGAAGAACAGCTATTTTACATTTATCTTATTTGCTGTTATTTTTATTGCTTTGTTTATTTTACCAGCCTTTATACCAGGCTCTTTACAGTTAAAATTATTCGCGGGATTTAATTTATCCAGTCTCGTATTAAATCCTCATCAATGGTGGATGGGGACTGGTGGGCTCACGATGTTTAAATACTATGAAGTAAGCACCGTTGCAGCATGGACAGCGATTTTCATCATTTTTTGTTACGTATCTTTGAAAAAATTCGCGAAACAAGATATCTCTTAAGGGGAAATGATATGCAGATCTTATTACTAGAAATTCGAAAAATATTAAACTGGAAAATACTCCTCGTTTTAGCTTTTGTTAATTTGATTTTATATTATTTTCTAATTGATTTTAATATTAAACATTTCCCGAATGGGAGGCCAGCCTTAGATTCTTATCGCATTGGTGCGGAAATGGTTAAAAACTACGGACCCGAAATGGATGAATCTGAAAAAGCTAATTTTAGAAAGAAATACGAAGAAGAAGTACGGAAAGCAGATGAATTCTTTCAGAGTAGAGAGGATTTTAAAAAGGTTGGCGTTCAATCATACGAGGAATTTGAAAATATGGACCGTAGCAACGAAGTTCAAATGAAACTTCGTGAGAAAGTCATCTTTGGAGAAGAGGTTGATTTGTTCTGGGAACTCCAAGAGCGGGAAAGATTACTAGAATTCCATCAAGACCAAGAAATGATTATTAATAATGAAATAAACAGAGCTGATTCCATCGGACAAAAACATTTAATTACGTTAAAACGAACTGGACAATTTGATCTATACCCGGAAGTTTCCTTAATGAATTTTAAAGATATTATTACGAATATTGCGATTGCCGTTTTAATTAGCGTTGTACTTGTTATCTCCCCTATTTTTCTTAGTGATCGAACAAGAAATCTAGTTGATTTACAATACACGTCTAAAATTGGACGATCTATTTTTATGAGGAAGCTTGCTGCTGGGCTCATTTCTGCATTTATTGTCATGACTGGGTTGCTTGCCATCTATTTAAGTATTTACTCATTAAACAACCCTTCGATTTTTTTCGAAGTCCCTCTTAACTCGTTTATAGGCGGGGGCTCTTGGTATAACCTAACGTTTTTCCAATATATCCTGCTTTCAACTCTCGCCATTTATGTGTTGGGATTCCTATTAACTTTGGTGTCCATGGGCATTTCCAATATTGTTCCAAGCTTTATTGCACTTATTGGTATACAAGTACCCATCATATTAGCGCTGCTCATTTTCGGTATACGCTATTTGCTTAATCTCATCATCAGCATGTGGCTTCCTATATGGCTTGTCCCGGCTTGTTATATTGCATTGATTGGAATCGTAATTGGCTCCGTCGTATTTATATGGAATAGGGAAAAGAAACTAGATATCGTATTATAAGCTAAACGCCAAGAGGGACATCTCCCCTTGGCGTTTTTGCAGTGCTTAAAGGTTTTTTTCATAAATTATAGAAATAGTATTATACTTCTTCTTACTTCTAGGAGGTTATTAAGAGATTAGATTATAAAGAAAAAATGCGACAAAAGAAAGAATCTAGAAAGACATTAGATGCAATCTTCTTAGCCTCTAGCATTTTTATATTTATCATCTTAAACACTTTTTTCAAATCTTTTTAAATAGCTCCCTCCGGCGCTCGTTCTACTGAATTCACGATTACTTTGTTTTTCCCCGATTTTTTGGCAATGTAAAGAGAAGTATCTGCTCCATTAAATAAGAGATCCTTGCTCATTCCCGGCAATAATTTTTGCAGCCCTATACTGACGGTTACACAATGGTCCTCTAATTCCTTCATGCATACCTTAGATATTCCTAATCGAATGTTTTCCATTTTTTCTAAAAACTCCTCGGTCGATAAGCCGATATTAATGACGGCAAATTCCTCCCCGCCGTAACGAAAAGCAAAATCATCGTTTTCCATAAAAGATTTAATTTGTTTTGCTACTTCCACAATGACCAAATCCCCCATTTGATGGCCATATGTATCATTAATTTTTTTAAAATTATCGATATCCAAAACAGCAATATGCATATCCAATTGGTCGATTGTATCTATTCTCAATAATGTCTCTAAATACTCATGAAAGGAGCGATGGTTATAAAGCTCAGTGACTGGGTCCATGCGGGTAAGCTTTTCCATATGGATGTTTTGTGAAAATAAATATTGTTTTTCCTTTGTCGTTTTTAATAGCTCATTCGAAATTCGAAGGCTATGCTTCATTAAACTGCTAATTAACAGTGATATTCCAAGTACAACAGCAATCATAATAATCATATCCGAGTGTTGAAAATGCATACGAACTTGTTCGGATAATACATAAATAAGCACACCTGATAGGATTCCAGTAATGCAAGCAAATTTTAATAGTTTTCGTTTGTAAAAATATAATGAAACTAGTACAGGGAAAACTAGAAGAAAAATAAGGATTGGCTTTTCATATAGCGTAAAAATGATGACGCTTGCCAAAATATTAATTCCTAAAACCACAATGTACTCGATATGATTTTTTATCTTTCTAATACATATTTCGAGTATCCCCATTGTCATCATCATAAAGATAGCGGGATAGATAATCACATATTGAACAAACAGCCACTTATCTTTATTAGTGAAAAATGCGTCCATACTTGTGGCAATCACATATATTCCCACAATAATCCAAAGTGCATTTACAATATCACGAACTAAAGATGCAGTGCGAATAACACTTTCATTTTCCACTATACCCACTCCTATCTTCATAGGTAAAAAGTCTTATGTATTAATACCCATTGTATCTAATATTTGAAAATAATAAAAGTTCTATTTTTTTCCTTGCACTTTTTCTTCTTCTGTATTAGAGTAGGATACATTAACTAATTCAAAAATTTTATAGTTCGTTCTTATCCAGAGAGATGGAGGGATTTGGCCCAATGAAGTCTCAGCAACCGACCTTTACGGCACCGGTGCTAATTCCAATAGGTTTTTAACCTAGAAGATAAGAAGATGTTCTTTATAAGGACCTTCTATTTTCTAGAAGGTCCTTTTTATTATGGCTGGAGGCTGAATAGCATGACGGTTAAAAGGTTCGAGACAACATTGGCAAGGAGGTGGTCGCTAATTGCGACTTAACTCGTTTAATCGTATTACATTTTATATAAAAAGGAGAAATGAACTATGACAAAAACTTTAGTAAAAGCCCCTTTTAGAGCAGATCAAGTAGGAAGTTTATTAAGACCGGAAAACTTGCATCAGGCAAGAAAGGATTTTCAAGAAGGAACCATCACAGCAGACCAATTACGTGAAGTAGAGACACAAGAAATTAAACGAATTGTCGATAAGCAAATTGAAGTTGGGTTAGAAGCAGTAACAGATGGAGAATTTAGACGTAGATTCTGGCACACCGATTTCCTTGAGCATTTGAACGGAATCGAAGGATATGTGCCTGACGTGGGCTATATTTTTAGTGGCAATGAAGAAACGGAAAGATACAATATCCGTAATATCGGAAAAATTTCGTTCAACCCTGATCACCCGCATGTAAAAGATTTTATTGAATTTAATGAAATTGTCGGTGGCCGTGCGGTTGCGAAACAAACGATTCCAAGCCCAAACCAATTATTTAATATCGGAATCCGCAATGAAAACATTTATCCTGACATTGAAGAATACGCAAATGATGTCATCCAAGCATATCGTGATGCGATAAAGGCTTTTTATGATGCAGGAGTTCGTTATTTACAATTAGACGATGTGTATATTGCGGGACTTTCCTCTCCAGATATTCCTTTTCATGATGGAGCTTTTTCAAGGGAGTATTTAATTGATTTAGCCCTCCGTGTCGTAAACGGCGTATTGGAAGGTAAACCAGATGACTTATATATTACAACCCATCTATGTCGTGGAAACTATCGATCCAACTGGGCATTTTCCGGAAGCTACGATCTAATTGCACCAACTTTATTAGCGAAGGAAAAAGTGGACGGGTTCTTCCTAGAATATGATGATGAGCGTTCAGGGGATTTCAAAGCTTTGGAATATATTCCTCGAGGAGGAGCAAAAGTCGTTCTAGGTGTTTTAACATCCAAAAAAGGTGAGTTAGAAGATCAGGATACGGTCATTGCCCGAATAAAAGAAGCATCCCAATACATTCCATTAGAGCAGATTTGTTTAAGCACACAATGTGGATTTGCCTCAACACACCATGGAAATAAATTAACTGAAGAACAACAATGGGAAAAATTGAAATATATCGTTGAAATTGCAAAAGAAATTTGGGGATAAGCATTGCTAATAAAAACCTGGAGAGGCATATTCTCCAGGTTTTTTACTTCATAATTTGTAAAAAATGCCGATATTATCCAAAATGCCATATATCTTTGATGAAAGGAGCAAGAAATATGCTGGGAAAATGGTATAGTACTGGTTTATCAATGATCAATCAAATGAATCGGCATCTCGCCATATCGCAGCGGTCATTAGAGCGAATTTCATCAGGGATGAGGATTAATCGTGCAAGTGATGATCCTGCTGGACTGGCAATATCGGAAAAAATGCGTGCGCAAATTCGTGGTCTCCATATGGCAGGACGGAATATCCAGGATGGGATTTCCTTGCTGCAAACGGCGGAAGGCGGATTAAATGAAACTCATGCTATTTTACAAAGAATGAGAGAATTAAGCGTGCAGGCTGCAAGTGATACATATACAGATGCAGATCGGGAAGCATTAGCTTTGGAATTTGAAGAGCTAAAAAAAGAAATACAACGAATTTCGAAGGATGTTCAATTTAACTCCATGCCTTTACTTGATGGTTCGAGAAACTCTATTCGTATTCAAGCTGGAGCGAATGCCGGGCAATATATTGAAATGTCGATTGGGGATATGAGTGCTGGGGCGATAGGGATAAATGACCTTTCCATAAATACCCGTGATAAAGCAAATGAAGCAATGTCACAGCTGGACGATGCCATTCGAAAGGTTTCTTCCGAACGCTCCAAAATAGGGGCTTATATGAACAGGCTGGAACATGCTTATAACAACGCAATGAACATGGAGGAAAACCTCATTGCTGCGGAATCAAGAATTCGAGATGCAGACATCGCAAAGGAAATCATGAATTACACGAAAGCGAATATTTTATTACAAGCAAATCAATATGTAATGAGCCTGCATATGCAACAAGCGTATTCGATTTTACAATTATTAAAGATTAACGGAGACAATTATAAATTGAAGTAATTTTTATAAATACAAATTTGGGAATCTGGAGATTCGTGCATTTATACTTGTTCAGCAAGCGGTTTTGTATTGAAAGGCTTTAATAACGCGATTCGCGATCAAATTGGAATTGTGATCAATTTTCTCTCGAAATGTTGATTGCACAAGGAGCTCTCGCGTGCCCTTTCAGGCTAGAAATGAGGAGAGATGGGCGCGATTGGTTACCTTTCCCAAGACTCTATACGGCGACTGCTCAAGTATTTCATTTAGAAATAACAAAAAAATGCAATAGAGCATCAACTATACTCTATTGCATCTTCTATCATTATTACTCTGGCAATCCCATTTCCGCTTCTACTACTGCCGAAATGCGATTCACATAATCTTCACATGCTTCTTTTGTCGGTGCTTCTGCCATTACACGGACAAGAGGCTCTGTACCGGATGGGCGTACGAGGATTCGTCCGTTTCCGTTCATTTCAGATTCTACTTGTTTAATAATTTCTTTTACTTTTTCGTTGTCAGTCACATGGTATTTATCTGTTACTCGGATATTCACAAGCTTTTGCGGATATTTATTCATACCTTTTGCAAGTTCTGAAAGTGGTTTTCCGGTAAGCTTCATAATATTAATAAGTTGAAGTCCTGTTAAAAGTCCGTCTCCTGTTGTGTTGTAATCAAGGAAAATGATGTGACCAGATTGTTCTCCTCCGAGATTGTAGCCGTTGTTTTTCATTTCTTCAACGACATACCGATCACCCACGGCAGTTTGAGCACTGTTAATGCCTAATTCTTCAAGGCCTTTGTAATATCCGAGATTACTCATGACAGTTGAAACTACAGTGGATTGTTTAAGTCGAGCTTCTGCATTCATATGTTTTCCGCATATGTAAAGAATATAATCGCCGTCAACTATGTCACCATTTTCATCAATCGCGATAACGCGATCTCCATCGCCATCAAACGCTAGTCCTACGTCTGCACCTTTTTCTTTTACAAATGCAGCTAGCGCCTCTGGATGAGTAGATCCGACTCCATCATTAATATTCAAGCCGTTTGGAGTTGAACCCATCGTTGAAATATCTGCTTCCAAATCTGCAAATAAATGGGTGGCCAATGACGAAGTCGCTCCATGTGCACAATCAAGTGCAACGTGAATCCCAGAGAAATCTTCATCAACGGTTTGCTTAAGGAATTGCAAATATTTTTGTCCGCCTTCAAAATAATCACTTACAAGTCCAAGATCTTTCCCAACCGGTCGAGGTAAGGTATCCTCTTCTAAATCAAGTAATTGCTCGATTTCTTCTTCCTGTTCATCGGACAATTTATAACCATCTGGTCCAAAAAATTTGATACCATTATCTGCGACTGGATTATGTGAAGCAGAAATCATGACGCCGGCCTGTGCTCCTAATGCTTTCGTTAAAAAGGACACGCCAGGTGTAGAAATTACACCTAAACGCATGACCTCTGCTCCAATGGATAACAATCCTGATACAAGAGCCCCTTCCAACATATGGCCAGAAATCCTTGTATCACGGCCGATGAGAATTTTAGGGCGTTCTGAGTTTTTTGTTAGAACATAACCTCCAAAGCGACCTAATTTAAAAGCCAACTCTGGCGTCAGCTCCGAATTTGCTACCCCTCTTACTCCATCAGTTCCAAAATATTTACCCATTGTATCTATCGCTCCTTCTTCGAACAATGTTCATTTACACATTTTCCTTTTCTGTTAAGCGAATTTTCGCCTTTTTATTCGATAGTTCCCATTGCACATCTTTTAAACCATCTACTACAAGATTAACTTCGTGGTCGCCGGCAGTAAGGCCATCCAAATTCAAAAATATATGAAAATCACTGTCAAGAGCCTTTTCTAGGTTGTCCTTTTCACCTTTAACTTTTAGAGAAACTGTTCCATTTGCTGGTGATAATAGCTCCATATTTAAATCTGCATTAAGGCCTTTGCTTTCAATTTTTATATCCTTTAATGTTTTTTCTTCCTGCTTTTTCTCTGTCAAAATTTTAACTTTTATTTTATCTGGTGTAATTTTATTAACACCAAGTGGATATTTAATTGGGACTTCGAGCTCGGTGTCTTCGCGAATACCACTCACATCAACTGTTACCTCGACCTCATCAACGTCCTTTAAAATCTCCGTTCGGCCAAATATCATTACTTCAGGTGTTACCGTACTGATTGTTTTAATATGAATATCATCCGGTGGCGTACCAGTCGTATTAATCTTAACGGGTACGTTTTTTCTCGGGTTTGTCACCGGTATGGTCACCAAAACAGTTTCAGGATCGACGATAACGTCAAGCTTGTTCAAATCTCGGTCAAGAACGGTTACTTTTGCATATTGTTTGATCGTGTCACTAATTAAACCACTTGCATCAATGGTTGCTTTCACATAGGATATTTTTTCAATGTCATCCTTTGCCCCAGTAATTTTCACTGTTTTAGGCTCTATTTCAGGCCGTTCAGCTTCAAATCCTTCTGCAAGAATACTGCGGTTAAATTCTGCTTCAACCCCAAATTCCTTTGTTACTTTTTCTTGAAGTGAAATATCTGCATACGCCGGTTCAATCGTGACCTTTAATTTATCAGATATATCTTTGAATAAGAATTGAACCCGATGCCTTCCAATTTGAGCGTCGGATAAATCAATATATACTGTAAAATCCCTTTGCCTTTTCGCAGCTTCTACAAACCGACGCTGCCCTTCAATCTTGACATCCACCGTTTGAGGAATCCCTGTGACGACAAGATTTTCGGAATCATAATATACTTCAACGGGTACGTTTGTTATCGTATCGGCATTTGCATTTTCCATTTCGTTTGGGTTGGTTCCTGGTTTTGTTCCACCAAAATAATCATTTGCCGTAACAAAAAGCAAAATCGCCAAAAGCATCGATATAATTCTGACAAACCATGGATTTTCCATAAATTTATCCATTTTTTGTCTTCTCCCTTCTTTTCCAGATTGATGAGGAAGACTGTTTAGTTTTAGTTTCATCTGTAAGCTCTTTTTCTAAAACTACTTGGAATTGCTCTAATGATAAATCCCGTAGTAATTCACCATTTTTTGTGACGGAAATTCCACCCGTTTCCTCAGAAACCACTATCGTTAAACTATCCGTCACTTCACTGATACCTAGTGCTGCTCTATGCCTTGTCCCCAGTTCCTTAGAAATAAACGGACTCTCAGATAAAGGAAGATAACAGGCCGCAGCTGCGATTTGAGTTTTTTGTATGATAACCGCTCCATCATGAAGGGGTGTATTCGGTATAAAAATATTAATCAACAGTTCATGAGTCAAATTTGAATTTAGAGGAATTCCAGTTTCAATATAATCGCCCATCCCCGTTTCTTTTTCAATCGAAATAAGGGCACCGATTCTTCTTTTCGCCATATAATTGACAGCATTTATAATAGCTTCCAGTCTTTGCTTTTGCTCTTCCTCTTCATGGATACCGCTTCTTGCAAAAAACTTTCCGCGCCCAAGCTGCTCAAGTGCACGCCTTAACTCAGGCTGGAAGATGATAATAATCGCTAAAAAACCCCATGTCATCACTGTTTCCATTAAAAAGTTTAGTGTATTTAGATGAAATACACCACTTAAAATCCAAATAAGGGTAATGACTAAAATCCCTATTAACAGTTGGACGGCTTTAGTGCCGCGGATAAACATAATCATTTTATATATAACGTACCAAACGAGGAAAATATCGACTACGTGGGATAAAACACCCAAGATGGTAAGATCTGCAAACGGCATGTTCTTTCCTCCATCTATTTATTCAAATTGAGAATTGCTTTATATTAAAAGTATGGATAATAACTAATCCATTATAACATATATTCTGATAAACCAACTACTTGACAGAAGGTAAATAGGATTCACACAATGGGACTCGTTATAGCTAACCACTTCTCCATGAAAAAAAGGACTGCTGCATGCAATCCTCTTCTTCCTTATGATTTTTCCTCAAACAGGTTTATGACTTTTTTGCCACCGTCTTTAATTTTATACCAGAGCCATTCAAATAGTTCATTGATTTCTTCTATATCTCCTGTAACATCCCCTGCTGAGGCCATATATCGTTTTCCATTAATGATGGTCACATTACCGTTAACCTTTCCCTCAATTCGGAGGTTTCCGTTCTTTATCGTAATGTCTCCGTTTACTACTTCACCTTCTGGGACTATCACTGTATCATTTTCGACTATTAGATTAGGTTGTTTTGTAACAGAAAATTTTTGATCATCATTCCATATGTTCAATACGCTTCCAGCCATAAGAATTAAAAATAAAGAAGCTGCTGCTAAAATGGGATGATTACGCAACCAGCGCTTTACGCCAGCACTGCTTTTTTCCTTCGGTAATCTTGCCATGACATCGGCAGTAAAACCACTGGACACTCGTATATGTGACGGGCTTTTTATATAAGCTACCGTTCTTTTTAGCTCTTGAAAATGTTTTTGACAATCGGGGCATTTTTGCAAGTGGTCCTTTAATGTTTGCTCTTTTTCATGAGACAGATCACTATCTAAAGACTCTTGCATATAGAGAATAATCTCTTCAGGACAAGCCTTCACTTTCCTTCTCACCTTTCCTACAAATTGTTCAACTGTTTTCGAAGTGCTTCCCGCGCACGGTGTATTCGGGTTTTGACCGTTCCGAGCGGCATTTCCAAGACTTCGCTGATCTCATTCAATGACAGATCATCAATATATCTTAATACAATTACAACCCTATACTTATCAGGGAGTCGCAATATTTCCTGTTGAACAATTTCTTGAAGTTCCATCGTCTCCACTTCGGAATCAGGAGATTTCCCCTCAGCAGCGATTTGAGAATACATCGTCAAACCTTCCGTTCCAGCCAGCTCGGCATCTAGAAAGTAATCGGGCTTCTTTTTTCTTATACGATCGATGCAGAGATTAGTTGCAATTCTGTAGAGCCATGTGGAAAATTTCCTTCCTTGATTAAAACTATGGATGTTCACGTATGCTCTTACAAATGCTTCCTGTGCGATATCTTCTGCCTCATGTCGATTCCCTAACATTCGATAGCATAACTGAAATACCTTATCTTTAAATAATTCAACGATTTCCCCAAATGCTTCCTGATCGCCCTTTAATACATCCCTAATTCTTTGATTTACAATTACATCCATTCTCTCTCTACCTCCCGCTCTATGCGGTTATCCATTCATACGTATGAATATTAAAAAGGTTTCACACACTATAATGACCATTTATATTTTTTCTCGACAAAAAATCACATTACTTCTATTTTAACAAATTTCGCCGTAACTTGTTTAATATTTTGTAAAATGGATATACAGATGATAAATAATATGCGGGAGGCTTGAGGGATTGGATACAGAAGACTTATTAGTAAAAATTGAATCTCATCGTAGTAAAATGGTGAAACTTGGCTTATCTTCCTCTTTTTTGGATGAACGTGTAGTAAAACTAAGCTACGAATTAGACAAACTATTAAATAAATATCAAGCAGTGGTGTGTAGGCCAGGGAAGCGATAATCCAACGACCTACATGCCACTGCAATATTTTTTTATAATAATTTTTCGCCAAACAATGAACCCATCAAGGCAACAGCGACTTCAGCTGTTTTATTCCGTTCATCTAAAATCGGGTTGACTTCCACGAATTCTGCGGAAGTAATAAGTTTTGTTTCTTCAAGCATCTCCATTGCTAAATGGCTTTCCCGATAGCTGATTCCTCCTAAAACTGGCGTTCCAACTCCAGGGGCATCATGAGGATCAAGAGCATCTAAATCAACGGATAAATGAACACCATCCGTTCTCTTTTTTAATAAATGAATGGATTCTTCCATTACCCGCGTCATTCCTAAACGGTCAATTTCATGCATCGTGAAAACCTTAATATTTTTACTCTTAATAAGCTCTCTTTCCCCTTTATCAAGATCCCTCGCACCGATAATCACGACATTTTCTGGGTTTACCTTCGGATTATATCCTCTAATGCCCGTAAGGGCTGGATGGCCAAAGCCCATACTTGCTGCAAGTGGCATTCCATGAATATTTCCTGATGGAGAGGTTTCCTCTGTATTTAAATCGCCATGAGCATCAAACCAAATAACGCCGAGATTTTCATAAAATTTACTAATACCAGCAATTGTACCTATGGCTATGCTATGGTCCCCGCCAAATAATAGCGGAAAACGTTTATTTTCAATGATAGTTTGAATCGAATGAGCGATTTCTTCACTTATTCTTGCAATCGCTTTCAAATTTTTTAATGTTGTATGATTATCTTCTTCAAGATTATCAACTTTTACGACGATATCCCCTATATCTTCAACATCATAATCTAATTTCTTAAGTCGGTTTAAAACACCTGCATATCGAATTGCACTAGGTCCCATATCGACACCTCTTCGTGTTTGTCCAAGATCCATGGGAACACCTAATATTGAAATTTTTTTCATAGGTTTTCCTCCTAGCCCCTTTTTATGATAATCATAACTTTTTTAATGCCAATGGCTCAACTCAACATTTTTTTGTATATATATACATTGCAAAATAGAGGTAAACATCTTTTGAAAGTGGAAATAAGCTAATAGTACAAAAATCAAAAGGAGAGATATTTGAATGAAGTGGAAGCCCGATTTTCTATTACACATAATTCTATTATATGTAGTAATAAGTGGATTCACATTTTGGTTACCTATTATCAGAGGTTTATTTGATGGCTCCTCGTACATATGGTCAGGTTGGCTTGGGATAGGTGGAAAGGGGATTTATGGCGATTATTGGCTATTACTCTTTTTTGTAGCTGTATTATTATCTGTCGTCTATATGGGATGGCGTGGAGCTCAAAAACCTTTCCATTGGATGTTGCTTATATGGCTTTTGCTGCTAGTGATCGAATCCGGTGCAATGTTCTATTCTGCAGAAACAATTTATTTTAAGGGGGACACTCTAGGCACAGAATTTGCTGTGGGAAAAATCCTATTTCCACTCGATTTACTTTTTCTTAGCTTGAGTTGTATTTGGATCATTCGTGATTTAAAGAAAAAGAGTTCAAAGAAAAAAATACTTTGGATAAGGACTAACAGAACACTCTTGACTATTTTTTTCTTTATCTTTCCGTTGCAACTACTTACTTTAAGGCTTTTGGATTATGATCAGTTTGGAGTTATGTTGACACTGTTTCAGTGGATCGTTTTTAATGCGGCATTGTATCCGTGGCAATCCTTTTATAAAAGAAAAAGCCCTGAACAACGTCCAGGACCGTATTATTTTTGAAATTGTTATTGGTGGAGCCTAGCGGGATCGAACCGCTGACCTCCTGCGTGCAAAGCAGGCGCTCTCCCAGCTGAGCTAAGGCCCCTTAAAAAAGGTAAATAACGAAAAGAAGCCTTGAATATTCAAGACAACTGTTAACGAGATGAATGATGAGCCATGCAGGATTCGAACCTGCGACCCTCTGATTAAAAGTCAGATGCTCTACCAACTGAGCTAATGGCTCATGGCTGGGCTAGCTGGATTCGAACCAACGAATGACGGAGTCAAAGTCCGTTGCCTTACCGCTTGGCTATAGCCCATCGGATGAAAATTATATTATGTATAATACCCTTTAATCATATAAGTATCCATCTTTATTAAAATGGTGGTGGGGGACGGATTCGAACCGCCGAACCCGGAGGGAGCGGATTTACAGTCCGCCGCGTTTAGCCACTTCGCTACCCCACCGAAATAAAAAAAAAAAAAATGGTGCCGGCCAGAGGACTTGAACCCCCAACCTACTGATTACAAGTCAGTTGCTCTACCAATTGAGCTAGGCCGGCACAATGGTGGAGGATGACGGGATCGAACCGCCGACCCTCTGCTTGTAAGGCAGATGCTCTCCCAGCTGAGCTAATCCTCCATTTATTGTACATATGCACAAAGCTATATTAAAAATGGTGACCCCTACGGGATTCGAACCCGTGTTACCGCCGTGAAAGGGCGGTGTCTTAACCGCTTGACCAAGGGGCCATATCATATATTCTCGTGGAAGCTTCCAACCGGGCTTGAACCGGTGACCTCATCCTTACCATGGATGCACTCTACCAACTGAGCTATGGAAGCATGGCTCCGCAGGTAGGATTCGAACCTACGACCGATCGGTTAACAGCCGATAGCTCTACCACTGAGCTACTGCGGAATGATAGGTCTTGCCTGGCAACGTCCTGCTCTTGCAAGGGGAAGCCCCTTACTACCATCGGCGCTGAAGAGCTTAACTTCCGTGTTCGGGATGGGAACGGGTGTGACCTCTTCGCCATCGTCACCAGACAATTCATAATCGACATATTTTATTATAATATGTTTTATAGATTTTTCAAGAGAAAATTTTTCATTCCCTCAAAACCAGATATAGAGAAAGCAAACCAAAACTTGATTGTTTGTTGATTAAGTCCTCGATCGATTAGTATCCGTCAGCTCCATGTGTCGCCACACTTCCACACCGGACCTATCAACCTGATCATCTTTCAGGGATCTTACTCGCTTGCGCGATGGGAAATCTCAT
>NZ_JAGYPJ010000001.1:3612510-3819733 GCF_018343695.1 Lederbergia citrisecunda | reverse complement strand
AAACTTGATTGTTTGTTGATTAAGTCCTCGATCGATTAGTATCCGTCAGCTCCATGTGTCGCCACACTTCCACACCGGACCTATCAACCTGATCATCTTTCAGGGATCTTACTCGCTTGCGCGATGGGAAATCTCATCTTGAGGGGGGCTTCATGCTTAGATGCTTTCAGCACTTATCCCGTCCGCACATAGCTACCCAGCGATGCCTTTGGCAAGACAACTGGTACACCAGCGGTGCGTCCATCCCGGTCCTCTCGTACTAAGGACAGCTCCTCTCAAATTTCCTGCGCCCGCGACGGATAGGGACCGAACTGTCTCACGACGTTCTGAACCCAGCTCGCGTACCGCTTTAATGGGCGAACAGCCCAACCCTTGGGACCGACTACAGCCCCAGGATGCGATGAGCCGACATCGAGGTGCCAAACCTCCCCGTCGATGTGAACTCTTGGGGGAGATAAGCCTGTTATCCCCGGGGTAGCTTTTATCCGTTGAGCGATGGCCCTTCCATGCGGAACCACCGGATCACTAAGCCCGACTTTCGTCCCTGCTCGACTTGTAGGTCTCGCAGTCAAGCTCCCTTGTGCCTTTACACTCTACGAATGATTTCCAACCATTCTGAGGGAACCTTTGGGCGCCTCCGTTACTCTTTAGGAGGCGACCGCCCCAGTCAAACTGCCTGCCAGACACTGTCTCCCACCCGGATCACGGGTGCGGGTTAGAAGGTCAGTACAGCAAGGGTAGTATCCCACCGATGCCTCCATGGAAGCTGGCGCTCCCATTTCCAAGGCTCCTACCTATCCTGTACAAGCTGCACCAACATTCAATATCAGGCTGCAGTAAAGCTCCACGGGGTCTTTCCGTCCTGTCGCGGGTAACCTGCATCTTCACAGGTACTATAATTTCACCGAGTCTCTCGTTGAGACAGTGCCCAGATCGTTACGCCTTTCGTGCGGGTCGGAACTTACCCGACAAGGAATTTCGCTACCTTAGGACCGTTATAGTTACGGCCGCCGTTTACTGGGGCTTCAATTCGCACCTTCGACCGAAGTCTAAGCGCTCCTCTTAACCTTCCAGCACCGGGCAGGCGTCAGCCCCTATACTTCGCCTTGCGGCTTCGCAGAGACCTGTGTTTTTGCTAAACAGTCGCCTGGGCCTATTCACTGCGGCTCTCTAGGGCTTGCACCCCAAAGAGCACCCCTTCTCCCGAAGTTACGGGGTCATTTTGCCGAGTTCCTTAACGAGAGTTCTCTCGATCACCTTAGGATTCTCTCCTCGCCTACCTGTGTCGGTTTGCGGTACGGGCACCATTTACCTTGCTAGAGGCTTTTCTTGGCAGTGTGGAATCAGGAACTTCGGTACTAAATTTCCCTCGCCATCACAGCTCCGCTTTAGGATGAAGGATTTGCCTCCACCCCAGCCTAACTGCTTGGACGCGCATATCCAACAGCGCGCTTACCCTATCCTCCTGCGTCCCCCCATTGCTCAAACGGTAAAAAGGTGGTACAGGAATATCAACCTGTTGTCCATCGCCTACGCCTTTCGGCCTCGGCTTAGGTCCCGACTAACCCTGAGCGGACGAGCCTTCCTCAGGAAACCTTAGGCATTCGGTGGAAGGGATTCTCACCCTTCTTTCGCTACTCATACCGGCATTCTCACTTCTAAGCGCTCCACAAGTCCTTCCGGTCTTGCTTCACAGCCCTTAGAACGCTCTCCTACCACTGACACCAACGGTGTCAATCCGCAGCTTCGGTGATCCGTTTAGCCCCGGTACATTTTCGGCGCAGAATCACTCGACCAGTGAGCTATTACGCACTCTTTAAATGGTGGCTGCTTCTAAGCCAACATCCTGGTTGTCTAAGCAACTCCACATCCTTTTCCACTTAACGGATACTTTGGGACCTTAGCTGGCGGTCTGGGCTGTTTCCCTCTTGACTACGGATCTTATCACTCGCAGTCTGACTCCCAAGGACAAGTCATTGGCATTCGGAGTTTGTCTGAATTCGGTAACCCGATGAGGGCCCCTAGTCCAAACAGTGCTCTACCTCCAAGACTCTTTACCTTGAGGCTAGCCCTAAAGCTATTTCGGAGAGAACCAGCTATCTCCAGGTTCGATTGGAATTTCACCGCTACCCACACCTCATCCCCGCACTTTTCAACGTACGTGGGTTCGGGCCTCCAGTAAGTGTTACCTTACCTTCACCCTGGACATGGGTAGATCACCTGGTTTCGGGTCTACGACCTCATACTCAAAACGCCCTATTCAGACTCGCTTTCGCTGCGGCTCCGTCTCATCGACTTAACCTTGCATGAAATCGTAACTCGCCGGTTCATTCTACAAAAGGCACGCCATCACACATGAATGTGCTTTGACTATTTGTAGGCACACGGTTTCAGGATCTTTTTCACTCCCCTTCCGGGGTGCTTTTCACCTTTCCCTCACGGTACTGGTTCACTATCGGTCACTAGGGAGTATTTAGCCTTGGGAGATGGTCCTCCCAGCTTCCGACGGGATTTCACGTGTCCCGCCGTACTCAGGATCCACTCAGGAGGGAACGAAGTTTCGACTACAGGGCTGTTACCTTCTATGGCGGATCTTTCCAGATCGCTTCAACTACCCCGTTCCTTTGTAACTCCATGTTGAGTGTCCTACAACCCCAAGAGGCAAGCCTCTTGGTTTGGGCTTTTTCCGTTTCGCTCGCCGCTACTCAGGAAATCGATTTTTCTTTCTCTTCCTCCGGGTACTTAGATGTTTCAGTTCCCCGGGTCTGCCTTCCATTTCCTATGTATTCAGAAATGGATACTACCCCATTACGGGCAGTGGGTTTCCCCATTCGGAAATCTCCGGATCAAAGCTTGCTTACAGCTCCCCGAAGCATATCGGTGTTAGTCCCGTCCTTCATCGGCTCCTAGTGCCAAGGCATCCACCGTGCGCCCTTTCTAACTTAATCAGTAAAAAGGTTTCTTATGGATGATTCCATAAGGTGATGTTTCTTGGTTTGTTTATTCTCTATTATCTGGTTTTCAAGGAACAAATAACAGGCCTCTATAAAAGATAGCCATGTTTTGAGAGTTCAACCTCTCAAAACTGAACGAAACGAAACGTCTTCTGATCAGCACTCGACTGATCAAGATTCCTTAGAAAGGAGGTGATCCAGCCGCACCTTCCGATACGGCTACCTTGTTACGACTTCACCCCAATCATCTGTCCCACCTTCGGCGGCTGGCTCCAAAAGGTTACCCCACCGACTTCGGGTGTTACAAACTCTCGTGGTGTGACGGGCGGTGTGTACAAGGCCCGGGAACGTATTCACCGCGGCATGCTGATCCGCGATTACTAGCGATTCCGGCTTCATGCAGGCGAGTTGCAGCCTGCAATCCGAACTGAGAATGGTTTTATGGGATTGGCTCGACCTCGCGGTTTTGCTGCCCTTTGTACCATCCATTGTAGCACGTGTGTAGCCCAGGTCATAAGGGGCATGATGATTTGACGTCATCCCCACCTTCCTCCGGTTTGTCACCGGCAGTCACCTTAGAGTGCCCAACTGAATGCTGGCAACTAAGATCAAGGGTTGCGCTCGTTGCGGGACTTAACCCAACATCTCACGACACGAGCTGACGACAACCATGCACCACCTGTCACTCTGTCCCCCGAAGGGGAACGCTCTATCTCTAGAGTTGTCAGAGGATGTCAAGACCTGGTAAGGTTCTTCGCGTTGCTTCGAATTAAACCACATGCTCCACCGCTTGTGCGGGCCCCCGTCAATTCCTTTGAGTTTCAGCCTTGCGGCCGTACTCCCCAGGCGGAGTGCTTAATGCGTTAGCTGCAGCACTAAAGGGCGGAAACCCTCTAACACTTAGCACTCATCGTTTACGGCGTGGACTACCAGGGTATCTAATCCTGTTCGCTCCCCACGCTTTCGCGCCTCAGCGTCAGTTACAGACCAAAGAGCCGCCTTCGCCACTGGTGTTCCTCCACATCTCTACGCATTTCACCGCTACACGTGGAATTCCGCTCTTCTCTTCTGCACTCAAGTTTCCCAGTTTCCAATGACCGCTCACGGTTGAGCCGCGAGATTTCACATCAGACTTAAGAAACCGCCTGCGCGCGCTTTACGCCCAATAATTCCGGACAACGCTTGCCACCTACGTATTACCGCGGCTGCTGGCACGTAGTTAGCCGTGGCTTTCTGGTCAGGTACCGTCACGGTACCGTTAGTTAGACGGTACTTATTCTTCCCTGACAACAGAGTTTTACGATCCGAAAACCTTCTTCACTCACGCGGCGTTGCTCCGTCAGACTTTCGTCCATTGCGGAAGATTCCCTACTGCTGCCTCCCGTAGGAGTCTGGGCCGTGTCTCAGTCCCAGTGTGGCCGATCACCCTCTCAGGTCGGCTACGCATCGTCGCCTTGGTGAGCCGTTACCTCACCAACTAGCTAATGCGCCGCGGGCCCATCTGTAAGTGACAGCAAAACCGTCTTTTAACCTTTCCCCATGCGGGGAAAGAAGTTATCCGGTATTAGCTCCGGTTTCCCGAAGTTATCCCAGTCTTACAGGCAGGTTGCCCACGTGTTACTCACCCGTCCGCCGCTAACTTCAGGGAGCAAGCTCCCATCCATTCGCTCGACTTGCATGTATTAGGCACGCCGCCAGCGTTCGTCCTGAGCCAGGATCAAACTCTCATATAAGTAGTTGATTAGCTCATTAGCTGGCAATGGTTTAAAACCATTGTTTAAAATAATTTTTGACGTTTGTTTCGTTCAGTTTTCAAAGATCAAATACGTTGCTTTTTGACAGCGACTTAAACACTATATCAGGTTCTTCATTACTCGTCAATACTTTTTTTAAAAACTTTTTTAAAGCTTTTTCTTTAACGCTCTTTTCAAAAGCTTTTTTTTCAGCAACGTTTATTAATATAACAAGGTTCATTCTCTATGTCAATTACTTTTATTAATTTATTTTCCTATACCCTCGATTTTTTTGATGAAGGTAAAACATACCTCATGCACTCATGTTTTGAAGCCAACCGCTTAAATAAAGAAAATAATGTTTTATAGCGATCTTCCATAGATAGTTTAACGATTGATTCTATTCTTGTATCCTTTAAATCAAAAAGGATTTCATCCATTTCCCTTTTTAACAAGTAAATGATTTCTTCTTTATCTCGATCATTTAAAAGCAGGCCAAGCATGTTTACACCTCAAATACTTTTGTAGGATTCCATATGATTTTTCTTTTGTATATTATGTATGTCCATTTTACATTGAAATTATTAAACACTAAAAACAACTAATACATTCATATCACAAGCATCACTATACATAGACTAATATGGACAGGCAGACGAGGAGGTTTAGTATGAATTTTTTTATAACCGTAAATGGACGTAAAGTAAAGCAAGGGTTATTTATTGTATTAATCTCTTTTTTTACAGCCTTATTTTTTTTCTCACAATCTATCCTACATACTCCGGTTTTTGGAACTAAAGATGAACCTAAGGCTATTTATAAAGGGGAAAAGGGGATTAGCTTGACCTTTAATATTGGATGGGGGGATGTTCAGGCTGGTCCCATTCTAGATGTATTGGAGAAAAAAGAAGTTCGATCTGCAACATTTTTTCTCTCCGGTTCCTGGGCTGAAAAGCATCCAGATACAGTAAAAAGAATTAAGGATATGGGTTTTGAAATTGGAAGTCTCGGCTATGCTTACGAAGATTATACGGAATTGGAAGATGAGAAGGTAAGGCGAGATATACTACGTTCATTAGATGTTCTGAAAAAAATGGATATTAAAGACGTAACGATACTCCGCTCTCCAACTGGACACTTCGATAAGCGAACACTAAAAATTGCAAACAAGCTTGGACTTACGGTTGTTCATTGGAGTCTTAACTCACAAGATTGGAAAAATCCAGGAGTCAATGTAATTGTAAAAAATGTCCAAAAGGCGCAAAAAGGAGATATTATCCTAATGCATGCGTCTGACTCCGCGACTCAAACAGCGGAAGCCCTCCCAGCTGTCATTTCACAAATTAAAGAAAAAGACCAACTAGTAACTCTTTCAATACTAATAGCTAATGGAAAGGTAAAAACGACGTTAGTGCCTTGAAATCCCCCTACCTAATTTTTTTTATAAAATAAAAAAAGCGATCATTAACGAGTCGCTTTTTTGTTTTGATTATTTGATGTTCGTTTCGCTCTTTCTTCGGCTGATAAACGATTATATTTAGGCAACATTAACATTTGATAGGCGTTACATGCAATAAGCGGGAAAATCATTAAGTATACCCAGCTTTCATCGTTCGGGCGTAACACTGGAAGCCATTCTAAAATTGTCACGACGACCATAAAAAATAAAGCGGAAACGAAAATATTTCGATTTGTCATTTTAGCTTTTAAATAAGCGACCATCAGCGCTGCAACTAAAATAAATAAGGCTAGTCCAATATATGGCAGTAGACTTTCATCCTTACCTGCAAAAGCTTGGAAGCGGAAATAAATAAGATCAAATAAGACAAATACGATAAGAACAAGCTGAACAGCATTCCATAAAGATTTAAATAGCCCCAGTCCAAATTGATGAATAAACAGATAGGCAAAAAAGCCAACTTGGCTTACGACTGCGAAAATAAAGCCAACACCGACAAGCCATATAAAGGTTGAGAAAATAGCTCCAATTTTAACTTCAGTAAAATAAGGCTGGAATTCACTCCACCGAATAATAAATCCTAATATTCCTGTTATCAAACCACCCAATATGAGTGAGTTAAATAAAAACTTTATCAAGTTTCTAATAGTCACTTCAAGTATTCCCCCATTTATGTACTTAACAAACCGATTTTATCAATCTTCCTTTAAAAAAGCCACGATTGTCTGGTTTGTGCATAAATTTTTCACAAAATCTCATATTAACTGTAAGGGATATTGTTCAGAAAGGAGCTTCTTTCATGCGAAAAAGCGTTTATTTGCTCCTGTTAATTGCTTTATTAACTCTTTCTTCCTGCAGTGGCAATGAACCAGGAAACGCAAAATTAGATTATGACCAAACAAAGAAAATGATCGTTGATATTTTAAAATCAGACGAAGGCAAGAAGGCACTTCAGGATATGATGAAAGATGAGGAAATGAAACAACAGCTGATCATGGATCAAGCGGTTGTTAAAGATACTATTGAAAAAACACTTACATCTGACAAAGGTGAAGATTTTTGGAAAAAGGCGTTAAAGGATCCAAAATTTGCAGCTGCTGTTGCAAAAAGTATGAGAAAAGAACATGAGGCCTTACTGAAGGATTTAATGAAAGATCCTGAATACCAAGGATTATTAATGGATATTTTGCAAAACCCGGAAATGCAAAAAGATTTTACAAAAGCACTGAAAAGCAAAGAATTCCGACAACAAATGCAAGAGGTAGTCAAAGAAACGATTGAAAGTCCTATCTATAAAGCAAAAATTCAAGACTTGCTTTTAAAAGCCGCAGAAGAAGCAGGAAAGCAAGGAGGAAAATCAGATAATAAGGAAGGCCAAGGTGGTGGTAGCCAAGGCGGTGGCGGAGGAGGGCAATAATCCATTCTGATCCAAAACAGCTTAACAACGAATCTAACATTCAAGAGCGATGTCCACAAACGGTTTAACCGTCCAACCTTTCCGAAAAATCATAAATAGGCCATATACCTTATGAACGGTATATGGCTCTTTATTTGCAGATATTAACCTAATAACTGAACCATTTTTTCAGCCACTTCGTTGTAAATGCGTCCAATTTTATGATCCTCACCATAGATTGAAGGAGCAAAATCTTCCTCATTCCAATCAGGCTGTTGTAATGGAAGCCTACCTAATAATTCCGTTCTAAGTTCTTCTACCAGCTTATCTCCGCCGCCTTGACCAAAGACATATTCTTTCTCTCCAGTCAATTTGCTTTCAAAATAAGACATATTTTCGATGACGCCGAGAATTTCATGATTTGTACGAAGAGCCATCGCTCCCGCCCGCGCCGCAACAAAAGCTGCCGTTGGATGTGGTGTAGTGACAATGATTTCTTTACAGCTTGGCAACATAGTATGTACATCTAGGGCCACATCGCCTGTTCCTGGAGGTAAATCAAGCAATAAATAATCGATGTCTCCCCATTCAACTTCGGAAAAGAAATTATTGAGCATTTTTCCAAGCATTGGTCCACGCCAAATGACAGGAGAGTTATCCTCGACGAAAAATCCCATTGAAATCACTTTAACACCAAAACGTTCTACCGGAATTATTTGGTTTCCTCTAACCTTTGGTCGGTCCGTAATGCCCATCATATCCGGAACGCTGAATCCATAAATATCTGCATCAATTAGTCCCACTTTTTTACCGAGGCGAGCAAGCGCAACCGCCAAATTAACTGATACAGTCGATTTACCGACCCCTCCTTTACCACTCGCAATAGCGATAAAGGTTGTTTTGCTATTAGGTGAAAGGAGACCAGCTGTATCACTTTGCAAGTCTCCGGAAGCGCGCAGTTTTTCTAATTCTTCCTCTGGCAAAGTAGCGAAGCGAATTCCTACAGTAGCAGCTCCCGCTTTTTTTAATGTGTCAACAATCTTCATTTGTAATTTAAGCTGTTCAGGTGTCCCTGTTTTAGCCAAAGCAATTCTAACACTAACGTGAGCTTTTTCCTCTTTCATTTTCACTTCAAGAATGCCATTTGTTTCTTCAAGTGTTTTATGTAGTAATGGATCTTCCATTTTATTTAACAAATCATACACTTGCTGTTCAGTGATCAAGGTCTCGCACCTTCCTTATCATCGATTTCATTCTAATTCAGTATAGCATAATGCACTTTCGAAAGAATGTTATACGCTCAAGCGAAAAGCGGAAGCGCCTGTTTATCGACGTACAAACTTCAGGGCCTCTGACTGAGATAAAGGAAACACGATAAGCCAGAGGCGAATCGATGTTGACTTATCATAGGAAGGGAAGAAGAAATCCACTAGTCGATAGGTGCTGGAGCTAGACATTCGAAATGCGGAAGCGCCTGTTTATCGACGTACAAACTCCAGGTCCTCTGACTGAGATAAAGGAAACACGATGAGCCAGAGGCGAATCGATGTTGACTTATCGTAGGGAAGAGGACAAGAAGTTTGCTAGTCGATAGGCGCTGGAGCTAGACATTCGAAAAGCGGAAGCGACTTGCTCATGGACGTTTTAGAAAAAATTCATGATGTTTTCCAGTCGATTGGCTTAAGTAAGCTATCTCTATAAGGATTTCCACGGAAAACCTTATTTACCCAAAACAAAAAATTCGGGCACATCTTGCATTCCCGAATTATTCAATCGATTTTTCTTTTGAAAAGAATCGAAGAATCCCTCTATAAATGGAGATTGCGACTTTTTCTTGATACTCGTCCTGTTTTAATGCTTCATGTTCAGTCGGGTTCGATAAAAATCCAATTTCTACTAATGCACCTGGTTTTTTTGCATTTTTAAGCAAATAAATATTTGGGATTGTTTTAGCTTCCCTTGTTGTGTTCCCTAGACTTTTCACTAACTCATCTTGAATGAACTTTGCTGCCCTTTTATTATCAGCATCGTGGGGGGCATAAAACGTTTGGGCTCCACTCCAACGAGGAGAAGGGATAGAATTTAAATGAATGCTGAGAAATAAATCCGCCTCTGAATCATTAATGATTTTTAGCCTTTTTTTCAAATCCTCCGTTTTCCTCCGACTCAATCCTCTTGTTTCATGGTCTGCAAGATCTGTATCCGTTTCTCGTGTCATTAATACGAGTGCTCCCTGCTCTTGTAAATAATCGCGTAGTTTATGGGCTACCACTAATGCAATATCTTTCTCTTGTGTATCCCCACTTTCCGCTCCTCCATCAGGACCGCCGTGACCCGGATCTAAATATATTATTTTACCTGTTAGTGGAAGATTCCACGTATCAAAAGAGTCTTTCGGCAAAAACTTGTATTGAAAAAGAAGAAATAAAATTGCCGCTCCAACAGAAAAGATTATAAACTTTGCTTTTCTCCCCATTCGATCTGCCCTTTCATGCTTTCTCGTAAAAGCATATGGGACAAGATTGTTTTTTAGAACAGGAAACCTAATGAAGACGTAATTTGTATCTTCTTTCCCCTTTTCGGTATCCTTTTACCCACCAATAATCTACAAAATGTTCACAAGCTAAAAAGATATCCTCGTCACTTATCATCTTTTTTCCATAATCCCAATAGAGCCAAAAATAGTATAATGTATCAATAAAATGAGTTATTTCTCGATGACATCTCTTTTTTGCCATTTCGATTGTTTCACCATGCAACGTAAAGCGACTGAATATACCACCATTTAAGTAAGCTTCAATAGCGACATCAAAACAGGCCTCTTCTACACCTTCTTCTAAAGGCCCTACACCAATTCGCATTCGATTAAAATGGATAATCATGCTTTTCTTCACTTCATCTATCGATAAATCACGTAAAAGCTTGCGCTCATAAGATAACTGTTTTTCTCGTTTTCTCTCTTCAAAATTCATCATGACATTCATATCACTTCATCCTCCTTTACATAGTTTCAACGAAGAAAAAGAAGTCATGCGTCTTACAAAAAAAAATGATTTATGGAAATCGAAACATTATTTAGCATTAAAACGTCTATAAAGTGTAAGGAGGCTTTACTAATGAAGAAATATATCGTAATGGCATGTCTCTTTTTATTAACAGGGTGTAACCCGTTTACTCAGACTAATGTGACTATAGATTGGGTCGATTTTTTACAGTTTAGTGGAGAAAAATATAATAGAAGTCAGTTGGAAATTGCTGATCCTGATTTAATCGGAGAAAAAATAGGTGAAGTAAAAAAGACATTAGACGACAATGTTAAAGATCCTGATTATAAATCTAAAGATGGGGATGCCGCATATCTTCCTGCCGGAACCGCTTTGTATGAAGTGAAAAATGAACCTAATTTCATTGCTGTAAGAGACAAAGATTCAATCAATGGGTATAAAATTTATTCCAAAACAAATATTAGAACAGATTTTTACTCCATAAACAAAGATGAAGTGCTGAAAGTTCAAATATTTGATGAAGTAACTTACGAACAATTTATCTTGAGGAAAGCCATTATCGATAAAAAAGACATCGTACGATTTATCGATGTGTTGCAATCGGGAAAACCTGATTCCTCCCTTGTATTCGATTATTCCGACCCAAAAATGAGTTCATATGTTATCCTCGTCTACACTTCAGAGCCCGTTGCCAAAAAAATCCCGCTCTTTTTTGATGGCGAACAATATTTTTGGTATAACTCTGACAGTGAAGTGTTGCCAGCAGAAATTGAAAATCTGTTGAAGGTAAACGATGGTTAAATAATATTGCAGAAAAAAGTTTTATACCTCCTTATAATAGAAAATATTTTATTTATGCACTCCAAAAAATGAAGCGTACTATTATGTGAGCTTCATTTTTATATTTTCTTCAATAATTTGCCATAAAACTATTACCCCTTTAAAACAAAAGGTGCTATAATGAACATGAGGATATTGCTCAACACTTCACAAATTTATTTAGTTTTGCTCAATATTTCACAATATCTTCAATCTACTTATTGCTTAGTATTTAAATATCAAGGAGGTCTTCAATGATGTCTCATTGGAAAGGTTTTATGGAAGGTCGCTGGCAGCAGGAAGTGGATGTTCGAAATTTCATAGTGAATAACTACTCTTTGTATGAAGGTAACGAAGAATTTTTAGAAGGAGCTACAGAAGCCACAAACGCTTTATGGAAGCAAGTGATGGAGCTTTCTAAACTAGAGCGTGAAAATGGCGGCGTGTTAGACATGGATACGAAAGTTGTGTCTACCATTACTTCCCACGGTCCCGGATATTTACAAAAAGAACTTGAGCAAATTGTTGGATTTCAAACAGAAAAGCCGTTTAAAAGATCCCTCCAACCATTTGGCGGTATCCGCATGGCAGAGGCAGCAGCTGAATCTTACGGTTTTAAAGTAGATGATGAAGTAGAAGAAATTTTTACAAAATATCGTAAAACACATAACCAAGGGGTATTCGATGTTTATACACAAGAAATGAGACTAGCGCGTAAAGCCGGTATCATTACAGGTCTTCCCGATGCTTATGGCCGTGGACGGATTATCGGGGATTATCGTCGAGTTGCTTTGTATGGTGTCGATTTCCTCATTAAGCAAAAACAAGCGGAAGTAAATTTAATCGGAAACGGTATGATGACTGAAGAAGTGATTCGAGATCGAGAAGAAATGGCTGAACAAATCAATGCACTTCGTGAGTTGAAAGAGCTCGCCAAACATTACGGTTACGACATTTCTGAACCAGCTACCAATGCGATAGAAGCATTCCAATGGTTATATTTTGCATACCTAGCTGCAATTAAAGAGCAAAATGGTGCAGCAATGAGCTTGGGCCGCGTCTCTACTTTCCTCGATATTTATATTGAAAGAGATTTGAAAAATGGCATATTGACGGAAAGCAAAGCGCAAGAGCTCGTCGACCATTTCGTCATGAAATTGCGTTTAGTTAAGTTTGCTAGAACACCAGATTACAATGAATTATTTAGCGGGGACCCTACATGGGTAACGGAATCTATCGGGGGAATCAGTCTTGATGGTAAACCACTCGTCACAAAAAACTCTTTCCGATTCTTGCATACTCTTGATAATTTAGGGCCATCTCCGGAACCAAACTTAACGGTTCTATGGTCCACACAACTTCCACAGAATTTTAAAAAGTACTGTGCAAATATGTCTATTAAAACAAGCTCTATCCAATATGAGAATGATGATCTTATGCGCGGCATTTACGGTGACGATTACGGTATCGCCTGCTGTGTATCTGCGATGACAATTGGTAAGCAAATGCAGTTTTTCGGAGCTCGCGCCAACCTTGCAAAAGCATTGCTTTATGCGATTAATGGTGGTAAAGATGAAATTTTAAAAACTCAAATCGGACCTGCGTTTGCACCAATTACAACAGAGTATTTGCAATTCGAAGAAGTGGTTGAGAAATTCGACCATATGATGGATTGGCTGGCCGGACTTTATATGAACACCCTTAATGTCATTCATTACATGCATGATAAATATAGCTATGAGAGAATCGAAATGGCTCTCCATGACCGGGAAATTTTAAGGACAATGGCTGGTGGTATTGCAGGATTATCTGTCGTAGCCGATTCTTTAAGCGCCCTTAAATATGCAAAAGTAAAACCAATTCGCGATGAAAATGGCATTGCCATCGACTTTGAAATCGAAGGGGATTTTCCTAAATACGGAAATAACGATGCTCGCGTCGATGACATTGCAGTAAATCTCGTCAAAACCTTTATGAATAAGTTCCAAAAACATAAAGCCTATCGCGGAGCAACACCAACCTTATCTGTTTTAACGATTACATCTAATGTTGTATACGGTAAAAAGACAGGTAATACACCAGATGGAAGAAGAAAAGGCGAACCATTTGCACCGGGAGCGAACCCACTTCATGGTCGTGATCAAAAAGGAGCAATAGCATCTTTAAGTTCTGTCGCAAAGCTTCCATATGAATATGCATTAGATGGAATTTCAAACACCTTTTCTATCGTGCCAAAAGCACTTGGAAGAGAAGAAGATACTCGGATATCTAACCTGGCTGCTATTTTGGACGGATACATGATCAAACGAGGACATCACTTGAATATTAACGTATTCAATCGAGAAACCTTGCTTGACGCGATGGAACATCCGGAAGAATATCCACAGCTTACGATTCGTGTTTCTGGATATGCCGTTAACTTTATTAAATTAACGAGAGAACAACAAATCGACGTCATTAATCGTACGTTCCACGAAACAATGTAACAAGGTGATATTTATGATGATGGATGAGCCGGCACTCGGGAGGTGCTGGCTCCCAGAAAAGCCCTTGATTATTAGGTACGAACTACAATGTTTACTTATCTTAGGCAAGAAGTTACTACCCGAAAGGATCTAGAGCTGGACATTGAAAGGATTTGAGGTTGTGAAAATTCAAACTCGCATTCATTCAGTTGAATCATGTGGTACAGTCGATGGCCCAGGACTAAGGTATGTCATTTTTACACAAGGCTGCCTTCTTCGCTGTCTATATTGTCATAACCCCGATACTTGGACATTCGGAAATGGAGAGGGAAAGGAAATTTCCGTCGATGAATTGATGAAGGATATTAAAGACTATCTTCCTTTTTTACAAGCGTCAAATGGGGGTGTGACGGTTAGTGGTGGAGAACCGCTCCTTCACGTTGATTTTCTAATCGATTTATTTACTGAATGTAAAAAGCTAGGCATTCATACAGCGATTGATAGTTCTGGTGGATGTTTTACTCGGAAAGAGCGTTTTATTCATTCACTTGATCGTCTAATGGAAGTAACAGATCTCGTCCTACTCGATTTAAAACAAATTGACGAGAAAAAACATAAAAACTTAACTTCAGTTTCAAATAAACATATCTTAGACTTTGCTCATTATCTTCAAGAAAAGAAAAAACCGGTTTGGGTGCGTCACGTACTCGTCCCAGGGCTAACAGACGATGAAGAAGATTTAAAAAGACTTGGTGCATTTATTCGTACTTTAACCAACGTAGAAAAAGTGGAAATTCTCCCTTACCATCAATTAGGGGTCTACAAATATGAAGCCCTAGGGATCGAATATCCGTTGAAGGGTGTGGAAACACCAGCAGATGAAAAAGTACGGTGGGCTTATAATATTTTAACGAACAGCAACATCCGGTGAAATCCATTTAAGGCTGAAAGGATGATGAACATGGCAAAAGTTTTATATGTAAAAGTGAATCCAAAAAGTGATGATCAATCAAGGTCTTCCGTGCTAGCAAACCATTTTATTGAGGAATATAAAGGTCACAATCCTGACGATACAATCGAAAAACTAGATTTATACAAAGCGGATATTCCTTTTTTAGATGTTGATGTATTCAGTGCTTGGGGAAAATTTGCAGCTCATGAAGAGTTAACCGAAACGGAAATGATTAAAGCACTTCGTATGGATGAGTTAACGAGTCAATTTTTAGAGGCCAATAAATTGATCTTTGCTATTCCGTTCTGGAATTTATCCTATCCGCCAATGTTTAAGGCATATATTGATACGATCTGTATTGCAGGAAAAACATTCCACTATACAGAACATGGACCAGTCGGGCTTGTTCCTGAAAAACCTTTACTACTCATAGAGACTCGTGGCGGAATGTATTCTGAAGGCCCTGCTGCTAATATGGAAAACTCCCAACGATATTTTAAAACGATTATGGGCTTCATGGGTCTGAAAAACGTTACATCCGTCATTGCAGAAGGACTCGATATTGATCCAAATCAAACTGATGCCATTCTTGAAGAAGCCAAGCAAAAGCTGACAGATATTGCAGGAAACTTTTAAAAATAATACAGGTGAAAATAAAAACGGACGTTTTTATTTTCACCTGCTTTTTTATGTTTTTAGAATGTACGTTAATGGATGTCTTACGTGACCTCTCCTCTCCTTTTTTATCGATTGACAGCATGCAAGAGTTCCTCTCGTTCCCTCTATCTCCTTTTTTAGTTTTAAAGGTAACGTAAGACTCCTTTTAAAACACTATGACTTTTATAGCAACTTCCTCGTTGAATCCTTTTAAATCCTTGGGGCAAAATAGAAGCACTAATCACTGTCACATGAGGAGGACGCCATGAATGTCCCGTTACACTGCCTTCATAAGTTTGATATTCGTTCTCTCCCTTATTCTGCCTACTCTCATCCAAGCAAACGAACAAAACCATGTAATTATTGGTTATTACGCAGGATGGACTCCACTTAACCATTTCAATCCACAATCTGTTACTCACATTAATTATGCATTTGCTGATGTGTGTTGGGACGGAAAACATGGAAACCCGGAAGCTAGCGATGGAGGATTACTGCCTTGTACGGATTTACATGGCAAAGAACAAAATGATATTCCAAATGGAACTGTCGTATTAGGGGCTCCTGCTACTGATCTTGCAAACTTAGATAAATTAAAAGCCTTTAAGAAAGTAAATCCACAATTAAAAACATTGATTTCTATAGGCGGTTGGTCTTGGTCGATGAATTTATCGCTAGTCGCCCGAACGGTGGAAACTCGAAAACGGTTTGCTGAATCAGCTGTTACATTTATTCAAACACTTGACATGGATGGGGTCGATCTTGATTGGGAATATCCTGTAGGCGGGGGAATGCGGAACAATCATCATGATCCATCCGATAAGCAAAATTTTACGCTTTTACTTCAGGAAATCCGAAATGCTCTCGATAAAGCTGAACAAAAGGATGGGAAGAAATACTTGCTTACGATCGCTTCAAGCGCAGGACTTTCCTATTTAGAAAACACTGAATTGGAAAAGGTTGCCCACATTGTCGATTACATTAATATTATGACGTATGATTTTAATGGAAGTTGGTCTCCCATTACCGGACATAACGCTCCTCTTTTCGAGGATCCAAAAGCAGTGCTATACGAAGTCCATCCTCATCATGTAGCCGCAGCCGTCAAGGGACATATCGAACACGGAGTTCCACCACATAAACTTGTAATGGGTCTTCCTTTTTATGCTCGATCATGGGGAAATTGCAATCCCGAAGATGAAGAACAATTGCTCGAAAACGGCGGCTACCTACCATGCTCTGGTAATGGCGGAGGCAATCTCGAGCCTGGCACCTATGATTACAATTTTTTAGAAAAACATGTAATCAATCAAAACGGTTTTAAACGTTATTGGAACAATGCGGCTAAGGTGCCTTATCTGTACAGTAAGGAAAAAAGAGAGTTCATTTCCTATGATGACCCTGACTCATTAAAGGAAAAAGTACATTTTATTACCGAAAATGCTTTAGCAGGAGCAATGATTTGGGAATTAAGTGAAGATGATCAATCTCAAACTTTATTATCAACAATCCGTAATGGACTAGATTTACCGGAACCGGAAACTACGCAACATCCAGAGGAAAGACCATCAATTATTTGGATATACTTCATTATCATAGGCACCTTGCTTGTAATCTTTTTATTGCGCGTACGAAAAAGTAAATAACAGCACACATTCTAGTGTGCTGTTTTCTTACGTCAGCTTAACAATAATGACGCGATTGAAAAATACGTTATAAGAGAGAAAATGTCATTTACAGTTGTAATTAACGGACCCGAAGCAACGGCTGGGTCCAATTTACATTTATACAAAATGATTGGGATGATCGTTCCTGCCATTGTTCCGAGTATAAGGGTTAGAAATAGAGACCCTCCTACGACAATCCCTAAGTACATATTCCCTTGCCAAATAAATGCAATGATGGAAATGAGAAGACCACAAGTAGAACCGATTATAAGACTCACCCAAAATTCTCGTAAAATCAATTTGAATACCGCTTTTACATCAATTTCATTTTCCGCAAGTCCGCGGACTACTACTGCAAGGGACTGAGTTCCCGTATTTCCGGTCATTCCAGCAATAAGAGGCATGAAAAAGGCCAACGCTACTACCTTTTCCAATGTCCCTTCAAATTTTGAAATAATACTTCCGGAAATTAAACCAATAAAAAGTAAAATGACCAACCATGGCAATCGTCGTACAGCGGCAATAATTGGTTTTGTTTTAAAATCAATTTCTTTACTTGCCGTTGAAAATTTCCCATAGTCGTCACTTGTTTCTTGAAGGAGTGCCTCTACCATACAATCAAATGTGATCATTCCTACTAGTACTCCCTCTTCGTTCGTGACCGGCAGTGCTGTAAAATCATAGCGGCGAAGCAGTCGAACGATATTTTCACGCTTTGTCGATACAGTCACACAAATAACCTGCTCGAGCATGATATTTTTCAACATTTCATGCGGATCGGAGAGAAGTAAATCTTTATATGATACGGTACCCGTCAATACACCTTTTTTATCAATAAGATATAAATGATTATTGCCCTTTAAATAAAGGGCAAGGGATCTAGTTTTATTAATGGCATCCAGTACAGTTGAATGATCTTCAATAGAGATATATCGATTCGTCATTAAACTTCCGGCTGTATCCTCTGGATAATCTATCATTGTTTTTACATAGCTAGCGTTCGTTTCATCCATTTCTTCGAGAAATTTTGTTAGTTGGACTTGTGGGTATTTTTTAAGCAATCGAGTAAGGATATTCGAATCAAGTAAAGCGAGCACTTTATTCGCCTTCTCAGGTCCAATTTTTCCAAGCATTTCAAGCTTTTGCATTGTGTTTATTTTTTGCATCATACTAGCAATTGTCATTTCATCGAGATTATGAAGAAGTGATATACCATGTTTTTCAGGAAGACTTTGAAAAATTACACTCATATCATATGGACGCTTTTCCCTAAACATTTCGTTTAGCTCATCAAATTTTTCTTTATGCAATTTCTCGATGACTTTTAACGTTTCCCCTTCTAATTTCTCTTTTGTGATCATAGGTTGCACTTCCCTTTCTTGTCCCACATTCATAAAATTCTATATCCTGTTTCTTCCTACTTAAAACTTTTCAGTTAGAAAGAATTCTGCAAATTTTTCGGAAAATTCGGTAACAATTTTGACAATTACTCCGTCTATCTACTGACTAAAGTAAAAGGAGAGAAGTTTTCAATGATTCTATTAAAACGTTCAGGATTTTTTTTAATAGCCGTCATGTTATTCATGATCATGATCGGAGTGGAAAAAAGTTCAGCGGATGAACTCCCTATGTCTGTTGGAACAGGGAGTACTTTAAATGATTCTACGATTCAAGCTTCGAAATATTTAATGAGTGGAACTACTTCTATTCAAATAGTGTCTAGCGATAAAGTAAGAGTTTCAGGGAATACGAAAGCCTATCAGCCAGTTGATAATATAAAGGTTGACCTCACACTGCAGCGATGGGATTCATCGAGTGGACAATGGGTGGATGTACTCTCGATCGGAAGTGCGACAAATAATAATTCTTCAATCGTATCTCTTTCTAAAGAGGCGAAGGTTTTAAAAAATTCATATTACCGAGTATGGGGACTTCATCGGGTCATGCATGGAGGAGTCATTGAACAGAATGTAAGCATTTCAACATATGTATACGTAGAGTAGGGGTTCCTTCATGGGAGCCTCTTTTATATTTGATTATATCCCTTTCTATTAATTGAGATTATAATAATGGTATCTAATTCCATACCATAGAGGTGGGCGCTTTGAGATTATCCCTTTTAAGCAGTATTCGCTTGATCATGTTTATTTTGTTAAGTTACATATACTATATTTCTGCTGAAAACCATACACTATTGCAACTAACATTTGTCATTGCGGCTGCATTAGGGTTCTGTATCAATCACTTTTTGTTAGTTACCCCTCTAGTAAAAAAGTATTTTATTTTGGCTCTTACACTAGATTCCGTCTTCATTCTTGGTTTTGTTTTTTTCTTTCCTGGATCCACACTTTATTTGATTTTGTTCGGAGTTAATGCAGTAACACTTTTTCTAATTGCTGAAAGTAAGCGCATTATTTGGGGATTTTCTCTTGCCTTTTTCATCATGTGGGCGCTTTGTATTTCCTACTCGTATCGAATGACTGGAAGCATCGATGTAATGGAAAACATTATCAACTTTGCTTTTATTGCGTTTGAAGCTGTTGTTGGTCGGCTCATTCATAGGCTGATCCATGCACAAGAAAAAATTGAAATTCAATATGACGAGCTTCAAGAAACGCATCATGCTTTAAAAGACGCTCATGAACAATTACATCATTATTCTAAACAAGTTGAAGAATTAACACTCATTCAGGAACGAAACCGTATTTCACGTGAGATTCATGATACGGTTGGACATAAAATGACCGCATTACTCGTTCAGTTACAAGTAGCCAAGGAGCTTCAGAATATTCAACCTGAAAAGAGTGAGCAAACAATTCTCATTTGCGAAGAGTTGGCGAGAAATGCTCTACAGGAATTACGTTTATCCGTGCGTACATTAAAAGATGAAAACAGATCTTTTATTGCAACGACAAGAAAAATTCTTAATGACTATCAAGATATGACAGGGTTGAAGTCTAGTTTTCATTTGAAGGGCGATGCTTCACAAATTCCGACTTCGGTTCAATTAGATTTGACTCGTATCATCCAGGAATCGATCACAAATGCCGTTAGACATGGTAAAGCTACGGAATGTAATGTTTCGATTGAAGTATCTGATTTAACAATTGAAGCACTTATAAAAGACAATGGAACAGGATCACCTGAGGTTAGTCCCGGCTTTGGATTGAAGAATATGAGAGAAAGAGTATACGAGCATGGCGGCCAAATAACTTTTGAGAGCAACCCAAAAGAAGGATTTATGGTAAAGATGAGCTTACCATTGAAAGAGATTCAATGGCAGATGAGGTGAACAAAATGATAAAAATATTAATTGTGGATGATCAAGAATTAATGAGAGATGGTCTTGCTACAATTCTGAATCTCAAACCGGAAATTGATGTAGTAGGGGTGGCATCCAATGGGAAAGAAGCATTTGAAAAAGCAAGTGAACTTCTTCCTGATATCGTATTAATGGATATTCGCATGCCTATCGCAAATGGTGTTGAGGGCACAAGATTAATAACCTCTTCACTCCCAGATACAAAAGTATTAATGCTTACAACCTTTAACGATAGTGAGTTAATTTTTGAAGCACTTGAAGAAGGAGCCAGCGGTTACTTATTAAAAGATATGACGACAGATTCAATTGTTCAGGCTATTATGACCGTTCAGTCGGGTGGAATGGTTTTACCAAAAGAATGGACAGCTGAAATTGTAAAGGAAATGAGGAAAAGTAAAGCAGCTGATCATGATACTGAAGTTCCTAAAATAATCAATGACTTAACGGAACGAGAACTTGAAGTATTAAGCAAACTCGGATTAGGGTTAAACAATAAAGAAATTGCAAATGAACTATTTATCTCGGAGGGGACCGTTAAAAATCATGTTTCTAATTTAATCAGCAAGCTCGATCTAAGGGACCGGACACAAGCAGCCATTTTTGCTGTAAGGTACCATATATCTACCTTCTGACAGATGACTTTTGGCATAGTGCCCTATGACATACAGCTAAAAAAGCTGTATTTTTTTTTGAAAAAATCTATCTGTAGAGAGATTTGCTCGTAAAGGATACGCAATATACTGTAATTAGTTAAAAACGGATCTTATAAAAGGATGTGGAATGATGTTAGAGGTTAAAGAGCTAAAGAAAAGCTATGGAAAAAAAGAAGTAGTGAAAAATGTTTCTTTTACTATTGAAAAAGGTGAAGCATTTGGACTTCTAGGTCCTAATGGTGCAGGAAAATCCACTACCATCTCTATGATTTGTGGACTTATTCCATACGATCAAGGAGAAGTGTTCGTCGATCATCTATCTGTAAAAAAATCACCAATGCTCATTAAGAAAAAAATAGGTGTTGTGCCACAAGAAATTGCCCTTTATCCAACAATGTCCGCAAGGGATAATTTACTTTTTTGGGGAGCCATGTATGGATTGAAAGGTACACAAGCAAAAAAACGTGTGGATGAAGTGCTAGAATTTGTTGGATTAAAGGATCGCGCGAAAGATCGTATCGAAACGTTCTCTGGCGGGATGAAACGGAGAATCAATATCGGTGCAGCCTTAATGCACGAACCGGAATTACTGATTATGGATGAACCGACGGTCGGGATTGACCCTCAATCACGAAACCATATTTTAGAAACAGTTAAAAAGTTAAATGAAAAAGGCATGACCATCATTTACACGAGTCATTATATGGAGGAAGTTGAGTATTTATGTAACCGTGTTGGGATTATTGATCATGGGGAAGTCATTGCTTTAGGAACACAATCAGAGCTTTGCAGTCGATTAGTTGGTGGATCCGTCATTCAATTAACCGTTGAAAATGATTCTTTTCAAGCGATCGATGCCATAAAGAAACTGGAAAATGTAAATGAAGTTGTGAAGAAAGAAGAATCTAATATAATCGAAGTTTTTGCCGGGCAGCCATATGAGACATTAGGTTCCATTATGTCAGCTGCTGTGAATAATGGAATGAAAATTGGATCAGTAGAAATAAAAGAACCTAACCTTGAGACCCTTTTCTTACAATTAACAGGGCGCTCATTACGAGACTAGGAGGTTAATCAATGAGCTCTTTTACAATTGCATGGAAAGATATGAAAATCCGCTTACGAGATCGAAAAGGTTTTATCAGTATGTTACTGATGCCAATTGTGCTGACGGCCATTCTAGGTTCGGCGCTTGGTGGATTATTTGGAGAAAGTGGTTCAATTCCAGATACAACAGTTGGTATTGTAGTATCTTCGGATGATGATTTAACCGATCAGTTTATCAATAAAGTTTTACAAGGCGATGAACTAAAAGAAAGTATTACCCTTAATGAATATAAGACTGAAACAGATTTAAAAACAGCTATAAAAAATCAAAAGGTGGATGTTGGGATGATTCTTCCTGCTGGTTGGGGAGACGGATTAATGAAAGGTGATGTCAAGGAAGTCACAATATTTAGTAACCCTGAAAAAGAAATTCAGTTTACGATATTAAACTCCATTGCGACGTCTTTTATTAACCGAGTAACATCCGTTTCACTTGCAACAGAAGTAGTATCAAAAGAAATAACTGCTGTTCCTGTATCGAATCAGGATATGAATATCGCAAATGTAATAACAGGTCTCGCAAAGGAACTTTCTGATATTGCAAGTTCTGATTTGAATGTTGTAACTTCTGAAAAAGATGGTAAGGAACCTATTTCAGGAATGCAATACTACGCAGCAGCCATGTGTGCGATGTTCATTTTATTCAATACAACTGTTGGAGCAAAATCGATTATCCAGGAACGTAAAACAGAAACACTAGCCAGGTTAATGAGCAGCCCTATCGTACGTTCCTCTATACTATTAGGAAAATTTTTAGGCACTTTTTATTTTTCCTTTCTCCAATTTATCGTATTTGTCATAGCCACTCACTATTTATTTGGAGTTAATTGGGGAAGTAATATTATTCAATTACTTGTGATCGGTCTAGCTTTTTCCATTTCTGTTGCAGGGGTTTCCATGCTTATTGCAGGAATCATCACTGAGGATAAAACAGCTGATACGGTCGGTGGAATTGGCGTTCAAATACTAGCTGTATTAGGTGGATCCATGATTCCATTAGCTGCTTTTCCAAATAGTATTCAACTAATCGCAAATATTGCTCCAAACAAGTGGGCTCTTGAAAGTTTTATAGAAATTATGAATGGAACGACTTGGAATACACTTATTTTACCTATTAGCGTCCTCTTTTTAAGTGGACTACTAACGTTAATGATCGGATCGCTAAAATTAAAGCCAAGATAAGGAGTGAAAAAGTATGAGAAGAATAAAAGCCATTATGATGTTTGAATTAAAAAGAATTTTTCAAAAACCACAATCATACCTCCTTATGTTTGGTATGCCGTTATTGTTCACCTTTATATTTGGAGCACTTTTTTCAAGCGACTCGGAACCGAAACCTAACATAGTGGTAGTAGATGAGGATCAGTCTACCTTATCAAAAGCATTGATCAATGAGTTGGAAAGTAAAAACATTATGGAAATGAGTATTGAGAATGCTGTAAACGCAAGCGCAAAGTTCGATGACCAAAAAGTAACGGGGTATATTCGTATTGATGATGGTTTTGAGGAGCAAGTGCTTAATAAAAAGATTCCAGACATTACTTTTGTATACTCCCCTTCTTTTAATGGGGCAAAGATGATAGAACAAGTCATTAATGACAGTATGGTAAAACTTAGAATTGTAGCATCCGCTTCAAATGTTTATCAGGAAGTAACAGGAGACAGCTGGAAGGGTGCTCAAGAGAAAATCACTAGTGAGCTTGCAACTTCAGATGGAATAAAAAACATTCCTATCACGAAGAACAAAGAACTTGAGACAATGAATAATGTGACCGCTCGTTCCGTAGGATTTACAATTATGTTTGTCATGATTACTCTGCTCATTAGTACAGGAGTATTTTTAGAAGCAAGACAGACAGGAGTATGGTACCGAATCATGTCGACACCAACTTCAAAAAAGGAGATATTAATCGGTTACCTACTCGCCTTCTTCCTTATAGGCTGGATCCAGTTCGGGGTATTGATGCTCGTTTCAACCTTTGTATTTAATGTCAACTGGGGAAATATACTAGGCATCTTCGTACTTGTATCTTGCTTACTGTTATGTACGATTGGGTTGGGCCTTTTTATCGGGGGCTTTGTTAGAACATCCGAGCAGCAATCCGTGTTTGGAAACTTGATCATTGTTTCTACATGTATGCTCGGTGGTGTCTATTGGCCACTGGAAATCATGCCGAATGTGATGCAGCAAATGGCTAAGTTTGTTCCACAGTATTGGGGCATAGAAGGCTTTGCGGAATTAGCGGTAAGAGGCGGGACGATAATAGACGTTCTCGCACCTAGCGGAGTTTTACTCACATTTACAATGGTTTTTCTCATTATAGGAATGACGAGAATACGATTTGAGTAGATTATACGCATGAAAGAGGTTCCCCCTTCAGGGAGAACCTCTTTTAAATCGATTTTGCGATTGTTAAAATTTCTTCTTTCGTCAACTTACCTTCTATCGATAAATAATGACTTTGAGTCATCCAGATTAATTGGGCATTGCCATTTTTAAAAATGACTAAGCTACCCTTGTGACCTATAATCTCAACCTCTTCTACCATCACATCATCTTTATCTAAACTAACCCCAAATCCAAATTGATTTTCAATCGGAATTTCTGTCAGCATAAAGCCTCTGCCATTGCCAACATAGTTTATATAAACTGCATCAACTTTATCTTCATAGCTGTCCACCACAGTCACTTCTTCTAAATGAAACTCATCCATAAGATTTTTAGGAGTTAAGATTGGAAATTGTGCAGCCTTTTTAGCATCTTCTAGACTCATTTGTTTAGATAATATCTCCGACCCTTCAATGACCTCAAACGCCCCAGGACCTATATCCGACTCCCCACTGCCACCTTCTGATTTACCAAACAAATGCACAACATTGCCTTGGATTGAATGGAAAATATTTGTAAATTGATTAAAAGCAATACCCGACTTTGGCGCCACAGCAAACAGTATGATAAACAGAACAGAAGCGGCAATCAACAAAGGCTTACGAAATGTTCGAACGAGACGTGGGGTTCTTTTATTTCCATCCATACGACTTTGGATTTGATTCCATGCCTCCGAAGCTTCTAGAAGAGGAGGGCTCTCATTCATTTTTTCATTCAATGCTTCACGGATGATGTCGTCCAAATGTATTTCTTTATATTTGGGCATTATGTATCATCTCCCTCATATCGGGTTGTGTTTCCAATGCTTCCCTTAATTTTAACTTTGCACGGTGGATCCGTGTTTTAACCATCGTCACTTTAATATTTAATGCTTCCGCAATTTCTTCGTATTTCATATCGTGGAGATACGCTAAAATCAAAACTTGCTTATGCTCCGGTTTCAATCCATCAATTTCTCGAAGGAGTATGTTTTTAAGAAGTTTCTTTTCAACCATTGACTCAACGGTAGAGTGATAATCATCTTTTTTGGAAAGATGTTCATCGATGATATGATCTTCAGTAGCAACGTCATTCCATTTTTTGATTTTCCTTACATAGTCAATGGATGTGCGGGATGCAATGGTTGCCAGCCAAGCACCTAATTTTCCCCCATCTTGAACAGTATGCATATTTTGGAACGCTTTCAAAAAGGTTTCCTGAACGATATCTTGAGCCAATTCACGATCTTGAACAATATAGTATGCAGTGTAATAAACCCGTTGATAAAACATTTCAAATATGAGTCTCTCTGATTCACGATCTTTTTTTAGGAGTTTTTGCACTAACCTATTTATCATCCCCACATCCTCTCTAAGTGAAGATTTCCTCAATTTTCCTATTATTATATCGTAAGACGCATGACTTTTGTAAAAAGAAAAAAAGATTTAGTACCTTCTCTGAAACTAATTTGATTCCTCCTATATTAATCTGTACAATTTCTAAGAAGAAGGCAAAATAATGGAAGTGACTTTAAGGATACTAAGGAAGGGTATTGTTCATTGTTCAGAAATTGTATAGTTTCCTGTGCTGTAATGTAAATTGGAAGGTTCTTTTGTACTACGATTCAATAGAATTCACAATATACTTTTTGTAAGAAGGAGGCTTCCATAATGAAATCCCCTAATCATCAACCTTACGGCTCTACACATAGAAATAGTCGTTTTTACCTAAAGGTTAATACTAAATTTTGGCTTAGCCATTCCGTTGCATTGTTATGGATGTGCATCTCTATTTATCTAGCAAAACCTTGGCTGATTGATTTATCTACTATTATTTCACTGCCATTGGCGTTTTTGGTGATTGCGGGGATTTCATATATACCTGGATACATGAATGCCTTTCTCGTGGCCAGTCTAATCATGGACAAACAGCCAGTACTTAAAGATGAAAATCCGAATGATGCCATTACTTTGCTTATTGCTGCTTATAACGAAGAAGATAAAATCTATAATACGTTGAGCTATATTGGAAAACAGGACTATCGTGGACCCATTCAAGTAATCCTTATTAATAATGGTTCTACGGACCAAACAGTGGAAACAGCGTTGAAAGCAAAAGAAGATTTCCAGTTAAAGATGGATATTTTACATGAAAAAAAGCCCGGAAAGTTTCATGCCCTTAATCTAGGATTACTGCATGTGAAAACACCTTATTTAATCACATTAGATGCCGATACTCTTCTTCATCAGTCAGCCATTCGATATTTAGTCGCAAGAATAAAGAGTAGTCCAGCTGATGTTTCTGCCGTAGCGGGTTCTATTTTAGTCAAAAATAGCCGAGATAATATGTTGACTAAAATACAAGAATGGGACTATTTTCTTGGAATTGCCTCTATTAAACGATTACAAGGGCTATATCAAGGAACATTGGTGGCTCAAGGTGCTTATAGTCTATATAAAACGGAAAGTATACGAGAAATAAATGGATGGCCGGATGCAATCGGTGAAGACATTGTGTTGACATGGAAGCTGCTTGAAAAAAGATGGAAAATATATTTTGAGCCACTTGCAGTTGCTTTTACAGAAGTGCCTAGTTCGCTAACTCACTTTTTTCATCAACGGTCTAGGTGGGCTAGAGGGATGATCGAAGGGCTAAAACAAGTAAAGCCTTGGCAACAGCCTCAAATATACACGAAATATTTGACCAGCATAAACTTGATCATGCCTTATTTGGATATTATATACACATTTTGTTGGTTGCCTGGTCTAGTGTTGGCTTTTTTTGGCCATTATTGGATTGTCGGTCCTATGACTTTATTTGTTTTACCACTCACACTCTTAAGTTACGGCATTTTATACGTCTACCAATCTAAATTTGTATTTAAACCTTTGAATCTAAAAGTCCGAAAAAACATAATAGGATTTATCATATTTATTCTAGCGTATCAAATGATTATGTCGCCTACCTCCGTATTTGGGTATGTACAAGAATTATTTAAGTTTCGGAGGAAGTGGAAGTGAATCGTACTGACGGTCTATGCTTTATTAGACGTAATCCAACTTCCTACACTATAATTAAGTTCATCTATTAGTGTTATGAAGGGATGGAGTGTGATCATATGACAAAGGGAAATTGTGTAGCAATCATTGGAACAGGGTTTGTTGGGTCAAGCTATGCTTTTGCTTTGATGAATCAAGGGATTGCTGATGAACTGATCATGATTGATATTAATAAGGAAAAAGCATTAGGTGATGTGATGGATCTCAATCATGGTAAAGTGTTTGCCCCTGATTTAACCCATATTCGATATGGAAACTATGAAGATTGTATCAATGCAGACCTTGTCGTTATTTGTGCTGGTGCTAATCAGAAACAAGGTGAAACTCGGCTAGATTTAGTAGAGAAAAACTTAAAGATTTTTAAATCTATTGTGGAAAGTGTAATGGCTAGCGGGTTTGACGGGATATTTTTAGTCGCTACTAACCCTGTAGACATTTTAACATACGCTACGTGGAGATATAGTGGACTCCCAAAAGAACGAGTCATTGGTTCAGGGACCATCCTCGACACCGCACGATTCAGATATATGTTAGGCGATTATTTTAACGTCGCTCCAAACAATGTCCACGCTTATATTATCGGAGAGCATGGGGATAGTGAGCTGCCAGTTTATAGCTTAGCTGATGTTGGTGGCGTCCCAGTGTTAAAAATGATTGATCGTGACCCACGTTATAAAAGAGAGGATTTAGACGACATTTTCGTTCAAGTACGTGATTCCGCATACGAAATCATTATGAGTAAAGGTGCCACTTATTACGGAATTGCGATGGGTCTCGTAAGATTAACGAAAGCTATTTTACGTAATGAAAATACGATTCTCACTGTGTCTACCTTTCTTGAAGGAGAGTATGAGGAAAACGATGTGTACATCGGGGTCCCTGCGATTGTAAATCGCAATGGGATAAGAGAAATAGTAGAATTGGAGCTTAGCGAGGAAGAACAACGCTTATTTCACCAAAGCGCTGAGACTATAAAAAATATAGTAAAACCTTATTTTTAGGATCGAATGAAGGGCTGTCTAATAAGATGGCCTTTTTGTATACCTATGTCGCCCCTATATATGAATGACTCTCAGCCTATATAAACTGAGAGTCATTGAATCTTCTAATAAATAAATTTACTATTTTCGTTCTGTCATCCAATCCGGTTTAGTGAATCCAGGAAAGTCACTGTCAATGACATCTTCGAATTCTTTTGATTCGACGACTTCTTTAATATCTTTTACGAATTGGGCATCTTTATTTTTTCCATCGATGACGACACGGTTTCTATGAACATCTCTCATATTTTCAATCATAATACCTTCGTTCATGTCCAGACCTGCTGCAAACACAAAGTTCCCAGGTACTGCTGACATATCTACACTCTCAATTGCACGTGGAAGCTGTCCTGCTTCAAGTGGTTGGAATTTAAGATTTTTAGGGTTGTCTTTAATATCTTTTTCGGAAATCGTCAAATGGCTTACATCATCTTTCAATGTTATCAAACCTTCTTGTTCCAATATTAATAAGGCTCTACCCATATTTGTAGGATCGTTTGGTAAGGCGTATGTAGCACCATCTGTGATTTCATCAATTGATTTAAATTTGTTTGAGAAGACGACCATTGGAGAAGTCGGCACTGTAATGACTTCAGCTAAGTTTAATTTGTTTTGCTCTGCAAAAGTTTCCATATAAATTTTATTTTGAAAAACGTTAGCGTCAATATCGTCTGTTCCTAATGCATTATTAGGTTGGATATAATCACTGAATTCTACTACCTTTACTTTATAACCTTTCTTTTCAAGACCAGGTTTGATTGCCTTTGTTACCATATCTGTAAATGGACCAGCCGTTGCACCAATAGCAATTTCCTTTTTATCGTTGTTCGAACCTGATGAATCTTTCCCACCACAAGCGGCAAGTGCTCCCATTACTAGAATGAGTGTAAATACAAATAACCATTTTTTCATTTCTGTTTCCTCCTGAAGTTTTATCTTTTATCTGCATGTTTTGCCCAGCGATCTCCAAGTAATTGAATAAGCTGCACTAAAACAATTAACACTAACACGGTTGTAAACATAATAACTGTATCATAGCGGTAATAACCATAACGGATGGCTAAATCCCCAATTCCACCGCCGCCAACGACCCCAGCCATCGCCGAGTATGCAACTAGACTAATAGTTGTCAATGTAACTCCTTGTATAATGCTCGATTTTGCCTCGGGGATGAGCACATCTTTAATGATCATCCATGGGGTCGCACCTACTGAAATAGATGCTTCAATGACTCCTTTATCGATTTCACGAAAAGCCGTTTCTACAATTCTTGCAAAAAAAGGAATAGCTGCAACTGATATTGAAACCGAGGCCGCGGTAGGACCGATTACTTTTCCCACAATCAACATCGTAAAAGGAATGAGTAATACAAGTAAAATGATAAAAGGGATCGATCTAATTAAATTAATTAAAAAGCCGACGATTGTTTTTACGAATTTATTTTTCAAAAACATTCCTTCATCTGTCACGAACAAGATAACTCCTAATGGAAGCCCGATGAGAATAGCTACGAGAAGCGAGATGCCAACCATATAGATTGTTTCAAAAAATGCTTTATTCAAATCTGGAAGCATTTCGATAATATGATCAATAACCATCCGTCATCACCTCCGCATTACCCGTTCTTTCCTGCAAATATGTAACGGCCTTAGCCACTTCTTCTTCCTCACCTATAATTTCTAAAATAAAAATGCCTAACGGTTCTTCTTGAATATATTCAATCTTACCGTGTAAGAAATTCCCTTTTACACGATGAAGCTGGAGCATATCGGAAACAACTGTTTCGCCTGCTTTAGAGCCTTTAAATTGAATTTTAACAATCGCTCCTGTACATTCCTTAATCAATTTCTCAGGAATATCCAATTGAAGAATGTCACCAATAAAGTGTTTCGTTAGTTCTGCCTCTGGTGCTGCAAAAATATCATAAACGGATCCTTCCTCCACAATCTTACCATCTTGCATGACAGCCATTCGATCACAAATCTCTTTCACAACTTCCATTTCATGCGTGATCAAAACAATCGTCAATCCAAGCTTTTGATTAATATCCTTCAATAAGGCTAGGATAGATTTTGTAGTACTTGGATCAAGGGCAGATGTCGCTTCATCACATAATAAAACATCTGGATTATTAGCAAGCGCCCGTGCAATTCCTACCCTCTGTTTTTGGCCACCGCTCAATTGTGCCGGGTACACATCCCTTTTATCTGCTAGTCCTACCATTTGAAGCAGCTCTTCTGCTCTTTTTACTCGATCTGCCTTCGGGTAATCTGCCGCTTTTAAGGCGAAAATAATATTTTCAATAATCGTTTTGGAGCTTATTAAATAAAAATGTTGGAAAATCATCCCTATCTTCTGACGCGCTTTGCGGAGTTCTTTTGCTGCAAGCTTCGTTAAATTAATCCCGTTGATAATTACAGATCCGGAAGTAGGCTCTTCCAGGAGATTCAAACAGCGTAGTAGTGAACTTTTTCCTGCACCAGAATATCCGACAATACCAAAGATTTCTCCTTTTTCAATTGTAAGTGAAACATTGTCGACTCCAATGACTTCTCCACTTTTTGTTTTATATTTTTTTGTAACATTATGTATTTTGATCATCATGTCCACCTCATAAATTTAGAAAAGCGCAACGAGATTTAAAAACTTGCTCTATAAAGGAAAATGCCTCTTTCCATTGAAAGAGGCATCGAAAAATCGTCATATATTTTCGACTTATCTCCGAGAATGGTCTCATTCCGCAGGAAGTGGCACCTTTCCTATATTTGGAGGTTGCCGGACGTCATAGGGCCTGATCCCTCGGTCACTCTAGATAAGTTAATCGTATTAAGTTCAATGAACACATTATGCGGGAATATAAACTGCCTGTCAATATTTATTTGGTCTACGATCGTCGAATATTGGTATTCTACTTCGGATTTCGTCGATTTCATGTAGATCGATTTCACCTATTAACAGTTCTTCCCCTGAACCACCTTCGGAAATAATGGTTCCCCACGGATCTATGATCATCGAATGTCCAGCAAATTCATTATTAGCATCGGCACCTGTTCGATTGCATGCAATGATATAGCATTGATTTTCAATAGCTCGAGCTTGTAAAAGAATTCGCCAATGGTCTACTCGTGGGGTTGGCCATTCCGCAACAACAAACAAGGCCTTCGCTCCACTCATAACCGATTTTCTCAACCATTCTGGGAATCTTATATCATAACAAATAAAGCTTCCTGCTTTTTCTCCATCAATTGTAAAAATAGGCTCGTCTTCGCCAGCCTGTAAGAATAAATGTTCATCCATAAGCTGGAAGAGATGAAGCTTGCTATATTCATGGACGAGCTTACCATCCTTATCAATCACATACATCGTATTCGTCACGCCGCTATCCACTTTTTTTGCAACCGATCCGCCAACAATATGAAATTTATGTTTTTTAGCTTGTTCTTGTAAAAATTGCAGGACATCCGTTCCTTCTTCATGTGCAATTTCATCTAAGCGTGTTAAGTCATATCCCGTCGTCCATAACTCAGGTAATACTACGATGGAACATTGCTCCTTCGCTGCTTTTTCAAACCATTGTTCTGCAGCAGTGAAATTTTTCTCAGGATTACCAAAAGCAATATCCATTTGAATACAACCAATCTTCCACTTCAATCCAAACTCCCCCTTGCAATTTTCTGCGCTTTACAAACATTATCTTTCGTTATAACATTTTAAAGGACAAAAGCGCAAGCGACTGTTCATCGACGTACAAACTTCAGGGCCTTCGACTGAGATAAAGGAAACACGACGAGGGACGAGTCTGGCTTCCTTATCGTAGGGAAAAGGACAGGAAGTTTGCTAGTCGATAGGCGCTGAAGCTAGACGGATATAGCTATTTTCAGTAAGGTTTTGTATATAAGCGAAAACCATAATTCATAAATAACTATAAATGAAAAGGAAAATTCAATATTTTTATAGAGGTGTCACCATGAAGAATTTTGAAACTTCGGACGTTTTAAAGCAATTACCTAAACAGTTTTTTGCCTCGCTCGTACAAAAAGTAAATCAATACATAGCCAATGGCCATGACGTCATTAATTTGGGCCAAGGAAATCCAGATCTTCCAACTCCATCACATATTGTGGATCGTTTAAAAAGCGCTGCTGAGGAGCCAATCAACCATCGCTACCCACCATTTCGTGGTAAACCTGAACTAAAAAAAGCAGTTGCCGAGTATTATAAACGAGAATATGATGTGGAACTTGATCCTGAAACGGAGGTAGCTGTTTTATTCGGTGGGAAGGCCGGTTTAGTAGAATTACCACAATGCCTTATGAATTCTGGCGATACAATGCTTGTTCCTGACCCAGGCTACCCAGATTATTGGTCAGGTGCAGCACTAGCAAATGTCAAAATGGAAATGATGCCACTAAAAGCTGAAAATCAGTTTTTACCTCGCTTCGAAGAAATTCCATTGGAGGTTAAGGAAAAAGCAAAAATGATGATCCTTAATTATCCAAATAATCCAACTGGAGCTGTAGCGAATCTTAACTTTTTTAATGAGACGGTGGATTTTGCGTCGAAGCATCATATTTGTGTTGTACATGATTTTGCATACGGTGCCATCGGCTTTGATGGCAAAAAGCCGGTCAGTTTTTTACAAGCTAAAGGGGCAAAGGATGTCGGCATAGAGCTTTATACGATGTCCAAGACATATAATATGGCTGGTTGGCGTGTAGCTTTTGCAGTAGGGAATCCTTCCGTCATCGAAGCTATTAATCTTTTACAGGATCATCTATACGTTAGTTTATTTGGGGCAGTTCAAGATGCAGCGACAGAAGCGTTATTAGGCTCCCAGGAATGTGCGGTAGAATTAAATGAAACATATGAGATAAGACGAAATGCACTTATTTCAAGCTTGCACGAAATTGGTTGGAATGTCCAAGCTCCTCCTGGATCATTTTTCGCCTGGCTAAAAGTTCCTGACGGTTATACGTCTGAAGCATTTGCTAATCTATTGTTGGAAAAAGCCCATGTAGCTGTTGCACCAGGGATTGGATTTGGGGAATACGGTGAGGGCTATATAAGGGTTGGCTTATTGACAACGGAAGATCGTTTAAGGGAAGCTGCAAGAAGAATAGGGGATTTAGGGTTATTTTAAACCTAATAAAATGTGTATCGGTCGTGGTTGAATGTATTCACCTCGACCTTCTTGCCTTAGTCATACTAAATCATTGACGCCCCCTAATTTCGCCGACAAGCACCTCTCTAGCAACTTATTAAACTCATTGAAATACACCCCTATCTCATACAAAATGAGAAAGGGGTGTATTTATCAAATTTATACATACGTCACAAATTCTCCAATTGGTTTGCGGTAACCTCTCAACCTTCGGCTACTTTCCTTTTCTTTTCCTATCGTAATCATCATTACTACTTCATGTGTATGAGGGATGTTTAATAATGCACGTATTTGCTCTTGGTCAAATCCAATCATTGGGCAAGTATCCCACCCGCGGTTTTTCGCTGCCAACATGAAGAACATAGCAGACAAAGAACCATTACGGATCGCATCTTCTTTTTTAAAAGCTTCCCCACGTCCCTCGTAAAATTGAATATTTTCTTCAATCATATCTTTTAGTTCGAATTCTGTTAGCACTCCCAGATGTAACATCCCTTGATGTAGTCTTTCAGTCTGCTCATACGCTTGCTTGTCTGCTGTCACCAATATAACAGCAGAAGCGGAATGTATTTTATATTGACCATGTGCTGCCTCACGAACCTTCTCCTTCATTTCTTCATCGATCACAACGATATATTCTGTATGTTGCAAATTGAATGAAGAAGGCGCAAGCTTTACATCATTGAAAATCAAATTTAAATCTTCAGGTGTTATATGAACGTCCTTTATAAAATTGTTTGCTGAGCGACGCTTCTCAATTAACTTCACAAATTCCATCTACAGTGCCTCCATCAAACCGTTCATTCAATTAAAAATCATATTGTGCATCTTTTGCTTCGCGAATTTTTACATAAGCATCTACAAGTAGCACGGTATCTTCTACTAAACGCTCAATCCGGAATAATATATCATCATTCACTATTTCGTTACGATAAAAGTCCTTTTCTTCAATAAATACATACGTAGGGACGATATGTGCCTTCATATAGGAAAGTATTGGCTTTAATTGTTGCTCAGCCATTAAATAATGTTTCGGTGTTCCTGCTGTTACAAGAATACTTACCACTTTATCTCGAAAAGCATTAACGGGTAACAAGTCAAAAATATTTTTTAAAGTGGCTGCAATAGATGCTTGAAACACTGGGGTTCCGATAATAATAGCGTCTGCTCCCATGATCGTCTCCGTTACATACTTTGTATCGCCATCATATTCCCAATAATTGCGTCCATCACTGAAGACCATTTCATATTCTGCTAAATCTAGTAATGTAATCTCTGCATCTGGATATTCTTCACGAGCTTTATTAAGTGTATAGTCCATCGCGATCCTTGTTTTATTTCCTACATTTGAGCCCGAGATTCCTACAATTTTCATATTAATTACCCCTCGTATATTTCTTAATTTCTGGCATAATTTCTGTAGCAATTAATTCAATATTTTTCATAATCTTATCAAATGGGACGCCTCCAAAATCAATCTGTGCCATAAAACGCTGCTGTCCATACAGTTCGTATTGATAAATCATTTTTTCGATAATTTGCTGTGGACTACCTATCATTAACGCATCTCGATGATCAGTCGCTTGCGCAAATTGTTGTTTAGGATAGCCCCCACCTCGTAACGCGAGCATACCAGCATTCAAATGTGGATAGGATTCTCTTAGAGCATCCTGAGAAGTTTCTGCTGTATAAAATAAACTTGTCGTTGCGATTGGCAATGTTGCTGGATCAAAACCACTACGCTCTGCTGCCTCACGATACGCATCAACTGAAACCTTAAAGTTAATGGCAGGACCTCCAAGCGTTGTCAGCATCATTGGTACTCCAGCATATCCAGCTTTAATCGCACTAGCAGGAGGTCCTCCTACTGCGCGCCAGATTGGCAAATGACCATTCAAAGGCTGCGGAAGGATCATTGCATTTTCAAGCGGTGCTCGGAATTGTCCTTCCCATGTTACTTTTTCTTCATTATTCAATTTCAGAAGAAGCTCTAATTTTTCTTCAAATAATTCCTCATAATCACGAACATTATATCCGAGCAAATCATATGCCCCAACACGTGAGCCACGTCCAGCGACAATTTCCGCTCGCCCTTTGGAAATTAAATCAATTGTGGCAAAATCTTCATACACTCGGACAGGGTCTGATACACTCAACACTGTTGCCGAGCTGGCAATTTTAATATTTTTTGTCGCTTGGGCAATCGCCCCTAAAATGACCGTATGTGCCTGTGTCGTAAAATGGATTTGATGACTTTCTCCGACTGCAAAAACATCAAGTCCTGCCTCATCAGCAAGCTTACTAGCCTCTATTAGTTCTCGAATTCGCTGTTCCGAGCTAATCGTGTCACCTGTATGTGGGTTGAATAAATGATCTCCAATCGAATATAAACCGAATTGAATCCCTTTACTTGGATCAATACGATATTTCTCCATGCCCCTTCACTCCTTCTTAATCTATTGGTGCTAATTTTGCTTCAATTTCTGCACGTCTTTCTTCCAAGAACGGTGGTAAATCTAATGCTTTTCCTAATTCTTCAACTGTTGAATCTGCAGTAAATCCAGGACCATCTGTTGCAATCTCAAATAAAATGCCATTGGATTCACGGAAGTATAGGCTCTTGAAGTAAAAACGATCGACAATTCCAGTTGAGTGGAAGCCTCGTTCTTTTACAACACCTTCCCAAAAACGTAATTCTTCCTCATTTTTTACTCGAATCGCCAAATGGTGGATACTTCCTCTACCAGGTTTTTCCCTTTCCCCATCTTGCTGCTTAATGATAATTTCACCGAATGATTGTCCTTCAATTGATTGATAAATGGCTTCGCTATCTGAACGGCTGACTTCAATGTAACCAAACATGTCGCGTAATGTTCTAGCTGTTTTTTCCAAATGGCGGACTGTTAATTCGACCGTTCCCATCCCTAAGATACGATGTTCTTCTTCGATGACAGAATCCTTCCAAGCTGACCAATATTCTGGAACATATTCACCGTTATTATTTAATAGGACCATTCGCAGTCCTTCGGAATCTTCAAAATGGAGAGCATCTCGCCCAGCATATTTTGTAATGTCACTATGCTTAACATTCATTAACTCAAAACGCTTTTTCCAAAATTCAAGACTTTCAAAAGATGGAACTAGTAAGCCAATTTGAGTAATGGCATTTGTGCCACGATGTGTCCTTCCTACATAAGGCATTTCAAAAAACGATAGCTCCGTTCCTGCACTACCTGTCAAATCTCCGTAAAATAAGTGATACATCGAAGGATCGTCTTGATTCACGGTCTTTTTCACTCTTCGCAGTCCTAATACTTTTTGATAAAAATAATTATTTATTTTAGCGTCTTTCGTAATCATCGAAATATGGTGATGGCCAGGTATTTTAAACATATTGTTTCCTCCTTTTTAACTTGACTAATCAAGTGATGATGTAAAAAAAATTACTCAGTTGGTAATTCTCTTTTTTGGCTGTATTTGTGCACTCTCGTCATGAGTGTATATAGTGTTTTCTTTTCTTCTTCATTTAATACATCATCAAAAAATGATGATTGAAACGCAAGTTGCGCTGGCATAGCTTCTTTTAAGATGGATTCAGCCTTTTCTGTTAGACTAATCGTTTTCGTTTTCCAGTCTTGTTTTCTATTTATATAGCCTTCTTTTTCAAGTCGTGCGAGCATACGGGAAATACCACCTTGGGTAACCGTTACCTTTTCAGCTAAATCGCACTGTGTAAGTGGTTGATATGTCTTAACTTGAATAAGTACATCAAATTGAGCAGTAGTTAAACCAAATTGCTTTAAAAATTCATTCGATAACTGGTTACTTTGATTTGTAAAACGCATTAAACGAAGCCAGATTAACGACCCAAGTGTATTATTAAGCACTTTATTGCCCCCCCGCTAGCCTTAATATCACTTTACTACTCAAGTGATAGAAAGTCAAGTTTGAATATCAAATTAATTGAACAGTCATACTATACGTTGTTAATCATACCCATATTGATAAATGGTGTATCATAATTAAGAATACCCTTGATTCGTGTAATATTTATATTTTCACCTTCTAAAAAGCGTTTAAAATCAAAGATTACCGGCATTCGATCACCACCAATTGCAAACAACGCCTTTCTTTCTCTTGGTACATAAGCAGATGTGTGTATCGTTCCTGCCGAAGCGTCATATTTGCCAGAAAATATTTCATCTTCTTTATCATTCAATATTCGAAATGCATCACGTATATCCAAATCATCCCTTTTCTGTCTTTCCAGTTCTTTCTGTCTTCTTAAAGAGTCATCCATACGATAGCGATTTTCTTCAGTTAATACTTCAAAATGATTCGTACTAATATTCGACTTTCTTGCTACTACCTTTCTGGGTGAAGCTTCTACAACATATGTCTCACCATTCGGATCTAACAATACATAACTAAATGATGTTCGGTGTGGAATTTCTTTTAATAAAGAGATGGCATCCTCTGCATTAGCACAAGTTTCTAAAATAATTCGGCCAATCATATTACATACAAATCCATTTCCTGATCCGACCCGATTAATAAAGTTATAGCCCATTGCAAGCCCTTTTTCATTCATTCCGTCGGTACGTCCTGTTATTTGCATTGAAGGACCTATAACCGCATAGCCCGCATCTGTTGGCTGAAAAATGGTATACCGTCCTTCGTAGTAACCAGGATGGCTATCATAATTTCGAACTAAAAACTCAGAACCAGTTAAAATGGAGCATCCACTTTTCTCATACTCAACATAGTAACCTCCAAAGTCTCTTAAAGCATCCTCCATTGGCCAGTTTAGAGCCTCTGCTAACCCATGTAGTTCATCCAACATACTTGGAATAAATTTGGTGAATAGATGAACCGCTTCTTTTTCATTTATATTAAAATGACGTTTTCTCATTGAAGCCCATTGCTTTTCACGATTAGACAAAATAGAAGATTCCTTTAACAACTCCCCTTGCATATAGCCAAAATCATAATGATTCCCTCTAAATTGAATAATATCGCTATAAACATGACTCATACATAATCCCCCTTTTAACAAGACATATTGTCAAAAGTTTTTATTAGTTAATATCACTTTACTACTCAATTGATAGAGAATCAAGTAAAAATCTCAAAAAGGGCGAATTCGTCCCCAATTCGAAGAAAGGGGCATTTCGCCCTACATCAAAAATCAATAATTTATAATGAATTCTGCATAATTACCATTAATAGGACCTACCAGTATTAACTGGATAAAGGTTTCCTTTGAATCCGAATGAAACCCTACCAGTCTCTTCTGACACTACTAGTGCGAGTGCATCACTTCGTTCAGATAAACCTAAAGCGGCACGGTGCCTGGTACCAAGTTTTTTATCACCGAAAAATCTGTCTGAAAGTGGGAGAACATTTGCTGCGGATACGATCTGATTAGCATTTATCATTACAGCACCATCATGAAGTGGATTTCCCGGAAAGAATATGGATTCTAATAATGAATGGGTCAAATCGGCTCCAATTGGAATACCCGGTTGAATTAATTCATCAAGAGAATCTTCTCGTTGAATGACAATTAACCCGCCATGCATACGATGAGACATATTTTGAACGCACATTGATAGATCTGGATATTTATCAGTAAACGGAGCTAAATAACAATTCAAATAAAAATTAGCAGCTTTCATATCGATGGATATAAAATGCTCTTTAACTTTTTCAAAATTTCCAAGAAGACAATAGTCTTCATTATCCATCGCTTCTAAATTACTCTGGAGTTCTGATATGACTTGGCGAATCTCCTTTTTAATAATTTGTTTCATTGGTGAAAAATCACAATTCGAATGGTTCACGAAGACACACCTCCTACCATAGTTTGTTACCGTATGTATTTATTATGTATCTTCATTCTTTGGACCATTCTATAACGATGTATCCAGTACTTTTTTGTATAAAAATAGATACGTGTATACACCCTAAGAAAAAACTCCTATCTACAAACTTTTTCTAACTGGTGTGATAAGGGAGACATCAATAATATTAGAGAAGAGGAATAAAACATGCCTAACGTAACAGTATTCGGTGGAGAAACATTTGAAGTAGAGATGGGGAAAAGATTAGTACTAGCTCTCGAAGATAATGACGTAAATATCCTCCATCGCTGCGGTGGAAATGCTAGATGTACAACATGTAGGGTAGAAGTATTGGCAGGTAATTTTATGGAAGTAACGAAAAAAGAGAAAAAAGCCTTTACTAATAAAGGGATAAATGAGGATTTATTTGAAGACTGTTTGCGCTTATCTTGTCAAATTCGTGTGAATGGAGACATAACCGTTCGACCGATCATGACTGTTGAAAATACAGGAGAGAAAGCTGGCCCGAGACCAGCTGACTAATAAAGTACTATTCTTAGTGTTTGTTTCAATTGTTTTATCTCTCATCATTATTGAAAATTTTTTATTTACTTCCCTTATTTCCCTTAGCTTTTAGGTATTGATTAAGTGCTACCCCATAAGCACCAGTGTAATCAATTGCCGTCTTAATTGCATCACCTGCTGTCTCTTCTCTTGCCCAGTCACGTTGAAGTTCAAATAAAATTTGAAGCCATGTCACTGGAATACCCCCTGCTTGAATCATACGTTGAACAGCAGTGTCGTGTGCTATCGTCGTCTCACCGCCAGATGCATCCGTTACAAAATAAACCTCATAACCCGCTTCAATTGCACTCAGAACTGGGAATGCCAAGCAAATCTCAGTCCATAGTGCCGCCATAATCAGCTTTTTACGTCCGGTTTTCTCAACTGCAGCTACCACATTCTCATCTTCCCACGTGTTCGTATTCGTTCGATCGATTGGCTTCTGTTCAGGAAATACTGCCTGAAGCTGTGGCAACAACTGTCCGCTAAAGCCCTCTGCATTAATGGTAGTAAGGATAATCGATACATTGAAAACCTTTGCAGCTGTTGCTAATCCCACAGTGTTGTTAACAAGAGTCTGACGCCCAATTGATTCGACCCCAGCAAACATTTGAGTTTGATGATCAATCATGATTAAAGTGCAGTTACTCGGTGTAAGTAAGCTACTTGCTGCCATTGCTCCACTTTTCAAAATAAATTCCTCCAGTTTTTTTATCTGACATGCATAACCATGTCCATGAAGATTAATCTTTGTAGGAAAATTGCTTCTTATTCAACTGAAAATTCTAAAAGACAGATGATATGTACCTGGCAACTTATTAATCTTAACTAGGTCTATGGTTGATCCAATGAATCGTTTGTTTAATGTAACACTGTTCGGGCAAAGTGCAGTTTTCACAGTGGATGTTAAATATCACAACATCCTAGAATCAGCTACTTAACCTTATAAGTGGGTTTTTACATATCATTGTGATGAACGAACATACAATGACATATATTTAAATTAATTACTAATACGGGAGGAGGTAACTGTATGTTTATATATGTAGTAAAAACGGGCGACTCCTTATTCTCCATTGCTACAAAATATCAAGTAACGATGGATAGCATACGTATTATTAACGTATTAACTACAGATCGATTAGTCCCCGGACAAGATTTACTCATTCCAACGAATATGTATACAGTTCAACCTGGGGACTCGTTGTATACCATTTCCCAAATGAGTTTAATTCCAGTTGAAACAATTCGTCTTATTAATGGTTTACACTCCAATGTGATCATGATTGGAATGAGACTATATTTACCTCCTAGACCTAAGTATGAATCTGAAAATTTTAGTTATATAACACCTTCTACCCCTGAAACAAATAAAATGATCGTTCAATCGTTTGCACCTATTAATACTTTCTTTGGTATTTTTGAGTACCATATTCTTGAAGATGGAAGTTTAAGCACTTTAGATGATCAGCAACTTATTCAACTGTCTAGGGAGAATCATGTTGCTCCCCTTGTCGTGATTACAAACTTGACATCGACGGGATTTAGTCCCACATTAACAGAAAAAGTATTAAGCTCTCCCGTAATTAGAGACAGGTTAATTAATAATATCTATAATTTGGTTAAGAACAAAAACTATGCTGGTGTAAACATTGATTTTGAACGGATTCCTGAAGGTCAAAGGGATTTATATAGTGATTTTTTACACTCCTTAAGAGATCGCTTGAAGCCGGAGGGATATTATACAACTGTTGCTATACCTGCAAAAACGAGCGATGAAATTTCATGGCTTAAGGGATATGATTACGGAGGAATTGGAGCTGCTGTTGATTTTGCTTTTATTATGGCTTATGACTGGCATGAAGCGAGCAGTCCTCCTGGTCCTGTTGCTCCTATAAAGGAAGTAAAGCAATCAATCGAGTATGCTCTTAACCATATGGGAGTAAATAAAATTGTTCTTGGTGTTCCTCGTTACGGATACGACTGGACCATGTCTGATGGAAATGTAGTTAGTGCACGTGCTGTTTCTGTAGCTGGAGCAATAAATACAGCTATGAAGTATCAAGTGCCAATCCAATATTCTACGGAATATCAGCAGCCTTATTATACCTATTATGATGAAACTGGAAAGAGACACATAGTATGGTATGAAGACGCAAGAGCTCGAGCCCAAAAATTACAACTTGTCGTTGACTATCGCTTAAGAGGCGTTGGAGCTTGGCAATTAGGATTACAGTTTCCTCAGTCTGCTGTTTTAGTAAGGGAATTTTTTATTGCAAAAAAAATAATATAATACATAACAATAGTCATATTCTTGGATGAAGTCTTAGCTTTATTCCTCAGTCTCTGAAAATCTGAACGGGTATACCCGTTCAGATTTTTCATTTTATTGATATAAGATCTTTAAACAACTATGATTACCTATTAGTTGCCAATTTGTTTTTTTCAATCCATTCCACAAAATTTTTCATCACTCGATCCAAGAATAAAATCGTAGGCTCATGAATCAACTTACCCGACTTATCTACTTTTTCACTGACAGAACTAATATAAACTTCATTTCCAGGTAATGTAAGTGCAGAAATTCCCGGTGAATGAAGAATTTGACGAAGATGTATCTGAGCACGCACTGTTCCTAACGTACCCGTTGAACATCCGAAAATCATAACTGGTTTATTTACCATAACTGTATCTACCCTAGAAAACCAATCGATAGCATTTTTTAAAATCCCTGGGATGGAATGGTTATATTCAGGTGTAGCAATAATAATTCCATCACATTCTGAAATCTTATTCTTAATTTCCTTTACTTCTGTTATTGGATTAAACTCTTCATCTTCACTGTATATTGGCATCTTTTCAATTGGCAATATTTCAATATTCAGCTTATCTTGATAACGTTCTTGAAGAAAAGTAGTAATTTTCTTGTTGTAAGATTCTTTACGATTGCTGCCAATAATTGCTACTATATTCATGAATATTACCTCCTGAAAAAAACTGATTCTCAATACCTACTTTTTAGTTTGTATACTCAATTTTCCCCTCTTTGTATTCTTTAATGCCCATTCAAGTTCTTCTGATGAATTTATGACAAACAGTCTGCATGCTTTGACTTTTCCTTAGTTGTTGGATATTCAAATGATAATAATCAAGTTAAAAGTCTCGAATTTGAATTTAAAAAATCAAAGGAGCCTGGATTCCAAGCCCCTTTTTCAAATTCCTTTTTTATGAATAAAAAACATATTTATTTTTGTTTTCCTTTGCTTTATATAAGGCTTGATCTGCATGAGAAATTAAATATCTTACAAGAGTTCCATGTTCAGGATACACAGATATACCAATACTTGAGGACACATCAAATGTAACATTATTTATTGTATATGGAGCATTGAAAATCGATTGCATTCTCATGGCAGCTTTTTCTATTTGTTCATTATCTGTAATATTTTTTAGGAGAACTAGAAATTCATCTCCACCAACACGACATAGTTCATCATTTTTTCTAAGACTTGATTTTAATCTATTTGCAAATTGTTGGAGTAATTCATCCCCTACATTATGGCCTAGTGAATCATTGATTGCTTTAAAATTATCAAGATCAATATACATGATTGCTATTTTTTCATCTGTCATCTCTGCTTCTTTTATCGATTCTTCAACTATTGTAGTAAACTTTCTTCTATTTTTTAGCCCTGTCAAGGGATCATGATATGCTAAATACTCTAATTGTGCTTCATAATTTCGTTTTTCCGATATATCCTGAATAAGAATTTGGAGAGATGATTCCCCTTGATATTTAATTGCAATTACTTTTATTTCTGCACAAATTAGTTTCCCGTCATATCGTATAAATTCCCCACTGATTGACAACGCTTTGTCCATATTATTCTGTCCCAATACGCGAATAAACATTTTCTCAAACGTTTCTTTTTGCTTGCTAGATACAAAATCCCAAATCGATTTCCCAATAATATCCTCTAATCTTTTCTGTCCAAATAACTTTACTCCAGCAGAATTTAGAAAGATGATTTTTCCATGTCTTTGAACAATAATGGCTTCTGTTAAAGATTCAACAAGTGTTCGATACGTATCTTCGCTCGTTTGAAGTAACCGTTGAATCTTCATTTGCTCGGTGAAATTTTTGTACATACCAACAGCAATAATGTCTTGATTATTTATCGATCGATAAGAAGCAATAATATCCAGCACCGATCCATCTTTATGTTTTCTTTTCGAAACGACATAAGGAAAATTTCGGCCTTCTCGCAACTTTTGCAGAAATTCTTGATGTTCTGCTTTTGTAATATGAGAAAAGAAGGGCGGAAACGAAAGCCCTATTATTTCACTAACACTCCATCCAAAAAGCTCTTCAAAAGCTGGATTAGCGTTAATAATTGCGCCGTCATGACCAATCGTAAAAATGGCATCTGTCGTATTATTCCAGACAAGATCTAGCACTTCAATATCCTTTACTGAATTGGGATTTTTATCCACCATCATCATCGTTGCCCAACTCCATTCGAATACCTTATTCAATATAAGATTCAAACCGATAATCAAATATCACTTTACCTTTCAATTGAAAAGGGTTCAAGTTAAAAATCTCAAAAAGTGCTGAAACTGATACGCGTTTCATGCAATAGAGCTCCATAAAATATTTTTTGAAGTATTCCAGTATTGAAAAATAAATCATATAAATAAGTGTAGTGCAAAAGGTACTTAGCTCTGCTGTTGGAAAGGAGGTAAATTAATGACTTCTAAAAGCCTATATCGTTTTAGTGGCATCATCTTATTGATTGGGGTTACGTGTAGTGTCCTAACATCCATTTTTTTATTTTTTATCGACACCAGTATCGATGCTCCGTTAAGCGAGCTTGAAAAACCATTGTCGTATGCAATCAGCATTTTGGAGTTAACCGTATACTCATTGATTTTGATTGGTCTCCCCGCATTTTATTTGAGTCAGTCTGGAGGAAGAGGTGGAAAAACAGGGTTTATCGGTGTATTGTTGTCTGTAATAAGTCTTATTTTGCATATTGCTATGTCCGCCTATTTCATCTCGGTTATGCCAATACTTGCTAAACAAGCTCCAGATACAATTAAGGATATCTTTTTTTCCAACTTTGCATTTTTCGCGTTTGGCGGAAGTTTGCTATTTCTAATCGGTTTTATTTTGCTCGGCATCGCAAGTATTCGAGCAAAAGTATATCCGTCTTATGTCGGGGTGTTACTTATTATTTTCCCTGTTCTGGGTGTTACGGATTTTATCATGTCTTCTAATATTATTAATTTGTTAGGCTCCATTTGTTTAGCTATCGCATTTGGTGTCGTCGGAGTAAACTTAGCATCGGGGCGGAAAGCAGTTGAATCGGATAATCCCATCTCCAAATAAAAAGAAAGGTTGGCACCCACTTCACTCTAATCCATCATAAACATCTCGAAACATAACTTAGGTTTATTGACCATCCTTTCATTTTCAGATTCATAATAAATAAGGGTGGTCATTTTTTGTCTTTTTTTAAAAAAGCGCCAGCGCACGAAAAGAGGATGGAATAACACAACGTCCTGTTGCACGCCTTCCTGACCTGCATCCTGCGGGCCGACAAGCGCAATGTTCTGAGGCAAAAAAGTCTGCATGTTGACTTTTATTGCCTCAAGTTCTTTAGATCTCGAGGGGCAAAGTCGATTTTTTCATGGTTATGTTGTACTTCGAAAATAGATTGCCTTTATTTTTTATATGTGATTTGAAGCCCAATCCCGGATGGATCATTCACTTTGATTGTTTTTTCTTTTTCCTCAAATTGAATGTTTTTTTTGATTAAATTGTCTTTGACCTCGTGCCATTCTGTTCTCGTTAAAAATATTGAGTAATGCTTCAATCCTTTTGCATTGTTTGGTGGAGATGGAATCCCTTTTCCTGCCCAAATATTCATTCCGATATGATGGTGATAACCATCCTTCGATACAAAAAGGTGGCTATCGCTTTTTGCCACTACATTGAATCCCAATACTTCCACATAAAATCTTTCCGATTTTTCTAAATCAGTTACTTGCAAATGCATGTGTCCCATACGAGTATCCGCAGGCAATCCTGACCACTTCTCACTTTTGGATTTTTTTGTTAACTCTAATGTATCCAGTTGATAGGTTCCACCAATATACCCGCCTTTTCCATCTTTAATCCATTCATTTGATGGACGGTCTGCATAAATTTCAATCCCATTTCCTTCTGGGTCAGTCAAATAAAGCGCTTCACTATATTGATGGTCTGCAGCTCCTTCCAAATAACCAGCTTCACTTAAATGAATAAGATATTGACCAAGTGTTTTTTGATCAGGGAGCAAAAGAGCAAAATGGTATAAACCTGTTGTTCTTATAGGTCTATTTACTGCGTCTTTCTCTTCTTCAAGAACAAGAAGTGGGGTTTTTCCATCAGCCGTAAACAACGCCTGATTGTCTTCCATTTTCATTAATTGTAACCCAATTATTCCCTGGTAAAACCCGCTCATGTTAGTCAAATCAGATACTGTTAAGGTAACTTCTCCAACTCTAACTGGAGAAGTTTTATCATAACTAGACATCGCCACCTGATTTTTTTTAATCATTCCTAAAACAAAGGGAATCAAGACAATAAGAAAAATAACGAGAGATATGAATATAATTGTTTTTTTACCATTCTTTACAGACATATTTACTCCTATTCATGTTAAAAAATAAATAATTTAATGGATTAAAGTGACGAAATAATAACATGGATAACTACATTATTTTCGTTTCATCATCATCAGCATCATAATTGTAATGATTGTAAAAGCAATTAGCGCCAAGAATGGTATTGTGACAAAGCCGAACCAATTAATATATTGACCTGAGCATGGAACTCCACTAGTACATGTAGCGAATTCGTGTAACGAGGGAATTTTTTGCAACGCGTAATGATAACTAGATACAATTATGCCAATTACCGACACCGGCAGAATATACTTATAAATGCCATGGTCATTCCGGTAGAAAGCTATTCCAAGAAAAATAACAAGTGGATACATTAAGATACGTTGATACCAACAGAGTGTACAAGGTATAAAACCCATCCGCTCGCTTAAGAATAAACTCCCTCCCATCGCTATAATGGATGTAACCCATGCAAGTAAAAGAGGCTTATTCACCACTTGCAGTCGCCTCTTCCACCATGTCGATTAAATCATTCATGCTTCCACCTTCAAATTGTTTTCCGTCAATATAGATCGATGGTGTTGATGAAATACCTAAGTTCTTTGCCATAGCCAAATCTTTTTTCAAAGCTGCATCCCCTTTTCCCTCATTGTAAGCAAGCATAACTTGTTTAGTTTCTTCGGGACTTGCAATTTCTACTAACACGGCTTCCAGAAATTCATTAGTAAAAAGATTTATTTCTTCAGATTCTTTTACTTGATTTGCAAACAACAAATGATGGAATTTCCAAAATTTATCATTACCTAGCTCTTGATAAACAGTTTCAGCAAATCGTGCAGACGAAGTTGAATCAGGGCTAATAAATGCGTAATTAATAAAGTAAAACTTTGCTTTCCCCGTTTCAACTAATTGCTCATTAATAATGGGAAAAATACTATCATTAAACTCTTTACAGTGAGGACATTTATAATCGCCAAATTCTACAATTTCAACAGGTGCTGTTTCTTCACCTAAAAACGGTTGATTTTCATAGTCAATAACGACCGACTCCTGTTGAACATCTTTTAACACGATAATCCCTATGATACATATAGCTACAATACCAATGATCCAAAATATTTTCTTTGACATATCAACACTCCCTGTTTAAAACTACACATTGTAGTGTAATGGTGTAAAAAATTTACGCAAGTGCGTAAATAAAAAGTCCACAGATTAGAAAGAAAATGGTTACCGATACGAATGCAATTTTTAATGGAAGCTGCAATTGGACTTCCTTTAATGGATTTAGGATATATTCAATGCGATAATTTACTGATGTATCTGCGAATGATACATATGTAAAGGGCATTTTGTCCTGCCTGCCTACTTTCAACATTTTCAAAAGAGCATTACCTAAATTCACATATGTCTCCTGTTGTTTAATCGCAAATTCATCTGCCAATATTTCCTGAATAACCCTATATTTATGATGAAACCACTTTTGAATTGGAATATACCACATTATTGATGAGCTGAGTGAAAGCAAAAAGATTTTTAACGGATCACGATTTTCTTTATGATACATTTCATGAGAAATAACTGCTTTTAATTCATCATTATTTAAGAGGTTTATTAAACCTGTTGTGATGATGATTTTAGGACTCACAAACCCCATCGTAAACGCCATTGGAGTAGGATGTGAAAGAACTAAAATTTCTTCTTTTCCACTTCCGTATACCTGACTCATTTCAATAGTAAGTTTTTTCTCTTCGTATTGCTGAAATCGCTTTTTCATTCTGGTTGTTTGAATCAATTGCGACCCGATTTTCCAAAGTGAAAATAGCAACGTATAGATAACTAGCCCATCAAGTACATATTCAATAGATGATAGTCCAAATGCTTTTAACCAACTGTGGCATACAGTAACGATGTTAAACTTCACGTTCCATCCTACTAACACTGAGATTACGTATAACCCCATCTGAAGCAAAATCGTTCCCGAAATGACAAGAGATACGATAAGAATAAAAAATGATTGACGTTTAGACATATGTTACATACCCTTTTTCAATTCTTTGATTTTATGCTCAAGTTTAGCGACAAGATCATCGTCAGCTTCTTCAAGTGCATCCAGCATATGACTTACGACAACGTTTCCAAATTCATCCATGAGCTCGTATGTCATTTCTTTTGACTGAGTACTCAAAAACTCGACCCTTGATTGAACGGGTTTATATAAATACGATCTTCCTTCGGTCCTCTTTTGAAGAATTCCCTTTATGACTAATCGATTCATGACGGTCATAACTGTGTTGAAATTCATCGATTTTTCCTGGTCAAGAACTTGTTGAACATCTTTAATTGTCATTTCATCATTACTCCATAAGATATCCATAATTTTTGCCTCAAGAGGTCCAAAAAATCGATTCAATCCACTTTCGTTTATTTTAAACTTCCAAATTTTCAAGGTTCCCCCTCCCCACATTACTCATTGTAGTGTTATATGGTTGACCAGTCAATAAAGAGTCTAAGAAATCATTTTACAAATTCATGTTGTTATATTTAACATGATCTGATATCTCAAGAAAAAACAGCAAAATGGTTTAATGAAAATGTCGGGTTTTAGTCGAAGGAATATTCAAGGGTTTTTCAAATCCATTTTTCCCATTAAAATACCCTTTCCCAACAGAATAGGGAAAGGGCTCTAAAAGTTTATATGCCAACGATATTAACGTTTTTAAAATAGTGGCGCCGACGTACACCTAATTAACATATCACCATTGCTCTGCTCTCTTTTTTTATCCATAACTTATATTAGAATGATGTCATTGCTTTCTTTTTGTTCACGAATAAAGAAGAAGAATAAACAATTAGGAAAGCCAACATGATAAAGGCTGAAACTAGATAGATTGTACTATAATTTATTTTTGCCGCAACTAAACCGAGTATAGCAGACCCTCCTCCAATTCCTATATCAAGGGAATTATAGAACATGGAGGTTACCTTTAAATAACGATCCGGAGTCGTTTTATTCAATACCCAAGCTTGTAATGCTGGGAATAAAGCTCCTTGCCCCATTCCATATAAACATGCCGCACTTAACAAGCCATATAATGTAGTGGATTGATACAATAAAATAAATCCAATTATCATCGATATAGTACTTGGAACTATCACCCAAACAGGACCTATTCGGTCAAAGGTCTTCCCTGAAATGAATCGAATCAAAAATGCACTTATTGTGTTAATAAAATAAAACCATGCTACGCCTTCAATGTTTAATTCTTTTGCATAAAGTGCCATAAAGCTCATTACACCGCCCATGCATACACCCATTAACAGAATTAGAAAAGAAGGAATAATGGCAGATGGATCAATAATTTGCTGTAATAAGGCTTGGTCTTTTTGATTTTCGCTCTTTTGATTTTCCGGAAAGGAAATGAAACTAACACAAACTAAGAATAAGAGTACACTAGCACCTGCTGTTATAAATAATATTATAGGATCATAAGAATTAATTAACCACAAACCGACAAAGGGCGATATCGCCAATGCAATAGTAGTACCATTCCCAATCATCCCTATTCCTTCTCCCCTTCTTTCATTTGGAATGATCTCAGCTGCTAAAGTAGTAAGAATGGTAATGGACAAACCTAAACCAAAACCGTGAAAAATACGAAGGGAAAGAGCAAGATAAAAGCTGTTCGCTATGTAATAACCAAGGGTTGAAATTAAGCAAATAAGAATCGAAGTCACTAAAACTTTCTTTCTTCCAAATCGACTTGTAAAAATCTCAGTAAAAAAACGAATAAATACTGCGGAAAATGTAAAACTGCCGATAACCAAACCTATCTGTGAGGTATTAAACCCACTTTGGTTTGATAAAAAAAGTGGAAGTGTAGGCAATAATATATCAAATGCAAAAAAAGAAAAAGCATTCGCTAACATGAGCAAAATAAATATTTTTGTCCAGAGTGATGTCTTGTTCGACATGGTCCATACTCCTTTCTTGAAAATTGAAAAAATTCAATGGACTAACCCATTTATCTATGTCTACTTAGACAGCACATAGCTGGATTTATACTTGGTCTTAATCAAAATTAATGCTGTCGGACACTTCACGCCAAGCCTCATACTCGGAGCAACGGTTCTGTAGATATTGACTGATAAAACCCGCTAGACCAATACCGACTAACAGGCGTAAAGGAGGGTTTGAATCATTTATTGCTGTCATCAGTCCACTGGCAAGATTTACTGGGTCACCAGATCGTTGTTGGTGTCCCGAAAAGTAGAAATTACGCATCGTTTCACGTTATTGTTTATAGTTGGCAATCTCAATATCAGTAATTTAGTAGAAGTCTGTACGAAAAGGACCCGGTTCTACTAGCATACAACGAATACCGAAGCCTTTCAATTCCATATTCAGGCCCTCGATCCACCCTTCCAAAGCGAACTTAGAGGCACTATACACCGAGCCTCCCTCTAAAGATGTGATTCCCATAGCTAAACTGAACACAATGATTGTGCCTGTGCCTTGCTTGGGCATGGTCGGCAATACGGCACGCTGTTATGCCGATTTTAACAGAAAACAGACCCATTTTACTGGATCTGTATCATTATTCTTTCTCTTTGCTGGAAGGTTGCTATATTTGGAGCTCCTAATTGCTGTAATAATGACTTGTTTTCTGAAATATATTTGCCAAGATCATCTGGAAAGTGTGAATCAGAAGAAAGGGTAATTGGAACACCCCTCTTAACGACTGTCTTTAAGAAATCAACGGATGGGCACATTTCCTTAACTGGATAGCGATAATATAGACCTGCATTCACTTCTGTAGCCGTATTCGTTTCTATAAGTGCTTCTGCTATACGTTCATACCATTCTTGATTAAAAGATTCATTGTTTACTTTGAAATTAAATACTTTTAAATTATCTAAATGTGCAACAAAATCAAACATCTTTGACCGTATCATTTTTTCAACTGTTTCATAAAAACGGGTATATAACTCGGTTAAATCTAGTTTTTCAAAGTGAGATACGGTTTGTGGATTATCAAATCCCCATCCATCAACAAAATGAACAGAACCAATTACATAATCCCATGGTTTTCCATCTAAAAGTACTGCAAGATCCTGCTCCTGCCCGACAAAATAATCCGCTTCAATGCCTAACTTTAATGAGACGCCTTCATTTTCCCAGCGCTTTTTTGCAGCTAAAATAGTTTCAACGAATTCGTCCATCTTTTCTGTCATGACATTTTTCAACCAATATGACTGCAATGCGCCAATTGAATTAGATGGATCTAAATTTAACGCGGATTCAAAATAATTCTTCGTTTCTTTAAAGCGATACAAATGATCGACAATTCCAACTTCCTTCAAACCGACTTGCTTTGCTTTTTTCAAATATAAGTCCAACCATTCTTGACTATAACAGCCAGCATTCAATCGTTTTTGCAGCTGATTCATTTGGAATTCAATCTTAGCTCTCGACCCGTGTTCAAACAATTCATTTGGTTGAAAATATCCGAGGGCTTTCGCTGTTCGTTCAAGCCAGCTAAACGAATATGGTCCTTCTTCTAGATGTACGTGATAATCGATTAACATTCTACTTGACTCTCCTTTACGATCGTCCATTTTGTGTACCAATTATTCCATTCTATCGGACAAAGCTGATCACTTATGACTTCATCGAATTGGTTCGCCTGTGCAAAAGAAAAGAATGAAGGAACACCTATTTTCGATGAATCCGCGAGCAAAATACACTTCTTACTGCACTCCATCATTTTCGCTGAAACGAGCGATTCATCTAAATCATAATCATAGATTGTATCTCCAACCATTCCGCCACAGGAAATAAACGCTTTATCCAAATGCATATGACTTAGCCACTCGAGTGTCATGGCACCTGAGACAGAGGATTGCGCGGGGTTCGACACCCCACCTAGCATGATCACCTTTCCGGTCACTCTCTTTTCCTCAATTGCTTGGTTAAAACGATCGGCTGCAGCAATCGAATTCGTTACAACTGTTAAACTCTGTAAATCTCGAATGTAATCAGCAATATGAACCGTTGTCGTTCCAACATCGATTGCAATCGTATCTCCATCTTCAATTCGTGATATCGCTTCTAAAGCAATTTGTATTTTTTCGCTCCGATTGATATCAAGTTTTCGTAAAAAGGCTTGTTCTTCTTCTAGTTTTGTAAACGGGACAGCTCCCCCATGTATTCGAGTTAACTGTTCCATCTCCTCTAACTCGTTCAAGTCTCGGCGAATCGTTTCTGGGGTGACAGAAAACGTTGTCGCCATTTTTGCAACAGATACACGCTTCTCCTCTTTCACCCATTGAATAATTAGCCGCTGTCGTTCTTCCTTTATATCATTCATGATAAAGCAATAACATCCTCTGGTTCGACAAATAATTGATACTCCATCCCGTGCACAAAAGTTGGGGCACGGTGATGTAATTGTTCCGTCGTAAATTGCTTGCCATCGGAATAAAATGTTGTCCGGATCACATTTCCATTCATAACAGAATCGCCGGCAATAGCTCGTAATGGGTAGGAGGAGGGTTGTGATTGTATATGGATCGATTCAGGGCGAATCGCGTATTTATCTGCAGACATCTCTATATTTTCCCCAAGCAAAGTACCAAGTTGCTCCTTTGAAAAAACATTATATCGGCCAATAAAATTTGCAACAAATTCGGTTTTAGGCCTTGTATAAATTTCAGATGGTGTTCCTTCTTGCGCAATTTTCCCCTTATTCATGACGAAAATGCGATCAGATACAGACATCGCTTCTTCTTGGTCATGTGTAACAAGAATCATCGTCATATTCAATTCACGTTGAATCATACGTAGTTCGACTTGCAAATGCTTCCGAATTTGTGCATCAAGCGCACTTAACGGTTCATCAAGTAACAATACCTTCGGACGAACAACGAGTGAGCGAGCAAGTGCGACCCGTTGCTGCTGACCGCCAGATAGCTCATGCGGATACGACTTTTTCTTTTCTTGCAGACCAACAAGCTCTAACATACTTTCTACACGTTCTTCCACTTCATTTGTTGATTTTTTGTTCATTTTTAAACCAAATGCAACATTTTCAAACACCGTCATATTCGGAAATAGTGCATATGATTGAAACACCATACCCACTTTACGCTTTTTAGGGGGAATATTCTTCATGTCTTTTCCATCGATCATCACCGTACCGCCAGTCGCATCTGTTAGACCGGACAAAATACGTAAGATCGTACTTTTCCCACAGCCACTTGGTCCAAGTAACGTAACAAATTCACCGTCTTGAATATTCATATCGATTCCAGTTAGAACATTAGTATCTCGATATTGTTTATGGACGTCTTTTAACAATACTTGACTCATGTACGCGTCATCCCTTTCGTTTTATTCGTTAATAGCGCCATCACCATCGTCAAAATCCCCATCAACACGATGTATACGAACACAATTGCACTCGCAATATGACCGCTTGTACTTAATTTCGCCATTAAATAAGTTTGAACAGTTTCAAAACGAGAACCAACAACAAGGTTAATCAAAACAAATTCACCAAATAATACGGAAAACGATAACAATGCTGAAACGAATAACCCCGGATATACCGACGGAAGCAATACTTTACGGAAAGCGTCTATTTTTGAAGCACCTAATAATTCTGCCGCATCCATTAGTTGACGGCCTTGCACATTCCTCAAGCTATTTCGTGTTCCTTGGTACATATACGGAAGGACACTAATGACATATACTCCTACTACAGTGAGTATCATTGGCAGACTTGTTCCTGAATAAAATCGAATTAAACCAACGGCTAGAATAACACCTGGGAAAGCGTACACCATCACAATACTTGCCTGAAACCACTTTTCTAGATTTGGAAAGTATAAGACGATCACGAAAATCGCCGGCACTATAAACAAAATTGAAATGATAACCGCTCCTCCTGAAAGAAGAACAGATCGGCCGAACGCTTCGATAAAGCGAGCATCTTGAAAGAGCGTACCAATCCATTCGAATGTTAATCCTTCCGGTAAAATGGTTTTATTCCATTCTGTTGAAAATGCATACAACGCTGTTGCGAGAATCGGCAAAGCTAAATATAATCCGATCAGGGTGAGCATAATGATTGTAAATTTTTTCATCGCTTCAACAAATCCCTTCTCGTTTTTTTGACGAGCCATTCACTAAGCAACATAACGATAATCATGATCATACCAAGTAGGACTGCAATCGCACTCGCTAATTCTGGTTGAGCAAAGATATCTCCTGTAATCAATGCCCCGATCCGAATGGATGTTAGGTTAAAATTACTCCCTGTTAAAGCATAAGCCGATGCATAGGCCCCCATCGCATTGGCGAACAAAATGGTAAACGTTCCTGCAATACCGGGGAATATGATGGGCAGACCGATTCTTCTCCAAAATGTTACCGATGAAGCTCCTAATAACGCTGCGGCATCTTTCCACTGTTGTTGAATTCCATAATAAATTGGATATAAAAGCATAATTGCCAGAGGAAGTTGAAAGTAAATATAAATGAGTAAAAGACCTGACCAACTATAAAGAGAAAAGGATAAGTCCCAGCCAAATGAATGAAGCGCTAATGTAAAAAGACCACTATTCCCTAGTAGCACAATAAATGCAAAAGCAAGTGGAACACCAGAAAAGTTAGAGGTTAAATTGGATAGAATCAATAATCTTTCGCGGATCTGTTCGGGAAAATACATCATCGCAAACACCCCAAATAAAGAAACGACGAGGGCAATGAATGCTGAAACGACAGACAAAGCGAAACTGTTTTTAAACCCTTGCAAAATATAGGAGCTTGATAACGCTTCTTGATAATGTTCTAAAGTAAACCCATAACTATTAGAAAAACTGCTTACCAACATGTAAATGAGTGGGACGAGAAAGAAGAACGTCATCAATAAAGCGAACGGAACTAATATGAGAAGTACGCTTTTTTTTCCATTCATAATCTTGATGTCTCCCTTTTATCACAGATTAGTTTAACTAACTATCAGAAGGGAGGAAGGCTACTGAAGAACGCTAAGTCCTAACTTCCCCACTGATAGAAGTTTTACTTTATTGATCGACTAGACCCGGCATGAGTAGAGGGGCCATTGCTTCAGATGGATCAATACCGAGTAAATGACATGCAAGCGGCGCTATTTGCAACTGTGAAACGATCTGCTCTTGAATAATCGGTTTCACTTTATTAGAAGCAATAAATAACGGAACATGGCGATCAGCTGTTGTATTGCCGCCATGATTACCATCAATCGTCATCCCATGGTCAGCTGTTACGATGATGTCATAACCAAGGTCCAACCAAATAGGCAACGTCTGTGCCAATAGGGCATCTGTAGCCAAAACGCGATTTCTATATTGAACAGAATCCGCTGTAAATTTATGTCCATCATCATCTACATTCATCGGATGAATATAGAGAAAATCCGGATTTTTTTCTGAAACAAGCCACTGTGCTTCGGCGAATAAGTGACTATCTGGATAATGATCTTCAAAATAAAATAGTCCATTTTCAATTGGAGCGTCTTTTTCCAATTGAATTCGATCCACTCCATGTCGAAAAGGCGCATGACTATATAGCTCGCTTACCCAATAATAAGCAGCTGCAGCGGTTTTCTTCCCGCTGCGTCTTGCTAAATGAAATAGACTTTCTTGTGTTGATAATCGAATGACCCCATTGCCGACAATGCCATGAACGAAAGGTGGCGTTCCAGTTAAAATGGTTTCGTATAACGGCCGAGATAACGAAGGGACTTCCGACTTCACTACATAACGTGCGACCTTTCTTTGTTCAACAAGATGCTGCATAAATCCCATATGTGAACATGCTGTATCAAAACGTAACGCATCCACAACGACCAGGATTAAGCGATTATTTGACATGGATTAACACCTGTTCCTGCCACATTTGCGGAATCTTTTTTGTTGTGTCTTCCCAAGCTTTTTGATCGCTCACTGGTTGAGCATTTTTATACATTTCATTTGGCAATAAAAGAGCTTGAACTTCATTTGATAATTTAACATTTTCACGAATTGGACGAGCATATCCTTTTGCTAAATTTTCTTGCCCCGCATCTGAAAGAATGTATTCACGAGCTAACATCGCCGCATGCGGATTTTTTGCGTACTTGTTAATAACAGTGGCATAACCAGATGTAACAGAAGCCTCTTCTGGAATCGTTACGTCAAAACGCGCTTCATCAATTTGTTTACGATAGCCTAGTGCGTTAAAATCCCAAACTAAAGCAACATCAATTTCGCCTTTTTCAAGATTAGCAACACTTGGATCCCCAGCAGATAATCGGCCTTGTTTTGCTAAATCTGCAAAGAAATCAATACCAGGTTGAATATTCTTTTCGTTTCCGCCGAATGCATAGGCAGCTGCTAAAATAGCGAATTGTGCTTGGTTTGCAGTTAGGGCGTCCCCTATACTAACTTTGTAATTTCCATTTTTTAGATCGTCCCAAGACGCGGGTGCATTTTTTACGTTATTTTTATCGGTAATAAAAGCCATCGTGCCTGTATATCCAACAATCCAGTCTCCATTATCATCTTTTGCCCAAGCTGGAATGTCATCCCAGTAAGATGTTTTATAAGAAAGAGTCAAACCTTGCTCTTTTGCAATCGGCCCAAAGGCAATTCCAACATCACCAATGTCAGCTGTTGCATCTTTCTTTTCTGCTGCAAATTTCGCTAGCTCTTCTGCACTAGACATATCTGTATCCGAATGTTGCAAATTATACTTTGCTCCCAACTCATCCCAAGTTTCCACCCAGTTTGCCCAAGTATCCGGCATCCCTACTGAATTTACTTTACCTTCTACTTTTGCTTTTTCTTCTATTTGAGCCAATGTCAATTGGTTAAAATCCGTTTCCTCGCCTGCACTTGAACCATTCATGCTATTGTTTGATGAACAAGCTGCTAACATTGAAATAGTCATTACACCGATGATTCCTTTTTTCCAATTACGAATCCAAGACATGGTCATTTTCCTCCCGAATGTTTGTTTTTATTTTGTATTACACAATAAATATACAAAACAAATATTAAGCAAAAACCCTTGCAACACTAAGATTTTGTAAAATTTTTATTTACAAAGCATTTACATATTAAGTGAAGAAAATTTGTACGTGAATCGCCATTATGAAAGATGGTCATGTAATTAAAATCGGCACAATGGACAAATTTAGATCCTACTATCGATCAACGCTCACAGCAAAGTCTAAGCATTCTTTGATCTCTAAATCAGAGCAGCTTACTCTAAAACAATGGCTTCATTCAGTGGGGAAGGTCTTAGAAACAACAGAGTCGTATTTAACCATTACACTTGATCATGAGAAAAAAATTGCTGAAATCATACGAGCTTTTAGTCAATATAAAATAGATGTCTACATGTAGAAGCGGACAGCCATCTCTTGAAAAGATATTTCTTGATGAATCATTCAAAAGCACTAAGTGAATTAATTACATTCACTTACTTTTCCATAAACAAAAACAGGCTATCTCTTCATAAAAGAGATAGCCTGTAAACGTTGATATATTAATGTTTTTATTAAGATTAACGTTTTGAGAACTGTGGTGCACGACGTGCGCCTTTAAGTCCGTATTTTTTACGTTCTTTCATACGTGGGTCACGAGTTAATAGACCTGCACGCTTAAGTGTTCCACGGTATTCAGGATCTGCTTCAAGCAAAGCGCGAGCGATTCCGTGACGGATAGCTCCTGCTTGACCTGTATAACCGCCGCCTTTTACAGAAACAAGAACGTTGTAGTTTCCTACTGTTTCAGTTGCTGTAAGTGGCTGTTTAATGACTTCGCGTAAAGCTGCGAATGGAATATAGTCTTCTACATCACGATCGTTAATAATGATACGGCCTTCGCCTGGTACTAAACGTACGCGGGCAACAGAGCTTTTACGGCGACCTGTACCATAGTATTGAACTTGTGCCAATGTAATGCCCTCCCTTTAATTTACCCGCGAAGCTCGTATACTTCCGGTTTTTGTGCTTGATGTGGATGCTCAGATCCAGCGTAAACGTGCAATTTTTTACCCATTTGACGACCTAAAGAACCTTTAGGGAGCATGCCTTTAATTGCAAGCTCAAGCATTTTTGTTGGATACTTTGCACGCATTTCTCCAGCAGTTCTAGTTTTCAATCCGCCTGCAAATCCTGAATGGCGGTAATAGATTTTGTCAGAAAGCTTTTTACCAGTCAATTCAATTTTATCAGCATTAATAAGGATTACATGATCGCCAGTATCAACATGTGGCGTGAAAGTTGGTTTATGTTTACCTCGCAAAATGGACGCAACTTCTGATGCAAGACGACCAAGAGTTTTGCCTTCAGCGTCTACAACGTACCATTTACGTTCGATTTCACTGGCTTTAGCCATATACGTAGTACGCATTGATTACCCTCCTAAATTTAACAAAATTCCAAGTTCGTATTTATTTCAATCACAATAAGTTTCCGGGGCTTATCGTGGGGTTAAAAACAATACCATAGGATATGATATCGTTTTTGACAAGTAAAGTCAAGAAATTTTTGAACACCAGGTGAAGTTGTTTCATAAAAAAATGTTGTTTTTTGGAATTATGCAATTCCATTCAGATCTCGTACAATAAAAGCCGTGCAGCTATGGAAAGAGACCTTAAGAACCTTAATCTTGCCCATTGAGACCCTAAGCATTATTGAAATCGGTGGCCAAGTACCTTAATCTCGCCTTTGAGACCTTAAGAGCCGTTAAAATCGTTAGCCTAGTACCTCAAATCCGCTTTTGAGACCTTAAGCACCGTCGAATTCATTGACCAAGTACCTCAATCGCGTTATTGAGACCTTAAGCCTCGATAATATCACTGGCTCAGTACCTCTATATCGTTATTGAGACCCTAAGCCTCGATAATATCACTGGCTCAGTACCTCAATCGGGCTATTGAGGCCCTAAGCTTCGATAAAATCGATGGACAAGTACCTCAAACCCGCTAGAAGCTATACTAGTAGTAGACTTCCCACAAATACAATCCTTCCGCGGGAGCCGTTTTACCTGCAAGCGTACGATCTCTTCCAGTTAAGATACTCGGAATGGTTTGAAGTTCGATCTTCCCTGTTCCGACATCAAGCATTGTTCCTACCATGATCCTCACCATATTGTACAGAAAGCCATTCCCGGTAAATGTAAACACGATCTCATCAGTATTTTGCTCAATGCTAATATTAGTTACGGTTCTCACCTTTTTCTCCATTTCTGTTTTAGCTGAACAAAAACTTGTAAAGTCATGAGTTCCAGTCAAAAATTCGGAAGCTTTTTTCACTTTTGCAATGTCTATTTTATACGGATAATGTGCTGCATAATGACGCTTAAACGGATCGCGAATGGAGCCTGTATATACGACGTATTTATACGTTTTTCCGCTCGCATCGAAACGAGCGTGAAAATCTGAAGAAACAGCGTCTACTTGCATTACTGAAATGTCTCCCGGCAACAAACCGTTTACTGCTTTTACCCAGCGCTCTGATGGAAGCTGCAACGCTGAATCAAAATGGATGACTTGTCTTTTAGCATGTACACCCGCATCAGTACGACCTGAAGCAACTATACTTACCGGTTTTCCTTTATGCATTTTTCCAAGTGCTTTTTCTATCTCCTCTTGGACTGTTCTTCCATTTGGCTGAATTTGGTATCCTGAAAAACCTGATCCGTCATAAGCGACTATTCCTTTATATCGTTGCATGTTGTTCAATCCTTCATTATGACCTTATAAAGGTTAGCAAAACCGTTAGCAGAATCAAAGCGGCAGCTACTGCTGTATCAGGCAAGCCCCATGTTAAGAGACGATATTTTGTTCGACCTTCACCACCACGATATCCTCTAGCTTCCATGGCTGTTGCTAGCTCTTCCGCTCGTTTAAATGCACTGACAAAGAGAGGAATAAGCAATGGGATGACTGCTTTGATTCGTTCTTTGAAAGGTCCACCAGTAAAATCAACACCTCTTGCCATTTGAGCTTTCATGATTTTATCAGTTTCGTCCATTAAGGTCGGAATAAATCGAAGAGAAATGGACATCATTAACGCTAGCTCGTGAACTGGGAACCTTACTTTTTTCAATGGGTTTAGTAAACTTTCAATCCCATCCGTCAACGTAATGGGCGTTGTCGTTAATGTTAATAAGGATGTGATGAATACGAGTAAAGTGAACCTCAATGATATAAAAATCCCTAGCCGCAAACCTTCATCGTAAATATTGACAAAACCCAATGAAAATATAACATTTCCTTCTTTATTGAAAAAAATCTGCAAGAAAAATGTAAAAATCACGAGAATGAGAACTGGCTTCAAACCATTGATTAGAAATTTAAGATTGATATTAGACAATAAAATGATCAATCCTACAAACAGTACGAGTACACTATACGTATAAATATTATTTGCAAGAAAAACAATACATATAAAGCCGAAAACGAACAATAATTTGGAACGTGGATCGAGGCGGTGGAGAATTGAGTTTCCAGGTATGTAGCGACCAAAAATCATTTTCTCCATCATAGCGAATCACCTCGCTCCTGCATTTCCTTCAGAGCCTCTGACAGCTCTTCAACCGATAAACAGGTCTTTCCTACTTTTCTATTCATTTTTCGTTCCAGCATATATTGGAACTTTACTACATCAGGTACATCTAGTCCTAGTTCCAATAATTCTTCAGGATTGGAAAAAATCATTCTCGGATCCGCTGTCTTTTTTACTTGTCCACGGTGCATAATCACAATTTCATCGGCATATTTTGCTGCATCTTCCATACTATGTGTCACGAGTATCGTAGATAAGCCTTTTTGCTTATGCAATCGATAAAACATTTCCATAATTTCAGTGCGGCCTCTAGGATCTAAACCGGCTGTTGGCTCGTCTAAAACAAGTACTTCGGGTTCCATCGCCAGCACACCAGCGATTGCTACACGCCGCATCTGGCCGCCCGACAAATCAAAAGGTGATTTTTGTAGTACCTCTTCTGGAAGACCGACTTCGACAATTAACTCTCTTGCCCTACGCTTTGCCTCTTCCTCAGAAACACCAAAATTCAATGGACCGAAACAAATATCTTTTTCAACTGTTTCGTCAAATAGTTGATGTTCAGGAAACTGAAAAACAATGCCTACTTTTTGACGGATTGGTCTAAGGTTCTTTTCTTTTTTTCCCGAATCGATGACTCGGTCCCCAATATGGACCTTTCCTTTTGTTGGCTTTAGCAGTGCATTTAAATGTTGGAGAACCGTTGATTTACCAGATCCAGTATGACCAATCAACGCCAAAAAAGTTCCCTGCGGAATGGATATGTTAACATCCTGAATGGCGAGACGTTCAAACGGAGTGTTAATCTGGTATTTATATTCTACATTTTGAAGTGTAATGTCCATAACTCATTCACCAACTCTGCGTCTGTCAAATAGTTTCGGGGAACCTCAAATCCTTTTTCCCGTAAAGCATTGGCCATTTTAATCGGAAACGGAATATCGAGGCCAAGTTTAACCAGTTCTTCTTCAAGGTGAAAAATTTCATCAGGCGTACCTTCAGTATAAACGGTACCTCTGTTCATAACGACTATCCGATCAGCCTGTGCTGCTTCTTCAAGGTCATGTGTAATCGAAATAACCGTTAAACCTTGCTCATTCTTCAAATCCCTAACAGTCCTAATTACTTCTTCTCGCCCTAAAGGATCAAGCATAGATGTTGCCTCATCAAGAATGATTACTTTTGGCTGCAGTGCAATCACTCCAGCAATGGCAACACGCTGTTTTTGGCCACCTGAAAGATGGTGTGGCTCTTGGTCAAGAAAATCAATCATTTTAACATGTTCTAAAGCTTGTTTAACGCGTAGTAACATCTCTTCATGTGGAACGCCATTGTTCTCTAACCCAAAAGCCACATCATCTTGTACCGTTGCTCCTACAAATTGATTATCCGGGTTTTGAAAAACCATCCCTACTAATTTGCGAATATCCCAAACTGACTCTGGAGTTAAGGAGATGTCATCAACTAACACACTTCCACTTTGAGGAAACTGCAAGCCGTTTAATATTTTGGCCAATGTAGATTTTCCAGAACCATTATGACCTACGATCGCTAACCATTCGCCTTCTGGTATTGATATAGATACATCGCTCAAGGCATTCGATTCCTGGCCTTCATATTTAAATGAAACTTGATTAATAGAAATAACGGATGAAGATGCCATGTCTGTTCTCCTCTCGGCTCGGCTAACTAAATACGAAAAGCTAAAGCGCCTTGCTTATCGACGTACAAATTTTCTGTCCAAAGACTTGCGAAAGGAAACACGACAAGTCTCGTCCATTTGGGACTTTTCTTAAGGAAATGGACCGGTTATTTGCTAGTCAAATGGCGCTGAAAGCAAAAAAAATTTTTTTCTACTTTCAATAGAGCAAACAAAAAATATGTCCGTAAATAGAAAAAAAGCCTGCACCTCACTCCAAGAAATTGTTGTAACAATTTCCAAATCCATCCTAGGATCTAATCAGAATAAGGGGAGGAGGCGCATTGAGCTAGACAGGATTTTCACTTAACCAAAAGCGCAAGTTGCTTGCACTAACCAATAAAAACATAAGTGCCTATCGTAACGCTCTTTTTAGCTTTATCATCTACGTTTATCAAAATGTTGTAGCGCTTTCGCTATCTATCAAAAGGGCAAAGACTCGATGCCCTGCCCTTTCGATAAATGTATTATACCAACTCGATAACAACCATTGGTGCACCGTCTCCGCGACGTGGTCCAAGTTTCATGATACGAGTGTATCCACCTTGGCGTTCCGCATAACGTGGAGCGATATCAGTAAATAATTTTTGAACAGCATCTTGGTTTGTTTCGGCATTAGCTACTTCATTGCGAATGAAGGCTGCAGCTTGACGACGTGCATGCAAGTCACCACGTTTTCCAAGAGTGATCATTTTCTCTACAACTGAGCGAAGTTCTTTCGCACGTGCTTCAGTTGTTTGAATGCGTTCGCTAATGATTAAGTCTGTTGCTAAATCACGAAGCATTGCTTTACGTTGAGAGCTCGTACGTCCTAGTTTTCTATAAGACATCAAGTTTCCCTCCTTCGTTGATAATATTTATAACGTTCAAGCATTTTAGAGGTTGGTAAACCTTTATTTAAGAGGTCAGTCATCTTTACGAAGTCCAAGACCAAGATCTTCCAATTTGGCTTTTACTTCTTCCAATGATTTTCTTCCTAAGTTACGAACTTTCATCATATCTTCTTCTGTCTTATTAGCCAGTTCTTGGACCGTATTGATTCCAGCACGCTTTAAGCAGTTATAAGAACGAACGGAAAGATCGAGTTCTTCAATTGTCATTTCAAGGACTTTTTCCTTCTGATCTTCTTCTTTTTCTACCATAATTTCTGCATGCTGAGCTTCATCCGTTAATCCAACAAAGATATTCAGATGTTCTGTCAAAATTTTGGCACCTAAAGAAATAGCTTCTTTTGGTCCGATGCTTCCATCTGTCCATACATCCAGCGAAAGCTTATCATAGTTTGTCATTTGTCCTACACGTGTATTTTCAACTTGATAGTTTACACGTGATACCGGAGTATAGATTGAATCAATTGGAATGACACCGATTGGTAGGTCATCTCTTTTGTTTAGATCAGCTGGCGTATATCCGCGGCCTCGTCTTGCATTCATACGTAAACGGAAATTCGCATTCTCGCTTAATGTAGCAATGTGTAAATCAGGATTTAAGATTTCTACATCACTGTCATGCATAATGTCAGACGCTTTTACTACACCTTCACCTTGTACATCGATTTCTAAAGTCTTTTCTTCGTCAGAATAAACTTTCAAAGCCAGTTTCTTTATATTAAGGATGATAGAGGTAACATCTTCGACGACACCCTCAATTGTAGAAAATTCATGTTGTACGCCTTCTATTTGGATAGATGTAACAGCAGCACCTGGTAGAGAGGATAATAAGATACGACGTAAGGAGTTACCCAAAGTTGTACCATACCCACGCTCAAGTGGTTCTACAACGAACTTTCCATATTTAGCATCATCGCTGATCTCAATCGTTTCAATTTTCGGCTTTTCCATTTCGATCATTCAAATATACCCTCCTTCAAAACGTCGAAATCTCGGAGTGTATTTTCCCGAAATTCCCCTTGTTACATTCCCATTTGTGCAACAACTGGATGAAGAATTGATTCATTTCGCGCATAAATTAACATATTCTCCCATTATAACCAAAGAATACTTTTTTTATACAAGAATCATTATACACGACGACGTTTTGGCGGACGGCATCCGTTATGTGGAACAGGAGTAACGTCTCTGATTGCAGTAACTTCAAGTCCTGCTGCTTGTAAAGAGCGGATTGCAGCCTCACGTCCTGCACCTGGGCCTTTTACTGTTACTTCAAGAGTTTTCAATCCGTGTTCCATAGACGTCTTAGCAGCTGTTTCTGCAGCCATTTGCGCAGCGTATGGTGTAGATTTACGTGAACCTTTAAAACCAAGCGCTCCTGCTGAAGACCAAGAGATAGCATTACCTTGTGAATCAGTGATTGTTACGATTGTATTATTAAATGTAGAACGAATGTGTGCAATACCAGTTTCAATATTCTTTTTCACACGACGTTTACGAGTAGTAGTTTTACGTGCCATGTTAGCATGTTACCTCCTTTACTTATTATTTTTTCTTACCTGCTACCGTTTTACGAGGGCCTTTACGAGTACGAGCGTTGTTTTTCGTGTTTTGCCCGCGAACAGGAAGACCACGACGATGACGAAGGCCACGGTATGAACCGATTTCCATTAGACGTTTAATGTTTAATGAAATTTCACGGCGAAGGTCACCTTCAACTTTAAGTGTATCAATGATATCACGGATTTTTCCAAGTTCATCATCTGTAAGATCGCGAACGCGTGTATCTTCTGAAACACCCGCCTCAGCAAGAACTTTAGAAGCAGTATTTTTACCGATTCCATAAATATATGTTAAAGAAATGACTACACGTTTTTCACGTGGAATGTCTACACCAGCAATACGTGCCATTATATAAGCGCACCTCCTTCTTATCCTTGTTTTTGTTTATGTCTTGGGTTTTCACAAATAACCATTACTTTGCCTTTTCTGCGTATTACTTTACACTTTTCACAGATTGGCTTAACTGATGGTCTGACTTTCATGTTTTATAACCTCCTTAGTAGTCCGGAGTGCAATGTTATTTATTTAAAACGATAAGTGATTCTTCCGCGTGTCAAGTCGTACGGAGAAAGTTCCACCGTTACTTTGTCACCAGGCAAAATACGAATAAAATGCATACGAATCTTTCCAGATACATGTGCAAGCACCGTATGACCATTTTCTAATTCTACCTTAAACATTGCGTTTGGCAGAGTATCAACAACTGTTCCTTCTACTTCAATTACATCTTCTTTCGCCATCTAAGCTATCTCCCTTCTCTAAAACATCCAGTTTCTCTTCTACAAATTTACCAAGTGCCCATCTAAGTTTCCCGTTCGTGACCCTTCCTGCTTCGATTAAACTGTTCTGAACTTCCGTAGAAACATAGTCGTAACACGTTAGATGTTGGATGTTCTTCTTTTTAGGACTATCGAATTTTCTTTTATCCCCATCCGCAATTAGAACGAACCGTTCATCGATGTGCCGGATAATAACCGCGAATTGTCCTGCGTCTCGTCCCTTATTGATAAGTACAATTTGACCTATACGGGGGGTCGAATCAGACTCATTCAACCAGATCACCTACGCTTAAATTCTTGTTAAAATCTCGTAACCAGTTTCTGTAATGGCAATAGTATGTTCAAAATGTGCACATATTTTTCCATCTACTGTAACAACAGTCCAATTATCCACTAAAGTTCTCACATAGCGGCTCCCTGCATTTACCATTGGTTCAATGCAAAGCACCATTCCGGGTTTTAATCGTGGGCCTTTATTTGGTGGTCCGTAGTGAGGAATTTGAGGATCCTCATGTAAATTCTGGCCGATTCCATGTCCTACATATTCTCGGACAACTGAAAAACCATTGGATTCTACATATGATTGAATCGCATACGATATATTAGAAAGACGTACACTCGGCATTGCCTCTTCTAAGCCAAGATAGAGAGATTTTTCTGTGACGTCGAGAAGTTTTTTTGCTTCCGCATCGATGTTTCCGACAGGATAGGTCCAAGCTGAATCACCATGATAACCGTTATATTGGGCTCCAATATCAATACTGATAATATCGCCGTCTTTTAAAACTCGGTTCCCAGGAATTCCATGAACAAGCTCCTCATTGACGGAAGCACAAACGCTGCCGGGAAATCCGTTGTAACCTTTGAAAGAAGGAATTGCATCGAAACCCGTAATGAACCTTTCCGCAATGGCATCGAGTTCTTTTGTTGTAATACCTGGCTGAATATGCTTTTGTAGTTCTTGATGAGTTAATGCAACAATTCTGCCAGCTTCTCTCATGATTTCTATTTCACGAGGGGTTTTACAAATAATCATTATATCAAACCTTTTAGCAGTAAATCAATGTCCGAGAATACTTGATCAATATGCTGTTGGCCATTGATGTTTTTCAAATAACCTTTCCCTTGATAAAAATCAAGTAACGGTTGTGTCTGCTTCATGTTGACTTCAAGACGATTTTGAACCGTTTCTTCATTATCATCTGGGCGTTGATAAAGCTCTCCGCCACAGCGATCACAAGTACCTGGTTCAGTTGGTGGATTAAATACAAGATGATAAGTAGCTCCACAGCTTTTGCAAATCCGTCGGCCAGTGAGGCGCTCCATCAAAATGCTTTGATCCACTTGTATGTTAATGACATGATCTATTTTTTTGCCAATTTCAACTAGAATATTTTCAAGAGCTTCTGCTTGAGCAACCGTTCTAGGAAAACCATCTAATAGAAAGCCATTTTCACAATCATTTTTACTTAATCGTTCACGGACAATGCCAATGGTTACCTCATCCGGAACAAGCTCGCCTTTATCCATAAAGGATTTGGCTTTTAATCCGAGTTCCGTACCTTCTTTCATGGCAGCACGAAACATATCGCCTGTAGAAATATGAGGAACCCCATATTTTTCTACAATTTTATCGGCCTGAGTGCCTTTCCCAGCACCAGGAAGGCCCATTAGTACTAAATTCATCTGTACCGCCCCCGACATCTAAATGGGTTCAGGAACAATCTACTTGTTCCTAAATCCACTTCGATTATTTAATGAAGCCTTTATAGTGACGCTTCACCAGCTGGGCTTCCAATTGTTTCATTGTTTCAAGGGCAACCCCTACGACAATCAATAGACTCGTTCCACCAATTTGTGCGGATTGAGGTAAGCCTGCAAATTTAATGAAGAAGACAGGTAATATTGAGATAATCGCCAAGAATAGAGCACCAACAATTGTTAAACGATATAAAACTCTCGTTAAGTATTCTTGAGTGTTTTTCCCAGGTCGAATACCCGGAATATATCCGCCTTGTTTCTTTAAATTTTCAGCTACTTGTTCTGGGTTTACTTGAACAAATGCATAAAAATATGTGAAAGCAACGATGAGCGCAAAATAAATCACCATTCCAATTGGTTTCGTATGATCGAAAATATATTGAATGGTGCTAGCTACATCACCGGAGCCAAAAAATGTTGCAATTGTTTGCGGAGTTACCATAAATGCACTCGCAAAAATAACTGGAATAACTCCAGCTGCATTTACCCTCATTGGCAAGTGTGTATTATGTCCACCGACTGGGCTACGTCCATCCATACGTTTTGCGTATTGGATAGGAATTTTGCGCAATGCCTGTTGTACAAAAACAACACCTACTATGATTGCAATAATCGCAAGAACAATAAGCAGCATAATGATTATCTTTAAAAATAGCTGCTCTCCTGCACCTTGAAACTGCTGGGCATAAATCTGATTAACTGCGTTTGGAATACCTGCAACAATCCCTGCAAAGATGATAATTGAGATTCCGTTGCCAACACCTTTAGATGTAATTTCTTCCCCAAGCCACATAAGAAATGCAGTTCCTGCTGTAAGCACAATCGCAATAATTACATATGTGCCAATGCTAGGGTCTTTAATGAGTTGCAAACCTGTCATTCGATTGAAGCCAAATGACATACCTACTGCTTGGATCAAAGCAAGAACAATCGTAAAGTAGCGCGTAAACTGTGCAAGTTTGCGTCTTCCTACTTCACCTTGCTTGGACCATTCTGTGAATTTTGGTACGACATCCATTTGTAAAAGTTGAACAATAATAGATGCAGTAATGTATGGCATAATCCCCATTGCAAAAATAGAGAAGTTTTTAAGTGCCCCACCACCAAAAATATTCATAAATCCAAACAAACTTGCTTGATCTTGCAATTGAAGCACTCTTGCATCTACATTTGGAACAGGTATAAAAGCACCTAAACGAAATACAACTAACATAAGTAAGGTGAATAGAATTTTTCTTCTAATATCACCTACGCGCATAAAATTGGAGATTGTCCGAAACATTAATTAGATCACCTCAGTTTTACCGCCGGCAGCTTCAATCGCCTCTTTAGCAGCAGAGGAGAATTTGTTCGCTTTTACAGTAAGCTTTTTCTCGATGTTGCCGTTAGCAAGAATTTTTATTCCCGATTTTTCGTTGCGTACAACACCAGTTTCGATAAGAAGTTCTGGAGTAACTTCTGTACCGTCTTCAAAGCGATTTAATTCGTCAAGGTTCACAATAGCAAATTCCTTGCGGTTAATATTTGTAAAACCGCGCTTTGGTAAACGTTGGAATAGTGGAGTTTGACCACCTTCAAATCCAAGACGTACACCACCGCCAGAACGTGCTTTTTGTCCTTTATGACCTTTACCAGCAGTTTTTCCGTTGCCTGAACCGATGCCTCGCCCAACACGGTTGCGCTCTTTGCGGGAACCTTCAGCAGGTTTTAGCTCATGAAGTTTCATAGTTGGCACCTCCTTATTTTTCGAAATAGATTACTGCTCTTTAACTGTGACTAAGTGAGAAACTTTATTGATCATTCCGCGAATTGCTTCAGTGTCATTGTGCTCAACTGTTTGATGCAATTTGCGAAGTCCTAGTGCCTTGACTGTTTCGCGTTGGCCTTCAACACGACCAATTAAGCTCTTTGTGAGGGTAATTGCTAGTTTATTCGCCATTATGATTTCCCTCCTTAACCTAATAGTTCTTCTACTGTTTTATTACGTAATTTCGCTACGTCCTCAGCACGTTTTAAATTTTTGATTCCTTCGATTGTTGCACGAACCATATTGATTGGTGTGCTGGAACCGAGTGATTTAGAAGTGATGTCAGATACACCTGCAAGCTCAAGTACTGCACGGACTGGTCCACCCGCGATAACACCTGTACCTTCACTAGCTGGTTTTAATAGGATCTGTCCACCGCCGAAACGTCCGATTATTTCGTGAGGAATTGTTGTTCCTACGATCGGAGCTACGATGAGGTTTTTCTTAGCATCTTCAATTGCCTTACGGATGGCATCTGGAACTTCTTGCGCTTTCCCTGTACCAAAACCGACGTGGCCATTTCTATCACCGACTACAACAAGTGCTGTAAAACGGAAGCGACGTCCACCTTTTACAACCTTTGCTACACGGTTTACTGTAACTACGCGTTCTTCAAGTTCAAGTTTGTTAGCATCGATTTGACGCATCTATTATGTCCCTCCTTTTTCGATTAAAATTCAAGGCCGTTTTCACGTGCAGCTTCTGCTAAAGCTTTCACACGTCCATGGTATAAATATCCGCCACGGTCAAAAACAACTGATTTAAATCCTTTATCAACTGCACGCTTAGCGATTAATTCTCCTACTTTTTGAGCCGCTTCAACATTACCTGCAGACTCGATGTTCAATTCTTTATCAAGTGTAGAAGCGCTGGCTAATGTTACGCCTGTTTCATCATCGATCAATTGAGCGTAAATATTTTTATTAGAACGATATACGTTTAGTCGAGGACGCATTTCAGTTCCACTTAGTTTAGAGCGTACACGTGCATGTCTTTTTTGACGCACTTTGTTCTTATCTTGCTTAGTGATCATTACGAGTCACTCCTTTCAGTGCCTAAGCGGCATTATTTACCAGTCTTACCTTCTTTGCGTCGAACGTTTTCGCCTTCATAGCGAATTCCTTTACCCTTATATGGCTCAGGCGGACGAACAGCGCGGATGTTGGATGCAAGCGCACCAACTTTTTCTTTGTTAAAACCTTTAACGATAATTTTCGTGTTAGCTGGAACTTCGATTTCAATTCCTGCTTCAGGTTCGAACTCAACAGGATGTGAATAACCTACGTTTAACACAAGTTTGTTACCTTGTTTTTGCGCACGGTATCCTACCCCAACTAGTTCAAGTGTTTTTTCAAAACCTTTAGAAACGCCTTCTACCATGTTTGCGAGAAGGGAACGAGTTGTTCCATGAAGGGAACGGTGTTCTTTCGCTTCGGAAGGACGAGTAACGTTGATGACGTTCTCTTCTATATTAATTGCGATATCAGAATTGAATGTATTTGTTAATTCACCTTTAGGGCCTTTAACAGTAACAGTAGAATCATTCTTCGTTACAGTTACGCCTGCAGGGATTTCAATTGGCTTTTTCCCAATACGAGACATTTTCTTGCACCTCCGTTCTTAGAAAAGATATTACCATACGTATGCTAGTACTTCTCCGCCTACTTGCTTCGCTCTTGCTTCTTTATCAGTCAAAACACCTTGAGATGTAGAGACAAGCGCGATACCAAGACCGTTCAGTACTTTAGGAACCTCAGTAGCTTTTGCATATACACGCAAACCTGGTTTGCTAATACGCTTTAAGCCAGTAATTACTCGCTCATTATTCGCACCATATTTTAAGAAAATGCGAATGATGCCTTGTTTGTTGTCTTCGATATATTCAACATCACGTACGAAACCTTCACGTTTAAGGATTTCAGCGATATCTTTTTTAATGTTAGAAGCAGGAATTTCCAACTTCTCATGTCGGACCATATTGGCGTTGCGGATGCGCGTTAGCAAATCTGCAATTGGATCAGTCATAACCATTTATTTTACCTCCTTCCCAAATTCGGTCTTACCAGCTGGCTTTTTTAACGCCAGGAATTTGACCCTTATAAGCTAGTTCACGGAAACAAATACGGCAAAGTTTAAATTTACGAATGACGGAATGTGGACGGCCGCAACGTTCGCAACGAGTGTATCCTTGTACATTAAACTTTGGAGTACGTTTCTGCTTTACTATCATAGATTTTTTAGCCACGTTTTCGCCTCCCTTATTTAGCGATTACTTTTGGAATGGCATTCCAAATGCAGTCAATAGTTCACGAGCTTCTTCGTCTGTGTTCGCAGTTGTAACGATAACGATATCCATACCACGAACTTTGCTCACTTTATCATAATCAATTTCAGGGAAGATAAGTTGTTCTTTAATACCTAGTGTGTAGTTTCCACGACCGTCGAATGCCTTTTTAGAGATTCCACGGAAGTCACGTACACGTGGAAGGGAAACAGAAACTAGTTTATCGAAAAACTCATACATACGCTCTCCGCGAAGGGTAACTTTTGCACCGATTGGCATACCTTCACGTAGGCGGAATCCCGCGATTGAATTTTTTGCTCTTGTTACAACTGGTTTTTGACCTGTAATTAAGCTAAGTTCCTCAACAGCATTGTCTAAGACCTTTGCATTTTGTACAGCGTCGCCAACACCCATATTGATTACAATCTTTTCAATTTTTGGTACTTCCATAATGGATTTATAGTTGAACTTGCTCATAAGAGCAGAAGTTACTTCTTTTTGATATTTTTCCTTTAGGCGGCTCATGTAGTGTACCTCCCTTCATCTAAGAACTATTTATCTAATGCTACACCTGATTTTTTAGCTACACGGACTTTTTTGCCATTAACTACTTCAAAACCAATACGAGTTGGTTCATTTGTTTTAGGATCCAGCAACATCACATTGGAAACATGGATTGCCGCTTCTTTACTGATGATTCCACCTTGTGGATTATCTTGAGAAGGCTTGGAATGTTTCTTAACAATGTTCACACCCTCGACAAGCACACGGTCTTTTTTCGGGAATGCAGCTAATACTGTGCCGGTTTTCCCTTTGTCTTTGCCTGTAATGACCATTACTTTGTCACCTTTTTTGATATGCATTGAATCGCACCTCCTTGATTGGTGAATCTAAATTTATTAAAGAACTTCTGGTGCTAAAGATACGATTTTCATGAAGTTGTTATCACGAAGTTCGCGAGCAACTGGTCCGAAGATACGAGTTCCGCGAGGAGCTTTGTCATCACGAATAATGACACATGCATTTTCATCGAACTTGATATAAGAACCATCCGCACGGCGTGCACCGCTTTTTGTACGAACGATAACAGCTTTTACAACGTCACCTTTTTTGACAACGCCGCCTGGTGTTGCTTGTTTCACTGTACAGACGATAACATCGCCGATATTTGCAGTCTTACGGCCTGATCCGCCTAGGACTTTAATAGTTAAAACTTCACGGGCACCAGAGTTGTCAGCCACTTTTAAACGAGATTCTTGTTGAATCATCTAGTTTACCTCCCTTCGGAACACTTATATCCGAAACAATTAATTAGATAATGACTGCTTTCTCCACAACCTCAATTAAACGGAAACGTTTAGTTGCTGAAAGTGGGCGTGTTTCCATGATGCGTACTACGTCGCCAATTTTAGCTTCGTTTTGTTCATCATGGGCTTTGAATTTTTTAGAGTACTTTACGCGTTTGCCGTATAAAGAATGTTTTTTGTAAGTTTCAACCATAACAGTTACGGTTTTATCCATCTTGTCGGAAACAACGCGTCCTGTGTAAACCTTACGCTGGTTGCGTTCACTCATTCCGCAAACCTCCTCTCCGATTATCGATTATTAACTTCAAGCTCTCTTTCACGAATCACAGTTTTCATACGTGCAATATCTTTGCGAACTTCGCGAAGACGGGCTGTATTTTCAAGTTGCCCAGTAGCTAATTGGAAGCGAAGGTTAAATAATTCTTCCTTCAATGATTTTACATTTTGTTCTATTTCGGCAGTGGTTAAGTCACGGATTTCATTAGCCTTCATTACGTTCACCACCAATTTCTTCTCGTTTTACAAACTTACATTTGATAGGAAGTTTGTGCGCAGCAAGACGAAGCGCTTCACGTGCCACCTCTTCTGATACACCTGCAATTTCAAACATGATCTTGCCAGGTTTTACTACTGCAACCCATCCTTCAGGAGCACCTTTACCGGAACCCATCCGAACTTCTAGAGGTTTTGCTGTATATGGTTTGTGAGGGAAAATTTTAATCCAAACTTTACCGCCACGTTTCATGAAACGAGTCATCGCAATCCTTGCGGCTTCAATTTGACGATTCGTAATCCAAGAAGCTTCTAGAGCTTGTAGACCAAATTCGCCAAATGCTACTTCTGTACCGCCTTTTGCACGACCACGCATTTTTCCGCGATGTTCGCGACGATACTTTACGCGTTTAGGCAATAACATGATTATTTTCCTCCTTCCACAGATTTTTTCTTTTCTGGAAGGACCTCTCCACGATAAATCCATACTTTAACGCCGAGCTTGCCGTAAGTTGTATCTGCTTCAGCATGTGCATAGTCGATGTCAGCGCGAAGTGTATGAAGTGGAACTGTTCCTTCGCTATAATGTTCAGCACGAGCAATATCCGCTCCACCAAGACGGCCGGATACTTGTGTTTTGATACCAAGTGCTCCTGCACGCATAGTGCGTTGGATCGCTTGTTTTTGTGCACGACGGAAAGATACACGATTTTCCAATTGACGTGCAATGTTCTCTGCTACGAGCTTCGCATCTAGGTCCGCTTTTTTAATTTCAATAATATTAATGTGTACACGTTTGTTTGTTAGTTCGTTCAATGCTTTACGCAATGCTTCAACTTCGCTTCCACCTTTTCCGATAACCATACCTGGCTTAGCAGTGTGGATTGTGATGTTGACGCGGTTTGCAGCACGCTCAATTTCAACACTTGAAACGGAAGCATCTGACAAACGCTTTGTAATATACTCACGAATTTTAATATCTTCGTGCAATAACGTTGCGTAATCTTTATCAGCGAACCATTTGGATTCCCAATCACGGATTACGCCGATACGCATACCAATTGGATTTACTTTTTGACCCACTACTTATCCCTCCTTCTTTTCTGATACCACGATCGTAATGTGGCTTGTGCGTTTGTTAATTTGGCTCGCACGGCCTTGTGCACGCGGACGGAAACGTTTCATTGTTGGACCTTCGTCAACAAATGCCGCGGATACTAAAAGATTATTTACGTCCATATCATAATTGTGTTCTGCGTTTGCTATAGCAGATTTTAAAAGTTTTTCCACGATTGGGGAGGCAGCTTTCGGTGTTAATTTTAAAATAGCAACTGCTTCGCCCACTTGCTTTCCTCGAATAAGATCAACTACTAAACGTGCTTTACGAGGAGCAATTCGAACTGTTCTTGCAACAGCTTTAGCTTGCATCAGGATGCCCTCCTCTCATTAGCGTCTTGTTTTTTTATCATCAGCGGCATGGCCCTTGTATGCGCGTGTTGGTGCAAATTCACCAAGCTTATGGCCTACCATATCTTCACTGACATATACAGGTACGTGTTTGCGGCCATCATAGACAGCAATCGTATGTCCTACGAAGTTTGGAAAAATAGTTGAACGGCGAGACCAAGTTTTGACAACTTGTTTTTTGTCGCTCTCGTTTAAGTTTTCTACTTTTTTCATTAAGTGCTCATCTACAAAAGGCCCTTTTTTTAGGCTGCGACCCATGGTTGAACCTCCCTTCGTGATTGCACTACGGTCCTCTCAATGAACCGTAGATCAATCGCGTTATTTTTTACGACGGCGTACAATAAACTTATCTGATTTGTTCGCTTTTTTACGAGTTTTATAACCAAGAGTTGGTTTACCCCAAGGTGTAACAGGTGACTTACGTCCGATTGGAGTACGACCTTCACCACCACCGTGTGGGTGATCATTCGGGTTCATAACAGATCCGCGTACGTGTGGACGTTTGCCCAACCAACGAGAACGACCTGCTTTACCGATATTTACTAGTTCATGTTGTTCGTTTCCGACTTGACCAATTGATGCACGGCAAGTTGCGAGGATCATGCGAACCTCACCTGAGTTTAAACGAACTAACACATATTTTGTTCCTTCTTTACCAAGAACTTGTGCAGATGTACCTGCTGAACGGACTAATTGTCCACCTTTTCCTGGTTTTAATTCGATGTTATGCACAACTGTACCAACAGGGATGTTAGCAAGTGGAAGTGCATTTCCTACTTTAATGTCAGCGTCTGGTCCAGACATAACTTCCATGCCGACTTTTAAGTTTTTAGGTGCCAATATATAACGTTTTTCACCATCATGATAGTTGATTAGTGCAATATTAGCGGAACGGTTTGGATCATACTCGATTGTAGCAACGCGTCCTGGTATACCATCTTTAGTTCTTTTAAAGTCGATGATACGGTATTGACGCTTATGACCGCCGCCGCGAAAGCGAACTGTAGTTCTACCTTGGTTGTTACGACCGCCTTTTCTATGAAGAGGCTCTAGTAATGATTTTTCCGGTTTATCAGTAGTGATTTCAGAAAAATCCAAAGCTGTCATATTACGACGTCCGTTTGAGGTAGGTTTGTATTTTTTGATCGCCATTTTTTTCCCTCCTCTTAACTTTTTTTACTGCTTGATTATACTTCGAATAATTCGATTTCCTTGCTGTCTTTCGTTAATGTTACTACAGCTTTACGGCGTTTGTTAGTATAGCCACCGAAACGGCCCATACGCTTAAACTTACCTTTGTAGTTCATTATGTTAACTTTTTCAACTTTCACGCCGAAGATACTTTCAACAGCATCTTTAACTTGTGTTTTATTCGCCTTTACGTCCACTTCGAACGTATATTTTTTATCGACCATTATATCAGTAGATCGTTCTGTGATAACGGGGCGCTTTAATATATCACGTGCATCCATTATCCAAGCACCTCCTCTACTTTTTCGACTGCAGCTTTAGTTAGGATCAGTGTGTTGTGACCTACAACATCCAATACAGAAATGTTGCTAGCATCAACGACTGTCACTCCAGGAATGTTTCTTGCAGATAGAGCTACATTCTCATTAAGTGCTTCAGTTACAACAAGTGCTTTCTTACCAACTGGAAGATTAGAAAGTACTGCCACGAAATCTTTTGTTTTTGGCGCTTCAAAGTTTAACGACTCTAATACTAATACGTTCTCTTCTAGAACTTTAGCAGAAAGCGCTGATTTAATAGCTAAACGACGAACTTTCTTAGGAAGTTTGTAGCTGTAGCTACGTGGAACCGGTCCAAATACTATTCCACCTCCACGCCATTGTGGTGAACGAATGGAACCTTGGCGAGCACGACCTGTTCCTTTTTGACGCCATGGCTTGCGTCCGCCACCGCGTACTTCAGAACGGTTTTTCACTTTAGATGTTCCTTGTCTTAATGAAGCTCTTTGCATAACAATCGCTTCAAATAACACATGGTTATTAGGTTCAATACCAAAAATGGATTCGTTAAGTTCGATTTCACCAACCTTAGATCCAGCTTGGTTATATACTGCTACTTTAGGCATTCCTATTTCCTCCTTTCCTTAAACGATATTTATTTCACTTTAATTCCTGTTTTGATTTCAAGCATTGCTTTTTTAGGTCCAGGAACATTACCTTTTACTAAGATAAGGTTACGTTCTGCATCAACCTTTACGATTGGAAGGTTTTGAATTGTAATTCTTTCTCCACCTGTACGTCCTGGCAATGCTTTTTGTTTAAATACGCGCGCTGCATCAACAGCTCCCATAGATCCTGGTCTGCGATGGTAACGAGAACCGTGGGACATAGGTCCGCGAGATTGTCCGTGGCGTTTAATTACACCTTGGAATCCTTTACCTTTTGAGATTCCTGTTACATCTACTAAATCGCCGTCAGCGAAAATATCAACCTTGACTTCTTGACCAACTTCAAACTCATCTAAATTAATTCCGTTAAATTCACGGACGAAGCGCTTAGGTGCAGTATTTGCTTTAGCAAAACGCCCTTTTTCTGGTTTGTTAGCAAGCTTCTCGCGCTTGTCTTCGAATCCAAGCTGGACTGCTTCATACCCATCAGTTTCAACTGTTTTCTTTTGAAGAACAACGTTTGGAGCAGCTTCGATTACTGTAACAGGGATCAATTCACCATTTTCAGCAAAAACCTGCGTCATTCCGATCTTTCTTCCTAAGATTCCTTTGGTCATGAGTCACACCTCCTGATTTCCAATATAATTTATTGATTATAATTTGATTTCAATGTCAACGCCAGATGGCAAGTCTAATCTCATCAATGAATCTACAGTTTGTGGTGTAGGATTGATAATATCGATAAGACGTTTATGTGTGCGCATTTCAAATTGCTCACGAGAATCCTTGTATTTGTGCACCGCACGAAGAATTGTGTAAACAGTTTTCTCAGTTGGCAATGGAATTGGTCCTGAGACATTTGCACCTGAACGTTTTGCAGTTTCTACGATTTTTTCAGCTGATTGATCAAGAATTCTATGATCATAAGCTTTTAATCTAATACGAATCTTTTGTTTTGCCATTACTTTCCCTCCTTTTCCGCCTATTTTATAAATAGACATACTCCGTGAAAATTTCCCACACACTCGCCATGGCAAAGCGGCCGGGTGTGTCAGCAACCTTTCACATCATTGCAGTCAAAAACCAACATTATTCATTATACATAGATTAATCGTCCAATGCAATATTAAATGAATAAAATCAATCTTTTTTGCACCTGTTTTATTATACAGATGCTTACCCTCTATTTCAATAGAAGATTTATCGGTAAGTCCAAAAACTTTCCTTATTATATAATTTTAAGTTCTAAAATTCACGTCGAAAAAAATCAGGTTTTTTATTTAAGAAACTGTTTACAAATCAAAGACGTTTGGATAGTATGAATATAAAGTTGCCTAAAGGAAACATTTTGTCTGTAGGTCATATTAATTTGACTCGGCTAATATTCTATATAATAACCCTAAATTAAACAAAGTACCTTATAGGCTCCGTGGCTGGCCCGCACCTTCAGCCCCATTAAACTTAGTGGCCAATTCAACAGCAAGCATAACAAAATCTAAAAAAGAAGAGAGTAGGAGAAATGAAAAATGATAAAACGACTTATTATATCAATGGTAACACTATCCTTGGTCATATCTACAATGACGGCTTGTTCAGGTAAAGAAGCCACGAAGAAAAATAGCGATGAGAAAATTAACGTAACAGCAACCATTGGGATGATTACAGACGTCGTTAAGGAAGTTGGTGGGGAGTATGTGAAAGTTGTTGGACTCATGGGCTCCGGCGTAGATCCACATTTATATAAAGCTTCTCAAGGAGATATTAAAAAGTTGGATCAGGCAGACATCATCTTCTATAACGGCCTACATCTTGAAGGAAAAATGGTAGAAATTTTTGAAAGAATGGCGAAGAAGAAACCGACTATTGCCGTTGCAGACAATATCGATCGAACCAGTCTACGTTTGGGCGACGAAAAGATGGGAACGGAATACGATCCTCACATTTGGTTCAATGTGGCCCATTGGATGAATGCGACAGAAAGCATTCGCGATAGCTTAATTGAATTCGATCCATCTCATAAGGAAGACTATCAGGAAAATGCCGAGAAGTATTTAAAGCAATTAGAAGAACTTGATCATGAAGTAAGAGAAAAAGTGGCTTCTATCCCTGAAGAAGGGCGAGTACTTGTTACAGCACATGATGCGTTTGGGTATTTTGGAGATGCATACGGAATAAAAGTAATGGGGTTACAAGGAATAAGTACTGCTTCCGAAGCAGGTACGAAAGATTTGATTGATCTCCGCGATTATTTAGTCGAGAACAAAATTAAAGCTGTATTTATCGAATCTAGCGTTCCGCGTAAGGCTATTGATGCTGTAATCCAAGGGGCTCGTGAAAAAGGACATAACGTTGAAATTGGCGGAGAATTATTCTCAGACGCTATGGGTGAAGCTGCTACCCCAGAAGGATCTTATATCGGAATGGTTCGCCATAATGTAAATACGATTGTAAACGCACTTAAATAAGGAGGATTGAATATGAACACCCCACTAAAAGTTCATGACTTATCTGTTGCTTATCAAAAAAAACCGGTTTTGCGAAATATTTCATTCGAGGTACCTAAAGGAAAATTAATTGGGATAGTAGGACCAAATGGTGCCGGCAAGTCCACATTAATTAAAGCTGCACTTGGTTTAATTCCGAGATTGACGGGAGTGGTAGAGATCTACGGTCGCCCTTATAAGCTCCAACGAAATATTGTTGGATATGTACCGCAACGAGAATCTGTAGACTGGGACTTTCCTACGAATGCACTAGATGTTGTGATGATGGGGCGATACGGGCATTTAGGATGGATAAAAAGGCCAGGTCGAACGGAAAAAGAACTTGCAATGGAATGTCTAGACAAAGTTGGAATGGCGGACTTTGCCTCAAGACAAATTAGTCAACTATCTGGAGGGCAGCAACAACGGATCTTTTTAGCAAGAGCTCTTGCACAGGATGCACAGTTATATTTTATGGATGAACCGTTTGTTGGAGTCGATGCAGCTACTGAAAAAGCGATTATTACATTATTAAATGATTTAAAAGCGGAAGGGAAAACCGTCCTCGTTGTGCATCATGATCTTGCAACCGTTAAGGACTACTTCGATTGGGTGCTTTTATTGAATGTAGAATTAGAAGCTTTCGGTCCTACAAACAAAGTATTTACGACAGAAATATTGCAACGAACATACGGTGGAAAACTGGCGATGTTGGAAAATGAAAATCAAACATCACTAATTATTACTTAAAAAGTAAGGTGATCATAATGCTTGAAGGGTTAAATATTTTTTTAGATCCAAACACTCAGTGGATATTGTTCGGAAGCATGCTGCTCGGTTTATGCAGTGGTGTTATTGGAAGTTTTGCCTATTTACGTAAGCAATCCTTAATGGGTGATGCCTTATCACATGCAGCACTACCAGGTGTATGTATTGCTTTTATGCTGTCAGGTTCAAAATCAATTTTCCTCTTTTTAATCGGAGCATCCATAGCCGGTATTATTGCTACTTTCGGAATTGGGTTTATTACACGTAATACAAGAATTAAACAAGATTCCGCTTTAGCCATTGTGCTTACTGTATTCTTTGGTCTTGGTATCGTTCTTCTCACTGAGATTCAACATAGCGGCTCAGGAAACCAAAGCGGATTAGACAAATTTTTATTTGGGCAAGCGGCCGCTTTAGTTTTGTCAGATGTAATTATTATGGCAATCACTTCGCTCGTACTTATTAGTATATGTATTCTGCTTTTTAAAGAATTTAAAATAGTTAGTTTTGATCCAGGATTTGCAAGAGGTCTCGGATTTCCTGTCGCATTTTTAGAACAATTGATCATGCTTCTTATTGTAATGGCAGTCGTAATAGGCATCCAGGCAGTTGGGGTCGTACTTATGTCTGCATTGCTGATCACACCTGCTGTTTCGGCAAGATATTGGACTGAGAAATTAAGTGTCATGGTGTTTTTGTCTGGTCTATTTGGGGCATTAAGCGGCTTTGCCGGCACTTTTATTAGTGCCAGCGGCAATAACTTACCAACCGGTCCAATCATCGTACTCTCCGCAACCGTGTTTTTCGTTATTTCTATCATCTTTGCTCCGCGTAGAGGAATATTATCAAAACTAGTTTTACGCGTTTTTGCTAGAAAAAATATAAAGGCATCTCAAATTGAATTAAAGAGGAAGGAGAGGACGGTGTGAGTACTTTTTGGGTTATTTTCACTGGAGCATTGGTGGCAAGTGCTTGCGGTCTTGTTGGATGTTTTCTCGTGCTTCGAAAAATGGCTATGATTGGGGATGCTATTAGCCATTCGGTACTACCTGGCATCGTCATCGCCTTTCTAATAAGTGGTTCAAGAGACTCATTAATCATGTTGCTTGGAGCTGCTATAATCGGTCTCCTTACCGTATTTTTAATTCAACTTTTCACTCAAAGTGGAGTCCAATCCGATGCTTCAATCGGAGTCGTATTTACGGCATTGTTTGCGGTTGGAATTGTCCTCATTAGCCTGTATACGAGGGATATTGATCTTGACCTTGATTGTGTGCTTTATGGCGAAATCGCTTATGTCCCTTGGAATACGATTCATTTTATGGGAATGGATATAGGTCCGAAAGCTGTTTGGGGGGTTGGGCTTTCATTATTATTAAGCATTATTGTTATTTCCCTTTTTTATAAGCAGTTTAAAATATGTGCATTTGATCCGGCTATGGCTGCAGCAGTAGGAATACCTGTTGCTCTATTCCACTATTTGCTTATGGGGCTCGTTTCGATTACGACGGTTGCTTCATTTGAAAGTGTTGGAGCAATCCTAGTAGTAGGAATGCTTGTCGTACCACCTGCTACTGCGTATCTATTGACAGAGAAGCTTAGTCGCATGATTATTTACACTGTCGCTATTGGTTGTCTCAGTTCTATTATTGGTTACTATTTTGCAAGTATATTGGACGCCTCCATTGCTGGAAGCATGATTTGTGTAGCGGGTGGGATATTTTTAATAACCCTGCTATTTTCACCATCACATGGAGTAATCATGCGGAAATTAAAACAGAGGAAGTTAATTCAGGAGACGGTTTGATTATTTTAGCAAATAGGCCCTAATTTTGCCGCTATGTTGATTGGAGCGGTAATCAACATGCTTAGTTAGCAAGCCAATACAAAAAAAGCAGCAGGAAAATAATTTCCTTGCTGCTTTTTATCGTTATTATTTTTGGATTACTGTTACAACGCCAGAACCAACTGTACGTCCACCTTCACGGATAGAGAAACGAGTTCCGTCTTCGATCGCGATTGGTGAAATTAGTTCTACGTTCATTTCAATGTTGTCGCCAGGCATTACCATTTCAACGCCTTCAGGAAGGTTACAAATTCCTGTTACGTCAGTTGTACGGAAGTAGAACTGAGGGCGGTAGTTAGTGAAGAATGGAGTATGACGTCCACCTTCTTCTTTAGATAATACATAAACTTCTGCTTTAAAAGCTGTATGTGGTGTGATTGTACCAGGCTTTGCTAATACTTGTCCACGTTGAATGTCTTCACGTGCTACACCACGAAGAAGAGCACCGATGTTGTCTCCAGCTTCTGCAAAGTCAAGAAGCTTACGGAACATTTCAACTCCAGTTACAACAACTTTTCTTGATTCTTCAGCAAGACCGATGATTTCAACTTCTTCACCGACTTTAACTTGTCCACGCTCTACACGTCCAGTAGCAACTGTACCACGACCTGTGATTGAGAATACGTCCTCAACAGGCATCATGAATGGTTTATCAGTGTCACGTTCTGGAGTTGGTACGTAGTCGTCAACAGCGTCCATTAGTTCAACGATTTTTTCTTCCCACGCAGCATCTCCTTCAAGAGCTCTAAGAGCAGAACCTTTAACAACAGGAATGTCGTCGCCAGGGAAATCATATTCAGAAAGAAGATCACGAATCTCCATTTCTACTAACTCAAGTAGTTCTTCATCGTCAACCATGTCACATTTGTTCATGAAAACAACGATGTAAGGAACACCTACGTTACGAGAAAGAAGAATATGCTCACGAGTTTGTGGCATTGGACCGTCAGCAGCAGAAACTACAAGGATAGCTCCGTCCATTTGAGCAGCACCAGTGATCATGTTTTTAACATAGTCAGCATGTCCTGGGCAGTCAACGTGTGCATAGTGACGTTTTTCAGTTTCATATTCAACGTGAGAAGTAGAGATTGTAATACCACGCTCGCGCTCTTCAGGTGCGTTGTCGATCATGTCATAACCTTTAGCTTCTCCGCCGCCGCGTTTAGCCATAACAGTTGTAATCGCAGCTGTTAGAGTTGTTTTACCATGGTCAACGTGACCGATAGTACCAATATTAGCATGTTCTTTGGAACGATCAAATTTAGCTTTAGCCATTTGAAAATCCTCCTTTTATTTAAGAAAAATAGTAAGTATGAGAGACGCTTTAAAACTAGAATTGAAATTTTAAAGCGGCTCCTAGCATATCTAATAGTAGTTATACTTGATTAATGATTTAAAATCAATTATTGACCGCTATTTTTTTTGATAATTTCTTCCGAAATTGATTTCGGTACTTCTTCGTAATGATCAAAGAACATTGAATATGTTCCACGACCTTGTGTATTAGAACGAAGTGATGTTGCATAACCAAACATTTCAGCAAGAGGAACGAACGCTTTAACGACTTGTGCGTTTCCACGTGCTTCCATTCCTTCTACACGTCCACGGCGTGATGTAATATCACCCATGATATCTCCAAGGTATTCCTCAGGGATTACGACTTCAACTTTCATGAGTGGCTCAAGCAATACTGGGTTACATTTTTTCACAGCGTTTTTAAGTGCCATAGAAGCTGCGATTTTAAATGCCATCTCACTCGAGTCAACATCATGGTAAGAACCGTCAAATAGTCTTGCTTTAACGTCGATTAATGGGTAACCAGCAAGCACACCGTTTGCCATTGAATCTTCAAGACCAGCTTGTACAGCAGGGACATATTCACGAGGAACAACCCCTCCGACGATACCGTTAACGAACTCAAAGCCTTTACCTTCTTCGTTTGGAGAGAACTCGATCCAAACGTGTCCGAATTGCCCACGTCCACCAGACTGACGAACAAATTTACCTTCTACTTCAGCAGTAGAACGGAATGTTTCACGGTAAGAAACTTGTGGAGCACCAACGTTAGCTTCAACTTTGAATTCACGTCTCATACGGTCTACAAGGATATCAAGGTGAAGCTCACCCATACCAGAGATAACTACTTGGCCTGTTTCAGGATTTGTTTCCGCACGGAATGTTGGATCCTCTTCTTGAAGCTTAGCAAGTGCGCTACCCATTTTATCTTGGTCTGCTTTTGATTTTGGTTCAATCGCAACTGAGATAACTGGCTCTGGGAATTCCATGGATTCAAGGATTACAAGATCCTTTTCATCACAAAGTGTGTCACCTGTACCTGTATCTTTTAAACCAACCGCTGCAGCGATATCACCGCTGTAAACAGTGCTGATTTCTTCACGGTGGTTTGCGTGCATTTGTAGGATACGACCTACACGCTCACGTTTACCTTTTGTTGAGTTCTGAACGTATGAACCAGAGTTCAATGTACCAGAATAAACACGGAAGAACGTTAAACGTCCAACGTAAGGGTCAGTCATAACTTTAAATGCTAGTGCTGAGAATGGCTCGCTATCATCAGCGTGACGAGCAACTTCCTCATCTGTATCAGGAATAGTACCTTTAATGGATTCGATGTCAGTTGGTGCAGGCAAGTAATCAAGAACTGCGTCAAGCACTTTCTGAACACCTTTATTTTTAAATGCTGTTCCGCAAAGAACAGGGTAAAATTCTACTTTCAAAGTCGCGTTACGAATCGCAGCTTTCAATTCTTCAACAGAGATTTCTTCTCCCTCAAGATATTTCATCATAAGTTCTTCGTCGAAATCTGCAACTGCTTCGATTAAGTTTGCGCGCAATTCTTCAGCTTGGTCACGTAAATCCTCAGGAATATCAATTTCTTCAGGATCTTGTGGTTGATCACTTTCGTAAAGCCACGCTCTCATTTCTACAAGATCAATCATACCTTTAAATGTATCCTCTGCTCCAATCGGAAGCTGAATTGGATGTGCATTTGCTTGTAGGCGATCATGTAGAGTTTTAACAGAATATAGGAAGTCCGCACCGATTTTATCCATTTTATTAACGAATACAATTCGTGGAACACCATATGTTGTTGCTTGGCGCCAAACTGTTTCAGTTTGAGGCTCAACGCCTGATTGAGCGTCAAGTACAGTTACAGCTCCATCAAGTACACGTAATGAACGTTCAACTTCTACTGTGAAGTCTACGTGTCCAGGAGTGTCAATGATGTTAACACGGTAGCCTTTCCATTGTGCTGTTGTTGCAGCCGATGTAATGGTAATACCGCGTTCCTGCTCCTGTTCCATCCAGTCCATTTGTGAAGCACCTTCATGTGTTTCACCAATTTTATGAATGCGCCCTGTATAGAAAAGAATACGCTCGGTAGTTGTTGTTTTACCGGCATCGATATGAGCCATGATTCCGATATTACGTGTCTTTTCTAAGGAGAATTCTCTAGGCATTTCGTATTTCTCCTTCCTGGGATGAGTAGTAAAATCTTATAATTTGATATCTTACCAGCGATAATGCGCGAATGCTTTATTAGCTTCAGCCATTTTATGAGTATCTTCACGTTTTTTAACAGAAGCCCCAGTATTATTAGCTGCGTCCATAATTTCATACGCAAGGCGCTCTTCCATCGTTTTTTCCCCACGAAGACGAGCGTAGTTTACTAACCAGCGTAATCCTAAAGTTGAACGGCGGTCTGGACGCACTTCAACTGGTACTTGGTAGTTGGCACCACCCACACGGCGAGCTCTAACTTCCAATACTGGCATAATATTTTTCAATGCTTGATCAAATACTTCCATTGCATCCTTACCTGTACGGTCTTGGATAAGATCAAATGATGAATAAAGAATAGATTGTGCTTTACCTCTTTTACCGTCTACCATAAGCTTGTTAATTAGACGAGTTACAAGTTTTGAATTGTGAATCGGATCTGGTAGAACGTCTCTTTTTGATACAGGTCCTTTACGTGGCATCGGTGTTCCTCCTTTCGATGATTCTATCTAGTCATGATTTATTTTTTTACTTTAGGTTTTTTCGTACCGTATTTAGAGCGGCTTTGTGCACGGTTATCAACACCAGCTGTATCAAGTGCTCCACGAACGATATGGTAACGAACACCCGGTAAGTCTTTAACACGGCCTCCACGAATAAGCACAACGCTGTGCTCTTGTAGGTTATGGCCGATACCTGGGATATAAGCAGTTACCTCAATTCCGTTTGTCAAACGAACACGCGCATATTTACGCAATGCTGAGTTCGGTTTTTTCGGAGTCATTGTACCAACACGTGTACATACACCACGCTTTTGCGGTGAAGATACGTTTGTGTTCACTTTCTTAAAGCTGTTATAGCCTTTGTTAAGTGCTGGAGAGTCAGAAGTTGTTACTTTTGATTGTCTACGCTTGCGCACTAATTGGTTAATAGTAGGCATTTTTGTTCCTCCCTTCGTTCTTTTATAAGCCCACACATCCAGGTGGTTCTTTTTAAGGCAAAAAACAAGTTTTTGCATTTAAGTTAACTGCAAAAACACCTTTAATGAATGATGGCAACAGTTGTTGCTCCGACATCAATGCCGCATGCTTTCCCAAGCTTTTTCATGGAGTCCACCACAGTAACAGGAACATCCATTTCTTTTGCTGTGTGAATAATACTTTCCGTAATTCGAGGATCCGCATCGGATGCAACGAAAACTTCTTGTACATGCCCTGATTTAAGAGCTCTTACTGTCTGCTTTGTTCCTACGATCACATTTGAAGCCTGTGACACTTTTTCATAAGACATTTTCAATATCCTCCAAAGTAACAGGTATAATGATAGGAGCACCTTGAATATAGTATCATCTGCCATTTTCTATGTCAATAAAAAGTTTAAAAAAACATTTAAAATATTGCTAGCCGACAAAAATCGCCGACTAGCAACATATATTAGACTTTACTTTACTCCACACTTACTGCTTCGTCTTCTTCTACCATAACGGAAACTGCTTTCCGGTACCGCTGCATACCAGTTCCAGCTGGGACTAGCTTTCCGATAATGACGTTCTCTTTCAATCCTAGCAATTGATCTGTTTTTCCTTTGATGGCAGCGTCTGTAAGTACGCGTGTTGTCTCTTGGAAAGATGCAGCCGACAAGAAAGAGTCTGTTTCCAAGGAAGCTTTTGTGATACCAAGCAATACTGGACGGCCGGTTGCAGGCTGTTTTCCTTCCAGAAGAGCTTTTTGGTTAGCATCCGTAAATTGATGGATATCAAGTAGTGTACCCGGTAATACATCCGTTTCACCTGCATCAGACACACGTACTTTTCTGAGCATTTGGCGAACCATTACTTCAACATGCTTATCGCCAATCTCAACCCCTTGCATACGGTATACCTTTTGTACTTCAAGAAGCAAATATTCTTGAACCGCAGCAACATCGCGGATACGAAGTAAATCTTTCGGATCAATAGATCCCTCTGTTAATTCTTGACCGCGTTTCACTTGGTCATTAACTGCAACTTTTAATCGCGCAGTATATGGAGCATTATAGGTGCGTGACTCAATTTCCCCTTGAACAACAATCTCGTGCTGACGATCACGTCCTTCAGAAATGGAAGTTACGACACCGCTGATTTCAGTAATGACAGCCTGACCTTTCGGATTTCGAGCTTCAAATAACTCTTGGATACGTGGAAGACCTTGTGTAATATCGTCTCCCGCAACTCCTCCTGTATGGAAGGTCCTCATCGTTAATTGTGTTCCCGGTTCTCCGATGGATTGCGCCGCAATAATACCTACAGCCTCACCTACATCAACGACAGATCCAGTTGCTAAATTACGGCCGTAGCATTTTTTACATACGCCATGGCGGGTGTTACATGTAAATGCAGAACGAATCCATACTTCTTGAATTCCTGCATTTTCAATGTCTTTAGCAAGATCCTCATCAATGAGTTCATTTTCTGCTACAATCACTGTGCCAGTCTCTGGGTGAACGATTTTCTTCCTTGCATATCGTCCAATTAAGCGCTCTTCAAGTGGCTCAATTACTTCTGAACCTTCTTTAAGTGCCGCAACAAGGAGTCCTCGATCCGTTCCACAATCATCCTCACGAACAATTACATCTTGTGCAACATCTACAAGTCTTCTTGTTAAGTAACCAGAGTCGGCTGTTTTCAATGCCGTATCTGCAAGACCTTTACGAGCTCCATGTGTCGAGATGAAGTACTCTAGAACCGTTAGTCCTTCACGGAAACTAGATTTGATTGGCAACTCAATAATTCGCCCAGCCGGGTTGGCCATGAGTCCCCTCATACCCGCAAGCTGAGTAAAGTTAGACGCGTTACCCCTCGCACCTGAGTCACTCATCATAAAGATAGGATTCAATCTTTCTAATGTTTTCATTAGTTTACTTTGAATCGTATCTTTTGCTGCACTCCAGATGGAAATAACACGGTCGTAGCGTTCTTCCTCTGTAATGAGTCCGCGCTTAAATTGCTTCAAGACATTATCAACTTTATTTTGAGCTTCATTCAAAATCGTTTCTTTTTCGGCTAAAACTACGATATCTGATACCCCAACTGTAATCCCTGCTTTAGTTGAATACTTAAATCCAAGGTTCTTCATACGGTCGAGCATTTTCGAAGTTTCCGTAATATGGAAACGTTTAAAGATTTCAGAGATGATATTCCCTAGAATTTTCTTCTTGAATGGTTCCACAAGTGGTTGTTGTTTAATAAACTCAGCGACATTTGTGGATGCTTTGATAAAGTACTTGTCAGGAGTAAGTCCTTCCAAGTTTTCATTTGTCGGTTCGTTAATATATGGGAAAGACGGTGGAAGAATCTCGTTAAAGATCAACTTACCAACAGTAGTCACTAACAGACTATTGTTTTGTTCTTCCGTAAATTTTTCATTTTTCAAAGAGCTTGCTTGAATCGCAATTCGGGAATGAAGATGAACATATCCATTTTGATACGCTACTAAAGCTTCGTTCGTATCCTTGAACACCATTCCTTCTCCATCTGCACCTTCACGCTCAAGAGTTAAATAATAGTTACCAAGTACCATATCCTGAGACGGTGTTACAACCGGTTTTCCATCACGTGGGTTCAGGATGTTTTGAGCAGCAAGCATTAACAAACGCGCTTCTGCTTGTGCTTCTGCAGATAATGGTACGTGAACAGCCATTTGGTCTCCATCAAAGTCGGCGTTATATGCTGTACAAACTAGAGGATGGAGTCTAATCGCTCTTCCTTCTACTAGTGTTGGCTCGAATGCTTGAATCCCTAGTCTATGAAGGGTTGGTGCCCTGTTCAATAGAACCGGGTGCTCACGAATAACATCTTCAAGCACATCCCATACTTCAGGTTGAACTCGCTCTATTTTTCGCTTCGCACTTTTAATATTGTGTGCAAGACCTTTTTCAACCAATTCCTTCATAACGAATGGTTTAAATAATTCAAGAGCCATTTCTTTCGGCAACCCGCATTGATACATTTTTAGGTTAGGACCTACGACGATAACTGAACGGCCGGAGTAGTCAACACGCTTTCCGAGAAGGTTTTGACGGAAACGTCCTTGTTTTCCTTTTAACATATGAGAAAGGGATTTTAGCGGACGGTTTCCTGGACCTGTTACAGGTCTTCCTCTTCTACCGTTGTCGATTAAAGCATCAACCGCTTCTTGAAGCATCCTTTTTTCGTTTTGAACGATAATGCTAGGTGCTCCTAGATCTAATAATCTTTTTAAACGATTGTTTCTGTTAATTACGCGACGATATAAGTCGTTTAAATCTGAAGTGGCAAAACGTCCACCTTCAAGCTGAACCATCGGACGCAATTCAGGTGGGATAACAGGAAGAACGTCTAAAACCATCCAGTCAGGCTGGTTTCCTGAATGACGGAACGCTTCAAGAACTTCTAAACGTTTAATAGCGCGAGTACGACGTTGTCCTTGTGCCGTTTTGAGTTCTTCTTTAAGTTGGTTCACTTCTTTTTCAAGATCGATATCTTGAAGTAATTTTTTAATAGCTTCTGCACCCATTGATGCTTGAAATTGTGAACCGTATTTCTCGCGGTATGCACGATATTCTTTTTCAGAAAGAAGCTGTTTTTTATCTAGGGTAGTACTGCCTACATCCGTCACTACATAAGACGCGAAGTAGATGATTTCCTCCAAGGCACGCGGGGACATGTCGAGGACAAGTCCCATGCGGCTTGGAATACCTTTGAAATACCATATATGTGAAACTGGTGCAGCTAGTTCAATATGCCCCATTCTTTCACGACGGACTTTCATACGTGTAACTTCAACGCCACAGCGATCACATACGACTCCCTTATAGCGAACGCGCTTATACTTTCCACAATGACATTCCCAGTCCTTTGTTGGACCGAAAATACGTTCACAGAACAAACCGTCTTTTTCAGGTTTCAATGTACGATAATTGATTGTTTCCGGTTTTTTTACTTCACCAAAAGACCATGAACGGATTTTATCCGGTGAAGCAAGACCGATTTTCATATACTCAAAATTATTAACATCCAGCAAGGGGCCTACCTCCCTTTTCGTCTACAGGTTTTACCCTTAATGCTAATTTCAAGGAATTACTCATGTGATGCCACCGTTTCTTCTACTTTAGCATCTGGAGCAATATTCAGTGTATCAGCCTGGTTGACATCATCTTCATCATCCAGATCACGCATTTCTATTTCTTTTTCATCACCTGATAGGATTTTGACATCCATACCAAGACTTTGAAGTTCTTTGATTAATACTTTAAATGATTCAGGCACTCCTGGTTCAGGAACATTTTCGCCTTTTACAATGGCTTCATATGTTTTCACACGACCAACAACATCGTCCGATTTAACTGTAAGGATTTCTTGAAGAGTGTAAGCTGCACCGTATGCTTCAAGTGCCCAAACTTCCATTTCTCCAAAACGCTGTCCACCAAATTGCGCCTTACCACCAAGCGGCTGCTGAGTAACAAGTGAGTAAGGACCTGTAGAGCGAGCGTGTAGCTTATCGTCAACCATGTGCGCAAGTTTGATCATATACATGATACCTACAGATACACGGTTATCAAAAGCTTCTCCCGTTCTGCCATCATAAAGGACTGTTTTTGCGTCGCTTGCCATTCCTGCCTCTTCAATCGTTTCCCAGACGTCTTCTTCAGTAGCACCATCAAAAACTGGTGATGCCATGTGAAGACCTAGACTTCTAGCAGCCATACCCAAATGAAGCTCGAGTACTTGCCCGATATTCATACGGGATGGTACCCCAAGCGGGTTAAGCATTACATCGACTGGAGTTCCGTCTGGCATATACGGCATATCTTCTTCAGGGAGGATACGGGAAATAACCCCTTTGTTTCCATGGCGTCCTGCCATCTTATCCCCTTCAGAAATTTTCCGCTTTTGAACAATATAAACGCGAACGAGTTGATTTACTCCCGGAGGTAGTTCATCTCCATCTTCACGGTTGAATACTTTAACATCAAGCACGATTCCGCCACCACCGTGTGGTACGCGAAGTGAAGTATCACGGACTTCACGAGCTTTTTCTCCAAAGATTGCATGAAGTAGACGTTCCTCTGCTGTCAGTTCCGTTACACCTTTAGGAGTTACTTTACCAACGAGTAAATCTCCATCTTTTACTTCTGCACCGATACGGATAATTCCACGTTCATCTAAATTGCGTAATGCATCTTCTCCCACGTTTGGAATATCGCGTGTCATTTCTTCCGGTCCAAGCTTTGTATCACGGGCTTCGGATTCATATTCTTCAATATGAATAGATGTATACACATCGTCCTTTACAAGGCGTTCACTCATGATAATCGCATCTTCATAGTTATATCCTTCCCATGTCATAAATGCGACTAGGACGTTTCTTCCAAGAGCCAATTCACCTTTATCCATTGAAGGACCATCGCCTAAGATTTCTCCTTTAGACACTCGATCTCCAACACTAACGATTGGACGCTGGTTGTAGCATGTTCCTTGGTTAGAGCGAATAAACTTTTGCATGCGATATTTACGAAGGTCACCCTTCACTTCTTGACCGTCAACTTCTTTAATATTACGAACCCATACTTCACGGGATTCAACATGCTCAACGATTCCATCATGCTTACAGATTACTGCTGCCCCTGAATCTTTCGCTGATACGTATTCCATACCAGTTCCTACAAGAGGAGCTTCTGGCTGCATAAGTGGAACAGCTTGACGCTGCATGTTCGCTCCCATTAGGGCACGGTTCGAGTCGTCGTTCTCCAAGAATGGAATACAGGCTGTTGCAGCAGAAACAACTTGTTTCGGCGAAACATCCATGTAGTCAATCCTTTCTCTTCTTACGACAGTGTTTTCACCACGGAAACGAGCAACGACTTCATCGTTTAAGAACCCGCCTTCTTCAGTAAGGGGAGAATTCGCTTGGGCAACAACATAATTATCTTCTTCATCCGCAGTTAAGTAATCGATTCGGGCCGTAACTAACCCTGTTTCAGGATCAACGCGACGATATGGTGTTTCAATAAATCCAAAACGATTTACTTTGGCGAAGCTGGATAAAGAGTTGATCAAACCGATATTCGGACCCTCTGGAGTTTCAATTGGACACATCCGACCGTAGTGAGAATAGTGAACGTCACGGACTTCAAAGCCTGCTCGTTCACGTGTTAATCCACCAGGTCCAAGTGCGGAAAGGCGTCGTTTATGAGTTAACTCCGCAAGCGGATTTGTTTGGTCCATGAATTGAGATAGCTGTGAACTACCGAAAAATTCTTTAATAGATGCGATGACTGGGCGAATATTAATCAACTGCTGTGGAGTGATCGTGTTAATGTCTTGGATGGACATACGTTCTCTAACGACACGCTCCATACGCGATAAACCGATTCTAAACTGGTTTTGCAACAATTCGCCTACAGAACGAAGACGACGATTACCGAGGTGATCGATATCATCAGTGTCTCCTACTTCGTAGAGCAAATTAAAGAAGTAGCTTATAGATGCGATAATATCAGCAGGTGTAATATTTTTGATAGCTTCCTCAACATAAGCATTTCCGATTACATTGATGACCTTATCCTCATCATCGTGAGGTGCGTAAATTTTGATGGATTGAACAACAATATCACCATCTAATACTCCCCCATGTTGATGATACGTTTTAAAACCCGTACCATTTTCTAAATTAGAGATGATTTTATCCAAATTACGGCGGTCAAGCACTGTACCTTCTTCTGCAATAATTTCCCCTGTTTCTGGATCGGCTAGCGTTTCAGCCAAACGTTGTCCAAAAAGACGATTTTTAATATGGAGTTTTTTATTAATTTTATAACGTCCAACACTAGCAAGATCATATCGTTTTGGATCAAAGAACCTGGATACTAGCAAACTTTTTGCATTTTCCACCGTAGGAGGTTCACCAGGACGAAGGCGCTCATAAATTTCGAGCAATGCTTTTTCAATGCTTTCCGTATTGTCTTTTTCAAGAGTATTACGGAGATATTCATTGTCACCAATTATATCGATGATTTCTTGATCAGAACCAAATCCCAATGCTCGTAAAAGAACCGTAACTGGCAATTTCCTTGTACGATCGATGCGTACATATACTACATCTTTGGCATCTGTTTCATACTCTAGCCATGCACCACGATTTGGGATGACTGTAGCTGTAAAACCTTTTTTACCGTTCTTATCGAGCTTACCGTTATAGTAAACACTCGGAGAACGAACAAGCTGCGAAACAATTACGCGCTCGGCACCATTTATTATAAAAGTACCCATTTCTGTCATTAACGGGAAATCACCCATAAATACATCTTGGTCTTTCACTTCACCTGTTTCTTTGTTAACAAGACGAAGCTTAACCCTAAGTGGAGCGGAATAAGTTGCATCTCGCTCTTTTGATTCTTCTACAGAATATTTGGGTTCTCCAAGACTGTAATCAATAAATTCCAATGAAAGATTTCCTGCAAAATCCTCGATTGGGGAGATGTCTTGGAACATTTCCTTTAGGCCCTCATCAAGAAACCATTGGTAGGATGAAGATTGGATTTCGATTAGATTCGGCAGCTCCAATACTTCGCTGATTCGCGCAAAGCTTCTGCGCTTTCTGTGCCGTCCGTACTGAACTAGTTGACCTGTCAACTGATTCACCCCTCAAATCATGCGTTTTAATGATTGCATTTTTTTTCTGGAAAAACCAGAGAAAATGGTGTATCATAGAACAAAAAGAAAAATGGTTTTGCTTTGAAAACCACATTTTTCACATGACGAACTATTATTTTATAATCTTTTCCAACTTTGCCAACTTCCATACAATTTATTATGAAATTGACAAAAGATTAGAAAACACTATATTCGCATTTTACAATGCTACCACAAGACTACTTACAAGTCAATATTTTATTGCTTTTAAAATGTAATAGCCTTTCTTTTTTGCCAACGTCTCTACATTACCAAATAACTCCTCAAGCTTTGCCATCGCAGACGGAGCTCCTTGCTTCTTTTGGATGACCACCCATAACTCTCCTTCAGGTCCTAAATGATGGAAGCTATGTTCAAAAATAGCATGAACGACTTCCTTTCCAGCACGAATAGGTGGATTTGTTAAAATTGCCGCAAAGTTTTCCTCACTCACACTAGCAAGTCGATCACTTTCATAAATATCTACATTATCGATATCGTTTCTATCAGCATTTTCTTTTGCCAGCGCAATCGCCCTTTGATTCACATCTATCATATGAACCAACCGATCCTGAAAATCCTTTGCAACGCTTAAGCCAATCGGCCCATATCCGCACCCTACATCCAATATAGGACCGGCAATTCCCGGAGGTTCAAATGTATCTATTAATAATCGTGATCCAAAGTCCACTTCGCCTTTAGAAAAAACACCTTGATCCGTTTTAAACCGAAATGTATGATTCCGTAACTCTACATTCCAAAACTTCGGATCACTAGCTACTTCAGGTTCACGCGAATAATAATGTTCAACCAAGCGATGACCTCCTTTGAACCCCTAACTCAATAAGCATTGTTAAAACTCGAATTTTGATTACCGATACTAACATTTAGTTTTAACAAAGCCATTCAATAAAAAAGACTTATAAAAATTAGCGAAAAAAAGCCCGCTTTAAAAGCAGCGAGCTTTTTATTTTCTGGATGATTACTTAACTTCGACGCTAGCTCCAACTTCTTCAAGTTTAGCTTTGATTTCTTCTGCTTCTTCTTTAGATGCGCCTTCTTTAAGTGCTTTAGGAGCGTTATCAACAAGTTCTTTCGCTTCTTTCAAGCCAAGGCCTGTAAGTTCGCGTACAACTTTGATAACTTTAATTTTTTGTGCACCAGCGCTAGCAAGTACTACATCAAACTCAGTTTGTTCTGCAGCAGCTTCGCCACCAGCAGCACCGCCAACTACAGCTACAGGAGCAGCAGCAGTTACGCCAAATTCTTCTTCAATTGCTTTAACAAGATCGTTTAATTCAAGAACCGTCATAGATTTGACAGCTTCAATGATTTGTTCTTTAGTCATGATTTGTTTCCTCCGTTAATATTATTAGTTTTTTATATTAGATTTCCTAAATTACGCGCTTTGCTCTTCTTTTTGGTCTGCAACAGCTTTAGTTGCAAGTGCCAAGTTACGAATAGGAGCTTGTAGAACGCTAAGCAACATAGAAAGCAATCCTTCGCGAGATGGAAGTTCTGCAAGCGCCTTAACTTCTTCAGCAGTTGCAATGTTTCCTTCGATCACACCTGCTTTGATTTCAAGTGCCTCATTCTTTTTCGCAAAGTCGTTTAATATTTTTGCAGGAGCTACAACGTCATCAGTACTGAATGCGATTGCGTTTGGTCCTGTCAAAGCTTCATTTAAACCAGCTAGTTCAGCAAATTCTGCAGCACGGCGTGTCATTGAGTTTTTGTAAACTTTAAATTCAACACCTGCTTCACGAAGTTGTTTACGAAGCTCAGTTACTTGTGCAACTGACAAACCACGGTAATCAACAACCACTGTAGAAACGCTTGTTTTGAATTTCTCAGAAATTTCTTGTACAACTTGTTTCTTTTGCTCAATTACTTTGCTCATCCTTACACCTCCTAATTACCAGATGGACATTTATACCATACACAAAAACCTCCATATAGACATGGAGGTTTCACGCGTCAATCATTCAAATAGATTGATTATATATCGCAATGACCTCGGCAGGAAATTAAGCTATAACAGCACCTACTGTCTACGGTACAAATGATTAAATTTTCAACAATCTGTATTCTATCAGATTAAGCACTGATAGTCAACTATTTTTTATACTGAAGAAGGATCAACTTTTACGCCAGGTCCCATTGTTGAAGTAACTGTAACGTTCTTCATGTAAGTTCCTTTTGCAGCAGATGGCTTCACTTTTAACAATGTATCGAAAATAGTAGCAAAGTTTTCAACAAGCTTCTCTTGATCGAAAGAAACTTTTCCGATAGGAACGTGAATAATACCCGCTCTGTCTACACGGTATTCAACTTTACCAGCTTTAATTTCGTTAACAGCTTTTGCTACATCAAATGTAACTGTACCTGTTTTAGGGTTTGGCATTAAACCTTTTGGTCCAAGTGTACGACCAAGTTTACCAACTTCACCCATCATATCCGGAGTAGCAACGATTACATCAAATTCAAACCAACCTTGGTTGATTTTATTAATGTATTCAGAATCTCCTACGTAATCAGCACCCGCAGCTTCTGCTTCTTTAAGCTTTTCACCTTTAGCAAATACCAACACGCGTTGAGTTTTACCTGTACCATTTGGAAGTACAACTGCACCACGGATTTGTTGGTCTGCTTTTTTAGGATCTACGCCTAAACGGAAAGCTGCTTCAACTGTTGAATCAAATTTTGCATAGTCAACTTTTTTCACAAGTTCAATTGCTTCATCGATTGAATAAGCTTTTGAACGGTCAACTTGCTTCAAAGCTTCTACATACTTTTTGCCTTTTTTAGCCATTAAAATTTCCTCCTATAATGTGGTTTTAGCGGAATGTGACCTCCCACGAATAGAGGAAGGCTGAAAAGCAGCCTCCCTCTATCAACAACCTTTCTTACAAATCAAAATCAGTCTTCGATTTTGATACCCATGCTGCGCGCAGTGCCTTCAACCATAAGCATAGCCGCTTCAACGCTAGCTGCATTTAGGTCTGGCATTTTTGTTTCAGCGATTTCGCGTACTTTATCGCGTTTTACAGTCGCAACTGACTTTTTATTTGGTTCACCAGAACCAGACTCGATACCAGCTGCTTTTTTAAGTAAAACTGCAGCAGGTGGAGTTTTTGTAATGAATGTAAAAGAACGGTCTTCAAATACCGTGATTTCAACTGGAATAATTAAACCAGCTTGATCTGCTGTACGAGCATTAAACTCCTTACAGAATCCCATGATATTTACACCTGCTTGACCTAGTGCTGGTCCAACTGGTGGAGCTGGATTCGCTTTGCCCGCAGGAATTTGTAATTTTACAAGTTTAATTACTTTTTTAGCCACGAGACACACCTCCTTAAGTCCGTGATGTGGTAAATGGGTTTTCACCCTCCCACTCATCATATCAAAATATAAGATACTAAATGTTAATCAGTTCTCCAATTAGAAGCATACTGACCTAGAAGATATTATCACTTTTCACAATAGATTTCAAGTTGTTTCAAATTATAATTTCTCAATTTGAGTGAAATCTAATTCAACAGGCGTTTCCCGACCAAACATATTAACCATAACTCTTGCTTTTCCTTTAGTTTGGTCCATATCTTCAATTTTACCAGTGAAATTCGCAAACGGACCTTCTTTCACCGTTACAGTTTCACCCTGTTCAAACTGCACATCAATACGTTTTTCTTCCAATCCCATACGCTTAAGGATAAAAGAAATTTCTTCAGGTAATAATGGCGTTGGCTTTGAGCCCGATCCTGAAGATCCTACAAACCCTGTTACTCCTGGTGTATTACGCACAACATACCAAGAATCATCTGTCATAATAATCTCGACTAATACATAGCCTGGGAAAACCTTTCTTTTCACGAGTTTCTTTTTACCATTTTTGAAATCCGTTTCCTCGTCTTCAGGTACGATCACTCGGAAAATTTTATCTTGCATGCCCATAGACTCTACACGCTTTTCGAGGTTCGCTTTGACCTTATTTTCATAGCCAGAATATGTATGGACAACATACCAGTTCTTTTCCATTTATTAGGACTCTATGTCCTTCCCTCCCTGCACACATTAATATTTTCACCAAATGAAAAAACCCGTTGACCGGGCTCTAATACTCTGTATCTATATTTTTCATTATACCATGAGAAAGTGTAGGTTATACAAGTCCCAAGGTAAAATACGAAGTTATAATCCGAGAACAAAACGAATTGTTTTAGAGATAATTAGGTCGACTCCCGCAAAAAATAATGCAAGGATCGTGACTGTTGCTACAACTGTAATCGTATAGCCGGTAAGTTCCTTCCGTCTAGGCCAACTTACTTTTCTCATCTCCGAGCTAACGTTGCGAATGAATTGGGTTAAGCTTGACATGATCGTACCTCCAAGTAAATAGCTGCTTATTGAGCGTGTTCAAAAAGGAGGATAAAAAAGACCAAGAAGTTCGAGGAGGCGCAGTTTCGAGCAGCGGAATGTATGCTTTTAGATACATGAGCAGCGGAGAAACGAGCCAACGAAGAAATTCGCCGTGTCATTTTTACCGGACTTTTTGAACATCCTCTTATATGTGGATGTATGCTATTTTGTTTCTTTGTGAATTGTATGAGCGTTACAACTTTTGCAGAATTTCTTTAATTCTAGTCGTGTAGCATCTTCTTTATTCTTATCCGTCACATAATTGCGCGAGCCACACACTGCACAGACTAATGCAACTTTCTTCTTCACTTGCAGCACCTGCTCTCCCAATTATCTAATAAAAAATATCACGGAAGTTTCTTTCTGTCAATAAAAGGTTTTGAATTTAGATGCTCAATTCTCGAAGTTCCAAGTAGCGCTCTAGCTTTCTCTTAACTCTTTGTAAAGCGTTATCAATTGATTTCACGTGACGATCAAGTTCATCAGATATCTCCTGATATGATCGCCCGTCAAGATAAAGCGCTAACACTTTTCTTTCCAAATCGCTTAATAATTCCATTACCTTTTCTTCGATATTATTTAGTTTTTCTCTATTAATTAAGAGTTCCTCAGGATCAAGAATCTTTGCACCAGAGATCACATCCATTAATGTACGATCTGATTCTTCGTCATAGATAGGCTTGTCCAAAGAAACATAGGAATTCAGTGGGATGTGTTTTTGTCGGGTGGCTGTTTTGATTGCAGTGATAATTTGTCTTGTGATGCAAAGCTCGGCAAAAGCTTTAAATGATGAAAGCTTATCTTCTTTAAAGTCTCGAATGGCTTTATAAAGACCGATCATGCCTTCTTGCACGATGTCTTCTTTATCAGCTCCAATTAAAAAATACGAGCGGGCTTTCACTCTAACAAAATTGCGGTATTTTTTAATGAGGTAATCTAGTGCTTCACTTTCTCCTTCATGAATCAGTTCGATCAATTCTTCATCTTCTAATAAATCATATCTGATGTCGTCATCTAGTCTGATATTTGAAATCACCGTATCCCCCCACCCTCAAAACCATAGATAAAACTATTATACATGACAGAATTTTCTAGCGTCAACTAGTCATTTCTCCCCGCGTCGCCATTTTTCGAAAATTGCTGCAACTTCATCACTTAATGGGATCTTCGATACTGGAAGTTTTTCTCTTGTACTTTCAAGCCGTTTTCCTATCTTTCGATCAATGGCTTCAACTTCAATCAATAACTCCCGGGCGGAAATTCTAAGAGCCCCTTGTCCAAAAATTGCCCATTGTTCCGTGTAATCTGAAGTTGCAACATGAATTTGCGTTCGAATATTACTTAATTCCCTTGCTAATTTTTCGATTCGCTCATCTGCCGTTTCTTCGGCTTTCGTAAAAATGACGTCAATTTTATGTTTGCGATACTTTTTTTCAACTCCCTTTACTTCATAGGCATCAAACACGACAATGACTTTATAGCCAGTATAGCCTTGATAATCAGCCATTATCTCAATTAGCCGATCCCTTGCAGCAGCAAGGTCCTTCTTCTTTAATTCAATCAGCTCGGCCCAAGCACCGATGATATTATAGCCATCGACAATAAGGATATCCATTTCGTCAGCCCTCGATTGGATTCCGTTTACGATGAACTTCATACATAAGTAAAGCAGCCGCTACTGAAGCATTCAGTGATGTAACATGTCCCGACATTGGCAAATGGATTAAAAAGTCACATTTTTCCCTGATTAATCGCCCAATCCCTTTACCTTCACTTCCAATGACGATGGCAAGCGGCATTTTGGCATCCATCCTGCGATAATCTTGACTTCCTTTAGCGTCAGTTCCATACACCCAAATACCACGTTCTTTCAATTCATCGATGGTTCTTGCGATGTTCGTCACACGTGCAACGGGGATATATTCGATGGCTCCCGTTGAGAGCTTCGCGACCGTAGCGGTCAGGCCCACTGCCCTTCGCTTTGGAATAATGATGCCGTGAACCCCGGCCGCATCAGCCGTACGTAATATAGAACCTAAATTATGAGGATCTTCCAGCTCATCTAAAATTAGGAAAAATGGATCTTCTCCCTTTTTGGAGGCATTTGCAAATAAATCGTCAATTTCAGCATATTGATATGCGGCGACTTGAGCAATGACGCCTTGATGGTTCTCTTTCGTATTCTGTTCAATCTTTTGCTTAGGAACGTATTGAACTAAAACATTGCGTTCTTTTGCAAGTTTTACAATCACTTGCATTTGTCCTTTTTGAGATCCTTCAGCAATCCAGATTTTATTAATATCCCGGTCTGATTTCAACGCTTCAATAACAGGATTTTTTCCCGCAATCCACTCTTGACTCATGCTGTTCCCACTCCCCCGGTTTCAATCTTATTAATTGCCTCATTAATGATATCGTTAAGTCGATTACGGTCGTTTGCTAAATATACCCAGCCAATTACTGCTTCAAAAGCGGTGCTATGGCGGTAGGTGAGGACATCCGTATTTTTAGGGGTTGTCCCAGATTTCGCATTTCTTCCGCGCTTCATGACATTCATTTCTTCTTCATTTAAAAAATTTTCTTCTACCATTTTCTTCAAAATTCGAGACTGCGCTTTGGCTGAAACGAAACGGGTCGCTTCTCGGTGAAGCCGATGAGGCTTTGTTTTACCATTAAGTAAAAGGTAATGCCTGATAAATACATCATATACAGCATCACCGATATAAGCGAGAGCTAAGCTATTTAATTGCTTGTAGTCTACTTCTTTTTCAGGCAAATTCATATTGTTTATCCCCGTTTCCATCTTGTCCCTTGTGGTGTGTCTTCAAGAATAATGTCCATTTCTTTTAATTGATCACGAATTTGATCAGCACGTTGGAAGTTGCGATTTTTTCTTGCTTCTAAACGTTCTTGAATTAATTTGTCGATCTCTTCGTCGAGCAGCTCTATCGTTTCCAATTGTAAGCCTAAAACAGAGAATAATTCTTCAAATGCATTCATGAATGATTCTATAACTTTAACGGATGTATTTTCTTCCATTAAATAATAATTCGCTTGTTTCGCAAGCTCAAATAGAATCGAGATTCCATCCGCTGTATTAAAATCATCGTCCATTTCTTTGACAAAGTCACTCTTTAAATCAGAAATTTTTTGCAGCCATTCATCATTATTCGTTGTCAAATTAGCACTTACATCCAGACGATGTTTTAAGTTTTGATAAGACGTTTTTAATCTTTCAAGACCCGCTCCAGCATTTCGTAACAATTCATCTGTAAAGTTGATCGGATTACGATAATGTACAGCTAACATAAAGAACCTTAATACTTGTGGATCTACGGATTTTAAAATATCGTGAACGAGTACAAAGTTTCCTAACGACTTCGACATTTTTTCATTATCGATATTGATATATCCATTATGCATCCAATATCGAGCGAATGTTTTGCCAGTCAGCGCTTCTGATTGGGCAATTTCATTTTCATGATGTGGAAAAGTTAAATCTTGCCCGCCCGCATGTATATCAATCGTATCGCCCAAGTATTTTCGAGCCATAGCGGAGCACTCAATATGCCAGCCCGGTCTTCCCTCGCCCCACGGACTATCCCAAAAAATTTCTCCTTCTTTTGCTGCTTTCCATAATGTAAAATCAAGTGCGTCTTCTTTCTTTTCACCAGCTTGAATACGAGCTCCTATTTTTAAATCATCTACCGATTGGTGGGAAAGCTTTCCGTACCCGTCAAAACGTCTTGTTCTATAATAAACATCTCCATTTGATTCATAAGCAAACCCTTTTTCAACTAAGGTTTCAATGAATTCAATAATGATATCCATATTTTCTGTTACACGCGGATGAAGGTCTGCTCTCTTGCAGCCAAGCGCCGATACATCTTCATAAAATGCATTAATGAATCGTTCCGCAACTGTCGGTACGTCAGTGCCAAGCTCTGCGGCCGCTTTAATAAGCTTATCGTCCACATCTGTAAAATTAGATACAAAATTTACATCATATCCTCGATACTCCAAATAGCGGCGTACTGTGTCGAATACGATAGGTGGTCTTGCGTTTCCGATATGAATATAGTTATAGACGGTCGGACCGCATACATACATCTTTACCTTTCCTTCTTCTAAAGGTATAAAATCTTCTTTTTTTCGAGTTAGTGTATTGTAAATTTTAATGGCCATCAATCGAGACTCCTTTCGAGTTTTCCTTCCGTAATTGAGAGATTTCTTCATGCAATTGAGAGATCTTTTTTTCCATATCTGTACATTTATCTGAAATTGGATCAGGCAAATCACAATGATTCAAATCTTTAAGTCTTACTCCGTCCCGGACAACGACTCTTCCTGGTATGCCAACCACAGTGGAATGGGGAGGTACATCTTTTAACACGACGGAGCCTGCCCCTACTTTTGAATTTTTCCCTATTGTAATATTTCCAAGCACCTTGGCACCTGTTGCGATGAGAGCATTATCCTCAATCGTTGGGTGTCGTTTACCTTTTTCTTTCCCGGTTCCTCCAAGGGTTACTCCTTGATAAACGGTCACATTATTACCGATCTCGCACGTTTCTCCAATAACAACACCCATCCCGTGGTCTATGAAGAAACGTCTTCCGATGACCGCTCCAGGATGAATCTCAATACCTGTAAAAAAGCGATTAATTTGCGATATGACTCTCGCAGTAAAATACATTTTTCTCTTATATAAAGCATGTGCGATTCGATGAGCCCAAATTGCATGCAAGCCGGAATATGTTAGGATAACCTCTAGACTATTGCGTGCAGCAGGGTCCTGATCGAATACAGTCTCTATATCTTCTTTCATTCTTTTAAACATACTGATAGACACCCCCTTAATTAGAAAAGCGCAAGCGACTTGTTCAACATTGTACGAACTTCTAAGCCGTCGAATTATTGAAAGAAAATGGCAAGAGTCAATATGCGCAGAAAGCTTTTACAGAATTCCCAAATACAATTTTCTTCGTAAAAAAAAAAGACGCCTCTGAGAATATTCAGAGACGCCTTTAGCGCGGTTCCACTCTGGTTGGGCACTGCTTCCATTAGAAAGCGGGCGCCCCAGCTCCTTCTTGATAACGGCAAGACTACCGCCTGCACCTACTTAGTTTCCCTGTTCGGATTAGGACTCAGAGGCGCACTTCAAAAAACGAGTAGCTGGTCCCGCTCTCAGCCGATGGCGGTACTCTCTGAACAGCATCATTTTTTTACTTTTCCTCTTCAACGTTTTGATTATAAATGCTTGTTCAAAAAGGAGGATAAACTGGTCTTTTTGAACATTCTAACCTTAATATATTATATTTTTATCTAATTGTTAACCCTTCAAACGCTCTAGTCGCTTTTTAATTTTTTCTTTGCCTAATAATTCTATTGCGTTAGGAAGCTCTGGTCCATGTGTTTGACCCGTAACTGCTACACGTATAGGCATAAATAATTTTTTCCCTTTATGCCCAGTCGATTTTTGGACAGCTTTTATTGCTTGCTTAATACCATCCGCTTCGAAAGGTGAAAGGGCATCGACTTCGTCATAAAATGCACTCAATACTTCAGGTACCTGCTCCTCTTCCAAAACAGCTTTTGCCTCTTCATCATATTCGATTTCATCTTTGAAGAACATGCTTGATAGCTCTACGATTTCAGCTCCGTAGCTCATTTGATCTTGATATAGAGCAACTAAATCTCTAGCCCATTTTTCCTCTTCTTGATTTAACTGTTCACTAACAAGTCCTGCTTTTACAAGATGAGGTAGTGCAAGAGCAACCACTTCGTCTAGATCAAGTTTTTTCATATATTGATTATTCATCCAAGCAAGCTTTTGCTTGTCGAATAATGCTGGGGACTTCGATAGTCTATTTGCATCGAAAATCTTAATGAACTCATCTTTTGAAAAAATTTCCTCTTCTCCTTGAGGTGACCAGCCAAGCAAAGCAATGAAATTAAACAGCGCTTCAGGTAAATACCCTAGTTCAGCGTATTGCTCAATAAATTGAATAATGGATTCGTCGCGCTTACTCAACTTTTTGCGGCTTTCGTTAACAATAAGTGTCATATGTCCATAAGTAGGAGGTTCCCAATCAAATGCTTCAAAAATCATCAATTGTTTTGGTGTATTGGAAATATGGTCATCGCCACGAAGAACATGGCTAATTTTCATTAGATAGTCATCGATGGCTACAGCGAAATTATACGTTGGGATGCCATCTTTTTTTACTATGACAAAGTCACCAATACCGTCAGATTCAAAGGAAACATCATCCTTCACCATATCTTTGAATGCATAGACTTTCCCAGCTGGTACTCTAAAGCGGATGCTCGGTATTCTTCCTTCTGCTTCTAATGCATCTTGCTCTTCTTTGGAAAGATGAGCACATTTCCCGGAATAGCGAGGCATCTCACTGCGGGCAATTTGTGCTTCACGTTCCTTCTCTAATTCTTCTTCGGTACAGTAACATTTATAGGCTAGTTCACGATCTAAAAGCTGATCGTAATATTCTTTGTAAATGGCAACACGTTCCGATTGTCGGTAAGGGCCATATCCTCCGTCCTTATCCACACTTTCATCCCAATCGATTCCAAGCCATTTTAAGTACTTAAGCTGACTCTCTTCGCCACCTTCAATATTTCGCTTTAAATCTGTATCTTCAATTCGAATAAGGAATGTTCCACCCATATTACGTGCGAATAAATAATTAAATAATGCAGTACGCGCATTTCCAATGTGCAGATGGCCTGTTGGACTTGGCGCATAGCGCACTCTAATGTCATTTGACATTTTCTTGCCTCCATTCAAAATCACGGTCTTTTTATTTTACAATAATTTGAACGATGATTAAAGTTGTTGGTTTTAAACTATGTAAGTTGATTTCCGCTCCAATTAACGTAGTGACAAAATTTCTCCGGCGGGTGACCTCATTATTTTTTCTCTATTAATATCACAGCCTGGGTCGCAATGCCTTCTTCACGTCCCACAAATCCTAGGCGCTCCGTTGTTGTGGCCTTTACATTAACCTGAGATGGATCAGCCTCTAAAAGCTCCGCTATCCGCTCTTTCATTTTATCAATATGGGGCGCCATTTTCGGCTTTTGCGCCATAATTGTACAATCAATATTAACGAGAGAATAGCCACGTTCTTTTACAAGATTCCATACGTGAGCCAAAAGCTTGGCGGAATCTGCATCTTTATACTCTGGGTCCGTATCAGGAAAATGCCTCCCAATATCTCCCTCTCCGATTGCTCCAAGACATGCGTCTGCAACTGTATGTAAAAGCACATCTGCATCGGAATGCCCTATCAATCCTTTATCATAAGGTATCTCTATTCCGCCTATTATTAATGGTCGGCCTTCAGCAAATTCATGCACATCAAAGCCTTGCCCAACTCTAAACATACATTCATTCTCCTTTCATCCTTAGGACAGGTCTATGCTATTATTCATCTGTTTCGTTTCTTGATAATCGCCTCAGCAAAGTAGAGATCCTCTGGCGTTGTCAATTTAATGTTATCATAGTCACTTTCGACAATTTTCACCGTATGTCCGATTTTCTCTACTAGCGACGCTTCATCTGTCCCTAAATACTGCTCTTTTTGTGCTTGTTCATGGGCGCTCTCCAACACGGAAAAACGAAAAGCTTGTGGGGTTTGCACCTGCCACAAGCTGGATCGGTCTACCGTTTCAATGACTTCGAGGTCTATTACTTTTTTGATCGTATCCTTGACCGGAACAGCCGCTATAGCCGCCCCACACTCTCTCGCAGACTGTACGAGACGTGATATGGTTTCGGGTCGAATAAAAGGTCGAGCTCCATCATGAACAAGAATGATTCCTTCTGCCTCGGCAGCTTTCAATCCATTAAAAACACTATATTGCCGCTCGTTACCGCCATAAACGATGTAAATCTTCGTATAGCGACTTTTAATTTCAGTAAAAAATGGTTCATCAGCCGAATGTATGACAAGGATGATTCGACTACAATTAGGATCTGTTTCAAAAACATCAAGTGTGTGAAGAATGATGGGTCTTCCTGCCAAGTTCATCAATAGTTTATTATATCCCGCACCCATTCTTTTACCAGACCCTGCTGCCGGAATAATCACTTGATAATTCATTGCTTTTCCCCTATTCTCATTCAATCTTTATAAGGCCTTTTCCAATAACTTCGGCTTAGCAAAAATCATACGCCCAGCAGACGTTTGCAGAACGCTAGTCACGACTACATCAATGCGTTTGCCAATATAATTCCTGCCTTCTTCTACGACAATCATCGTTCCGTCGTCCAAATAAGCGACTCCTTGGTTATATTCTTTTCCATCCTTTATCACTTGAACATTTAACTCTTCTCCAGGAAGAACAACAGGTTTCACTGCATTGGCTAGGTCATTAATATTCAAAACATGTACATTTTGAAACTCACATACTTTATTTAAATTATAATCATTCGTTACTACGGTCCCATCTGTTAGCTTAGCAAGCTTAACCAGTTTACTGTCTACCTCTTGGATATCCTCAAAATCAATTTCATACATTTCAACTTGTACATCAATTTCTTTTTGAATACGATTAAGGATATCAAGACCCCTTCTACCCCTGTTCCGCTTCAATGCATCTGACGAATCTGCAATATGCTGAAGCTCCTCAAGGACAAATTGAGGAATGACAATAATCCCATCCAAAAATCCAGTTTGGCAAATATCTGCAACCCTACCATCTATAATGACGCTTGTATCTAGTATTTTTAACCGTTTGGAGGCAGTCTCTTTTTCAGGTTCTACACCATCTGCTCCTCGTTTTTTTCCACCGCGATTGATAGAAAAAAGACTCGTAAGTTCATCACGCTTTTTAAAGCCCACTTGGAATCCTAAATACCCTAGCAATAAAGTCAACAATATCGGAACGTACGTATTGATGATAGGAATTTCCATTTGATTAATGGCCAAGCCTGCTAAAAATGCAACGATCAGACCGAAAATGAGACCAAGACTACCAAATAAAATATCTGTGATAGGAGCTTTTACAAGCCTATCTTCCAGCCACTTTACTCCATTGACAATAAAATCAACAGCCCAAAAAGTTAATAAATAAAAAATAATTGCACCTATGATAGCGGTAATATACGGATTATTGATCAACGCTACGCTATCCAACTTTACCAATTTTAATAGTTCAGGAATCAGAAAAATCCCTAAAGTCCCACCAAGTAGCAAAAAACATGCTTGCACAATTCTTTTTAACATACACTCCTTCACCTCCTCCTTCTAATTATTAACAATTAACTTGCTTTAAAACCGTGGGCTTGCAAATAATAAAGACCTTATTCTAGTTGAAAAATGATTGATTCTTAATACAATATAAGTTCTCATTTTAATATAACATTATTTGTAAAAAATCTCCTTCACCAAAAGGTAGCAATTTTATATATTAATGTCAATTTTAGCATAGGACAAAAGACCATTCTTTATAAAAGACTTTGTATATTGTATGTCGATTCCACTGCGGTCTTTTCCCCCTGGAGGTATGTGACTCCTTGGCGCTTTACTCGTTGTTTTGCTACGACTCCTAGCGTCTAGCGAACGAGCCTATATCTCAGTGCGGGAAAGGCTCACTTATTCTATTTTTCCCGAAGAAGTCTCCCAACCTCCGCTCCAATCAACTTGTACATAATAAAAATGAGCATATTAAGAATTGATAGGAAAAAGCACACTTGACTCAACATAGCGACTACAAGAATTGAATAACAATAAGTTGGCAATCCCATTTGAACCTAAAACAATGTAGAAATTGATGTTGAGTAGATGGAAACGATTCTTGTCACTTTCTATGAAAATGCATGCTGAAGTGCTTCTCCTACAGTGTTAACACCAATAATCTCAATTCCATTAGGGACTTTCCAGCCTCCTATATTATTAGAAGGTATAATTACCCTTTCGAACCCTAGCTTTGCCGCTTCCTGAACACGTTGTTCAATTCTGGATACACGACGAACTTCACCTGTTAATCCTACTTCACCAATAATGCAATCCGTTGCTCTTGTTTGTTTGTCACGGAAACTTGATGCGATGCTTGTTGCTACAGCTAGGTCAATCGCTGGTTCATCAAGCTTGACTCCACCTGCTACTTTTAAATAGGCATCTTGGTTTTGCAATAATAAGCCTACTCGTTTTTCTAAAACAGCCATAATTAATGAAACCCGGTTATGATCAATACCGGTAGCCATTCTCCTAGGATTGCCAAAGCTAGTTGGTGAAACAAGAGCTTGAATTTCCACCAAAACAGGGCGTGTCCCTTCCATAGAAGCTACGACAGTGGAACCCGAGGTGCCTTTCGATCTTTCCTCTAGGAATATCTCTGATGGGTTTTCCACCTCTTCTAAGCCCGATTCCTTCATTTCAAATATTCCCATTTCATTTGTGGAGCCAAAGCGATTTTTTACAGCCCGAAGGATTCTATATGTATGGTGTCGCTCACCTTCAAAATAGAGGACAGTATCCACCATATGTTCTAATAAACGTGGTCCTGCAATCGCACCTTCTTTTGTTACATGGCCAACGATAAAAATAGCAATTCCTTTTGTTTTGGCAATTCGCATCAGTTCTGCCGTACATTCTCTAACCTGAGAAACACTTCCTGGAGCGGATGTGACCTCAGGATGATAGACGGTTTGAATGGAATCTATCACTACAAATTTAGGTGAAATATTTTCTATGGTTTGGTGAATCAATTCTAAATTTGTTTCTGCATATATATATAGTTCTGGAGATGAAACATTTAATCGATCCGCTCTGAGTTTTGTTTGTTTGACTGATTCTTCACCAGAAATATAGAGGACTTTTGGATTTACTGCTGCTAACTGAGCGGAAACTTGCAAAAGTAAGGTGGATTTACCAATTCCCGGATCGCCGCCAATTAGTATAAGAGACCCTGGTACAACTCCTCCACCAAGTACACGGTTTAATTCTTTCAATTGTGTCGTTACGCGCGGTTCATTTTTGGTTTCAATGGAAGTGATAGGAGATGCTTTGGAAAGTTCTTCAGAAGAGGTATGTTGAAATGATCGTCTCGGTTGTTTCCCGATTATATCTACTTCTTCCACCATTTGATTCCATTCCCCACAGCCAGGACACCTTCCCATCCATTTGGCCGATTCATACCCACAAGATTGACACATAAATTTTGTTTTTTTCTTCGCCATCTTTTTCTCCCCTCATATATAAAAGCGGAAGCGCCTTGTTCATCGACGTACGAAAATCGGGGCTTTCGATTGAGATAAAGGAAACACGATGAGCCTAATAAGGCGAATCTATGTTGACTTATCGTAGGAAGAAGGACAAGATGTTTACTAGTCGATAGGCGCTGGAGCTGACACTACAAAATATATATAGTTTCTTTACGTTTAGAAAAGCGGCAGAGCCTTTTGACAAATATACCATGATAGAAACGAACTGGGTACACATAAAAACAGTGTACCCAGGTTTTTTGCTTCAGCAAAATAACCTTCTGCTTGAAGTTTTCAATTATGACATAGATTTTTCAGTTGCTTTTACAGTGAACTCTCCATTTTCTACATCAATCAATATATGTTGTCCTGTAGCAATATTGCCTTTCAATAATTCTTCGGATAAACGATCTTCAATGAATTTTTGAATGGCCCTTCTAAGCGGACGAGCTCCGTATTCAGGATCAAATCCCTCATCGGTGATTTTATCTTTCGCTGCCTCGGTTAACTCTAGATCCATTTCCTGCTCTTTTAATCGCTTCATTAATGTTTCTGCCATCAATGAAACAATTTCCTTTAAGTGTGGCTTTTCAAGAGCATGGAATACGATAATTTCATCAATACGATTTAGGAATTCAGGACGGAAGGCTTTTTTCAATTCTTCCATTACTTTACTCTTCATATCCTTATAATCTTGTTCCCCATCTTGAATGCTGAAGCCAACATATTTATTACGTTTTAGAGATTCTGCTCCAACGTTTGAAGTTAAAATTAACACAGTATTTCTAAAGTCGACTGTTCTTCCTTTTGAATCAGTTAAGCGACCATCTTCTAAAACTTGCAATAAAATATTGAATACGTCAGGATGAGCCTTCTCAATTTCATCAAGTAAAATAACAGAATATGGCTTCCTTCTTACTTTTTCAGTTAATTGTCCGCCTTCTTCAAAACCGACATAACCTGGAGGAGAACCGACAAGTCTTGAAGTTGAATGTTTCTCCATGTATTCTGACATATCAATGCGAATCATTGCATCTTCATCGCCAAACATTGCTTCTGCCAAGGCTCTTGCAAGCTCAGTCTTACCAACCCCTGTAGGACCTAAGAATATGAATGAACCAATTGGTCGCTTTGGATCTTTTAGACCTGCCCTTGCTCTACGCACAGCTTTCGCCACTGATTTTACCGCTTCTTCCTGACCAATAACCCTTGAATGTAAAATTTCTTCTAAGTTGAGCAGCTTTTCAGTTTCTGTTGCTGCCAGCTTGGAAACTGGAATTCTAGTCCAGCTTGAAACGACGTGAGCAATATCATCGACCGTGACTTCGCTGTTTTCCTGACCTTGTTTTTCTTTCCACGTTTTTTTCGTTTCTTCCAGCTCCTCGCGAAGACGTTGCTCCGAATCGCGAAGAGAGGCCGCTTTTTCAAACTCCTGACTTTGAACAGCTGCATCTTTTTCTTTTCGAATCGTCTCAAGTTTCACTTCAAGCTCTTTTAAGTTTGGAGGAGTTGTATATGAACGAAGTCGTACTTTCGAACCTGCTTCATCAATTAAATCAATCGCTTTATCAGGTAAAAAACGGTCGGATATATATCGGTCGGATAATTTTACAGCCGCTTCAATTGCTTCATCGGTAATCGAAACGCGATGATGTGCCTCGTAACGATCACGCAGCCCTTCTAAAATTTGAATCGATTCCTCAACTGTCGGCTCATCGACCTGAATTGGCTGGAAACGACGTTCTAATGCCGCATCTTTTTCAATATATTTTCGATATTCATCAAGTGTAGTCGCACCAATACATTGCAATTCTCCACGTGCTAAAGATGGTTTTAAAATATTGGAGGCATCAATTGCACCTTCTGCTCCACCGGCACCAATCAATGTATGAAGCTCATCAATAAAGAGAATGATATTTCCCGCTTGGCGAATCTCATCCATTACTTTCTTCAAGCGATCTTCAAATTCTCCACGGTATTTAGTTCCCGCTACAACAGTTCCCATGTCTAGCGTCATTACTCGTTTATCACGTAAAATCTCTGGAACTTCATTATGAATAATCTGTTGCGCCAGTCCTTCTGCAATCGCCGTTTTACCAACCCCAGGCTCACCAATGAGAACAGGATTATTTTTCGTACGTCTGCTTAATACTTCAATGACCCTTTGAATTTCTTTATTTCGACCAATAACAGGATCTAAGCTTCCTTCTCTAGCAATGGCAGTTAAATCACGTGCAAGTCCGTCTAACGTTGGAGTACTTGCACTTGATGAACTACCACCGTGACTATTCGCTTCGTTGCTTCCTAATAGCTGAAGCACTTGCTGACGTGCTTTATTTAGGCTCACTCCTAAATTATTTAAAACACGGGCTGCCACGCCTTCACCCTCACGAATTAAACCTAAAAGAATATGTTCTGTCCCTACATAGGAATGGCCAAGTTTTCGGGCCTCATCCATAGATAGCTCAATTACTTTTTTTGCTCTCGGTGTATAGTGAATATTTTGCGAGGTATCTTGACCACGTCCAATTAAATTCTCTACTTCTTTTTGGATTTTTTCTGGTCCTAGTGCAAGACCATACAACGCTTTGGCGGCGATGCCTTCGCCTTCCCTCACAAGACCAAGCAAAATATGTTCCGTTCCGATATTGCTGTGTCCAAGACGAACTGCTTCCTCTTGCGACAACGCTAATACCTTCTGTGCTCTTTCAGTAAATCGCCCAAACATCATACGACTCTCCTCCTAACTATCTTTCTCTTCAAGTTTTAATCGCTCTCGAATAAATGTTGCTCTTTTAATATCACGTTCAGCCGGACGGAGAGGCCCGCCAGCATATTGTTGTAAAAATCCAGGCTGTGTTAAAATCATTAATTCATTGAGGATATTTCTTGATAAATGTTTTATATACCCTGTATCTATGCCCAATCTAACATCTGATAAACATTCTGCAGCCTCTTTTGTTTCAATTACACGGCTGTTCGCTAAAATTCCATAAGATCGAAATACTCTATCCTCTAATTGTATGTTCGATGTTTTTACTAATGCTTCCCTTGCTGACCTTTCTTGCGCAATAATCTGTTGGACGACACTCGTTAGATCTCCCACAATATCCTCTTCAGATTTTCCAAGTGTAATTTGGTTCGATATTTGAAAAATGTTGCCCAGCGCTTCGCTTCCTTCACCATAAATCCCTCTTACAACGAGGCCAAGTTGATTAATTGCAGGAATGATGCGATTCATTTGTCTAGTTAAAATTAACCCTGGAAGATGAACCATCACAGAGGCCCTTAATCCAGTTCCCACATTCGTTGGACAACTTGTTAAATAACCAAAGTCCTCATCAAAGGCATAGTCTACCTTTTCCTCTAATAAATCATCAATTTCATTGGCTCTCTTTAGAGCTTCATTAATTTGCAGTCCAGGATATAAGCATTGAATTCTTATATGGTCTTCTTCATTAACCATGATACTAATATCTTCATTTTCGGATAATATAAAAGCACCGTGAGAAGCATTTTCTGCGAGGCGAGGACTAATCAAATGTTTTTCTACTAGTACTCTTTTTTGCAATGATTTTAAGTCTTCTACTTCTAAAAACTCCATTGCTCCGTAGGAATCGAATAAACCGGAATTCAGTAAGCCCTTAAGCTGAGTAATAATTTCCCTTGCTTCGTCATTACTAAACAATGTAGGAAATTTATAATTGCGAAAATTTCTGGCAAGACGTATTCGGGAACTTAGAATAATATCAGAATCAGGACCTTCCGCACTCATCCACGAGCTAACCGCTTTATTAAGAAATCTTTCTAGATTCATTGTTTCCCCTCCTCATCCAACATCGTATTTTCGAGGGAACGTATTTGGTCACGTATTTCGGCGGCTTTTTCAAATTCTTCCTGTACAATTAAGGAACGAAGCTCTTCTTTTAGTAATTGAACTTGCTGCTTTATATGGATAGATCCGCCTATCCTTTTTGGAACCTTTCCACCATGTTTGATATTGCCGCTATGAAGCCGTCTCAAAATTGGCACCATATGATTCTTAAATGCGTTATAGCAATTAGCACATCCAAATCTGCCTATATTTATAAATTGCTGAAAAGTCATTTTACATTCTTCACAATGGACAATTTCTTCAGATGGAGAAGGTTGTGATTTTGCCTGTTGAAATGAAGGATCAAAATTTAAAAGTCCTGCAAGTAAGTCGTTAAATGAAAAACCCCCGGCCCCATCAATCATAAATAGCTCGCCTTTTTCTTGGGCACATTTTTCACAAAGTTGAATCGTAGTCTTTTCACCATTTACAACCTTTGTAAAATGCATCGTTGCAGGTCTTTCTTTACATTCTTGGCATATCATCACCTTCACCTTACCTTTATTCGTATTTAATCGCTTGGAGCATCGCCTTCATAACTCTCGCTCTCATCTCATCCCGTTCGGGTAAATCAAGATAAATGACAGATCTGTCGACTACGCTTAGCATTAATTTCGCTTCTCTTTCAGTTATAACTCTCTCTTCTAAAAGCCGAAAAATAATATCATGTGCATTTGTTTGGGAAATTTTCCTTCCAACAAGCACTTTCAGCTGATCAATAAGATGAGCTTTAGTATGTGTTCTTACCTTGGTTATCCGAATATAACCGCCTCCCCCTCTTTTACTTTCTACCATATACCCTCTTTCAATCGTAAAGCGAGTATTGATTACGTAATTTATTTGGGAAGGAACACATTGAAATTTATCGGCAATTTCACTTCTTTTAATCTCAACAATTTCCGAGCCGCTTAATTCCAGCACTTTTTTTAAATAACTTTCAATTACATCGGATATATTCCGCATCAACAAGCACCTCCTTGCAATGCAGCTTGACTTTGACTATATTTGACTTAATTATACAAGACAATATGTATAGAATGCAATTGTCTATTCTAAACATTATTTTATCCGCAGGAGAAAAAACAAAACCACTGATTGTATTACTTTAATTAAAAAATATTTATACTAGTTACGTTTTACAATGGAATAATTATGTATTGATGAAAAAGAGGTAATAAGCGAATCTGCTGATAAGAATATTTCGTTGGATTTTTTTTAACGCGGGGGATTGATTGATCGGATTTATTACTTTAACTAAGTGACGACACGGGCTTACATATCGTTAAATAGTATGTATCTTTCATTTTTCGTGGTTTTTGAAAAGTTTCCATATTTAATATGTTTTCTATCTTATAAAGAATACTCTCGAGCATATTCCATCTAATTAATAACCATAAAGTGAAATTGTACCCTATATTATAAATATGTAACAATGGTTGGCCCCAAGATTGGATTGATGACCTTCAAGTCGAAATAAGTAGGGCTAAGGATGTCAATCATAGAATTGGTGACCTTTATACCCGAAATCAGCAGAACTAAGGGTATCAATACTCAGATTGGTGACCATCAACTATGAAACTAGTGGAGGTTAGGTCACCAATCTCTTTTCATATGCCCATAAAACAAAAAAGACATCCTTTATTGGATGTCTTTGATTGCCTGGCAACGTCCTGCTCTTGCAAGGGGAAGCCCCTTACTACCATCGGCGCGCGAGCTTAACTTCCGTGTTCGGGCTGCGGATCATGATGACCGGGAATCTCATCGTCATCTGCGCTCGTTCGATTCTCATGGGCATAGCCCATTCCGAGTCTCACTCCCTTGATTCCTCGATTTTCTTGCTCCTCCTGATCCTCGCTAACGTTGTTTTCGTTTCTTTTCTTCTATACCTTCGGTATTTTTTTGGAAAACAAAAAAGACATCCACTAATTGGATGCCTTTGATTGCCTGGCAACGTCCTGCTCTTGCAAGGGGAAGCCCCTTACTACCATCGGCGCTGAAGAGCTTAACTTCCGTGTTCGGGATGGGAACGGGTGTGACCTCTTCGCCATCGCCACCAGACATGTATGTTACAAAGGGATTCATTCCCTCAAAACCAGATATAGAGAAGGCAAACCGAAACTTGATTGTTTGTTGATTAAGTCCTCGATCGATTAGTATCCGTCAGCTCCATGTGTCGCCACACTTCCACACCGGACCTATCAACCTGATCATCTTTCAGGGATCTTACTCGCTTGCGCGATGGGAAATCTCATCTTGAGGGGGGCTTCATGCTTAGATGCTTTCAGCACTTATCCCGTCCGCACATAGCTACCCAGCGATGCCTTTGGCAAGACAACTGGTACACCAGCGGTGCGTCCATCCCGGTCCTCTCGTACTAAGGACAGCTCCTCTCAAATTTCCTGCGCCCGCGACGGATAGGGACCGAACTGTCTCACGACGTTCTGAACCCAGCTCGCGTACCGCTTTAATGGGCGAACAGCCCAACCCTTGGGACCGACTACAGCCCCAGGATGCGATGAGCCGACATCGAGGTGCCAAACCTCCCCGTCGATGTGAACTCTTGGGGGAGATAAGCCTGTTATCCCCGGGGTAGCTTTTATCCGTTGAGCGATGGCCCTTCCATGCGGAACCACCGGATCACTAAGCCCGACTTTCGTCCCTGCTCGACTTGTAGGTCTCGCAGTCAAGCTCCCTTGTGCCTTTACACTCTACGAATGATTTCCAACCATTCTGAGGGAACCTTTGGGCGCCTCCGTTACTCTTTAGGAGGCGACCGCCCCAGTCAAACTGCCTGCCAGACACTGTCTCCCACCCGGATCACGGGTGCGGGTTAGAAGGTCAGTACAGCAAGGGTAGTATCCCACCGATGCCTCCATGGAAGCTGGCGCTCCCATTTCCAAGGCTCCTACCTATCCTGTACAAGCTGCACCAACATTCAATATCAGGCTGCAGTAAAGCTCCACGGGGTCTTTCCGTCCTGTCGCGGGTAACCTGCATCTTCACAGGTACTATAATTTCACCGAGTCTCTCGTTGAGACAGTGCCCAGATCGTTACGCCTTTCGTGCGGGTCGGAACTTACCCGACAAGGAATTTCGCTACCTTAGGACCGTTATAGTTACGGCCGCCGTTTACTGGGGCTTCAATTCGCACCTTCGACCGAAGTCTAAGCGCTCCTCTTAACCTTCCAGCACCGGGCAGGCGTCAGCCCCTATACTTCGCCTTGCGGCTTCGCAGAGACCTGTGTTTTTGCTAAACAGTCGCCTGGGCCTATTCACTGCGGCTCTCTAGGGCTTGCACCCCAAAGAGCACCCCTTCTCCCGAAGTTACGGGGTCATTTTGCCGAGTTCCTTAACGAGAGTTCTCTCGATCACCTTAGGATTCTCTCCTCGCCTACCTGTGTCGGTTTGCGGTACGGGCACCATTTACCTTGCTAGAGGCTTTTCTTGGCAGTGTGGAATCAGGAACTTCGGTACTAAATTTCCCTCGCCATCACAGCTCCGCTTTAGGATGAAGGATTTGCCTCCACCCCAGCCTAACTGCTTGGACGCGCATATCCAACAGCGCGCTTACCCTATCCTCCTGCGTCCCCCCATTGCTCAAACGGTAAAAAGGTGGTACAGGAATATCAACCTGTTGTCCATCGCCTACGCCTTTCGGCCTCGGCTTAGGTCCCGACTAACCCTGAGCGGACGAGCCTTCCTCAGGAAACCTTAGGCATTCGGTGGAAGGGATTCTCACCCTTCTTTCGCTACTCATACCGGCATTCTCACTTCTAAGCGCTCCACAAGTCCTTCCGGTCTTGCTTCACAGCCCTTAGAACGCTCTCCTACCACTGACACCAACGGTGTCAATCCGCAGCTTCGGTGATCCGTTTAGCCCCGGTACATTTTCGGCGCAGAATCACTCGACCAGTGAGCTATTACGCACTCTTTAAATGGTGGCTGCTTCTAAGCCAACATCCTGGTTGTCTAAGCAACTCCACATCCTTTTCCACTTAACGGATACTTTGGGACCTTAGCTGGCGGTCTGGGCTGTTTCCCTCTTGACTACGGATCTTATCACTCGCAGTCTGACTCCCAAGGACAAGTCATTGGCATTCGGAGTTTGTCTGAATTCGGTAACCCGATGAGGGCCCCTAGTCCAAACAGTGCTCTACCTCCAAGACTCTTTACCTTGAGGCTAGCCCTAAAGCTATTTCGGAGAGAACCAGCTATCTCCAGGTTCGATTGGAATTTCACCGCTACCCACACCTCATCCCCGCACTTTTCAACGTACGTGGGTTCGGGCCTCCAGTAAGTGTTACCTTACCTTCACCCTGGACATGGGTAGATCACCTGGTTTCGGGTCTACGACCTCATACTCAAAACGCCCTATTCAGACTCGCTTTCGCTGCGGCTCCGTCTCATCGACTTAACCTTGCATGAAATCGTAACTCGCCGGTTCATTCTACAAAAGGCACGCCATCACACATGAATGTGCTTTGACTATTTGTAGGCACACGGTTTCAGGATCTTTTTCACTCCCCTTCCGGGGTGCTTTTCACCTTTCCCTCACGGTACTGGTTCACTATCGGTCACTAGGGAGTATTTAGCCTTGGGAGATGGTCCTCCCAGCTTCCGACGGGATTTCACGTGTCCCGCCGTACTCAGGATCCACTCAGGAGGGAACGAAGTTTCGACTACAGGGCTGTTACCTTCTATGGCGGATCTTTCCAGATCGCTTCAACTACCCCGTTCCTTTGTAACTCCATGTTGAGTGTCCTACAACCCCAAGAGGCAAGCCTCTTGGTTTGGGCTTTTTCCGTTTCGCTCGCCGCTACTCAGGAAATCGATTTTTCTTTCTCTTCCTCCGGGTACTTAGATGTTTCAGTTCCCCGGGTCTGCCTTCCATTTCCTATGTATTCAGAAATGGATACTACCCCATTACGGGCAGTGGGTTTCCCCATTCGGAAATCTCCGGATCAAAGCTTGCTTACAGCTCCCCGAAGCATATCGGTGTTAGTCCCGTCCTTCATCGGCTCCTAGTGCCAAGGCATCCACCGTGCGCCCTTTCTAACTTAATCAGTAAAAAGGTTTCTTATGGATGATTCCATAAGGTGATGTTTCTTGGTTTGTTTATTCTCTATTATCTGGTTTTCAAGGAACAAATAACAGGCCTCTATAAAAGATAGCCATGTTTTGAGAGTTCAACCTCTCAAAACTGAACGAAACGAAACGTCTTCTGATCAGCACTCGACTGATCAAGATTCCTTAGAAAGGAGGTGATCCAGCCGCACCTTCCGATACGGCTACCTTGTTACGACTTCACCCCAATCATCTGTCCCACCTTCGGCGGCTGGCTCCAAAAGGTTACCCCACCGACTTCGGGTGTTACAAACTCTCGTGGTGTGACGGGCGGTGTGTACAAGGCCCGGGAACGTATTCACCGCGGCATGCTGATCCGCGATTACTAGCGATTCCGGCTTCATGCAGGCGAGTTGCAGCCTGCAATCCGAACTGAGAATGGTTTTATGGGATTGGCTCGACCTCGCGGTTTTGCTGCCCTTTGTACCATCCATTGTAGCACGTGTGTAGCCCAGGTCATAAGGGGCATGATGATTTGACGTCATCCCCACCTTCCTCCGGTTTGTCACCGGCAGTCACCTTAGAGTGCCCAACTGAATGCTGGCAACTAAGATCAAGGGTTGCGCTCGTTGCGGGACTTAACCCAACATCTCACGACACGAGCTGACGACAACCATGCACCACCTGTCACTCTGTCCCCCGAAGGGGAACGCTCTATCTCTAGAGTTGTCAGAGGATGTCAAGACCTGGTAAGGTTCTTCGCGTTGCTTCGAATTAAACCACATGCTCCACCGCTTGTGCGGGCCCCCGTCAATTCCTTTGAGTTTCAGCCTTGCGGCCGTACTCCCCAGGCGGAGTGCTTAATGCGTTAGCTGCAGCACTAAAGGGCGGAAACCCTCTAACACTTAGCACTCATCGTTTACGGCGTGGACTACCAGGGTATCTAATCCTGTTCGCTCCCCACGCTTTCGCGCCTCAGCGTCAGTTACAGACCAAAGAGCCGCCTTCGCCACTGGTGTTCCTCCACATCTCTACGCATTTCACCGCTACACGTGGAATTCCGCTCTTCTCTTCTGCACTCAAGTTTCCCAGTTTCCAATGACCGCTCACGGTTGAGCCGCGAGATTTCACATCAGACTTAAGAAACCGCCTGCGCGCGCTTTACGCCCAATAATTCCGGACAACGCTTGCCACCTACGTATTACCGCGGCTGCTGGCACGTAGTTAGCCGTGGCTTTCTGGTCAGGTACCGTCACGGTACCGTTAGTTAGACGGTACTTATTCTTCCCTGACAACAGAGTTTTACGATCCGAAAACCTTCTTCACTCACGCGGCGTTGCTCCGTCAGACTTTCGTCCATTGCGGAAGATTCCCTACTGCTGCCTCCCGTAGGAGTCTGGGCCGTGTCTCAGTCCCAGTGTGGCCGATCACCCTCTCAGGTCGGCTACGCATCGTCGCCTTGGTGAGCCGTTACCTCACCAACTAGCTAATGCGCCGCGGGCCCATCTGTAAGTGACAGCAAAACCGTCTTTTAACCTTTCCCCATGCGGGGAAAGAAGTTATCCGGTATTAGCTCCGGTTTCCCGAAGTTATCCCAGTCTTACAGGCAGGTTGCCCACGTGTTACTCACCCGTCCGCCGCTAACTTCAGGGAGCAAGCTCCCATCCATTCGCTCGACTTGCATGTATTAGGCACGCCGCCAGCGTTCGTCCTGAGCCAGGATCAAACTCTCATATAAGTAGTTGATTAGCTCATTAGCTGGCAATGGTTTAAAACCATTGTTTAAAAATAATTTTTGACGTTTGTTTCGTTCAGTTTTCAAAGATCAAATCCAGTCGCTCATAAGCGACTTTTCTATATTACTCTTTTTAAAAATGTTTGTCAACACTTTTTTTGGTGGAGCCTAGCGGGATCGAACCGCTGACCTCCTGCGTGCAAAGCAGGCGCTCTCCCAGCTGAGCTAAGGCCCCAAATAATGGTCGGGAAGACAGGATTCGAACCTGCGACCCCTTGGTCCCAAACCAAGTGCTCTACCAAGCTGAGCTACTTCCCGAAAAAAGATTATCATATTTTATTGGCGCGCCCGAAAGGAGTCGAACCCATAGCCTTCTGATCCGTAGTCAGACGCTCTATCCAATTGAGCTACGGGCGCATTTTTATGAAAGGATATTTTGCTTTGCAAAAATCCCAGTTATTTTACTGAAACAAAATAACTTGATGCCGAGAACCGGAATCGAACCGGTACGGTAGTCACCTACCGCAGGATTTTAAGTCCTGTGCGTCTGCCAGTTCCGCCACCCCGGCATGAGTTGGAGCGGAAGACGGGATTCGAACCCGCGACCCCCACCTTGGCAAGGTGGTGTTCTACCACTGAACTACTTCCGCGTGGTTTAACAACTCTCAACTAAAAATCTATATAATGCGGGTGAAGGGAGTCGAACCCCCACGCCTTGCGGCACTAGATCCTAAGTCTAGCGTGTCTGCCAGTTCCACCACACCCGCGTTATGATAAGTTATTTTGCCTTCGGCAAAAAACAATGGTGAGCCATGCAGGATTCGAACCTGCGACCCTCTGATTAAAAGTCAGATGCTCTACCAACTGAGCTAATGGCTCGTACATATTTAAGATTGCTGGTGCCGGCCAGAGGACTTGAACCCCCAACCTACTGATTACAAGTCAGTTGCTCTACCAATTGAGCTAGGCCGGCATATATGGTGGAGGATGACGGGATCGAACCGCCGACCCTCTGCTTGTAAGGCAGATGCTCTCCCAGCTGAGCTAATCCTCCAAATATGTATGCCTGGCAACGTCCTGCTCTTGCAAGGGGAAGCCCCTTACTACCATCGGCGCTGAAGAGCTTAACTTCCGTGTTCGGGATGGGAACGGGTGTGACCTCTTCGCCATCGTCACCAGACATGTATGTTACAAAGGGATTCATTCCCTCAAAACCAGATATAGAGAAGGCAAACCGAAACTTGATTGTTTGTTGATTAAGTCCTCGATCGATTAGTATCCGTCAGCTCCATGTGTCGCCACACTTCCACACCGGACCTATCAACCTGATCATCTTTCAGGGATCTTACTCGCTTGCGCGATGGGAAATCTCATCTTGAGGGGGGCTTCATGCTTAGATGCTTTCAGCACTTATCCCGTCCGCACATAGCTACCCAGCGATGCCTTTGGCAAGACAACTGGTACACCAGCGGTGCGTCCATCCCGGTCCTCTCGTACTAAGGACAGCTCCTCTCAAATTTCCTGCGCCCGCGACGGATAGGGACCGAACTGTCTCACGACGTTCTGAACCCAGCTCGCGTACCGCTTTAATGGGCGAACAGCCCAACCCTTGGGACCGACTACAGCCCCAGGATGCGATGAGCCGACATCGAGGTGCCAAACCTCCCCGTCGATGTGAACTCTTGGGGGAGATAAGCCTGTTATCCCCGGGGTAGCTTTTATCCGTTGAGCGATGGCCCTTCCATGCGGAACCACCGGATCACTAAGCCCGACTTTCGTCCCTGCTCGACTTGTAGGTCTCGCAGTCAAGCTCCCTTGTGCCTTTACACTCTACGAATGATTTCCAACCATTCTGAGGGAACCTTTGGGCGCCTCCGTTACTCTTTAGGAGGCGACCGCCCCAGTCAAACTGCCTGCCAGACACTGTCTCCCACCCGGATCACGGGTGCGGGTTAGAAGGTCAGTACAGCAAGGGTAGTATCCCACCGATGCCTCCATGGAAGCTGGCGCTCCCATTTCCAAGGCTCCTACCTATCCTGTACAAGCTGCACCAACATTCAATATCAGGCTGCAGTAAAGCTCCACGGGGTCTTTCCGTCCTGTCGCGGGTAACCTGCATCTTCACAGGTACTATAATTTCACCGAGTCTCTCGTTGAGACAGTGCCCAGATCGTTACGCCTTTCGTGCGGGTCGGAACTTACCCGACAAGGAATTTCGCTACCTTAGGACCGTTATAGTTACGGCCGCCGTTTACTGGGGCTTCAATTCGCACCTTCGACCGAAGTCTAAGCGCTCCTCTTAACCTTCCAGCACCGGGCAGGCGTCAGCCCCTATACTTCGCCTTGCGGCTTCGCAGAGACCTGTGTTTTTGCTAAACAGTCGCCTGGGCCTATTCACTGCGGCTCTCTAGGGCTTGCACCCCAAAGAGCACCCCTTCTCCCGAAGTTACGGGGTCATTTTGCCGAGTTCCTTAACGAGAGTTCTCTCGATCACCTTAGGATTCTCTCCTCGCCTACCTGTGTCGGTTTGCGGTACGGGCACCATTTACCTTGCTAGAGGCTTTTCTTGGCAGTGTGGAATCAGGAACTTCGGTACTAAATTTCCCTCGCCATCACAGCTCCGCTTTAGGATGAAGGATTTGCCTCCACCCCAGCCTAACTGCTTGGACGCGCATATCCAACAGCGCGCTTACCCTATCCTCCTGCGTCCCCCCATTGCTCAAACGGTAAAAAGGTGGTACAGGAATATCAACCTGTTGTCCATCGCCTACGCCTTTCGGCCTCGGCTTAGGTCCCGACTAACCCTGAGCGGACGAGCCTTCCTCAGGAAACCTTAGGCATTCGGTGGAAGGGATTCTCACCCTTCTTTCGCTACTCATACCGGCATTCTCACTTCTAAGCGCTCCACAAGTCCTTCCGGTCTTGCTTCACAGCCCTTAGAACGCTCTCCTACCACTGACACCAACGGTGTCAATCCGCAGCTTCGGTGATCCGTTTAGCCCCGGTACATTTTCGGCGCAGAATCACTCGACCAGTGAGCTATTACGCACTCTTTAAATGGTGGCTGCTTCTAAGCCAACATCCTGGTTGTCTAAGCAACTCCACATCCTTTTCCACTTAACGGATACTTTGGGACCTTAGCTGGCGGTCTGGGCTGTTTCCCTCTTGACTACGGATCTTATCACTCGCAGTCTGACTCCCAAGGACAAGTCATTGGCATTCGGAGTTTGTCTGAATTCGGTAACCCGATGAGGGCCCCTAGTCCAAACAGTGCTCTACCTCCAAGACTCTTTACCTTGAGGCTAGCCCTAAAGCTATTTCGGAGAGAACCAGCTATCTCCAGGTTCGATTGGAATTTCACCGCTACCCACACCTCATCCCCGCACTTTTCAACGTACGTGGGTTCGGGCCTCCAGTAAGTGTTACCTTACCTTCACCCTGGACATGGGTAGATCACCTGGTTTCGGGTCTACGACCTCATACTCAAAACGCCCTATTCAGACTCGCTTTCGCTGCGGCTCCGTCTCATCGACTTAACCTTGCATGAAATCGTAACTCGCCGGTTCATTCTACAAAAGGCACGCCATCACACATGAATGTGCTTTGACTATTTGTAGGCACACGGTTTCAGGATCTTTTTCACTCCCCTTCCGGGGTGCTTTTCACCTTTCCCTCACGGTACTGGTTCACTATCGGTCACTAGGGAGTATTTAGCCTTGGGAGATGGTCCTCCCAGCTTCCGACGGGATTTCACGTGTCCCGCCGTACTCAGGATCCACTCAGGAGGGAACGAAGTTTCGACTACAGGGCTGTTACCTTCTATGGCGGATCTTTCCAGATCGCTTCAACTACCCCGTTCCTTTGTAACTCCATGTTGAGTGTCCTACAACCCCAAGAGGCAAGCCTCTTGGTTTGGGCTTTTTCCGTTTCGCTCGCCGCTACTCAGGAAATCGATTTTTCTTTCTCTTCCTCCGGGTACTTAGATGTTTCAGTTCCCCGGGTCTGCCTTCCATTTCCTATGTATTCAGAAATGGATACTACCCCATTACGGGCAGTGGGTTTCCCCATTCGGAAATCTCCGGATCAAAGCTTGCTTACAGCTCCCCGAAGCATATCGGTGTTAGTCCCGTCCTTCATCGGCTCCTAGTGCCAAGGCATCCACCGTGCGCCCTTTCTAACTTAATCAGTAAAAAGGTTTCTTATGGATGATTCCATAAGGTGATGTTTCTTGGTTTGTTTATTCTCTATTATCTGGTTTTCAAGGAACAAATAACAGGCCTCTATAAAAGATAGCCATGTTTTGAGAGTTCAACCTCTCAAAACTGAACGAAACGAAACGTCTTCTGATCAGCACTCGACTGATCAAGATTCCTTAGAAAGGAGGTGATCCAGCCGCACCTTCCGATACGGCTACCTTGTTACGACTTCACCCCAATCATCTGTCCCACCTTCGGCGGCTGGCTCCAAAAGGTTACCCCACCGACTTCGGGTGTTACAAACTCTCGTGGTGTGACGGGCGGTGTGTACAAGGCCCGGGAACGTATTCACCGCGGCATGCTGATCCGCGATTACTAGCGATTCCGGCTTCATGCAGGCGAGTTGCAGCCTGCAATCCGAACTGAGAATGGTTTTATGGGATTGGCTCGACCTCGCGGTTTTGCTGCCCTTTGTACCATCCATTGTAGCACGTGTGTAGCCCAGGTCATAAGGGGCATGATGATTTGACGTCATCCCCACCTTCCTCCGGTTTGTCACCGGCAGTCACCTTAGAGTGCCCAACTGAATGCTGGCAACTAAGATCAAGGGTTGCGCTCGTTGCGGGACTTAACCCAACATCTCACGACACGAGCTGACGACAACCATGCACCACCTGTCACTCTGTCCCCCGAAGGGGAACGCTCTATCTCTAGAGTTGTCAGAGGATGTCAAGACCTGGTAAGGTTCTTCGCGTTGCTTCGAATTAAACCACATGCTCCACCGCTTGTGCGGGCCCCCGTCAATTCCTTTGAGTTTCAGCCTTGCGGCCGTACTCCCCAGGCGGAGTGCTTAATGCGTTAGCTGCAGCACTAAAGGGCGGAAACCCTCTAACACTTAGCACTCATCGTTTACGGCGTGGACTACCAGGGTATCTAATCCTGTTCGCTCCCCACGCTTTCGCGCCTCAGCGTCAGTTACAGACCAAAGAGCCGCCTTCGCCACTGGTGTTCCTCCACATCTCTACGCATTTCACCGCTACACGTGGAATTCCGCTCTTCTCTTCTGCACTCAAGTTTCCCAGTTTCCAATGACCGCTCACGGTTGAGCCGCGAGATTTCACATCAGACTTAAGAAACCGCCTGCGCGCGCTTTACGCCCAATAATTCCGGACAACGCTTGCCACCTACGTATTACCGCGGCTGCTGGCACGTAGTTAGCCGTGGCTTTCTGGTCAGGTACCGTCACGGTACCGTTAGTTAGACGGTACTTATTCTTCCCTGACAACAGAGTTTTACGATCCGAAAACCTTCTTCACTCACGCGGCGTTGCTCCGTCAGACTTTCGTCCATTGCGGAAGATTCCCTACTGCTGCCTCCCGTAGGAGTCTGGGCCGTGTCTCAGTCCCAGTGTGGCCGATCACCCTCTCAGGTCGGCTACGCATCGTCGCCTTGGTGAGCCGTTACCTCACCAACTAGCTAATGCGCCGCGGGCCCATCTGTAAGTGACAGCAAAACCGTCTTTTAACCTTTCCCCATGCGGGGAAAGAAGTTATCCGGTATTAGCTCCGGTTTCCCGAAGTTATCCCAGTCTTACAGGCAGGTTGCCCACGTGTTACTCACCCGTCCGCCGCTAACTTCAGGGAGCAAGCTCCCATCCATTCGCTCGACTTGCATGTATTAGGCACGCCGCCAGCGTTCGTCCTGAGCCAGGATCAAACTCTCATATAAGTAGTTGATTAGCTCATTAGCTGGCAATGGTTTAAAACCATTGTTTAAAAATAATTTTTGACGTTTGTTTCGTTCAGTTTTCAAAGATCAAATTCTTTTGCGTCACCCGATGGCGACTTTTCTATTTTAACAAAATCGAGAAGTCATGTCAACAACTTTTTTAATTAATTTTTTCATTCTTAATTAACTTTGTTGTCTCTCAATCGAGGCACGAATAATAATATAACACCATTTTGTTAATGTAGCAACACTTTTTTATAAGAAATTAAAAAAAGTTTATTTTACCCTCTAGTTAAGAAAAGTCCCCGTAAAAAACGGGGACTTAAATCAGTTAATCACGTTTTCTCATCAACGGGAATAACAACACATCGCGTATAGACGGAGAATTTGTTAATAACATAACCAAACGATCGATACCTATTCCTAATCCTCCTGTAGGCGGCATTCCGTATTCTAAAGCTTCAATGAAATCTTCATCCATTTCATGTGCTTCATCATTACCTTGTTCACGTTCGCGTAATTGATTTTCAAAACGCTCACGTTGGTCAATAGGATCGTTTAATTCTGTAAATGCATTTGCATGCTCACGGCCAACGATAAACAATTCAAATCGATCTGTGAATCTAGGATCTTCTTCGTTCTTTTTAGCAAGCGGTGATATTTCAACCGGATGCCCATAGATAAATGTTGGCTGTATTAGTTTTTCTTCAATTCTTTGCTCAAAAAACTCATTGACGATATGACCAAAAGTCATATGTTCAGTAATTTCTATTCCGTGATCTTTGGCAAGTTGTCTTGCTTCGTCATCACTCATGTCTTTCCAAAAATCAACACCTGTATATTCTTTAACAGCATCAACCATATGCAGTCGTTGCCATTTAGGCTCAAGGTTTACCTCATGCTCTCCATATTGGACCGTAGTAGAGCCTAATACCTCTTGTGCCACGTGTGCGATAAGATTTTCAGTCAATTCCATAATATCATTGTAGTCTGCGTACGCTTCATAAAGCTCTAACATCGTAAACTCTGGATTATGTCTTGTCGATACTCCTTCATTACGAAAAACTCGACCAATTTCATATACCTTTTCCATACCGCCGACAATTAGACGTTTTAAATGTAGCTCAATCGCGATTCTCATAAAAAAGGGCATATCCAGAGCATTATGATGAGTTTCAAAAGGACGAGCAGCCGCTCCCCCAGCAATCGCGTGCAACATAGGAGTTTCAACTTCCAAAAAGCCTTTTTTATCTAGGTAACGTCTCATAGATTGAATGATCAGACTACGAGAAATAAAGGTTTCTTTACTATCTTGATTCGTGATCAAATCTAAGTAGCGTTGACGATAGCGCTGCTCAACATCTTTTAAACCATGGAATTTTTCTGGAAGTGGGCGAAGCGATTTTGCAAGTAAAGTAAATTCCTTCGCTTTTATAGAAAGCTCGCCTACTTTTGTTTTAAAAACTGTTCCAGTTACACCAACAATATCCCCAAGATCAACAGTGTTGAAGAGACTATATTGTTCCTCACCTACACCATCTTGTCTAACATAGATTTGAATTTGTCCTGGAAGATCCTGAATATGAGCAAAACCTGCTTTTCCTTTACCACGTTTCGTCATAACCCTGCCAGCAATGGTTACTAGAATATTCTTTTCATCTAATTCTTCTTTTGACAATTGATCGTATAATTCTTTTATTTCTTGCGTATCATGAGTGCGTTCAAATCTTTTACCGAAAGGATCTATTCCATTCTCGCGCAGCGAAGTCATTTTGTCGCGTCTTACCCGTACCTGATCATTCAATTCTTCTTGACTCATTTATACCACTCCTATCTTTTATTAAAAATACACAGTTCAAGGAAAATAAAACAACTGCCAGCATTTACTGGCAGTGTAATCAGCAATGATCAAAAACTTTGGCAGAAAAGTTCCCTATTTCAATATGTAGGAATCCGCCGTAGAATTTAACTTAATTTTAGTACATTTTCCCACTGAATGTAAATCCACCGTAGGGTTATGCTGAATTAAGTTAAACAGCTTGCTTTTCTTTTACTTCTGCACTATCAGTAATGTAATCCAATAAAGCGACAAGCTCGGATCTTGTCAGGCATTCATTGATAGCATTTCTTATCATACCATTTCCTTGAATACCTTTTAAGTACCAAGCAGCATGCTTGCGCATTTCTCTAACCGCAACATATTCTCCTTTTAATGCGATTAAGCGGTCTAGATGAAGCTTGCAGACATCCATCTTTTCTTTTATAGTCGGCTCGCCTGTTAATTCTCCTGTTTCCAAAAATTTAACCGTTTGATAAATCATCCATGGATTCCCAAGAGCAGCTCTTCCGATCATAATGCCGTCTACCCCAGTCTCATCCAACATTCTCTTAGCATCCTCTGGAGTTTTCACGTCACCATTCCCAATCAATGGGATATTGATTGATTGCTTAACTTTACGTATGATATCCCAATTCGCTACACCTTCATACATTTGAACACGAGTTCGACCATGCATAGAGACTGCTGCACCACCCGCGCTCTCTACTGCTTGAGCGTTTTCTACTGCAAAAATATGCTCTTCATCCCATCCGATACGCATTTTTACCGTAACGGGCTTTTCAACCGCTTCTACAACAGCTGATACCATATCATAAATTTTATTAGGTTCAAGAAGCCATCTTGCTCCCGCTTCACACTTAATGATCTTATTGACCGGACATCCCATATTTATATCAATTATATCTGCGTTCGTGTTTTGATCAACAAATCTTGCAGCCTCTACAAGAGTTTCTTTTTCTCCTCCAAATATTTGCAAGGATAGCGGCTTTTCACGTTCATCAATATAGAGCAGTTTCATCGTTTTTTCATTTTTTTGAACAATACCCTTATCACTGATCATCTCTGCACATACGAGTCCAGCGCCAAATTCTTTTACCGTTAAGCGGAATGCCGAATTACAGATACCCGCCATTGGCGCAAGAACGACCTGGTTTTTCATTTCGATATCTCCGATTTTTAACAGATAAATAACCTCCTTTCTTATTTATTAATTTAGTTATCTTCTTCCTCAGCGGGGGTGAGTTCTTCTTTTGGAACATCTAGCACTTTAGATATTGCCAATAGAATGTTTTCTGAAGGCATACGTGTGCCTCTTTCGATCTCACCAAGAACCGAAACGGAAATCCCTATATCTTTCGCAAGTCCTTCTTGCGTATAACCTTTTAACTTTCGAAAAGCGCGAATGCGTCTTCCCCATTTATCTGTTTCCATAACCGAACTCCTTCTCTATCAGGTATTTCGTCCAGAACTTCAACTATAGGGGTATTTATAGTCGGAAGCACAAGGCTCCGATCGATTTCTAAAAGTGGAATAAGTACAAATGCTCGCTCCGTCATTCGAGGATGAGGCACTTGTAAAGTCTCCATTTCAATATTTTCTTTATTATACAATAAAATGTCAAGGTCTATCACCCTCGGACCCCATCTAAACTCCCTAATTCTTCCTAATTCATGTTCAATTTTCATACACCGCTCCAAAAGTTGCAGGGGTGTATAAGAGGTGGATATTTTTGCAGCCATATTTAAAAAATTATCCTGATCCGTAAAACCAACGGGATCTGTTTCATATATAGAGGAGCAAGCTTCGATATGAATATGTTTGTCTTCAGATAGTTTTTGTATAGCTAGCTTTAAAAATTCTTCTCGTTTTCCAATATTTGACCCTAAAGATAAATAGACAATGTTTTTCATGATCTTTTCCTCGTAATTTCTACCGCAACAGAATGATAGTGCCCCGGTATTGGTGGATCTGGTTTAATAACTTTTACTGTGACTGATTCTATTTTTATGAATGTTTCAAGTATCCCACACGCAATACGCTCAGCAACTGCTTCAATTAACTTAAATGGTTTTCCTTCAACTATTTCCTTACACAGCAAATAAATATCGGCATAGCTTACTGTTAATTCAAGGTCGTCGTTTAAACCAGCCTCTTTAAAATCCGTTTCTGCTACAACATTAACACGAAAACGTTGCCCTAGCTTCGTTTCTTCGGGAAGAACCCCATGGTACCCATAAAACTCCATTTCATTTAGGTAAATTTTATCCATTACGATTCCCCTTTCCTAATAAAACATCCATCATAGTAGCCATCCTGCTTATTTCTTTCACATCATGGACACGCATAATGTGGCATCCTTTTTGAATCCCAAAGCAAACAGTGGCACCTGTTCCTTCCATTCTTTCCTCCACAGGTAAATCGAGTGCAGTCCCAATCATGCGCTTACGGGAGGTTGCAAGGAGAACAGGATAACCAAGTCCAACAAGTTTATCTAGATTGGCCATCATCTCAATGTTTTCCTCATAATCTTTTGCAAAGCCGATACCCGGATCTAAAATAATCTGATCATCCGCTACCCCAGCCTTTTTTGCAATCGAGATGCTTTCATACAAATCATTCAACACATCACGAATAAATGAATCATAATTACGATTATCTCGATTATGCATTAAGATGATCGGAACTTTAAAATCAGCTGCTACTCTCGCTATATCAGGGTCTTTTTTCGCTCCCCAAATATCATTTACGATAGAAGCACCCGCTTCAATAGCCCGCTTTGCGGTTTCCGCTTTATATGTATCGATAGAAATTGGAACGGTTCCATTAGCGGCTACCGCTTCAATAACCGGAACGACTCTTGCAATTTCCTCTTCCACTGAAACAGGTTCATGACCTGGTCTTGTAGATTCACCGCCAATATCAATAATGTCCGCCCCATCCGCTATCATTTGAACAGCATGTTGAACAGCGATTTCTACACTGTTATAACGGCCGCCATCAGAAAAGGAATCGGGCGTGGCATTTAAAATTCCCATAATCAATGTCTTGTTAAAATGTAGCTCATATGATCCGCATTTCATTGTTGTTCACACCTTTTTTATTTCTTATAGTGTCCAGCTCTATCGACTAACAAATCCGCTTTTCTTTGTTTAGCTGCAGCGCCTATCGACTAGCAAACTTCTTGTCCACTTCCCTACGATAAGTCAACATCGGCTCGTCCCTCACCGTGTTTCCTTTATCTCAGTTAGAGGCCAATAAAGAACGTCGACTAAAATCGCCACGTCCTTGTGGCAACGTCGACGGACCCACATCCTGTGGGCCTGTACGTCAATGAGCAAGGCGCTTACGCTTTTCTAATAGAATACCTCTTTTAATAAAAATAGAAAAGCAAGCCCAAATTTGGACCTGCTTCTCATTAAGTATTATTAGCTTTCATATTGATAGAGTGCAGTACTTAAATAACGCTCTCCATTGTCCGGAAGAACTGCTAATACAATCTTCCCTTTTCCTAATTTTTCCGCTACTTGTAATGCCGCTGCAATTGCAGCTCCGGCTGAAATTCCTCCAAGTATGCCTTCTTCTTTGGCAGCACGTCTTGAAGCTGCAAAAGCTTCATCAGTAGAGATTTTAAGCACTTCATCAAAAATCTCTGTATTTAATACAGTTGGAACAAAACCTGCTCCGATTCCTTGAATTTTATGAGGACCAGGATTTCCACCTGAAAGAACTGGAGAGTCTTCAGGCTCTACTGCAAATATTTTAATATCAGGATATTTTTCTTTTAAAACTTCGCCAGCACCTGTAATGGTTCCACCTGTTCCAATCCCTGATACAAATGCATCTAACTGATCTCCCATTTGTTCAACGATTTCTTTCCCAGTTGTCAAGCGATGGATTTCCGGATTAGCAAAGTTTTCGAATTGTTGAGGCATAAAATAACCTTTTTCCTCAGCTAACTCATTCGCCTTTTTAATAGCGCCTTTCATTCCTTCAGCCCCTGGAGTCAATACTAACTCTGCCCCATAAGCCCTAAGTAAATTCCGGCGTTCTAGGCTCATCGTCTCAGGCATTACGAGAACTGCACGGTAGCCTTTCGCAGCAGCAATCATAGCAAGACCAATACCTGTATTCCCACTAGTTGGCTCAACAATCGTATCGCCTTCTTTTAATTTCCCTTCTTTTTCCGCAGCTTCGATCATTGCTAAAGCGATTCGATCTTTTACACTGCTTCCGGGATTCATATATTCAAGCTTTACATAAACGTCAGCGCTGTTTTCTTCTACGATGCGGTTTAATTTGACTACCGGGGTATTACCCACTAATTCGGCGATTGAATTTGCCTTTTTCGTCATGTTCTCCACCTCTAAATCCGAGTATTTTTGTTGGTTTATTTACAAATTACCAGTAAATAGGTGAACTGTCAATAACGAAGACTTATTATTTCCATATTCCTATGAAAATATTCCCATAAGGTAAAAAAACACGCACCTTGCTCATCGGCATACACCACATGCAATTTTACAAAACAACACCAATGTAAATTTTGCTTTCCATAAAAGCAAAAAAAGCGGTTCGTTTTATTCAACGCCCGCCTTTTTCACATCATTTCGTTTTAGCTCAAACTTTTTCTCGATGTCTCTTTAAGCTCTTCCAGTTCTTCCTTCGAATAATGGTAAGTGGAGTTACAAAAATGACATTGAGCATTTGCCTCGCCATCTTCATCAATCATATCCTGGATTTCTTCTTCACCAAGACTGACGATCGCGTTGGCAAATCGTTCTTTTGAGCAAGTACAGAGAAATTGTACTGGTACCTTTTCTAATACTTTTACATTATCGGATCCAAGTACCTGATTAAGAATTTCTTCAGGTGTATACCCTTCTCGAATCATAGTGGAAACAGGCAAAATAGATCCTAAACGTTTTTCAATATCGTCAATCACTTCTTCACTTGCTCCAGGCATAATTTGGATGATAAATCCACCCGCAGCCAAAATAGTGTTATCCGGATTAACGAGTACTCCCACCCCAACTGAAGATGGAGTTTGCTCGGATTTTGCAAAATAATAGGTGAAATCTTCTCCTACTTCACCGGAGACAATTGGTACTTGACCTGTGAAATGTTCGCGCAGACCAACATCCTTTACTACCGATAACGTACCTTCTGTCCCGACTGCTTTCCTTACATCCAATTTCCCATGCTCATTTAAATCAAAATGGGTTTGCGGATTCGTTACATATCCACGAACATTCCCTTTGGCGTCTGCATCAACAAGGATAACACCGAGTGGTCCATTTCCTTCTACTTTAACCGTAATTTTTTCTTCACCTTTTTGCATAGCCCCCATCATTACGCCTGCTGTCATTGCTCTACCAAGAGCAGCAGAAGCAGTAGGCCATGTATAATGACGACGTTGCGCCTCTCCAATGGTATCCGTTGTGAGTGCTGCATATGCACGTACTTGGCCATTGTAGGCTAGTGCTTTTACTAAATAGTCCGCCATTTGCTAGTCACCTTTCATTCGCTGACATTTCTCTTATAAATGAGTTGCAGCCCTTTAAGAGTCAAATCTTGATCTATAATATCAATCATCTTCGTTTCTGATGCAATTAAATTAGCAAGCCCACCTGTTGCAACAACCGTAGGCTTTTGCTTACTTTTCTCTATTATGCGCTTTACAATACCCTCAACCTGTCCAACAAAACCAAATAAAATACCCGCCTGCATCGCCGCTACTGTATTTTTTCCAATGATTTCATCAACATGCGTAATCTCTATCCGTGGAAGCTTCGCTGCCTTTGAATATAGTGCTTCTGTGGAGATTCCAATACCTGGTGCAATAACGCCGCCCATATATTCACTTTTTTCGTTAATATAGCAAAACGTTGTAGCTGTCCCAAAATCGACGATGATTAACGGACTTCCATACTCATGTATTCCCGCCACCGCGTTAACGATGCGATCCGCTCCAACCTCACGGGGGTTTTCATATTTTATATTTAAGCCTGTTTTAATTCCAGGTCCAACAATCAACGGCTTCACTTGAAAATACTTAGAGCACATTCTCTCTAACGTGAACATAATAGGTGGTACAACAGAGGAAATAATAATCCCATTAATATCTTCAAATCTTAATCCTACATGTTGAAACAAGGCATTAATCGCCATGCCAAACTCATCTTCCGTTTTATGCCTGCTCGTTTCAATGCGCCAATGATATTTCAAATCATTCCCTTGATACGCACCAAGAACGATATTTGAATTTCCTACATCCAAAACAAAAATCAACATCTTCACCACTTTTTTATAGAGACTTTTTTTCTTCAAACATCATACCATAATTGTTTTATTGTGTGTAAATTTATAAACTTCTTGACTGAAGTGTGGCCGGTAGGTAGGTGATAAGACAACTTTCACAACAATCAAAAAAGACACCGAATTTGCATTCGATGTCTTCTTCATTCTATTCCTTATTTTCCTCTTCATTTGAATCGGATGGATCATCTGCTTTTTTCGTTGGACCCATTTTATCAGGTTTGCCTACAGGAGGGTCGATTCGTTCTTCTTTTAACGACATGTCTCCATCGTCCTTCGGCTGAATCGTTACTTTAGGATCTGATGAATCTGGAGTCACCTTAGAAACTGGACGATCTGGAAGAACCCCTTTTTCATAAAGGCTCTGAATTTGATCGGCATCAAGGGTTTCTACTTCAAGAAGTGTTTGAGCAAACAATTCAAGCTTATCACGGTTTTCTCTGAGAATTTTTTCAGCTCGCTTGTAACAATCTTTAATGATGCGTTGAATTTCCATATCAATTTCATATGCAATCGCATCTGAATAGTTTTGTTCATTGTGTAAGTCACGACCTAAGAATACTTGACCGCCTTGCGCTTGACCAAATTGAAGTGGACCGAGTTTTTCACTCATTCCAAATTCAGTGACCATGCGGCGGGCAATTCCTGTAGCACGCTGGAAGTCATTATGCGCACCAGTGGACGCTTCATTGAAGGTAATCTCTTCAGCCACACGACCTCCAAGCAACCCGGTAATTTTATCAAGCAACTCTGGCTTCGTTTGGAAATAGCGGTCTTCCTTAGGAAGCATGACCGCATACCCTCCAGCCTGACCACGTGGAACAATTGTAACCTTATGAACCATATCTGCTTCATCCAATACTAGACCGATAACCGTATGTCCACCTTCGTGATACGCAACAATGTTTCGCTCTTTCTCGGATATGACACGGCTTTTCTTAGCTGGACCGGCAATTACGCGATCTGTCGCCTCATCCACATCAAGCATATCAATCTTCTTCTTATTGTGCCTTGCAGCCACTAATGCTGCTTCATTCAATAGATTTTCCAAGTCTGCGCCTGAGAAACCTGGCGTTCTCATCGCGATTGATTTCAAATTAACTGACTCATCAAGCGGTTTATTTCTTGCATGAACACGCAAGACCGCTTCACGCCCTTTCACATCTGGACGGTCAACCGTAATTTGACGGTCAAAACGACCAGGACGTAATAGAGCAGGGTCTAAAATATCAGGACGGTTTGTAGCGGCTACAATGATGATTCCTTCATTTTCACCAAATCCATCCATTTCAACGAGTAATTGGTTCAATGTCTGCTCGCGCTCATCGTGTCCACCACCAAGTCCAGCACCACGCTGGCGTCCAACAGCATCAATTTCATCAATAAAAATGATACATGGAGCATTTTTCTTTGCATTTTCAAACAAATCACGGACACGAGACGCACCGACACCGACAAACATTTCAACAAAGTCGGAACCACTGATTGAGAAGAATGGCACTCCAGCCTCCCCAGCTACAGCACGTGCTAAAAGCGTCTTACCTGTACCAGGAGGTCCAACAAGTAAAATCCCCTTTGGTATTCTTGCTCCCAACTCCGAGAATTTCCTTGGATCCTTTAAAAATTCCACTACTTCTACGAGCTCCTGCTTTTCTTCATCGGCACCCGCAACATCTTTAAAACGAACCTTTTTCTTTTCTTCCGAATAGAGTCTTGCTTTACTCTTCCCGAAATTCATTACTCGACTTCCGCCACCTTGTGCTTGGTTTAGCAAGAAGAAGAATAGAATAAAGATAATGATGAAAGGTATAATCGTCGTGAAAAACGATACCCAACCACTAGTTTCCTTCGCGGGCTTAACTTCCAATTCAGAGGAAGTTGCGGCATCAATACGGTCTAGCATAGCAGGACTGTTCATCACATATGTGATAAAAAACTCACCTTCTTTAGCTTTTGCTAATTGACCTTTTATTTCATAAACGCCCCGTTCAGGTTGCATTGTATACTTCTTGATATCATTATTTTCCAAATGCATGACGAAATCATTATACGTCATCGGTTTTATTGTTTCATTGCTATTTTTAAACCAACTTAATATCCCCACAAGCACAAGAAAAATTAGAGCATAAAATATTACATTTCTAAAAATCCGGTTCATCCCTTACCTCCTCCCACTTTACGAAAAGCGCATATAAAAATGACTGTATTTTAAATTTTTTCTTATAAAAAAGCTTTCATTTTTAGCTTTTAAAAAAACTATATTCAATAGTATCATAGTAGTTTCTGTGTTTACAACAAATCCACTTCTTTTTCAATATTTTATTCATTATTATTCATTCTAGCCATAAATTTCAGGCTTTAATATCCCAATATAGGGCAGGTTACGATATTTCTCAGCGTAATCAAGACCGTAGCCGACTACAAATTCGTCAGGGACGATAAACCCTACATAATCTGCTTGAATATCTGCTTTTCTGCCTGTCGGTTTATCCAAAAGCGTAACAATTTTGATTGATTTCGCTTTACGGTAGCGAAATAAGTCAACGAGATAGCTTAGTGTCAAGCCACTATCGATGATATCTTCAATGATAAGGATATCTCTACCCTCAACAGGCGTATTTAAATCTTTCAGTATTTTTACTTCCCCAGAAGAAACAGTGGATCTCCCATAGCTCGATACATCCATAAAATCGATTTCTAAATATGTATCAATCCTCTTCATAAGATCCGTCATAAATGGTGTTGCCCCTTTTAGGACTCCTATCGCAAGAGGAAAACGCCCATCATATTCTTCTGTAAGTTTATGTCCAAGTTCAGTTATTTTTGCATTAATTTCTTCTTCTGTTATTAATACTTTTTCAATATCATGTTTCATTCGTCGGTTTCCTCCTAGGAAAAGTTAGTTGCTATAATATATTAGGTAATAATCTTTTTGTAGTACAGGAGGTGTTTCATAGGAAGACTTTTTCAATCCAGGGACCCAGAGAATTTCACCAGTTTGATCAGTGACAATGGGCCATATCGCCCTTTCTTCCAAAGGTATTTTCATATCAATAAAAATATCCTTGATTTTCTTTCTGCCATTCATCCCTTTAACTTTTATTTTGTCTCCATGTTGTCTCGTTCGAATGATTAAAGGAAACTGAATGGATTCCGAGTCGATGATAAGTGTATTCGCATCTGCTTTTAAAGGTAAATGCGAGGCTTTTTCTACACGTATCATTTTACCCTTTGGAATAGCTACTTGATCACCTGCAAAAATTTCGTAATAATAACTACTATTTCGCTCTTGCACCACAAACGTAAATCGGCATAATTCATATGAACGAATTACTTTTAAACCATTTGGGAAATCCAATCTTCCTGACGGATTCTCTCCTTTGATCAACTGTTGTAGTGCATCTATATGTAAAGACGTTAAATCAGGTATGTACTGCTTGTAAAGATAGTTTAATATTAGATGAATCACCCTCCTTTGTAAAGGCAAAGCTATTCCACAAAACGAGGGAATATCTAGAGTTATTTCATCCTCTCCATACTCCTGACACAAATTGTTAAAGGCTTCCTTCGCCAATTCCTGAAAAAACGCTTCATCCTCACTCAACTCTTCACTGAAACGTTGAAAATGTTCAATCACTCGGGGGTTTTCATTTTTTAAAAATGGTAGTACATCAAGTCTAAACCGATTTCTTGTATATTTTTTTGTATCATTGCTTAAATCCCGACGCGGTTTTAGATGATGAGCCTCGCAGTATTCCTCTATTTCCATTTTCGATACGCCCATTAGCGGACGAATCATTTCTTTACCAGACCCAAATGACCTTTTCACTTGAATACCAGCTCTGGAAATTCCACTACTTCCCCTCACAAGCCGCATAAGGATCGTCTCTATTTGATCATCACCGTGCTGACCGACCGCAAGCTTATTTGCGCAAAGTTCTTCCATTACTTTTTCAAAAAATTGATAACGATATTTTCGAGCCGTTTCCTGTAAACCCGTTTTATCGGTAGTCATTTTTGTATTAATATCGATTGAAGCACTTTTAAAGACAATATCTCGATGTTCACAATACTGTTGAACGAAAATAAGATCCTCTTTTGATGCATCTCCTCTTAACATATGATCAACATGAGCAGCTGCAATCTTTATATTAAACTTTGCCGATTGATGATATAGAAAATCAAGTAACGCCAGAGAATCAGGTCCACCTGACACAGCGACAAGAATATAATCTCCCTCTTGAAGCAAGGAATGTTTTGAAATAAAGTTATGCGTTTTTCTCTCAAATTCCAACACAAAAACCATTCCCTTACACTATTGCAGAAATTCCGCCTTTTTCAAAAGCTCTGTCATCCGTTTTTGACTTCAGGCGCTTCCGCTTTTCTTTGTCTAGCTGCAGGCGCTAGGGGCTCGAGGTCAAATAACCTGATGCATAAAAGTCAAAAAACGACTTTTTTGCATCAGAACATCTGCTTGTCGTCCCTATTCAAGCGCCTTCCGCTTTTCTTTGTCTAGCTACAGCGCCTATTGACTAGCATACTTTTTGCCCTCTTCCCTACGATAGTCAACATCGATTCGTCCTATCGGACTCATCGTGTTTCCTTTATCTCAGTCAGAGACCCTAAAGAACGTCGACTAAAACCGCCACGTCCTGTGGCGACGTCGACGGACCCACATCCTGTGGGCCTATACGTCGATGGACAGGCGCCTTCCGCTTTTCTACTTACATGTTACCATTTACTTGTTTGGAAGGAGTAGCTTAAAGCATTAAAAATTACCTATAATATATAGCCATATATGTATAACGTATATAAAATCACGGTAACCAACAGGATCGAAGCTGTTTCAAGAAACGATTTCATTTTATTCTTCTTCGGTTTTTGTACGTACCTTGTAGTACGTTGCTTCTTCGAACGCTCGCCTACGGAGAGAATCATGAGAATCTCTTTTTTCATTTCTTTAGCACTGTCATATTTCCCTAGTAGCGCCTTCATCAAAACTGTTTCAAATTTTATCAAATCTTTATTTCCCTGAATTATAGATGTTAATTGCTTTACACTATTTCCGCTTTTAACAAACCGTTTCGGGTAGTATAAATTAATCATCATCATAGCAGTCGAAAAAAGGTCATAACTTGGTTCAGCTTTTCTAGAACCAAGCCCCCAATAGCCGCGATCGAAAAACTCCGTAAATTCTTTTATAGCGCGCCCCTTCATCGTCGTCCCACCGACATCTATACAACGAATTTTAGGTGTTGGTCCCTCAACAATTAAATTCTCTGGTTTTAAGTCACCAAAAATCCATCCTTTTTGATGGAGACCGTCTAAAACATCTAGCAGTTGGACCATCATTACTCCTGCCCAGGAATGACCTTTTTCCCTAATAAAAGTAAGCAGTTCTGGACCTTTAATATATTCCATTGCATAAAAATGAATTTTTCTTGGACCATTTTCCCAGTCATCAACATCATACAAAGAAGGCCCGAGGGTTGATCCCTGGACCTTCTCAAGTGCTTTTAGGACATTTACCTCTGAGATAATCGAAACACTATCGATACTCATTTTTATAGCTGTGTAACCAAAGCTGCTTTTAGCGAGATACACCACTCCATTTGCACCTGAGCCAAGCTTTTTGACAATCTCATAGCGATTTCTATTCCATTTTCCAACGATTACCGTGCCGCCGGTATATCTACATTGATTCTTCCATGTATTGTTCATCATCACCCGTCAGCAACCCTTTCAAAGAACGCTTTTTCTTGAAATATGATATCGCCTCACGAATGGCCGGACCAGTCGGTGTAATCCCTCCAACAGCGAGCTTTGGAAAAATGCTCGTCAACAGGTCTAAATTAGGAGTCCAATCTAGCAGCCTTTCTACATCTCTCCTTTTCCCGGGAAATATTAACACTGCAAAACGATTATTGCCCATCCTTGCGTTCAAACTTAAAGAAAGGTCTAATAAGGCTTCTTTTACAGTAGGAAGCTTAGACTTCATACTTGCACTCGTATCAATTAATATAACGACCTCTACGTCACTTGTTTCGCCGAGTTCATCCACCACTTCCATCACTTCGCCTCGCTGCTCTGGCGGCAGCTCTTCTAAATCCATCTCTTTCCCTAAAATTTGTCTCAATTCCTTATTTACAACCCCTTGTAATGTTTGGGTCATCGCCTTTCTTGTCACCATTTGTACCGTGTGTGATAATTGCTCCGCAAAAACTACTTGACTAATGCCACCACCGGATGTGGCAATCCCTTCAATTTCCTTTATTCCCTTTTCTTCAATCGAATCATTTTCAACTACACCAATGACGTTTACAGTAATGCCGTGTTCTTGTGCCAGCGCTGCCATTGAAATTGGATTTTCACCTTGGTTGGAACAGCCGTCCGTAATTAACAAAATTTGTTTTAAACTGCCCTTTTTCATGTACTCCCCTCCAGATTTAACAGTTTTCATACAGTGAAACTGTTTCGTTGCTATCATCCTCGCCGGGAGTAACCTTTTTTATACTTCTTTATGATATTTTCATATGTCTACTTTTTACCGGAATGGCAGCCCATTTTGGAGTATTATGCTTTATCGCGACAACAGCAATCGTCATATCATCGGCAATTACTCCAGATCTTGTCCTTATCACTTCCTCCATAATTAAATCTGCAACAGCTTGTGGTTCATCTGTTTCTATTTCCCTTAACTTCCGTTTCATCCATAGCTCATAATTTTCTACATTTTTAGGTCCTTCGAAAATGCCATCGCTCATCATGATGAGTAAGTCCTCTGCACGCAGCTGCTCGGTTACGACATCTACATCAAATTCCTGTAAAATTCCCATCGGTAAATTACCAGATTCAATTTTTAATATTTTATTCCCCCTTTTTATAAAGCTAGGTGTGGAACCAATTTTAAGGAATTTTGCTTGTGCATTATGCAAATCAATCATGGCAAGATCCAATGTTGAAAAAATTTCATCCGTCGTTCTAAGAGATAAAACCGAATTGACTGATTTAATCGCCACCTTTTCTTCAATGCCAGATTTAAGTATCTTTTGTAAAAGCTTTAGCGTTTCACTACTTTCATGATGAGCTCTTTCCCCATTTCCCATCCCATCACTAATCGCCACTGCAAACTTACCGGGACCCAATTCAATCGTGGAATAGCTATCTCCAGATAAAAAACCTCCTCCCTTCGCCGCATGCGCGATACCCGTTTCAACAAGGTAGGCTTTTGCTGATCGAAGTGTTGCGTATGAGAGATCCGACTGGTAATCTTCATACTCTTCTCCCTTTACGACTATTGTTTCGTTTAAAATGTCAGAAAGGATAGGAGCAATTATTTTTTCAAATTCTCCTAAACTACTGGAATGAGGAAGGGTTATATCAATATCGACATTTCCAGGTTCGAGGCTATAAATTTCAATTTGCTCAATCTCTATCCCGAAATCCTGTAATACATCAAGCATCATCTCCTCTTGCCGATGATGACTTTCTTGTTCCCGCTGAATTTCTTTTGCGAAATCCCCCATTACTTCTGACACACCTAATAATTGTTCTGCAACAAGCTTTCTACTTTCCTGCAATTGTACTTTCAATTGCTGGTTTACCTTCATAATCGTAAGTTCCTTATGCATCGCATCCCTCACTTTTTTTGCTTTCGTACAATGCTTGTCAAGCTGTCGATAAACAGGAGAAGAGAGAGTACCCGAAATTTCATCCATATCATGCATAACCGTCCTCATTAATTCATATGTTTTATCAAAGTTGGTACTCCAGCAATTATTACGTTTAAAGCAGTTTTGGCATGTTTTTTCTGTAACATGACTAAGGAATAAATCAAATTCTTGTTCTTCGTTTTTATCATCTTCCCATTTTTCGGGCTGAGAAAAGCTATTGGATAAAGCTTGGAAGACAGATGAGAATTGCTCAACTCTACGAACGGTAATATCTCTAATTTTCCTAGCATATCGTTGTTGGTCTTTTACATGTTCAGGAGTGCCAGGAATAAAACGCGCTAATTTATCGGTCATAATTGATGGAGTGATGAAAAATAGAAATATCGCTGCACATGATTCATATACTGTCAAAGCAAGTGGTGTGTTCGCTTCCCCGTACATTCCAATTAGAACCGTTGCCACCATTAACCCGATTGCTGAACCGATTCGCTTTCCTTCTTTAAGCAGACCACCAAGTAGACCTGAAAAAGCAAGTAAACTCATTTGATAGAGACTAGTAATATTCGCAAGACTGAAAATCAGCCCTGTCACAACCCCAACAGTCGATCCAACAGTCGCACCCGCCGTAAAAGCGAAAAGAAGAACAAGATAACGCGACAGAATATGCTCGATGGATAATTCATATACCGTCCAACCGATCGTTCCCGTTAAAACGGAAGCAAGCAAGATGATCAAACTGATAATTTCTTCCGTCTTTAAAGATTTTTTTCTTTTTTGGGAAGAAAGAAATGGAATGCTTTGCATAAAAATAAAAACAAGGACAAATGCAAGACTAGCTTCAACTCCTGCCATTACACCATCGTAACGAGTGAGTGTTTGGCCATTTTGTACATATTGGAAACCGCATTTCATAAAAAAAGAGATACATAGAACGGCATAAGGCACTATCTTAAAAGCATGTTTGAATAAATTTTCCAGAATTTTATAAGTAATCAGGAATATAACACATAAAATAAAGGTGTACGCAGCATTTCCTATGGAAAGCGTAAGTGAACCAGCTAAGAGACCGAGAAGGACGGACGAGGCCTTGTCTCTTTTGGATAAGTAGACAACGGCGAAGAATGGCAATGCGAACGGAGTTAAATGGGATAATATTAAAGCTCGACCAAGAAGTAGAGAAATGAGAAGCAAGGCAATCCCCTTTTGCAGGAATACATAATCGAGCTTCTGTTGAATGATTTTGAGCTTCTTCGAGATGTCAAACTTATTCTGTTGCAACTCCACATTTCGTAACGGTGTTATGATACTTAGATCTCCTCTTTCCACTTTTAATACACTCCCCACTGTTTATAATAGCTTTCATTATAAAGGGGCTTGTTTTAATATTTTGTCAATTTGATGGGGTTGACTAAAAAAAGAGTTCGACTAATTTGGGCAAAATAAAAAGCGTAAGACTTTCCTACATGTGTAGAATGTCTTACGCTTTGCTCTGCTATTTGGTATTTGTGTTTTATTGTAGCGCCTAGCCCCTCGAGGTCAAATAACCTGAGGCATAAAAAGGCAAAAAAAAGCGCCCTTTTTGCCTCAGAACAATTGCTTGTCGAGGCTAAACAAGGCGCTTTCGCTTTTCGTATTGTCTAGCTACTGCGCCTAGCAGACTTCCTGTCCTTTTCCTACGATAAGTCAAAGGCCTTGAAGTTTGTACGCCGCTGGGCAGGCGCTTTCGCTTTTCGTTATAGCGGCGGAGGGGATCGAACCCACGACCTCACGGGTATGAACCGTACGCTCTAGCCAGCTGAGCTACGCCGCCATGGACCTTATAAAAGGCACAATGTCTATAATACAGACGACTTATAATCTTGTCAATCAAATTTTTACACGAATTGCGAAATTCCTTAATATGTAAAAATGATGTCTACATTGCTATAAGAACAATTGTAGAAATTGTAAAGAATATGAGGCCTTATAGAATTTGTATGCGTTAAATATAAAAACATTTTAAAAAAAACTAATGCTAGTCTACTTATAATCATATCGGCAATCCTTAATAACGAAAAAACTGCCCAATCACTCCTAGTGATATAGGCAGTCCCGTTTATTTAAAACAGACAGCAAGTTAACCTCTTCTTGCTCCTCGTCCACCACGTTTCGATTCCGTATGACGCTTCAATGAAGACAGGCGGTCTTCACTATCTTTCAAAAACTTATTCATTTTTTGTTCAAAGCTTTCTTTTGTACGAACATCATTTACTCGATTTGGTCGTGGACGTGGATTTGAATGAGATTGAGCAGGTGGCTGATCTTTCGCTTTACGGATTGACAAGCCAATTTTTCCGTCTTTCTCAACATTTAAGACCTTTACTAGGACTTCATCGCCAACTTTTAAATGTTCATTGATGTCTTTCACATAATTGTCGGCTACTTCACTAATGTGAACAAGACCTGTTGTGCCTTCGGGCAATTCAACGAACGCCCCAAAATGAGTGATGCCTGTTACCTTACCTTGTAACTTGCTGCCTACTTCGATCGACATAAAAAAAATGATCCTCCTTAAAGTATAAAAAATAAGCCTTATTATACATTATATAGAACTTATAAAAAAAGTGTCAATAAGACACCTTATCTTCTTTCTTTTTCTTTTTTGGCTCTGGTATATTAAAAATAATTTCGCCTTTCTCAGAAAGGAAATACTCACTTCTTGCCAGTTTTGCTATGTAATCATCATCGTTTAGCTTCACAATCTCGTTCTCAAGCATTGTTTGTTTCTTCTCGAGCTCAGCCAACGTTTTTTCCAACTCTGCTTCTTCCTTTTTCTTAGTTTCCAGGACATCTGTTCTAAAAATAAAGGTGGAGATGACCAAATAGGATAACGCCATTGTTAGGATGAGGAAAACAGATAGCCTTCGAATGAGCAGTTTTTTTCTTTTCGCCGTTCTTCTCATGTGGACTTCTTGCTGCTTCATATAGTTCGTTTCTAGTGAAGTGATCGGTTTAATCTTTTTAACTCCCATCCTCCGGCCTCCTTTTTAAAAGAAATGAAAGTATTTTTAATAGGTCTATATTTTTTAAGTTAAGCATTTGCCGGCTAACTCCGGCGCTTCTACTTTTTTAAATACGAAATATCTTTTTTATGAAATGAATCCCTTTAGTCATTACATTCTTGATAATGATAAAATATCCTTCCAAAACATTAAATAATTTTTGAAAAGCCTGCTTAACTTGCTTTGGAACAAGCTGAAGAAGTCCTTTACCTATTAATTTTATCGGATAGAGGACAACCTTTAACACCCATAATAACACTTTTACCATAAATTTTACAAGGGACAAAAGGACCTTCCCCAGAAACAAAAGGGCCCCTATTATAAATAAAACGAGCCATTTGATCGGGGTATAGATAAGTGTGATAAATAACTTATAAAGAAAACGAATGGTTTCTTTCGTCAAATGTATAACTAATTCAAGAACTTTTAAGTAAAACTTCTTCAATAATGCTTGATATGCTGAAAAGCCACAAAGAAGCGCCAAAAGTAAGTAAAAACGAAGTTCTCCGTAATTAACAAGAAATAAGATATAAAAAGCAATTAGCCCATGGATAATCCAAAATAATATATCGTTGACAAAAACGATTAGTTTTTTTCGATTCTTTCGATTTAAAAACCGTTGATACGTGTCGAGAGATGCGCCAAAAAAGCTTCCCATGGCGATCATGGAAAGCATTGTATAAAACTGAGTAGATAAACTCATCGAAACAACTTCCCAAAGAATCCTTTTGCTTTCTCACCGTGGTGATCATCTAGATAGACAAGGTCATATATTTTCCCTTTTATAGAAACAATCCCCTTATCAACATCAAGGTTTTTCATTTGCAAATTCTGGCCACGAATGGCCAAAAAGCCCATCGATGTTTCTAACAAGAATTCTTCATTATCGAAGCTTTCTACTTGCTTCACCCCTGTAATATCGAGGATTTTTCTTCCTCTCATCACAACATCGTGTTCAGGCGGTGTTCCTTTTGAAGGCATAGATTCGTAATATTGGTTCATTTTCATCCCTCATTTTCGTACTAATTTTGTTTAATACATATGAGGGAAAATAGGATTATAGAACAAGCTGTACGAAAAGCGAGAGGGACTCGATCAGCGGCTACAAGCAAATAACCTGAGGCAAAAAGTCCGTATTTTGACTTGTATCCCTCAGGTTATTTGATCGAGCTCCTAGCATCTGCAGCTAGACTAGTCGAGCCGATATTGACTTATCTCTCGTTTACTAGCCAGGTATTTGAACTTTAGAACCTAAAGGTCGTCTCCTGCAACCTTTTCTTCTTTTAACACTGTGTACATATTAGCAGCTTCTTCTTTTCTTGAAGATTCTTGAAGTACGTCTATTTGGACTGTTACTGTTTTTTGGCCAAAACGAATTTCTAGTTCATCTCCAGTTTTTACGTTGGAGCTAGCTTTCGCAATTTGTCCATTGATTGTAATTCTACCTTTATCCGCTACTTCTTTTGCGAGAGTGCGCCTTTTAATTAATCGTGATACTTTTAAAAATTTATCTAAACGCATTGTTGCCATCTATTTCACTCCTCTTATAATCCTGCTTTTTTTGCATCATTCCAAAATTGATCAAGCTCTTCTAGACTGTATTCCTCAAAAGGTTTCCCACTCTCATGCACTTTTGCTTCTATGAAAGAAAAACGGCGTAAAAACTTTTCATTTGAGGTTTGCAGCGCTTCTTCCGGATGAAGACCAAGCAGTCTAGCTACGTTTACCATTGCAAATAGTAAATCGCCTAATTCCAAAAGCTGCTCATGCTTATTTCCATTCGTCAATTCATCCTCAAATTCCTGCATTTCCTCTTTTACTTTTTCCCAAGCCTCTTCAGGAGCACCCCAATCGAAGCCGACTTTTGCCGCGATTTTTTGGTACTCATAGGACCTCAACAAAGCAGGTAAACCCTTACTCGTTCCCTCTAGTAGAGACTTTTTATGTTCTGTTGAACTTTTTTCCTTTTCCTTGATTTTTGCCCAATTCGCAACCACTTGTTCAGAGTCTTCTGCTTGAACATCTGCGAATACATGGGGATGACGACGGACCATTTTTTCACTAATACCAGCAATGACATCTTCTATCGAAAACATTCCTTCATCTTCACCAATTTGCGCATGAAGCATGATTTGCAACAATACGTCTCCCAATTCCTCAATCATGTTCTCTATATCATCTCGATCAATCGCATCAAGCAGTTCATACGCTTCTTCTATTAAAAATTTTTTCAAAGATTCATGTGTTTGTTCTTTATCCCATGGACACCCGTCAGGTCCTCTAAGTTCCGCAATTATATCCCTCAACGTTGAAAACTCTTTATACGAAAGCTCTCGTGTAGTAATTGGCGGTACGTAAAGGCTTGTTAAATTATTCAGCTTCATTTGCCTGTCTAGTTCATATAAAGGAATTTTTGAAATCTGCTCCAATGTACTGCCCGCCGCAGTGACCATAACAACCTCATAATCATCCGGATATTTCTCCATTAGCGTCAATTTTACATCGGACGCTACGAAAGTATCATAAACTTGAGCAATAATTATATGTTGATCAATCCTAATTTGCTCTTTTTGGAGCATCGTCCCGTCAAGCAACTGAAAGCCTTCTACCGGGTCCACTTTTACAGTTGCAAACAAACTATCTAAAAAACTTTGGCCGCCGCCTATTTTTATTTCGATGCCACGCAAAGGACCTTGCTCTATTAACAATTGAACCGTCCTCTCCGCTACCATTGGGTGTCCAGGGACAGCATATATGACCTTTTCAGTCTCCGCCATTTTTAAAAGCGTATCGGTTATTTCCTCATATACGGCTTCAAATTGATCATGTTTTTCATATACTTCATCGAATGATTCAAAAACGATTTCTTCACGAACCAATTCTTCCACAACAGGATGCTCTTTTGTTCTTAACATTAGACGGCCACCATGCTTCAATAATTTATAAACTCCAAGCGGTAGCTGATCTAAATCACCTGATCCAATCCCGATAATTACTATTTCCTTTTCCATCATTACTTCCTTTCCCGCTCTTTTGTTACAAGTCGCTCTCCGAAAGGAATCAGCGATATTTCCTCAGCAGTTAATATATGACTTTTTACTATCATAACCAAATAAACGGCCGCTCCTAACATCACACTACTTAATGCCATGAATGCATAAACCAAGCGGCCATCGCCCATCAAAGAAACTAGAAGCATCCATATTTGCACAACTGCCGTCATGGCAAGCCCCGCAACAATCAGCCTGTTCACCATTTTTTTCAAAACCGCTAGAACGGCCACTTTTTTATTTAATTTTTTCACCATAAGGATGGATACGACTGCTAAACCGATGATCGTTGCAACAGCAGCACCCATCGTGCCAAAAAAAGGTACAAATATGAAATTTGAAACGGCTTTTACAGCTAGACCGGCCAATATGTACTTCCCAGGCGCAAATACATGCCCCAATCCTTGTAAAATTCCCGAACAAACCAAAATAATAGAGGTAAAAAAAATCGCTATTGCTAAAACACCGAGAACGGATGACCCATCGCCATTTGCGAATAGCATGGTATTCGTTGGCCTCATAATGTTTACTAATCCTATAGCAGCCCCCAAGCCTATAACCATAGTTATTTTAATGGCGCTGGTTGCTTTATTGTAAATGAGTTCCTCATCATCTCTCAACCATGCGGATGCTATGAGCGGAACTAAAGCTAGGGAAAAGGATGAAGCCGCTACTGTTCCTAGCTGCAATAAAGGCTGTCCTCGATCAAAGACCCCCTTCAACACTTTCGCTTCTTCTTCACTTACACCTGATTGAACGAGTAAAGAATATAGACTAAATGAATCAATCATTTGAAAAAGGATAAGAATCATCCCGCTTAAACAAATAGCCGTTCCGTGAATGAGGACGATTTGAGCTGTTTTATAAAATTTACGAAAAGACAACCCTTTTGCAAACAATAGTCGGATCGCTTTATGTTTCCATACAAAGAAAGTAAGAATAAGAAGTCCAAAAACCGTACCTAGTACAGACCCCGCCACAGCACCGCTTCCAACCTCATACAAGGAATATCCTTTTGACATAAGTATAGAAGCGAAAAGCAAGATAGCTGTAACCCTTGCTAGTTGCTCAACCACTTGGCTAATAGCGGTCGGTTTCATATTTCCTATACTTTGAAAATAACCTCTCCATATTGATAAAAACGGTAAAAACAAAAACATAAAGGCAGAAACTTTAATTAGAGGGGCTAGCGCAGCATCCCCCATCCAAATAGATATGTAATTTGCCCCGAAAAAAAAGAAAGAAAAAAGCGCAACTCCAACAAGCAGAAGGGTAAGAAAAGCAGCCTGCAAACCATGTGCAAGATGGTTTCGTTTCCCACCCTCACTTTCCGCCGCCAATTTAGAAATAATAACTGGAAAACCGGAACTTGCAAGAACAGCTGCAATTCCATAAATCGGATAAACTTGTTGATATATGTAAAAACCGACGTCACCTACTATGTTTTGAAAAGGCACCCGATATACAGCACTCAATAATTTAACAATAAAAGCAGCCATCGTTAAAATAAGTGCTCCGTGCATATACTGACTTGATTGTTCTTTAGGCAAACGCGCCCTCGCCTTTCTGCGTAAAATCTTCACAAAAAATATTATAGCATATCGGCCCTCATCCATTAATTTCCTTTATAAAAGAAATTGATTGTCATAATTAATCTAGTGAGCAGGTGATTTCTATCGTGCTCAAGACCTCTATATACTCTTTGAGGTCGTAAAGCCGGCGACTTCTACCATGGTCAAGACCTCAATCGGCGCTTTGAAGTCGTGAGACCGCGGGTTCCACTGTGCTCAAGACCCCATCTACTCTTTGAGGTCGTGAGCCGACGACTTCTGCCATGGTCAAGTCCTCAATCGAAGCTTTGTGGACCTAAGCCAACGTTTTCTACCGTGCTCAAGACCCCTATCTACTCTTTGAGGTCGTGAGCCGGCGACTTCTACCATGGTCAAGACCTCTTTCGACGCTTTGTGGACCTAAGCCAACGTTTTCTACCGTACTTAAGACCTCTATCTACTCTTTGAGGACCTGAGCCCGCGACTTCTACCGTACTCAAAACCCCTATCTACTCTTTGAGGTCGTGAGACAGTGATTTCTACCGTACTCAAGACCTCTATCTACTCTTTGAGGTCGTGAGCCAACGTTTTCTACCGTGCTCAAGACCCTATCTACTCTTTGAGGTCGTGAGCCGGCGACTTCTACCATGGTCAAGACCTCAATCGACGCTTTGTGGACCTAAGCCAACGTTTTCTACCGTACTTAAGACCTCAATCGCGCTTTGAAGTCGTGAGACCGCGATTTCTACCGTGCTCAAGACCCCTATACCCTTTGAGGTCGTGAGCCGGCGACTTCTACCATGGTCAAGACCTCTTTCGACGCTTTGTGGCCTTGAGACCTCGAGTTCTACCGTACTTAAGACCTCTATCTACTCTTTGAGGACCTGAGCGAGCAACTTATCCGCTACTTAAATCTTCAAACAGAGGTTTTTTATTAATGTCTTGGGATAGTAAATTCGTTCAAGTTGTTTTTTGACTTAAGCGTTACGGATTACATAATATGAAGATTTTGCATGCCCAATATGTTGAAAGTGCTTCGATATAATCATTCGAATTGTTCTCTTTGTTTTTAATCCTTTACACCAGTCATACAGATCGTTTGTTGTTATTTTTCGTTGAGGAAATAAAAGAGTATATTCCATTGCGCTTCTTATTATTGCCGAGTCCACATTTTCGATATGACCGCATTTCTTACAGACTATGGCGATTCGCTTGTCTTCAATAGAAAATGAATCACAGACAGCACACATAACCCCTTTCCGAAGTTCTTCATAATGATATTTCGGTAGTTTTGTAAAAGGTGATTCTTCTTTATGCAGTGAAGTCAATTTATGTGCTAAATTCTTGTGGTGCTCATTTATATTTGATGGGATATTATGTAGCTTATGAAAAAAACGATTTAATTGAGTTGGGAAAATAATAGGTAGATTTCGGGTGGTGTTGTATAAGTGGAAATCGGGGTTAACGTACACAAGATAGGCTTGGATAGGGATCGTATATCCGTGATCTTGAAGTAATCTCCGAAGGAGGAATTCACTTCTTTCCAATCGAGGCACTGGATTATAAATTTCTTTGCCGTTGATGGAATACCATCTGCCATCTTCGATATAATAATCTCCTTCGTGATTTTTAATGTCTAATAACAATATTGATTTTTGCGATATGATGGTTGAATCAATTTGGAAGTGAGTGCTGTTACTTTCTAGTTGTAAATCATTGAGAACAAGCCAATCCTTCGAAATTCCTCCCACTCTTTCATCGAAGGATAATTCTCCTTGATAGCCTTTTTCAAGTCTAGCATAATGGACCGCATCATCAATCGATAAAACTTTCCTTTTGTCTAAAAGCTTGTACACCTGCAACTCATTACTTTCAGTTCGAGATTTTATGAACATTTTCCACATCCTTCCTCAACTATTATCCCCATTGTAGGCAATAAAGAAAAATTGTACAAGGAGATATAAAACAATGAGCATGTCCGTTAAAAAAATAATGTTCCCTAATGGATATTTGACCAGACCGTCATTCAAAAAATAATCCACCATTTAACAACACACAAAAACCCGAAGAATTTCTCTCCGGGTTCTCTTTATTTCTTTTATGATTCCATTTGTCTTGCAAGGAAGCTCGCTGCAGTTTCCGCTGATTTTTTTTCTATATCACCGATGGATTGGTCTTTCGAGAATATTACAACCGCTCCAATTGGATCGCCACTGGCGATGATTGGAGATATTGTATAGGAGGATAGTTCTTCCTCATGCCCCTCAACTAAGGCAATTTTACTAGGATTTTTCTCAAGATGGGAAGTACGATCCGACATCGCTTTTTCTATGATTTCGCCATTACTTTTATTCAAATATTCTTTTTTCGATCCGCCGCTAACAGCGATGACAGCATCCCTATCACAAATCAAAATAGAGCTGCCCAAGCTTTCATATAGTGCTTCACCATATTCTTTAGCAAAATCGCCTAATTCATTGATTGGTGAATATTTTTTCAAAATGACTTCGCCATCACGATCTACAAAAATTTCCAATGGATCACCTTCACGAATTCTAAGGGTTCTCCGAATTTCCTTTGGAATTACTACCCTTCCTAAATCATCAATTCGACGAACAATTCCAGTTGCTTTCATCCTAAGTTGCCTCTCTTTCATCAGATGATTTCTCGGAAGCTTTCAGAATAATTAAGCGTAATATTTATAGAAAAGCTTCCGTTTTTACAATTCATTACCATCGGTAGTTGAATTTAGTATCTTTCAGTTAGAGAGTTCTATACATTCTAAGTCATTTTTTTGAAGATGAAAGCAAATTTTTTACTTTTTAGCGTTCTGCAATTCTTTCATAATTTCTGTTGAAATCGTGAGCCATTCTTCTGTTTGTAGTCGATTTATTTGGATTGTAATTTTCAAACGTGAACCATCCATGCCGAGGCCAACAATCCGTCCGTGTCTGTTGCATATCGCAAAGACTTTTGTTCCATCTATTTCTTTCGTACCTTCTTCTGACATATAAATGGATATCTCAGATTTTGATTGCTTAATAAGCTCTAGTTTGGATTGACGAGCGTACACTTTCATTTCAGCGACAGTAAATAAATATCCGACTTGTTTCGGATAGTCTCCAAAACGATCGATCATCTCCTCTTGTAATTCTTCTAGTTCATCAAGAGAATCAATATTTCTAAAGCGTTTGTACATCTCTATTTTTTGATGACCGTCTCGAATATACGAATCCGGAATATATGCGTCTAATTCAAGCTCTACTTCAAATGTTGGGACTTTTTGTTCGTGAAGCGTTCCTTTCCGTTCATCGATAGCATCTTTAAGCATTTGAGAGTACAAATCGAATCCAACGGAATCAATAAAGCCGTGCTGTTGGGCACCGAGCAAATTACCGGCACCTCTTATCGATAAGTCGCGCATAGCAATTTTAAAACCGGAACCTAGCTCGGTAAATTCTTTGATTGCCTGTAATCGCTTTTCCGCTACTTCAGTGAGAACTTTGTTTCGTCTATACGTAAAATACGCGTACGCAATACGATTGGAACGACCGACACGCCCCCTTAATTGATAAAGTTGGGAAAGTCCCATTCGATCCGCGTCATGAACGATCAAAGTATTCACATTCGGGATATCGACACCCGTTTCAATAATTGTTGTTGTCACAAGTACATCGAATTCTCCGTCAAGAAAACTTAGAATAACAGATTCCAGCTCTGTTTCAGTCATTTGCCCATGAGCATACGCCACCCGTGCATCTGGGACAAGCATTGAAATTTCCTCTGTTTTTCTCTCAATGTCCTCAACTCGGTTATAAAGAAAATAAACTTGACCGCCCCTCGCCAACTCACGCTCAATGGATTCCTTTACAAGTGCACCATTATATTCCATTACATATGTTTGCACAGGGAAGCGATTTTCCGGAGGTGTTTCAATGACTGATAAATCACGAACCCCTAGCATGGACATATGAAGTGTTCTTGGGATAGGTGTCGCCGTCAATGTCAGCACATCAATATTTGTTTTTATCTGTTTAATTTTTTCTTTATGTGTAACGCCAAACCGCTGCTCTTCATCAACAATTAAAAGACCTAGTTCCGCATATTGGATATCTTTTGATAAAAGACGATGAGTCCCAATTACGATATCAACTGTACCGTTTTTTAAGCCTTTCGCCGTCTCAGTTTGCTGTTTTTTAGTACGAAAACGGCTTAGAAGTCCTATATTAATTGGGTAATCTTGAAATCTCTCCTTAATAGTTTCGAAATGCTGTTGTGCCAAAATCGTTGTCGGCACTAATACAGCGACTTGCTTTCCATCCATGATCGCCTTGAACGCCGCACGAATTGCGACTTCTGTTTTTCCATAACCGACATCCCCACAGAGTAGGCGATCCATTGGTCTTTCTCTTTCCATATCTCGTTTGATCTCCACGATTGAACGCAACTGATCATCTGTTTCTTGGTAAGGAAAAGAAGATTCCAACTCCCGTTGTAAATCACTATCTGGTGAAAAAGCGTACCCTTTGGCGGCTTCCCTTTCTGCGTATAATTTAATCAAGTCATCCGCGATATCCTTGACTGAAGACTCTACCTTTTTCTTTACACGCTTCCAATCGCTTCCACCTAATTTATATACCTTTGGCTCCTTTCCTTCAGAGCCCACATATTTTTGAACGAGATCAATTTGTTCAACTGGTACATACAGCTTATCATTCGCTTGATATCTTAAATTCAAATAATCTTTATGAACCCCATTGATTAAAAGGGTTTCAATCCCTAAATACTTTCCTATCCCATGATTGACGTGGACAACATAATCTCCTACCTGCAATTCGGAATAACTTTTAATCCGTTCAGCATTTGATAGTTTTTGCCTGCGCTTTGATTTGCGAGTTCTCTTATTAAATATTTCTTCTTCTGTAATGACAGCCACTTTGGCTAATGGCAGCTCAAAACCCGTATTTAAAGCACCTTCAATTATTTGGATCCCCGATACCGTTTGATCTGGATCCTTTACAATGGATGCTTCCACTTCATAATCATATAAAACGGATTGTACTTTCTTCGCCCTCTCAGCATTAGGAGCTAGAAAAATAATGGAATACCGATTTTTCTGCCAACGCTCCACTTCCCCTTTGAGCAAATGCATTTGACCATGGAAATTTTGCATAAGCCTACATGGAATATTGGAGATGTTTTGTGGATTTGTATTCGAGATATGTCTCATAAATAAAGACAAATATACTTTAGGGATCTGATGTTTAGATAATAATTGAGAAAATGGATTTGACACAGGAAGGTCGTGAATAATTTCCCCTTGTTCAAGTAGGGATGTTTGCCATTCCGCTTCTTCCTTTTCCAGGCTTTCATTCATTTCCTGAATACGGCTTAATTCATCAAAAATGAGCAATCCATTCTCCGAAAGATAATCTAGTAAACTTGCAGCAGGCTCATAGGCATAAGATATATATTTATAAAATTGCTCTGGCTTTTGCCCGTTACGAAGTTGTTCTAGATCATATCCAATATTTTCGGATAAAAGTTCCTTTGCTTTTTCATTTCTCAACTTTTTCAAGGAGCGTGAAAGCCCGGCTTCCAGTTGATCTGCCATTTTCACTAATTGATTACTATTTATTGGTGTTTCGGTAGCAGGACCAATTAGCACACTCTTCCTTTTATCTTTAGAACGCTGATCATCTAAGGAAAAAGTTCGTATCGAATCAACTTCCGTATCAAAGAGCTCTATGCGAATCGGATCCGTTTCCGTAAGAGGATAAATATCTAATATTCCTCCACGAATACTAAATTCACCAGGTGCACTAACCATGTCCGTTCTGCTATATCCCATTTGAATAAACTTTAATAAATCTTGTTCAAGATCTAAATCTTGCCCCAATTCAATAAGCAATTGATATCCTTGCCAAATGGATGGGGGAGGTAATATTTTTCTTAAACTAGCAATAGGAACGACAAAAACACCGCGACCACCCGACACCATGTAATTAAGTGTTTCAATTCGTTGGGCGCGCAGTTCAGGACTTGCAATACTAAGTTCTGCAGCAATCAATTCATTGGCAGGATAAAGAAAAAGCTCATCTTCATCTATAAATTGAGTGAGATCCTCGTAAAGCTTTTGTGCCTGCAAAAGATTATGGGTAATAACGATAATCGATTTTCCGGTTTTTTCTGCAGCTGCCGCAATGAATGCAGCTCTTGCCGAACCTGATAATCCAGCTATTAGTTGTTCTCGAAGGTTTTCTTCAATGCCAGAAAGAATCGATTGAATTTCATTTTGCTGTATAATTAAATTTTTTATGCCTTGCATGTTTATCTCCTCTTCATAAAAAATGGCAGGTATTTAAGAGGTTAACTTGAATCCATCTTATTTTATTATGGCTGGGTTGCTTTTACATGATAAATAGCCAATGGAAAAATGCTTTGGATTTCTCTCCAAAGCTTTTTAATGAATAAGATAATCATATTGATGCAAATCGGGATTATTTATAAACGCTTCGTGGCAATCATCGCATATTGCCTGGATAAATATCTCTCCATTTGATCCATACGTGACCATTTCTTGTCTTTCCTTATCTGTTAATGTATGAATGCCTAGTTGTTCTTCTTCAAAAACGGAATCATCAATCGTTCCCATTTTGGAAGAACAATGGCGACAATAATAATGAATTGGTATAGTAAACCCTCCTTACAAAAGCAATCCGTTCATATAGTATGAACACCTTTATAAGGAGTTATTCGTACTAACCATTAAATTGATTCATGATTTCTAGAAAAGGCTTATCCAACCACTCTTCGCAAGCATCTACACATTTCTCAACGACAGATTGGATATCATCTTTTTCGTCTTTGCGAAATTTACTTAAGACATAATCAGGTACTGTTACACCAACCGGAGGGCGATCGATTCCCACGCGTATCCGTTTGAATTCTTGAGTACCAAGATTCGCGATGGTAGACTTTATACCATTATGTCCACCGGCGCTGCCTTTTTGTCTTAGTCGTATTTTTCCAACTGGTAAATCAAGATCATCGTAAATCACAAGCAAGTCTTCCACCGGTATGTCATAGTAATCCATAAGTGGACGGATACAATCTCCTGATAAATTCATATATGTTAAAGGTTTTAGTAAAATGACCTTTTCACCATTTTTATGAATAATAGAATAGATTCCGTTGAATTTTTTCTCGGACAGGGTTGTTCCGAGTCTTTTTGCTAACTCATCCACAATCATAAATCCAATATTATGGCGAGTTTTATTATATGAAAGACCGGGATTTCCTAACCCTACAATTAATTTCATCCCTAACACCCCAAGTTACACCTATTTCATCTATTATACGTTAAAAATACATAAACGGAAACAAAAGCGCAACCCTTTGGCTGCGCTTCTCAATTTTTATTATAAAAGCTATTTTATTCTATACATTGATTTTCGCTTCAGGTGCTCGCCTTACGTTACAATCAACATAGCATTGAAATCAACAATGGATTACCAATATATAACAAAATACTTTATTATGTTAAATTATACATCTTCACCTTCAGCTTTGTCGTCGTTGCTGTTTTCAGGTGGATTTTCTTCACGTACTCCTCCGTCTGGAGTTTCTTCTTCTGTACGTGGAGGTTGGATATTAGCAATAGGCTCATCATCCTCGTGATTGATCGTGCATGAGAAATTACCGCGTATTTCTCCAACTGTTACTGCTTCGCCAATGTTTAAATCAGGAATATCAATATGGATGACCTCCGGAATTTTTTCAGGAACAGCCGTTACAGAAAGTTCATGCAACAAAACCTGAAGAACCCCACCACTCTTGACACCTGCTGAGTCTTCCGATATTTCTACCCTTACATTTGCTTCAATTTCTTGATTTAAGTCAATTGCTAGAAAATCTGCATGCACAATTTCATTTCTCAAAGGGTCTTCTTGATATTCATGTAAAAGAACATTTACCTTTTTCCCTTCGAGATCTAGAGAAATAACACCATTTCGGCCGACTTCTCGCATAGTTTTCATAAACTCGGCACTATTTACAGAAATTGGGGTATTTTCTACCTGGTACCCATAAACTACCGCTGGAATTCCACCTTGCATACGAATGTCCGTCAATTGTGAACGTTGCCCATTCGTACGGCTTTTTGCCACTAGTACTGTACTCATAAGTATGACACTCCCTCTCCCTATTATGTAATGCATCTCTATTAATACCCTAACATAAGTAAAAATAAACTTCTAATTAAACGAAAAAAACAACTAAATCTAACGGGTTCCTTTTTATAAGCCCATACAGCCTTAACACATTAAATTTTTTAAACAACCACTTAGAATATGGTAAAATGCAATAAAGAAAATTCCGTCAACTTGATTCGTTTGAGGTGATGATTATTATAAAATCATACTATAATGTTTTATTGTCACTAATGTTAAGTATCTTACTCGCTGGTTGTGCTTTCAAGGATATTGTTGTTTCACCTACCAAATCCATCGAAGGTCAAAAATTAGATTATATAGGTTACAGTGGTAATCAGTCAGATGTGGAAAGTGGCCTCCAGCAGTTCAAAAGGATATCGAACCGTATACTATTAATCCAAACACAACGGATTGACGGTTTTTGTGTTTTACAAAGTGAAATACGAAAGGAGAAATAAAGAGTGTCCTTTATTAAAGGGGTAGAATTATGTCGTCGGTTTCATAGAGAAGTCGTTGAGTCTATACTGTCAGACGACTATCCGGACTTGCTCTATTCATCTGCTCTAATTGGTCCTGGGAGTGAAGTGCTCGGCTACGATACAGAAATGTCAACCGATCATGATTGGGGACCACGGGTATATCTTTTTCTCAGTAAAGAAGATATAGGGAGTTCCGAGGAAATAGAGAAATCTCTGACTGAGCGAGTACCGAAACAGTTCTATGGCTTTCCGGTTGATATAAGAATGAGCGTAATTACAACGTTGCCGAAATTTATTGAAAGCTGTTTGGGTGTTAACATAGATGAACCTATAGGTATAGAAGATTGGCTTTCATTTCCCTCGCAGACGCTTCTCGAGATAAACAAGGGAGCAGTCTATAGGGATGATACGGGTAACCTTTCCGCATTACGCAATCAATTTAGTTATTATCCTCATGATATTTGGTTGTACCTAATGGCAACAAATTGGCAACGAATCGGTCAAGAAGAACATCTGATGCTTCGTTCGGGTTTTACTGGTGATAAACTTGGCTCCTCTATTATTGCCTCACGTATTGTCCGTGACATCATCAATCTCTGCTTTCTGTTGGAGCGTCAATATGCCCCTTATCCAAAATGGTTTGGTACTGCTTTTATGCATTTGAAATGCTCTGATCAACTGATGCCTTATCTTTGGACAGCTCAAACGGCAGCTACATGGAGAGAACGTGAGAACGCATTTAATAATGCTTATAAGCATTTATCAAGTATGCATAATAGATTAGGAATTACGGAAATGATTCCTATTGAAGTTTCATACTTCTATGACCGTCCATTCAAAGTAATGAATGGCGAAAGAATTGCGAAAGTTATTTTGAAACATATTAAAAATGAATTTATTCGCGAGTTAGCCTCTAGACGCCCAATCGGTAACATTGATCAGATTACTGACAATACCAATTTCAGAAATATAATTCGTGAGTCTGGTCTTGAGGGCAACCATGCTAGAAAGGCACTGAAAAGATTATTTCAGACTTCCTAAGGGGATCGACACTAAGTTGCAAAGACTGTCTTTTAGGATGCAAAAAGATTAGCGTTTTAACAAATCAGTTCGGATGTGCAAAAAGGAAACAGATAAATATACATAATTGTCTTCTTCAATTATAAGTTCTGAAGAAAGATGAGATTTTGTTGTATGAAATTTTGATGTTGTAGTAGTAAATGAGGTCATATGTTATACAAAAAGGATAGATGTAAACAGGTACGATCCCTGTTCATCTATCCTTTCCTTTTCACCTTATATAATGATCGACATTATAATAATTCGCTTAAACATAAGATTCATAAATTTTTTTGGTTTATATGAAACTTAGTTTGTGATTTTCTTCACTCCTGATCCGCATACTGGAATACAGGTTTTTTTCATATATCTTAATCAAACAATGTACTTACTGATTGATTTTCGTGAACTCGAATAATCGCTTCTCCTAATAAAGGAGCTACAGAGAGTTCTTTAATTTTTGCGATTTTCTTTTCTTCTGGAAGGACAATTGAGTTTGTTACAACTAGCTCTTTAATATTAGAATTTTGAATTCTTTCAATTGCAGGTCCTGATAGAACTGGATGTGTACAGCAAGCATATACTTCCTTAGCACCATTTTCTGTAAGAGCATTTGCCGCAAGCGTAATCGTACCAGCTGTATCAATAATATCATCGATTAAGATAGCAATTTTTCCATCTACATTACCTACGATATTCATTACTTCCGCCACGTTCGGACGAGGGCGGCGTTTATCAATAATGGCGATTGGTGCCTTTAAACGATCTGCCAGTCTTCTAGCACGCGTAACTCCGCCATGATCAGGTGAAACAATCACAATATCATCTTTATATAAATTTTTCGTCTTAAAATAATCTCCTAAAATAGGAACACCCATTAAATGGTCATTAGGAATATCAAAAAACCCTTGAATCTGAGGTGCGTGGAGGTCAAGATTAATCATCCGTGTCGCCCCAGCTGTCTCAATAAGATTAGCAACTAGTTTTGCTGTGATCGGTTCACGTGCTCTCGCTTTTCGATCTTGACGTGCATATCCATAATAAGGCATAACAAGATTGATTGTTTTAGCAGAAGCTCGTTTTAGTGCATCAATCATGATGAGGAGCTCCATCAAATGGTCGTTGACGGGATCACTCGTAGATTGAACAACGTAAACATCGCAACCACGTATACTTTCCTCAATATTAATTTGAATTTCTCCATCACTAAATCTATTAACAGAACATTTTCCAAGTTCCACACCGATAAATTTAGCAATTTCTTGCGCCAAAGCACGATTTGAACTTAATGAGAATATTTTCAAGCTAGGGTCAAGATATTGATTTGACATGTTGAACCTCCATATTAGTTATTCAAATTTAGTTTCTTGACGTAATTTTCTTTATTAACCTGCCTGGCGCGCGCGATGGAAAGAGATTCTCCCGGTACATCTTTCGTTATGGTGGAACCTGCGGCGATATAAGCGCCCTCCCCAATTGTTACAGGTGCAACAAGGTTAGAGTTACAGCCAACAAACACATTGTCTTCTATTTTCGTTAAAAATTTACTTTTTCCATTATAATTAACCGTAATGGAACCACAGCCAAGGTTCACATTTGAACCAACCTCAGCATCGCCAATATAGCTCAAATGAGACGCTTTACTACCTTTTCCAATTTCCGATTTTTTAATTTCGACAAAGTTTCCTACTTTTACATCATCGTGAATATTGGATTGTGGACGAATATGCGCAAAAGGCCCGATTTGGACTTTTTCTCCAACCAAACTATCATGTACAACAGATTGTCTAATCACTGTTTCGGATCCAATTTTAGCATTGACCAACTCACTGTTTGGACCAATTTGACAATCTTCCCCGATTACAGTTTGTCCTTTTATAATTGTACCTGGATACAAAATTGTGTCCATACCAATTTTTACATCTGAATCAACATACGTATTTGTAGGATCAATAATCGTAACGCCATTTTTCATATGAATGTTATTAATTCTATTTCTCATAAGTCTTTCCGCTTCGGCAAGCGCTACACGATCATTGATACCCATAGTTTCATCAAAATCTGGTGTTTGAAATGCAAAGACCTTTTTCCCCTTTGCCTTTAAAATTTCAATCACATCAGGAAGGTAATATTCTCCTTGAGCATTGTCATTTGAAACTTCTTCAAGCGCCTCAAACAATGCTTGATTGTCAAAACAATACGTTCCTGTATTGATTTCTTTCACTTTCCGCTCATCTTCACTAGCATCTTTATGTTCAACGACTTTTTCAACAGTTCTATTAGTATTACGGATGACCCTTCCATAGCCGTCGGGTTTTTCTGTATAAGCTGATAAAATTGTCGCAGCTGCATCTTGTGATTCATGCAGTTTAATCAACGCTTCCATCGTTTCAGCTGTAATAAGAGGTGTATCACCGCATATGACTAAAGTTGTTCCATTCTGATTTCCTAGCACTTCTTTCGCTTGTATGACCGCATGGGCAGTTCCAAGCTGTTCCTCCTGCAGAACAAAGTCACTTTTTCCTCCCAAACTAGTCTTTACAAGCTCCGCCCCATGTCCAACAACCGTAACGATTTTGTCAGTGTTCACTTTCAAAATGTTGTCCAGGACGTGCTCAACCATTGGCTTCCCACATATAGAATGTAGTACTTTATAAAGTTTTGACTTCATTCGTGTTCCTTGGCCAGCAGCCAATATTACAGCGAATCTATTTGTCATAAACGGGCCCCCAATAACCTTTTTTTCCATAATGAATATATCTTAATTACAGTTTTTTTTCAAGAAAACTAGAGAATGTATATAAAGTGTTCATAAAATAAAAAATGCGGAAGCACCTGTTCATCGACGTAAAAACTTCAGGAACTTTGACAGTTTGCTAGTCGATAGGCGCAGTAACTAGGCAATAGAAAAGCGGAAGGCGCTTGAAGTGGAAGAAAGGCTAAGGGCGCAACATCCTGTTGCAACGCCTTCCTGACCCGCATCCTGCGGGCCTCCGACAAGCAAATGTTCTGAGGCAAAAAAGTCTGGTCTTTGACTTTTATTGCCTCAGGTTATTTGATTTCGAGGGGCTAGCGCCTGCAACTAAACAATAGAAATGCGGAAGGCGCTAGTCCAAGGTATTTTTTTGAGAGGATAAATATTAAGAGGGAAAATTTTAAAAGCAAATTTAAAAGAGCCATACTTATGTAGTAGGGCTCTCGTTGTTCTTCTTATTTTAGGAAGCGCCGGCTTCTTCTAGTTCCGGTTCTTCTACTTCTCCTAAACGATGGTATTCTGTCAATACGACATCCTGGATTTTACTCCTTGTATTGGAGTTAATTGGATGAGCAATATCGCGAAATTCTCCGTCCGGAGTGCGTTTGCTTGGCATCGCCACGAATAGACCATTATTACCGTCTATAACTCGAATATCGTGGACGACAAATTCATTATCTAGGGTAATTGAAGCAATCGCTCTCATTCTACCCTCTGTGTTGACGCGGCGTAATCTCACATCTGTTACTTCCATTGTGCTCACCACCTTCTTCTCCTAGATAGAATCATAACTTATGTATTCAACACAGATTAGAAATCTCCTTCTTTATTTGTTAAATTTTTTTAATATTTATAATTTGCAGGTTTGTAAGCGTTTTTGTAATTTGATATTCCTTGTTTTTGACTTGAAAAATGTAAATCAAATCATTTAACAAGTGCAATGACCTCAATTTCAAGTAATACATCTTTCGGTAATCTTGCAACCTCGACACATGAACGAGCGGGTTTATGTTCAGAGAAATATTCACCATACACTTCATTGATTGTTGCAAAATCATCCATATTTTTAATGAAAACCGTTGCTTTTACTACGGAATCAAATGAAGCCCCTGCCTCTTCTAGCACTGCTTGAAGGTTTTTAAACACCTGATGACTTTGTTCGACGACGCCCCCTGACACTACGATGCCTTCCGGTGTTAAAGGAATTTGGCCTGAACTATAAAACATATTATTGACAACTATTCCTTGTGAATATGGTCCAATTGCAGCTGGTGCTTTGTCTGTTGATACGATGCGCATTTTAATCTCTCCTTAAATGTATTTATTTACCATATAGAAAATTAGATTGATCCGTAAAATAATTTCCTGCAGCTACGTTAATTTTACTTTCTTTGACATTAACATCTGTTAGCTTAATAAGCGATATATAATCATCGACTAAACGTTCTTCCTCATATTCAGATTCAACTAGTACTGCAGTACCCGCTACGATCGCATTAAACTCTGCAAGAAGGTTCACCATTCCATTGATTGTTCCTCCTGCTTTCATGAAATCATCCACGATTAATACTTTGGCACCTTCTTTTAAGCTTCGTTTTGATAGGGACATCATTTGTAGACGTTTTGATGAACCTGATACATAATTGATGCTTACTGTAGAGCCTTCCGTAACAATATTATCACGTCTAACGATGATAAAAGGGACATTTAAATGATGGGCAACCGTTTGCGCAATTGGAATTCCCTTCGTGGCAACAGTCATAACAACATCAATATCACGATCGGATACAGCAGAGGCAAGATGCTTGCCTACTTCATTTAAAATTTGTGGATCTCCCAACAAGTCGGTCATATATAAGTATCCACCTGGAAGAAGCCGACTCGGGTCTGCGATTAATTGACATAAATGATGAATAAATACCTCTGCGTATTCTTTTTTGACTTTAGGAATATATTTAACTCCTCCTGCAGCCCCTGGAAGGGTTTGCAATGTTCCAATTCCTTGACTTTCAAATGTATCTTTAATAATCACTAAATCCTCACTAATAGATGACTTAGCTGATTGATATCGTTGTGAAAAATAGGTCAACGAAACAAGCTCACGAGGGTGATTCATTAAGTAATGAGTCATATCCACAAGTCGCTCGCTACGGCGAAATTTCATCTTTAAACCTCCTAAACATCCTAAATGCGAATATTTTTATTGTAAATATACATGATTGTACGTGTATTGGCAAGGTTTAGGAGGATTTAACGATTGATTGAAACACAATGATAATGTAAAAATAATGATTCCATCATCGTGTATTTCACTCGCCTAACATCCTCACTGCAAAAACTTGGTCACAAAATCCTCGAAGACCGTTATAAATTCTTTGCATGCGTGAGTCATGTTGAACAAATCCAAATACAGTCGGCCCACTGCCACTCATTAACACTGCATCTGCACCAAACTTTTCCATTTGCTCTTTAATATGTTGGACCTCTGGATACATATGTAATGTAACCTTTTCTAGAGCATTTCCTAGATGACGGCATACTTCATCGTATTGTTGATTCTGAATGGCTTTTACCATCGCTTCCGTATTGGGATGATCGATTTTTTCCAAATCGACATTTCGGTATACATCCGCGGTTGAAACTCCTATGGAAGGCTTCGCTAAAATAACCCAGCAATTTGGAGGTGCCGGTATTTTCGTTACTTTTTCCCCTCTTCCACGCGCCAATCCTGTGCCGCCATAGACACAAAAAGCAACGTCGGAGCCAATTTCCGATCCGATTTCCGCCAACTCGTCCATAGATAGGTTAAGCTTCCATAAAGTATTCAATCCTCTTAAAGTGGCGGCTGCATCACTACTCCCACCTGCAAGACCTGCTGCAACTGGGATTGTTTTATCGATGGTGATTGTCACGCCTTGATGGATATTAAAGCGTTCTTTAAGGAGTTTGGCCGCTTGAAAAGCAAGATTCCTTTGATCTTCCGGTACAAATCGGCTATGCGATACTATAATGATTTGGCTATCATCTCTACTGTCTAATTCTATCCTGTCAGCTAAATCTATTGTTGTCATGACCATTTCAACTTCATGATAACCATCCGATCGCTTTCCAAGGACATCTAACGTTAAATTTATTTTGGCTGGAGCTTTTATTAACAGTCCCATGTTATCACCTGCTTGTCTATCCGTCTTTTCGCTTTTCTCATTTTAACATAAATGTTATAAACACATAAACTTCTCTTATAAAAGCGATAAAAAAACCGAAGCAAGTGCTTCGGCTGCGGGTAGTTGAAAATCTTTAGGCAGTTGAATAACTCAATGTCATTGTTTATTGGCAAGCTGTTGCTCGGCTATTTCGATTGCACGTTTAACCATATTCCCTGCATCGCGGGCTTTTATGCCGCCCCATCCTTCTTCCTGAACAACATCATAAAATCCTAGCTCTTTTGCCAGTTCTACTTTCATCTGATCCGACATAATTCCTCTTCTTCGCCCCAAAAAAATTCCTCCTTATACCCGCTTTAATAGTGTAGGCAAAAGGAAGAGAATTATTGAGTTAATTCTTAACAATATCGTCTGGTGAGATCTCTTTCATAAAAAGGTTCTGTTAAACCTTGTTGTTGATTTCCGCTCTAGGCGTCGCTTGACACGGGTTGTAGTTTCTCGTGTGCTCCGTTTTTCCCTCAGAAGTCTCGCGCTTGCCTTCAAACAATAAAGCGTGAGGCAATAGCGTGCTTTAACAAGGCCAAATAATCGAGTAGGAGGCGCCTCACGGCGCCGACCTCTCACACCACCGTACGTACCGTTCGGTATACGGCGGTTCGAAAGTTTATGAATTTACAATTGATGATAGAGATTTCAATCCTAATTGTTGCCAATATTCCTTGTTTAAAGCTATATCTAGGTAAGGAGATTTAGATATTCTCCAATAACCTTTCCTTGAGTTGGAATTCCTCCAAGCTTCCTTTCTTGAAATGCCTAACTTTATAAGGTTCTTGTATTTTGTATGAGTTTTCTTCCATTCCTTCCAGCGACATGCTCTTAATCTTCTTCGGATATGCGCATCTAAAAGTTTTGCGTATTTCTTTATATCGCCGATTTTAAAATAGTTGCCCCATCCTTGGATTAACTGATTAAGTCGCACAATTCGATACTCCATACTTACTCCCCAATTACGATTGGTTAGTCTCTTTAACTTATCTTCAAACCTCTTCTTTGATTTCTTAGGCACATATACCCTCGTATGCTTCTTAATTTTGTAGAAACTCACTCCTAAGAATACACGTGCCCTCGGCTTTCCCACTGCACTTTTCTCTTCATTAACCTTGAGCTTTAGTTTCTTTTCAATGAACTCTGTAATACCTTTCTTAACTCTTTCTCCAGCCTTTTGAGTTTTAACGTAGATATTACAATCATCTGCGTACCTGACAAACCTGTGTCCGCGCTTCTCCAGTTCTTTATCCAATTCATTAAGAATGATATTACTTAGAAGAGGACTTAGTGGACCACCTTGCGGTGTTCCTTCTCGATTAACTGTAACCACTCCGTTTTCCATGACTCCTGCTTGAAGATACCGTCTAATTAGTTTCAAAGCAGGCTTGTCTGTAATGGACTTTGCCACAAGGGACATCAGTTTGTCATGTTGGACTCTGTCAAAGAATTTCTCCAGGTCTATGTCTACGACGAAGTTGTAGCCATTCTCAATGTATTGTCTAGCTTGCTCAATGGCTTGATGAGCACTTTTATTCGGTCTAAATCCATAGCTATATTGACTAAACTGCGGTTCGAATATTGGAGTTAGAGCTTGAACTATCGCTTGTTGAAAGACCCTGTCAGTTACAGTAGGAATTCCTAAGTTTCGAATTCCACCGTTGGGCTTTGGTATTTGAACTCTTCTAACAGGCTGAGGTTTATATTTTCCAGCTTTAATTAATTGGATAATTTCCGCACCATTTTCCTTTAAATAATGGCGAGTAGCTTCAATATCTTTCGCATCGACTCCTGCTGCTCCTTTGTTTCTTCTAACCCTTTCAAAGGCTTGGTTTAGATTATCTCTATCTAGAATTATCTCTATCAGAGTTTTAGTAAATTGCATACTGTTCCTATGTTATGGGGGTTGTACGAGGATAACTCCACTCTATTGAGGGTGCTCCTGTTTTCCGAACATTCTGCCTCTCAATAGTCCTAGAGGTTGGCTGTGTCATGGTTATCTCGTAAATGACCCTAACATAGTCTCTCCTTTCGTTCCGTCCTTCCCAACTCTATGTGTTGGTACTACGACATCTGCTGACTTCTCTTAGTTCAACTATTCATCGCTGAATAGGTTCTCTTGTACGAGGTACTAAGAGATCTCCCAGGGTAAGTACATCAACTTTCTCCTCATATATCTGCCACATTTATTATTATTTCATCTGGGGATATTTTGGACTTTATCTTGTTTTGCAGACTCATCCTGAAATAATAACCTCGAATGTGATTCGTATACCTCAGACCGAGGATTTGCCTAGAGCTTCCTTCAGATTCCACGTCGCCGTGGACACCCTTGCCTTCGACTAATGGTTCGCATATCCCTACGCCCATAACGGACTTTCACCGTCTAGTTGATGAACATGCCTGGCACACAAAACAGCAGTAAACAATGTATGTTTACTGCTGTCCCAGCGCTAGATTTCCTGCTGTATCTTCAAAAAATGTAAGTTCAACCGTTTCAGTAAGTACATCTGCATAGCTGTAGGAAACTCGCTCAAAGGAATTTTCCTCTTGGTCTAATTCGATGACAAAAACCGATGGATAAGTTTCTGCCAAAACCCCAGAACGTTCAATTGTTTTCCTGCGGCCTCCATTGGCTTTTAACATTAATCTTTTACCCAAGTTAGAATCAAGGGATTTTTTAATGCTTGCTAATGTTTTTGGCATTGCGTTCCACCTCACTGTAATTTATTGTAACACGGCGAACAGCTAAAGTCAAATAAATTATTTATTTTATCAGTGAACCCTGCTATCTGTCAACGGTTTTTTATCTACATTTTGTTCTCTTTTCCAACATTTTTTATTATGCACCGTTCTAAAATAATTATGTATAGATTTAGAATATTACTCAGAACAAAGTAAAAGCGCCTCTATCAGCGCTCAAACTTCAGTGCTGTTGACCTTTCGTAGTGTGGAAAAAGGCGAGAAGTTTGCTAGTCGATGGCTAATAATAAACGATTTCCTAACAAATTTTTCGAGAGCATTAAAGACATATCCCGAATTATAGAAAAAGCACTGGATGTGATTCTCCAATGCTTCAGTCATCAATTGGCGGTTTAAAAGGCATTCCCGTACGCAACACACCTTTTGTCTCCACCCCGCCAAGTCCCTTTTCCCCAGTGAGAGTATTACGCAAAACATCCCACACATTAATCCTTTCCATAAATGGCGTAATGCTGATTTTAGCAACGATATAAACAGGGTCTAGGGCATGGATATTAACACGGAGTGGGGAACTGGCAAAATTGGATCCAGCAAAAATAAGTGATTCAAAATGCGATTGGCAGGCACCCGCAAAAATGACGAGCTGATCCAAATTAGGAACCTTTTTCCTAGCCTCTTTAACAGTTTCTACAAAAAACTTCGAATGTCGATAGGCATTCAGATCAATTTTTTTTCCTTTCGATTTTGAATAAGAGTCATGCCCAGTAATCACGAGGATATCAGGGCGATATTCTTCGATTAATGGACCGACACGGAGATGCATTTCTTTTTCATTACAATGGATGCCGATTACCGATACACCAAGCTTCTCATATAAATCTAGACATTTTTTCAAATAGTTGGGATCACCATCAAGATGAAGGACACGCCCAGGCATTTGAAAGTAATTGAAATCCCGTTTATAGCCTGACGTTAGTTTGTATTCTTGTTCATGCCGAATTAGATCAATATCTTGCCTAAACAATTCAAATGATTGCTCCTCAAGAGAACGTACTTCTGACGTCCTCTCAAAACGTTCTGATTCACTTATAGGGACTAAGTCATCAATAGGTGCGTCTGCTGCAAGACGGTAATCTTCGCCGGATAATATAGCAGTCCTTTGACCGTCAATCTCCATGATATCGATGACTCTAAATAAAATGTCACATTGATAGGACAAGCGGCCGACAATCATATTGATTTCAATCACGGTCGTCAACTCCAATAAACAGCAAATAAATTAGATTCCTCATGGATTAGGCTATGCAGACGACTTGATCCATGTGACTATTCGCGAATAGCGATCTAGTGCTAAGAAAAGTTTTAGCCCCTTACTCATTAACGCTCAATCTCAGGCTTCCACTAGGATAAGGAACGATGATGAGCCAAAAAAAGAAGGAAGGCTAAAGCGCAACGTCCAGTTGCAATGCCTTCCTGACCAATATAAAAAACTTGTACTTTCTTTAATTCCCACTAAATATTGGCAAAAGAGTATCGCTCAACAATCCAAATTCTTGAATCGAAAGGGTTTCCCCTCTTCTCGAAGGGTCAATCCCTGCCACATTTAAAGCTTTCAGAATATCTTCCTTTTTTTCCTTCCCCTTTTCAAGTCCATTCGTTAAATTATTCAAAATCGTTTTTCGGCGCTGAGAAAACGATATTCGGATTATGTGGAAGAAAAATGACTCATCCAAAACTTCCACTGCTGGTTGTTCCCTTTTTATTAATCGAATGACAGCGGAATCTACATTCGGCTGCGGCATGAAAACTGTTTTTGGCACAATCATGACCGTTTCAGCCGTTGTGTAATATTGAATCGCAATCGACAGTGACCCATAATCCTTTGTACCAGGCTTTGCGGCAATTCGATCTGCCACTTCTTTTTGCAGCATTACGACCATTCCACGGATCGGAAGGTTATTTTCTAGCAATTTTAAAATGATTGGTGTCGTGACATAATACGGAAGGTTTGCGACAACCATTACATCTTGTATCGTCGAAAACTTCTCCGGAATAATTTCTTGTAAATTCGCCTCTAGAATATCCTGATGGAGAATTTCAACATTATCGTAAGGAGAAAGGGTATCCTCAAGAATAGGAAATAATCTACCATCGATTTCGAATGCAACAACCTTTTTACTTTCTCTGGCTAAATGCTCTGTCAACGCACCGATCCCCGGCCCGATTTCAATCGCTCCTGTTTCCTTTGTCAAACCAGCAAATTTAGTAATATTGCGTAAAATGTTCGGATCAATTAAGAAATTTTGCCCAAGGCTTTTTTTAAACGAAAATCCATATTTATTTAAAATTTCTTTCGTACGTATTGGTGTGGCAATGTCTTTTTGCACTATGACTTTTCCTCCTGTAAGACGCATTTTAACGCCTCAATAAAATCTTCCTTCGTTATTTGAAACATCATTAATCGCTTATGCAGCTGCTTACCATTCGTATAGCCAATTTTAAGCAATTCTCCCAGTCTCTCTCTACGCCCCTTCGCTTTAGGGCCTCCGATTAGACCTGCATCGATTAAATCTTCTTTTGATATTAATTCATCGGTCATTTCAGTCATTGTTTGCGCTTCTTTCAAAGCTTCTCGAATGGCTTCTCGAGAAGCATGCTCCACCCCAAGACCACGACCATTTTTGCGCTTCGCAAATTTTTTATCAATAAAAGCGTGCATGCACCCAGGCACATGCTCTGCGATCGTTTTACGGATTTTTTCACCCGGAAAGTCAGGGTCTGTAAAAATAATGACTCCTCTTACTTGTTGGGCGAGCTTTATTTTTTCAATTGTTTCCATCGAAATGGCCGAACCATTCGTTTCGATGGTGTCAGCATCTACCGATTTTTTTATGGCCTGTGTATCATCTTTTCCCTCGACCACGATAATTTCTTTTATTTTCATTTTTCCTCCAAAATAATTGAAACATTTTTGTAATAAGAACGTCTAATAAAGTAAGATAGTTTTCCCCTATCTTCTTTGTCGATTATCTTTTGCATCTCTACAAACGGTTCAGGAGATGATCGACGCTTTTTTAATCTTAATCATTATATCCTTATTTAATAAAAAGAAAAAAGCAGAGGACACTTCCCCTGCATAAATCATATAGCTAATTTAAAACTCGAATTTTAACTTGCCTTCTGCCAAAACGGTAGGCTTCTTCTTTAGAAGCAACAAAGATATCGATGCGATTGCCTTTTATTGCGCCGCCTGTATCTCCTGCCACTGCGTATCCATAACCCTCTACCCACACTTTAGAACCAAGTGGGATAACATTAGGATCAACAGCAATCACTTTAAGGTTTGGGTTTGCCCGTAAGTTAATGCCCGTAGCCGTAATACCAGAACAACCGTTGCAATAGGCAGTATATGCTGTTGCATTCATATACATTTCTTTACCACCGCTCGGTGCAGCTGATGCCGATTTGCCGCGCGATACTTGTGCAACCATTACTTTCGTACCGACAGCAACTACTTTGTTTACACTATCTTTTATTTTTGTTTCCGCAATTAATTTCCGCTTAACTTCTTTGCCATTTTCCTTCGTTACTTCAAACTCTTTTTTCAACATGCCTTCCTTGCCTTGTTGTACGACTTTCTCAGTACCTTCTGCCATAGTGGAGTCTTTTTTCGTTACTACCGCGTAATCAATTGGTTCTTCCACTACATCGGTGACCTTTTCAACTCGGACAATTTTTATTTTACCGTTTGGTTTCACTTTTTTGTTTAAATCTGGCTCCACACGGTCTAATTTGCCTAGTGTAATCCCTTGTTGCGCTAAAAAGTCAGCGACCGTAGTCGAAGTGCTCCATACTTTTTCCTCTTGTTTCCCGTTTTTTAATACAAGGAGAAAAGCTCGATCAATTACCAGTTTCATATTTTCATAAATCGGATCATCAAGAGAATAATTGATTTTATCGTGATCCTCTATGAGTAACCCCTGACTTTTCATAAAATCTTTTACGGATTTAGCTGTAGTATATACAGCTTTTTCGTGGTCGCCGTCTTGAATTGTAACTGTCTTTGCCGGTTCCCACACCACGTTTAGCTTATTTTTTACAACAGTATTTAAAGAATGTGATATATAATCATCTTTTTCGACTACGACGTTTAAATCTTTCAGCATATCCCCTACTGTATCAGCGTGGGTTTTTACTATCATTTTTTCTCCATCAACCGAAAGAGCGACCGTTTTCTTTGTTCCTTCATACGCAAGTATCGTTAAAGTGGCTATAAAGACTATAAAACTAGCAACAAAAAGGCCTAATTTCTTTCGGGTAATTGAAGAAAAATAAGAGTATATTGCGGGTTTTGTGTTCATACAAACACGCCTCCTTCTTCTTCGAGAGATTATACAAACATCGTTTGCAAATTGTCAACCCTCACTCCTTTTCACGAGGTAAGCTCTATTATGCACAGATAGAACCGAAATGAAAAGAGAGAGTTATCGACAACCCCTGTCTAGGAAGAAGTAAAGTTTTGTAGAAATTACTGGAACCCCTATTAAAAAACTGGAAGTACTCTAGCATTTGCCATTACTAGATTTTGTCAATCGATGCCGAATACTTTTTTTGCATTTGCTGTTGTGATTTGTGCTACTTCTTCCAAATTTAATCCTTTTAAATCGGCAATTTGCTCAGCAACAAGCCTTACATAACTAGGCTCGTTTCTTTTGCCCCTGTAAGGATGCGGTGCTAAATACGGGCAATCCGTCTCGATCAATAGACGGTCTAGTGGGACTTGAATTGCAACTTCCTTCGGCTTTTTCGCATTTTTAAATGTTACAGGACCACCGAGAGAAATATAAAAATTTAAATCCAGACATTGTTTCGCCACCTCAGCACTTCCACTGAAACAATGCATAATGCCCCCAACTTCTTCTGCATTTTCTTCCTGTAAAATTTGGATGATGTCTTGCGTAGCATCTCGGTTATGTATAATGATTGGCATGTTTATTTTTTTAGCTAGCCTGATTTGTTTACGGAATACTTCCTTCTGGATCTCCTTTGGCGATTTGTCCCAATGATAGTCAAGCCCCATTTCGCCTAAGGCCACCACTTTAGGATGTGCCGCAACCTCTTCAAGCCATATAAGATCTTCTTCTGTCATATCAATTGCGTCAACTGGATGCCATCCAACACTAGCATAAATAAATTCGTGCTCACTAATGATCTCCAATGCTTTTTGGATTGTTTTTCGGTCAAACCCCACTACAACCATATATTCAACACCCGTATTTTTCGCGCGGGCGATGACTTCATCCAAGTCTTCAGCATATTGGTCATCATTTAGGTGAACGTGTGTATCAAATAGCATAATTTAGACTCCTTTAATGAGTATACTCTTTTATTTCGTAACATTTATCACAGCTAACTAACATTTGGATTACAAAATGAAATAACATAGAGAGCATATTAAAACCGCTTTATCGTTGAATTCTCTCTATGTTATCTGCATTTGTTCAATCTTCCGAATGAACAGAAATATTAAATTTACTTTACAATTGCTCCGTTTTCTAGATTTTGATCCACGCTTGCAACAGATAGAACTCCGTTTTTCTCTCCTGCAAGAATCATCCCTTGTGATAATTCACCACGCAGCTTTACTGGTTTCAAATTGGCGATGACAATCACTTTTTTTCCAATCAACTCTTCAGGTTTGTAAAATTCAGCGATACCCGAAATAACTTGGCGCTTTTCAAATCCAAGATCTAGTTGAAGCTTCAGAAGTTTATTCGCTTTTTTTACGGGCTCACAGTGAATGACTTCTGCAACGCGTAATTCAATCTTCTTAAAATCATCAATTGTAATTTCTGGGAGCCGTTCCTCTTCAACTTCCTCCGCTTTTTGTTCTTCAGCAGGTGCAGAACCACCTTGCATTTGATTTTTGATGTAGCTTATTTCTTCTTCCATATCTAGACGTGGGAAAATCGGTTCTCCCTTTTCGACAACGGATGTACCTTCCGGAATGGAGCCAAATGTCTCCAAACTTTCCCATGAAGAAAATTGTTCATTTGTAATATTTAACTGACGAAGGATTTTATTCGGAGTTTCTGTTAAAAATGGCTTCAATAAAATTGATACTCTTCTTAACGATTCTGCCAAATGAACCATGACGCTGCCCAATTCTTTGCGCTTTTCTTCATCTTTCGCCAAAGCCCAAGGCTGAGTTTCATCTATATATTTATTCGTTCTACTAATTAACTGCCAAACAGAAGTAAGGGCGACAGAATACTCCATATTTTCCATTGCTTCTTCATATTGTGTAATGGTTTCTTTATTTACTTTTTGTAAATCATCATCGAATGCTGTAATAGAGCCTTCGTAAGTTGGAATTTCTCCGTCAAAATACTTATTGATCATCGCCACAGTTCGATTTAATAAATTTCCTAAATCATTCGCTAAATCAAAATTGATTCTTTCGACAAAACCTTCTGGTGTAAACACTCCATCTGCTCCAAACGGAACTTCGCGCAGTAAGTAGTATCGAAGTGCGTCAAGTCCATAACGATCAATTAGTGTGACAGGATCCACTACATTTCCTTTAGATTTAGACATTTTTCCGTCCTTCATAAGCAGCCAACCATGGGCAAATACTTTTTTAGGCAACGGTAAATCAAGTGCCATTAACATAATCGGCCAATAAATCGTGTGGAAACGAACAATTTCTTTACCGACAAGATGAACATCAGCTGGCCAATATTTAACATATTTAGAATCATCATCTGTTCCATATCCAAGTGCTGTAATATAGTTTGTAAGTGCATCAATCCACACATATATAACATGTTTTGGATTTCCTGGAACTTTAATTCCCCAGTCAAAGGTCGTTCTTGAAACTGCCAAATCTTCTAATCCTGGCTTAATGAAATTATTAATCATTTCATTTTTACGAGACTCTGGCTGGATAAACTGAGGATTTTCCTCGTAATATTTCAAAAGGCGATCGACATATTTGCTCATTTTGAAGAAATACGATTCTTCCTTCACTTTTTCTACTGGACGACCACAATCGGGGCAATTCCCATTTTCTAGTTGACGCTCAGTAAAGAAAGATTCACATGGTGTACAGTACCAACCTTCATAAACATCTAAATAAATGTCACCTTGATCAAGAAGGCGCTTAAATATTTTCTCCACCACTTGTTTATGTCGAGTTTCAGTTGTCCGAATAAAATCGTCATATGAAATATCGAGTTTTTTCCACAAGTCTTGAATGCCACTGACAATTTCATCCACGTAGGCTTGAGGGGTTAAGCCACTCTCTTCTGCCTTTTGTTGAATTTTTTGTCCGTGTTCATCCGTTCCGGTTAAGTACATGACATCGTATCCACGCATTCTCTTATAACGCGCCATCGCATCTCCCGCTACTGATGTATAGGCATGACCTATATGTAAATTCCCGCTTGGATAATAGATCGGGGTTGTTATATAAAATGTTTTTAATTTTTCTTTCATGAAAATTCCCCTCCATCAAGTTTTTTGAGTTTCGCTGTCCAGCTGCAGAACCTGCCCTTCGAGGTCAAAAGCCAGCGTCAATAAAAGTCAAAATACGGACTTTTTTTAACTTAGAACATTTGCTTGTCAGGGCTGATCAGACGCCTTTCACTTTCCTTCCAATATACGCATGATTACCTCTTATATCATCAAAATATACGTGAAAAATAGTATTTACGCAACTTAGGCATGCTCATTTTTTCAATTGTTGAAGAATGTATAAGTTATTTATAGAAAACAACTTTTTAAACGTACTTATTTGTCCAACTCCAGTGCATATGACTCGCAAACTTCTTGTCCCCTTTCCAACAATAAGTCAGAATCGATTCACCTACAATCCATCGAGATAATAAGTCAAAAAACGACTTTTTTCATCCTCAGAAGATGCGCTTGTCGAATAACCGCAGGATACAATGAAAGAAGGTGTTGCGACGTACACGGATGTACTAGTGCAGGCGAAGCGACAGCACGTGCTGCCTAACCCTGCAACAAAAAATTGCGCCTGTAGCCTTCCTTTCACTTCAGGCGCCATCCGCTTTTCGAGTACTCATTGTGTGTCCTTTATCGCAAGTTCTAGACCCCGAAATTCGGATGTTGATGAGCAAGGCGATCCGCTTTCTGATTGACTTTAATTGGAAGAACTGTTATCATAAAGAAAGAAGAACTTTGTCGAAAAATGACGAAAAAACTAAAAAAATAGACATCCAATATATATGGGGAGGAACAGAAGTATATGAAGTCCACTGGTATTGTCCGTAAAGTTGATGAGCTTGGCCGTGTAGTAATTCCAATAGAACTTCGACGCACTTTAGGAATAGGGGAAAAAGATGCGTTGGAAATTTATGTTGATGATGATAAAATCATCTTGAAGAAATATAAACCAAGCATGACATGCCATATTACAGGTAATGTTTCAGAAGACAACGTAGTCCTAGCGGGAGGAAAATTAGTACTTAGCCGCGAAGGTGCTGATGAGCTTATTTCAGAAATTCAAAATGCATTTAAAAAATAATCAATGAATGCCAGCTCGATATGAGCTGGCATTTTAGTATTTTTATAGAATTAAATAAAACAGTACTTATTTATTCCATTGCTTTTCCAAGATCGTCCAATAAGTCCTCCACATCCTCAAGACCAACAGAAATCCGCACTAAGCCATCCTCAATTCCTAGCTCTAGTCTTCTTTCTCGTGGAATAGAAGCATGTGTCATCAATGCTGGTATCGATATTAAGCTTTCTACTGCACCTAAGCTTTCGGCAAGGGTAAAATATTGGACCCTTTTTAATAAATCCAATGCTTTTTCTTCACTTTTGACCGTGAAGGAAATCATTCCTCCAAAGCCCCCTGCTTGCTTTTTGTGAACAGTATGACCTGGATGATCTTCAAATCCTGGGTAGTATACTTTTCCGACTGAAGGATGTTCTACTAGAAAAGACGCAATTACTCTTGTATTTGCTTCGATTTCTTCCATCCTTATCCCTAGCGTTTTGATTCCACGCATTAATAACCAGCTATCTTGCGGCCCAAGAACACCACCTGTTGAATTTTGAATAAAGTGCAGCTCTTCACCCAGTTTATCATTCGCAGCAACGACAAGACCTGCGACTACATCACTATGTCCCCCGAGATATTTCGTTGCACTATGAAGAACAATATCGGCACCAAGTTCGATAGGAGTTTGCCAATAAGGAGTGCTAAACGTATTGTCGACAATAAGTAATAGCTCTTGTTCTTTAGCGATTGTACTAACTGCTTGTAAATCCGTAATTTTCAATAATGGGTTCGTTGGAGTTTCAATATAAATGGCTTTTGTATTTGGTAATATTGCTTTTTCTACCTTATCTAAATCAGTAGTATCTACAAATGAAACGTCAATTCCAAAACGGTTGAACACTTTCGTCATGACTCTAAATGTTCCACCATATACGTCATCCGTTAAGATGAGATGATCGCCTGCAGAAAAAAGCTGGACAACCGCCGTAATGGCTGCCATACCTGAGCCAAACGCCAGCCCTCTAACTCCACCTTCAATATCCGCTATTAATTTTTCCAATGCTTCCCGTGTTGGATTTCCAGTTCTCGCATATTCATATTTGAAATTTCCGACTCCATCTTGTTTAAATGTACTAGCTTGGTAGATTGGAATTGAAACAGCACCTGTATACGGATCCCTGCCAACTCCACCGTGAATCAATTTCGTTTTCTTTTTCAACTAACTTCACCTCCGTCATATATATCACTGCTTATATATCGTTCACTACTATCCGGAAAAATCGTTACAATATTTGTACCTGGTTTTGCTTTTCTTGCTTCTTTTAACGACGCTGCAAGTGCCGCGCCTGATGAACTTCCTATTAATAATCCTTCCAGTCTTGCTGCCTCTTTAAGAGTATAAAAGGCTTCCTGATCGGAAATCGTATATATTTCATCAAATATGGATGTATCCATAAAAGGAGGAATAAATTCCATGCCAATTCCTTCCGTTCGATGAGAGCCTGGCTCCCCTCCATTTAGAATCGACCCTTCAGGTTCAACGACCACACATTTGACTTCACGAATCCGCTCTTTCAAATATGTAGCAGTCCCCATAAAGGTTCCACCCGAACCCGCTCCAGCGACAAAAATATCAATTTTGCCATCCAGTGCTTCATACAATTCGGGACCTATCGTTTCATAATACGTAGCTGGATTATTGGGATTGTGAAATTGGCCAGGATAAAAAGCATCCGGAATCTCTGCTAGAAGCTCCTTCGCTTTTTGAATCGCACCTTCCATCCCGAGTTCTGTAGGCGTATTGATTACTTCCGCTCCAAGTGCGCGCATTAGCGTTTGCTTTTCCCTACTAAATTTTTTAGGAGTTACAAAGATAGCTTTAACGCCATATTTAATCGCTGCAAGAGCGAGTCCAATTCCAGTATTGCCTGCAGTTGGTTCAATGATAGTGCCGCCTTTTTGTAAGCGGCCCTCTTGAATCGCTTGCTTAAGTATATATTGACCAAGTCGATCCTTAACACTTCCTCCAGGGTTGAAAAACTCCAATTTTGCAAAAAGCTTCACTCCATCAGGAAGTGTAAAAGATGTTATTTCCAATAACGGCGTATTCCCAACTAATTCATGAATACTCCTAGCATATTTCATATTAGTATCCCTTCTTAAAAAACTTCTGTCCATTCATCTCGTCTTGAAAGCATTTTTTCAGCAATTTCCTTTGCCCCTTCTAGACTATGGCTTGCTGCCCAGCCACATTGAACTTCATTGCAAGCTGGAACTTCCGTTGCCGTCAGTACATCCTGTAACGTCTTCTCCACGAGGGACAATACATCGTCATAGTCATCATGATTAACGACTGATAGGTAAAAACCTGTTTGGCACCCCATTGGACTAATGTCGACAATGCTATCCGAATAATTCCTACTAAATTCCGCCATCATATGTTCCAATGAATGTAAGGACGGCATTTCCATATGCTCTTTATTTGGCTGGCAAAAACGGATATCATATTTACGAATTTCATCTCCGTTATATCCCGTTTTCACGCCCGCAAGGCGAATATAAGGGGCTTTTACCTTTGTATGATCTAAATTAAAGCTCTCCACGTTCATCGTTTTTTTCACTGTCATTATGATTCTCTCCTTCGTTTTTTTGCTTCGATTATCCATACGAAATCATTTTTTTGCGTAAAAGTAACCGTGAAATCGTTTTGTTCGAAAAGATCTTTCATAACAGGGATAGTTGTATAATATTCTGTACGTAAATCATTTGCCAATCGATGAAATCTACTATTCTCCGCTTTTAGTATCATATTACTTTTAGCATTTTCATCTTCAAACAATGTATCAGCAAATACTATTTTGCCATCGTTCCCCAAAATTGAACTATAATTTCTTATCGCTGTTTCCTTTTCATCATCTGTCAAATGATGAAAGGCATACGTGCTGACAATCGTATCGACAAATTGAAATGGATGTGTAAACGATAGAAAATCTCCTTGTAAAATCTTTACTTCCGGTAATTTTTGCTTTGCCACTTTTCTCATTCCCGCTGAAGGTTCAATGCCACATACTCTTTTCCCGCTCTTTACTAACAATTGTGTTAAATTTCCTGTTCCAACCCCAAATTCGATTGTATTTCCCTTTGATTTTTTCACGACCTCTTCTAATATATGAAGATAATTTCGAAAAACTTCATTATATTCTGGATCATGCCCCGCTACCGTTTCATCATAGGAATCAGACCATTCATCAAATAATGCAGTAAAATCGGTGGACATATTTATCCTCCTTTTCGGATAAAATTACTCGGAATTATTATATTACTTAATTTATCATTTGTTGCCTAAAATGACAATCATAAAAATGAGCATTCCCAGAAATAGGAAACCCGTTGATCGTTTTTTAAATAAAAAGGCTCTGTTACATGATTTTACTCAAAAAAAAATAATGAAGTGGTTCCATTACTTTTTTTCAGCTATCTTTTTTAACCCTTTAGCACGATTTAAAATAAAATTTCTCATATATTTTTCTAAAAATAATGTATCAGCTATTTTTCCAAGAATGCCAAAAGGAGATTTATAAGAAAAGGTATCTTTCATAATAGTTCCTTTGCCACTTTCTATAAATTCGTGTGTATGTGTAAAAGAGTGGAATGCTCCCTTCACCATAATATCTGTAAATTTATATGGTTTTTCCATATCTATTATCTTAGCTGTTAATTTTTGTTTTACTCCGAAATGGGTGGCTTCCCAAGTAACTGTATCGCCATTTTCCATCAGTCCACCTGTAACACCATCAATTGCTCTTTCCTTTGTTTTACTTGTTGTTTCTGTGTGTACTTCTACGTTTCTCGCAAGGTCAAAACAAACATTGATTGGTGCATTGATATAAATATCGTGTTTAATAATAGGCATATTTTGTTTACCTTTCATTTATTAGTATTGAAGACAGATAGCGCAGACTATCATAAGTATCGGTTCTTTAACAGAGCTTTAATAAAAAAGAATGTTCGGTTATGCCGGACATTCTTTCTTAAGATTAACATTATTCATCCACGTGAAATGCTTGATATACTTCACGTTTTGGCAGATTACGGTCTTTTGCTGTTTCTTTAATAGCTTCTTTGGAAGTCAGATTTTTTTCATCGATATAATGTTGCACATGGGTTTTCACATCCATGAAAAACCACCATTCTGACTCTTCCTCGAGTTCATTATTTTCGGCGCTTCCTTCTAGTATCAGACAAAATTCACCGCGAACTTCCCCTGTATCTGCCCAAGTGATGGCCTCTTCCAGTGTTCCTCGTATAAACTCTTCGAATTTTTTGGTCAGCTCCCGACAGAGAACGACATTACGATTTCCTAATATATCATGCATCGATTTCAATGTTTCTTTCAAACGGTGCGGTGCTTCATAAAAAATGAGAGCAGCATGTTGTTTTTTTAATCCTTCCAATTCTTGCTTCTTCTCTTTTTTTCCTCTCGGTAAAAAACCATAAAAATAAAAAGGCTGGGACTTAATGCCTGAGGCAATCAAGGCGGTTAAAGCCGCATTCGCTCCCGGTAAAGGAACGACTGTAATACCTACTTTAATCGCTTCTGCAGCAAGCTCGAATCCTGGATCGGAAATGCAAGGCATACCTGCATCACTCACTAAAGCAACCGTTTCTCCTACCTCTAACCGTCTTATGAGCTCTTTACCACTGCTATCCTTATTATGTTCATGGTAACTGACTAAAGGAGTGCTAATTTCAAAATAATTACAAAGCTTTTTTGTATTCCTCGTATCCTCAGCGGCAATTACATCCGCTTCTTTCATCATACGTATTGCTCTGAATGTCATATCCTCAAGATTTCCAATTGGAGTCGGCACCAAATACAGAATTCCTTTTTCCGATTGGCTAAAACTTTTCTGAATTTGCATCCCACTCACCCGTTTCACTTAAAAATTGTTCTTTTTTCTTTCTTGGCAATCGTTTAAACGCATATTCCGCCCGAAGCGCTTCACTTTTATTTTCGTATTTTTCAGCATAAATCATCTTCACAGGCTTTCGCACTCTCGTATATTTTGCCCCTTTCCCACTATTATGCTGGGCAAGTCTACGAGAAAGGTCGATCGTGTATCCGCCATAATAAGACCCATCATTACATTCCAATACGTAAAAATAATGGTCATTCGCTTCCATATAAAATGTCTCTCACTTCATCTGTATATTCATTCTCTTCATTATAAACAAACAGAGGTGGCAATACCTTCAATCCTGCATTCCCATCCTTAATCCCTTCAACTAAGATCGTATTTGCTTCTTTCCCTGCCTTTGGAAATACGAATCGAAGTCTTTTCGGCTCCAAGCGATATTCCCTCATTAATGTTAAAATGTCCATTAATCGTTCTGGCCTATGTACAAACGCCGCTTTACCACCTTGCCTAAGAAGTTGGCTACTCGTCTTAACGGCATCTTCAAGTGTACAAAGAATTTCATGACGAGCAATGGCTAAGTGCTCATTTGAATTGATCACATCAGGCGACGGTGATAAAAAATACGGAGGATTACATGTTACGACATCATATTGATCATGTCCGAGCTGCTTTGGCATATCTTTTATATCACCATGGATCATTTCAATTCTGTCATCTAACTTGTTATAAGATATACTGCGAATGGCCATATCATATAGCCTTTCCTGGATTTCTACTCCTATAATCTTAGCTTTCGTTCTAGGACTAAGCAAAAGAGGAATAACACCATTTCCACTGCATAGGTCAATGATGTTCCCTTTTTGAATCGGCAAATATGTAAAGCGTGCCAATAAAACAGCATCTAACGAAAAAGCAAATACAGATGGACTTTGAATAATCCGCAAATTTTCCGCCAGTAAATAATCTAACCGTTCATCTTCATAAAGATTTACCATTAACACACTCTCCAAATAGAAAAGCGGAAGGCGCCTGATTAGTCCCAAATATTCTGAGGAAAAAAAGTCGCTCTTTGACTTTATCGACGCTAGTTTTTGACCTCGAGGGGGCTGGCGACTGCAACTGGAAATCAAAAACACTTTTCGCTTTTCATAACTTATCATTTATAACATTTTATATTTTATGATCTTTAAATAAAAGAACCCTCCTCATATAGAAGAGGAAGGCTTAACCTTGTATTATTTTTTATTCAAAAAAGATAAGCAAAACAAACAATCTTCATCACGACGGGGGCTGCCAAAATGGACATTGCAAATATGGAAGCCTTCTTGATAGAGTCTAGCCAAATTATCATAGCCTTCGCCAATTTCAGATATCTTATCGTACACACTTTTTCCCGGACTATTCCCTTGGTCAGATGAGGCATCTGATTCTGGAGTTTCTTTTTCCATAGCTTTGCGCAAATGGTCGTTTTCAAGTTTCAACACATGGTTTTCTTCAATTAATTCAGCTAGATATTGTTTTAGTTCACCAAGCTGCTGATATAAATGGCCAATTTGCATTTCCATGCTACTGACTGAATCGAAGAACTCCTTTTTATCCATGACTTACACCTCATTATTCCCTAGCCGGGATAGATGTTGCACTTTCACCAGAAATGTCTTCTAGTGTATATTCCAATATGCGATCTTGCTCTGGTAATTCTACCTGAATGATGCGCTCTAATATATTCAACCCAATGACCTTCCCTGATCCATCAGGCGTATTAATATTGTCACCAACATCCGGTAATTCTGCTTTAGCTGCCTCATATTCATCATTTTCATATTTTAAACAGCACATGAGCCTCCCGCAAAGCCCAGAGATTTTAGTTGGATTTAGAGACAAATTTTGATCTTTCGCCATTTTAATTGAAACTGGTTCAAAATCACCTAAAAACGTGGAACAACATAGCATTCGACCACAAGGGCCAATACCACCCAACATTTTCGCTTCGTCCCTTACACCGATTTGTCTTAGCTCAATTCTCGTTCTAAAAATAGCCGCTAAGTCTTTTACGAGATCGCGAAAATCGATCCTTCCATCAGCTGTAAAATAAAAAATGACTTTATTACGATCAAATGTATATTCGACATCTACAAGTTTCATATCAAGACTATGCTCAATGATTTTCTCATTGCAAACTTGATATGCCTCCGCTGCCGCCATTTTATTTTCATCAACATTTAATTGATCTTTTTGATCCGCCATCCGTACCACTTTTTTTAGTGGAAGAACAACATCATGATCATGTACTTGTTTTTTTTCTGTAACAGCTTTTCCGTATTCAATTCCACGAGCCGTTTCCACAATCACAAAGTCATTCTTACGAATTGGGTGATCGCCTGGATCAAAATAATATATTTTACCGGCTTTCTTAAACCGGACACCTACAACATTATACACAAGAAGGTCCCCCCTGCAAATTCAGCACAAGCTGTTCCATCAAAAGATGGGGATTCATATTTGCATTTAATTTCCGTTTGGCTTCCAAAATTGCACTCATTTGTTCAGACAACCTTCTTGAAGAGGTTTGCAACGCATCCGCCGCAAATTTTTCCCGCCAATCGGGAAAGACAAGCCTTTCTTCTTTTCCCAATTGAATATAAAGTATATCTTTATATATGAGAAGCAAAAGATTTAGTCCCAAATCTATTTGGGCTTTCTCTTTAAAATGGTGTATCCATTCATCCTGGAGAGAAGTCATGGCGTAGAGCGCACCCTTCTTCTGGACTTCATATAAGTTTAACACTATTTTTCTCGCTTGTGCAAACCAATCATCCCCATCTAACGCCAAAGCTTCCTGTAAATGGTTGGTAATTGTCGCTAAAAGCGGGGCCTTTGTATTGTTAATTCCAGCTTCCTTTAGTTTTTTAGTAAATACTTCAACTGGTATTGCTTTAAAAGATACCGTTTGACAGCGCGATAAAATGGTCGGAAGAATGCGCTGAGGTTGTTCTGTAACGAGAATAGCTGTTGTCTCCACATTTGGTTCTTCTAGAAATTTCAACAAGCTATTGGCCGCTGGAATTGTCATTTTCTCTGCATCTATGATGATATATAATTTTTTCTTTGATTCTACTCCAGATTTACTAAACTCCGTCCGCAGTGAACGAATTTGTTCAATCTTTATTGATAATCCGTCCGGCTCTACTATATGAATATCAGGATGATTGCCATTTTTAATCCTTTTACAATTCACACAGTCGCCGCACGGAATGAAATTACTTTGTAGATTGTCGCAAAACAAACTTGCAGCTACTAATGTGCTTGCAGAACGCTTGCCAGTACCGCGTTCCCCTTCATATAAATAGGCATGGGCTACACGATTCTTTTCAATGCTGCTTTTTAACATTTTCGCTGCAAAGGGCTGCTCTTGTTCAAAGTCTTGCCAATTCATGCCATCCATTCACTCGCTAACTTTTAAAATATAGCTATAATAAAATCCAATCATTGTAGTTAAAATTGATGGAACTGCTCGATTGGAAGAACAAATACTGTTGCTCCTCCGACTGAAACCTCTACGGGATAGGGAATGTATGAATCTGCGTTGCCGCCCATCGGAGATACCGGAGCCATCAGCTGTTCACGTGATTTACAATTATCTCGAATGACCTGAAGAGCTTTGTTAACCCTAACATCTTCCGTTCCAATCATAAACGTCGTGTTTCCAGATTTTAAAAAGCCGCCTGTCGTTGCTAATTTAGTTGCTCTAAAGTTATTCTCAACTAACGCACTCATTAAACGATTGCTATCCTGATCTTGTACAACTGCCATTATTAATTTCATAAACATTCACCCCTCCATAAATTTGCTACTATCTTCTTATTACTTATTATATCAGCAATTCTCAGTATGTTACATCGATATTCATGAATTTTCTAACGAATTTAATGACCTATTTTATCTTTTTTTGCAATAAGCTCTTCTACTAACCTTTTTGCATGTGTATAAACCGCTTCAAATGATTGACTTGCATCTATTTCCACAATGCGATCAGGAAACATATTTAATAGAGTTTTATACCCTTCCCTTACTCGATAGTGAAAATCTAATTTTTCTAAATCAAGACGATTTATTTCCCGTCCTCTATGTTTTTCAATTCTCTTCAATCCAACTTCTGGTTCAACATCAAAATATAAAGTCTTATCCGGCATTAGATCTTGTATAGCAAATTGATTAATCGTAAATATTTCATCAATCCCAAGTCCTCTTGCGTAACCCTGATAAGCGAGCGAACTATCAATAAATCGATCACATAGCACAATGGCACCACGTTCCAACGCAGGAACAACCTTTTCTATTAAATGCTGCCTTCGCGCCGCTGCATACAATAATGCCTCTGTACGACTATCCATCGCTGTATGTTTCGGATCAAGAATAACTTGTCTGATTTGTTCTGATATTTGAATTCCGCCCGGTTCCCGAGTCAACACGACATCAAACTTACGCTCTTCCATTTCATTTGCAAGTTTTTGAAGAATAGTTGATTTCCCGGCCCCCTCAGGCCCTTCAATTGTAATAAATAATCCCTGCATTATTTTCCTCCAAAAGCAGTGCTAGATGTGTTTAAGTATACTATAAGAAAAGTGAAAGCGCCTGTCTATCGACGTACAAACTTCAGGGACTTTGACTGAGATAAAGGAAACACGATGAGCCTGTTAAGGCGAATCGATGTTGACTTATCGTAGGGAGAAGGACAAGAAGTTTGCTAGTCGATAGGCGCTGGAGCTAGACTATAAGAAAAGCGAAAGCGCCTGTCTATCGACGTACAGGCCCACAGGATGTGGGTCCGTCGACGAAGACATAAGGACGTGGCGGTTTTAGTCGACGTTCCTTCTTGGACTTTTACTGAGATAAAGGAAACACGATAAGCCTGTCAAGGCGAATCGATGTTGACTTATCGTAGGGAAAAGGACAAGAAGTTTGCTAGTCGATAGGCGCTGGAGCTAGACAATAAGAAAAGCGAAAGCGCCTGTCCGTCGACGTTGCCACAGAACGCGGCGGTTTTAGTCGACGTTCCTTCTTGGACTTCGACTGAGATAAAGGAAACACGATAAGCCTGTCAAGGCGAATCGATGTTGACTATCGTAGGGAAAAGGACAAGAAGTTTGCTAGTCGACAACTGCTTACGCTAGACAAATGAGCTCTTATTGAAAAAATGTATACTAAATATTTTATGCTTTCTTCCTTATCTTTCAAGAAAAAACGGCAATCTTCCCTTGTTTTAACTCCGTATCACCTTGAAAACGCGCACCGGCATGAATGAGTTTTTGAAGATGGATAATATGCTCATCCGTAATTTTTTCACCAGGTAAAAATAATGGAATCCCTGGTGGGTACGGAATAATCATTTTGGCTGCTATCCTTCCTATAGATTGATCTATATATACCCACTCATACGGCATATTGAACATTTCTTTATAAGAATAGGTTAATTCTATTAAATCAATAGGATTTTCTATTTCTAAAAGAATATTGATTTCTTTTGATGCCCTAGGTGATTTTGAAGAAAGCTGACGTAATCTTTCAATGGCTTCCTCGAATGGAAAACTCATCCCTTGTTTTATTAAAGGAAGGATGAGCAAAACTTGATAAGGGTCAGCCAGTTCAGAAAATACACTTACCTTTTCAAGATGTTCCTGTAATTCAAAGCCAGATAAGCTTTCGTGGCGTAAAATTAATTTAAGTGGATCATCGCTTGTGATGACAGTGAGTCCAGAAACTTCCTGCAATTTTCTAATAAACGATTGTCTCTCTTGGGTGAAAAAAGCTATATCCTCTTTTGTGTAGTTACCTATATAATAACGTGCAAAATCAAGTGAAGCCATAATCGGATAAGAAGGACTGCTTGATTGCAGGGCATGTAAATAAAATTCAACTGTTTGCTCCGAAATTCTTTCACTATTAATATGTAAGAATGATCCCATCGTCATCGCTGGTAATGATTTATGAGCGGAATGCACAACGATATCAGCCCCAAGCTGAAGTGAAGATGGTGGAAATGGATCCCCTAATTGAAAATGGGCACCATGAGCCTCATCTACAAGTACGATTATGTTATGTTCGTGTGCAAAATCAATGATTTCCTTAATATCATAGGCTTGTCCGTAATAATCGGGGTAAGTGAGTATCAATATTTTTGCATGTCGATTTTGCTCTATGGCATACTGGATAAGTTTCTTACTTGGTCCGGATGGAATTGATAGCTTTTTATTGATTTCCGGTGAAAAGAAAATCGGTTTTACTTTTGCAAGCATCAGGCCATTCAAGATGGATTTGTGACAGTTTCGCTGTACTAGCACTGTATCATCTTCATGACAAGAAGCTAAAATCATCGCTAAATTTCCAACCGTACTTCCATTTACAAGAAAATAGCTTTTCCTAGACCGATATAATTCTGTCAGTAAATCCTGAGCTTCCTTAATAGCTTCTTGCGGATCATGTAAATCATCCAATCCTGTAAGTTCCGTGACATCATATTTGGAAAAGTCCTTAAACGGGCTATCCTCTCCAAATATTTCACCATTCTTATGTCCAGGTACATGGAAGGAAATCGGTTTTTTTGAAATGTGGGCGACCAAGCTTTGATATAGAGGCATATTCTTTTGATGCATGTAAAAACCTCTCTTACTTCATGTCTTTCCTTATATTGTACTATTTAGACAGAAAAAAAACAGGCTGTCTTTTTAGCCTAAGGAAGAAGTTTATGAAAGGACATTTTCTTAAAGTTTGAGCCCAAAAGCCTGCTTTTACACCTTAATAGCAAGTTTGGCTGTTCTTATGAAGTAGGTAGCTCTTAATAGCAACAATGTTTAGAAAAGAGCCAAGAGCCTTATGAAAATATCTTCGTGTCTGTAATCGCTTTTAATTGTTTAATATAATATTTATAAATTGGATCCTTTGTACTTGTGGCAATCATAGCTTTCTCGCAATCTGTGCAAATAAAAGATGTATAAAGATGAATACCTTGTTTCCCCGTTTCCTCACAAATTATACATTTTTCCACGACTCCACCTCCATACATATCAGTTTGCGCATTTCCCTTTATTTGTATACACTATTTTCAACATTTTTCATATTTTGAAACTCCTGCATTCTAATTCTATGCAATTGGGACAGTTGCTGTGTTTGTACTGACATTAAAAAGGAGGGAATAATTATTCGGATTAGGAACCCTGTATTATCATTTTGTAGTATACGAGGAGGGTTTTTATGCACTGCAAAGTAATTCTTCAAGATATTTTACAAGTGCGTACGGAATGGCTTCCATCTATCCAATTAATTGGTTTTCAAGGCAGATTAGATGACCAACATACTCTTTTCAGTGATTTGAACGAAAAAGTGAATGACCTTTTAACAAAAAAGACAGCGAATCAATATTTGGTCATATTGCCTGAATTAATTTCTGTAGTTGCAATTGAAAGGAATGATGTAAAGTTCATCCCAGATGTTATGACTGCTTTTATAATTCCTGAAGACTAATATGTGATGTTTAGGTTTGAAGAAAAATACATTGGAGACTTTTGGAATTCTATTTGCACTGAAGAAAACCAAAAATATTATTAAATTGATTTATCAAAACCAGGATACGAAGTGTTTACCTGTGATTTGCAACCAAACGGCATAACCGAATAGTACATCCCGACGATTAAATAGATATAGAGTCATTTTCCAATAAAAAAGACATGATATGGCATTCACCAAATCATGTCTTTTAATGCTTATTGCAAAAATGAATGGAGCCTAGCGGGATCGAACCGCTGACCTCCTGCGTGCAAAGCAGGCGCTCTCCCAGCTGAGCTAAGGCCCCGTTATAATGTGGAGTGATGGGCCTGAGTGGACTCGAACCACCGACCTCACGCTTATCAGGCGTGTGCTCTAACCAGCTGAGCTACAGGCCCACATTAGAAAGTCTACAAACGACTTTTATAGTCTAACACGGTAGAAATTTCGTGTCAATTACTCTGTTAAATAATTGTTGTACCTATTATATTCATTTCAAAAAAACAACCGGAATATAAATATTCTGTTCCCTCCCCAAGCAATGATTTATCGTTTGGCCATAGTTCTGAGAGAAATAAGCAATCATTTGATACGAATGTGATACTAGAAAATTTTTCACTTGTTGCATAATTAATAGAACACCATGAACTAACTCTGAATTAGACTAATAATATAGAATTAACTGGAGGCTTACATATGCAGAAAGTAATTTTGAATAATGGTGTGGAGATGCCTATTCTTGGCTTTGGTGTTTTTCAGATTCAAGATGCTAGTGAATGTGAAAAAAGTGTTTATGAAGCTATTACGGCAGGCTATCGTCTAATTGATACAGCTGCCTCTTATCTAAATGAAGAAGCAGTCGGAAGAGCAATTAAGCAAAGTAGTATTCCAAGAGAGGAATTGTTTATTACAACAAAACTCTGGGTTCAGGATACTGGTTATGAGAGCACAAAGAAAGCATTCGCAAGATCACTGGAAAGACTGCAATTGGACTATCTGGATTTGTACTTAATTCATCAGCCATACGGCGATATATATGGTTCTTGGCGTGCAATGGAAGAATTGTACCATGAGGGGAAAATTCGGGCTATTGGAGTTAGTAATTTCCAGATGGATCGTCTCGTGGATTTAATGATTCACAATGAAGTAATTCCTGCCGTAAACCAGGTTGAAACACATCCTTTCTGCCAACAAATAGAAAGCGCTACATTTATGAAAGAGAACAATGTTCAGATACAATCCTGGGGACCTTTTGCTGAGGGAAGAAACAACATGTTCGAGAATGAAGTATTAATATCAATAGCTGAAAAGCATTACAAATCAGTTGCCCAAGTGATTTTACGTTGGTTGACTCAAAGAGGAATCGTTGCAATTCCAAAGTCTATTCGTAAGGAAAGAATCATCGAAAACTTCAATATCTTTGACTTTGAATTAGGCCAAGATGATATGGAGAAAATCGCCTCTTTAGATACAAAAAAAAGCTTATTCTTTTCACATAACGACCCTGAAATTGTTAAATGGATTGGCACCCGTAAACTTGATATTTAATATTAATGATCCTTCTTATACAAGACTATATAATTTTAAAAAACAGCCAGGTTACATATCTGGCTGTTTTTTAAAATTAAATGATTCAGTTCTAATTCCATTAACCTAGCGGAATTAATATTTTGACTAATTTCTAGGAAAAAGGCTTTGGAAGCAAAATGTCAGGGAGACAACTATCCCCTTTTCAAAGCAAAAAATAAATCCACTCTCGATGGAGTGGAAGATTATAAAATCCATAATTGAATCATGGTTAAAGCGGCTACACCAGGTATTCCTAAAAATCCTGATATAGCGGAAGTGGCAAAGTTTATCGGTACAAAAAGCCCGAATTGATTTCCAATTGCATTCAAGAAAAATAAAAACAATGCCCCAATCACAAGTTTCATACATGCTTGGCCGATCCACCTTAAAGCCTTACCAGGTAAACCAGCCATTAACAAGAAAATAATCAACCCACAAATTGCGGATATGATAATAACTGAATTCAAATCCCGTCCCTCCCGGATCTATCCTTTTAATTCATTGTATGAAAGGTTTGTCCGAAAAGAACTTTTTGTTTGAAACCGTTATTTATTGATGGCAATTTTTCTTACCTTTGCTTCTTGAAATAAGAAAAAATATTTCGCTTTTGCTAGCTGAGTAATTGCTTGTAAATCATCACTTTTCTCGAAACTCAAGTCTATGAGCTGGGATTGAATCATCCAGTCTTTTTTTGTTGTATCCATCAGCTCAATCAATTTTCGATCATATTCCTTACGGAGTTTTTGCTTTTTCTTAAACACACTAAGATTCCTCCGCCTCTAGATTTCTCTTCTGCCTTCTAGTGCTTTTGAAAGGGTGACTTCATCCGCATACTCTAAGTCTCCGCCAACCGGTAGTCCGTGAGCTATTCTTGTTACTTTAATGCCTGATGGCTTCAAAAGACGTGAGATATACATGGCTGTCGCTTCCCCTTCAATATTCGGATTTGTCGCTAAAATAACCTCTTGAACAGTTTCGTCTTGAAGCCTTTTTAGTAAATCCGGAATGTTAATATCTTCAGGGCCGATTCCTTCCATCGGAGAAATAGAGCCATGCAAAACATGGTAAAGGCCATTAAATTCCTTCATCTTTTCCATCGCGATGACATCTTTTGGCTCTTGAACTGTACAAATGACACTACGGTCACGGCGCGGGTCCTTACAAATATAACATGGATCTTGATCAGTGATATGACCACAAACAGAACAATAGCCTAAATCCCGTTTCGCATTGACAAGAGCCTTAGCAAAGTCCAACACAGTATCTTCCTTCATAGTAAGAACAAAAAACGCCAGGCGGGCAGCTGTTTTCGGCCCAATTCCCGGCAACTTCATAAAGCTGTCGATCAGCTTCGATATCGGTTCTGGGTAATGCATCAAAAAACCTCCTAAAACCCTGGAAGGTTCATTCCTTTAGTGAATTGTCCCATTGTTTGATTTGTTAAATCCTCAGCTTTCTTTAATGCGTCATTCGTTGCAGCAAGAACAAGATCTTGTAGCATTTCAATATCTTCAGGATCTACTACTTCCTCTTTAATATTTACTTCAATAACTTCTTTATGGCCAGATACAACAACCGTTACCATGCCGCCTCCAGCAGTACCTTCAATTCGCTCTTCTCCAAGTTTTTCTTGAGCCTCAGCCATTTTCTTTTGCATTTTTTGCATTTGCTTCATCATACCTTGCATATTTCCCATTCCACGCATCATCTTACACTACCTCCAAATAATCATTAATTTTTAATTTCAATAAGATCGGCACCTACTAACTTCATCGCTTCAGATATAAGTGGATCTTCGTGTTCTTCATCGTTTTTCTTTCCATCCTGACTATGGTTTTGTAAAAATTCTTCACGAATTTCCGTCCACTGGTCTTCTGGAACTCCTACAAATTGAAGCCGTTTCCCAGTAATTTCTTCAAGGATATTTGATGTAATCTCAAGGAATGTTTGATTTTCCATCGCCATTTTACAATGTATTTCATATTTAAATTTTAATATGAATCCATTTGGTGAAGCAGCTGCCGGTTCTGCATCATTTAATAAGGCTGACTGGGAGCGCATTTGCCTACTATTGAGTGCCTCCAGCAATTCACCCCAATGGCTCTTAACAGAATTTAAATCCTCTCTCGTCGCGCCAGTCAATATTTCCCTTATCATCCTCGTATTTACTCGGAATTCTTTTGACTGACGAGCTGCTTTCTTATTAGGAGACTGAGCTTTTGATTCTTCCTCCATGGGCTTGTGATTTGTTCGTAATAAAGTAAGTTCTTTTTCAAGTGACTCTATTTTAGCATGCAATTCTTGAATTCCAACCACTTCTATTGCTTTTTTTGTTTCCGCTTGGCATAGCTTGACTAAACTGACTTCCAAGTAAATACGTGCATGGTTGGAAAATTTCATTTCTTGTTGAGTATGATTTAGTATATCTATATAATCATATATTTGCTCCGGTTGAATTCCATTCGCAAGCTTCGTAAAATCCTCATCAAGCATGGCACGCTCCAACGATTCCTCTAGGTTTGGAGCCGTTTTGTAAAGGAGGGCATCGCGAAAATACAAAATCAAATCTTCAGCAAATCTAGCCGGATCTTTTCCTTCTAGCATTAATTCCTCGAGCGAGGCCAAAGCCTCTGGAATATTTTTTTCATAAACAGCTCTGCCTATTTTATTCAAATAATGGTGAGAAACGGAACCTGTTACCGTTAAAGCATCTTCCACCTTGACACGATCTGTGCTAAAAGAAACAGCTTGGTCGAGTAGACTTAACGCATCCCTCATTCCACCGCCTGCAGCTCGCGCAATAATGTGCAACGCTTTATCTTCATACTGAAGGCCGGATTCTGTAGCAATATGAGCCATTCTCCCAACAATATCTTGAGCTGTAATCCGTTTAAAATCAAAGCGTTGGCATCGGGAAATAATCGTCAGCGGTATTTTATGAGGCTCTGTAGTCGCCAATATAAAAATCACGTGTTTTGGTGGTTCTTCCAATGTTTTTAAAAGGGCATTAAATGCACCGATGGAAAGCATATGCACCTCATCGATGATATAGACCTTATACGGTACAGCATTAGGCGCATATTTTACTTTATCACGGATATCCCGTATTTCTTCGACCCCATTATTTGAGGCAGCATCAATTTCAATTACATCCGGAATCGACCCATCTGTAATCCCAAGACAAGCAGAGCATTCATTACAAGGTTCAGCTATTGGCATTCTTTCGCAATTGACTGCCTTAGCTAAAATTTTAGCTGCACTCGTTTTACCCGTACCTCGTGGCCCCGAAAATAAATAAGCATGGGTAGTTTTTTGTTGGAGGAGAGCATTTTGCAATGTTTTCGTTACATGTTCCTGTCCAATCACATCTGCAAATGATTGTGGTCTCCATACTCTATATAGTGCTTGGTACACGATACTCCCCTCCTCTTTTTACGTTCCATTCTGTTCTCGTCCTTTTATTATACCTTATCCATGGAGGTATTTACAAAATGAATATCCCAATGATGTTGAAAAGAATCTTTTTATTATAACCCCTATTTTTCAATTATGTTCATCAGTAATTTCACATTTTCACCATTTTTCGAGTTTATTTCCCGGGGAATGACAATTTATTTTACTTTAATATGCAAAAAAACCCATTCACAAGTGAATGGGTTTTTATATACAATTTAAACTGCCGCACACCTTCCTCTGACTGTGTACCATAAGCGTTACTCAAGCAGTTAGCTCAATCCAGGCTGCCCTGCGGCACATGAGAGGTTCCACTTAATGCTGCTTCCTTCCGGACCTGACATGGTTCATGGATTCCCATTGCGCAGGACCCAGATGTCAACACCACTTACTTGAGGCAGACCCTACAGTACAACAGCCTCGGGAAGGAATTCAACCCCGCTGGAGCGGATTGCGGGTTACAGGGCTCCGCTACTTCCCCGTCTAGCACGGCAAAATTGATACCATATTCAATTGCGCAAGTAGTTAGCGCATAATTTAGTATACTATTTTCCCTCTAAAAAATCAATGTTTCAACGGGATTACTGATTGTTTTGTTTTTCCATTTTCTTTTTTTCTCTCAACTCTCGGAAAAATCGACTTAAAAGTGCCCCGCACTCATCCTTCAATACACCTTCCACAACTTCACTCTGATGATTAAAACGGCTGTCTTGGAGTAAGTTCATCAATGTTCCTGCACAACCGGCTTTTGGATCCGCTGCCCCATATACGACTTTTTTTATCCTTGATAAAATGATCGCCCCACTGCACATCGGACATGGTTCAAGAGTCACGTATAACTCAGCATTTTCTAATCTCCATGTTCCTAATCTTTTACAAGCTTCCTCAATCGCTAAAATCTCAGCATGAGCAGTAGCATTTTGCTCCGTTTCCCGTAAATTATGGGCGGCTGCTATAATTTCTCCATCTAACACAATAACAGCTCCAATTGGTACTTCATGACTGTCTCTCGCCTTTTCAGCTTCCTTTATCGCCGCTCTCATCAACTTTTCATCTATTAATTCCATTTAGTTTCTCCTTATACGGTCAATATCTTTATTTTACAAAACATCTTTATTGAAATCATGTCTATTCCCAATTTTCCCTTCATAAAATGGTTATAACCATTACTTTGGTTCTAAGGATAATAAAATCTACAATAGCTTTTATTGTTAATTTAAGTTGTAGTGTCTAGCTCCAGCGCCTATCGACGGACCTACATCCTGTGGGTTTGTACGTCGATGAGCAAGGCGCTTGCACTTTTCTATGTTAAAGGAGGTATTCCATGCAAATTCATATTGTTGAGGCTAATCAGACATTGACATCCATTGCTTCAATGTACAGTCTACCAGCCAACACTATTTCAGAAGCAAACGATCTTCCGAATCCAGATAAACTTGTCGTTGGCCAGGCTTTAGTCATTCCAATCGTAGGTAGTTTCTATTGGGTCAAAAGTGGGGACAGCCTCTGGTCGATTGGGCGCAAATTTGGAATTCCCTACGAAGAATTAGCCCGTATTAATGGAATTCAAGTGAATCAACCGATTTATGTTGGCTTACGTCTATACATTCCTGAAAAACCAAAATCAGATCGAGAATTCAATGCCTATGTTGAACCATTAGGTAAAACGGTCTCTCCAACTCTAGAAACGAGTGCAAGGCAAGCTGCTCCATATTTAACGTATTTATCACCTTTTGGGTATTTAGCAAAGAAGGATGGGTCATTGACAGCCCCTCCACTGAATAATTTCCCATCCATCGCTAGTGCAAATCGGAACACTTTAGTAATGGTCGTTGCCAATCAGGAAGCTGGGCAATTCAGTTCTGAATTAGGTCATGTTCTCCTTACGAATCAACAGGTTCAAAACACATTTTTAAATAATATTATTAAAGAAGCAAAACGTGTTGGCTTCGGTGATGTCCACTTTGACTTGGAACGAATCTTACCTACGGATCGTGAAGCGTATAATCGTTTTTTACGTACTGCCCGAGACCGATTCCATAATGAGGGTTTAATGATTTCGACTGCACTTGCTCCAAAAACAAGCGCCACTCAAAAAGGGGAATGGTATGAAGCACATGATTATAAGGCACATGGGGAAATTGTAGATTATGTTGTCATCATGACGTATGAGTGGGGTTATAGTGGTGGGCCAGCGATGGCGGTCTCTCCTATAGGACCAGTCCGTGATGTATTGGAATATGCAATTACCGAAATCCCTTCGAACAAAATATTTATGGGACAAAATTTATACGGATACGATTGGACACTCCCGTTTGTACAAGGAACAACGGCCAAAGCAGTTAGTCCGCAACGAGCAATTGAAATAGCAGCTGCCAACAATGTCTCTATCCAATACGATCAAAAAGCCCAGGCACCCTTTTTTACGTATACAGCACAGGACGGGAAAAAGCATGAAGTATGGTTCGAAGATGCAAGATCGATACAAGCTAAATTTGACCTCGTAAAAGAGCTAAAGCTTCGAGGGGTAAGTTATTGGAAGCTTGGACTATCCTTCCCACAAAACTGGCTATTAATTACGGATAATTTTAACGTAGTCAAAAAATAATATTGAGGGAGATTCATTCACAATCGTTTCTCCCAATTCCTCCCAATGATATCATGTATATAAAACATGGGGAGGTTTTTTAATGGAACGAATTCCTTTTATCGCTGTTGAGGGACCTATTGGGGTTGGGAAAACTTCTTTAGCAAGTACGATATCCAAACAATTTGGTTATTATTTTTTACAAGAAATTGTGGAAGAAAATCCATTCTTGCATAAGTTTTATGAAAATATTAACGAATGGGCTTTTCAAACAGAAATGTTTTTTCTCTGCAATCGCTATAAACAGCTAAGTGATATGGAAAAGGATTATTTACGTGTCGGACGCCCTGTTGTTGCCGATTATCACATTTTAAAAAACATCATTTTTGCTAAAAGAACGTTAAATCCCAATCAATATCAAAAATACGAACAAATTTACCATATCCTCACCCATGATTTTGCTAAACCTAATTTGATTATTTATTTGACCGCAGACATAAATATATTAATGGATAGAATAAAAAAGCGAGGAAGGCACTTTGAACATAATATGGATCCGTTTTATCTTCAACAGCTATCAGTTGATTACGAAGAGTTTATGGAAAAGTTCCCTGCACCAGTACTTCGAATTGATGTAACCGATATAGACTTTGTAGGGAATCCAGATGATCTAAAAACGATATTTTCATTCATGCAACCAGCAATAGAAAAAAGGAGCTCTATTTAATGGATATACGTAAATACCATATACCTGAAAACTCCATTATTACAATTGCCGGAACAGTCGGTGTAGGGAAAACGACGATGACGAAACGACTAGCTAATGCTCTACAATTTCAAACTTCTTTTGAACAAGTAGACGTGAATCCTTATCTTCATCTGTTTTACGAGGATTTTAAAAGTTGGAGTTTCCACTTACAAATATATTTTTTAGCTGAACGCTTTAAGGAGCAAAAACGGATATATGATGCAGGTGGAGGATTTGTTCAAGACCGCTCCATTTATGAAGATGCCGATATTTTTGCAAGAATGCATTACGAAAATGGGACGATGACGGAAATTGATTATCAGACATATGTAAATTTATTTGAAGCGATGGTGCTTACCCCTTATTTTCCTCAGCCAGACTTGCTCATTTATCTCGATGGTCCGCTTGAATATATTTTAGAGCGCATACACTTGCGAGGAAGGCCTATGGAAACAAAAACATCAGATGAATATTGGATTGAATTACATAATCGATATGAAAACTGGATTCGTTGCTTCGATTTATGCCCAGTGATGAAGTTGAATATTAAGGATTATGATTTACTAAATGATCAAACTTCTTTGGAGTCCATTGTGGAACAAATTTCAAATAAAATCCAAAAGCATTAGAAAAGCATTGTTCATCTACATAGTTTTTGGTGCAGGGATATTGGTCTGTCGATGTTGACTTATCCTAGGAAAAGGGACAAAGTCTTGGTACTAGACTATAGCCTTTTTAATAAGAAAATAAAAAAAACCCGTTGTCTGTTCACAACGGGTTTTCTATCTCCAATATTATGCATGTTAGTTATGGCGGAGGAAGAGGGATTCGAACCCCCGCGCGGTTTAACCCGCCTGTCGGTTTTCAAGACCGATCCCTTCAGCCAGACTTGGGTATTCCTCCATAGCAACAAAAAATATTGTACCAACGATAAAGTATAAAGTCAACCTAAAAAGATAAACCCTGTGAGATTTTTTCACAGGGTTCTCTTATTAACCAATTACTTCCTTATTTCTCATATATGGACGAAGTACTTCCGGTATCACTACAGTGCCATCAGCTTGCTGGAAGTTCTCCAAAATAGCCGCTACTGTTCTTCCAATCGCCAAACCAGAACCATTTAATGTATGAACATGCTGTGGTTTCGCATTTGGCTCTGGGCGGAAGCGAATATTTGCACGTCTAGCCTGGAATGCTTCAAAGTTTGAACAAGAAGAAATTTCACGATACGTTTGTTGGCTTGGGATCCATACTTCAATGTCATATTTTTTAGCTGCTGTAAACCCAAGATCTGCTGTACACATGCTTAACACTCGGTATGGCAAATTAAGAAGCTGCAGCACTTTTTCCGCATGACTTGTTAATTTCTCAAGCTCCGCATAAGAGTCGTCTGGTTTTACAAACTTTACTAACTCCACTTTATTAAATTGATGCTGACGGATGAGACCACGTGTATCTCGACCAGCAGATCCAGCTTCAGAACGGAAGCAAGCGCTGAATGCAGCGTAGTTTAAAGGCAATTGATCCGCACTTAAAATTTCATCCCGATGATAATTTGTAACAGGTACTTCCGCTGTTGGAATTAAGAAATAATCTTCACTCTCTACAAGGAATGCATCTTCTTCAAATTTTGGAAGCTGCCCAGTTCCTGTCAAGCTTGTGCGATTCACGAGATAAGGCGGCATAATTTCCTCATATCCATGCTCTTCAATATGAAGATCGAGCATAAAGCTAACTAGCGCACGCTCCAAACGTGCTCCCAAGCCCTTATAAAAAACAAAGCGGCTACCAGTCACTTTCGCTGCTCTTTCGAAATCTAAAATCTCAAGTTCTCCGGCAATTTCCCAGTGTGGCTTTGGTTCAAATTCAAACGCTCGAACCTCTCCCCATTTGCGAATCTCCACGTTATCATCTTCCGTCTCACCAACGGGTACACTTTCATGAGGAATATTCGGAATGGATAGCATCAAATGATCCAACTCTTCTTCCACTTCACGAATCATTGTATCAAGCTCTTTTATTTCATCACCTACTGCACGCATTTCTGCAATTACATCATCCGCATTTTGCTTTTCCTTTTTCATCAAAGCAATTTGTTGGGATACTTCATTACGCTTACTTTTTAACTGTTCTACTTTTACAATGGCTTCACGACGCTTATGATCCAATTCTTCGAATTTGTCCAAATCAGTTAAATCTTCTCCACGATGGTGTAACTTAGCTTTAATTTCATCCAAATTGCTTCGCAACAATTTAATATCAAGCATTTTATTTCCTCCTTTATTTTATCGAAAACAACAAAAAACTCCCATCCCCAAATAGGGACGAGAGTTACCCGCGTTGCCACCCAGATTGAAAGCTTGCGCCTTCCACTTATTAGATAACGGCTCTGAACCGAAAATGCTTACAGGCATATAGCGTTCGGCATTTTGCTCGAGGATGGATTCACAATATGCACCGCCGATTTTCACCAACCATCGGCTCTCTTAAGACTGCAATACTTGCTACTATTTCCTCTCATCGCATTACTTATGATAAATTTCTTCATACTATACTATATCGAAACGTCGATTGCAACATTTATATCGATATCAATATTTTTTTCAGTATTTTCTTTAGCATCTTTACACATATCAATGAAATACTGGGTTAAACGTGTATCATCCGTTAATTCAGGATGGAAGGAACACCCAAGGAACTGTCCTTCTTTCGCCGCTACAATTCTTCCGTTATATTTAGCAAGAATTTCAACATTTTCACCAGCTTCAACAATATGCGGCGCTCTAATGAAAACGGCTGTCATGGAGTCTGCTACTCCCGCTACTGTAAGATCAGCTTCGAAACTGTCTACCTGGCGGCCAAAAGAATTCCGTTCAACCGTGATATCCATGAGACCTAAATGGACATCATTAGCCTCGCCGATCCGCTTTGCTAGTAGGATTAACCCCGCGCATGTACCAAACATCGGCTTTCCACTTGCCGCAAATTCTTTTAAAGGCTCCATAAAATGATATTTATCGAGCAATCTGCGCATTGTTGTACTTTCACCGCCAGGAAGAATTAATCCGTCAAGTTCGGCTAATTGTTCGACCGTTTTTACAATGATTGCTTTCGCTCCACACTGTTCTACGGCGTTTACATGTTCACGAACCGCTCCCTGCAATCCAAGTATGCCGATCGTAATCATATTACCACCCGCGCTCTTGCATACGATTTTCTTTGGATAGTGTAGAAATTTCAATACCTTTCATAGCAGTACCTAATCCTTTTGAAAGCTCTGCAATCAATTCATAATCTTGATAATGAGTTGTCGCTTCTACAATGGCACGAGCGAATTTAGCAGGGTTTTCCGATTTGAAAATTCCTGATCCTACAAATACACCATCAGCTCCAAGCTGCATCATTAAAGCTGCATCCGCAGGAGTCGCTACCCCACCAGCTGCGAAATTCACAACCGGTAAGCGGCCAAGTCGCTTAATTTCAAGTAAAAGTTCATACGGAGCGCCAAGTAATTTCGCTTCCGTCATCAATTCATCTTCATTCATATTTACCACTTTACGCACTTGCGCATTTACTTTACGAATATGGCGAACCGCTTCAACAATATTGCCTGTTCCTGGTTCTCCTTTTGTTCTAAGCATCGAAGTACCTTCACCGATACGGCGAGCAGCTTCGCCCAAATCGCGGCAGCCGCACACAAATGGAACAGTATATTCCTTTTTATTTAAATGGAATTCTTCATCTGCAGGGGTTAGAACTTCACTCTCATCGATATAGTCAACACCCATCGCTTCCAAAACGCGAGCTTCCACAATATGACCAATTCTCGCTTTTGCCATAACTGGAATAGAAACTGCCTTCATTACTTCTTCAACAATGGTTGGATCGGCCATTCTAGCTACTCCACCCGCTGCCCTAATGTCAGACGGAACACGCTCAAGCGCCATAACGGCTACCGCTCCAGCTTCCTCTGCTAACTTTGCCTGTTCCGCATTGACTACGTCCATGATTACGCCGCCCTTTTGCATCTCTGCCATGCCGCGCTTCACTCGATCTGTTCCAGTTTTCATTTCCAGTCTCCCCTTTAAAGTTTAAATGTTCATTCTTTTCTTTTTAAAATATATGACGCCAATTTTCTGGCGCCTCGTCATCTATTTACTGACAGCTTTAACTTAATATGTGCAAGTATAAGATTATATATAATCGCGTCTTTTTCTATATTAAGTTAAACTATCGGAATTATATGATACCAACTTTAGTTAACTATAAAAATACTTTTGTGTCAATATAGGGAAGCAGCCAACTTCAATCCCTGCATAGGTTTGAAATTAGCTGCTTTGCTACTAGGTTAGAACCAGCCCTTCACTGTTTTCGTGACACTTGTCCAAATATCAGAGAAAAATCCACCAATTCCTCTCATCGATAAAACAAACCAATTGGCCTTTTCGACCTTATCTTGAGTGACCACTTTAATTTTTGGTGCAAAATTCTTTGATAAATAACCAAAATCATTTTCGCCACTATATTTAAGATCAAGTGTACCTACTTCTTCATTTTTCTTGATCGGAGCTGTTAATTGTCCTTCTTTATTCAGTTTCTTTTTTTCAACCTTAAAAACTGGTTTATATAACTTTTCTTCACCATTTTTGACAACTACTTTTACAGGTTTGTCTGTGTAAATATTTACAGACTTTTCCTTCCCTTTCGTAACAGGCAATGATTGGCTTTTCTTGATTGTATAATGCTTTGGATAAAGTTCCTTCATGGAGAAATTAGTAAAAGCATATTCCATCATTTTTTTTGATTCATCAAAACGAGATTTGTAATCACCTTGTCCTTGTGCATTTTTTGCGTTCATGACAACGGTGATTACCCTTAAATCTTTGCGTTTTGCTGTACCTGTAAAGCAATATCCTGCAAAATCAGTCGTACCCGTTTTAAGTCCATCGACTCCTTCATACCCGTAAACCAATCCTGGAAGCATCCAGTTCCAGTTATTCATTTTACCAGGCATCGTGCGGAATTCTTTTTTCGTAATGCTAGTCGTTTCCAATACTTCTGGATAGTCTCTTAATAAATATGCGGCTAATTGCGCAGTAGACCTTGCGGACATTACGTTTTCATCTTCTGGACCCGTACCCTCAGCGTGCATTCCTTTTAAATCACGATTATTTAAACCAGTAGAGTTAACAAATTTATAATTTTTCAACCCAAGTTCTTTTGCTTTATTATTCATCATTTTAACGAATTTTGTTTCCGAACCAGCAATCGCTTCAGCAATGGCAATTGTTGCACCGTTTGCAGAATAAATCGCCATCGCTTCATAAAGCTCTCGAATCGTAAACTTTTCCCCTTTTTCAAGCGGTGCATTGGACAGATTTGTATCAACTGATACTTTATTTACATAATCACTAATCGTTTGTTCTTGATCCCATTTAATTTTTCCATCATGGATCGCTTCAAACATAATATATTCAGTCATCATTTTCGTCATAGACGCAATGCCTAGGGCCGTATCTTCATTTTTGGCGTATAAAATTTTACCTGTACTTGCTTCTATGAGAATAGCAGCATCAGCATTTATATTTAAAGAATCCTGCGCAAAAGCGCGATTTGGTAATTGTATCGAACTTAATAGCATTAATATAGCCAAGGATAAAGCAATAATTATTTTGTACGATCTCTTTTTCACAAGTTAGCCCTCCAACTTTATATGTACACCTTTGTCATTTTAACATAGATAGTGATGTTTTTGTAGACGACAATGGTAATTCATCTCTAACAAAAAAATGGTAGAATCCCATGAGCATGGGAGCACATGGTTCTACCATTAAAATATTGAGTTATCAAAATGATATAAAATTCTTTTTTTCGACAAAAATTAGGAGATTGAATAGTTTGGAGCTTCTTTCGTAATTTGCACATCATGAGGATGGCTTTCACGCAATCCTGCCCCTGTCATTCTAATAAATTGTGAATTTTCACGGAGTTCTTGCAAACTTGCCGCTCCACAATAACCCATTCCAGAACGAAGACCACCCGTTAATTGGTAAAGTGTATCTGCAAGTGGTCCTTTATATGGCAAACGACCTTCAATTCCTTCAGGAACAAATTTTTTCGCATCCTCTTGGAAATAACGATCCTTAGAACCTTTTTCCATTGCGGCTTCTGAGCCCATACCACGATATACTTTAAAACGGCGTCCTTGGAAAATTTCTGTGTCTCCAGGGCTTTCGGACGTTCCGGCAAGCATGCTTCCTAGCATGACCGCATGTCCACCAGAGGCTAATGCTTTTACGATATCTCCGGAGTATTTGATTCCACCGTCCGCTATAATCGCTTTTCCGCGCTTTCTTGCTTCTGTCGCACAATCATATACCGCTGTAATTTGTGGTACACCAACACCCGCTACAACACGAGTTGTACAAATAGATCCTGGTCCAATTCCAACTTTGACAATATCCGCCCCAGCATCAAATAATTCCGCTGTTGCTTCAGCTGTCGCAACATTCCCTGCAATAATGTTTAAATTTGGATATTGGTTACGTATTTCCTTTACAGTCGATATAACGCCCGCTGAATGTCCATGAGCAGTATCGACAACGATAACATCAACATGCGATCTAACAAGCAAGTCCACTCGTTTCAGCGTATCCTTTGTAACCCCGACAGCTGCACCTACTAATAATCTACCCTTTTCATCTTTAGCAGAGTTAGGGAATTCAATGACTTTTTCAATGTCTTTAATCGTAATTAATCCTTGTAAAACACCTTTTTCATCAACAAGAGGTAATTTTTCAATACGATGCTGCTGTAAAATACTTTCTGCGTCAGAAAGTGATGTACCAACTGGTGCAGTTACAAGATTTTCCTTCGTCATAACATCAGAAATTAATAAAGAATAATCTTGAATAAAGCGCATATCGCGATTCGTAATAATCCCTACTAAAATTCGATCTTCTTCATTATTAACAATAGGAACACCAGAAATTCGATATTTTCCCATTAAATGCTCGGCATCATACACTTTATGTTCAGGAGTTAAAAAGAAAGGATCCGTAATAACGCCACTTTCAGAACGTTTTACCTTATCCACTTGCTCAGCCTGCTGTTCGATGCTCATATTTTTATGAATAATTCCGAGGCCACCTTGGCGAGCCATTGAAATTGCCATTTCAGATTCGGTAACAGTATCCATTCCTGCACTGATGATAGGAACATTCAATTTTAACGTATTCGTCAACTCTACTCTCAAACTTACGTCCTTAGGTAAAACTTCCGATTTTGCTGGAATTAATAGCACATCATCAAATGTCAAACCTTCTTTAGCGAACTTTGATTCCCACATTTTTTTGTCCTCCTGCCCAAAATATTATTAGTAGGTTATCAATTGGACAAAATACTGTCAAGAATATAACGTGATGTTCCATTTTTCAAATAATTTGGGGGTTATAACCTTGTACATAGAAGACGATATTTGGAAGCACTTTACTATCTTTCAATCCGCTGAAACGACTCAGCATTACTTAAAAAAATGCTATGTAGCGTTGGAGATGGATGATAGTGAATCAAAAAGCTATGACAATTGCTATGCATTTATGTTCTATCTTGAACAAGGGGAAGTATTTTATAAACAAGCATCTTTATCGCCATTATCCATCAGACCCATTTTGTTATTTTACGGCCTCATTCACTTAATAAAGGCATGTCTTCTTACAGTTGATCCGTATTACCCAAATTCAACAACTGTTTTAGCACATGGAGTATCAACGAGGAAACGAAAAAAACGCCATTATAAATTTTTACATGATGAAATAAAAGTACAAAAAAATGGACTATGTACGTTCTTTTCGGAACAACTGTTCCACGTGAAACACCTCGAAGGAGAAAAATTTATCATGGGAGATCTCCTATCCATCATTGTCGAGTTGGACGATGCTATGCAGCATATTTTGGGGAAACCTAATATGATTTCTCTTGAAATTTGTGATAAAGAATGGAGAATCCCAAAAACAATTCATGAATCGTATTTTATGGACGGAAAAAGACTAAAGGAATTTTTGATGGGAAAATATGCAGGCAAAATAGTTTGGAGAGAAGATAGGCTAGCGCTACCTGCTTTTGAAAAACAAAAAATCATTTCTCCTCCTTTTCGCTATCATATTTTTAAGCAAAATCTTTATCTGCCTGCAGAACTATATCCTAATATGGTACTTCCAGATATGATTGTACATTATCTATTACTTTATAATTTAAGCATGATTTCCCGATACGAAACGGAATGGTGGATTGATTTAATAAAAACATCACCCAACTCCGATTTCCCTTTAATTAAATCGTTCCTAGAGATCACTGAAAAAAAAGGCCCATTTCTAGTAGAGGAGTATTTACGGAGGAAGCTATTGTAACAGGGGGATTTCCAAGTACTGTAGGATGAAAGATTCAATAATCGCATTTTTTAGCCATAAAGGGCTGCTAAACTATTATTGGTTATACCTTCATCTTAAACCTTGGTAGTACTTAAGGCTTCACTAGCCGGATTGATGACTTTTAAAGTGGAAAACAGCAGGTCTTAGGGCGTCAATAATCAGATTAGTGACCTTATCATTGCGAAAGTAGTGAGACTTAGGGCACTATCCGATGATAGAGGACTTAGGATTCAAATCAGTGATGTTTAAGTCATCAATCCCTTTCAAATAAAAAAAAAGACATCCACTAATAATGTCTTTAGTTGCCTGGCAACGTC
>NZ_JAGYPJ010000001.1:3222510-3610010 GCF_018343695.1 Lederbergia citrisecunda | reverse complement strand
GAACCAGCTATCTCCAGGTTCGATTGGAATTTCACCGCTACCCACACCTCATCCCCGCACTTTTCAACGTACGTGGGTTCGGGCCTCCAGTAAGTGTTACCTTACCTTCACCCTGGACATGGGTAGATCACCTGGTTTCGGGTCTACGACCTCATACTCAAAACGCCCTATTCAGACTCGCTTTCGCTGCGGCTCCGTCTCATCGACTTAACCTTGCATGAAATCGTAACTCGCCGGTTCATTCTACAAAAGGCACGCCATCACACATGAATGTGCTTTGACTATTTGTAGGCACACGGTTTCAGGATCTTTTTCACTCCCCTTCCGGGGTGCTTTTCACCTTTCCCTCACGGTACTGGTTCACTATCGGTCACTAGGGAGTATTTAGCCTTGGGAGATGGTCCTCCCAGCTTCCGACGGGATTTCACGTGTCCCGCCGTACTCAGGATCCACTCAGGAGGGAACGAAGTTTCGACTACAGGGCTGTTACCTTCTATGGCGGATCTTTCCAGATCGCTTCAACTACCCCGTTCCTTTGTAACTCCATGTTGAGTGTCCTACAACCCCAAGAGGCAAGCCTCTTGGTTTGGGCTTTTTCCGTTTCGCTCGCCGCTACTCAGGAAATCGATTTTTCTTTCTCTTCCTCCGGGTACTTAGATGTTTCAGTTCCCCGGGTCTGCCTTCCATTTCCTATGTATTCAGAAATGGATACTACCCCATTACGGGCAGTGGGTTTCCCCATTCGGAAATCTCCGGATCAAAGCTTGCTTACAGCTCCCCGAAGCATATCGGTGTTAGTCCCGTCCTTCATCGGCTCCTAGTGCCAAGGCATCCACCGTGCGCCCTTTCTAACTTAATCAGTAAAAAGGTTTCTTATGGATCATTCCATAAGGTGATGTTTCTTGGTTTGTTTATTCTCTATTATCTGGTTTTCAAGGAACAAATAATTCGTTGGTGGAGCCTAGCGGGATCGAACCGCTGACCTCCTGCGTGCAAAGCAGGCGCTCTCCCAGCTGAGCTAAGGCCCCATTAAAATAGAAAATCCCCATTTTAATGAAGTAAATGTGGGATGGTGGGCCTGAGTGGACTCGAACCACCGACCTCACGCTTATCAGGCGTGTGCTCTAACCAGCTGAGCTACAGGCCCACATTTTATATATTAAAGAGAATTTGACCCTTCAAAACTGAACAAAACGAAACGTCTTCTGATCAGCACTCGACTGATCAAGATTCCTTAGAAAGGAGGTGATCCAGCCGCACCTTCCGATACGGCTACCTTGTTACGACTTCACCCCAATCATCTGTCCCACCTTCGGCGGCTGGCTCCAAAAGGTTACCCCACCGACTTCGGGTGTTACAAACTCTCGTGGTGTGACGGGCGGTGTGTACAAGGCCCGGGAACGTATTCACCGCGGCATGCTGATCCGCGATTACTAGCGATTCCGGCTTCATGCAGGCGAGTTGCAGCCTGCAATCCGAACTGAGAATGGTTTTATGGGATTGGCTCGACCTCGCGGTTTTGCTGCCCTTTGTACCATCCATTGTAGCACGTGTGTAGCCCAGGTCATAAGGGGCATGATGATTTGACGTCATCCCCACCTTCCTCCGGTTTGTCACCGGCAGTCACCTTAGAGTGCCCAACTGAATGCTGGCAACTAAGATCAAGGGTTGCGCTCGTTGCGGGACTTAACCCAACATCTCACGACACGAGCTGACGACAACCATGCACCACCTGTCACTCTGTCCCCCGAAGGGGAACGCTCTATCTCTAGAGTTGTCAGAGGATGTCAAGACCTGGTAAGGTTCTTCGCGTTGCTTCGAATTAAACCACATGCTCCACCGCTTGTGCGGGCCCCCGTCAATTCCTTTGAGTTTCAGCCTTGCGGCCGTACTCCCCAGGCGGAGTGCTTAATGCGTTAGCTGCAGCACTAAAGGGCGGAAACCCTCTAACACTTAGCACTCATCGTTTACGGCGTGGACTACCAGGGTATCTAATCCTGTTCGCTCCCCACGCTTTCGCGCCTCAGCGTCAGTTACAGACCAAAGAGCCGCCTTCGCCACTGGTGTTCCTCCACATCTCTACGCATTTCACCGCTACACGTGGAATTCCGCTCTTCTCTTCTGCACTCAAGTTTCCCAGTTTCCAATGACCGCTCACGGTTGAGCCGCGAGATTTCACATCAGACTTAAGAAACCGCCTGCGCGCGCTTTACGCCCAATAATTCCGGACAACGCTTGCCACCTACGTATTACCGCGGCTGCTGGCACGTAGTTAGCCGTGGCTTTCTGGTCAGGTACCGTCACGGTACCGTTAGTTAGACGGTACTTATTCTTCCCTGACAACAGAGTTTTACGATCCGAAAACCTTCTTCACTCACGCGGCGTTGCTCCGTCAGACTTTCGTCCATTGCGGAAGATTCCCTACTGCTGCCTCCCGTAGGAGTCTGGGCCGTGTCTCAGTCCCAGTGTGGCCGATCACCCTCTCAGGTCGGCTACGCATCGTCGCCTTGGTGAGCCGTTACCTCACCAACTAGCTAATGCGCCGCGGGCCCATCTGTAAGTGACAGCAAAACCGTCTTTTAACCTTTCCCCATGCGGGGAAAGAAGTTATCCGGTATTAGCTCCGGTTTCCCGAAGTTATCCCAGTCTTACAGGCAGGTTGCCCACGTGTTACTCACCCGTCCGCCGCTAACTTCAGGGAGCAAGCTCCCATCCATTCGCTCGACTTGCATGTATTAGGCACGCCGCCAGCGTTCGTCCTGAGCCAGGATCAAACTCTCATATAAGTAGTTGATTAGCTCATTAGCTGGCAATGGTTAAAACCATTGTTTAAAAATAATTTTTGACGTTCGTTTTGTTCAGTTTTCAAAGATCAAACTCTCATAAGTTTTTAAAAAGCAACTTTTATATAATAACACCGTTCAATATCGATGTCAATATATTTTTTAAAGTTTTTTTTCGTGCTCACAAGCACATTTACTAATATAACAACTTTCTCAAAAGGATGCAATAGTTTTTTTAAAAAAATATATATGGCAATAAAAGTATGTGTTAACTTCCAATAATCGAATCTATATGCAAATTCCTGTTTTTTTCTAAATCTAGTATTTCCCCTGTATCTAAGATTTTTACTAATGGTCTAAGTAAAGCATCTTGTTTTACATAAATAATTTTTCCAAACTGTCCATCAGAAAGCTTAACTGTTGTTCCGACTGGAAGTGAGGCAATAGCTGAAATTAATACTTTTAAGATGGAGATATGTAATTTCCCAAATTGATCTTCTTCCATCACCTGCAATGATTTAAAAGGGGATTGCATGTTTTTATATGGGCGTTCAGCCGTCATTGCATGATAAATATCTGCAATTGCAATAATTTGAGACTGCGTTTGAACTCGTTTTCCCATTTCCCTCATTGGGTATCCAGAACCATCTATTCGTTCATGATGTTGCAAAATAGCTATCTTCGTTTCAGATTTCAATAACGATATATTTTTTACCATTTGATAACTGTGTATAGGATGTTTCTTAATTTCATTCCATTCTTGTTCATTAAGAGTTCTCGTATTCATAAACGTAGATTCGTTTATTTTTGCCATACCGCAATCAGCAAGGCAACCCGCCAAAGCAATTTGTAAACATTGACCATTATCATAACCTAACCCTTTTGCAATGAAGCTTGCAATCAACGCGACAGCAATAGGATGATGGTAGAAATATTCTTCTTTTTTTGAGTATCGATGAATTTTACGAATCCAATCCTTATTTTCCTGAGCCTTTTCATAAAGTGGCAATAAAAATCCTCTAATATTGGAAATATTAATTCCTAGTCCTGATTGCCATGAGAGAAATTCCTTTTTATATTGCTCCACAGCTTGACCATAATATTCCAAAAACGAATGGGTAGATAAGGTATTCACTTGAGAAGAACTCACTGAATCTTCCGTACCTAATCCTCTAAAAAGTTCGCCATTCTCTAATTTGTTTTCTATATCAACTTCTTTTATAAGAAATGTTTTTAATACTTCCAAATGATTTTCGGTCAATACCGTATCGGCAGGTATGATGGGATTATTCGTTCTTCCCATGACATCCCTATGTAATATACACCCTGTAATTAATTCTCCTACTCTAACTTTCACAATCAACACCCCTGGGAAGCCAATTTTCCTCTCCATATTGTATCAAAATAATACTAAAAATGGGAAATTTTTAGAAAAAGAAAAAACTGTGTCTATCCAAAAAAATAAGGACATAGACGGGGTTTGTATCTAAGTTGTAAAGTGTCAGATCTTTTATCGAAGATGAGCGTGAGAAAAGAATCTCCTTAAAGTAAAAAAAGCCCCATAAGGAGCTCCTAATGTCTTGTACGATCCAACAGTGTTTCATTTGACATTAATGCTTGATAAGTTCCGTATCCGATGGTTTGTAATCGGTAAAGAAAAATAAGAACGTCGCTAAGAGACCGGCTGCGATAAAGATTGCACCTTTTGAAGGTGTTATCGTCGGCATATCAGTTAGTGGCATAACAATTCCTCCTTTCAATTAACGATAATTATTGATGCCGTCCGATGTTAAAAAAACTTTAAAATGATCAAAAAATTCTTTTGTTAGCTTTTCGGAAACTTCTGTTCTAGGAATCCCAAAAATGGGTCCGCTAACGGTAATAGTAAAATGACCCGATGAAATTAATGTACCTCTCACACTTATTTGGCCAAAGATCAACAAGAGGGCAAGGACTATGTCGATGGAATCGACCACAAAAGTTAATATTTTTGAATTAGATTTTCCAACTATACGCCTATCCCCTATAATAGGTCCCGTCAACGGGATGGAAAATCCACCTGTTGCTTGAATGAATACTCCGTTCACCGTTATTTGACCCGTTAACAACAGGACAGCGACAATTAGATTAATATCTAGATAAATCCATTCGGCTGTGTAATCTTCCAAAACTCTCACCGTCCTATTCCTTCCTTATAAGATATTCAATATGTGAAGGAGCCGTAACAATGATTTTAGAGGAATCACTTTCTAACTAAAATCAGCAGTGTATGACCTTCGTTAAATGGTGAGAGTCTATCACGCCACTGCAGGGGTTCTTTTATTCCTATTCTTAGATTCCTTTATATGTTCTAGTGCTTCCCCCGAAAATGTGCCGTGATTTTTCATTATTGTTTTTCGAATTAATGAATGGAAACCGTCACCGACATCATAAGATGAAATAGCATGCCCTAAACGGATGGGGGTCAAAGTAGAATGAGCATCATCGGGAAAAGTATTTATAGGCAGGAATCCTTGGAAAAAGTAACCGGAAAAGCTAAATATACGAATGATTTTGAATCAAAAGAAATGTTATACGGTAAAATCGTAACGAGTCCATACGCTCATGCAAAAATTATGAATATTAATGATACGAAAACACGCAGCATGAAAGGAATTCGCGCCATTATATTAGGTGGAAATTTACCGCTTACCGGTGAAGAACTTCGTGACCGGCCTCCCATTGCCTTTGATCGGGTACGTTATTTTGGGGAAGTTGTCGCTATTGTTGTAGCAGATACCCTTCTTTTGGCAGAACTTGGAGCAAATAACCTCGACATTACATACGAACCTCTGCCGGTCGTTAACTCCCCAAGTGAATCACTTCGACCTAATGCACCTATCATTCATGAAAATCTAGGAAATTATAAAAATCCTACCGGAGCGTCTCTCGAACCGGGGACGAATATCGCTTCTAAAGTTAAAATTCGTAAAGGAGATATTGAAAAAGGTTGGATAGAGAGCACCGTTACGGTAGAAGCAACTTTTTCATTCCATCCGTCTGACCATGCTGCTATGGAAACCCGTTGTTCTTTTGCGCAAATTCATGAGGATGGCACGGTTGAAATTACATCTTCATCACAAGCTCCATTTATGATAAAAAAGCTGATTGCGGATTATTTCGATTTATCATCTGGGAACATCGTTGTGAATACTCCTTTAGTTGGAGGAGCTTATGGAGGCAAAGCATCCGTTCAGTGGGAAATTTTGTCATACATTGCATCAAGGGCGGTAGGTGGTAGACCTGTAAAAATCGTTTACACTCGAGAAGAAGACATGGTCACTGCCCCAGGGCATATCGGGCTCGAGGCAAAGGTGAAACTGGGCTGCACAAAAGAGGGAATTTTAAAAGCTGCAGAACTGCTTTATTTATGGGACGGTGGTGCTTACTCTGATAAATCGATCGATTTATCAAGAGCAGGTGCAGTTGATTGCACAGGACCATATCATATTGAAAATATCTTCTGCGACTCCCTTTGCATGTATACGAATCATCCTTACCCTGCACCTTTTAGAGGATTTAGCCATTCAGAAGTCCAATTTGCTTTTGATAGAACAATGGATATTTTAGCGAAGAAAATGAACATGGACCCGCTTCATTTAAGATATATAAATGCCATTAAACCAGGTGATACGTCACCAACCCAAGTCAAACTAAATTTTAGTAATATCGGGAATTTACAAAAATGTATTTCTAGACTAGAAGAACTCATGGATTGGGAGGATGGACAGATTATCAACGTCGATCATCATAAAGTAAGAGCGAAAGGAATCAGTTGTATATGGAAAAACTCTACGATTGATACAAACTCAAGCTCTGGCGTTATTTTAACTTTTAATCCCGATGGAAGTATTAATTTAATAACTGGTGTTGTTGAAATTGGAACTGGGACAAAGACAGTATTAGCGCAGATTTTAGCTGAAAAAATGAAAATGCCAATTGAAAAAATCCATGTTCAAATGACGGTTAACACACAAAGTACGCCTGAACATTGGAAAACGGTAGCGAGCAGAGGAATCTTTATGGCGGGTAGAGCTGTTTTAAAAGCGGCAGACGATGTCATTTTTCAATTAAAGGAAAGGGCTTCTTGTGTTTTACGTGCACCAATTGAAGATTTTGAAGTGGGGTTTGAAAAAGTATTTTTAAGAGATGACCCTACGATTAATATTGATGTAAAAAAGATTGCCTACGGCTTTACTTACCCAAATGGTAATGCAGTTGGTGGACAAATTATTGGAAGGGGGACTTATACCCTCAGGCATTTAACTCGATTGGATAAAGAAACTGGTAGAGGTAAGCCCGGACCTGAATGGACTGTCGGAGCTCAAGGAGTAGAGATTGAAATTGATACGAGAACATATCAATATCGATTAATTAAAGCTGTTTCAGTCATTGATATCGGAAAGGTTTTGAATCCAGGAGGAGCTAGAGGACAAGTAATGGGAGCCATGAGCATGGGTTTGTCTTTCGCGGGAAGGGAAACGTTCATTTTTGATGAATACGCCCGGGTTCTAAATCCCCAGTTCAGGACGTATCGCCCGCTTCGATACGGTGAACATCCTAAATATATAATCGAGTTTGTTGAAACGCCTCAAATAGACGCACCATATGGAGCAAGGGGAATTGGAGAACATGGCATTATAGGGATGCCTGCAGCGCTTGGAAATGCTTTATCCGCAGGGATTCATATCGAACTCAATCATTTACCTCTTATTCCAGAATTAATATGGAGAACAAAAGAGGGGAGGAAGTAAAAATGTTGCCGGCATATGTGGAATACTATAAGCCTACTAATTTATTTGAGGCATTAGAAATGTTTATGGGATTAAAAATAGCCGATAAACAACCCATGTACTTCTCAGGTGGGACAGAAATTTTAACGCTTGGCAGATTAAACATAGATACACCACGGTCCATTATTGATATTAAAGGGATTCCTGAATGTACAGTTTTTGAAAAAACATCCGAATTTTTAACCATAGGTGCTACTGTCCCCCTTACTGCAATCGAAGATGATGATTCTTTCCCATTGTTAACAAATGTTTCTAACGAAATCGCCGACCGAACCGCGAGGAATAAGATTACCATTGGAGGAAATATTTGCGGAAAAATATTTTATCGGGAAGGAGTCTTGCCTTTCCTGTTGGCAGATAGTTACCTCGTCATCGCTAGTTTTCAAGGTATAAAACAAATGCCCATCAGCACCAATTTTAATAAAGAACTCATGCTAGATGAGGGTGAGCTGCTCGTAAATATACGAACCGATTCATACTTTCTACATCTCCCTTTTATCTCAAAAAAAATAAGAAAACAATGGGAAACTGGCTACCCTCTCATCACCGGGGCAGCGATGAAAGTGGATGGTCATATTCGAATGGCGTTTAGCGGGGTTTGCCCATTTCCTTTCCGCTCGTTCGAGATGGAACAAGAAATCAATCATTCAACTCTATCTATTGAGAGCAGAATTGAAAATGCCTTACATCAATTACCCGAACCTATACTTGATGACATAGAAGGATCTAGAGAGTATCGATTGTTTGTTTTAAGAAACTTATTGATGGACTTTTTGTTAGAGTTGGAGGTGGTATAATGGCAAGAAATGAATTCAGCACTTTTGAGGTTGAACTTGATATAAACGATGAACTGAGGAATGTGGAAATTCATGCTGGTGAAACTCTTCTACACCTCGTTCGTAATAAACTTTCGTTGACCGGATCAAAGCCAGGATGCCTGAATGGGGATTGCGGGGCTTGTACCGTCATGGTTGACAAATTACCTTTTAAATCGTGTATTATGCTGGCAATAGAGGCAGTAGGTCATAAAATCACAACGATTGAAGGTTTGCGTGATACCCCTATACAACATGCCTTCATTGAACATTTTGCTTTCCAATGTGGCTACTGCACACCAGGATTCATTATCAATTGCCATTCATTGCTCTTAAACCATCCGAACCCCTCAACAGAAATAGTTAAAAGCTGGCTCTCATCCAATATATGCAGATGTACAAGTTATCAAGAAATTGAAGAAGCAATCTGGTCTACAATTAATCAAAAATGAATTAAATCGGATAATATATATGAAAAAAGCGCCGAGATCGGCGCTTTTAATTTATTTCATCTGAGATAGTTTCATCAGAATCTGGGACTTCCTCTTCTTCTTTCTCGACCTTGGCTACTGTTGCTACAGCTCCATCCTCGCCAAGTGTAATGAGTTTAACCCCTTGTGTATTTCTCCCAATTACAGATATATCTTGTACATCCATACGAATCAATATTCCACCAGCCGTAATCAGCATGATGTCTTCATCGCCTTTTACTGTTTCTACCGCTACTACTGTACCTGTTCTTTCAGTAACTTTACAAGTAATCAGCCCTTTTCCACCACGGCTTTGGAGACGGTATTCAGATGCAGGAGTTCTTTTTCCATAACCATTTTTTGTTACAACGAGAACATCATGATTTTCTTCAAGAATATCCATTCCAACCGCTTCGTCGTCATCAGAAAGGGTAATTCCCTTAACTCCAGTGGCCGATCTTCCCATAGAGCGGACATCTGTTTCAACGAAACGAATAAGCAAACCACTTTTCGTTCCCATCACAATGTTTTTATTGCCATCCGTCAGTTTAACCGAAATAAGTTCATCATTGTCTCGAAGACCTAAAGCTATTAAGCCATTATTTCGGATGTTAGCAAAAGCAGAAAGCGGAGTTCGTTTTACAACGCCTTGTTTCGTTCCAAAGAACAAATACCAATCATCAAGGAATTCTTCTACGCAAATGACCGTATTAATCGTTTCGTCTTGTTCAATTCCGAGTAGATTAATAATCGGAAGCCCTTTTGCCGTTCTACTGTATTCAGGAATTTCGTAGCCTTTAGCCCGATACACTTTCCCTTTATTTGTGAAGAATAATATCGTATCGTGCGTGGATGTAGTGATCAAATGTTTAACAAAATCATCATCATTTGTTCCCATCCCTTGCACTCCACGGCCGCCACGACGCTGACTTCGATAGGTAGAAATCGGCAATCGTTTAATATATCCATTATTCGTTAACGTCACGACGATATTTTCCCTTGGGATTAAATCTTCATCGTCAATATCCTCTATGCCGCCCGCTACGATTTCAGTTCTTCTTCCATCGCCAAAACGCTCTTTAATTTCAAGTAATTCTTCTCTAATAATATCAAGAACTTTTTCTTCATCTGCTAAAATAGCTTTTAATTCAGCTATTAATTGAACTAAGCCTTGATATTCTTCTTCAATTTTTTCACGTTCTAATCCTGTTAAACGCTGCAAGCGCATATCAAGAATCGCTTGAGCTTGCTTTTCAGTAAGGTTAAATTGCTCCATTAACCCCGTTCTAGCAATATCAGTTGTCTCTGATCCTCTAATTAAGCTAATAATTGCATCAATATGATCAAGCGCAATCCTTAAGCCCTCTAAAATATGTGCGCGAGCTTCCGCTTTTCGTAATTCAAACTCGGTTCTACGTCTAATAATTACTTTTTGATGTTCAAGATAATGGTATAGACATTGTTTTAACGTTAATACTTTTGGCTGTCCATCAACGAGTGCGAGCATATTGATACCGAAGCTCGTTTGCATCGCCGTCATCTTGTACAAATTATTTAAAATAACATTCGCATTGGCATCCCTGCGGACTTCCATGACAACACGCATTCCATTCCGGTCTGATTCATCCCTTAAATCCGTAATTCCTTCAATCTTCTTTTCACGGACAAGTTCAGCAATGCGTTCAATTAGTTTAGCCTTATTTACTTGATAAGGGAGCTCGTTAACGATAATTGTTTCTCTTCCGTTTGCCTTCGTTTCAATTTCCACTTTAGCCCTTATTGTAATCGATCCTCGACCTGTCTCATAAGCTCTTCTAATTCCACTTCTACCTAAAATAATTCCCGCAGTAGGAAAATCCGGTCCTTGAATATGCTCCATTAACTCCTGAGTAGTCATTTCTGGGTCACGACTTAAGACTAGAATCGCATCAATAACTTCATCGAGAGAATGTGGTGGAATATTCGTCGCCATACCAACCGCAATCCCAGAGGAACCGTTAACTAACAAATTCGGAAAACGGGAAGGTAAAACAACCGGTTCTCTTTCAGAGCCATCATAATTGTCTTTATAATCAATCGTATCTTTATTGATGTCCCTTACAAGTTCCATCGAAATTTTGGACATTCTTGCTTCCGTATAACGCATAGCGGCAGCGGAATCTCCGTCGACCGATCCAAAGTTTCCGTGGCCATCTACAAGCATATTTCGGTAGCTAAAATCCTGTGCCATCCGAACCATCGTTTCATAAACAGCAGAGTCACCGTGTGGATGATACTTACCGATTACTTCTCCGACAATCCTTGCTGACTTTTTATAAGCTTTATCACTCGTCATCCCAAGATCATTCATAGCATATAAAATGCGTCGATGTACGGGCTTCAAGCCATCCCGTACGTCCGGCAATGCACGGGCAACGATGACGCTCATCGCATAATCAAGGAAAGAAGAACGCATCTCGTGACTTAAATTAATTTCTTTTATATTTGAATTAGGTACATCTGCCATAATTGGCAACCTCCATTTCATTAGAAAAGCGTAAGCACCTGGATTATCGACGTACAACTTCAGCCAAGTCTTGCGATCAAGGAAACACGGCGACGTACAGCCAATGTTGACTTATGCAAACGAAAAAGACATGAAGCCCGCTAGACAATGGGCGCTGAATCTGGACATAGAATAGCGTCTACGTCTTGCTAATGGACGTAAAAAATAATTAAATATCCAGATTCTTAACATACAACGCATTTTCTTCAATAAACACCCTACGTGGTTCTACTTTTTCACCCATTAACATATCAAATGTTTGGTCCGCTTCAATCGCATCTTCAAGGCTCACTTGAAGAAGTGTGCGGTTCTCAGGGTCCATCGTCGTTTCCCACAGTTGTTCTGGGTTCATTTCCCCTAGACCTTTATAACGCTGAATGCCTGGCTTTGGAACTTGAGGCAATTCTGCCAACAGCGCATCCAATTCTCTATCTGAATAAACATAGTGATCTTTTTTGCTTTGAGAAATCTTATAAAGTGGTGGTTGTGCAATATATACAAATCCTGCTTCTAGCAAAGGCCTCATAAAACGGTAAAAGAATGTTAAAAGCAATGTGCGAATATGGGCTCCGTCTACATCAGCATCCGTCATAATCACCATTTTATGATAACGTGCTTTCGCAATATCAAAATCTTCTCCAATCCCTGTTCCAAGTGCTGTAATAATCGTCCGAATCTCGTTATTGGACAAGATTTTATCAAGACGTGCTTTTTCAACATTGAGGATTTTACCTCTTAATGGCAAGATGGCTTGGAAATGACGATCACGCCCTTGCTTAGCTGAACCTCCCGCTGAATCACCCTCAACGACGAATAATTCGCTAATTTCAGGATCCCTAGAAGAACAGTCTGCCAATTTACCTGGCAAGCTTGAAATTTCTAGCGCACTTTTTCTACGAGTCAATTCGCGTGCTTTCTTTGCTGCTAGTCGAGCTCGTGCCGCCATTAACCCTTTATCGACAATTTTACGGGCTAGTACTGGATTTTCCAGCAATGTTTTTTCAAAATACTCGGAGAATAATGAGTCAGTGATCGTACGAGCTTCAGAATTTCCGAGTTTTGTTTTCGTTTGTCCTTCAAATTGCGGGTCCGGATGTTTTATAGAAATAATAGCTGTTAAGCCTTCTCGTACATCTTCACCCGAAAGATTGCTATCATTATCTTTAAAAATATTACTTCTGCGTGCATAATCGTTAATAACCCTAGTTAATGCGGTCTTAAATCCCGATTCATGCGTACCGCCTTCATATGTGTGAATATTATTGGCAAAAGAGTACAAATTACTAGCATAGCCATCGTTATATTGAAGAGCAACCTCAACCTCAATCCCATCTTTTTCCCCTTCAATATAGACCGGTTCCTCATGCAGAACTTCTTTCGAACTGTTCAAATGCTCAACATATGACTTTATTCCGCCTTCATAATGATACTCACTAATTTTCGCTTTTTCTCCACGTTTATCTTCAATTGTTAGTTTGAGACCCTTGTTTAAAAAGGCAAGTTCCCGAATTCGAGTAGCAAGTGTATCGAATTCATATTCAGTCGTTTCCGTGAAAATTTCCGGATCCGGTTTAAAATGGATAATGGTTCCAGTATAATCTGTTTCGCCAATCACTTTTAAGTCAAAACTAGGAACACCACGTTCATATTTTTGATAGTGAATTTGTCCATTTAAATGGACATATACTTCCAATTCGGTTGAAAGGGCGTTTACAACTGATGCACCAACGCCGTGGAGGCCGCCCGATACTTTATATCCGCCACCACCGAATTTCCCCCCAGCATGAAGCACGGTCAAAATAACTTCGACGGCAGGTCTGCCCATTTTCTCCTGTATCCCAACCGGAATACCGCGCCCATTATCTTTTACTTTAATACTGTTATCCTCTTCAATTGTGATATTAATTTCATCACAATACCCCGCTAACGCTTCATCAATACTATTATCTACAATTTCCCATACAAGGTGGTGAAGTCCTTTTGAGCTGGTTGAGCCGATATACATTCCTGGCCGTTTTCGAACTGCTTCCAAGCCTTCAAGCACTTGTATTTGATTCTCATCATATGATTGTTCTTGAATATCTTTTTGATCCATTGTCATAAAACTCACCCGCTCTTTCAATCATCTATTTCTACATCGCTTTCTGGTGTCAATAGGCGTTTTTTCAATGTTCCAGGAGCAATTGGAGATAAGTAAACATGAGGATTCGTAATAATCATCGATTTGAAATTTCCATTCGATAAATGAACAACAGCCTTTTCATTTTCTGCTAAAAAATGCTTGATTTCATCAGAAGAATGGACGGTATCTTTTTCGAGGATAGCAATGATTTCGCTTGAGCGAATCATTACATCGTCTCCCACATGAATATACATCCTTTCACCTCATTTCACTCTTTCCATTACACCACTTTGCACATTGAAGGTCGTAGCTTCCCTTAGCGTTTGATGATCAATTCCATCAATCGTTGTCGTCGTGACAAACGTCTGGATTTTACCTTTAATCGTATTTAACAAATGAGACTGGCGATAATCATCAAGTTCAGATAACACATCATCCAGCAACAATATTGGATATTCATTAATTTCTGAATAAATCAAATCTATTTCAGCCAATTTTACAGATAGTGCGGTTGTTCGTTGCTGTCCTTGGGAACCGAACGTTTGCACATCCCTGCCATTGACATAAAACATAATTTCATCACGATGTGGCCCAATCAAACTTACTCCACGATCGATTTCCCTTTGTTTTAGTGAATGTATTTTTTCTTCGAATACTGTTACCATTTTGGACCAATCTGTATCTTCCGATACCTCAATGGACGGTTTATATTGAATAGAAAGTGTTTCTAATCCACGGGAAATTCCAGAATGGATCGGTTTTGCCCACTCTTCCAACTTTTGGATAAACTCAAACCTCTTTTTTATGACTCTTACCGCTACTTCGATATATTGTTCGGTAAGAACTTGAAGAAAAGTAAAATCACTTTGTTTTTTGATTTGCAGCTGTTTCAAATAATTATTCCGTTGCTGCAATATTTTTTGAAATTGACTCATATCGTATAAATACACTGGAGATACTTGGCCAATTTCCATATCAATAAAACGACGCCTTACTTGAGGGCTCCCTTTTACAAGATGGAGATCTTCAGGCGCAAACATGACAACATTCATATTCCCTACATAACGGCTTAATTTTTGCTGTTCAATGTGATTAAACTTAGCTTTTTTACCCTTTTTTGAAATAAGAAGCTCCAATGGTACAGAACCGTTTATTTTTTGCAGCCTTCCTTTTATTTTAGCATACTCGGAGTCCCAGCGTATTAAATCTTTATCATTGGACGTTCTATGCGATTTTGCCATCGCTAATACAAAAATCGATTCCATGACATTTGTTTTTCCTTGAGCATTTTCGCCTAAAATGACGTTGACATTATTTTCAAAGGAAATCGCGAGTTCATGATAATTCCGATAATCTTTCAACTCCAGCTCTTCAATATACATGAAGTCAACATCCTTTAGTGGACAATAACGAAGGTGCCGATGCCTTTTATGTCGATTTTATCATTCACCATAAGTTTTCGGCCTCTTCGTTGGTCCTGCTCACCATTAATAAACACCTCGTGTTCGCTTAAAAACCACTTTGCCATTCCTCCGGAGGAAATGACGTCAGCTAGTTTTAAAAACTGACCAAGTGTAATTGTATCCGTATCTATTTTAATTTCATTACCCATGTTCTCACTCTTTTCATGAATAGTCCTTTCTTTATTTTACTAAAGATTGAGGTCCATTACAAAAAATTGCCGAAATCGTTGAAAACAATGATTCCTTATATGAATTCGCACTGAAAAATTTAAAAATCCCGCCTTGTTCTTTGGGCAGGATTTTTAAAACTTGTCCGTTGATTTTTGCTTCAGATGCTCGCTTTCCGCGGGCGGATCAGGAGCCTCCTCGGCACTTCGTGCTTGTGTGGTCTCCCGTATTCCGTTTTTCCCTCAGGAGTCTCGCACCTTACGCTTCAATCAACTTTGAGCATTAGTCTTTATTTTATATTTATCAAAATTAAAAAGTTCTTACTGGTAAGATCAATTGCAAGATTGAATCATCATCGACGGAACGAATAATAAATGGTCTCATCGCTCCGGTAAAATGAATGCGTATTTCTGTACCTTCTAAAGCTCTTAATGCATCCATCATATATTTGGCACTGAAGGAAATTTTTAATTCTTCTCCACTAATGGATTCACTTTGAATTTGTTCCACAACATTACCAATTTCAGGAGTGGTTGAAGAAATTTCAATATTTTTTTCTTCTAGTGTTACTAGTTTTACAACATTGTTTCTTTCCCCTCTAGCAAGTAGCGACGCGCGATCAATAGAGTGAAGGAATTCTTTTGTTTGAAGCACGAGTTCTGTTTTGCTATCCGTCGGAATAAGTCTTGATGTATCAGGATAATTTCCTTCTAAACGACGTGAGAAGAATAAAAGATTTTTTGACTTAAATAGAAATTGGTTCTCTGTCATGACAATTTCTACTGGAGTGTTAGAGTCGTCCAAAATTTTACTTAACTCAATCAAACTTTTTCCAGGTATTACTGCATTATAAGTTTCCGATGGATCCATTTCAATCGGAGCAGTACGCATAGCAAGTCTGTGACTATCTGTAGCTGTACAAGTTAATTTTCCATTTTCAATATGCCAGTTTACACCTGTCAAGATCGGGCGTGTTTCTGAGGTGGACACTGCGAAAACAGTTTGCCGAATGATAGATTTCAATAAATCAGTCGGAATTGAAAATACTTTATCCTCAGAAATTTGTGGTAGATGCGGGTATTCGTCTGGATCTAATCCATTCAAATTAAATTCCGCTTTTCCTGATCTAATAATGGTTTGATGATGATTTTGCACTTCAAATTCAACAAAATCCATTGGCAGCTTTCGAACAATTTCACCAAAAAATTTAGCGTTTAATACAATACCGCCAGTTTCTTTAATTTCAACTATCTCGTCTCCGTTTTCCTCTTTAGGAATGAAAGATTCGATAGAAATATCGGAATCACTACCTGTTAACGTAATTCCTTGATCAGAAGCAACAATTTTAATCCCCGTTAATATTGGAATGGTCGTTCTAGATGATACGGCCTTCATAACATCTTGAACACTATCAATAAGGCGATTACGCTGAATAATAAACTTCATGCTCATTCCCCCAGTTTTTTATATTTGACCTTGCTAAATATATTATTATTTTTTAAATAAAAATCGTAGTAATAGTAATAGGGCCTGTGAATATGTGGATAACCCTGTGTATTACTTGAAATTCAAAGCTATCCACATGTGGACATGCTGTGTATGAAGGTGTTCAAGTTATACACAAAATCCCCATTACAAATTTTTTAGAGAAGCACGAATTTCTTCCAGCTTACTTTGAAATTCTTGATCTGTTTCTAATAGCTTTGATATTTTTTCATGGGCATGAATGACGGTTGTATGATCGCGTCCACCAAATTCTTCTCCTATTTTCGGAAGTGAAAAATCAGTCATCTCCCGTGATAGAAACATCGCAATTTGACGGGGAAACGCTATTGATTTCGTTCGTTTTTTAGCTTTGAAGTCATCAAGTTTTACATTGTATTCAGCACCAACTGCTTTCTGAATATCAAGGATGGTAACAACCTTTGGTTTTGAGCTAGGAATGATATTTTTCAAAGCCTCCGCGGCCAAATCAGCATTTATATCTTTATTAATGAGAGAGGAATATGCTACAACTCTAATAAGAGCTCCCTCTAATTCTCTTATATTTGAATCGATTTGATTCGCGATATAAAGCATGACCTCATTTGGAATATCTAGTCCATCAGCCTTCGCCTTTTTACGTAATATGGCGATACGCGTTTCTAAATCTGGAGGTGTAATATCTGTAATAAGTCCCCATTCAAATCGAGATCTTAAACGGTCTTCGAGTGTAGGAATTTCTTTTGGGGGACGGTCACTTGCTATGATGATTTGTTTACTTTCCTCATGAAGTGTATTAAAAGTATGGAAAAATTCCTCTTGCGTTGATTCTTTTCCAGCCAAAAATTGAATATCATCAATAAGTAAGACATCAACGCTGCGATACTTGTTCCTGAAATCCTCCGCTTTGTTATCACGAATAGAATTAATGAATTCATTTGTGAACTTTTCTGACGACAAATAAACGACCTTTGCAGTCGGGTTATGTTCTAGGACATAATGGCCAATCGCATGCATCAAATGTGTCTTGCCCATTCCTACTCCACCATAAATAAATAGAGGATTATATGCATTAGCTGGGGCTTCTGCTACAGCGAGGGATGCAGCATGGGCGAAGCGATTTCCGGAGCCTATAACAAATGTATCAAAAATGTATTTTGAATTTAGCATGTTTTGATGTAATTCCGCCGGTTCTTCCTTCTTTTTTGGCAGTACTTGTCCTACTTCCTTTTTTTCCTCTTCTTGATCAATTGGAATAATAAATTTTACATTTAATTCTTCTCCGATAATTTCATATAAAATTCCGGATATTAACTGAGAATATTGGCCTTCGAGCCAGTCTCTTGCAAATTCATTCGGAGCACTTACGGTAATAGTATCTCCTTTTAGAGCATAAGCTTCAGTAGACTTAAGCCAAGTATCAAAACTAGGCTTACTGACCTTTTTTTTAATATCCATCAAGACCTGAGCCCAAAGATCAGCTATGTTTTCCAAAATTTAACCTCCCTTGCACGTAAATGAGCTGTTATATAACTATTTTCCGTTCATTCCACCCCTATTTTATAAATATACAAAACTATGAATGTGGAAAACTATATAATAAGGTAGAAAAGCGGATTTCGACATCATCCACTGATTGTGGACAAGTTTATCCAAACCCACTGAATAATTTATCCACATGATATTCACAATCTGTGGATAATGGAATTTCTTATAAATATTATTCAGAATGAAAACACCATAATCATATCAAATAAAAGCATGCTTAGCAATGGATTACTGAAATTATCCACAACACCCATAAGCGATGGAAAAAAATTACCCACAGCCACTTAATTTGTGAAAATCTTGTCGATATGTGTTGTGGATAATAAAAAACTCAAAAAAGTTATTCACAATGGTAAAATCATGAATGGATTTGGCTTCTGGGGATAAGTCCGGATTAAAAAAGCACTTGACATCGTCTTTTCGTCTCTCTATAATTACTTAGTATGTCTAATACTGATATTTTTTCTTAACCTCGGGGAGGTGTCATACATGAAAAGAACATATCAACCAAATAAACGTAAAAGAAGCAAAGTACACGGATTCCGTGAGCGCATGAGTACAAAAAATGGCCGTAGAGTATTGGCTGCACGTCGTCGCAAAGGAAGAAAAGTGTTATCAGCGTAGACCACTGAAACGTCTCAGTGGTCTTTTTTTTCATGAGTAGCCGATGATTAGATCAAAAGTGGAAGTCACTCTGATCATCATTGATAAGTAAATGTTTTGATTCAAAAAAAGTCTGTATTTTTATTTTAATTGAATTAGGTTATTGACCTCGAGTGACTGGCGCCTACAGCTAGATGGCAGCTATTCCTTAATGTAACGAATCCAAATCTATTATTTCTTTAATAAATAAGGTAAAAGAATCCATAATGCGGGTGAAAGTATGAAAAAAGCGTTTAGGATCAAAAAAAATGACGATTTTCAAGAAGTTTTTAAGAAGGGAAAATCCGTTGCTAACAGGCAATTTGTTATATATATTTTGCAAAAAGAAGGCCAAGAACATTTTAGAATTGGTTTATCGGTTAGTAAAAAAATTGGAAATGCTGTCAAACGTAATCAAATAAAGCGGTATATACGACAAGTGTTCCATGAATTAAAAGATCAAGTTGACGATGGGAAGGACTACATCATTATCGCTAGGAAGCCTACCGCAGAAATGGATTTCCATGAAGTGAAAAGTAGTTTGGAACATGTTCTTAAGATTGGTAAATCTTTAAAAAAGACAAAACCATAAAAATATACTATTAAAACAAACTATCGTAGCGAAAAAATGTTAAAATATCCAAAGAGATATTCGTATAAATGTGATATTGAGAAAGCAGGGAGGATAACTAGCTTGAAGAAAAGAATATTATTGTTATCGGCATTGCTTTTGCTAGTGTTGGTAACAGCAGGCTGTTCAACAATTGATAATCCAAACTATATAACAGCAGAGAGTACAGGTTTTTGGAGCAAGTATATTGTATATCCACTTTCCTGGTTAATGACAACGGTTGCCCATATGTTTGGAAATAGCTTTGGGTTATCCATCATCATTGTAACAATCTTAATTCGTTTAGCCATTTTACCGCTTATGATCAAGCAAACGAAAAATTCAAAAGCGATGCAGGCTGTACAACCAGAAATTCAAAAGTTAAGAGAAAAATACAGTTCGAAAGATGCAAAAACGCAACAGCAGCTACAACAAGAAACAATGCAGCTTTTTCAAAAGCATAATGTCAATCCATTGGCAGGGTGTTTTCCACTTTTAATCCAAATGCCAATTTTGATTGGTTTTTATCAAGCGATTATTAGAACAGAAGGGATTTCAAAAGCGGGAGAGTTCCTCTGGTTTGATCTAGGTGCGCCGGATCCATTTTATATTTTGCCTATCGTAGCGGGTCTCACAACCTTCCTACAGCAAAAAATCATGATGGCGGGCACTCCACCAAATCCGCAAATGCAAATGATGCTTTATATCATGCCGGCAATGATTTTAATTTTTGCTATTAATTTTCCGGCAGCATTAGCACTTTATTGGGTAGTTGGTAATATTTTTATGATTGTACAAACATATTTTATCAAACCACCAGTCATGCAAAATGTGAAAGCAAATGAAGGAGCGGGGGGAGCTAAAAAGTGAGAGAAATCACTGCTACAGGACAAACTGTCGAAGAAGCAGTAGAATCAGCACTTGCTCAATTAAAAACAACAAGAGAACGCGCGGACATCAATATAGTGGATGAGGGGAAAAAAGGGCTGCTTGGACTGTTTGGGGCTAGGCCAGCTGTCGTGAAGGTGACGGTAAAGCCTGATGCCATTGAAATTGCAAAGGAATTTTTGCAGTCAGTATTGTCCAATATGGATATCGTATCGGAAATTGAAGTAGTAAAAGAAGATGAAAGAAACATCATTTTCAATATTACTGGAGAAAAGATGGGGCTTCTGATCGGAAAAAGGGGACAAACGATCAATTCGTTGCAGTATTTAACACAGCTTGCTGCAAATCGTAATTCCAAGCATTATATTACGGTTATATTGAATCCTGAAAATTATCGTGAACGCCGTAAGGAAACATTAATCCAATTAGCGGAACGACTTGCGTCAAAAGTGCAATATTTAAAAAAGCCATTTTCTCTTGAACCAATGCCAAATTACGAAAGAAAAATCATTCATACCGCATTATCTGAAAATAAAAATGTACAAACTGTTTCCGAAGGTGAAGAACCGAATCGCTACGTCGTGTTACGGCCGAGAGGAAATGAATAAATTACCCGTTTAAAAGGTATTCTGAATCATTCGTTCAGGATGCCTTTTTTTATGTTTAATAGGAATTTAGAATGGAAATATTGTGGAGATCTTCGATGCCCGGCGCTTGCGCTTTTGTTTATGAAAAAATTTTCATTTTTGATTCAGAGGGATTTCATATTCGTCCTCTATGATGGATATTGTACGAAATAATAAAACTTTTAGGAGTGAGGAATATGAAAAAGAAGATATTGGTACCAGCTTTAGCCTTAACGATTATTGGTAGCGGGGTGGTAGGAGCGACACTTATTAAACCTGCTTTTGCGGCTAATTCAGCAAATACAGCTAAAATCACAGAGGAACAAAGTAAAGAAATAGCCCTTAAAGAAATAAATGGTACAGTAACAGACGTCGAACTCGAAAAGGAACATGGTACATTAACATATGATATTGAAGTGAAAGATGCTAATGGGGTAAAGCATGATGTTGTCATTGATGCCAACTCAGGTAAAGTCATTAAAACCGAAACAGATAACGAAAAAGACGGTCATGATGGTGAAGTGAGCGATGAAGTTGAACAAGCTCAATTGGAAAAAGAAGCTAAAATAACAAAAGAAGAAAGTACATCAATTGCACAAACTGCTGTGAACGGTACAGTAACTGAAGCTCAGCTTGAAGATGAAGACGGAGTTGTAGTATATGGAATTGAAATTACCGATTCACAAGGCGAAAAACATGATGTGAAAATTGATGCTAAGACAGGAAAAGTATTGAAAGTTGAAAAAGGTGATCAAGAAACAAGTGACGATGATCATGACGGGGAACAGAACGACGACTAAAAAATGATTTTCAAGCAGGAGTGAGAGTCCCATCTGGAGTTTAAAGATGGGATTTTCTTTTTGCAATATAAAATGGGTTATACTATTTTTGAAATCCTCTAAAAGTGGGTGCCATATGGTTTGAAAAAAATATTAATCGTCGAAGATGAAGAAAGTTTGGCTGAATTTATTGAATTGGAATTGGAGCATGAGGGTTACGAAGTCCTGACTGCTTATGATGGGCGAACAGGGCTTGAAATAGCATTAGAAAAAGATATCGATGTAATATTGCTTGATTTAATGTTGCCAGGTCTCAATGGTTTAGAAGTATGTAGGAGATTAAAAAGTAATAAAGAGACGCCTATTATTATGCTTACGGCAAGGGATAGTGTGATGGACCGAGTAATGGGTTTGGATAGTGGAGCTGATGATTATTTACCTAAACCATTTGCCATTGAGGAATTACTTGCCCGAATAAGAGTTGTTTTACGACGTGAAGAGAAAAAATCAATGGATCCTTCTATGAACCTGACCTTTAAAGACTTGGAATTAGATCTCTATTCAAGAACGTTAACAAAAGATGGAAATAACATCGAATTGACAAAAAAAGAATACGAGCTCCTTTTAATGTTCATGAAAAACATCAATCGTGTATTAACAAGAGAGTTGTTATTGGACGAAATTTGGGGCTATGACTCAATTGTTGAAACGAATGTAGTGGATGTGTACGTTAGGCATCTTCGTAATAAAATCGATAAACACGAAAAGGAAAGCTATATACAAACTTTACGTGGTACAGGATATGTGATGCGTGAATGACTTTTCTATCTAAACGAAAAATAACCGAAATAAGTATAAAATGGAAACTCACTCTATGGTCTTCTTGTTTAATGATCTTGTTATTTTTTTCTTTTAATCTTATTCAGTACTTTTTTATTCAACATTGGCTCATAAGTCAGGAAAAACAAGCAATCCATACAAAAATGGATGAAGTAGTGGCCTATTTAAAAGCTGCCAATCATGATCAACAAAACATAGACATTCAAGGTGCAAATGATTTCTTAGATAGGATCAATCAAGAATCACAAATGATTCGGATTGTAAATCAAGAGGGACAGGCATTATTCACTACATCTGAAGATTTCCCAGAAGATGAGATTATTCCAAAAACAGTGAGGCATACTGAATTAGTAGACTTAAAACATGAAGATGAACGATTACTTCTACTAAGGACTCCTTTTACAAATGGCGATTTTTCAGGAAGCATTGAAATCGGTCGAAGTATTGAAAAATCGGATGAATTGATGAAATACTTCTTAATCGTCATGATTACAGGAGGAATTGGAGCCATAGCATTAAGTTTATTTGGCGGAAGGTTGATTAGCCATCAATTGCTTAAACCAGTTAACAATATGGTAGAAACCATGAAGAAAATTAAACGGAACGGTTTGCAAGAAAGGGTTCCTATTGGCGTCCATCACGATGAAATAACAGACTTAGGATTGATGTTCAATGATTTAATGGACAATGTAGAGCGGTCTTTCAAACAGCAAAAACAATTTGTAGAGGATGCATCACATGAGTTAAAAACTCCTCTTACGATTATTCATGGTCATCTGTCGCTGATAAAACGCTGGGGAAAAGAAGATCCTAAAGTATTGGAAAGGTCAATTGGATTAAGTTTAAAAGAAGTTGATAGACTCATTAACCTTGTAGCGGAACTCCTTGAACTTTCAAGGGCTGAAGAAAATCAAGAAGTTATACGTGAATCAGTCAATCCGAATGAAGTCATAGATCGGGTATTAGAAAATTTTAAATTAATTCATCGTGATTTTGAAATAAGGACACAATATCATGGAGTTGAACAAGTATTCATTGAAATGCCGAGCCGTTATTTGGAACAAATCCTTCTCATTGCATTGGATAATGCTGTGAAATATTCAAATAAGGAAAAAATAATTGAAGTAAACACGGTTACTGAAGATACCTTTTTCTCAATTGAAATAAAAGATTATGGAATTGGAATTCCAAAGCAAGATTTGCCGTTTGTCTTGAATCGTTTTTATCGGGTAGATAAAGCACGCAGCCGTAAGAGCGGTGGAAGTGGATTAGGACTTTCCATTGCAAAACGCTTAGTGGAAAATTACGGCGGAAAGATTATTTTGACAAGTTCTGAAGCAAAATGGACTAATTTTACCATTCAACTACCGATTAAAACAAGAAAAGCCTAACTTAAGTGCTCAGCTAGAGGGCGGTGAAAAAATGGGAACAGCACTAGCATATGTTGATCAATATGGATATATCGTACTTTTTATCGCCCTAATGCTTGAACTCATTGCCCTGCCCATTCCAGGTGAAATATTGATGAGTTACGCAGGTTATCTTGTCTTTCAAGGTCATTTTCATTGGGCTCTTTGTATTTTGGCAGCGGGGCTCGGCAGCTCTGTTGGTATGACCGCCGCTTATGGAATTGGATACAAATTAGGGTACCCTTTTATCGAAAAACATGGACATCGATTTCATATGGGCCCAGATCGATTAACTCGCCTCTCAAATTGGTTTGGCAGACATGGGAACAAGATGCTGATTTTTGGGTATTTTATCCCTGGAGTAAGGCATATTACCGGATATTTTTCAGGTGTTACGAGGATCCCATTCAAGATATATATGATGTTTGCTTATATCGGTGCTTTTCTTTGGACGTCCCTTTTTATTACGATTGGAAAATTACTTGGTCCGAAATGGGATCAGTTTCACACTTCAATTAAAAAGTACTTGTTAATAGGCGTATTAATCGCAGCAGTTATCTTCATTGTGATTTATGTATATCGAAAAAATAAGCAAAAGCTTAATCATTGGCTCGTATCCTTTATTAGGAACATGATGGAAAAAAGAAAGAGAAAAGCGAAACTGTTTATTGTCTTTTCTATGCTGGCAACACTTGCTTTGATGAGTTTGATGATCGGATTGGTACAAGATTTTCTTGAAAATGAATTTGCTGACTTTAATGAAATCACCATCCTCCTTATCACGTCCGTTTTTGAAGGAAAGTGGATCAAAGAGATGACGGCCTTTGTATCAGCAATTTCAAATCCTGCTCTCATTTGCATTGCTTTTCTAACGCTTCTTTGGATTATATGGAGGGGCAAGGAAAGAATATATGAGATTTTCTTTTTATTTATAATAGGAGTTGGCGGAGAATTATACCAAGAGGGAATAAGGGGTATTTTTCATCAAATCGCTCCAAAAATGTCATCTGCATTTCCAGGAGAACAGACATTACTAGCTACTGTCATCTACGGTTTTTCTTTGTACTTGTTCGTTCTTCATTCACGCAATTATTGGTTTCGTATTGGAGCAATAGTTGTAATAGTAATGATCTTATTATTTTCTGGTATTGCACAAATTTATATTGATAATAAATGGCCGAGTGACGTGGCGGCGGGATACGTGTTCGGGGGAGTATGGCTAGGTCTTAATATTATTTTGCTTGAAATTTTACGACTGTATAATTCCTTAAAGAACAATAACTAGATTTCCAATCGTTATTTACTGTTCGACAACATCATTGTTATGATAAAAACCATCTTGTAACAAAATTTTAAAAACATGGGAGAAAAAAATGAATTTTGATTATCGCTTGTTTGAACTAATTAATCAATTTGCAGGAAATAATGATATATTCGACCAGATGGTCAGTTCGTTTTCTAAATTTGGTCCGATTCTTTTAGGCTTAGTATTAGTTTGGTTATGGTTTTCTAAATCAGGGGATAAATTTGAAAATCGAAAAATTGTATTGTTTGCCGTAACGATCACTATTTTTGTATTAGGTGTAGATAAAATCATAGAGATGATGTATTTTCGTCCACGCCCATTTGTGGACCATGCTGTGAATCTTCTATCAACTAAATCAGATTTGGATCCCTCGTTTCCAAGCAATCACTCAGCAGGGGCTTTTGCGATCGCCTTTTCCGTTTTTTGGAGAAAGAGGAAGATTGGTAGTTTCTTAATCATATTTGCTATTTTTATGGCACTTTCAAGAGTATTTATTGGTGTTCACTACCCACTTGATGTAATAGCTGGAGCCATTATAGCATTTATCGTAACAGCCATCGTTTATTCTCAAAGGAGATTACTAGAACCATTATATAACCGGGTCATTTTATTATTCACAAAAACAAACAAGTTACATTAACGAGATAAAAGCCGATTATTCTTCATTGGAGAATGTTGGCTTTTTATTTTTGCCCTAATTTGAAACTTTTCTTCGGTCTCATACGTCGCAAATAATGACGACTTAATTAAGTGTTTTTTAGTAATGTTATAGTGGTAAAATATAATAAATAAAATAATCGGAAGTGGCAAAAAAATGAAAAGCAGTATGATTAAGATACATAAATCGAAAGAAAGCAATGCCCTGTTTATTTATAGTGCAGCCGTTTTTTTACTATGGATAAAAATGTGTGCATTATACATATGGGTATTTCATATTAATATTCAATCCATTGGGGAAGGAATTGTGTTAGCGACAACTTCGCTTGCATCTGCTGCTTTTTTTCTTGGCATCGGTTTTCTTTTTCGAAAATCGGCTAGAAATAAGGCCTTTTTTGTGATTGATTTGTTACTAACCGGCATCCTGTTTGGTAACGTCCTCTATTATCGATTTTATATTGATTTCATTACTGTACCCGTATTACTTCAATTTCAAAACGTAGGTGGATTAAGTCAAAGTACGGTAGAGCTTATAAAATACTATGATATTTGGATGTTCTTAGATTTAGTGTTGCTCATTTTTTTAATGAGAAAAAGGTATTCGGTAACGATCAATATTCCACTAAAGAAGAATGTAAAGAAACGTCATTTCCTAATAATGACGACTGTTCCTTTACTTTTTAGTATGATGCTAAACTCAGATTTCTGGAATAAATCATATGATAAAGAACTGATTGTTAAATCTCTCGGTCTATATTACTATCACATATTCGATATTTTACAATACTCGAAAACGTCTGTTAACAGTGTTTTAGCGGATGAAAGCGATGTTGCAGAAATCACGCATTACCTAGAGGATAAGCATAATAGAGTAACTCCATCCAATTATCATGGGATCGCAAAAGGTAAAAACGTAATCGTCATATTTCTCGAATCAACACAAGCCTTTGTCATTGATAAAAAAATAAATGATCAGGAAGTAACGCCGTTTTTAAATAAATTGAAAGATGAAAGCTTTTACTTTCCCAATTTTTATCATCAAACAGCACAAGGAAAAACCTCCGATGCTGAGTTTATTGTTGATAATAGTTTATATCCACTATCAGGTGGCTCTGTTTTTGTCAGAAAACCAAAAAATGAATATTTGGCGACTCCCGAAATATTAAAGAAATACAATTATTACTCTGCATCTTTTCACGGTAATGACTCTCAGTTTTGGAATCGCTTGACGATGTATAATGCATTGGGCTACGACCGCTTTTTCTCAAAGGAAGATTACGATGTAAATGACGAAAACTCGATCAATTATGGCTTAAAGGACATTCCATTTTTTGAACAGTCGATGCCCTATTTATTATCATTGCCGCAGCCTTTTTATGCGAAATTTTTAACGTTAACGAATCATTTTCCATTTCTATTGGAGCCTGAAGACCAATTCATTCCTGAACTTGAAACGGAACAAGGGGTCGTGAACAGATATTTTACGACAGTTCGATATGAAGATGAGGCAATTAAATCTTTCTTTGATCAAATAAAAGATACGGATCTATATAAAAATTCCATTTTCGTTTTATTCGGCGATCATTATGGCATTTCTAAGAGCTATAATGACGCATTAAGCGAAGTGTTAGGACATGAAATTACAGTTAAAGACCAAGTAGAATTGCAAAAAGTACCTTTCTTCATCCATGTTCCTGGAATGAAAGGTGAAGTGATCAATACAGTTGGGGGACAAATCGATTTACGAGCAACCATTTTTGATTTATTGGGAGTAGAGAATAACGATCAGACTTATTCTTTCGGAACGAGTTTGTTATCTAACGAAGATAACCGTCTAGTTGTATTTAGGGATGGCACTTTTACGACGGATCATTATATTTATTCAGAGGGAACTTGTTACAGTAAAGAAACAAGTAAAAAAGTAAAACGAAATAAATGTTCCTCTTACTTTACACAAGTTCAAAAGGAACTAAATTATTCTGACAAAATTATATATGGAGATTTATTTCGGTTTTTTAAAAAGTAGGATTTGATAACGCTCATAATTGAAAATGATGTAATGGTATTTTGATAGGAAGGTATGAAACTCCAGCAGGAAGCCCCCACATGCTAGTAAAGCGAGAGACTGGAGTGGTAATCAATATACAAGTTTATCAATAAAAAGGGGAGCTAAATTTATGAAATTTGGTTGCTGTTTAGGAATTGATCAAGCAAAAATAGTTCATGACGCTCGGTTTGATTTTATTGAATGTACAGTTGTATCACTCATGCCTGAAAAAAGTGACCGTGAATTTGCAGAGGTCTTAAAAAAGTTTCAAGACAGTCCTCTTGCTGTTGAAGCTTGTAATGTCTTTCTCCCGGGGGATATGAAAATTGTAGGGGATACGGTTGACCATGATCGTATCAAACATTATGTCGAAATAGCGTTGCAAAGAGTGCATCAAATAGGAGCCGATACTATTGTATTTGGTAGTGGTGGAGCACGCTCATTTCCGGATGGTTTTTCGTGCGAACGGGCAGAGGAGCAAATCCTTCAATTCTTAAGCTTAGTCGCAGACAATGCCGAACCTCTAGGGATTACCATTGTCATTGAGCCACTGAATAAAAAAGAAAGCAATATGATTAACAGTGTTATTGAGGCGGAAGAATTGGCTAAAAAGATAAATCGCGAGAGCATCCAAATTTTAGCAGACTTCTACCATATGGATGAAGAAAATGAACCCCTAGAAAACATTGTGATAGCAAAAGAGTTTATAAAGCATATTCATATAGCTGATACCGGACGTTTTTCTCCAGGAACAGGTCATTATCCGTACGATCGTTTTGTTGACTGTTTACAACGAGCTAATTACAATCAACGTATTTCTATAGAATGCCAATGGAATGATTTGCATAAAGAGTTAGTACGATCGAGAGAATTTTTAAAAGAAATATTTGAAACAAAAAAAGTATAATAAGCGAAATCCGAATCGAAGGAATGATTCGGATTTTTTTATGGAAAATGAAAATAATTAATTTTAATCACACTACTGTTTTATAACTATGTTGATTGGAGCGCCTGCAGCGGAAATAAACAATAATGTTAGCAAGGAAAAGATATTCAAATGAGAAAATCATGAATTATTGTTATTCACATGTGGATAAGTTAAAATAAAGAGTACGAAAATTAGGCTGTGGATAAAATTCACAGTGTAAAATAACTTTTCCACAATCAAAAATTTTGGTATTCTATTATTTTGGGGATAAACACTTTTTCGCAAAAATGCGATCAATATATATAAAGTCAAAAATGGAAAGAGGTGATCATGATGGAATTTGATACGATAGCGGCAATATCGACTCCGATGGGTGAGGGAGCGATTGCTATTGTACGCTTAAGTGGGGAAGAAGCGGTCGCAATCGCTGACCAACTATTTCGAAGTCCGAGCGGGAAGAAATTAAAAGAGGTAGAAACGCACACGATCCATTATGGAAGGATTGTCGATCCGAAATCAGAGGAAATTGCTGAGGAAGTAATGGTCAGTTTGATGAGAGCGCCTAGGACATTTACAAGAGAGGATGTCGTGGAAATCAATTGCCACGGAGGAATCGTTTCAGTAAATCGAGTACTGCAACTTGCTTTGAATGCAGGGGCTAGACTAGCGGAGCCAGGAGAGTTCACGAAACGTGCGTTTTTAAACGGGCGCATCGATTTATCACAGGCGGAAGCAGTTATGGACTTAATCCGGGCTAAAACTGATCGCGCGATGAATGTTGCACTCGGACAGATGGAAGGGCGGCTATCCAAATTAATTGGCACTCTTCGTCAGGAAATCCTTGAAGTCGTTGCCCATGTAGAAGTAAATATCGATTATCCAGAATATGATGATGTGGAAGAAATGACACATCGAATTCTCGTTGAAAAAGCTACTTATATAAAAGGTGAGCTTGAAAAGCTGCTTCAAACCGCCGGGCAAGGGAAAATTTTACGTGAAGGATTATCAACGGTTATCATTGGCCGACCTAACGTTGGGAAATCGTCCTTATTAAATAGTCTTGTACAAGAAAATAAAGCGATCGTTACTGATATTCCAGGTACAACAAGAGATGTTATTGAAGAATACGTCAATGTCCGCGGAGTTCCACTGCGTTTGGTTGATACAGCTGGAATTAGGGAAACAGAGGATATTGTAGAAAGAATCGGGGTAGAACGATCCCGAGAAGTTCTGAAAAAAGCAGATTTAATTTTACTTGTCTTAAACTCTGCAGATGATTTCACGGAAGAGGATAAACAACTATTTATAGCGACAGAAGGAATGGACGTTATCGTCATCGTGAATAAAACAGATTTACCAAGAAAAATTGATATGGATGAAGTACGTCTAATAGCGAAAAATCATCAAATTGTTACGACTTCTCTCCTTGAGGAGCAAGGAATAGATGATTTAGAGCGGGCAATTTCAGATATGTTTTTTAAAGGCCAGATTGAAGCAGGTGACATGACGTATGTATCAAATAGCCGTCATATCGCTCTTTTAAATCAAGCACATCAAGCAATCGAAGAAGTACTGAACGGAATTGATTTTGGAACGCCAATCGATATTATTCAAATTGATTTAACCCGTACATGGGAACTATTAGGGGAAATCATTGGAGATACAGTACAGGAAAGTTTAATTAATCAACTATTTTCACAGTTTTGTCTTGGAAAATAAAATATATTTAAAATGGAGTGTTCAAAAAGGTCCAAGTCGGTGCAGTTTCCACCAGCGGACAACAAGCCAACTAGAAACACAAAAGTGTCTTTTTAACGGACTTTTTGAACATCCTATAAAAGGGAAGGTGAAACATTATGCAAACAACATATGAAGCTGGTCTATACGATGTTATCGTCATTGGTGCAGGTCATGCAGGCTGTGAAGCGGGATTGGCAGCGGCAAGAATGGGTGCCAAAACATTGATGTTAACGCTAAATCTTGATATGGTCGCATTCATGCCATGTAACCCTTCTATTGGTGGACCTGCTAAAGGGGTCGTTGTAAGAGAAATTGACGCTCTTGGCGGTGAGATGGCTAAGAATATCGATAAAACTTATATTCAAATGAGAATGTTGAATACTGGAAAAGGTCCTGCTGTTCAAGCTTTGCGAGCTCAAGCTGACAAATTCCAATATCAACATGAAATGAAAAATACGCTGGAAAATGAACCAAACTTAACTCTTCAACAAGGTATGGTTGATGAATTAGTTGTAGAAGATGGTGAATGTAAAGGTGTTATTACGAATACAGGTGCCATCTTCCGTGGAAAAGCAGTCATTATTACGACTGGAACGTTCCTTAGAGGAGAAATTATTTTAGGAGAATTGAAATATTCAAGTGGACCTAATAACCAAAAACCATCTATTAAGCTTTCGGAACACCTTGAAAGCTTAGGATTTGAGATGGAGCGGTTTAAAACAGGTACTCCTCCACGTATTAACAGCAATACAATCGATTACAGTAAAACGGAAATTCAACCTGGTGACGAAGAACCACGTGCTTTCAGTTATGAAACAACGAAATTCATTACTGATCAGCTACCATGCTGGCTCACGTATACAAACTTGCGTACTCATCAACTCATTGATGAAAACTTGCATCGTGCTCCAATGTTCTCAGGAATGGTAAAAGGTACAGGAGCACGCTATTGCCCTTCGATTGAAGATAAAGTTGTCCGCTTTAATGATAAGCCAAGACATCAAATCTTCCTTGAACCAGAAGGACGAAATACGAATGAAGTATATGTTCAAGGACTTTCAACGAGCTTGCCTGAAGAAATTCAGCATCAAATCATCGCAACAGTTCCTGGTTTGGAAAATGCAAAAATGATGCGTCCTGGATATGCCATTGAATATGATGCCATCGTTCCGACTCAGCTATGGCCTACACTTGAAACGAAAAAAATTAAAAACTTGTATACAGCTGGACAAATTAACGGTACATCTGGTTATGAAGAGGCATCTGCCCAAGGAATCATGGCAGGTATCAATGCAGCTAGAAAAATACTTGGAAAAGATGAAGTCATTTTAAGTCGCTCTGACGGCTATATCGGCGTTCTCATTGATGATCTCGTGACGAAAGGAACGAATGAACCTTATCGTCTGCTTACATCACGTGCAGAATATCGCCTTCTATTACGACACGATAATGCGGACTTGCGTTTAACTGAGATTGGGCATGATATCGGGCTGATTTCAGATGAAAGATATGAAAAATATGTAAGCAAAAAAGCTGCTATAGAGGCAGAAATGAATAGACTTCGCTCAATTATTTTAAAACCGAATGAAAAAACGCAAGAAATGATCATTCAAGCGGGCGGAAGTCCATTGAAAGATGGAATCAGGGCATCTGACTTATTGAAACGTCCTGAAATGTCATATGCACAAATAGCAGAATTGGCACCTGCTGAACAAGAGTTGCAAAAAGACGTTATTGAGCAAGTAGAAATCCAAATCAAATATGAAGGGTATATTGAAAAATCTCTTCAACAAGTGGAAAAACTTAAAAAGCTGGAAGACAAAAAGATCCCTGAAAACATCGATTATGATGCGATCAATGGAATTGCAACAGAAGCGCGTCAAAAACTTAACAAAGTGCGCCCATTATCCATCGCTCAAGCTTCTAGAATTTCAGGAGTTAACCCAGCAGACATTTCCATTTTACTCGTGTATATCGAACATGGAAAAATCGCTAAAGTTTCAGGTGAATAGAAGAAAGGTTCTTATTAGCCTGAATAAGTAAATGTTCTGAAGTAAAAAGCTCGTATCGTGAATGTACTGTCACTAGACATAAGTTTTGATCAGGATGCACAATAAATCTCCAACCTAGGAAGACCGTTTTTTAACTTCCAGGTTGGGGTTATTTTACATATAGCGCTTGTAATTGGAAGGCGTACCAACAAGAATAGGAATGAAACTACAATGAACATTGAACAATTTACAAATAAGCTTGGGGAAAAGGGGATTCATTTGGACTCCCATCAGCTTAGTATGTTTGAGCGTTATTATGAGCTACTTGTTGAATGGAATGAAAAAATGAATCTGACAGCCATTACGGATAAACAGGAAGTGTATTTAAAGCATTTCTTTGATTCAGTAAGTGCGGCTTTTTTTATCGATTTTACAAAGCCTGTAAAAGTATGTGACGTAGGGGCAGGTGCAGGTTTTCCAAGTATTCCAATTAAAATTTGTTTTCCGGAAATCAACCTTTCCATCGTAGATTCTTTAAATAAACGAATTACGTTTCTTGAACATTTATCAAGTGAATTAGGCTTAGAGAATACACATTTTCACCATGATCGTGCTGAAACATTTGCACAAAATCCTAAGTTTCGTGAGCAATACGATATTGTTACCGCAAGGGCAGTAGCTAGGATGTCTGTACTAAGCGAACTATGCCTTCCACTTGTGAAAGAAGGAGGACAATTTGTCGCGATGAAAGCGGCTAATGCCGAGGAAGAATTAAAAGCGGCAAATCGGGCTATTAAGCAATTAGGGGGAGAGCTTTCCACTGTTCATTCTTTTACATTGCCAATAGAGGAAAGCAACCGCAATATTATTGTTATTTCTAAAATCAATAAAACGCCAAAAAAATATCCTAGAAAACCGGGAACTCCTAATAAACTTCCACTAGAATAGGACATGTGTTTGGCAGGAATTTGCAAAATAAAATAGAATGATGATAGTAAGTCATATATAATATAGATAATGTTATGTTTCGCTAAAGGGAGTTTCTATTAGAGGATGTTCAAAAAGTCCGGTAAAAATGACATTTCGATGTTTCTAGTTGGCTTGTTTCTCCGCTGCTCGAAACGGCACCGCCTCGAACTTCTTGTCCTTTTTATTCCTTTTTGAACACTCACTATTAAGGTGGTGTCGAAGGATGAAACATCCTTTCTCTCGATTATTTGGTTTGGGTGAGAAGGAATTACCGATAGAAAAAGAGATGGTAGATGAGAGGGATGAAATAAAAAAAATTCCTGTTTCTCATATTATTCCAAATCGATTCCAACCAAGAACGATATTTGATGAAACGAAAATTGAAGAATTGGCGAGAACTATTCATACCCATGGAATTATCCAACCAATTGTTGTAAGAGAATTGGGGATTAACCAATATGAGATTATTGCGGGTGAACGCCGCTTTAGAGCAATCCAGCTTCTCGGATGGGATGAGGTTCCAGCCATAATAAAAAATTTAAGCGATACGGAAACGGCTTCCATTGCTTTAATAGAAAATCTTCAACGAGAAGAACTAACGCCTATTGAAGAAGCAATGGCATACGGTAAACTTTTGGAATTGCATAATTTAACACAGGAAGCATTGGCGCAGCGATTAGGAAAAGGGCAATCTACAGTTGCCAATAAAATCAGATTATTAAAATTGCCAGAAGAAGTCCAAGAGGCGTTATTGCAAAAGAAGATTACAGAGCGGCATGCGAGAGCTTTGATTCCTTTAAAAGACCCTGAAAAACAAGTTCAGGTGATGAATCTTATTATTGAGAAGGGCTTGAATGTCAAACAGGCAGAGGAACAAGTCGTAAAACTTCTTACAGTTGTCGAAAAGCCGAAAAGCAAACGTCGTGCCATTAGCAAAGACATGAGAATTGCCGTCAATACAATCCGTCAATCACTGTCCATGGTGACGGATAGTGGTATAAAATTAGATTCTGAAGAAGAAGAATTTGAAGAATACTATCAATTTACAATAAAAATTCCTAAGAAAAAATGATAGATATTTGTCGAAATAAAGAGTTTTGACTATGATATGATGCCTATGCTGTCAAAAAACAGTGGACCAGAAACCACTGTTCTTTCTGTTTAGAAAAATAGCTCAGTCCAATAACTGAGCTATTTTTTTGTTTTGGTCATCGTTAATTTTTTTATACTTGATTTTCCATCGGAAGATAATAACCATTCAATATAAGGTTTTTGCACTTTTATTTGTTCTTGGAGCTCCGAACTAGGATCTGCTACAAAAGAAGCGGTGCATAAAAAGAATAAACTTGCACGAGCTATTGCAATGGGTAAAAGTTCAACTTCAATCCTTGATAATGGTCCATACCCTTTAATAAAATGTCTCCCTAGTTCTTCCTTATTTGCTTCATTTTTTATAGTCCAGAGAAAATAAGCTATATCGTGAATGCATTCACCTTTTTGAATAAAATCAAAATCCAATATATATTCTATTTCGTTATCATCATTAAATAATACGTTCCAGGGATGCCAATCCCCATGAATAATCGATTTTGATAGAAACTTTTCATTTGGTAACCACTGTTCCATAACTTCATTGTAGAGGTGTTCAACATCTTTTATTTGAGTTTCTTCGTGTAATTCTTTTTGATCATTCTTTAATAGCTCCAATCCTTCTTTTAATATATTTTGTGAAGGATAATTGGACCAAAAAGGGGCAGGAATCTCGCATTCACTCTTTAATGTATGATGAAATCTTTTTAGTAATTTACCACAGTTATATACTTGTTCCCTTGTAAATTTGAATGGGGTTCCCTGAACAAAAGGGGTTAGTTGAACAAATCGATGGTGCAAATTTAAAAAATAAAAGCCCTCAATAGTATGTAAAGGGAATAGTACAGGAATTCCATGGCTCCGTAATTTCTCTAATATAGCATTTTCAGCGTTAAGGTGATCTTCGCGACTTAGTCCTGAATGCACACGGATTACATATTGTCCAGATGTAGTAGATATTTTTAGATTTACATTGAACATGCCACCTAATTCTTTATCAATGCTAACTAAATCTCCGACTCGATACTGCTTACATAGTTGTTCAACTTCAAATTGGCTAGGAATATATCTTGCCATGGGGTTCTTTTTTAGCCTTTCCATTATTCTACTTCCTCCTACTTATTTATTTATAAACTTCTTTAAGTAGGTATGAATTTCCTTTGTTTTTTCTGATGTCATCAATCTACTTCCATCTTGTTTATCTTGATATTTCCACTCAAAACAGCAACAATAAGGATATGAGCAACTATTTTTATATTTTAACAAACTTTTTTTCTTCTAAAGAGTAATTCGTAGAGAATATTTGATAAAATAGAATACATGATTGCTAATTTAGAAATATTAGGGTAGGTGACATCGTTGGGAAAGATTATTTCCATAGCCAACCAAAAAGGGGGCGTCGGGAAAACGACCACCTCTGTCAATCTAGGGGCTTGTTTAGCATATATAGGGAAAAAAGTATTGTTAATCGATATTGATCCCCAAGGAAACGCTACAAGTGGGGCTGGGATTGATAAAGGAGATGTCCACCAATGTATTTACGATATGCTCGTAGATGATGTGGATATAAAGGACGTAATTAAGCAAACAGGTGTAGATAATATGTTTGCAGTTCCTGCTACGATACAATTGGCAGGGGCGGAAATAGAACTAGTTCCAACTATTTCAAGAGAAGTACGTTTAAAAAGAGCCTTGGATCAAGTAAAGGATGATTTTGATTATATATTAATTGACTGTCCACCGTCACTTGGCTTACTTACGATTAACGCATTGACTGCTTCAGATTCAGTATTAATACCTGTCCAATGCGAATATTATGCACTAGAAGGTTTAAGCCAATTATTAAATACGGTTCGATTAGTTCAAAAACATTTAAATCATGAATTAATGATTGAAGGTGTCTTGTTAACGATGTTGGATGCCAGAACAAATCTGGGCATACAGGTCATTCAGGAAGTTAAAAAATACTTCCAAAACAAAGTGTATCAAACGATTATTCCTAGAAATATTCGACTTAGTGAGGCTCCGAGCCATGGGCAACCCATCATTGTATATGATTCAAAATCTCGTGGGGCTGAAGTATATTTAGATCTTGCAAAGGAAGTGGCTGAAAATGGCTAAAGGTCTCGGTAAAGGGATTAATGCTTTATTTGCAAATATGGATATTAGTAATGACGAAGCTGTACGTGAAATTGATTTAAAAGAAATAAAACCAAATCCGTACCAACCTCGACGAGTATTTTCTGAAGATGCTATTCAGGAATTAAAAGAATCTATACTTCAACATGGAGTCTTACAACCAATAATCGTCCGAAAAAACATTAAAGGCTATGAAATCGTTGTAGGGGAGCGCCGATACCGTGCATCAAAAGCGGCTAAGCTAGGTAAAATTCCAGCCGTAATTCGTGAATTAACCGACCAACAAATGATGGAATTAGCCGTATTGGAAAACTTACAACGTGAAGATTTGACCCCTATAGAAGAAGCGACTGCTTATCATACTTTGATGGAAAAACTTCATATTACACAAGAAGAACTGTCAAAAAGGCTCGGAAAAAGCAGACCGCATATCGCCAATCATGTTAGATTGCTTACACTGCCAAAAAACATTCAGCAGCTAATAACAGATGGAAAATTATCTATGGGTCATGGACGGACACTCTTAGGGCTTAAGAGCAAAGAAAAAATAGAAGCCGTTGCTGAACGTACGGTTAAGGAAGGCTTAAATGTTAGACAACTAGAAAATCTAGTTCAACAAATAAATGAAAATGTTCCACGTGAAACAAAAAAGTCAAAACTTAAAAAAGATATTTTTATTGTAGATAGAGAAAATTCTTTGAGAGAAAAATTTGGAACAACTGTAACAATTAAACAGTCAAAGAAAAAAGGTAAAATTGAAATAGAATTTTTATCAAATGAAGATTTGGAAAGAATTCTTGATATACTTGATCAAAATGAGTAAAAGTAGTGCCCTTTATCTACTTTAAAGGGCACTTATTTTTTTTGAAGCAAATAATAAAGATACTATATCGACATAGAACTTCTTTAAAATAGGTGAAATTATGGTGCTATTAGGTACGCTAGTCAATGGACTTTGTATTATTGTAGGGTCGTTAATTGGAAGGTTTTTAAGTAGGATCCCTGATAAAATGAAATCAACGGTCATGCAAGGGATAAGCTTAGTTGTCATGGTGTTAGGGCTACAAATGGGTTTTAAAAGTGGAAACTTCTTAATAGTTATATTAAGTATTGTTATTGGAGCTGTACTTGGCGAATGGTGGGAGCTTGATGGAAAGCTAAATTCATTAGGTTTATGGGTAGAAAGTAAGATGGGCGCGTCACATAAAGGAAACATTTCACAAGGGTTTGTCACAGCGACATTAATTTTTGTCATTGGCGCTATGGCCATTATTGGAGCGTTGGATAGCGGGATTAGGGGAGACCACCAAGTTCTTTTTACCAAAGCCGTAATCGACGGTTTTACCGCATTGATTTTAACTACAACACTTGGAATCGGCGTTTTGCTTTCATTCGTTCCAGTTGTACTCTACCAAGGTTTAATCGCTATATTTGCAACACAAATTGATCGGATTGTCCCAAATGAGTTGATGGATATGTTTATTAATGAAATAACCGCAACAGGGGGAATCATGATTTTTGCCATTGGGTTAAATTTATCTGGGATGATTAAGATAAGAGTGGCTAATTTGTTACCAGGCATTTTAGTATGTGCTTTGATCGTAACTGGGCTTTATTTCTATCATCAATATATGTAAATAAACAAATTCGTTAAGGAATACGCTTAAACATTAGCAAAAAGGCACTGTTAACATTAACAATGCCTTTTTTTGATATGGTTTTATTTCCCAATTACTAAAATGCTGCTATCTCTATTAGTTTTGTCGCAAGTGTAGTCTGTTCTTATGTTAGTTTCTTTAATAGCAATTGATTTGCACGTTGCAGTACTAACGTTTTCTTTACCGAAATTGTCTCTAGTAATGATTTTCCCATTGTAATCAAGATCGTGCCACATGGTGTCACCTTAGCTAATTTTAAGCAAGTGGTAATAAGTTCTGTCTTTATGTAAAACAGTTGTTAATAATTTCCATAATCCAACAAATAGAAAAGTCCAATTCGCAAGGGAATTGGACGAATCATTTAGTCATTTACCATTCTTAGACTCTAAAACTGAATCTGTTAGACGATTACTTGCCTCTTTCTATATCGTTTCTGTACTTATATCCCACTCAAGTTGAAGATTGGTTTCTTTATTCGAATAAATCATATCAGCTTCCACAATACCTGTAACGATCTGTTTAGCCATTTTCATTACAAGATTAAGACGAGTGTTTTGCAAAACAAAAAACTCCATATGACCACTTACGTTTACAATTCCCGTGATATGCATGTCTCCAACAGCTGGAAGCTCCTTTTTTACTCCAGCTCCGGGTTTAACAGGGCCAGACCCAACCTTAATCATGCCTATGTTTTTCAGTCTTCCAAGACAGGCATCGACCCCAATTATATATGGTCGGAAATATTTTTGATGAATCATTTCCATCTTTTCATTTAAATTTACCGCATGAACAGGATCTTCTAACGTTCCATATATATGGAAATTTACCAAGCCGGCTTCTTCTAGAAAAGTCCCAACTAGTGGTCCTAAAGAGTCTCCAGTGGATCGATCAGTTCCGATACAAACGATAACGATAGGCCTCTTATATCCGAAGGGGAGTAAATCGTTGATACCACTAGAAATTTTATGACTAGATGTTGGATCATCATATTTAATATTTACTTCAAACACATCAAGTGGATTAAATAGCGGTTGTGATCTCATCTATATCGTCCCTTTCCCTAGAAAAGAAAATACGTCTATATGTCTGAAATAACTCTTTTGCGGCCAGTTCCAGCACCTTCCGATTTGCTATTCTTTACCCATTATACGGAGGATTTTTCATTTCTATACATAAGAAATTGTAAAATCTAATAACCAACTATGAAAAACAACATTTTATTGGTAAAATATATTCAGAAAAAGTGAATCGTGGAGAATATGATGGAATCTTCAGGAGGAATGAATGTTGGAAAAAAAAGAGTTTAATCTTTATGACATAGTAGAAATGAAAAAGCAGCATCCATGTGGGACAAATCGTTGGAAAATTATTCGCATGGGTATGGATATTCGGATTAAATGTGAAGGCTGTGGCCACAGTGTTATGCTGCCACGTAGGGATTTCGCAAGAAAAATAAAGAAAATTTTGGAGAGGCATGAGGAAGAATAATCCTCATGCTTTTACATTTCACTAAATATACCATTGTCAGAAAATTTTAGGTTGTGAAATATACTTATTCATAGAAGATAAAGGTATATTGTTTTTTCTTAGTATAATCACTATAATTGTGAAAGGATTACTGGGGAAAATATGCGTTAATATAGGATAAACCCGGAAGAGGAGTGACCAAAATGGCTCTTACAGCAGGAATCGTAGGCCTACCAAATGTAGGAAAATCAACTTTATTTAATGCAATTACAAAAGCAGGGGCAGAAGCTGCCAATTATCCGTTTTGTACAATAGATCCAAATGTTGGAATTGTAGAAGTACCTGATTATAGACTTCAAAAATTAACAGAACTTGTACAACCTAAAAAGACTGTTCCTACTGCATTTGAATTTACAGATATCGCAGGGATTGTTAAAGGGGCAAGTAAAGGAGAAGGACTAGGAAATAAATTCCTCTCCCATATTCGTCAGGTAGACGCTATTTGTCACGTTGTTCGCTGTTTTGCAAGTGATGATATTACACACGTTTCAGGAAAAGTAGATCCAATCGATGATATTGAAACAATTAATCTGGAACTAATTCTTGCTGACTTAGAATCGGTTGATAAACGCATAGGCCGTGTAGAAAAAATGGCAAAACAAAAAGATAAAGATGCGATGTTCGAATATGAAATTTTAGCAAAATTGAAAGAAACGTTTGAAGCGGATAAACCTGCACGCTCTATTGAATTTGCAGATGAACAAATGAAAATCGTAAAAGGTCTTCATTTGTTAACAAGTAAGCCGGTTTTGTATGCAGCAAATGTTGGAGACGAGGACGTAGCCGATCCATCCGAAAATGATTATGTCAAAAAAGTTCGCGAATATGCAGAAAAAGAAAATTCCCAAGTAATCGTCGTTTGCGCGAAAATTGAAGAAGAAATTGCGGAATTAGATGATGAAGAAAAAGCAATGTTTTTGGAAGAACTAGGAATTGAAGAATCCGGACTAGATCAGTTAATTCGTGCCACTTATGACCTTTTAGGGTTAGCTACTTATTTTACAGCTGGGGTTCAAGAGGTTCGTGCATGGACATTTAAAAAAGGCATGAAAGCACCACAATGTGCTGGAATCATCCATACTGATTTTGAAAAAGGATTTATTCGCGCAGAAACGGTTTCATATGACGACTTGTTAGCTGGTGGTTCTATGACAGCTGCTCGTGAAGCCGGTAAAGTAAGACTGGAAGGAAAAGAGTATATTGTAAAAGATGGAGACGTAATCCATTTTCGCTTCAATGTATAAGACACCTATTTGGTGTCTTATTTTATTTTATACACACTAAAGTAAATTGGTTTTATTACATAATGACAGAACTTCATGGAACAGTTACTTTAAAATAATAATGGAATTTCGCTAAAAATTTTGTGGTTTTTTTTTCAGGTTATAAATTTTCCTCTTTCTTCAAATAATAGTACTGAATCAATAGCGTCACTATTTTGCTTTTGATTTGATTTTGATGAAAGGGGAGTACTTTAGTGAAAACATTACGACGAATTGCATTAGCCTTAGTCGTTATTGGCGCAATAAACTGGGGCTTAATTGGTTTATTTCAGTATGATTTAGTTGGAAGTATTTTTGGTGGAACTGATTCTGGCTTTTCAAGATTTATTTTCACTCTAGTTGGAATCAGCGGAGTCATCTGTCTCGGGTTACTGTTTAATTCTGAAACAGCTGATGTTGGTTCACGCGACGAAGATAATAGAGAAGTAATTAATGGTAGATATGCTACAGAGTTTGCGGAAGAACCGGATCTTGATCGATTATATAATCCCTCAAGAGATGCTTATGAAAGTGAAGACGAAGAAGAAGAGTGGAAATAAATGTAACCCGGCAAAGGAATATCCCTTAGCCGGGTTTTTCAGTTTCGTCGAAAAATCGTCCCAGTCATTGCGCAATCAAGCTTTGTATGTTATACTTACTCATTGTGAGTAATGAAAATTGCTCCTTGCCCTTTTATTCAAAGAGGGCCGCATAGTCCATAAGGAGGTGACTGAACGATGAGAAAGTACGAAATCATGTACATTATCCGCCCGAACATCGAAGAGGAAGCAAAAGCTGCTGTAGTTGAGCGTTTTGACAATATCCTAGCTTCACAAGGTGCGGAAATCATCGAATCAAAAGATTGGGGTAAGCGTCGTCTTGCATACGAAATTGAGGATTTCCGTGACGGTTTCTACCGTTTAATCCATACGAATGCAGAACCTGAAGCTGTTCAGGAATTCGACCGTCTTGCGAAAATCAGTGATGATATCATTCGTCATATTGTTGTTAAAGACGAAAAATAAAATTAATTGTTCCACGTGAAACATTATATAAAGAAGTATACGGGAAGAGGTTGATTCTGATGATGAACCGAGTTGTATTAGTAGGTCGTTTAACAAAAGATCCTGATTTGCGCTATACTCCGAATGGAGTGCCAGTCGCAACTTTTACGTTGGCTGTTAACCGTACTTATACGAATCAACAGGGGGAGCGGGAAGCCGACTTCATAAACTGTGTGATTTGGAGAAAGCCTGCAGAGAATGTTGCTAATTACTTGAAAAAAGGAAGTTTAGCTGGTGTCGATGGCCGCATCCAGACTCGCAACTATGACGGACAAGATGGTAAGCGTGTATATGTGACTGAAGTGGTAGCCGAATCTGTTCAATTCCTTGAACCTAGAAGTTCCGCTTCACAAGGTCGCAGTGATTTTGGCGGAAGCCCATATGGTGAAGAACCAAATGACCAGTACCGTTCTCATGGCCAAAATCAGAATCAGCGCAGCAATCAAAACTTTACCCGAGCAAATGAAGATCCATTCTCGAATGATGGACAACCAATTGACATTTCTGATGACGATCTTCCATTTTAATTAAGATAGGAGGTTATTGATATGGCAGGTGCACGCAGAGGCGGACGCAAACGTCGTAAAGTGTGTTTTTTCACAGCGAATGGAATTACACACATCGATTATAAAGATGTTGATTTACTTAAAAAGTTCATTTCTGAACGCGGAAAAATTCTTCCACGTCGTGTAACTGGAACAAGCGCGAAGTACCAACGCAAATTGACAGCAGCTATCAAACGCTCTCGTCAAATGGCTTTACTTCCATTCGTTTCAGGCGAGTAATATTGACTTTATGAAATAAAGGCTGTCCAGAGCTTGGTATCATACTTTTATACAGTTTTACTGTTATGAAGCATGATACCAAGAATTGGGCTAGCCTTTTTTCTTTAAGTACAGCTAGATCTTTATGTCAGCAAAGTTGATTGATATGCGGTTGACCGTTAAAATAGAAGAAGTAAATCTGTTTGGAAATAAAGAAATATAAACAGAAAGAGGTGGAAGAGTGAATAATACACGAACGCTAACAGAAGGAGCGTTATTATTAGCTTTATATACTCTGATGCTACTATTAGCTATTTTTATTCCTATTTCAACCATTGTTGTATACTTGTTTTTTATTTTGCCTTTCCTTCTGTACAGCGCAAAATATTCAGTGAAACATTCCATCATCTTAATTATAGGTGCGATGATAGTATCGTTTATTTTTGGATCATTTATGGCATTGCCCATTGCAATATTTTTTGGAACAACAGGGTTAATGATGGGATATGGGATTAGAGTAAAGGAAAGTAAACAGATTATATTCATATCTTCAAGCATCGTTTTCATTGCAAATATCATATTATTTTTTATGGTTGCGGCAATGTTTTTCAGCTATAACTTTATGGATGAACTTAAGGATATGTTTCAAACATCCATCAATCAATACACGGATGCAATGAATATGATGGGGATGACCCCGCCAGTTGAATTCCAGGAACAATTAAATAATATGGCTAATTTAATGACCTCGATGCTTCCTTCAATACTAATTGGAACTGCTTTTATAAGTGTGATTATTATCATGTCTGTAAACTTTCCAATTTTAAAAAGGCTAGGGGTAGAAGTTCCGAAGTTTCAACCATTTCGTCGTTTGACCTTTCCAAAAAGCATTTTGTGGATGTATTTAATAGTGCTAGTCCTTTCGATTATTTTTAAATTTGAGACCGATTCATATTTACATATGGCAGTAATCAATGCAGGATTAATATTACAAACACTTTTGGTTATTCAAGGACTATCGTTTATTTTCTTTTATTGTCATTTGAAGAAATGGTCAATTGCAATCCCAATAATAGTCGTTATATTTACATTTTTATTGCCTATAGTTCTTTCAATTGTTCGGGTGTTAGGTATAATTGATTTAGGATTTAATTTTAGACAACGAATAAATCAAAAGTAGCATCTACATTTAAAAGATAGGAACATGTAAATGATTAATAGTTCTGCTTTATTGAAATTAGACTATTACTGTATAGCGCAACAGTCATCAATTCGTCTTGTCTAGCTGTAGACTCCAGCTCATCGAGGACATAAACTGGCGACAATACAAGTCAAAATAAAGACTTTTTTAGCCCGGAACATAATGCTTGTCAGGGCTGTACGAACGCCTTCCGCTTTTCCGACTTTAACGTAAGGATAAGGACGAAAAAGGATCTTCGACGATGAAGATGGCTCTTGCACTAATGGCTAAAGTAATAAAGGAGCTGAAAGAATGCCTTCATATTTTAATGGCGGAAAATTACGCTACCCATTATATGGTATCGTAGCAACTACAGCTATCTTACTAGTTTTTATAGCATTTCAGCATTTATGGGTAGCGATAATTGGTTTTTGGCTGCTCTTTGCCTTATTTTATATGGCTGTCCATTTAGAAAAAAGCATTATAAAGGACACAGAAGAGTATATATCGACTCTTTCATATCGAGTGAAAAAAGTCGGCGAAGAAGCTTTGATGGAAATGCCGATTGGTATTATGCTCATTAACGATGATTTTATCATCGAATGGTCCAATTCATACATGTCTTCGTGTTTTCATGAAAATACTCTTATTGGAAAGTCGCTTTATGAAATCGGGGATCAAATCATTCCATTGATCAAACAAGAAATTGAAAGCGAAATCGTGACGATTCAAGATAAAAAATTTCGTGTTGAGCTTAAGTTGGATGAGAAGTTACTATACTTTTTCGATGTAACCGATCAAGTTGCAACAGTTAAAAGATATGAATCAGAACGAAATGTAATTGCCATTATTTTTCTTGATAACTATGACGATGCCACTCAAGGTATGGATGATCAGACGAAAAGTGGTTTAAACAGTACGGTAACCTCACTTTTAAATGAATGGGCTCTAAAACGTGGTATTTTTCTAAAAAGGACATCTTCAGATCGATTTGTAATATTGCTAAATGAAAAAATATATCAAGATCTAGAAAATGATAAATTTTCAATATTAGATGTAGTAAGAGAAGAAACGGCCAAGAAAAACGTACCTCTTACTTTAAGTATCGGGGTTGGAATCGGGGATATGTCATTACCCGATTTAGGTGTCCAAGCCCAATCCAGTCTTGACCTTGCGTTAGGACGGGGCGGCGACCAAGTTGCAATTAAAATGCCAAATGGAAAATTAAAGTTTTTTGGTGGAAAAACAAACCCAATGGAAAAGCGAACGAGGGTCCGGGCACGAGTCATCTCTCATGCGTTGAATGAATTGATTGTCGAAAGCGATAAAGTTATCGTGATGGGACATAAATATCCTGATATGGATGCGATTGGCGCTTCAATCGGCATTCGAAAAGCAGCAGAGTTGAATAAACGTGAAGGTTATATAGTAATCGATGCTTCCGAGATTGATACAGGTGTGAAACGGCTTATTGAAGAAACTAAAGCATATCCTGATCTTTTCTCACGATTTATCACACCAGATGAGGCGATGGAACTAGCGACTGACCGAACACTTCTTGTCGTTGTGGATACACATAAGCCTAGTCTTGTCATTGACGATAGACTGTTATCTGAAACAGAACGAGTTGTCGTTATCGACCATCATCGTCGCAGTGAAGATTTTATTAAAAAACCACTTTTAGTCTATATGGAGCCCTATGCATCCTCGACAGCTGAATTAGTGACAGAACTTCTTGAGTATCAGCCAAAAGGGGAAAAGGGAAGTACGATCAACACGGTAGAAGCAACAGCTTTATTATCTGGTATTATTGTAGATACAAAAAGCTTTACGCTTAGGACTGGATCGAGAACGTTTGATGCTGCTTCGTATTTAAGAGCGCATGGGGCAGATACAATTTTAGTTCAAAAGTTTTTAAAAGAAAATATGGATACGTATATTAAACGATCCAAATTAATTGAAACTACTGAATTGTACTCGAAAGGAATTGCCATTGCAAGTGGATCGGAAGATGAAGTTTATGAACCGATCGTCATTGCCCAAGCGGCTGATACTTTATTAACAATGGATGGGGTTTCTGCTTCATTTGTCATTTCAAGGCGTCCGGGTGATGTAGTTGGAATCAGTGCTCGTTCTTTAGGCGAAATCAATGTCCAAATCATCATGGAGGCCCTTGGCGGCGGCGGGCACTTATCTAATGCCGCTGCACAGTTATCCGATGTCAATATTGTAGAAGCAGAGTTGAAATTAAAACAAGTTTTAGATGATTATTTGGAAGGGAGCCAAGAATCATGAAAGTAATTTTCTTGAAAGATGTCAAAGGTAAAGGTAAAAAAGGCGAGGTAAAAAATGTAGCGGATGGCTACGCACATAACTTTCTACTAAAACAGGGGCTAGCAATCGAAGCAACAACTGGAAATATGAAAAATTTAGATAACAAAAAGAAAAAAGAAGAACAGCTTGCTAGTGAAGAATTAGCAGAAGCAAAAAAATTAAAAGAGACTCTTGAAAAACTAACAGTAGAGTTGAAAGCTAAATCAGGTGAAGGCGGCCGTTTATTTGGATCAATTACGAGCAAACAAATAGCTGATGAATTAAAAAAGTCGCATAAAATTACAATTGATAAAAGAAAAATTGGATTGGAAGATGCGATTCGTTCTTTAGGAGTAACGAAAGTACCTGTGAAGCTTCATCATGAAGTCGTGGCAACAGTCGATGTACATGTAAAAGAAGAAAACTAAAATTACCATATGGTAAGTAGATGTTTTCATGATAAAATAGAATTAGAAAATAAATGTGATGCGGTTTTGACCGGTCACATTTTTTATATCGTGAGGATCGAAAAAGTAAATCGTGATTAGGATTGTGGAAGGTGAGTACTATGAATGTTGATATTTCGGATCGAACGCCGCCGCAAAATATAGAAGCTGAGCAAGCAGTAATCGGAGCTATATTTTTGGAGCCATCATCATTAATACTTGCTTCAGAAATTTTACTTCCTGAGGATTTTTATCGAAGTTCCCATCAAAAGATATATGATTGTATGCTTAAATTGAGTGAAGAGGGCAAGGCAATCGATTTAGTCACCGTTACGGAAGAATTGGCAGCCTCGAAAATGTTGGAAGATGTAGGTGGAGTTTCATACTTAAGTGAAATAGCCGTTTCTGTACCAACTGCCGCCAATATAGGCTATTACGCCCGTATCGTTGAAGAAAAATCATTGTTGCGTCGATTAATTCGAACAGCTACGAATATAGTAACGGATGGATACTCCCGGGAAGATGAAGTAGAGGCAGTCCTTGATGAAGCAGAAAAGCATATTATGGAAGTCGCTCAGCGAAAAAATTCGAGTGCTTTCAAAGATATTAAGGATGTACTCGTTGACACGTATGACAATATTGAACTTCTCCATAATAGAAAAGGGGACGTTACGGGAATTCCCACTGGATTCGCAGAGCTTGATCGCATGACTGCAGGTTTTCAGCGCAATGATTTAATTATTGTGGCAGCTCGTCCATCTGTAGGGAAAACAGCTTTTGCACTTAACATTGCTCAAAATGTCGGGACAAAAACTGAAGAGAATGTCGCTATTTTTAGTCTGGAAATGGGAGCGGAGCAGCTCGTGATGAGGATGCTCTGTGCAGAAGGGAATATTAATGCGCAAAATTTACGTACAGGTTCCTTAACAGATGAAGATTGGCGCAAACTTACGATGGCAATGGGGAGTTTATCCAACTCTGGAATCTATATAGATGATACTCCAGGGGTCCGGATTAGCGAGATTCGTTCGAAATGCCGTCGCTTAAAACAAGAACGTGGACTTGGCATGATTTTGATCGACTATTTACAGCTCATTCAAGGAAGCGGTCGTTCAAGTGAAAACCGCCAACAAGAAGTATCGGAAATCTCTCGATCTCTAAAAGGACTTGCCCGTGAACTACAAGTCCCTGTTATCGCACTTTCACAGCTCTCCCGTGGAGTGGAGCAGCGTCAAGATAAGCGCCCGATGATGTCAGACATAAGGGAATCGGGAAGTATTGAGCAGGACGCCGATATCGTTGCCTTCTTATACCGTGATGACTATTACGACCACGAATCGGAAAATAAAAACATTATTGAAATTATTATCGCGAAACAACGTAATGGTCCAGTTGGGACTGTCTCGCTAGCTTTCGTTAAAGAATACAACAAATTCGTTAACCTCGAACGAAGGTTTGACGACGCCGGCGTTCCTCCGGGAGCTTAGATAGGGTATGCACCTCCTTGATTGGGGGTGTTTTTTTATTGGATGGGATATATATGGTCTCTGCACGCATATGCTGTCAAAAGAATTAATTTTTATGTAATGCCTTCTTAATCCTGCGTGCCCTTTAGAGGTGGAAAAGGGGAGAGACGGTCATGGGAGGAGTACTCGCGTGCTCGTGCTTGCGATATGATCATAGAATCAATTAGAAGAATGTTATTATTACTTTCTAGTAATAGATCTTTCAGTACGAGCCACTCTTTAGATAAGTTGTTCACCCAATCATCAAACATTTGCTCACCTTTAGAGCCTTTTTCAAGCCTAAAAAGGAAAAACTCGTTTTTAGCGGACAATTTACTGCGGTTCTTTAAATTCTAAGTACTGGTAATTCTTCTCTTTCAATTCGCAATGTAACATTTCCACATCCTTTATCAATATTATGTACATTTTACAGAATATTTCATATTTTTTCAAACGAAAAAACCGAACAGAAATATCTGTTCAGCCATTGATAAATTCACGTTATCGTGATATGCTTAACTTTGTTTGCACAACATTATTGTATACTTAAACATATTTACCCAATATAATTTTATCAATAAACAATTATGTTGTCAAGTATTTTTATTTTTAACAAGGAGTGTGTTCTGCGGATGAATAAGGAGTGGGAAAAAGAACAGCAAAGAGTGGAGTTCATTCAAGATGTGATTGATCAAAAAGTTGTTCATTTACATGAAAATTTGGGTGGACTAAAAGGCGGAATTATCGAATTACGAAAAACTTTTTGGGAAGATGTTACCGTCAATCTTGATGAGCCTGATGATGTTATAGAAACTTTTACAAGTCTTAAACAACAGGCTGAGCTGCTTGCTGAAAGGGAAAGAACTCATGGGCAATCCTATCGATTTCTTAAACAACTAGACAGATTAAAAAACTCTCCTTTTTTTGGCCGCATCGATTTTCACGAAGATGGTGAAAAATCGGCTGAATGCATCTACATTGGTGTTGCTTCCTTAATGGATGTGCATGACGAGGAATTTCTTATTTACGATTGGCGTGCTCCTATTTCGAGCCTATACTATGACTATTCTCCGGGACCAGCCGAATATAACACTCCTTCAGGTATGATTGAAGGAACGATGGAGTTAAAACGCCAATATATCATAAAAAATGGAAAAATAATGGGGATGTTTGATACAGGAGTTACGATTGGCGATAGCCTTCTTCAAGAGGTGCTCGGCGGAACCGCGAACACACAAATGAAAAGTATTGTTGCTACAATCCAACGTGAGCAGAATCATATTATTCGAAATGAAAAAAGTAAGATACTGATTGTACAGGGGGTTGCCGGTAGTGGAAAAACTTCTGCAGCCTTGCAACGTGTCGCCTACTTACTTTACCGCTATCGTAATACGCTCTCGTCGGATAATATTATGCTATTTTCTCCGAATCCTCTTTTTAATAGCTATGTTGCAACTGTTCTTCCTGAGCTCGGTGAAGAAAATATGGAGCAAACCACATATCAGCAATATTTAAATACAAGGCTCGGAAGCCAATTTAGTGTAGATGATTCTTTTTTTCAAATGGAATATACCCTAACTGCTATGGATGAACCAGGATACGACGCGAAAATGAATTCCATCCGTTATAAAGCAGGCTTAGATTTTAAAAAGCAGATAGATCGTTATGTTGAGGAACTATCAAGTAAAGGGCTGATTTTTAAAACGATATCGTTTCGCGGCGAGACCATTGTTTCTGCTCAAGACATTACTAAGTATTTTTATTCACTTGATCCATCTATTTCGATTCCAAATCGAATGAAGCTGACATCTGATTGGCTGTTAAAGGAAATTAACAAACAAGAGAAGCTGGAAAGATCAAAAGAATGGGTTTTGAACGAGGCTGAGCTTTTGGATAAAAACGACTATTTGGAAGCATTTCAGCATATGCAAAAAAATCATGATGAAGAAACATTTGATGATGCCGATCGCGAGTTTCAGATTTTAGCTAAATCAATCGTCAATAAACACTTCAAAAAAATACGAAGCGCCGTTAAGCAGAATCGATTTTTAAATATGAAAGCTGTATATAAGAAGCTTTTTACAATAAAAGATCCGTTCACATGGCCTAATGGATGGGAAGAAATTTGTGATGAAACGATAAAAAATTTAAATGCGAATATTATGTCCTATGAAGATACAACTCCGTATTTATATTTACAGGATCAGTTGGAAGGGAGAAAATCCAATACGCTTATACGCCATTTGTTCATTGATGAAGCGCAGGACTATTCACCGTTTCAATTTGAGTTTTTAAAACAGCTGTTCCCACATTGTAAGATGACGATTTTAGGAGATGTGAACCAGGCGATCTATGCTCATACAGTGGATGCGCCGTCCTTATTAAATTTGGAACCTGAGGGAACGGAAAAAATCGTATTAAGACGGAGCTATCGATCAACAAAGCAAATTGTTGACTTTACGAAGGGGCTAATTTCAGGCGGAGAAATGATCGAACCATTTAATCGGGATGGGGAAAAACCGATCTTAATCGAAGTTAATGACACTGTCGCACTTCATGGAAAAATAGAAGAATGTGTCCATCGTTTAAAAGAAAAAGGTCACGAGACAATTGCGATTATATGTAAAACGATGAAAGAAAGCCAAGCAGCATACGACGCGTTAAAAACATCATCACCTGTTCGCTTAATGGATAAAAACGCAAATTCCTATGAAAAAGGGATCATCATCCTGCCAGCTTACTTGGCGAAAGGGATTGAATTTGATGCAGTAATTATCTATAACGCATCAAATGAGCAGTATGGACGCGAGTATGAAAGAAAGTTATTTTATACAGCTTGTACAAGGGCAATGCATGAGCTGCATCTTTTCTCTATGGGTAAGAGAACGTTTTTGATGGAAGAAGTAAGTGAGGATGCATATATACAAGAGTAATCCACTCCAAAAGCTGAAATCTTTATACGGATTTCAGCTTTTTAATCTTACAAAAGGTATTCTGAATATGTATATAGAATACGTCATAGAGTTTATGGGAGTCAGGGGGATTTCCGGTGAAGAAAACGATTGCGATATTATCCGTAATAACAATACTGATTATTAGTTTTTGGTGGACATTTCATTATGTGAGTCGCGATGGTGAATTTACTAAATGGAGCCATGGAAATGTACCGATAGATTTGTTTGATGACGGTAAGGCAGTTTATATTGGTTATGATTTTAGGTGGGAAGGGATTGGGAGTCCAACACTTGAAAAAGTGGAATTCTTTAAGAGAGATGGATCGATTGTAGCGAAAGATGATGATGAATTTCGTATTGAGCCATTCATTGAAAAGTCAAACACAAACACAATAGGAATATTGGATGAAGAAAATGTTAAGGATGAAGGGTTAGATAAAAATTTATTTCCTTACGAGGGGTTTCAAATAGACAAAGATTTTAGCCTGGTATTACGTGTGGAATTCCATGGTGATAATGCTGACAATGACATTAGGGAGATGCGGCTTTCCTATAAAAAATATGGGGTAACGCAATCTCAGTACATTCCATTCGAGAATATATTTATTCATGAAGATGAGGACGAGTAATAGAGATTATTTAATAAAACACGCTTGGAAAATGATATGCTCCCCTTACGGTAGACAGATTAAAAAATAAAAATCTGACTACCAAAAAGGGGGCATTTTTGTGTCTAAAAGAGCTTTCACAGCGGAGTATAAGTATAAAGTAATAAAAGCATGCGAGGATGGAAAATGGACATTAACTGAAATCTCTACCAAGTATAAGGTGAATATTTCCACAATTAATGAGTGGAAATATAAATTTGATAAATATGGTACCGAAGGTCTTAAAGAGTCATCATCTTGGAAAAAGTACAGTAAAGAATTAAAACTAGCTGCTGTCCGGGATTATCAGTCAGGTGAATTCTCTCTTCGAGAGATTGTGAGAAAGTACAATATCTCGGATAACTCTGTCCTCAGAAAATGGATTAACAAGTATAATAATCATAGAGAATTAAAGGATACGTCGAAAGGAAGGACGATCTCTATGACTAAAGGGAGAAAAACTACTTGGGATGAACGGATACAAATAGTGCTGGATTTCTTGGGGAACGGTAAAGATTATCAAAAAACAGCAGAGACGTTTGAAGTTTCTTATCAACAAGTGTATCAGTGGGTTAAGAAGTATGAAGATGGCGGAGATGAGGCACTTAAAGATAAACGTGGAAGAAAGAAGGAAGAAGCTGAGCTAACGCCAGAAGAGAAAATCAAACTTCAGATGAAAAAGTTAGAAAGAGAAAATGAACGTTTACGTGCGGAGAACTTATTCTTAAAAAAGTTAGAGGAGATCGAAAGGAGGCGAAAGTAAGCCGAATCCGATTTGAAACTATTTATATCGCTATTCATGAGGTTCATGTGAAGGAAGATTTGAGTCTTTTCTTGCTTTGTAAAATCGCTGGTATTTCAAGAGCTGCTTACTATAAGTGGCTTAAACGTACACCATCTGCAAGAGAACTTCAGAATGATGAAATTATAAAAGAGATGAAGGCTCTCCATGAAAAAGTGGGGGGCATTTATGGCTATCGTAGAATGATGTTGAACATAAATCGAAAATTCGAGCAGAACTTCAACCACAAACGTTATTATAGGCTGATGAGGGTTGCTGGTTTACAATCCATCATACGGAAAAAGAAGAAACGTTATAAGCGTTCTATCCCCCAACATGTTGCGGAGAATGTATTAAATCGTGACTTCAAAGCTGAAAAGCCCAATGAAAAATGGGTAACTGATGTCACAGAATTTAAATATGGTCCATCAAAGAAAGCTTATTTAAGCGCTATTCTTGACCTGTATGATGGCTCAATTGTTAGCTATGTTTTAGGACATTCCAATAATAATAACCTTGTGTTTAAAACACTTGATCAAGCTACAAAACAATTGGACGAGAATCATCCACTTATTCATAGTGATCGTGGATTCCAATATACCTCTCATGGCTTTAAACGTAGAATTGATAAAGCAGAGATGACACAGAGTATGTCACGAGTTGGTAGGTGTATCGATAATGGACCGATGGAATCTTTTTGGGGTACACTCAAATGCGAGAAGTATTATCTAGATAAGTACGAGACATTTGAAGACCTCTCTAAAGCGATAAATGAATACATTCGTTTTTATAATCATGAAAGATATCAAAAACGACTAAACGGCCTTAGCCCTCTGGAATATAGAGCTAACGCCGCTTAGATTAGTTTTTATTATTTCCACTGTCTACTTGACTGGGGGCAGTTCAAAATTAAAATCCAAGCGTGTTTTATTCATTAAAATTCCTTCATCTTCAACACCCTCATCGCATTCAAAACGGCTAAAAGTGTAACACCCACATCTGAGAATACAGCTTCCCACATTGTCGCAATTCCAAATGCTCCTAGTATAAGAAATACGGCTTTGACGCCTAGAGCGAACAGGATGTTTTGCCATACAATACTGCGTGTTCTTTTTGCGATTTTGATTGCAGTAGGAATTTTTGATGGTTCGTCTGTCATAATGACGATATCAGCAGCTTCAATGGCTGCATCGGAACCTAATCCGCCCATTGCCATTCCAACGTCGGCACGTGCAAGGACAGGTGTATCGTTAATGCCATCGCCGACAAAGATGATTTTTTCGTTCGCTGCTTTTCTGGCATCCAATTTTTCGATTTCTTCCACTTTATGATGAGGTAAAAGCTCGGCGTGTACTTCGTCAATGCCAAGTTCTTTACCTACAGCATTGCCAACTGCTTTCGCGTCTCCTGTAAGCATGACTGTTTTCTTAATGCCGAGTTCCTTTAACAAACGAATCGCTTGTGCAGAATCATCTTTTATTTGATCAGAAATGACGATGTATCCAGCATATTGATCATCAACAGCAACGTGAACAAGGGTACCAATGATATCTGGCTGTTCAAAAAGGATATTTTCTTTGTTCATTAGTTTTGCATTTCCAGCAACAATCTTTTTACCAGCAACCGTGACTTGAATTCCAAAACCAGAAATCTCATTGTAATTTTGAATTGCTTCTTCATTAATTTCTTTCCCATATGCCTTTTTGATGGAAAGGGCAATCGGGTGGTTGGAATGTACTTCCGCAAAGGCAGCGTACTCCAATAATTCTTCTGCCGAAATGTTCTGTGGATGAATGCTTGTAACTACAAATACGCCTTTTGTTAATGTCCCAGTTTTATCAAAAACGATATATTTCACATCGTTTAATGCTTCTAAATAGTTGCTTCCTTTTACAAGAATCCCTGATTTTGAAGCGGATCCGATTCCTCCGAAAAAGCCAAGTGGAATGGAAATAACAAGGGCGCAAGGACAAGATATAACTAGAAACACAAGCGCACGATAAATCCAGTCTGAAAAAGTGGCTCCACTCAAAATGAGAGGGGGAAGAAAGGCTAAGACAACCGCCACGATGACGACAACAGGTGTATAGTAACGAGCAAATTTAGTAATAAAATTTTCTGTTGGCGCTTTGCGGTTGCTCGCATTCTGAACTAAATCAAGAATCTTTGAAACGGTAGATTCGCCAAATTCCTTCGTTACTTCTACTGTAAGAACACCATTTTTATTAATGAATCCACTTAACACATCGCTTCCGGCTTCTACCTCGCGAGGAACAGATTCACCAGTTAAAGCGGACGTATCAACCATAGAGCTGCCTTCAATAATCTTTCCATCCAATGGAACTTTTTCGCCGGGCTTCACAATGATGATTTCACCGATTTTTACTTCTTCAGGAGAAACCAAGACGATATTTCCGTTTCTTTTCAGATTAGCGGAATCCGGACGAATATCCATAAGTGCGCTGATTGATTTGCGCGAGCGGTTAACCGCAATCGTTTGGAATAGCTCTCCCACTTGATAAAACAGCATAACGGCTACGCCTTCAGGATATTGTTTGATCGCAAAAGCCCCTATGGTTGCAAGCGCCATTAAAAAGTTTTCATCAAAAACCTGTCCGCGGACAATGTTTCTTGCAGCTCGTAATACGATATCTCCACCGATGATTATATAGGCAATGATGAAAATCCCCAGCTCCATCATTCCGGATAAAGGTGAAAACATACCAATAGCTGCTAAAAGAGTTCCTAATATTAAGCGGAACACAATCATCTTAATGTTTTTACTGCCATGGTCATGTTCGTGGTCGTGATCACTCCCTTTTTCTAAAGGAGTAATATGAGGCTCGAGCATTTTTATTTTATTTTTTACAGCCGAAACGATATCCGAAGCTTCGTCCTGAGTTGCTTCAAGCGTTAGGGTTTTGTTGACAAAATTAACGGAGCACTCTGTAATTCCTTCCATCCCCTTAACGCTATTTTCTATCTTCATAGCACAATTTGCACAATCCAATCCTTCTAGGAGGATTTCCTGTTTTATTTTTAGTTTCTGCCTCTCCATTTTTTCTCTCTCCTAAAACACTTTAGAATTTATCTTCATTAACGTGCTCGAGTGCTTGATCAAATATTTGAATTACATGATTATCTGCAAGTGAATAATAAACCACTTTTCCTTCTTTTCGGTTCTTTACTAACTTAGCTTGCTTCAATACGCGTAATTGATGAGAAATGGAGGATTGTGTCATGTTCAATAAATAAGCAATATCACAAACACACATCTCCGTTTGGAATAAAGAGTGGAGAATTCTAATTCTTGTACGATCTCCCAAAACTTTAAAAAGCTCCGCGACTTCAATTAAGCTGTTGTCCTTTGGGATGGTGGCTTGCACCTTTTGAACAACATCCTCGTGAATAACGGTTTGACTGCAAGTTTCAGGAATTGTATTTACAGTTTGCATAAAAACACCTCTTTTTTTACAAATGAATATATGAGCAATTATTCATATGTTTATTATATGTATCTTTTATTAATAATGTCAATCTTTAGAAAAAAAGGGCGCATTAGATGCAGAATGGAATGAAAAGTGTCTAAGCTGGTTGTTGCCCAAAGTTGGAGCGATTGTAACGGCAGAAAGGGATTTTCAAGAAAGAACAGTGACGTATGAAATAAATAAAGCCCCCGATGATTTCGAGGGCTAAAACCGTTATTTATCTTTCTTTTTATATGCACGAACATATTCAACTTCCATTTGCGAAGGAAGACTTGCGTTTGAAATATTACCTGCCCAACCTCCGACTTCAGCTGTGATTTTCATATACGCTGGAACTTGCGATACTCCTCCGGCATTTGTCCGCCATGTTTCTTGTCCATCAATGTAAAAAATGTATTCATCTGGATCCCATTCAAGTGCAAAAGTATGGAAACCTTCATATATTCCTGGTACATGTGCTACCTGTCCGGCACTTCTATGATACTCTTCATATCCGTCCCAATGAATGGCATGTTGAATATAGTCGCCATCTTTTGCGAACGGTGATTCAAATATATCAATCTCTGTACCGTCTCTACCATCATTACCTACAGTATGAACACCGTCCGTCATTAACCAAAAGGCATTCCAATATCCTTCTGTTTTCGGGATCTTTGCATTAATTTCAAAATATCCATACGTTTGTTCAAATAAATCCCTTGTTCTAACGGCTCCGGAATAATACTTTCCATCAATTTCACTAACTTGTATAATGAGTTGTCCTTCTCCATTCAAAAAGGCTTCATCGTTAGACCATTGACCAGCACCACCTTGTCGTGGCCATTCTGGAGCATGTTTCCATTTTGTAGGGTCTAGCGCATCACCATCAAAGTTGTCTAAAAATGTTAGTTCCCAACCTTCTTTTTCTTTCGCTTTGATTTCTTCTTTTTCTTGCTTTGCTTTTTGCTTTATGGCGTTCTTCTCCTCCTTTAACGCCTGTTTAGCTGCTTTCTTTTCTTCCTTACTCAAATCTTCAATCTGACCTTTTTCATCTTTAAATTTCTCATTTAAGGCTCCGAATCCTACGCCGGGATATTGGGCGTTTACGAAATACGGATTTACAATGACTAAAAGTAATACAAGCCCAATCAAAATGCCAATCCAGTTTTTTTGTTTTTTCATAGTAGCCTCCTAATCTAGTCGAATTAGTATTTAAAAAGATATGAACCTTATCTTTTTGCATTATACTAAGGAAAAAATACAATAACAAAGGATTTGAAAACGCTTTAAACCATGCTGTTATTGAAACTGGGGCTTCATCCCTAATAAAAGAAGTTATATAAAATAAGAGAATGGGAGGGAAGGAGGAGTATGTAACAGACGGATAAATGCAATTCTCAACCTTTTAATCTATGACTTTCGAACGCATCTATCGGATAATAACAAAATGAGAAAGATTTGCGAGTTTGCTTAAAATTGAAACTTTAGGCTCAGAAGGTGAAAAAATAGAAAAAGGATTAAGCACCGGGGCTTAATCCTACATAATTTTTTGAGGTTCTTCCATTGGATCGATTACTTTATCTTCTGTCACATGGACTTGATATGTTTTTCCATTGTGGACGAATTTGAATAGTCCATTATTAAAATCGGTCCCAATTTCTTTGTAAAAGATTCCTTCGTAGCTAATATGCTTTTGGCACGTAAAACAGAGTCGATATCCGTCTTTTTCTTTTAGCAAATATCCGCGGACCCCAGTTTCATAAGTGATGTCTTCTCCACTTTTAATGGTTCGGTCCAAGGCGACGATATGGATATCGATAAAAGAGGAGATTTCTCGCAAAAGAACGTTCACAAACGATCCTTTTGTGATTTCTTCCCAGCGGTTTTGGGCGGTTTGTCCAATGACAATTTGTGTAATATTACATTTATGTGCGATTCCTGCAATGACTTTGGCAACGGGTCGCTTTTCATTGTCTTGCAGAATAAACTCTTCAGCGTCGAATTCTTCAGCTAATTCTCTCCACTTTTCAACATAGCCTGATTTCTCCGCATCAAATTTATCATACGGAAGGGGATCTACAGACAGAATATATAAAGGGCAATTCAACATACTGGCCATTTTATGACCGCGTCTAATTAGGCGTTCGCCATTTGGACCGTAATATACACAAACGAGAATACTCTCATCCATACGACCCTTCACTTTGTTCATGAAAAAATTCACCTCTTAATGGTTCATTCATTCGAATTTCTTACAATCATAAATATTATGTTAAAGAATCGTCAAGATTAAAACTAAATTATTATATATAAAAATGCTAGAGAACACAATAGACGATAAAAGGTTTAATAAAAAGTTATGGAAATAGACATTTTTCATAAGAAAATCTTATGTACTTAAGCTTCATTTGTGTAGCTACGATGTCTTTTATTGTATAATATTAAGGGAAAATAAAAAGTACCCGGCTCATATTGCATTGGCTTTATGAGTATCTATCCCTTTCCGACGCATGTCGGTCCTAAAATCGCTACCCCTATAGGAGTCCTCCTTTTTTAAAAAGGTTATGGTCTTTAATTATCCCGTTTGTTGACATATGAGTCAACCCCTACAAAGATGTAAGCCACTGCAAATATGGAAACCAACATTTATTTGTGACCTTATGATAATGGGAGGTTATATATTGATATCGATACAACTGGCAATTATGATTCCTTTTTTAGCTGCCATCATCACTCCATTTTTTTACAAAAAACTACCCCGTATACACATTGGTTGGTTTGTACTAACTGTACCAATCGTTTTATTTATTTCTCTTATACGTTTTATTCCTTCCATAGCAGAAGGAAAGGCCTATATAAATACCGTTCAATGGATTCCTTCCTATGGCATTAACTTCACGACATACGTTGACGGACTTAGTATCATTTTTGGACTTTTGATCACAGGTATCGGAAGTTTAGTCATCCTATATTCCATTTATTATTTATCCGCAAAAGAATCACTGCATCATTTTTATATTTACTTGCTTTTATTTATGGGTGCCATGCTCGGGGTTATTTTTTCTGACAATTTAATGGTCTTATACGTATTTTGGGAATTGACTAGCATCTCATCCTTCTTGTTGATTGCATTCTGGTATCACCGGAAAAAATCACGGTATGGTGCACAAAAAGCTTTGCTCATCACGTTTGGTGGTGGGATTGCAATGCTGTCGAGTTTTCTGATGATTTATATAATGACCGATACGATGAGCGTTCGTGAGATTATTTCGTTGATTGATACGAATCATGCTCTTTTTATCCCTGCCTTATTATTACTCCTTATTGGTGCATTCACGAAATCAGCCCAATACCCATTCCATATATGGCTTCCGGATGCCATGGAAGCACCGACTCCTGTTAGTGCGTATCTCCATTCGGCGACAATGGTAAAGGCTGGAATTTACTTAGTTGCTCGTTTTACACCTGTTTTTGGAAGCCATGAAGTATGGTTTTGGCTCGTTAGTAGCATAGGGCTAGTCACATTATTTTGGGGATCCTTTAACGCTGTTCGACAAATTGATTTAAAAGCCTTGCTGGCATATTCAACGATCAGCCAATTAGGACTAATAATGAGTCTATTTGGAATCGGCTCAATCGCACTTCAATTAGGGGCAAGTGAAAATTCCATCATATATACTCAAGCCTCATTTGCCGCGCTTTTCCACCTTGTCAATCACTCGACATTTAAAGGGGCACTTTTTATGGTTGTCGGTATTGTCGACCATGAAGTAGGTACAAGGGATATTCGAAGATTAGGTGGCTTGATGGCATTTATGCCTGTTTCGTTTACGATTGCATTGATTGGAAGCTTTTCGATGGCAGGCTTACCGCCTTTTAACGGCTTTTTAAGTAAAGAAATGTTCTTTGAAGCGGTTGTAAATGTGAGTCAATCCGATATTTTTTCTATTCATGTTTTCGGGTTGCTATTTCCAATCATTGCTTGGATCGCCAGTGTTTTTACATTCATTTATTGTATGATTATCGTTTTTAAAACATTCTTTGGTCCATACCGCCCTGAGAAATTGGAGCATGAAGCTCACGAAGCTAAGGTTGGAATGTTGATTCCTCCTATTATCCTAGCTGCTTTAATCATAGGCATTTTTATATTCCCGAATATGTTAGGCGACTATATACTGCGCCCTGGTTTAGCAAGCATTTTCCCTTCTCTTTCATTGGAGGGGAGTTATGAACCTATTTCTATATGGCATGGATTTAATCCAGCATTATGGATGACAATAGGGGTAGTGGTTATAGGGATAGTCATATTTAGAATTCAAAGCCGCAGGAAGAGTCTTTATATTCCACCTGGCAAATGGACATTTGATCAATTGTACAATTCTACTCTTGAACAAATTGAACTACGTGGATTTAAAATAACTTCTTTTTATATGACAGGTTCGCTGCGTGATTATTTAGTTTATATTTTTCTTTTCCTAATGGTATCCGTTGGTGGCATCTTCTTATTTACTGATGCTTTTACCTTCGATATGTCTAGTAATGCACCTATTACTCTTTATGAATCACTGATCGTATTTACAATGATGGCTGCAGTAATTGCGATTATTTTTGCTAAATCACGGATTACGGCGATCTTATTGAATGGGGTTCTTGGCTATTCAATTGCATTACTCTTTGTTTTATTCCGTGCACCGGACTTAGCCCTTACTCAGCTAGTCGTTGAAACCGTGACGACCGCTTTGTTCCTCCTTTGCTTTTATTTCTTGCCTGAAAAGGAAAAGGAGGATACCGCTCAAAAAACAAAAAGTGTAAATGTAATAGTTTCTATTCTAGTCGGTATCATCTTTGTTTCCGTGGCACTTTCCGTTCAAGGCGGAAAACTGTTCGAGACCATTTCAGCGTACTTTGAAAATGCGTATGAACTTGCAGGTGCACATAATATTGTCAATGCGATATTGGGGGATTTCCGTGCATTTGATACGATGCTTGAAGTGATTGTCCTCTTTATTGGTGGAATAGGTGTATATACATTGATCAAACTGAAGGCAAGAAAGGAGGCGGAGAATATTGAAAATCAATGATGTGATTTTACAAACAGTTACAAAAATTGTTGTATTCATTATCTTGACGATGGCCATCTATTTATTTATATCAGGACATAATAGTCCAGGTGGTGGCTTTATCGGCGGTCTTATTCTTGCCTCCGCGTTCGTATTGCTTTGCCTTGCTTTTGATATTGAAACGATTACGAATGGAATCCCTTTGGATTTTAAAAAAGTTGCCGCTACCGGTGGATTTATCGTTTTAGGTACGGGAACAGGTGCGATATTTTTTGATGTTCCTTTTTTAAGTCAGGCGCATTCCTACGTAAACTTACCAGTGGTTGGAAAAACGGCACTTGCAACCGTCACTTTATTTGAGGCCGGAGTGGCATTGGCTGTAGTTGGGGTTGTCGTAACGATTATTTTGAGTATTAGTGAGGATGTGTAAGGATTATGGAAACAATAATCATTATTTTAGCTGGAGTGTTGGTGACGGTTGCCACCTATTTACTCCTGTCGAAAGGGGTTTTACGGGTTATTTTAGGGACTGCCATCCTATCCCATGCTGCACATTTATTATTGATGTCAATGGGCGGATTGAAAACAGGCGGCGTGCCTGTGATTGGAGAGGGAGACGGAACATACACAGATGCACTTCCTCAAGCTTTAATTTTAACCTCCATTGTGATCAGTTTTGCCGTAACAGCATTCCTTCTTGTACTTGCCTATCGAACGCACCAAGAAAATAAAATGGATCTTTCAAAGATAGCAAGAGGGTTGAAAAATGAATAATATTCTTGTATTTCCGATGGTCATCCCGCTATTAACGGGGATTATTCTCATTTTTTTAAGGCCTTTTATCCGTTTACAAAGATGGATTAGCTTAGGGGCAATGATCGTCGTTTCCGGTTTAAGCATCTATATGTTAGAGATGATTCAAACGAATGGAATCATCCGTCTTGATTTTGGTAATTGGAAACCGCCATTTGGCATTCTTTTTGTAGGCGATTCGTTTTCCATACTTTTAGTTTTAACGGCAAGTATCGTTACTGGCATTTGTTTGATTTACGCTTTTTTATCGATTGGACAAGAGCGGGAAAAAATGTTTTTTTATCCTTTTGTTCTATTTATGGTAGCAGGCGTCAATGGCTCCTTTTTAACGGGGGATCTTTTTAACTTATATGTTTGCTTTGAAGTGATGTTATTGGCATCGTACGTACTGATTACACTCGGAGGGGCTAAACCTCAATTTAGAGAATCTATTAAATATGTCGTGATCAATGTTGTCTCTTCTTGGTTATTTTTAGTCGCTATTGCTTATCTGTATGGAGCGGTAGGGACGTTGAATATGGCTCATTTGTCTGCTCGAGTTGCTGAAGCGGGGCAGCCCCCTTTAGTAACGGTTATCAGCATCTTATTTTTATTAGTGTTTGGATTAAAGGCGGGCTTATTGCTTTATTTCTGGCTCCCAGGTTCATATAGTGCACCGCCAACAGCAGTGGCAGCATTATTCGGCGCACTATTAACGAAAGTAGGCATTTACGCGATATTTCGCATGTTCACTCTACTTTTCTATCATGAGCCTTCTATCACGCATACATTAATAGGGATCATGGCAGGAATTACATTGGTAGGTGGAAGCCTAGGAGCAGTGGCGTATAAAGATATCCGGCAAATTGTTTCATATAATGTTGTCATCGCAGTAGGCTTTATTTTGGTGGGTCTTGCCGTTGCAACACCATCTGCAGTAGAAGGATCGATTTATTATTTAGTCCACGACATGATTGTGAAAGCACTCTTATTTTTAATTGCGGGTACAATGATTGCTCTTACTGGAACCGCGAAGATTGATAGGATGAGCGGACTTATTCGAAATTATCCATTATTAGGCTGGTTGTTCTTTATTGTCATGCTGGCACTTGCAGGCATCCCGCCATTAAGCGGCTTTATCGGGAAAATTTTAGTAGGACAAGGCGCTGTTGAGGGAGGAAATTATGTCCTACTCGCACTTGCCATGATATCGAGTATATTTGTTTTATATTCCTTATTGCGAATTTTCAAGAATTGTTTTTGGGGAGAAACGATCATTAGTGAGGAAGAACAAGTGCCGTTGAAAAAAACCTTGCTCATTCCTTGTGTTATCCTTACAGCTCTTTCGATTGGATTAGGTTTAGGCGCAGAAAACTTTGCTATGTATGTGAAGGATGCGGCAACTACATTATTGAATCCAAGCATTTACGTAGAGGCTGTGTTAGGCGAGTAAGTGAAAATTCCTGCCGGTAAAAAAGGGCAACACTTTATTGTGAAAGTAGAGGTGACGGTGAATGCCAGCTCAGTTCGTCCTGAATTTATTTATAGCCTTTCTTTGGATGGTATTGAATGACGAAGAGGTATTACGGTTTTCCACCTTTTTTGAAGGGTTTCTCGTTGGTATCTTTATTATTTTTCTTATGCAGCGATTTTTTGGAAAGCAATTTTACCTACATCGTTTCTATTATGTGTTAAAGCTGATCCTCATTTTTATATACGAACTGGTGATGTCTGCATACGTCGTTTTGAAACATATTTTAAGCAGGGAAATTGATATTAAACCTGGTATTTTTACGTATGAGACTTCATTAAAGAGTGATTGGGAAGTGACGACGCTCGCGATGCTTTTAACCCTAACACCTGGATCAGTCGTCATGGAGGTATCACCTGAAGGCAACGTGTTTTATATTCATGCACTCGATATTGAACGGTATAAAGGCGATTTAATTCGCTCTTTAGGAAGATTTGAAAAAGCCATTATGGAGGTGACACGATGATTGGAATCATGCTGAAGATTTCACTTACACTGTTTGCTTTAGCGATCGTCATATCACTGTATCGCATCATTCGTGGCCCATCAATCCCTGATCGTGTAATCGCGATGGATATGATCGGAGTGAATCTTATATCCGCCATTGCGGCTATCTCCATTTTGCTAAATACAAAAGCGTATTTAGAGGTCATCCTTATTTTAGGTATATTGGCTTTTATTAGTACGATCGCACTCTCAAAATTCATAGAGAGAGGTGTCATCATTGAGCATAAACGAGATCGGTGAATTCATTGGAGCATTTCTCATTTTAATCGGAAGCATTTTTAGTGTAATCAGCGCAATCGGCATTATTCGTTTTCCGGATGTATATACGCGTGCACATGCCGCGACGAAAAGCTCAACTTTAGCCGTATTACTGGCTCTTCTAGGGGCCTTTCTCTATATTTGGTTTAGCGACGCCTTCATAAGTGTTCGCGTTATCTCTGGAATATTATTTGTATTTATTACAGCCCCAGTATCCGGGCATCTCATCATCCGGGCAGCTTATCGTTCCAAGGTGAAGCTCGCGGATTCGACCATTGAAGATGAGTTAAAACCAGTACTTGAAAAAGAAGATTAGAAAAAAAGTGTTCATTTTTGTGAGCACTTTTTTTGTTGTTAAAAATAATGTGAATATTAGATTAATGTATCATTTACAATAGTGTGTGGCATACACTATAATAAAAGCAGGAGATGATCATATGACAGAGGTTAACGAACATATTGAAAAATTAATGTTGGAATTGCGGCGTGGGACGATTACGATCGGTGTTCTCAGTCAGTTATCAGAGCCTCAATATGGCTATTCGCTCGTGAAGATGCTAGGAGATAATGGCATCCAAGTGGAGCCGGGAACTCTTTATCCACTTCTAAGAAGATTAGAAAAGCAGAGCTTATTGGTGAGCGAGTGGGATACAGATGAGGCGAGGCCACGGAAATATTACTTATTAAGTGAAACGGGGAAAGAGGTGTATAAGCTTTTGTGTGTTGAATGGGGAGGCATGGTAAAAAGTTTAGATCACTTAATCAATCAAAAAAGGGATGATGAAAATGGAGATGATTGAAAGATATATTTACGCAGTCACCCGTCGCTTATCTCAATCACAGAGAGCGGATGTCGAGAAGGAACTGCGCGGGTTGATTGCCGATATGCTGGATGAGCGAGCCGGAGAAGGTGAAGTTTCAGATTCGGATATTGAAGAAGTATTGTTGGAATTGGGTGATCCAAGACAACTGGCGCGGCAATATGGAGGTAAAAATAAGTATATTATCGGACCTGTATTGTTTGATTCGTATATTTCGGTATTGAAAATTTCCTTGATTTCGATTGTTGTGGCTATGACCGTTGTGTTTGGCATTAAAGTGGCGATAGATCCGATTCATATAATCGACCATTTTGTAAGTTTTATAGTGTCAATTGTAACCGTTATCCCACAAGGAGTAGGCTGGATGACATTGGTATTTGGTTCGATAGAGTATTTTGGAGGCATTAATGAAAGCAAATTTAATGTTCAAAAAGCTTGGAAACCAACAGATCTTCCACCTCTTCCAGATACAAAAAGACAGATCAAACGTACTGAATCGATTGCCGGTATCGTGTTTTTAGTTATATTAACATTTGTCTTTACGAGTCAATATTTCGGAATCTTTGTTTTTAAAAATGGCGAGTTCTCTACAGTAATTCCATTTTTAAATAAAGAAACAATCTTAACATCCTTACCGGTGATCATTGTTATTCTAGGGTTAGCCATTTTAAAAGAAGCATTAAAACTCGTCTATGAACGCTGGACGAAAAAACTAGCTTTATACACGATTCTCATTAATGTAGTTTCAATGGCAGTAGTGATCTTGATGATGACCATGTCGTCATTTTGGAACCCGAATTTCATGCTAGAACTATCCCAAATCCATGATATTTCGGTCGGTAGTGAAGCCTATAAAACCATCCAAACCATTTGGAATATATCTACTCGATGGATCGTAATTATGCTGATCATTGGATTGGTTTGGGATATCATTAGTGGGTTTTTTAAGATGCGTAAGATAGAGCAGTAGAGTGTATATACCCGATATCGTTAAAGGAGGCGCTGTCGCGTGCCCATTCACCCGAAAAAAGGAGTGCAGAGGTTACGCAAGAAGTAGTCGCGTGTTCTTTCATTCGCAAAAGGAATGCTAGGGGTCACGCAAGAAGTCGTTGCGTGACCTTTCACCCGAAAAAGGAATGACAAAGGGCATGCAAGAAGCAGTCGCGTACCCCTTCATCGAAAAAAGGAATGCAAGAAACTCTCGCATTCCTTTTAACACACTAGAAAAATACGAAATAGGTAGAAAGGTACTTATCTTTTCTACCTGTTTTTATCGTTACGACTGAATAAATGGCGTTTCTTTTAAATGGGCGGTATGTTCGTTTATATGATAGGAGAACACGTCATAATGAACCCATCTAAGTGGGAATTTAATCGCAAGTTCTTGCTTCCTGTTATAAATGAAAATATGTTTTTTGTTATATTCTATCTTTTTGATGTCGTGTAAATAAATGCTATTTTGCTTGGAACCGTCTTGCATGATAAGTTGATCGCCGATAATAGTAATTTTTCGTTTTTTGTTTTGGGTTAGTTCGTATAGACATAAACCTCCACCGACAACGGTAAAGAAAATGGAAAGTAGGATGGAGCCATTGAATCCCGATAATATTTGCCTAAACCAGTGGGCGATCAGTAGGGCTAAAAAGAACCATGCTCCCTTACTCAGTTTCGGTGAACTTTCATAATATACGCTGTTTTCGTGCACCAGCTGTTCTTCTTCTCTTTTTTCAAAGAAGTCCTGCTTATGTTTTTCAATACTAGCGGAATCAAACTCGATAAAATCAGTATATGATCCGTCCCATAAATTTGCCGCATCGTCCCCAGCTTCAAGCGCATAACCGCCAACCCAGCCTATGTACTCCGTTTGATGCTCTTTGAAACGCATTACATAATAACGAATGGGCTGTCCATATGAATTTTCCGTTTCAATTTGATCCACCACTTGAATGTCTTCTGGATAGCGTATGACGCCTTCATCTTCGGGCGAATTGATGACAGTGTAAAAAAGCCTCGTTTTTGCTAAATGCGGTTGTTTACGTTCTGTAATTGGATATAGATGCTCCCAATTTTTGTCGTCCAGTTCCCAATACGTCATTTCCGCACTTTCAATATGCTCTGCAGATTCAAGCAACACACTTTCGGGATACTGCAGATTTTTAGAGATGCACACGAGCAGCGCTTCTGTTTTGATCAATGGATCGTTGAAACGTAATGCCTCATTTAACTCTTGAGCTATTTCTTGTGAAAAATAGTATTTCATTAAACTAATGAAAAGTCTCATTTTATTCCGAACGATAAGATAACTATCTTTCCACGCGGTATATACATATTTCGTGGAATAATCCGGATCAAATTTTAAGTATTCCTGCTTAACAGATTCATAGTCTGCAAGTAAAGAAGCAAGCACAAACTCTTTTTTATACCCTTGCTCGACGCCGGAATTGTTAAGGGAAAGAATTAAATCGTACATCAAGTACTTATAATGATTGAACTGGATTTTGTCTAAAGTGACGTCAAGAATTCCTTTTATTAGCATTGGGTAGGAAGACAGCTCACCTATCGGTATATTGTAATCCTCCGTGTTAATTAAATGGACAATCTTATCTTCAAGAAAATAAAACACTTCTTCATCTTCTGTTAATAATAAAAATTCAATGGCTCGCTCTTTCGCATGTAAGTCGAGTCCATCAAAATGCTTCATCAGGCCTTCTACGACTTCAGGCATTGGAAAATCACATACAAAATCTATGAGATAAAAAGATGGATTATCCCAATGATCGACACGCTCCGGAAATGTTGAAGCGGCTGTTTTAATGACCTCTTTCAGAACGTCAATTTGGACTTCCAAACCATCCTGTTGCTTGTATTCAAATAGTTTTCCAAGGGCTTCGTAACGGGTTTCTGGATTTGAACTTTTTACCTGTTTTAAAATTTTTCGCAATGCTATTTCAATCAAGCTGTCCACCCTGTCCTTCTTTTACTGATATGTTCAATTATATTATTTCATTTATATTTGAGTAGTCAATCTTATTTTTGAAGGTTGGGAAATAGAAAAAGGCTTTTTAAATACGATGGAGAATTAGTATTTATGAGATTTTCGAGGAGAGGTCATGATGAAAAAAGAGCACTATCACCGGGCATTTGGGGTCTATGGAATTTGTTATAGCAGTCATGAATTACTAGTCATTAATAAGGGTGGTGGGCCATATAAAAATAGATTTGATTTGCCAGGTGGAAGTCTTGAAACAGGAGAGAGTCTTGTAGAATGTGTAGAAAGAGAAGTGCTAGAAGAAACAGGTTTTTCAATAAAAGTGGATGAACACATTGGAGTTGCAGACTTTATTTTGCCTTGGGATTGGAAAGGATTTACCCACGTTCATCATATTGCAGTTTTTTATACGGTCTCGATTGTAGGAGGAACGCTTGTGCAGCCTGATCCATTTCCAGGACAAGACTCGCTAGGGGCCTTATGGGTACCAAAAGAGATGCTTGATCTCGAAAATGCTTCTCCCTTAGTACTAAAAGCAGTAAACTGGCTCGATACGAATGAGTTAGGAATGGGTGTGGAGCGATATGAAAAGTGGAAAGTCTTGTAAACTATTTATAAAAAAGAACAGGAGGGATTGTATTGAAGGATGCAGACCTAATAAACCAATACAACGAAGCACCGAAGAAATTGGCAGAAGCCTTATCAGGTCTCCATGACAGTGACCTGGATAAAAAAAGAGCTGAAGGTAAATGGTCTATACGGGAAATTGCCCACCATATCATCGAATGTGATCTTAATTATTTTCAAATTAACCGGTATGCATTGGCAGATACAGGAGCAAAATTTATCTTTAATGAATTCGACCCCAATACGTGGAACAAGACCATGGATCATAGTACAAGATCCCTTCAGCTTGAATTACAGTTGTTTAACATCATGAGGGAGTATATTGCTTATCTTTGTAGCAGTTTACCAAATGCATTAGATAGAGTGCTCATTCATCAAGACGGAAAAGCAACCGTTCGGGATGCTATAAAACATGATATTCAACATGCCAATCATCATATTGAACAAATATTGGAGACAAAGAGAATACATCATTTATAGAGTAGGTGGAAAAGAGTGCTAACGTTTTATATTACAAGACACGGAGAAACGGAATGGAATGTTCAAATTAGAATGCAAGGTTGGGGAGATTCCGCATTAACGGAAAATGGGATTAGAAATGCAATATTACTTGGCAAAAGGCTTGAAGGTGTCGATTTTCATGCCATTTATTCTAGTACGAGCAAAAGGACGCAAGCAACGTCAGAGTTGATTCGGGGGAATCGAGACATCCCCATTTTCTTTGATGAAAAATTAAGAGAAATCCATATGGGTGATTGGGAAGGGAAAACGAGATTCTTTTTAGAGGAACATGATGCAGAAAATTTTCATGCATTTTGGAATACTCCTCATTTGTATGTGCCAACGAAGGGTGAGAAGTTTTTAGAGTTACAGGAAAGAGTTCTAAAAGCGATCGACGAAATAAAGCAAACGTACGAGAGCGGGAACGTTCTAATTGTTACCCATACAGCCGTAATAAAGGTATTACTGGCATTTATTAAAAAGCTTTCAATTGAAAACGTATGGGACCCACCATACATCCATGATACGAGTCTTACACTGATAGAGTTTGATGGTGATGAAGGGATGGTCGTCCTAGAAGGAGATGTATCGCATTGGGGAAAATCAAATGATTAGAAGAGCGGTAGGGGCGATTGTAACTTACGGTAAACAATTTTTGATCATACATAAAGTGAAAATCAATACTAGCGGAGGAAAAGAGGACATAAAAGGAGAATGGGATTTTGTAAAAGGCGGAGTCAAGGAAAACGAAGATTTGAAAAAGGCGATGTTACGAGAGCTTGAGGAAGAAACAGGCTCAAAAAGCTATAAATGTATCAAACAATTTACCGAAAAAATCAGCTTCGACTTCCCTCCTAATCTAAGAACGAAAATTGGATGTGATCGCCAAGAGACGACGATGTTTCATTTTGAATATGTTGGGGATCCGAATGGTCTAAAGCCACAGGATAATGAAATAGATGAAATGATGTTTGTGGAAAAAGAAGCTATTTTGAAAAAGTTAACCCATTTTGACACAATTAAGTTTTTTCAAAATAATTTCTCTACTTTCTGATATGATAGATGGACATACAACGTAAGGAGAATTTATGAAAAAGTTTATTACTGGCATACTTAGTTTTTTCATACTCGATTTATATTTCAATGTTACAACGCACTTTATTAATTTCAATATCTTTATCCAATTAATTAGTATTCTACTTTTCTTTCCACTTGCATCATTTATCGCCAAGTTAAATGGGCTTCAAGGACTTAGAGGAATTGGAATGGTACGGGAAAAATGGCCGAAGTATTTTACGGCAAGTTTTCTTATTGGGTTTGGATGCTGGGCATTCATGTACGTTACATATCATATCGCCGGAAAATTTGAGATCAATGGCGTTAAAACAGGACTTGAGGCTTGGTGGATTATTGGTCAAATTATCGTTGGATTTTTCCTCGGTTCATTGATTAATGATTTAGTGACGAGAGGTTTTCTCATTAGCATATTAAAAGGGAAAATCCCGCCTCTAGCTATAGCAACCATTAGCATTTTGGTTTATGCATTGGATGACTTTTGGAATGGAGATCTCAGCATCTTGAATTTTGTTTTTTCCGTTGTGTTAGGTTTCTCACTTACATATGCATTTTTTAAAACGGGAAGCATTTGGGCTTCTACTGGCATCCATTTTGGATTAAATATGGCATACGGGTTGATCTTTGGTCTTTCAGGTCAATATGGTGATGGGATTTTTCTAATGACGAAAGGAAATATTCATTCTTTCCTAAATACAACCATTTTGTTAATGGCGGCAGCCTTAATGTTTGTCATCGTATTTCTGTACTATCGGGATAAAAAAAGGGTGATTTCAATATGATTAAAGCTGTCATTTTCGATTTGGATGGGACGCTGCTCGATCGAGATAACTCCGTCAAGAAATTTATCCACGCACAATACGAGCGGTTAATAGAATATGTTGGAAATGTTCCACATGAAACATATATCTCCAGGTTCGTAGAGTTGGATTGTAGAGGATATGTTTGGAAGGATAAGGTTTACCAACAAATGGTCGAAGAGTTTAACATTCAGAACATTTCTTGGGAAGACTTGCTTCAGGACTATATAGAGGAATTTAAACATTATTGCGTAGCTTTTCCTAATCTGATTAACATGCTTGACGATTTAAGAAAGCAAGTTCGCCTTGGAATAATTTCGAACGGTTTTGGGCAATTTCAAATGGATAACATCAAGGCTCTAGGAATCGAGCATTATTTTGATGCCATTCTTATATCTGAATGGGAAGGAATGAAAAAGCCGAATCCCGATATTTTTAGGAAAGCTGCGACTAGTCTAAACGTTTTGCCACATGAATGTATATATGTAGGAGATCATCCTGAAAATGATGTAAGGGGTGCACAAAACGCGGGAATGATAGGTGTTTGGAAAAAAGATCCCGAATGGCATCAAGTTGAAGCGGATTATATCATAGAGGATTTGCTGGACATAACGAACATCATAAAAAGGGGGAAGGCTGAACATGAATTTTAAGTTTAAAGCAATCGATCATATTCAATTGGCAGCTCCAAAAGGAAGCGAAGAATTAGCGAGACATTTTTTCAATCGCATTTTAGGATTTGCTGAAATTGAAAAACCTGAAGTGTTAAAAAAGAATGGTGGAGTGTGGTTTGCATATGGAAATGTGCAAATACATGTAGGAACTGAAGATCCTTTTTCACCAGCTAAAAAAGCACATCCTGCATTCGAAGTAGAAAATCTCGAGGCATTAAAACAACATCTGTTAAAGTACGCTGTCGATATTATTGAAGACAACAATCTTCCAGGAGCCAAGAGATTTTATGTTGCAGACCCATTTGGAAATCGGATTGAATTGTTGGAGTGGGATAAGTAAGGAGCCTTAACATGGAAATTTCGCTAGTCAGACACGGAAAATCTTTATGGACTGAAAATAAGCCAATCACTTGTCAGGAGTTTAGGATATGGGTTGAGAGATATGATAGTCATGGCATTTTTGAAGAAAAATCATATCCTTTGGAAACTCTTGAAAAAATGGCAGCCGCAAAAATGATCATTACGAGCCATTTGAAACGGTCCATCGAGTCAGCGAAACTATTAAATTCCAATATACAAACGATTTCGGATACCTCGTTTCGGGAAACAGAATTACCAATTCCTTTAGCAACATGTTGGGGATTAAAACTAAATGCAAGTATGTGGGCAGTGCTTTTGCGCTGCCTATGGTTTATTGGTTATTCAAGAGGTTGTGAGTCTATAAGAGAAGCGAAGAAAAGAGCAGAAAAAGCTGCAATACTTTTAGTTAATTATGCTAAGGAACATCAACATATCGTTTTGGTTGGACATGGTTTTTTCAATATGCTTATCGCAAAAGAACTGAATAAGATGGGCTGGAATGGAGCAAGAAAAACAAATTCAAAGCACTGGAATTGTACAACGTATTCACTTTTATAAAGGCTCTTTTCTCAAACATTGTTGCTATTTCATATAAATTTTTATAATTAGAAATTGATTTGAACCTCAAAAATGAATCATACTGCTGAGAAAAGAGCTGCCAACTTTATAGGGACAGCTAAACTTCATTGAATAGGTGTAAAAGCCTTCTTTTGGGCTTTTACAAAAAACAGCTTTTATAAAAAAAGAAGGTGTTGGAATTGAAATTAACGGACTATTCTAAGATTGCAGAAAGGTACGACCAAAACCCATTTAGAATAAAAGAAGTGCAATTTGATACAGACATTAAAGAATACATACATAACATAGCAAAACCGTCATATCACATTTTGGATTTAGCTTGCGGAACAGGTTTATATCTGGATAAACAGTTAACATCTTTTAGGGAAGAGCGTATTAACTGGCATGGATTAGACGCATCGGAAGAGATGCTGATAAAAGCAAAGGAAAAGGTAACGGATGTCACTTTTACTCACGGACAGGCTGAAGATATGCCATACACATCTGATACATTTGACTTCATTTCAAATAACTATGCCTTTCATCACTTTACTAAAAAGGATCTAGCTTTAGATGAAATACATCGGATCCTCGTAAAGAACGGAATCTATAAAATGCATAATATATGTATTCACGATATGCCCCAATGGTGGGTTTATCATTATTTCCCTTCAGCCTATGAGGAAGACCAAAAAAGATATTGGGATAAGAATCTTATTTTCAAAGAACTTTTAAAAAGAGACTTTCATGTAGACTTAAAAATTGCTTATCGGATGGAAGAAGTAAAGGTAACGGATTACCTAGTTTACGCCGAAAATAGGGATATTTCAGTGTTAACATTAATCAGTGATAACGAGTACCAAGAAGGATTAGAAAAAATGAGAGTGGATGTAAAGAATAATCCTAATAAAAAAATCGTAAATGAATTTGCGGAAATGTTTTGCATCGCTAAAAAGTTATGAATCGGGGTTTTGTCATTGACCATATCTTTAAATCTTGTAGTCATTAAATCTAAAAATCTTGAAGAATCCGTCGCTTTTTACAAAGAGTTAGGTCTTCAATTTCAAAAAGAACAGCACGGCAATGGTCCGGAGCATTATGCATGTGAACTTGATAATCTAGTATTTGAGATCTACCCTGCAACACAACACCATAATGAAAAAATACGCATCGGATTTAGCATTGAACATATGGAAAATGTCATCGCATCTTTTAAATCAAGAGGTACAGAAATCGTAACAGAACCGACAGTAAGTCCTTGGGGAGAACGGGCTGTTGTAAAAGATCCCGATGGAAACAGCGTTGAGTTGCTGGAGAAGGAAGGGTAAGGAGACAAGATGGAGACGACATTGATCATGAAATAAAGGAAAATCGATTGTAGTAGGCACACATGGAAATATCATGACCATAATCATGAACTATTTCAATCAACAATATGGATTTGATTTTTGGAGAAGTACAACAAAACCAGATATTTACCGTTTAGTTTTTTCAAATGAATTATTGCTTAATGTTACAAGAATATGGTCTAACTAGGAGATTGCCAGACATGGAAAATGAAATTCTGAACATATTTGATGAACGCGGAAAAGTAATGAGAAAAGAATCACGCAGAGTAGTACATGAAAAAGGATATTGGCATGAAACCTTTCAATGCTGGATTGTCGGGAAAGAGAATGGAACCGATTATATATATTTCCAAATTCGTAGCGATGAAAAAGCTGATTTTCCGGGTTTACTAGATATTACGGCAGCCGGCCATATCCTTTCTCATGAAACGGTGGAAGATGGGATTAGGGAAGTCCAGGAAGAATTGGGGATCAACGTTACAATGAATGAGTTAATCCCACTAGGCATTATTAAGAATACAATTGTAACAGGTCATTTCATTGATAATGAATTTGGGAACAATTTTTTATACATATCCGAACAACCATTAACATTTAAATTGCAGGTAGAGGAGGTTTCTGGAATCGTAAAAGCGAATTTCAATGATTTTTATCAGTTTTGTTTTGGAGAAGTAGAAGAAATATTGGTGATTTCAGAAACCGAATCTATTCATCAATATATTAGCAAGAATGACTTCGTACCACATCAGGACACGTATTTTAAAACTGTCGCTAAACGAATTGCTGTACATATTTGAAGTTGAATATTGGCTGAATTCTTTTATAGCTAATAGAACTGGGATAACGGCTAATAGAATCACGGCTAATAGAAACTCAAATCATCTAATAGAAGTCGCAAAACGTCTAATAGAAACTCAAAACATCTAATAGAATGCCTGTAACGTCTAATAGAATCCCAAATCATCTAATAGGAGTCAAGAAACGTCTAATAGAACTGTATAATCATCAAATAGAAAGTTTGAAACTCTTCGCTTAAGGTTGAAACGAGTTCAATTAACTACAAATAGAACAAAATATGTTCAGTTATGAATAATATAGAAAGAAATGAGGGGCGTCGATGAAATTTATTTTAATCGTTGGTCCACAGGCTGTTGGAAAAATGACAATCGGACAAGAATTAGAGAAAATGACAGACCTAAAACTTTTTCACAATCATATAACGATTGAAATGGTAACTCCCTTTTTTAGTTATGGGACGGATGCTGGGAAAAGATTAGTAAAGCTTTTTCGTGAGGAGATTTTTAAGGAGGTCGCCAATAGCGATTTACCAGGTTTAATTTTTACGTATGTATGTGCGTTTAACATGAAGGAAGATTTGGACTACATGGATGAGATCTGTCAAATTTTCGAATCAAAGGGCGGCACTGTGTATTTTGTTGAGCTAGAGGCTGATGTTGAAGAAAGATTGGAGCGGAATAAAAGTCCGCATCGACTTGAGCAAAAGCCTACGAAAAGAAATATTGAGTGGTCGGAACGCGATTTGCTTAAGTCGATGGAAAAGTATCGATTGAACTCAATTGAAGGAGAAATCAATCGGGAACATTATTTGAGAATAAATAATACGAATTTGAGTGCAGAGGAAGTCGCAAAAATGATAAAAGAAGAATTCCAATTATAAGAGGTGATTAAACTGGATTATGTTATGGAATTAAGGAAATTAGTAGGTCACAGACCCCTCATTCTCACTGGTTCTGTTGTCTTGATTGTTAATGAGAAGAAAGAGTTGCTATTGCAGCACCGAACCGATGGGGGCTGGGGATTGCCCGGTGGGTTAATGGAATTAGGGAGAGTTTGGAAGATACAGCAAGGCGTGAAGTGAAGGAAGAGACGGGCCTCATCATAGGAGAATTAAAACTTCTTGGTGTTTTTTCAGGCAAAGAATATTATTTTAAACTACCAAATAAAGACGAGCTATATTGTGTTTCCGCTGTTTATATGACAAAGGATGTCCAAGGTAATATTGAAATCAATAAATCTGAATCGGTCGATGTTCAGTATTTTAGCTTAGATCAATTGCCCGATGGACTTCGAGATGAGTATCGTAGTTACATAGAGCCTTTCATAGAAGAATTAATAAAATAAAAAGGGAAATCGAGTACCTCTAAAGAAATATATTCATATCAAAAATGAGGAGTGGTTTCTATGAAAAGTCCTGTTTTAAATGAGCTCGGCGGTGTCTTCATCCCAGTAAGCGATATTGAAAAAGCCCGTGATTGGTATTGCGATTTATTAGGTGTGCCAAATGATGGAGAAATCCCGTTTGGACATTTGTATGTTTTGCCTATGGAAGGGCCAGGAATTGTGTTGGATAGTAGAATATATGCGCCTGATCGCGTTATTAAGTCTCCACTTATCCAATTTAAAACAAAAGATATCGAAGAAGCATACGATTATGTAAAAAGTAAAAACATAGAAATCTTTACTGAAATCCAGCACGGTCATTTTTTTAATTTTAAAGATCCAGATGGAAACCACCTCATGATGTGTCGTTGATAAACAAAGCAAGATAAGGTCCCGTAAAAGGGGGCGTTCAGTATATTCTTTCGAAAATTATTAGCAGCGTTTTTAACCTCAATCATTAGTTTTTTTATCGTCCCTGTATTTTTTAATTCTACACAAAATGATTATTTTCTAATAGGTCTCGCTGTGAGTATGGTAACTGTGCCAATAATGATCGTTATAGGGGTGCCATTGTCTGCAGTGATTGAATCGACTAGTACACGCAAGCATTTTGGATGGTCGTATTTGAAACATGTAGCATGTGGGATCGTTTGTGCGGGATTATTTTCATTAATGTCTTTTACTGCTTCAATCATTGCTTTTATTTATGTAACTGTTTTCTTTATTATTGATAACGTATTGAAGCATCTTGATGATAAAAAACAATAGGAGTCTGTCCGACGATAGGGATATCATTTCTTACGCTGCGAATTAGTATAGTGTAAACGCGGAAAGGGTGTTCGACTTTGGCAAGATTCAAAGAGCAGACTATGCTTCTCAGAATTAGCTGGATGCTCCTTCTCATTACCGGATTGGGGATTTTGATCTTTGGAATATTGGTTGCCACGTTTCCACAGATTGCAGGTCCTTATGATTTAGGATTGATTCGAGCGCTTGGCGTTGCTACGACTGGAATGGGATTTTTCGGTACCATGATCACTCTCAAGTCATACAGAGGAAAAGAAAGATGGGCGTGGTTTACTCTCTGGTTTTACCCCATCTTCTGGACATTGCATTTGGTAGGCCGACTGCCGCCAGGGAATGATCATATCCATCAGGTTGTTTTCATTGTCATATCTTTCCTAGGATTGATGCTTCCTTTTAGACATTTCTTCCCGAGGAAAACATCAAAATGAAAAAAGAACAGTCATTGAATGGCATTTTAAGAAAGGAGCTATTTCTACAAGTTCGTAGATGGAGCTCCTTTTTTAGTTATGAATTGTTGAAGTCCTTGTACAGCTAGACAAAGACTGGAAATAGTTGCATGATAATATAGAATCGAATGTCGAGTAGAGGTGGACAAGTTGAAGAAAAAAGAAAAGAGTGCCATGTACATGCAGCGATTTGAATCTATTTTTCAATGTCCTGTTTGTACGAGCCCAATGAAAATAATTGAGCTGAAAAGTGTCGTTTGCGATCAACATCATACGTTTGATATTGCCAAACAAGGTTATGTCAATTTTCTCACTCGTCCTGTTCATTCCGAATATGATAAGGCATTATTTGAAGCACGAAAAACAGTGATAGACAGCGGGTTATATGAACGACTTCACTCAATGATTAGGGAAATCATAGATGAGGAAAAAGCTCCGAAAGTACTGGATACAGGATGTGGAGAAGGTTCGCATTTATCGCATATCCTAAGAGATGTAAGTGGAGCTGTTGGGGTAGGCATTGATATTGCAAAAGAAGGTATTTTATCTGCTGCGAAATATTATGACGATTTCATTTGGTGCGTAGGAGATCTAGCGAATAGTCCATTTTCGAAAGAGTCTTTTGATATCATCTTGAACATCTTATCGCCAGCTAATTATGCAGAGTTTACACGACTGGTAAAACAGGATGGGCTTTTAATAAAAGTAGTTCCGAAGAGCGGGTATTTAAAAGAAATTAGGGATATTTTCTATACAGAAGCATACTCCAATGAGCAAACTGTTGAACGATTTAAGGAAAACTTTCGAAATATGGAAACATATCAGCTATCCTACAAAGTTCCTCTTCATGAAAATCTTATTCAGCCTTTACTTCAAATGACTCCGTTAACGTGGAATAAGATCGATGGAGCTAACGAAGTGCATATTACAGAAATCACGATCGATTTGGAAATTTTAGTAGGTAGAAAAAAATAAACATAATGGGGTATACATCATGACGATAAACTCAATTATTATTGCAACTATAGCAGGGGTTCTTACATTCATCTTTGCTGATGGATTGAGCGGTTTACTCATCACGAACGTACTATTAGGATTGATTGCCGGAAAATTATTAGACTAATAGTGGGGTGTTTTAAAATGATACGTTCACTTATATTCGATATGGACGGGACACTTTTTCAAACAAATAAAATCTTGGATATTTCACTAGTAGATACTTTTGACTATTTAAGGAAAAACGATATGTGGAGCGGAGAAACACCAATAGAGACATACCAAAAAATAATGGGCGTTCCGCTCCCAGTCGTGTGGGAAACATTAATGCCGAACCATACGAGTACAGTTCGGACATTAGCAAATGACTATTTTCATGAACAACTCATTAATAATATAAAGAGTGGAAAAGGGGACTTATACCCTCATGTCTTTGAATTATTTGACCATCTTAAGAAGAATAACTATTCCATTTTTATTGCCAGTAACGGATTAGTGAAGTATTTAAACGTAATTGAAAAATATTATAAATTAGACCGTTGGGTGACAGAAACCTTCAGTATCGAACAAATACATACTCAAGACAAAGGAGATTTAGTCCAACTGATTAAGCAAAAGTATAAAATAGATAACGGTGCTGTCGTAGGAGACAGGTTATCTGATATTCATGCAGCAAAGAAAAATGGCTTCATTTCGATAGGCTGTAATTTCGATTTCGCTCATGCGGATGAACTTGCTAAAGCTGATATCATCATAGACGATTTGTTAGAGATTAAAGATGTTTTGCCTAGTTTAGAGACCTCTCAAACCCAAGATAACGTGTCCCTTGGAAAGTAAGAATACCGGTATCTCCTTCTGCCAGTAGGCCATATTCCTTTCCAGACACTTTAAATTCCGTGCGATCACCGCTTTCAAATTCAAAAGTAACATAATAAGACGTACTCGTATGATGGGAGTGCATATTGTTCCCATCAACATGTGTATGCCTACTTACTTTTGTCCTTTTTGTCTTTACAATGGCAGGGACAGATAAGCGTGGTGATTGTTCGTTTTTTTGCCATTGTTGAATGCCTCTGACAGAGTTGAAGATAATTGAAATAATGACGATTGCAAAAACAATAACGATAAAAACAGGAACAATAGAAAATAATGAAAATTCAAATCCAGAAAAATAAAATTCTTCCCCCACATTCACCTTACATCACCTCACTTTCACATTCTTACGTTTGATCAAATCAGAAGGTTTCAACAACTCCAATAGCAATTGAAGTATAACACTACTCCTAACTATTAACGATTTCATTAAAATGGCAGGTAAACCCAAAAACCATACCGAAAATAATACTAATTAAATTTTTATAAAAAATTTTGAAGTGTGTCGATTTTGCTGTTTGTTGCTCGTCGTTAAAGTAGATAAGAGATTAAAAGGAGAGGTTAAAATGATATTTCTATGTATGGGTTATTTTAATGCAGAAAAAATGGACGCCAGGCCCAAAAATGAGATTGATGCTGTGATGGAAGAATGTCAGCCCCATCTAAAAGAATTCTACAACAGCGGTAAAGTAATGTTAGATGCTGGTCTTGAAAAGGAGACAAAATGCTTGCAGCGGGTAAACGGAAAGGTAAGGGTGATGGATGGGCCCTTTACAGAAACGAAAGAATTGATTGGAAGTGTATTTCTCATAGAAGCAGAAGACATGGAAGAAGCGATTCAAATTGCCTTGCTTCATCCGACAACGCAAGTGAGTTCAGGAGAGGAATTTGGCTGGCGTATTGAAATTCGTCCTGTACATTATTTTAAGAAAAATGAATAGGATTGTTTGTTACAAGGAGATAAAAATAATTAATCCAACATCTTACTCAACTAATGGGCTCAAAATAAACGATAATCTTTAACACAGAAGATCCCTGATTTTGATCAAATAGCAGGGATTTTTGGTGTTTTAATAGATTTAGGGGGATGGATGCTTATACAAGGAAGTCACATATTACTTTCCAATTTAATTTTTTTGTTCATTTCCCCTTTTAAAATTTCCTGTTATCTTCGCCAATATCAGTTGCACTGCTTTTTCATCTTCAGCAATGTTAATTTTCTCTAAAATTTTTTCAGCATGGTTACCTTTTAATACTTTTACTTGGTTTCCATTATATTTGATAAGAACAGTATTATTTTTGGTAACCTGGTAGCTAAATGGAGCTTCGTCTAATCGATTTCTTTTATCAATGTTTCCCACTTATAGACCTCCTTTAATGGTAATTCCCGTAAGAGCCAGTTCTGCCCTATATGTGCATGGGAGCAAAGCAAAAAAAGGTGTTTCAGTAATTTTCGACATCAACTGTACATTTACAATATTAGTGTTTATCCTTAATTTTTATTTAAATGATTTAGAGAGTTAGATTTTTTATTTTCAAATATTACTAGTTGTAGATCCATTGTAAAATTATACCATGTAAACATGGAATTACTTCACAAACAATTAGCAAACGAATGATCAAAAAAGGCGATACCACCTTAAAGTATCGCCAGTCTTCGAGTATTCGGTTTTTTTTTATTAAAAGTTTTCAAAAAGTTATGACAATTTTTCCTTGAGCGTGCCCTTGTTCAAAGTACTTGAAAGCTTCTTTAATTTCACTTATCTTAAAAGTTTTATCAATGACTGGTTTTACCTTCCCGACTTCTAGGAGTTCTTTCATTAAAATTAAATCATTTTGGTTTTGCCTTTGTAATAAGCTAGACATTTTTTTCTTTCCAGAGAGTGAGAACCAAGGCCCTAAGGTCATCGTTTGAAACAGCTGTGCACCCGATCCTCCGACGTGAATAAAAGTTCCATTAGCCTTTAGGGATCGCTTATAAGCTGTAATCGGATGGTGTCCGTTAACAGCAAGAATCAAGTCATACTTCTGTCCTTTTTCGGTAAAATCCTCTTTCGTATAATCAATGACATGATCTGCGCCAAGTGATCGAAGGATTTCTAAATTTCTCGTACTGCAAACACCTGTTACTTCTGCACCGAAAGATTTGGCAATCTGTACTGCAAAACTCCCAACTCCACCAGAGGCACCATTAATCAATACCTTCTGTCCCGCCTGAATCTTGCCTTTATTCCTTAAACCTTGTAAGGCTGTAACTGCCGCCATAGGTACCGCAGCAGCTTCCTCAAATGTGAGATTTTCTGGTTTTAATGCCAATGCATTCTCAGGAACAGATACATATTCAGCAAAGCTACCCCAGCCAGAAGTGGATAGGTCTCCAAATACTTCTTGACCCGGCTGAAACTGTGTAACATTTTTACCAACTGCTTCGACCCGACCCGCAATGTCACCTCCGGGTATGGTGTATTTTGGTTTTAGAAGACCGAAGGCAAAACGTGCTAAGAAGGGCTCTCCTTTCAGAAGCACTAGATTACCATAGTTCAAGGATGATGCATGAATCTTAACCAGTACCTCATTATCCTCAGGAATAGGTTTATCTACTTCTGTTAAATTAAGAACATCGGGTGAACCATATTTGTTATAAACGATGGCTTTCATTCATTTTCCTCCTCATCCCTTTGAAACCATCTAATATCCCCACTGATAAACTTATTCTTTTTTATAAGATCTAACATAGTTGGAAATATTTCGAATGTTTAGTTCAAATAAAAATTCATTCCGACTTATTTGAATGACATTAAGTCTGTTTTTATTGTTTCGGAACGCATTATCTCAAGTGGAGCTTCCAAACGTTTTCTTTTTTGTAGATATGGTAGCAAGTGCAGATTCATTGAATCCTTTAAAGATGAGCCATACTGCTAAAATCATTTCATTAGCTGCTACTGGCAGCGCCAGTATAGCACCCCAAACCGAAATTTGTTGAATGACTCCAAACATTTCTAACAATGCTGCCAAAAAAATAAGAGTTGCCCCTGCCATACCCAAGATAGCTATAAATCTAGGTACGAGCTTTGATTTAAAAAATATATAACTATACATCATCGTATTGATACCCAGCATGAAATTGGGACCAAGCAAAAATGTCCAGTCATGTGTCGCTTTTAACAAAACGCCTGAAGCTTGGAACGAGGCGATATCCGGAGCACCAGCTGCTACATATTCCCGACTTAATGTTAATAGGGATAGCACGCTTATTACACCAATCGTAATGATAATCGCTTCAAGAAACCTGAAACAAACATGCCAAAGAGCAATCGTTTCATTGTACTTTCTTAAAAATGGAAACAGTATAGTTGCTGTACCAACCACTGAAACGACGAGAATTAACTCCATCAACGCTCCAGTTATCACTTGGTTGGCGTGTTCTGAACCATTAATCAGGTAGTCGGGACCATTTAGGATAGGATTGTATAAGTATAGACCAATTACCGCCGTAACAGATGCAAGTATAAAAAGTGATCCCACAATTTTTGCTGCTTTTTTATTTGAATTCATTTTTTTATCCCCTTCTCTTAATAAATTCAAAAACGGTAAAGCAAAAAAACATCATAGTTCTTATTTCTTTGTGTTGTCCCCATAGAAGAATACTTCTTCCAACGGTAAGTTGAAAGCAAGAGCAATGCGAAAAGCGAGTTCTAGTGACGGGGAATAGTTTCCCTTTTCGAGAGCCACGATGGTTTGTCTTGTTACGCCTACCTTGTCAGCCAATTGCTGCTGGGTCATTTCATTATGGTCGAATCGTAATCTTCTGATATGATTGCCGACAAGATTTTTGCCCATTATTAGACTCCTTTCCGATAGTGATAAAGTTTTGTAATGGATCCAATCACATCGGAAATGAACCCTGAAAAAATCAGGATAATGAACATCACCTGTGACGGCTGATAGATAACCAGCGATCCCATTGCAAGTACAAAGCCGATGATAAAAACAAAAAAAGAATTTCGGTTCGCTTTCAATTCAATTAACTTATCAAGTTCATCCGCAAATGATGGTTCTTTTTCTCCAGTCGTAATTCTAAATATGATGTTAAAAACAATGCTGATAATGATGTGGGCTACTATTGAAAACAAAGTTAGCATGAGGACGAAAAAGCCCCAATAACGAAAGGTTTCCAGCGACTCCAGCCCACCCTCGGGGTGTTGCGGGTACATGTAAAAGCAGTAACATCCGAAAATGAGTATGGCACTGATCAATGATACGATGCTTTTCTTTACTTGATAGGTCATGGTTTCCCCCCCTTGTATTTTCTAATTACATTTTGTAAAGTGTGTTATACATAATGTAATATAAACTTTACATGATGTAAAGTATAAATTACAAAAAAATCCGGACATCTCATAATAAGCAATGTACCAGCATTATTGTTGACGTAACGAAATGAAGATACCCTAACTTACTCCACAAACCTGAAACACTAGCTCAAAAAAAAAAGACCACCGCAGCGATCATTAGTTTATTATCTACCGGAATCCATAATGAACTAAGGCACTCGTAAGTTCATTAAGCAGTTCCTTATATTGATAAGCAACCTTAAAGAAAACGCTTTGTATTGGCCTTCATTCTTTTTCTATTTTCTACCTAGTCACTTACTAATACGTTATCAGGGGGTTCCGCTTATGTTTTTTCTTACAGTAGATGAAATTAAAAGCCCTAAGGGAAAAACGTTGACGTTAGGGTTAACCTTACTAATGTCATCTATATTTTGATATCACTAAAGTATTGTAAATCGAGGTTATAGCATTCCTGGTACATCCATTCTAGGGGATCCACCCATACCCATGCCAGGTGAACCACCCATACCCATGCCAGGTGAACCACCCATACCCATGCCAGGTGAACCACCCATACCCATGCCAGGTGAACCACCCATACCCATGCCAGGGTAACCGCCCATACCCATGCCAGGGTAACCGCCCATACCCATGCCAGGGTAACCACCCATACCCATGCCAGGGTAACCGCCCATACCCATGCCAGGGTAACCACCCATACCCATGCCAGGGTAACCGCCCATACCCATGCCAGGGTAACCACCCATACCCATGCCAGGGTAACCACCCATACCCATGCCAGGGTAGCCGCCCATACCCATTCCGCCTCCAAAGAATTGCCTTTCCATTTTTTATCTCCTCCTCAAATTGTTTCAAAATTAGTGTATGTGTCCATGTTCAAAGAGGAATAGATATTTGCCTATTTGTAAGTGTGTAGTCATAACTCTCATTGTACTAGTGTTCACAAAGACAATTAGCAACAGTCAACGATTTATTGTCTTCTTGTTAAACTAACCTGCTCTTTAGCTTAATAACTTCAACAAAAAAAGCGTTAATCCTTCTCCGATTAACGCCCCCGATAGTTTAAGTGTATTACTTCACAAAAACTGTGAACTTAGATGTTCCTATCATTAACTACTATAAAAAGTTATCTAATTTCTTGTTGACTCTTTTAAAAATACTATTACTTAAACGTTTAATATGTTCCTCATTTTTCACTAATATTCTATATGCATCTACTATTGCTAACGTACGTATTAAAATGTAGACACCAACGGCAATGAAAGCAATTAGGATTGGATAGTAAGGCATTAAAACATCTGGAGCCACAAATTCTTTTTTTACTAATAAAAAGGATATCCCACCAACTACAATAGAACATACCCCAACTACCATTATGGCAATATACTTTTTCTTAATATCTTCGTATCTAGCTTTCAACTCTTTAAGATAATGTTGATCAAATATTAAAGCTTCTTTCTTAAGTATTGTATATCGATCTTCTTCTATAAAACCTGCTGCAATCGCTCCAATCCCAAGAACAGCAATCATACTAATGAGGATGGTATAAATGATTGGATCTTGTTTAAAAATGAAATAAGGTAAAGTGGATAAAATAAGAAGACTAAATCCCAGGGAAAAATATTTTGACATTTTCCGTTGTGATAGAAGATACCCTTCTGCCATTTCTTTGCTTACATAATATCCTTTTTCATTTTCTTTACTTTCAACGGTATCTTTTAGTAGGTAATCAATTGACACTTCAAAAATATTTCCAAGCATTAGAAGTTTTTCAGTTTCTGGAAAACCTTGACCATTTTCCCATTTACTAACGGCCTGCCTTGTAGTGTTTAATTTCTCAGCTAAGGCTTCTTGGGATAAGCCATTTTCTTTTCTTAGTTTAAAAAGTTTTTCACTAAATGTCATAATATGAACTCCTTTCTCTGAATAGTTAAATTGTATTAAAACATTGCTTTACATTCTATATTCTGGCAGTTGCACTTTGTCAATTTACGGTTGCAACTATGTTATATAGAGTATTTTCTATTAAACTTAACGTCTGCCTATATCTTGAATTAAGGGAGCGTAATCTAGTTAAAATATCTAGTTAAAAATAAAAGGTAATTTTTTAACCTGTACCCTAAATAAGCTAAAATTGTATTTGGAAATTTAAAAATGGCAGTATGTTATTTGAAAGCTGGAAATATGCAAAATCTTATTGAAAAACAAAAGCCTCTGTTACTTTTAGTACAATTCTTCACAATTGAACCAATCAAAAATTGCTCTCTTTATATTTCAGGCTCTAATTAAATAATTTTGTAATTATTAGCTTGTATAAATCGATGGTTATTAGATAATTGCTAAATTCTCCTCGGTAATTTCATGCCATATAGTGTTACTTAAAAATTAACCTTGTGTATGATAAGGCTGAATGATGTTGTGTTTTAAACCACCACGAGACTTTCTAATCCATAAAACAATAAGCATGATAACGATGAAACGAAAAGCTATCCCTACGATTCCACCTTCTGGACCATATAATCCACCGGAAAGCCAGGAGTGATCTAAAAGTTTTAATCTTAAAATTCCTTCTACTTTAAATCCGCTAAGAGGGAAACCTAAAATTGGTGCTTGTACATAATTCCAAGCGAAATGTAGTGCCCAAGGAAGCCAAATTTTACGTGTATAGATAAAAGCTAGTCCATACATAACCCCGCCTAAGCCATTGCTGAAAGCAGATAATAGGGTGGCATGGTCATTATCAAGATGCACATAGCCAAAGTACATAGATGTAATAAGTATTGCGAACCATGGTTTTTTGAATACCTTTACGAGAATAGTTAATAAGATACATCTGAATAATAATTCTTCATAGCCTGATGATAGTAATGTGAGTCCTGTATAGTAAACAAAGGTTTTTAGATGAAAGCCGATATTTGTTATCTCTACTAATCCCAAAATTATACTTGCTACAAAAATACCAATCATTGCACAGCTAGTGATTGCTGTACCAGCCAAAATATCATTCCTTGAATAAATATCAGGGGTAATGGGTGTTAAGAGTGCTTTCCACTTACTCACTTTAGTCATATTGTTCTCCTTTGGATCCAGACTTTTATACTGCTTTAGTATACAAGATAAACCTTACAAATTAGTGTAAATATGTTAAAAATTGATAGAGTGCACTATTCCCCAATACTTGCAAAAATAATTAAGATCCTATTAAACAAACTGACTGTTAGTGGAATAAGAAAAAGAGTCGCTGCAGCAACTCTTTATTAAAACTCAGCCCCTTTAGTTTAAGTGCAATCAAACTGTTGGATTTAACAAAAATGGCGACCTTCCTATTGAAGAAATCGCCCTTTTACGGTCATAAAATGGAACATTATATTTTGAGGTTTTCCGCTTCAAATTTTCAATGAATTATTGTTTTCTCCAGAATATAAGGGTCCATTGCCAATAACTTTTCATTCTTTTCTAAATGCACGCCTGCATTATTAATCAATACATCTAATCTTCTATATCGCTCATTTATTGTAATTGTGGCTTGACTGATGCTTTCTTGATTATCTACATCCATTTCTACAAAAGAAACGTCAAGATTTGACTCCATAAGTTTTTGCACAGATTCATAACCCATCTCTGGATCCCGACTTGCCAAAATCACCTTAAAACCTTTCAAAGCCAATTGTTTGACCAGCTCATTCCCAATTCCTCGATTCCCGCCAGTTACAAGCGCAACTTGTTTATCGTGTGTCATTTTACTCCTCCATTTCTCGTTCTTTGATTGAGTGGCATATAAAAATCCTAAAAGGGATACTCCTTATGCGGAGAGTTGTTTTGTAGGACTATACATATAATTTCTTAGTAAAATAGTTAACAAACTTAGTATCAATGATAGGATTCCAACCAATACGACGTATTGTGTACCTATTTCTGATATGAATAACCCGCCTAGAGCTGCACCAAACGTTGTTCCTAAGTTAGCGGATGTTAGAAATAATCCATTAGCGAAATCAGGAGTTTCGGGAGCTGCAGACATAATCCAATACTGAGCGATATTACCCCCAATACCAGCCAATATTCCCCAAGTTAAAGTAATGATCGCCATAGGTATGGAAAACTGTCCTGTGAAAAATAAGATGATATACACTGCCCCCAATACAAAAGGATAAGATATGACAGATTTGTTCGCATTTTTGGTTAATAAATTCCCTGCCACAATATTTCCAATAATATTGGCCCCACCGTAGATGAATAACATTAAACTAATAGAATACGAAGGCATATTCGTAACTGTTTTCAGATAATCAGCAAGATAACTATAAACTCCAAATATGGCAGAATTTAATAAAATGACAGTCACAATGGAAAGCCAAGTAATTGATTTTTTCAATACCGATAATTGAGCCCCGTAAGAAAGTCTTTCCTCAACCGGCATAGATGGTACAAATAGTAATGTAGCAATGAATGCTAGAGCATTTACAAGAGCAAAGAATACCATCGCCATTTGTAAAGAAACTGCACTAGCAATTAAGCTTGAGACAGGCACACCGATCACAATACCGGCAGATACTCCAATGAATACTTTGGAAACAGCTTTTGGAGCTTCTTCTTTACTTACTGAAGCAGCAGCTACCGAAAATGCCAAAGAACAATAAATTGGATGAAAAAAGGCTGGAATGATACGAGCAATTAATAGAATGGTAAAGTTAGATGTAAATATGGATACGATGTTCCCCAAAACGAAAACACCCAGTACCAGTAACATAACCTTTTTCCGGTTGATGCCCGAAAATAATAACGGCATAGTTGGACCGGATACAGCAACAGCAAGGGCAAAAAGACTCACCAGCATTCCAGCTTTTGATACACTGACTTGAAAGTGATCAGCAATGGAAGGCAGGATGCCAATAACCCCCATTTCGGTATTTAAGATACCGAATACTCCTATAGTTAATATGAAAATCAATAAATTATTTCGTTTAGTCAAAAAAACAACTCCGATCTTCAATAAAATACCCCCCAAAAAACAATAGGGGGCATTTTATTTAAAAGGTTCTTCAAATTGAATTCAGTTAACTTTCGTCTAACAGCTTATGCATCCTTGCAAGCGAGGGAAGTCGAAAGGTCTCGATAGGCATTTATCTGCGCTTGGAGGTCAGCAATCTTTTGCTCTGCGATGCCAACGGCGTCAGCGCCGGCGATAAAGCGACGTGGTGGCCGCTCTTCATTTGAGATCTTAATCAGTGCCTTGGCGAGCTTGGCTGGGTCGCCGGCTTGCTTGCCATTCTGGGCATTATACGCATCTTGATTAATTGCTCTGCGGTCGGAGTAGTCCTCGATCGAAGGATTTGCGTAGGTCGCCGACTTCTTCGTGAGGAGCTCGGTGCGGAACATCCCTGGGTTGATAATGGTAGTATGGATGCCGAACGGCGACACCTCGGGCTGCAACGACTCCATCCATCCCTCGATACCGAACTTAGACGCGGCGTAAGCGGTATTAAACTCGAATCCAGAAATGCCAGCGCCTGAAGAAATCGAGATGATGTGACCGGAACGCTGCTTGCGCATTACAGGCAAAACTGCTCGGGTAACGTTCATTGGTCCGATAAGTGCCGTCCTCAGTTGCGACTCTATTTGGTCCAGGGTCAGCTCCTCAAAGTAACCCCCATAGAAGTTCGCGGCGTTATTGACGAGTATGTCGATCTTTCCGAACTTGTCAACCGCAGCTTTGACAGCTGCCTCGGCATCAGCCGGGCTAGTGACATCCAGTTTTACGACCAGCAGGTTTTCGTCATCGCCAAGGGCTTTTGCAACTCTGTCTGTATTTCGGCCTGTCGCAACGACTTGATTACCAGTAGCCAGAATCGCCTTCGCGAAGTCAACACCCATCCCGCGCCCGGCGCCCGTAATAAACCAAACTTTCTTATTTTCAGTCATATTTATTTCCTCCTGGTTTCTTTTTCTAAACTTGGAAAAGACTCCTTTAGTCACAATAATCATTAGTCAATTTTAAAAAACCGAAACTGTTCCATGAAGTGTTCTGTCTTCGAAATTTGGCATGTTTCAAATTCTAAAGATGCCCTTCTTAAAAGGTGAATGTGGCATGACTCCAGCGATCTTATCGATGAGCCGCAATGACTGGTTTTGCTCCTTCTTGTGCAAGTTTCTTCGTAGTTGCTTCACCAATTCCACTTGATGCACCCATAATTTCAACAGCTTTATCTTGAATAATAGACATATAAAAACGCTTTTTTTACTGTTTTTTTGCCCTTTGTTATTTATTCTAGCTATGCTTTTTGTATATATCTAATACTTATATCTTATATTGAGATATGCTTGAAGGGCATTTCTGAAATGTATAAACTAAAACATAATAAAGGAGGAGTTATGAGATGGAAATTAGAGTTTTGCGATATTTTCTTACTGTTGCAAGAGAAGGAAGCATCACAGGTGCTGCTAATTTTTTGCATGTTACACAGCCAACCTTGTCAAGACAATTAAAAGACCTTGAACAAGAGTTAGGGAAAAAACTATTTATTCGCAGTAGTCACAGTATCATTCTCACAGATGAAGGATTGCTCCTACGAAAGAGAGCAGAAGAAATCGTTGATATGGTTGATAAATTAGAGGCAGAATTCAGTTCCATGGAAGAAACAATACGTGGGGATGTTTACATAGGTGGTGGGGAGACGGACGCCATGAAGCAGATTGCACGGGTAGTAAAAGATTTACAATTAAGTTATCCCAATATACGGTATCACCTCTACAGCGGAAACGAAGACGATGTGACGGAACGACTGGACATGGGATTGCTTGACTTTGGTATATTAATTGAACCAGCTGATTTATCAAAGTACAATTATATGAACATCCCAGCCAAAGATGTTTGGGGTGTTGTTATGAGGAAAGACAGTCCTCTTTCTTTCAAAGATGCCATTCAAGCAGTAGATTTATTAAATGTTCCGCTAATCTGTTCACGACAGGCTATTAAACAGACATTTTCTAAAAATGAATTTGCGGATTGGTTTGGTGAAGATTTTGATAAATTAAACGTCGTAACTACATACAATCTTGCATACAATGCTGCCATTATGGTTGAGGAGGGCATTGGTTATGCGATAACCCTTGATAAAATAGTGAATACGTCTAGTGACAGTAATCTTTGTTTTAGACCGTTAGAGCCAAGACTTGAATCTGGCTTAAATATTGTTTGGAAAAAGCATAAGGTTTTTTCTGCAGCTGCTGATATGTTTTCAAAAGAAATTCAGGCGAAATTTTCGATGTAGAGGATAATCTCGTAAACATATTATGAATAATGTATTCTTCGTAGAAGCCACCATAGGTTACCTGGATTGTTGACCTGCACATCAATGCGTCCAAATCGGTTACTGCCAACTTGACGGCAGCCTCTGCTCCTGACGTAGTAAGATTAACCAACATCTGTTGCAAGATGCGTTAATAGGAAAAAAGAGAATACACCTAGTTTAAACACAAGGTGCATTCTCCTTTTTCTATTTAATATATAATTAACATTGTGGATATTTTCACTTGAACTAACTTCCTCTTTACTTCAATAAGAAAGAGCTATTCTCCTTTTTGAGAATAGTAAGTAAAATTTATCTTTCCATTGCACAATTTATTTTGAATTCCTCTCCCAAATTTCAATCCATCTCCCTTCTGGATCTGAAATCCAAATAAATGTTCCAAACTCGCTACTTTCAGGTTCTTTTAGAAGTGGTATACCAATTCTGTTGAAATGCTCCATCCAAGCTTCGATATTTTCTACTTGAAAATTGAGCATCACAGATTGTTCTTCTGGAAAATAATCATTACTTTCTTGAAACAAAGAAAAGATTGTTTCGTTGTCAGCGTCGGGCTTGATGATAGTACCATTCCACTCTCCCATCGATATGCCTAGAGTTTCTTTATACCAATTTTTTAATGAAACAACATCTTTTGTTCTCCAAAAAACCCCACCGAATCCTTTAATTTTCATAATCATGACCTCCTATTAGATATAAAAAAGATTTTATTGTTAAACGATCTGTCCTTTATTGTAACAAGATAAAGAGCTGCCGCTATAACTTTTTGCTAAACTCAAGCACCATTAGTTGAATAAGGAATCTTTGGTTTACTATTCAAATTCGAGTAAATCCGAAATAAATCTATTTATATTTCCTTTTAAGATCACGCCGTGTCCCGTACATAAATATTCAGCATCAAATTTGTTACAGCCTTTAAACCTTCGATAAATAAATTAAAATTATGTTGTCTTTTCATTTCTTCGTTTTGAGACCAATCAGACACAAACTGTTGAAACTTTTCTCTTTCAAGGGTACCTGTATCTACAACTTTATTACCATTTAAAGGTTCTGCAAAGAAGCAAATATGGTCTCCACAAAATAACGCTTTGCTTTCACGATGATATAGTAAAACAGAACCTTTTGTATGGTGTCCAAGGAGGACACATTTTAAATTACCAGCAGTTAAACCATGATCTGGGAGATTCATCTTTAGTTTGTGTCTAAGATTTTTAGGAATCAACTCTAAATCGTTATTATGAATAAATCCGTCTACTTCTCCTAAGTATTGAATTCCTCCAATATGGTCCTTATGACCGTGTGTGGCAATAAAGTGAGTTACATCACTATTAGAAATCCCTTTACCATTTAAAGCCGAGAACAGGAAGCGAGAATGTTCTTCTTTTCCTGAGTCAATAAGTAAAATATCATTGTCTTCGAGCAACCAGTAGCAGTTATTATATGAGTCCCAAGAATCATCCCACACTAAAAAAGCATACACATCTTTCGCTATTTCTTCGAGATACGTTTTCATTTTATTCCCCCTATACTCTACAGTTATTAAGGGATATTCGTTCTATCCTTTGTTAATACCTTGTTCAACTAAGCTGCCCGTTAGCTTAATAACTTCAACAAAAAAAACGTTAATCCTTCTTCGATTAATCACCCTTTATCTTAAAAAGATTTCCTTACTTTTATTGACCCTCATGTTACATGAGAATCTATAATTATATATAGAGGTGATGATGGTATGAAATACAAAGTAAAAGAAGTTGCCGAATTTGTAGGTGTGAGTATTGCTACACTCCATCATTATGATAAAATCGGTCTCCTTTCACCTGAATCGGTTAACCAAGCAGGATATCGTCTTTACACAGATTACGAGTTGGAGAGATTACAGCAAATATTGTTTTTCAAAGAAATGGGGTTTTCACTAAAGGAAATCCAAAAAAATCTAGACCATTCAGATTTTGATCGCAAACGGGCGTTAGAAGTCCATTTAGATGTTCTTCTCCAAAAGAAAAAACGCCTGGAAGATATCATCAACACGGTATATAAAACGATTGAATCCATAAATGGAGGGATGAAAATGAATCCGAAAGATATGTTCGAAGGTTTTGATATTACAGACATCGAAGAAAGCAAGAAAAAGTACGCTGCAGGAGGATTCGAACATACCTTGGCAGTCAAAGCTGATGGTACTGTTTGGGGATGGGGGAATTTTGGTCAGGAAGAATGCTCAGTTGGATCTGAAAAGCCCCTTGTTCCTCTTCTGTCAAATGTAAAGACAGTAGCAGCTGCATCTGGGCATTATCATTCATTTGCTATAAAAAACGATGGTACTGTTTGGGGATGGGGGAGTAATGACCACGGTCAACTTGGAATAAATGCTAACGAAGACTATGTTACTGTACCCATCAAAATAGAGGGTCTAGATCATGTTGTTTCTGTTTCAGCAGGTGTGTTTCATACGTTAGCATTAAAAGGCGATGGGAGGGTATGGACATGGGGTCCAAATTGGTATGGTCAACTTGGAAATGGATCATACAATGAGAGTAAGTCTCCTTTAATTGTTGAGAATTTGGCAGGTGTTAAAGAAGTGGCTGCAGGTTTCTTCCACTCATTAGCCTTAAAAGGTGATGGCACTGTTTGGAGATGGGGCGGTTTTGGAGATTCGACCAGCGAGTTTCCAATAAAGGATCAAAGTCCGATTCCTGTGCGTGTGAAAACTATTGATCAAATAGTTGCAATTGCTGCAGGAGGTTCGCACGGTGCAGCTTTAAAAGATGATGGTACAGTTTGGACATGGGGGTACAATAATGAAGGTCAATTGGGAGATGGAAAGTTTGTAAACGGGTGTTCATGTGAACCAAGAATGGTTTCTGGATTAACCGATATAAAAGCAATCACAGCTGGTGGTGCATTTACATTAGCTCTGAGGAAAAATGGCACAGTTTGGGCATGGGGATCAAATAATTACGGTCAACTTGGAGACAGTACCTACGAAAACAAATGTGAAGCAAGAGAAATTCCCGAATTGAATGATGTCATTCATATTGCGGCTGGGACAAAGCACGCTATCGCAATGAAGAAGGATGGTAGCGTATGGTTGTGGGGGAGTAATGACCACGGACAATTAGGTGATAAAAAAGAAAGTAAAAGGAATCGTCCATATAAATATTTTCAAACCACTTAAACTAACTATCATTAACAAATAGTTAAACCTACAACACATATAGATTGTAGGTTTCTTTTTGCTTATACAGATAGGTAAAACCAAATTCATACATTCGGCAAAATAAAAAATCCACTTTTCATATAGGTGGATCGGATCTTTGATATTCAATAGAAGCTACCCTTTTAGTTGAACATTAACCATTTAAGGGTTTCATAAATCTTTGGTACAAAAAGATTGGATGTACTTTTTTAAGTCTTGTCTATATATCTCAGTATATGAATCATTCGTGTATTCTTTAATTATATTTCGCCAAAATTGTATGGCAGGTTCATTTAAAGCCATCTGAGCAACTTTCCAATTTGCCTTGTAAAGATTAAATACTTTTATTGCCGCTTCTTTCCCCAATCCATTCCTTCTATATTTCCTAAGAATCATGAAATCATAAATAACATGAGTTGGGTCAGGGGCAACATCATAATTTTCAAATAAGACAACTAAAAAACCTATAATTTTACCATCGTGATTTATAAAAAAGGGATTCCATCGAGGATCTTGCCAAAAATACTCTAAATCTACATCATATAATCCGTGTCTATTTATATCTTCCTGTGTAAGTTCGCTAAAATCATAAAGATAAAACTGAAACATATTCTCCAGAATATGTTTACTTTCATAAGACACTGAAATAAGTTTAATCAATTATTTATCCTCCGATTATTTAAGGTAGACAGCACCCAAAAATATCTTTTTAGGAAAATTTTGCTATTCAGCTCTTCTGACCCGTTAGCTCAAAAAGAAAAGCTGCCAAAATGACAGCTCTGCTCTTTAACTCTTGCCCCCGCTAGTGGAATAAGAAACAAGGGCCGCCAACCAATATTTAGCTTCAGTTCTTGCTCAAAAGATCCTCGGTCAGCTCCAGTGCCTAAAATACTTGACGCAATTCAATCTGACCTTCCCCATGTCCTTGCGGGTCCGGCATCCGCATGGCCCACTCGATGGCTTCTTCTCTCGATTCCACATCAATCAGTATGAACCCGGCAATCAATTCTTTCGATTCCGTAAATGGGCCATCCGTAACCACTGGCTTTTCCCCTGGTTTCGGAAACGAAATGCGAATCCCATTTGAACTTGGATGAAGTCCTTTAGCCATAACCCGGACGCCTGCCTTAACTAATTCCTCATTGTACTTATCCATGGCTTCCATGAGCTCTGGGTTCGGGAGATTTGCGCCTTCCGAATTCTTCGAGGCTTTGACAATCAACATAAACAGCATAAAAATTTCCTCCTTCTTTTTTAGAGGTTAATCCCCTAATTGACCTCTTTATAAATACAACGAACCGGTATCTTCAAAATCGACACATTGATAAAAATTTTTAAAAACATAACCCCCACACTTCTCAAATTGTACTTTCACCCTAATGATACCGGTGAATATTATCTGATTGTTTAGTTTTTTAAGGAATATTGAGTCAAAGCAATCAAAACACTTCATAAATAACAGTAGTTAACTATGTGTATGATACACTTTAATTACTAGTTAGCTAACTAATTAACTGAAAGAAGGATATAAAATGAAAATTGATACTCCAAGAATATCGCTGGAGTTAACGGCGAGGAATTTTCATGATATTTTTTATGAAGAGGATCCAATACTTGAAATGTGTGAAATCACCGACTCTGATTTTACCAATGAGGCTGTAGACAGAGTACGACTATATAACGCGGTCATAAAGAATTGCAAGTTCACCAATACAGATTTTAGTAATATTGATCTTACAGATGTCAGATTTGATAATTGTGATTTATCAAATGTGAATCTGAGTAAATCTTCCATTCATAGAGTCGAATTTATTAACTGTAAATTACTTGGTAGTAACATTCCTGAATCTTATATTGGTAATGTTACTTTCGAGAACTCGATAATAAACTTGGCTATATTCGGAAATTCAAAGCTTGAAAAAGTGATATTTAAAAATGTTTCATTAGAAAGTGCAGATTTTTATAACTGTAAACTAAAAAAAGTGGAATTCGAATTATGTAATCTTAATGGAGCAAACTTTGAAGAAACTTCACTAAAAGGAATAGATATTAGTTCTTCTACTTTTGAGACACTTACGGTTTCAATAAACGATTTAAAAGGATGTAAAGTATCCACACATCAAGCTGTTCAGTTTGCAACCCTAATGGGGTTAATCATTAAAGATTAGCTTTTTGGGGTACATAGAATAAATAGTGCCAAACGAGAAAGAAGACGTTCTGAACAAACATATTTGAATGCCTTCTTTTTTGCATTAGCGTTGAAATTCACCATCTCTTAATAATTTAATCTGACCTTTTTACACAAGAATAAAGAGCCGAAATCCGATAATATTCAGCTCTTTGACCGTTCTGAAATTGCATCCATTTTAATTTAACTTTTTTTTTTATGAGACTGTTTTATTAATAGATATGATCCATAAATATATTTACTAGATTTTAAGAACAACCTTCCCCTTTGTCCGTCCACTTTCAATGTGCCTATGAGCTTTTACAATTTCATTTAAAGAAAAGCACTTTTCATATTTCACAAGAAAAGCCGTTCCTTTATTAGGAAACGGCTTTATACTCTACTTATTTATTCAAATGTTTACTTCGGTAACTTGTTCCTTTACTGAATTAGGTTTTAAAGCAGTACCTAGTATGATCAACATGCTTACTAACCCAATCCAAACAAGGATAGAAACAGGAGTATTCCAGGTCAATCCTTCCCCAAAGAAGAATAATTTCCGTAGACCTTCTATCATAAATCGCATTGGCAGCCAAGAGTAAATCCAATCTTGGTAAAATGGAGACATCATTTCAGGTGCCAATGCTAATAAAGGTGCACCGAAGAATAGCATTAAGACGAAGACAACGATACCCTTAAACCCTACTAATGAAAGTACAGCCGAAATCATTAGGAAGAAAGTAAAGGAAGTAATGGTTAAAAATAAAGCTGTATCCATGAAATCTGGGATATTCAATCCTACCATTCCATCCGCTATCCAGGTAAGGCCAAATCCAATTACAAGTGCTGCAACAGCACCTATTAAAATTTGTCCTAACTTTGCCGCAAGGTTTTCTTTTCTATTGCTGATCGGCGTTTTGCTAACGGCCATGAAGATTATTGCCGCACTAGCTAAGCTTGCCATCCATAGTGGTTGGAATAAGGAAACAGGAGAGTTACCGTTTGCACTATTTTTTCCAACCTCATTTACATTTGTAACTTTCTTTGTAATTGGCGTTACTAAACTTGAAGCCTGTTCAACTGTCAAAGTTTTACCTTGTGATTCAAATCCTTTTAGCAGTTGAGTACGAACATTATTGTTCATATTGTCAACTACTCCATTCAATATTTGGCCCGCCGCGGTTGATGCCGCCATATTCATTCCCTGATTAATATATATTTGTACTTCAGGTAAAGAAGGCTCTGGTGTCTGTAATGATGCTTGCTTGGCACTAAAATCTTCGGGAATCACTAATGTCGCATAATATTTTTGATTATCTAAACCTTTTTGGACTGCCTCTTTATTTTTTACTTCCACCCATTTAACAGCAGGATCTTTATCCGTTTTTGATGACTTTTGTATCATGTCAACAATGGTTTGCCCCATATTCATTTTTGGTTGATTTGGAATCTCTACTCCTTGATCCTCATTTACAATTGCGATCGGTAAATTTTTCGGTTGAGGTTGGACCGATGGAAATAAGGTTAGTGAAAAAATAAATATAACTGCCAGCGCAATGATTGGTGATAAAAGGACAAGTTTGCTTTTTAACATTTCAATTTATTCCTCCTTTGATTTGAGTTATAATAATGAACAACGTGTTGTTTATTTATATTTATTTAAAGTATATGTTCAGATGAAGTCATATACAACAATCAAAAATCGCATATATGTTGGTTATCATACACCTTTAATAAATGTGTTGGATAAAATTAAGGAGGAAATACCTTGCGGGATAAAAACATGGATTTGCGGGTGATTCGTACAAAAGATGCGATCCGAAATGCATTAGTAGAATTAATGGAGGAAAAAGGCTTTGAAGCAATCACGGTTAAAGATATTACAAATAAAGCAAAAATAAACAGGGGAACTTTTTATGCTCACTATCAGGACAAATTTGATTTAATGACCAAATGTCAGGAAGAAATTATGCAAGGAATGTTCAACATTGTAAAACCGAGCTTCCCAGATGTTATTGCAGAACTGGGAACTAACTCTACTCCAGTAAAACCATTTACCTTTATTGTTTCAATTTTCGAATACCTAGATGAAAATAGTGGGTTTATGAAAGCGGTGTTAAGTCCAAAAGGAGATTTATCTTTCCAAACAAAACTGAAAGACTTTATGTGGAAAACGCTATTTGAAAACAATCCAAACTCACTTATTAAGCAGGAAAATTTGCTTGTTCCAGGACAATATTTAACTTCTTATATCGCATCAGCTCATATAGGGGTCATTCAGCAATGGTTGAATAGCGGGAGGAAAGAATCTCCTCAAGAAATGGCTCAAATTTTATCAACGATAACAATTAATGGACCTTTCTTTGCAGCTGGATTGAAAAAATAAAGCCGTCAAGGAAGAAGGGGCAGTACCCTAGAAAAGCAGGAACAGTCCCTTTATTAATTTATTCCATTATTTGGATAGACTGCCAAATAGTTAAAGTATAAACCTTTACAATATCCAATTTGTTTTAAAATTGTTTTTAAACAATCTGGCCCTATCATGAAGAATAAGTACATCCAATATTTGTGTAATGTACAAGTCATATATTTTCCCCTACAAAAAAATCCCTCCTACCAATAGGAGGGGGTGCATAATGCTATAAAGAGGGTCATTACTAGTATTTCATTTTTTATTTTTTTAAAACATTATTTTCTTAAACACTGCAGTAGACTCCATAATCATCGTTTAATAATAATATCCGCATGAAGCGGGATGTCTTAACCAGGCGAGAAAAAGGTTAATCCTTTGATGGCAGAATGTTTACTACATATACTAATTGCTTAAAAGAATCTACGTCTTCTTCTTTCAAATTCAAAGCGTCTTCTTCTTTCGAGTTCGATTTCAACTTCGAAGGGAAAACGTCTTCTTCTTTCAAAGGGGAAAAAACGTCTTCTTCTAAATTCTTCACGAAAAAAAGGTTCTCTTCGTTCAAATCCAAAAAATGGCATGTACTCCAGCCTCCTTTCATTTCAGTGCTAATTTGACAAAGGGCAGTTAACTAAAACTGCCCTTTGTTCCGCTCATATTAGTAGCCTGTCATAAAAGCAGTACCTACAATGATGAGCAATATGAACAATACAACGATCAACGCAAATGAAGTTCCCATTATACATTGCACCTCCGTTGAAAGAACTAGGGATACTATAAATACAATCCCTTTATATACAGTATGTAAATTTACTTAAGCGAAATGGACAAATGAGCAAAATGAGACAAAAATCGTCACTCGTCTAATAGGTTTTTAACTCAAATTAATGTAACCAATTGTATAAAAGTGTCTTCAGTATAATAGGTATTGGTATAGGGAGTTTTATAGTGGGAAATTAAGGTGTGAAAGGATGTTTTCCTCAGTGGTAGGTTAAATATTGCAATTGTTCTTTTTAACTTGGTTGAATTTACAATTAAGATAAAACTAACGAAAAGTCACATCGTTCATATATGTACATTATTGCCAAAACCATGGGGTTATTTTTATCTTTAAGCATAAAAAATCCCTCAAGACAAAAGGAGGGATTGCAAAATGCCATAAAGAGGGTCATTACTAGTATTTCTCATTTTCCATTTATAAAACATTATATAGCTAATCCCTGCACTGGGTTCCTGTGTTAAATAATCAAATCCGCAATTAAGCGACCTTAGTTGCTTTAGAATAAAGAATGATCGTATTCTTACTAACTACCTTGATAAACAAACAAAAAAAAGCGTGTTATTAATAAAAAATAGACAAAAGCCAGATCATCCAATTCTTATGTAGGTCAGACAAATTGCTCCATTTCGGATATGTCCCTTAAATTGAAAAAGTTACTATTCTTCCTGAATAGTAACTAGTCGCATTGTTTTCTAATATCCATGATATGTTTATACCAAATTTATACTTTACCACAAGTAGAGGATAATCGATCCTTTATTTAGGGTTAAACTCATAATTTATTTGTACTTTTCTATATCTACTTCCGTTATTTCTCTGATCACTTTACAAGGAACTCCTGCTGCGAGTACATTACTAGGTATGCTTTTTGTAACGATACTTCCTGAAGCAATAACGGTATTGTCTCCAATTGTTACTCCCGGCATAATTTTTACGCCACCACCAATCCAAACATTATGGCCAATTGTAATGGGATAAGCATACTCAAGCCCTTCATTTCTACGTTCAACGTCTAATGGATGTCCTGCAGTATATATTCCGCAATCTGGTCCAATAAACACATAATCACCTATCGTTACTTTAGCTTCATCAAGAATAACTAAATTATGATTGGAAAAGAAATTATCACCTATTTCAATGTTATATCCATAGTCACAATAAACCGGCTGTTCCATAACAAAATCTTTTCCAATCTTAGAAAATAACTGCCTAATGGTAGCTTCCCTACCTTCAAAGTCGTCAATTTCCAAAAAATTATATTTTCTACAAATCTTTTTACACTCGGTTCTTTCTTTTATGAGTTGCGGATCGTGATTATTATTATAAAGCAATCCTGCTTTTGCCTTTTCTTTTTCTGTCATTATTGAATAAAACTCCTTTTTATATCTATGCTACATATCTTTTGAAATTCCGCTTTTCATAGTAACATTCCTGAAGTTTCCTTCCAATTTATTTGCATTTAAATGCGAAGCCAGTTTTGTTTGCAGGAACTTTTCCTTCGAAGGGAGAAATAAATAAAAAAAATTTATACTCTTGTCGATTTAGACCATCTCCGATCGTTGTAAAAATAGAAGCGGAAAACGAAGCTTCACAAAAAAATGAGGAGGCAACAAAAATGAGATTTATGATGATTGTAAAAGCAACGACAGATTCAGAAGCAGGAGTGCTTCCTAACCAGGAGCTTATTGATGCAATGATGAAATATAATGAGGAATTGGTAAAAGCAGGAATACTGTTAGCTGGTGATGGTTTGCAACCAAGTTCTAAGGGAATTAGAATTTCTTATCCGGAACCAGGAGGCAGTCCAAAAATTGTGGACGGACCTTTTACAGAAGCGAAAGAACTAATCGCCGGTTATTACTTAATTGATGTTAAATCTAGGGAAGAAGCGATTGAATGGGCTTTGCGTATGCCAGATCCCCACGGATTTGGACAAGGGGAGATTGAGTTAAGGCAGGTTTTCGAAGCAGAGGATCTAACAGACAATCCGGAAACGATTGCGAAGGAAGCAGAACTTCGAAAACTGTCCGAGGAACAGAAGCAAAAATGACCATGTCTGATGCGAAGCGAACGATTGATGCAATCTGGCGGATGGAATCAGCGAAGCTTATTGCGGCGTTAACTCGAATGGTGCGGGATGTTGGGCTCGCAGAAGATCTAGCCCACGATGCATTGGTCATTGCTCTTGAACGATGGCCGAAGACAGGTATTCCAGAAAAGCCAGGTGCGTGGCTGATGACGACAGCAAAGAGGCGCGCGATTGATTTTTTACGCAGGAATAAATTACGTGATCAGAAGTACGCAGAATTAGCACACGATTTGAATTTATATACAGAAGATGACATAGATGATGCATTAGACAAGGGGATTGGCGATGATCTCCTTCGTCTCATTTTCATGACATGTCATCCAGTTCTTTCACAAGACGCAAGAGTAGCCTTGACTCTGCGCCTATTATGCGGGCTTACTACCGATGAAATTGCCCGTTCTGTCCTTACATCTGAATCAACGATTGCCCAACGGATTGTGAGAGCGAAAAAAACTCTCCGTTCCGCAAACATTCCTTTTGAAGTACCTATTGGGGAGGAATTAAATACCCGATTATCTTCAGTGCTCCAGGTCATTTATCTTATGTTCAATGAAGGATATTCGGCCACTTCCGGGGATGATTGGACTCGTCCTTTGCTTTGTCAGGAAGCCTTAAGGCTCGGAAGGATCATCGCTGAAATCATACCGAATGAACCAGAAGTTCACGGACTTGTTGCCTTAATGGAGATACAATCTTCGCGTCTTAAAACCCGAGTTAGTTCTTCAGGCGAACCTATATTGCTAATGGATCAAAACCGGGCACAGTGGGACCAGTTGCATATCCGTCGTGGATTAGCGGCATTGGAGCGCAGTCAACAGCTTGGACAAACACTTGGCCCATATTCGTTACAGGCTGCCATTTCTGCATGCCATGCACAGGCACGTACGGCAGAGGAAACGAATTGGACTCGCATTGCCGCACTTTACGAAGCTTTATCAATGGTTATGCCGTCTCCAATCGTCGAATTAAACCGAGCCGTTGCGATTTCGATGGCATTTGGCCCAGCCTATGGATTGCAAATAGTGGACGAGTTAAGTGCTGAGCCTTCTTTAAAGGGATACCATCTCCTGCCGAGTATACGGGGTGATTTTCTTATGAAGTTGGGACGATTTGATGAAGCACGTACAGAATTTAGGGAGGCTGCGTCGATGACTCGGAATCTTCGTGAGAAGGAGCTTTTACTAAAACGGGCAGAAGAGTGTGAATCAGAAATATGAAATGTCAAGTATCCCCACATATCGAAGCCAACTTATTTAGGTTGTCCTTAATTTTTTGGAGGACGACTTTTCTTTCTGAAAGAAAGTCTTCCTCACCAGTGAAATAAATTTTCTCCCCCGAAATAACCAGTCGGCTCATTTTACTCGCATACAGAGGAACGAAACAAACATGCTTTCTGGTTTTACGATAATAATATTTTTCAAGATAGAGAAAGCCATCGTATAAATCCTTCGTCTCAGAAGAGGAGTCCTGGTAATCGATATCTGGGAAAATCACGATGCTTTCTCCTTTTTGTAGAGCTTCTACACTTAAGTTCATCGTGTTCATTATCTTTTTCGAACCCCTATAAACAGGGATACCTTTTCCAGAGCTTAATAGTTTTGAAATGCCAAAAGAAATCGGCCAAGCTAAAAGTTTAGAAATAGTGCGATTCCAACCGAACCTTTTTGTAAAAGTATAATCTACATATTGCTTGTAACAAGTTTTCTGATCGATGAAAACGTCAAGGATCCACGCGTGCAAATGATGCGGAAATGAAAGAAGAATGACAAAGGGTCCGAAGAGATTTTGATGATGAGCAATATAAACGATGGGGCCTTTACTAGAATTCGGGGAAAACACAGAATATTTTCGATAAAAAATACGGATAAGGGCACGGACAAAGAGAAAAAGACTCCCATAAAATTTCAAGATTTTTTCCACCTATCTATCTTTTGATCTGTTAAAGGGAATAAACCCCTGATGAGTTTTTTTAAAATTCTCCAAGAATCAATTCCAGGTTGAAAATGAGAACTGGCATTATGGTCAAAATATAAAGTTTGAATGGGGATTTCATATACCGTCGTCTTTCTTTTCACTGCATTGATTAACATATTGACTTCATATTCGTAACGTTCTCCTTTTAGTTGAACAATCCATAAAAGTTCCTTCTTCGGAATGCCCCTTAAACCTGTCTGTGTATCCTCAAACTTTCTTCTAAAAAAGAGATGAAAAATAAAGCTTGAAATCCTATTTCCGAGAATACTTCGAGCAGGAACATCGGCATCGTTAAAATCACGAACCCCTAATATGAGTCCTTCATCGATACTAGTTAACTTTTTTGCTATTTTGCAAACATCTTCAATCGAATGTTGCCCATCGGCATCCACTGTAATAACGCCGGAAAACGAATGATAATGCTTTAGTAGATAATGAAAGGCTGTTTTTAACGCTCGTCCTTTTCCTTTATTGATGGGGTGTGTTAACACTTTGCATTCTTCAATTCTACTCATATGCGTAAAAATTGGCGTCAGCTCCTCATAACTACCATCATTAACCACAATGATTTGAGTGAAGCCTTCTTTTAGTAAAGATTGTACATACGGAAGCAAATCTTCTGTTGGGTTCAGTGCTGGTATTACAATTGCACATTTGTTCATATTTGCATCCCCATTTCAAAGATTAGAATAGTAGAAAGTGGTCTTTTCCCCGCAGCATATCTTATTTCAATCATATGACAATGGACAGGAGGTTAGAATATAGGAGAAGAATGAGAGAGCATCACGTTAGTGGGAATAAAGAAGTAGTACAAAAGTTATGTCGAAAGTAACAAATTTTTGTCGTAAAATGTTGTCATCTACTAAACGTTTATGGTAAAATCAATTTTACATTCTCTAAAAATAACGAAATGGGTTTATTGTAGTAACAACCTATCGAAAAAGCGCGTATTTAATCGTTCGTTTAATAGAGTTTGGTATGATAAATACGATCTGCTGGTAACTTAGCAGGAAGTAAAATTGGATTCAATCTAACAAGAACAAATACATATCATGGCTCAGTAGCTCAGTCGGTAGAGCAGCGAAGCAACACCTCTCTGCGCTAAATACGCAGCCGTCCCCAAGGAGCCGCATCTTGCGTAACTTACTGAGTTGGGGACGAAGGACAATCGGACAAAGCATAAGCGGAACAACATCATATCATGGCTCAGTAGCTCAGTCGGTAGAGCAAAGGACTGAAAATCCTTGTGTCGGCGGTTCGATTCCGTCCTGAGCCACATTCCCACAAAAAGTATTGCGACGACGTAGCCTCTCGTGGTGCTTTTTTTCATGTGAAGTGTTGTACATGGATATGGCACCTTCTAAATGAAAACGTTATAACAAATACCCACCAAAACATGGAAAAAATCACGTGGTCATACTCAAAAAAGTGTTGTTGTAACAATCTTGTAATGTAAATTACTTTTTAATGTAAAATGACGGAAGATTCGGTTATTTATCTATGAAAGCGTTTAAATCGTTGTTGTTTAAGGGGTTTAGTGCCGTTTTTGTATATGTTCTATACCTGAAATGACAACATTTATACAATTATATTACATTGTTTCATATTGTCTCATTTTGGAAGATTTATATGTTAAAGTAAGAACAGGAAATGATTCTACTACTATATACCTACTATACATACTACAAAACAGGTCAGGAAGTTTACTTTAGGGGGAAGACAGATGGATTTAGAGGTTACTCAGCCCAAGAGGAACGCGACACCTAGATTTTTGTTGACATGCATGGCGTTTCTATACGCTTTTATAATGATCTCATCTTCGGTTGATGCCGATTCTACATTTGAGACCGTCTTCCATGTTTATATGGATGATACTTATGTTGGAACAGTATCCGATAAAAGCGTAGTCGAAAATGTTGTCGAAAAACTAATTGACGAACAACAAGCTAAATATGAAGGCTTTAACTTTGGACTAGGAAACAAGCTTACATATATATCTGAGCAAGTATTTCGCTCCAATGCAGATAACACTGCTGTAGAGAAAGAAGTTAAGGATTTGGCAACCGTTAAAGCCGTTGCATCTGCCATTATGTTGGATGGTGAAGCGATCGCTTACGTAAAAGACAGCTCCGATGCAGAGAAGGTCATCAACGATTTAAAGCTTCAATATGTTTCAAAGAAAGACTTGTCATTCGTGAACATGTTAAAAGCTACAAAAGAAAAGTTGCCGGAAATTAAAAAAGACGAATCCCGTGTCTTGAATGTTTCCATAAAAGAACCATTCTTCATTAAAGACGATAAAACGGACCCAAAAAACGTCTTAACTTATAAAGATGCAGTAAAATTTTTACAAAAAGGTACGCTTGAAGAGAAAAAGCATGTAGTCAAAGAAGGCGAAGCGCTTGAAATCATCGCGGCCAAATATGATTTAAGCATTAAACAGTTAAAAGAACTGAACGAAGGAATAACGGAAGATTCTATCCTTCAAATTGGGCAAGAATTAAATACCGTTGTGACAAAGCCACTTCTTCATGTCGTCGTTGATCGGGAGAAATATCAAGAAGAATCTGTTCCGTATGAAACAGAAGTCATCGAAGATAGCTCGATGCCGAAAGGCGAAACGAAAATCAAGCAAGAAGGAAAGAGCGGGAAAAACGCTTATATTTATAAAATCAAAGAAGTAAATGGTCAACAAACTAAAAAAGAAGCCACTAAAGAAGTCGTCCTTGAAAAGCCTGTGAAACAAATAACGATCAAAGGAACAAAAGTTATTCCATCTCGTGGAACTGGCAGCTTTGCATGGCCAACAAACGGCGGATACGTTTCAAGTGGAATGGGGCAGCGTTGGGGTTCGTTACATAAAGGAATCGACATCGCGAGGCCAAGCAATTACACGATTAAAGCAGCTGACCACGGAGTTGTCGTTTCGGCAGGATGGGATAACGGCGGTTATGGTAATAAAATCGTCATTGATCATCAAAACGGATTCCGTACTGTATATGCTCATTTGAGCTCAATCAGCGTATCGGCAGGTCAGAAAGTCGAAAAAGGCTCTGCTATCGGAATTATGGGAAGCACTGGAAATTCAACTGGAACCCATCTTCATTTCGAAGTATATCAAAACGGGCAGTTGCGAAATCCATTAGGCTTTTTCTAAGACTAGATGCATTCTAGAGACAGAATCTAACGGGGCTGCGCTCCCTTGGACCTGTCTCTTTTTTATGCTAAAATAAAGAGATTCAAAGAAAAAAACAGATTTCGTTCACATACATTAAATATTTGTAAAGGGGAAATGAGGCCATGGATAAAAAGATACTTGTCGTTGACGACGAAAAGCCAATTGCAGACATTCTTCAGTTCAATCTTACAAAAGAGGGCTTTACCGTGCAGTGTGCATACGACGGAGATGAGGCTCTAAGGCTTGTAGAAGAAATGAAGCCTGATATGATCTTGCTCGACATCATGATTCCTAACCGCGATGGCATGGAAGTGTGCAGGGAAGTGCGCAAAAAATACGAAATGCCCATCATCATGCTAACCGCAAAAGATTCAGAAATCGATAAAGTACTGGGGCTTGAGCTTGGTGCAGATGATTATGTGACAAAGCCATTTAGCACAAGGGAATTGATTGCGCGTGTGAAAGCGAATATGCGCCGTCATGCCCAAGTGGCCCAACAATCAGAAGAAGATGAAAATGATGATATTACGGTTGGAAATTTAACGATTCATCCGAATGCATATGTCGTCTCAAAAAATGGAGAGACGATTGAGCTGACACACCGTGAATTTGAACTCCTTCACTACTTGGCAAAGCATATCGGCCAAGTCATGACGCGAGAACATTTACTACAAACGGTATGGGGTTATGATTATTTTGGAGACGTTCGTACAGTAGACGTAACCGTAAGACGACTTCGTGAAAAAATTGAAGATAATCCTAGCCATCCAAATTGGATCGTAACAAGAAGAGGAGTAGGCTACTACTTACGCACACCTGAACAGGAGTAGGCACGATGCAAAAAGTAAGCTTTTTCAGATCAATACACATTAAATTTGTGTTGATCTATGTGTTATTAATCCTGATTGCCATGCAGATCATCGGGGTATATTTTGTCGGCAAGCTTGAAGATCAGCTCGTGACAAACTTTCAAAATGGAATAGAAGGGCGTCTCCCACTCCTTGAATACAATATTCGCGAAGAAATGGTGAAGGATCGCTCAGCAGAAGATGCCCTTCCCTTGGAAGAGGACATTAAAAATCTTTTATTCGACTTTACTACGAATGACATTTCTGAAGTGAGTATCATTAATAAACGTAGCGTTATTATCGGTACTTCCGAACCCGGTGATGGAAAGGATATTGGTAAAAAGTCGACTGATCCGATTGTAAAAAGAACACTTGAGACAGCCCAACCCGAAGATAAAATATATTTTGATAGGCCATCAGAAGGTCGAATTTGGGTGCTATCCTCCCCAATCAAACAAAATGGTGAGGTCATTGGCGCCATTTACCTTGTTGGCAAGATTGAGACTGTTTTTAAACAGATGGATGAAATTAATGGCATCTTTATAACTGGAACCGTCATTGCGATGCTCATTACTGCCATCCTTGGGATTGTGCTCGCCAGAATGATTACAAGACCGATCTCTGATATGAGGCGGCAAGCAACGGCGATGGCGAAAGGGAACTTTTCCCGGAAAGTCCGTGTGTACGGGAATGATGAAATTGGACAACTTGCTCTTTCTTTTAATAACTTGACGAAAAAGCTACAGGAATCGCAAGCGATGACAGAAGGGGAGAGGCGCAAGCTTTCGTCCGTCCTTACATATATGACGGACGGGGTTATTGCGACTGACCGTAAAGGTAAAGTTATTTTAATTAACGAACGGGCGGCAGAAATGCTAGATGTTTCACATGAAACAGTCATTTCTCAACCGATTACAGAACTGCTTGATCTCGATGAAGATTATTCGTTTGAGGAACTACTAGAAGAAAAAGATTCTCTTATTCTCGATTACAGTACACCTGATAACCATTTTATTTTAAGGGCCAATATGTCTGTCATACAGCGCGAAACTGGATTTGTGAACGGGTTAATCGTCGTGCTGCATGATGTAACGGAGCAGGAAAAACTGGATGCGGAACGAAGAGACTTTGTTTCGAATGTATCTCATGAATTACGGACACCACTTACGACGATGCGAAGCTACCTAGAAGCGTTAAAAGACGGAGCAATGAAAGACGAAACACTCGGACCTCGTTTCTTAAGCGTCACGCAACTTGAAACGGAACGAATGATTCGACTTGTTACTGATTTGCTTCAGCTTTCCAAGATGGATAGAAGAAATTTTGAAATTAATCCATCTTGGGTCGATTTTGTTACATTCTTCAATTACATTATTGATCGCTTTGAAATGACGAAAGAGCGCAATGTACATTTCCGAAGGCTATTTCCGAAGGAAGCGATTTTTGTAGAAATTGATGAGGACAAGCTCACGCAAGTTATTGATAATATCATCTCAAATGCACTGAAATATTCGCCAGAAGGAGGAACCATCACCTTCCGGGTAAAAGTGCTAGATGACCATATTGAAGTTAGCATCAGTGACCAGGGGATTGGAATTCCTAAGGAAAATATTCAAAAAGTCTTTGAACGCTTTTATCGTGTAGATCGTGCAAGGACGAGACAGCTCGGAGGAACAGGCCTTGGTCTAGCAATAGCAAAGGAAATGATAGGAGCCCATGGAGGGGATATTTGGGCGAAGAGCAAGGAAGGAAAAGGGACGACGATTCTATTCACCCTTCCCTATGACCCTGGACAAGAGGATGATTGGCTGTGAAATATGAAACAGTTAAGTCAATAGTGTTGACCGTGCTCGTAGCGTTTAGTGCCTTACTAACTTGGAATTTATGGACGTATCAGCCTAAATACGAGTTTCCCAACAACAAATACGTTCATGAAATTTCCATTGCTGACACAAGGGATGTTTCACAACTCATCAAGCCTTTACAAGTGCTTTATCATATTGATGATGGGCATTATGGAACCGTGCTCGAAGAGGATATAAACAATCTTTTAAAAGAAATGAGCAAATGGAACTTTTATAATATTGGTAGCGCGCGAATCCTTGAACCATATCAAATAGAACAACGTACGACTGCAAACAATACGATTGACATTATCTATCCCGGTGTAGTTCCTTTTGAATTATATAAAGGAGTTCTCCATTTTGAAGCAGACGTGTTGCCGAACGCCTCTTTTGATCGTATCGTCATTAACTTAGATAAAAATACAAAAAGCAGTGCAACCGTTTCTTTTATCTCTACGAATGAGGGACGGGTATACGACAGTAATGTAAACCCGGATAAAGTGGCATCGTTGTTGATTGAATCGAAAAGGAAAAAGAACGTATTCGATGAATACAAGGCGTTTGAACTGCGTGGTCAAGATGGCCCTAATCGAACCATTTATTTGCCGATTGAGGAACAAGAGGTAGAATGGTTTAAATATAGAATCGAGTATACGAATCCTGATAAATTTAAAAATGCTTTATTTCGGGATCCGAAAAAAGTGCGAAGAGATGATATCCTACCGAATGAAGAACAATACACCGATGACAGAAGTGTCATGAATGTGGATTCTTCAACAAATATCATTGATTATATTAATCCCGGACAGGAAACCGTTACAGGGACTCCAAGCATCAATAGTAATGTTTTGAAGCGAAGCATTGATTTTGTTAATGAACATGGGGGCTGGACGGATAACTATCGCTATTTTGATATGTCTGTGTTCGAAAAGAAAACAGTCTTTCAGTTATTTTTGCAAAATTATCCTGTTTTCAACGAGCAAGGAATGGCGAATATTCTCCAACTTTGGAGCAATGAAGAAATATTTCAATATAAGCGCCCGTATTTCTCCAAGCAATTAGAAATACCACCAAGGAAAACAAAAGTGCTTCCGTCTGGTGAATCCGTATTGAACTCTTTATTAAAGGAACCAGATTTTAAACCTGACATGTTAGAATCGATTCTTGTTGGCTATAGGCTCTCAAAGGATTCCGAAAATACGGAAATAATTGATCTCAAGCCATCCTGGTATTACCTTTACGGAGGGTCGTGGATTCGTTTCGATCAAGATGAGAAAAGGGGGGATATGGGTGGATTGGAGTAGGATAAAAACAATTTTCATTATAGCCTTTCTAATCCTCGATCTTTTCCTCCTTTCACAGTTAATGACGAAGAGTAGGCAATTTGAAGTGAAAAGCGATGCGACATTAGAGGAAAATTTAAAATCAGATGGTATTGTGTACGACGGCCTGCCAAAGGACGTCGCAACTGACCATTACATGAGTGCCAATACTTACATTTTTACAGAAGAAGAAATAATGGAAATTAAGGCCAAGGTTGAATATCCAGAGGATCGATCATCCATCCATGTTACACTGGAAAAACCAATTGTCGCTAATAAAAAACAAGATTTTGTAGAGTTAAATGATTATGTTTTAACACATGTCCTCCATGGTGAAAGTTATGGTTTTTGGAACTATGACAAGGAAGAAAACACTGTTACGTATTATCAAAAAGAGGATGATAAGACATTGTTCATGAATCGAAGCGCGAATCTCGTTTTTGAATTAAATGAGGTTGGCGAAGTGATTTCCTACGATCAAACGATGCTTGATACATTTAAACCAATCAGTGAAAAAGAAGAGGTGTATCCCGCGCTCCGTGCACTGGAATCCCTTTATTCTAAAGGAGTATTGAAACCAGGAAGTACAGTGTTAAATGCGGAGCTCGGCTATCATTCGCTAGTCAGTATGGAAGCGACACAAGTATTAACCCCAACATGGCATTTTCTTGTAAAAAATAAGGACAACTCAATCGAAAATTTACTTGTGAATGCTTTTGAAGGACAAATCATCCAAGCACAACAAAAACCGACCGAGAAAACAAAATTGGAGTGAAATGAATGTCAATGCAATTCAGTGTGCTGGCGAGTGGTAGTTCCGGAAATGCTGTTTACGTTGAAACGGATACCCATTCTTTCTTAGTCGATGCGGGACTAAGCGGGAAGCAGATGGACAAGCTGTTTCAGGAAATCGACCGCGATCCAGCTAAATTGAACGGGATTCTCGTTACACATGAACATAGTGATCACATAAAAGGGCTTGGCGTCATGGCCCGTAAATATAAACTACCAATCTATGCAAATGAGCGGACGTGGCAGGCAATGGACGGCCTAATCGGAGAAATCGCGTTGGAGCAAAAATGTGTATTCGACATGGAAACAGTGAAAACATTCGGAGGGCTTGATATTGAATCATTTGGCGTCTCGCATGATGCAGCAGAGCCAATGTTTTACATATTTCATTCATGCGGAAAAAAACTCGTACTCGTTACCGATACGGGATACGTGAGTGACCGAATGAAAGGACTTATTTCCAATGCGGATATGTATGTATTTGAAAGCAATCATGATGTTCAAATGCTGCAAATGGGCAGATATCCATGGAGTGTAAAGCGAAGAATTTTAAGCGATGTTGGGCACGTGTCGAATGAAGATGCGGCGCTTGCGATGAGTGATGTGATTGGTGATCGTACGAAGAGGATTTACCTAGCGCATTTAAGTCGCGACAATAATATGAAAGATCTTGCACGGATGAGTGTGCAACAGACGTTGGAAGGAAAGGACAAGCCGGTCGGGCATCAGTTTGAGCTGTACGATACGGATCCTTCTGTCCCAACCATTTTGACGGCGGTATAGAAGAGGCAAGATAGTGGAAAAGAATGAAGACATTTGGGAATTGAGCCCGGATGGATTCGTTCTTTTTTTTGTTTGTGTTTTTGAATTGGACGTTGATTTTCGCTGCAGGCGGTTCGCTTTCCGCGGGGAGTTAGGGAGCCTCCTCGGCACTACGTGCCTGTGGGGTCTCCCGTTTACTCTTTTTCCCGCAGGAGTCTCGCCGCATTCCGCTGCAATCAACTTGGTGCTTGAATAAAGGCACAAACTTTATGCTTTTATTAGTTTGTTAGCTTAAGAATCTCTCTAATGTACTTTAGCCTATATTACCAAGCTTTTACTGCTTTCCCATGTTCAAATCTTTCAAATAAAAAAGTAAGTATTCTATCAGCTGCATACTCGGGTGTTTTTAAGATTTTTTTATTTACAGTATTTCTGTGCATATATGTATCAACCATTCCTGGTCTAATGGCCATGATCTTAACATTACTTTTCTCTATCCCAATGCTTTTTGTAAAAGTTTCAAGTCCTGCTTTTGATGTCGAGTAACAACTTTCACCAGAGGATAAATTGAACGATGCCCCAGACGAAACATTTAAAATTCTTTTTTCTATATCGTATTGTTCAGATTGTTGTATAAAACTAGACGTTAAAATCATTGGAGATATTAAATTCACATTCATCATATTTATAATAGAGTCTGGTTCTGTTTCCTCCACATTTTGAGAAAAGTGAACACCAGCATTGTTAATGAGATATAAAGACTCAATAATAGAAGAATCGATTTTCTCAAAAATATTTTTCATTAGGTCTTCTATTTCATATGTATTGTTTAAATCAAATTCGAAGTAATCCAATTTGTGTTTATTAGAATTTGCAAGTGACATTAGTTCATTATTCTTTTTTCTAGAAACACATAGTAAATGATTATTATTCGATAACAGTTTTTTACAAATAGCTTCTCCAATACCTCTTGATGCTCCCGTCAAAATAAAATAATTCACTTCCACCAGCCCCATTATATTTAATAAATTTTTCCAAAAAAGATATAGTTATATTCTTTACATTTATATATAATCCCTTCAATTTAACTATTGTATATTCAAGAGTTCTTCCAATCGACCCAGATTCTGGAGTAAAGCATTGTGCAAATAATGGAAATTTGAAATAATTGTTTTTAAGCTATGGGACAGGATTGTTTAAGAAGACTTACTATAATTAATTCATTTTCCATAAAGGTGGAGGCCGAGCAAGTAGCGAATAGGGAATGTTATAGGAAATTATCAAATAGAATGATTAAACGGAGGAGAGATATTTTGATTATTTTAATAAGCGGTAACGGTCAGTCTGGTAAAACATTTATGGCTCAAAATTTACTTGAAAAATATAAAGTGCCCTATCTTTCCATTGATCATCTAAAAATGGGGATATACAGAAGTAATAAGAATTGTGGATTCACTCCGCTGGACAGTAACGAATTAATAGGAGATAAATTATGGCCAATAATAAGGGAGATTATTAAAACAAACATCGAGAATAATCAAAACCTAATTATTGAAGGGTGCTATATATTACCTCACTATATAAAAGAGTTTGAGAAATCATATTCTGAAAAAATAATATCTGTATTCTTAGTTTTTTCAGCTCAATATATTAAAGAAAACTTTGAATCAAAAATCTTAAAACATAGAAATGTAATTGAAGATCGTGGAGAACTAGACGAGTCAGATTACAATATTACAGAAATTATCAAAGAACATAATGAATATAGAAGAAGATGTATTGAAGCTGGTTTTAAGTATTTTGAAATTGATAAAAATTATGAAGAAGAAATTACAAAAGTCTATGACTATATAGAGAATCAAAAGCGTATAATTGAATCAAATTCCAAGTAGGAAGATGCATCCATTTAACTACCTTAACACTTTCAAATGCCACATGGTGTGATGAAAAAATACAATCTTCCAATTTAAAAAATGAAAAGGGTTATATATCAACGCTTTTGAGATTACAAAGGGGTGTCTAAAAGTCGAGAAATCGACTTATTGGATGCCCCATTTTTTGTTAGTTATTTTACGAACGATGATTTTACTGTGATTTCAAACTGGAAAGATAACTCGTATAGAGGAGACGGATGATGTTTTTCATGTTTTTTATCCTAAATTAGGTTGCTTTATTTTTTTCTTGACATAATTAGTTAAAGTGTTTAATATTTAAAATGCTTAATAATAATGCAGTGAAAATATTAGGAGGAATAGAAGTGGATTTACTTATAAATCGAATTCAAATTGCCCTTCAATTACTCAAGCGCAACGTGGATTCCGATTTTCAAAATACGTATGAATCTAAGATCACTAAACCGCAAATGTTCTTGATGTATGCCATTTATAAAATGGGAAAATGTAAGCTTTCACGACTTGCGGAAATGATGGAGGTCAAACCAAGTGCTATTACCGTCATGATTGATCGATTAGAGAAAGATAATTATGTCAAACGGTCCAATGACACCATTGATCGAAGGGCAGTGATGGTTGAATTGACTCCCTTGGGTAAAGAAGTATTGGAAAATACTTTTAAGCAGAGAAATGAAATTTTAAAGTCCTACTTAACTCGCCTTGAACAAGAGGAAGTTCTATTGTTTACTGAGTTATTGGAAAAAATAGTGGCACCAGAAAGATCAAATTATACAGAGAAGGAAGTGTAGATCTTGGGAGATTTGACGCAAAAGAAGAAAGTAAGCATTATGGTTGCGATCATGGTTGCGATGTTTTTCTCCGCTATTAATCAAACGATCGTTGGAACAGCCATGCCGCGTATTATAGCAATTCTTGGGGGTATGGATCATTATACGTGGGTTATTACCATCTATATGCTAACGTCCACGATTGCAACAGTTCTTGTCGGTAAATTGTCCGACATTTATGGACGGAAACCGTTTATTCTTGCTGGGATTGTGTTTTTCATGATTGGGGCATTTTTAAGCGGATTTTCCAAAGATATTTTTCAAATGATCACGTATCGTGGTATTCAGGGACTAGGAGCAGGTATTATCATGTCCTCCGCCTTTACAGCTGTTGGGGATATATTCACGCCTCGCGAACGAGGTAAATGGATGGGCGTGATGATGGCAGTTTTCAGTTTCTCCAGCGTTCTCGGACCGCCGCTCGGTGGATGGCTAGTAGACAATCTAGATTGGAAATGGCTGTTTTGGATTTTCCTTCCTTTAGGGATTGTTGCATTTGTGATGATTCTTATGCTTTTCCCAAAAGTTGAACGCAAAGAATCGGAGAAAATTGACTATCTTGGTTCTCTTTTTCTCAGCTTAATGATTATTGCGACGCTTCTTGGTTTTTCATGGGCGGGAACGAAATATGATTGGGGATCCGTTGAAATCCTTGGTCTATTTTCAGCAGCGATTGTTTTCCTCGGTATCTTTATCTTAGTGGAGAGGAAAGCAAAGAGTCCTGTTCTTCCGTTATCATTGTTCCGTAATGATATTGTTACAATATCGAATAGCATTGGGTTTATCATGAATGCTGGCATGATGGGCGCTCTCATTTATCTTCCATTTTTCGTACAGGGAGTAGAAGGGATTTCACCAACGTACTCCGGCTATGTCACGATGCCAATGTCAATTGCTATGCTTGCAGTCAGTGCAATCACCGGAAGTCTCATTACAAAAACGGGTAAATATAAACGCTTTGCAATTATCGGGATGCCGATCATGATTGCTGGGATGGTCATCATGGCGTATATGAATAGTGTATGGATGGCGGTCGTTGCGATGATCGTATTCGGAATTGGGCTTGGTACAGGAATGCCAGTATTTTCGATCACGGTCCAAAACGCTGTAAGTCCTGCCCAACTCGGAGTAGCTACGGCATCCTCCCAACTGTTTAGAAATATGGGTGGTACGATTGGAATTGCCGTGATGGGTACAATCATGCAGTCTAGCTTGGTAAAAAACATGAAAAGTTTAACAGCTAGTGCTGGGGCTGATCTCACGAAGATTGATCCGAAGACAGCGGAGCAATTGGCTGCATTTAACAGTCCGCAATTGCTGCTCGATCACCCGAAGCTAGAACAAATGAAACAAACGCTTCCGCCGGACATTCAGCCAGTTGTGACGCAATTGGTTGATACACTTCGCGAAGCATTAAGTTCATCCTTGACAACCGTCTTTTTGGCAGGGGCGGCAGTTACTTTAGTTGCTTTCATACTCACCCTTTTCTTAAGGGAAATTCCGCTTCGTACATCCAACAAAATGCCACAAGAAGAAGCGAAGCCCAGCAATTCTAGCGAAGTGAGTTCTGTAAAAAGTTAAATGGTAAAACTTAGGACGATACTGCCCAATCTATGGTCTAGTATCGTCCTTTCTTTTTTGCTATTCATTTTGAAAGGCATTGGAGAGATTTATGAATGAACTTACACCACATTGAAGGAAAATATAGGGGATAATGTAACTCAGCTCATCATAAATTATCAACAATTCACGATTCCAAAAGTCTTGCTGAATCTAATAGAAAGCGAGGCGAAAAACGGATTAGAATCAAAGTAAATTCTTCGTGGTTTGATTGTGGAGTTGTTCATGAGATTTCCAATGTGTTGACTATTATAGGTAGATTACTAGCATTAATGTCGTTGATATAAAAGCTTTTAGAATTCCTGATATGCTGAATGGAATAATGACCAAAATAATTGAGTTGGTAACGGTCTGTGGTACAAGTAAAATATTTACTTACTTGTGAGGAGAATGTTTATGAAAGCATATGAAATCATGAATAAGGAAGTATATAAAGTGAAAGAAAACGCCACACTTCGGTCTGTCATTGAAAGATTTATTAATTACCGTATCAGCGGACTCCCCGTGGTTAACGACAGAAACGAAATTGTTGCGTATGTAAGTGACGGTGATATCATGCGATATATCGGCAAGCATGAGGATCGAATTATTACTTTTTTCTTCTACGTTACAGTTATAAAAGGTGATGATGTAGAATTTGAAGAAAGGGTACAAAGATTACTCGATATGAATGTTCTTGAAATCGCCAAAAGGAAGGTTATTAAAGTCTCATGGGACGAAGAAATAGAGAATATTGCGGCCATTTTAGGTAAAAAACAAATTAAAAAATTGCCGGTGGAACGTAATGGAGTATTGGTGGGAATTATTAGCCGTGGAGATGTAATTAGGCATTCCTTTAAATCCATCATGTAACATTGAATTTAGCTGAAAGAAACTATGCGATCTAAGATATTCATCCAATTCGCAAACGGTGGTATCAATTGACCTGTATTGAAGATGGGTTCTATTTAACTACACAATTTTCTATTACAGGGTTATTCACCAATCTGGCAGGATTGGTGTTTTTAAACAACTTTATTGTTATATTTTTAAGTACAGTAAAGTATCTTATATTAAAATTAAACCATATTTTAACCCGAGCTAAATTTAGAACGGTGTTATGCTTTTTTAGGTTTTAAAATTACATAACTTTATTGTCACAGGGCAAGTAAGTCGTCGAGTTTCCGCTTCAATCAACTATGTGCCAAAATCAAGAATTACTGCTTAACAAAGCTTCCTCTAAAAAATACGTCACTATCTGCGATACTATCCAAACGGGTCCACATCTTCTGTACACTGCTGAACGGTCGTTTCCATCTTTTGGTTTAATATTTTGTTATTTTATTTTCAAATCATTATAATATGTACTTAGAAAGGCAAACTAAGAGGTATGGAGCTATAGAAAGGGAAGGTGTTTTATGGGATTTTACGATAATCACAGCCCGAACCGCTATCAAGTGAAACGAGGAAGATCGGGTTTCTTTACAGGACTGATAGGTGGAATTATAGGAGCCTTACTTGTAGCCATCATCTATCCAAATATTTTGGGCAACAATCAAAATGATGTAAGTACTGCTCGAATTGAAACAAATCAAGGAACTTCAAACAATAATGTAACGAAAAATCTCTCACTTGATGTGACGACCGATGTAACGAAAGCCGTTGCAAAAGCGGGAAAAGGAGTAGTAGGGATTACGAATATCCAATCAGCCAACTTCTGGTCATCAACTGGTGATGAACAAGCAGCAGGCGTTGGTTCAGGAGTCATTTATAAAAAAGCTGGAGACACTGTCTACATAGTGACGAACAACCATGTTGTTGAAGGGGCTACACAACTAGAAGTAACATTGTCGGACGGGACGAAGGTAGCGGCAAAGTTAAGAGGAACAGATGTGTGGTCAGACTTAGCGGTTGTCGAAATCAATTCAAAAGGAATCGGAAATGACCAAGTGAATGAATTTGGTGATTCTGATGCTCTAAAAATCGGAGAACCTGTCCTTGCGATCGGAAATCCATTAGGACTGCAGTTTTCTGGATCGGTCACTCAGGGCATCATTTCAGGAGTAAATCGTGCGGTTCCGGTTGATATCAATAATGATGGAATCCCTGACTGGAACGCGGAAGTTATCCAAACCGATGCAGCTATCAACCCAGGAAATAGTGGGGGAGCGTTAATTAATATCGCGGGTCAAGTCGTAGGAATCAACTCCATGAAAATTGCTCAAAGTGCTGTTGAAGGAATTGGATTTTCCATTCCAATTAATTATGTTGTCCCCATCATAGAAGACCTTGAGGCATTTGGAAAAGTGAAGCGCCCTGCGATGGGGGTTACACTCCGTAATGTAGCCGAAATTTCAGCATATCATCAACAACAAACATTGAAACTGCCTCATGATATAACAGAAGGAATCATGATTGAATCCGTTGTGCCAAATTCCCCTGCTGAAAAAGCAGGATTGAGGGAAATGGATGTTATCGTCCAACTCGATAGTGAACAAGTAGCAGACGTCGTAGAACTAAGAAAATATTTATACAACAAGAAAAAAGTCGGCGACTCCATGTCGGTCACTTATTACCGAGGTGGCAAGAAAGAAGAAGTGACATTAAAGCTGACAGATGAAACACGTATGTAATGTGGATACTAAGCGAGAAAGCGAGAGATGGCTTTCTCGCTTTTTTAGTTAGTGATACAATGGTTTGTGGATAAAAAAGAGAATATGTGGATAGAGATTGTGCAAAAGTAATGTAAACATAACAGAAAGAAGGAAGAAAAATGATTTATTGCTGTAAGGAACATGTAGAGTTAGCGCTGGATATAGTCGTAGATGAATACGAAACAGCACCTGTTTTAGAGGAGATCAAAAAAGAAGGAGATTTATCCACATCCTGTGAATATTGTAAAAATCCAGCCGCATATATTGTGGGGAACTAATATTCGCCTACAAAATGTGGATACCTTTTGGGGATATGTGGATAACTATTGTGTATAAGTTGTTTGTAATATGTGTGTAACATGTTTGTAACGAAATTTTCAGGTAATTAGGCATGATTAATATGAAAATAAGCTAATACCCTGTGAAATTATCGTATATAAACCGATACCTGTTAATAAAGAGAGGGAAAACATTGTGAATATCTCAATCATTACTGTTGGGAAACTGAAAGAAAAATACTTAAAACAAGGCATCGATGAATATTTGAAACGCCTCTCCGCCTACGCAAAAGTAGAAATCATCGAAGTCCCAGACGAAAAAGCCCCAGAAGTTCTAAGCGAAAACGAAATGCTCCAAGTCAAAGCCAAAGAAGGCGACCGCATCTTCTCCAAAATCCACCCCGACGCCCACGTCATCGCCCTCGCCATCGAAGGCAAAATGAAAACATCCGAAGAACTCGCCGAGCGGATTGATAATCTTGCTACATATGGAAAGAGCAAAATAGTGTTTGTAATTGGCGGATCGTTGGGATTGAGTGAAGATGTGATGAAGCGAGCGGATGAGAGTTTGTCATTTTCGAAAATGACTTTCCCACATCAGTTAATGAGGCTGATTTTGGTGGAGCAGGTTTATAGGGCGTTTAGGATAATTAAGGGGGAACCGTACCATAAGTAAATGAGGTGCTTTAGTACCTCTCCCCCCACCTAAATTCCAAGAGATAAATGATATATTCAATGTAGTAGCTGTCTTCCAAAAGTTGTTTACGGATATGGCAGAGGCACTTATTACCGTGAAATTTGGATATAGTTTATACAATTTGTAAGAATAAATTTAGTCTAGTTTATTATACGTTAAAATGAAAAAGAAGTTTGCTGGATAAACCTTTCCACTATAAACTGCTGTAATTTATGTTATTCCATACCCTCCTCTTTAGCTCGTTTTATAGCTTCAAATCGATCGGCAACTTGTAACTTATTATAAATATTTGAAACATGGTTTCTGACGGTTTTTGAACTTAAACCAAGTCTTTCTGCGATACCTTCATTTTTAGTCCCCTGAACAATGAGGTTTAAGATTTGTCTTTCTCTACTGGTCAGCTCTGGAAAGACAATATTTTCCTGACTTTTGCTCATGTAATTAAAGTAGTGTATGAGTCTCGCTGCGATGGACGGACTGAAAATTGCTTCGCCACTCGCAATCGCACGAATGGCACGAATGGTCTCCTCTTGACTAGCACCTTTAAGTAAATAACCTTTAGCTCCTGATCTCATAGCAGCAAATACCGAATTATCGTCTTCGAACATAGTGAACATAATGATACCTATGTGCGAGTTTTTTGCGAGTATTTCCTTTGTTGCTTCAATACCGTTAATAGTAGGCATTTTTATATCCATTAAGACAATATCGGGTTGTAGCAAGTTTGCTAGAGTAATAGCCTCTTCTCCAGAACTAGCTTCACCGACGATTTCAAAGTCCGAAATAGAAGTAAGTAAATTTCTTAAACCATCGCGAAACAAAGTATGGTCATCAGCAAATAATATTTTTATTTTTTCCATAACTAAGCCCCTTTATCCACAAATGGAAACGCTGCTTGGATACTCACACCTTGCTCGGGAGTAGAAATGACATGAAAAGTTCCGTTCAATTCCTCAGTCCTTTCTCGCATAGAGGCCATCCCAATCCCCTTTTTTGAAATAAAAGAAATCCCCTTACCGTTGTCCGTAATCTCAATTTTAAGAAAGTTATTTATGGTTATGTTAATTATACATTCCGTTGCATCTGAATGACGAATGACATTAGAGACTGATTCTTGAATAATACGGTATGTAGCAATTTCTATTGCTGCAGGTAATGTGGATACACTGGGAGGCACAGAAACCTGAAAATTTATTTCGCTATTACTGTATTGTCTAACTAATTCATTAATAGCAAATGTGAGACCTAATTCATCGAGGATAGGTGGTCGTAAATCGTAGACAAGTTGACGAATGTCATTTATAGCATCCTTTAATTGCTTATGGGTAGTGATCAATAGTTCGTCACCAGCTTTGTGGTTTATTTGATATAAATTACGCGCAGCCTCTATATTCATTCCTAAGCTTGCAAGTTGCGGACCTAAACCATCGTGGAGGTCTCTTCGGATTCTCTTTCTTTCTTCTTCCCGGGCTTTAACAAGATTTTCTCTGGACTTCATTAAATCTGTTGTGACTTTTACTGAATACACAGCCATCCCTACTTGACGTACAAGATCCTGAATCAAGCGTTGTTCATAATCAGAGAACCCTTCGTTTAAGTCCCTAGTTCCAAGGACTAGTTCCCCAACCACATCTTTCTGATAAACTAAATTTATTCTCTTTGGTGAGGTATTCAAATATCCATATTCAGCCGCTAACTGAAAAGAATTTTCTGTGAAAAGATAGATGGCTGCATATGGCAGTTTTAACACCTGACTCATCGTTTCAACAACGGAAGAAAGAACAGTTCTAGTGTCCGACGTTGCTTCCAACTTTTGTCCTAACATGGACAAAGCAGCGTATGGAGAACGACTTTCTCCATACATCAAACGGTTAATAGCATCTTGTAATTTCCCTTTTATCGGTTGGAAGAGTATGGCAATGACTCCTACGGCAATAAAGGAAACGAAAAAACCCCCTATCTGAAATATTGTTCCAAGTAATCCGACAATGCTTGCATAGATGATCGCTACAAGACTACTTAGCATGATATATAAAACAAAACGGTTAATGTAGATGTCTAGATTCCACAACTTATATTGCAATATACTAATAGCTAAAGAAACAGGTATTATTATGATTGTGGTTATCATCAAGGGAGTAATAACTTTTAAAATAGCCGTTTGTTCATCACCAAAAATACCAATCCAACCAATGTGTAAAATAATTATGATAATGCTAACAATTAACCATTTTGCTTGTTGTTTTTGAACTGAGTTTGATACCTTTCGAAATCGATAGAGTTGCGCGTAGAAGACCAGTAAATAGAAACCCATCCACCCAACAATATCAAGCCAAAATGGCCATAATTCTGGATTTAAAATGGAATCGGGCATGAAAATTCGACTATATGAAAATATCATCCACAAAGCTGCAATGCCAATGGTCCATTTAGGTACAAATCTCCCATCGGGAAATATAAAAAGAAAAACAACTATTCCAGAAGCTACAAAGTCAATATAGTTTGTCATCACCATGATATTGGGAAAAGCTTGACTTAATGTATCCATACCAAAATTAGCACCATAGGCAATAATGATCATAGAAGTAAATGTGATAAACTTATCTGAACTATTTTTCAAAAATAGAAAGATACCAGCAGAAAAAAAACCAAACCCAATAATAAAATTCATTATTGTTTTAAACCAGGAGTAAGAAATGAGGGAGATCCCAATAGTTTGAAGTTCAGCGGATTCTTCTAAGGTTAATTGAGCAAAGTCTATACATCCGCTTGTAGGGCAAGGTACTTGATAAATGGTGTGTTGTATGAAGACACTAAAAAAGAAGAGTCCAACTGAGATCAGGGCTGTAATTATCCACATGAATTTTATAATATTGTTTAGAATTTTATTGAAGTCTTTATTCATTAGGAAGATCTCCCTACTCCATTGAATTGGCAAAGTTACACTTAATATATTCAATGGAGTAGAGTATATTTCTTCCGATATGTTAAAAATTCAGTTCGGATGAGATGGATTGAAAAAACATGGTAAATTTTAAAAAATTGCAAAGTTATGAATTAGCTAATGTTGCATCCTTTCCTTGAACAACTTCTGTTTTTGTCCTTTTGTAAACAGCGGTACTTAACCAAATAATCCCGATTGCCCAGAAAATTCCCCCGAAGTAACTAATAAAGCCTAATGGAGTAGCAAAATCTAAAAAAAGTGATACAGCGACTAAAACTGATGGAATTACAGGAAGGACCTTCACTTTGGCTAAACTGAAACCAAAATAAACCCATCCAATAAAAAGTAGAAGTAAACTGATCATCAGGCCCTCACCTGAAGGAGTTGGCCATGTTGAAGCTAATTCTGCAGCATGAACTTTAAGCATTGGGGATACAAAAGTAACAGTCCACATACCTCCTACTTCGAGCATGCTGCCGATGAATAAAACGATAAAGCTTATAAATAGATTTAGACTTGCTTTAATTTGATACGAATATAAAAAGACTGCAATCATACCAATTAAAATAAGGATCATACCTAATACATTAATTAACCCAACAATTACAGCTACTCCCATTGTGTCATGACCCATCTGATATTGATATCCAAAACCGAATGTTGCTACAATTTGCAAAATACCACCAATAATTGAAAATAAAGCAAGCTTTCTTAATAAGGGATAATTCATTTCTAACCTCCTATAAAGTTTAATTAAAGGGAGTATATCAAAGTAATGTCCCTAAGTTCATGGGAGTCATGTCATTTCAAACAGGGATATTTTTTACAAGTAATGTGAAAAGAGTAGAACAAACATCATAGTTTTTTTCTTGGGGATATATTGATGTGGTGTGTATAAAGTTATGATAATTAGATGCTCCATACGTTGAAACGTATTATAAATACATATAAACAATTAAAAAAGCCCTTAAGTCGGTACGGACATGTGTGTTGATGAATGCAGTTAAAGAGGGATTACCTACTTCTTTGGTAATGACAAGTGGAATTGTTATAACCATTTTGTTCATCAGTATGGGGTTTCTTCTCAGGTCAATAATAATTAAGAAAGAACGCAACGTAAACACATCAAGTTTAAGGTTAAACAAACTGTTATAATCGGGAATCTTATCTATTCAAGGGTATTTGAAAATAAATGGTCATTATTTTAAGACAATGTAAAAACCTCATTTAGATTCATCAGGGTGAGCCGTATCATAAATAGATACGGTTAAATTCTCTGACACTTACCATAAGAAAGTAAGGTTAAAAAATAAAAAAATGCACTTAACATTCTTAATCATAGAGGCTATTTTTTGTATTATATCACTTAGGTATTTGAAATTTTATTAATAATGAAGCTTATACAGTTTGTACATAACCCTTATTAGTAAAACGCATCAGAAAGGCTAAAAGTAAAAACGTGACACTTTTATTTTTACTTTGATTACAAATAGTACAGAGCATATGCAAATTTTCATCTAATTCATCACTAACGTATTCCCAGGGAATTATATGATCTAACTGCGAATTTTTTTGCTGTATCATTTTCTCAGAATAACCCTCATTTACTTATGGTATCGTTCTCAGTAACAATTTAAGGTAGAAAAAAGGTTAAAGCGTGATGGGAATTTATATTAATGAAATACAGAGAAAAAGGATGTGGTATAAACATAAACACTACATCCTTTTTTACATGTGTACAAACATCCTAATACATAATTTATATACAAAATTTATTTTTTATTTCTTCTTGATTCCTTCTTTTGCATCGTATTCTGGTTATTCCATAATACAAACTCGATTGTTTTAAATATCAAAATATCTATTCAAATATACTTTATCTTTTCAAGTAATTTAGTACTATATTCTTAATAAGTATCTTTGACATCTCTTAAGGAGCTTTTTTAAATTCAATAGACTATCGATCCTGATATCTTTATTTTTTTCCGTAATTATTAAATTCAAAATCTGCTCCATGCCTGTCGTTTCTCCTTACAATCAAAGGTTTATTCCTTATACAGTCTTTACACCTTCTCAAATATAAAAAGGGCACTAATTAAGTAGTTGATATTTATAACTAACTTAATTAGTGCCTCCTACTTTTATAAAATTGGACATTATTCAAGGTAGATTATCTTATTTATTAGATCTTCCTTTTGAACGAGTTTCTTCTGAGTACAAATAGATTCCTCCTTTTCATTTCCGAGGAGAACATAATTCTTTTGAGCAGGTTGCAGTATAAACCACTTTTTATTATCTTTTTCATCTTTAATATAAGCAATTTGTTTTCCGTTATCCCAGTTAACTAAACTAAGTCCAGGCTTAAATAACACTGGTATCAATAAACTAAAAAGGAAAGTAAAAATGATTACTGCTATAAAGTCATCTAAACTTCCATTTCTAACTCCTAAATATATTCCGGATTTGAATATAATATAGCTTAGACAAGAACTAATAGAGATGTAGGTTTGCAGTATATAAAAAAACAAAATTAAGAGTTTTTTTAAAAGAATTTGTTTTTGTAAAGAATATACCCATTTAACAATCCATCTTACCTTGAGATCCTTAATTAATCTCTTTATTTGACTATACCTAAAGCTATTAAACGTTGATGCAATAAGCAAGATATAGAATAGTATAAGATTGACAATCATTAATAAACTGACCAAGAGTAAAGGTATACTTTCTAACCTATTAATTGCAAATTCAACAAAAATAAACATGAAAGCTGTGGCTATAAAAGTGTTAAATAAATATTTTACAACTGTAACTAAAAGCCTTTTTTCTTTTGAGAAAAGTTTTACCTCTACAATATCCGCTGTCAAGTTTGATACTGGAGCAATCTTACGTATGAACGCCACGAAACCACCTATAATTCCCAGTATCTCAATATAATTAAAAACATTAATTAATTCTCTCAAACTACGATTTCCTTTCTATAAAATTATTTAAGCAGTAAATCCTAGGCTTGTCTCTTTTTTATAATATCTAACATATTATCTATCCTAAACAATTATTTAACTTATATAAATATTCTACAATAATATTGCTTTTATCAACAAAATTAAAAAGAATTATCCACTGTTCAAAAAAGAATCTCGAAAATATATATACTTTCAACTATTATTAATTGTTTAAATTTGACCGAGAGTAGACAAAAAACTTTATTATTGAAGAACCGTCAAATATACGTATTTTTGTTAAATCAAAACAATTTTATTAAAAATCCCCCAAAAAAGAAAAAATGTATTATTTCCGGAATATGAAAACACTTGAGAAGTATGTAATCATTTTAAGTAGAAAGAAAATTTCACAAACTTCTTTTGATAGCCTCATGGGAGTAACTTGCTCTATTTATATAACCAAAAATAACCAAAATGATATAATGGATGTATTGAAAATATAGGATTTATACTGTGGCTGAATAATATAAAGGAGCATTATGGGGAGGAATGTAATTGAATAATGAAACGAATTATGTGATATATCAAACAGATGAAGTGAATACAAAGATTGAAGCTCGTCTCGCAAAGGAAACGGTTTGGAGAACACAAACGGAAATAAGAATGGTAAGGGGTTATTCTAGGAGGGAGACTTCATATGTACCAACGTTTAAATAATTTCACATTGCGTTTTGCTGAAAAAATAGGAGTCATTTATACATTATCTCAAAATGCACCGAATCATATAATGAAGGTTGATGAGGAAGGTCTTTATGTAGAAACGCAGGATTCAAGAAATAAATTTGCCAATGGAGAAAAGGGAAGCTCCTACAGTATTGTTAAACGAGAATGGGTTCTTGGTTCTCTTGATAAATTAGTAGAGAACAAGGTATGTGAAAGTCATGATCTACACGAATATGGAATGAGACATTCGTTTTTGATAGCTTTCTTAGCAGCGTTGCCATTTGTAGAAATAGATAGATCGTTGTCTAGTCCGGCAGTTCGACTAAAAAAATATACTACAGCAGATCTTGATCCAGTTAATTTTACAAGCCTTTCAAGTAATTCAGCGGATAAAAAATTGGAAAGTCCATTTATTAAATTAATATATGACATGCTCAAATATATAGATGATGAAACGGAGAAAGAAAAGCGGGAGACTTTGTTAGAAGTAATCTTTTTAACAACAGTAAGTTCCACATCGGGCACCGTAATCACTGAATCAGTGGCTAATCGCAGATTAAGTGATGCTCTAAAATGGTTGCAAAATAGTAAGCTCGTTGATCAGGATATTAATGTTATTGTATCACCTGAAAGAGGCAAATCCCCAAGTAGTTTTTGGTGGGTCAATCAAGGTCAGAGTGCAAAGGCTGAAACAGCAGGCGGTTTTCTATGGGCACCCAAGAGAGCGAAAAATGGTGCTGCGCTAGCACATCATACGGATTTGGTAAAAGCGAAAAGTGGAGATGTTGTTTTTGCCTATTCTAACAGTGCAATTCGATACATTTGCATTGTAGAGGAAGAAGTTCAATCGGCCAGTAAGCCATCTTCATTAGCGACGGGGCAGTGGGAGGAAGATGGGAATTTGTTGAAAGTGGGATATTTCCCATTAGAGACGCCAATACAAAGAAATGATATTCCTGAACCGTGGCGACTTCAAGAGGAAGGCCCTTTTGATAGAAACGGTAATGTGAAACAAGGGTACTTTTTTCAAACATCAAATGATTTTGCATTGAAAGTATTGGAAAAATTCTCGGAAATGTTACCAGGCGAATTATTAGGAGTGCTACCTACTGCCAGTGAAAGTAGAGGGGAGGAAACGAACTTAATGACCTTTGATAGTGATTCCAACCTCATTTCCCACATCTATTCATACATAACAAATAAAGGGTTTTATTTTACGAAAGAAAGTATCACTAACTTTTATCTATGCTTAAAAACAAAGCCATTTATCATTTTATCTGGAATATCTGGAACGGGGAAAACAAAAATTGTGCAGTTGTTTGCGGAAAGCATAGGGGCAACTGAAGATAATGGACAATTTAAATTGATTCCTGTTCGTCCTGACTGGAGCGACGGATCTGATTTAATTGGATATGAGGATATTAAAGGCGATTTTAAGCCGGGGCCTTTTACAAAAGTATTAGTGGAAGCGAATTTACCAGAAAATCAAAATAAACCATATTTTATTCTTTTAGATGAGATGAATCTTGCCCGTGTGGAGTATTATTTCAGTGATTTATTAAGTGTGATGGAAAGTAGAGAGAAGATTAATGATCAGTATATCTCTTCTCCGGTCATTGATCGTGAAGAAGTAGGAAAACTAATGCTTCGAAACAATGTGTATATTATCGGTACGGTCAATATGGATGAAACGACCTATCCATTTAGCCCAAAGGTGCTAGATCGAGCGAATACAATCGAGTATAACGAAGTTCAATTGGAAAATTTCTCAATTTATGAAAATATACTAGAAGTTACGTCTGTCACTATTGCAAATGAGCAATTAGCAGGCAAGTTTATAACATTAAAAGACGCATTTTCTGAGCATGAACAACTTATTCGTGAAATAACCGATTGGCTTGTCCGGTTAAATCAGATATTGGAAAAAATAAAACTTCATTTTGGTTATCGCGTGCGTGACGAAGTTTGCTTTTATATGATTTACAATGAACAAGGTCAATTAATACCGCGTGAGCAAGCGTTTGACTTGCAACTTCACCAGAAAATATTGCCTCGAATATCTGGTAATGATTATCAAACACAGGCGATTTTAAAAGAGCTATTTTCCTTTTGTACAAATCATATGTGGGATGAGAATTTGGCATACAGCCTGCTGAATGAAAGTCGTTTTCCTAAGTCAGCGGAAAAAATAGAGGATATGATTATGAAGATTGAAAAAGATGGTTTTACTTCTTTCTGGGGTTAGTTAGGAGATGCAGCCATTGAATTCTAATAATGAAACGAAGGAATTGCTGATCGTTGAAGCAGAAGATTTTTCTCTGTACATAAAAGGTGTTCCATATGATCAACAGTATGAGAGTTTATTGCAATATCGCAAGAGAGCTGGTTTGGAAAAAGAAATGATGACTTTTCGATATGATGCTCAAAACGTTGAAAGTATTGAGTTATATGATATCGAAATGAACCATTTGATCCCTGTAGGTGAGCATCGTTTTGCACCCATTTTTTTTGAAAATAGAATCTACCAACTTGTGATTACACCTAAAACAGAGCGAGAGCTGTCATTTTATCATGAAAACCCAGGAATTCGTGAGGCTATGACTACTGTTGGTAGATCAGCGATATTGATGGGAAACTTACAATTCATGAATGAAGTAGGTCTCACGACGTTTTCCATCTTTTCTGGTCAGGAAAAGCTATTGGAGATTACATTAGAAATCTATCCATCTAAATTGAATTATAAAGAGGACTATCGTCAACTTTTAGAGGAAGTAAATGAGGAGATTTATAATTTAGCTTTTCATTTTATAAAAAAGACGTATTTAGGTGCTTCATCTGTATTTTCAGATAAGCCATCACCTACCGAATTTTTTCGGCTATTAGAGCATTACTTCAATTCCTTTTGCCAGGCGATCGATAGAATAGAAGCTCAACCACATCATCAGTTAGTGACACAATATGAGATGGTACGCGGAGATCGAATTAAGCGATTAGATGCTGTAGGTAAGCGTTATTTAAGGAATAATATACAGCTTCTTCAAGAAATTGATTTCGGCATCGCAATGAAAGGGCGATCTCTTCTGCCTACTAAAGGATTGAATGCCAAAAAAACACAATCCTTTGATACAATCGAAAATCGATTTATAAAATGGATGATGGAAAGATTAATTCATCAAATAGTAGATCTGAAAAAAAGGCTACTTACACGAAAAGGTGCTTATGATCAGAGCATAGATGAAGTGCTTATCAATCGAATTCGGAAGATGACATTCAAACTAGAAAGCTATTTGAAAAAGACACTCTGGCAGAAGATAGGCTCCATCGACAGAAGTGTTTTGAATATGGTCATGCAAATGAAAGTCGGCTATCGTGATGCATATAAGATTTACCTACTTGTGACGAGAGGATTAGCCCTTCAAGGGGAAATGCTCAAAATGTCAGTAAAGGACGTTGCAACTCTATATGAATATTGGACATATTTAAAAGTAGGGCAAATTTTAAGAAATAAATATGAGGCTGTGGATCAAACTATCGTAAAAGCAACCTATGGCCGCTTATTCGTAAATTTAGATCAAACACGAGATGCAAAACAGGTGTTTATACATCAACATACAGGTGAAAGAATCACCCTTTCCTTTCAGAAAAACGCCGGGAGATTGCCTACTGTCAGACAAAAACCTGATATTATGCTAGAAATTGAGAAAAGTGATAAAGATTATACATACAATTATATTTTTGATGCGAAATATCGAATTGATTTTTCACAAAATAATCCAGGACCTTTAGAAGAGGATATTAATACGATGCATCGATATAGGGATGCGCATGTGACTAAAAGAAATGGACCATATGAACGGCATGCTTTTGGCGCGTATGTATTATTCCCTTGGCAAGATGAAGAAAATTATGAGCTGCATCCTTTTTTTGAAAGTATTGATGAAGTGAATATTGGTGGATTGCCGTTTTTACCAAGAACGACGAAGCTTGTGGAAAGATTAGTAGAAAGATTAGTTGAGAGTAATCCAGAAGAATTGCAGCAAGAGGGGATTTTGCCGCAAGGCTCCATCTCATATTGGGAGTCCCAATTAGAAGATGTCACACTTATTGGCTCAATCAATAATATCGACGACTATTATGAGTATAAACAAAATGGGTATTATGAAATTCAAGCGAGCTTACTAAAAGGTGAATGGCAAAGATCCAAATATCTCGCACTGTACATTACACAAAACGTCGCAAAGGTGAGCGGAGTGGAAAATGGTATCCAATTTTACGGAGAAATTTCTCGAGTAGAGATTCTTGAACATTTGAATTCGGAAACTCGAGTTCGTTTTCATATCTATCACTGGCAAACGCTGAAGAAGACGATTCGCCCTGTCGGTTATGGCATTCAAACATTCATCATAACAACATTCAGTGTTCTATCACATGCCAAAGATTTGCCAGAACTATTTATGAAATCTGGAGAAGAAGTAAAACTGTGGCGAATGCTGAGAAGATTAACAACGAACGTGAAAACAGCCCTTGACGCAAAAATCGTTGATCATGCAAGTAAAATCCAAGCCTATCAAATTGGTTATTATTTTGTAGTAATTGATCCTGAACAAGAGGAAATTCATGTTATGTATGGCGACGATATTGTGGAAAAGTTGCCGTTAGAAACATTAAAGAGACAACCAAGTTATGTGTTTAGAGTGGTTAAAGAGACGATATTTAAATAAAAAACCCCATTTCCTGAATATCTCCATTCCTAGGATTAGGATTGTTTGGATTTGAGTTGGATAATATGCAAGATAAATTATGAGAAGCTATAAAGATGGTATATCAAGTATGCTGCCAGTTCTGAATCAATGGCGACATTGATTTAGAATCTGGCTCTATTTTTATAGACAATCGGAGTGAATGCAGATGGATATTCGAGATTTATTTGAGTTGGAAAATGATGCGACTTTCCAACAACTCAATCAGCAAGTAAATTCGTTCAATACATTAAAAATCTTAAAATTAGAAAACCATGAGATCCGTCATTCGAATATTTTAGCGTGGTTGCTAAACCCGAAAGAAAATCATAGTCTACAAGACTATTATTTACGTAAAATGATTGAACATCTTATATTAATAGATGAAAACATCAATAATCCACAATATGATAAAGTGAGTGAAATCCTGAACCATTCATTAATGGATAGTCACGTATATCGTGAAGTTAAAACAGATAAAAATCGATTCGTTGATTTGGTCATTGTGAACCAAAATTTGAAATCTATCTTTATCATTGAAAATAAATTTTATTCCACAGAATCGGAAAATCAATTAGATGATTATTTAAACTTCATCCAACATACATTTGAGGATTTTACAATAATCCCAATTTACTTAACGCTTGATGGGGAAGAACCTTCTAATAAACAATACTTTATGCTTTCTTATGAGCGAATCGAGTCGATTTTACAAACCATTCTTCTGCTGTATAAGGATCAATTGAGTGATAAGATTTACAAATTTATTGAAGATTACAACCAAATATTAAAGGAAAAATTTTATCCAAATCAGGATCAAATATTGCAGGCAATACATATATACCGAAATAATAAGCCTGCAATTGATGCGTTATTCGAAGAAACTTCTATGTTTAAAAAGCAATTGAAATATGAATCCGGATATCAATTTGAATTCATGATGAAATATAAAAATACAATCAATTATATTTTTAAACATGGACAAAATATCCTATCATATAGCTTTGAACAATTCATTCATCAACAGTTTGATGAAGAAGTTCTTTATAATGCACATCCAACTAGTCCGAATCTATTCCCACCTGAATGGAATCCTATTGGCGATATACATTTACGGGAACCAAATTATTGGTTAGGAAAGGGATTAATTGTTTGGTTTGAAAGGGCAAATGATAGTCGGCTACGTCTTATTGCTGAAATAGGGCCAATGGAATATGCTGGACGTATTTGGCTGCTGGAACAATTAGAAAAAGTAGGATTTTCATTTAAAGAGAATTCAAAATTAGAAAAAGCACGTTACACGCGATTTTTCTCTCAAAAGATTGATGTGAATAAGTGGAATGATATGGTCGAGCTAAGGCAAGCAATGGCGGATTTATATAATAGTTCGGAATTTGTTTTATTGCGAAAACAAGTAGCTGCCATTTTAAATAATGAAAATCCATTAAAAGAAGAAATAACAAAATCTATCGAAACTTCCCCATTAGATGGAATGAAAATACAAGTTCAAAATACATTTAAAAATTGGATGGAATCTAAAAATATTCCTGAAAATCATTATCGTGTGACTTCACGAAATCTATCATTTAAAATTCCTTTGTTTGATGCGTTCAAGGAGAAATTGGGAGAAACAAGAGAAAAATGGTGGTGGGATAATGGGCCATTTCTATTTTGGATGAATATTAACCCAGATTCCCTGTACTTTACGCTGGAAATTGGTCCAATTGAAGCAGATAAACGTCTACTTTTGATGGAAAATATTAAAGAAAAGGGTATTAAAGTTAGTAAAAAGGGACTTACACTAGAAGCCAAATATAATCGTATTCACTCTGAAACAATATCAATTGAAGGGTCAAATGAATCGGGGATCATGAATGCATTCGATGCTTTATATGAGAATAAGAATCTGCAGGAGATAATAGAAAAGCTTCAAATGATTTACGATGAAACAATTAGTAAAGTGGAATAAATATTGATTAACCATCTTTTCTTAAAAGAGCGCCCCTGTCGTCGATTTTCGGCACAGGGAGCGCTCTTTTTCTTCTTTTTACTAAAATTTTTTAAACAGGGTGTCCCATTTTCCTTTTAATCGATATGTACAAAATGAAAGGGTTTATTATTAGCAAAAGTTTCAAGAAAAGGGGAGAAACGTATTGAAATGTCGTGAGATTATTCCAGACCAAATCGTATATATTGGCAATCGCTTCATCAGCTTCCGCGAATGGAAGAAGGAACAAGAGAAGTTTCCTTGTTTGGTTGGGTTTCATGAGACGTAGTACCAAATGTTAGAGAGAAACCTTATCTGATACTTAGTTCGAAGACAGATTACTGCGTGTTATTGAATCATTTGATTTCTAAAGGCTTGGATATTTGAAAGGTAGGGGCTGTTTAAAAGTCAATTAACTTGACCTTCTAAACAGCCCCATGTGCTTACTTTAATTTATAATATTTAAATTGAAATGCGCCATTTTTATGGGTTAATGAGTAAACACCGCTTGGATAAGTATTAAAATCAAAATCCTTCGTTTTTGACTGAGCTAGCACCTTACCGTTTTTATTAAATTTACGTATATAGTAAGTGCTTTGAAAATTCGAATCCCTTTGGAAATAATTGATATAAATAGTTAAGCCGTTTGTTACCGAAAATATTTCTGGAGAATAATAATTATTTTCGTTTAATGTAAACGAACTAATGATCTTACCTTTTGGATTGAACCATATGACTTTATTATCACCGTCGATCATACAAAAATCATCATTTTTATTAAACATGGCATTACGTACGTAGAAGTCTTTTGATTTATTTTGCCATGTTAGCTTGCCTTTATTTGAATATACCTTTAAGTAGTAACCGTTTTTGTCATACATCTCTATGGCTACCGTTCCATTTGGGGAAAGAATGATCTCCTGAATTCCATTTCCTTTCGGCGCGGTCACTTTCCACATCAGTTTTTTATTGTTCATTACATATAAATCGTTATTAGTAACAAAGTAGAAGTTACCGTTTTTGGGATTAATCTCAAGGTTATTTATCTCGTTCTTAGTATTTAATTTATACGTCCAAAGGACTTTGCCGTTTTTGGGGTTGATTTTATCTATTTTTTTTCTAGACTGATCGGAAAAAAATAGATCGCCATTGTCTGTTGTGAATATTCCACCGTTGAGTAGGTTTTTATTAAACCATTCTACTTTTCCCTTTAAGTTAATTTTCTTTAGTCCCTTTTGTGAATTAATAATAATTCCGTTTTTATTTGCTAAAACTTGAGAAACACTTCCCAGACTTGCATCGTTTTCTTTTTCATAAATTTTTTTACCTTGTGAATTGTACACTAGGATTGAGTTATTCGAACTATTTGGTTTTTGATAATAATTCACTGTAGTATATCCACTTTCATTACTGTAAGGCCCAAACATATCAACAGCCTTGAATGATTTCGATGTCCATTTATGCTCAAGTGCAGGTGGATATGAAATAGCGTATGTATGGCCACCTATACTGATCATAAATAAAAATAATGTAGTCATAATGATTAATAGTTTCTTATACAAGCAAAATTCCCCTTACTCTTTTAAATTATCTGAATCCTTCCTTATAATACCACTAGCTAGGAAAAATTCCCTATGTTTTTATAAGAAATTTTATAATTATATAACCGTCGACTCGCAGAAATTTATGAAGCACGATGGATTGTTTCCATTTCATAATGTAATTGGTTTATCTTTAGCAAAGCTATATGCATCTGAACCATAGTTCGTAGTAGTTACAAATATCCCTTTAGTTGCACCTTCATTAACTAAAGTTCCATTATGTCAGTTTTTAAAGCTGAATGATGTATGCTTACTCATTTGTAATATTTACATAGAATTACACGGTTACAGTATAAGGGGAAAAATCTGAACTAGAGACACTATCATATTTTGCTGAAAGCATTGATTTATTACTTGAGTGAATTATCGAAATATATTGTAAATACGGAACGGTTAGAATATAATGAATTCGAAAAAGACCAATTTCCTAGATTACTAGTATACAAAGCCACGTTCTTCATGAGTAAGTATTAATCCTTGGTTCGTTCCTATCTGACCATTACTAGTAAGCAAATGTACTTTTGGCTGCTATCCGGTATTGGGGTGCTGCATAGCCTCGTTGCCTATATAATCTGGTTCTACTATCAGCTCATCTTACGAATAGCCTCTCCGTATTCAAGCCTCGTAGACTAATTGTTGTATCTCTCATTCATTCATGAATTTATTAAGTCGAAGTTATTTATAGGTGATTCATCATTATCTATTAAGCATCATACATAATCTATAACAAGGGGGCTTTTTTATGAAAGCTATAGTAAACTTTTCAGTTGGAAAAGGCAATGTGGAGCTGCAAGACGTCCCAATTCCAAAGATTGGTCCAAAAGATGTGTTAATGAAAGTTAAAGCGGTGGGGGTATGTGGAAGTGACCTTCATATGTATCATGACTCCCAAGGGTTTGAAGTGAAGCGACCCGTCATATTAGGTCATGAATTTTCGGGGGTTGTAGCTGATGTCGGAAAAGATGTAAAAAATATCAAAATAGGAGATAGGGTGGTCAGCGAAACACCATCATATGTATGTGAAACTTGTATCTATTGTAGAACTGGGGAATACAATTTGTGTCCGGAACGCAAAGGGTTTGGAGTGTTGGAAGATGGTGCAATGGCACAATATATTAAAACGAGGGAGTCAATTGTCCATCGAATTCCTTCAGAAGTTTCCTATGAAAAGGCGGCATTAACTGAACCAGCCTGTGTCGCTTATAATGCTGTGGCTCATCATTCTGAAATAAAACCAGGAGATCATGTTGTCATTTTTGGACCAGGACCTATAGGATTAATGTGCGTACAAATGGCTAAACTTTTTTCTCCTGCTTCATTGACTGTGGTAGGGATTGAGGCAGATATGAATCGCTTGGAACTTGCTAAAGATTTCGGTGCAGACAATATCATTAACGCCTCTAAACAAAATGTTGTCCAAGAAATCATGCAATTGGGTGATGGTTTTGGCCCTAATCTAGTGCTGGATGCCGTAGGAAATTCAACAACGCTAAGGCAAAGTATAGAAGTTGTTCGACCGGGGGGACAAATAACAAAGATTGGCTGGGGACCGGCACCTGTCGGTTTTTCACTTGACCCTTTAATACAAAAGGCGGCTAGACTACAAGGTTCATTTAGTCATAATTACCCGATGTGGGAGAAAGTATTATTGCTGATGGAGCAAGGGAAGATTGATCCTTTACCAATGGCTAAAGTGTATCCTATCGAGGATTGGGAAGACGCGTTCAAAGAGATGGACTCTTTATCACAAGCCAAATCTATTATCTTACCAAATTCATAAACTTATATTGAAAGGAATGAATGCAGTTGTCTATGGAACCCATTTTACAAATTTCGCTAGATTTAACAAGCACGAAAGAGGCATTGGAAATGGCAGAAGTTGCCGTAGAATCAGGAGTTGATTGGATTGAAGTCGGAACGCCATTATTATTAGCTGAAGGGCTTCATGCAGTATCTGCTTTAAGAGAAAGATTCCCAGATCATCCTATCGTTGCAGATTTAAAAACAATGGATGGTGGTTATTTGGAAACGGAGATGATGGCAAAAGCTGGCGCTACCCATGTTGTGGTCATGGCGGTTGCACATCCAGCTACGATTAGGGCAGTTGTAAAAGCAGCACGAGAATATGGTATCCAGGTAATGGGCGATATTATGGCGACTGAAGATCCAGTAGCTGCAGCAAAAATGCTAGAAGAAAATGGCGTCGATTATATCATTGTACATACAGGTTTTGATGAAAGAGGAGAAGATCCGGAGAGAAGCCCCTTCGATCATTTAGACGCAGTTTTTAAAGCGGTTACAATACCTATACAAGCTGTAGGTGGCTTAACGATTGAACAAGCAGCTGAAATGCCCAAAAATGGAGCTCCTTTAGTAGTAGTTGGCGCCCCTTTAGTAATCGATAAAAAAGAATTTAGCCCGAGCACGAATAAAGAAGATTTGAAAAAAATATTATCTGATTTGGTTCAGCAAGTAAAACAATCTAAATAAGGAGAGAAGTATGAGCAAACACCCCCGAATTTCAGTATTTCCAAAAGGGTATCTCGAAGAGTTGTCAGATGGCAGGATGGACATTTTTGAATGGATCGAACAAGCGGGTACTTTGGGAGCGGATGGATTGGAGCTGTACCCTTCATTCTTAAAAGATACGTCCGAAGAATATTTATTAAGTATAAAAAGAGCTGCAGAAAAAGAAAATTTAATCATTCCGATGATGTGCTCTTCTCCAGATTTTACACATCCAGATGCCTCATTCAGAGAAAATGAAATAAATAAAATGAAGAAAATGATCGATGTTATGCATTTCCTTGGACCAGGGGACTTCCAATCATGTAGGGTTCTTTCCGGTCAAAGGAGGCCGGAAGTATCTACAGAAGAAGGAATACAATGGACGGTTGATTCCATTAATGAACTGTTGCTATATGCAGAGAGTAAAAATGTGCACCTTGTGATGGAAAATCATTATAAGGATGGATTTTGGATTTATCCTGAATTTGCGCAGAAGTCAGAGGTTTTTCTTCAGATCATAAAACAAATATCATCTCCATATTTTGGAGTAAACTATGATCCGTCTAACGCCATTTTTGCAGGTGAAGATCCTATTGTTTTATTGAAGGAAGTGAAAAATAGACTGGTAACGGCCCATGCAAGTGATCGCTATTTGGCAGAAGGTTATTCATTAGAAGACATACAAAAGTATGTGAATGAAGGATATTCGGAGGCTCTTTCTCATGGTGTAATCGGCAAAGGATTAAATGATTATAATCAAATTTTTACCATCCTTAAATCTATTCATTTTGATGGGTGGATATCGATCGAGGATGGTGTCAATGGTCTTCATGAGTTAAAAGAATCTGTTGTTTTTTTACGAAAAATGATTAACAAGCATTATGCATTACTCAATTAAAATTATGAAAGATCCGATTCCCACCCCTTTTGCTGTATCTTCTTAAACTGGGGGGAACCAATACTTTGGATACCATCTTTCGTATCCACCATCATAGTACCTGCAATATAGTGGATACTAAGATTACCCTATAGGTAGACTTTTTCTAGAGGTCTACTCTATAGGACATTTTTTTCATACATGGGACTTTTACTTACGGCTAAAATTTCCGCCTTTGGCGAAGTGATTACTCCAACATTTGCAATTGCCTGTACCACCATTTTTCTTATTTCGTTTTTAGATATTCCGTCCATGCCGTAATGCCACCTTCCAAAACAGCAACATTGTAGTTGTGCGCAGATAAAACGTTCGCACATTTTGTGGCGGAATTTCCAGTTGTACATGTCACGATGATTTCTTTGTCTTTTGGTAAGGATTCATTAGCCAGATTTTCAGTCTCCTCGAGATTAAAGATTTCTTCTTTATGTATATTGTAACTATCGACATTGGAGCCAACTATATGAAAATCATGATACTTTTCCTCAGCTCTTACGTCTAAAAGGATTACCTTTTCTTGTGCATTCATTTTTTGAAATAATTCCCCGGGTGTAATCACCTTTATATTCATGCTACCATTCTCCTTTTAAGAAAGACTTCCTGGAATAGTTAAAACTAACCCCGTCCCGTTTTCATTTTCCTCTATATCCAATGTTAAGATATCGGTGCCTGTTACGCTTGGATCAAATGCCACTTGAATCCCTTTTATCGTTTGAATGCGGTCAAATTCATGTGGTTCATCTATTGCTAAAGCAATTTGGGGTCCAGCACTGGCACTTGGAGCGGTATATAAACGAATTCCTACTACCCCCGATCTTTCCAATAATTGCTTTGCGTCATCAGTTATGTACATTATTTTCTCCTCCCAAAACATCTACAATATAACATTCATCCGTTCTATGGGGTCCAAACATGTATCTCAATCAGTTTAAGTGTAGTTAATGACTTTCCATTAGCCTCAATGATTTCTGGGATTCAGTCGTGGACAAGTTTGTTATAGATAGGCATTTGTATTCTCCTTACATAGTATTGCTATTATTTTATCAAAGATGGATTGTATTGGTTATAATCATGCGATGGAAGGAAGAAATATATTGAAGTTGCCTAATTTCAATATAAATCCAAATCCACGAAATCCTCCGAGTATCCTATTATGACTTCAATTTCCTCTGGAATATATTCTGTTTCAAGGAAGTAAGCAGTAATCCTTGCATGACCTTCCAACACAACAATCCTTGCTTTTTCATTGGCAGAAATAAAAATCATTTTTGGGAAGGTATAACCTTGCTTAATGTCTAAATGTATATCTTTGAAGCCATCATTACTCACACCAAAGACTTCAATGCCATTTTGTATATTCTTGGCTGCATTTATTGCAAGTCTGGAGTTACCTGATAGTTCATTCCAATAACTATAATTAATATACATAACAGAACAAAGGTCCTTACGGGAAAATATTGCTTTATGCCAAATGACTTCGGGAGGGAAGTTTTCAAAAAGTTCAGTGTTATTACCGTAGCCTCTTACTTTTCCAAGTAACCTTTTCCTAAATTGATTTTGAGTAGCATCTGTTATATCAGGGTTAGTAATTATCTCAGGTCCAACGCCCCCAAGAGCATTTTTAATTTTATCTCCGAATCTTTTTGAGTTGATTTCTGCTTTCAAAAACTCGGCTACGACCTCGTCATCAGAAATTCGCTGTAACAACCTCATATTAATCCCACCTTCAATCTATATGTAATTCACCTAAAAATAGGTATATCACCAGAAATAAAAATGCAGATATTTATGCCTTATTATGGTTAATTGACCAAAAGAATAACTCTAAGACATCTGTTCTAACCAAAATTAACATCTAGAAACAAACTAGCAACAACAGATCTGTTGTTGCTAGCCCACCCCATCAAGTGAATCCCATTTATAGGCATATCCTCATTTTCCTCCACCATCAAACCGATGCTCCGCCAACATCGTCACAATTTGATTTTGAATCTCAGACATTGATCCTCTGATAAAATTATTTATCATGATGGAAAAAATAAGTTCTTCATCATCTTCTGATGTGACGTATCCTGACAGAGTGCTTACCCCATCTATCGATCCCGTTTTTGCGTGCACTTTTCCGTTTGCTGCGCTCTCAGCCATTCGATAGCCTAGAGTTCCGCTGCCAAAGCGACCATATTCTCCTACTGCTGGCAGAGACTTTTCAAAAATTGAAAACCAATCTTTTTTCTGGATTTCATATAACATCCTCGTCAGTTCATTCGGAGGAATCAAATTGCTATGAGATAAGCCTGATCCATCTTCAATGTATACATTATTCCGATCCACACCGAATTTTGCAATGGTTTCTCCGATTACTTTCAGGCCAACATTCCAACTGCCTTCACCGTAAATCACTTTCCCCATTTCTTTCGTTAGTGTCTCACCTTGGATATTATTGCTTAATTTCATAAAAGGTAATAATAATTCTTCCAATCTCATTGATTTTTTGGAAGTTAACATTTGCGCGCCTTCAGGTGTTTTGTCTACCTTCATATTGACGGCATCACTTAATTTAATTCCTTGTTCCTCTAACGACTTTTTAAAAACATCCAATGCATAGCCAGTCGGCTCCCATACGGAAAGGATTTCCCCTGAGCTTTTTCCTTCAAGAGGAATCGTTCCTTCAATGATGATTTGGTTCGTACCATGTAACCGATCAACACTCAGCGTATTCGTTTCTCCCGTATTTCCGGTTTTCGCTTTATTAATGATTTCTAAATAATCCGTTTCTGGTTTCAAAATCACATTTGGACTATCACCATTTTTAGCGCCAGGAGCGATTTCTATAAGAACAGTTCCTGCATCAAAATCATCGTTCGGTGATAAAGTAAGTGCTGAAATTTGCGCACCGTAATAATTATTTTCGTTCGACACATTCAACCCTTGTGAATGGCGCACATCGTCATACCACCGATCATCTCCAATTAAATCACCATTGATTTGATAGATACCTTTACTTTTTAGATCACGGGCAAACTGATCGAAGTCTGACTTTCTTAGGGTTGGATCCCCTTTTCCTTTTAAATATACATTTCCATCCAGCACCCGATTCTTTACTTTTCCATCCGTTAATACTTCTGTTTTGAATTGATACCCAGGCCCAAGCGTTTCCAATGCAACAGCCGCCGTAATCATTTTCAAATTAGAAGCAGGCCGTAAACGTATATCACCGAAATTCGAATAAATCAGATCTCCGTCACTTGCTTTTCTAATACTAACACCCGTTACAGCCCCTTCAAGACGAGGATCTTGTAAGATTACTTCGATTTTCTTTGATAGCGATTTGGACTCTTTCACTTCTTCAGGCAATACAACCGCAGCAATCGCCAATCTTTTCTCACTCAATGTGATTAGCCGTAATGTAGGTAACTTATTTACGACTACTGGGGTGTCTGATTTTGCCATGGATTGAGTTCCGGGAATGAAAAGAAGAACTGCTAGTAAGATGCTAATTTTCATAGCTATGTTATATTTAGAAAAATATCCTGCCATATTGAACCCCTGTTATATGTATTTTTTCCTATAAGATATCTTTTGATAAATATAATACCAAAGTCTGCAAGAAATTACTTAGCCTCATCTAAATTTTCTGAATTAAATCTGCGTCAAAAGTGGCAAAAAGACGTTTATATAAAAAAGCTCCCGTACTCTATCCAGAGTTAGGAGCTTCAAGCACTCAAGCTAAAATGTTTTCTATTTTTTCAACTACATCCGCTGAAAGTTCTAACTTCGCACCCTCAACATTTGCTTCAATTTGTTCCGGACGGCTTGCTCCTACAAGTGCGCTTGCAACATTCGGCTGTCTCAATACCCATGCGAGGGCTAAGGCAGGAAGGGTTGTGTCGATTTCTTTTGCGATTGCAGCTAATTTTTCAACTTTAGCAAAATTGGTTTCGCTAAAATAATTTGTGACAGAAGAATTGATTTCATCATTGGCAGCACGACTATCTTCTGGAACACTTCCACTCTTATATTTTCCAGTCAACATTCCTTGACCGAGCGGTGAGTAGACAACTTGGGAAATACCGTATTTTTCAGAAACAGGAATGACTTCTTTTTCAATATTGCGACTCAACATATTATAAAGTGGCTGATTCACAACGATGCGATCGAGTAAATATTTATCTGCGATTCCAACTGCTTCTTCAATTTGGGCTGCACTCCACTCACTGACTCCTGCATAGAGGATTTTTCCTTGGCGAATGAGGTCGTCAATGACGCGCAATGTTTCATCAACGGGAGTTTCTTTATCGTACCTGTGGCAATAAAAGACATCGACATAATCTAAATCTAACCGTTTGAGGCTGTTATGTACTTGCTCGAAGATGTGTTTACGGGAAAGACCGCGGTCATTTGGTCCATCTCCCATCGGTCCAAACGCTTTCGTCGTGATCACGTAAGATTCACGCGGATACTCCTTCAAAGCCTTACCCATTACTTTTTCAGCTTCACCACGCTCATACACGTTGGCGGAATCAAAAAAGTTTATTCCAAGTTCATACGCTTTATGGATTGTCTTTTCGGCCGTATTATCCTCAACCGATTTACCATAGGTGAGCCAACTGCCTAAACTGATTTCGCTTACTTTTAAACCTGAACGTCCTAATCGGCGATATTTCATTTCGTTAACTCCTTTCATCTTTCTGAATATTTTGTATCTATCATTTAACAAAACATTAATTCTGTCAACTAATCACTCTTACAATCTACGAATTTACAATCTCTCTAAGAGAGGAGTGTTTTGTGTAGGATTCGTTATTCAATAGTGATTACATATGGTGATGTTACTGGAGTTACTGCGCCATCTTGCGGTGTACCAGTAGGTTTGCATTTTGTTTTCACTGGAGCGAATAGTTAGTTGAACATGATGCAAAGCGGAACCCTAGAAATGCTCCATAAACTGAAAAAAAATAAGCCCGCACCCTTACATGCTGACCGTCGGTTCATTCCGTAGTGCAAACCGTTTTTTCTCTCTTGTTAATTTTGATATTCATTAGGGACATTAGGGTCATCCCCCATTTCACTAGAAAATACATCAGTAGTATACTAAATGCAAGTACGAAAAATGGAGTCTCATATGACGTGATTTTTATGCTTCAAATCTAACAAGGCGTGCTGGCACGATAAAGAAGGAGAAATAAGAGGCTGTCCAAAAGTTAACACTTGGACAGCCTCTTATTATGGAACAATAACGAACCCCAACACCAGCCTAAAATTACAATAATCATATTACAAAATTCGGGGCGTGCCTGTCACTCCTCGGATTTTGTCGTATATGGAGAGCTTTTGTTTAGTTATTTATTAAAGCTATAATTCCTTCTTCATCATCTAACTGGAGCTCGATTCCGGCGTATGGGTCTTCGTTCATAAATTCATCAAGCCATAACCGGAGAGCTTCGATTAAGTTTGCGGTAATGAGCACTTGCTTTCGGCCGTCTACAAAAGCTTCCGCAGAAAAGCCGTAATCATCGTCATACATCAGTTCTACTTCAACCTCTTCGGGCTTGACTTGCTTTTTGCGAGAAACATAAACGCAAACGGCGTTGATAATATCTTGCTCAGAAATGATTAGCCTCTCCATGGATTAATATCCTCTTTTTTCTTTTTTTCATTGAAAAAGGCGAAAATTTTACGAATGACTGAGATTAAAATCATAATGGCCGCAATATTGATGATAAATCCGAGAATTGAACCTAATTCCCCCATGTTTGCAAATAGACCACCAAATAAAAGTCCAGCTAGTCCACCAAACATAAGGCCTTTCATAAGACCACCTGACATCAAACCGCCTTTGTTATTGGTAGTTGTCGTAGATTTATTATTTGTTGTATTCGATTCTTGCTTTTTCTTCTGGAAATTCGAATTGTTGTTGACCTTACTATTATTCATATTAAAACTTTTCTTACCTGACTTGTAACCTTTTGCCTCGACAGTCGTTGAATGATCTTGGAAAACGAAGCTTCCAACAGGTGATAATAGAAGCACTGTCGCAAGTAAAGCTGCTAGTAGTTTTTTCAATTACAATTCCCTCCGTGTATGTATCTTGGATGAGTGAGTATCTTTTCTCCACCATTCTTAATTATACGATGTAAAGCATAGTAAGTTTCACTTTTTCATGTGACCAATTTCTTACTATTTCTAAGTTGACAATTTAACTATATGAGCTGTAGCTGGACAAGCGCCTGTTACCCCCCCCCCGAAATTTATTGAATGGCATTCAACAACCACCACTCGATTTTTGTCGAATGGTTTCGATTTATCTTTATTTTTTAAAAATAATGCTTGATTTTAGGTAGGTTATCATATAGACTTAAAAACTATTAAAGTGGTATGGTTTTTGCGAAGTGTGAAGCCGGTAGTTTCCATTTGTTCTTGCACATTAAATAGTCAGAATAATCCATGTATTTTTTCAGTGACTGACAGTTGTATCCTTTTTCTTTTTTTTAGTAGTACCTGTCAGACAGGTAAGACAAGATAATTCCCTATAGGAGGTGGACGAAAGTTGGCGGAAAAGGTCAGTACGCTTGTAACAGATTATATTACGCAAGAAATTAAAAATGGAAAATATCAGATAGGTGATAAATTGCCTTCTGAAAGGGAATTAACGGAAATCCTCAGTGTTGGAAGATCATCTGTAAGAGAGGCTTTAAGCACACTTGTTGATATGGGTGTATTAGAAAAAAGGATGGGAATCGGTGTATTCGTGAAAACGACCGAATTAAATCATTTGGTCGATTCTTATGTCGTTTCTGCTTTAATGGATACAAACTTATCAAAGGAATTATTGGAATTTCGATTAATGCTCGAAATGGCCATTGCCGGGAAAGCCGCGGAAAAGGCAACAGAGCAGGATTTAATGAAGATGGAAAAAGCATTGGACATGCATAGGAAAGCGATCGAATGTGATCAACCAACATTAAAGCCTGACGAGCTTTTCCATAAAGCCATTGTAACGTCCACGCAAAATAGCATTTTAGTGAAGGTGTATGAATATATTTCTGATTTACTCCATTCCTTTAAACTTGAAATGTTAAAGGTAGAAAAGAAACATATTAGTTTAGATCACCATTGGAAGATTTTCGAAGCCATCAAAAATGGCAATGAAGAAGATGCTAAAGAAGCGATGAAGGAACACTTGATAGAAGTAAGTAAAAGGTATGAAGATATTGGAAATTAAGAACTACTATCGAAATCTTAATCGTTTTTTTACATAAATAAAGGCTGTTTTCATAAGGGTTGTTTAGCTGTTCTTATGAAGGTAGTAGCTCTTTTCTCAGCAGAATGTTTCATATTTGAGATGCAAATCAATCACTTATTAAAAAATTTATATGAAATATCAACAATGTTTGAGAAAAGAGCTTAAATAAAACATATTTTTGGAGGAAGAAAATGAAGAAATTACTTTTATTATTTGTAGTTTCAATTTTCGCAATTATCACTACAGCTTGCGGAAATGATGCTTCAACAGGAAGCAAAGAAACGAAAACATCAGGATCGAAAACGAAGTTAGAGTCAAAAGATACATTAGTCATTGGGCTTGACGATGATCCACCCCAACTAGACCCACATATGTCATCAGCAGCGGTAGACCGTCAAACATTCCAAAGTTTGTACAACAAACTTGTAGATGTGGATGAGAATTTAGACATTATCCCTGAACTTGCAAAAGAATGGAAAATCACTGATGAAGGAAAAACGTATACATTTAAATTACAAGAAAACGTCGTCTTTCACGATGGCACACCGTTCAATGCAGAAGCAGTAAAATTTAATTTTGAGCGGATGTTAGATCCAGATATGGGATCTCCAAGAAAATCCGAGATTGCCTCAGTTTCAGAAGTAAATGTAAAAGGCGATTATGAAATAGAAATTAAACTGAAAGAACCATATGCACCATTTTTAGCAGCACTTACTGATCGTGCTGGAATGATGGTTTCCCCAACTGCAGTCAAAGAATCAGGTAAGGATTTTGCAAATAAACCAGTTGGAACAGGTCCATATCAACTGGAGGAAAGAGTAACACAAAGTCATATTAACTTAACAAGATTCGAAGATTACTGGCGCGAGGAACCGAAAATTAAAAAAATCGTCATCAAACCATTTTCTGATGCAGATGTACGCGTAACGAATCTTGTTTCAGGTGATTTAGATATTATTAATAAAGTAGCTTACAAAGATTTGGAAGATTTACGTAATAATGAAAATATTACTTTATTAGAAAAAGACTCCCTCATGTTCCAAGGGATCCAGCTAAATACGAAAGTTGCACCATTTGATAATAAAAAAGTTCGTCAAGCACTTAACTATGCGATTGACCGTGAAGCCATTACAAAAGTAGTTTTCCATGGTGGTGCTGTCCCTGCAATCAGTGCTTTCCCATCATCAAGTTGGGCAAGTCCAGATATGGAAGTCCCTAAAGTAGATGTTGAAAAAGCGAAAGCATTACTGAAAGAATCTGGTGTCGGAAAAGTTAGCTTTACATTAAAAATTACTCCAAAGCCTGAAGAACAACAAATCGCTCAAATGCTGCAGTCAATGCTAAAAGCTGCTGACATTGACATGGAGATTGAAATGGTTGAATTCGGAACATTGCTTGAACAACAAGACAATGGAGAATTTACTGCCCTTCGTCTTGGGTGGAGTGGACGTACTGACCCGGATGGAAACATTTATTCATGGTTCTATACGGATGCTCCACTGAACAAATCTTTCTATTCTGACGCGAAAGTAGACGAGTTGTTAACAAACGCAAGAATTAATTCTGATCAAGAAGAACGTGCGAAATTATATAAAGAAGTATCTGAAATCTTATTTGAAGATGCTCCATACATTTTCCTATATCACGAAAAAGACTATAAAGCGATGAAGAAAAATGTAAAAGGATTTAATCATATTTCAGATACGATGATTCGTACAGAAACAATGTATTTTGAATAAGCTGTTTTCTCAGCAGGTTCAAATCAATCTCTTATTATTAAAATTTATATGAAATAGCAACAATGTTTGAGAAAAGAGCTTTGAATAAGCTGTCTTCGTTAAGTTTGTTGTTATGTAAAAGCCCAAAAGCCGGCTTTTACACCTAACAATGAAGTATAGCTGCTCTTATGAAATTGGTAGCTCTTTTCTCAGCAGAATGATTCATTTTTGAGGTTCAAACAATCTCTTATTATAAAAATTTATATGAAATAGGAACAATATTTGAGAAAAGAGCCTTTGAATAAGAAAAAACGGATAAAGTGTTGCGCTTTGTGCAACACTTTATCCCATTTGAAAATGGAGGTGTAGAGGTGTTTTCGTTTTTGATTCGAAGAATTGGTCTCATGTTCGTCATCTTATTTTTAGTAAGTATTATGATATTTTCTTTAGTAAATGTATTGCCAGGTGATCCGGCAAGGCTTATTCTCGGCCAGGAAGCTACACCTGAAGCATTGGAAGCTTTACGAGTGGAAATGGGATTAAATGATCCTTTAGTAGTTCAATATTTTCATTGGATTTCAAATCTAATCCAAGGTGATTTCGGAAATTCTGTCAAAGATAATACGGCTGTGGCGGATATTTTAATCGCAAAAATTCCCGTTACCCTTCAACTCACAATCATGTCATTTATCATTGCCCTCTTGATTGCTTTACCAGCAGGTATTATTAGTGCAACGAGAAAAGGAACGCTTTGGGATTACTCAGGTACTTTCTTTGCGCTTTCAGGGGTTTCGTTGCCACCATTCTGGCTCGGAATTCTATTAATTTATATTTTTGCAGTGACATTAGGATGGCTGCCGCCTTCAGGTTATGTTTCGATGAAAGAAGATTTTGTAAGAAGTCTGACGCTCATGATCTTACCAGCCATCACCATTGGTATTCGCCTCTCTGCTGAATTAACGCGGATGCTACGTTCGAGTTTATTGGAAGTTTTACATGCCGACTATATTCGTACAGGTTATGCAAAAGGATTGTTAGAAGGTGCTGTCATCTTCAAACATGCTTTAAAAAATGCCTTAATACCAGTAATCACGGTTAGTGGTTTGCAAATGGCAACATTTTTAGGTGGAGCTGTCATTACAGAGACGATTTTCGCTGTACCAGGAATCGGGCAATTAATTGTAAAATCGATTCTTTCTCGGGATTTCCCAGTAGTTCAAGGGGCGGTTATGTTTATGGCTTTTGCAGTTATCATTATTAACTTTTTAGTAGATATTGCATATTCCATCCTAGATCCAAGAATTAAGCTGACTGGGGGGACAAAATAATGGCGCAAAATCTTACTGTGAAAAATCAAGAAATACAAATCCAAGGAAAAGTTGAAAACCCCCGGGTAAAAATGTTTAAGACCATGATGGGCCGGTTGTTTCAAAATAAATTAGCGGTTGTCGGTGGTATTTTTACTTTTTTACTTATTTTTATGGCGCTATTTTCTCAATATATTGCTCCATATGAACCAACCGAACAAAACTATGAATTGATTATGAGTCCTCCAAGTGCGGATCATTGGTTTGGAACAGATGAACTTGGAAGAGATATTTTTAGTAGAGTTATATACGGTGCAAAAGTTTCTCTGCAAGCTGGGTTAATTTCAGTTGGTATCGCCCTTGCAGTTGGAATTCCAATCGGATTGATATCCGGGTATTATCGCGGTTTTTGGGACGAATATGTGATTATGCGGATTACAGATGCGATGCTAGCCTTCCCGCCACTTGTTTTGGCACTATCACTTGCCGCTGTTTTAGGAGCAGGACTTAAGAATGCAATGATTGCAATCGGGATCGTATTGACACCGAACTTTATCCGCTTGATTCGAGCGGAAGTTCTTGCCCATCGTGAACGTGAATATGTAGAAGCGGGCCGGGCAACGGGATTAAGAGATTGGAGAATATTATTACATCATATTTTACCGAACACGATGGCACCCATCATGGTTCAAGCAACATTAGCAATTGCCGGAGCCATTATTTCTGAAGCCTCTTTAAGTTATCTCGGTCTCGGTACGCAGCCGCCAACACCAAGCTGGGGGTCGATGCTCGCTGCTGGCCAAGGTTATTTAGAGCTTGCTCCATGGATGGCGCTTTTCCCAGGTGTCTTTATATTCCTTACAGTTATGTCGATCAATTTATTTGGTGACGGCATTCGAGATATGTTAGATCCGAAATTAAAATAATTGTACGAAGTGTTAGATAGGAGTGCTCATATGACTACTACCCAACTTGAAGTGAAAAATTTACATGTCGGGTTTAAAAGTAAAAAAGGATTTACAACGATACTAAACGGTGTTGATTTTACAGTGAAAAAGGGAGAAACCCTCTGTATTGTTGGTGAATCTGGCTGCGGTAAAAGTTTAACATCTTTATCGATTATGGGACTTTTGCCAAAGACGGGACAAATTAGTGAAGGTCAAATTTTATTTAACGGAGAAGACTTGTCGACAAAGAACCAAAAGGAAATGAGTAAAATTCGCGGGAAAGAAATCTCGATGATTTTCCAAGAACCGATGACATCATTAAATCCCGTTCAAACCGTTGGAAAGCAAATAGAAGAAGTCGTAAGAATCCATCAAAAGGTCGGGAAAAAAGAAGCGCGTGAGAAAGCGATCGATATGCTTCGTCTCGTAGGAATTCCCGCACCAGAAAAAAGGATTGATAACTATCCGCATGAAATGAGTGGTGGGATGCGTCAGCGCGTCATGATCGCAATGGCGCTTACGTGTAACCCGAAGCTTTTAATTGCCGATGAGCCGACAACCGCTTTAGACGTAACGATTCAAGCGCAAATCCTTGAACTAATGGACCGCTTAAAAACAGAACTCGATATGTCCATCATGATGATTACTCATGATTTAGGCGTCGTGTCAGAGATTGCCGACCGAGTATTGGTTATGTATGCAGGCAAGGTCGTTGAATACAGTGACGTAAAAACATTGTTTAAAAAACCGAAACATCCGTATACACAAGGATTGATTGAATCGATTCCTAAATTAAATGAAGAACAAGATGAACTGCCAATTATTAAAGGATCTGTTCCAAGCCCTGAAAATATGCCGAAAGGATGCCGTTTTTCCACGAGATGTAAATTTGCTGCTCCAGCATGTTTTGAAAAATTACCGGAGTTAGTCGGTGAGGAAGGGCATAAAGTAAGTTGTTGGATGTATACAGATGAGTGGGAAAAGATGACGAATCACGGAGGTGAAGCAGGTAATGTTAGCCAAAGAGAAACAACAGCAGCAGCAGCAGCAGCAGCAGCCCCTACTGGAAGTTAAAGGGTTAAAAAAATACTTTTCCACGGGTGGAACTGGTTTTTTAAACAAAAATAAAAAATATGTCAAAGCTGTTGATGATTTATCTTTTTACGTCAATGAAGGTGAGACGCTAGGAATCGTTGGTGAATCCGGCTGTGGAAAATCAACGATGGGAAGAGCGATCCTTCAGCTCCAAAAGCCGACAGAAGGACAAGTATTGTTTCAAGGAAAAGATATTAGTAAATTTAATGCCAAACAAATTAGGGAGCTACGAAAAGATATTCAAATTATCTTCCAGGACCCATTTGGCTCATTGAACCAAAGAATGACCGTTGGTTCCATGTTAAGTGAAATTGTTAGAGTGCATAAAATTGTTCCGAAAAAAGAGGAGCTAAAGTATATTCAACAGCTTTTACAAGATGTTGGTTTAAATCCCGAGCATTACTGGCGCTATCCCCATGAATTCAGTGGCGGACAAAGACAAAGGATTAGCATTGCTAGGGCGCTCGCCGTTCAGCCGAAACTAATTGTGTGTGATGAAGCAGTTTCTGCATTGGATGTTTCCGTTCAAGCCCAAGTATTAAACTTATTGCAAAAATTAAAGAACGACTATCATTTAACGTATATTTTCATCTCGCATGATTTATCTGTTGTAAAACATATAAGTGACCGAGTTGGAGTCATGTACTTAGGCAAAATGATGGAACTTTCAAATAAGCATATGATGTATGAAAATCCACTTCATCCATATACAAAAGCGTTATTTTCCGCGATTCCAGAAGTAACGACCGAAGGAAAAAAGCAGCGGGTGATCTTAAAAGGGGACGTTCCTAGCCCACTCGATATTCCTACAGGTTGTTGTTTCCATACACGTTGCCCTTTAGCGACGGATAAATGTAAAATGGAAATGCCGGAGTTTAGGGAAGCAGAGAAAGGACATTTTGTCGCCTGCCATTATGCGGGAGTATGATTACCTATAATTCTATAAATATAATAGAGTAGAAAAATACTTTTAAGGAGTGCAAGTTGATGAAGCTTGATCATTTATATCAGCCGTATTTGGCGCAGCGAAATTCGGTGTTTGCTAGAAAAGGAATGGTTGCGACTTCCCAACCTCTTGCTGCAGAAGCAGGTATGGAAATTTTGAAAAAGGGCGGAAATGCGATTGACGCAGCAATCGCAACTGCAGCAGCCCTTACAGTTGTTGAGCCGACATCGAACGGAATCGGCGGCGATGCGTTTGCACTCGTTTGGACAAACGGCAAATTACACGGGTTGAATGCGAGCGGTCCTGCTCCACAAGCCATTTCAGCAGAAGCGTTGAAAGAGCAAGGACATGAAAAAATGCCTGTTCACGGTGTCGTTCCAATTACAGTTCCGGGAGTACCTGGTGCATGGGCTGAACTATCTAAAAAATACGGTAAATTACCATTAAGTGAAGTTCTTGAGCCAGCGATTCGCTATGCAGAAGAAGGCTATCCGATTTCTCCAATTCTAGGGAAGTTTTGGAAAATTGCTTACAATAAATTTAAAGAAATCTTTACTGGTGATGAGTACAAGCCGTGGTTTGACACTTTTGCACCGGAAGGACGTGCGCCTGAAATCGGGGAAATGTGGAAATCACCGGGCCATGCAGCAACGTTACGCGCGATCGCTGAAACAAATGCGGAAAGTTTTTACAAAGGTGAGCTCGCGGAAAAAATAGCGGATTATGTGCAAAAGCATGGTGGTTTTTTATCCAAAGAAGATTTAGCTACATACAAACCTGAGTGGGTTGAGCCAATTTCAACAAATTACCGCGGGTATGACGTATGGGAAATTCCTCCGAACGGTCAAGGAATCGTTGCTTTAATGGCATTGAAAATTGCTGAAGGCTTCCAGTTTACTGAAAAAGAGAATGCAGATACATACCATAAACAAATCGAAGCAATGAAGCTTGCTTTCACCGATGGAAAAGCATTCGTCACAGAGCCAGCGGATATGCCTTTAAGTGCTGAAGTATTGTTATCTGAACAATATGCGGAAGAACGCCGCAAGCAAATTAGCGATGTTGCATGTGAGCCGACACCATTTGAATTGCCTAAAGGTGGTACGGTTTATTTAGCTGCTGCGGATGGCGACGGAAATATGGTTTCCTTTATTCAGAGTAACTATATGGGCTTCGGTTCAGGTATCGTTGTTCCGGAAACCGGGATTGCACTGCAAAACCGCGGCCATGATTTTTCACTAGATGAGAACCATCCGAACTATTTAAAACCAGGAAAGAAAACATATCATACGATTATTCCAGGTTTCTTAACGAAAGATGGCGAAGCGGTAGGCCCATTCGGAGTTATGGGCGGATATATGCAGCCACAAGGTCATTTCCAAGTGGTTACCAATACAATAGATTTCCATTTAAATCCGCAAGCAGCACTGGATGCGCCACGTTGGCAGTGGATGGAAGGGAAAAAAGTCGTTCTTGAACCAGGGTTTCCAAACCATATCGCCCAAGCACTCGTAAGAAAAGGTCATGACATACAAATTGCTGTTGATACAGGTGGTTTCGGTCGTGGGCAAATCATTTGGCGAAACCCTGAAACGGGTGTCCTTATGGGCGGAACCGAGTCGCGTACAGACGGATCTATTGCCGTTTGGTAATGACATTTTTGCAATGAAGGTAGTTGATTAAATGAAACAAGTAGATATATTTATCGCTTTTTTCCGATCAGGTATGTTAGGGTTTGGCGGCGGTCCGTCCGCCATCCCTCTTGTTCATCGAGAAGTAGTAATCACTTATAAATGGATGAGTGATGAAGAATTTTCCGACGTACTTGCACTTGCCAACGCTCTTCCTGGTCCAATTAATACAAAAATGGCAGGATATATAGGCTGGCGTGTCGGCGGATTCACCGGAATGTTAAATGCATTATTTGCCACCTCCGTCCCGACGGTTGTCCTCATGATATTATTTCTTTCATTATTGAGCGCACATAAAGACAAACCATGGGTTTCGGGTATGTCGAGAGCTGTTTTACCTGTGGCCGGTGTCATGATGGCCGTTTTAACTTGGGACTTTATCGTAAAATCAAAAAAATCCCTTGGGTTAATAGGTACCGTGCTTATCCTTGTAGTTAGTGTCATCATTATTGAACTGCTCGGCATCCATCCGGCGATATTAATTGCTGCCTTGCTTGCTACAGCACTTATTTCGGGTGGTAAGAAACGGAAGGAAAAGCAAGAGAAGGGAGTCCAAGCATGATCTACTGGCAGATTTTCTTAGCCTTTTTCATACCAGGAATACTTGGCTACGGCGGAGGTCCATCTTCAATACCATTGATCGAAAACGAAGTAGTCGGCCGGTATCATTGGCTAACCGTTCATGAATTTAGTGAAATGCTTGCCCTTGGAAATGCTCTTCCAGGTCCAATTGCAACAAAAATGGCTGGCTATATCGGTTATCAGCAAGCAGGCATCCCCGGTGCAGCCGTTGCCTTGTTCGCAACCGTTGCGCCTTCACTCATCTTAATGATTGCCTTACTTGGCCTATTATTAAAATATAAAGATTCACCACAAGTAAAAAAAATGACCCTCCTTGTGAGACCAGCGATTGCCGTTCTCCTTGGCGTCATGACGATAAGTTTCTTTACAAGTTCCGTCTCATTAAAAGGTTCCGGATATGTGCAAACCATCATCATCGCAGTCGTGAGCCTACTTTTACTAGAAAAATGGAAGGTGCATCCCGCCTATGTTATTGCAGGAGCGCTTGTGTATGGAGCTGTTTTTTTATAGGTTTATACCGGTCACCACTATATGCTAGTGGTGGCCGTTTTTTACAACTAAAGTTTGAAATAATTTCAATCAATGTGCGGATTCGGATTTTTCTAATAAAGATTAATATATGCTATAGAAAACAAAATAATATAAAGCTGAAATGAAACAACATCCAATCGTGTTTATGATAACTAAAAAATATAAAGTTGACGGCTCAATATGTTATTTTCAAGAAGAACTGGAAAGAAAGCATCGTTATTCAAGGAATATTTAGTTAGCAAAGAAAGCAAAAAAAGAGAAGGAAAATAAGTAATATAAGGCATTCCGTATATAGTGTGCCTGATTATAGAGATTGAGGGGGAATATCATGAAAATTTATCGTGTACAACTAAACGCTTTTCACATGGAAAAAATGAAGGAGTTTTATACAAAGCTTTTACAAATGGAACTTGTTTATGAAGGTGAAAATAGTTTTGCTGTTCTGGCAGGGACTACAAGAGTTTATTTTGATAAAAGTGATTTTCAGCCATACTACCATGTTTGTTTCCGGTTAGGAGCTGCTTTTTTTGATGAAATATTCAATCGTTTAAAAAAGGAAGATTTACTCCTATCCAATGAAGATGGAGAAATAAGTATGTATTGGCAGGGGAAACAAGCTTATTTTTATGATCCGGACGGTAATATCTTAGAAATTTTGGAACGCCCTTTCAGCCACGGTGATTTAGAGCCATATGGTTGGTATGATGTAGGTGAAGTTGGGATTCCTAGCCAAAATATTTATGAGCTGCGTGATTTTCTATCACCCTATATGGACAATCAATTTGAAACAAACAATGATTTGTTTTCCTTTTTTGGCAACGATGATGGGGTAGGTGTATTAGTAAAAACGGGAAGGAACTGGTATCCAACGAACCGCCCTGCGGAAATTCATCCTATTAAACTAGTAGTAAGTGGTAATAAGGATACACATTTGAATCATCCGACACTGCCTTATAAAATAACCGTACGAAAAGAATGGTCATCATCAGTTCCTGCAGTGCAATTTCGAGTCGCAAGACCAACCAATCAACTCGAAAGAATAATAGAGTTTTATGGTGAAGGATTAGGACTTGAAAAAGTGGGTGAGTTCAGCAAGCATGAAGGGTATGGAGGGGTAATGTTTGGTTTGCCAGATTTAACATACCATTTGGAATTTACCCAACATGAAAATGGAAGTTCTATCCCACGGCCACCGGAAGATCATTTGCTAGTCTTCTATGTGGCGGATACTTTTAAGAAAAATGAAATTGCGAATAGATTAATCAAAATGGGCTACCGTCAAGTGCCTTCAGAAAATCCATATTGGGATCGCGGCGGGATTACGATAGAGGACCCGGATGGATATCGAGTAGTATTAATGAATACAGTAGGTATTTGATATAGTGAAAATATGTTAGCGGTCAGTTCCTAAAACTGTTCGCGAACTGCATAATTTTCTATGAAAATGAATCATTATTTATCGTTTCAACATTGATAAATGTAATATTACTTTTTGCAGAAGGTGATATTTTAATAAGATTGCGGTTGTTACTGGCACTTCAATTCTTTTAAGTTATTAAAATTTGTTAAGCAACAGCTAAAAAATTGAGCCCCTTGTTTAACATACAAGAGGCTCAATTTATTCTAAGTTAAGAAAGTATAAGTTTTTTTAAGTTTGAAATTTTTAACTAAGGCTTTTGCTGTCTAGCTTCAGGCACCATCGGCTCGAGGTCAAATAACCTGAGCCGCTAAAAGTCAAAGAACGACTTTTTGCGTCTCAGAACATTTGCTTGTCGCCGATAGGCGGGCGCCTTGCGCTTTTCTAAATTAATTTCGAATAAGATAATCAAATGCACCTAGAGCTGCAGTAGCACCAGAGCCCATTGAAATGATTATTTGTTTATATGCGCTATCTGTACAGTCGCCTGCTGCAAATATACCAGGGATGGTAGTAGCTCCGCGCTTGTCTACAACGATCTCACCCATTCTAGTACGATCAATCGTTTCTCCTAGCCATTCCGTATTTGGAACAAGGCCAATCTGCACAAATACGCCTGCTAATTCAATATGATGTTCTGCGCCTGTATCACGATCAACGTAGGTAATACCGTTTACTTTGTCGGTTCCGGTAATTTCTTTTGTTTGAACATTCTTTAGAACCGTTACATTAGGCAGGCTGTAAAGGCGATCTTGTAGTACAGAATCAGCTTTCAATTCTGGCATAAATTCAAGAACTGTTACATGTTTCACAATTCCTGCGAGATCAATTGCTGCCTCAATACCGGAATTACCGCCGCCAATAACGGCTACGTGTTTTCCTTCAAACAACGGACCATCACAGTGAGGGCAGTAAGCGACACCTTTGTTTTTAAATTCAGCTTCACCAGGTACACCAACATTACGCCAACGAGCCCCTGTTGAAAGGATGACGGTTTTGCTCTTTAGAACAGCACCGTTTTCCAGTTCAATTTCGATGAAGTCCTTCTTTTCTAAACGTTTGGCACGCTGTAAATTCATCACATCAACGTTGTATTCTTTCACATGTTCCTCAAGACTTGCAGCGAGTTTCGGACCTTCAGTGTGTTTTACACTGATGAAGTTTTCAATAGCTGCTGTGTCCAAAATTTGACCACCAAAGCGTTCAGCCACAATACCTGTACGAATTCCTTTACGTGCTGCATAGATTGCTGCACTTGCTCCAGCTGGTCCGCCTCCAACTACAAGGACATCAAATGGATCTTTATCTGCGAATTCTGATGCATCAGGAGCACTACCCATCTTGCCGAGTAATTCTTCCAGTGACATACGGCCGCTAGAGAAAGACTCTCCGTTTAGGAACACAGTCGGTACCGCCATGATGTCTTTACTTTCAACCTCTTCTTTAAAAGCCGCACCATCAATCATTGTATGCGAAATACCTGGGTTAAGAACACTCATCAAGTTTAGTGCTTGTACAACATCAGGACAGTTTTGACAACTTAAGCTAATGTAGGATTCAAAACGGAATTCTCCCTCAATGCTTTTAATTTGATCAATGACTCTCTGATCGACTTTCGGAGCCCTTCCGCTTACTTGTAAAAGAGCGAGCACTAATGAAGTAAATTCGTGTCCAAGTGGGATACCAGCAAAAGTGATCCCAGTGTCTTCGCCGATACGATTTACACTAAAGCTCGGTGTTCTCTCTAACTGTGTGTTCTCAACTTTAATAATGGATGACATGGTGGCCAATTCGTCCACTAGAGCCACCATGTCGCGAGATACCTTATCGGAACCGGCACTAACTTTTAGTAGCACATCGCCCTCCATCATTTGAAGATATTGGGCTAATTGTGCTTTTATATCTGCATCTAGTAACATGGATCGCACTCCTTATATTTTTCCAACAAGGTCTAGGCTTGGCTTAAGTGTTTCGGATCCTTCTTGCCATTTTGCTGGGCAAACTTCACCTGGATTGTTGCGGACATATTGTGCTGCTTTAATTTTGTTAACTAGAATACTTGCATCACGTCCGATGCCGTCTGCATTGATTTCAGCCGCTTGTACTACTCCGTCTGGATCAATGATGAATGTACCACGTTGTGCAAGTCCTTCTTCTTCGTCCAGAACGTCGAAGTTGCGAGAAATAGTTTGTGAAGGGTCACCAATCATAACATATTCGATTTTGCTAATAGCATCTGAGTGATCGTGCCATGCTTTATGAGTAAAATGAGTATCCGTTGAAACGGAGAAAACTTCAACTCCAAGGCTTTTAAGAGTTGCGTATTGATTTTGAAGGTCCTCAAGCTCAGTAGGGCAAACGAATGTAAAGTCTGCTGGATAAAAGCAAACAACACTCCACTGTCCTTTCAAGCTTTCGTGGGTAACCTGGATAAAGTCACCGCTTCCTGCATCGTAAGCTGAAGCTTTAAATGGTAGTATTTCTTTTCCGATTAGAGACATAATGAATCTTCCTCCTGATGTGTTTTTTAGAACTAATAGATAGTTAGATCGTTTAGGACATGTAGCTTAAACTACAATAATATTAATTCGCCGTTAACTATTATTATCTAACTATAATAATTCTAATTATATATCTATTGTTATATAGAAATAATTTTTTGTCAACAAATCCACTCAACTTTATGATGATTTATTGAATTAGCATTGAAAATTGATACCTGTAGTAATTATGGCTATAAGATACTGTGTCTTTCATATAGTGGGGAATTGAAAAATGGTGGTATAAATTGTTTTGGTGGTAAAATTTATACTTTCAATTACTACTATCATTTCTCAATTAGTGGTTATGAGCAATTGGGATTCATTATTCAACAGTTGCGCTCTTTTCTGGGCAAGTACTGGCGTAGCGATCACCAAGTGCAAACAGATGAATTGATGGATAAAAAAAATAACACTCCAATTCGGAGAGTTATTACCATATAAGGAATTCTATTTCGTTCTCTTCTAGTTCAACAATAAGGTCAGCACGGTTTGTACCAAACAAAAACTAATATATAGCGATGACAGATAGATAAATACATATAACCGAACAAGCAAATAAGATTAAAGCTGTTCTAAAGCTCCTCCTCATTTTAATACCATAAGCACAAAAAAAGATTGCCGCTGCTAATTTGGAGCAACTTTGCAAATAATGATTTGAAAAAAATGAACTGCTTAAAATAATTGAAGCAAGGAAAGTTATAGAGATTAGTAGTTTGAACCACAAAGGTTCATTCAGAAACCCTTTTATCATAAATTTTATCCGCTGCATGACGGTGTTACTCCCTTCAAGAACTAATAATTCTATTAAAACCTTTAAATACGGTGGAAAATCATACTGCAGATAACAGACCGTTTAAGAAGAAAATGACCTATGTTATCTTTTTTTTATTCTTTAATTTGTATTTTAATTTCTTTAAGTTCAGACCTTAAAATCCTAACTTCCTTTGAAGTGTCAATTCCAAATCGAACTGCATATGAATGAAAAAACAGGTGATGATGTTAGTTGTTCTATTTTCATTAACCTGCACGTTCGTATGATCTCTTCCATATCCATTAACTCCTTATTTATATATCTTCTCCCTGACTTAAATATTCGTCGTCTGTAGATAAACTCCTTTAATCTAATTTCCTCAAATATAGCTGGTTATTAAAAGATTGATTTAAAAGAACATTTTATAGCGATGGGTTTTTCATTATCAAAAACGACACACATTTTTTGCTGGAAAAATAGGGAAGGACTATTGAGTAATTCTAATTGGATTGTTGTTAATCTTAAATTTGTACTCCTATATATGTGTAACAAAATGATCTGATGGAGGAGGAAGGTTTATGCAAGAAGACGTAGTCTCGTTAGTAGGCAACAACTATAAACATTAAAACTGCCCTTTTACTGGGCCATGCCCTCAGTAAAAGGAACCTCTTCTTTAGACGGGGCATCCAAGCTTTTATTCTTAATGCAAGTTTTTGTTTCATGGTCCAAGTCATTAGAGTTATATCTTTAGTCCTAGTGTCATTTCACAAAGTTAAGAGGTGATTTTATTGATAAAAAGATCGGTGGCAGTGTCAATTTAAACTGTACCCTTTGTAAAGGACATTAGAAAAAGGTTATGCAACTTGGAGAAGATGATTTCTGTATTCAACAGGAGTCATCTTCTTTAAATTCCATTGATACCTAAAATGACGGTGCGGAAAAAGTTGTGTAAATAGGTTTCAAATCAATCCTCCTTGGCGAGAATTAGGATAACTAATTTTGCCAAGGAGGATTTTTCGTCATGAAATTACCAAAGGAATTAATCAAAGAAATGGTAAAGGAACAAAAGTTCACTAGTACCGATCAAATTATGGAAACGATCAAGGAGATGTTTTCCAATGTCTTGGAGGAAGTGCTCAAATGCGAAATTGATGAGCAGTTGGGTTATGAAAAGCACCAACGTCGGAGTGATGGACCTAATAACTATCGAAATGGTTCAACAAAACGGAAACTAAAAACGCAATTTGGCGAAGTTGAAATAAACGTTCCTAGAGATAGAAATGGCTCGTATGAGCCACAAATTTTGGATAAATACCAAAGAAATGTGGACGGGCTGGAAGAGAAAATTCTTTCTCTTTACGCACATGGTATGTCTACCAGAGATATCAAGGAACAAGTCAAGGATCTCTATAATATTGAGATTTCCTCAGAGCTAGTTAGTAAGATTAGCGAAAAGATTATGCCACAAGTAAATGAGTGGCAAAGCCGTCCACTTGAAGCCTATTATCCTTTTATTTTCATGGATGCCATTCATTATAAAATTCGGGATAATCACCAAATTGTCTCGAAGGCGGCCTATGTGGTATTGGGTATTAACAATGAAGGTTATAAAGAAATATTAGGCATCTGGGTTGGGGGAAATGAAAGTAGTAAGTTTTGGTTAGGTGTGTTGAACGATTTGAAAACGAGAGGCGTTAAAACGGTTAATCTTTTCTGTGTAGATGGGCTTACAGGATTCAGAGAAGCCATACAAGCCGTGTATCCTTTCGCTGGAATTCAACGTTGTATCATTCACCAGATACGTTCAAGTACTAAATATGTTTCTTATAAACACTTAAAGGAATTTGTCGCTGATTTAAAGCTAATCTATACTTCAATTAACGAAGAATCGGGTATGGAAAGGCTCAAAGAATTTAAAGAAAAATGGGGTAAAGAGTATCCAACTGCAGTTAAATCATGGGAAGAAAATTGGGATATTTTAGCTACCTTTTTTGCATATCCGCCCGAAATTAGGAAAATAATATATACTACGAATGTAATAGAAGGGTTACATCGTCAATTTAGAAAAGTGACCAAAACAAAATCCATTTTCCCTAATGATGATAGCTTAAGGAAAATGCTCTATTTGGCATCTCAAAATATTACAAAAAAATGGAAGATGCGTTATCGTAATTGGGATATAATCTTGAGCCAACTTGAGATTTTAAATCAAACATCATAATTGGGGACTCTGTCCCCAAACCCCTGAAGTTTAACGCATTTGTTTTCCCTAAAACGGATGAAAAAACGGACAGATCAAGTCCGTCCGTTTTAGTGTAAAAACCATAAAATCGCTCGGGTTGCACTTCTGCATTGCCCTATCCTGTTTTATGGTAAAAGGCAATAATAGTTTTGCCAGATTGTATTTTTTCATACCTATTATTTCTTGCCTTGCGAAGATTATAGAATACTACTTACACAAGATTTTACGCAGATCCCCTAAAATTATTGTGATAAGTCATATAACTTCTTATTTCCTTTTTAAGTTCATCTAAAGAACTACATGTCTTTATAGTAGCTTCATCCTTAAGATGTCCAAAAAAAGATTCTTGTGGTGCATTATCCCAACAGTTTCCCCTTCTTGACATCGATTGCTTTAGCCCCAGTTGCTTAACTTGTTTTTGAAAAGTAGGACTAGTGTAATGTCCGCCCTGATCCGAATGAATAAAAGCTCCTTCAGCAAACTCTATTTTTCTATTATTTTTTAACTTTACTAATGTATCCGTAGCTAGATCCAATGTAAGTTTATCGGATACGTTATAGGCCACTATTTCATTCGTTGACCCGTCTAAAATAGTGGATAAATAAGCCTTTTGATTCTTTCCATAATAAAGATAAGTGATGTCTGTAAGCAGCACTTTACCTGGAATATCTTGTTTGAACTCTCTATTTAGTAAATTGGGCAATATGGAGTGTTCCTGGGTAGCCTTTAACATTTTCTTATAAGGATTAGCTCTTCTAATAGGACATACAATATTATATTTCCTCATGATTCTTCGTATTAGCTTTAAGTTGTATGTAATATTAAACTGCTTTTCTAAGGTCATTTTAATCTGTCGGGCGCCTTTAGTACGGCGTTTATAATGAAAAGCCTTTAAAATAATATCTTTTAGTACTAAATCTTTCTTCTCTCGTCGATTTCTTATTTCCTTTGATTCTACAGAGAAATATTTATAGTAACCTGATCGTGAAACCTGTGAAAGCTCGCACAAATAACCAACCATATTTTTAAGTTCGTACTCTTCAATCACTGAGTGAATTAAAAGAAACTTCTGTTCAGCAGAAACCTTTACTTGTTTATCTTCACTCCCCTTTCCATCATGTCTAGCTTTTTTAACAACTCGTTCTCCGCACGAAGAAGGTGAATCTGAGCCTCTAACTTTGCATTTTTTTCTTCTAGTGAAAGTTCCTTTTCAGACGGTCTCCCAGAATTCGTTGTACGTGCATCCTGAAGACCAAATACCCCAGATTCTTTAAATGCTTTTCTCCATCTATAGGCAGCCTTATGAACTCTGACTATTCCAATCAGTTCAACGTCAAAACCATGATCTTCAAAAACCTGTCTAGGTGTCTTGCCATTCTCTGTTTCAGCTATCAATATTCTTTTAAATTCATCTGAATAAGTAATACCCTTTGAACTAACAGATTTAGCATATGGATTATTAGAAAGTAATTTTATTTCTTTCTCTGAAAAGTGTTTTTTTGTCATTTTATTTTTCTCCGATTCCACATTTTGTTCATTATACAAAAAAGTACCCTATAGGGCAGACCTTTTTTAGTGTCTACTCTATAGGGTACAGTTTAATTATTACAGTGCTTTTTTTCATTTCTGGCGTTGCCGTAACCGTTGCGGCTTCTAATTTTAATTTCATTAGTAAAAACAAAACATTAAGTGTCGCCGTAAAAGAAAATGGTTCTGTTCGACTGTTACATGTAGGAGAAGCGCCCAAAAAAGATGAGAAGAAGATTACTTTGAATATCCAAGGACCGAAGGGTAACAAAGGAGATAAAGGAGCGAAGGGGGACAAAGGTGCAACTGGAGCTGCAGGACCTCAGGGATCCAAAGGAGATAAAGGTGCAACTGGGGCTGCAGGACCTCAGGGACCCATAGGTGAAAAAGGTGCAACTGGGGCTGTAGGGCCTCAAGGATCCAAAGGAGATAAAGGAGATCCAGGGCCTCAAGGGCCCCCGGGAACAGCCTCTTCTCCAAAGTTTATTAAACATGAAAACAATATTAGGGCTTCCAATAATCATTCTAGTTATTACTGGGTTTTATGTGATAAGGGTGAACAAGTAATTTCCGGTGGATATTCGAATACTAGTTATCCAGCTGTCGAAATTATTAGTAGTTTTCCTGGTGCAGGTGAAATAGAAGGATGGGGATTTTATGTAAAAAATAATTCCTCTCAAGACCAATATTTCTGGGGATATGCAGTATGTACGTCAAAATGAATGTAAGTCTTACAAGTGGAAAATAATCAAAACAAAGTATTGAGTGCTGCGGGAAAAGAAAATGGTTCCGTTCGTCTGTTAAATTCTGAATAATGGTGCCTGACCGCCAATCGTTTGCGTTGTTCGCTGACTACTAGGATGACTTGGAGCCAAACCCCAATGTTATCGAGCATAAGTAAAAAGGCTATCGAATGTAATCATAATTTCGATAGCCTACATTATTTGAATTATTATAGCTGGTTGTAATTTCAATCATTGATATACATATTAGAAAACCCCCTATTCCAGAAGGTATATCTATTGGTTAATGATGATAAGTTTAATAGTCTTACAGTTTCACATGAAAATTATATCATTTGACGCCAAATCAATATAAATGCCGTGATAAAAGGAGAAATGAAGGATCACGTTAGTTCCTTCCTTTTAAAATGCGGCAGGACACCCGTACCATCATCGAATATTGGATGACCTACCTAGAAGGATGTTAGGCATGAGAAATAAAAAAAGTTACAGTTTTTGCAAGAAACAAAAAGGAATTTTCAGTATTTTTCGGGAATATAAAAGTTATTAATACATGGGAAAAATATTATATATCATGCCCCAATTAGTATGTCTATGTAAAATGAGGATGTGACGCGAATGGATAAAAAGAGGTTGATTTCGATCCCTGCTAAGGTAACTAGTATTGTATTTATTGTAATTGCTTTACTTGGGCTTAGCGCAAGCACAGTATCTCAGATTTTTACAGAGGGTCATGGGATTCTTTTATACATCATCAATGCAGTAGGAGATCTATTTGTATTGCTTGGTGCCATTCAGCTTTTCCGTGGAAAACAAAATGGGAAGACGCTAGTCATTGTCGGTAGTATTCTTTTTGGTACATACGGTATCTTCATGCTGGGAGAGTCGATTTTAGGTGGCGCTGTGACAGTCCTTATCGCCTTGATATTCATAATATTAACCAGATATGTGGTAATTAGTAATTGAGACAACGCATATCAAGATAACTCGAAACAAAGTAAGGACTTGAATAAGTATTAACCTAAAATGAGTACATATATATGGTACATAATAATCTGATTGAGGGGGAAGGGTTATGCAAGAAAAGGTATTTGTTACACATAGAAATCCAGATAGCAACCTGGTCTGCAGGTAAAAAAGTGTCGGAGCTGAGCGGATTTGGTTTTCTAGGCAAAATCGGAACCCTAATCAGCTCTTCAAACCATTCTTCCCTTTTTCTTTTTCAACAATCGTGCCCCGTTGAATAACCTTCTACCAATTTTTAACGTTTCAAATTTTTATAGAACGAGAGGCTCCCCATATGTCAGTATTTGATCAACAGAAAATCCCATTTTAGTTCATTTAACAAAACATATTTGAACCAACAATATTTTAGAAAGAGCCTTTGTTAAATATCATTTAACTAAAGGCAAATAAACGGTAAATGTCGTACCTTTATCAGGCTCACTCTCGACACGGATGAACCCGCCGTGGGCTCTGACAAGATGATGAGCGATCGATAATCCGAGCCCTGTTCCGCCCGTATGCCGCGAACGGGCTTTTTCTACGCGATAAAAACGATCGAATAGGTGGGTAAGCTCTTTAGCTGGAATGCCGATGCCGGTGTCTTTCACTGAGACACATGTATAGACCGTATTCCGATCCTGGACCTTGTCTTCAATTACAACCGAAACCTTTCCTCCTTCCGGCGTGTAGCGGATTGCATTAGTCAACAAATTGATGAACACCTGCGTGATCCGTCTAGCGTCCGCCATCACCGTTACAGGCTTCGTTTTTGAATAGAAGCTCATTTCCAGCCCGTTCTCCTCAGCCTCCATTTTCACATCATCAACGATTTGTTCAAGTCTTGCCGACAGATCGAGCGGTTTGCAGTCCAATGCCAAACGGCCCGCCTCAGCTAACGACAAGACATGAAGATCTTCCACAAGCAGGCTTAAGCGGATCACTTCGTCATGGAGTCTAAGCAGCATTTCCGGAGGGACGTATTGACCGGTCTGTTGAGCATTTTCTAATTTTAGCTGCATGATTGATAGTGGAGTTCGAAGCTCATGAGCGACATCAGCTACCAACCTCCTGCGGGCGTCCTCAGCTTCTCGGAGGCGAAGTGTCATATCGTTGAATGTCTGGATTACTTTACCGTATTCGTCTTTTGATTGTACAGGAACATTTACTTCCAGATCCCCCTGTGCAACGCGTTCGATAGCGGCAACGAGCTTTCTAAGCGGGATTGTCAGCACCCCCGAAACCCATAAACTGAAGAACAGCCCGGTTACTACGAATAATACCCATTTTTCAAGCCACATTTTCTGCATCTTACCTAAAAAGTAAGTCTTCAAGATGTCGATTTGTTCCCCTGGCGGTGCGTTCAAATAAGCTGCGTCGATTTCTTCCTTACGAAATTGATCGAACAAAGACTCCATGTATAACTGATTGGTAAGGATATGAGAGAAGCCGAGGATAAGAACGAGCAGTCCCGTGAAGACAAATATTTTTTGACGTACCGTCAACTTCATGATTGTTCACCAAATCGGTAACCGAAACCGTATACCGTTTGAATATAACGAGGATTGGCCGGATCGTCTCCCAGCTTGCGGCGAAGATTCCGGATATGGGAATCCATCGTTCTTTCATACCCCATATATTCGTCCGCGAGTGCGGTTTTTAATAATTGCAGGCGGCTGAAAACCATTCCGGGACGTGCAGCCAACGTGTACAAAATTTTGAATTCCGTTGGTGTCAGATGGATCTCCTGGCTGTCCTTAAATACCTGACATTTAGCCTCGGAAATGGTCAGGTTGTCTCTTTCCAAGAACATCGACCTGTCTTCAGGACCACGTAAGCGTCGAAGTAAAGCTCGGATGCGTGAAGCGAGCTCGCGCAAACTGAATGGCTTCGTCAAATAATCGTCCGCACCGATTTCCAGACCGACGATTTTATCCGATTCATCCGATCGGGCAGTGACCATAATAATACCGCAATGCGAGCTTTGCCTAATTTCGCGGCATACGTCGATGCCGCTCTTCTCGGGGAGCATCCAATCAAGCACGACGATATCAGGCCGTTCAGACTGGGCAATAGTGAGCGCTTCCTTGCCGGTACAGGCGGTCAATATCCGAAACCCTTCACGTTGCAGATAGATGTGCATTTCCTCAAGCATTCCTGGTTCGTCCTCCACAAGCAACAATTTCGTTTCCATTCCAATCACATCTTTCCAGTTTAGTCTGCTTCCAACGCGAGAATACACCATTTACAGAAAATTATACTGCAACTTAACTTGTTCTTGAAGAAGTCCTTACAAAAAGAGGAAGATCTGCATAAGTTCTCGACATTTATTGTTTAAACTGACTGTGAAACGAGAGAAATAGCCGCGTAGAACAAGAAAAGATAAGTGAACGGGAGGATCGTTTTCATGGAAACGTAATGATAAAAATGGAAGAAATGAGCTGAATTGTGTGCGATGTCGATTGAGAGTGCACTAGTTCATATTAAAGAAGCTATAGAAGACATCGGATATAAAGTGTAGAGCAACGCAATTGAAAGCTTGAAATGAAAAAATGAATGAACTCATGGGAATATGCACACCGGAGCAGTAGTCAAAGATGAGGAAGAAGATGGAGCAATTCACTTCGGGGTAACTAAAAGCACTTAAAAAAGAATCGAATGAATTGATTAACAGATTGAGCCTGGGACTCAAGCAGGTTGTGCCTCCTGAAAATAACGAGATCGTTGCGTTAGCAAAAGAGCCTATTTAACGACAAAGATTCTGAAGTTGAGCAAGCGATTGAACGATCTCAGATAGAAAACCTGACAGATCTTATTTTAACGAAAGCGAGGTTTATAAAGATGAGTAACTTATCCGTAAACCGCACTGAACCTGAAGTCGGGGATCACGCGGTAGAAATAACCAATGTTTCACCGCTAGTAGTTAAAGCGCGTTTAGTATTTAATGCAGTGGTAAGGATATTTGCGATTTGTATTTTGATCCAGGTGTTTCTTGCCGGTCTCGCACTGTTTTGGGATCCTGCCCAATGGGCCAGCCATACAGGCTTTGCCAGATTACTGATCATTGTTTCAATCCTGATACTTGTGATTTCTTTCATCGCACGGCTGCCGCTTTCTCTACGACTCCGTAGTGCAGGTTTGTTGGGCATCATCATTTTGATAGCGGTAAGCGCCAAATTACCGTCAGGGATTGGATATTTATCTGCTCTTCATCCGGTACTCGCTCTGATGTTGTTTTTTGGAACTGTGTCCCTCGCACGGAAGACCGATGCCCTCAAAAAAGAAAAAAAGCATGAATCTGCGGAGCAAAGCAGTTAAATTGAGTTTTAATCACAATCTTCAACATGGATGGATAGTAGAGATGCCACCCTAATTTATCAGTATATCTATTGGTCTTTCTATTCCTTATCGCGTCTGGAGTATCGCAGTATCTGCTTGTGCATGATTATGAGAATAGAACTCATTGGTTTCGAATCATTGTAATTGTTCTATATGGAATGTCCGGTATCCTAGTTCTCTTCATTATTTTTCCAAGAAACTAGATGACCCAGCACCGTAATCCTATCGAACTCTTCGAGCTATCAAGCAAATGATGGAAAGAACATTACCTTGAAGAACAAGAAGTGATTGCTCGCTTTAGTTTTTCTTATACAACCCTAAAATCTGTTGATTTGCAAAAACAACAAAAAGGAGGAATTAACAAATGAAAATGAAGCTAGTTTCATTCGTATTACTTTGTGCTTTTCTACTTGTGCCAACTTTAGCCTCCGCTGAAGTGACCAATGGTAATATTGGATACAAATTAACCACCGGGCGACTCTGGGTCACGATGGATGCGGTTGTGGGGTTGGTCAGTGCGATCCTCGCTGGGATATCTCTGGCCCGTTCTGCTGGTCGTTTCGGTATCGGCAGCGGGCGACGTGGTGCCATCGTGTCTATGGTGGTGGGACTGCTCGTTATAGCCTATGCTGGGGTGCATGTGACCATATTCCCTGGTGGTCCTGGCACCGGTGACGGGCGAGTCGGGGCTTACTTTGCAATAATGTTTGGGCTTACAAGCATGATCCTCGCTGGGCTAACTCTACGCCGCTCCCGCCGACGCGTAGGCTGACCCGATCATGGTGTCCGATGATGTGGCTCCTGTCCTTGGGCATGTCCCGGTGGGTGCAGGGTCAGTTATAGTTTTGAGAAGGTAAGGGAATGAAAATAAAAAAACGAATTGTATCAAGCTTCAAGAGAGCTTGGAAAACTCCTGTAATCGCCATGATCATGTTTTGGGTAACGACGTCTTTTGGACGAAATCCTCATAATTGGCAAAATAGCATTTGATGTTGCTAAAAAAGGAGAATAGGCATGAAGAATAGAATTGGAATCGATAAATGGGTGTCAGGCCCAATAACCAGATGGGTTATTTTGCTTATTTGGTTAGTCGCTGCAGGGCTGTTAAACACGCTGGCACCTCCCATTAGCAAAGAAGTTGTGAATAATGCTCCCCCATTGACTGACGCCAGGCCATCCGTGCAAGCAAGCGAATTGGTTTTGAAAGAATATCCGAATGCGGAAGATGCTCTTGCCCTATTCGTGTGGCACCGTCAAGGAGGACTGACCGATACCGACCTGCAGCGCATCCAACAATTTACCGAAAGATTATCGACGCATCCCGTACCGTATCAGACATCCGTACCGCCATTGCATCAAATGTCGCTTCAAGCTTTGAAAACGAAGCTGTCGGATGACGGCAGCACCATCGTCTCGCCAGTATTCTTCAGTAAAAGCGAGCAATCGAATGAGTGGAAGGAAGGTGTGGATCAAGCGAAAGAAGAAGCAACCGACATATTCGGTTCAGATCCGTTCGCCGTCGCCATCGATTCTCCGGCTGACTTGAACGCAAGAGTTACCGGTCCAGTCGGCATACAGATCGACGCAACCGGAGTATTCGGTCAGGCCGACAAAACGTTGCTCTTCGGTACCGTACTACTTGTGCTCGTGCTGCTGTTGCTCATTTACCGCTCGCCGATTCTGGCTATGCTCCCGCTGGTTGCCGTAGGCATCGCTTACTCCGTCATCAGTCCGATTTTGGGTTGGATGGTGCACAGCGGCATGATAACGGTAGAAAAGCAAGGAACCAATATCATGACGGTATTATTGTTCGGCGCAGGTACGGATTATTGCTTGTTCCTCATTTACCGGTTCCGTCAACTGCTCAAGACCGAACCGGACAAGGGCAAGGCACTTCGCGGTGCCATTACCGGATCGTCCGGTGCTATCGCGATTAGCGGTTTAACCGTCATTCTCTCGCTCCTTACGATGATTGTTGCAGAGTACGGTTCGTTCCGACTACTCGCCGCACCGTTTGGGATTTCCATCTTCATTATGGTCCTGGCCAGCTTGACGCTTGTTCCTGCTTTGCTCGCCATTATGGGGCGCGCTTCGTTCTGGCCGTTTATTCCGAGGACGCCGGGTATGCTGGCTGAACGAGCCAAGCGCAAGGGACAATCGGCCCCGACTTCAAACATGCCTTCGCGCAATATTATCGGTACTCTTGTCGTACGTCGGCCTTGGCTCATTATAGTCCTGACCTGCTTGGTGCTTGGCGGATTTGCCGTATTCTCAACTCAGGTTAAGTTCACGTTTGATAAGCTGGCCATGTTCCCAAAAACGATGGCATCCATCGAAGGATTCTCCGTCATCGGAGAGCAGTTCTCGCCAGGCGAACTCGCCCCTGTTAAAGTAATCGTGGATACCGGCGGCAAGGATCGGGACGTCGCACAGACTTTGGCCTCGCTTCCTTATGTGACACAAGTATCAGAGCCACAGGCAGGGAATATGAACCCTGCAATCCTGGCGTATGACGTACGTCTTAACCTGAATCCTTATTCGACGGAAGCGATGAATCTCATTCCGGAACTTCGCCAAACGGTTAAAAATAAGCTGAATCAATTGGGCGACGCGAATGCGGCGAAGCATGTATGGATTTCTGGAGTGACAGCGGAGCAATATGACACGAAAGAAACAAACATACGAGATATGAGCATCATTTTGCCGCTAATCATTCTCATGATCGCAACTCTCCTAGTCGTGTATCTGCGTTCTTTGATTGCTGCAACTTACCTTATTCTAACCGTATTACTCTCGTATTTGTCGGCGCTGGGATTAGGGTGGATCGTCTTGCACCACTTCCTAGGCATGGACGTGATTCAAGGTACTATTCCGCTTTACTCGTTTGTATTTTTGATCGCACTAGGCGAGGATTACAACATTTTCGTGATATCTTCCATATGGCAAAAAAGCAAGCACATGCCGTTGAAACAAGCAGTCTTGGAAGGCGTGGGGGAGACGGGATCCGTCATTACATCGGCAGGCCTCATTCTTGCTGGTACGTTCGCCGTTTTGATCACGATGCCGGTTCAGTTGATGTTGCAAATGGGAGTTATTGTCGCGCTCGGGATTTTGCTGGATACGTTCGTTGTGCGTCCTTTCCTCGTACCGGCCATTACTCTGCTCCTCGGTAGATGGGCTTTTTGGCCCGGGCGCCGAAACTCCGGTTTAGGTACTGAATTAACATCTATTGAAAAGCAATTCGAGGCCAATTGATAGGATTTTCAAAGGATTATAAACATGACTAATGCATGAGTTTAACATTATTCGTTCATGGGAATATGTACTACAAAATCTGAACAATCCTAGGATAGTTTACAGTGAAAATTAATAGGGGGGTGGAATGAAAATGAGAATAAGGATTATAGCAATAATCTTCTGTGGTCTGTTCATCTTCCCCCTGTTCAGTTCAGCGCGTAGTGATGAAAGCAGGAAAAAAGAGCAATATGAAGCTTCAGTTTTCTCCGAAGTGGATGCGTATATTGCTCGTGAAATGAAACGACAACGTCTTCCCGGGCTGGCTCTCGGGATTATACAGGGGGATCGCATTCTTTACCTTAAGGGGTATGGTCAAGCCGATTCATCGGGTCGTCCTGTAACACCTGAAACACCTTTCGGATTAGGATCAATCGGCAAGTCGATTACTGCTATTGCCGTTCTGCAACTTGCCGAATCAGGAAAAATTGACTTAGATGCGCCTATACAGCGCTATCTCCCCACCAAGTATAAAGGTGCAGAGTTCATTACTGTACGTCAGTTACTTAACCAAACAAGCGGATTCTCCCAAATCTCGACTTTTGACAACACGTTGACAAGTATCAATGTTCAATATCAAGAAGCTATAGAGAAAAACGCATTGTCTTATGCGGAAAAGTTTTTAACGCAAACCAACAAAATCGAACACACTTACAGGTATTCGAACGCAAACTATGTACTGCTTGGCTATATCGTGCAACAAGTATCCGGCCAGTCCTATGGCGACTATGTGAAAGAGCATATTTTCAGCCCTCTATCTATGCATAACAGTTTCGTTACGCTCGATGAAGCAGCTGAACACGGACTGGCTACTCCCCACCGTCGGATCTTTGGATATAACGTTGCCTACGATGGCCCCTATGTTTATATTCCAGGGGATGCGCCAGCAGGCTACCACTACACCAATGCGAAGGACATGAGCCATTACTTGATTGCCCAAATGAACGGCGGCCGATTTGAAGAAGAATCCGTGCTCTCTTCGGAAAACATACGACTAATGCAGACAGAACCTGTTCCGCTAACGTACGGCATGGGTTGGTCGACAGATTATATTAACGGTTTACAGGTTATCGGTTCGCCGGGTGGCTCGTTAGGCTTCCAAGCCCAAACTTTTATGGTTCCAGAACAACAACTGGGAGTTATCGTGTTCGCAAACGTACTTGACGCGATCGATGCCGAATGGCCCGATACACACGTCATTACGACTACCCACATAGCCTCCGGGGTTATAAACTTACTGAATGAGAAACCGATTGGAGGATCTGGTCTAAGCATTTCGCAGAAATACTGGCTTGTAAATGGATTAATACTCATATTCAGCGCATGGCTATTATATACGACCGCCCGAACTGCGAAACGCTGCCTTGGACCGTTGAATCCTGACAATTCTGGCCACACTGATATATCTATTAAAGTTATATCAAGAATTGTACTGGATTTTGCAGGTCTGTTTATTATCCTGTTGTTGAATACGACTCAAATTGTACCGTTATGGCATATTGCAACAATCTTTCAGCCGGACGTATACGTTTGGCTGATGGTGATGACTGTACTTATGACACTGAAGGGAACCATGGGAATTATTCGGTTGGTTCGGTCGATTAGGCATGAAAGAACATCAGAGATGAAATTTTGAGATAAGTTGGAAAATAGAAGGAGATTTCACTTTATAATGGGAGCCCCTCTTACAAAATGTGAAAAACGGACGCTAAGCGAAAATTAGATCAAACAGGCCGGAAATTCCGTATACTAAGGAAATCCGACTTGTTTTGTTGAATAACTAAAGCTTCTATTAGCATATTTAGTGAAAAAACATTTGTTACTTTATATCAAAATTAAACATTTAAATCCTTTTTTAAATAATAATGCTTAAAATGACGACCAACATTATCAATAGATCCAAACACTTTATATCCATGTTTTTCATAAAAGCCTAAAGCTTGAAAACTCAAAGTATCTACTTTTATGAAATCACATTGTCTATCTTGAGCCATTTTTTCTATTTCTAATAATAGTTTAGTTCCAAATCCAAATTTTCGGATTTCTTCGTCTACAATTAAGCTATAAATCTCCAGCCAGTTCCAACACACTGCTCCTATTATAGCACCACGAACATTACTGTTTTCGTCACGAAGATACAGGCTTATTTCCTCATATCTACCTCTTAAATCTTCTGGGAAATGTGCTAAATTATATTTAAAAAGTTCATTATCTATGTGTTTTTTGTCATCATTATTTAACTCTTTGGTAATATGTAAATTCATTATCATTTCTCCTCTGGATGTTATTTTACTAATTTTTTTTAAAAAAGTACTTCTTCTTTCTCTATTTCTTATACTATACTGCACCGTATCTATAATTCCTTCTTCAAATATATAGCCCTATTTATTAAAAAAGGCACAATTCCTCTTCAAGAATTGCGCTCGATTATTGAAAATCAATAATATTATTATTAGCTATAATACGATTCATACTTATTGAGAAAATACCCACCTGAAATCGTGTGTAGTGTCTAAACCCTAGATTGTCCTTGAAATAGACTCGCAACAACAGTGATAAAGGAGCATGAAAACTTGAACTGACAATGTACTAATGATTGTTAATCCAATCGCTTCGCTAAACATGCTTAAGGCGAGTGGTCCTATTACATATTAGTTGAATCACCTATTTTAACGACTTCATAAAAGTAACCCTTGAATAGTCGTTTTGAAAGAAATCTTTCTCGAAGCTAGTCATTTCAAAGCCAATATTACGATAGAAAGTTAGAGTGCCTTCATTTCCAACATGTCCTAATGTATAAAGAATTACTTGTTTTTCTCCCAACTCAACCAATCTATTGCAAATAGTATTGATTAAAGATTTTCCTAATCCCTGTCGTTGAACTTTATTTGAAGCAACCACTCCGACTATTTCAAAAAGACCAACTTCAACGTTATACATATAGCCGGCATGACCGACAATTTCGCTATTGTCCGTTAATGCTACAAAGTAACAACTATGTTTATCATCTTGATTAACCAAAAAGTCATTCCAACGTTTAGGGTATTGTTCTATGATGAACTTAGGGAACTGGAGGGGGTGACCAGCCATCATATTTTCCACTTGATTTTGGTCATCCTTCGTCAATAGGCGAATCAAACAACCACTCTCCTTACATAGACTATTAAAGGGTCAAACCTTCCAATCATACTCCATTAGCGTAGCTGTATTTTTCGCTCGTTCTTCTCCTAATAACTTACTCACCACGTATAGAGACATATCAATTCCAGCAGATACACCAGCAGAAAGTATTATTTTTCCATTGTCAATATAACGAGCGTTCTCTATTATTTCCGCTGTTTCTGGAGCAATTTCCTTCAGTTCGTTAATAGCAAGGCGATTTGTCGTAAGTTTCAATCCATCCAGCAAATTTGCTTTCGCTAAAATTAAGGCTCCCGTACAAACAGAGAGGAGAAGTTCAACGTCATTTGAAACTTCGCGAATCCATTTCGTGATGATTTCGTTCTGCATTTCTTTTCTGGAGCCCCATCCTCCGGGTATGATTAAAATATCAGGATTAGGACAGTTATAAATGGTATACGTTGGGTTGATGCTGAGATTCCCTAATGCAATGATAGGGCGGTCGTGTTCAGCTACTGTGTAGACTTTGAAGTCTTTCCCCCGGTTGCTTCCGGTAATAAATACTTCAAACGGTCCTGTAAAATCTAAAACCTCTACATTGTCAAAAATCAAGATCGCTACATTTCTTGGTTGCCGTACTTCCTCCATACGATCATCTCCCCAAAAATAATAAAAAGTATCTGGTTTTGAGACCAAATACTTTGCCCAGGCGTACGGCTAATATGATAATATGTGCTCCCTCGTGGTACTCCACGTTTACGCCAGTAACACATACCGATAAATTCCTAATCCCTTTATATCAAATTTATCTGAAAATTACAACGTGTTATTTGAACTCATTATCATCATCGTATTAATTGTTATTCCATAGAAATCATGGGGAATCCTTACTCAAGCTAAAGTTCAATAAAAACTTGTTTATGAATATTTGTTCAATTATATTGGGAATATAGAATATTTTCCGATAATTATTCGACTACCTAAATCAGTTGGGAATACAAGACAGAGGGGTGAGTGACATTTCAGAACAAAGGAATGCACCAGAAGTAAGGATTGAACCTTGGGCTGAAGGTGATCTTGATTTGCTCCATCTTCTAAATACGCCTGAGATGACATTACACTTTGGAGGACCAGAGACCGAGGAAAAAGTCCTATCTCGTCATAAGCGGTATTGTGAGATCACAGGAAAAGGAACTGGGCGTATGTTTAAGATTCTTTTGCTTCCGCAGCTTGAACCCGTAGGTAGTGTAGGCTATTGGGATACGATTTGGCAAGAAGAATCGGTTTATGAGATAGGTTGGTGTGTTTTAACAGCATATCAAGGTAGAGGAATAGCGACAGAAGCAACAGCAAAAGCCATCGCTTATATCAATTCTGAAAAGAAGCGCAGTTTCATTCATGCTTTCCCTAAAATCAATAATCCCGCTTCTAATGCTATTTGTCGCAAGCTAGGTTTCTCGTTTATTGGTGAGTATGATTTTGAATACCCCAAAGGCTGTTTCATACGAATTAATGACTGGATGTTGCCAGTTAGTGAAAAGTGAATATTAGATTACGGAGAAATTGGATGTCTTTTTAGCTGAAAATAAGCATTTACGTTTAGTTAACACGACTGGACCTAAGAGGTCTGCAAAATTGTGACTTTAAAAGTATATACTCAAATGAGATAAAATGGATTGTGTCTATTCAAGAAAAAGGCGCCATTCTTGAATAAGAAGGTGCCTTTCTGAATGTAACGGATTAGTGGCAAATCAAACTGGTTTGATCAGAGAATATTTATGTCCATATAACGGATATAGCTTAAATGGGTGCCTGACCCATTTTTCGGACTATCAATGTTAACATGTGTAAGGGCTAAATTTACTAATAATTAGCCCCTACACTCGTTTCCGTATTGTGTCTAGTCTTTAGATGTTCTTTGCAAACGACTCACCACAGCCGTAATGATAATCACAACCAAGGCAGGCAGTAGCCATCCAAGTCCTTTGTTGTATAGCGGTAATGTATTTTCATAGAAGGAAACGACCGGCACCATCCAACCAAAATAATCAATTTCTAATGATTGGCATAGTGATTTCAACCCATCAAAGATACTAATCAAAAACGTAATAGCAATTGTTAATACATATACAATCCGTTTGTGATTAAATAATGGTGATAGAAAGGTCAAAATCATTAATACAATTGCAAGTGGATAAAGGAACATGAGAACAGGGACGGAGAATGTAATAATGTTCGTTAATCCAAAGTTAGCAAAGATGAATGATAGTGTAACAAAAAATATGACTAATGACTTATAGCTGAATCTCGGGAATAGTGTTTGAAAATATTCAGCACATGCTGTTGTTAATCCAATTGCTGTCGTTAAGCATGCAAGTATGATCAGAACCGCCAGTAAGACTAGTCCAATTTCTCCAAAGTAATAAGATGCAGCGCTGCTTAGTACGGGCCCGCCGTTCTCAGTAATTCCAAGGCTTTCTGTGCTCGTTGCTCCCATATACGCAATTCCAATGTAAATGGCTCCGAGTATAGATATGGCAATGAGACCCGATTTTACAGTTGCTCCTAGAACCCCTCTTTTTGATGTGATACCGAGTGCACGAACTGAATTGATGACAATAATACCAAATACAAGGGAAGCAAGTGCATCCATCGTGTTATATCCGTCTAAAAAACCTTTTACAAAGGCCCCGTTTGCATATCCCCCTACGGGAGCCTGAATAACACCCATTGGCTTAGTGACAACCATAAATAATAGAATAGCGAGGAGAATCACGATGCCCGGTGCCAATATTTTCCCAACGTTATCAACGATCTTTGCCGGGTTAAGAGAAAACCAAAGTGTAGCAGCGAAAAATAGAAATGTAAAAATGAGTAATCCACCTTGCTGAAATCCTTCACTTACAAACGGTGCGATTCCCACTTCATATGCCACAGTGCCTGTCCGAGGTGAGGCAAAAAATGGACCAATCGTTAAATATAGAAGACAGGTGAAAAAGATGGCATACGTTGGATTCACTCTGCTCGCAAGCTCTTGCAAGTTACGGCTTCCGGAAAAGCCCATCGCCAAAATCCCAAGCAATGGTAAACCAACGCCAGTTATTAAAAATCCCGCTACAGAAAGCCAAAGATTTGAACCAGCGTTTTGCCCTAATTGTGCTGGGAATATTAAGTTTCCTGCACCAAAGAATAAGGCAAACAACATAACTCCAATTGCAGTATATTTTGAAAATGGTAATTTTTCGTTCATCCTATCTGTTCCCTTCTTAGATGCATAAAGTATAGTAATTCATATTCTGTATGGAATATTTCAGTGAAATCTATGCTACTACCAAATTATCAAAAAAACAACCTCTAGAGACAAAATTTTTAGATAATTGTATGGTCCTTTTTTTTCCAAATTTATTGAATCATACCCAGTTTTTTTTTCTATCTTCTTGTTCATAGCAATTGAAAAATGCTGTAAATGGCAGTATCTTTTATGAATGAAAAAAAGCTAAAATACGCAAGTAATGCATATCTTAGGATCTTTAGTTTTTATTCCTTATATAATTTAACAATCTGTAGGTAATTATGTTTTCTATCACAAAAACCATTAGTTTGTTAGCAACTCCTGTATTTTTCTATTCCACATATTATAGAAGACCCATTAGAATCAAAGAACAGCTAAACCTTGTGACCCAAAGTAAGGAATGTTAGTCCATGAAGCGACCTGCAATCTTACTAGACTACCATCATCTTGAATAGAAAATACCGAGACAGTACCCTGATTTCCATTAAGTGTGTAAAAATGCCTTCCATCTTTACTCACCCCAACATCTATCGGGAGACCTGGTGCTGTACCTGTCGGTGTACTGGTAATATGCCTTACCACCGATAGTACTCCATTGGGAGCGATTTGGTAGGTGGAGATAGTGCCGCTTAAGGTGTTGGTAACGTATGCAAAACGTTCATCTCTCGTTGTTATCACCCAGCAAGCGGTTTTATATCCGTCTGGAACAGAACCGCTAATCACACGAAGAATCCCGTCGGTTCTAAATGAATAAGATGACAACGCGTTTGAACCTGCTTCTGTAACTAAAAGGATTCCCGTGGATAGAAAATGAGCGCCCAATGGTCCTTGACCATAAGAATCATTAACAATCGGTTCTCTAACCGTCCCATTTTTATTTACTTGGAATACACTGAGATGGTTTGATGTAAGTTCGGATACAAGGATTTTTCTGCCATCGGGAGTAAAGAGAACCTGCGCCGGTTGGGCATTAAAAGTACTAAGAGAGTGGGTGGACCCGGGAATAGGAGTAAGGAGACCGTTATGATCTATGCGAAATCCAGTGATATTGGAGGCGAAATTGTTAGCCACATTCCCTACATTAGCAACATAGACAAGATTACCAAACACATCTACTGTATTGGGCTGAGCACCTCCTGATGGCTTCACATCCGCGAGAACGGGTGCACCGCTGTCAGTAATAATAAAGCTGCTGATACTATTGTCTCCTGCGTTTACTGCAAGCAAAAAACGTCCATCACGAGACAAAGTTAGGGATCCTTGTGATGTAAGGGGATCGACGCCATCGTTTGCCGTTGCCGTGGAGACTTCCCTTGTACCAGTACCTCTACCATAAGTTGGATAAGAACCCGCAAAATTAAGCATTCCATTCGTGTCCCTAGAAAAGGCAATGATTTGATTCATTACTTCATTATTAGTCATAATATAGACCATACTAACACTCGCACGATAATACTCATTTTGCATTTTATGACTCTCCTCCTTTCATAATTTTATATGGTTCTTTTGCAGGTTCAATTCTCCGTTTTGTCGAATCCACTAAAATATAAGTAAAAATCTCATCAGCAATCAAATATCGAAAAAACTTTTAAGAACACAAAAAGTGCCCCATATAAGAGGAAATGAACTTGATGATATAGGATGAAATTTTTCATACCACTATCAAGTTCTTTTTTTAGTCCTATCACTTTCAAATCGTGTGACGAATGCAATCAATATACCTACTAGATGAAAAGGAATACACATTTTAGACATGTGAATATGATAGGAATAATCAGTTAATGGAGGTGGAATATGGACTGCAATCCTTTACGTTATCTGGCGATAGGCGATTCCCTCACTATAGGTATTGGTGTTCCGTTTTTGGACCCTGGATTTGTTGAATATTTCAGAGGTTTAAGTCAGCAAATGTTAAAAAGGTATATCTCTTATCAAAAATATGCAAGGTCAGGGGCAACAACAAAGGATGTCTTAGCAATGCTTCATTCGCCGAATGTGATGGAAGCTGTTAAGCATGCGGATATCATTACGATTACAGCGGGAGGGGATGACTTAATAAATGCAGCTAAAAGGTTTTTAACAAATAAAAACGATAAGAGTGTGGCTCAAGCTATTCAACAATCAAGGGATCACTATGTAAAAATATTAGAAAGACTTCACCGTCTAGACAAACAGGAACATTACATGATACGGCTAACGAATTTATACAATCCGTTTCCCGATATTCCGATAGCAGAAGCGGGGATTAAAGAGTATAATTCCATGATCCAAAGTTTCAGTTCAGAGAAGAATGTTAAAGTTGCTGATATTTATAGTATTTTTAAAAGGAAAGAAAAGGTTTTATTATCGCATGGAGGTATTCACCCAAATAGTAAGGGGTATTATCAAATGGCATTAGCTATTAGTAGGCTAGGATATTCCCCATTGGAGATTGGTCAGAGGGGGAGTTAGAAAGACGTTTTGAGCAAGCATGGTATTCTGAGCGGGCAGGAGGGTCCTTTTTTAGCAACACAGTCCTACCAGCCTTTTTCTGGTGATAACTTGGTAGTCTCTTGCTTTTATCCTCTTTTTAATAGCTGTTCTTTGGATGTCCATTAAAGTGGTAAAGAAGGTTTAGGTCAGTTATATATTGATTGTCACAGCCTAAATTTTGATAAACTGAAATATACGGGAGAGTTTTTGGAATAATCTGTTTAATTTGATTAGTTAGTCCTGTTTTCTTTATATCAATTGGAAAAAATTGATTGTGTTTCCGAATGATAACGACTCTTTTCCCTCCACAAAAAATAAGCTTCATTCGTATCTAATTTCTTCTAAACATAACCACCACTTTCTTGTAGTCATGTATTGGCTATTATCATGTAAAAATAGATGTTGAAGTTACAAAAAAGCTCCTGCCCTATAATAAGGACGGGAGTTTTCATTTTTTCGCTGAAAGCTTTATTTAGACCAAGAGTGTAGTAAAGGTTAATCATTTTGATAGTGTATATTTGAAGTCTTAGTCTTCGGTGAGTGTGGTGCACAAGCTCCATATTTGTTCGACATTTTGAGGATTTGTTGCGTATTTAGGATAGCTACTTGAACCGAATATGTTCTTCAATTGTGTAAAGCCTACTTCGGTTGTTGATGGATTAACAATCTCTCTCTTATGATTGATAAGCTGGCCAGTAACATTCTTAAATTCATCCGAAGTACAAATATGAAAATAATTATCGGCCATGCCCGATGGCAAAGGATTAGTGAGGTTTTGTAACCGTGCAAATACTTTCCAAATGGAATTCATTTTTTCGATTGTCTCTTTTGATAGTTTTACGCGGTTGATCATAAGGGCATTGACTTTGATCCCCATGCTTTTTAATTCTTCAGCCATTTTAAAGGTTAGGATCAATAACGCCATTTTCGAGTCTCCATACATCTTGTAAGTGCTATATGGCCGCTTGTCCTTCAGTTCTCCACGCAAATTGTCGAACTCGATCTCCCTTTTCGGGTCGAAGAAATTTTTAATGTTTGTTGTACAAGCATTAAGGATTCTTGGGTCTGGTGATTTTGCGAGATGTTCTACCAATAAACGAGTCATTAAAAAAGGACCAATTGTATTAGTAGCGAATGACAATTCGATATTATCGGGACTAAGTTTATATTCTTTTTCACCGTGATTTAAGTAGGCTGCGTTATGTATCAGGATGTCCAATCGCGGGTATTTGGATTTAAAAGCCGTGCAAAATGTACGAATCGAATCAAAAGAAGAAACATCAAGCTCCATCAGATCTACTTTTTTATTTTTTGTAATTCCGATAATGTCTTTTTGTGCCGCTGTACTAATTTTCATATTGCGACAAGCCATGATAACACGGTAGCCTTCTGTTGCAAATTTAAGGGATGCTGCTTTACCAATCCCGGAATTTGCCCCCGTAATCATAACAATTTTTTCTTTCATCAGAAACCTCCTGTTTAAATCAATCATTTCTGTCTTGATAACAACAACTCACTAGCTTCTTAAATATAAAATCAAAAAATAGATTAATAGGCAATATGTAATATGAAAATATTACCATTAAATAAAAGGGAAAGATGTCGAAACTTGGAACGAAACAATGTTTAGTCGACGGAGAATTCTAAATGGTTGATCACTTAAAAAACTACTTAAATACGTTAGTATGAGTGAAACATTCTAGCTAATTTGGCTGGGCTGTAGTTTTATTAATTGAGTAATACATAACATACGTTAAGTAGAAATGAAAAGGTAAATTTCACTAGAAATATATAGTGTATTCGTTCACAATAAATTTAATGTACATAGGAAAGGAAGCATTTGTCATGAATGATGTGATGAAACGTAACAATGTGAAGGTAATGGGAGAGGGAGAGCAAACAATTATTTTTGCGCATGGATTTGGTTGTGATCAGAGCATGTGGCAATATATCGCTCCTAAATTGGCAGAGAGCTATCGAATTATTTTATTTGACTATGTAGGGTCAGGAAATTCAGACATCACCGCGTACCAATCTGAAAAGTATAGCACTCTTCATGGTTATAAGCAGGATGTTCTAGATATAATTGAAGGAATGGATCTTCAACATATACTATTTATTGGCCATTCGATTAGTTCAATGATTGGTATGCTTGCTGCAATTGAGCGACCGGATTACTTCGATAAGCTAATAATGATTGCGCCTTCGCCTTGTTATTTAAATGATACAGACGGATATGTTGGTGGGTTTGAACAAAGTGATATTAAAGAATTACTTGCGATGATGGAGATGAATTTTGCAGGATGGGCAAGCTATTTGGCGCCTTTAGCTATGGACCAATCTAAGGATTCTAAGCTAACGAAAGAACTGGAGAGTAGCTTTGTCACGACGGATTCTCGTGTAGCAAAGGAATTTGCAGAGGTAACATTCTTTTCGGATTATCGTTCGAGTTTACCATTAGTAAAGGTACCTACACTTATTATTCAATGCTCGAAGGATAGCATTGTTCCAATAGAAGTAGGAGAATATTTAAATAAGCATTTACAAAATAGTACGCTTCAAATCATAGATGCAAGAGGTCATTATCCGCATATTAGTCAACCTTTAGAAACATCTAAGATTATAATAGATTATCTAATGAATTAGTTTATCAAAGGGGATTAATGATGGATGAAAGATTAAGAGAGGCACCTTGTGGGTTTTTATCGATTGACCGTAATGGCTATATGATTGAGGTCAATAAAACCTTTCTTGAGTGGATGGGCTGCAAGCAAGAGAATCTAGTAGGAAAGCATTTTGAATCGTTATTGACGACGGGAAATAAGCTGGTTTTTCATTCTTATTTTTATCCGAATATTAATTTACATGGGTATGTAGAAGAGCTATTCATTAATCTTAGAAACCAAAATGGTGAATCCGTTCCTTATTTGATGAATGCAAGACGTATAGAGCAAGGTAGTATTGAAATAATTGACTGTGTTTTGGTTCAAATGAAAAAGCGAATTGATTATGAATTAGAATTACGTACGACTAAAAAACAATTGGAAGAGGCCTACATAAAAAAGGATCTAGCTTTTGCAAAACTAGAACAAATCTATCTTGAAATAGAGAAGAAACAGATTGAATTAATGGAAATTAATTCAGGATTAGTTAAAATTTCAAATACAGATAAGCTCACAGGCATTCCTAACAGAAGATTCTTTCAAGAAAAGCTAGAAGAGCAGATTGAATGGTACCGCAAAGAACAAAAGACGTTCTCTCTGCTTATGATTGATATTGACCATTTCAAAAAAGTGAATGATACATATGGGCATCAAATTGGTGATATTGTCCTTGCGAAATTAGCTAATATCCTGAAAAATCAGGCGCGACCTAAAGATATTCCTGCACGATTCGGTGGTGAAGAATTTACAATTATTCTTCCGAATACTGATGTGGAAGAAGCAATAGCAATTGCTCAGAATATGAATCATCAGGTTGAAATAGCTGAATGGAAAGAGACTGGAAGTTTAACAATAAGTATTGGAGCAGCGACATTTACTAAGAATGATACAGAAGAATCGATCATGAAAAATGCAGATCAAGCTCTCTATGCTTCCAAAGAAATGGGTCGAAATCGAGCCACGCATTTTAGAGAGTTGTCTTAAAAAAATGAAGCAAATTTATAGTGAAGTAGACTTTAAAAGTGGAGCGCCATTTAGCTTCACTTTTTTTGTTCTCTAAGTAGGCAGACCATAAGAGCAAGAATGAGGACGAAATGGAGGTCGATTACTTGATAAAATGGGTCCAACAGTTGCTAGCGGGATTTTTGTTCCTGGTTGGATCGAAGACGATGATATTAAAGAAATTATAATGAATATTAGCGCTCCATTAAGTGTTTATCTTTATCAAGTCTAATAAAATGTAATAAGCTAAAAGAATTAGGCGTTAAATGTTTTAGTTTTGGAAATGCCTTATCTGACAAAATAATAGCATTTTTAGAAAAAAATGCTGCACACTTAATAAAGTGTATGGATACTGCTCATTTATACGAGGACTCATGTAGAAAGGACAGTGAGGTACGATGGTGACAAATATCAATCTTTCGTTTGAAGAAATGTGGGAAAAGATAATAGCTTGTGATCGTAAATATGATGGCCTATTTTTTACGGCAGTGAAAACAACTAAAATCTACTGTCGTCCTTCCTGTAGATCAAGGAAGCCCAAAAAAACGAATGTAGAATTTTACCATGACATCAATGAAGTTGAAAAAGCTGGTTTTCGTGCTTGCAAAAGATGTCAGCCAGAAGTAGAGCATTCTCCTCATGTTGGTCTTGTCAGAAATGTCATTACGTTCCTAGTCAATCATTATAAACAAAAGTTGATATTAACAGATATAGCAAATCAAGTAGGTTTAAGTCCATTTTATTTAGAACGCTTATTTAAACAAGAAACCTCTGAGACCCCGCGTTCTTATTTAGAAAAAATACGCATCGATAAAGCAACCCACCTTCTTAAATGCTCAACCTTGACGAATCTTGAGATCTGCTATGAGGTGGGATTTCAGAGTCCTTCCAATTTTTACAAGGTTTTTCGTAACTTAAAAAACTGTTCACCTAGTGAATATCGAAAGGAATTCCAAAATGGATTGGATTGATCATGAATCATATTTGGAAATTTATCCTCCTAAGGAATTTAATTTTGAAGAGTGTTTAATTTTTTTAGGCAGATCAGACCAGGAAGTGCTTTATCAAATTAAAGAGGGGTCTGTATATAAACTAATAAAGGTTAAAGAATCTTTGATTTTATGTAAAATAGGTTTTTTCAATGATTCCATAAAGGTTGAATTTCCAGTAAGCCCCCCATCAAATCACTTTCGCAAAATAGTGGCAGAATATATTTGGGAATGGTTTGATTTGAATCAGGATTTAGAGGGATTTTATCAAGTGGCTAGTAAAGATAAAGTTTTAAAGAAACTCGCACATAAATATTATGGCTTACGGATTTTGTGCATTCCGGATTTATTTGAAGCGCTAGTATGGGCAATTATCGGACAGCAAATTAATTTAACCTTTGCTTACACTTTAAAAAAACGCTTTGTAGAACAATTTGGAGAATGTCTAATTTTCGAAGGGGAAACATTTTGGTTATTTCCCTCATTTGAAAAAATTGCATCAATAGAAATGGAGGATTTAAGGAAACTTCAATTTACTGTTAGGAAGGCAGAATATATAATTGGCATTGCTAAAGCCATGATAAATGGCGAATTAACAAAAGAATTATTGCTTCAGAAACAAGATTATCATCAGGTACAAAAATCATTGATGTCGATAAGAGGTATTGGAGCATGGACGGCAGATTATGTGATGATGAAATGTTTACACTATACCTCTTCCTTCCCAATTGCGGATGTCGGCCTTCATAATGCATTAAAGAATGTATTAGGAATTGAGAGAAAACCGACTATAGAAGAAATTGAAGAATTAGCAGCAAATTGGGAAGGTTGGCAGGCATATGCTACTTTTTATCTATGGAGGTCCTTATATGACAAAAATATATAAATTAGATTATGAATCGCCGATTGGAGTGATAGAAATAATCGGTACCCAAGAAGCGATTATTTCTATTCTGTTCTCTGAAGAGAATAAAAAAGTGCATTTTTTACAACCTGAAACTCCTCCTGTTTTAGCAGAATGCTATAACCAACTTGACGAATATTTTAAAGGCGATCGCCATGAATTTACATTCCCATATCAATTTGAAGGGACAGACTTTCAGAAAACGGTGTGGGGAGCTTTAATAGAAATTCCCTATGCAAAAACTGGGTCTTATAAGGATATTGCCGTTTCCATTAGGAATGAAAAAGCAATCAGAGCGGTAGGAAGTGCAAATGGGAAAAACAAGTTAAGCATTGTCATTCCTTGTCACAGAGTAATTGGTTCCAATGGAAAATTAACCGGATATGCAGGAGGTCTGTGGAGAAAAGAATGGCTGCTTCAACATGAGAGATCTTGTCAGAAGTAAAAAGGAAGAAGGTAGAACGCTAAATGATCTCATTTTGATACGTTACGGTGAATCGTACCACAAGTATGCACAAAGTTATTTTTAGTAAAAGCGTCAAAGAACAACTCATTGACCTGCGAACAATTTCAAAATATTTTTTCTAAAAACACTAATACCAATTGCAGGAGAGGGGAGTATGCCTACTTCCATCAATTCTTTTGAACTTTAGTGAGTAGAAAGCAATAGTGCTTTATTCTCGAGAATATGAAGGAAGGGATGCATTTTTTATTAAAGTGCATTCCTTTTTTGGTTTTAAATCTCATTTTCCCTTCTTTTTTCATCCACATTTATTGTGAAAATAGGAATAAAAGACTTGAAGATAAGCAACCAATTGGCCTATTTACAATAAATGGAATTCGAAATACTATTAAACTATCAATTCAAAATACCACGAGCTTTTACCTTTTAATGTAGAAGAGAGGTGTTTAGTATAAGAAAATTGTAAGCGCAAACAGCCACTGTCAATCTTTTATAAAAAAAATCGAGGAGTGAGGAAATGAAAAGGAAAATAGCAGCTAGTTTCCTATGTGCAAGTTTGGTATTTAGTAGTTTCACAGCGGTGCAACATGCATCTGCAGAAGATAGTGCTCCTGCATCTACAATACAACAGCTTGACAGCAAGCTTTATGAAAAAAGGGGTTATCAATTAGAAGTAATTGCCGATTCTAATAATCCTAGTCTTCAAACGATTATTCCGGATTTTGTGGAGCTTTATTTTAAAATGTTTCCAAAGCTGGTAAAGGATTTTTCGGCTGATCGGAAAAGTGCGCCCACAAAGGTCATATTGAAATTTGATCCAACCTATGATGGCGTGGCTTATGCAAGTAACGGTACGATTGTTGTAGGTGTCGATTACATAGTCTCTCGCCCATATGATATTGCGCTGTTTACGCATGAATTATCTCATATCGCTCAGGCATATCCTCGCTATGATAATTCCAACTGGTGGTTAGTCGAAGGGATATCAGATTATATTCGTTATGCCTATGGCCCTCATGATGGAAGGTGGATATTACCAGAGGAAGTAAAAGACACAGACAACTATAATAGTGGATACCGGGTTACGGCTCGTTTTCTATTATGGCTAGAACAGCATAAAAATAAGAGGATTGTTGATGAATTAAATGCTCAACTCCAACAAAATACGTATGATTTAAATTCTTTTAAAACATTAACTGGAAAGTCCATTGATGAACTATGGCAAGAATACAAAGAAAATCCAGACGTAAAGGTAAAATATAAAATAAAAAACGACAAGTGACAGTGGTCAACACCCACAAAAAGAAGGTTAATAGATTCCGACACAATTAGATTATTATATTAATTGAGCACTGGACATGCTATTGGACATAGAACCTAAACGGGCCTGATTTTCCTGCTAATTCTAACCTGATCATAAAGTTAGTAAAAATGTATTAACTTACTATAAAGCCGATAAATTAGAAATGACGCCAGATTTAAAATGAAAAATAGTAAGTAGTACATTTTAGAGAATTGTAGACACTGAAATTACATCTCAGTGTCTACTTTTGCCTCTTACATCCCCATGGAACCATATTTTTGATGCTTCTCTTTATATTCGATTAAGCTCCTCCAATTTTACGGCGATAGCTGTAACCATTTCTCCCGTCACTTTTGGAAGATAAGATTTTAATACCTCATTAACCATTCGTACCATTACGCCGCTTGCAGTGATGTCTAGAAAGCCGGTTATCCTCGTTTTATTTTTACCGATTGCTTCTGCTAGGTAATATCCCCCGCCTGAAAGTTTTCCACTTTCCCCCTTTAGATCAAAAGTAACCTTTGTCGGTTCGATCCATTCTTTTATCGTAACCATTAGACTAATCTTTTTCTTTATAATTCCAATATCACTATAAAATTCCCAGAGGGACTGGCGATTCGTAAATTTCCGATGTTGAATATATCCTGAAATAAGTGGCGCCCAGTTATCCATGTTCTTAACAAAATCCCAAACCTTATGAATTGGTAAATCCACCTCAACTTGATGCATTCCGCTTGGCATACCATTTCCTTCTTTCTATATGAAGACATTTAATTAATTATATGTTCGTTCCATTAAAAGGGGATTTGTCCCTTAAGGATGTTTAATGTTGAGGTTATCAAAGGGCAATCTATTCCGTTGATTTTGGTGGGACAGTTGGTTACAGCTTAAAAGGAGCAATGTATTATTCGTAAGAGAGGTTTGGACATATAGCAATGAAACAGTCGGATACATAATGAATCGGGCTGTTATTTTATGGATAATTACTTTTAGAGCGATTTTAAAAAGTCACAAACTTTGTCTACATTTCAATCAATAAATCGCATTCTGATATTCTCCTATCAATCTCCTAGTGATACGATAATAAGAATATAGAACATTGAGATGAGGGATATTGTATGTTCCTAGATAAACTAAAAGAACAGTTAAATCAAAATAATTCCCTATTTATAGGAGAGGAAACCGCCTTTCGTTCAGCCGTTTTGATTCCATTAGTCCAAGTAGATAAAGAATGGCATGTCCTTTTTGAAGTACGTTCAGCGACTATGAGAAAACAGCCGGGTGATATTTGTTTTCCTGGTGGTAGAATCGACTCGACTGATCCATCCCCATTGGCAGCAGCTTTACGAGAAACATATGAAGAATTAGGTGTCGATTCCAAAACAGTTACTGTTTTAGGGCAATTAAGTCCTTATATTGCTTCTCCTTCATTTGTTATCTACCCATTTATAGGGATCGTTGATTACGATCAAATCATTCATTCCTACAACAAAGAAGAAGTGGAAGAGGTATTTACAGTACCAGTTAAATGGTTATTGGACTATGAGCCGTATATGCATTTAGTTTCCTTTCAACCTACACCTTCAGCAGACTTTCCTTTTGAAAAAATAATGAACGGTACCCAGTATCAATGGAGGGCTCGTTCATTGGAAGAATGGTTTTTTGAATATGAGAAGTATACCATCTGGGGGATAACAGCTAGGATATTAAGACATTTTATCGAGATGATAAAATAAGTGAGGTTTCTTTTTATATAGAAATCTAAATAAAATACTTATTCAAGAAAGAGCAGAATGATGAATTCAAACTTATCATTCTGCTCTTTCTTTTGTGCGTTTTAATAAGTAGGACTAAAATGTTGTAAAAAATCGTCTGTAATACTTGTAATAATAAAAAAACTAAATCATTACGAAAGATTAATATGGAATTAAAATTTATTGTGTTTAATGGAACTGTAGTACATAAATTTACAAGGAGGATTTATTAAATGATTAATAAAAAACTTGTGAAAACAGGAGCGACTTTAGCACTTGCTCTAGCTATTACAGTTCCAGCGTTATCACCGGCAGAAGTGGCTGCTAAGGATAATTTTAAAATTGAATCTGTTAAATTTAATGGAATGCAAGCACCATCTACGATTGATGAAATGGTAAAAACGTATACAACTGCATCCGTTACAGTAAAATACACAAATGGAAAAGTACAAACATTCCCATTGACATACAAATCTTTATTCAAGTCAGAAGATAAAGTAGCAACCGTCAATGGAGAAAAAATCCCTGCAGGTACACCGATTGATGTAAATGGTAAGCCAATTGTTGATCCAAGTAGCCCGGATAATAAATACTTTGTATCAGATGCTCCTGATTCAAACTCACTGTTGAATCCGATTAACGGTAAATTGTACTTGATTACTCATTATGAATATCAAACTGTTGATGCTGCTGGGAATTCAGCTTATGGATTAGTACCTGCTTCCATGTCTTTAACTGAATTGACTCAAGATCCAAAAACAGGAGAGCTTGAAGAAAAATCAGTTAAGAAAATTGACTTTTCAGCAGTAAATGGACTATGGATCCCGTGTAACGGCTCTTTATCGCCATGGAATACACATTTAGGTTCAGAAGAGTATGAGCCAGATGCTCGTCAATTTTTAGATGCAACCTCAAAAACAAGAAGCCAAGTAGAAACATTTGCTCAATTTTATTTTGGCGATAAATCTAAAGCAAATCCTTACTTTTACGGATTCACTCCAGAAATATCAGTAGATCATAATGGGAATGCTTCGGTCGTAAAACATTACAGCACTGGACGCCTCTCTCATGAATTAGCGAAAGTGATGCCAGATAATAAAACTGTTTATTTCGGTGATGATGGTGGAAATACAGGATTATTTATGTATGTAGCAGATAAAGCAAAGGATTTATCTGCAGGTACATTATACTCCGCTAAATTCAATCAAACAGGTACTGAAAATGGTGGTGCTGGAGATTTAGATTGGATCAATCTGGGACATGCAACGGATAAAGAAGTAGAGAAAATCATTAATAGTGGCATAACATTCAAGGATATTTTTGAAACTTCAGAAGTTCCTGCAAAAGGCTTTACAGCAATTAAACAATATTCATATGGTAAAGTAGAATATTTAAAATTAAAGCCAGGTAAAGAAAAAGCAGCTGCTTTCCTTGAAACACGCCGTTACGCAGCTATGCTTGGTGCAACGACTGAATTTAACAAGATGGAAGGCGTAACGTTAAATCAAAAAGATAGTAAATTATATATTGCCATTTCTGACCAAAGCAAGAGCATGGAAAAGGATTCTACCGGAAATGATCCAGCAGATCACATTCAATTACCTAAAATCAAAGCTGGCGTAACGTATGAATTAGATCTGATAAAAGGTCAAAAGGACAGCAAAGGAAAAGTGATTCATAGTTCTTATGTAGCACCTTCCATGCACGGATTAATTGTAGGTGAAGATCTTCCTGAAGCTGATGCTTATGGTAATACAGCTAATGTAAATAAAGTAGCTAATCCAGATAACCTAAGTTATTCTGAAGCAATGAGAACACTTTTTATCGGTGAAGATAGTGGTAGCCACACAAATAACTACGTTTGGGCTTATAATGTTGATACAAAAGAATTAGAACGTATTTTATCTGTTCCAGCCGGAGCGGAAGCAACGGGATTAACGGCTGTAGACAATAGTAATAACTTCTCTTATATCTTCAGTAACTTCCAACATCCTGGTGATGAAGTAGAGGGTAAAGCTATTACAGCTGTTAATAAAGATGAGTTGCTGAAGGCAGTAGATGAACAAATCGGGATTAATAAAACAGGTGGTATTGGATACATCTCTGGCCTCCCTTCTTTTACAATGATGCCAGACTTCACTGCACCTAAAAAGCCTTCAGTAAATAAAGTAACTGAAAAATCTACAGCTGTTACTGGTAAAACTGACAAAGATGCTACTGTACAAATTTATAATGGCAATACATTATTAGGAGAAGCAAAAGCAGATTCTAAAGGAAAATTCACAGTGGAAATGAAAGCCCAAAAAGCAGGTACAAGCCTGACTATTGTGGCTAAAGACGAAGCTGGAAACCAAAGTAAATCAAAAGTGATAAAAGTTGCACCGAAAAAATAACAAGTTCATTTATGAAAAGGGCTCCCATATTTTGTGGCAGCCCTCATTCGTTTTAATATGGTCTATATATCATGACCATTAATCTCATCATCAACTTTCGTAAATGGAAAAGAACAAAGTTCCTTTTTTGGTTGAGTATTATTGGACGTAATCTCGATTAGGCATTGCGGCTGTGCTTTAATAGAGCATTCGGCAAGTAAACTGAGTAGGATGGCTAGTAAGGTTGAGATACTGGCTAGTAAATTTAGGTTACGGCCAGAAAAGTAGAGAAACCGGCCAGTAAATTAAGGCTACGGCTAGTAAAGTTGAGCAACTGGCCAGTAAATCTAGGATATGGCCAGAAAAGTAGAGAAACCGGCCAGTAAATTAAGGTTGCGGCTAGTAAAGTAGAGAACTGGCCAGTAAATCTAGGATATGGCCAGAAAAGTAGAGAACCTGGCCAGTAAATTTAGGTTACGGCCAGTAAAGTAGAGAAACCGGCCAGTAAATCCAGGATATGGACAGAAAAGTAGAGATATAGGCCAGTAAATTAAGGTTACGGCTAGTAGAGTAGAGAAACTGGTCAGTAAATCTATGATATGGCCAGAAAAGTAGAGAAACCCGCCAGTAAATCTAAGGATGCAGCAAGTAAAGCCGAGATTCCGCCCTTACAGAGCAAAAACCCTCGCTATGTACGTGAGTGTTTATAAAAAATATATGGTAAACCAGGTTAGCACACAAATAAACCCTCTACTGAAATAAAGTAGAGGGCCATTTGTTAAGCAACATAATCTTGTTTGTTGATATCTTCGGCTTCTTTTTTAGTATAAAACTTTCCTCGGGTAAAGATTGCGATGATAACGGTAAGTATGGCTGCAAGGACTGCGGCAAAGAAGGCGGCAGTGCTTTGAAGGAATGTTCCCATAAAGCCTAATGCAGCAATGGTTCCTAGTACACTGGAAATGAGAAGGGACCAGGCGCCGACAGGATTCCATTTATGCAAGAACTCTTGCCGTGCTTCATAATATCTAGGACCAATTTTCAATAAGTTTTTTACGATCGTTGCATCTGTTACTAAGATCGACGCCCATGCTAATAGGAAAACTCCTTGGAACGTCATGACGGCTTCCAAATAATTGACGATATTCATCATCATTAAAATAATCGCGGATACTCCAGTAACGACAACCCAAAAACGTCTGCCTGGGGTAAATTTAAAAATATTTTCAAAGAAATTGGATAGCGATAAGGATCCACTATAAATGTTGGTAACGTTAATTCTAACCTGGGTTAGGACGGTAAATAAGGCACCGCCAATGCCTAGAAGAAGGACGATGTAGACTCCGGGATTCGGTTCGCCGAGACGAACTCCAAACCAGATTCCAAGACCTCCCATTACTCCGAAACAAAAAATTTGCGGAATAAAACCAATCGCAAAGATACCAATTTTATGATCTTTCGGTTTTAAAAAACGTGAATAATCAGATGCGAGAAGGGGAGTGAGTCCCATAATTCCGTGCTGCATTCCGATACAAAGTAAAAGGGCGGTCCCTCCAACGTGGACACCTTCCGGCATATAAGTCCAAAAAATCCCATCAAAGCTTGATGGCTTCATCGCGGCCATGATGATAGCTGCTAGTAAGAATAAAAAAAATAATGGCAAGGACCATTTTTGTAATTTGTCGAGTTGTTTTATCCCAAACCAATTTAATGGAATAACGATTGTTCCGAAGAAAAGAATGAGTGACCATTTGGGGATTGAGGGGAAGAATTCGTGTACAGCTGTTACTAGTATTAGCCCTTCCAATGCACAATACATAATAAAGTTAGTTGCGTAAATAAAGGAAGTTAAGGATGCTCCAATATAACCAAATCCTCCGCCTCTTGATAGGAGGTTGACATTCATTCCCGACTTTGCGGATAAGTGGGCAATGAACGTTCCGAGAATTCCCGCGACAATAATGGCATAAATTGCGGAAATAATCGCATTGACTGCGCCAAATTTGAGCGCCATTACACTTCCCATTTGAAAATAGAAGATGGCAGTAGCAATGCCAAATGTAATATTGGTAATACTCATCCAACTCATGTTTCGCTTGTGGCGTGGGACACGATCGAGAGAATAATCATCCCCTAGTTGTTGGTTGCTTTCTTTGTTATCTGTAGTTGTATTCAAATTCAATAGAATCAGCTCCTTTTTGTGTATGTCTTCACATAGTAGACTTATCAGCCCTCTCTATTTACAAAAAATGCAACTAGGTTTAATGTTATCAAAATATTGTACGTTACTCAAAATCCAATATTCTGTAAATTGTAGAATTAGCCTTTGCTATACCAAAATGACCGTTTAAAACCTCTGTCTATCGTAGAATTCCTCCCGAATGCTAGTAGATATCTTTCTTACAATAGTTGAATAAGGTTAACATTTATCATAGTAGATAAAATGATATATGTTGTCGGGAAGGAAAATCATACATACTTAGCAGAAATAAATATACCCAAAATGAATGTAACGAAAAGTTAACGTGAATATTTACTTTAGCTAGTGACAGGCATACCAGTCTTTTTTTTTTTATAAATAAATAAAAAAATCAAGGCTATGATATGAATAACAATCGTTATTATCGGGGTGGGAAAATGCCTGATCATATTGAAGTCTTTTTGAGGACAATCATTTCTTTTAGTCTTTTACTCGTTGGAGCAAGAATTATAGGTAAGCAAACGATCGCACAAATGACCATGTTTGATTTTGTTGCAGCAATCTCATTAGGTGCTATTTCAGCCAATATTGCCTTCAATACTAATGTGAAGGTACCCCATACTATTATTGCTTTTTCAATATACGTAGCCATTATTTTTCTTATTTCCATTATTTCGTTAAAAAGTAGAAAAGGAAGAAAATTACTTGGCGGTGATCCCACAATCGTGATACAAAACGGGAAAGTATTAGAACAAAACATGAAGAAGATGAGGTACACATTAGATTATTTAAATCAGCAACTAAGGGAAAGAGATGTATTTAATATTGAAGAGGTTCTCCACGCTATGGTTGAAACGAATGGAACATTAACTGTACAAAAAAAACCGCAGTTTAGAAGTGTAACAAGACAGGATTTGATGATTGCAGTAACGCCCGAACAGAGATTACCAATTGAACTGATTATGGATGGCGAAGTAATCGAAAAAAATTTAGAGCAAAATAAATTAACGATTCCATGGTTAGAATCAGAGTTGAGAAAGCGTAATTTAACACAACAGGATGTTGTATATGCCGTATTGGCTGATAATGGTAATATGTATGTTGATACATATAGAGATCATATTCATTCCCCGATTGATAAGGAATAATCATTAATGCTAAAACTGTAAAAGAAGAAAATAGGCTTGCACACAAATAACCCTCTACCGAAATAAAGTAGAGGGCAATTTGTTAAGCGATATATTCTTGTTTATCGATATCTTCGGCTTCTTTTTTGATATAAAATCTGATATCACAAATACAAATCGTCTTCTTTTGTAGAAGGAATGAAATGACAATGTAAATGGCCCCAATCGCTGCTTGTTTTCTTAATGTGTTTCTTTAAAAAAGCTTGATAGGCAACTGTTTCAATCCACGAATGATAAGGCTTTGTCGCCATTCAAGTTCATTCAGTTCAGCTGCAAGGCTAAGATTTGGGTATTCTTCCAGCAAAACGCGTATGGCTATTTCGCCTTCAAGACGGGCGAGTGGGGCGCCAAGGCAATAGTGGATGCCTTTTCCAAACGCAAGATGAGAACTTTTTTCCCTTGTAATGTTGAGGTTACTGGGATCCGCAAACGCTTCTGGATCATGATCAGCAGATGCAAGAGAAACAATGACATGGTCCCCTTTCTCAACCTGCTGGCCCATAAACGTAAAGGATTCTTTCGCCCATCGGTCTGTACTGAACTCAACGGGGCCATTAAAACGTAGCAATTCTTCAATGGCTTGTGCCACAAGGGAATGGTCTTCTTTTAGCAACGCAAGTTGATCTTGATGTGTAAGCAGCGCCAGTAAACCATTGGCAATAAGATTCACTGTCGTTTCATGTCCGGCTACAATCAGAAGCATAACGACTCCATACAATTCGCGTACAGTTAAACGGTCCCCTCCTTCCTCTGCCTGAATTAAATCAGACAGCAAATCTTCTTTAGGAGACACGCGCTTTTTTTCAATCACTTTCTCCAGATAAGCCATAAATTCCATCATGGCCTCATCATATCGAGGATTATCGCTTATCTCCACTATTACATTGGACCAGCGCTGGAAATCAAGACGATCTTCAGACGGGATGCCAAGCAATTCACAGATGACTCTAATTGGAATCGGAAACGCATATTCTTCAATAAAGTCAACCGTTCCTTTGTTTCTCATAAGCCATGCTTGTTCTCTTGCAATATCCTCAATGCGCCCTCTTAACCTCGCAATCCTTTTGGGCGTAAAGCCACTTTGTACAAGGCTGCGCAGACGGCGATGGTCAGGCGGGTCAACAAAAAGCATGCTTTGACTTATTGGAGGCAGATTTTCGTCTGTCACTTCGTCAGGGAAGACTGTCCGCATATCTTTAATAAACCTCTCATCTTTTAACACGGCTACCGCTGCTTCATACGTAAAAGCCATCCATGAATGATGTTGACCTTCGTTAAACATTTTCACTTTTGCAAAAGGTTGGTGTGGTCGGATTTTACTGTAATAATCATAAGGATTTTGGTGAAACTCCTGCGAAAACAAATCAAGCGATTTAATATCCATGCGTGTTGTTCTCCCTTTCTAAACTTAGTCCTTTTATCATATATTCGAGTTTAAACATCCTTTTCCTGCAATCATGGCAGCAAAAGCTAGTGTTAATTGTATTCCTTGTTTAAAAACTGGGAATTTGAGAATGTCTCAGACTGAAAACAAACGCTCACATACGTCGTTACTTGTCTTAGTCACTTAAAAAAGTTGTAATGATATACTTTTGAAAAAGGGGAAAATCAAATGATATTGGAAGCTGTTATGATACAAGTTAAGGAAAGTATGGAAACTGAATATGAGGAAGCGTTTCGTGGGGCATCAAAAATTATCTCTTCAATGAAAGGTTACATATCACACGAGTTACAACGTTGTATGGAAGTTCAAGGGAAATATCTACTATTAGTGAAGTGGGAAACATTAGAAGACCATACAGTTGGATTTAGGCAATCAAAAGAGTACCAAGAATGGTCAATTGCATCATTTCTATGACCCTTTTCCAACAGTTGAACATTTTGAGAAGGTTCGTCTCTCATAAGGAGTTATTGTACTAAACGGGTGTTTATTTGAAGAAGTCAACATTAATTGTTGGCTTTTTTATATCACATTCGGATCAAATTGTTCATTACCCCTTATATTTCTTATTAAACAAAGGAGTATAATAGGATAACAAACAATGTAAAAGTAAGGGAATTAAAAGTGTAGCTTGCGTTTAAAAATTGGGCTTTTTTTAAAAAAATGTGTTTATGCTTGTAATGGGGTTTTTAATAGACTTTTAGAGGGAGTAAAGCGTTTTTATTTTTTAGGTTCAGAGACAATTTAGTAATAAACGAAAAGGAGTAGGTCGAAGAATGAGTGTTTTTAAGAAATTAAGAGATGAATATGTAATTTGGCATGCACATCGAATTGAGCTTCCTACATTTGTTTCAAGCACTTTATTAAGAAAGAAAGTAACTTTTTCTGGAAGAGTGCAAAAAGTAGGATTCCGCTTGGAAATACATTGTATTGCTCAAAGAATGAACTTAACAGGATGGGTAAAAAATTTAGAAGATGGAAGTGTGGAAGCGGAAATACAAGGGGAAGAATCAAAAATTGATTTTCTTGTCAAATGCATGCAGTCATTGAAACGGGCGTCTGTAAAAAAAGTGACAATGATTGATTTACCTATTAATGAGGATGAAGAAACTTTTACGATAGTGAGATAAAATTCGTTCCGCAATCAGGTTTCTTCGCAATCATGTTGTACCAATCCAATCCCATTTGGACTTTGTGTACGAACTCGCCATTTTTTACCAACATTTACATAGATTAATAACTATTTTGTTAGAGTAATTATTTTAATCTATATTTAATAGTGGTACACTATAATAATATAAGATCATAATTCATACAAAATAGGTAGGAAATAGGTGCGCCTACATCCTTCTAAAAATAATAGGTTAGTAAGGAAGAGAGACATGAGTAACAAACAAACGAAATCAGATGTTATCTTAATTGGTGCCGGAATCATGAGTGCGACGTTGGGGACGCTCTTGAAAGAACTAGTACCCGACTGGGAGATTACCGTGTTTGAGAAGCTCGAAAATCCTGGAGAAGAAAGCTCCAACGAATGGAACAATGCAGGTACGGGGCATGCTGCACTGTGCGAGCTTAACTATACACCTCAAAAATCCGACGGATCTATCGATATTAGCAAAGCTGTTAAGGTGAATGAACAGTTCCAGCTTTCGAGACAGTTTTGGTCCTATCTTGTAAACAGTAACCTGATTAGCAATCCTCATGACTTTATCATGCCAATTCCTCATATGAGTCTAGTTGAAGGGGAAGAGGATGTAACGTTTTTAAAGAATCGTTTTGAGGCGCTTGCGAACAATCCTCTGTTTCAAGGAATGGAATTTTCCGATGAACCTGAAAAACTAAAGGAATGGATTCCGGTCATCATGGAAGGCCGCGCGTCGGATGAACCGATTGCGGCAACAAAAATCGACTCTGGCACGGATGTTAACTTTGGTGCTTTAACGCGTATGTTATTTGAACATTTAAAGAGCCAAAACGTCGAGGTCAACTACAAGCATAATATTAAGGATATTAAACGTACCGACGACGGTTCATGGGAACTAAAGGTGCATGATCTCGATGGTGGTAAAGTCGAACACCATACTGCAAAATTCGTCTTTATTGGTGCTGGTGGCGGAAGTCTGCCGTTACTGCAAAAAACCGGTATTCCTGAGTCGAAACATATTGGAGGCTTCCCGGTAAGCGGCCTGTTTTTGGTATGTAATAATCCGGAGATTGCAGAGCAGCATCATGCAAAGGTATACGGTAAAGCTAAGGTCGGCGCTCCCCCAATGTCTGTGCCGCATCTTGATACACGATATATCGACAACAAAAAATCACTACTGTTTGGACCGTTTGCTGGCTTCACGCCGAAGTTCTTAAAAAAGGGTTCAAATTTAGATTTGATCTGTTCCGTAAAACCATATAATGTCCTTACGATGTTGGCAGCAGGTGTAAAAGAGTTGCCTCTGACAAAATACTTAATTCAGCAAGTGTTGTTATCGAATGAAAAACGCATGGAAGAATTGCGTGAATTTATTCCGAACGCAAAAAGTGAAGATTGGGATATCGTCGTAGCAGGCCAACGTGTACAAGTAATCAAAGATACGGAAGCCGGTAAAGGAACCCTGCAATTTGGTACGGAAGTAGTTACGGCTACTGATGGCTCGGTTGCTGCGTTGCTAGGAGCTTCTCCAGGTGCATCTACTGCTGTTCACGTCATGCTGGAAGTATTAGAAAAATGCTTCCCACAACATATGGAAGAGTGGGAACCAAAATTAAAGGAAATGATTCCTTCTTACGGTGTATCACTTACGGAAAACCCAGAGCTTTTCCAAGAAATTCATGAGTCAACTGCGCAAGCCCTTGGTTTAAGTGAAAAAGTGGCGGTACAGGTAGGTTAAGTGAATCGAACATCTATCAAAAGTAAGCAAGACAAGATATTCATTGATGATATTCTTGCCTTGCTTATTTATTTTGTATTGTATCAATCGACTCTAAAATCTAGTTAAATACTGTGTATCTATTAATATACGAATGCTAAGACCTATATCATTTTTTAGTGCGGAAGGTATGAAGAAATTGCCTTAACAGTAAACCCTTCCAATAATCAGAATAATATTACTTTAAAAATCTAAGTTGACTTTTCTCATAAACCGGCATAAAGTAATAATCAATTCTTGCAACAATCGAATAGCAATACATCACTTTCTTATCCAGAGAGATCGAGGGACAGGCCCTATGACATCTCGGCAGCGGGTTCATGACGAATGAACAATCGTGCCAATTCCTGCAGATGCTATGTGCATCTGAAAGATGAGAACGAGATGGTTTTCTTTATAGAAGCCTTCTTTTTTCTTATGGATGAGAAAAAAGAAGGCTTTTTTCGTTCAAAAAAGAAAGGTAGATGACTGCAATCTGCATTGTCTGCATGAAGCAATAACAGCAAGAGGAGGGACAAAGCATGATCGAATTTAAGCAGGCAGCCAAGACGTTCAGGCTCGCCAACCGGGAGGTGCATGCGGTAAAGGAAGTTTCGCTGTCAATTGAGCAAGGCGAAATCTTTGGCATCATCGGTTTCAGTGGTGCCGGAAAGAGTACGCTCTTAAGACTGGTGAATATGTTGGAGCGGCCGACGAGCGGTGCTGTATGCGTACAAGGGGTGGACGTGGCAAGTCTTTCTCAGAAGGAATTACGGAAGCTTCGCCGCAGGATCGGGATGATCTTTCAGAACTTTAACTTATTCAATTCCCGGACCGTTGCCGGCAACGTGGCATATCCGCTTAAATTGGCAGGTGTTCCGAAGAAGGAAATCAATGAGCGCGTAGCGGAGCTCTTAAGCTTTGTCGGGTTGTCGGAGAAAGCGAATGATTATCCCGAGCAGCTGTCAGGCGGGCAAAAACAGCGGGTCGGCATTGCGCGGGCAATCGCGACATCACCGGATATACTGATCTGCGATGAAGCCACTTCGGCACTTGATCCGGATACAACCGCAGAAATCCTTCGCCTTTTGAAAAAAGTCAACAAGGATCTTGGTTTAACTATTTTATTGATCACTCACGAAATGAACGTCATTCAAACGATTTGTGATAGGGTGGCCGTCATGGAGAACGGAGAAGTTATCGAGCAAGGCAGTGTATTTGACACATTCACGAATCCGCAGCACCCGACGACGAAGCGGTTCATCGAATCCGTACAAAAGGATCGTCCTTCTGATCATTTGTTGAGTGAATGGAAGGAGCGCGGTGGCAAGCAGCTCTACCGAGTCATCTTCAAAGGAGAAGTGGCTGGGGATCCGGTATTGTCCCGTGTGACCCGCAAACACGGAGTCGACGTGAACATTGTGTACGGTTCGGTCCGTGAATTGCAGGGAAAGCTTATCGGTAATTTATTGGTGTCATTCGAAGGTGATGAATCCTCCGTACAACAAGTCATCGAAGAATTGAACATAGTTGTAGAGATTGAGGAGGTGTCTGTCCATGAAGGTTGATTGGAATACGTTTTGGCCACGCATCGTCGAAGCCACCGGCGAAACGATTCTCATGGTCGCAATTACTCTAGTCCTAGGTTCCATCATCGGGATTGCAATTGGCCTAATTCTATATGTAACACGGAAAGGAAATATCCTTGAGAACCGGTTCATCTTTAATTTGCTTAACTTTTTAATCAACTTTATCCGGCCGATTCCGTTCATTATTTTCCTATTTGCGATCAGTCCGGTGACTCGTCTGGTCATTGGAACGACGATCGGCATCGGCGGTGCGGTCTTCCCGATGACGATTGCCGCTTCATTCGCCATCGCTCGCGTAGTCGAGAATAACCTGGTGAGCATTGATCCGGGTGTCGTCGAAGCAGCAAAGGCGATGGGGGCAAGTCCATTACAGATTATCTTTACGGTCTTGATTCCCGAAGCACTCGGTCCGTTGGTATTAGGTCTAACCTTTATGACCATAGGCTTAATCGACTTCTCGGCGATGGCCGGAATAGTCGGTGGCGGAGGACTTGGTCATATTGCCCAGACATACGGATACCAGCGTTTCGATTGGAGTGTCATGGTTGTCACAGTTGTCATTTTGATCTTCCTCGTTCAAATCGCCCAATGGGTAGGAAATACACTTTCACGCAAAATTATGCGTCGCTAATAATAAAAAAGGAGAATCGACATCATGAAAAAAACATTGTTATTGTTATTCGTTCTAACAGTTGCGGCAGTACTTGCAGCTTGCGGTAACTCTGCAACTGGTGCAGATGGAAAAACGAAAAAAATAAAGATTGGTGTAACGGGTACAGATGGAGAAGTATGGCCAATCTTGAAGAAAAAAGCAGCCGCTGAAGGCATTGAAATCGAGTTAGTGGAATTCGCGGACTACACGCTTCCAAACCAAGCGTTGGAAAATGGGGATATAGACATAAATTCTTTTCAACATATCGCCTTTCTTAGCTCTTTTTCTAAGGAAAACAACGCGGATTTAGTACCAATTGGCGCTACGGTGATTGCTCCGATGGGTATTTATTCAAAAAAAATAAAAGATGTTTCCGAGTTAGAAGACAAAGCGAAAGTCGCTATTCCGGACGATCCATCTAACCAAGCGCGTGCTTTGAAATTGCTTGAATCTGCAGGTTTAATCAAATTAGCAGATGACTTTGGACTTTTCGGGGATCCTTCTAAAATCGTTGATAATCCGAAAAACTTGGAAATTATCCCGATGGTCGCTCAGCAAACACCGCAAGTATTGCCTGACGTAGCCATTTCCGTCATCAATAACGGAGTAGCGGGCCAAGCTGGTTTCGACCCTGCGAAAGACCCTATTTTTCTTGAAGATGGCGCGGACAAAAACGCCATTCCATACGTGAATGTTTTTGCTGCACGTAGCGAAGATGCGGACAATGAAACGTTCAAGCGCATTGTAGAGCTTTACCATACAGAAGAAGTGAAAGAAGCAGTGAAAAAGGATACGAACGGCGGATCCTTCGTTGTCGATTTGAAACCGGAAGAATTACTTGAAGTGTATAAGGGACTTTAATTCAAAGGAGGAAGCGGAAATGAGCACAGTATTGAACGGTCTTGATTTGATTAATGAATCCATTGAAACCAATCGTGAGAAGTATATTGAGACGAGCCAGGTCATCCATGCAAATCCGGAAATCGGGAACCAAGAATTTTTTGCGAGCAAGCGCCATGTAGATACATTGGCGGAAGCAGGGTTTGAGGTACAGACGGCAGTTGCTGGCCACGAAACATCATTCTTTGCAGTGAAAGATAGCGGCGTTCCAGGTCCGACGATCGCATTTCTTGCTGAGTATGACGCACTTCCGGGACTCGGACATGCTTGCGGCCACAACATTATCGGTACGACAAGCGTCGCTGCGGGCATCGCCCTTTCACAAGTATTATTAGAAACAGGTGGACGTGTGGCGGTTCTCGGAACTCCTGCAGAAGAAGGTGGTCCGAACGGCAGTGCGAAAGGGAGTTTCGTCAAACACGGCTTCCTGGAAGATATCGATGTTGCGCTCATGATCCACCCATCAGGCAGGACATCGTTGACAGGTGAGACGCTTGCCGTCGACCCACTTGATTTCCATTTCTACGGGAAAGCGGCCCATGCTGCTGCTTCACCCGAAAAGGGAATCAATGCGTTGGATGCAGTCATCCTTTTATTCAACGGCATCAGCGCACTTCGCCAGCAATTGCCGACGGACGTACGGATCCATGGCATCATCACGCATGGCGGAGATGCACCGAACATCATTCCGGAATACGCTTCCGCCCGTTTCTACATCCGAGCAAGCACATGGAAGCGGACGGAAGAAGTGGCAAATAAAATCCGTGCTATTGCGGAAGGAGCAGGTCTCGCCACTGGAGCGAAAGTAAAAGTTGAACGTTTCCAGAACGAGGTTCAGGATTTTGTTCTGAACTCTGTATTGGATAGCGTTCTTCACGAAGAGTTGGAAGCCGTTGGGGAGACCGTTCATACGGAAAAATCGACTGGTAAAGGTTCCACTGATGCAGGAAACATCAGTTACGCTGTACCAACAGCTCACCCACACATCAAAATTGGTCCAGATGATCTGATTGCTCATACAGACGAATTCCGTGAATGTGCGAAATCCGAGCTTGGCAATGAAGCACTCATCAAAGGTGCCAAGGCCCTCGCAGCAACAGGTTACCGTTTGTTGACGGATTCCGTGCTATTGCATAAAGTGAAGAAAGAACACGAACGTGCATTGGCTGAAAAGAAAAAATAAGTAATAAATATATATGCTCTATAATTCTATTGAAAAAGGCTTCTCAATTTGTGAGAGGTCTTTTTGCTTTTTAAAACGATGGATATGATAATGGTATAATATGTATAAAATAATAGAAGTGAGTTTATCTCGATTGATTGATAAAGGTAGAACAGGGGAATTACTACTGCTGGTAAGATAGAGGTTGAATATAATTGATTCCAACCTGATAAAAAATGTTATGCAGGCTTCCAATCAATGCGGAGGGATGAATTAGCTCGTACAAAATTGGTGAAAACTTTTGCGATTGAATGAAAATCCGAAGTAGGTGATGAAGAAAATGACCATTTCAATCATTGAGTTATGGAACGAAGGAAAAAGGGGGAACCCTGATTTGTGTGAGGATTTGTATGTTACCAATGACCACTTTGTCGCGGTTATTGATGGTGCAACTAATATAACAGGTCAATTAATGGAAGGAAAAACGCCTGGAAGATTGGCTGCAGAGGTGATTCAAACAAGCTTATTGGAGGCAGAAGCGGATATTACACTTCCTCAATTATTGGAAAGAATCAACCACAATCTTCTCACTGTTTATGAGAGACTCGGCCTTCTAAAGGAAATTCAAGAGAATGCTTGGATGGCCCCTTCGGCTTGTCTGATTTGCTATAGTCATTTTTATCGTGAAATCTGGCAGATTGGCGATTCCCAATGTATGATGGATGGCACTCTTTATAAGAATGATAAAATCATTGATGATATTACAGGTAGGGCCCGTGCTTTGTACTTGGAAGCAGAAATAAAAAAAGGAAAGACCATTAATGATTTGTTAGAGCACGATACTGGCTGGGAATTCATTCGACCACTGATCAAGCAGCAATATCAGTTACAAAACGATCCATACAATCAATTTGGTTATGAAGTGATCAATGGCTTCCCGGTGGATGAATCTAGAATTCAAATCATTCCTGTTCCAGTCGGAACGAAATCGATTATCTTAGCATCAGATGGATATCCAGTGTTGCGTCCAACCCTTGAAGAATCCGAACAAGAGCTAAAAGAATTACTAGAAAAAGATCCGCTCTGTTTCCGAGAATACATCGCATCTAAAGGACTGCAAAAAGGTAATCTTTCCTTTGATGATCGGACGTATATTCGTTTTGGAGTGCCCGAACGGGAATAGAACCCTCTTGAACGGGAATAGAACCCTCTTGAACGGGAATAGAACCTTTCCGAACAAGAATAGAACCCGTCTGAACGGGAATGGATCCCACCTGAACGAGAATAGACCCTGCTTGAACGGGAATACACCACCCTGAATTTCCATTGAACCTACCACACGACATTCATTGATAATATTCTTACTTTGCTTCAATCTTGATTTGGTAGGGGGGAGTGGCTCACTTTTATGTTTTTTTCTTTACCTTGGTTTTCGATTAATGCTTTATGACATCGATCGTTACCCCGCCAGTTGTTAAAACCATATAACTACGTCCTACAAGTAAATTAGGCGGCTAGAAGTATTTTATATATGATGAATATCTCGATCTTTTATCATTAAAGAAATAAATGATAGTGTACAAATGATGGCAAACCCAATTAGGAGCCAGAACGCTGTATCAAAAGAGCCTCTTGATAATTCAACTATGAATCCAATGGCAATGGGGGTTACAAAACCTGCAAGCTGTCCGCCGAAACTAACAAATCCCATTGTAGAACCGACAATTTGTGAAGGCACTGTCTTTAGTACATTCGTAGGAAGAAAAATGATAATAAATGCACCAAAAATCATGATAATTGTTTGATAAATCATGAATTCAGTGACACTGTTTGCTTTAAACATAAGATAAAGCAAAATACTAACACAAGCAGCACTAATGATACCGTAAATATATTCTTTTCCCTTTGGTAATTTATCTAAAATATAACCGGCTCCAAATGTTCCGATAATTGCTGATAATCCTGGAATTGCAGCAATCCAGCCTAATTCAAGTAATTCTAGTCCTCGAACGTTTACTAAATATGTTGGCATCCACGATAAAAGTCCCCAGTTAATAGCATTTACACTAAAAGAAGCTATGAACAAGATCCATATTATGGGGTACCTTAAAAGCTGAAGCAAGGATGTTGACTGTTGATGATTTCCTTCTTCTTTGACATCCTCTACAACAGGTTTAGGATCCTTTATGTAATACCAAAACATAGCCGCTAAAACAATTCCAATTCCGCCAATGATCCAAAACATCATTCGCCACCCAATGGTAGACATCATGGTCGTTGCAAATATGGGTGAAAAAATCCCTAAAAATGCCCCTGAGGAAAGAACGATGGACATTGCTCTTCCTCTTTCCGAAAATGGGAAGGTTTGGGCAATAAGCTTTGATCCAGCTGGCATATAGCCCCCTTCTCCAATGCCAAACAAAAAACGAATGATTAATATGGAAGCTAATGACCAAGCCATCCCTGTTAAGACAGTGAAAATTGACCACATGATTATTGCTGTTAGCAGAACTTTCCTTGAACCATAACGATCTGCTAACCAGCCCCCAGGAATTTGCATCAATGCATATCCTGCAAAAAAACTACTAAGCAATATTCCTGTTGAAGCAGCACTAAGCTGTAAATCTTTAGTAATGGAAATGACAGCATAGTTCATCACAAAGCGATCTAAATTTCCAAGCGACCATCCAGCAAATAATAAAGCTAATATAAAATGTTTTTCTTCCAACGCTTTTAGTTTCGCCAAAACCCTCTCCCCAGACATTTTTGGTATCTGATACGATTCCTTAGTTTATGATTCAAAAAAATATGGTTATTTACATGTCAGATTTCATTTTTCTTTAGGTAAAAAGTCTCTTATTATATATATTTTTTGATTAGTGCAATAGCACCATTAAAAAATAATGACCTGGCGGAACGATGCTATAGGTACAGGCTCATGGAAATAATATGATAAAATCTTCATAATTACAGTTTCCGGAGGAAGGGGTAAGTTCTTTGGATATCAAAGTAAATCAAAAGATCATTCAAGAAATCTGCGGGACGGTCTCCTTCAAAAGAGGAGACTCCTTTTATCGATCGAATAAAGTTATATTTGAACACTATAGTTCTGATAGATGTGAGGCAACGGTTAAAGGGACAGAAGATTTCCATGTGACGATCAAAAACCTTTCAGAAGGGGATTTTCATTCGTCATGCAGCTGCCCAAAACTTGCTTCCTTTAAGCGGGATTGCCAGCATATTGCGGCTGTTTTACTCGCGATATACGAGCATCAACGTCAGGGAAGTATCCCGACTATTGATCATACTGGCGTTTCAACAAATCAAGTGCTGACAGATGGTTTAATGACACTTTTCAATGAAAACCCTGTACGAAAAAGCGGGCAACAGCTTCACTTTGAAAAAAGAAAAGTGATTTATTTAGAATTTATCTGTAAACCCGTCCAGATTGGTAATGAACAACAAATGATCGGAATTGAAGCACTGCTAGAATCGATAATAATCGAAAATATTCGCGATTTTCTGGAGCATGTAAAGAAAGGAAATACATGTGTGATTTCCTCTTCTTTCACCTATGATCCAAGCTTGCATTGCTTTCAAAAAGAAACAGATGCTGTCATTCAACAGCTCATTCAAGTGATGGATGATGAAACCGTTTATTTTGAGAACCGTCAGAACAACGCTGCTTACACATCCCACTATCAAACCATACTCATTCCACCATCTTCCTGGGAGCGGCTTATGCTTTTACTAACAAAAGCACCATCGGTAACGTTGGAGTACAATGGGCATTCGTTTGATGGAATTCACTTATCGAAAGAACCATTGCCACTACAGTTTCACTTTCTAGATGAGGGAGGTGGCTACAAGCTTAAGGTAAATGGTTTGGATCAGATACAAGTGTTGAAATCATATGGGTATGTGTTGTCTGAAGGAAAATTCATTCGATTGGAAAATGAGGACTTTAATCGTTTAATTGAGCTAAAACAAATGCTAGAAACTTCAGGGACGAATGAATTTTCAGTGCCTCAGAAGCAATTACATGTTTTCATAGAAAAAGTGATACCAGGTTTGAAAAAGTTAGGCAATGTTCATCTTCCTAGCGCTATTTCTAAAATGCTTGAAGAGACACCTCTCATTGCCAAGCTCTATTTAGATCGTGTGAAAAATCGGCTTCTAGCTGGGCTCGAGTTTCACTATGGGAATATTGTGATTAACCCATTAGAAAGCCGTGAATTCCTAATAAATCCCATTCTTATAAGAGATGTGGAAAAGGAGAATACGATTTTAAAGATTATGGAGGAAAGCTCGTTTACTAAGACCGAAAGTGGCTATTTTTTGCAAAACGAGGAGTTGGAATTTGAATTTTTGTACCAAATCGTTCCGAAAATGAATAAACTTGTACAGCTATATGCAACGACGGCAGTGAGAAATCGCATCTTCAGAGAAAATCCACGCCCGCGGATAAGGGTGAAGGTCCATAAGGATCGGATGAATTGGCTGGAATTCAAATTTGAAATGGACGGGATTTTCGAAAAGCATATTCGTGAAATTTTATTGGCTTTAGAGGAAAAACGGAAGTATTTTCGTCTCCGGGACGGATCACTGCTCTCTCTTACGACAAGGGAATTTGAGGAAGTAAATCAATTTTTGAGGAAGATTCCGACACAACCGGAAGATTTGGAAAATGGCTTAAATGTACATGTCGTCCAAGGCCTTCGGCTTCTAGATTCTGTAAGTGATGATCATATATTTAAGCTGGAAAAATCTTTCCGTCAGTTTTTAGAAAACATCTATAAGTTAGAAGAACTCGAGTTCGAGGTGCCTGAAAGCTTACAAGCTGTGTTGCGAGATTACCAAAAGAATGGTTTTAAATGGATGAAAACACTCGCTAAATATGGCTTTGGAGGAATTCTTGCGGATGATATGGGGTTGGGTAAAACGCTGCAAAGCATTACATTCATTCTGTCTGAGATCGCTGACATCCGTACCAAGAAACACCCTGTCCTGATTGTCTGTCCATCTTCACTTTTGTATAACTGGTATAGTGAATTCGTTAAATTTACCCCTGATGTACAAGTCGTAATCATAGACGGCCATAAAAAAGAGAGAATAAATTTACAGGAAGACGCATTAGACAAGGACGTTATCATCACCTCCTATACTCTGTTGCGTAAGGACATTCTTTGGTTTGAGAAACAAGTTTTTCACACTGTTTTTTTCGACGAGGCCCAAGTCTTTAAAAATCCTACGACACAGATTGCGAGAGCGGTGAAAAAAATCCAGGCGGATCATCGCTTTGCACTTACGGGTACACCGGTTGAAAATGCACTTGAAGAGCTTTGGTCTATTTTTCATATTGTCTTTCCTGAACTTTTCCAAGGGTTAAAGGAATATAGTTCACTCACGAATAAACAAGTTGCACGGCGGATTCGTCCGTTTTTACTTCGTAGGTTGAAAGAGGGCGTGCTTTCAGAGCTTCCTGAAAAAATTGAGTCGAGAGAAACAGTGGAACTCCTTCCTGATCAAAAGAAGCTGTATGCTGCTTATTTAGCCAAGCTTAAGCACGAGACTCTGAAACATTTAGACAAAGACACACTTCGGAAAAATCGTATCAAAATCTTGGCGGGATTGACTCGGCTTCGGCAGATTTGCTGTCATCCTGCATTGTTTGTAGACGGTTATAAAGGAAGCTCGGCGAAATTGGAACAGCTTATGCAGATTGTAAAGGAATCTCAGCTTTCCGGAAGAAGGGTATTAATCTTCTCGCAGTTTACAAAAATGCTCCAGATCATTGGGAGAGAGTTAGCGTTTCAAGGCTTGCCTTTTTTCTACCTGGATGGACAAACCCCATCAGAAGAAAGATTGAATATTGCTAATCGATTTAATGCAGGCGAACGCCATTTATTCCTCATTTCATTGAAAGCTGGGGGTACGGGCCTTAATTTGACGGGTGCAGATACCGTGATCCTATATGACTCTTGGTGGAATCCTGCCGTGGAGGAACAAGCAGCAGACCGAGCTCATCGCATCGGTCAGAAAAACACTGTAGAGGTCATCAAGCTCGTAGCGAAAGGTACAATTGAAGAAAAAATGAATGTGCTGCAGGAGCAAAAGCGCCATTTAATTGAAGAAGTGATCGATTCTGAAGATAAGGCACTATCGACTCTGACCGAAGAGGATATACGGGAAATATTGATGGTGTAAAAGGAAATTAGAACTTACTTCATTTGGATATGTTACGATGAACCTTACCATAAGTAAATGAGGTTTTTTAAAAAAAGATATAAAAATTATAATAGTATAAACAGTTAAGGATAAATTTCCCTCAGGAGAGAAGCAATTGTCTTATGATGATTTCTCTCCTTTTTTATTTGTTTTGCCATTTAACAATGCCCTTATCATTGGAATTAAAAAAGATGACCCCTGCTCTCGCTCAATACAGAGATCACCTTTTAACAGTTGCCTAGTCTTTTTAAAATGTCCTTTACAAGGGTACCTGAGGACCGTCTCTTTATTTACCTAAGAAAATGAACATAGATTTTTTAGTTTATTCACTATTCAATGACTCCGGAACGGCTGTTACTTTGCGTGTCCATACTTTCCAACATATCCAGATGATTGAAATATTGATGAAGTACCAAGCCTTATCGTCCATTGGCGGGGCAAAGTTGGCAGCAATTGCGATGATAAAGAGAAGACCTGGCCAGCGTGAAATTTTGCTTGACTTTAGAAGAGAAATACCAAAAAAAAGTAAACCGAGATTGAATGTGAGAAAGGAAGTAGCCATTCCTTCAATTAACGGAGATGGTAGATTATCGAAATTTAAAGATGGAGAAAGTGATTCCATTACAGGTCCAGCAAAAGTGATCGTCCATTCCAAACCACAAACCAGAATAAAACCAATAGATAAGATGATAAAGCTGATTAAACCAAATCCTCCAAGATCTTTAGTCTGCACCAAGTAAGAACAAATCAAACCGATGAAAACAAGGCTGGACACAAAGGCATCAATAATGTTAGTGACATTTGTTTCAGGATTGATATATGCATAAGTAATCGAGGCGATATTTGCGATGGAGGCAATGATTCCTATGATAGCAAAAGTGCGAACAACCTGATTCAACGTCATATTTGTTTCCCCTCCAGTATATACTTTTTAAGCCAATTAGAATAAAAGGAAGTCAGAAATAAGTGATATAACGAAATCATGTTAAATGAAATAACAGAAGTATAAAGGGTTCATGAAAAAGGTAAGGAGAATCACACCCCTTACTAATCCTTACCTTATTTACCATTTCCCCCCGCAGTGCTAACGTTCCCACCCGTGGATAAACGTTCGAATGAAGAAGCACTAGACCAAATGGCATATCCGAGTAGAATCCATGGGATACTCCAGATCCCGAGCAGTATTGGTGAAGGTTCCCCGTTAGGGATAATAAAGAAGACGATTTGGAACGGGATCATTGCTACGTAGTATACCCCGACGAAAAGCGGCGCCATTCTATGCCACCCCGTTAGACTTCGTGCTACGAACACCGCAATCCCGAGCATTAGCATTCCGACTCCAAGCAACAATGCACCTACGGGATAAAAGAACTCCACCTCGTACCCTACGATGTATTTTGACAAGGTAGCTGCCAGATAAGAACAAATCCCTAGTAGAGTGATAGACGTGCCGATGAGTCCGACCCACCTAATCCGACCCTTCCCAATAGCACGGAGTATAAAAAGTCCCAGCGGACCACATGCCAAGCAAATCAACATCGGCAAAGGTATCAGTAAACCAGTGAATATTGGAGGTACAGTCTCTAGAGGACTGACGATAACAAGAATCGCCCACAGTAACCCGCCAGTGAGGCACGCAAGACCGGCGAGACGAATCCGCTCCACCGATGGCTTCACATTACTATCCATAAAAAATCCCTCCTTTTAAAGGAATGAACGGTATTAACATAGAACAATAGAACTATAAATATTTTATGAGGACAAAGCGAGACTCCTTGGCCAGTCACCATTGTTCAAGACTTTCAATCCCTTTAATTGGATTATAACTTGCAGGTAAATAAAGCGGGAGGATGAACTTTTTTCACCCCCTATATATGTGGAAGTTCAATGAAAATGGATCGAATCAAGGGGGATGGCCTATGTTATTTCGTTTCATAGAAATTTCCATTCTTTTGTATTCTACATTCATGTTATGGCGTAAAAGTGAACAAAATTTATTTTTCCGCTGGATGAGTGCCTGTCAAATTCTTATCGCATTGCAGCGGTTAACAAGCGTCTTTCAAATTTTCACGCTTCCCTATTTACATGCTACTTCATATCCCACCATTTTGATTGAGGAGCTTCAACTGTTTATATTTATTGTCTACTATTCTTTTGTCGTGTTGTTTCCCTTTATCATTTTGATGGGTTGGATTGTATTTCCCGATGCCATCTCCAGGTCAATCGGGGCGGTCTTTTTTATTCTTTTTTTCCAAACGGTTCCTTCCCTTTACCAAAATTTCAATTGGTTTTGGCTATACGCTGCGGGCTGTCTTTTAATCTTGATTCTTTTTATTGGCATCATGATGGGGAAGGAGAACGATGGCCATATTTATTTTAATAGAAAACGAACATTCACCGCAGGAACCATATCCATGTTGTTGAACCTCTTTTTCTTTTATATTCATAACAAAACAACGAATTATGGAAACGAGCTTCCTAAGTTTGAAAGTAGTGTGTTACAGATTCATGGCCCACATGATTATTTTAACTCCATCGCGTTTTTAATGATTTTTCTTTTTGTTTTTTTCTCCGGCAAGTACGGTATGTTTGGAATCAAATTGTATATTGAGAAGCAGCGTCTTGATAGCTCGATAACGGCTATAAAGTCCGGGACAGCTATTCTTAACCATACGATTAAGAATGAAATCGGAAAAATGGAATATTTAAGGGAAAGAATCAGAGAGAAGCTCCCGACAAATGATATTAATCAAGTCGATGAATACCTTGATCGAATGCAGCAGGTCACCAATCATTTGCAGCAAATGATCAACAGAATCCAAGATAAGACAGGTGATATTTATCTAGTTAAGACGAAAAAGTCGCTGCATTCGATTCTAAAAGAAGTGATGAATCAGGCGGATGTTTATTTGGAAAAAAATCAAATACAAAAAATGGAGAAATTCGATAGGGATGTTACAGTAATATGTGATCCGATCCATTTGCAGGAAGCGCTTCTCAATCTTTTTATTAATGCCATCGAGGCAATGAAACCATGCGAAGGGATATTGATCCTCAGAATGATGGTAAGCAAGCGCAACGTAATACTTGAAATTCAGGATAATGGTAAAGGGATTCCGAAGGAGCAATTTTCTAAAGTGTTTGAGCCATTTTACACCACTAAAAATAATACAAGCCACTATGGTCTTGGGTTAAGCTATTGCCATTCGGTCATTCATAAGCATTCCGGCACACTTAAAATCGCTTATTCTGAAATCAATCAAGGAACGACTTTTTCAATATATTTTCCAAGAAGTAGTTTTGTAGAGGAGGAGATTGGATGATTAGTGTCCTAATTGTGGATGATGACCCGTTCTGGCAGCAACAGTTAAGAAAAGACTTAAATGAGGAATTGGATATCACGGTTGTGTCGGCAGTAGCCAGTAAGGAAGACGCGCTTTTAATGATTCAGGAGCGGGATGTAGATATTGTGCTGATGGATATTAATTTAACCGAAAATCTATTGGACGGGATTGATGCGACCCAATTAATCGACCGCCTTACAAATGTAGAAACAAAAGTAATCATGCTTACCTCATTTCAAGAACCAGAAATTATTGTGGAAAGTTTTCGAAAAGGGGCAACGAACTATATTCCAAAGTCCAACTACGCCAATCTCGTAACCTCTATCCGTGAAGCCTACCAAGGCAAATCCACTTTCCATGCTGACATAGCTGAAGTCATTCGCGCAGAACTACGCTTATCGGTATTAACGCCAATGGAACGGCAAGTGTATCAACTGAGGAAGCAAGGGTTAAATAACACTCAAATTGCTGAAAAATTATTTAAATCTTTGAACACCATTAAGAGCCAAATCAAAAGCATTCGTAACAAAATACGGTTTTAATAACATAAAAGCTATATTACGAGGATTTTTTGTAATAAGTTTCAATTTAACAATTTACTAGTGACATTAGGTCTGTAATATTAATCAGACTACTACTTAAAAAAGCCCCGACTTTTGAGTGTTACGGTGAACCTTACCATAAGCAAATGAGGTTTTTTAATTAATCGTGGTGTGACAGATACCGGTACATTTTTTGTGCGCTTTTCCATACAATTACATAAGGGTAATTTTGAGTTATTGGAGGGAAATAAATGAAACGGTTTTGTAGTTTGTTGGTTTTTTTGTTGGTTTTACAAAGCTTTAGTACGTTAAGCTTTGCTGCGATGACGTCTGTTTCTTGGGGGGGAACAAAGCAAGCAGACTATGATACTTCTATTCCTGGGACTAAATTGCTTTGGTCAGATCCACTTAGTAATGGAGGAATGAATCTAAAGACAGGAGCAATGACTCGAGGGAGAGATGCTGATGTGGCTTTTTCTTCTGATGGCACGGACATAGGAGCGAATGAGATTGTAGACCTAGGTACGGTGGAGTTTGACAGTGTAAATCAATTTCAAAACAGCGGCTTTCAACAGCTCATTCAGGCTGTGCCGGGACATGTGTATATGATTAAACGTATGGATGGAACTGTGGCTAAATTAAAGATTATCAGTCAAGTGAATTCTGTTGTTTCCTTTAAATATGCTTTAGAAAAATCATCCGATGATCAACCCCCTCAAGTGACTTCGATTAAGTTTAAGGAAACACTTAGATACAGTCCAACTCCGGTTTCGTTATCGATTATTGCAAAGTATAGTGACAAAACAACAGCAGTAGTTAAAGGTGACTCTGTTAAATGGAAATCTAATAATACGAATGTTGCAAAGGTTAATTCAAAAGGGAGTATTACTTTTTCAGGTAAGCCTGGAAAGGTGACGATCACGGCAACTTATAAAGGAAAAGTGGCCAGTGCGACTACAACTGTAGGAAATGTTGTGAAATCGCTTTCGACAACAACGAAGTTGGCCTATACTAAAAAACCAATTAAGATCACCGTTATTGCGACCTATATGAATGGTAAAAAGGTGAAACTTAAATCAGGAGTGGTTTGGAAGTCTAATAATACAAAAGTTGCAAAAGTTAATTCCAATGGAGTTGTCACCTTCACTGGAAAAAACGGAAACGTCACCATTACAGCAACTTATCAAGGAAAAAAGCTTACTTTAAAAACTACTGTGGCAAGGGTAGATCCCTATTATGGAAAATGGAAACTATGGATTCCAGGTACAATGATTGACTATTTTTATAAAGGCACTGGTAATTACGCAGGAAGTGACTATACAAAAGGTGCTGCCAAAGGGTCTCTAACCATTATGAAAGATGGAACGTATACGTTAAATGGCAAAAAAGGAAAGTGGCGTGTCGCGAAAAAGGGTGAAGTATTCAATCATCCAGTTTCAATTATTCTCTTGAAAGCAGTCAACAACGATGATATCGCAGTAACCGCCCATGATAGAAAGAAAGGATATATTAAGTTAATGACAGATAGTAAAGGCAAATATACCGATGGATCAAAAATTTGGATTTTCGGTGCAGAGGGATATAAATAATGAAGCACAATTAATTAAATCAACTAAAGTGCCTGTCACCGCCCGTCATTTTGTCGAGAGATATCGACATGATTCGAGTAGTGACAGGCACTTTTATTAAAGCAACTTCCTGCTATTCTACCTTAACTTTGATTATATCAATAGCATGATATCCATAGCCTTTATTATTCCAAAAAGGGTTGTTTGGATGGGTTCGCCCATATGAATCTGTTGCTACTGAAATAATCATATATTCACCTTTCTTTGATATAGCCCATTCATAAGACCAAGGTTGCCAGCCATAACCAGTATTGTTTGTAGGCTCTAATTTTGCGTTTAGCCAAGTAGTCCCGCCGTCTACACTTATTTCTAACTTTGTAATAAAGCCTTGACCTGTCCAAGCAATCCCTTTAATTACATGCTTACCAGTATGTAAAATTTCCATATCTAAAGGCTTTTGAATACCTGGACTTTACCGTCAAGGATTACGTTGACGGGTTGGTACTGCTCTGTTGCGGCTAGGACGCTGACCGCCGAGCTCATGCTTTATCTCGAGCGCGAACTTAAAGTTTTCTTTAAGTTTCATTAATGGGCTAATCTACCATGATAATATACAAGGAGGAAAAACTACTGTTGCAGGAAGCAATACGGCAACTTCAATTGAACGAATTATGATAATTCTCGTAAAAGATGTTCAAATCACATAAAGATCCTTCACGGTAAAGGAGTGAGTCTGATGCTGGTGGTTGGAAGAAAACCCGGACAATACATAGTGATCAACGAAAAAATTAAAATAAAGGTAGTTAAAAGTGAAGAGGGGCACTTACGCTTGGCTATTGAAGCGCCAAAAGATATCTCTATCGTTCGCGGAGAATTGCTGAATCAAGAATAAGCACAAGTATCTCGGTTTTTAATGCAAGCTTTCGTTTCGGCAGCTTTGAACTAGTCCAATAGCTGCAGTTCCCTTGCTTTGGAGATTGCCTGTACCCTTCTCAACCTTAGCCAGTGCTCCGCGATGGCGAATGTTGTTCAACTGAAAGAACTCTTTTAGATACCACGAGCAGGAATGGTGTATCTTCTGGGATTAACCTTCTTGAATTGCTTGCTGAACTAATTCATCTTGCAATTCCTAGAACACCTTGGATTCCTGTAGTTTTTGAATGAGCCGTGTATAAGAGGTTCACTTGGAATTCGATCAGAACCGGTAAAGCCACAATCCATGCTGAATTCTACACTTCTTTTCAATCGATTCCGGAGATCCTTAATCGTTGGAATGCGCTCCACGATTCGAATGAATAGCGATTGCAGCATAGCTGCGTAATTGAGTTGTGTCGGTGCCCCGAGAAATGCCTTCTTCGTTACAACCCGTAAGAATAGAGTAATCTCTAATGTTTCGAACAGGTAACCGTAGGTGTCCTTGGGCGACATTTCTAATAATGATAGAACTAATGCTGCCTTATTAGCAATAAAAAATAAGTGGCTTCCTGTATAAGATAGAAAAAGTGGTGAACTTTGAATGAATCTATTGGTGAAAAAATACTAGATCAGAACTAATGATAGCAATGGCAAATCAAGAATTTTAGTTGTTTTATAAACCAAAGATAGATTTAGTTTCAGGAAAAATAAATGGGGTTCTCTTAGGAGAGTATGTATGAGCAAAATAGATCTAATTATCAAAATGTTTTTAGATGAATTAAGAGAGGAGCTAAAAAAGGCAACCGGCTATATTGAAAATGATAATGCAAATGGGAGTATCTACTCCATTAGAAAAATTGCATCTGCAATAAATACTTTAGAAAAATATAAGACAATAACAATGACATTCAAGTTCGCAGAAAATACCTGGCAAGTATTTTATAAAAATAAAGAGCTTCAATTTAATGGTTATCTCAGAGAGGCCATTGTTGAACAAAAGATCAAAAAAGGGGAGCACAGGCTTAAAAACAGTTAAATGTGTTTTATACACCCATAACTTTCTTCCAAGGAAAACAGACTTTCTTGTTGGATACTATACATCTGGAGTCATTCCTTTCTTTTCTCGGGTGTGTAGTACGGGTACTTAACAATTCGAGATTTGGGGAGGTACTCCTTTTTTCACGCGTTAAAAACTCAAGCCCAGTAAGGCTTCTCAACTTTCAAAAAATTTTTTCACAAAAAGACTAAACATTTCAATTAAATTGTCGATATATAAATTAATCTCATATTCGATTACTCATGGACGAGTAAATACGCATGTAGTTTCAAGGAGGAACATTTGAAACAGATGCCTATTTATTCGTCTTTTTGCTGTTTAAATGTAGTTTTTTCACAATTGAATAATTTATTTAATAATTACGAGACTTAGGATGAGCAAATAAGTCGCCGTCATTCTTCAGGAAGAAGAAGGGCAGCGACCTGTTTGCTCATTTTTTTATGTCAATTTAATAAACGGGATAAGGGGATGAGCCAATGCTCGTGTTAGGTAGAAAACCTGGAGAATATGTGCTGATTGACAACAACATTAAGGTAAAGGTCATTAAGAGCGATGAAGGTCATTTACGCTTGGCGATTGAAGCACCGAGGCATATTTCTATTGTTCGTGGAGAGTTATGGGAAGAAAACAATATAGCCTTAGCAAAAAAGGTCGAGGCCTCTGCCACTTAAGGACGAGTGGTGAAATCAAGGAAGATAATAGTTTGACTTACAAATCCTTGTTTTGGATTAGCGCGCAATCCATCAATGACTTGTGAGCACAGGGTATGAGCTTCGAAGGATGCAAACGGATAGGCATCCTAAAACACACCACATGGAGGTAATGAGAAATGAGAATTAACCACAACATTGCAGCACTGAACACGCACCGCCAGTTGAATAGTGCATCAACTGGACAAGCTAAATCAATGGAGAAACTAGCTTCAGGTCTTCGTATCAACCGTGCTGGGGATGATGCAGCAGGGCTAGCAATCTCAGAAAAAATGCGTGGACAAATTCGAGGATTGGATATGGCGGCTAAAAATGCACAAGATGGTGTTAGTTTGCTTCAAACAGCTGAAGGTGCATTAAACGAAACACATTCAATTCTTCAACGTATGCGTGAACTAGCTGTTCAAGCGTCAAACGATACAAATACAACAGATGACCGTAAAGAAATCCAAACAGAAATCAATCAATTAACTTCTGAAATCAACCGAATTGGTAACACTACTGAGTTCAATACAATGAAGCTTCTCAACGGAGAAAGAGCGATTACTTCTATTACTACTCCAGGTAAAACAATATCTGTGGATGTAGTAAAGGCAAAATCCCAAACAATTACGGTTGGACTGCAACCAGCTACTTGGTCAAGCGATGACTCCAAAGTGAATTTTGATGTTGGATTTTCTGGTACAGCTGCAAACGGGTTTGATTGGTCAGACTTAGACATAACACAAACGAATAAATTATCTATTACAAGAGATGCAGACGGATTTAAATTAGATTTTAAAGGTATAGATGGCGGAGCAAACACGCTTGAAATTAAGGCAGAAGCTCTTGCACACGACCTAGAAACTGACACATATACTTTTGATAATCATGGAATCAAATTTTCATTTACAGGCGAAGAGGTTAAAAACTGGGCAGAAAATGAGAAAGTTGACATAAATTTAAATATAGTTGGGGCTGACGTAACCGGGGGTGTTCAAACAGCAACGACTATACAAGATTTTACAACTAATACTGCTCCAGGAGCAACACCTGTTCCTGAAACGGCACCAGGACAAGTAACTGCTGGTGCACTATCTTTTGATTTTACAGGTGCAGGGGCAACTTTAAATGGCTATACAATTGAGTTTGGAACAGTAGCGGATGACACTACTACAAGTGCAACTATTGATACAACTAATAAAAAAATCATTATCAATGGGGACTTTGACGATACAGATACTAATGGAGATTTTTCTAGCAATTCAGATATTAAGGATGCAATTGAAGCGGCTTTTCAAGCTCAAGGTGGCAGCTTCATAGGTATTACAGTAACCGTTACTGGTACACCTGGTGTTGAAACACAAGGGGAGTCTTCCTCAGCAATCGCTGATGGAGTGGATGCTTCTACTACTTTAGCCGGACAAGGGGCTCAATTAACTAACTTTAAAGTCGATGGTGATTCTCCTGAATTACTTGCTAATGTTGCACAAATTAAAATCGCATGGGACGGCACTGACCTTATTGTAGACCTTCAGGATGATAAAGGTGTTTCTGTTTCAAAATCTACACTTTCTTGGGATGGGACCTCATCAATTAGTTATGAGTCAAATGGTGTTTCATTCGATTTAGATGCACAGGATGCTACTGACTTCTCAGGTACTTTTAAATTTGAAACTGAGAAAGTAGCTGTTGAAACAAGTAAAACAGCAGATACGACAACTACTGTTGATAAATCATTAAGTTTCCAAATTGGTGCTAATGATAATCAATCCATGTCAGTAGCTATTAATGATATGAGAGCATCAGCCCTAGGTATCGTGGGGACGGGTACAGGTTTCTCTGCTGATAAAAATGTTACAGACGGAACAAATAGTACAAATGTAGAATCTGCCTTAGATGTTACTACATTTGAAGCCGCTGCAAATGCAATTACTGTATTTGACAATGCTATCAAATCAGTATCTGCACAGCGTTCTAGCCTTGGTGCATTCCAAAACCGTCTGGAACACACAATCAACAACTTAGGAACATCTTCTGAAAACTTAACAGCTGCTGAGTCTCGTATCCGTGACGTAGACATGGCGAAAGAAATGATGGAACAAACGAAGAACTCAATTCTTTCCCAAGTTGCGCAAGCGATGCTGGCGCAAGCGAACCAACAGCCACAAGGCGTGCTGCAGTTGCTCCGTTAACTCCCAAAATTCCGAGGGGGTTTTCACAAAGGCACATTTATCGTTTTCAGTCTCCATTTATCACTAATTTCTTTTGCAAAAACAACCTCCATCTCTACTTTATCATAAGTGGAATTGGAGGTTGTTTGCATGAGGTCTAGGATCCACCCTTCATGTGAACACTTTTCGGGGTAATGTGGCCGACTTGTGATTCGCTTTCGCTGGATAATCAGCCCTTCTAGCTGTAGTGTGTTAGCGGCAGTCGTTGTCACACTACCAACCTTAACGCTATGTTCGCGCTTGCAACGCACTTCTGGCAACCAGCATATACCCGGCCCCCCGAATCGTAATGATTCTCTCAGGATCGGCAGGGTCAGCCTCGATTTTTTTACGTAAATTACTGATGTGTACAGCGACCGTTCTCGTATCCTCCAGACTCTCCATTCCCCAGATGAGCTGAAACAACGTATCGACAGTGACGACACGATTAACGTTTTGTGCCATATAGGACAGTAGACTGAACTCTTTTTTCGATAAAAAGATGGTTTCACTACCCATGTTGACGGACTGTGCGTAGAAATCCAGCGTCAAACCCGGTAACTCCAACAGTTGTTCCTTTCTGCCCGTCGACACTCTGCGAAGATGAGCCTTGATCTTGGCCATGAGTACTCCAGGACTGAACGGCTTGGTCACATAATCGTCGCCGCCATAGGATAATGCGCTGATTTTCACCTCGTCTTCCTCATGACTGCTCAGAAACACGATCGGCGCATTCGTGTAGTTACGTGCGTTCTTGCACCAATCAATGCCGTTTTCATTAGCCAGCAATACATCCAGTACAATCAAATCCGGCTCGAACAATGCAAGCAGTTTCATGGCTTCTGTCCCGCTATGACTGTAGGAGGATATGAAACCCTCCCTCTCGCAATACACCTGAACAATCTCGCATATATTGGGATCATCATCGACGATCATAATTTTGTGCGTGTCCATCACACCTTCACCTTCCTTCATTTATAATACAAGGAAGCGATACATAGAATATCGACCCCGTCTTGCCGTCGCTCTCCGCTCGAACCGTCCCTCCATGCGCTTGTACGATTTCCCTGCAAATCGCCAGCCCTAGCCCGCTGCCCTCTACTCCCTTCTCCACGCCCGGTCGTTCATACTTGTAATTGCGATCGAAGATTTGCTCGAGCTGATCTGGAGGAATACCCGTGCCAGAATCTTGTACGCTAATTATCGCATAGCGGGTATGATTCACCTCGTCCACAGCTAGCGCAATACGCACCAACCCACCCCTAGAGGTGAATTTCATCGCGTTCGACACTAGATTAAACAACGCCTGCTCTAATCTTTGCGCATCCATCTCGACAACAGGCAAGTTAGGTCGTTGATCTTCCGTATTTCCGATATCCAGCATGAAATCCAACCCTGCGTCACGCACAACCAGCTCATATTGTTCAAAAAACCCACGCAAGAAGTGATTCACATGAACCGGCTCCATTCGGTACGAGACTTGTCCCGTCTCCAAATGCGACAAGAAGGACAACTCCTCGATCATGCGGTTAATCCTAATCGTGTTATCCCGGATATACTTCAGGTACTGTTCATTACGTTCCGGCTTGACCTTGTCTTGCACAGCTTCTACATAACCAAGCATGCTGGACAGCGGCAAACGCAGATCATGCGTTATATAGGCAAGGAGCTTCTTCCTCCCTTGCTCGGAGTGAAGCAACCGGTCATACGAAATACGGAGATCATCATGAGCTGCGGATAAGGCATGTGTGCGTTCCTGTACGGTCCGTTCCAAATTCATATTCATTTCGGTCAGCTTGTTGTTAGCGTCCTGCAGCTCACGTGCAATCTTCTCCTCGTTCGATGCCGCCCTCGTAAATCTCGAAGAAAGTAGAATCATCTGTGCGATCGTAAACACCAACATACCAAGCGGAGATGTATTTCCGATCGGCGACCATTCGTTGTAATATAAAAAATCGTTGATGACAGTAACAAGAGCAACCACTGACACCAGCAGGAAGATCAGCGCTCCCTCCACACGCCGCACAGCCGCTTGGACCAGCCCAACCATCAGATAAACCATATGGAGAACAACCATCACACCGATCATCAGTAATAATTTTGTATATATAAGTGCAGGGGTCACCACAATAATTATACAGAATGCCCCGGTTACGATCCGCGTGCCAAGATGAAACCAACGCGACACAGAATTTGGAAAGATGCAATCAGAGTACATCGCGATGATATAACCACTGCTGCAAAGAATCAGGTACTCGATCTTGAACTGTAATTCCCACGGAATAGCTGGCCACAATTGTGTGATCAAGAGCTCGCCGACCAGCAATGATCGGATTCCCAACAACATAGTGAACAGACCAAAATACAATGTAGCCCTATCTTTGCGTCGAAGTCCGAACAACAGCAGATGATATACGCCAATCACAAGCAGGCCTGCGGTGGTGAACATTTCTGCGGCGATTCTCAGATTTGTCCTAACCGTTAACACATCACTGCCGCCAAACTCTATATACTTGGTGATGCCGCCTCGCTTATGATGGAAGTTGGCTACTTGCATAACCAGCTCCACCCTGTCATTCTCTGGCTGAAAGAACACCAGCTTCGTTGACAGATGCGGTGTCACGCTGCTCTTGTCCTGACCAACCACACCTACTTCCGCCAGTAACTCGCCATTAACCCATAATTTATACGCATGAAAGATGGTAGGGAGCCGCAGAGCAAGCCGCTCATTCCTATCCTGCTCGCTAAGTTGGATGACCAGCCGAAAGGTTGCAAAGCCAGTACCGTTCAGCTGCTGACCATCTAACCGATAGCCTAGCCAGGAGCTCGGGATGCTGATCCAGCGTTCATTATTTCCGTCCCTTGCCGAACGAATCTGTATGTCCTCAGGCGACAGCCGCTCTTGCCAGTAGAACGCCCACTCCCCATTTAACTTTATCGGATTCTTACTGACATGAACCTGCGTTAAATCCAGAATGCCTTCTTTACTTTGGAACTTAGGGGAGTCCGGTGCAGAGATGACCGCATAGCTTGCAACCAAACCAATAACAACGGCAGCAGCTATATGAAGCAAGATAGTACGAGAACCGAATCGGAGAATACCCCTCATTATGAACCCAACCCCAATCTACAAGTCGCAATAAGTAAGATGATTATCTAAATAATATCATCATTAAAGGAAAATGTACCCAACAAATATTTGCAAGGTGTTGAACACAAACATCACGATGAGGTTCTTTTTTGCACGTTAATGAACCGTCCACCCCCAAGTTTTAAACAAGAAGAAGGGAACGGGTAACGAAGCAGACGCACCGATGCAGATCACAACGGTAGATTCAGACGCCGTTTTCTTACCCCACAATGTGGCGCCTTGCTTCGAAAATATTTCCCATGATTTTGCGGGGGCCACATAGCCTCCACTTCTTTAGCTCGGCCCGTTTGGCCACACAAACACAGAAGCCCGAGTACTAAATATATTCGGGCTTCAATATACAGGTAAATGCGGCTCTTAACTACTACTTCCTTACGGGCGACACACAGCACTCCACATGTCTCGAATGTGTGCTACATCAATAATGACACTTAAAGTATTAAATACATAGTTTACGCCTAATCCCTGTTACTGTCCCATAATAAATATATATAATGAACTCGATTGGCTCGGTAAAATCTAATATCGCCTTTTTAGGATTTTCATCGGTACGGTGAATCGTACCATAAGTAAGGGAGGATTTCTGAAAAAATTCCCCTGTGGAGTAAACTACCGCGATTTGAATAAAATATATGAAAAGTAAGGAGGTCATCCTTTATGCACGCAATTAGCAAAATAGGTAAGCGTTTTTGGTATATCACTCCAATATCGGTGACCGACCGGCCCATTCTAGGGATGGTGGTGGGTGATAACAAGACATTAATGATTGATGCAGGCAACTCAATAGACCATGCAAATTATTTTTTGAAAGAACTTTTAAAAAGGGAGGTCCCCAATCCTAATATGGTTGTACTTACTCATTGGCATTGGGATCATATCTTTGGTCTTTCAGCATTACTTAATACAGTTTCTATTGCTTCCAAAGAAACAAAAAAAGAAATGGAGAAGCTAATCCCGCTTTCATGGTCAGACGAGGCATTAGATGCACGAGTGAAAGAAGGAGCGGAAATTGAATTTTGTGCGAAGGCAATTAAGGAGGAATTCACGGATCACCGAGATATCAGGATTGTCTTGCCGGATGTAACTTTTGAAAAACGGGTGGAAATTGACCTTGGTGGGGTAACCTGTATCGTACAACACGTTGGAGGGGATCACGCTGCAGATTCAGTAATCGTGTATATTAAAGAAGAAAAGATTCTCTTTCTTGGTGACTGCATTTATCCTGATATTTTTTCCGAAAAAGAAAACTATACAATCAAGGAAATACTACCGCTATTAGATGAACTAGAATCATTTGATGCAGATACATATATACCTTCGCATCAAAAGCCCATTTCAAAAGAGGAATTTAATCAGGAAGCAGCTAAGCTTAGAACCATTGCGAAATATACAGATATTTGCGGTGGAGATAAACAGAAAATAATGGAGGAATACGAAAAGTACGTAAAAAGGGAACTGACAGAAGACGAAAGGGAAACAATCGCCGACTTTGTAAATGGGTATTAATTTATTGATTGATAAAAATTTTAGAAGGCAGTTTTTCTATTACTAAGCAATGGGCCCACTCTTTAAGAAGTGGGCTTTATATTTTATATAATGACGTTGGTTTCCATTTCAACTGCCAATACGCCGTGGTTACCCAGCGCGTTTTATAAAATGAAACTAACGATGATACCTGAAAGTATGCTTACAAGTGTGGCGCCATATAACAGCTTCAACCCAAAACGCGCGACGACATTCCCCTGCTGTTCATTCAGACTTTTGACCGCCCCGGTAATAATGCCAATGGATGAGAAGTTGGCAAAGGAAACCAGGAATACAGAGAGAATCCCCAGTGTACGGGCACTAAAGTGATGATTGCCTCCGGATAAATCCATCATCGCGACAAATTCATTGGTTACCAGTTTAGTCGCCATAATCCCCCCTGCACTAATCGCTTCCGATGAAGGAATCCCCATAATGAAGGCAATTGGAGCAAAAAGATAGCCTAATAGCCGCTGAAAGGAAATGTTGAATAATAGCTCAAACACATGATTGAATGCCGCCATTAAAGCAATGAACCCAATCAGCATGGCACCGACGATAATGGCAACTTTAAAACCATCAAGGATATACTCCCCGAGCATTTCAAAAAAGGATTGCTTTTCTAGCCCCTGTATTTCTAATATATCTTCACTTGTTTTTACCTCGTACGGATTAATAATAGAAGCGATGATAAAACCACCAAATAAATTTAAAACTAAAGCTGTGACAACATATTTTGGCTCCAGCATTGTCATATAGGCACCGACAATGGACATCGATACAGTCGACATCGCCGAAGCGCATAGAGTATACAAGCGCTGTTTCGAAAGCTGGCCTAGTTGTTTTTTTAACGTGATGAAAACCTCCGATTGTCCGACCATCAGCGAAGCAACTGCATTATATGATTCAAGCTTACCCATTCCATTCACTTTACTTAATAGCCATCCAATCCCCCTCATGAGGAATGGCAAAATTCTTAGATGCTGGAGAATTCCAATTAATACAGAAATAAATACTATTGGCAGCAATACATTTAAAAAGAATGGAGTCTCTCCCTTGTTCGCCATGCCGCCAAACACAAAGGAAACCCCTTCGTTTGCATATTTAAGTAGCATGGTAAAAATAGTAGATATTCCTTTGATGATGATGAGGCCAAATTCTGTATTTAACAGAAATACTGATAAAATAATTTGAATGACAAGCATCGTGATAATTGGTTTGAATTTTACCTCTTTTCGATTGGAACTTGCCAACCAAGCCAAAATCAATACAACAAGAATACCTAAAATAGAAATACCATATCGCATATGTAACCTCCTGATGAATTTAAACAATTTGTGCACGCTTCTAGTATAGTTACCACTAGTATAGAACCTCTTTTATTTGTGATTGCAATGGATATTTTGTCCACATTTAATAAAAAAGAACCGGGCATAGTGTATTCAAATAAAAATATCTATTGTGAATTTATCCGTAAATCACCAAGGTATTGAAAATTCAATTCTAAGCCTAGATGAAATTGTTCAGTGCTATTTAATCTTTTAATACAACAAAAAAATGTTTAACATTATACGTATACTTACCCTAAATTGGGGAGATTTAAGAAAAAAATTAGTTTGATTAATATGGGGAGACTTGATGAATCACAGCAAGAAGCTTTGCTAAGAACTTGTGACCTTAAGATGTTAATTGAGAAAGAATTGTTAAATAGGTACTGTGAACCGCCCCATAAGTAAATGAGGTTTAAGTAGTAAGGCACTTTTCAAAAATAAAGAAGATAAATCATCAGAAAACGATGATTTATCTTCTTCTTTTTCTATTATATTTAATATAAAAATATGTATTAATAACTATAGTGGAGTTACTCATTATAGGATTAACGAAGCAAGTCCAATCTAATAAATAGAAAGGGGCAGTTGTAGCTGAACTGCCCAGTTTTATCCAATTTATATTTAGCTATACTCTATCAGATTATTAATGAACACTACCAGTTTCGAGGTTTTAATTCTGGTCCAAGTATGTGCGGAACTTCTTCTCCACTTGATTCATCATGTACGAAATGTGCCGAATACCAAACCACTATATCTCGTCCGTTAATATTCTCACTATTTACGAATTTGTCTAAATTAGCTCTAGCTTTATCTAAATTTGAAGTAAAACCCTGTCCATCATCTAACTCATTACTATGGTAGCTAAGAAGCCACACATCCCCTACGCCAAAACTATCTGCTTTACCATCATCCTTACCAGGGACCAAATAATATCCTTCACCCGTTAATTTGTTAGAAACTAGCCATTTTCTATTATGAAAGGTGTCACGCGTTCTTTTGATTTCATAATTAATCGTTCGAAAAATAGAAGTTCCAGTACTGATCTGGTCGTTAATCTCTTGAATAAGGTTATTATTAGCTTCCCGAATATCAAAATCCAATCTCCAATATACGTGGTGAATATGAGGATTGCATGTACAAGAATTGGCTACTGCACTAAAACCAAAACGTGGGCGAATAGTACCATCGTTGTGGAAACGCCATTCACTGATATATCGATACCAGCCAGCTTCCAATTCACTTACTAATACCATTTCTTCCCCTTCTGTATAAATCCCTACACCGAGATAGTTACCTGTATCAGTACCATTATCAAGGATGGTTCGTGCAGGGATTGAGCACATACGAAATCCGGGTGCAATATCTGTTCCAATTGCTTCAATACTTCCTTCCTGCCACTGCCAATCACGGTAAGGACCACAAACATCATTCACGTAACGAACATTCAGGATTGGTACGTGAGCACGGGATAATACTTTTTTTCCTCGATACATCACATCTCGAAGTTCGATCCCTGAACCAACTATACCTGAAGAAGCAGCTGGTCTCACTGCAAGGAAGCTCCAAAGCTCCGTATTACCTTGCGACACTTTTATTTGTACTTGTCCTGCAGTTCCTCTTCTTACTGTAGGCTGATGCGCATCAGGTGGGGGTTGACAAATTTGAACACTTGCAGTTGAAGATGGCGGGGCACCCGTTTCATATATAATTACTTCACGTTTAATCATATTAACTCCGACAATCTGATGTAAAAGCTCTCCGTTAACTTCTTGAGCTTCCTCTAGGGGGAGAAGTCCAACTGCAAGGGTCCTTTCAAAACGGTTGTTTCGAACCTCAGTATCGATGATGGCTGGCATTGCTCTGTAGGGATACAGAAGATTTTCTTGAATGAAGCTGCCAAGCTCAGGATGATCTCGAACAATATTTATCGCTAACTCGAATTCCTCTATACTTGGTAATGGCTGGGTATCTAATTGATAGGCTTTGAGGTGTCCTGGATTATGAATCGGTCCAGTGGCTATTACTGTTCGATTATTGGTGTAGTCATAATATGTGGCTAGAAAATCACTGGGCGGTCTAGGTTGAGAATTTTTCGGGTTGTTTAATTGGCTTCCAGGAATATCCTCTGGATCAAGTAATTCCAAAGAGAGCAACAAATTTCTCGTTCCCCGTAAATAAGATTGGATAGAAGGATGATCATCACAGATACTTTTTATTTTATTTATTGCTTCTTGATCTAGACCAAATGGAACTACATCTATAATAAGTTCTCGACTTAATCCCATTGAATCACTCTCCAAATATACTTTTTGAGTAGTTATTACAACTCTTCTAGCATCATATGTTAATGAAATATCAGAAGAAACCGTTTGTTTACCTATTTTTTAAAGCTTGTATTATATTATCTGTGATTCCATTATGAAACGAGCGTGGGTGGAATTTTTCAAAGCACACACAAAAAGAAGCAAAAAAACTTTGCTTCCACTAGTCTATAGAGAAATTAATAAAAATCGGTACTTGATAATCTTATTGAACATTAGCACAAAGAGAGGGAATTTTTTTACCAAAAGTGCCTGTCACCAAATTATTCGGGGAGTGACAGGTACTTTTCTTAATATATTCCTACTCTTTTTTGGCAGCCGATTGATATTTTTATAGAAAGGTAAAACCCTACGTCTTGAATTTATTTCTTCGTTTTAAATCTGTTTGAGGCAATTCCAATATAACTGATTCCACCTAAGATCGATATAATACCTCCATAAATTCCCCAGCTGCCTTCTTGACCTGGAACTGTGATCGCTGCGATTCCTAAGAATAGATATGAAATACCGATAAGAATAGTGAGTTCTTTCCACCCAGGTTTTCGAGTTGCAGCTAATAAATTTGAAAAAATTAGAATGGAGAAAAGTTGTATACTTTCGGCCCATCTATTATATTTAGCAAATTCACTAACAACATTAAGTTGGGATTGAAGCTGATCCCACATACTGGGAGCCATAAAAATAAAAGCAATTAAGGTTAGGAGGAGTAAGGGACGAGAATAATTAGCGCTTTTAAACATATTATTCCATAGGCCCTTTCCAGGGTACGTTAATGCCAGTATTATGAGCGGTATTAAAAATATGAGTTCAATAAATGGTGCCGCATCGGGATTTTCAGTCCCAATTAAAAAGGATAATCCTAGGAAGATGATATGGCCTAAGATATAGAACTGTAGCAAAAGCGGCTTATTCCACGGTTTCCATAGCAGGGCAATCAAGCTGCCACTAAACATAATGCCTACTAATGCTCCATGTTCGGCACCAAACCAACGAAACTTTCCCACATTATATACTGGATTCTCCGCATCACAACCTGGACACCCAATGGTCACCCAAGGCAATAATCCCTCCTGTAAAGACTCCAGTAAAATTAAACCGCCAAGTGCGAATATAGAAACGAAAATAGTGAATAATATGGTTTTTAAACGTTTTTTAGGGGGCGAATTGATATGGCTAACTTCTTCCAATAAAAATCCCTCCTTTTATTGATCCTAAGAATAATTTATGTGAATGGAGTTGTTTTATATAACAAAGATGGACATACGAAACATAATATATTTGAATGTTTTTGTGTAGGTGGATGGGTCTTTAAAAAGAAGGGTGTAATAAAAAACTACCGCTTGTGAAGCGTATCATAAGTAAATGAGGTTTTTTCCTGTTATGATAGCATTTAAAGAGATATTGAAGGAGGAAGTGAACGTAAGTGATAAATATAACTATTCCAAAGCCAATTGTTACCATTACCAAACAGAATAATCCTGAGCTAAGTAATATTAATGGGTTTACTGATTTTCATCTTATCCCTAGGGATAAGGGTGGTATTTTTATGTTCTATAACAAAAATCAAGAGCTATTGTTCGTTGGTAAAGCAAGGAAGCTGAGACCAAGAATAAAAAAGCACTTTGAGGATACTGTATCCCCAATTAAAGCCCATAGAGATGAAGTCACTAAAATTGAAGTTTGTGTTATTGAAGACCCTGTACATAGAGAAATTTACGAAACGTTTATTATTAATGAACTCAAGTCTATGTACAATATAGACAAGGTGTTTTTTAGATAGAAGCTTTATCAAGACGGCAATAGGTACAGTCAATTAAGACCATACCTATTGCCTTTTATAATTTGAAAGATTAAAGGATGAGAACGATTGGGTAGTACACTCAAAAAATTGCTAACATACATATATACTTACTCCTGAGAATTAGCTGAATAATAGAAATGAAAAAGGAGACAGATATGGATTTTCTGTCCCTTGTTTGTCTCTTAAATCACCATAATAAACCATGTCATAAACGAATGTGGTTATTTTTTATTTCTAGCACTTTTGCATTTTTTATTGTATTAATATGCAATTATAGTTATAATTATAATAATTTATTGTAATTATAGGAGAGAGTTCTATGGAAATAAAAAATATTATTATTATAGGTGCAGCAGGTAGAGATTTTCACAATTTTAATACGTATTATCGCGATAATAAAGCGTATAAAGTTGTTGCTTTTACAGCAGCGCAAATTCCAGATATTGATGGACGTAAATATCCAAGTGAATTAGCGGGCGAACTGTATCCTGAAGGGATTCCGATTTATTCACAAGATCAATTACCAGAGTTGATTAAAGAGTTGCAAGTGGATGAATGTGTTTTTGCCTATAGTGATGTTAGTTATGAAGATGTGATGGGCGTGGGTGCGATCGTGAATGCAGCGGGTGCGAACTTCACATTGTTAGGGCCAAAAAGCACGATGTTAAAAAGTAATAAGCCTGTTATTTCTGTTTGCGCAGTGCGAACTGGTACAGGAAAAAGCCAAACATCAAGAAAAATTATTGAAACGCTGCTTGAACATGATTTAAAAGTTGTTGCAGTGAGACATCCGATGCCTTATGGCGATTTAAACGCGCAGCGTGTTCAGCGTTTTGCGACAGTGGACGATTTAAAGAAACATAATTGTACGATTGAAGAAATGGAAGAATATGAACCACATGTGGCACGAGGAAATATTATATACGCTGGCGTTGATTATGCAGATATTTTGGCAGCAGCTGAAAATGATCCAGATGGCTGTGACGTTATTTTATGGGACGGGGGAAATAATGATTTCTCTTTCTTCGAGCCTGATTTAGCTGTTACTGTCTTGGACCCGCATCGCCCAGGTCATGAGCTAAAATACTATCCTGGCGAAGTATGTTTAAGAACAACTGATGTCGCTATCATTAATAAAGTAGATAGTGCAGCAGAGGAAGCTGTTCAAATCGTAGAAAATAATATCAAATTTGCAAGTCCAAATAGCACCATTATTAAGGCTGAATCAAAAATTACCGTCGATCAACCGGAAAGCATTGTTGGAAAACGCGTGTTAGTCGTAGAAGATGGTCCGACTTTGACACATGGAGAGATGAAACTTGGTGCAGGTATCGTTGCGGCTGAACGTTTAGGTGCAAAGGAGATTATTGACCCACGTCCATTTGCAGTAGGTACATTAAAAGAAACCTTTAACAAATACAAACATATTGCAAACGTCCTTCCAGCGATGGGATACGGCGAACAGCAATTGAAAGACCTTGAAGAAACCATAAATAATGCTGATTGTGATGCAGTGATTATTGGGACACCAATCGATTTATCCCGCGTCATTTCGATTAATAAACCGTGCACACGTGTACACTATGATTTAGATGAAATTAGCAGTCCGAATTTAAGCGGAATTTTAAAAGATTTTATCCAAGAACATAAACTTGGGTGAGACTTAAATAAATTTAAAGAGACTAGCAACAGATCAGTTGCTAGTCTTTTTAAATGTGAGCGTCAAACCATTTCAACTCGGTTTCATAACCTCATTTAGATCCATCACGGAGGACCGTATCATAAATAGGCACGGTTTTTATGATATAGTTATGTCTCGAATAATTGAAATGAGGTAACAGCGAGTTTCTAAAAATGTCAATATAAGAAAAACACTGCAAAAACTTGAACTTCAAGATTTTGCAGTGTCTTGTGGAAGATTAGATTCTTAGGAAAGGATGACTTTGGATCAGTTTAAAATTGTTACCTTTAATTGTTTTACACCAAAATTAATTGCATCTTGTTTAGAAGGAATAAACACATCAATTTTATTTCCTTTAATAGCTCCACCAGTATCTCCGGCAATTGCTTCACCATATCCTTCTACATAAACTTTACTGCCAAGAGGAATAACAGATGGGTCAACTGAGATAACCTTTGCATTTGGGTTTTCTATAAGGTTAATTCCAGTTGCCGTAATACCGGAACAACCTTTACATGAAGCTGTATAAGCAGTTGCTTTCACTGTAATTACCTTTGAACTTGTATTATTTGTGGATGTAGTTGGTACAGCAGATGTACTTTTATTTTGTCCTTCAGTAGATGGCGCCACACTTGTACTTTCCTTTGGTGCTCCTGTAGCTGACTGTATCGGTTTTTCTGCAATATTAGTGGTGGTAGTTTTTACACTTTCAAAGATTAATAAATTTAATCCAGGATGGATGAGATCGGTATCTAGTCGGTTCCATTCTTTAATTTGTGATACGGTTACTTGATGATTCTTGGCTATGTCCCATAATGTGTCACCTTGCTTAACCGTATATTGTTTATGTGGTGCAACGATAAGTGCATCTCCAGGGTGAATTAGGTCTGTAGTGAGATTATTTAATATTTTGATATTTTTTACATATGTATTATTTGCTTGGGATAGATCCCAAAGTGTATCTCCTTTTTGTACGGTAATCGTTGAAGCTTGTACATTTGCACCTACTGTTACTGTGAGTAGAGTAACAGCCAAAATAGATATCATTTTTTTTAGCATTCTTTTACCCCCATGTTGTAGTTGTTAATTTTTTATTATAGTAACATAGATTTTTCCTAGAAAAAGAACAGGGGAGTGTTAATTTGATTACATCCGTGGCATTTATATTGCGAAAATATTTCTAGTATTAATTAGTAATCAGAAAATTTTAGGGTTTTTTTAGCCTTTATTCAAAAAGACAAAAAACAAGTAGTATGTCTCAGTATACACATTCTTTATTCCATCACGGTGAACCGTACCCAAGTAAATGAAGTTTTTTATTGTATGGAATAAGTATGAGTGTAGGTAGGTGTTAGCTTTAATAAACTTCTCGTTTAGATAGATCGAAGTTTGTTTTTGTTCCTAGTAAACGTGAAATCATATTGTTTACAACTCTTGTTTGCATGTTTACAAAAAGTAAACATGGCGTACACAAACCTGTGTACATGTATACAAACATGTTTACTTCTTTATATGGCAATATGTGTACGGTTTTGTAATTGAAGTTTACAGAAATGTTTACAAAAGACGTTATGTTTACAAGGTGTTTACAGGTTTACAGTTTCATTTCTTTTCGGTAAGAGTCATTGTTGAATCTAGTAAACTCTTATAACCTTTAATAGAAGTCATTGGATGTACATAGCAAATTTATTAAAAAGGAATGATTGGAATGTCTATGCCCAGAATTGCAGCAGTTGATGTTGGAAATGACTCGTTAAAGGCTATTTTCGGAGAACTAGAGCACGAATTAAATATACCTAACATTGTGGCAATAGATACAGAAGACCGCCCTGTAATTGGAATAGAAGAATTAAATAGTAAGGATCCGGTGGAGGGGATTCATATAAAGGTCCACTCTCCAGCTTTGAAAGAGAATAACGTCATTTACCGTGTAGGTCACTTAGCGACCAAGAGCAGTAATGCAGCCGAGTTAGACCCCGGAAGCAGTAAATCAGAAGAAGATCAAACATTGGTTATGCTGTTTGCCGCATTAGCATTAGATGCGGTGAGGGAGGAAAATGCATCTATCTTCCCACGAGGAAAAAATGTCATTGATGCAAACTATATGCTTGGAACCGGTCTCCCCCTTCGTGAAGTAAAGGAAGGCAAGGATTCTGGATACCGCTCGAAACTAACAGGCTCCGTTCATCAAGTGGAATTTCTCGTAACACCAAAATACCAGGGATTAAAGGTGAACATTAAGTTTAATGAAGTAAAGGTTTATCCAGAAGGCTTTGCCGCCTATATTAATCTTGTAATGGATAATAATCTTAAAATCATCAACAAAGATTTAGTCGATAAAAGAATCTTAATTCAAGATATTGGGGGTCTGTCAACAGATATTGCGGTTATTAGAAACCGGAATGTCGATGATGATAAGGCCCAAGGATTTAATCTTGGGGTATCTGAATCGTTAGAGGCGATAAGAGAAGAAATCAGATCCAAACATGGAATAGAATTGGACAGCCGCCGTGATGTGGTTGAAGTTATTACAAGAAAAAATAACCGCAATCATATTATGGTAAAAGGGAGCCGGACAAGTGTTCATGATATAACAGATCGCATTCTACTTGAGTTAGCCAAAAAGCAATATCGATTACTCCGCAATGTCTGGCTAAAAAACTCGCAAACAGAAATTTGCTATTTTGTTGGCGGAGGGTCAAATGTATTAAAGGAATATCTAAAAACGTTAAATAATAATCTAGATGGTTATAATATTGAATTCTTTGAAGATGAAAAAGAGAGTATTTGGATGATGGCAAATGCTTATTATAAGCTTATTACCGATTTTGTAAGGAAGACAGAGAAGCAACTGGTACCAAAGGAACCAGTAAAAAAATAAGATAAGGTGATCTTATGAAAAAGTCTTCTTCAAATGAGGTGAAGAGGGGCCAAGCGATTTCATTTCGCGTACCCTCTGATACACCTGATTATTTATTAAAACATCTACAAAGGCTAAAGGAAACGGAACGGAGGAATTTTTCCAGTAAAATTGCTGAGTTTGTGATGCAGGGAGTCGGCCAGTCTTTTTCAAAGAAACGGGAAATTATTTCTGTTCCTCTCCCCCATAAATTGAGTAAATCACAACGTAATTGGCTTAAGCATGAGCATTCCGAGGCATTACTCGGGAGTATTATTTACCAGCTCTTAAATGACCCAGTTCGTACGGCTTCCCTACTAGCCTCGTTAAATAGCAACTCCTTAAACCTGGATGAGGCCTTGTATCTTCAAGAGGAAGTAGAAATGGAAGAGCAACCGATTGAGGTTTCAAACGAGGAAGGCCATTTACATTCTTTTGAAGAAACTGCTTCAACAGATGATGTTGATGATATACATACATTTAAGTGGGAAAGCGCAAAACAAAATCACTCCGTAAGAGCGGAAGAGGAAAATGATGCGGCAGAAAATGATTTAGACAGTCTGTTAGGGGATTTTCTTGCTGCAATGAATAAGTAGTCTACCGTTAATCAGGTGAAAAAACTTTGGGATCAGTCCCCGTTACTTTATAGCGGGGGACTGATCCCTTTTATAAAAAAATCTTAAGTACTAACAAAAGCCTCTTCTTATCGTATACGGCTCCCTTTCGGACGATGGGGAGTTTTACTATAGTAAATGGAGATTTCAAAAAGTGGTAAAGAACTTCTTGACGTCATAGAACACAGGGATGAGACACTTGAGATTTATGTCACGAAAAGCGAATGCCCTATTCTCTACCATTCATAAAGGCTGCTTTCTTAAAGTTTGTTGTTTTGTAAAAGCCCAATAGCCGGCTTTTACACCTAATTAGGAAATTTGACGATTCTTACAGTTGGATTATTCATTTTGAGAACAGAATCCATCCTTATCGTTTGTAATTTGTGCTGCTTAAAATGTGCAAGCAAAAATCCAAATCTGCTTGAAGATGATTTTCCATCATCTGCTTAGCTGCCTGACCATCTCTTGCTTTAATCGCTTCATAAATCTCCTCATGTTCTTCAATTAGACGAGGGCGTTGGTGTAGCACTACAGTCTTTCGAAAAAGATAGATAATGGATTTCATTCGGTTAATGATATCGATAATTTGTGAGTTACCACTTGCATGAACAATAATTTCATGAAAACGTTCGTTTGCTTCCATAATCTCTTCAGTTGTTCCTTCTCGCCCCACTTTAATGCAATGAGAAAGTAAATCTAATTCCTCTTCAGGCAAATAGATTGCTGCGGCTTGACTTGAAAATCCTTCTAGAAGAATTCTTACTTGAAATAAGTTTCGTAAATCTTTCTCAGTAGGTTGTACAACCTTTTTATTTACGATAAGACCTTCATATATTAACTGCCTTAGGGCTTCCCTAATAGGTGTACGGCTAAATCCCAATTCTTGGGCAAGTTTTTCCTCAACAACTTTTGTACCACTAGGAATACCCCCATTTAATATCCTGTCACGAATGATCTCATATGCCTGGTGGGAAGCCGGACGATGACTTTTAGTATTCTGACTCACTTCATTCACTCCTATTTCCTACAAAACCTAACTACCACTAACTTATCAAAAAAAGTAAATAATTGATAGTTAATCAATTAATTGTTATTCGAAAAAAGTATACAAAAATAATAAAAATGTATACAATTATTTATAAATAGTATACAATCATTTTCGTAAATGATTCCTGCAATCGATTCCAATCGAAAATATATATTGAGTTATTTTTGTAAAATAGTAAAAAAATAATGATTGAGGAGGAATAAATATGAAAAACATTGGATTTATTGGTTTAGGTATTATGGGAAAACCAATGGCATCAAATCTATTGTCAAAAGGATATCAAGTGACAGTTAACGATATTAATGAAGCAGCAGTTCAATCTTTAGTTGGGTTAGGTGCTGTTAGTGCTGAATCTCCAAAAATGATTGGTGAAAGCTGTGAAGTAATTATCACGATGCTTCCTGCCAACAAGCATGTAAAACAAGTCATTTTAGAGGAGAATGGTGTTCTTAGCGGAGCAAAACCAGGAACCGTCATTATCGATATGAGTTCTATTACACCAGTAGTTTCCAAAGAAATTGCTGCATTAGCAGCTGAAAAAGGTGTAGAAATGCTGGATGCCCCTGTTAGCGGAGGAGAACCGAAAGCTATAGATGGAACGTTAGCCATTATGGTAGGCGGGAAAGAAGAAGTTTTTGAACAGGTGAAGGATGTTCTATATGCAATGGGAACCGAAGTTACTTTAGTAGGCGGAAATGGAAGCGGCACTACAGCGAAATTAGCCAATCAAGTTATTGTTAATTTAAATATTGCTGCTATGTCTGAAGCATTAGTTTTGGCAAGTAAAGCTGGTATTGACGTTGAAAAAATGTATCAGGCCATCAGAGGTGGATTAGCAGGAAGTGCTGTACTTGATGCAAAAGCTCCATTAATCCTTGATCGTAACTTTGTAGCTGGCGGAAGAATTGATATCAACATGAAAGATATTACGAACGTAATAGAAACTGCTCATGAAATTGGTGTGCCAATGCCATTATCAAGTCAATTACTAGAAATATTCCATGCATTGAAGGTCGATGGAAAATCTTCAGATGACCATGGAGGTATTGTTCAATACTTTGAAAAACTAGCGAATGTTGAGGTAAGGAGAGTATAAAAATGGGCGCGATAAATAGCACAGATAAAAGATTAGTTAACGAGGTTTTCGATAAAATTCCAGCAGTAGATAGAAATGCCGTGCAGGAAATGTTGAAAAACGAATTAGCTAATCTGAATAAAAAAATTATTGTGCTTGATGACGATCCTACTGGTGTACAAACCGTTCATAATATCTCAGTTTATACTGATTGGTCAGTAGACAGTATTGAGAAGGGTTTTGGAGAGCAAAATGCGATGTTCTTTATATTAACAAACTCCAGAGGATTTACTTCAGCTGAAACGGAAAAAGCACATAAAGAAATTGCTGAAAATGTATTAGAAGTAGCGAAAAAGCATGGTAAGGATTTTATTATTATTAGTCGCGGAGACTCTACTTTACGTGGTCACTACCCACTTGAAACAGAGGTTTTAAAGGAAACAATCGAATCAGGTTCAAACACCAAGTTTGATGGGGAAGTAATTATTCCATTTTTCAAAGAAGGCGGCCGTTTCACAGTTGACAACATTCACTATGTTCAATATGAAGACTATTTGGTGCCGGCTGGAGAAACGGAATTCGCGAAAGATAGAACATTTGGCTATACAAAGTCTCATTTAGGTGAATGGGCCGAGGAAAAATCAGATGGTGAATTTAAAGCTGAAAATGCAACCTATATATCACTTGAAAGCTTAAGAGCACTTGAAGTAGAAAAGATTACAAATCAATTACTTGAAGTCAGTGATTTCAACAAGGTCGTCGTAAATGCTGTGGACTACGTAGATGTAGAGATTTTTGTCATTTCCCTCATCAAAGCAATGAAAGCCGGCAAGCATTTTATGTTCAGAAGTGCAGCTGCTCTCACTAAGGTGATAGGGGGAGTAAGTGAAAGAGGGTTACTTACTAGAGAGGAACTGATTAAAGAGGATTCCGAACATGGCGGTCTAATCATTGTTGGTTCTCATGTTAAAAAGACGACTGAGCAGCTTGAGGAATTGAAGAAATGTGATTTTATTGAGTTTATTGAATTTAATGTTCATCTCGTTTTACATCCTGAGGAGTTTAAAGCTGAAACAGACCGAGTGATTGAAACAAGTGAAAATCTCATTCGTTCAGGTAAATCAGTAGCCATTTATACAAAACGGGAAAGAATGGATCTTGGTGAAGGTAAAAAAGAAGAAGAACTCAAGCTTTCTGTTCAAATCTCAGATGCAGTAACAAGTATCGTTCAAAGGTTAAACGTTAGACCCAAGTTTATTGTCGCTAAAGGCGGTATTACATCAAGTGATATCGGAACAAAAGGCCTTGAAGTTAAGAGAGCGACTGTTGCTGGACAAATTAAGCCAGGTATCCCTGTATGGTTTACTGGAGAGGAAAGTAAGTTTCCGGGTATTTCTTACATTATATTCCCTGGAAATGTAGGAGCAAAAACGACCCTCAAGGAGACCGTTGAACTATTAGGTAAATAGTAGATTTTCATCGCTTTGCTAAAAGATTTCATTCGTATACGGCTGCATCATTTACGATGGTGTATGTTCGTATACGAATAGAAAAAAAGTGTTTGAAAACGAACACAAAGCAGCGATGATCATCTAATTAATCATAAACTGAGGAGCACATTATGTTTGCAGATACAAAGGATATTTTAGTAAATGCACAGAGAGGAAAATACGGCGCTGCAGCGTTTAATGTATATAGCTTAGAAACTGTACAGGCAGCTATAAAGGTTGCCGAAATGGAAAACCAGCCCGTTATTATTGCTTTAGGGGAACGATACTTCCCTACGGTAGATGTCGAAGGGTTTTCTGCAATGGTTAGAGCTATGGCAGAAAAAGCTAGTATTCCTGTTTCTCTTCATTTGGATCACGCTTATGAGAAGGAATCAATCATTCGCGCCATTCGTTGTGGATTTTCATCTGTCATGTTTGATGGTTCAGCATATGATCTTGAACAAAACATGCGCCTGACAAAAGAGATTGTAGATATTGCTCACATGGCAGGTGTATCAGTTGAAGCTGAAATTGGTTCTTTAGCAAGAGGAGCTTTCTCTGATGAGGAAGAAGGCAATGGCACACTAACTGATCCAACGTCCGCAAAAGAATTTGTTGCAGAAACTGGTGTGGACTTTTTAGCTGCCGCTATTGGCACTGTACATGGCATGTATAAAGGAGAACCTAAGATTGATCTTGATCTTCTAGAAAGAATTCGGCAGGTTGTTGATGTTCCACTTGTTCTTCATGGCGGATCAGGAACACCTGATGAAATAGTAAGACAAGCCATACAATCTGGAATATGTAAAATCAATGTGAATACAGAAGTATCCATGGCTGCCGTTTCTCATTTACAAACGTATTTCGAAACTAGAGAAATGGTCCATCTCTCCACTGTTATGGCAGATATGCAGCAGTCTATGGAGCCTGTAATGACTAAATTTATTAAGTTATTTTCTGGTAAGTAAAACGTTTATGAGTGGGGGACTAGCCCCCGCTGTGCTTAACGCACAAACAATTAATGAACTTATAATATTCAATTTTCATCATGACTGTCTAAAAGGAGTAAATAATATGCCGGTAATTTCAATTTGTATAGGGGTTGCCCTATTACTTATATTAATGATGGTTTTTAAATTAAACGCATTCATATCTTTAATTATTGTTGCTTTAATTGTAGGTATACTAGAAGGAATGTCACCGATCGATGCCATGGCATCTGTCCAAAGTGGCTTAGGTGGGACACTTGGCAGTCTTACAATGATCATCATCTTTGGAGCGATACTCGGTAAGTTGATGACCGATTCTGGAGGCGCTCAAAGAATTGCGACAACACTTATTCGAGCATTTGGGAAGAAAAGAGTTCAACTAGCGGCAGTTTTAACTGCATCTGTTGTAGGGATCGCACTCTTTTTTGAAACAGGTGTTGTTGTTTTGATTCCGCTCGTATTTACGATTGCAACTGCAGCTGGAGTGCCTGTATTGTATGTTGGTATGCCAGTTATTGCAGCACTTATTACGATGCACGGTTTTGTTCCACCACACCCTGGACCAACGGCGGTTGCGAGTGTATTTGAAGCAAATATCGGTAAGACACTAATATATGGAATTACCATTGCCATCCCAGCTATTATTATTGGCGGGCCGTTATTTACGAAGCTGTTTAAGAAAGAAGATTTGGAAGTTGAAATTCCAAAAGGATTGTTTAATCCGAAAGAATTTACAGAAGAAGAAATGCCGGGATTTGCTACAAGTATTCTTACATCTTTGATGCCGGTCATTCTGATTGCGGCGAAAGTAATTGTAGAAATTTTTATGCCTGAATCAGCGATTATGCCATTTTTTGATTTTATTGGTAATCCGAATGTTGCATTATTACTCTCTGTTATTCTTGCATTCTTTACCTTTGGTCTCAATCGAGGTAGAAAAATGAAGGAAGTCATGAAATCTCTTACAGACGCGGTCAGTGGAATTGCGATGATTTTACTCATTATCGCTGGTGGTGGCGCGTTTAAGCAAGTGCTAATTGACAGTCACATTGATAAATATATCATTGAAATCATGACAGGATCATCATTATCACCATTGCTTCTTACTTGGATTATCGCTGCTATCTTAAGGGTTGCGTTAGGTTCTGCTACTGTAGCTGGAATGACAGCTGCTGGAATTGCAGCACCTCTAATTGGGGCTACAGGTGTAAGTCCTGAACTAATGGTTTTAGCAGCTGGTGCAGGAAGTATCACCTTCTCCCATGTGAATGATGCCGGATTTTGGATTTACAAGGAATACTTTAACCTTTCAATCGGCAAAACGATCAAAACATGGTCTGTAATGGTTACCATTCTTTCCCTTGTAGGTCTTGCAGGTGTATTAATCTTAAATATGTTTATAAAATAAACAAGTTTTAACATCAGAAGGTCAGCTTATTATTAAGCTGGCTTTTTGTTTTTGATTTTCCATAATAAGATATCAAAAAGTGGAAAATAATCACTCACTCTCATAAGGAAACATAACATGTTTTAATGGGGGAATGTGCATGCTTAAACGAAAACGAATGTTATTAAAACAATTTTCTTTGATGTTGGCGATCTTATTAATGTTTTTTTCCATTAGTGGATGTGGTAAAAGCGAGGAAAAAGGTGGAACACCTCCCGTGAGTAATCAAGAAGGAAAATCGCCGGAAAAAGTGGATGATGAAACACCTCCTTCACCAAAAGATGACCTTGTAGATTTAGATACCCCTCCCGTTGCCACTGGAATGACTCAATATATAGAAGTGAAAGGAAAAGCATATGAGATGCTGGAACCTATGATGGAAAGTATCTCGCAAAAAAATCCAATGGCTTCAATCACTTTGATGGGCTTATTCAGCACAGATATAACCTTAGCACCATTAGCTGTATTGTCGGAAGTACCTAAAACGGGTAAAAATGTTTGGGAAGGGCCAATCATGAATCAGGTTAGTACAGGTCACGTTGAAATGAAAGGCGATATTTGCACGTTCAACATGGAGATGAATGTACCAGATGAGTCAATTCAGAATATGACGATTTCAGGTGAATACGATACGAAAACAGAGTCACTACAAGCTAGTTTTTCAGTAGATGGCAAGGAAATAAAAGTATTTGAGTATGTTCCTTCCGGAAGTGGATATGTCAGTCAGATAATTACAAAGGAAAACGAAGAAACTTATCTGATTAAACAGGTTTTTAACGAAAATACACTCTATATTGGAATGGTTACAGGTAGTGGCAAAGAGGAAAGTATCTACAAACAAAACATTGAGTTCAATAAGAACTTTGTGAAAAATGATTCCATGATGGTTGTAATTGAAAACGGAAAGGGCTATACCATTATTGATAATGAAAAATACGAATATTAACAAACAGTCAACAGCCCGATGCAAATAAGCAGAGGGCTGTTCATTTTTGTGGTAACCGTTAAAACAATAGTGGTTTGTAGATAATCCGTATTACTAAATTGCACTATTTTCACTTCAATATTTACAAGGGAGATTATGCTTATTTTGCCCATAGGCAGTGCTAGTTTGAGCTTGTCCAGTTGCAAGTTACCCTTAATTTTCGCACACACAGAATAAGATAAAGGTTTAAGAGTATAAGAAATACTTTAAAGGGGAATAGCGTTTTTTATCAGTGTTCTTTATTGAATGTCTATTAAATTCATTATAGGGTAGACCTCATTTAGTTGCGTCACGGTGAATCTTACATTAGAGTCGGTTTTTTGAAAAGTTGTAGGTTTTCCTAAGTAAATGCTGTGGATGAAGGCCTATTTGTAACCATAGGAGGATTTGGTTTTCAGAGCGAATTTTTTAATTCAATATTTGTCGCATCTTGAGTAATAACCAAATTTTTTTGAACATATATTAACTCAGGTACTTTCAAAAGGGGGGGAAACAGGTGGCCGGTTTAAAAAGTTTTAAACTGTACAGTGTGTTAACATTACTTTCTGGTATTTTTCTAATTGTGGCTTGGATACTTTTTATCTCTGGTTATTTCGAAAGAGACTATAGCTCGGCTCATTATTATATCCCAATTTACATTGAATATTTCGGGACAATATTATTTCTTTTTGCCTTAATCGGTCTTTATTTATATCATTTAAATTCGAGCGGAAAGTTTCTTACTTTTAGTTTTATCATTGGGGTAACAGGTACAACACTTTCACTTGGAGCAAAGTATCTTGGTTTATATATTAACCCCTACATCAATAAAGTAGCCCCGGATGTGTTATCAGCTCCTCCCGAATCAATAGTAGGGCTGCTCGTTTCTTTTCTTGTATATGCTATAGGTGTAATTTTAATTGGAATTAATATAATGAAGTTAAAAAAACTTCCTTTTCTTGGTGGTTTAGTTCTTGCAGTATCACCATTTTTTGAGTTTGTACCAGTAGCAGGAATCCCCCTAAGTTATCTAATACTTGGCTTAGCACTTTTTTATCTTGGTGTAAGTCTTTACAGAAGAGACACTGCCGTATCACTAAGCTAAAGACGTGGTACAATACCTGTTTAATAATAAATATTAAGAACGCTGGGATATTGATATTTCAGCGTTTTTATCTATTTGATAATTTTCAGTAGGTAAAAGTAGAGGTATATCGATTAATTTTTTCATATTCTATTAGTCGGTGGAATCATTTGTTAAAGGAATAATTACAAACAAAAAACTGCCACTTAAGCGGGTGTAGTGAACCGTACCACAAGTGATAATAAAGTACGAATATTAACAAACAGTCAACAGCCCAATGCAAATAAGCAGAGGGCTGTTCAATATTGGTATCAGACACTAGAACAACAAATACCTGTATTCGATGTATAGTGGAAAAAGAGGATATCCTATTTCCATACCTAGTAACAGAGAAAATGTCTGGCGGATCTAGTTTTTCCACCATTAAGACATGACTATTTATGAAAAGGCACCGTTGTTGGTCAAATACTTTTTACGGTGCCTCTCCTTTCATTCTTGAAAAATCTCTACAATACTCGGGTAATGGGTAGTGACATTCACCTTTAAATCTTTACCGCTCTAAAAACTCGATACCCTAATTTATCTCCATAAGAGACCAGTAACCTTTGATGGGTTTGTATAACTCTATCTACCTCTGGGTTTACATTTTCGAGCGGTATTTCACGATTGTTTATTTCATTGTCATCAAAACTATATTCTTCTAAAGCATCAAAAATAGACGCCGATTTTACGATTTGGCATCTTTTGAATCCGGACTTTTGAATGGACATAAGCCATTCTTCCTCAGATAAAATCTCATCTATTTGATAAAATTTCATCAACTCCGCCTTTTCTTTTCTAGACAACTTTTGTTCTGCTGTCATATCAATATTTAACAATACCCCATCATGCTTTAGCACACGGAAATACTCACTCATGACTTTAGAAATATTACCAAAAACAGTTGATGATTCAGCTATGATGTAGTCGAAAGTATTGTCTTTAAATGGAATATTCTCAATACTTCCTTTTACTGCCTTAGCAGAAATTCTCTCATTCAAAAATTTTTCCGAGGCTTTCTTCACCATTTCTTCATGGTTATCAATTGAATAAACCATACAACGAAACGTTTTTGCCAAATACGATGATGTTTCCCCAGTACCACAACCTGCATCAAGGATGATCATCTCGCGGTTAATTTTTTCATTTTCTAAAATCTCTTTCGTTAGAGACATTCCACCTGGATGGGCCCCATCTATAGCGTAATAGGCTAAAGCATCTTGATAAGTAATTTTCACATAACCACTCCTCTAGCTTAATAGGATGTTCCATCTTATGTTTATAGCCGAATGGATGATACATCTTACAAGCAAACAGATTATAAATAGCTCTGTTTGCTTTTCCACTTTCGCCTTGTGCTGAAGACTACTCCAATAGTCAACCATGGTCATACAATGATAGGGATCTGTAACTATACTAGTACAATCATGGAGGTGTATTAAAAAATGTCAGCACACTATCATCATATGTGTTCTAGGGGCATTGGGAGAGCAGTTCACATTCGTACGTTTGATGGAAAAATTCATCGAGGCATTATTCACAGAGTATCTCCAAATAGAGTATTCCTTCGACCGTTCGGAGGCCACCGCGGTTATGGTGGCTACGGATATGGTTGGGGCGGGGGCTTTGGTTTCGGCTTTGCGGCGGGCATTGCATTAGGAGCAATTGTCTCATTAGCCTTTATTCCATTTTTCTTTTAAAGGAATAAAAAGGTAGAATTAATCACTTTTTCTGTTAGTGGTACCGCAAACATTTTCAGATTATCTTAATTTCGATGTGAGAACTATTGGAATATCAGTGGTTCTCATATCATTTTTTTGTATTTAATGTGAATATTGATTTAAATAAAGTTTGATCATTTATGATTTCATGTTAAATTAACGTTTCTCGCTAGTGGATTAATAATCATCAATCACAATCTAACAATATGTATATTTGTTTAAATACTTAATTTCTCTTTTTGGAATATATCAAAGTCTTTCTTTAACAATGAATTCATATATAAACCATCGAATTTACCTCAAGTAAACTCATAGGACAGATAGAGGTATATGATGTATTTAATGGTTGAAGGATTGAGAATCATGATACGATGGTAGATGTGAATATCGTGACGGCAAAAGGTAAGGATTATGTTGATTTTGTGATAACAAAATGTACACTTGCGCAGGCTTACGATAACCATGCCCTAAACGACAGGGCTAATTTTTTTGAAGCAAGGAGTTTATGAATCCATGAGTAAAAAGAAAGTAGCGATTATTGGTATAGGTGCTTTAGGTGAGGGGATGGTAAAGGTATTTTTTGACCACCCATTAGTAGAATTGGTTGCCGTTTGTGACACTAACAAAGAAAAGGTAGAACAGTGTGCAGCTCTTTATAATATTAAAGGCTTTACGAATCATACTGAGTTACTAGAAAAAGTAGATATAGATATGGTTTATGTGGCGGTCCCACCGAAATGGCATCATGATATTGCTGTTGATGTCATCCGAGCGGGCAAACATATTTTATGTGAAAAGCCATTAGCGAACTCATTGGCAGAAGCTGAAAACATATTGCGGATCGCAAAGGAACAAAACATTGTCCATGCTATGAATTTTCCTTTAAATTACTTACATAACACTCTTAAGTTTGAAGAGCTGTGGTTGGAGGGGTATATTGGCAAGTTGCGAAAAGTAGAACTAACGATGCAGTTTCCTAAATGGCCTAGAGCGTGGCAACAAAATAGCTGGATCAACACGAGAGAACAGGGTGGTTTTGTTTTTGAGGTAGCAGGACATTTCGTTCAACTGATTCAACGATTCTTTGGACACATTAGCAATGTAGAGAGTGAGCTGGAACTTCCTAATGATCCTACGCTCCCCGAAATGGGAATCACAGCGAAAATGAGACTTGCAAATGGTGTTCCCATCACCTTTAATGGGATTAGTGGAATAGCAGGAATGGAAGAACAACATCTTTCTTTAACGGCATATGGAACAGAAGGTACGTTATCTCTCATAGATTTAAAGAAAGTAAAGGCTGGGAAAATCGGGGAGGAGTTTCAAGAGATTAAGGTTGAGAACAACCATTTCTGGAATGAATTAATCAATCAGTTCGTTGATGCTATTGATGGTAAAACGAGTGAATTGTATGATTTTCAAGTTGGCTACGATGTTCAGGTAGTACTCGAAGAACTTCGGAAATAATAGTAGTTTTAATTCTTATCTTAAAAGAACAGATTTTAGATCTGTTCTTTTTTACTTGAAGCCAAAAGGGATTGAAACAAGTTTTTCCAAAATGCTTTTAAAAATAATAATTGATAGGTTTGAGGGAAATAATACCATTGGGTATTTTTATGTTAATATACTTATTGCAGGAAATGATGAATATATAATAGCTTTGTTGATTAATTATTTAACAATAAAAGGAGAGTAGAGGACACACAGTGGAAAATAGCATTTCATTCTTACTTTGAAAAAACAAAAAGGGCATCACTAAGCCAATGAACAGTAATATGCGAACGCGGAGATGAAGATGATGTTTAAAAAGTTTAATAATATAACAGTTATTTTACTGTTAATAGTTTCAATTTTTAATTTAGCTTATAATAAACCTGCTTTTGCTTCTACAAAAAAATGGTATACTGCTACAACATATTCAGATAATAAGAATGTTAAAGTTACAATAAATAATTCAAATAAAATGACAAATAAGCCAGTAACAATAACTATTGATGCTACAAAATATAATAATGGTAATAACGTAATTCTATATAATCCTGGCGATAATAATTTTGAAGTTACATATGGAAGCAAATACACAATTAAAGCAAAAGCCAATGGGAATTATGATTTTCTTGTCTTAAGGAAAGATTACTATGACCCGAAAGATCCTAACCTTGGAGATCCAAATATTATTTGGTGTGGTGCTACAATTAGTAATATTGATACAAGTAAACCCGTTTTGAAATTTGTTAAAACATATGTGGATGATTGGAGTACCACTCAGTTTTTAAAAATCAGAGTAACTGATAATAATAGTATTGACCGTGTTAAGTTACCAGATGGGAGCTATAATTCCAATATACGTGAGATTAAAGGAAGTGAATACTCCCAAGGAATAGATAATTCTATAGAGGTGGAGGTGTATAAAAATGGGAAGTACACCTTCGTGGCTGAGGATTATGCGGGAAATAAAACTGTAAAGACCTTCACTATTAAAAATTGTAATCCGGTTCCATTAAAGATAGACAAGGTAACAGTTAATAGCAAATATATTACTGGAAAGACGCTTCCAAATGCGGATTTAATTGTCAAGACTTCTGACCTTAGTTATTACGTAGATAATATAAAAGCAGATAAAAAGGGATATTTTAAAGCAAAGTTAAATAAAAAATTAAAACTCAATAAAGTAGTAGTAGTTCGTGTAGTGGATAGTAAGAAAAAATCGAAATATTCCAGCAATAAACTTCAAGTAAAAGTAGTTAAAAAATAAGGGGAATCTATCTTGTGAGTATTTTAAGGTATTAATGCAGATAACCTCACATATTGGCTTTCATTATCTAATTTCAAAATCGGCATTCTTACATTTATATTTATGAAGAATTTACTTATGGTAGTGTTACCGGTTAAATAGGTGTGGTTATCAGGACTTATTTGAAAATAATATGATAATGGCTTTTAAGGAGAATTAATATGATGCTACCATATCCAACAGCTACAACAAGAAATGAAAAAAATCAGATGATCGAAGAAATTAGGAAAAGGTTACTATTCAAATATAGAGATGAAATATTAGCAATTGGAGCGTACGGATCAATTGGACAAGGAATGGATGGTCCATATTCTGATATAGAACTTCATGCGGTTATGAAGGATGGAGTTTCTATAGAAAGTCATGAATTTATTTATGATAAATTTAAAATTGAAATTAGTATGATACAAAAGAGTGAGATTATTAAACAAGCAAAAGAAGTCGATGATTCGTGGGCAATTAAAGCAGGTGTTTTTACTAACATTTTAGCAGTTTATGATCCTGAGCATTTATTTGAAGAGGTTAGAAACCTGCCACTACAGATTTCTGATAAAGCAGTAAAAGATACAATGAGGGAATTTATGATTTGGGAACCCTACGAAACGATGGCAAAAATAAGAAATAATTTTAAAATCAATAACTTGAGCTATATCCCAATGGGAGCAAAAGATTTAGTTTGGCAAACTTTGAAACTGATAGGTCTAGCAAATAAACAGTCCTATAGTACAAGAGCTAGAGCCTATGAAGAATCTTTGGTAATGGAATCAAAACCTACAGGGTATGAAAATTTGGTTATTAAAGTAATGGAAGGGAAACTAGATGATAGTAAACTAATATATGAACTTTGTGAAAAGTTATGGGTGGGTCTAAATGAATGGTACAGTGATCTTGAAATCGAATATATATCAAAACAGCTACCAGTTTAATTTATACTGTTAATCATAAAATTTTGGGACTGAATTAAACTTAACATATAAAAAGTTAAGATAGCCGACCACTAGTGATTGGTATGTATAAATAGTTACAAAGATAACAAACAGCGATCCAAACTATTCAGATTCTTTTGGGTAGATGGCATTAAAGTCTATATAGAATCGCCCTATAAACTGCCTAATTTATAGTCGAACTAGTCTACTATACTATAAGAATTATATGATTTAAATAAAACAGAACAATAGTATACTTTTATAATACGCTATACTGAAGGGGGGTTAAGATGAAAGAGCTATATATTAAGCAAAAGGTATTTAGTCTAAGTGGTAAATTTACTGTAAAGGATTATCAGGAGAATGATGTTTATTATGTAGAAGGGAGCTTTTTGCAAATCCCAAAGACGTTCTCCATTATGAATACAAATGGAGATGAAGCCGCGCTCATTTCGAAAAAGATGTTCAGTTTTTTACCGAAGTTTTTTGTTGAAGTGAATGGGCGAGAGGTGTTAACGATACAAAAGGAGTTTTCCTTCCTAAAAGCACGCTACACGATTGATGCGGCAGGCATCGAGGTACATGGCAGCTGGTGGGATATGGATTTTGAAGTGTTACAGTATGGAGAGGTCGTCGGACGAGTGAACAAAAAATGGTTTACTTGGGGCGATAGCTACAAGGTCGAGATATTGAATGAAGAGATGGAGACCATCATCATTGCGCTTGTTATCGCAATTGATTGTGTAAAAGCTGACCATGCCGCTGCTTCATCAGCAGCTACGATGTAAAATGTAGTTGCGGTGAATCGTACCACAAGTAAATACGGAAGCAACTATCTCCTTCTTCTAGGGAAAATTAGATAAGTAGATCATTCGTAAATTGGTGGAATATACTGCTCTCTTCGGAGGATTCCATTCTCTTCTAAAAAAGAAAAGTGAGCTTACATTGTCTCTATATGACATCGTAAGCTCACTTCTTGCATGTCTTATTCTTTATTCATTACACTATGTTTTTTACCATAAGTAAAATAGAAGAGTAATCCAAGTACAAACCAAATACCGCATGCAATCCATGTATAAACAGAGAGTTGAGTGATTAAAAATAAACATAATAGGAATGAGCAAATCGGTATAACCGGAAAGAACGGTACTTTAAAACCACCAGATGGGATATTCTTATTTTTTCTTAAGAAAATAACTCCGATTGAGACGATTATAAATGCAAGTAATGTCCCCATGTTCACTAATTCTACGAGTTTAGATAAGGGAATGAAGCCTGCGCAAAAAGCGATGAATGCTGCAAAAATCCACGTACTTTTAACGGGCGTCCTATATTTTTTATTAAGCTCATGCATATATTTCGGTAGTAATCCATCACGTCCAAGCGCGTAAAGAAGTCTTGTTCCTCCATATATCATCACAAGGATAACTGTCATCATCCCGACAACAGCACCAAGTGAAATTACGCCAGCCATCCAGTCTTGGTGAACGAGCTGCATAGCAAAGCTAACTGGGTCACTTACGTTTAGTTGTGTATATGAAACCATTCCATTTAGAACAAGCGAAATCACTACGTAAAGTAATGTACAAATTAATAATGAACCAATAATTCCAATAGGCAAATTGCGTTGTGGATTTTTTACCTCTTCAGCTGCGGATGAAACAGCATCAAACCCAAGATAGGCAAAGAAAACAAGTGCTGCCCCGCTCAAGACCCCTTCTATTCCGAAAGGCATAAATGGCTGCCAATTAGAAGGCTCCACATAAAAAATACCTACTCCAATAAATAAAAGAATAATACCTACCTTAATAAATACCATGATCTTATTCAGCTTTGCAGATTGATTGATCCCGCGCGTTAACAAGAAAGCAGTAGCAAAAACTATAGCTATAGCTGGTATATTTACATAAGTTCCGTCTGCGGGAATAAATGGACCTGAGATTGCCTTTGGTATGTTGATATGAAATCCTTCTAACAATGCAGAAAAATATGAAGACCAACCAGTTGAGACTGCAGCAACTGCCAAACCATATTCTAACACCAAAGCCCAACCAACTAACCAAGCGACTAATTCTCCAAATACAATATATGCATACGTATAAGCACTACCTGTTACTGGTACGGAAGATGAAAATTCTGAATAACACATCCCTGCCAATGCACAGACAATAGCAGCTATAATAAAGGAAAAAACTATAGCTGGTCCAGCGTGCTCAGCAGCTACTGTCCCTGGAAGAATGAATATACCTGTTCCGACAATGGCACCTACCCCTAGCAGCGTTAAATCAAAGGCTCCTAACGATTGCTGTAGCTCGATATCTCCCTTTTTTTTCAGTAACTCCCCGAGATTTTTTCTCCTGAATAATACATTTTTCATACTGAACCCTCGTTTATTGCAAATATGTAAAGATTCTATATGTTTATTTCTTAAAGGTCAACTGACTTTGTCGAATTACCAATATTTTTGTCGAATAATAAGACATTCGTAGAATTAAATTGAAAAGTGAAGGCGAAAATAGTTTATACAGAATGGCACATATCTATCTTTTTATGAAATAACTATTTTCGAAAACTATTAGTGTTGGATAATAAATCCCAATTCACTATAATCCTTTTAATAAAAGTGGTTATATCGGCGACGATAGATACAAAGAAGTAGATTTGAATGTAAAGAAGCTAGAAACCATTATTAACTATTTTTAATAAATGCTATTTAAAATGAAAATTAAGCAGTTCTCGGAATAGATGGAGGAGATTAAGAAAAATGTTAATTTATAGATGCTTTGATGAAATCAGTTGAAGACTTGAATAGTTAACAACACTTCAATGGATTTGGTCTATCGGAAGAACATACAAACGGAGAAAAAAATATTGGATAAGACAGCATTTAAATGCATCACAGAGAACTGTCATAAGCTATGAAGTCAAAAAAATAGTTTCTTGTGACCATTTAATTAAAGAAGAATACCAATCGATCATATTTCAGGTTGGCATTCTTCTTATTGATAATTATTTACCTACTAACGTAACCACAGATCTAGGTGGCACATTAAACACTTTATGTGCGGGGAATAAGTTTTTCTGTTCCAAATCATAGTTATCAGAAGTGATATAAGGTTTAAATTGTATCGCTTTTTTATTCCAAGGTAGCCCGTCTACATTGAGATGCACAGGTTTTGTTTCATTACTGTAATTTACAAGGACAATGGAAAGCTGGTTATCTTCCTCTTTATAATAAGCCGAACCCATAAGGCCATCCTTATCGTTTGCGCCATTTAAGTCGACTCTATATGCCCCTGGTCTGACAAACCGACTGTAATTACCTAAAGCCCATAGTAATTTAGATTCGATGATTGTTTCTTCATCACCTGGCTTTAAGTAGTCCGTATAAATTAAACCGTCCTTGTAGTCATACGGTGACATAGAGAGCCACCATTGCCATGCGGAGGCTTGAGTTTCGACCATGTCATAATGAATGAGTCGAGCAATATCAAGTGCAGTCCGCATTGATAGGTCTCGGCCAGGACCATTGCCACCCAAAATGCAGTATTCGGACATCCACATTTTTGCATTCGGATCATAACGATCGATATTTTCCCTTACTTTTTTTCTTAAAGGAATGAGGCGATCCTCTCCGGAAAAATAATCAGACCAATAGGCATGTGCACTGATTTTGTTTCCGACCATATCCTTTATTTCGTTGTCTCCTAAAAACTCCTTAATGTATTCACGATATTTACCCGGATACGCACCACTAGCATTTCCACTATTATACCGGCTATTATTTCTTCCGGTAAAAGCTGAATAGATATCGTCATCAAGTAAAGATGTATATTCAACTGCTTCTGGTATATCAATTTCAGTTTCAAGATCGCGGTTTTGTAGCTCATGATATAAAGCTCTTATTACTTTTTTCATATCGTCAATATTGTAGCGATTTCCTTCTTGCCCGGCTCTGTTCCAATCCCAAGTAGGCTCGTTGATCGGGCTAATATAGTCGAAAGGCAGCTGCTCCTGCTCGAAATATTCCAATACATCAGATAAAAACACCGCAAAGTCATTGATATATTCTTCTTTTAGATTCGTGCTGCCGACAGAAGAATCAGGTTGCCCATGTCCATTCTTTGTCATCCATACAGGTGGACTATTCACAAACGCAATAAATTCTTCAACGCCACGTTCTTTAGCGGCTTGAAGAAACCATTGCTGACCAGCTTGTTTTGACCAATCATAAGGTTCATTTTTTCCTGTTTTAAAACTTTCTGCTCTCCTAAAGCGATCTTTAATAATGTTTTTATCTGTTTCTTCACTCCCAGCACCAATATTAAAGCGCCACATCGATAAGCCAATTCCTTTGTCTTGTGAAAACAGCAAATCAGCCACTTTGTTTTTATTTTCTTCTGACCATTCAGCACCGATGGGGTCCATTGCCCAAGCGCCAGAAGCTCCAAATCCATCAATTTCTTGATACTTTTTCTCTACATTTATATGAATCTCTTGGGCAGTGTTATCATGTGGAATAGCTAGATTGTTATCCTTTGCACTACTAACAGTTGACCCAAACATTAAAAAACATAACGATAATGCCAATGTTAATTTTCCTTTCTTATTCTTAGTCATTTTTTTCTCCTTTCGCCAAACCGTTTTAATTTAAAGCTAGACGAATAAAAATGATAGGAATAATATCCATTGACCACCTTCTTTAGGAAAAATATATAACTGTAAGTTGCTAAAACCAAAAAGGAATAAACTGATAGAACTATCTTAGAAGTAGAAGTTTAGAAGTAATAATCATTATGACTAGAAATTAGGCGGTGTTTAGGGGTTCAATAAATACGCATTTGTCAACTTGAAGGGAAAATATGAAATGGCTCTCTAAACGGATGAAATAGGCTCTCATAGGGAGGGTACCATAAAGTGGAAACTTGTTTCAATCCATAATAATACCTAATTTTCATCTAATGAAACAAAGGTAATAAGGTCTAAAGTGTGATTTAATAGGAGCCTAAAGATGGAATAGATAAAGTGGTATCACAAAAACTATTAGAAAAACAAGAGATTGAAAATGATTGAAGGGAGCCTTTGCAAGTTCGAATACATGCCTCAGCTGAAGAATGGACAGCATGCTTTTTTGCTCCTACCACCAATTTCGTGGAGCGGGTATGAAAACAAAAAAACCATCTATTAAAATTTTATATAGATGGTTTTTGCGTGATTCAATTTTTAGGGTTGACATCATAAGTTGCCTTCACCTTTTTCAAGTACAGTATTTTCATGTTCTATACTGATTACGACCTTTCCTTTAGCGTGCCCCTCTCCAAAATATCGGAGAGCTTGAGCAGCCTCACTTAACGGGTAACACCTATCTATAATAGGTACTACATTGCCGGCCTCAAAGAACTTCTTTATAATATTTTGATCATTTTGGTTTGGCTTGTGTATTAGGAGGGACATGTTCTTACCAGTTAACGAAATCAATGGTCTTAGGAGGAGGAGTTGCAAAATTCGATTCGTAGGACCTCCGATCATAGCATAGGTACCTTTGGGATTTAATGCTCGTTTGTAGTCGGAAATAGACCGAGATCCGACAACATCAAGAATTAGGTCATAACGCTGTCCTTTTTGGGTGAAGTCTTCTTGAGTATAATCAATGACCTGGTCTGCTCCAATTGACCGCAGCATATCCATTTTTTTAGTGCTGTCCACTCCAGTCACTTCAGCTCCGAATAATTTGGCAATCTGCAATGCGAAGGTACCCACACCGCCACCAGCCCCATTAATTAAAACCTTTTCTCCTACCTGAATCTTTCCTTTAACGCGTAGTCCCTGTAATGCAAGAACTGCGGCTTGGGGTATGGCGGCTGCCTCCTCAAATGACATACTGGCTGGTTTCAGCGTTAATGCACTTTCACGAACACATACATACTCCGCAAACCCACCCCAACCACACCCGGAAATGTCCCCGAATACCTCATCGCCCGGAAGAAACTCCTTTACGTCTTTGCCTATTGCTACAACCTGCCCCGCTATATCAGCTCCGAGTATATTGTATTTTGGCTTTAAAAGTCCCCCAATGCGGTTCATAAAAGGTTTCCCTCTCAGGAGGTCCCAGTCCCAAGAGTTTATGGATACTGCATGTACTTTTATCAATATTTCATTGTCCTTTGGACTAGGTCTCTCCACTTCTTCGAGTTTAAGAACGTCAGTACTTCCGTATTTTGTATATACAATCGCTCTCATGAGGATTACTCCTTAACTGTTTTAATTTTATTTATAGGTTAAATCCTTTGTCGCAGCAAAATCGGTGTTATTATTTCAATTAAGGTTTCTTGAAGAAATAAAATGATTCCTAAACGACATCAGAAAATCTTTAACAAGACTTGTGAAACAACGATGCAAATCCAATAAACAAAAGACTGATAGCAAACGTGGAAAGAGTTTTGATAGATGAATAACCGCATAGACCTAGAACGATTATTGCTAGTGGAAAGGCAAAACTAATTAAATGTCTTTTAATCTATAAATATCGCCAGTTCGGATTAAACCTGAACAGCTTTGCAGGCCTATGCCCTGCATCTTTTGTAAATTGATTAGTTTCTATAACCATGTCCTTTATCTTCCTTCTAAACGCTGAAGAAAGTAGCTCTCTTCCCAAAGTAACCTCATAGACCTGCTGGAGCTCTGATAATGTAAAAAGCTCAGGCATTAGATTAAAAGCGATATCTGTGTACTCAATCTTATTTCTAAGTCTCTCAATTGCATATTGGATCATTTTCGCATGATCAAAAGAAACTCCATTCGAAACCATAACATCTCTTTCTACTGTTACTGCTTTTCCAGAGTACTTTTCAATTATTTTTATAGTAGCCTCCAGTTTTGCTTGATCGTTTGAAAGAGTAATTTTTATCACTCTTTCAAATGAAAACCCCTTCTCTAATATGGTTTTCTTCTCTTCAAGAACACTGTACCTAGCATCGAACCACCTCGCATCAACCGCATCGTCCCCAGCTTTCACTTCGAGTGCTCTGCTATCAATTAGTGCCATATAAGAACAGCTAATTACTCGTGTACGAGGATCCCTTTTTACATCTCCCCATGTATAAAGCTGTTCCATATAAACATCATCAATATTGGTTTCAGTTTTTAATTCGCGCAAAGCAGCTTCATCAAGACTCTCGTCATTTGTTACAAATCCTCCAGGCAAAGCCCATTGTCCAATATATGGATGAACTCCCCTTTTAACCAATAGTAGTTTTAGTGACTTTTCCGGCAACTTTCTGTAGTTTTCTTTTTCTTCATCAACTACTGTGAAAATTAACATATCTACTGTAACAGATGGTCTTTCGTAAATACTGATATCATACTTTTGTAAAAACTCTTCTTCAGTAAGCCCCTGCTTATCTCTGAGTGGATCTTTACCCATAAAAATCACCTATAATTTAATATTCTCATAATGTTATTATCAAATTGTTATTAACAAATCGATAATAACATGTTATCTCGGATGCAAATAATTGTCAATAATCTTCAGAGAATTAAATTTATTGTTATCATTCGTATAATTACTATCCAATAGTAAGAACAGAAAAGTGATGAAAATAAACTCCGCTACTCATTAAGGATATAAAGTTTTTTGTGTAAGGTGTGGTAAGTATTACCGTTGATTTAACTCAGGTTTTTTGTTAATTTATGGCACCCATCTTTCTGAAAAAGAAATTTATTCTTCATTAGATAAGGTTTTGTACATTACAATAAAATGTAAAGAAGTCTTATGAATAGCCATATTTATATGGGAGTAAAAGAGTAAATATTGTATGGCACGTAGTACATTAGTGGTCATGCAAGGAATTCACGTGTTTCAGAACAATAGATGTTTCATAAAGTAATCCCTCTAACTACTCAGAAAACTCAACTCGTCATCAATTTAAAAAAGGGATCTTGTTTCAGGCTAATCTGATTAAAGGAGAGGAAGCGAGATGGTGAAATTAAGATTTTGGGGAGTAGCGGCGCTTATTGGATTGCTGATTGCTATGGGAATATGGCTGGTAACAAAAGATACTAAATCTGAAGAATTTGTTTACAAGGATAACGGCAATCTCTACTGGATCGAACTTACTAGTCGCAAAGGGGAAGTGAAAGGTACATTTCATCAGCAGAAACTCATAGATGAAGTCGGAAAGGAACCTTTTATTGACGATAAAGAATACACCTTTACCGGAGAAACGACTGAGAAAGGTTTTGAATTTAGAGTATCGGATGATACAGAAAACATGAAGTTTGATGCCTGGTATTCTGAGGAAAATCTTTTTGTACAAGAGCAAAGCGAAAGCGAAGCTACATTATTCCTGTCCGCTACAGAAGAAAAGCTTGATGAATATGAAAAAGAATTACAACAAGAGTTACAAATAGCTATAGATCAATCAGAAGAAAAGTTTAATAACTTCATAAGAACGTTTTTTTCTGAACTGAGAAGTATTTACGGATTTCTTTACTCCACGGAGAACGGAAACTACCAATTGTTCGTGAAAATCGATGAAGCTCTGCTCGAAGGTGAATTATCAGGTTCTCTGCTCAAGGTGGAAGATACTGGGGACGAAAACAACCCACTTGAGGAAGCTACGTATGAGTTGAACGGCATAACAGACGGACATATTCTAAAGTTCTATACTACCGTAGACGGGCAGAAAACGAAGATAGAAGGAAATTTCCATAAGGATGCAAGCAGTTTTGATTTGTCGTTTTGGAAAACTAATCAAAAGCTAACGTTTCACGCAGTAACAGAAGAAGAGTATAAAAAGAGTTACGAAGAATTCAAAACGAAGGTGGAAAATAGAAAGAGTGACAAGCAAAATTGAATTGAAGTGATTGGAAATAAAGTGGTGACGACATATTTAGTAGCACCGCTTAAATGCGTGCTGTGAACCGTACCATAAGTAAATGAAGTTTACCTAACGAACAAAGCCTATCCAAGACAAAGAAGTTTTGGATAGGCTTTTCTTTATAATAAAGACTTGTTTATGCTTATATATATGTGGAACAGTATTTTGTTATAGTACAACAACTATCAAAAAAATAAAATCGATGTAATCTATAATTTTATTCAGGGGTGAGGCAAATGAATGAATATATACAGCGGATAATTGATTGGATTGAAGAAAATTTAAAAAATGAATTTTCGCTAGAGGGCTTAGCCAGTTATATGGGATATTCCCCTTATTATTGTTCTTTTAAATTTCATCAGGCAACAGGTATAAGCATTAGACGCTACATTCTTCTTAGAAGGTTGTATTTATCTACGGAAGATTTAGCAAATAATCGGAGGATAATCGATATTGCCTTTGATTATAGTTATTCATCGCAAGAAGCCTATAGTAGGGCTTTTAAAACAGTTTTTGGTGTTAGTCCAAGAGAATTTCAACTCAATCAAATGCCTGTTCAATCATTTGCTAAGCTCACAATTAATCAGGGTGAGGATGGTTGTAGAATGAATATATCTAGAGAAACTGAGGTTGAACAATTAAAAAATAAGAAGCGAGAATTGTTTGACAAAGATGTACTGAATATATTAAACGGTCAAGTAATGTATGAGGAATTTAAAAATAAAAAGCTTATGGGAGATTCTGATTATATACCATTCAATGAAGCAATGTGTATAAATGCGACTACGACATCTATTTTTGATCATGCGTTTATTCAAACAAGAGCATCGGGACATCATGAATCTGTAGAAAATTACAGTAACAAGGTAATAAAGCCCTTAAATAATCTGTTTAAGAAAAACTATAACTATATTGTTTTATGGTTTGGGGAAGACATGTTTTGTCAGATGAATCTTCTAACTATCCTTGCCTATCTTGAACAGTCTGAGTATAAAGGTAAAGTGTTTTTTAATAGCTTTAGAGAGGATGAATTTAAAGTAAGCCAAACGGAGCTTACTTTAGGTAGCTATTATTCCGTCTATGAAGAAGTATTGGTTAATCATTTGAAGCCAACAAATGAACTACTTCCAGTTATGTACCAGGCAATAGAGTTATTTTTAGAAATGCAGACAGAAAATAATGCCGTCATAAAATACATTTCAAAAAATAAACATTTACCTACATCCGAATTGCTTAAGCGGTTATTCGAGGTTTTCCCAACAGTAGGATATGGAGATTCACAATATATAGAGCTGATTGAGAAAACGAAGTGAATGAAAATATTAGATTAATTGTATGCTTTAAATTTTTCTATCTATATTAATTGTTATCTTCTGAATGAGCAGATGTAATAACCATTTCGCTAGTCTCTCAGGAACAATCTCATCTTTGATATGTTCCTCTATATAATCAATCACTTGTTATAGGTAAAATCAACAGTTGGATTGCACTCACCACGCATTACATTTCTTATTTATCTTGTTCTTTAAAATGAACAATATATCTCATTGATCATATCGGTAGATTTATTTATCACTGCAAATGAAAAACCTCGTTTCAAAATGAAACGAGGTCTACTATTATTTCATCCTTTTAAGAGAGATGAAATAGGGTATATTTTATTTATTTCAGGTAAGAAAGTTTGATATGGCCCTGTTAACAATTCAGGTGTGAACCCGTGTAATGGAATGGTTACTTTTGCTTGCATAGCATCCGCCATCCATTTAATTTGTGCAGCTGCTGCGTGACCAGAAACGCCTAGTACAACGATCTTCATGCCTAGTTTCTCGATCCATTCCAACAACTCAGCATACATAGGGTCAAAGCTTCCTAACGGTACACCGTTAGAGTGAACATACGTCGCACCTTTCACGGGTAATTCTAATAAGGTTCTAATATGATGATAGGATGATTGAAGCCATACGGATGAAAAATTGTCTCGTACTTCATCTAATGTGATTGGCTGTATTCTCTGTATTTGAACAACATTCTTTGAAGCATCTTGTTCATCTATTAAATAGCGTACATGTGGTGCTTCCAAATTGAACGCTTGTACTAAATAAGCAGTTTCAGGTTCGAAAACAATCAGTTTTTCTTTTTGTCTTGCTGCTTCGATTAATGTTTCCAAACGTTTCACGTTTCGATGATAAATATTGAAAATGATCGGAGACTCAATCTCCAGTAAAGCTGGCATTAACTGATCCGCTTCGCTTTGAATGACAGGGTTGGAATCGAGAAATTCCTCTTGTACATTCGTTGTCTCAATGATTAATAAGTCAGGCGATCCTGCGATGTTCGGCAAATTTGCAGTATCTACATCGGTTTCGTGAAGACGTATGTCACCAGTGTAAACAATTGTTGCATCTGGAGTTGTAATCTTTATTGCAGTGGCACCAAGGACATCGTGATTAACTGGGAAGAACTCTACTTTTATATGCTCGGATACTTTAAAAGGCTGATGAAAGGGTACACCTTTTACTTGTTGTCCTACATTTACATTAGGTTCCTCCTCAATTGTATGCAAATGTTCATACAATGTTTTGCTTTCCTCACTCATGATGATCGGTACATCTGGGTGTACATACTGTAACAACCCCATATGATCTAGATGTAAATGAGAGATTGCGATTGTAGCATTTTTATCAACCACATCCGTTTTCAACACACCGCTAATCATGGGGATCACACCAATTGTTTGTAAATCTGAAATTATCGTTTGAGGGCGCACTTGGACGCCCTCTTTGTTTTGAAAAACCATCCCAAAATCAGCTATGAATCTTTCGTTTTTATACTTTATTTCAAAAATAGTTCCTCCAATTGTTTTTAAGCCAGCATAAAACTGAATGGTAGTAGCACTATTTTCGATTGTATTTTCTATCATCATTTAGCTTGATCCAATGCTTCTTGAGCTTTTATAGTCATTGCTTCTAACGCTTCTGCTGGCGTTGCGTTCTCATATAACATTTTATCTAATTCTGCTTGCATTGCATTTTTCATTGCAAAGGATCCAGGTAAACGAACATCAATAAATCCATATGCGTATTGAGTATTACCAGCTTGATATGGCTCATTTTCTGCAATGAATGAAGTCCAATCTGAACCTTGTTGAGCGGATGTACGGACTGGAAGGTAACCTGTTGTTTTTGCCCAATCTACTGTATTTTCAGGTGTAATAAGATATTTCATGTATTCAAATGCTGCTGCTTGTTGTGCTTCTGTGCTATTTGCAAACATCGTAATATTTGTTCCTTGGAAAGGAGCTGCTTGTTTAGCGCCTTTTGGTAGTGGAGTTGTTGACCATTGCATATCTCCTGCATCTTTAGCTACATATGCAATACCTGCACTTGAACCAATGTACATAGCAACGTCACCTCTCGTGAAAGGACCAGACATGTAACCATCTTCTCCAGCCATACGAGCAGAGCCATCTTTAATCATATTGTTGATAAATGTTAAAGCATCTAATCCTGCATCTGTATTAAATAAAACTTTTCCTTGTTGTTCATCTACAAATTCTCCGCCTGCTTGTTCAACCCACATACTAAATTCAGAACCCATTCCATTTTCAAAGCCCATTCCAACTACTTTTTTACCATCGATTTCTTTTGTTAATGCTTTCGCATCAGCAGCTAATTCTTCCCATGTTGTAGGAGGTGTTAAGCCGTTATCCTCAAAGTACTTTTTATTGTAGAAAAGTACGCGTGATGATTTATTAAATGGTAATCCTAAGATTTTATCGCCAAACGTATTGTCGTTACGGAAAACTTCGCTAATATCCTCATAGCTTTGGTCCGCAGGGAAGCCGTTTTCTCCTTTAATCATTGGAGCTAAGTCAACTAAAAGATTATTTTGATTATAATCCGTCATCCATTCCGCATAAGCTTGTGCGATTGTTGGTGACGCTTTTGCTTTCGCTGCAGCCAATAATTTTTGTGACAAATCACCGTAGCTACCTTGGTTCACTAATTTTACAGTAATGTTATCATGCTCTGCATTAAATTTTGCAGTAGCATCTTCTAACCATTTTTCGTGCGTATCACTCATGGCATGCCAAAATACAACTTCTACCGGCTCTGCAGGAGCTTTTTCAGTTTCTGCTGCTTTACTATTTGAAGTATCGCCTTCCTTTGTACTATTGCCACAAGCGGCAACGAACACACTCACCATCATGACCAATAACAATAAAGATAATTTTTTCATGTTTTACTCTCCCTTGTTGTTTTTAATGTAATAACCATGTTGAATGTATTGTTATCTATACTTCAAAGTCGCGCTAAGCAACACCTCCTAAAAAGTCGGTCATCTCAACCTTTAATGCCTGATCCCGCAATTCCCTTGATAATGTGTTTTTGTAAGAAAATAAATAAAATAATCATTGGGAAAATAATCATCGTCGATGCCGCCATAAGTAGCTCGTACACAGTTCCCGCCTCTGTAGTAAAGCTTGTTAGACCAACAGGCAATGTTCTCATTTCTTTTGAGTTTGTTACAATCAAAGGCCATAGGAACGCATTCCAGGATCCAATTGCTTTCAATAAAATAATCGTAATTAACGCTGGTTTGGCGATTGGAATCATGATGGACCATAAAAATTTGAAATTGTTACAACCATCTACACGAGCTGCATAATTTAACTCTTTAGGAATCTTAAGAAAAAACTGCCGTAATAAAAAGATAGAAAAAATACTTGCAGTCCAAGGAACAATTAATGCTTGATAATGATCAATCCAACCTAAATTGGAAAGTAAAACAAAATTAGGCACGAGTAATACTTCACCTGGAACCATCATTGTTCCAATCAAAAATGCAAATAGCACATCTTTTCCCCAAAAGTTTAAACGGCTAAATGCATAAGCAGCTAAAATGGTTGTCATGACTTCACCTAACGTACTTAAGACCATAACAATGACTGAGTTCATAAAATAAGTCGCAAAAGGGGCTTTATCAAATGCTTTTATATAGTTATCAAAATGAAGTGTTTCTGGAATCCAAATAGGTGGCATAATCATAACTTCATGACCACTTTTAAGCGATGTGGAAATCATCCAAACGAAAGGGAGGAGCATTAAAATGCTGCCGATTCCCAGCATGACGTATATAAATGTCTTTGAAAGCGGGTCGATTTTCATGTTCTTTCTCCCTTAATACGTAATTTTTTTCTTGTTAATATAAAATTGAATTAATGTGATGATGAAGATAATGAGGAATAGAACATAAGCCGCTGCGGAAGCCACACCAAAGTTCCATTCACCATAAAATTTATCAAATATATAGTAAACAACCGTTAACGCACTATTAGATGGACCAGCCTTTCCATCGAATAATGCATATATCTCATCGAACACTTTAAATGAATTGATAATCGAGATAATGGATACAAAAAAGGTAGTAGGTGCCAACTGTGGAAGGGTGACATGTATGAAACGATTCCACCGCTTTGCACCATCAATTCTAGCTGCGTTGTAATACGTATCGCCGATTGTTTGTAAACCCGCTAGAAAAATAATAATGTTATATCCTAATCCCTTCCAAATGGACAAAATGATGAGGGCAGGCATAGCCCATTCTGTACTAGTTAGCCATTGTATAGGCTCGATTCCAAAGAAACTTAAAAAATAGTTCATAATTCCATAGTTTGAGTGAAAAATCCACCGCCATACGATAGAAACTGCCACAACACTTGTTACGAATGGTATGAAATAGATAGCTCTGAAAAACTTGTTTAGCAAAGTAATAGAATTAAGCATGATAGCGATCCATAAAGACAAAATAATCGAAATAGGTACAACTCCTAATACGAAAATAAGCGTATTTTTCAAAGCTTTATGAAAGACGAGGTCATTCCACAAAAAAACAAAGTTATCAAAACCATATCGGTGGACGACATCATTGAAAAAGTCATAATCTGCATAAAAGCTCATTAAGAACGATTTAATGATGGGATAAATGGTGAAAACTTCGATAATTAGTAATGCAGGGAATAAGTACAGAAAAGCCTTAACGGTTTCTTTGAATTTCATTTTCCATTTGCCCCTTTAAATAGATTCTTTCCCCCGTTTTTTGAAAAACCCGAATATCAGCTTTGTCTGCTTGAGCATATATAGCTTGTCCCACTTCTATTTGCTCTCCTTTTTGTAGGAAAAAGCGAGTTTTTTCATTGTCAGAACCAACAACAACTAACGTATCTTTTCCTATGCGCTCCACATATTGAACTCTCTTGTTTAGCCCAGTATTAGATAGATAGACATTTTCAGGACGAACGGCAATTTGGACTGGCTGATTAGGTGCCTCAACCGCAACTTCATATCCAAAAGGAGTTTTCAATACATGATCTATAATTTCCCCTTCAAAATAGTTAATTGGTGGTGCCCCAATAAAACTAGCAACAAATTGATGATTGGGTTCATCATATAAATTTTCAGGAATATCAAATTGCATAAGCTCCCCTTGATTCATCAATAAAATACGATCCGAAATACTAAGTGCTTCTTCTTGATCATGCGTAACAAAAACGGTCGTAATTTTTAAGGCTTGTTGGATTCTTCTAATCTCCTCACGCATTGTAAGTCGTAAGCGTGCATCTAAATTTGATAATGGCTCATCCAGTAACAAAATCTCTGGCTCTCTCACCAAGGCACGCGCAATCGCAACACGTTGCTGCTGACCACCTGACAACATACTTGGTTTTCGATCTAATAAGTGATCAATTTCCACAAGCTTCGCCATTTCAATCGCTTTGTTTTTGGCATCTGCTTTTTTCACTTTATGCATTTTTAAAGGAAACATAATATTTTGTAAAACAGTCATATGAGGATATAGAGCATAGTTTTGAAATACCATCCCAATCCCTCGCTTCTCCGGCGTCAGTTTTGTGACGTCCTTTCCATTGAATAAAATGGATCCATCCGTTGGTTGGTATAGTCCAGCAAGCATAAATAATGTGGTACTTTTCCCACACCCACTAGGACCTAAAATAGAAACCAATTCTCCTTTAGGAATCGTGACAGATAATTGATTCACTGCAGTTGTATTTGAAAATTTCATCGAAACATTTTTCAATGTAATGGTCATTTTAATTCTCCTTGCATGCTTTTTGTGAGGCACCTCAGTATATCAAGGGAAATTTAATGTTAAGTTGTTTTGTGGTAAAGGTTTTATTAACCTTTTGTAAAAAAAAAAAGAGAGTTGATTGGATCAACTCTCCTTAAGAAGGCGGCGACTTTTTACCTTAAAAAGCGGAACACAAAATAACATATCGTACGATGACACTTGGAAAATAAGTGTTTATGCTGGTGATATGGTGAACTTTACCTTAAATAGAGGAACTGTTTTATCAGTGGAACGAAATTTTAAGTGCGTGAAAGCTTATCAGGGAGTTATGGTTCCTTAACTGGCTGATTTTTGCCCGGACGCCAAACTTTTGCCGACCGAAGCGAGTGCTAGTGCAATTGAAATGGCGAACAACAAGTTGACAATGGCAAAGGACGTTCCGTCTTGGAAGGCGATTTGCGCGATATCGAGAAGAGCCGAAACGATGATCATCACGCCTACAAATGTTGGGTATACTTTTGCCCGAATAACCGCGCTTCCTAGAAGAATGAACCCTATGAGGCAAAGCAGCATTCCGCCGAGGGGAAAAATTGCAAAGTTTGAATCATAGATTGGGTCGATAACCTCCGGTGCCTGTTTCGCCAGTATAGGAATAACTGAAACGAAGAACGCAATCGTTGCCATTTTTAAAAAGATACCAACTAGATAAAGAAACAAACCAATTAGCCCCATTTTGCCCCCACGTTCTCCTGATAGACGCAAATACATCGCAGGGAGCCCGATTAGAAGCAGAATGAATATAATGAAGCTCAAACTGTAAAAGGTCGCCCACTGTGGGCTTTGAAGTTCACTCATTGGGGCATTGAGGCTAGTGTCAACGAGAAATGGCCAAATTGATGCAACAAGGTTTAGTCCAACACTTAACAATAATATAATGCCGGAAAAACGATACAGACTTGCAGTTGACATTGTTTTTCCCCCCATTATTATAATTAATTTAAATATTCTTTAAGCCTTTGATACTGGGTCCGAAGCTCTATTAAATTGTATTCAAACCCGCCTGGATTTATGAATTTCCTTAATAATATCCAAGTTGGAAAGAGGATTATAACACCACTAGTAATAAAATGAGGTATCCCTCAAATAAAGTCTGTGGACAAGTATTGATTTTATATTAACAATCGTTTTCGGGATCATCTTTCCAACTCTGGCACTCTATCAATTTAATTTTGGGATTATTGGAGTTACGCTGCTAATCTTTACAAATAACCGAAGAATAATTCTAATCGCCAGCTTATTGTTTGCAATCGCCTGGACTTATCTCTGGACTCTCGACTATTTGCACACAGGGCATTTCCGTAGTGGATCGATCCAATTTGAAAGTGCAGAGGGCCAGGGGTTTCGTGTGCAGATTACAATTCCTATACAAACGAAAACTTGGACGTATGATGGAGCAGAGTCATAATTCGAGTTGTTAACCATGTAGCATTGCCAGTGCAAATAAAATGACCGCTATCGTCGTAATTAGAATAACAATTTGTTCTCAGTAAGTAGTCGTGAATCTAACCAGAATATATTCTTACTTTAACAAAATGTATTGTTAAATGATGCAGATATATGAGGGGGATAAAAATGACATCTCAAAAAGATATAATTATTAAACCACTTACTGGCCAAAGGATGATCTTCCATTTGAAAGGTAAGGTTACAAATGTATGGGCTGTCCATAAATTTGTTCGTCTTTCTCCGTATCCTTTTCTTTTTAAATATAAAAACTGGCCAATCAATTATCATGAAGATCAGAGACTGACCAGTTTAATATTTCTCATTTAGGATGCTGATTCTAGTTTTTCTAACACAACTACTTCTTTTTTACTAAACCGCTTTTTCATGGATTTTAAAATATGGTAAACGGTTGGTACGATAACGAGTGTTAATAAGGTGGATGTTAACAATCCTGTAATGACGACAATCGCTAAAGAGCGTGAGATTAAGCCACCTTCTGAGGATAGGGCTAACGGCAACAGTGCTCCGATGGTTGCTAATGCGGTCATCAGGATAGGGCGAATACGTGTCGAACTTGCTTCAATGAGGGAAGCGGTTAAATCCATTCCACTCTTTTCATTTTGCATCACTCGGTCCATTAAGACGATGGCATTTGTGACAACGATACCAATTAACATAAGGAATCCAACTAGTGCCGGCATTCCCAACGCTTGTTTTGTTAAATACAGTCCTAGTAATCCTCCTGTAAATAAGAAAGGTAAGGAGGATAGAATCGCAATAGGTGCTATCATGTTTCCGAACGTTACGAGCATTACAATGAACACGAGTACAACAGCAATTCCCATCGCAATGGTCATGTTTGTAAAACCTTCACTCATGGCAGCGGCCTGACCTTCCGAACGTGTTTTGACTCCGTCTGGCAGTTTCAAAGAATCAATTCGCTTTGTGACTTCATTCTGTACACCTGAAACATTATCGGTTACAAATCTGCCCGACACTTCTAGATATTCCTGCTGATTTAAGCGATATAAACCAGTTGGCCCAGGCTTTTCGGTTAAAGATGCCACTTCTGATAATTTGACAGGATTGCCTAATATATTGGTAATAGATTGATCTAGAATCGTTTTTGTAGATAAAAGTTCCTCTGTTTTCACTGACAAAGTTAAAGGTGTGGTTTGCTCATCCACTTGAATATTTGTGATATTCTCACCTGCTATAAGGTTTTTGATAAAAGCAGACACCATAATCGGATTTAAACCTTTTTCAGCAGCTTTTTGATCGTCTACTTCAATATTTAATTGCGGCTTAACACCTGACAGATTTGTTTTAACATTCGTTAACCCTTGAATATCTTCAATGACATCGACAATCATGTTTCCTGTTTTCTCTAAGTCTTTTGCATTTCCGCCTTCGACAATTACGACAAATTGTCCTCCACCACCTGTTATACCAATAGGAGATAAAGCGGTTTCTGCTTGGTCGTCAAAGGCTTTTAGAGCTTCCCTTGTATTCTTCTCAAAGGCCTTACCTTCTTCAGTTGTAGTATCTTCACTTAGATTAATGAATAATTGAACATTTTCTCCATTTACAATCGTTTGGATATTTTCAACTTTTACTTGGTTGCTGATAACATTCTCTAGGTCGTTTGCCAAAATATCTGCTTTTTCAAGGGAGGTTCCTATTGGCAATTCTGCCGATAATCGGTAGGAAGCTGCTTTTTCCTCAGGTAAAAAATTTTTCGGAATCATAGGAACTAAGGCTAAGGAGCCTGCAAATACGATAACCGCTAAAATGATGGTAACAGCTCGACGGCGAAGCGCCCATGATAATGCCCCTTTATAGGCTTTTTGGATCAAGTTTTCCTTTGGTTCTTGGTGTTTCAATTTCAATAAGAATAATTTCGCTAATAATGGTACCACTGTTAAGGATACGATTAAGGAGAAAGCTAGTGCCACAATTACGGTAATACCAAATGGTGCAAAGAATTTCCCAATAATACCCGGTACAAATGATAGGGGTCCGAAAACAGCCATGGTTGTCAGTGTAGATGACATAACCGCTCCACCCACTTCTTTTGCTGCCGATAACACCATCCGTTCATTGCGGTTTGTACTTGTTAGGGTGCGACGATAGATGTTTTCAATCACAACGATGGAGTCGTCAATCACACGCCCAACTGCCACTGCAATTCCAGCAAGGGTCATCATATTTAAACTGTAGTTGAAAAATTTCATCGTAATCATCGCGGCTAATATCGAAAGTGGAATCGATAATATCGCGACAATTGTGGCTTTTACGTTTCGTAAAAATACGAACGTAACGATGACCGCAAATAGTGTTCCAAGGAGAACCTCACGAAGCATCGTATTGACAGACTTTTCAACATCTTTTGAGGTATCATACAACTTAGTGATCTTATACTCAGCAGGTAGTTTAATGCTGTCTAGTTTCTCTTTCATTTGTTGCACGACCTCAACCGCATTAGAACCTGGCTGAGCCGTTACTTCTACTAAAACACCTTGCTTTTCATTGATACGTGTATAAACGGTTTCTTTTTTTGTATTAAAATCAATGTTTGCTACATCAGACAATTTATAGGTTTGAATGCCTGTTGGACCGGGAACGACAAGTTGAATATCTTTTAAATCTTGAATCGAAGCAATTTTATAATCGGCTTGAACATTCAAGGTTTTCCCATTTAAATCCACTTGACCAGCAGGGAAGGAAAAGTTGTGTGACGTAATAGATTGCTTTACTAAATCATACGTAATCCCTTTTTCCTTCATTTTCTCTGAATCTAACTCCACTGATAGCTGATTTTCTGCTTCACCATAAATATTTATTTTTCCAATCCCATCAACTGTTGCTAAGCTTGGTTTGATACGGTTATTCATAAATTGGGTTAATTCGGAGCGATGTGCTGTCTCTGAAGATAAAGCAAAGCTGAATACTGGAGCAGCTGAAGGACCATCTTTTATGATGACAGGTTTTCCTGCTCCATTTGGCAATTCGACCGTAGAAACGGCAGTCGTAACATCCTTCTCTGCCTCATCCATTTTCTTATCCATATCAAACTCTAATATGGAAAATACATAGTTGCTATGTGATTCAATGTAAAGATTCTTTAATTTTTGGATACCAGATAATGAGGCTTCTAAAGGTTTACCTACATCATTTAAAGCCTGATCCGGAGTGGCTCCTACATATGGAACCTGAACGATGATATAAGGAATATCCACATTTGGCATTGATTCCATTTTCATTGTTTTAACAGAATAATATCCTCCTGCTAATACCATAAGCATGGCAATAAAAATGACACCTGCATTCCGCAAAGAAAATTTAATCCATTTACTCAAAATCTCTTCCGCCCTTCTTTTTAACTTTATTAGGTTTTAAAAAATCAAAATAACTTCCATATTATTCTAAAACATAAGGGGATTACACCACATACGGCGCAAGACGAATTTTTATGTAGGTCCTGAGACTTAGTTCTGGCTGAGGGAGCTGTTCTTGAAAATTGTGCTTTTTTTCATTTTTTTTTTGAAAAAGAATATCCCCCTTAACATTGTCAAGGGGGATATTCTAGTAACCTCTTATTAAGAAAAGCGGGAGCGCCCTTTATATTGAGATATCCAAACTTTAAAGGAATTTATTACATATCTTATTCCAACGATTGTAAAGTAAGGAGGGGGGAAAAGATTAATAAAATTACCAGGGGTATCTTAGTAACTGGCTGCGCTGGATTCATTGGATTTCACCTTTCTAAGCGATTATTAGAAGAGGGCATCCAAGTGCTAGGCCTTGATAATATTAATGATTATTATGATACAACCTTAAAATCGGACAGGTTAACGATTTTAAAGAAGTACCCGAATTTTCACTTTGTAAAGTCAGAGCAAGACCAAAAAGACAAGAAAGACAAGAAAGAACAAGAAATGCAAGGAGGATATTAAAGACAAGAAAGATAAGATAAACAAGAAAAGGTAGAGAGATTCCCATTCGACGGAGAAAAGTATAGTATTTTAAATGGTTGGTAATAGGAATTCTTTTATTTAAAAAGCCATTTGTCCTTGCAATAATAAAAACCTCACTTAGACCACGTTACGGTGAACCGTATCATAAGTAACTGCGAAAATTAGCATTGTTATTTTTTATTGATTCAAGCAGAGAATCTTCGAATAAATCCCATAAATAATTAATATTCAAAATTCTAGAAATGAAAATATCTTGACACTTTCTATTTTTCAGACAGGGAATCTATTGCAGAACCGTTGAATCCTTTAACGATGAGCCATACTGCTAAAATCATTTCATTTGCTGCTACTGGCAGGGCCAAAATACCACCCCATACAGAAATTTGCTGAATGACACCGAACATGACTAACAAGGCACAAATAAAAACACAAGTTGCCCCTATCATACCCAAGATGGAGATAAACCTGGGTACGAGCTTGGATTTATAAAATAGATAACTGTACATCATCGTATTGATACCCAGCATGAAAAGTGGCCCAAGTAGAAAGGTCCAGTCATGTACTGCTTTTAATAATATACCTGAAGCTTGAAAAGAGGTGCTATCCGGGGCTCCTGCTGTTACAAATTCCCGGCTTAAGGTCAACAGGGACAGAACACTGATTACACCAACCGTAATGATAACCGCTTCAAGAAATCTGAAGCAAACATGCCAAAGAGCAATCGTTTCATTATATTTTCGTAAAATTGGAAACATGGTCGTTGCTGTACCAACCACTGAAACGACAAGAATTAACTCCATAAGCGCTCCCAGTATCACTTGGTTGGCATGTTCGCTACCTTTAATCAGGTAATCGGGACCGTTTAGGATGGGATCGTATAAAGTAAGACCTATTATTGCCGCTATGGCTGCAAGTATAAATAGTACTCCCACAATTTTTGCCGCTTTTTTGTTTGAATTCATTTTATCTCCGCCTTTTATTAAATTCATAAACGTTAAAGCTATTTCTTAAACTTTGGTGTTGTCCCCATAAAAGAATACCTCTTCTAAAGGTAAGTTAAAGGCATGAGCAATTCGAAAAGCCAGTTCTAAAGATGGGGAATAGTTTCCTTTTTCGAGAGCCACAATCGTTTGTCTTGTTACTTCCACCTTGTCAGCCAACTGCTGCTGGGTCATTTCATCATGGTTGAATCGTAATTTTCGAATATGATTGCCGACAAGATTTTTACCCACCCTTACACTCCTCTCCGATAGTGATAATATTTCGTGATGGAGCCGGTCACATCAGAAATGAATCCTGAAATGATCAGGATTATGAACATCTCCTGTAACGGCTGATAAATGATCAGCGATCCCATTGCAACAAGAAAGCCGAGGATAAACACAAAAAAAGAATTTCGGAACGATTTTAACTCAATCAATTTATCCAGTTCATCCGCAAATCTGGGTTCCTTTTCTCTCGTCCTAATTCTAAAAACAATGTTAAAAATAATGCTGATAATGATGTGTGCAACTATGGAAACTATAGTCAAGATAAGGACGAAGGATCCCCAAAAGCGAAAGGTTTCAATCGACTCCTACCTCCTTCAGGGTACTGAGGATACATGTACAAGCAATAAGATACGAAAATAAGTGCTGATCAATGATACGATACTTTTCTTTTCTTGGTAGGTCATGTTTTGCACCTCCTGTATGCTAAACTTTACTTTTTGTAATATATTTTATGCATAATGTATAGTAAAGTATACATAATGTTTTATACATTTTACATTGAATTAAGTGTACACTTATCGTATTTTGTCGAATTCACGGACATTATTTGGGGAGTGACAGCGTACTATTCTCAAAATACATAATAAAAACCTCATTTAGATACATTACGGTGAACCGTATCATAAATAAATGAGGTTTTTTCCTTTTAAATAAAGCATAATCATAATTTTACATTTAAATTTAATAAAAGCACCCAAAAAAACACTACCCTTTAATATGCTTCGTAACGCTAAAAAGACTACTACCAAGTTCATTTAACGCAATCGCTGCTAATATAATAGCCGTGACTAACCACTGAAGCGGAGTTATAGCTTCTGACAAAACAAGGCTGGCTGATAGGATGGCGACCGGTAATTCAATAGATGTTAATATACACCTGAAACCAATGGTGCGCCCACTGCGAAAAATAGTGGGGGAAGGACTGCTCCAAATAGCGAAACACCAACGGCGGTTGTTAATAGGTTTGCCTCCAATGGAAGTACAGATGGAATGTCACGTATGAATAGGACAAGGACTAAGATGGTTGACCCAGTTGCCATTAAAGAAGTCCGAGTCCATGGGTCTACATTTACAGCGACCTTTCCGCTGAAAAAAATAAATCCGGCATAAGTGAATGCAGATATAATACCAAAAAGGAAACCCTTAAAAGGTAATCCTTGTATGTCGCCAATTAATATATTGGAAGTAAAAAAGACCCCGATCAAAATTAATATGATGGACAATACCGTTAAAGGGGCAGGTTTTATTTTGCTGAAAATCCATTCTAAAATAATTCCGATCCAAACGAATTGAAACATTAATATGATGGCCAATGAGGCCGGCAGATATTGCATCGCACCATAATAAAAAATACTTGTTAATCCGATAAAACAACCGGTTATCATTATTTGAGGAACATTCTTCGTATTAAGCCCTTTAAAACTGGAGCGTTTAATTAGAGTGAAAGACCATAATAAAAATGAGGAAATGATCATTTGAACGATATTAATTTGGCAAGTGAGTAGCCGTAGCTAAACCCCAATTTAGCAAATATCGGTGTAAAGCCAAAACATCCAGCACCTAATAATACAAATAAAATACCTTTATTTAATTTCATTATGAAACCTCCGTGAAGCTTAAAACTACCGAACTATTATATCATACATAGAAAAACGGCTGCCTTAGGGACACTTTGTTTCTGTATTTAAACGAGTAACGGGTGTGCAGATTGGTGAAACAGAATAAAGATAACTAAAAGCACCTTCCTTATATCAAGGAAGGCGCTTTTTGAAATGGTTTCAATATTTATTAAAGAAATTTTTTCTATATATATGGGGATAATTCAGAGAGTTACTCTAACCCATAGTAGCCACAAACTACGTAGCCGACTGATTTTGCTGCTACGATGAGGGCGTCTTCGTCGATATCAAATTTAGGATGGTGATTGAAATAAGGTTTTTCGACGCCTTTTGGGGTACTTCCAATATAAAAGTAGCAGCCAGGGATTTTTTCTAAGTAGTAAGCAAAGTCATCGGATGGTGACATCATTGGATATTCAACAACGTGCTTAATGTCTGGATCATTTGCCTTTTCAAGGCTGGTTTTTACTCTTTCTGTAACATCTGGATTATTATACAAAGGAGGATAATCAGATGTATAGGTTAACTCACATTGCACACCAAATTCAGCTTCAATCCCTCTAACAATGCGCCGAACTTCTTTTTCAATAATCCCTTTCGTTTCCACGGTCATGTAGCGGATGTCACCTTCAAGCTCGACACGATCTTTAATGACATTGAAGGTACCTTTTCCGTCAAACGATCCAATAGTGATGACTCCCATCTCAAAAGGATTTAAACGGCGGCTAATAATCGTTTGTACGGCTGTAACAAAAGATGAGCCGGCCACAATCGCATCATTGGCCATATGGGGGGAAGAGCCATGCCCTCCAACCCCTTGAATCATTAATTTAAAATAAGATCTTCCTGCCATTGAAAAGCCGCTGTGGTATCCAACAAAGCCAACTGGATTCATGGGGAGTAAATGAATACCAAAAATATTATCTATATCGTCAAGTGCTCCCGAGTCCACAATACTTTTTGCTCCGCCGGGCGGTACTTCTTCGGCATGTTGATGAATGATTTTGATTGTTCCAGGTATCTGATCTTTTAATTGGATCAAGCAATCAGCAAGAATCATTAAGTAAGCTGTATGGCCATCATGACCACAGGCATGCATAACACCTTCATTTTTTGATCTAAAGGGAAGCCCCGTTTCTTCAAGGATAGGAAGGGCATCAAAATCAGCACGAAGTCCAATCGTTTTCCCAGGCTTTCCACCTTTAATCGTCACGATAATTCCATGACCATTTCCAACATTGGATTGGATTTCTACCTCTATCCCCTTATAGAAGTCCAAAATATATTGAGCTGTTTTACCTTCATGAAAGGATAACTCAGGATTTTCATGTAAATAACGGCGGATTTGAATCATTTCCTCTTTACGAGCCTCTAACATGTCCATTAATTGTTTTTTCATTTGTATGTCTTCCTTTCTCAAGACTTTTTATAATCCCTACTCTAGCCCATAATAGCAGCAGACAACTTGTCCAATTGATTTTGCTGCAACAAGAAGACAGTCTTCATCAATATCAAATTTTGGATGATGATTAAAGTAAGCATTTTCCCTTTTGGTTTACAACCAATGAAAAAGAAACAGCCAGGGATTTTTTCTAGATAGTAGGCAAAATCTTCTGAGCCAGAGAGCATTGGATATTCTCCGAATCGTGTTATACACATATGCTGAAATTGCGACACCGGGTGATTATTTTATTTGTCCCAATTGAACCTCCTAAAAGTTTTATACGCTAATCGTCAATGATACGATTATTATTTGCGAGATATTGAAAATTACTAGCCTCGATTCACAATAATTACTTTTTCAATCTTGTTTATCATAACGTTTAGCTCTTATCTCCTTCATGTCGCTATTATAGAAAAAAGCGTATGAAACTGAGTCAATTATTGTTTAGTTACTCCCAACTTTCATAACTAAAAAATGCACATAGATTTTTGACAATCAGTTCGTAAAGTTCACAAAAAAGCCATTGATACACATCAATGGCTTAAAGGATTATCCATATGCATTCCGAATATCAAAGGAATGGATGGCGTTTGTCTTCATATAGGAATAAAACTCACTTCTATTCTTCCCAATCTTTATTCTTCGTAAGCCAAAGTCGCAGGATCAGTATTTCCAAATGTCAGATACCAAGGGCTTCCTAATGTTCCGCCCGGTAGGATGAACACATCAAAAGTCTTAGTTTGAACGTCATAACTCCGTACTGAGCCTGTATCTGGTCCGACACCTGAAATGGGAACAAACAATTGTCCTTCTGGTCCGAACAGGATTGCCATCGCGAAAGAACGCGGTCCCCCGATAGTATCAAGGTCAATTTTGTCAAGAAACGCGCCGGATTCACCATCGAAGATAAGAATTTTATCAGTGTCGTTTTCATCCGCGCGGAAACTGGTAACATAGAGGTTTCCATCAGGACCAAAGACTAAGCCTTCTGGACGGTGGAGATTGTTGACGTCATTGCTCTCAACAAACACGTCAATAAACTCCCTTGTTTCTGGATCAAAACGAAGTACCCAGCCATTAAGCGGATCAAAAGGGTTAAAAACAGAGACATAAAGCAAGCCTTCTGGTCCAATGACGACACTGCGAGGGAAAAATGCACCATTGAAGCCAGAGTGGTTGAAAGTACCAATAAAATCTGCAGTAGTGCCATTATAATTATATGCTCTTAATTCTCCTGGCAGTGGTTGCCCGTCGGGACTGGTGTTCTGTAAGTCTGCAACATACAAAACATTGTTGTCTGAGAGGACAATGCCCCGCGGCGAAAAAGGAGCTCCTTCTTGGTCAGAACTGACTACTTTACCTAGAAACGCACCTGTCTTTCTACTGTACTTCAACACTTCACCGTTCTGGGGCTGATCTACGTTCTGATTGGAGACAAGGAGATTACCCAAATGGTCAAAAATAAGGCCTCGAGGACCGTGTAAGCCTCCACTTGTTGATGTTACAAAAGGGTCACGAACTTGCCCTGTAAATGCGTTGAAACGTTTTACAGTGTCATCGCTGGTGTCACCAATGTAAAGAAAATCTTTTCGAATTCCCAAAAGTAAAACACCCCCTTTCGTGGAATATTTTGTTAATAATTTATTCAAACAAAAGACTTTTTGTAAGAGACAGGTTTAGTGGTTTTAAAACACAATTTAAATGCAACATTTCATTATTAAAACCGCCGCTTAATTAGGTGCGGAGGATCGTACAATATTTAAATTAGGTTGGTATTTCTGAAATGAATTGTAAACAATCAAATTAAAAAGCTGATTGACTATCAATCTTGTTATAATAAGGGGGTGTCCATAAGCGTGAAAACGACAAAATGGATTCCTTTTTTTACATTCAACCGGAACAAGGACCCAGTCTCCTTTTCCTTTTTCTCTAAAAGACAAAACAGCTAAGGAGTTGCACTTTCATATGAACAAGAAGGATATCGCAAACATTCGTAAACAGTTCAAACTCGATAATGATTTATTAAAAATCACTAATATTTTTAATGTGTATATAAGAAAGGAAAGCAGTGATATTTACCATCAAGAGAGCAATCCTTTTTCCATGTTAGATAGGGAGCAGCAGGAGTTATTCATTAAAAATTTTAAAAAAGTGCTAACGGGTGCATTAGATGTGAAGTTATTTGAAGTAAAGTTTCAAGAGCAGGCGGAAGATCACACTCAGGTTATTCTGTATGAAGGTTTGCAAGCGGAGGATGCGGACGAATGGAATGATCAGATGCTTCTCATTGTTGAAAAGATGTTTAAGGACGTTCAGTATGAGAAGGACATGGTTGTTACTTTCATACGTGGAGAATATTTTAAACCGACGAAAAGGAGCAGTGAGGAAGCTGAAGTGAGTGATCGGGATGAGGTGTATACACATCCTTTTATTCTTTGCAGCATTAACCAGACGGAACAGCCGAAAAGATCGTTAGTGTTTGACTATATTGAGAAGGAATTTAAGTCCAGTGTTGTGGTCGATTCCGTTATCAATCTCACATCACCGGTAGCAGGATTTTTGTTTCCAAGTTTCACAGACAATTCAGCAGATGTTAACCGCGTGCTTTACTCATCAGGAAAAGCGAATCAGCCAGATTATCACTTTATCGAGAATGTCTTGAATGGCGAAGAAATCATGACGGCTGCAGAAGATAAAGCTGTTTTTGAAGAAATTGTAAAACAAGTGGTTGGAGACCAGGTTGATACTCATACGCTTGCCAATGTATACGATGAAATCAATCGTATGATGGATGTTGATGAAGATGAAGAAGATGATGAAGTAGATCCGACATTGGATTACAAAGACGTAGAACGTGTGTTAAAGATGAGCGGAGTGGAAGACGTCAGTACGGATAAAGTTGAAATGGCGTTCAAAACAGTCATCGATGACGAGAAGTACGAACTTAAAGCAAGTAGTATATTGCCAAAATATAACTCGAAATCTATTAAAATCAATACGAAAGTAGCGAATATTTCAATTAGCCCAAAAGACTTGCGATATGTAAAGCAGGTCACCTTTAATGGTAAACGTTGTTTATTAATTGAGGTGGATGAAGACGCTGAGATTGAAAGTTTTACACTGATTCCGGAAACATCGTTGCACTATTAGAATATCAAAATATTTATTGGAGTTTAGTAGTTTGCTCATTGTGAAAGGTGACTTTTGATAAAGCTATAGTGCAAGTATACGAAAAAAGTGAAGAGTCTTTTTGAAAGGTAAAAAAGATTACCATTGGATGAATAAAATAACATAGCCAGTTATCTACCTAGAGTAGTAAATAACTGGCTAAAATATATGTGAATGCAAAAGATAAAAAAGTACCGATTAGTGCAACGAAAATTATAACAGTATTTTGAAAGAGCAATTATAAAATTGCTCTTTTTTCTATTTAAACATCAACATGTAAAAAATTGCATCACTTTCTAAAGACATCATTCTGCGTATGAATTTATTTTTTGAAAAGTTTAAACGTCTAGAGTGTAGAATTGCGGCATAAATAAATTTGAGGAAATAAAGCCTTTTGGGCGGGGGAGGTGAATCGATGGTTAGGTATTGGAAGACAATATTCATTTTAATGTTAATACTTATGTGTTTTCAAGGGAATATCTCGGTAAAAGCAAGTTCTAGGACATATGTTAGTGGAATAATAAAACAGGATACAACATGGACTAAGACAGGCTCGCCATATTCTTTAACAGGAGATATTACAATTGAGAGTGGTGTTAGATTAACGGTAGAGCCAGGGATAACGATTGATGGTAATAATAGGAGGATCATAGCTAGAGGGGATTTTGAAGCAGTAGGTAACCCTAGTTCAAGAATAAAATTAAACGAAGTAAATGTCGATCCAGAATTTGGGAGTATCCACCTTGAGAATACCGACATTATTCAAGGTAGTTTATTTAAAAGAAAACCGAATTCTAAATATGGTGTTACAGGTTTAATATTAAAAGATTCAAGGTTATTTAATGTATCAGATCCCTTATTTCTTTGGTATCCGGTAAGAGATCTATATATTGAACGAAATGTTTTTATAAATTCTTGTGGAATAATAAGTGAAGATACGAATGTTGGTAATGTATATATTTTAAATAATGTATTTTACAATTATATAAATTTTGCAGTTCGAAATAATAGTACTTTCAAAAATTCCGAAACAATTGTTTTATATAATTCTTTTTTAAAACCTAAGGATCAATTTAGTTATGCTTTATCTTTACCTAGTGGTTACCTATATGCAAAAATGACAGCTATAAATAACTATTGGGGAACAACAAATGAAACAGTTATAAAAAACATGATATATGATAAGAATATCGACCCCGCGTCTGGTTCTTATATCCAATTCAAACCTTATTTACGGGCACCTGACCAAAATACACCCAATATTAAACTTGATCCTCCTGAAAAGCCTATTGTATATGATGTTACGGATAAAAGTGAGTATATCACTGGCAAGGCTGAAAAGCTTTCTGTTATTCATGTAGTTAACGAAAATAACGATCTCGTTGGAGAAGCAACTGCAGACTCAAATGGGAATTTTAAAATTACTATAAAATCACTTTCTGTTGGTAGTAAATTATATGTTACCGCTACGGATGATTGGTTTAATGAAAGTGAGCCAACGATTGTCACCGTCAAAAAATTTATAGATGTTCCCACTGTCAATCAAATAACGAATAAATCAACTTCCGTGACGGGAAAAACAGGGCCAAAATTAATCGTCACTGTAAAGATTGGAACAAAAGCATATACGGCTAAAGCGGACGCAAAAGGTAATTACAAAGTAACAATTCCAGTGCAAAATACGGGAACAACTATTTCAATCACAGCAAAAGATAGTAAAGGAAATGTCAGTGCTGTAAAAAGTACAAAAGTGATAAGAGTTGCTCCAAATATGCCATCGGTCAATAAAGTAAATAATAAATCAACTTCAGTGACGGGAAAAACAGAGCCAAAAGCCATAGTCACCGTAAAAATAGGAACAAAAACATATACGGCTAAATCAGATGCGAAGGGTAATTACAAAGTAACCATTCCGGTACAAAATACAGGAACATCTATATCAATTACAGCAAAAGACAGTAAAGGAAATATCAGTGCTGTAAGGACTGCAAAAGTAATTCGAGTTGCACCGAATACGCCAACGGTCAATGCCGTAAATACTAAATCAACATCAGTGAAGGGAAAAACAGAACCAAAAGCGGTAGTCACTGTAAAAATTGGAGCAAAAACATATACAGCTAAAGCAGATGGAGTTGGTAGATACAAAGTGACAATTCCGAAGCAACAAGTTGGAACGAAAATATATGTGAATGCAAAAGATAAGAAAGGATCCATTAGTGCGACGAGAATTGTAACAGTATCCAAATAGTATAATTCCTAATGGGATTTACCGCCGATAATTTTGGGGCTGTCTAAAAAGTCCCTAAAATTAACAAGTGAGGAAAACAGGTCGTTTTTCTCCAATAAAAGCACATAATTGATTTTGGCACAATGTTGATGGTAGCGGAAGGTGTGAGACTCCTGCGGGAATACGGGGCAGGGGAGATCCCGCAGGCGCTGTGGCGCCGAGAAGCTCCCCGTACCGCCCGTGGAAAGCGAAACACCTGCAGCGGAAATCAACAGTCAAGGTTAACAGGGGTTTCCATAAATCAATTACCAAGACTCTGGACAGCCCCTTTTTTTAATAAATTTATTTCTTGATGAAAATGACCTATATCAAAAACAAACGGTGTCGGGCACCATGTGATCATTCACATGGTGCCTGACACCGTTCATATTATTGCACTACTTTAACGGTTTTAGTTTTGCTTTGGTTGCCGGCAGCGTCTTTAGCAAAGATTTTTAGTGTGGTTCCCTTCGTTTGTTTTTTTATTTTTATTTGGTACGTTCCTTTATTGTTGGCAGTTCCTTTGGCAAGGTATTTGCTCCCTTTGTAAATATATACGGTCGCACCCTTTTCGGCTGTTCCGGTAACGGTTGTGGTTTTACTAGTAATTTTATTTACCGTAGGAACTAATGGTGCTTTTTTATCAATCGTGAAACTATATGTGTATGTTTTTCCGTATCCATCCTTCACTGTTATCTTGTATTTTCCGTCTTTCGTAAATGTGTTGGAGGATGGCCAAGTAATTTTGCTCCCATTCTTTGTTACAGCCTTCGACTTTAATTTATTATTGGTTATTTTAACGGTAACATTTTTATTTAATACCGCATTATTGCCAACAGATTTTCCTGCACTTGAAACAACGCTAATGACAGGAACAACTGTTACACTGCAAGTTGCAAGTTTCCCATTGGAAGTTTTCGCTGTAATTTTTGTACTGCCAGCTTTTAAAGCGATGACGGTTCCATCGGTATTGACCTTGGCAACAGTACTATTGCTGCTTGCCCAAGTTAATTTTTTATTAGTAGTATTTTCCGGCTGAATGATCGCAGTGAGTTTTTCGGAGGTTCCAGCACCTAAGCGAGTGTTTGTTTTATTCAATTTCACGCTTGTTGCATCAATAGGCTCCACATAGTGTGGATTTGTGTTGAACCAAGCAAATGAATCAGCATTATCATCTGAGTTTGTTTTAATTCGTATCCATGGATATCCACCAACTGATTTTTTAACGAGAAGGGGATAAATGACGTCTGATTCACCCCCTGGGTATAGTTTTACGGCAAATTCATCATAGCCAACATATTCATCATAAAATGAAGCCGCCCCAAGGTTTCTAATTTGCTTTCCATCTGGTGTGAAAAAATTTTGATCCGTATAACTAGAAATGAAGTCGCCAATTTGAAGTAATTCCTCAGGTCCGGAAACATATTTGATATGAAATTTCATTAAAATCCACTCTTCATCATCTTTCGGCTGAGGATTACTCTCGTATTCTCTATGAATAATTCGATTGGCTTCGTCTCCATTATAGATTTCCATCAGCTGCAACTCCATCGTTCTCTTTGGATAAAACGAATAGTACTGATAGGTTATTTTGTGCTTTTTAAACGCGGAGTACGGCGTTTGCCGGTCCCCTGTATTTGCTTGAACAGATAAGCCGATAAGGTTAAACATGATTAAAAAAAACATAAAAACTTTTACAGCATTTTTCAATTGCATTTAGGTTACTCCCTCCTTTTTTAAAAATATATTCAATTTTGCTAGGCGTTATCCGAAGATAAATAATTTTTTAGTAGTTTAATAATTCTTTTTCCCCTTCGAACAACGAACGTTTCCTCTAACAAAATATGTATGGATAAGTCTTTTAGAACATTTTTAAGAGGGAATAAATTACGGTGAACCGTACCACATGTAAGTGAGGTTTTTCAGGTTGGGGGTAATATCAAGCATCATTTTTCTATCGTATGTGACAAATTTTATGGTGACAGGCCTAACTTTTTATGCAATAATATATCTTAATTAAATACTGGTACCTTTAATTCAGTCCAGAGAGGCTGACAAGGACAGCGGAATAATGATCATTGCTTGGGTAGCCTGTGTGGAGGATACCCCATGTTCTTTATGTAAAGAAGCTTCTTGTCGGGATATTGGCAAGAAGCTTTTTTCATTTCCTAGTCGTCTAACGTAATCGAAGTTTTTCTTCGGTACCAGTTTTCTAATCAACTAACTTATTGGGGGAATTGGTATGTCAAAGGTAGATAAAGAATTCTCGTTTCAGGCAGTGCCTCAGGCGAATCGTAATGGATTTTGGAAGATTCTTGCGGTTATGCTCTCACTATGTTTTTTCTCAGCAAGCATGTGGTCTGGAGGAACATTAGGAACAGGATTGTCATTTTCCAGTTTTATCTGGATTGTGTTAGCGGGTAATCTAGTACTCGGGCTTTATACAGGATCATTGGCTCATATTGCAGCAAAAACGGGATTATCCACTCATTTGTTGACTCGCTATGCTTTCGGAGAAAAAGGTTCATATTTATCTTCATTTTTACTAGCTTCAACTCAAGTAGGTTGGTTTGGTGTTGGACTTGCGATGTTTGCAGTCCCAGTTGCAAAAGCGACTGGTGCCAATGTCTATCTATTAATCACAATTTTTGGTTTGTTGATGACGGCATCGGCCATATTCGGGATGAAGACTTTAACCATTTTAGGAATCATTGCTGTGCCGGCAATTGCGATTTTTGGCAGTTATTCGATGTTTGATGCCGCTGAAACAGCTGGGGGATTTAAAGAATTGTTCGCTTATGAACCGACACAGGCAATTAGCGTTGCATTGGCATTAACCATTTGTATCGGCTCTTTTATTAGTGCTGGTACGCTTACGCCCGACTTTGCCCGTTTTGCTAAGACATCACGTTCTGCTGTAACTGCAAATATCATTGCTTTCTTTCTTGGAAATTCGCTCATGTTTTTATTTGGCGCAGTCGGAGCGATGGTTTACAATAAAGCCGATATTTCGGACGTGATGTTTTTACAAGGGTTAATGATTCCAGCCATCATTGTCCTCGGATTAAATATTTGGACAACGAATGATAGTGCGTTATACGCTTCAGGACTTGGATATGCAAATATCACGAAAATAGCAAAAAAGAAAGTTGTCGTCTTTAATGGGATTGTTGGTACAATTGCAGCAATGTGGCTTTACAATAATTTTGTTGGGTTTTTAACCGTTTTAGGCTCCGCGCTACCATCGATTGGAGCAATTATATTAGCAGATTATTTTATTTTAAAACGTGGAAAATACGAACCATTTGAAACAATGACATTTAAAGCAGTTAATTGGGTTGCGATCTTCGCGTGGGTAAGTGGAGTTGCAATTGCAAAATTTGCACCGGGCATCCCTCCAATCAATGCACTATTAGGGTCTGCCATTATTTATGTCGTTGTAATGAAATGTCTTCCTCAGCAACAAACATCTATGAGTAAAATAAATGATAAGGGCGGGGTAATCAGTGATCATTAAAAATGCAAAGCTTAGAGGGAAAGATGGACTTTGGCACTTATTAATAGAAGACGGCAAGTTCAATAAAGTGACGCAAACACTTGGAGATGTTGAAGGAAAAGAAATCATTGATGTTAATGGTTCTCTAGTCCTTCCTCCGTTTATTGAGCCGCATATCCATTTAGATACTACTTTAACAGCTGGTGAGCCAGAGTGGAATATCAGTGGCACCTTGTTTGAAGGGATTCAAAGATGGGCGCAACGAAAAGAAACATTAACGATAGAAGATGTGAAAACAAGGTCTAAGCATGCGTTAAAATGGCAAATTGCTCAAGGGATTCAGCACGTTCGTACACATGTTGATGTAACAGATCCAGAGTTAACAGCATTAAAAGCCATGCTGGAAGTAAAGGAAGAAATGGCTCCTTTTGTAGATATTCAGCTTGTGGCTTTTCCACAAGAAGGCATCCTTTCTTATCCTAATGGGGTCGAATTGCTTGAGGAATCATTGAAGATGGGCGCGGACGTAGTAGGTGGTATTCCTCACTTTGAATTTACGAGAGAGTATGGAGTGGATTCATTAAAAATTGCCTTTGACCTTGCTGAAAAATATGATCGGTTAGTTGACATTCATTGCGATGAAATCGATGATGAACAATCGCGTTTTGTGGAAGTTGTCGCAAAAGAGGCATACGAACGTAGAATAGGTACTCGTACAACAGCGAGCCATACAACGGCAATGGGCTCTTACAATGATGCCTATACGTATAAATTATTCCGCCTATTAAAGCTTTCTTCCATTAACTTTGTATCCAATCCACTTGTGAATATTCATCTACAAGGAAGATTTGATACATATCCAAAACGAAGAGGACTAACAAGGGTAAAAGAATTACAGGAAGCGGGGCTAAACGTTTGCTTTGGCCACGATGACATATTTGACCCATGGTATCCACTAGGAACAGGAAATATGCTTCAAGTATTGCATATGGGTATTCATGCTTCGCAATTAATGGGCTACGAGCAAATCGTCAATTCCATTGATTTAATTACGAAAAATAGTGCCAAAACACTACAAATTGAAGAGAATTACGGAATTGAGGAAGGTAAACCAGCTAATTTCATTGTCTTGTCTGCAGAAAATGAATATGAAGCTATTCGCAAGCAAGCGGTCGCTACGTATTCCTTTAGAAATGGAAAGCTGATTGCTAAAACAAAGCCAAGTGAAGCAACAATCACATTAAACAAAATTGAAGAGAAAGTTAATTTTAATAGATAGTGAGAATTATGCGCAACTTTAATAAAGTTGCGCTTTTTTAGTGATAGTCATACCTTGCGACTAAAGATAATGTTTGTCCTTCCAAGTTTTCCTAATTTTCATATTAAGATGTAAATGTATGGTAATATATACATGGGAAAATACTAATAAAGCAAAAAACAAGGGGTATGTATGAAGGAATTTTATACTAATATAAATAAAAAAGTATATTATATTACAATGTTAGTTCTAATAGCCATTATGATAATGGGGTTATTTATTGGTAATCCTCGTATGGGTGAGCATGGGGCCGGTTTTATCTTGCATGTTGTACTTATTGTCATTCTATCTGTCTGTCTATTGCTTTACCCTAGATATGTAACCCGTGTTTTTAGAATGATCATAATGATAGTAGCGTCCGTTTATTTTTATACGCTTTTCTTTTTATATCCAGATACTGGGTCCACCTTTATCTTTCTATGTTTTATTCCAATAATCTCTATCTTGTTTTTTGATGCCAAGCTTTTTTATTTTTCTTTAGTATTAAATAGTGTATCCATAATGTTTACATTTAGTTATATTGTGCTAGTTAGTCAAGGATATTACTTTATTAAACAGGATTTAATAGGAAATGTTATAAACTTTATAGGGAGTCAAGTGATTATCTATTTTGTATTTTATTTATCGTATGGACGTTTAAAAAAACAGCTACTATATTATGAACAAATAAAACAGACAGAGCGTTTGAAGATAAGTGGCCAACTAGCAGCAGCTGTTGCTCATGAAATACGAAATCCTTTGACAGTTGTAAAAGGATTTTTAGAGCTATACGAAAAAGATACTTCCGTTAGTGATGACATAAAGAGACATTATTCTTTGATGATTGGTGAATTGAATTCAGCTGAGTACGTGATTTCTCAATTGTTGTCTGTTGCAAAACCAAATAAAGATCAAGAAATGGAAACAGTGAATGTAAAGAATGTTCTTCAGAGTGTAACTGATTTACTTCATTCATATGGACTTTTGCATGATAATAATATTGATTTAAATGTGACAGAAGAATGTTTTATCGCCGCTAACACCATAGAATTTAAACAATTATTAATAAATATTATTAAAAACGCAATGGAGGCATCCGAAATTGGTGATTCGGTTAAGATAACAGCTGATATGAAGAACGATTTTGTTGAGATTAAAGTAATCGACTATGGACATGGAATGTCGGAAGCAGAAGTTGGGTCTTTAGGTACTCCTTTTTACTCTTTAAAAAGTAAAGGGACGGGATTAGGTATGATGATTTGCTATAACATTGCAGAAAAATATAAAGGCACCATTGATGTCCAAAGTTCGAAAGGTAAAGGAACTACGGTTACGATTCGCTTTCCATCAAAGAATAATACAATATGGTCAAAAGGTAATAGTTATATTAAGAAATAGGAGTACGAATCCTGCAGTGCCCTTCAAAATAAAATCTTGTTATGATTTTTCAGGGTGAACCGTATCATAAGTAAATGAGGTTTTATATGTGAATATAGGAACCTAAAAAATAGATCCCTTTAGAGCAATGTAATTCATTGACTAATAGGATCTATTTTCTACGATAATAATTAGTATAAATGTATTTGATGTTTATTAATTAAAGTATTGACATCAATAAAAGAGTTTTTTATGCACTCTATATTTTACTGTATACTAACAATATTTAGATTTTCTTCTTGTAAATACTCAATTATTCTCGGTAAGGCATCAATGACAGCTTGAGACTCGTGTAAAATTATTATTGCACCGGAACCATCACTTTTATTAATATAATTAAATATTTTTTCTGCATCACGAGTCATCCAATCTTTTGGATCTATATTCCAAAGTATCATTTTCTCCTGGTAATCATATAGGACCTCTTTTGTCTGTTTATTAAATGCTCCATAAGGTGGTCTAAAAAGGATTACTCTTTCATTCGTAATCTCCTCGATTGCTTTAGTAGACTGTATAAGTTCATCTACTTGTTTTTCATAGGGTAGTTCTGACATTTTTGGATGATTCATAGAATGGCTGCCAATCGAGTATCCATTGGATTGAACATATCGAACAGCGTCAGGATGTTTTTTTACATTCATTCCTATAAAGAAAAAAGTACCACCAACCTTATAGTGCTTTAAAATATCAACAATCTCTTCCGTGTATTTAGATGGTCCATCATCGAATGTAAGGGCTACGTTGCCTGCCGGAAGGCTGAAAGCTACGGAGTCTTCGATTTCTAAATAGGGAAGACCAAGCTGAACAGTATCGTCTTTTACTAATTCAGGTAATTCGGAAACAGGTGCCACAACGGATTCTATAGTATCTAATTGGACTTCTGCAGTTTTAACCTGAGCTTTGGCTATTGTTGTATCATTCATTGTATTCTTATGTAAATAAATGTTATTAAAAAATCCAAAAAGCAGGACCAATATAGCACCAATCAAAGTAGCATATACCCATTTAAACGGAAACGTATATGCTTTTGGAATCACTACTTCATTTTTTTGTTCAATTTTTTCTCCATCAATTGCAGATTGTTCTATAGATAGAAATGGTAGTTTTATTAAGTCGTTCATACTTTGGGTATTTTTAATAGAATCCAAATTGTTTTTGTAACCCACAGAACAGACAAAACCAATCCGTTCACTTTTATCACGGTATGTTTTTGTAATGCTACTTATAAATTGCCCTTTATGGGGGTCCAATGTTGTATGTAAAGATAATCTGTATTTATGATTCCCAGTAAGGTTAGAAATTGTTATTAAATTTTCAGCAGTATCTCTGTCAATTTCCCAAAACAGTTCAACTTCTGTTTCAAAGGATAATTTTATGCGTAAAAATACTTTTTCATTTTCCTTTTCAATAGCTAATAGTTCAATGACTTTTCCTTGGTATACTGACATTGTGCCCTCCCTCCCTAGACATTAAACAAACCACCAGTGGGTTTATTCTGATTCTATTGGATTCGAAGCATTTGTCTTTGTTGAAAAAGTAAAGGACATTCTCTCAGTAAAATCATTGATGGTTTGCATTAATTCTTTCTTATCATTTACAATTTTTTGATATTGTTCAACATATTTATTATTTTCTATTTCTAGGTTTCTAATTTTATCTTCAAGTTTTTGGATTGTTAACATATTTTGATATTGAACATTAGTAGATTCTTCATAAAGCTTATTGTATTTAGCAGTTTCTTTTTCAAGTTGATTTGAGATCTCTTCATATTCCATGTTAGATTTCGCTTGATATTCCTTATAATCTTCAAGGAGCTGATCGTACAACATTTGTTTGCTCGTCAGGCTGTTTTCTAAGTCACGGATTTCTTTATTTTTTTCTTGTAAAAGTTGGTCTTTCTTAATTAGATCATGCTTAAAACGATTAATTGTTTCATTTGCTGAATATAATTGATCTTCAAGCCCAATATTCTTATATGACAATAATTGACGATCCTTAAGCATGTTTTCGATAGAAGCAATAACATCCGATGCTATTTTATCCTGGTTATCTTTTGAGAATAACTGGATATTGCTATTTATAACAGGCTGGTCAGACTCTTCTGCCGCTATCTCCGTTACTGCTCCTTCCTGTACTGGACTATTTTTATCCAGTTGGTTTTGATTAGACAGAACGCCCTTAAACCAACTAATTCTTGTTTTGTCTGTTTCCTTGGTCAAAATATCTCCCCCTAATTATATAAGATTAAAGACCTAATCTAATAAAAATATTAACACAGAAAAAATAGTATTAAATAATAAGAAAGTCCTATTTGGTTTAAATTTGTCGAAAAATGTAAATTGTTGAATAAATATAGATGGTTTTAATGAAAAATACTTCAAATAGTGAGTTTTGGGGTTTTAGAATGGAAGAACAGAAAATATCATTCTCATTAGTCACGGCGAATCGTATCATAAGTAAATGAGGTTTTTTCCAAAAAGCAAACAAGCCTACTCAAGAACAATAGCATCTTGAATAGGCTTTTCTTTAAAGCTACAGGTAATTAAAATATACATCCTTATATATGTGATGTTTATCGAAGCATAATAGAACCGCCATCAACCATAATGGTTTGACCAGTAATATATTTGCTATCTTCTGAAGCTAGGAATACGGCTACTTTTCCGATATCATTTTCAGGGTCACCAAATCGTCCTAAAGGTATAGTTTGTAACACACCATCATACATTTCAGGGAAGTCTTTCGCCCATTGTTGAACACCTTCAGAATTTGCAATTGGTGAAATGATATTAATTGTAATACCAAATTGAGCGTATTCATTTGCAGCTACTCTTGTAATACCACGGATTGCTTCCTTAGCTGCAACATAAGATGTTTGTGTTGGTTGGCCAAGTAGTCCCGCACCAGAAGCAAAATTAATGATATTACCTTTCGTTTCTTTTAAATAAGGCATTGCTGCTTTCATTAAATAGAAAGTGGGATAAAATCCTGTACCAAATGAAAAATCGAAATGTTCTTGTTCTGTTTCTTCAAACATTATTTGTTTAGAAGCATGAGCATTGTTAACTAAAATATCTAATCTACCAAATTTCTCTACTGTCATTTCTACTATTTTATGCAATTCTTGATGTTGCATTAAATTAAAGTTTAAATAAAATGATTCAGGTGAATATTTTTTAAGTTCCGCTTCAGTTTGTTTACCTGATTCTTCATTTAAATCAACGATTACAACCTTTGCTCCCTCTTTTACCATAGCTGTAGCAATACCAGCGCCGATTCCACGAGCAGCTCCTGTAATAATTGCAACTTTATCCTGTAGTTTTTTCATTTATTTTCTCCTCGTATATGAGAGTAAGAGATCTTTAAGGTATACCTGAATTACATGGCTGCTAAGCCGCCATCGACGATGAATTCAGCTCCTGTTGAATAGCTTGACTCATCGGAGGCTAGGTAAACTACTAAGTTTGAAACTTCTTCTGGTTGTGCAACACGTTTTAAAGGAATATGTTTAGAGAATTCTTCTACTGCTGCTTTTGTATCTTCTTGAACAACCATTGGGGTTGCAATCACACCTGGGTGAACAGAGTTTACACGAATTCCGTAATGAGCACATTCAATTGCAGCTGCTTTTGTCATACCACGTACGGCGAATTTTGTATCTGTATAACCGATTGCACCAGCAACAATTCCATTTAAAGATGAAATATTGACGATTGAACCGCCTCCGGCTTTTTGAATAACTGGAATTACAGCCTTCATACCTAAAAATACGGAAACTTGGTTAATGTCTACAATACGGCGATATTCTTCTTCCGTTAGTTCTAATATTGATTTTGCCATAGTAATCCCAGCATTATTAACTAAAACATTTACCGAGCCAAAGGCTTTTTCTGTTTCGGATACGACCGTTGCCCAATCATCAGCACTTGTAACATTGTGTTTGACGAACAAAGCGTTTTCGCCAAGTTCTGCTGCAAGGGCTTTTCCTTTTTCTTCATTTAAATCTGTTAAAACGACTTTTGCGCCTTCTTCGACGAATTTTCGTGCATGTGAAGCCCCCATACCTTGAGCAGCACCAGTGATAATCGCAATTTTTCCGTCTAAACGAGCCATGTTTTATTCCTCCTGTAAATACTATGGTAGTATAATAAAAATAAACTACATATGTAAATTAACAGAAAATACGAGAGTTGTCCAATAAAATGTTTAATGTCATAATAAATACGTCTATTTTTTTAAATATTATAGGGGGATCACCATAACCTATGACAAATAACGAAGACCGCCGATCAGTGAGGACGCAAAAAAAATTAAAGCATGCGTTATTGGAATTATTAAAGGAAAAGGAGTTAAATGAGCTCTCCGTTACGGAGGTAGCGCAATATGCTCAATGTAACCGAGTTACCTTTTATTCGCATTATAAGGATTTACACACTTTATTAGCTGCGATATTCGATGATTATTTAAATGAATTAATTACTTATTTTCGTAAAAGCTATCAAAATTTAGAGCGCTTTTCGTCAGAGAATGAACAACGACATCTGCCTCTTTTTGAATTTATGTATCAAAATCAATTTGTTTTTTCACTCATTATAAAAGGAGAAGTAGTTCCGGGCTCGCAAAATCAATTTTGTGAAAGTCTAGTACAAGTATCTAGTACCGAACTAAGACTGGGTGAGACAACAGAAATTGAAATTCCTGCATTAAATTATTTCCTAACATATGGAAGTCTCGGCTTTTTTATATATTGGATTCAGCAGGATTTCAAAGATTCTCCTGAAGTGATGGCGAAAAAATTATCGTATTTACAAAACAAGATGTTTAAAGAGGCGATTGTTCTTAAAAAATGAAATAAGTGATGTGCGTCGCAATCTTTAATATAGACAATATAAATTCGGAATTAGCCAGTGGGATTAGAACTTACCAGATCTAATTCCAAATAAAACCCAATTTTTGGAGACTCTTAAATAAGAGGCTTAAAATTGGGTTTTGAAATTTCAATATGACTGTTCTATTTTTATTGAATACTTCGAAAAAGGAACGTCTAATAAAAATACGCTTTTGATCTTTGAATGCCTAGATAAACATTTGTTGCATGAATGGCTGTTTTTGCCCTTGTGATGAATCTAAATTTTTTGGTCAATAAGGATTTTCTTATCCAAATGAAGAAAAAGAATGATTGAATTCCTCTACTTGCGCTTTTACTTACTTTAATATTCTCCTTTAATTACAAAATACGAGCCTCGAATGGTTCCAGCTAGTTTAGACTTTTGCCTAGCAAACTTAAACTTCTCTTCTAACTCCTTTGGTACTTCCATCCCATCAGAAAGCTTAAAACCAACAGCCCGCTTCTTAGGGTCATCAACCGTATACATGACGTTTACTGAAAGGCCATCCTCGTAAAAGACATAGGCCATTTTGATATTTTCCACTTGAAAACGAGACGTTTCTAAAGGTTTGGCTGCAAACTCAATATCACGTTCTTCTTTCAAAATTCGGTTCACATAATCAAGGGTCTCTTGGCTTTCGCTAGCTGGTACAACCGTAAATTCATGCTTGTATTTGTTCATAAAGTAACGGGCCTCATTAGCACGTAAACCAGCAAGCGCTTCTACTACTGGTGAAGACTCTAAACCAACCGTAGACACATTTTTAAAATCAACGATATAGGACAATTCCATCTCTCCTTTTATCTCTTTATTTCCTAACAACAGGAATCCACATTTCACCAAATACTAACCCGTTTCGCTGCCCCATCTCAACCGTTGTATTTGGCCCACCAACATAGGCGAAATTCTTGGCTTCTGGTAACACTTGACCAAAGGCAATGCCAGTAAGCTTATTACTCATCTCATCAGCCGTCGTTGCTTCCCCTTTCACAACTAGGTATTCCCCTTTAGGAAACTGGATAACTCTGGATTCTTCTTGTATCGATTCATCTGTCATAACGCCAGCATAATACATCATCTTGTTATTCACCGCTTCGTTTACGGCAAAAATGTAATCATTTGTAGCTATGGCTTGTAAAGTATCAAGCCTTCCATCTTGTTTGATGGCCAACCAGAAGTCTGCCTTTTCCTTGGTGATGCCAGCAAAGTCTGTGTAATCGCTCTCAAGCTCAGTTCCAATACCTAACACGGTAAAGCTGTCTTTTTCTTCTAGAGTATAATCTGCCATATTCAAAACCTTCCTCTTTTTTAAATTTATCAAATGGCTTGTCGTCTGCACTTGATAAGTATATGATAGCCTTAAATCATGTCAAAAAATGATACTGTTTAGGAGCCCCGATGAAAAAAGTTGAACGGATTAATACCATTATGAGGTATATCAATAATCGCTCCCACTTTACAATCTCTGAAATCATGCGAGAATTTAACATCTCTCGTTCGACAGCTATTAGAGATATAAGAGAAATTGAAGCCATGGGGATGCCACTTGTCGCTGAAGTTGGAAGGGATGGGGGCTATTTTGTCATGAACAACTCTGTCCTGCCTACTGTTCGCTTTACCGATAATGAGATTAAAGCTCTTTTTATTGCCTTTATGGCCACGAGAAATCAACAACTTCCTTATCTTAAGAGTCGTCAGTCTTTAGCTGAAAAATTACTAGGCCTCATCTCAGAAAACCAGCAAGATGACCTTGTTCTTTTAAATCAAATCTTGCTCTTTGAAGGGACCAACCCCAATAATCCAGACCTACTTGATCTGTCAGACCTACCCCATCCCATGTTAGAAAAACTCATCCAAATCCTTCTTTTGGATAGCTATTTATTGATTACCATCAAAGTAGAGAAAATAATACTGTCTTATCCAATTTATCTCTTGCACCTTTATCATGAAAAAGGCGTTTGGCTGATTGAAGGTTTTGATTTAAAGGATGAACAGAGGCGGATTTTCCCTGTCGACAATCTCACCAATGTCAAACCATTCCCTACGAAAAAAAGATTAAGCAGGAAAAAGATTTTAGAAAAACTAAGTAAACAGGAAGAATTAATTAACCTTATTCTTGAACTTGGTCCAAAGGCGATTGCCCAGTTTAAAAAATACCATCCTTTAAAAGTTTCAATTTCCTATACAAATCCTTACCAAACCACAGCCATTCTAAAGACTTTTATCAATGTTAATAATCCCGAAGAATTGACCGAAATAACAAATTGGTTACTTTTCCTAGGTGGGGATATCAAGGTCAGGGAAGTGCCAGAAGAAGTCTTAGAAGGCTTGCAAGAGAGATTATGCTTATTTTACCCATAAGCAGTGTCAGTTAAAACCCTAAATCATTATAAGCTTGGCCATTTGCCAGTTAACATTTAATTTCGCTCACCCAGAAAAGATAAAGGTTTCTGAATGCCAGAAATACTTTAAAAGGGGAATAGCATTTTTATCAGTACTGTTCTTTATTGAACTTCTAATACTAGAAGAGCTAAAACGGGAAATTAAGGAGTACATGAATTATTACAACAATCACAGATATCAATGGAATTTAAAAAAGGTGACCTCTGCTCAATAATTTAACAATCTACTATTGACATTTGGTCTATAAGATATAGACTAGGAATATAAGGTCGATATTTTATAGACCAAGGAGTGATAAAATGAAAAGATACAAACTTACAGAAAGCGAAATAAAGTTCACGGAATTAATCTGGAAAAACGAACCAATTGGTTCTGGTGATCTTGTGAAACTATGTGGAAAAGAAATGAATTGGAAAAAGTCTACAACCTATACCGTGCTGAAAAAATTGTGTGAAAAAGGGTTTTTTCAAAATGAAAATTCAGTAGTGTCATCTTTGATTACAAAGGATGAATATTACGCAAATCAAAGCGTACGTTTCGTTGAAGATACCTATGGAGGGTCATTGCCCAAATTTTTAACAGCGTTTATGGGAGGAAAAAAATTAAGTAACCGCCAAGCGGAGGAGCTGAAAAAGCTGATTGATGAGCACAAGGAGCTGTAATCATGAGCGAACTATTTCTGTCTGTTTTAGATATGAGCCTTACAGCAAGCTATGTCATTCTTGTTGTGATATTAATCAGACTATTACTTAAAAAAGCCCCGAAGGTCATCTCTTATGCCTTATGGGGCGTGGTAGCTTTCCGACTTGTTGTTCCATTCACATTTGAAAGTGTATTTAGTCTGTTGCCAAGGAATAGGGAGAGGAATCCAATCCCTCAAGATAGTATACATCAGCAAAGTCCACAGATTAATAGCGGGATAGAAGTGGTCGATTCATTTGTAGGCGGGCCACTTCCGGCACAGACTGCTGGGAATAGCGTGAATCATTTGCAGAATTACTTACAGATCGGTTCATATATTTGGGTTTTATGTATGATAGCATTGCTTATTTATAGTCTTGTATCTGTATTACTCTTGAAGAAACAGCTTAAAAACGCACAATTAATAGAGCAGAATATCTACGAAGCTGAGAATTTGAAAACACCGTTTGTGCTTGGCTTGATACGTCCAAAGATTTATTTGCCCGTTGGACTTCATGCTGAGGAGCGCAGCTACATCCTGCTACACGAACAGACTCACATTAAACGATATGATCATATCATTAAGCTAGTAGCCTTCTTGGTATTGTCCGTTCACTGGTTTAATCCTCTTGTATGGGTAGCATTCATGTTAATGAGTAGGGATATGGAATTTTCCTGTGATGAGCGTGTGCTGAAAAATCTGAATTATGATACTTATATAAAAAAATCTTACGCATCATCATTATTATCACTTGCTACTGATAGACGGATATTGAATGGAAGTCCGCTTGCTTTTGGTGAGGGAAATGTAAAAGGGAGGATTAAAAACGTTTTAAATTATAGAAAACCAAGGTTTTGGGTACTTGCTTTCTCAATTACCATTATGATAGCAGTTGGGATTGGATTGATAGCCAATCCTAAAATTAAGGTGATAGATGATTTAGAACAAATTACTAGCTCAAAGAATATATCATCAGGTGAAGAAGTTTATTTTGAACTACCAGAGAAATCAGCAGCAGATATATTAAGAGACCTAGCAAATCAACAATTTACAATTAAAGGAAATCAGGTTAGTGATGATGATCAAGAAACCGTTGAAGCATTTGGAACAGCTTTTGTGAATTTATATACCGGAGCTATTGCAGAACAAAAAGCAGTATCATTTAAAAATTATATATCTAACGAGAATCTTCTTAAATTTACTAATAAAATGTTAGAGTTAGAACAAAGACAGGAATTAAAGGGAGGAATCGGTGTAATTTTCGGTTTAGAAAATGAATTCAAGGAAGTAGAATTCAAGAGGTTTGATGGAAATCTCTACTACGTAAGTTTACCTTTTTCGAACCGAGGGTCTGGAATGAACTTCAAGATGTTAGTTCAAGCTGAAAACAAGGCATTAAAAATGGTTGATTTGTACTTTGGAAACAAAGATGGTGTAGATACAATAGTAACAGGTCATCCCGCTGATAGAAAACTTCATGGTCCAAAACTATGGGATGACCAAGTATGGGTTGATGGTGTTTTTGAAAAGCTTGAAAAATATGAATCTGAACTGAACTCTTGAGCATGCAGAAATAGGGGCTGACTGATCTTATTAGAGCATCACTCAATGAATTTACAACGAGTGAAGCGTTAGCAAATAGCCATTCTTCTTATCGTATCTAATTCCTGAATACTTATGGCGAGGTCCTCCTGTAAAACGGGAAGACTTCGCCTTTGAGTGTTACGGTGAACCGTACAATAAGTAAATGAGGTTTTTGAAAAGAAAAGGGACGGGGCTTGATCTTCCTTAGTAGGAAGCTCAAGATCCGTCCTTCTTAATAAACCACAACTGGGTCGTAAGTATTAAGGTTATCATACACGGTTTTCATAATACTAGGTGGTGTGTTGACGCAGCCGCCTGAACCATTTGATAGATAGGCATTACCTGCCCAGTTTGATCGCCAGCTGGCATCGTGGAATCCTTGCCCGCTGTTTGTAAACGGAGCCCAATATTTTACCTCAATGGCATAATCAGCTTTACCTACTGCACTGCCTTTAAGCGTGTATGGTGTTCGTTTAAAAAGGATATACCAAACTCCAGGAGACGTATCTTCACCGGTGCTATGTTTTCCGGTCACGACATGCGTTGTAACAGCTAATTTTCCATTTCTATATATCCATATACGCTGTTCGGCAATGGATACTTCAGCATACGTGTCGCCAATTCCATTATTTGCTGTAGTTTCATAGCCAATCCCTTCATTCGTCCACCCATGACCGTAAATATTAGATGCCGAAATGGATGTTTCGCCGTTTTCAAAAGCTTCCTGAACAAGTGCTGCTTCTTTCTCAGCATCTAATGCCCAGCCATAGCCTTGCCCTTTTACCGAAATGACCTTTCCTGAATGGGTCTTAAATTTGAAATTTTTATTTAATGTTGATTGAGAGCCATTTATTTCATCTATTTTTTTCTGAATGTCACTTGCGGTGATGCTCACATCATTATCTTTTGAAATCGTAGCATCTTTAATTAATTCACTAGCTTTTAACGTATATACTTTGTCCTGCACTTTAAAATCCACTGTTCTTTGCAGGAAATCCTTATACTTATTCTCTTCTTCTTTTATAATCGGATTATCCTCTGCGATTGGCTGTATGAATGCAGTTTTCAGATGGATATCACTCGTATATTTCTGATTCTTATAATCTTCTAATATAGCGGCGATATCATACTGTTCTCCCTCACTACTATTGGAGATGACAATTTTTCCTCCTTCCAATTTCACCACTGCATCTTTGGGAGCTTCTAAGCTCTCATTCATGGATAGGAGCTTTTCTTCTAGTTGCTTTGTCATCGTTTCGCTACGAAACTCATCCGTCTTTTTCGGCATCAACCAATAACCTTTTTTCTCTGAGGATGGAAAAAAGGTCCACTGGCTTTTCAATAGTTTCTTAATCTCAGGTGTATCTTGATTTGAAAATGCCATTTCTGTCTTTTTTTCATCTAAGATGAGTTCTTCTCCTACATAGACTCTGTTTGTTAACGTAGTTGTCTTTAATTTATTTAATGCCTTATCAGCAGTCAATCCACCGACTTTTACATCATTAATCGTAATCTGTGAATTGAACCGGGTTGCCTGATAATAGCTAAGCCCCGCAAATATTAGTGCAATAACCACAATGGTTATTCCAATTCCAATAAATAAACGGTTTGATCGCGGTTTGGATCGCCTTCCCCGTCCTTTATTAAGTTCTACAACTGGTTCTCTTAACGCACTCATTAACATTCCCTCCGCTTATTGGTAACCCAGATATTATGTTAAAATAATGGATTTTTTCAAAAGACTTTTGATCATTTTACATTACTATTAAAACTATTACTATTATATTACAAAACTTTATTTGTGGAATGTGTCGTATTTTGTTTAAGTAATAAATTTATTTATATTTTTAATTGAAAAAAATAAAGCTTGCGTAATTTTAACTTTTGCAGGGTTTTAAAAGGACATATTGAATATACATATGAAAGAAATAAGAAAGGTGTTAAAAAAATGGACTACGAGATTATTAAAGCGGGTTTGGATCACGAAGAAACACTTAAGAACTTATTGCAATACTATATTTATGATTTTTCTGAGTATATTGAGGCACATGTTGAAGAAAATGGGAGATTTAGTGAATATCCTTTGAGCGACTATTGGACAAAGGATGATCATTTCCCATATTTAGTTAGGTTGAACGGACATAACGCCGGGTTTGTCCTCGCAAAATGGATTAAAACAGACACTAAATCATACTTTTTAATTTCTGAATTTTTTATTATGAAAAAGTATCGAAGAGAGGGTTTAGGTAAAGTAGTCGCTAAAGAAATATTTCGTTTACATAGAGGGAAATGGGAAGTTTTCCAAATCGAAAAAAATAAACCTGCACAATTATTTTGGAGAAACGTAATTAATGAATACACAAGTGGACAATTCAGTGAACGAGTAGGAGAAGGAAGAGTAACACAAGTGTTTGTTAGTTAATTCAATTTTTTAACTGTGTTGTATTAATATCCGCTATGCTAGAAGTAACTATGCTTCACGAATGAAACTTAATAGTATATGCCGATAAGTCTCGGCCATAGGAGGAAAATATGATTAAAAAATATTTATATCGTATTGTTCCTCCTTTACTTTTTCTCTTCTTCATTGTATTGGTAATGAATGGTTTTTCATTAGAATCGATCGTACGTGAGTTCTATCATCCTCAAATAATTGAATCAAAAATAGATAGTGATTTTTTGAGAAAAGTACAAAAGGTCAATATCTATTTGCCTCCAAAGTATAACAAGGATCACAAATACCCTGTTCTTTACCTATTACATGGAAAAGATAGTAACGAGCAGAGCTGGTTTAACGGATTTTTAGGAATAAATGCTGCTAAGATTGATCAAACAGCGGATCGTCTAATAAAAGAGCAGAAAATCAACCCTCTGATTATTGTTAGTCCAATGATTGATAATAGCTATGGAATAAATACATCCACCATTACTAAAAAGATTGATGATCATGATGAAGGGCTATACAAGGATTATATTATTAAAGAATTAATTCCTTATATTGATTCAGAATATTGTACGATTCAAGACAAAAGTGGAAGATTTATAGGGGGTATATCAATGGGTGGATTTGCTGCTTTACACTTAGCTTTCGTTCATAATGATCACTTTAGTAAGGTCGGAGGTCATAGTGCGGCAATAAGGACCGATGAAAAAGCTGGTTCAGGCATCAATTGGTTATTTAGCAACGGGAATAGTAGAGAGCAAATTGACCCGCTGTATCTATCTGAAAGCCTGGAAAAAGAAGACATCTCAGTATACTTAGACCATGGGACAATGGATCATGATTGGCTTGTTGAGGGTAATAAAGCTTTGTATATGAAACTAAAAGAAAGACAAATCGATGTCCAATATGTAACTAATCTAGGGGGACACGATTATAAATACTGGTCAAGTAATACGGAACGTTATTTACTGTTCTATGCTGGTAAAAGAAGTGATAACGCTAAATAAATAATATGATAGTGAATGGTGATTGTTTTCTATTAAAGAAACTTATCACTCATAAGAACGTATCAATATTAAGACTTTTTTTGTTCAGCTAACAAAGCAGTAAAGTGATGTAACTTAATAGTATTCAGGGAATTTTTAACGAAAAAACAAAAGGGGGAATATGACGAAAAAAAATCCAAGTATAGAGGATGGGGTATTGCCTTAGGAGCCGGGATAGGGGCTGCGTTTGGTGTTTCTTTAGACCGATTGGCTATTTGGTTTCCTGTAGGTGTGGCATCTGGCTTGTTGTTAGGACATTTTTTAAGTGGAAGAGGGGCAAACTGATGATTGAATTAAACTCTGTTGAGGAGTGGAAAGGTATCTTAGATCGGTCTGATAATCAGCCTTTTTGGTTACTAAAACATAGTACAGCATGTATGATTAGTGCAAGAGCATACAGACAAGTGGAAGGTTATATGAAAATTAGAAAAAGCAAAGAAATGGACATGTATGTTGTAAAAGTAATCGAAGAACGCCAAACTTCCAACCAAATTGAAACAGACATGAATGTGAAACATGCATCTCCTCAATTGTTGCTGATTAGAAATAAAGAAGTCCTGTGGGAGACATCTCATTGGAACATTACGAAGAAAAGAATGAAAAAGGTTTATGAAGATATGTTGATGGATTGAACGAATGGATGCATCAGTGAGAATACAAAAACAAAAGTGCAATTCATTAGCGAAGTCCTTTTTATTTGTAATTCAATAATCAACAATATTAATTAACACAGTCATAAATGATAAAAACCAAACACCGATAAAATACCGGCATCGACCAATATGTGAGAATAAACTGCTCATTTAAAACTGCTGGTTTTGTACCGAATTATGGACCAGATGATTCCCATTAAAAATAGGGATATGTACATTTGATATGAACTAGAAAAGACTCCTCACAACAATGGATGGCTTAAAACGAAAAATAATGTGGAGTATATGTTGTTGTTTACCCAAAATGGCAACGTACTACCAGCATTCAATATTAAACCTCTCAAATATCCTTCTTCAAACCATGGATAGATTAGTGCAAATAAAAAGTTGAAAATACGGTTAGCGTTGGGTAATCCAATCGTAATCTAAAATTAGGAATATTAATCAAAAGCCGTAAACTAATCGAAAATGGATATGATTCAACCACTTTCGATTAGTTTACGGCTTTTTAAACCTAGCTGCTTTTAATTTCCAGTTTTCCATTATGAAACCGCATGTTGTTCTTCTATCTGGCTTCGAAATATTCCATTTCGCCCGTTGTTTTTAGCTTTATAAAGGGCCTTGTCACAAGTAGTATAAAGATTTTCCAGTTGTGTATATTGATTTGGAATAACGGTGAGGACGCCTATACTAATGGTATATGTCACCGGAAGATTTGGACTGATTACTTCATTAAACGTTTGAGTAATTTGCTGGGCAATCTCGTTCGATTTGCCCTCATCCTTTCCAGGCATAAGGATTCCAAACTCATCGCCCCCATAGCGTACAAACAAATCGTCTTTACTTAAATATTGCTTAATTCTAGTAGTAAGATCCTGAAGTACTTGATCTCCAACTTGATGGCCATAAGTATCATTAATTGTTTTAAAACTGTCTACATCAAAAAGAAAATAGGAGAGAGGTTGTCCTTTCTTAGCATAATTTATGAGATACTGTTTCGCATTTTCTGTAAAGGTTCTACGGTTCAACGTACCTGTTAAATCATCATAACTGGCTAAACGAACTAACTCGGAGTCTGATTTTTCCTTTATTAACAGGAAAAATCCTATATTCCCCAAATTGATTAAAAGATAAATAGATAGTAAGGAAATCAACTGGTAGCTTCCAGGCGTATAAAAGCTTGTCGAGATAGAAGATGATAAAAGAGCGGTCAGCCCTCTAACCAAATTACCTGCGATAAAAAGGAGATAAAGACTACCAATCGTCCTCATAAGTAAGGTAGGGACTTTCCCAATAACCATCCGATAAACCGGGAATAATATTGCCATAGTTATAAAGGAGCAATAGGCAATTCGTACGTATTCTTTGTTATAAAAGAGAAAAATGAGTAGAAAACCAATAATACCAAATAGATTCATAAAAAAATAGAACATCTTGGTCTTATTACGGAGACCATTTTGAAGACTTAATAATGCTATTACTTCTAAAGACATTCCTATAAATAGCAGGGAGTTAGCCAAAAAGATGGATAGAAAGTCGGGAATTTCTCCGCGATAAACCATACAAAACAATACGATTGTCTGAAAGCTTTTTGCGATAAAAAAGGTTTTTGTCGTTGCACCCTTTGTATGATTAAGTCCATATACAAAAATAAGGATTATAGTAAATAAATAGCCTATACCAAGTAAGAGAATAATGGTTTTAGTATCCAAAAATATATTCAAAAAAATCACCAACTTATGAGCGAAAATTCAATCACTATGATTGTAACAGAAGTAGGAGCCTCTATATACTTCTTTTTTTAGAAATGTAGTCCTCACATATTGCACTATTGGCTGCTATAAACTTGCCTGTACTTCAAAATTGTCAAAGATGGATAGTCTAAAAATATATTTAATACATTAGGGTATTCTACATCATTATTACTACCGTACATTGTATTAATATCGTTTCGCGCTTTGGTCTATATCTGTCTTTAAAAGAGGAATACGTAGATTGGTGGTGAATAGGATAGTGATCATTAATTAGTGTATGGTGGGAAATACCTTTTTTAAAAGAAGACTTTGCAATAAATAATGACCATTAAAAACAATATAAGAATGGGGGGATGTGATGTTATATAAATTTGTCTGCTTATTGCTTCTTTGGGGAATGATTGTATTTACGGTAATGCAAGGGAACGAGCTTGTTTGGGGAATATCTGCATGTATTTCAATCTTATCCATGCATTTTATTTCCAAATGGTTGAAGATCGGTGGATTTTCAAAAATAGGATTACCCTTTAATAGAGGTTGGTTCGGTTATTTAATGTCTGGGTGTCTAATCGGTATTATCTTTCAAGTAATTCGATTTTTATTAATGTATAGTACAGGTGCTTATGAAATACGGTTTATATCCCAAGATTGGGGCTCCTTAATTATATCGACAATGATATTATTAGTTTCCACAGCTTATGTTGGTTTTGCAGAGGAAATCGTTTTTCGAGGTTATGTAATAAATATGCTGCCATCCTATAGGTCAAAGCTTACCGTTATTATTTCTTCATTATTATTTACCTTAGCGCATATGATTGACGGTAACTTTGAACTTTCAAGGATCAGTTTTCTTTTCTTAATGGGACTATTTTTTGCGATTTGTTACGTTTTAACAAGGTCCATATGGTTTGTTGCAGGTATACATTGGTTTTGGGATTTTACTTGGTTTTATCTTGGTGCTGATGGTGGATCATCTAGCTCAAAAATAGTTGATGTTACGATAAACCCTCATATGCATTCATATTATGAATGGTTCGATGTGCTATTGGTTATATGTTTGCTATTGCTTCTTGCACTTGTGCAGAAGACGGCCATAATGAAAAGATCGGGGATCCCAATGTGAAAAGGGATAAAGAACTAAGCAGCTTGATAGCATCTTAGTTCTTTTAGTTTCTTGATTAAGTTTTTTAAAATAATAAAAGGATTACATTTTCCTTTTTCAATTTTTCATTATATAAGACTGAATCATTTATTTCTTAGACAGTTCTATACTAAGCCCTTCCTCCATCATTTTATTTCCCATCCCCCTATAAAATTCGACTGCTTCATGACTAACATCCTTAACCATTTTACATAGTTCAATCCCAAAAGAAACAAATGCATGCCCTTGAGCGGTTAGGATATTTTTGTTCCTAACCGTTGATTGATAACAATAATGATCCTCCTGAAAGCAGCCAAGAAAATTTCTTTGTTCTTTTGCTAATGTAACCGTATAAGGAACTTCTGTTAAAACTCCAGCTTTAGCCAATACGTAGACACCACTGCAAATTGCTGCGGTTACTTTTCCGGCCTCTACAAATTCTTTTGTAATATCATATAAACGGTTAGATTCAAACTCGACAATCGGTCTTAAATCCCCACCAGGTATGATGAGAACATCATACTTTTCAATCACTAGTTCATCTATTGTAAAGTCTGGTAAGGTTGTCAATCCAGCTTCTGATTTAATCGCCTTCTTCTCAAGTCCAAAGGTGTCCACGTCATGAGAGTTTCTTAACATGGAGATGGCTACAGCGATTTCAAATTCACAATATCCCTCAAAAATAAATAATAATGCTTTTTTTCTAGTCATGTACTTGCCCCTTTTGTTAATAAGATTAAGCTTCCCATTTAAAAAACCTTGCCCCAACCGCAAATGTTACAACCGCCCATAATGCGAGTATGCCAATATTCAGCCAAAATTGAGTGTGCATGATGCTGAGACCGTAAATCATGCTATCACGAATGCCATTTGCAAAGTAAGTGAGTGGAGAGATGATAGATATCGGCTTAATATAGCTTGGCAGTATGGATAGTTCGAAGAAAATACCGCTTAAAAACATCATAAGAAAGCTGAAAATATTTGCAAGTCCCATATAGCCATCCATCGATTTTGTAAATGCTGTTATCATAAATCCGAAAGCAGAAAAAGTAATCGTTCCGATGATAAAAATAATAATAAAAGAAAGGATGTTTACATGTAACGAAGCTTTGAAAAAGAGAACGCCGATTAAAGTAAGTAGCACAATTTGAACAATGGAGAGAATAAGGCGCACTAGTGAAATGCTTAAGCCGAAAGTTTTCATGGTGATGGGTGTCAGCATTAATCGCTTTAATAGCCCATTACGTCGCATTTCGATTAGACTAACCATCCCGAAAAGCCCTGCTTGTGCGATAGATAGAGCAATCATACCGGTAACAAGGAAATCAGTATATTTTAGCTGATCACTGCCTGATGAAACATATTCTGTTTTCATGGAGAGCTGTGGTGTCACCCCGGCCATTTGATAATTCGTTTCTTGCAGAATACTGTTTACAATCCCGCCCATTATTTGACTTAGTGTGGAATTTTCCTTCTCTTTGTTCAGTAATAGCTCTACTGATTTTGCATCAGGACTTGTAGGAAGCAAAATGGCAGCATCGATCTTTTTATTCTTTAGCCATGTTTCTGCTTGTTTCCGGCTAACTGGTGAATCCTCTTTCCATGTCAGCATCGGGATATACTTTAAAGTTGTTTCTAGGCTTGTGGCAAGTTCATTCGGTTCCTCCATAACTGTTACAATATTAGCCTCAAAGGAAGTGTCGTCGCCATTTACCCCAGCAAAAACGGTTAGAAAAATAACCATCAATAAGACGGGAAAGGCAATGGACCAGCCCCATACTGCTTTTTCGCGAAAAGTGGATTTAAAATTAGCTTCAAAAAGCTTCCGAAACTGCTTCATCGATTTAATCCCTCCACTCTTTCCCTGTATATGAGATAAAAACATCTTCAAGGCTCACATCTTTAATTCCAATCTGTTCAACTTCGATATGATTGTCTGTCGTGTACTTGAAAAGATGATATAACGATTGTTCTGGATTTGCTGTTGAAAAATGAAGGGTGTTCTGCTCAGATTTTACTTTTGTTACTCCGGGGTATTCCTTCACGACATCGACTAATTCTTTAGCATCTTTCGTCATTTCCGGAAAAGAAAGGTGAATTTCACGTTCATTTGATAAATGTTGGATTAAATTTTGAGGTGTATCTAAGGCAATGATTTTTCCTTGGTCAACAATACAAACACGGTCGCTTAACTTTTCTGCTTCTTCCATATAGTGCGTCGTTAATATGGTCGTTTTCCCCAAGCTTTTTAGTTTAAGTACAATATCCCATATATTTCTGCGTGCTTGTGGGTCTAACCCTGTGGTCGGTTCATCAAAGAATAAAATATCTGGATCATTGACGAGTGCTATACCAATGGCAAGCCGTTGTTTTTGTCCACCTGATAAAACCTTTACTCGTTTATTGCGATGTTCATTTAAATTGATGATGTCTAACACTTCGTCAATGGGTCGTGAACGTTTATAAAGACCGGCAAATACATCTAAGCTTTCATAAACGGTAAGTAAGTCAAATAGTGCACTTGTCTGCGGTTGAACCCCGATGATTTGCTTAATTCTTTCAGAATCCTTTTTCCAGTTCATTCCCATTAATTCGATTTCTCCCATATCAGGAGATTGTAGCCCTTCAATCATCTCTAGTGTTGTCGTTTTACCCGCACCATTTGGGCCAATAATCGTAAAGATTTCCCCGGCCTCCACTACAAAGCTAATCGAATCCACAGCTACCACTGATTTAAACGTTTTCCGAAGGTCTTTCACTTCCAATATGGGCACCCTTTTAATCCCCCTTATACAAAATAATGGAAAAATTTTACATGGTTAATTGTATTCCCGGGAGTGGGAAAATTCAATTTATTTTTTGTAATTATTAAATTAGGATTACGCAATTTTAACATTCAGATGCAACCCTATTGCATACAATAAAACATATTTTAAACATATTATATATTCAATCTACTGCTTAACATTGTATAATTTTCAACTAGTATAAATAATTTGGAAGTTTTTCAAATAAATAGTTTAACGAACTGTTTTCGCTGGGCTGTTTTTGTTTTATGATAATGTCAGAAGGTGGAAATTTTATGTTTTGAATACTAAAGAATTTCCCTTATGGAACTAGGAACCAATGAAATCGATATAAATGTGATATTAGGAGGCTTGGCTAATGCTTTTCAACTCCCCTGATTTTATATTTATCTGTTGATAGCTTCAGAACTTAATGTTAGACATTTTTTGGATATGATTAATCAGGAGGAGTAAACGTGAAAGAGAAAGCAATAGTAAATAGAAGGTATGATATTGACTGGCTTAGGAATCTAGGGATTTTATTGTTATTTCCATTTCATTCGGCCCGTGTTTTTGATTATTGGGATCCATTTTATGTGAAAAATGAGAGTTTGAGTTGGGGGTTAAGTTGGTTTATTGCGACGACTAGTTATTGGTTTATGCCATTATTATTTTGGTTAGCTGGATCAGCGAGTTGGTATGCTTTACAAAAACGATCTAGCTCCCAATATTTAAAGGAACGATACGAGCGTTTATTTATTCCACTCATTTTTGGTGTTTTAATCATTGTTCCGCCGCAAGGATATTTTGCATTATTAAACCATACTGGTGAAGCTGGAAATTATTTTTCATTCTTAAAAGGATTTTTTGTCGACTTCAGTGATTTATCTGGATATTTCGGAACATTTACGCCCGCCCACTTATGGTTTATCCTTTATTTATTTGTACTGTCAATCGTTGCATTACCACTATTCACCAGATATATGAAATTAAGTACAGTAAAAATAAATAAGTTTAATCAACTATTTAGTAAACCGTTCGTTTTCATTTCTTTTATCATCGCGTTACTAATAACACAAGCTCTACCTGCTCCTGGTGGTCAAAATCCTTTTTATTTTCTCTTAATATTTATTGTTGGATTTATAGCTACTAGTGATTCTAGGTACCAAAAAATGTTTAATCGAGTCCGTTTTAAAGCTTTCATATCAATAGTCATATTGATACCCGCTTATATCGTACTCATAACTGTATATCCAGATGTACAAAAATTTTCAGCCATCGATATATTCAAGGCTTTATTACTAACTATGAATATGTGGCTGACTTTAGTTGTTATTTTGGGTTATGGAAATAAATTTTTAAATTTTCCTCATAAAGCTATTGCTTATATGAATGAAGCAGCATTCCCAATCTATATCCTTCATCAAAGCATCTTAGTAATCGTGGGATATTATATTGTAAAATTAAACTTTGGCATTTTTCCAAAATTCTTCATGATTATGATCGCGACTCTAATAGCTTCATTTTTGCTTTATGAATTTGTTATTAAGCGACTTGCAGTGGCAAGAATGTTGTTCGGGATAAAGGTACGTAAAAAGGATAAGATACAAAATCAAAATCTAAATGTTTATAAGTAAATTGAAGAACTGAGCACTTGAATTCTGCTCAGTTCTTTTGTTTTTTATGAGGATGGCTATTTTCACTGCCGCTATAAAATTTAGATGGAACACCACGAAATTCAAGGGGAGGGGAGAAAAAATCCCCTCCTTAACATCGGAAATTCCCCGTATGATAACCATATAAGCTTTATATTGGAAAAAGAGCGAGACCATACTATTCTGCTTTTTAAAAAACAGTATATATGACGTTTATAGGCTAAACAAACTATTTTTACAGTAGATTTCTCACGGAAAAAACATATATTTTTTTGCTAGCATTCTTTCTAAATGGTAATTTATTCATATAAATGGAAATATTTAAAAGAATTGTGGTGTAATATGTCCTATTTAGTATTTAATGATGAAGTTAAAAAACAATCCTATTATGAGAGTTATGATCTCGCACTAAAACAATGGAATGTGGAAACGGAAAGTTTGTATATAGATACATCATTCGGAAAAACGCATGTTATAGTATGTGGGCCAGAGGAAGCTCCTCCACTTGTATTAATTCACGGTATGACCGTAAGCTCTACGATGTGGTTGGCTAATGCGCCTATTTGGAGTCAACATTTTAGAGTATTTGCGATTGATATGATAGGTGATTTTGGAAAAAGCGAATGTACGAAGCCCATCTCTTCCTCGGAGCATATTGATACTTGGCTAAATGGAATACTGGATGCTTTAAATTTAAATGATATTTTTCTAGTTGGTCACTCAATGGGAGGCTGGGTTTCTTTACAATTCAGTTTGAATTCTAACCGTGTAAAGAAATTGGTATTACTTGCTCCCGTTATGAGTTTTGCTAGCCTAAATTGGAAATTCCCTTTTAAATTATTTCCAGCTATGACAGTGAAAAACTCATTTTTTTTTAGAGGATTGTATAATTGGATGTATGCGAAGCAAAATGAACCTGATGAAATACTATATCAACAATTTTATAAAGGCTATAAATATGGAAAAATTCAATTGCGAGTAGTACCGAGAGTGTTTGAAAGCCAGGAATTAGAGCGGTTAGATCCTGAGACGCTTGTCCTAATTGGTGAACAAGAAGTAGTTTATTCATCTACTAAAAAAGCCATTGATTATGCAAGTAGTTTTCCAAAAATAAAAGCAAAATTAATCCCTTATTGCTCTCATTGTCTACCTGCAGAACAAAAAGATATCGTTAATACATTAGTAAGTGATTTTTTATTAGACTAATATAAAAAGCAGCAAGAACGTGGTTTGAGTTGTACACGTCGTTGCTGCTTTTCCACTTTTTTTTCCTTATTGATTGTACTGAATCGATTCGTCACAGCAACTATGGTAAACAAGCATGGATTTCTTTAAGCGTGGTCATTGCTTTTTCCTCTAAGCTCATCAACTCTTTTACAATCGCAATACATTGTTCTTTATCTTTCATTTCAACGACAGGCGGCTCCTCATACGGATACATGCTATTCAAAATTTTATACCTGGAAGAAATCTCGCTGTATGTAGAAATTGCCTCATCGATAAGTTGTTCGTTTATTGAAGGAACCTTCTCTTTTATCTCTGTTAGGAATGTAATTGCGTGATGTCTTCCTTCATTTAAAATCTCGACGAAAAGGCTAAAATAATATTTGTTAATATCATTGTTTTCCATTGCCGTTAACCAGCGTTCATAAGCTTTTTGTCCAACAAAATATGTTTTACCTTCCCAATTGTAAATCCCTTCTTCGTTCAATCGAATTACATATGTAAGAGCTTCTTTAAAAGCAGTCATTTCGTCAACAGCTTCGATCGGGTTAGCCCAATGTAAAGAAATAAGACCGCCCATCGGGTTTTCGTATCCAGATGCTTTTCGAGAATTCACGCAGTTGATACAAGGACAAAGACTAAGACCTAGTGAGTTCCAAGGAATCACATCTTCACTGTGTTCATACCCTGTATGCCATGAATGGGTATAATAACCGATGTCATCATAAGCATAGACAATGGAAGTTTGGTTTTGGATATCAATGTTTTTTGCAAATACGGGTTGTTTGGCGTTTAATGCTACTCTTGCTTTCTCCCATGCTTCCGCTTGTAAGTTTTTAAAGTTTTCCCCTTCAGCATAAACATGTAGACCATTAATCTCTACACCTATATTACGAGCAAGTTTAAAAATCTCTTGCTCTGGAGGTCCAGCATTTGGTTTAACTAAACCTTCATCCAGTACATGTAAAAAAGCATACCCCGTCATGCCGTATATCCACGATGTCGATACAGGGATTTCGTAATAGTCTATAACAGACTTAATCGCGCCTATTAGAGAAGCATCCAATCCGCTAAATTTGTAATTTTCTAGCCTAACCGTTTTGTTAGAGTCTAGTAGAATATCGTCTTGCATACATACACCTCCAAATAGAATTTCCAAACTGTTATGCCCAACCACCCCAAATATCAATTTTATTTCCATCGGGGTCTTTTATGGCAAATGTCAATCCACATCCTTGGTTATCTTGAATATCCTCTACTTCAATTAGGTTGGCACGTAGTTTTTCATGCAATTGTTTGATATTTGGTACCTCTAGTGTTAAAACGCATTGTTCGTTTCCATCTACTTCAAAATAAGTAAGGTTAAAGGTAGTAGCCACCTTGATTAAAAATATGGTCTGTTCGGATGATATTTTCAGTTGTGCCTGTGTGGAATGTTCATGTACCTCTTTTAATAATTCTAAATGAAGGTTTTCTGTATACCATTTAGCTGATTCGTGGATATTGGAAACGGGTAGATAAATACAATTAATCCCTTTTACATATGAAACGGTTTGTTGCTGTACCATTTTAAAAACCCCCTCATCAAATTTAGTTATGGACTTGCAGTTTGTTTCCGCTAGGATCGTAGAAATAAAAAAGGTGCTGTCCGTTATCGTCTTGAATGGGTTCAACTTGAACACCATTATGTGATAAATGGTTATGTAAATCTTTTATTCTAGATGTGGTAAAACCGACTGAAAACTCTGGCAAGCAATTGATTGTAAAGTCCACGAGAATCCTTGTCAGCTTCTACAAGCTGTTTAGTCGAGGTGTTAACTTGTCCTTTATAAATTTCCATTTTTCGAAAAAAGCTGGATAAGACATTTCATTGTGACATATCTTATCTAGCTTTTTGGCTTATATTCAACTAAAAACGAACAAAATATTAATCTACAATAATTTATAACTTCCATCTCAGTCTGTTTTTCTTACTGAAATATTTATTTAAAAAAGAGTGTTTTTTGCTATCATTTGTTTAATAGATGGATAAATTCACGCATAAATCCTGGCAAATCGGGCCAAGCATGCCCGGAAACAAGGTTTTCGTGTACGTGCAAGTGCTCATCAATATACGTTGCGCCGCATGCTTGTACATCCGGTTTACAGGCAATATAGGCTGTATATTCTTTTCCTTTCATTAAATCGGGGACGACGGAAAGGACCTGCGCCGCATGGCAGATAGCGCCTACTGGCTTATTTTCCTCGAAGAAATGGCGGACAATGACTGGAACAGATTCATCTAGACGGATATATTCCGGTGCACGTCCTCCAGGTATGATTAGTCCATCATATTCCGTAGGATCCACATCCACAAAAGCAACATGAGAATCTAAACCATACGCTGGCTTTTCCACATATGTTTCCGTTCCCTCGACAAAATCATGACTTACTGTATACAGCTTTTTGACAGAAGGTGAAGCTATGGTTGTTTCGAACCCCTCTTCCAAACAGCGATAATAAGGATAGAACACTTCTAGTGCCTCTACTGCATCACCAGTAATGATTAACACTTTTTTGCTCATGAACATACCTCCATTATCAATTTTAGTCGTTCAATATTGTGCTATCGCTCCATGGTGTCACATAATATGTATTCCACAATAATAAGGAATAAACCTTCAATTGATAAAGTTGAATTTTTGATTAATTCATAAAAAAGAACGGAACGATGCAGCACATAGGCTGATGGACATGCTGAATAATTTGCCATATTCCGGATATGATAATACTGACTTTTGTTGTTATATTGACTATGGATAAAGTCAAGATAGAAATATCTAAATTGTATGTAGCGACAAATGTTCCTAGTGTAATAATTCTTAAGTGACATCGGAGGGAATAACATGGTTAAAGACTCAGAAGCACATAAAAATAATCGAAATGGTAAAGAAAAACGACCAGATGAACAGCAAAAGAAAAAAGGTAAATCTAATGCCAGAGGCACAAGGAGCTAAAGCCTTCGTGTTATGAACAATAAACTATAATACCAATTTTATTCTTGAGCAAAGAACGCTCCTTTCTAGAGGGGAGTTCTTTGCTCTTTTTGTTAAATAAGTTTGACCTATACTTCATCGAGAATAAAGGCGCAATTCCCGATGAAAATAGATTATTGATGAGTTTCGTCACGAATCATCATTACAGGATTCAGGAGCATAATTGAAAAGCAGTTACATCATGAATACAGTATCCCCTCAAAATGAATCTTCTCTCGATCCACTTTTTACTTTCATGATTTTTATATAAAAAAATATTGTTTTTACATTCAATATGTGTAAATATATATGTCAAGACACCTGTAAACTATTTGGAGGCTTTCATCATGGAAATGTATGATGTGCTTATTGTTGGAAGTGGGGTTGCGGCTTTACAACTTGCCACTTTGTTAAGACGTGATAAGAAAGTGATGATTATCACAAAGTCTACAATAAAAAATGCCAATTCTTATTTGGCGCAAGGTGGCATAGCGGCCGCTATCGGGCTAGGGGACGACCCTTTGAAGCATTTCGCCGATACTCTTGAAGCGGGAAGATTTCACAATAACGATGCTTCAGTTCGTGAAATATTGAACGAAGCGCCATCACTAATTAGCGGCTTCTTTAATCTTTTTGATAAGGATCAAGATGGGGCTTTACACCTTGGACTGGAAGGAGCTCATAGTAAAAGTCGAATCGTTCATAGTGGCGGCGATGCAACAGGAAAGCATTTAATAGAGCACCTGATTAGGAATCTAGCAGGAAATATAACAGTTGAAGAGAACATTTTTGCTTACGAGTTAATCGTAGATCAAAATCAGAAGCACTGTATTGGTGTAAAAGCCAAAAACGAAAAGGGCAATATTCAATTTTTTCATGCTAATTATGTCGTTCTTGCGACTGGTGGATGTGGGCAAGTTTATTCCTTTACTTCCAATGCTCCCACCGTGACAGGCGACGGGATAGCGATGGCGTATTTGGCTGGTGTAGAAATTGTAGATATGGAATTTGTGCAATTTCATCCAACCCTTCTATATAAAGACGGGGAAACGAAAGGGTTGATTTCAGAGGCAGTTAGAGGGGAAGGAGCGATTTTAATTACTGAAGACGGAACTCCGATTATGGAAGGCATCCATCCATTAAAAGACCTAGCTCCAAGACATGTTGTTTCCCAAACTATTTTAAATGTTATCGAAAGGGGACATGAAGTTTACCTGGATATTAGGAATATCAAAAACTTTGAAAATAGGTTTCCTTCAATTACAGTTATGTGCCAAAAAAGTGGAATTGATCTTTCAGAGGGAAAAATTCCAGTCGTACCAGGCAGTCATTTTTTAATGGGGGGCATCAAAACGGATTTAATTGGTCGCTCCTCTCTAGAAGGACTGTTTGCAATCGGCGAGGCTTCTTGTACCGGTCTCCACGGCGCCAATCGCTTGGCGAGTAATTCTCTTTTAGAAGGGCTTTATCAAGGGAAAAAGCTTGCGGAATTCATTAATTCAAATCCAAAAAAATACCCAATTCCGGAGTTTACTAAGCCGTGTCAAACACAACATGTTAAAAAAACATTCCTCCTAGATGTTGAAACCTTAAAGGATACGATGATGAAAAGAGTCGGTATCGTCCGATCTATAGAACTTTTAGAAAAACAAATAGATTGGCTGAAACAGTTAAATGTAAATGAATTATCAATCCTTGATTCTTATTCAGTACAAGATATTCAAGCTATTTTTATGTATATCAATGCTTGCCTGATCACGGAAGCAGCATTAACTAGGACAGAAAGTCGCGGTGGGCATTTTAGAAGTGATTTTCCATATGAAGATGAGATTTGGTGCAAGAAACTAATCATTCAGAAGCATAAAGGAGAAGTGGAGATCTATCATGAACAAGGTGAAGCTGCGCTCGTTAATTGAGCAATTTTTTATTGAAGATATTGGAGAACGGGATGTTACAACAGATTTGATTTTTTCAAACAATCCAAAAGGGGAAATTGTTTTTCTTGCGAAAGAAGACGGGATTTTTTGTGGTGAGGACATCATTAAGACGGGTTTTCACGTTTTAGATTCTCAAATTGAAATTCAGTTATTTGTCAAAGATGGTGAACTAATTGAAGTAGGACAGCAATTAGCTGCTGTGTCAGGGGAAGTTTCAGCTCTTTTAAAAGGAGAGAGGGTTGTTTTAAATCTTGTTCAGCGTATGAGCGGAATTGCGACATTAACACGAAAAGCAGTAGAAACGCTTGATAGCTCGTTTACGAGGATTTGCGATACGAGAAAAACAACACCAGGCCTTCGAATGCTTGAAAAATATGCTGTTCGTACTGGTGGGGGATATAATCATCGTTTTGGTCTTTATGACGGTGTCATGATAAAAGATAACCATATATCATTCGCTGGCTCTATCAAACGTGCGGTGGAGTTAGTGAGAGAAAACGCTGGCCATATGGTGAAAATTGAAGTGGAGACGGAGTCAAAAGAGCAAGTAATAGAAGCGGTCGAAGCGGGTGCAGATGTCATCATGTTTGATAATCGTACTCCTGAAGAAATAAAGGAATTGATCAAGCTAGTGCCTGCACATATTGTAACGGAAGCGTCCGGAGGGATAAATTTAAACAATTTGGCTTCCTATCGCGATTCGGGTGTTCATTATATTTCTCTTGGTTTTTTAACCCATTCATTTAAAGCGCTTGATATTAGTGTCAAAGTTGCCGTTGAAAAATAACAATAGAGAGGAACGTTCAATATGACAATGATTGAAACCAAAAGCCATATTATTGAAGATATTCAAGAATGGAAGAAAAAACGTAATGCTATTTTGCTCGCTCACAATTATGAACTTCCAGAGATTCAAGATATTGCCGACGTGTTGGGGGATTCCCTTGCGCTAGCACGTGCTGCCGCGGAAACTTCAGCTGATGTGATCGTGTTCTGTGGTGTGCATTTTATGGCAGAAACCGCCGCTATGTTGAACCCTGAGAAAACGGTGCTTCTTCCAGACCTTGACGCAGGCTGCTCTTTAGCTGATTCGATTACAGCAGACCAGCTTCGCGAATGGAAAGCCGAGCACCCTGATGCCGTAGTCGTTGCATATGTGAATACAACTGCTGAAGTGAAGGCACTAAGTGACTATTGCTGTACTTCTTCCAATGCTGTCGACATTGTCCGATCGATCCCCGAAGATAAAGAGATCCTTTTCTTACCGGATATGTTCCTGGGATCTTTTGTACAGCGTGAAACAGGTCGTGAAAACATGCACATTTGGATGGGAGAATGCCACGTGCACGCAGGAATAGCTCCGGAGCATGTAGACGACGTTCTTACACAACATCCAGAAGCCGAGTTGCTCGTCCATCCTGAATGCGGCTGTTCTACTTCCAGTATGTATTTAATGTCAGAGGGTATTTTGCCAAAAAATAAAACTCATATTTTATCTACGGGCAACATGCTCAAACACTCTAAACAATCGCAGGCAGAAGAATTCATTGTAGCAACAGAAGTAGGGATTATTCATCAAATGCAAAAACAAAATCCTGAAAAACGATTCATTCCGGCAAATCGGACTGCCGTTTGTCCCTTTATGAAAATGATTACACTTGAAAAAGTTTTAGATGCTTTAAAAGAAAACAAGCATATTATTACGGTTCCAGAGGAGACAGCTGAAAGAGCGAAACTTGCTATTGAGCGTATGATTTCGATTGGGTAAACAAAAGGCAGTCATATTATTATGCGTACAGGAAATAATAATTTAAAGTAAACTTCAAAAAAAGCTATCTATTCTACAATTAGAATAGATAGCTTTAATCATTTCAGCATAAACGAATAATAATAAATACACATACGATTCCAATGTCACAACAGCCTCGTACATGAATAGTATGATTTTTATAAGAAAGGGGCATTTTTAAATGGCAAAACAACGAAATCCCCGGCTGTATTGGCTATACTTTTTGATTCCTCTTCTTATTTTGGCTTTAGCTGTCTATGCTTTCGGACTAGTTGGGGGAGGGACCCGTTCGGTCAAAGAAAACCCTATAGTTTCACCTCCGACCACTAACAAACCATCAGATAAAAGTGAAAATCTTGATGCATTAGTAAGGGACACCTTTTCATTTTCTAAAGAAGGGAAAGTCGTGCACACTCCCTTTATTACCGGTAAAACTAAAATAATGGAAGTAAATCAGAAATGGGGAGAGCCGAATCACACAACAGAAGCAGAAAGCGGGATCTATGAAGAGTATGTAGAACGCCATGTCGTAGTTGGTTATGTAAGTGAAACTGTGAATGACATTAGGTCCTATGATTCTGAATTACAAAACATTCCGTTAAATGAGGTTAAGAAGGTAGGTGGTGAACCAGATGAAGTACGGTACTACCAAGATGAAACCCATAACCAAATCATTCTTGTTTATCATGTTACTCCTTCAACAGATTTAAAGTGGATTTTACCAAAGCCATCAGATCGAGTGCCGAATCCAAAAGTGGATCATATTTCTGTCTTTACTGAAGTAAAGAATCAATCGAATCAACAAAAAAGCATATCAGAAACCATTACAGGCATGAGTATGGACGAGAAGATTGGGCAGATGATTCTCGCTGGTATTACTGGTACGACAATGGATACAAATAATAAAAGCTTATTAACAAAATACAAAATTGGCGGATTTATTTTTTACAGGGAAAACTTAGTCAACCCTCAACAAACTGTTCAGCTCCTGAATGAATTGAAGTCTAATGATCTAGCTTTACCGCTTCTATTAGGAGTTGACCAAGAAGGGGGGCACATTACTAGGCTTCCCGGAGGACTGGCCAATTTTCCAACGAATCAAGAGATTGGAACGATCAATAACAGTCAGTTCTCCTATCAAGTGGGAACGCTTTTAGGCAAGGAGTTAAAAGCATTTGGATTTAATCTAGACTTTGCTCCAGTTCTTGATATCAATAGCAATCCGAACAACCCCATTATCGGAGACAGGTCGTTCGGGAACAATCCAGAGATTGTAAGTAAGCTTGGCATTCAAACAATGAATGGTATTCAATCGGAAAATGTTATCGCTACAATTAAGCATTTTCCAGGACATGGGGATACGTCCGTTGATTCCCATCTAGAGCTCCCTATTATAAAAAAAACTCGTATACAATTAGAAGGCCTTGAACTCATTCCGTTTAGGCGTGCAATCGATAACGGTGCAGATGTAGTAATGGTAGCCCATATTTTACTGCCACAACTGGATAGCAATTTTCCAGCTTCCATGTCTAAACCTATCATGACGGATATTCTTAGAAATCAGCTTGGTTTTAAAGGTGTTATCATAACAGACGACATGACAATGGGGGCGATTACAGAGCACTTTGATATTGGGCAGGCTGCGGTTCAATCGCTCAAATCAGGCAGCGATATTATTTTAGTGGGGCACGAATACGATAATATAGTTGAAATTTTTTCTTCTATAAAAACAGCGGTTCAAAAAGGAGAAATCTCAGAACAAAGATTAAATGAAAGTGTTGAAAGAATCATTACGCTAAAAAGGAAATATAAAATTAACAATGAGAAAATGGGAAATGTAAATATAGGGGAGATGAATAAATCGATAAATAATCTTTTGGATGAGTATTTAAAATAATTTAGATCTCGTAACTTGTAAAGATAATAAGTATTAAAGCCAAGGTGAATGATTAATTTCGACAACAACGAATAGATCATCTTAACACGAATGCGGTTCCTTGTAACATACACTTTTCATAAGTGTGTTCTCCAAAAAGTTTAAAAAAGACAATATGTCCAATCAACTTATCTTCCACAAGAAGTTATTAGGGCAAGGGCAGTTATTATAAACCGCAAGAACACTGGAACACCTGATTCGCTGGGTAATTAACAATGGCCTATTCCTCCACAACAATCACAGTTAATAAAAAAAGTATCACCGTTTGGTTTTATTATCTAAAGCGGGTTTTTTTAGTAAAGAGGAAGGAATACTGAAGCTGAAAAGTGGATTAAGGAACTGATGAGTAAAAATAATGCTACATTGTAGAGTAGTACGGAGGAATTGTAGTAATGGATGTTGAACATAAACTTATGCACTGTATTCGATTTAAAAAGGAGTAGTTCAATGGCAGTAAAAATTGCTCGATGGATCATGTTATTTTGTGCTTTAAGTGCAATCGTTGCTTTTATCAGCGGTTTTGAAAATGTTGTCACAGCCTCAATAAATCATAAGATCGTTGAGCTGTGGAGATTGCTGGGTTTTATTGTCTTTGCAGGTATTTTAACATTATTAGCCTTCAACCCGACTCGTTATACTGGAATATGGGAACTAGTAATATTTCACAAACTTGGTATGGCAGTCTTTGCCTTAGTTCTCGTGAGGGATAATGCCGAAGGTGCTGGATTTATCGGACTAATTGATGGTATCCTGGCAATCCTAATAATTATTTCTTATTTCTTATCAAAAGGATATGCTTCTTGGGGATCTTCCAGAAAAGGTCGAACAACACAGGTGAAAAGCAATCAAACTTTTTTATAAAAAAGTAATCAAATAGTATATTTGTAGAGCATGTTTTGATCAATCTTTTTTCAAACTTGCTCTTTCTCTTCGTTTTGCAAAAAGATTTTACTACAATTTGATCACATGTATGGCTTTAATATAAAGATTGATAATTTGAAGCAAAGTTTGATAAGACCTTAAAGTTAGAATGTAAAAAAATGTATTTAAACTAAAGAGCAGTTTGTTTAATAAGATACCTTCCATCTGTTTTATTGTGTACCAGCTCATGTTATAATGAGGAACTTAGGATAATTACGACTTTTACTATAATTGAACGGATGCCAAGAAAAGCCTCCGCCTAGCGATAAAATATAGAGGTGTAAAAGAATGAATAAACGATGGACGATTGGTAAAATTAAAGAATTTGTTGAACATAATTCGGAAAGTACGTTGCTAACGACGGAATATCACGGTTTTTCTCAAAAGTTACTATTTAAATGTGCATGTGGTAGCAACTTTGAAAAAACATTTACGAAATTTAAAAATAATCACCAACGTAAATGTGAAGTGTGCCAACCGCCAAAAGCGTCACGCTAATTCGTATTGCGAGTTACGTAGTGCAGATTTTTATTAAAGAGAAGTGGCGTTTGAAGACTCTTATGCTACGTCACTCAAAGAACTTATGAGACAGCTAAGAATAAAAGAATAAGGTTATTACCTTGAAAAGCTAACGGGCTTTACTTCAATAAGGAGTAGAGCTTTTTTTGTTGTTACACTAACGTAGCAGTAGTTTAGATAAAAAAAGGTTAAACCCAGAAAGAAAGCTTTTCAACCTTCATTTCCGTTCCATTAAGCTAACAGGATACGCACCTCAAACAAATTGAACAGGGATAAATTGGATATGTGGTTTAGATAGTGACAATATATACTAAAAAAATTACTATTAAATAGTAAAAACCAGATTCCTTACTGGAATCTGGTTCAAAAAAAATTAATCAATTAGGTAAGCCACACGTTCAAGACCGTACCTCTTCATTGCTGTAAATATCATATGAATACTAAGCCAACCTCATCTTAAAATCCTGATACCCAAACTCATGCACGACCTGGTAATCTCCACTTTTATCTTTTACTACAATGGTTGGTAATGCCATGCCATTGAAAGTGGTGTTTTTCACCATAGAATAGATCGCCATGTCTTCGAAAACAAGTCGGTCTCCACCTTTTAATGGCTGATCAAATGAATAGTCTCCGATTATATCACCAGCAAGACATGTTTGTCCGCCAAGACGATACGTGAATGGCTTTTCGCCAACTTCCCCTGATGCTTGAAGCGGAGGGCGATACGGCATTTCTAATACGTCCGGCATATGACAAGTAGCCGACGTATCAAGAATGGCAATCTCCATTCCGTTTTCAAGTGTATCAAGTACCGTCGTTACAAGGAATCCAGCATTCAGTGCAACGGCTTCCCCAGGTTCGAGATATACTTCTAAACCATACTTGTCTTGCATTCTCTTAATGCATTTTTCAAGTAATGGAATATCGTAATCTTCTCTTGTAATATGGTGGCCGCCGCCAAAGTTGATCCATTCCATTTGTGATAGCCATGGTCCAAACTTTTCTTCCACTGCGTTAAGGGTCGTTTCTAAATCGTCAGCGTCTTGCTGGCAAAGTGTGTGGAAATGCAGCCCTGAAACACCTTCTAGCAAATCAGGACGGAAATGCTCTTGTTTTACACCGAATCTTGAACCAGGTGCACAAGGATCATAGATGGCATGCCCGATTTGTGTGGAGCATTCAGGGTTGATGCGCAATCCCACTTTTTTACCTGCTTGAAGAACTCTATCTTTAAATTTCTCCACCTGTGAGAAGGAATTAAAGATGATATGGTCACAGATGTCTATGATTTCATCTATTTCATCCTCGCGATACGCAGGGGAAAAGACGTGATTTTCTTTTCCCATTTCTTCGTATCCAAGACGAGCTTCGTATAAGCCACTTGCGGTCGCACCATTTAAATACTTTCCGATCAAAGGATACAGTTTAAACATTGAAAATGCTTTTTGAGCCAAAATAATCTTGGATCCTGTACGTTCCTTAACTCCACTTAGTACTTTTAGATTTTTTTCAAGTAGATCTTCATCGACTATATAACAAGGTGTTGGTAGTTCTTCAAAGCGCATCTTATCGAACGAGCTCCAGTTCTTTTTCTTTCACAGACTCATCGTCGACTAGCACTGGATTAAAGTCTTCTTTCCATGGAAGTCCCCAAGTATTCAATGCTTCCATGAATGGATCTGGATCAAATTCTTCAATATTGTATACACCTGGTTTGTTCCATTTTCCAGTCATCAACATCATCGCCCCGATCATGGCAGGAACGCCTGTTGTATAGGAAACTGCTTGAGAACCTACTTCTTTGTAGCATTCTTCATGGTTACAAACATTGTACACATAATACGTTTTTTCTTTTCCGTCTTTTTTACCTCTAAAAATACAGCCGATGTTTGTTTTACCTTTTGTGCGTGGTCCAAGGGAAGCTGGATCTGGTAATACTGCTTTCAAGAATTGAAGTGGAATAATTTGTTTTCCTTCGAATTCAATTGGTTCGATGGAAGTCATTCCGACATTTTCAAGACATTTTAAGTGTGAAAGGTAGCTTTGGCCAAATGTCATAAAGAAACGGATGCGCTTAATACCAGGGATGTTTACAGCAAGAGATTCCAACTCTTCGTGGTACAACAAATACATATCTTTCTCGCCAACTTCAGGGAAGTTATAAACACGTTTGATTTCCATTGGCTTTGTTTCGATCCACTCGCCTTTTTCCCAATATCTTCCGTTTGCGGAAACTTCACGAATATTGATTTCAGGGTTGAAGTTTGTCGCAAAAGGATACCCGTGGTCGCCAGCGTTGCAGTCTAGAATATCGATATATTCAATTTCATCAAAATGATGTTTTAGAGCATGGGCTGAAAATACACCTGTTACACCAGGGTCAAAGCCGCTGCCTAAAAGAGCTGTAATCCCAGCTTTTTCAAAGCGCTCGCGGTATTCCCATTGCCATTTATATTCAAATTTTGCCGTATCTTCCGGCTCATAGTTAGCTGTATCTAAATAGTTAACTTTTGTTGCTAAACAAGCATCCATGATTGTTAAATCTTGATATGGCAAAGCCAAGTTCATAACGATATCTGGTTTAACTTCTTCGATTAAAGCAATTAACTCATCTACATTATCTGCATCAACTTGTGCAGTTGTAATCTTCGTTTTGCCGCCATCTAGTTTCGCTTTTAAAGCATCACATTTTGATTTTGTACGACTTGCGATACAAATTTCCTCAAATACCTCACTGTTTTGAACACATTTGTGAATAGCAACAGATGCCACTCCACCACAACCGATAATAAGCGCTTTTCCCATTTTATTACTCCCCTTACTAAATAGATTTGGTGGTACTAAGAGAGATTTATCCCTACAGTTGCGAAACGACAAAAAAGCAAGTGAAATGACGCATTACTGCGCACAACACTTGCTTAAGATACAATATCAAATATTAAAAAGACACAAGTACACCTATGTCCAAAAGCCATACGTATACATCTTCCATAAAAATCAATATGGTAGAGAGCTTTTTACTATTCAATATATCATCATAGGATCAGAGTCTATATAGCAAATAATTACTTTTACCACTCTTATTGACCGTTTCACAAGTTGTGTGCATATGCACTGGTTGTAAAGTAACCAACTTATAAAAGTTGAGCTTTTAACTCAATCAATAAGGCAACGAAAGTCGCCAATCGGCATTTGACCCGGCTGTCCGTATGGCCTTAACTTCTTTTGGAAGTGGTCAAAACATTATCTGCTTGGAAAGACTCTAGATATTGAATAGCAGCTTTCCAAAATAATTCTTTTTTAGATTAACAACATGTTGTAAAAATATCAATAGGAAAATTAAAAAATTTTTTTCAAGTGGAAAACTTTTATTAGTAGGATTTTCAAGTGATTTATTTCAAAATCTGACACGCTAAAAAATTCATGAACAGAACTGTTTCTTTTAGTTCCACTTTTATTGTATTTTGTATCAAAATCACGAAGGAATGAATTATGCAATGTGAAAATCAAATTTGTGAAATTGCAGATTTGTTTAGAGTTTCATATAGAAAATTATCCGAAGTGAATAATTAGCCAATCTTTATTCTATTTTGTTTTCTTAAACCTATCACACACAATTAATATGGACTTCTTCTACATTGCTAGAAACATTTCCTTTATGTTCGATTCTGATGGGAAGCAGGTTGTCCAGCTTGCTCGCTGCGGACAATATCGGCCATCTCGCCCACCTGCATGCTCGAAACACGTCACTGGCTCTGGTATCACGTGCTCCACTTTCTAAGCTCCAACACTACAAGGAACGCATGGGTTGGAGCATTATTTGGTACTCGTCCTTCGATAGCGACTTTAGCTATGATTTTCTGCTACGCTGGACGAATCCGTCGCTCCGATCGAATACAACTACTTGACCAAGGACGAGCTTGTTCAGAAGATACGTTTCGGTTAGTTATTCGGTGAATCTGAAGAACTATGCCTGCTTTACTATATGAAGCTACCTATCCGGAAAGAATTAATAAAATACTTTTCCCACTAAAGGGATACGTTATAATTACCATGTTAATTAGGTACTAGAGGTGGTGTAGATTAAATGATTTATGCAATTGTATTATTTATACTTGCAGGACTTGCCGAGATTGGTGGAGGTTATCTTATTTGGCTATGGCTAAGAGAAGGAAAGCCATTTTATTGGGGTGTTTTCGGAGGAATAGCTTTGGCATTATACGGTGTTATTGCTACATTTCAAACATTCCCATCATTCGGTAGAGTATATGCAGCCTATGGAGGAGTTTTTATTGTTCTCTCTGTATTATGGGGATGGGGTATTGATAAAAAAACTCCTGATCTATACGATTGGGTGGGTGCTGGTATATGTTTAGTAGGTGTTTCATTGATGTTGTTTGCACCCCGCCATTAAAAGTTTTCTTCAAGTAAAGGGAGCAATTCTAGAATAAGAATGTCGCTCTTTCTTTTTGTAAATGGCCATGTTGTGGAATATTTATGTTAAAACTATGGTGATGATTGTGAAGAATTGTACTTAAGCTCCAATACAGTAAAAATCATGTATAAGGAGTATGGGATATCACTTCTTTAAAGATGACGCACGTGGACAGGCCCATAATATTAAATCAGGGAGTTTGGCTTTTACATTTCCGGAAAAATAAACAAACGAGGGAACATGATTGCTCTCTTGTTTGTTGTATATTTCGATTCAATTATAACTAAGAAAGAGATTTATCTAGTATTAAGTCTAATCTTATAGTTATAAATCATGGAATAATTTCAAAAATAGTACCTTGGTTAAGATCAGTCACTTTCATAGAGCCATAAACCCCTAAATATAGTCTAGTTTGATCCAGATTCGTTCCCAAACTAACATAATAAGCTGATTGAGAACCGAAATTATAATCGGTTTCAATAACACTAAAATCATTTAGTTTACAATCTGTTCTTACCCTCGTATAAGCTAAAACCCCTCTAACCGGAGATTGGGATTCTTTATCCCGGGCAAGATCGGTAAACACAACGCTTCCTGTTAAATCGGGGATTCCATTCCCCATATAGGCTTGGACTCCTGTAAGTGCAGTTCCTCCAAACTTATCAGGGCGATTATCTTTGTGAAAATAACTAGTTAAAGGCTGAAGACGCTTTACTAAAGTGTTAATTGCTTCATTGTAATAAGCAATTGTTTTCTCGTCCAAAGCCTGATTAGTAGGGCAGTTCTTTATAGTCGATGTAGGAAAAGCACCCTCCCACCCTCGCCAGCCAAAGTTAATGATTCCTTCTTGGTCAAGTTCGGATTTCATTGAAGAAGCTTGTATAAGCTGAGTTACCGGTATTGGTTTATATTGACCGAATGAAAAAATCGACTCTACTAAATCCTGCCCGACATTTCCCACATATTTAATATACTGATTATAAAACCTTTGAAATGAAATTCCAGGTATATTACGAACCCCTTTGGCAATGACTGTAAGCGTTTCCTGGATAGGTGCTGGGAGTTCATCAAAACGTGTGACTACGGGCGGATTATTGATAAATGTATTTTTACTTACATCAATTTCAATTATTTTACCGGCGATTTCCATATCATCCTGACTTAAATTAAATGGATCATAACCTGCTCCACCATCTCCGGTTGTTAAAACAAGTTTTCCTGATTCAGGTGAAAAGTTTAAGCTATTGACACCATTATGATTAAAAAATGGTCTTCTTAAGTTAAGTAATGTTCGTCGTTTTTGAGGTTGGCCATTCGCTTGTAAAAACCATTCTTCAATTGTATCAATATGATTATATTTAGTTTCTCGATTTAGCCACCTTAGGTTTAATGTTTTGAGATCACACGGGTCAGGCTTAAAATGTTCAGAAAGAGCACCTGGACCTTGTGTTCCAGCTGCTGAATAATGAAGATAAAACAGACCGTTATAATAAAATTCCGGATGAAACGCTAGTCCTAGCAATCCCCGTTCATCATATCCACCACCAGCAACACCTGGTTCAGAAGTACCTAGTTTTATGATTCGTGAGCGAATATCTAAAAATATCCTTAAACTTGAGTCTCCTATGTAAAAGATCTCTCCTAACTGAGTTGCAATGAATAATCTTTCAATTGAGTCACCCGGAAGGAGAGCTGTTTTCATTACGGTGGGTAAATTTATATTATTTACAATTGGCCGTAAGCTTACCTTAACTTTTTTCAACTAACTATACACTCCTTCTTATTGTTTTCTTTATAAGAATATGACGACAACTGCTCTGTTAGTATCAAATTAGGGTCGGGAAATTTGGGAATTTACTTAATGATATTGTGAATTAATCATTTAAAGTAAACGGATGCTTATCTTCAAAAAGATCTTTCATAATCGTGCAATTTAATGGAGTAACGAAAAAAAGCCCAATTTATCTATTGAATACAGATAAATCTGGCTCTTACGTTTTTATTTGCATCTCTCTAACGCTGCTCCAGTGTGCTGTAACAACTATCTATAGAAAAAATTAGCAAAATGAGAGTAAAACCTTATTTAAAGCATTACTAAATAAGGTTTTGACTTTTACTAGATTTCACCGTAAATGACCGCTCTTAATCTAGGTTGATGGTAAGCTTCTAAGTTAGGAAGCATTTGTTGCATATACACAGCGGATAGATTTTCTTTGGGATCGATCAATACCCAGGTTCCTAATAATCCTGACCATCCAAACTCTCCAATGGAACTATTGATTCCTCCTATTGCCGGATCTACTAAAGTTCTAACACCTAAGCCGTACCCATATCCTGAAAGATAACCCCAATTATAATTATGGCTGTTTTCTGGTGTTAGATGATTTGAAGACATAAGATCAATAGTTTTTCTGCCAATGATTCGCTCGCCATCTAGCTCTCCGCCATTTGCCAACATCTGTGCAAATCGGCTGTAATCACTTAGTGTCGAAAGTAGGCCACCGCCACCGCTTTCAAATTTTGCATCAGGTTGAATATGCGTATCCATTTCTGTGTTTTTTCTTAACATGCCATTCTCATCCCATGTATAGTTGCTAGAAAGGCGGTCTCGCTTCTCTTTAGGTATGCGAAAAAATGTATCTTTCATATGTAACGGTTCAAAAATTTCATCTTGTAAAAATTGTCCAAAGCTCTTACCTGTGATGACTTCAATGAAAGCGCCCAATACATCATGGCTTAATCCGTAGTGCCATTTCGTCCCTGGATCAAAAGCGAACGGAATGGAAGCTAATGATTTTGCGACAGCTCTATTCGATAATCTCTCGCCTAGTCTATCTTTTTGATATAACTCTTGCATCACTTTAGCAACTTGGCGCTCTGTTTCGTTAGCCTCTCCGGGATAAGTTAAACCTGATGTCATCGTAAAAAGATCCTTAACCGTAATCGATCTTGTAGCAGGTGATGTATATAATTCACCTTGACCATTAGTACGATAAACGAGAGGATCTTTGAATTCCGGAAGATATTCCTCTAAAGGGTCATTCAATAAAAATAATCCTCTTTCAAACAACATCAGGGCAGCCGTACATGTAACAACTTTGGTCATGGAAAAAATTCGGTAAATCGTATCCGGGTCTATCTCTTTTTTTGAATCAATGTCTGCTAATCCGACATAGTCTTCAAAGATTATTTCACCATTGCGGGATACGGAAAGTGCACAGCCCGGCGGTCCATTATCAACAAAACTTCTTAAAAGCGGTTTAAGCTTTGATTCTAAGCGACTCAATGCCATCTCACTCCTTTTTTGTTGGTTTCTTACATGTTCGTTTTTGCAAATATAAAACCCTTTATTTTCTTGTTAAAAATGATATTTCTTCTTTCTTCATCCGTAAAAGGATGGTTCAACATTTTTTGTTCTACAATTGATGCATAATTGGTAAAATAAAGGAAGTATTCTCGATTTAAAGATACTTTCGCAATCAAATCATTGAGCTGCAGTTGTTTTAGCTTAATGGAAAGTACAGTATGCTACTGGCAAATGTTTCTTCCATACTTAATGCTGTAGGTCTACATATATGGCTGATGATAGCACAGTATTTTCATCTTCATGTAGGACTTATCCAATGTCCCCAAACGCTTTAATGCTCCTCGATTCAAAAGAAAAAAGAACTCTCTACATTCTCTAGGATAAAATACACCAATGAATTGCTAATGGCATGAATAGCATATCCAATATGCTTGTCGAGACATTAACGCAAACTAAAGAATTAAACCATTCTTCTTTCAAACGAGGGCGACAGGAGAAGCCAGAAAATAACTAAGCGATGGGGTGGTAGTTAGAAATCTCATACTTTAGTAGCGAATAGCTCAACTTAATAGCTGATATGTGGTATTTTAAAGGGACTGGTAAAATTATGAAAGTGAATGAGGTAACGGACACCTTGTTCTGTGTGAGGTGCATGATTGAAAAGGATGAAAAAGTTTCCTGAAGAACTTAAAACATTATTGTCGAAAAAAGGTTTATTAAAAGAGGATATTATTGATTGGATGTACTGTGACCGGGGCATTGATGGTGGTTTTGTTGATACATATTTGATCCTTACGAACGATTCGCTTTATCGATTATCAAATGATGAATATAAGAAAAAAGAAAAAGTTTTTAAAGGTTATCAGGTTGTTGACAAGAAAAAGAAGAGTTTTAGTTTTATAGAAACGGACAAATTCTATGTAGACCAGTTTATGCTTGAAGAAATTGAGAGTGCTTACACTGTAAACCTTGTTGCCTCCGGACTCATTGTCATAAAGGCTCCCGAAGAAAGGGCAGTTGCGGGCATAACAAATGGATACATGGGCGATGCAACTAAATTTGTATCTACTATAACAAAACTAAAAAACAATGAAACGATTGAAATACATGAGGAGGACGAAACAAATAAAAGTGCCTGCCCAAAATGTGGGATGATTTATCCCGAACAAGGCCGTCAAGTATGCCCGAAATGTCTAAAGAAGGGTGCTATCTTTGTAAGATTGTTAGGATTTACAGCGAACCATAAATGGTCTATTTTCTTCATTATCTTTTTCATGTTACTAAATTCGGCAGCCGGGCTCGTTATTCCCTATTTCCAAGGTACTGTATTATTTGACCAAGCACTAGGAGGTACTGGTCAATTTGCTGGAAAAATTGCCCTCGTCATACTGATTATCATCGTTTTCAGAACATTGTCACTTGTTTTTGGAATATTATTTGGTGTAATAAATGCCCGTATGGCCGCAAATATTGTATTCGATTTGAAGTCGAATATTTTTACTTCTATGCAGAGGTTGTCTCTATCATTTTTTCAAAAAAGACAAACAGGACAATTGATGACGAGAGTAAACGACGATGCGAATGAGCTACAATTTTTCTTTGTTGACGGTATTCCGTATTTTGTTGTGAACGCGATCAATATCATCGGGGTTACAGCAATACTTCTTGTAATGGATTGGAAACTTACACTCATTTGTTTGATTCCGTTGCCTTTTGTCATTCTATTGATTCGCTGGGTTTTTCCAAAATTATGGCGTATGTCATGGAAAAGGCATAGAAGGGCAAGCGCTATGAACTCCATTATTAGTGACACGGTACGTAGCGCAAGAATAGTGAAAGCATTTGGTAAAGAAAAAGTAGAAATCAAGCGTTTTCAGGGAGCGAATGTTTCTTTTTCTAATGCTGAACAAAAATTTAACAAAACGAGCAGCACTATTTTTCCTATCATTAATATGTTAACCCAAATAGGTGGGGTATTGATCTGGGCCTTTGGTGGTTGGAGAGTAATGGGTGGAGAAATGACTTTCGGGGAAATCATGACATTCATTACGTATATTTACATGCTATTTGGCCCTATCCAATTCATGAATAACATTGCTGGATGGTGGTCTTACTGTATGTCAGCGGCACAGCGGATATTTGAAATTCAGGATGCTGTTCCGGAAGTTACCGAAAAAGAAGATGCTCTACATTTGGAGAAGCTTAGAGGGGACATCACGATATCCAACATTCACTTTAATTACGAACCGAATAAGCCGATACTGCAGGATGTATCGCTCGTTGCGGAACAAGGGCAGATGATTGGAATTGTCGGACCTTCTGGAGCTGGTAAATCCACACTCGTGAACTTAATTTCAAGACTTTACGATGTTAATGAAGGTGAAATAAAGATTGATGGGATAAATGTAAAAGATTTATCAGCGGATACGATACGAAGAAATATAGGGATTGTTTCTCAGGAAGTGTATGTTTTTATAGGAACAATCGCGGAAAACATTGCTTATGCAAATCCGGATTGCTCACTTGAAGATATTATTTATGCAGCTAAGATTGCGAACGCCCATGACTTTATCGAAAATCTTCCAGACGGCTATGATACGGTCGTTGGCACTGGGGGATACAGTTTGTCTGGTGGTGAAAAGCAACGAATCTCAATTGCAAGAGCAATTTTACACGATCCAAGAATTTTAATATTGGATGAAGCTACTGCCTCACTAGACACGAAGACAGAGTTACAAATCCAGGAAGCGCTAGAATCACTAGCGAAGGGAAGAACGACGATCGCAATTGCTCATCGATTATCGACATTGCGAAATGCCGACTATTTATACGTAATGGAAAATGGGAAGGTCGTAGAGGACGGAACCCATGAAGAGCTTATGAATAAAGATGAGAAATATGCTGGCATGGTGAAAAAACATGAAGAAGCCTTGAAGATGAAAGAGGTGATATAAATGACAAAGCTTGATATCGAACTCAGTGGTCCCGAACTAGTCGAAACGAAATCGGACCTAGCGGAAGCGGCTAAAATGAAATATTTAACGAGGGATAATGCAGTTTTTTTGGAGACGGAAGGACATATGTTGACCGTTCACGTGGATGGGGAAGTCCATCCAGCAGTCTATTTACACTGCTCTTTTCCACATAAAAACAATAGAATATTTATTTCAGTTAGAACGGGTGAAAATGAAGAAATTGGCATGATCGAATCTTTGGATGAGTTCCAAAGTGACACCGTAACCTTGCTGGAAGAACATATCAACTTGCGCTATTTCGCTCCAGAAATTACAACAATAAATAAAATAAACGAGGAATTCGGTTATTCCTATTGGGATACAGAAACCAGTTCCGGAAACTGCTATTTTACCGTACGTTCCGGCAGAGGGAACGTCACAGCCGTTACGGCAAATAGAGTGTTAATTACAGACGTAGACGGAAACCGCTTTATCATTAAAGACCTAAACGCCTTAACAGAAAAAGAATACCGAATGGTCGAAATGTTAATGGGGTAAGGAAAAGCGGAAGGCGACTTAGCAGGCTAAGAGCGCCACGTCCTGTGGCAACGCCTGCACTAGCACATCCTGTGCGTCGCAGCGCCGTACGAACCGGGAGACTTTTCCCGTACTGAGATAAAGGAAACACGGCGTGGAACGAGCCGATGTTGACTTATCCTAGGGAAGGGAAAGGCTCGTTCGCTAGGCGTTAGGAGCCAAAGCTAGACAGGGAAAAGCGGAAGCGCTTTGCTCATCGACGTACAAACTTCAGGGACTTCGACTGAGATAAAGGAGACACGACGAGGGACGAGTCGATGTTGACTTATCGTAGGGAGAAGGACAAGAAGTTTGCTAGTCGATAAGCGCTGTAGCTGGATGAGGAAAAGTCAAGACGCCCGCTAATATACAAATAGGCGACATTGATGTTTTTAGTAAAAGTAATTGCTAATTTTTTAACACTGTTGATTGAAGTGGAAGGCACGAGACTGCTGCGGGAAAAACGGGTAACGGGAGACCCCACAGGTGCATAACGACGAGGAGGCTCCCGAGCCGCCCTCGGAAAGCAAGCGCCTTCAGCGGAAATCAACATCCATGTTTAAGAGCCATTTTTTATAAGGGAGCTATTATGAACTTAAACTATGAACTTTCAAATGAAGATCGGTTAGCTGTTCATGAAGAGATAGGGGAACGAATTCTTTATTGTGTGCCTGCCGATCTATCTCTTACTGGACGAAGAACGTTAGGATACTTTGTGATTGGTGATGAAAAGTGGGCTTATGTTGAAGCCGGAAAAGTAAAAGAAAGTGGCCTTATAGAGGAAGCGCACGATTACAAAGTGGTTCCGCTCATTGGAAATGCCATCCTTGAAGCGGCTGACGAGCTTGGGAAACGAATCATTGTAAGGGTATCTATGGAACATGTGGCTCGCTTTTCCTATATTGCACAAATATTAAACTACATGGCTTCGAAAAGTGAAATTCGGATCTACAATGAGGAAGAAGAACGAGTATGCTCGAATTGTGGTAACAGGCTGCATCAAGCTACAAGAGTTTGTCCTAAATGTATGAATAAAGCGGCAGTATTAAAAAGGCTTTTAGGTGTGTCTAAATCACACTGGCGAATGCTTGTTTTAGGGTTAGTTATTTTATTTATTACTTCAGCTATCACTTTATTAGGCCCTTATTTTCAAAAGTTGCTTGTTAACTCATCACTTCAGCCACTGGAAGGACAGAGTCCAAGCTTGCCTATGTTTTTTATTGCTATAGGCGGAATCCTTTTTTCGCTAGTTGGTGGAGAACTTTTAAATGTAGCAAAAGGTCGTGTCATGGCTTCAGTAGGTTCGACGATCGCTGCAGATTTAAGAAAGCTTGTCTATGAAAAAATACAAAATCTTTCGCTTGGCTTTTTAACATCCCAAAGAGCAGGCGACCTGATGAACCGCGTCACATCCGACACGAATCGAATTAGAAGGCTAATTGAAGAGGTCTTCACAACGGCAATCTATCAGATGATCATGCTCATAGCGGTGACGATTCTTCTATTAATGACAGACTGGCGCTTAGCCTTAATTGTGCTATTGCCTGCACCGTTCGTAGCCTATTTGCAGTTTATGACGTGGCGGGTGATTGTCAGAAGACTCTTCACAAAGCAATGGAGGATATTTGATAAAGCGAACTCTTATCTTCATGACGTACTAAGTGGAATTAGAGTCGTCAAAACATTTGGTAAGGAAGAGCGCGAAATAAAGCGATTTAGACAATATAATACGGATTATGCGGCAGCAGCCTTTAAAGCGGAAAAAGTATATGCTGTGTTAACACCTATCTCAACGTATTTACTCCAAATTAGTACTTATTTTGTTTTATTAGTAGGGTGTAATATGATTCTAAAAGGCAATCTCAACCTTGGTGAGCTTGTCCAATTTACAGGGTATGCAAGTATGATTTTTGGACCTCTAGCCTGGATGATGAACATGCCAAGGTGGGTCGCAAATGCAGTAATTGCTATTGACCGTATTTTTTCAGTAATCGATGAAGATCCGGAGATTTTAGATAAGGATACATCCGTACAGCATTCTATCCATGGTACGATTCAATTTAACGATGTAACATTTGGTTATAAGTCGTATCAACCTGTACTAAAGGATATTAATGTTGAGATTAAGCCGGGAGAAATGATTGGTCTAGTCGGGCATTCCGGTTCAGGAAAATCAACATTTATTAATTTAGTCTCTCGCTTCTATGATGTTAACGAAGGGCAGATATTAATAGATGGAATCGACATTAGGACGATTAAGCAGGAAGTTCTTCGATCACAAGTAGGGGTTGTTCTCCAGGAAACAATGCTGTTCAGAGGCTCCATTATGGAAAATATACGATATTCCAAGCCAGACGCAACGATGGAAGAGGTTATTCAGGCGGCTAGGATAGCGAACGCCCATGAATTTATTATTAGATTACCTGATGGATATGATACAAGATTAGAAGAAAACGGCAATAATATATCGGGAGGAGAGCGTCAACGAATTACGATTGCTAGAGCGATACTCCATAATCCACGCATCTTAATATTGGATGAAGCGACTGCCTCTCTTGATATTGACACTGAAACAGCGATTCAGGAAGCATTACAACGGATCACGAAAAACCGAACAACGATAGCAATCGCCCACAGGCTTTCGACACTTAAGAACGCTGACCGACTTTTTGTCCTTGAGAAAGGCAAAATAGCAGAAGTTGGAACTCATCAAGAACTGATGCAAAAACAGGGAATCTATTATGGCTTGATTATGGCCCAGCGGAATATGACGAAAGCTAAAGCGAAAACAGGTTAGATGAAAAACGTTATAAACGGTCACCGAGTGTATTGGTGGCCGTTTTGTCTTTTTTTATGGGATATTTCGGTAATAAGATATCTCAGATGCTTACATACTATGTATTAATTTAATAATTCGATTATAAAGTGATTTTATCCAAATATTAATGATTTAATAGCGAAACATAGATGACCTTTATAAATATTTAGGAGATTATACTGAAAATAATAAGAAGAACATCTTTCTCATCATAAATGCCACACCCCGTATATTAATAAAAGTTTTTTATTTTTTCATTCTTTCTAGTACTTTATGAACTTCTTCGGATGTTTTGGCAGGTCCGTAAAATTCATATAGATCTTCACCGTCTTTAGATACTATCAAAAATATGGTTTCAAATTTGTCCCCTACACTAATTCTTATGTCACCTTTAGTGGGTTCAGCCATATTTTTTTGTGGAATAACAAAATCTACAACAAGTCTCACATTTCGAAACTTACCTGATAGTTGATCAAAAAAACCATTTCCATATTCCACCTTTAATAATTTATTGATACTTACATATTCAGTACCGTCTAACGTAATGGTGCCTTTTAATTCAGTTGGACTAAAGAGGTATCTATGCCAAGCAACATCAATTTTAGCCTCAGCCTGTTTACTACCATCTAAAGTACTAAGGGAAACTGACTTATTAATATGTATTGGCATATGGTACCAAATCAAAAAAATGATGAACAATAAAACAATGAACATATAAATATATCTTTTCCTCTTTATGTAAATCTCTCCTTTATTATTTAATCCGAAATAATGTAATCGATTTCATTTTATTATCACTTTTATGCTTTTTGATATATTAAAAAAGTTTTTTGTTCCCGTAATTTATTTTACCTTTGTGTTATTTTGTTTGATTAAATCTTATGGTGTAATTAAGGAAAACTTATTCAACATCTATTGAGTAAGCGGCGATTGCTCTTAGTAGAAACAGCGCCTTTTTCTTAAGCTAAATAAAGTACATATAAAAATAATTAAAAGTTTTTTAAACTTTTCCTAAAGGATGATGCTCTAATAATGTGAAAGGAGATATCGATATGGAAAATATAGATATTGTAAAAAATGCCATAAAAGGTGATGAACAAGCATTTGAATTATTACTAAAACAAGAGAGCAGTAAATTATATAGAACTGCCTTTTTGTATGTAGGGAATAAAGAAGATGCTTTAGATGTTGTCCAAGAAACAGTCTATAAAGCTTATAAATCAATTGGCAGTTTGAAAAACCCGGAATACTTCAGTACCTGGATTATTAAAATATTGATTCGAACTGCATATCGAATACTAGAGAAAAATAGGAAATTAACCACGATTGATTATGAGTCTTTAGTTAATTTGCAGGACCACAAGGTAATTGAAATTCATCAGAACATCGATCTTGCTGATGCACTAAATATTTTAAATGAAAATGATAAAACGGCCATCATCTTATTCTATTACCATGATTTACCTATACATAAGATTGCAACGATGATGGACAAACCTGAAGGAACAGTGAAGTCCTACCTCCGACGCGCCAAGATTGAATTGAAAAAGATATTGGAAGGAGACAACCATTATGAACAAAATATCGTTTAATGTAAAAATGGAAAATATTGAAGTACCAGTGGATGAACTATTTTCAGCAATCGATAAAGGTATTGAAAAAGGAAGAAAGCGAAAGAAATATAAAAAGAACGCATTTAAGGCATTATCAATTGTATCAATGGCAGCTTCTCTGATATTAGTTTCAGGCTTCATATTTTCTCCAATAACAAAAGTATTGGCAAGTGTTCCAGTAATAGGATCCATTTATGAATCCCTTCATTTAAATATGGGAAAAAATCTGGAAGCGAAAAACTTAGTAACCGAAGTGAATCAAACAGTTTCAAACAACGGTGTGAATGTTACGTTAACGAGTGTTTATTATGATGGGGTTTATATAGGCATTACCTTTAAAACGGATGGAGAAAGTTTGAAAGGTTTTGAGAGTAAAGATCTATATAATGATTATGATTTCTATCTATATGAAAAAGACGGAATGAAATATAACTGGACCGGAAGTGGTGAGGGTCTACAAAAGGTTGATGATTATTATGTGTCTGCAATTGAGATGCAATATCCGGATAAACAGCTTCCGAAAGATTTTACCGTTCCGATTACTTTCACGAAAATGGGAGATGTAGAAGGTACATGGCAATTTGATATTCCAGTAACCCACCTTCCGTTAAAAACATTCACAATTGAAAACAATACATCTCAAGATGAAAAGTATTCCTTTACATTGGAATCAATCGTACTTGGTGAAACGAATATACGATTGGATTATACAACAAGTATTCCTGATGATTATTTAAATTTTAAAATTATGGATGATAAAGGAAATGAATTAGCCGAAGATACTCATCGAACTCATGGTTCTGAATCGGCTGTATTTGAAACAGGAATAGGTGATACAAAATATTTAGTGATCTGCCCTATTTATAGAATAGAGGGGGTAGATACAGAGTTAGAGCCGCTAATGGTTAATGTGCAAGATAAGTAAGGGAAGAGAATATTCTTTCAATAAATAGTATTAGAAAATGATTACTTCACAATCAGGGACGATTCTCGAGAATCGTTCCTTTTTAAATGTTTTATCGAGCGGGGAGCAAGATTTCCAATATTATCTCTGATGCTATGGAACGTGAACACCATTAAACTCAAAAATCAATATAAAAAGTGTTAATAAAAGGAAGGTAGCAAAAAATGTCCTATTAACAAAAAAAATCCCAAAGAAAGTCTCTAGGATTTTTGGATTTATATAATAGTATTTCCTATTCATAGGGAATACCTAATTAGCGAATCAAAGTTGGTCCAACTAATACTCTTGGGTTAGTGCCTAGTGCCAATTTACTTATATTTACGTAGCTTATTTCCCGATATTTGACTAAGATTTGTTTTAGTTCTTGGAATCGGCTGTCGTTTTTTAATTTCTCAATTTCCTGTTTATAAACAGACAATACATAATCGTCTTGAGATGATGGATAAAAATTACTTGGATCTTCATCCATAAGCAAGGCGCCCATGAATTGATAGCCATATTGTAGCTGTCGAGTAAGCTGGATGACGTTGATGAACTTTCGATATAAAGTCGGTTTTGTTTGATTTAATTTTTCAATTTCCTGCTTAGTGTTTAATAATTCGTTTAAGCATGGTGCTACAAGCATGTTATTTCTCCTTTCAAGAAATGGTTAATCCCAAGGCTTATCCAATACAAGATTGGATACAAGTTCCTTATTTTGTTGCCTTTTCAACTTCCTTATTTTTTCACGTTCTTTTCCGGTTTCAAAAAGATATTTTTCCTCTTCGGTTTCTGGAATAATACCCGGTACTTCAATCGGTTTTTTATTTTCATCGAGTGGAACGAACGTGAGGAAAGCTGTAGTAGCGATTCTGCGTTTGCCTGTTTCTAAATCTTCGGCAATGACCTTGCAGAAAATCTCCATCGATGTTTTTCCTGTATAACTTACAAATGATTCGATACAAACGGAATCACTTTGTCTGATTGGCTCAATAAAATTGACGGAATCAGTTGAGGCGGTAACACACTCCTTCACCCTCGAGTGTCTGCGAGCAGATAAAGTTGCACAGGCGTCCATCTTTTTCATTAAGACTCCGCCGAATAATGTATGATAATTGTTCAAATCATTGATTAGAACTTGGTCGGTTTGAACAACGCGTGTTTCTTTCATTTTTTTTGCTTTCATGAAGATATCACCCTTTTATTAAAGTGTTTTTCGAAAATATGGTGATGTAACGTTTCACATCGGCAATTATAGTTCTGTTGATTAAGAATGTACAATGCCAATCAAACATAGGGTTCATAACGAATTAACATGAAAGCGGTTAGGGGAAAATAAAAAAGCTCCCTAAAAGGAAAGCTTATGGTGAACTGCTATCATTAAGATTTGTGAGCTTTGATTTAGCAAAGCGGATAAATTCCTTGGCAATCTGAGATAAGTACGCATCTTTTTTCCATACAAGTGCCAGATTCCATTCAATCGTTGGATTGGCAATGGTAATAGTATGTAAATGGCTTGTTAATTCAGCACATGTACTTTCCGGCAACAGTGTAATGCCAAGATTAGAAGCGACCATTTCTTCAATAAAATCTAATTGTGATGTTTCTGAGATAATGTTAGGTTGGAAACTGGATTCCTTACATGCGGCTAAAATTAAATTTCTTAGCTCAAAATCTTGATTAAACATAATGAATTTCTCTTTTTTTAGTTCATCTAGTGTTACTTCCTCTTTTTTTACGAGAGGATGGGAGGAAGGAACAACAAGCTTTAAAGTCTCATTAATAAACGAAAAGTAATCAAGCCGACTATGATCATCAGGAAGAACGATGACCCCTATATCTAGTCGATTGTCGATAATCTTTTCCTCAATTACTTTCGACCCATCTTCTTCTAATTGAAACGTCACGTCGGGGTACTCATGATGGAAGGAAGCGAGGAGCTTGGAAAAAAAGAACGAATTAGTAATGGTAGGCAACCCGATGCGAATATGTCCTTTTTTCGGAGTAAGCAAATTGCCAAGCTCCGTTTTAAGCAAATCCACTTGCTTCACTATGATGTGGGCATGTTTGTTTAGGACATGACCTGCATCGGTCAGGATTAGCTTTTTTCGAGCACGGACAAAAAGAGGAGTGCCTAATTCATCCTCCAATGATTTTATGATTCTGCTTAGAGCGGGTTGTGTTATGTACAGGTTTTCAGCAGCCTCAGTAAAACTGCTAGTTCGAGCTACTTCAATAAAGTACTCTAAGTATGTCGTTTTCAATTTACTCAACACCTTTAAAATGAAGAAAAAAATCAATTTTAACCAGTTTATCATAAGCTGGAAGATAGGAAAAATTAGTTGAATTTTATATCTAAGCCTACGGAAGAACGGTAATCGAGTGATGTATATTAAAATAAGAAGATTTTTGAACTCCAAAATAAGGTCAGAAGTTTTTTGCAGAATTACTATCTGTCTTAAGAATTCTTCGATGGAATTATACTATAAGATCAGTGATATTTGAGAAATGTAAAAAGGAGAAGCATATGCCTACTCCTTATAGAAACTTATTGTTTTGGAGGCAGTGGGATAAATTTACTCGTACGATGTGAATATGCCTCAAAGTCTGGATGATCTTTAAACCTTTTTTCTAATAGTGGTACTCCAGAAACAAACGAGAGGAGTAAGGTAATAATGATTGGACTGAAGATGCCTGCCCATCCATTTGGAGAGGAAAATGAGATAAGGAAGATCCCCCACCAAAGTGTTGCTTCGCCAAAATAATTTGGGTGGCGTGTGTATTTCCATAAGCCGCTTGTCATCAATTTGCCTTTGTTTTCAGGCTTGCTTTTGAACTTTTTTAGTTGATGATCGCCTACTACTTCGAAAAAGTAGCCTATGATCCACAATCCTAATCCGATATAATCTAATACACCTAATCCTTCACTTGCTGATTGGCTAGTAATCAAAATAGGCTGAGCAATGATAAATAATAGTACTAATTGTAAAATGTATACATTAAGAAACATTTTGACGTAAACAAATCGGGTGCCCCAGCGCTTTCGCATATTAACATATCGATAGTCCTCTGGCATATTCCAGTTTCGTTGAAATAAATAGTACGCTAAACGAACGCCCCATAAAATAACAAGGATCGTGATCAGTGTAGCGCGATCGGTTTTGAACTCTGACACGATATAGCTGTAAAGGGCGGCAATGACATATCCTAATCCCCAAGCAATATCTACCAAACTATTATTTTTCTTCACTTGAGCAATGACAAATACAAGTGAAAAAAAGATAAGAAGTGAGATCAATGTACCAATATAAACATTTTCCATATAGCAACCTCCTTATTCTGTAATTATTGCAATAGCTACGCATCCGATTCCTGCATTCATGGCCACGATGGATGAAATCTCAGTCGTGTATTTAGGCTTTCTTCCAATTAATGCAGTGAAAATCCCTTCATATTGTTGAGCTCTATCCTCTGCATCTGCATGAACGATCGCATAGTTGACAATTGTTTTTGTCTTCATCATTTCTGAGACCAACGATTGTATTTTTTTTGTATTTCCTTTTACACTTAACGCCTTTCCAATTACCATTCCTTCGCCATGATCATCAATCGATACAACAGGTTTTAAGTTGAAAAGTTTAGCAGCGAAGCCTTGCAACTTTTTCACCCTGCCTGAACGCACCATGTATTTTAGGGTGTTAACACTTACAAATATTTTTGTATTTTGAACAGTCTGTTCCACGAGTTCTATTACTTCTTCAAAATGTTTTCCAGAATCAATTTCCTCGGCTGCTTTTAATACGACTAACCCTTGGGCAACTGAATTTAGTTTCGAATCAATAATAGCAATTTTATTTTTGTCTAAACCAATCGCTCTGGCTGCTTTCATAAAAGTATCGTATGTTCCGCTCATTTGCTGGGAAACAGTGATAACGATAATCGATTCATAGTGGGCCTCAAGAAATTGTAAAAAACTTTTGGCTGCTTTTCTTGTTGGTTGAGAGGATGTTGGGTAATTCTCCCCGTCATCCATGAATTGATAGAGATATGATGGACTAATTGTTGTTTTATCCAAATAGCTACTGTCGTCAATAATGAGATTTAAAGGCAGCATATGAATCTGGTGATAGTCCATAATCGATTGTGGTAAATCAGCAATTGAATCTGTTACGAGAGCAATTTTGTGTTTTCTTGTATGAACAGTTTCATACTGCCTAACCATATCGTCTGCTTTTTGACTAATAATTTTCCCGTACCCTCTTAATCTATCAAACAATAGAGATGGTGAATTCGTATGAAGATGAACTTTTGCTTTCGTTGCACTTCCAGCAACAATGAGTGAATCTCCTAAGTCCAGCAACGAATGCTTTATCTTTTCTAAATCAAGGCCGTCCCCTTCAAGTAGCGCCTCTGTACAATAGCGGTATGTTAGATCTATATGATCAAGTTGGTGAACGGCGGGACGATAATCTGCTTCTGATGCGGAAATAGCTACTTCATTCATTTCCAAGGTAGTTAAATATTGAGTGGCGCCCTCAAGGAAATGTATAAATCCTTTCGCTCCAGAATCTACTACAGAAGCCTCTTTCAATACTTTCAATTGATTAGGAGTATTCATTAAAGCCTCAAATGCAACTTGTAGTGAAGCATGGAATAATTGCGCAAAATCGGCAGCTTGATCTTTAAGTGTATAAAGTGATTCCGTCCAAGCTTTCATTACGCTTAACATCGTTCCTTCTATAGGATTCGTAACCGCTTGATAGGCGTATGATATGGCTTTTTTTGCTGCGCTTGAAAAAGCAACGATGGAAATGTCCTTTTGCTCTTCTAACGCCATATAGATTCCATTCATAAATTGTGCGAATATAATACCGGAATTACCTCTTGCCCCTGTCAAAGCCGCTTCTGCAATGGAATACATCGTTTCCTTAGCAGAGTTGCCAACTTTCGCTTCTGAAAGAATAGCGTTCATTGTAAAGGCCAAGTTTGTTCCTGTATCGCCGTCAGGTACGGGGAATACATTGATGTTGTTCAATTCCCGCTTATGTTGAATGACGGCACTTGCTCCTGATCGAAACGTATAATATATTTTCTCGCTATCGATAAATGGTCCAACCATTGATCGTCACTCCGTTATTAAAATTATTTTATTAAAGTTCTAACAGTGAAAAAACTAATGAAAGACGTGATTGCACATAGAAAAGTTCCCCAACTAATATCCAATATTGTGATGGAAAGCGGCCAGTTTTTTAATGTGGCTAAGTTGGTCATATCATAAGTGGCATAGGTGATAAGTCCGAAAAAGCCACCGATAATAAGTGCATATAATGCGCTGTTTTTAGCTAGCGCTGGATTGATAACAAAGAAGATCATTCCAGCAATAAACAGCAGATAAAAAGGAATAGCAGCCGTCCAATTGACGTTAGTCTTTAACAAAAAACCGAGTTTTTCTTGATACATATTTTTTGCGAAAAACCCTAACCAAAGGATGTCTATAAGGAAAAAAACAATAAGCGTGACCAAATAGGTATTAATAAAATGCATACTCCATCTATTCATCTCTAATTTTCACTAAACAAACTGTGGTTCCTTCTTCTGTTCCTTCACTTCCAAAGCGAGCGTCCCGTCGGTCATTTTGTACACTTTATCGCAATAACCAACAAGACGAATATCATGAGTCACGACAATCGTAGTCGTATTTTTCTGCTTCGTTACTTTTTTCAGTAGTTCCATAACCTCATAGGCACGATCAGAATCGAGAGAGGCTGTAGGCTCATCCGCCAAAATAATCGAAGGGTTGCTATATAATGCTTTCGCGATTGCAACTCGTTGCCGCTCGCCTCCTGATAAGTCAGCTGGATATTTCGTTAGTAGATCACGAATGCCTAACTCCTCTGTTAACTGATTAAGCTCTTTCGGCGTCATATTTCCTTTTTTTACTCTATCTAACAGTTTCATTTGATTTTTCACCGTTAGAAAGGGTACGAGATTTGACGCTTGTAAGACAAATCCGATTTCTTTTAGGCGAATTTTTGAGCGTTCTTTTTCACTTAATCGTGATAAATTTTGATCATTGATCACAACCTCACCTGAGGAAGGAGTTAATAAACCTCCTACAATAGTAAGGAAAGTACTTTTACCCGAACCGGATGGACCGATAATGGCAATTAACTCCCCTCGCTCAGCACAAAAGTCGGTCTGTTTCAAGGCATCTACTTTTTTATGTCCGCTTCCAAAACTTTTTGTCACTTGATGCAATTCCAATATTGCCATTGTTTACCCTCCAATCGCTTTTAGTGGATCAATTCTTACAATCGTTAGGACTGAGAATACGGCGCCAGCATTAGCTACTACAACCAACACAAACCCGTATATGGCCAGTGTAATTAAATCGAATGAGACCGGTACGGCCGCTGGTAAAAACGCTCCTGATGCCAAAGTCAACACAAGCCCAATTGCGACACCAATAGCTGCCAAAATAATGGTTTGTGCCATTACCGACCATGATAAATAGTTGCTTGATATGCCTTGGGCCTTCATGACTCCAAACATACTAATCTTTTGAACTGTTAATACGTACAAGAAAATCGCTACGATGACCGCTGAAATGCCAAATAAGAAATAAATCATAAAGTTTAAAGTTAGTTTCTGTTCAGTGTAGCCAGGTAAGCTTCGAATAAAAGTTTCGATTTCAATAACTTGCAGTTTATTGTTTGTTGTAACGTTTGTTAATGAATCATTTCGTACGACAATTCCATTAATGCTTTTGTTATTTTCTTCTGCTGCTCCTCCGAATTTAACGTGGTGAAAGGTGGAAAGATTACTATATAGAACAGGTGCTGCATTAAATCGTGCCTTTTTGGTAAAACCGACAATCGTTAACCGTTCATCACTAGAGGATAACTGCAGCTCATCTCCTAATTGGAACCCGTCTTCTTTCAGTGAATCATCAGCTATGACTTCATTTGCTTTCTCAAATGCTCTACCTTCTGTAACATTCGGCATGAGAAACTCATTTTTGTTAATTCCAAAGAGAGAGATGTTTTTCTTTTCATCCCCATTATTTGCAATGGCATTCAGCTGCCCAATGACCGCAGCTTCTTTCGCTTTTATCTCCTTTAGATCGTCGGTCGACATAGATGATTGGTACAAGCTTTTGTCAGATTCATCAGTCAGAACAATGGCAGTCGCATTCCATTTGTCCACTGATTCCCTATTTAAATTAGCTAGACCTGTTGCCAATCCCGACAGAAAAAATACGAGATACGATACAAGTATTAACACTCCCATAATCAATGTGAAACGCAATTTATTCTTTTTTATTTCATGCCATGCTAAAAACATCGTGTCACTTCCTTTCGTGTGTACTAAATGATTTACCAAATCATTGATAAGACACTTGCTTTAAAAATATTATTATCAGATGTAGCATTCTATGTCAAATGTTTGTATAATGTTTTATAGTATTTATTATACAAATGATTTTGTGATAAACATAATCATGCGTGCATAAGTAACTTACGAAATAACATCCTGTCAATCTTTTGTACAATGTAATGCTGGTAACGTTGTACGATAAACAGGCATTCGCTATACTTATACAAAGGGTAAATCGAATTGAAGGGATGAATTTCATGATTCAATCTGACGAAACGGGAGTGTACACCATCCAACAGGTCTCAGATATGACCGGGTTATCGAAGCAAGTCATCAGGAAATGGGAAGAACGTTATGGACTCATTCAACCGAATCGATTGGAGAACGGCTATAGGATCTATAGTAAAGAAGATGTTAATACTCTAATAAAAATAAAATTACTATCAGAACAAGGACACTCAATCAAACAGGCGGCTCTTCTGATAAATGAAATAACCACTCCGGAAATTCCACTGGAAAAGGGTGTATCCCCGACCTTTGAGCAATGGAACGACTATGTTTTTAGGCTACTTGAAAAAGGTAAACATTGTGACGAAATCGAATTGAGTTTCATCTTACAACAGGCCTATCATCATTTAGGATTATCGCTCTTCATAGAGTCAGTTGTAGTTCCTTTTTTAAAGGAAGTGGGCAATAAGTGGGAGAAAAATGAGTGGGATGAATATCAAGAATCAGTGTCCAGTCTTGTAGTAAGAGATTTTTTAGTGCAAATTCGGCGCAATTATCAATATCGAGAAAATGCTCCTTTTGTTCTTGGCGCATGTCTGCCACACGAGCACCATGAAGTTCCTCTTCATCTTGTCCTATTACAACTAATGATAAAAGGATGGAAAACACAGTTGGTCGGGGCTTCTCCTGCTCCTGGATCGATAGAATCATTGGTAGAGAAACTAAAGCCTAATGTAGTTCTTCTGTCGGCAACGACAACGATTCCTTTTGAAACTGACCCAGAGCTTTTAAGAAAGCTTGATCATTTTGCTGAAAAAAACCGTAATATTGATTTTTACCTTGGGGGGAGCGGCGCCATGGCTTACAAAGATCACTATAAGCTACAGGCAATTAGTATAACTAACTCCATCGAAGGTATTCTTCGCTAATATGAAAATAATTACACCATGATAAGAATTAAATGGTGACGGGAAAAATTGATATGAATGATAACAGGCTAAAAGCCTGTTTTTTAATAAGGAGTTAATGTGGGATAAGAAGTGAAGGGAGGGGTGAAATGAGTAGAGGAGCTATCTTCAATACAAGGAGTCTTTCAATGGATTTATTAAATCAGACGATATTGGATTCACTTATTGATCAAATTGCTGTTGTAGACAAAGATGGATTTATTATTTCAGTGAATAAATCATGGATTGACTTTTCAAATAAGAATCAAGGAGATTTGTCTACGAATGGTATCGGGAAAAACTATCTTGATGTTTGTCAGGATGAGGTTAAGCAAGGGATTCAAAGCATCTTGCAAAAGGGTGAAGGGACGTTTACTTTTGAATACCCTTGTCATTCCAATACTGAAAAGCGTTGGTTTTTATTGCGGGCTACCCCCTTTTTGTTCGGCAATGGAGACTACGGAGCTATTATTTCTCATGTAAATATAACAGATCGAAAGTTAACTGAACTAGAGTTAAGCAACAGAGAACAAAGGTACCGCCTTATTGCTGAATATTCGACTGATTTTATTTCAATTCATTCGTCAAATGGTGTTTTTACATATGTGTCACCGATATGTCGGCCTTTATTGGGGTTCGATGCATCTGAACTATTAGGAAAGCATATTTATGAATTTCTTCATCCAAAGGATATTGAGAAAATAAGTGTTGCATTTGAGAAAAAAGATATTATCACCGTATCTTATCGGATTCGCTGTAAAAATGGAAAGTATATTTGGTTTGAAACAAAAAGTCAAAAGGTATTAGCGAGTAATGGAGACGATGAAGAGATTCTTTGTATTTCTAGAGATGTAACGAAACAGAGAATGAAGTTATTAAAACTTGAAACAGAAAAAGAGTTATTACAAAGAACCATTAATCTAGATGAGCTTACAGGTGTATACAATCGGCGATTATTAAATAAAGAGTTAAAACGCCATTGTAAAAACGTCGTTAAGCATAATGTTGAATTGTCTCTCTTAATAGTCGATATTGATTATTTTAAACAATATAACGATACATATGGCCACCAACAAGGAGACCAATGCCTCATTGCAGTAGCGAATACGTTAACGAAAAATGTTAGAGAATCAGACATTGTTTGTAGGATTGGCGGGGAAGAATTTTGCATTCTTTTACCTAACACGAACAAAGAAATAGCGACTTCTTTAGCAAAAAGACTTTGCAGAGAAATAGCAAACCTAAAAATAGAACATGTTAACTCCAATACTAGCCGTTTTGTGACAATTAGTATTGGAGTATCATCTGCAACGAAAGGTACAGCCATACCTAGTGATGGTAAGAAGTTAATATCGTTAGCAGATCAAGCGCTATATAAAGCGAAGGAACAGGGCAAAAATAGATTCGTATATTTATAGGTCTAGAGGATAACAGGAAAGGAAGATTGGATGAGGTGTAATCATTGTCTAGTAGAAGAATTGGTCGTTGAAATGATAGCAGAAGGGGAACACAACCTTAAGATTTTACTAGAGGTAGAACAACATTTAAACAGAAGGAATATGTTTGTTACCGTAAACGGAAATATGTTCAAGATTAAAGAATCCGGAGTAAGAGAATTTCTGGACTTTTGTAATGACCATATGGAATCAGAGAAAGTATGGTTTCGATTGAATGGACAAGATTGGAAACCGATATCAGAGATAATTACTATTCTCGATATGCAATGGATAGACGAAGTAATCATCAAGCAACTCATTACTTGTCATTTTCAACCTATTGTGGATGCGCAAGAAGAAATATATGCATATGAGATTCTATCGAGATTTAAAAAGCATGATGGTTCTCTCATTTTTCCAAATGAAGTTTTTTCAGCGGCAAAAATTCGTGGGCGACTATACGCATTGGATCGATTATGCAGGATGACAGCTGTTAGACATGCAGCGATTTTAAATAAAAAAGCGTTTATTAATTTTATCCCAACGTCGATTTACTCTCCGGAATACTGTTTGAAATCAACCGCAGCTCTTGCGAAGCAGCTAGGGATAGACCCGTCTCTATTTGTTTTTGAAGTTGTTGAAACGGAAAAGGTTGAGGATATCGATCATTTGAAAAAGATTCTAAGTTATTACAGGGAAAAGGGATTCCAGTATGCCTTAGATGATGTTGGCGAAGGCTATAGTACGCTAGAATTGCTTTCCGACCTTGTTCCACACTTTATGAAATTGGATATGAAGTATGTTCAAGGGGTAGCTAAAGATTCAAAAAAACAGCATATTGCTAGTGTTTTTTTAGAAAAAGCTTTAACGATTGGCTCAATTCCATTAGCAGAGGGAGTGGAAAGTACAGAAGATTTTCAGTGGTTAAAGGGAAAGGGTTATCAACTGTTCCAAGGGTATTTATTTGGAAAGCCATCCTCTACTCCTTATGAAGGTAGCATTGAAGGTTCGTATTGAAAATTGAAAGAGGATAAACAACACCATCACAAAATATTACACAAAGGATGTAGTTTTATGATTAGTACGAAACGGACGATCGGTTCGAGCTCCCAAGTCCTAGATGTGAATTCTGTACTCGCAGCAATAGAACAATCACTGGCAATGATAGAATTCGACACTAACGGGAACGTATTATGGGCAAACGAAAAATTTGCAGCAGCTATGGGGTATGATACATCGGAAATGTCAGGATTAAAACATCAACAGTTTTGTACAACTGAATTTGTAAATAGTGAAGAATATGAGGTGTTTTGGAACAATTTAAGAAGTGGCCGTACTTTTCAGGAAAAAGTATTGCGGGTCACTAAGGATAAACGATTCCTATGGCTTGAGGCGACATATACTTCTGTATATGATAACGACGGTCATATACAAGGGATTATTAAAGTGGCAACAGATATTACTGCTCGAGAAAATGCTATTAGCCAATTAACGAATGAACTGCAACATATGGCAGAGGGAATATTAGAAAGAGCGGAAGATGGTATTTCTACTGCACATGAAGTTACTTCATCTACTGAGCAGGTCGTTCAGGAAACAGATAAAAATATGAAAGTCCTCGAACTTTTAGAACAAAAAGCAGAATTAGTCGGGAACCTTATTATTAAAATTCGTAAAATTGCTGATTATACGAATTTATTAGCCATCAATGCTGCTATCGAATCAGCTCGTGCAAAAGAGTATGGGCGCGGCTTTAAGGTGGTGGCAGATGAAGTAAGGAAGTTAGCGAAGCAAACAGAGGAGACTACTAGGGAAGTGAATTCGAATTTAGAAAGTATAGCCTCCCAAGTTGCAGAAGTTGTACAAGGTATGAAACATTCACAGACCATTATTGTTGATGGTCAAACACGTATTCATAAGGCAGTTGACCAATTTAAAGGTATTGGAACAGCTGCCGATCAACTTGATAAACAGGCTAAGACCTTAGGAGATGTGTTGTAAGGAGACTAGCCGAACGGAATGTTAAGAACTTTGTTGGAAATATTTAGTGAATAACCATGCTGCTAATTTTATTAATAGTATACCCATAAAATTATTAAAGGTTGATTGGGGAGGGAGCAGTAAAAGAATATGCTCCCTAATTTATTTCTTCTATGTAGAGGAATGCTCCTCTACGTTCATTAATTAATCGAAATAACTCCTAAACTGCCTTGCTCTACACTTCCTTTTTTCTTTACGCTTAGCTTCGTTAAATTTGTAAAAATAATCGGTGTAATTGTGGATGTTGCATTCTTTTTAATATAGTCCAAATCAAAAGTAAGAATCTCTTGTCCCTTTGATACGGAGTCGCCTTCTTTTACATGTAAAGTAAATCCCTCACCTTTTAAATTCACGGTATCAATCCCGACATGGATCAAGATTTCATAGCCTTGTTTAGATATAATTCCGATGGCGTGCTTTGTCGGGAAGACATTCATTATTTCCCCATCTACAGGAGAAACGACCGTTCCTTTTTCAGGGATAATTGCAAAACCATCACCCATCATTTTTTGAGAGAAGACTTGATCTGGGACATCCGTAAGAGGTATGACCTCTCCCGTAATTGGCATGACAAAATCTTTTTCTGTTAGCGGTAAAAGGTTATTCGTATCAGGATCAACATCGCAGGAATCAGATTCGGTAAACTTTACATAGTCCATATCCATCTTTTTCATGGCGTCAGCAACAAATTCAACATCAGTTCCTACAACGACTTGCAGATTCGTCTTGCTTAGTTTAGATATTCCTTTTGCCCCATGTGCTTTAAGAGCGCTATCCTGGACTTTGTCCATGTCTCTTATGTTCAAACGGAGGCGAGTTGTACAGTTATCGATAGCGGTTATATTATCACGACCGCCAAGGTCATGGATGAATTGGTATGCCATACGTTCATACTTATTGGCGGATGGACTAAAAACTTCATCTGTATCCTCAACGATTTCTTCATCCTCACGCCCTGGTGTTTTAAGATTTAGTGCTTTAATTAATAGATAGAAGATGATGAAATAGATTGCTGCATAAATTAATCCGATAAGCAATAAAAGAACGGGTTTTGTGGCAATATTAAAGTTCAGTAAATAGTCGATTCCCCCTGCCGAGAACGTAAATCCATCTTTGATACCAAGAGCGGTTGTTAGCCATAAAGAAATCCCAGTTAAAACAGCGTGAACTCCATATAGTAGCGGTGCTACATACATAAAGGAAAATTCAATTGGTTCTGTTATCCCTGTAATAAAAGAAGTTAGCGCAAGACTAATGAACATCCCAAAAACGGCTTTTCTTCTCTCTGGTTTGGCTGCAGCAATGATGGCAAAAGCGGCTGCCGGCAGTCCAAACATCATAATCGGAAAGAATCCTGTCATATAAGTTCCGGCTGTAGGGTCACCAGCAAAGAACCTTGCAATGTCCCCAGTTTTCCCATTATATTCTCCGAATTGGAACCAAAATAAACTATTTAAAACGTGGTGAAGACCTAGCGGGATGAGCAAGCGATTGAAGAATCCGAACAATCCTGCTCCTGCTGCACCAAGTCCAATAATCCAATTTCCTAAACCATCAATGGCATTTTGAATAGGTGGCCATCCAAATCCAGCTATAAACGCTAATACAACCATAACAAGTGAGGTGATTATCGGTACAAAGCGCCTGCCACCGAAAAAACCTAACCAATCCGGTAATTTTATATCATGGTAACGATTGTATAATGAACCCGCAATGATTCCTGCTATGATTCCACCAAGAACGCCCATATTAATTGATTCATTAAGCGCTTTTGCCCCTTCTGTCAGCACCAAATACCCAATGGCTCCCGCTAAAGCGGCGGCTCCATTGTTATCCTTAGCAAAGCCAATGGCAACACCAATCGCAAAGATTAAAGCTAAATTATTAAAAACAGCGTTTCCGGAATTAGCTATAAACGATATATTCAATAAATCAGGTTGTCCAAATCGCAAAAGCAGCCCCGCCGCTGGCAAAACAGCAATTGGAAGCATTAAAGCTTTACCAATCCGTTGTAAAAAACCAAGCATGAATGATTTCCCTCCCATTATTAAAAATGAAATATGTAGCGATCACGTTGAATTCGCCAATCTGTGGATATGTAAATTCTTTACCCGAATCTTCTATTAAATATCGTTTAATAATAGATATTTATCATGAATATTAAGGATATTTTCCCAAAATATATAAAAATTATGCGATAACAGCTGGATAGGAAAAATCCGTCAGATATAAAGAATGCTCCCTTGTAGAATTTCTACAATTCACTGGATATATTACAAAAGAATTTTTGCAAAATACAATTGATAAAAATACTGTCTGTTATGTATGTGGTCCGGTTCCATTTTTGAAAGCTGTTGTAAACATCCTTGAAGATCTTGGTCTTCCTGAAAATAATATTCGTTATGAATTTTTTGGACCTGCTATGGAATTGCAAAAAGAAAAAGCCACTGTATAAGCAAAAACTGTCTCATGTGAAGGGTGAATTCCCTTATTGAGACAGTTTTTTGGTTGCTTACAAGGAGGGAAATTTACTGATAATTTTCTGAGGGATCGCCTTCGTCAAACTCCAGGCATCTCCGGCTTGAGGCCAGAAACTCGAGACGCAAAAAGTCAGAGAACAGACTTTTGCGTCTCAGAGCATTTGCTTGTCGATAGTAGCGGGCGCCTTGCGCTTTTCTTTTGTCTAGCTCCAGGCGCCATCGGCTCGAGGTCAAATAACCCGAGCCAATGAAAGGCAAAGACCGCCTTTCTTTGTCTCAGAACATTTGCTTGTCGCCGATAAGCAGGCGCCTTGCGCTTTTCTTGATAAGTTACAAAATTGTAAGGTTAGAGGATAAATTGTAAGGATAAGTTATGGTTGCACCTCCCCGTTTCTTTTATAGTAGGTTTATAAGATAAACGAGGGATGATGAAATGGAAAATCATATTGTTTTAGAAGCTGCCAATATAAAAAAGGTTTTTGGTTCGAAGGGACATATTCACACGGCACTGGATGATATTGAGTTAGATGTGTATAAAGGAGAATTTGTAGGAATAATGGGTCCATCAGGAGCGGGAAAATCGACCTTATTAAATGTTTTATCAACGATTGATGCACCTACTTCAGGTGAAATTTCGATAGATCGAAAAAACATTCTTACATTAAAAGAAGAAGAATTAGCTGATTTTCGAAGAGACAAATTAGGTTTTATTTTTCAGGATTACAACCTGATTGACACATTAACAGTAAAGGAAAATATGATCCTCCCACTTTCCTTGGCAAATGTTCCGCCTCTTGAAATTGAAAATCGAGTAAAGAAAGTATCTAAAGCGCTGGGCATTGATAATATTTTGCAATCCTACCCTTATAACATTTCGGGAGGGCAGCAACAAAGAACAGCAACTGCAAGAGCAATTATTACAAATCCGAGCCTAATATTTGCGGATGAACCAACTGGTGCGCTCGACTCGAAATCTGCTTATATGCTGCTTGGAACGCTCGCAGAATTAAATGAACAAGAAAAAGCAACGATCTTAATGGTCACTCATGATGCCTATGCAGCAAGCTTTAGCAACCGGGTCTTATTTATTAAGGATGGATCGATTTTCACAGAAATCAGAAAGGGCAATCGCAGTCGCAAGCAATTTTTCGGGCAAATCATTGATATCCTCGCTACCCTTGGTGGAGGTGGGCACCATGACGTTATTTAACCTTGCAAAAAAGAATATAAAGTTGAATACAAAAGACTATTTGCTATATTTTTATCCGATGGTATTCAGCATTGTCATTTACTTCACATTTGTTTCACTCCAGTACAACAAGCAAATTAACGAATCGGCAACAGCCCTTGGGAAAGTGCAACCTGCTTTTATGGCCGCATCTGTGTTGCTGTTGCTGTTTTCAGCGATTTTCATATGGTATTCAAATGACTTTTTTGTAAGAAAACGGAAAAAAGAAGTTGCGCTCTATTCCTTGTTCGGGATGCGGAAAAAGCAGGTTGGCAAACTCCTATTTTATGAAAATCTTATAATGGGAATCGTTGCTCTTGGGATTGGGATGGCGATTGGTGTCCTTTTGTCTAAACTATTTACGATGCTTTTGATAAGGCTAATGGGGTTCTCCATCATCGCTAACTTTGAAATATCCTCTGAAGCAGTCATTCAGACGTTAATTGTTTTTATTGTGATTATTGTAGTGACATCTATTCATAATTACAGGATGATTTACCGTTATACGTTATTGGATTTGCTAAAAGCTGATAAACAAGGGGAAAAACAGCTTAAGGTATCAATAGTGGCCGCTATAGCATCTATATTGGCACTTGGAGTAGGGTATACTGTTTTGCTCCAACCAAGTAATTCAGGTATTTATAAAGAATATGGATTCGGAGCCGTCCTATTTTCCTTGCTAATGATCTTAATTGGCTCTTTTCTTTTTATTCGTTCCGTATTTGCTGTCCTTTTAGAACGAATGAAGAAAATCAAAGGTCTTTATTTTAAAGGCGTAAATTTAATCAGTGTTTCCCATTTACGCTTTCGAATGAAAGGAAATACGGTCATCTTATCCATGATTGCGTTATTGAGCACAGTTACGCTTTTTGTTTTAGGAGCTATTTTTGGCTTACATCATAACGTAACCGCGATGGCTGAAAGCAATTATCCGTTAAGTCTCATGTATACATCGCAAAATAGTGAAATGGATGCAGCAGTCGATAAGATAATAAAGAGCAGCAAACAACACAAGATTGTCTTTTCCGACCGTGTCGAGTATTTACAAGTTGAAGGAGATCTGTCAGCAACAGGGAGATGGAATCGGTTTCCAGTAATTCTTTTATCAGAAAAGGAATATCGCCGCATTGCTGGAAATATGGGAAAGCAAAGCGAGGGTGTTGGAAAAGATAGAGCCATTGTCTTTAATGATGGAAATATGAATCAACAAAATGATCCGTATACAGGTAAAACGATTACGATTCTGAATCAGAAGTTTACTATTCATAAATATGAAGAAAAGCTGGTGTTAAATCAAAATTATTATGTATTTCCAATGGTGATCAATGATGCTAACTACGAGCAGATTAAAGAACACGTCACCACCAAAGAAATGCAAGTATATAAAGTGAAAAACGAGAAATCAATGGAAACATTAATGAAGGAGATTCAAGATGTAGTATTTAAAGATTTCGAAGTTGATCAAGATTCTATGATATTTTCTTCCTTCTTTTATGAGTATCAGCAAGGAGTCCAATCTTATGGTTTGCTTATTTTCATTGGCGGCTTTTTAGGGATTGTATTTTTACTCGCTACGGGCAGCATGTTGCACTACAAGCAGTTGACCGAAGCATCCGCTGATCAAGGACGTTACGATATACTTAGAAAAATTGGCATGAGTCGAAAGCAAACTCAAAGCACGATCGCCAAGCAATTATTGCCTGTCTTTTTACTGCCATTAGTGATTGCTATCCCTAATAGTTCGTTCTTGATTACGGCACTTGCCAGGTTTTCAGAAATGAACTTGCTGCTGCCATTTCTAAGTACTATCGCTATTTATATGGCAATCTATTTGGTGTACTATTTTATAACGCTAAGAAAATATAATGTGATTGTGAATCGGTGAGTTAAAAAATCTGTGAACCAAAAACGCCTATAACAGCTAATAGGATATCGGAAATGGCTAATAGAATCGTGAAACGGCTAATAGGATATCGGAAATGGCTAATAGAATCGCGAAGCGTCTAATAGAATACGGGAAATGGCTAATAGAATCTCGAAAACATCTAATAGAATCTCAAAATATCTAATAGGAACGCGAAAACAGTGTATAAATTGGGGGCATCCTAATATTTCCCTTAGTGCCCCATCGGGAAAAAGCATAAAAGTTAGGACGTGATACAATCTTCACGTCCTTATTTATGGGCAAATTCCTCTCGTAATAAATCAACGGTTTTTGAAAAATAAATAGAAGCTTCTGTATAGCTCCCTTCCTTAGAATCAAAGGAGAGTTGATGCCCTAATTTAGCAGAAATTTTATTGGCAAGGTATAGTCCCATTCCAGTTGAGGCGGTAACTTGTCTGCCGTTTTTGCCTGTAAAGCCCTTCTGAAAGATTCTTGGCAAATCCTCGGTTGGAATACCCATTCCGTGATCCCGAATAATGATTCTTCTTTCATTCTGTTGGATTTGAATTGAAATTTCGCGGCCAATAGGTGTGTACTTTAATGAATTAGATAAAAACTGATTGAGGATAAATAGAAGTCCTTTTTTATCAGTTAAAACCTCAAGAGGCTTTAGGTCCAATTGAAGTTTTATTTTTTTTGATAAAAATAACCTCCGATTCCCCTTGATTGCTTCCTTAATGATTTGTTCTACATCGATTTCCTGAATAAAATAATCTTTGCTGAAATCACTCGTTCTATTATAATACAGGGCTTGTTCGACTAAATGGTCTATTTTTTCTATTTCCTCATCTAAGCTATTTGAAATCTGGTCTGTCTCAATCATCATTTTGGTGACGGAGATAGGCGTTTTAATTTCATGAACCCAGGATGTCATATATTCATGCCATTCTTTTTGTTCTTTTTTCAAGCTCTCAATCTTTTGCTCATATTGTTGCTTATGGGTGTTTAATAGTTCAATGAATAATTTCTCTTCATATTTGTGTTTTTGTGAAGGTGCTAAAATATATCCATATTCCATTTTCTCTTTTAGTTCACGATAGAATCCTTTTTTCTTACGGTAATCAAATAGTAAATATATCAAAAAAAGTAATGCTAGGATAAGCAATAAATAAAGCAGATTGCTTAGATGGATGTGAACGTTTGGATCTAGCCATATGATGATAGATACAAAAGCCAAAACCGAGAAAAATATGAGCAAAAGTGATCGATTATCGCGAAGGTAGTTTTTCCAACTCATTGTAATAAGTATCCTTGTCTTTTCTTAGTCGTGATGGCATCTTTTATCCCAATTTCCTCCAGCTTTTTCCGAAGCCGATTCACATTCACTGTGAGTGTATTGTCGTCAATAAACTGCTCATCTTCCCACAATGCCCGCATGATTTCGTCCCGAGAAATAATTTGCCCGGCTTTTTTCATTAAGAGGAAAAGAATCTGAAACTCGTTTTTCGTAAGAGAAGCCTTTTTATCTCGGTATTCGAGGAAGGAATTTTGTAGATTAAGAGTAAGCTCACCAACTGTAAGCAGGTCCTTTTCAACATTTTGAATAGAGTTAGATCTTCTCAGCACAGCGTTCATTTTTGCCACCAACACTTCGAGAGAAAAGGGTTTTTGAATATAGTCATCACCACCCATATTCATCGCAATGACAATATCCATACTTTGCGAGCGGGATGAAATAAAAATAATCGGTACATCTGAAAGCTGACGAAGCTTACTGCACCAATAAAATCCATCATTTCCGGGTAGATTGATATCTAAAAGGATAATGTGGGGATTTTTCTTTAATGCTATTTGGTCTATATGCTCGAAGTCTTCGACCAAAAAGGGTTGGAAATTCCATTTTGATAAATACTGCCCCATTAAGCTCCTCAATTTATGATCATCTTCTATAATTAACACCTTATACATATTCATCACCTAAATTAAGTATACAAAGGGAATCCAGAATTTAACAGGGGCTTGTTTATGAATAGTGAGCATTTTTTCGTATCCGTTTGTTGAAACTTTCGTAAAGGGGGCAACCAACCTGAAATTAACCAAATCCTTAAATACCATCAAAAGCCAAATTGAGAGCAGTCGTAATAAAATACATTGTTAATAAAAATAGAAACAAGCTTGAAGAGGCAAGCTTGTTTTTATTTAGTAAGTGTATGAACTTTATTCTTTCTTTTCTTTTGCTAAAAGATAATGCTCGATCCCATCTAATATCCGTTCAAGTCCAAAATCGAAGTCATTCCCTATTGTATTTGCATCTTCATTTTCCTCGGTATATGCTCCCGACATCAACACAGGGTAAAGGTCCGGGTATCGTTCTTGTGTAACGAGCTTTTTAAGAGCTGCGCTATAGTCAAGGCCGCTAATTTCACCCGGACTTTTTCCAGTGTGAATCGCCATACTCATATCCTTCATGATAATCCCACACCAACGGGCATATCCGCTCAAAAGCAGAACAATCGACATTTTTTCATAATCGTTTAAAGGTAGATTACGAGTCGTTCGTAGTGCCATATCTACCCATTTTAGCTGATTAGGTGTAAGAGGTACGCTTGTAATGGGAATGTCGCTAAACCAAGGGTGGTTCTGAAAAACCTTGATACAGATTCTTATATACTGACGCATTTTTTCGCGCCAATCTGTTTCTACTTCTTCATTTGGATAATTAATATCAGAAACTTTCTCCTGCATTAGTAAAAGTAAATCATCTTTACTAGGAATGTATCGATAGAGTGACATGGGTGTAAATCCTAGAGACGATGCCAGTCGGCTCATTGATAAGGCTGCAAGTCCCTCCTTATCCGCAATATCTATTGCTGCTTCTACAATTTGATCAATACTAAGTTCCCGCTTTGGACCACGTTGAGGTTGTTTGCGTAACCCCCAGCTTATAGCTATGCCAGAAGGCAATTTTTCTATTTCGCGATCTATTTTTTCTTCGTCCTTCACGTTTATTCACCTCTAGTTTATTCACTATTCAAAATACAAAAGTATTTATGTAAAGAAGAATGGTTTAAAAAAATATTCCATTATGTGGTTGCAACTTAATTGTATATGCAATATACTGTGTATGCAATAAACTGTTTATGTCATATACTATAATGTAAAACAAAATGAAGGAGGAAAACGCGTGAATAAGCTTGCTGTTGAAGTTCATGGCCTTCGGAAGAAATTTGGGGAACAAATCGTTTTAGATGGTATCGATTTAGCTGTAGAGGAAGGGAAGATTTTTGCACTGCTTGGACCGAATGGCGCAGGAAAAACAACTTTTATTAATATTTTGTCTACATTAATAACACCTGATGCAGGAACGGTTCGAGTTTCAGGATATGACATTGTGAGGAATAAGGAAGAAGTGAAAAGCTCCATTAGTCTAACCGGTCAATTTGCGGCGGTTGATGAGATGTTAACAGCGGAAGAAAATTTAAGGATGATGGGGAGGCTCTCCGGTCTTTCACGAAAAGAGTCACGTTTACGAGCGGATGAATTAATTAAACATTTTGATTTAACGAATGCTGTTCGAAAAAGAGTAAAAGCATATTCAGGGGGCATGCGACGGCGATTGGATCTTGCGGTCAGTCTAGTTGTGCACAGGCCTATATTATTTTTGGATGAACCAACAACAGGTCTCGATACTCGTAGTAGACGGACATTATGGGATATGATTCTACAATTTAAAGCTAAAGGCGTCACGGTTTTTCTTACGACCCAGTATTTAGAAGAAGCAGATCAGTTAGCCGATACCATCGCGGTTATTTCAAATGGTCAAATTGTGGCACAGGGAACCCCAATGGAAATGAAATTGCGGGTTGGCAATGAAGTAGTTGAATTACGGAATGAGAAAGATGAAATTATCCAGGAGATTCCAACGAACGGAAGTATACATGAAGTTAAACAGATTATCGAAGAGGTCACTTCTGCTATGACGGAAAGTACACGAATTAGCATTCGTAGACCAAGCTTAGATGATGTGTTTTTATCGTTAACTTCTGAAAAAGGGAGGGTTTCATGATGAACATGATAACTCAGACAAAAAAACCATCGTTATTGGTCACTGGATCTGTATTCATTGGAAGAAGTTTACTCCATAGCCTTCGTAACGTGGATGCCTTGATAATGGCAATTGTGCTCCCAATCATACTCATGTTGATGTTCACGTATGTATTTGGCGGTGCGATTGATCCTAGTGGGCAATATGTAAATTACGTAGTTCCAGGAATCATATTGTTGTGTGCTGGATTTGGATCATCTTCTACAGCATTTGATGTGGCTACTGATATGACGAATGGAATAATTGATCGTTTCAGAACGATGCCCATTCGGAGCATGAATGTAATTACGGGGCATGTTGTGGCAAGCCTGGCACGAAATCTTCTTGCAACAGGCGTAGTCATCATTATTGCTCTACTTGTGGGTTTTCGCCCAACGGGTAGTATTTTTGAATGGTTTGCTGCTGTGGGAGTCATTGCTTTATTTATTTTGACAATCACATGGCTTTTTGCTGCAATCGGCCTTGTAGCTAGTTCTCCAGCTGCGGCTAGCGGTTATGGATTCGTGATATTATTTCTTCCATACCTCTCAAGTGCCTTCGTACCGACAATTACAATGCCAAAATGGTTGCAAGGAGTAGCTGAAAACCAGCCAATAACACCTATAATAGAAACCATTCGCTCGCTTCTCGTAGGCGGCGAAGTAGCTAACCAAATATGGTGGGCAATTGGATGGTGCTTTTTGATCCTTATCGCATCAATCATATGGGCAACTTGGACGTTTAAAATGAAAGCAGGGCGTCGCTAGTATGTGGAATGACGTAGTTTTAATAAACGAAAATATTGCAAGTAAGGTTAACAAATGACAGTATAGTGTAAATTTTACCTCTACCAGAACCTTCAAATAATCAAAAAAATAATCATTTTTCCGAAAAACAAAGTATAATAGATTTGAAACTTAAGAGTAGGGGTACAACACGATGATGAAAGAATGGAAAAAGATTCTATTACTTGCTATTCCGTCGATTGCTTCATTTGCCTCATCGACACTTACGGGAACAATAAATTTGATTTTAGTTGGTCAATTAGGGGCGTTGGCCATTGCTATTGTCGGTGTGACGAATATTGTTATGTACAATGCCTGGGCGTTATTTTCAGGTATAGGGCATACGACAAATTATTTAGTTGCCCAAAACTATGGGTCCAACAACATGAAAAAAGGGATTGAAAGAACGTATATTGCCTTTTATCTATGCTTAGCTGCCAGTGCCTTTACTTTTCTGGTCGGATTACTCTTCCCAGAAGGAATTTTTAAGGTGTTGGGAAGTTCTCCTGAAATGATTGAGGAAGGTAAAAGCTACTTGCAAATTCGTTTTTTTGCGATGGTTTTCTCTATTTTCACGTTCGTTTTTCATGGATTTTTACGTGGAATCGGAGATACGAAAACTCCAATGATAAGTACGATTATAGGTGGAGCATTAATGGTTTTTTTCACCTTTGGATTAACTTATGGAAAGATGGGTCTTCCTGAAATAGGATTAGTTGGCGCAGGAATTGCCTTCTTTATTGGAGAAGTTGTTACTTTTCTTATTTGTGCTTATATATATTTTGTAAAATTACATCCGGAGTATGGAACGCGTGCAAGAATTGCTTTTAATCGCTTAGAATCAAAATTAATCGTTGGGGAAAGTTCAAAACTAGGAATCCAGGAATTCTCCTTAGCAATGGCGATGTTCGTATTTACAGGCTTTGTCACAAGATTAGGGACAGAAGCATTAGCCGCAAACGAGATCGCCTTAAGTGTGATGAGCTTTGGGTTTATGCCTGCCTTTGCGTTCGGATCAACTGCTACTATTTTAGTTGGTCAAGAGATTGGAAAAGGGAAACCTCTTAATGGCAGAAGAGCAGGCACACACACGGCCATTTTAGGTTGTATATTTATATTGTTGCTTGGTACTGTTGAATTTTTCTTCGCAGAACAAATTGCAAAGATTTATACCCAAGATCCACAGGTCTTTCATTTGACGGCTAAACTTATTATGATCTCAGCATTTTTACAAATATTTGATGGATTATTGAACTTCTACGCTGGAGGTCTACGCGGAATTGGTGACACTTCGTTCCTGCTTAAAATTTCATTGATACTAGGATGGGTTTTGTTCGTTCCGCTGAGCTATATACTGACCTTTACACTAAATCTAGGCAGTGTAGGAGCGTGGATTTCGTTGTATTTGTATTTAACAGTGTTTGGGATTAGCGTGATGATCCGTTTTTATCGGACTGACTGGATGTCAGTTAGGTTGAAGACGGTAGAAAGTGAGTGATAGTTAAATTCTAAGAGGATCTTTAAATAGATCCTTTTTTTATTTTAAAAGATTATGATCGCCATTTTCTTTAAGATGCATCTTCAAAGTATGTCGATTTTGGCTGAATCCAACGTTGTAATAACAACCATTTTGTTCAACTGGAACCATGTGTTCTCAAAATGAATTGTTGAATTCGCTCAAGAAATGGGTGCCTCAACGATCAAAATCGAAGATCTGAAAACATCTGTTCCATAATAAAATTTTGTAAACGAAGTGACTGGAACGTGCATTAGGAAACCATATTCACTTATAAACGCGGATTGACCAAAAATATAAATCTCACTTCTTATTTTTAAAATTAATAGAAGGTCTTTCGAATTTTATATTGAATTAATAATATAGTAGAGAAAAATGTGGCTAAAAAGGGGGAAAAATGATGGATACATTAAAAACACCATCCGAATTTCACATGCGGGAAAATACGAAAAGTTTCCTTGAAATCATAAATGTAGAAACTGGCGAGAGAAAAACGTTGGCCACGTTTGATTATGTGATTGAGGCGCCTAATTGGACTCGTGATGACAAGCTTATTTATAACAGTGGAGGTCTCATTTATTCATTTGACATCCATACTCTTGAAAACCGTGTCATTGATTCCGGGTTTGCAAATTTTTGTAACAACGATCATGTTTTGTCTCCAGATGAATCTCATCTTGCTGTGAGTCATCACACGATAGAAGACCGTCAATCACGAATTTATATTTTTCCACTCGAGGGAGGTAATCCTACGCTGATCACACCGATGGCACCTTCTTATTTGCACGGTTGGTCACCTGATGGAAAAACGTTGGCTTATTGCGCTGAGCGTAATGGGCAATATGATATATATACCATTCCAGCAACAGGTGGAGAAGAAAAGCAGCTAACTGATACTCCAGGGCTTGATGATGGACCTGAATATTCTCCAGACGGCAAACATATTTGGTTCAACTCGACACGCTCAGGTCTTATGCAAGTTTGGCGTATGAATGCGGATGGCAGCGAACAGACGCAAATGACATTTGAAGAAAGTAATAACTGGTTCCCACATGTATCACCAGATGGTGATAGTGTAGCTTATATTGCATATCAAAAAGGAGATGTAGAGCCTGGCGATCATCCACCGAATAAGAATGTGGAATTACGTTTAATGCCAAGTTTAGGCGGTGAATCTCGTTTGCTTGTAAAACTGTTTGGGGGACAAGGTACGATCAATGTAAATTCCTGGTCACCAGATAGTAAATACTTTGCGTTTGTAAGTTATGAACTTACATGATTTTGTGTAATTAGAAAAATAAAGCGCTTAAATTTACAATCCAATACATGTGAGACTAATAGAGTTAGATAGCCGTGAATTACATATAATGGGAGGAATAACAGTATGAAAATTGGTGTATCAAGCTGGAGCATGAACAAGGAATTTATTGAAAATGGAATGACTATGGTAGATTTTGTTCGTGTCGTTAAAGAGGAATTTGGAGCGGACGCTGTTGAGATGGTCCATTGGATGGTTGCTGACTTGGATTCAGAAAGTGCAGATAAAATGAAGTTTGCACTCGAGCAATTTAGTAATCCTGATAAAGATCCTGAAAAAATCCAACAAGCGGTTGGCGGATTTATGCAGGTTATGGAGAACGTGAGCTTAAATAAGCCGGGTAATTTGGATGATGTTAAGGCGGCTCTTGAAAAACATGGAGTGCAAGTGCTTAATATGCCAATAGACTACGGTAATATCTCAGGTTTAGATGAAGAAAAACGTAAATCAGATTTAGAAGTGATTAAATCTTGGATTGATATAGCGGCTTATCTAGGAAGTAAGGGGGCGAGAGTCAATACTGGGCAACAGCCTGAAGGTGTTTTCGACCTTTCTATTACGGCTGATTCATACAGAGAACTTGCTGGATATGCCGAGACTAAAGGGGTTGCTTTAGTTTTGGAAAACCACGGTGGGATGTCGGCAGATCCGAAAAATATAATAAAGCTTTTTGAAATGGTTAATCATCCGAATTTCAGAGTATGCCCTGACTTTGGAAACTTCGATCCAGAGATTCGTTATGAAGCAATCGATATGATCTTTAATAATCCTATTTTAGTTCATGCTAAAACGTATGAATTCAATGAGGATGGAAGCCACGTCCAATTCGATTTTGGCAAGTGCATGGAAATTGCTAAAAAACATAACTACGACGGATACTATTCTGTAGAATTTGAAGGTCCCGGAAATCAAAGAGAAGGGGTCCAAAAAACAATCGACCTTTTAAAGAAACATAGTTAAATTGCAAAAAATCGTCCATCTTTGGACGATTTTTTGTATTTAAAATAGAATAGCCACTCTATTTGTTTGGAAAATTACGAGGATATAAAATATTTAAATTTTAATGTTGATATAGGTATAAAGTACCGATATAATAGTACATAGAAAATAATGGTGAAATTTACATAATTTTGTTTACCGCTAGAATACCAATCTATCTTTTTTATAAAGATTATGAAAAAAGAAGGGAGCAATAAGATGAAAAACCTATTATCAGTTTTGTTCTCAATAGTATTGGCTTTTACAATCGGATCACCTGCTTTTGCTGCGAAAGAAAGCGATATTCTGGAAGCGCTTAAAATGATTGAAAAAACAAACAGTGAAATTGACAAAAAAATCGAAAAAGCAGTAAAAAAGGCCGATGAGTTACAGGAAGAGTATCTCTATGAAGTTAGGAAAATAGAAGAAGGAGATACAGTTGTTAAGTTAAACAAAGAAATAGGGAAAGTACAGTCTGATTTAAGTAAAGCGAAAAATGATGCTAAAAAAGAAGAGAAATATTACGAGAAATTATTAAAGCTCCAATCAAAATTAGCAAAAGAAGAAGCAAAAATTGCAAATAAAATGTTTGAAATTCAACAAGAAATAGATGCAATCTCAGGGCAAATAATGTCAGGAGAGAAAGATAGTAAAAAGTTAGAAGGAAAAATAGAAAAATTACAAGAAAAATTAGATAAAAAAGAAGAAAAGTATAAAGAAAAAACAGATAAATATATCAAGGAACTTGAGAAGGTAATTGACGATATTTATAAAGAAACATTCAAGATGTCAGCTGAGACCATTGATAAGGCTGCAAAAAAAGGTGTAATTGCAGAATGTAGTTGGCAGCTTGTACGGTTTGCTGATCGATGGGTATGGATTGATCCTGTGCGTGTTGTAAAAATGGGATAGAAAATTAGATAAAGTGTGGAAAAGCGAGTCTTGTCAGAAGGCCTCGCTTTCTTTGTATCATGGGAAGAGGTGATGTAAATGGCTTTTACTATAGGGAGAAAAGGAGAACAGATCGAACAGGTTAATTTTGAGTATTTTAATATTGGTTTACTTGCTCGTGGTGATGGTTCTGAAATTATGATTCAGAGGATTGTAAAAAATAATTTGTTTTATATTTATCCAAGTGACAATCCGAATGTTATGGAATTTTTTTATATTTTAAAAGGTGAAATGGTCTGCGACTTGAATGGTGAACAAATAAAACTTGGTCCTTTTGACTATTATACTGCTCATAACTTGAAAGAGCCGGTTCACTTTACAACACTAACAGATGTGGAATATCTATGGGTGATCACTGAGCCAACTTTTTATCAATTAAGTGAAGAAATAACAAGTTTGAAAAACGTCGTAGATGAGGTAGAAAAAAAAGATCGGTATACATATAAACATAGTGAAAGAGTTTCTGAATATGCTGTGAAAATTGCAAAAAAACTAATGCTCCCAAAAGAAAGGTTAGAGAATTTATATATTGCATCCATCTTACATGATATAGGAAAAATAAATACTCCTAGTGAGATTTTAAATAAAACTGGCAAGTTAACAGATGAGGAATATGCCATTGTAAAACGCCATCCAAAGGACGGAGCAGAGATGGTTAAGGATCTCTACTATAACGAAATATCTACAATCATTGAGCAGCACCACGAAAGATTAAATGGCAGCGGATATCCAAATGGACTAAAAGGAAATGACATTTTACTAGAGGCAAGGATTATAGCTGTAAGTGATACATTTGATGCCATGACAGAAGATCGTTCATATCGGAAAGCTTTAAGCATACAGTTTGCTGTAGATGAATTAAAACGACTGATCCATACTCATTATGATGAAAAGGTAGTGGACGTTTTAATTGAAATTTTGCAGGAAGAAGGAAAAATCTAAAGGTTATGCAGGCATGACAGACAAACGAAATAAATATAAAAAGAAATTGTAAAAGCATGAAAAAATCGTCCGTTTAAGGGCGATTTTTTATATGTAATGCTTGATTCTTTAAATTTAGATAAGCGTATAATAAGTTATAAGAAGTAGACATTAAAAAGACTTAAATGTTTTTTACTAGGTTTAAAAACATTAATTTCATTAAAGGAGAAACTATGGCTAAAAGTATAGAAAAAGGATGGAACTTGGATAACAGTTATGCTCGTTTGCCGGAAAAATTTTTCACTCGTACAAATCCAACTCCTGTTAGCTCACCAAAGTTACTCATTCTCAACCATCCATTGGCTGCATCCCTCGGCTTGAACATTGAATCACTGCAAAACGAAGATGGTGTAGCAGTGTTTGCAGGAAATAAGGTTCCTGAAGGCGCTTCGCCTATTGCTCAAGCGTATGCAGGGCATCAATTTGGAAACTTTACGATGTTGGGGGACGGTAGGGCTGTATTGTTGGGAGAGCAGATTACTCCTCAAGGTGAAAGGTTTGATATCCAGCTTAAAGGATCAGGAAGAACGCGCTATTCTCGAGGTGGCGATGGGAGGGCGGCGCTTGGTCCAATGCTACGTGAATACATTATTAGCGAAGCAATGCACTCTCTACGTATTCCGACCACTCGGAGTTTAACAGTCGTGACGACCGGTGAATCAATCCTTAGGGAAACCGAACTTCCGGGAGCAGTTTTGACACGTGTAGCGGCTAGTCATTTGCGTGTCGGTACGTTTGAGTATGTGGCGCAATGGGGGACAGTAGATGAGCTTCGAATCTTGGCTAACTACACGATAGAACGCCATTATCCTAGTATTGAAGCGAATAAAAACCCCTATGTAGCACTTCTTGAAGAAGTCATCAAGCGCCAGGCTGAGCTTATTGCTAAATGGCAGCTCGTTGGCTTTGTACATGGGGTGATGAACACGGATAATATGACGATAAGCGGAGAGACAATCGATTATGGCCCTTGTGCTTTCATGGATACGTACGACCCGGCAACCGTTTTTAGTTCCATAGATATTCAAGGGCGCTACGCTTACGGAAATCAGCCTTATATTGGTGCGTGGAATCTTTCGCGATTTGCGGAAACGCTATTGCCGCTTTTGGATGAACAACAAGAAAAGGCAATTGAAAAAGCTCAGGAAAAGATTTCAAATTTTAGTACTCTGTATTATTCATATTGGCTTGCTGGAATGAGAGCGAAATTAGGGATATATAATGAGGAAAAAGAAGATGAAGCTTTATTCGAGGAAATCCTCGACATTATGAAAAAGCAAAAGGCTGATTATACGAATACTTTCCGCACATTGACGTTTGGCACGCAGGAGGAAAAGGATTTATGCGAGTCCCCTGAGTTCGCACAGTGGAAAAAGAAATGGCATGCGAGACTTGAAAGACAAGAGGAATCAAAAGACTTTTCAATAGAATTAATGAAGAACAATAATCCTGCGGTAATCCCACGGAACCACCGAGTAGAAGAGGCTTTGGAATCGGCCGTGGAGCATGGAGATTATAGCGTGATGGAACGCCTTCTATCGGTACTTTCACACCCTTACGAGCATTCTCATGAGCAAGAAGAATATGCTGGAGTGCCTCAGACGAACACCTCTTATCAAACATATTGTGGCACATGAATCAGTATGGAGTTACAAAAATAATGCTCCCTTTCATAGGTAGCATTATTTTTTATAAAAAAAAGTACCCCAAATGTAAGGAGTACAGTCTTTTATCAAACTTGGATGCTATAGAAAAATAGCTGGTAACGTAGTTCCCGTTTCAAGTAGGCTTTTTAAATTACTAATAATAGCTGGCCACCCATTATTCAATCCCTCAAAGGTATCGTCTTTATCCACTAAGTCTGAAGCCACCAAATTCTCATGATTAAGAGTTAATTTTACAGTTGAATCCATAGCTTTTAATTCGAAAGTGACTCGTGACGGTTTATTACGATTCGCTTTATCGTGTACGTAATTCCAAGTAAAGGAAAGTAAACGATATGGCTCACACTTTAAGATGATTCCGTGGTCAGAGACCTCGCCATCCCTCGAATAGGTGATAATAGAGCCTTCATGCCAATCGGATTGAATTTTGCTTCCGAAGAAATATTTTTCAGTGAAATCGCTGCTTGTTAATGCTTCCCACAGTTTTTCTGGCGTTGTTGCTATATAAGTTACATACAAAAATGATGTATTCGTCATTTTTTCCTCCTGAAATATTCTAGTGGGTACCATCAATAATTATTATTTCCTTTCAAAGGAAAAATAAGTAGCCATTCACGAGTCAGTTTTTTTCATAATAAAACAAAGATGCCTACCGCATTGTTTATCTTGTCGGTAAGAGAAGCCATCCTCACTTACATACGTGCAGGTTCTGTCAATTGTGATTTGCTCTTCCGGGATGCCTGCAAGCATACACTGCTTTTTCACGGTCAGCTGATTATCGATGTGGTATTTGCTTGTCTGTTCATTATAGTAAATGAAATCATCCGCATATCCTAAATCTTTGAATTTAACATATACATCTTTGTCGACTTCAAATTTTTCCTGACTTAGTGCAGAGCATATTTGAACATGAAAACCCTCTGGATTACAATCCTCTTCCTGTATTAAATGCTTAAAAAGTTTCAACGAGATTTCTTTGACCGAGCCTTGCCATCCGGAGTGGATGACACCGATGACACCAGTTCCTTTATGATAAAAAATCACGGGGACGCAATCAGCATTAAAGCTACATAATAATAAATTTGGATCGTATGTGTACAAGGCATCCGTGTCTGGAATAGCGGTTTTCATTTGGTCAGCGCCTCTTCCTTTGTCATCAGCAGTCACTTTATGGATGTTTGCACTATGTGTTTGCGTTGCACACACAAAGTCATCAAGCTCACAATGTAAGAAAGAAGCTAGATTCTTACGATTTTCTAAAATATGTTCAATGTTTTCACATGCATGAAGAGCCATGTTATTGCTTTCTAGCTCCGCTTGATCCTTCAACGTCATTCCAGCTATCATTTTTTCGTTATTTATATACAGTTTTGTTTTCAAATAATCCCCGCCGTTCTGTACATTTTAAATGATCGATTTAAAATAATCTCTTAGTAAAAAAGCAATCCATTTACAATGGGGGTGACTTTGTATATTTTCGATTAGGCCTTTTACAATAGCGGGACTTAGTGTTGGTTCTATAAGCTGTTGTTTGAGCAACATTAATGATTCCTTTTCAATGGATTCTTCCATTTCTTCCATTCTTTGACCTAAGATTTCAACCATTTGTTCCTTCGTTACACCCTCATTAATTTCGAATTCAATCATTTTACTATGCTCTTCTGTTACAAATGAGATCGTCATATGCTTAGCCAAAATATTTGTTTTCTCCACAAGTGATTTAGCTAGCAAATGGAAATCCACTGATACGTGCTGGGAGAAGAATAACTCGCCATACATTTTCATGAAAGCTTTTATGCAATAAATTAAATCATATTTTGTGTGTTTTACTTCCTCACCATATAAACGTTCAATCATCGTTAATATGGTTTTTTCGTGTAATTTATCATAGTGGCGCATCTTAAAAATGAACTCTTGATTAAATGATTGTGTTTGTTCTTTCATAAACATTTTGGCAAAATCCAAATGCTTATAAAAATAATGATAGGTTTTATGGTAAAAGTCATATAATAATTGATCATTTGGTGAATTTTTGACTATGTGGTCAATATCAGAGGTGATTTCCATCATAAAATGATCAATTAATGTTAAAATCAATTCGTCCTTTGATTTAAATGATAGATAAAAAGCACCTTTGGAGATCCCACAATGATCCGTGATTTGTTGAACGGAAGTCGCTTCAAATCCTTGTTTTGCAAACAATTCCAATGCTTTTTCCATAATTAATTGTTTTTTAATCATGATTATTAACTCCGCTCCCATAGTTCATCGTTGACAAATGACTGATTAGTCATTACTATAAGTGAATAGGCTGTAAAAGTCAATTTTGTGTAGCTGGAACAATGATGTATAAATAGAAAACTGGGGGTAGAGGACAACAGTGAAAGGTCTAGTCAATTTTGTGCTGAAAAATAAGTTAGCCGTTTGGTTATTAACGATTATTATAACAGTATCTGGAATTTATGCAGGAACTCGTATGAAAACAGAGACGATTCCTGATATTACCATTCCATATTTAATGGTAACGGGAGTTTATCCTGGAGCAACTCCTGAACAGGTCATGGAAGATGTGTCCATGCCTTTGGAGAAAGCAGCAGAAAACCTGGAAGATGTAAAAGCAGTCTATTCTAATTCATATTCTAACATGGCAAGTATCCAAGTGGAATATGAATATGGCATCGATATGGATGAGGCGAAGCGTGCGTTGCAATCCGCATTAGATGCAGTGAAATTACCAGAAGTAGTTCAAAAACCAACGATCACGGCGATTAATATGAATATGATGCCAGTCGTGGCGCTTAGTGTAAGTAGTGAAAAAGAAGATATTATTGAATTAACCTCGACGGTAGAGGATATTTTACTGCCTAAACTAGAGAAAATTGAAGGTGTAGCATCTGCCACAGTTACTGGCCAGCATATTGAAGAAGTAGAACTTGTTTACAATAAGGAAAAAATGGCTGAACTTGATCTTACTGAAGACTCTGTAAAACAAATGATTCAAGCGAGCGACATGTCTGTTTCATTAGGTCTTTATGAGTTTAAAGAAGGGGAAGAAGCAGTTAGAATCGACGGAAAGTTCATGACCACAGATGAATTAAAAAACATGCTTATCCCGGTCACTCCGTCAGAAACAAATCCGTCTCCATTTGTAAAGCTTAGTGATATTGCCAAAATTAAAGTGGTTGGAAAAGTAGAATCGGTTTCCCGTACAAATGGTAAAGATGCGATTGCGATTCAAATTGTTAAGGCACAACAAGCAAATACTGTTGATGTCGTAAACAGTGTGAAAAAATTAATTAAAGAAGAAAAAGCAAAAATCAACGGACTGATTATAGATGTATCACTTGACCAAGGTAAGCCAATCGAAGACTCGATTAAAACAATGGTTGAAAAAGCGTTATTCGGTGGATTAATTGCCGTATTAATCATCCTCTTATTCTTGCGTGATTTTAAATCGACTTTGATTTCGATTGTATCCATCCCGGTTTCCATTTTTATGGCGTTAATGATTTTGAACTGGCTGGATATTACACTTAATATGATGACACTTGGAGCGGTTACGGTAGCGATTGGTCGTGTCATCGATGACTCGATAGTCGTCGTGGAAAATATTTATCGAAGGTTACATTTAAAAGAAGAGAAATTAACGGGACGAGCCCTCATTCGTGAAGCAACGCTTGAGATGTTCAAGCCAATCGCATCATCTACTATTGTAACGGTTGCCGTTTTTGCCCCACTTATCTTTGTAGGTGGAATGGTTGGCGAGTTGTTCATGCCGTTTGCATTGACAATGACATTTGCACTAGGAGCATCGTTAATTGTTGCGATTACCATCGTTCCTGCACTTTCTCACTTCTTATTTAAGAAAAAACTATATAGTGAGAAGACAGCAAAGGGTCATAAAGAAGCAGGGAAATTGGCGAACTGGTATAAAGGGATTCTTAACTGGACATTGAATCATAAAGCCATTACGTCGATTATTTCTATTCTGCTATTAGTTGGAAGTATATGTTTAACACCGCTCATTGGATTTAGCTTCATGGGTAGTGAAGAAGATAAAGTGATGTACTTAACGTACACACCAGCAACAGGTGAGCTAAAAGATGAGACCCTATCTAACGTTAAAGCTGTAGAACAAGAAATGTTAAAGCGTGATGATATTGATATCGTTCAATTATCTATAACGAATAGTGGCGATCCGATGGCCGCGATGATGGGCGGCGGTGGAAATGGTGCCTTAATGTACCTCATCTTTGACCCGAAAATGGAGGATTTCCCTGAGGTTCGTAAGGAAATTGAAGACCATGTAGCCAATATTGGTCAATCAGGTGAATGGAAGAGTCAGAATTTCACCTCGATGTCGATGACTTCAAATGAAGTTAGCTACACTTTTTACAGTGAAGATTTAGATAAACTAAATAAAGCTGTAAAAATGGTCGAAGAAGTAATGAAGGAAAATGATGGATTAGAAAAAGTCACTTCAAGTACAGAAGATGCCTACGTTGAGTATACGTTTAAAGTGGAGCAGGACGAATTGCTGCAATACGGCTTAACAACTGGGCAAATCGTCATGATGTTAAGTCCGAATAAGACGCAGGATGTTTTAACGACGGTTAAAAAAGACGGTAATGACTTAAACGTGATTGTTCAACAAGCACAAAAGGAACAGCCAAAATCCATTGATGATATTTTAAAAACAGAAGTACCTACAGCACTTGGGACAACGATGCCACTTTCCGATCTTGTCAAAGTGGAGAAAGGAACTACCTTAAATACCCTTGCGCGCAGCAAAGGTGAATACTATGCATCGGTTTCAGGAACAGTCATTGGCAATGATGTTTCTAAAGCATCATCTGAAGTAGATAAAGCGATCGATAAACTAGATTTACCTAAAGGCGTTACAATGGATGTAGCGGGTGTAGCGGCAGATATGGCTGAAACCTTTACACAGCTTGGTGTAGCAATGCTAGCGGCGATTGCAATAGTATACTTCATCCTTGTCGTTACATTCGGTGAAGGAACAGCACCGTTTGCGATTCTATTCTCATTACCATTCGCGGTTATTGGTTCATTTGTCGGTCTATTAATTGCCGGTGAAACGATTTCCGTATCGGTTATGATGGGTCTCCTCATGTTAATAGGGATTATCGTAACGAACGCCATCGTACTCGTAGACCGAATTGTTCGAATGGAACGTGGGGGCATGAATATGCGTGAAGCAATTCTAGAAGCAGGCTCTACTCGTCTACGTCCAATCCTCATGACGGCAATCGCCACAATTGGAGCATTAATCCCATTAGCGATTGGTGCAGAAGGCGGAGGCGGTATGATTTCAAAAGGCCTCGCAATTACGGTTATTGGCGGTTTAACAAGCTCGACATTATTAACACTTATCATCGTACCGATTGTGTATGAAATATTATCGAAGATGCTTAAGAAAAACCGTAAAGAAATAGAAGAAAATTAATGGAAAGGTCCTGCAAGGAGATATCTCTTTGTAGGGCCTTTTTATTGTGGAAAATAGAGCAGATTTAAAATCAGGGTATGTATATAATTGGTATATAATAAAAGTTTTTCCAATAAAGACTCGGGGGATAAAATGAATAAAAAAATATGGTTGTTTTTGCCTTTGTTTTCTGCGATTTTATTTGTGCTAATAGTTTCTTTGACCAAACCAAAAAGCAAAAATGAGTATATAAACGTTAATGGGATTGAAAATTTATCGAATGAGACATCGAGCAGCTCGGGTAATTTTCTTCTTTTTTATCCTCGGGATTATCGTTTCTCTCAAGAATTTACTTTAATAAAAGAAGTAACGAACACTGGAGAAGTCGTAAAACAATACAAGTTATTTGACGAGGACTTTGGAAGAATGACTCTTCATCAGAAACCAAATAATATCAATCAATTATTTATTTCCTTTTTTGGTGATGCTAGTATCGATAATTATTATTTTACTTACGATATTCAAAAAAATAGATTTAAAAAAGTGAATCTTGATTATTTTGATTATAACGTTGGGGTTGACCATATCAGGCACTATGGAGATGACACGGTTTTTCAGACTCTTGCATCACATAAAACCGGTGATCAAGGTTCCTATTTTTCTATTTCAAATGCCACTACACAACAAAGCTTCGAAACGGAGTATCGCCGTTCTCCACTTTCTTCTCCAATCTTACATTTTAGAGGGAAGATGATATATGGGACAGCAGGGACACTAGGAGACAATGAGGAGTATAAAGAACACGGAATTGCTATTGCTGATTTAAATAAAGGTACCGTAACATACGAAACCTTCGGAGCAGATAATATTGCTCTAACCCCTATTTTTTCAACAAGTGATCATGCATATATAATGGGAGAAAACGGAAAAATGTATGTTTATGATTCTGATTTTAAGTTTAAGATATTTGAGCCCTTTAAAAATCTACCTAAGCAAGATTACTATGATATTTATGGAAACGGGCAATTAGCTCTAGATGAGCATAGGATTTTATTTTGTTTAGGGGGAATAGGTAGAGAGGACAAGTATTCATTGGGTGTTTTAAATTTAAAGGATAATCCTGTGTTTGAGTTGTTTAACGAAGAATTTGCTAATACTGACAGCTGGTATGAGCCTCTATATCAGAACGTAGAAGAAAAAGAAATTTATGTAAAAGAGATGAGCAATGCTAGAAGGAAGAATCATATAATCATTTTAGATAGTGAGAGTCTCGACATACAAGCTAGGTTCCCTGTTAGGTATAATCATTTATTGGACTTTATTGCAAAAGTAAAATGAAAAAATCTTCGAGTGACGAACACTTGAAGATTTTTTCTTTACTATTAACCTTTTAAAATATCATCTATTTTAGCTAATTCTTCTTCACTGAATTCAAGATTGTTTAGTGTTGCAACATTATCTTCAATTTGACTGACACGGCTAGCTCCAATTAGAGCGGAAGTAACACGTCCTCCGCGTAGTACCCATGCTAGTGACATTTGAGCGAGTGATTGACCTCTTTCAGCAGCAATGTCATTTAATTGGCGAACTTTTTGGATCACATCTTCAGTGACTTGGTCTTTTTTAAGGAAACTTGTTGGATTCGCTGCACGTGAATCGTCAGGAATACCACCTAAGTATTTGTTCGTTAACAAGCCTTGTTGTAATGGGCAGAATGCTATTGATCCTACTCCGTTTTCTTCTAATACATCCTGTAACCCATCTTCAATCCAGCGGTTTAGCATGGAGTAGCTTGGTTGATGGATTAACATTGGTGTTCCTAAATCATTTAAAATTCTAACCGCTTCTGCAGTCTGCTCAGGTGAATAGCTTGAAATACCAACATATAACGCTTTACCTTGACGAACGATTTGGTCAAGAGCTCCCATTGTTTCTTCTAATGGTGTGTTTGGATCTGGACGGTGGGAATAGAAAATATCAACATAGTCTAAGCCCATGCGTTTTAAGCTTTGATCAAGACTAGCAATCAAGTATTTTTTGGAACCCCACTCGCCATAAGGACCATTCCACATCCAATACCCAGCTTTTGTAGAAATGACCATTTCATCACGGTATGGTTTGAAATCTGTTGCCAGCATTTGACCAAACATTGTTTCCGCAGATCCTGCCGGAGGTCCGTAATTGTTTGCAAGGTCAAAGTGTGTGATTCCTAAATCAAAGGCTCTACGAAGCATTGCGCGGCCATTTTCATATGTATCCACGCCACCAAAGTTATGCCAAAGGCCTAGTGAAATTGCAGGAAGCAATAATCCAGAATTTCCTGTTCGGTTGTATTTCATTGTGTCATATCGTTTATCATCTGCTACGTATACCATTATTTATTCTCCTTTTTTTATAATTATAGATTAAGATTTGGAGACTTCTACATAATTTCTCCATCTATGAACAGGCTGCCAGTTTAATAGCTTTTTTGCCTTTTCATTGCTAAATAGTGTTTCAAAACCAGTTAATTCTTTTTTGAACTCTTTTACGTTTGGATAAATGCTCTCCATCAACTGCTTGCTTTCAACATCCATACTTGTTTCATCGTTTGCGATATTTAACGCGACTGACCCAAGTCCATCTGTTTCAACAGCAAGTCGATAGGCAGTAGCAGCATCTCTTGAATCAATATAACTCCACAAAATGGTTTTTCGCTGCTCTGGATCATGTATAAAGCCCGGGAAATTTACATACATCTCAGGAGTAATAACATTGCCTAAACGCATAGAGATAACTTGCATTCCCGTTCTGCGATGAATCATATCTGCCGTTTGTTCATTCACAATTTTTGATAATCCATAGCTGTCTTCCGGCAACTGAGGGTGCTCCTCATCGATCGGTACATATTGTGGCTCTAATGAGTTCCTCGTGAAAACGATACCGTAGGACGACTCGCTGGAAGTAATAACCGCCTTCTTAATGCCTAAATTACCAGCAGCCTCTAAAATATTGTAAGTGGACATGACGTTATTTTGGAAAGTCACTTCATTCGGATGAGAATAAGCCACTGGAATAGCGGCAAGATGGACAACCGCATCAGCTCCAACTAGAACTCCGTGCACCTCTCCTAGATTTGTTAAATCCGTAATGACGGTTCGACAAAGCTCCTCTTTTGGTTTTTTCACATCAGCATTTACAACTTCATAGCCGTGATCTAAAAATTCTTTTATTACAGAAGGTCCTAATAGACCACTTCCACCTGTAATGACAACCTTTGGCATGTTAATCACCTCTCTATTTGGGTGAGAATAAAAACGCTTTCTCACTTCGAAGTATAGATGTTCATTTTATTTAATACAAGTAGTGAAATATTTTTGATATAATAAAAGATAGGTTATTTACTATAAATATTATAGTTACTATTCAACTGTGAGAGGGATGGAAATATGTATGAGTTAAAGGAAGAACTTGTCATTGAATGTTCGATTGAAAAGGCTTTAAATATCATTGGCGGCAAGTGGTCTTTTCTTATTTTAAAGCAGCTTTTTTGTGGAACAAAACGTTTCGGTGAAATCCAAAAATCTATTCCAAAAATCAGTCCAAAGGCATTAACAGATACGCTGCGCCACTTAGAAGAAAATGACGTAGTCATTCGCAAAGTTACCCCGACCGTTCCTATCACGGTCGAATATTCCTTAACAGAAAAAGGGCAAGCGCTACATAAGATATTAAAAGAAATGAAGATTTGGGGTTCGCGTTGGGCAAAGTAATTTTCTTGTGCACTACAGATTAGCTGTTTACTAATTTATGAACAGGGGTGTGGGCATGGTTGAAAAAGCCCAGACAAATAGTAAATCAGTGATTTCTTTAACACTCGGAATTCTTTCAATTTTTATCCCTATGTTTGGAATAGCCCTTGGTGTTATCGGACTTGTATTTTCTAGAATAGGAATAAAAGAAATTGAAAAAACGAACGAAAATGGGAGAGGAATTGCAACTGCTGGATTCATTTGTAGCATTGTTGGAGCCGTAATTCATTTACTGTGGATATTGTTGGATATTTTTAATTGGTCTTCGTTTTCCAACGTATAGTTTGAATTACAATTTATCCATTCTGTTCAATTCTTATTTGGTTGATAGGTTAAGTAACACGTGGTCTGATTTTTTGTTAATATGGTAAAAATTAAAAGGAGGACACGATTACAAATAAAGTATGGCACGTGTCCTCAAAAGTTTCATAGTTTCATGGAATAAAAATTAGTAAGCACTTCACCCTGAATGAGCGCCCCATTTACGAAACTTGAGTCGTCTGAAGCTAAAAATAAGGCAACGCTAGCGATTTCTTGTGGTTTTCCGATACGGGAATTTATTCCCATACCAAGATGTTGTCTAGAAAAACCAAAATGATTAATCGACGTCATGGAAGAGCCGATGTTTGGTATGTGAAAAAGCGTAGAGACCAACGAACGAGCTCTACGCTTTTTCATATTCTCTTTAAAAAATAATCTCATCCGGATCCGAGCCGAATCGGTGGTTTTGATTCATTTGATCAATTACCTTCATATCTTCATCTGATAGAGTAAAGTCAAAAATATTAGCATTTTCTTGAATGCGTTCTTTGTGTACTGATTTTGGTATTGTCACAACTCCATGTTGGAGATCCCAGCGAAGGACGATTTGAGCTGGTGTTTTACCATGTTTTTCTGCTAGCTCAGTAAGTTGTGGTAGGTCTAGGTTTCCTTTCATGATTGGAGACCAAGCTTCTAATTGAATCCCTGCATTTTTGCAATATTGACGAAGTTCCTGTTGATTAAGCAAAGGATGGAATTCTACTTGGTTCACTGCAGGAATGACATCGCTATTTTGTTTGAGAGTTTCTAAATGGTGAATATTGAAGTTACTCACGCCGATTGCACGAATATATCCGTCTTTTTGCAGCTTTTCAAAAGCTTTCCACGTATCAACGAATTTCGTTTTTCCTGGCCAATGAATTAAATAAAGATCAATGTATTCAAGACCTAGCTTCTTGCGACTCTCTTCAAAAGCGCGTAGAGTAGATTCGTAACCTTGGTCAGAGTTTGCTAGTTTTGTTGTAATGAAAAGTTCCTCACGTGCAATTCCGCTTTGTTTAATTGCAGTGCCAACGCCAGTTTCGTTCCGATAGCCAGCTGCCGTATCAATCGAATGATAGCCTGCCTCTAGCGCGTGCTGTACAGAATTAATGACTTCGTCGCCGTCCTCTACTTGAAAGACGCCAAGCCCAAGCCAAGGCATATGTACACCATTGTTTAAAACAGTATAATCCTTGATATTTTGAATAGTCATCTTCATTCCTCCTAATCAAGTAATCCCTTTCATTGTATAAGACAACTATTATAATTGTAAGTAGTGAAATCTTTTTGTCTAGGTATACTTTTATTAACTAACTTACCTTGAAGTAAGTGCTAGGCTTCTTCACTATCGCCAATTTTTCCAATATCAAGTCTGTCCCTATGAGTTGGATTTCCGGCTAAGAGACGAATAACAATGATCAGGGATGGAGTATGGCCTCACTAAAAGTCACCCCTTTACTTTATGGGATGACTCAGTATCAATTCATCAGACGTACACCTAATAGCATAAAAAAAGATATTCCCACCATACTAATTACCCACAGCCAAGCCAATTCCATATTTCCAGAATCAATCGCTATATAAATGGCAGTTGGAATCGTTTGGGTTTTGCCAGGGATGTTTCCTGCGAACATTAACGTTGCTCCAAACTCACCCAAAGCCCGCGCAAAACTTAAGATCGCACCTGAAATAATGGCTCGATGTGCAAGCGGAATGGTGATGAACGCAAATAACTTCAAATCATTTGCACCATCAACACGCGCTGCGTTCTCAATATCATGATCTATTGCTTCAAAGCCTGCTTTCGCAGATTGATACATAAGTGGGAAAGCGACGACAGTCGAAGCAATGACTGCTGCCCACCACGTAAACATAATAGGTTGTTTAAAAAAGGTTTCTATCAATTGTCCGATAGGGCTATTCCTACCAAAAATCACAATTAACAAAAATCCGACAACAGAAGGTGGTAATACTAAGGGCAATAGAAATGTCGTTTCAACAAAGGTTTTTCCTTTGAATTTTTTATTCGCCATCATCTTTCCGAATAGTAATCCTACAATTAATACGATGATTCCTGAGAAAGTAGCGACCTCTATTGAGAGTTTGATAGGTGCCCAAAAGTTGGTTGCCATTTCTATTAATTCAGTCCTTTAAATCCATACTTTTCGAAAATGTCAATGGACGTTTGATTTTGAAGAAATTTATAGAATCGTTGCGCTTCTTTAGGATTGGAACTGTCCTTTATCACTCCAACAGGATAAATGATTGGGGCATGAGTATTTTCTTTCGCTGTAGCCACAATTTTAACTTTAGGAGAAATCAATGCATCTGTTTTATATACAATTCCCGCTTCGACATTGTTTGTTTCTACATATGTAAGAACTTGCCTCACATCTTTGGCATATACGACTTTCTTCTCTACATCTCCCCACATATTTAAATTTTCTAATGTTTCTTTCGCATATTGTCCAGCTGGTACAGCCTCTGGGGTACCAATGGAAATTTGTTTCGCATTCACTAGGTCTTCAAAAGATTCAATGCCTATATTCGAACCTATGGGTATGACTAATACAAGTTCATTTCCAACTAAATCGATACCTTGTTTTTGATTAATGCGTCCATCTTCTACCAATTTATCAAACTTATCTTTCGCAGCAGAGAAGAAGAGATCTACAGGTGCTCCTTGAGAAATTTGCTGTTGAAGTGCACCAGAAGCTCCAAAGTTAAAGTTTAATTTTATATGAGGATTTTCCTCCTCAAAAACGGGTTTAATATCATTCAATGCATCTTGTAAACTTGCTGCAGCAGATATGGTCAGCTCGACATCTTTTTCTGATGCTTCTAATTTATTGGATGAACATCCACATAAGGAAAGTAATACTACGGAGATAAATAACGGAATTAGCTTTTTCACCAATCATCATCCTTTCTAACTCGTTGTAACTACTTATAACTAATTATAATTAGTTAGAACTAAAAAGAGTAGGAAATATCATATATTTTTGAAGAATGTACTTTTTTAAGGTTAATACATTAGAATAGAAAGGGGAGGGATGCAAATGTCTAAGGAACTTTCTTATACGATTGAAGAAGTGTCACAGCTTTTAAAAGTTTCAAAACTAACCCTTTACGATCTCGTAAAAAAGGGGGAAATACCCGTTTTCCGTATAGGAAGACAGATTAGAATTGATGCGAAAGACCTTGACAATTATATACTCCAGCTTAAGACAAACGGAAGCCTTAAGTTTCCGATTGAACCTCCCAAGAATGACACAAGGAGTTTAGATAAAATAGTTATTAGCGGACAGGATCTTGTATTGGATATTCTCGGTAAACACATAGAGAAGCATTCATCTTTTAAGACGTTGCGAGCTTATACTGGAAGTTTAAATAGTCTTATCTCCATGTACAATGGCGACTGTGACATTGTAAGTTTGCATATGTTTGACGGCGATACAGGAGAATATAATCTTCCTTACATAAAAAAAATTTTAGTTGGCTATCCTTATATAATGCTCAATCTTCTTTCAAGGAAAGCAGGCTTATATGTCAAAAAAGGAAATCCTCTCCATATCAACTCATGGTTGGATTTAAATAAAGAGAATATTAAGCTTGTTAATCGAGAAAAGGGTTCTGGAGCGCGGATCCTTCTTGATGAACAACTTAGACTCCACAACATTAGCTCAAAGAACATCCAGGGTTATGATTACGAAGAGAGCAATCATATCAGTGTGGCTTCTGCTGTTTCTGCAGGCTTGGCAGATGTGGGAGTGGGAAGTGAAAAGGTTGCAAAAATGGTGGGCATTGATTTCATTCCCTTAATCAACGAACGTTATGATCTCGTCGTTTTAAAAACTCCCGAAACGGAACGTCTGATTAATACGGTCAAAAACATATTATCATCTACTCAGTTCAAGTCAGAAGTCAACTCACTCGGGGATTATGATACTTCTCAGACGGGAAAGATTATGTATGAGACAGAATAAAAACATTTCCGTAAGAAGCTTGGTGATTTGATCATCCAAGCTTGTTTCGGCTGGTTTTATCAAAACTGGTTGAAGTATTTTGGCGAGCTCGATTTATTAACTCTACATCTAGTTCTTTAAAGAATAAGTGTTAGCCTTAACCGTTTTGATTAAAGCAGAAAGTATTTTTAGTTATATAAAAATGTTCCTTGACAATAATTTGGAACTGAAATAAAATTTATTTATTAATCAATAAACAAAAAGGGGTTTAATGATGGTCGTTCGTGAAGATAAAAAAGAACTTATTTTGGATAAAGCTGTAGGAATATTTGCAGAAAATGGATACTACAAAGCAACAACAGCCCTTATAGCAAAAGCCGCAGGAGTTACACAACCATATATTTTTCACTTTTTTAAAAATAAAGAAGAACTTTTTATTGCTGTTATTGATCGGGCATCCAAGCGGATTAACGAAGCTTTTTCGGGGGTAGAAGCACCTGCTGGGCAATTAATGGATACGATGGGTCATGCATTTATAAATATAATGAAGACTCATAAAGATGAAATTATTTTGATCATGCAGTCACATGCAATTTCCGAATCGGTTATCCGTGACCATGTTAGAGAAAAATTTCGAAGTGTTCATGAATTAGTCACTGAAAAGTTTAAAATGGCAGGGAGTCCAAATCCAGAAGCTAGTGCAAGTCAATTTTTTAGTAACGGGTTTTTAATTACGGTAGCTGAGGTATTGGAATTACCGCAATTACTTTGTTTTGAATAGGGAAATAAAGGCAGAATCTATCTGTCTTTTTTATCAAAGTATTATTTATTGATTGATAAATAAATTAAGAAGGGAAGATTAATATAAAATGAAAACTGCTTTAAAATCAATGACCAAATTGTTCGGAAAAGAAAAGCTATTGGTTATGGTAAGTATGATTGGTTTTGTACTCGCTGCAATGTGCGCAGTCTATGTCGCTTTACATGGTGGGATGATCCTTCCAGAAGGGAATGTGGAAAGTGCTTTTTCATTTAATGTGGCAGTTGCTGTTTTTATTTTGTCCATGTCGGTTTTATTACAAGTATCTGGATTAAGTGAGCGTAGTCGAAAGAGGATACGTTGGGGTTTTATCGTCTCCACTTTAAACAGTTATGGGATAGAAACAATACAGCACTTTCGTGGCATTAATCCTCGATTTACGAAAGTTGGAACTATGACAGACGTATTTGTTGGGAGTTTCTTCGGGTTGATTTCTGTAGTAATCATTATTTTAACAGTGTTAGTCGCTATTTCATTTTTTCGAAAAAGGCATGTAGGACAACATCCACTTCTAACCCTCAGCATTCGATATGCGTTTCTCTCAACTATGATTTCCTTTGCAGCAGGCATTTGCATGTCCATTCTTCAGAGCCGTTATATAGGATCATCAGGTAATTTTATAGTATTGCATGGGCTAGGTTTTCATGCTCTTCAGACGCTCCCGCTATTAGGATGGTTTACAGAGCAAGCAAATACTGGTGAGAAGCAAGCTCGGCTACTTACTCATTTAGGCAGCACTTTTTGGTTAATCTCTATTATCTTAATAGGTTTTCAAACATTTCTCGGACGTACGATTTTTGAACTGAGTTTATTGCCTATTCTTGCAGCAATAACTCTATTTGGTTGGCTTATAGCTTTGATTATTTCATTTTTGGCTACGCGAAAAAGTTTCTTACCAAAAGGTAATCAAGCTGGAATAAAAGTAGATGTATAAGTGACAGCACGTTGGCAATGATTTCTCCCTTATTCCCTCGCCGTCATTGTTTCGCTATAATAGGAAAGTATGTTGATAATCATAAATGATTTTTTCATTTGATATAAACGAAATTTTTTAGGAGGGACCAACATTGACGAATATAAAAGGGGAGACCTTGATTGCCGATATACGCCAATTAGATGCAAAAGGTTCAGGGCAAGCTGTTGTGTGGCGTGAAAATGAACTAGGGAATCCGAAGAAATTAAAGTTAACGATTCCGTACGCTCTTCCAGGTGAAAAAGTACGTGTAACTGTGGAGCGACCATGGGTAAGAAGATGGAGAGCAAAGGCGGATGAAATATTAGAGGTTCATCCTGAAAGAATCGGACCAGCATGTCCTCATTTTGAACGTTGTGGGGGTTGCGTTTGGCAACACTGGGATTATTCAGGCCAATTGAAACAAAAAACGGATCATGTTAAACAATCGATTGAAGCTCAAGGGTTTGATCCAGCTCTTGTTCGAGATACGATTGGCATGGAAGATCCTTGGCATTACCGTAATAAAATGGAGTTTACATTTGCTCCAGATGGCACACTCGGTTTACATGAACAAGGAAATTTCCGCAGCATTATTTCGTTGGAAACTTGTCTCATTGCCGGTAAAGACATGGTGGAAGCTGCGATGGAAGTTGCGAAATGGGCACTCGACCACAAGTTATCAGGTTATGATAAGGATTCTCATGAAGGCTTGCTTCGTCATTTAATGGTTCGCCAATCTTTTGCTACAGGGGAAATGATGCTAGCCTTATTCGCTACAGAAGCTCCTGTTGGACCACTTGAAAAAGCTGTGAACGATTTAGTTGAACGCATTGAGCAGAAATGTCCACAAGTGAAAAGCTTATTGTGGCTTGAAAACACCAACTGGGCGGATCGGGCTCAAGCTGAAAAAACACATATACTAGCCGGCCGTGATTTTATTTATGATGAGTTAGTAGGTTACCGCTATCGACTTTGGTTCGATACCTTTTTCCAAACAAATCCGAAACAAGCTCAAAAATTAGTTGAACTTGCATTGGAAATGGGTCAACCGCAAAAGACAGAAAAGATGATTGATTTATTCTGTGGGGTAGGTACTTTTTCTCTTCCATTTGCAAGCCGTGTAGCGGAACTTGCTGGAATTGAAATTGTAGAAACTTCTATTGAATCTGCAAAACGAAATGCAGAAGACAACGGTATTACCAACACATATTTCTTAGCAAAAGATGCGAGATTAGGGATTGATCAAGTTTTAGAAACCTTTGGAAAACCTGAATTATTATTGCTTGACCCACCACGTTCTGGGGCTGGTGGAAAAGTAATGAGAAGGATAGGTCGCTCCAAACCAGAACGGATCGTCTATGTTTCTTGTAATCCGGATACATTCGCGACAGATATTAAAGAGCTCATTCCTTTTGGATATCAATTAGAAGCTGTTCAACCAGTAGATCTATTTCCTCATACGTATCATGTAGAATGTTGTGCAGTCCTTACGTATGTTGGTGTACCTCAATAATACACATTTGAGACTCAGACCTAGATTTCGTGAAAAAACACTTTCCCGATTTCTGGGTCTTTTTCTGTCCACTCCCTTGTGTATATGAATTTTCATTTATAAACAGTTTTCTTTACTTCTTATTTTACGGGTTAACTTTTATTTTTGTATGTACTTGTTAAAAAAACAAGTAAGAGAGCAAAAAAAGGCTGTTTTATTCGATACAAATAAAGTAACGATTAAACAACCTTTATTAACCCTTTAAAATGTGTATCAACATTACTATATAAACATTAAACCTCAAAGTCATTGTTATAATCTACTTTTAAAATTTCTCCTGTCATTGCATTAATTTCTATTGCGGCCTGGTTTTTTGAAGTATTCATTACTATTTTATATTTTTGTATTCCTTCAACTGTATTTTTTTCGACTTTTGTTACAACTCCATTTACAGGTTTTCTGGCAATTGAAATTGCTTCAATCGGAGAAATGGTGGATAGATTTTCTGTAGTATTTAAATATCTCTTATCTTTGCTGTCGTTGTCTTCTCTGTCATTTTCATCTTTATGAACAGATTGGACTTTTCCTGTAATAGCATCAATCAATACATCATAATCTATATGTTTTTTTTCAATTTCAACTTCGTAATACGATTGATTTGCTTTTTTTTTTAATTCAACGCTATCCACTTTACCATGTACTTTTTGAAGAGCGATTTCTTCTGCGTTTTTACTTGAAATAATTTCACCCGTAGCTGTTATTTGAGAAACATGTGTATTTCCATTACCAACTGCACCGACTGATAGTGCTCCTCCTAAAACGAGACTTGTAGTAAGCATTCCAATTAATATATTTTTATTCATAATGAATTCCTCCTATATCTAATATTCGCTATAAGAATAGTCTATACAGTGAAGATTAGAGTATATTTAGAGAAACATTAGAAATTGATGAGATCATTCCGTTTCCTTAATCATCCCAAGTAACAGATTTAACTTCCCCGGTAATTGCTTGTATTTGAATTGTGGCTTCCCGATCATCTTTAGTATCAATTTCAACAAAATAGTAAGTTAAATTATCGATACTTTTTATTTTTACTTCATCTACTTCACCTGGAACTTGGCGGATAGCAATTTTAATTGCTTCTTGTTTCGTTATCCTTTTTGATGGCTCGTTAAGTTTTTCTGTATTGATTGAAAGGACTTTACCTGTATGAGCATCAACTTTTACGTACGTCCGTTGGTGTTTCTCTACTAAAACTGCTGTAAATATTAACTGGTTATTCAATAATGTTTGTGTTAGAGATTCTAATTTACCCGTTCCAGCAGAGGTGGCAATCCTTTTAATTTGCTCTTCATTTAAAACATTATTTTTGCCGATATTAGTTTGATTTTTTTTTATTTGAGTTAAGGATGAAATTTCACCTGTATGAATATTCACCTTTACTTCGTATAAACCTGAATTCTTTTCTAACTTAATAATGTAATCATCTTCTGTAAGCTGTACTTGAGAAATCTTTCCCGAGTATTTAGTCGTTACTAACTCACTAGCTTCTTGTTCAGATATTGTTTTCGAAGACTCCATAGAAAACCATTGATAAAATATAATCGACAATACGGCAATGGTTAAAATTCCAATGAACCAAACCCATTTCTTCTTCTTCATGATGCACCTCGTATGTGACTCAATACTAATTAAAAGTCTGAATTAATCACTCTTTTCATCAATAGGTAAATAAATCGTCACAGTTGTCCCTATTTTTTCAACACTGCTTAAATTGATTTTGGCACCAATCGCATCTGCTATCTCTTTTGCTATAGGTAGACCTAAACCTGTTCCACCTTGTTTTCTATTTCGTGCTTTATCAACTCTATAGAATCGATCAAATATTTTATTTTGATCCGTTTCAGGAATGCCGATGCCTCGGTCTATAATTTGAATATACAACTGATTATTTTCTTTTCCTAAAACTACAGAAATTAAATCCTCGCTATATTTTCTTGCATTGTCTAAAATGATGAAAAGCAGTTGTTTTAGTTTTTGTTCATCCGTATATATCCATAAATTTTCTACTCGATTTAATTCAATTTCTCGTTGATACGCATTTTGAAACGATTTAATTGATTGAAGGACTATATCGAATAAATTTACCCGGCTTTTTTTAATATTCCAATGTTCATTATGTTTCGCCATAAATAGTAATTGTTCTGTCAATTCCCTCATTCTTACAGATTCTGATTGTATCGCTTCAACCGATTCAATAAATATATCTGATTCTTGCTGTCCCCGTCTCCTTAATAAACTTGCATAGCTTTCAATTATAGTTAATGGAGTTTTTAATTCATGTGATGCATTTGAAACAAATTGTTCTTGTTTTTCAAAATTCGTTTCAAGCAAATCAATCATATGATTAAAGGTTTCACCCATTTCCACTAATTCATCTTTAGATTTTCTATTTAAATCGACTCTTTTAAATTGTCCACTCCGGCGAATTTCGGTCATTATTTCAATCATTGAAGTAATAGGGTTTGTAATTAGTTGACTTAGGATCCTGCTTGAAATAGTAACTGAAATAGTTGCAATCAAAGTGACAAATAATAAAACGACTTTTAATATGTTTAGATTATCAACAGATGGTTGGATACTACTTGTTACCTGAAGATTTGCTACATCTCCATCCATCCATATTATTGGTACGCTTACGAAGGCGTATGTTTTATTATTGAATGTAAGTTTTGCGCTTTTCTCTCCTTTATAAAATACTTTGTCTAATTTGCCTAAATCCTGTTCTGAAGCCGAAGAGGTAACTGTAGGAAGGGATGGTTTTTGGGGAAATATTATTCTTATCATGCCATCAACTGGAACGTATGCTCTTAATAAATCTTCAGCAGGTATTGTTTGAAGCGATTCATTCAGACCTGCAACTGTCATTTCTGTCTCTATTCGTACCCGCTTGAGTTCACTGTTAATGATTAAATGGCTGAACACAAAATATCCCAATATATTCATAATGACTAATAATATGACAAATAAAACGGATGTGTATAAGTTGATTTTATTTCGTAATTTCATTTTAATTCCCTTAATACATATCCAACACCTCTAACTGTGTGGACAAGTGGTGGTTTACTAGGGAAATCAATTTTCTTCCGGACATAACGAATATACACATCTACTACGTTTGTATCACCATAATAGTCATATCCCCATACTCCCTCTAAAATCTGCTCTCTATTTAGCACTTGGCGTTTATTTTTAAATAAGAAAACTAGGAGATCGAACTCTCTGGGGGTTAACTCAATCTTTTCGTCTCCGCGAAATACCTCACGTGTTTTTTCATTCAACCTTAAATCCTCAATCACCATCCAGTCTTCATTTTCTTTATCCAGACTTCCTTCATTTGTATTAATCCGAAGGGCAGCACGAATTCTAGCTAAAAGCTCCTCTATTTGAAAAGGTTTGGTAATGTAATCATTTGCTCCAAGATCCAAACCTGATACTTTATCTTCAACAGAATTTTTCGCGGTGAGTAAAAGGACAGGAGTAATACTATCTTGAGAGCGAATACGACGAAGCAGCTCAATGCCACTTATACCAGGAATCATAACATCCAACAAAATTAGACCCCACTTTTTGGTATGGTAAATATCAAATGCTTCCAATCCATCGGTGGCCTTTGTGACATCATAGCCTTCATATACTAATTCAATTTCTAACAATCTCGAGATTTTTTCTTCATCTTCTACTACTAAGATAGATTCTTTCTCCATCTTTTTCCTCCTAATTTTCTTTGCTTGAATAAACCACTTTAAATCTAGATCAAAAATAAGGCTTCATTAAAATCTATTCAATCAAACATTGATTGGAAAACAACTCCGTTTCGTTTTCTTCCCTAAATATAGGATGTCCTATTTTGTATGATCATTATTACGCATAAGAAAATAATGATAATGTCTAAAACAAAAACATTTCTCAAGCTATTAGTAAAATCTAATATATTTTCTGTGTAAAACGTATGGAAATTTAAATTTTGGTATGAGAGGGAAAAATCATTATTCTCATTTATTCCTATGTAATCCGATTATTTTCTTAATACTCTCTAGGTGGTCCTCTTACTGGATATACGATTTTTTCATTTATCCTATACGGATTAGACAATCACTAAGTGCGTTTCCATAGTAAAAAACTGCATCTATATTACATAACGAAGTAGAAGAGGTGATAAAATCTTATAAAATGATTTAATTTTTTTAAACTTTTCCTGAATGATACTGCTCTAATAATGTGAAAGGAGATATCGATATGGAAAATATAGATATTGTAAAAAATGCCATAAAAGGTGATGAGGAAGCATTTGAATTATTGCTAAAACAAGAGAGCAGTAAATTATAAACTGTACCCTTTGTAAAGGACATTAAAAAAAGGTTATGCAACTTGGAGAAGATGGTTTCTGTATTCAACAGGAGTCATCTTCTTTAAATTCCATTGATACCTAAAATTATTGTGATAAGTCATATAACTTCTTATTTCCTTTTTAAGTTCATCTAAAGAACTACATGTCTTTATAGTAGCTTCATCCTTAAG
>NZ_JAGYPJ010000001.1:2281991-3222500 GCF_018343695.1 Lederbergia citrisecunda | reverse complement strand
AAAAGAGGCTGGGACATAACTAGCTTCAATTAACGAAAAAAGCGAAATTGAGCGTACTTAATTTCGCTTTTTTCTATTTTCTATATTAATGCTTATTCATTCTTAGTTGTTGGCTGCGAATTTTCGTAAATTCACAGCCATTAACGCTAGACCCATTTCGTTTTCAACCTTCGATTTTCCTCGTAAAGAAAATCGAGTGAAACGCAAATTAGCCTTCAAGAATCCAAAAACTGGTTCCACATCGATTTTTCGTTTACGATAGATGGAACTCGTTTTTTCTTCTGAAAGCTTCGCTCTCACATATTCTTTTTGTTGTTCCCACTTCTCATTCACCATTAATTTTCGATTATTTCCCTCTTTTGCTTTTGTACATGATGAACGGAAAGGGCAGCCTGAACAGTCTTCACATTCATAGATCTTAAACTCTCGTTTGAAGCCTGTTTTATCCATACGTACAGAATGATATTTAAAAACTACGCTTTGTTGATTTGGGCAAGTGTATGTATCGTTTTCTTTATCATAATGCCAGTTGTCTGGATTGAATTCGTTTTGTTTATATTTTTTCTTTTGCTCTTTGAGGTACATGCCATACGTAATTAAAGCTTCTCGTTTACGATTCGAAATGACATCATCATAATTCTGTTCACTACCATAACCTGCATCTGCGACAATATGCTTTGGTAACTTAAAATAATCTTCCTCAATTGTGTCTAAGAAAGGGATTAATGTACGTGTATCTGTGGGATTTGAAAATAGATTATAGGCAAGCGCATATTGACCCTCTGTTGCGACTTGTACATTATAGCCTGCCTTCAATTGACCATTTTTCATATAATCATCTTTCATGCGCATAAATGTCGCATCGTGATCCGTCTTTGAATAACTATTTCGTTCGCCAAAGATTTCAAAGTCTCGTTGATAGTTTTGTTTTCGAACAATATAATCCATTAATTGTTTCCGTGCTTGTTTCGGGAATTTCCGCTTATTTCTTAAAACTTTACGTTCTTCTACATCTGAAGAATCTCCGATTCTTTTGTCATACTCAGTAACGACATCGTCTACCTTTTTGGCTAATTGAGTAAGTTCTTCAAGTGATAACTGTTCTTCACTTTCTCGTTCAATTTCAGGTATAATTTCTTTTTCAAGTAACTCGTTGTATAGTTCATTTGACTTTTCAATTAATCCAATATGATACTTTTCGATAGATTTCTTCCATACAAAGGTAAATTTATTCGCATTTGCCTCTATCTTTGTACCATCAATAAAAACAGCTTCTTGATCGATAAGTTTTTCTTCGATCAATTGGCAACGGAATTGGACGAAACATTGGCGTATTAATTCTTTCACTTCTGCTTGAACACGGAATCGGTTGATTGTGCGGTAGCTCGGTTCATACCCTTGAGCCAGCCACATCATACGGATACTGTCTTTTAATTGGGCTTCAATTTTGCGCCCTGAGAAGACAGATTGCGAATAGGCACATAAGATAAGTTTAAGCATCATGCGTGGGTGATAGGCAGGACAGCCCTCATTTCGTAGAAATGGTTCGAACGCTTCATGAGGAATACTTTCAACTAAATGATGGATATGGAAGGCAATATCATTACTTTGTAATTTTACTTCTAAATCTAAAGGCAAAACTATTTGATTCATGTTATAATTTTTAAACATAAGGACACTTCTTTCTGATTAGATTTGGTGTGGTAACTTAATTTTATCAGAAGTTGTCCTTATTTTATTGCAAAAATATTCAAAGCCGGAGAAATTTTACTCGTTGTAAAATTTCTCCGGCTTTTTCATTCAGAGGTGAGTTTTGTCCCAACCTCACACTTTTTTATAACAAATTACGACGCTTTTGACATAACGTTATTTGCTGTCTTTTTACTTCTCTTCACATTTACAATTAAAACACCAGAAATCGCAACAATTCCTCCAATGAGGGAAAGGGAGGATGGAAATTCTCGCAACCAAACCCAAGCAACGAGGATAGCAATAGCTGGTTCAAGATATAAAATGCTTGTAATGGAGCTAGCTTTACTTAACGAAAGTGCAATTGCCCACATTACATAAGCGATAGCGCCTGGAAAAACTCCTACATAAATCGCGGTTAGACTGGCTTCCAAAGTTGCATGTTGAATCGTTTGGAATACGCCAGGAGCGAAGATGAAAAAAGGAATTGTTCCTGCCCAGGTAAAATAGGCAGTCAATTCAATTGGCTTATAACGCTTAAAAAATGGCTTTTGGAATACAAAAAATATCGAAGTGGCAAGTGCGGAAATTAACACAAAAATAGCACCTTCGGAAATGGTGAAGGAGGATCCTGCAGTTCCCAACGTTATTAAAATGATTCCAATAAAACCAATGGATAAACCTAACCAACCATATAATCCTAACTCTTCTTTTAAAACGATCGATGCAATGATTGCTGTAAATATTGGTGCAGCACCAACCAACATTCCCGCTGTTCCCGCAGAAATGGTTTGTTCACCGAATGTAACGCCAATATGATAAATACTAATACCAATCCAGCCTAAAAAAAGTATTTTTAATAGATCCTTTTTTTGAGGCAACTGAAATTTCACACCCGGCCATAAGGCATAAATGATAAATAATGCCGATCCAATCAAATAACGTACAAGAATTAAATGTCCGGGAGAATAACCGCCATTTAGGCTCACGCGAATACCTGCAAAAGTTGAACCCCATATCATCACTGTAATGGCCGCCATTAATAAAGCCTTTGCATTCAATCATTTTTCCTCCCAATAACAAAAAAGTACATTTCCATATTATATCTCTTAGGTTTTGTAATGGAAAGAAACAAAAAATGTAAGTAGAAATATCTACGAGGAAAGCTCTGTGCTGGATGATCACTCTTAGAAATAATTAATTGCTATGACATAACGTTCAAAAATAAAATCATTTAGTAAGAAACTGAAAGGTATTGGATAATGAAAAAATCACCTCAATTCAAAGAAGGAAGCCAATTTACCGTACATACCCTGTATTAGTCGGAATGATGATGAAAACTAGATTCCTCCCATTCACAATTTAATTGAAAAAGAAAAACTTTGTATAATGAGTAGACAAACTATGTTTTTATTATTATAATATGAAAAAAGCAAAAAAAAGAGAACGCTTACAACAAAAAAGCACTCACAATACTATTCTTCAACACCTTCAAAGCAGATGCATCAGCATAGCTTTTGTTGACTTTACCATTAAAATGTAAGCGTTTAATCGCTTGTTAGTTCATAGATTTCATATGAACTAGATAAGGAAAAATAAAAAGGTATAGTCAAGAAAGAGATTTGCACAAACGCTTATCGAAAATGTTATTTACAAACTCAAACCCCACTTAAAATGTATGACAAAATTCCTGAATAAATCTCCTTGGTGACGAATCATGCTAGTCTACAACCTATCCGAATTATGATGAGAATTAACAAAAAAATCGAGTGAATAAGGTGATATAAGACCTATAGTTTTTTCTGTACATAATCCCTAATGGATTAGATCAACCAACTAAATAGAAGGATTGGATTTTCACACTTCCCACTCTAATGGAAAAAGTGTGAAATCCCATTGCATCTCGATCTCCCGAATTGTAAGCGACGGTTATCGTTTGATTTAAGTTCTAGTCCTTATTCAAGGAGCTTATATTATGTCTAAAATTGTCTACTAGTATACTAATTACGCGAAAAAATCAAAACACAATTTAGATTTTCCAAGGATACATCCTTGATTATCAAATATCATTATTATTTAAAGAGGGGGAAAATGCGTTGAAGATGAGAAGAAGATTCTTTTTAACCATGCTTTTGAGTTTGATGATGATCCTGAGCTCAGCTTGTTCATCAGAAACAGGTGGTAAAGATGCAGGTAGTAAAAAATCTGATAAAAAAGAAATTACGGTTTGGAGTTTTACAAATGAAGGTGAGTATGCTGTAAAGAAATACATGGAGCAAAATCCGGATGTAAAAGTAAATTTTCAGCATATTCCAGGTGACCAATATCAAACTAAATTACGTTCCGCTTTACAAACGGGTGTCAATGCTCCTGATGTGTTTGCTACTGAGTATGGCTTTGTGAGAAAGTTTATTGATTATCCGTCTCTAGAGAATCTATCTGACGTGTCTTATAATGCTGATGATTTAATTGGACAGCAATATGAATATGTACAGGCAATAGAAACAGATTCCGAAGGGCAGGTAAAAGCTCTTGGTTATCAAGGAACACCAGGGGGAATCTATTATCGCAGAGATTTAGCAAAACAATATTTAGGGACAGACGACCCTGCAGAAGTCAGTGAATTAATTTCTTCTTGGGATAAGATATTTGAGATAGGGAAGCGTGTTTACGATGAAAGTGGCGGCAAGGTTCATGCTTTATCGAATTGGAATGCTATTGGTTCGGTTCAATCAGGAAATGTAACTTCAGCTTGGGTTGAAGACGGCAAGTTAGTGATTGATCCAGAAAGAATGAAAGTTTTAGATTTGGCGGCTCAAGCAAAGGATATGAATGTATTGGCTATGTTAGAAAACTGGAGTGCGGGAATGTGGGCAGCAATGCAATCCGGAGATGTTATGTTTTTCCCAGGCCCAACATGGTATTTACAATATGTCATTAAAGAAAATGCACCAGAAACAAGCGGGAATTGGGGAATAGCACACGGACCAGGATCCTTTAGTGGAGGAGGAACATTCTACTCTATATATTCGAAAAGCGAAAATAAAGAACTAGCTTGGGATTTTATCAAATTCTATTCATTTGATCATGAATTTTTGGAGCAATTGGCGAGAGAGCAAGCCTATTTTACAAGTAATAGAGAAGTTAATGCTAAACTTGCACCTGAGTTGACGGATGAATTCTTGGCAGGTCAAAAATATTTTGAATTTTTCAATATTGAAGGTGAAAAGGTCCACCCTGTTTTAAGAACTGAGTTTGATGGAGATATCGATACGATATTTAGTAATAATATGGAGTCCTTTGTAAAAGGTAATATCAAAACGAAAGAAGAATTTCTTGAAAAGTTTAAAGCTGAAGTCAAGCACGACTTTCCAGATATAGTAGTAGATTAACAGAATGGCCCGGTTTCTCGCCGGGCCTAGTATTAAAAATTGAAAGTTTTTGGAGGAAACGATAATGTTTTCGAATAGCATTAAAAAAGATAATTATGGATATCTTTTCATTGCTCCATTTTTTATTATTTTTTGCATCTTTGGTTTGTATCCTATCCTTTATTCCTTGTATTTGAGTTTTACGAATTGGGATGGATTAAATGATCCAGCATTTGTTGGGTTTGCCAATTATTTAAGAGCATTTACGGATCCAGTATTTTTCAAATCATTATTTAATACTTTTTTTATTTGGATCATATCTGTTATTCCTCAATTAACAGTAAGTTTAGTGTTAGCAGTTATCTTAACTGAAAGGTATTTAAAAGGAAAAGAGTTTTTCCGTGCCGTATACTTTTTCCCTAATATAGTAACTGCGGCCTCATTAGGATTACTTGTTAGTTTGATGTTTGATTGGAAAACGGGAAGCGTCAATCAAATGTTATTAAGCTTAGGGATATTTGATGATCCATATGATTGGAAAAATAACCCCTTTATTATGAGATTGATCGTATCTACTATTCTCTTTTTCCAATATTTTGGTTACTCCATGTTAATCTATATCGCTGGTCTTCAGGGAATATCTCATGAGTACTCAGAAGCTGCCCAAATCGATGGGGCAAGTAAAGTTCAAGTTTTTTTCAAAATAACTATTCCCTTATTAAGACCTATAATTCTCTTCCAAGTCATTACTTCATTAATAGGCGGCGTGCAAATATTTGATCAGCCATATATGTTAACTCAAGGCTCAGGAGCACCAGATAACTCAACTCTAACAAGTATTATGTATCTATATCGAACAGCTTTTGAACAAAATAATTTTGGCTACGGTGCGACATTAGCTTTTTGCTTATTTTTTGTTATAGGAACCTTATCCATTGTTTCCTTTTTAGTTTCCAACCGTCGTAGCAGAGCATAAAAAGGGGAGTGTAGGAAATGGAACTAGCTAATCCGCAGACTAAAACTGCACAAAAAATGATTAGTCCTGAAAGAAAAAGGACGAAAAAAAACCTTTTTTTTCTTTATATAATGCTGACAATATTGGCTATTCTTTGTTTTTTTCCATTTTATCTAATGCTTATGTATTCCACTCATTCCAATGCTGAAATTGCTGCTTCCTTCGTATATTTACCGGGAGATGATTTAGTTTCGAATTTTACAAGGATGATTGAAAAGGTGAATATCGGGAGAGGTTTTTTAAATAGCATTATCATTGCGGGTGGTTCAACGGCATTAACTCTTTATTTCGGTGGATTGACCGCTTATGGATTTTCCAAGTATAAATTTCGCTATAATAAGCAACTTTTTTATTTTATGTTAGCTACAATGATGATTCCAGGGCAGCTAGCCCTCATTGGTAGCTACAAATGGCTAGGGATGCTGAACTTATTGGATACACATGCTGCTATTATATTGCCAGCAGCTGCCAATACATTTGCTGTATTTTTTATTAAACAATTTATTGATGGTAGTATTCCTGATGAAATTATCGAATCTGCAAGAATCGATGGTGCAGGTGAATGGAGGATTTTCAATCGAATTATTCTCCCTATGTTAGCTCCTGCTCTATCTGCTATTGGTATTTTTACATTTATTGGATCCTGGAATAACTTTATAAGCCCACTCGTATTATTGTTTTCTGAAGAAAAATATCCTCTTCCAGTCGTAGTTGCTATGATCCAAGGATATTATAGTACAGATTTTGGTTTGCTTTATTTGGGAGTAGCCATCTCTGTATTACCTATTATTATTGTCTTTTCAATTTTCTCGAAACGTATTATGGGAAGTGTTGCAATAGGTTCGGTAAAAGGATAATAGAGTTTAAAAAGATATGGAGTGGTTTTAATGAAGCGAGTGAAATTAGGGATTATTGGTTGCGGAAATATTAGTAGCATATACTGCCAGGCGGGAAGCAGATTTCATAATTTAGAAGTTGCAGCTTGTGCAGATATTGATCTTGAGCGTGCAAAAGCACGTGCGAAAGAGTTTAACATTCCAAAAGCATGTACGGTTGAAGAGTTACTAGCGGATCCAGATATTGAAATTGTTATTAATCTGACAATACCTAAAGCCCATGCGGAAGTGTGTATTGCAGCACTTGAAGCAGGTAAACACGTATATGTTGAAAAACCGTTGGCAGTAACTCGTGAAGATGGGCAAAAAATATTAAGTCTTGCTAAAGAAAAAGGATTATTAGTTGGTGGTGCTCCAGACACCTTTCTAGGAGGCGGGATTCAAACTGTTCGGAAGTTAATTGACGAAGGGGAGATTGGAGAGGTTGTTGGAGCGACAGCATTTATGATGAGCCCTGGTCATGAAATTTGGCATCCTGATCCTGAATTTTATTATCAAGTCGGTGGAGGACCAATGTTTGATATGGGGCCTTATTACATAACGGCTTTAATCAATTTAATAGGACCTATTCGAAAAGTTACTGGATTTACTAGAATCAGCTTTCCTGAAAGGACAATAACAAGTCAACCGAAGTATGGACAAAAAATCCATGTGGAAGTTCCTACCCATGTTGCAGGAGTAATAGAATTTGATAGTGGACCTATCGCAACCATTATTACAAGTTTTGATGTTTATGGATCAAAACTTCCAAACATTGAAATTTACGGATCGAAGGGAACGATCATAGTACCTGACCCAAATACATTCGGAGGTCCAGTGTATATTTATAAGCGAAATGAGGATGACCCATTATCTATTTATAAAAATGGAATTCAATGGGAAGAGATTCCGTTAACGCATGGATACACGGATAATAGTCGTGGCATCGGGGTTGCAGAAATGGCAGAAGCTCTAATGAATGGAAGAACACATCGTGTTAATGGTGATTTGGCCTTTCATGTGTTGGACGTGATGCATGCAATCCATGATACAGCTAATAGAGGCGCACATTATGAACTTTCCAGCACATGTGAAAAGCCAGAGGCATTACCAATCGATTTTTTAGAATACAGTCATCAGTGATTGCTCGATTAATAATTAACTAAATTTTTTGTGTAATAAATAATACAAACAGAAAAGCTCAACACTGCATAAAGCTTTGCAGCGTTGAGCCTTTAAAATTATTTCGTATAATTATCAAAATATCCTTGAATAAACACAATCGGTGTACCTTTATCTCCGCTTCCTGAAGTTAAATCCGATAGTGAACCAATTAAGTCAGTGAGCTTTCTAGGTGTTGTTCCTTGCGCTTCCATTGCTCCGACAAGATCGTCACCTTTGTTGTTGATATATTCAGCAATTGCTTTTTTAAGCTCCTCGCCTTTTAGATCTGCAAAATTATTATCAGCAAGGTATTTTAGCTTAATTTCATTAGGAGTTCCTTCAAGACCTGATGTGTATGCAGGCGACACGACTGGATCAGCGAGTTCCCAGATTTTACCAACTGGATCTTTAAATGCTCCATCACCATAAATCATGACTTCGACGTTTTTTCCAGTTTTTTCTTTAAGAACTTGTTGGATTTTATCCACGACAGGCTGGCAGTCGCGTGGGAAGAGTTTTACACTTTCTTCTGTTGATTTATTGGATCCCAACAGACCGTAAGCCTCGTTATATCCACTGCCATCAACAGATTCGGATAAAATATTATCAAGGCTATAAATTTTATCCCCACCGTTTGCCTTTAAGATTCTCTTTGTTCTAAACCTTGTATGAATATCGCAAGTAAGTACGTTTTTAGTATATTCTAGAATGGTTTTTGGATTGTTAGAAAATATGACTTCACATTCAACGCCGTATTCTACAACTAAAGATTTATAATACTCAATGTAATCGACACCTGTAAAAGGATGTTTATTATAACCAAATAGATCACGGAATTGCTTTTCTGTTAACACATCTGTCCAAGGATTTACTCCTTTTTCGTCAAGCGCATCAATATCAACCAAGTGGTTTCCAACTTCATCAGATGGATAGCTAAGCATTAAAACTATTTTTTTTGCACCTTTTGCAATGCCACGAAGACAGTTTGCAAAGCGGTTGCGGCTTAAAATTGGGAAGATGACTCCAATTGGATCATCACCGAATTTTGAATGAACGTCTTTTGCAATTTGATCGATCGTCGCGTAGTTGCCTTGTGCGCGTGCAACGATAGATTCAGTGACTGACACGATATCTTTATCATTAATGGTCAAGCCTTCAACTTCTACAGCTTTTAACACGCTATCTACAACGATTTCTTCGATGTTATCACCTTTATTGATGATCGGGCAACGAAGGCCTCTCGCAACAGTTCCGACTACTCTCTCCAAATTGATCGCTCCTTCTAAACGTTAATGTAAGTTATCTACTCTTGTAATATACAGCAGTTTAGTGGTATAAGTAAAATGAATATATCAAATAGTGGGTATAAGGTGTGGTTATATGGTAAGTAAGTTAGATTTGTATAAAATTTTTTGTATAGTCGGGAAGAGAAAAAGCTTTTCACAGGCGGCAAAAGAGCTTTATATGACACAGCCAGCTGTTAGCCAAGCGATCATGCAATTAGAAAGGGAACTGGATACACGTCTTTTTAATCGAACACCAAAAGGCGTATCCTTAACGGACGAGGGTTCCATTTTATTTGAATATGCAAATTCAGCTATTAACTTAATTGATGCTGGAGAAGAAAAGCTTTTAGAATTTAAGAATTTGACAGCAGGCGAGTTAAAAATAGGTGTGGGTGATACGATTTCTCGTCATTTTTTACTCCCTTATTTAGAAGCTTTCCATAATAACTATCCAAATATTAAATTTAAAATTGTCAATGGGACAACCACAGAAATATGTTCTTTGTTAAAATCGGGCGAAGTGGATATAGGGGTTTGTAATTTTCCCTTGGAAGACCAGGCGTTGGAGCTTAAACCTTGCTTTGATATCCATGACATCTTTGTTTGTGGGGAAAAATTTAAATATCTGCTATCTAAACCGATAAGTATGGAAGAACTGGTAAAGTTACCGTTAATCATGCTTGAACAGAAATCAAATTCGAGAAATTATGTCGAAGAATATTTGATTTCGATTGGAATCAAGGTGTCGCCAGAATTTGAATTGGGCTCACATGATTTATTATTGGAGTTTGCGAAAATAAATCTAGGAATTGCCTGTGTAACGAAGGAATTTTCGCAAGAAGATTTGAATGAAGGACAATTATGGGAAGTACCTGTAAAAGAAGAACTGCCAAGTAGAAGTATAGGGGTATGCTATTTAAAAAGTGTTCCACTATCGCCCGCATCAACAAAATTTGTAAAGATCATAGAAAACCAACAGGTGTAAGATCTGTGGCTCCCTATGATCTTTGTTTTTAAGTATTGCTTCTAGGGAAAAATATTAAAAAGTCTCACCTTTATCTAAAAAATACATGAGAATCATTTCAATAACTACCACTGTCCCGAATATGATTGCAAGCTTTCCTTTATTTGATACATAAAGAGCAACACAAGCTAAAGTAAATATTAATAGCTGTAAAAGTATTCTTGCATATGTCGGTACTGGAAAAGATGCTTTAGGAGCGAGGAATGTACCCCAAAATATTGCAACAAAAAGTGGTACCCCTATTCCTAAAAAGATTTTAACAACCCATCCTCTCTCTATTTGAAAACCCCAATAAGAAAAGGCTGCAAGCGCACATAGTTCCATTAAAAAGAAGATGATGAATACTGTATATTGGAAAGCAATCATTTTTTTATGCTCCTTAATGCTTTTTCCATATATTCTTCTAGATGATCTGCAGGATTAAGTACAGTATATCCATGACATACTTCTAACTTTTTTGGTTTTAGATGTTCAATAATAGCACTGCTGTTTACTGCTTCATTCATGTCTGGTGTAAAAATAGGCATTGGGCGATGAAGTTTTCCCTTTTTGGAAGTAAAGAGGTCACCCGCTAATAATACTTGATCTTTTTCGTGGAAATAGGCGACATGGCCTGGAGAGTGACCTGGTGTAAGGTATGGTGTCAGTCCGCCTATTGACATTAAATTTCCTACTTCATCTTGAAGTAGTGGCTGAACTATTTCCTCTGTTACGAACTGCTCGGGCTTTTTTCTTTTTGGATAAGGAAGTTCTCCAGTCATATAAGGAATTTCTATTTGATGTGCGTATACAGGGACCTTTTTTGTTTGTAATATTGGCTTTATTGCTCCAATATGATCTGAATGTCCATGTGTAAGGAGAATTTTTGTTAGTGGCCCCATCTTCAGTTGTTCAATGAATTTTAATATCCCTTTTGCCATGCTAGGAATTCCGGCATCGACGAGAGTCACTTCACCTTTATCTACAACAACCCATACATGAACGGGGATCAACATCCATATTCTTAAAGACCAAATATTCTCCGAAACTCTTTTCGCTTTCATCATTCATTCCCCTTTTGTGAAATTTTTTCCTTGAATCCTAAAATCAGAATTTCGACTGAGAGGTCGAACGTCGGCTCTAGTCGTTTCATTAATACTGGAATGGATTCATGAAGATAAGAATACGTACTCAAAATTCCATTCAATTGGTAATAAAAGGTACGAGAAAAGTTTAATAATAATTCATCATCAGGCATGGAGAGACAATCTTGTAAAACTTGTTTCATCAAAGCAAATATTTCTAACCGTAGTTTATTAATCTCTAATTCAGGTTCAAGTTCATCCACTCTAGTTGATTTGGCATTGAAAAAGACATCAAACATATTCCTGTTTTCCAAGCAAAACTGAATATACTCACGACTAATTCCTTTTAGTCTAGCCTCTGGAGTTAAAGTGTCCATGAGTGATATCTGTAGTAACTGTTTATACAGTCTTTCTAAGGATGGCATGGAAAGTTGATGCAGCAGCGCTTCTTTATCCTTGAAATAAAGATAGATGGTTGTATGGGAACAACCCGCATCCTTTGCAATTTCCCTGATGGATACTGAGTCAAATCCTTTTTTGGCAAATAATGTTCCAGCTGCTTTTAAAATTTGCTCTTTTGTTTCTTCTGAGCGTTGTTCTTGTCTGCTTTTCATATCGTGTAATCATTCCTTTTTTACATTAACTAACCAGTGGTTATATTATAACCACTGGTTAGTTAATGCGTCAAGAATATCTTGCGACCTTTAATAAAAAAGGCATTACTCTAATTTTATGACTTGCGTTTACACAAAAAGTATAATGGTGGGAGTAAGCAAATTATTCTTAAGCTAGGAGAGTATAAATGAACCCATTCGTATTTTCATGTATTTGCCCGCATGGGGGAGAAATCATACCGGAATTGCAGGGAGCCAATCTAAAAAGAATGGCGGTTACTCGTGAAAGCTTAACAAGGCTCGGAAAAGAAATGGATTTGGCAAAAACCGATGCTTTGATTGTTTTAACGCCACATGGTACTCGAATTAATGGCCAATTTTCAATTTCAGCTTCAGAGAGAATGTATGGGACGGTTGAAGAAAACGAAACGACTTTTACAATGGAGAAAGTAGTGGATCGAGAGCTAGCACAGGAAATTGCTGAAATTGCATTAAAAGCAGGGAGTCCAGTAGGCACAATTAATTACGGAACTTCGTCTGGTCCATTTTCCTGCCTACCTCTTGACTGGGGAGCGATTGTTCCACTTCGGTTCATGCCCGATGTCCCAATCGTTGTGGTTACTCCATCCAGGGATCTTCCATTCAAAAAGCATGTGGAATTTGGTAGGGCACTAAGGGAAGCAGTTCAACAATCTTCGAAACGAATAGGGCTCATCGCAAGCTGTGATTGGTCACATTCACATGATGAAGTTGGCCCTTACGGATACGATCCCGCAGCCAAAAAATTAGATGAAGAAGTAGTGGAATTGATTAAAGTCAATCAACTTGAAAAAATGGCTGATTTTGATGCTGATTTTATTGAAGCGGCTAAACCAGATGGAATATGGCAAACTCTCATTCTTGCGGGAGCCATTTCACCTGAAGAAAGACAAGTGGAATTTTTATCATATGAGGCCCCAACATATTTTGGTTTGATTTGTGCTGCCATTCGCTAAATGTGACAGACCGAGTTTGATATATTTGGAAAACTGCGCTATACTATCGCTAACTACATAAAATGTCCGTCCGGGTGCTTGAGTGAATCAGGCTGAGATAGTAGCTGTAATCCGCTACTGACCGTTAATCTGATCTGGGTAATGCCAGCGTAGAGAACATTGATTAAGTATGTTTATTTTTAGGCCCTTCTCGACCGTCTGCGCATTCAGACGGCTTTTTTTGTATAAAAAGAGATAAGGGGTTGGAAAAAATGAAATTGAAGTTTTCAGATATACTGATCACTGTGATGATTGGAATTGTATTTGGGATCATTATGAAGTTTTGGGATGATTTATACACGGTTGTTAAGCCAATGCTTCCAGTTGCGCGTCAATTAATTTATGGAATGTGGTTTATGGTTGGTCCGTTTGCCTTTTTACTGATTCGTAAGCCTGGAGTTGCATTATTATCAAGCGTGGCTGCATCAGGGCTTTCAGCATTTATCGGACACGGCATAGAGGTTCTCATATATGGCTTTGTTCAAGGTTTGGGCGCTGAACTATTATTCGCTGGATTCCGTTATAAAAAATTCGGGATTGTAGTCGCAGGATTAGCTGGGATTGCATCTTGCTTTGCTGGCTTCTTCTTAGATTGGTTTTATGGGTATGCGAATCTAGAGGCGTGGGCATTATTCACAAAATACGGATTGCGAGTCATTAGTGCATTCTTGTTTACTGGTGTATTTGCCTACTATATCGTTCGCGCGTTAGAAGGAACGGGCGTAACGAATTTAATTAGACCGGTTTCCAAGGAAGAATATTCGCTATTAGATAAATAGATTGGTATTGGTTGAGAAGAGCCTTGAAACTCTTATTTTTTCAAAAAGTTAGGTGATTCCTTTGAGTAAAAAACAACAGGATACGATAATGGGAGTTTCAAATTTACGATTAAAATTTCCAGGAGAGCCATCTTTGATTTTCAAAGATCTCTCCTTTACCGTTTTAAAGGGAGAAAAGGTTTTATTACTTGGCCCGAGCGGCTGTGGAAAATCGACCTTGCTCCAGGTGCTTAGCGGGATTGTTCCCAATTCGATTGAAGTTCCTCTCAAATATGATTCAATCCAGCTTCCGGATTCTTGGGGATTTGTTTTTCAAGATCCAGATACGCAATTTTGTATGCCCTATGTTGATGAAGAACTAGCTTTTGTGTTGGAGAATTTGAATATATCACGGGAGCAAATGGATGAATTAATTAAAGAGGCGCTTGTGAGTGTTGGCTTAGGCACACTTGATGTGCATACGTTGGTTCAGGATCTTTCGCAAGGAATGAAGCAGCGTTTGGCTCTTGCTTCGGTATTATTACTTCAGCCAGATGTTCTTTTCCTCGATGAACCGTCCGCTTTACTAGATCCGGAAGGTACGATACAAATCTGGGATTCAGTGAGGGGAGTTGCAGAGGATAAGACAGTCATTATCGTCGAGCATAAAATCGATCAAATTGCAGATTGGGTTGATCGTGTCGTTCTTTTTAGTCCCGAAGGTAAAATCATAGCGGATAGATATCCTTCCACTATTTTTAAAAAGCATCATGAAGAACTTATTCAGTATGGTATTTGGTACCCTGCAGTATGGCAGGATTATCTTGATTCGAGAAATTTTAAAAGAATCGAAGAGTTTAGATTGCAAGAGACATATGGAATTTCTCCGATTATTAAGGTACAAGATTTTAAAGGATATCGGGGGAAAACAGAAAAATTAACGATTCAAGAAGCAGGGGTAAGAAAAGGAAGCTGGGTTGCGATTATAGGTGAGAACGGAGCAGGAAAAAGTACGTTCCTACTTTCTTTAATGCAATTGCTCCGCACATCAGGCGTATACGAAGTGAATGGAAAGCAAATTGATGTAGATAAGAAGAAAAGAACACCACCAACGGAACTATCGCTTGTTTTTCAAAATCCCGAGCTTCAATTCGTGACGAATTCTGTGTTCGATGAAATAGCTTTTTCGTATACAACAGCTGGGTTGCCTGATTCGGATATCCGTACGAACGTATTGGATTTATTAGATATGTTCCAAATCCACGTCAATGAAGACCGCCATCCATTTCAATTATCTATTGGGCAAAAACGCAGACTTAGCGTGGCCACAGCATTTGCTCAGGGAGCGGATGTGCTTTTACTGGATGAGCCGACATTTGGCCAAGATGCTAGAAACACCTTTATCATCCTTGAGCAATTGGAAGAGCTACGTAAAAATGGTACGACAATCATCATGGTTACTCATGATATGATGATTGCTGAACATTTTGCTACTGAAGTATGGATGATTGATAAGGGCAAATTGATTAAAACTCAGGAGCAAAAAAGAAAGGAGAATGCTTATGCAGGAATGGTTCACTCCAGTTAAAGAAACATGGCTTTATCGTGTTAATCCTGCATTGAAATTCGCCTTATTTTTCATTATGCTCCTAGTCGTTTTGTTCAATCAAAACGTTAGCTTTTCCTTCAATCAAATGATCTTATATGGAATCATTTTATACGGATTTAGCGGGTATTCATTGAAAAGATTACTCCTTTTTTCTCTACCGATAATCCTTTCATTTTTTTCATCGGCGATTACGATGATGTTATTTGGAAAAGGAGAAACTGTTTGGTGGTCATGGGGTCTAATTAAAATATCAGAGGAAAGTGTCAACTATGGATTATTATTAGGATATAAAACCGCTTGTTTCGGTTTCTTAGGTCTAGCTTTCATATTAACTTCAAGACCTATTCTTTTTTTCTATGCGCTGATGCAACAGTTTCGCCTTCCTTCTAAGTATGCATATAGCTTTATTGCTTCGATCCGCATGCTGCCTGTTATAGTCGATGAGTTGCATACTAGGTCTAACGCTTTAAAGGTACGAGGCGTGCAATTTTCTAAAGGTGCAAAAGGTTATTTTGAACGTTTACGAATGTACACTGTACCGTTATTTGCACAAAGTATACGCAGGGCCCAAAGGGTGGCTGTTGCGATGGAAGCAAAGCGTTATCAAATGGGTGCTAAGAGAACATATTTTTACCCGACAACGTATTCAAAAATGGATATTGCGTTTGTAGTAATTATGACGATTTCCTTTGTTTCCGCCTATTTGTTAGCTTAATATGGTACGATGGGCATAGATGGAAAGAATGGAATATTGGAGGAAATGCAATTATGTCTAAATTACCAAATTGCCCTAAGTGCAATTCAGAATATACGTACGAAGATGGGAGCCTACTTGTTTGCCCAGAGTGTGCTCACGAATGGAGTTTGCAAGAGAGCGAAACGTCCAGTGATGAACGTGTTGTAAAAGACGCTAACGGAAATATCTTAAACGACGGAGACACGGTTACGGTCATTAAAGATCTTAAAGTCAAAGGCAGCTCTTCAGTCGTCAAGATTGGTACGAAAGTAAAAAATATCCGCCTAGTTGAAGGCGACCATGACATTGACTGTAAAATAGATGGATTTGGAGCAATGAAGTTAAAATCGGAGTTTGTAAAAAAGGCGTAAACTAGTCTGAATATAATTCAAAATTAATTTGTCTACAAAACTGTGCCAAGCATTTTAGCTTGGCTTTTTATATTTAAAATTGAATATTTTTTTGTTTCCTATATACCACAACAAAAATGCACTACTCACGCAAGAAATTTTCGGTTCAAGAAAGCTTTTATCGTGTACACTCTTTATTAAGAGATAGGAAAAATATTTTAAAAATGCGCGGTGATAAAATGGAAGAATCAAGTCGAATTAATTGGCTATTTGAAACGATAACGACCCATACACTTGATATCATTGGGATAATTGATCAAAATCGAAAAGTTCAATTTACGACTCCCATGTTTTTTGAGATTTTTGGATTCAGTCCAGAAGCACTTCCGGATTTAGACATTTTTGATGTGGTACATCCAGAAGACCGTGAATGGTTGATGGGAAGGCATAAAAATGTGATAGCAACACAGCAGAATTCAGCTACTGAGTATAGAGTTATTGATAAAAATGGAGAAATTAGACATTTCGAGTGCAAGACCACTCCTATTCCAGATACAGAAGATAATCTGACAGTCGTCGCGATTAGAGATATTACAGAAAGAAAAAATATGGAAAATGAACTTCAACGAAGAAAAAATCGCTATGAAGTTTTGCAAAAAAGTTTAAGAGATTATTCGCAAGATTTGTCAGCTGTTATGAAAGTTTCTGATTTGGAGGAGAGATTATTGAAGGAGGTCCGTTTTATCTTACCTAGATCTGAACCTGAAACTCTAATACTGGGTAATGAAGACAATTTAGATGAGGTGGACTCCTTTATACATCAAATAGTAATAGGAAAATTGGAAAGAATAGAGGACCAATATTTTATTAAAATAGGAGATAAAAAGAACTGTTCTTATATCCTCTCCTTACAAGCGTCTTCTATCCAAGATTCTATGGAATCCATTTGGCTTGAAACATTGGTTTATTATACGGTAATGGTGTTTGAGAATTTAAATGTCATAGAAAATTTAATGAATCAATTGGAAACGGCTTTGCAAAGAAATGAGACTCCTCAGTGGGTATTAAGGTTGTTATTTAATCTCCAAGAGCAGCAACGATTAAATTTATCTAGTGACTTGCATGATACTGTACTACAAGATCAAATCGATTTATATAGACGATTGGAAGCGCTTGTTAACCGATATGAAATAGATGCGGAAGTCAAAACCAACCTAAAAGCAATTGAACAAGGATTACTTGATGCGATCCATCAAATCCGAACGACGTGTAATGAGCTTCGTCCTCCATTACTAAGAGAATTGGGACTAGAAAGAGCCTTGGAAAATTTATTTGATTACACACAAGTGTCATCGACCTTTAAAATTGATTTTCAAACGGAGAATACAACGGGCCTTATATTAAGTGAAGAATTAACAATAGGAATTTATCGAATTGTACAAGAACTATTAAATAACGCGGCAAAGCACTCCAATGCAACTATTTTGAATTTTTGCTTGATTAAAGATGGATCATTAAAAATCATTTACTCTGATAATGGTGTAGGATTTGATACAAACAAGTTAACCCCTTCCTTTACCAATATGGGGCTAACGAGTATGCGGCAAAGAGTTCAAAGCCTTAGTGGAAGTATTGAATTTCAATCACAATTGAATCAGGGGCTAAAAGTGTTAATAGAATTTCCAATCCTTGGACTGGGAGCATGATATATAAGGAGAAGTGATACAAATGATTAATATATTGATAGTGGATGACCATTTATCCATTATTGAGGGAACGAAAATGCTTTTGGAGCAAGAGCCTGATTTTAGAATCACAATTGAAAATAGCTCATTAAGAGCAATGGATCAAATAAAACTTAATCAATATGATGTTTTACTTTTTGACTTATACATGCCACATGTTAACGGATTGGAACTTACTAAAAAAGCACTATCTTATGATTCTGATTTAATCATACTCATCTATACAGGATTTGATATTAAACCTCATTTTAATTTATTGGTAGAAGCAGGGGTCTCTGGATTCCTATCAAAAACGTCTTCACGCGAAGAGCTTGTGACAGGCATTCGATGCGCTTTAAGGCAACAGGTTGTATTGCCACTATCATTAGTAAGAGAACTGAGAAGACCAGGAATCATAGCTAGTGGTGGTAATTCCCAAGAAAAAGTCGTACTTAGTTCGTTGGAGGAAGAAATTCTCTCTGAGCTTGCGAAGGGAAAAAGTACTAGGGAAATTTCTACAAAATTGGCGATGAGTCAAAGATCGTTAGAGTATAATTTAACAGCCCTTTATCAAAAATTTGGTGTTAGAACGAGAGTAGACACCGTCCAAAAAGCAAAGGACTTTGGATTAATTCCTGAAGAAGAATTGAAATAAAGTGATTAAAGACTATTACAAGTGGTTGGAAAATATCCATTTGAAATAGTCTTTTTGTTTTTATTAGGCAACGTTGCAAAGCATATGCGGGGGCACCCCGAATTTCTGCGGGGTTTGCTCACAATGTCTGCGGTTTGGAAAGAACGGATTCGCCGTACAATGTAATCATCTTAACATCATTGAAAGTTTCACAATTGTTCACAATCCGAAAAATGAAAAATGGAGGTTATTTTTATGATATCGATTCAAGACGTTTCCAAGGTTTATTCATTAGAGTCCGGTGATTTTTTCGCATTAAAAAATAACAATGTGCACATCAAAAAAGGAGAGTTCGTAGCTATTATGGGTCCTAGTGGATCTGGGAAAAGTACACTGCTGCAATTAATGGGTGGACTTGACTTGCCAACTTCAGGAGAAATGATCGTGGATGGTATTCATTTGAACAAATTGAATGAAAAAGAACGAACGCTATTCCGACGTACAAAAGTAGGATTTGTTTTTCAAAATTATCAACTTCTTCCTATGTTGACAGTTGCCGAAAATATCGCACTTGCCTTATCGGCTAATAAAACGCCTAAAGATGAGATTTCGCAGCGGGTAAAGCAGCTGATTAAGGATGTAAACCTAGAAGGGAAGGAATCGCAGTTTCCGTCCCAGCTAAGTGGTGGTCAGCAACAACGGGTCGCCATTGCAAGAGCGCTTGCCATGAGGCCCCAATTGATTTTGGCAGATGAGCCTACTGGAAACCTAGATCAAAAAAATGGTAGTGATATTTTGCAATTACTTACCAAATTGAATAAAGAAGAAAAAATAACGATTGTAATGGTAACTCATGACCAGCAGGCCGCAGCGGTTACAAATCGTATTATCTTAATTAGGGATGGCGAAATTGTACAGGATCGCAGAAAGGGAGTGGCTCGAAATGAATCATTGGCTAGTAGCATGGCGTAACCTAATGCGAAGAAAGCTCAGGAGCTTTCTAATGATTTTATCGATTGTCATTGGGGTAGCATCCACATTTGCGGTCGTTGCTGCTGTTGACTCAGCCGAAAAGGCTTTTCCGATTTACTTAAAAAATGCTTTCGGAAAAGCGGATTTTAATATTAACGGGACAGAAGCGTATTTTTCAGAAGCAGTTCATCAAGATATAAAGAAAATAAAAAGTATTACATCCATTGCAGTGTTAAAAGAAAATACAAGGATTGAGATGGAAGGAGAAAATCTTTCTCCCATTCAAAAAAGAGTTGTCATAACAGGATATAGTAATTTAGATACCCCAGTTACGGATTTCCGTGTTGTTAAAGGCAGTTTGAATTCAGATGGAGCTGTCATTACAGATCGAACAGCAAAAGTATGGAAAGTCGATGTGGGGGATTCGATTTCCTTCAAAACAGATCATGGAGTTAAAAGTATTAAAGTTTCTGCAATCGTCAAATATACGGTTGAACTTATGGGACCATCAAGCTGGTCGATGGCAAACTATCACCCATGGTCTGTTGCCGTCCCTTTAAGTGTTGTGCAGGATTGGTATAGTATTTCAGGAAAAATTGACAATATCCAAGTGAAAGTAAAAGACGTGTCAACGTCTAAAACTGTGGAAAGTCATCTAGATCAATTCGTGAAAAATTACGATGGAATCTATATGCAACCGGTCGTGATCGATTTTGAATCAACTTTTAAAACGCTAGATTCCTTCTTTCTCGCTCTCTACATTGCGGGATTCTTAGGTATTGCTCTTAGTGCTTTTATCATTTTCCATTCTTTCTATGTAAGTATGAAAGAACGTAAAAATGAATTTGCAGTATTAAAGACAGTGGGGTATACACCTGCGGACATACAAGCGATGGTTTTTACTGAAGTCATACTCATTTCCATTATTGGAACAGCCTTCGGATTATTGTTCGGATATGCGATTGGACTTGGATTAAAATCCCTCATCTTCCTAATATATAGCGTCTATGAAGGTAGCATGGTAATTGTAAAAGGCATGATATTATCTGTTATTGCCGGTCTGTTAGTACCAATTCTCGCTGCATTGTACCCAATGCGCAAGGCAGGGAATGTAAGTGTGATCGAAGTACTGAAAGAAAATCAAGCTACTGCTTTTAGGCCCAATAAGTGGCTCGCTTTTACTGGAATCTTGTTGATCGCATCCGGTTTTTTTATAAAACATTTGCTCTTGATTATTCCGTTAATGATAGGAATCATATTTGTTTTTCCGTATCTGTTTAAGCTATTTAATTTCTTATTAAAGATTGTCTATAAACCTTCATTTCGTTTTTCAGGTGAAATGGCGACACGTAATTTATATCGGAATTTAGGCCGTCCATCTATGACAGCTGTCATTCTATCTTTAGGAATTACAATGATCGTATTAATGAGCTCGTTGAATTCCGCTCTGTTGCAAACATATGAAAAAGTGATTTACTCCTCTTACGGAGGAAATCTGGATATTATGTTCCACCACGTTGAAAAAGAGGATCTAGAAGTTTTAAAGAAAATCGATGGTGTGGATGAGGCAGTTACTTATTCCTTGCAATCAGTCGTCTGGACTCTACATGATCAACAACGTAAACTGCCGGTTTATGGTGTTGGCGCGGAATGGATCGACCGATTTTCGCTGTTTACAATACCCGACATGCGAAATAGTGATCGAATAAAACATTTAAAATCAGATGAAATTCTTCTAGATAAAATTGCTTACGATGTGTGGGGCGGTATAGTCGGAGAAAGCATTTGGTTAGATACACTACAAGGCTTAAAAGCGTATAAGGTTGCTGGTATAGTCGACTCAATGAAAAACAGCGGCTACGGTGCTTTTATGAAAGAAGAGACCTTCAAAGAGAGTTTCGGACTTAAATTTGAAAGGAATGCCCTTGTTATAAAGAGTGAGAATATAAGTCCGCTGCAATTAAGGGAAAGAATATTTGACCAGTTTGGCGAAAGAATTGAAGAAATGTTTGGGCCGGAAGATTGGGTTTCCGTCATTAGCGCTACATTTACTGGATCATTCACGATTATTAATGGACTCGTTGTCTTAGCCATTATCGTTTCAGGGATTGGAATCACTAACACATTGCTCATTAGTGTGATGGAACGGATTCGTGAAATTGGGATGATGCGTGCAGTCGGAATAACACGACGCCAAATAATCGGAATGATTATGTTAGAAGGTTTAGGTATTGGGCTAGTGGCGACTGTTATTGGTTTATTGTTTGGAATTCTGTTAATCTATATTACTTCTACCTTTATGGAAGTAAGTTCACTTACTTTTGATTTTGGGATCTCATGGATTATCATCTTTGCAACTACTCTGTTTGGACTTTCCGTTAGCTTGATTTCCAGTTTTGCACCAGCCTCAAGAGCTGCAAAAACAAAACTAAGTGAAGCATTGAGATACGAATAACGTGAATGTTTTATATGGGGCGGAATTATATTCTGCCCCATAACAAGCGATAGAGGTTATCAAGTAAATTCATAACCGAAGGGTGAATAACCGTGAATAATATATATGTTGAAGAAAAATTGATAAAGTACAAAGAGCGTGAACGACAACGAATCGCTGATCAGGCTTGGATGTTTACAGCAAAAAAGAAAGAATTTCCTTTTAAAGAAACCTTATTTTTATTGATTAAAATTGTGACATTAAATAAATAGTTATTTCTTAGTGCGGGTAGAATAATATTTTTCAAGTCTTGCTTATTATATGAAATAAGATTATAAAGTTATTTGGATGATATAGATGAAACAATTTCTGAACATATTGCTAAATAGTAAATCATGCGCAATAGAAGAATTGGATAGATTTGAATGGTAGGAGTGAGTTTATGGTATATGATGTAATCGTCATTGGTGGCGGCCAGGCAGGATTGGCCATGGGTTATTACTTAAGGAAAACGTCATTATCATTTTTGATTCTCGATAATAATGAATTAGTCGGTGACGCTTGGCGGAAAAGGTATGATTCACTAGTCTTATTTACACCGCGTTCATACAGTTCTTTACCTGGTTTGGAAGTAGAGGGTGATCCTTCAGGATACCCAACAAAAAACGAAATTGCTAATTATCTAGAGCAATACGGTAAAACATTCAATTTGCCTATTCAGTTAAAATGTGAAGTGACAAAGGTTCGGAAAGAAAATGGTCAATACCATATAGTCACGAAGGACTCTCTAATAAAATCTAAAAAAGTAATTATCGCTACAGGTCCTTTTCATACTCCTAGAATCCCATCTTTTGCAAAAGACCTTCCTAAAGACATTGTACAGCTTCATTCTTCTGAATATAAAAATCAAACTCAATTGAATCACGGTTCTGTGTTAGTCGTAGGAGGAGGAAATTCCGGTGCGCAAATAGCCGTTGAGTTATCAAGCATTCATGAAACATACTTATCTATTGGTCATAAGATTCGTTTTCTCCCCTTATCCATCGGTAAAAAGAGTTTCTTTTGGTGGTGTGAGAAAATCGGGTTATTGAAGGCGAGCGGTGACTCCTTTATCGGTAAAAAATTTAAAGGTAAACCAGATCCAATATTTGGATTTGAGTTAAGAGAGAGAATCAAGAATAAAGAAGTTAAATTAAAAGCTAGATCAAAATCTATCAAAGGAAATATTATTCAGTTTGAAGACTCATCAACTTTAAGAGTACAAAATGTTATTTGGGCAACTGGTTTTAATAAAGATTACTCATGGATAGATATTCCTAACCTTTTTGATCGGAATGGCTATATAAAACATGAGAGAGGGATAACGGAAAATGAAGGCCTATACTTTCTAGGCCTACCTTGGCAACATCGAAGAGGATCGGCTCTACTTTTAGGGGTGGGAGACGATGCAGAATATTTAGCTCACCATATACAATTAACTTAACCATTTAAGTCGAAAAGATCGCAATCTAAAAATCTACCATTTGGTGGATTTTTTTTGCATGTATCCCACAAAAACTTGCGGCATGACTCAAAAACCATGCGGGGAAGATTCGCAAATACTGCGGTTCGCAAGCAGTGAATTCGCCGTACAATGACATCAATCAATAAATCAAATGATTGAAAGGAGTACGGATGATGAATAACTATCAACTGTTTATGCCATATGTAAAACAGGTTAGTAAATGGTATCTTATAGGATTTGTCGGTAGCATTTTTCGATTTCTAATTCCCCTTTTTGTTCCGTTAATTTTAAAATATATATTTGATCAATTACTGCAAAATGAAGCGCTAAATCGTACGGAAATGCTCGAGCAACTTTTATACATTTCAGCAGGAATGATCATTGTGTTTCTTTTCCTTAGAACTCCAATGGAATATGTACGGCAGTTTTGTATTCATAAGGCAAACAACAATATCATCAAACAGCTACGGAAAGATGCTTTTCAAAAGGTTCATTCTCTCGATGCGAAGTATTTTGTAGATAATAAAAGTGGTGAAATTGGAACTCGTTTTTTCGATGATATTGAAAAGGTAAGAGGCTTTTTGACAGCTATGTTCGGGAACATTTGGATTGAAATGATTGTATTGCTCTTTGTAATAACTGTTATGGTGAAACTTAATGTGAAACTAGCTGTGCTATCGGTTTTATTAGTTGGCTTTCAATTTGTTTTAGCCCATCTTTTATCTAAAAAATTTAAAAGATCAACCCGTAACATGATGAAGTATCGATCAGTAATGAGTGGATTTATATTTGAAAAGATACAGGGTGCTTTTCTATCAAAACTATTTGCAGCCGAAAAGCGTGACAAAGAAGAACTGGATGAACATTTAACCCATTTCGATTGTCTAACTGATAAGCATGCCCGGGTGAATGCCATCATGTTAGCATCAGTAAATGTACTAAGTGACATGACACCATTTATCGTAGCGATTGTTGCAAGTCTATATGTAATAGATGGAAGCTTAACAATCGGTAGTTTAATTGCTTTTTTCGCCTATGTAGATAGAATGAGAAGTCCTGTTGCCGCGTTGGTGAATGCTTATCCAGCAATAGTGGAAGGAAATGTTGCCCTTAAAAGAATCTTTGATTTTTTCCTTACTCCATCAACGATTATAGAAAGTGAAAAGCCAGTAGAATTATCGCAATTCCGCCAATCTATTCAATTAAATAATGTATCGTTCGCATATGATGGAAAAAATGAAATCATTAAAAACATGTCATTGACATTAGAGAAAGGAAAAACGTATGCATTTGTCGGCGAAAGCGGTGGTGGAAAAAGTACCATTCTTCAACTGCTGCTAAGAATGTATGATGCGACAAAAGGTGAGGTGTTAATTGATGGAGTAAATATTAAAGATTACTCGATTGCCAGCCTTAGGGAACATATGGGGATTGTGACACAGGATAATTTCTTATACAGTACCTCAATCAAAGATAATATTAAAATGGCAAAACTAGATGCGACGGATGAGGAAATCATTACTGCAGCCAAAAAAGCTTTTGCTCATGATTTTATTTCGGAATTACCACATCAATACGATACAGAAATTGGCGAAAGAGGAATCAAGCTCTCTGGAGGTCAAAAACAACGAATAGCTTTAGCGCGTGTATTTTTAAAGAATCCATCCCTGATCATTTTAGATGAAGCAACAAGCGCACTAGATAATGAAAGTGAAAAGCTTGTTCAGGAATCGATCAACCAATTCGAAATAGATAAAACAATTATCATGATTGCCCATAGGCTCTCAACGATTGTAAACGCAGATATGATATTTGTTGTGAAAAAAGGAGAAATCGTCGAAAGTGGTAACCATCAAAGCTTGCTTAGACGTAATGGTTATTACAAAGAGTTGTACTCGAAGCAGAATATGTTAATGGGTGAGGGATTAACTCAAGCGGGATGATGATTAGGATTTTTAGACTCATAGATGTACATCACTTTATATAGATCGCTTCCTTTTGTGTAGCTTAAATACATTTTAAATCTATCTATGATTGCTGCTTTTACATCGTCTTTTCATATATTAATATAAGCATTGTTCCGTGTTTTTAATTATCTACTGTTTATGCATACGTAAAACATCCCTTAAGAATCTTTTTCTTAAGGGATGTTGTTAAAAATAGGTGGCTATTATTTTTTCAAAAGCAAGTACATAAAATAAGGCGCCCCGATTAGTGCTACCATAATACCCGCAGGAATCCCGTCTGGTTCAACTAAATTTCGTCCAATCGTATCGGCGAATAATAATAGCCATCCGCCAATTAAAATGGCGATTGGAATGAATAATTGATGTCTAGGTCCAACTAAAGATTTAGCGATATGGGGTGCCATTAATCCGATAAATGCAATTCCACCAGTTACAGAAACAGAGGCAGCCGCTAGTGCAACGGCCGTTAAGAGTAGGGTGATCCGCTCCTTTTCAATCGAAACACCAACTCCAATTGCTATAGGTTCACTAAAACCGAGAAGATTTAATCGATTTGCCTTGTATAAGGTATATGGAATTAATACGATTAACCAAGGCAATATGGCCAATATAAACGGCCAATCCGAGCCCCATATATTACCGGCTAACCATTTTGCAATAAAATCTACCTTTGCCCGTTCCGCTGAAGAAATGAGGATAATCATCAATCCTGAAAGCGCCATGGAAAATCCAATTCCAATTAGCACAAGGCGTACGGGTTGAAGGCCAGTATTTCGGTTGTAGGAAAACATATATATTAAGAACGCGGTCACAAGGGCACCAAAAAATGCGACAAGTGGAAGTAAATAAACAAATGTCCCGGCTTTTATAGGAAAAAATAAAAAGAAGCATGCTATCGCAGCACCAGCTCCAGAGTTGATCCCAATTATTCCAGGGTCGGCTAAATCATTTCGGGTTATCCCTTGTAAAATAGCACCTGATAAGGCTAGCCCCATCCCCGCCAACAGCGTAATTATGATTCTTGGTAACCGAATCGAAAATAAGACAAATTCTTCTTTGAATGTACCTTGACCAAGAAAGGTAGGAATTAATCTGTCATACGATAAAGAGGAATACCCAATCCCTAAACCAATCACAATGGTTAATAAAATAAGCGCCGAAAAAAGAGATAACATGAATCTTTGTTTTTTTATTAAAGCTCTTTGAATCATAGGAAAGCCCTGCCCCCTTTACGAACAATGATTAGGAAGAAAGGTAATCCCATCATAGCAACGATAGCTGCAACAGGTGTCTCATAAGGAGAATTAATCGTACGTCCTAGTGTATCGGCAAATAACATAAAGGAAGCTCCAAAGATAGCGGACATAGGGATGATGAAACGATAGTCAGTCCCGACGATACTTCGAACTACGTGTGGGACCATTAATCCGATAAATGCCGTATTTCCCACAAGCGCAACTGAGGCTCCAGTCAATAAAATGATGACAAAGAAAAGAATGACTTTGATTTGCGTTGTTTTTTGCCCCAATCCAACTGCCACTTCTTCACTTAAACTTAGAATAGTAATCTGTCTAGATAGAAAAAGAGAAATCAAAATTCCAATCGAAATAAAGGGAAGAATAATTTGAAGTTGATTCCAAGAAGTTCCAATTAATCCTCCTGCTGTCCACATGGATACATCTTTTGAAATTTTAAAGTATAGCCCAATACCATCTGCAATGGCGTATAAAAAGGCGGAAACTGCAGCTCCAGCAAGGACAATTCGAAAAGGAGAAAATCCGCCTTTTTTCATGGAGCCAATTCCCAATACCAAGATAGCACCAACAGAAGCACCAATAAAACAAGCGATCATGATTCCGAAGTAGTTGGCAGAAGGAATCAATGCGATCGTAACGGCAAGTGCAGCACTTGCTCCAGAGGTTAATCCGAGTAGGCCTGGATCTGCGAGCGGGTTTCTTGTCATACCCTGCATAATCGCACCGGAAACAGCGAGGGATGCTCCAACTAACACTCCCGCGACTTCACGTGGTAAGCGTATTTCACGTATAATAGAAATTTTTTCACCTGTTGCATTAGACGTGAGTGCTAACCAAACATCTTTAATGGTCGTCTCGGCTGCTCCAAAAATCATTGCGGCAATAAACATAAATAGGAGCACCAAAATTCCGACTATCAGTATATAAATAAATGGAATTGTACGTTTTTCATTTATCATAACGCTCTCATCTTTTCTTTTTTGTATATAGGATGAGGAATTCTTATTACAAGAATCCCTCAATTGTTGTACTACTTACCTAGAAAGCTTTTCATAAAGAAATCTAGCTGGAAATCTAACGTCAATGGATCATTGAAATAAAATTCTTTCCCATTTACTTCAAATACACGGTTGTTCTTTACAGCTGGAATGTTTTTATACGTATCTGTTTCTTGGAATGCGTTATCGGTGTCACTGAATTTGCTTAAAATGACATAGTCTCCCGAAAATTCAGGAAGTACTTCTAGAGATAAAGCATAATACCCATCTTTCAATGCTGTTTCTTTTACTTTCTCAGGCATAGCTAAGTGCATTTCTTGATACAGAATTTCTGTTCCACGGCCCCAGTTATCACCGTATACGTAAAGCTGCTTATCGAAATTTTCAATTACAGAGACAGTTGCATCTTCTCCGATTTTTGCTTTGATCTCTTCACCTGCAGCTTGCGCACGTTTTTTAAAGTCATCAACCCATGCTCGTGCTTCTTTTTCCTTGTTTAATAGTTTCCCAATTTCTATATGTTGCGTTAAATAGTCTACTTTTCCATATGTAAATGTGACTGTAGGGGCAATTTCATTTAATTTATCTACATTGTTAATATTTGATAACCCGATAATTAAATCTGGTTCTAACTCAATGATTTTTTCCAAGCTTTCGTCGGAAACTTCTTCGACATTTTTTAACGTATCATCGAAACGGGGATTCATTTTGGACCATGAATCTACGCCGACCAGATTAACACCTAGAGCCATAACATTCCCAGCAAAAGAAGAGAGAACGACGACACGTTTAGGGTCAGCAGGAACTTCGACCGGGCCGTTTTCAGATTCGTATATGATCGTATCTGATTTATTTTCACTTACCTCTTTGTTAATATTGTTGCCATTCTTTTCTATTGTTTTACTCCCACATCCACTAATGATTAGCAGCAACAAGAGAAACGGTATTAATAATTTCTTCATTTTCTTCTTCTCCTTTTAATAAATTGTATGTGATACACATCGGTTTATTTGTTCTCGGATCGCGCCCTATTTCCGCATCAATCTGAAACACTTTTTTCAGTACTTCATGACTGATTACTTCTTCACAAGAACCAGCTTTCACGATTTCACCATCTTTTAAAGCAATGATGTAATCGGCAAAACGAGCTGCTTGGTTTAGATCGTGGAGGACCATGATGATCGTGCGATCCTGTTCCGCATTGAGTTTTTGCAAAAGCTCTAAAACCTCAAGTTGGTGCGCCATGTCTAAATACGTTGTCGGTTCATCAAGGAAGATGATATCCGTCTCTTGTGCAAGAGCCATTGCAATCCAAACACGTTGGCGTTGACCACCGGAAAGAGCATCGACAGGACGAAATTTAAAGTCAATTGTTCCTGTGACTTCAAGTGCCCAATCAATCACTTCATAATCATGCTTCGTTAAACTTCCGAAGCCGTTTTGATAAGGAAATCGCCCGTAAGAAACTAATTCCCCTACTGTTAATCCACTAGCACTTTCGGGAGTTTGTGGGAGGATAGCCATTTTTTTAGCGAGCGTTTTTGTATTTTCTTTAGAGATATGTTTACCATCTAACACAATAGTTCCCGATTGATGTGAGATGATGCGTGTAATGGCTTTTAACAATGTTGATTTCCCGCAACCATTAGATCCGATAATAGTTGTGATTTTTTTATCGGGTATTTCCACGCTAAGGTTCTTCACAATTAAACGTTCACCATAGCTTATGTTTAATCCATTTGTATACAGACGAACCATTATTTCACCTCCATACTAATAAAACAATTGAGAATGATTATCATTATCGTTATAATGATAACTATAATAGTGCTGTATTCTCTTGTCAACAATTATATTGAGAATGATTATCAATTATGCAATATTTCATGGGAGTGAATGAGAATGGGTCAATACGATTTATTGGATGTAACTGTAATTGGAGGGGGACCAGCAGGGCTATATGCCACTTTTTATAGCGGTTTAAGGGAAATGAAGACAAAACTTATTGAATATCAACCACAATTAGGAGGAAAAGTTCATGTATATCCCGAAAAAATGATTTGGGATGTAGGAGGGCTCACTCCGATTCCGGGTGCAAAGCTTATAGAACAGCTTGTAGAACAAGGTCTCACATTTAATCCCGAAGTTGTGTTAAATGAGAAAGTAGAGTCGATTTCACGCGATGAGAATGGTGTTTTTGTATTACATGCTTCATCTGGAGAGAAGCACTATTCCAAAACGGTCATAGTGGCTGTTGGAAGTGGAATATTAAATCCGCAAAAGTTGAATATTGAAGGTGCAGAGAGATTTGAAGTGTCTAATTTACATTACACAGTGAAGTCATTAAAGCATTTTAAAAATAAAACGGTCATCATTTCGGGTGGAGGTAATTCTGCCATTGACTGGGCTAATGAATTAGAGCCCGTCGCAGAAAAAGTGTATCTGACTTATAGAAAAAGTGAATTGGCCGGTCATGAGTCGCAAGTTACACAGTTATTAAATAGTTCTGCCATTTGTCTCTTTAATACTTCCATTACAAAATTAGTAGCATGCGCAAACCATGAAGTGATCGAGCGTGTTGAACTAACTAATCATGAAACAGGAGAGGTTTCGTATGTTTCCATTGATGAAGTTGTGATCAATCATGGTTATGAACAAGATACGACTTTACTGGTAAACAGCGAATTGAAAATTGATAGAATCGATGATTTCTATATCGCAGGAAATGCTTCGAGCGAATCTTCGATAGAGGGTCTTTACGCTGCTGGAGATATTCTTATGCATGAAGGGAAGTTGCAATTAATTGCTGGTGCTTTTCAAGATGCTGCGAATGCTGTAAACAAAGCCAAAACATTTATCCAGCCGGATGCTGATAAAGTTGCAATGGTTTCCTCACATAATGATAGATTTACAAACCGCAATAAGGAATTAGTGAAAAAGATGATAAGCAGTAATGAATGAATATAATAGATTTTTCACCTAGCATATAGAATTATAAATAGTTGTTTGCTCCTATTCCAGGAGTTATGATAGACAATAATATCAATTTGCTCAAAAGTTTATCGAAGCTGTAACAATGCATGGTCACTGGGATCGAAAAGTTATATAGCTTTCAAAAACAATCCTTTCCACCTTACGGAAAGGATTGTTTTATGCAAGTTTACCTCCTAGAAGGAATTGAAAGGCAGAGGGCTTTTCCATAACAATCTTTCTGGGAAACGGTAAAACACTGGTCTTCTATCTCAAAAAATTCTCGCGGGTTTCTATTAATATAGTCATTTATTTTTCTTATGGTAATGGGAGAGGTGATTTCCAATAATGTATATAGAGATTTAAAAGATGCTTCTAGGTCTTTATTTCTGTTTAGTTCTTCCCGAGTGACTGCAAAGTTTTCAAGTGTTTGGGGGTAATCGTGTTGCTTCAATTTTTGTTCGATATTCTCGAGAAGTTGGATCATAGAGTCATCCTTAAAGTGCTTCATTCCAGCCTTGATTGCTGACCAACTTTTGGGCTGAGCCATAAAATAAGCACTCCACCAATAACATTCAATATGCGATTTCCTTGCATGATTATAGTAAACATAAAACATAAACAACGCTTTTTGACCTTCACTCAGTTGCTCATAAAAACCCTCTTTAAATCCGAGAATACTACTATTTGTTTCTACCGCTATTTTGCTTTTATATAACGAAATAAGGGGTTCAAAACATCTTTGACTAAGTTCAGAAATTGGCAGTGAATCAAAATCTTGTTTTTTTATCTTAAGCAAACAACACACACCTCCAATTAAATAATACATCAAGTGGGTAAGGATGGTGAAAACTATTAAAATGTATTTACTACATTAATTATGGGACAACCTATTTTGCATAAAAGATTATATTACTGATTTAATTAAACTGATTAATGGCAAAGCTTCAAAAAAGGAGGGGTAAAATTGAAAATTGTAATTATCGCCGACACTCATATGCCAAAGATGGCAAAAAAGCTTCCTTCTCGATTAGTCGATGAGTTTAAAAACACGGATTTGATTCTTCACGCTGGCGACTGGCAAACATTCGAGGTTTATGAAAAATTGAGGGAATATGCTCCAGTGGAAGGAGTTGCAGGGAATATAGACGGTGAGGATTTGCAGAGTTTCTTCGGTAAAAAGAAGATTCTAAAGATTGGATCGTACACAATTGGATTGACACATGGCGATGGTAAAGGAAAAACAACGGAGAGAAGGGCATTGGACATGTTTAAGGATGAACAAATCAATCTTCTGATTTTCGGACATTCCCATATACCATTAATAAAAAAGGTAGGAAACATGACGCTCTTTAATCCTGGTTCCCCAACAGATAAACGGAGACAAAAGCAGTTTTCCTTCGGGGTACTGTCTATTACAAAGGAAATAGCTTTAGAACATGTATTTTTTGATGATAAGGCTTGAGAATCAATTTCCGAGCGAATGGGAAAAAACGTAACTTATAGGTGAAATTTTTAGTAGAAGACACCCTGTTTAACAGCTATACTGAAAATCATGAGGAATATAAGAAAGGTGAAACAATTGTGTTTCCAGAGTTCTTATATAGGTATCAGCAATTCCACATATAGGATTAATGACGAATGGAACACTAAAGAAGATGGAGGGTGTAGATGTTAATTGATTGGAATGGATTAAATTACATAGCTATTATTATTGGTGGATTTTTGTATATGATATATGGAGCAGTTTATTATTCAATTTTGCTTTCAAGCAAAAAAGGAAATCAAGACAGTGGTCCAATTAAGTATGTCGTTTCTGTTATCATAGCGTTTATCAGTTCATTTTTTATGGCTACTATCATTCAAGCATCTGGATCAGAAGGTATTGTAGAAGGTTTAACAATAGGTTTTATGGTAGGTGTGATTATTTCACTTGTTTATTTGAAAAACACACTGTTTGGCTTGGTAAATAAAAAATCATTTATCATTGCGATTGGTGATCACCTTATTATCTTTACACTGTTAGGTGGTTTGCACGGTATAATGGTGTAATTTTATTTAAACATTATCAGTTACTCGGATTTTATTTCAAAGGGGAAATGCTAACATGATATACGATAAGTTAGAGAATTTAGGGCAGTATATTTTTAACAATCAAAAATTAAATAGTGCTATTCAAGATATTACTGCAGGTCTAAGGGAAGATCAGAACGCATCGGATGATTTTCAAAAAAATAAAATTGCATTTACAACTACTATTCTGAATGAAAAAAGATATGAGGCGCACAAGAAATATATTGATATTCATATTGTTTTAGAGGGAAGGGAATATGTAGAGGTTGCGAATGTTCAAGATTTAACGAATATAACGGGATACGATCCTAACAATGATATTTTCTTCGGAGACGTATTATCCGAAAGAAAATTTTGCGGTTATTTGGAAAAGGGATATGCCTTGATTTGTTTTCCAGAAGATACGCATTTAGTAGGTGCGCATAAAGAAGCTGAAGAAAATATTAGCAAAATTGTTTATAAAATTTCAATGTAGTTCAATATTCGGCACCGACACTATGAAACGTTTTCACGTTGTGTCGGTGCCTAAAAAAAAGATTGTACATGTCTTTTTTTTGTGATATTTTTATTTTGCCAAAAAAAAATACAACAAACACCCATCCATATAATCCTAATAATCTGGTTTAGGAGTTTCTACGGAGCAACCATAATTGCTCTACTATGGATAAAAGGACATGATTTCATCTATTAAGATGTTCTCTCACTTCTTTTATATTGACTTTGTATTGACTAGTACAAGCTGTATAGACTCGTAAACTACGAGACTTTCCAAAAGATAACTCGACATTGATAAGCCTCTTAAGTTTAGTTAACGCTAACCTTTGTATCACATGATCATTTGCTGTTGTATTGATCAAAGGAAGCTTATCGTGTTATTGGTGAGTCCATGTGGTTCATACGAGGATTATCGTCAAGCTTGCTCTTTTCTACAAGTCCCATTCACTATACTTCTCATATGAGTTGTATTCCGTAGCGATGGTGTGATGAGAGGGGATCAACATGGAAATTTGGAAAGATATTTTGGCTGCTTTAAGTGGAGTATTAAATGGACTCCCGCAAGGTTTATTAGCAATGACTTTTGGTTTTGCAACCATTCCGACTGCTGCTGCTTTTCTCATTGGTGCAGTTGGAAATGCCGCAACAAGTAATGTTGCTGTCATTTCATATCAAGCAGAGACGATTACATTGGCTGGTACGATGGGTAGAAGCATGCGTGAAAGATTATCGATGATCTTTTTCGGTGGTGCCATTCTGCTCATAATCGGCCTTTTTGGGTTTTTAGAGTCTTTGATCACTTGGATCGGGCCAATCATTACAACGGGAATGATGGCTGGTGTCGGGATTATGCTTTCAAAAGTGTCTTGGGACATGGCAAAGAGCGATAAAATTAGTGGGATAACTTCGATGGCAAGTGCACTTGTCGTTTATTTTGCAACAAAGGATTTAGTGTATACCATTACAGCTTCTGTCATTTTATCCAGTATTGTTCGTTACTTTTTTTCAAAAAATAAAAATGAATCTATCGTGAAGCAGGAATCAATAAAAGATGGCTTTATGCGCCAGAAGTTGATCATGAATCCAAGCGTTTTACGCGGGGCTCTTGCAATGGTCTGCTTGAATATCGGAGCGAATATTGCTTTTGGAAAAATCAACGGTGAAATTGCTAATAAAGCCGTTAATGTCGATGTACTTACAGTTATTAGTAGTTTCGCTGATATGGTTTCATCTTTCTTTGGTGGTGCACCAGTAGAAATCATCATTTCTGCAACTTCAAGCGCCCCCCATGCTGTTTGGTCAGGTGTGTTGATGATGGTATTGATGGCGGTCATTTTATTATCAGGTTTATTACCGAAAATCGGTAAGTTTGTTCCAAGTGCTTCAATAGCTGGTTTCCTTTTTGTATTAGGTGCTATTGTGACACTTCCGGGTAATGCGATTACTGCATTGACGGGAGAAGGAGCGGGCTCTGGAATTGTCGGTGCCATCACTATGATTGTGACTGCTATTACAGATCCATTCCTCGGTATGCTTTCAGGTGTAGTTGTTCAATTTTTAATGAACGTATTTGGATTTTGATGGAGGGTTCTAAATGAAAACATATACTTTGCAAATTGGAGAAGTGACACGGGAATTACCGATTATCCCTATTTCGGATACATTGAGCATAGCGAGCTTTGTCATTCTCGGTGACACTGAAATTGTTAGTAAATCAGCTCCGTTATTGGCAAAAAAATTACCAGAGGTCGACGTTCTTGTTACCGCAGAAGCAAAGGGGATTCCTTTCGTGTATGAGCTTTCAAAGCAGCTCGGAATGTCTCGTTATGTCGTAGCAAGAAAAAACGTAAAGCCTTATATGGATGCACCTCTACTTAATAAAGTCACATCCATTACGACTCAAAAAGAGCAGCTGCTATGCCTGGATGGAGCGGATGCTGAGTTTATTAAAGGAAAACGTGTAGCTTTGGTCGATGATGTGATTAGTACAGGCGAATCGCTTAGAGTACTTGAAGAATTGGTCAAAGAAGCAGGTGCCATTGTTGCCGCTAAAGCCGCTATCCTTGCTGAAGGTGACGCAAAAGATAGAGAGGATATTTTTTATTTGGAATATCTGCCGCTTTTTGAAAAGTAATTATAGATAAAGATTAAGCCTCTTCCTGAATAAAAAGGGAGGGGCTTTGTGTTCTTTTCTGTTTGTCTGTATGGATTAAATACTTTTCCATACAGACTTTTTTATATAAAATTTAAGTAAATGGTCGATATTGGAGTAATGATAATGGTATACCAAAGTAAAGTAGTCCATTAGAAGGGAATTGGCTATATGGAGTTATTGATGGCTGTAATATTATTGTTGGTTTGTCTATTAATTTCAAATGTCATAAGTCACTATATACCATTTATTCCTACAGCATTAACCCAAATAGCACTTGGAATCGTCCTCGCTTTTTTCATTAAAGACACTTCATTCACTATTGAAACAGAATGGTTTTTATTGTTATTCGTAGCTCCGCTATTATATAACGATGGGAGACATTATCCTCGTAAGGAATTATGGAAGATGAGAGCGCCTATTTTTGGAAACGCCATTGTTCTAGTTCTTCTAACAACAATGGTCGGTGGTTTTTTTATTCATTGGATGATACCGAGTATCCCGCTACCAGCCGCTTTTGCTTTAGCCGCTATTTTATCACCTACCGATCCCGTAGCCGTGAATGGAATTTCGAAACGAATACATATTCCGGAAAGAGTATTGAATTTAGTGAGAGGTGAATCATTAATCAATGATGCGTCTGGCCTAGTTGCATTCAATTATGCAGTAGCGGCTGTCGTGACAGGTTATTTTTCATTATCAAAAGCCACTGTTGACTTTGTATATATGTTTTTAGCTGGGGCTATATTGGGGGTTATTCTTAGTCTTCTCATCATGTGGGTCCGTTTCACGCTTCGGAAACAAGGAATCCAAGATGTGACTTTCCATTCGTTGTTACAAATTATAGCTCCGTTTCTTATATATGTGATTGCGGAGGAGTTTTTCCATGCTTCTGGAGTAATTGCTGTTGTAATGGCGGGAATTGTACATACGCTTATTAGAGAACGTACGGAAACGTTGAACGCCGATGAGCAAGTACTCACAGAAAATATTTGGACGATTGTACTATTTATTTTAAACGGTATTGTTTTTCTTTTATTAGGCTTAAATATCCCTTCCTCTATGGCGGCTACAGTGGAAAATCCCGATATCGGGAATGGTTTAGCTGTTTTATACGTTATTATGATTGGCTTTGTTATATTAAGTATCCGTTTTATTTGGTCGTATATTTTTTCATATTCAGCTTATCGATACAATAAATTAAACGAGTCCATCAAACCGAGTTTAAAGACGGGTTTATTCATCAGTTTAACAGGAGTTCGGGGCGCAGTTACAATGGCAGGAGTTCTTTCGATCCCGTACCTTATCATGAATGGAAATGCATTTCCTGAACGATCATTAATTCTGTTTTTGGCTGCAGGTGTTATTCTTTTTACGTTAGTATCTGCAACAGTATTCCTGCCACTTTTAAGTAAAAACGCTCCTACAGTAACGTCCGAAATGGATGTAATAAAAGCAAAAAGGAAGATTTTGCTTGCGGCGATTCAAACAATTGGAATGGAGATAGATGAAGAAAATAAAACGGCTGCATATGAGCTGATGAACGAATATAAAATGAAATTACAACAGATCCACCCGAAACGAAGGAAAGATGAAGATACGGCTGAAGAACAACAAAAAATGGCTGAAATACGATTAATCGGTTTAAAAGCTGAGAGAAAATATATTCAAGAATTAATTGATAAAAAGGGTATGGACGAAGACGTCTTTAAAGCCTTTGAAAAATCGCTAAACCATCGGGAGGAAGTTCTTTCAAACAATATACGGTCAAGATTTATGTATCTTATCGGATTAGCTTTTAGAGGCTTAAAACACTTTAGATTACATATTAGAAAAAACAATAATGCCAAACTACGTTTAGGGAAGCAAATCCAAATAAAAGCATTACAAGCAGCGATTGAAACGTTAGAAGAAACCTCAAAACGCTTTGAAAAAAATGATATGGTTTATGAGGTCATTCTTGATTATAAAAGATTGATCGAGCGATTAAAAAAGCCATCTGTCCGTTATAATGAAAAAATAGAAGAACAAAAAGATGAACTTCGTATTAAAGTGATGGATGTAGAGCGTTCAAAGATTCATGAGATGTATCAGGCAGGAGAAATCAATAGGGAACAAGCAAGAGAATTAAGAAGATTTATTAATTATATTGAAAGTGTTACTTTGAACGATCGTATTGAATAAGTGAGTGAACCGAGAAAAGTAGATCGCTTATTGTCATGTTGAATATTACTCGACCGGTGAAAACGGAGTTCATCAATCAAGCTTTTCCACAACAGTTCTATTAGTTGGTTTAATCCTGTGTGTCATGTTTGCGATATATGGGGTATTGCTTTATAAGATCAGTAAGAAACGAAGAATTTCTAAAATTAGATTTGAAATATAATAATAGGATGGAACAGCCATTTTTATGGGCTGTTTTTTTTAGGTGTTCATTTTTAAAAAATTCCTTAAAAAATTGTAGACATTTAAAAATAAAGGAGATATAATCTGATTAATCATTGAATGAATGATTCATTCATTTATTAATAAAAAAGGGAGCTGAGATTAAATGGGTAAAGAATTCACAGTTTCTAAATGGAATATACGAGGCAAATATGTGGTCATAACAGGTGCAACAAGCGGTATTGGTCTTGCGGCTGCAAAGATTTTGGCAAGTCGAGGTGCAAACCTTGGAATTATTGCTCGAAACGAAACCAAGGCTAATGAAGTCGTAAATCAAATTAAAGCGTCAACGAATGAAATTATAGTGATCGATGTGTTCATCGCAGATATGTCTTCGCAACAATCGATCCGCAAGGTGGCTTCGGAGATTTTATCTAGGTGTCCAAAAGTGGATGTCTTAATTAACAACGCTGGCGCTTTGTTCCAGAATCATCAAATTACGGCTGAAGGTTATGAAATGACTTGGGCAGTAAATCATTTGGGACCGTTCCTTCTTACAACACTTCTTCTGGAACGATTAAAGGAAAGTGCCCCAGCTCGAATTATTACGACCTCTTCACACGGGCACAAAATGGCTAGAAAGGGGATAGACTTTAATGATTTACGGGCAGAACAACTTTACAAACCGATGAAAAAGTTAATGGGTGGCCCTACTCTTCGCTATGGACAGACAAAGCTTGCGAATATATTTTTTACATCCGAGCTCGGTCAACAGCTAAAAGGCACAGGGGTGACAGCTTATTGCTTTGACCCAGGATTAGTTAACACGAACTTCAACCAACATAATGGCAAGTTGGCACGCTTGACGATGGCGATTATGAAGTTGTTTTCCCGTAGCCCTGAAAAGGGGGCAGAAACGATGGTATGGTTAGCTGAGGCAGAAGAAGTCAGCCATCAAACGGGTCTTTATTATGTGGATAAAAAAATAGAAAGCCCAATTGAAATCACAAATGATCGAAATATTGCAAAGCGGTTGTGGGAGATCAGTGAAGCACAAACGTTGATATAAGGTTAGGATAATTAGTAATCTATTTCTAAGAAGATAAAATATATTTTTGACCTTGCTGAAATACAAATATGGAGGGGCGTCATCTAATGGCACCATTAAACGAGCAACAGTTAGATCAACTACACATACAACGAATTGACCAAATAAAAAAAGCAGCATTAAAAGTATTTGCACATCGTGGAATCATTGGAACGAAGATGAGTATGATAGCCGCTGAAGCAGGCATTAGTCAAGGCTTATCGTATCGTTATTTTAAATCAAAAGAAGAACTATTTATTACGTTAATTCAAGATGCCCTAGAGGAAGCAAAAGCTTCAATGGAACAAGTTAATCACTTGCCAGGAACGCCTTTAGAAAAAATGAGAAGATTAACAAAAAGTATGCTTGATGGTAGTAATAAGTATTTTTTCATGCTCATTCAGCAGGCTGCAGGGTCGGATGAAGTTCCAGAGAAGGCGAAACAATTACTCGAACAATTCTCTAAAGAAAATCCAATTCAACTACTAATTCCATTATTTATAGATGGCCAAGAAATGGGACAATTTTGCGAGGGTGATCCTTATAAGCTACTGTTTTGCTATTTTTCCATTATCACGGGATTAATGTTACAAGAAGTGCAAGCAGATGATAATTATTGGATTCACGAGGTTGATTTATTAATGAAGGTTATAATGAAATGAAAAGCTTGTTTTAAGGGGTGACAAAAAGAACATTCACTTTTTGTCACCCACTTTGTTTTTCATATAACTTACCCGATTTGCTTTTGAATGTCTTTAAGAATGCTCTCTAAAGAATAAACAATCCCCTTATCATCTTTATACATAACATTTCTAGGGGAAAAGTGAACGGGTGAATCTAATCCGGCGGCTGCAGCAATACGGAATAAACCTTTTCGTAAAGTAATTAAATAGTTCGCCACTCGATACTTCTTTTCATCGATTACGAGCGCTTTTTGTAAATCAGAATCTGTCGTAGCAACTCCGACGGGACAAGTATTGGACATGCATTTTAATGTTTGAATGCAGCCAACAGTAATCATAAAACCACGTGCAATGTTAATCAAGTCTGCTCCCATCGCTAAAGCAACTGCAATTCGATCCGGTGTAAACAGTTTCCCTGAAGCGATGATTTTCACGCGATCTCGAACTCCATATTTGTTAAGTGTGCATACAAGAATGGAAAGGGCAGATTTAAGAGGCAATCCTACGCTATCAATTAGCTCTTGGTAAGAGGCACCAGTACCACCTTCGCCACCATCAACTGTAATGAAATCGGGTCCTTTACCAGTCTCCTTTATATACTTCGCTAGTTCTTCAGCGCTATCGTTACTACCGATAACAATCTTTATTCCAACTGGCTTTCCTGTATGAGAACGAATCCTCTCAATAAAGTCGCACATTGATTTTACATTATCAAATTGGTGAAAACGGTTCGGACTATCTATAGATTTATAGGGGACTACTTTACGAATTTCAGCAATTTCAGGATTCACTTTTTCTGCATCAATATGGCCACCTCGCGTTTTGGCACCTTGAGCTAATTTGATTTCAAAAGCTTTTAATTGTGGAATTTCACTTTTTCTTTTTAATTCATCCCAATCTACATCTCCATTTTCATCACGAATTCCAAATAAGGCAGGTCCAATTTGCATAATAATATCTACTCCGCCTTCTAAATGGTAAGGGGATAAACCACCTTCACCTGTATTCATCCATGTACCTTTAGCAATGGCCAATCCTTTTGATAATGCGGTTATGGCGTTTTTGCCCAATGCACCGTAACTCATAGCGGACATGCCAATAAGCCCTTTTAATACGAAGGGATGCTTTGTATTTGGACCAATGACAACTGCATCATCATCATGTAATAAATAAGCGGACGAGTCATTTTCTTCCCATTTTTCCTCTCTTTGGGTAAAGAGAGGGTCTTTAACTAATATATATCTTTTTGTTAAGGCAAGTGTGTTATCGTCCATCTTCATTTCTTCATTTAGTTTTGGGAACATATCATTTCGAACGTAATAACCTTCTTCTTCGAAATCACGTTTCGAACCAAATCCGACTACATCGCGTTTATACTTTGCACTTTTAACGATATGTTCATAATCGTCCCTTGAAAACGGTCTTCCTTCCGTATCACTGTTGAACCAATATTGACGAAACTCTGGACCAACTTTTTCAAAGAAATAACGGACTCTACCGAGAAAAGGATAATTTCTTAAAATGGAATGCATTTTCTGTTTTTTGTCGAACACTAATAAAAATAAAATGGAGACAATCAGTCCGATCAAAACAACTCCTATAAACAAAAAACCGATAATAATTAATACACTTGCGAAAAAATTCATGTCATCCACCTCATAATGGCTAAAATTACCTAACATTAATATCATCGTACTTAAATGGATTTATACAGTTATTAAACATATTCTTGTTTTATGAAGATTATGTAAGTGGGGTAAAGAAGGAGTTTCACGAAATTCCCTAGAATAAAAGATATGTTATGTGAAATAGAAGAATGTAAACGTAAGAAATTTTTATTACTTGTAAGGAAAGCGATGAAAGTGAAAATGAGGAGGCATTTTTAGTGGGTAAATATGCATTGTTTAATAAATTAGTGGCAAAAGAAGGCGAACAAGAGACATTAGTAAATATATTACTAGAGGCTGCAGATTCAATGCGGAATTTAGAAGACTGTGAAATCTATCTTGTGAATATTTCCCCTGAAGATCCTAATTCAGTGTTTGTTTATGAGGTTTGGAGTGATGAAAGTGCACATCAAGCATCTTTATCGCTAGAAGCAGCTCAAACATTAATTCAAAAAGCAAAACCAATCATCGCGGGAATGGAGAGAATCGTCACACTTTCACCAAAAGGTGGAAAAGGGCTTTAAACTTTATAAAATAATCGTGTTTATAACTAGTGATTGTTTTTCATCTAGGGATTTTTGCTCAACTTAACTATTCAAGAGGAAGCTTAATGTTTCTAAAAGGGTGATGAACTGTTATGACTAATAAGAAAAATAATAGAAACTCTGACTCTGGTCCTGTGCAAGTAGCTGAATATTTGTCAAAACTGAAGCATCCATTAAAAGAAGAAATAGAGGAAGTTCGAAAAATCATTTTAAGTGCAAATGAAGAAATTACTGAACATATAAAATGGAATGCCCCAAGTTTCCAATATAAAAATGAAGATAGGGTGACCTTTAATCTTCATGGGGAAGGTTTTTTTAGGTTGGTTTTTCATTGCGGCTCTAAAGTGAGAGAAACCAACGTGGAAAGATCTTTGTTTGATGATACGACAGGGTTATTGGAATGGGTCTCCAATGACAGGGCGATCGTAAAATTTACAGATATGAATGATGTGAAAGAAAAGAAAGACAAATTTGTAGAAGTGATAAATAAGTGGATTGATGTTACATTTTAGTTAAAATTCAATTGGAAATTATACAAGGGATAATAAAAAAGCTAACAGGTGGAAGACGATGACAAAAACGATTGTTGAAAAACTAAATTTGAATAAGTATGGAAAAGTAGCAGTATTAAATGTACCAGAAGGCACAGATTATTTATCGGAGCTAGCCCATTACGATACTGATCTCAAGAATAGTAAGTATGATCTTATCTTCGCATTCGTGCTCGATATGGAATCATTTAAAGGGCTCATCTTCGAAGTGATCGAGAAGAATTTTTTAAACAAAAATGGCTATATCTTTTTGGCCTACCCTAAAAAAGGGAATAAAGTATATCCAACTTTTATTCATAGAGACGAAATATTTTCTAGTATTGGCGTAGACGATAATGGTTATGTTGGAACAAGCAACATAAAATTTGCTCGAATGGTAGGCTTAGACGATGTTTTTACAGTTGTTGGTCTGAAAGAGGATGGCAAAAGCAAAAATAAAACATCTACAAAAGCAAGTCAATGTGTCGATGATTATATCGAAATGATTCCGGCTGTAGAAAAAGAATTACAAGATACTCCGGATTTACTAGCTTTTTATCAGTCTCTTACTCCAGGTTATCAAAAAGATTGGGCCCGTCATGTGTATAGTGCAAAACAAGAAGCCACGAGAAACAAACGACGGGAAGAAATGAAAACGATTCTTGCTGCAGGGTACAAGAGTAGGGATTTATATCGAAGGGACCAATAACTGAATATCCTTTCCATCAAAGAAGCCATTGGGTGATTTAACTTCAACCCAATGGCTTTCAACCATTAAACTTTCGATTCAGAATACACTTTTAACATTTCCTCAACACTAACCCCATTAATTTTCATTCCTTTAATATTACACATGTTAATCTCTACGTTTTCTAAGTTACAATCGGTAATCGTGCTGTCATTTAGGTTGCAGTTCTCAAACTTAAGCGGTCTTTGTTTGGCGTTAGGTTCATAATTCGGATGGCCCTCAGGCGGTAGCCCTATATTATGAATATAAGCTCCACCAAGCTGAGCACCATCAATCTCCAGGTCACTTAAGTTTGCATCATTAATGACTAATCGACTTAAATTGGCATTTACTATTTTTGTATCAGATAAATCAACATTTTCGAAATAAAGTTTATGACCAAGCACGCAAGTAAAAGTAGAAGTAGAAATATCAGCCATATTCAATTCTTGTTTTTGATTTTGTAGATTCATTATATTCATTCCTTTTCCTTTGATTTCAAGCATCACATTCAACATTTAACATGTTTCCATCGGGATCAAAGAAATCTAAAAACTTATATCCGCCTATCTCATCATGAACAATTTCCTCGACTTGAACACCGTGGACTTTCAGGTGTTCATAAAGTTGTTCAATCTGTTTAGCTTGAAAGCCCACAACACTTTTAGGCACACCATTTTTTGTGAAGTTAGCATTTGTATGATCGTTTGTCTCAGATAGAAACAGCATTTGTCCGGACGGCAAGTTTACTTGAGCGAGCTTTTCTTCTTCACTGTGCCAGATAAATTGGAAACCTAAAACATCGGTATACCACTTAATAGATTTTGGTATGTCTTTTACAGGTACTGTATTATATAAAATATTTTCAATCAATTTACCTCGTCCTTTCCGAAGTACATGATAAGAAATCATAGATTCTTATCATTTTTTCGAATGGGAATGCTGATGCACGATAACTCAGTAATGCTGTTGACAACTTTTTTCATAGAAGTGAGGGTAGCTCATTCCTTTTTCTCAATTTCCACACTTACAACCGTTTTGCACTTTTCGGGTGGATAACAGTCCATGGCTGGATATAAATAGATTTCTCGATGGGCTCCTTTTACTTGATATCCTTCCGCCTCTATCTCTTCTTTTATTATTTGAAGTGTTTCCTCTGTATGTTGGTAATGGCCGACATGGAGTCTTTGTGCACATAAAGTAGGTCCATTTTTCTTAAACGTGATAGAAGGAAGCTCCTCTACGCGTAAATTCTTTTTGACTCGCTCCATCGATCTATTAAACATTTCATCTGTTACACAGTCGGCTACAAGCATCATTTGGTCAACGACCCATTTATCGTTTTCAGCTGCTCTATGCCAAACAATTTCTGGGGGCATTAACTTAAATTTGTATTCCTGTTCTTTTCTAGTTATTGTTTTGATTTGGTTGACTACTTTCCAAGCAATCCATTTTTCATCTTTCGGCTCAGGTCTCCCATACCAATTCATATGATAAGATGTAACCATCCTTTGAGATATGTATTTTAGTTCCGGTAGTAATTGTATAACTGTTTTGTCAGGCTTTAGCTGATAAATATCTCGGTAGATTTTTCGGTGATCATGCGTCTTAAGAGCTTTAGCTTCAAGTTTGGGCATGTAAACCTCCTCCTTAACAAATTCTTGCAATTTAGCAGATAATAAAAGTGGTAAAATGGTCATAGGTGAGGCTATAATGACTAGGTATTTATATGTTTTTAATCCATATAAATCTTTTTTCTGTATAGTTAAAAGAAAATCCTTTATTTTTGTAAAATTTCACATAGATTTTTAAAATAAAAGATTATGAAAATTATTTTATATAAAAATGGAGTCAGAACTCGCATTATTAATTAAGAAGCGAATGGAATCGGACTGATTTTGGAATGGATGGTGTCCAATGAAGCTAAAAATATCTATGTTTTACTTGTTTTTATATCTTGGCATGGGAAGTTTTATGCCGTTTATGAGTTTGTTTTTATCTGAAAGGGGTTTCGATGGTGCTTCGATTGGGCTTATTCTAGGTGCAGGGTCGTTGACGGGGATAATTGCGCAGCCGGTTTTCGGACTTATTAACGATGCTGCGAAGGATTATCGGACACTGTTGAAGGTTTCCACCTTTTTATCCGCTATCGCGGCGTTCGGTTATATTTTTAGTGAATCGTTTATCCCAATGATCATAACAGCGATTGTCTTTTCTTTTATTAACACACCAGCTGGAACAATAGTGGATGCCATTGCAGTTGAGAAAGGTCCATCATTTGGGTTCACGTATGGGCAGGTTCGTTTATGGGGAGCACTTGGTTTTGCATTCGTCACCGTGATTGCTGGTTATGTATACAATTCGATTGGCTATCAATATAGTTTTATTGCATTCTCGATATTTGCCGTCATTATGTTCTTACTCATGTTTTCTTTTCCAAAATTGGAACGGCCGAAAAAAGCTGAACTTCTAGGAAAAGAGGGGGTAGGTGCACTATTTCGTAATAGGAACTTTATTTTTTTCTTAGTTATTACGATGGTGATTTCAGGAACAGTCACGATGAACTTCAGTTATTTGCCAATTTATTTCCAAAAATTAAATTATCCAGTCGATCTAGTCGGTTGGAATTTTACCATTGCTGCAGTAGTTGAAATTCCATTGTTCTGGCTATCCGCTAAGCTTATTCGGCGCATTGGATTGTTTCCGATGCTCATTCTTGGAACATTAGCTTATGCGATTAAGTATATCGTAATGGGATTCGCTCCTCCTGTTGGGGTTATATTGTCTGTGCAAGCTCTTGATGGATTGGCATTTGCTTTTTACTTTAGTTCGGTCATTGAAATTGTAAATTTAATGGCTCCAAGAGATGCGAAGGCAACCGCTCAAACGATGTTTGCTGCTGCCGGTGGTCTTGCGGGTATTGCAGGAAATGTAATCGGCGGGCTAATCGTAGATTACCAAGGTCCTCAATTTTTGTTCTGGATGATGGGATGTATTATATGCGTGGGGACTCTATTTTTCATCGTTTTTCCTAAAAAAGGGAGCTACCACTTGCCTACAAGTAGTCAAGAAAGTGCAACAGGGGCTTAATAGAATATAAAAAAATCCAATTAACTGTTTTTTCTTAGTTAATTGGATTTTTTTATGCTTATATCAACTTTCTCTTTTTAAATTAGAGAATGATATAGGTTTATCGTTCATAGAATTTGTTGAACAGGCACCTGCACAATTCTTACTTAATTCACAGCCTGCACATTTTCCCATTTTGCTTCTTTTCACAAATCGATAGACCGTAAAGATGGCATAACCAAAAATAAGAGCGCCGAGAAGGATGCTGATAAACATTTCATATCCCTTCTTTCAAATTAATGAAGACCAAATAGATGACCTACTTGATAAATAATAACTGATACCAAATAAGCAATGATAAGTGCATATATGACTGAAAACCAAGTCCATTTAGCGGAACCTGTTTCTTTTTTTATTGCAGCGACTGTCGCTAAGCAAGGTACATAAAGCAAGATAAAAGCTAGAAAACTATAGGCAGATAGTGGTGTGAAATAGTCGGCCATCACGCCTTGTAACGTGTGCATGTCTGGTGCTACGTAAATGATATTCATCGTCGAGACGACAACTTCTTTTGCTAAAAATCCGGTTAGTAATGCTGCTCCCGCCTGCCAGTTTCCGAATCCGAGCGGATGAAGAATCGGAGCAATCACTCCACCAATCATTGCAAGGAAGCTTTCATCCATCGATACATTCAAACCACTTGGTCCTGCATATGTTAATAACCAAATGATAACAGAACCACCAAAAATAAAAGTACCCGCTTTACGAACAAATCCTTTTCCTTTTTCCCACGTACTTTGTAACAGTGTTTTGAATTGCGGGATACGGTAAGGTGGCAATTCTATCACAAAAAATGAGCTTTCCTGTTTTAAAATAGTAGAAGAAAAGATTTTAGCCAATGTTAAAGCAAGAATAATTCCTAATAAATATAGTGAAAGTACTACTAAAGCTTGGTTTTGTTTGAAAAAAGCTCCAACAAATAAACTATAAACGGTTAACCGCGCTGAGCAAGACATTAATGGATTTAATATTATCGTAAGCAGCCGCTCTTTTGGTTGTTCAATCGTTCTAGCTGCCATGATTCCGGGGACATTGCAGCCAAAACCGATAATCATAGGAATGAACGCTTTCCCATTCAGTCCAATGCTCTCCATTACTTTATCCATTACCATTGCAACACGGGCCATATAACCAGAATCCTCAATGAATGAAATCATAAAAAAGAGCATAAAGATTTGTGGTACGAAAACGAGAACCCCGCCGACACCAGCAATGATTCCTTGTAAAATCAATGCTCTGATAAATTCAGTTGCTCCTGCAGTAATTAGTATATTGTTCAGCGTATCTGTTAGCGGACCTGTAATAAATGCATCTAATCCATCTGATAGCGGAGTTCCGATCCAATCAAAAGTCAGTTTGAACATAAGATACGTAAATAGTAAAAAAATAGGGAGTCCCAGTACTTTATTTGTGACGATCTGATCGATTCGGTCCGTCATCGTATATTCTATTTTTTTTGTATTGTTAACACAACATAATAATAGAGATTGAATATAGTTTCCACGAATGGTTCGTATATGTTGAGCCATTGATTTTGCGGTTGTTTCAGCTTGAATTTGGTTTTCTGTAGTTTCGTATATTTCATTCACAATATCTTCAGGGATATATTGTAATAGAAGATCCCGAACTAGCTTGTTACCTTCAAAAAATTGAAGCGCTAACCATCTTTTTGGAGGGAGATCTTGATTCTTTGGAAGCAAAGATATAATGTGTTGAATCGATTCCTCCAAAACTTTCCCATAATTGATCATAAGTGGCTGTTGTGATTTTACAGGTACCGTAAGGGATAAAGCTAATTCATCACAACCAGCGCCAGAACGTGCGACAATAGGAACAACCTTACAAGAAAGCCGCTCAGCTAATAGAGTGATATCTATTTCAATGCCTCTTGCCTTTGCCACATCGATCATATTTAACCCAATGGCAAGCGGTTTTCCATATTCTAATAGTTGTAACGTTAAGTATAAATTTCTCTCCAGTTGGGAAGCATCCACTATATTTAAAATCGTAGAAACATCATCATATAAAAGATAATTAGTGGCAACTCCTTCATCCTTCGAAAGAGGATTAAGAGAGTAAACGCCAGGTAAATCGACCAAGTGTCCATCCTTGTTTTTTAAAATGCCAATTTTCTTTTCTACGGTAACACCGGTCCAGTTACCCACATATTCATATGAACCTGTCAGCTTATTAAATAGAGACGTTTTCCCAGTATTGGGATTGCCAAATAATGCTATGTTATTTATACGCTTTCCACCCGAATCTTTTTAGCTTCGCTCCGGCGAATTCCTATTAATTGTCCTCTTGCTTCGATTGTAATCGGTCCGCCTAAAGGTAAAATGCGCTTTATTTTAAGGACCGACCCTTCCATAATACCAAGATCTAATAAACGGCGACGAACAAGCTCGTTCACCAAGTCAGTATTTTTAATTCGTACTTTTTTTCCTACCTGTATGTCAGATAGAATCATTTCATACACCTCAGTGCAAATGATAATCACTCTCAATTCACAATATTAATTTTATGGGAAGATTATTCATTTGTAAATAAAAAAAAACAGGAAAAATATGTTGACAATCTACCTAACGTTCGTTAGAATTTTTGTCATAGGAGTGGAAAAACATGGTAGGTTCTATTTCAACAAAAGACAAAATTTTAAATACTGCAATCGACTTATTTTCGAGATCTAGCTTCAGTGCGGTTTCAATACGGGACATTACGAGAGAAGTGGGGATTAAGGAAAGTTCGTTATATTATCACTTTAAAAACAAAGATGAACTGTTAGATTGCATTTTTGAAATATATCGAGAAGAGATTAAAAAAGTTTGTCCGCCATTTGAAGATCTTGATTACATATTGACACAAACAACTCCAGAACAGTTTTTACAGCAAGGTTTACAAAAGTTCAAGTCTTATATTTGTGATAGTCCGAGGATGTCAAAAATATCGCGAATTGTAAGCTCAGAGCAATTTAGCCATCCACAAGCGCGACTCATCATATTGAATGATTTGTATGAAGAAAATATTAGATTCCTCGAAGTCGTATTTGCGAAGTTCAAAGATTTAGGATACATTCAGGATTTTCCAGCCCGTTTACTTGCTATTGAATATCAATATCCTGTTTTTTCAATGATTACTCAATATTTAATTTTACAGTTTGAACAACAAGATACTGCAGAATTAGAAAAATTATTGCAAGAGCATGTTGAATTTTTCTTTCATAAAATCAAAAAATAAATAATGCTGGAATTAGGGGTGCTATATGAAATTATTCAAGGATGATTTTAAGATCTCAGAACCTGGGATCAGCAGTGTCGAAAAAATTATGATTGGTGGGATTAATCAAAGTATATTAATTCAATCTGAGAATCCCGATAATCCCGTTTTACTATTTATCCATGGTGGTCCTAGCATGCCTATACCCGGGGTAGCGAGCAAGGGGTATGACTATGCTTTAGTAACAACGACAAAAGAGCTCATTAAGCATTTTACAGTTGTTTTTTGGGATCAGAGAGGAACGGGGAAGTCGTATTCCAAAGATATTCCGAAAGATACAATGCATTTAAAACAATTCATCCGCGATGGACATGATGTGACAGAATTTTTAAGAAGGCGTTTCAATAAAGAAAAAATCCATCTCGTAGCTCATTCATGGGGAACAGTGATTGGTTTGTCGCTCGCTTCGTTATACCCGGAAAAATACTATTCTTACACGGGTTTTTCGCAAATTCCTAGCTGGGTTGAAAATGATAAACTTAGTTATAAATGGTTAATGGAAGCAGCAAATGAAAAGAAAGATAAAAAAGCGTTACGGGAACTAACTGCCGTTGGTGCTCCACCATATCTAGAAGGCTTTCAACAGTGGTCTATTATTCGAAAATGGCAATTCAAATACAACTCAATGTTTTACAATGCTGGGGATAAAAAATCTGCCACCTTTTTTTCAGGGCTCAAAATAATGTTGAGATCAAAAGATTATTCTTTGTTAGACATTTATCACTCTCTAGTTAGTGGCTTCAAACTCTCCTATTCAGAGAAGATGTTGGAGGATATTAATACTTTTGACTTTTTTAAAGAAGTACCTTCACTGCCGATGCCTGTATTGTTTATTCACGGCGGCAAAGAAAAACATGTAATGCCAGAATTGATACAGAGATATTATGAATATTTGGATGCTCCCGAAGGAAAACAGCTGCTTTGGTCAGATAAGTCTTCCCATGCATTTCATTTAGAAGACGCAAGGGAAAATGAAAAAAGATTGATTGCGCATCTGAAAACTTGTTCTTAACGACTTTGCTTTGGAAAGTAGGTAAAACTAATGGCTTATGAATTAAATGATGTCATGATTTCTGATATAGAGATAAAACAGAGAGTAAAGGAATTAGCGGAAGAAATAGAAAGGGATTTTAATCATGAATCTATCTTTTTGATTGTTGTATTGAAAGGCTCTTTCGTTTTTGCAGCCGATTTAATCCGGGAGATGAAGGGAGATATTAAAGTTGATTTCATCTCTGTTTCCAGCTACAGCGATCAAACGGAAACGACAGGGAAAGTTAGGCTATTAAAAGATTTAGATGCCAATATTACAAATCAGAACGTTGTTGTAGTAGAGGATATTATCGATAGTGGTTTGACCCTTCATTTCTTAAGGGATCACTTGAAGATGCATAAACCGAAACATATTAAAATATGCACCCTATTAGATAAACCCGAAAGAAGGAAAATTGACTTGCCGGTCGACTATGTTGGTTTCGTCATTCCTGATGAATTCATTGTAGGATACGGAATTGATTACGCAGAAAAGTATAGGAATTTACCTTATATTGCAACGGTGAAAGAAGTATAAGTCAACTTTTATGAGTTGGCTCAGACCGTTGACAAACGCTTGCTTTCTTCGTTTTTCGCCTTCTTGCGGTACTCATTGCCCAGTAAGGCAACTCCGCTCCCCAGAAGGCCTCATGCCTCGAAAGACAAGCGTTTTCAACTAGTCTGAATGTACTTCTAAATAAATAGGTCTACAATCAGAGTCAACTTTTATAAGTTGGCTTTTTTTATATGATATTATCATAAGTATTTCTTATGTCATTTTATAATTTTTATCGATTTTACTTATGATTAAATTCATACTATTCTTAAGGTGAATCAAGGGAGGTGCTTTGTTATGGAGTATGTAATGGTTTTTTTAATTGGAATATTTGCAACGACTGTCGGAACTTTAGCAGGTGGAGGAGGTTTCATTAGTTTTCCAGCTATGCTGATTTTGGGCATGCCTGTCCATTCTGCAATTGGCGCTAACAAAGTATCGAATACGATTAGTTCCTTCTCAAGCTTTTTTCATTTGTATAAAAAGAAAGAAATATCTTTAAAAGAATGCTTCTGGATTATTCCTGTCAGTCTTGGCGGTGGATTAAGTGGAGGCTATATTGCGTCAAAAATATCCGGTGAGCATATGTACATTATAGCTATCATCCTATTAATATTTGCATTTATTACCTCATTTAAAGGGAAGGGTAGTTTTACAGGAGAAAACCGATTAAAAATGAACAAATTTAGTGTACCCGGCCTTTATGGTATTGGAATTTACGATGGCCTTTTTGGTCCAGGACAAGGAACGTTAATGTTTTATTTATTTTGTTATTTAAAGATTTCCTATATCCAAGCTGTTGGTCTAGTTCGCCTTGCGACGTTTTCAAGTTGTTTTGGAGCAGCTATATCTTATATAGCGACAGGAAAAATAATGTGGCCATTAACGGTGTGTCTTCTATTAGGTTCACTTACGGGAGCTCAGATAGGCGTTCGTATTGCCGAAAAGTTAAAGCCTCGGTATGTAAAACCAGTTTTACGAGTTGTGACAGTTGCGCTAATTATTCAAATGGTGGTGGATCGCTTATATTAATGAAAGGCTGTTTTCTAGAGGATTGTAATTTTTTCATAAAATATTTTTGTGGTAATAACTTTATACAAATTACCCATAATGAAAAGAACAGGAACTAGAGCAATAAATCAAATGACGCTAAGGAAAATAATCTGTTTCCTTAGCGTTATTTGTTGTAAAATAAATTTGAAAATTCAGCATTTATTCATGTGTTTCTGAATCTATGAATACTAGTAGAGAAATAAGTTAAATTTTGGAGGTGCTTTATGAAAAAAAATCTTGTGAACTCTCCAGTAATGTATGCATTCGGGATGCTTGCCATGATGATTCCAAGTCAAGCGTTTAGCTCGTTTTATAGCTATTATTATGTTGATAAATTGGGACTTGGCATAGGATTAGCAACATTAGCCCGTACCATTTTTATGATTTGGGATGCGGTTAACCAGCCGTTGTTTGGCTATTGGTCCGATCGGACGAACACAAAATACGGGCGAAGGAGACCATGGATTTTTGGTGCGATTCCGCTTTTCATGTTAACCTTTATTATGATTTTCTCACCGCCAAAAGATATCTCAGAGATGGGACTATTCACATGGTTTCTAATTGCTCTTATATTATATGAAGCTGTGGCTACCGTGATTTGGGTTAACTATGGAGCTTTGTTTCCAGAATTGTTCAAGGGAGACAAGATTCGTGCAAAAGCATCTGCGATCCAACAAGGTTTCCAAATTGTCGCTCTCCTCATTGGTACAGCATTAACTCCTATTTTGTTTACAGCGATGGGATTTAGCAAGATGTCGATAGTGTATGCTTTTGTGTTTGCTATGTTTATGCTTTTCTTTTTATTGTACGTGAAAGAAAATGAAAATGCTGTCAACAGTCCCAAGCTTAGTTTGAAAGAGTCGTTTGGTGAAACTTTAAAAAATAAACCATTCTGGCTTGTGAATATGGCGAATTCATTCGCCCAAACGGTTAATGGCCTCCTCAGCTCGATGATTCCTTTCTATGCTAAATACGTTTTAAATATTCCAGAAGCTCAGAATGCTGTTTTACTTGCCTCCGTGTTTATTTCAATTATCCCTCTTGTTGCAGTGTGGTTTTGGCTTATTCGAAAAATGGATCCTGTCAAAGGGTGGAGATTGTCTATGATCGCTTATGCAATTTCTGTCCTTCCACTTTGGTTTGGATCGGATTTAATAAGCGGAATCATTGCAGGTGTTTTAGTAGGCTTCGGTATGGCGGGCTTTCTTGTTACACCGCCGATCGTTAATAGTTTAATTATAGATATGGATTTCGATAAAACTGGTCAAAGACGAGAAGGGGTTTATACGGCGGTAAGTGGGTTCATTACTCGTTCTAGCGGGTTAATTTCTGCTCTAGCATTTCTTGTTGTAGGTCTTATCTTTGGCTATGAAAGTGGTGAGAATCCTGGACCTGATCCAGAGTCCACTTTCCGTTATTTAATCAGTATTGTTCCATTCGGATTATTGTTAATTTCAATATTCATCACTTTATTTGTAAAAATAGAGAGGAAACCTACTCATGTGGAATAGTAAAACATGAATATTGACAAGCGAATTTCGTGTATGTTATTAAATTAATGATTAGCACTCTTTAATGCGGAGTGCTAAAATAGAAATATCTACTAAATACTTATTTTTCACTGATTGAAAGGAGAAATATTCATGGAAAAAAAGTTATTCCAGGCAGAATCTAAAAGGCTATTGGAAATGATGATCAATTCCATCTATTCACAAAAGGAGATTTTTCTTAGAGAGCTAATCTCCAATTCCAGTGATGCCATTGATAAAATTTATTACAGAGCATTAACGGATGACTCATTAAGTTTTGACAAAGATAGCTACTACATAAAAGTGACCCCGAATAAAGAAAACAGAACATTAACTGTGTCTGATACTGGAATCGGAATGACGGAAGACGAGCTGGAAGCAAATCTTGGAATTATTGCTAAGAGTGGTTCTCTTGCTTTTAAAACTGAAAACGAATTGAAGGATGGCCATGACATTATTGGTCAATTTGGTGTTGGATTTTACTCCGCTTTTATGGTGGCTGACGAGGTTACAGTAATTAGTAAATCTTTAGGAAGCGATGAAGCATACAAGTGGCATTCAACTGGTGCAGATGGTTATACAATTGAGCCTACTGAGAAAGAAACGGTAGGTACAGAAATCACCTTAAAAATCAAAGAAAATACGGAAGAAGAGCAGTACGATGAGTATCTAGAGGAATATGGTTTAAAATCCATTATCAAGAAATACTCTGATTTCATTCGTTATCCGATCAAAATGGATGTTATAGAAAGTAAGTTAAAAGAAGGCACTGAAAATGAGTACGAAGAGGTTGAAGAAGAGCAAATCATTAACAGTATGGTGCCGATTTGGAGAAAAAACAAAGGTGAACTTACAGATGAGGACTACGAGAATTTCTATTCGGAAAAGCATTATGGCTATGACAAACCGCTAGCCCACATCCATACGAGCGTTGACGGAGCCATTCGATACAATGCCATTCTCTATATTCCTGAAAAAACTCCTTTTGACTACTATTCAAAGGAATATGAGAAAGGGTTAGAGTTGTATTCTAATGGCGTATTGATTATGAATAAATGTGCTGACCTTCTCCCAGATCATTTCAGCTTTGTTAAAGGAATGGTTGATTCGCCTGATCTATCACTAAACATATCTAGGGAAATTTTACAGCATGACCGTCAATTGAAGCGAATTGCCAATAATATTAATAAGAAGATTAAGAGCGAATTGCAAAACCTCTTGAAAAATGATCGGGACAAGTATGTAACGTTCTATGAATCCTTTGGTAGACAGCTTAAATATGGCATGTACAGTGATTTTGGAATGAATAAGGAAACACTGCAGGATTTGGTAATGTTCTATTCCTCCAAAGAGAAGAAGCTTGTCACATTGGATGAATATGTAGCGAGAATGCCTGAAGATCAAAAGTATATTTATTATGCTTCGGGTGAATCAAATGAAAGAATTGAAAAGCTGCCACAAACAGAGTTAGTAGCGGATAAGGGTTATGAAATTCTGTATTTTACAGAGGATATTGATGAGTTCGCCATCAAAATGTTGATGAATTATAAAGAAAAAGAATTCAAATCAGTATCAAGCAGCGATTTAGGAATTGATGCTTCTGATAACGAGGAAAAGTCGGAAACAGAAGAAAAAGCTGATAAAGATCTCTTCACTGAAATGAAAAATATTTTGGCAGATAAAGTGAAGGACGTTAGAGCATCAAAAAGATTGAGATCGCATCCTGTATGTTTCTCGACAGATGGCGAAGTCACAATTGAGATGGAAAAAATCTTAAATTCAATGCCTGACAACCAAAATATTCAGGCTGAAAAAGTATTGGAAATCAATACACATCATGAGGTTTTTCAATCCCTTAAGGATTCGTTTGAAAAAGATAAAGAAAAATTATCACTATATACAAATCTATTGTACAACCAAGCCCTACTAATTGAAGGCTTGCCAATTAAAGATCCAGTTGAATTTACAAATGATATTTGTAAAGTAATGGTTTAAATATTAATAGAGCATGGAGTTTTCCATGCTCTATTTCAATTGAATGATTCTACAGTTTTATATAAAAAAGGGACGTAAATATCAGCATTATATTTATTCTCTTCTTTACCAAATTTAAAAACTTCTAAAGAAACAGCGTTTGTATTTATGACCATATCGTTTTCTTTTACATAATGGCTAATAGCTTCATATGGTTCTTCACCAGTTGAACAGAATTTAACATATTGTTGATTTGGAACTGTAAACCCAATCATTCCGTTTGGAATCGTCTTTAGTTCTTGGACTCCCACACAATAAATATAAGTGAATAATACTTCATTTGCGAAATGGACACATGTATATGTATTTTCGTCTCCGATAAGTTCAATTTCCCTTTTTCTGTCCATGAAAATGTTTCGTGCTTCAGCTATTCCTGTGATGTTTTGGAAGGAAGAAGTGGCAGCTACTCCGATATATTTTTTCTCGTCTAATTGGACAACTTCAAAATTTGCCTGACTCATTGTATCCATAACCCCTTTAGTAAAGTTTTAACTTATTGGTTCCCCGAACCCAATCGTATAACCTTGCGGATCTATAATGGCAAACTCTTTCATTTTGTATGGATTCGTTCTTAAAATATATTGAAATACTGCCCCCTTGGACTTAAACTCCTCATATAAGTTGTCAACACCCTCAACCATCGCAAATATATGTAAAGCCTCATTTCCATGTATAGGAGAATTGGGAACAATAGAGTTCGAGTTTTCACTTTCATGAACAATGAGCATGAGTCCATCCCGTTCAACGAATCCCATTTCATAATCACACCAAAACCCTAATTTGCTATAATAATCCATTACTTCCTTACGGTTAGAAACAAAGAAGATGGCGGAGAAATGCTTAATCTTGCTTTCAATATTAACAGACATGAATAAGTCTCCTTTTTGGAATTTTTTAGAATAAATATTTATTCGATAACTTGTACTATTTTCCCTCTATACTCCTTTCCTAAGAACAAAAAGATATCCAAAAAAAGGAAGTCCTCCAAAAGGAGTAACGGGGTAGGAATCTTTCGACTTTAGTCGAGGGAGGTTCAAAGGACAAATATTTGAATATGATGAAGAGACGCAAATCGCAACGATTCAACAACGTAATTTATTTGTTGTTGGAGATGAAATTGAATTTTATGGGCTAGAGTTTTCTCATTTATATCAAACAATTGATTTTTTGTGGGGTGAAGAGGGAAATCCAATTGATCGTGCACCAAATGCGATGATGATTGTAAAAATGAAAGTTAATGCTCCTGTTAAGCCTTATGATATGATACGGAAAAGAAAATAAAGAATGCTAAATAGGAATATAATGTACAAGGAATGGGTTGCTAAATTAGTAACTCATTCCTTTTTATATTTTTCTTTCCATTTCCATATTTTAATTGGTGAGATAGGTTCTCTTAGGAGTATAATGAATAGATATTTATAGATACAGGAGTCGACATCAGTGGAGAAGCAAAATAGTAGATATAGATGGATTGTATTTGCGACGGTATTATTAGCGTATTTTTTGATTGTAAGTCAAAGAACGGCACCAGGATTAATTTCAGACCAATTGATGCATGATTTCAAAGTAACTGCAGCAACCATTGGATTATTAACGAGTATTCAATTTTTTGCCTATGCTAGCTTACAAATTCCGGTCGGGATTTTATCAGATCGTTTTGGCCCAAATCTATTTTTAATTGTAGGAACATTGCTTAATGGTGTAGGAACATTAGTATATAGTATTGCTCCCAACGAGTTTATCCTTCTCTTGGCAAGGCTGATGGTTGGGATTGGCGATGCAGCCATATGGGTTAATCTAGTATTAATTCTAAGTCAGTGGTTCAAAGTGAAAGAATTTATCGGGTTACTTGGGATAGCAGGAATGTCAGGAAGCTTAGGAGTATTAATGGCGACCGTGCCATTTTCTGCCTGGATTGGGATATCGGGTTGGCGGCCAGTCTTTTTTACAGTAGGAATTATTTTATGTCTTTGTGCATGTCTCCTTTTTTATGTCCTTGAAAAAAAGCCGAAACAAATCATTAAGGATTATAAAATTTCTAATCGGACTGAGTCTAAACGGGAAAAAACAGGGTTGCTGTTACGTAGAATATTTTCTGATCGTCAAGCATGGGCTACCTTCTTTTGTCACTTCGGTCTTGTAGGTACGTATATTGGATTCATTGGTTCTTGGGCAGTACCGTACGGGATCCATGTATATGGGATGTCTCGTTCAAGTGCAAGTCAGCTTGTCATGATTGGTCTTATTGGAGCACTTATTGGCTCTCCTCTAACAACTTGGATTGCAAGCCGATTAGGCACTATCAAGCGCCCCTATGTACTTGTCCATTTTGTGATTTTTTTAAGTTGGCTTGCTTTATTTGTAGTTGGTGGAAAACCACCATATATCGTACTCATTATTCTTTTCTTAATTATTGGTTTTGGAAATGGTGCCAGCTCTTTAACATTCGCTGTTGTCCGACAATCTTTTGATATAAAAGTCGTTGGAGTCGTATCGGGTTTCGCCAATACAGGAGGTTTTTTAAGTGCTGTTCTGTTACCGATCATTTTCGGAAAAATACTCGATCACTTTCACACTGCTCCTAGTACTGTAGGATATCATTATGGTTTTATCATACCCGTGGTATTTTCGTTGATAGGATTAATTGGAGGAATGTTGATTAAAGAACAGCGGCAAGAAGTAAGACAAGCAGCATAGTGAAAATATAAATGCATTGAAAAATGGATTACTTAAAAAGGAAAATCCAGATGACTTATCGGATTTTCCTTTCATTATTGCTCCTCGATTAATTGTTTCGCCCATTTGAAAGCTTCATAATAGCTACTGTGAGCAATATGGTCCTCGATATGTAGCTTCTCACAACAAATATTAAAACCCTCCCAGTCTCCTTTTTCAATGGAAATAATCAAATCCAACGTATCCTTCATTTGATTAGAATGTCCTTTTAAAGCATCACAAATATCCTCTTGAAGTGGCATCGAATGTAATATTTCATCCATGGGCTGGCCAAATAATACATCCATAAGGGAAAACATTCCGGTTAAGAAATAGGAGGATGCTTCCTTTTGTATGTCTATATGTATGGCAATGAGTTCACACATTTTCGCTCTGGCAAGACTATTGAAGAATATTTCTTTAGACCATTCGCTTCTTACGGTCGAACTACCTCTTATGGAAAGAATATAAAGCCATTTTTTTAGTTCATTCAATCCAAGTCGGACAATCGCCTGTCTAATAGAATTTATTTTACTGGCAGGGCGATAAGCCGGTGAATTGATGAGCTTTAATAGCTTATAAGATAATGATAAATCTTGTTCAATTAACTCGGTTATTCGTTCGAGATCGGGTTCATCATTAGATAAAAGATTGATAATGGCAAAGTAATTTTGAAAATACTCAGGTACATCCTTAGTTGAAAGAATGACAGGCTTGGAAAAAAAGTATCCTTGAAAATATTCGTAGCCAGATTTTACAGCTAAATCAAATTCCTCTTTCGTTTCAATCTTTTCAGCAAGTAATTTAAAGTTGGAGTGTTTCGAAATTAGTTCAATGATTTGTCTTGTTTGTACAGTAGTTTCTCGAAAATCAACCTTTACAATATCCGCAAGCTGCAATAAAGGATAGGAATATGGATTTTCCTTATTTAATACAAAATCATCAAGGGCTATTTGATATCCTTGAGTTTTAAGTTCTTTGCATATGTTCACTAAATTTTGATTAAATTCTACGGTTTCCAGAATTTCTACGATAATTTCATTTGGTTGGAAATAGGAAGGGAGTCTTAAGTTTAGTAACCTTTCAGTAAAATTAATAAAGCATGGCTTCCCATTTGAAAGCTGACCAATTCCTATGTTAATAAAACTATTAACAATGACATCAGTCGTTGCTACATCTCCATCAATTTCAGGGAATATGTTTTCTTGATTGCTGCGATAGAGCAATTCATACGCAAAAATCTCTTTCGCTTTTGTAAAAATCGGCTGTCTCGCTACAAAAAACTCCATACGACTCCCCCTAAAAATTACCACGATCTTACTTTACTTTTATAAAGATTATTCATTTAATATTAATCCTATTTAGAAAATTACAAATCATACTACGAATATATATTAAACTGGAAATAATTACAATGTACGAGGTCGATATTCCTAGAAAATTGACAATATTTTCTAAGAGGTGCATTTCTAGTATGAAAATAGAGAAATGTTCTTTTGATCCATTTGCTATAATATTAGTTACAAAGAACGACTCTGAATTGAGGTACGAGTATGAATAAAACAATTGGAATATTAGCTCATGTAGATGCAGGAAAAACTACTTTTTCTGAGCAAATTCTTTATCATACAAATAGCATTCGGAAACGAGGCCGCGTTGATCATCAGGATACTTTTTTAGACAATCACGACATTGAGAGACAACGAGGAATTACGGTATTCGCTGAACAAGCGATGTTCTCTTATCGTGATTCTCATTATTATTTAATCGATACTCCTGGCCACGTCGATTTTTCTCCTGAAATGGAACGTGCCATTCAAGTGATGGATTATGCTGTCATCATTATGAGTGCAGTAGAAGGGATAGAAGGACATACCGAAACGGTTTGGGAGCTCTTAAGAAAACATCAAGTCCCAACTTTTTTCTTTATTAATAAAATTGACCGTGTTGGAGCGGACGTAAGTGCCGTGATAAAAGATATTCGATTGAACTTAACGGAAGATGTTTATAATCTAACTGATTCTTTGTCTAATGGTGAAATGAGTGAGGATTTAATTGAATTCATCGCGGAAAGAAATGAAGCCCTGTTCGAGCGTTATATGGAAAAGGGGTACGACAAAGAATTGTGGTTGAATGCAATGAAAGGAATGATTAATGAGAATCAATTTTTTCCTTGTATGTGTGGTTCTGCCCTTCAGGATATTGGGGTTGATTCCTTTCTTGAAAAGATCGATTTATTAACATCTACTTTTTACGAAAACGAATCTCCTTTTGCTGGTCAAGTTTATAAAATACGCCATGACGAGAATGGAACTCGTGTAACGTTTATTAAAGCCCTACAAGGAACGTTACATGTCAGAGAGGAAATTGAATACGGAGATGGGGATAAGTCAATTACTGAAAAAGTTACCCAAATCCGTCTGTACAGTGGGAATAAATTTCAATCAGTCAGACAGGTTGAAGCTGGTCAACTGTTTGCGGTTACGGGCTTGTCTAATACTGAAGTTGGTGAAGGTATTGGATCAATACGAGAAAAAATCCATTATGAAATGATCCCGACACTGAAATCAAAAGTAATATTCGAGACAGGAGTTAATATTAAAGAGGCTATTCGTTATTTTAACATTCTAGATGCTGAGGATCCGTCTTTAAACGTCATATGGGAAGAAAGTTTGCAGGAAATTCATATCCATGTCATGGGCATTATTCAACTCGAAGTATTGGAACAAATCGTTTTCGATCGTTTCCAGTTAAAAGTTACTTTTGACAAACCTGAAATTCTTTACAAGGAAACAATTGAAACAACCGTGAATGGCTATGGGCATTTTGAGCCTTTAGGACACTATGCGGAAGTGCATATGAGGCTAGAACCAGCGGAGAGCAATAGCGGAATTACGTTTGAAAATGCTTGCCATGCAGATGATTTGTCTGTTGGTAATCAAAATCTTATTCAACATCATCTTTTTGAACGAGAACATAATGGACTTTTAACAGGTTCACCATTGACCGATGTAAAAGTCACATTACTCACAGGACGTGCCCATAATAAGCATACATCAGGTGGGGATTTTAGGGAGGCAACCTTTAGAGCGTTACGACAAGGTTTGGAAAAAGCAAAAAATATCGTACTGGAGCCAGTTTATCAATATAAAATAAAAATCGATATTGAACAGATGGGCCGTGTCATTTCCGACATTCAAGCGAGACACGGTATATTTGATCCGCCAAAAACAGAAGGAGATAAAGCATTTTTATCAGGAATCGCACCGGTTGCAACGTTTATGGATTACCCTGCCCAATTATCTGCTCTTACCCATGGGAAGGGAGCCATTTCCCTCGTTTTTTCAGGATATGAACGATGCCATAATGAGAAGGAAGTCATTGAAAGAATTGGGTATGATAAAAATGCTGATCCAAAATATACTTCTTCCTCCATCTTTTGTGCTAAAGGTCAGGGGTATACTGTGAGATGGGAGGAGGCGGAGCAGGAAATGCATGCCTTGTAAAAATAAACCGTTGAAACAATAATTAATCTATTGGATAGTTTTACTGAATAAATACTAAAACGAAATCAGTATGCGACCTTCCTAAATATATACTAGAGAAAAAATATTGTTAAAAGTAATTGACAAATAGGCTCTCATCCATATAATTGAAATTGAGAATCATTTTCATTTATGTGATTACATATATTAATAGGGAGTGAAATAACTTGAAAAAAGTTTTTTCGATATTAATCTGCTGCTTTGTTATGGCACTTGCAGCCTGCGGAAGTCAGCCGGAAAAAAATAAAGAAGGATCTTCTAATTCCCAAGGGAATGAAAAAGTTGCCGAAAGCAAAGAAGTTAATCTATATACTAGCCGACATTATGATGTCGATAATGAACTATATGCTAAATTTGAAGAACAAACAGGTATTAAAGTAAACATCATTAAAGGAGAAGCAGACGAATTGCTTGAAAGAATCAAGCGTGAAGGTGATGCAACGAAGGCAGATCTCTTTTTAACCGCTGATGTTGGAAGATTATTCCGTGCAAAGGATGCTGGATTGCTACAATCAGTCTCCAGTGAAGTGCTTGATAAGCAAATCCCTGCAAAATTCCAAGATAAAGATAAAATGTGGTATGGTTTAACGAAAAGAGCTCGTATTTTAGTGTATAATAAAGAAAAAGTTAAACCTGAAGAACTTTCTACTTATGAAGCTCTAACAGAAGACAAGTGGAAAGGACGCATTTTAGTTCGCTCATCTGAAAGTGTATATAACCAATCCCTTCTTGCATCATTTATTGAAATTGATGGTGAGGAAAAAGCAAAAGAATGGGCTCAAGGTATTGTAAACAATATGGCTCAAAACCCTGAGGGCGGAGACCGTGACCAGGCAAAAGCGATAGCTGCGGGTGTAGGCGATGTTGCTATTATGAACACTTATTATTTTGGTCAAATGCTTAATTCCGAAGATCCTGAAGAAGTTAAAGTGGCTGAACAGCTCGGAGTATTTTTCCCAAACCAAGATACAAATGGCGCTCATGTTAATGTGAGTGGTGCTGGAGTTGTGAAAGCATCTAAAAATAAAGGCAATGCTGTTAAACTACTTGAGTTTTTATCTGCAGATGAAGCACAAGCAGTTTTTGCAGAAGCAAATTATGAATATCCTGTAAATGAACATGTCAAACCGTCTGAATTGTTACAATCATGGGGAGAGTTCAAGGAACAAGACATCCCACTATCAGTTCTAGGTGATAATAACGCCAAAGCAATCATGATTTTCAACGAAGTCGGCTGGAAATAATAGAGAGAACCCTTGCTGTATGCTAGCAAGGGGTTTCTTGCGGTTATCAAAGGTTTGAAAAATAGTATCATAAAGACCGGAAAGCGTATTAACTTTAAACTCTACATACAGTAAATGTGTATTAAATTCCGTAATTGGTCATTGATTCAGAGGTGTAGGCATCATGCGAAAGTTTCTTGTGAATGTGAATAGTTGGACGATAGCAGCAACAGTTATTATTCTTTTATTATTCCTTCCAAATTTATCGATTGTTACAGGGATATTTTCACCAGTAACAGAAAATTGGCTTCATATTAAAGAACATGTACTGTTTCAATATTTACAAACATCTATTATTCTTGTAATTTCAACAGCGTTATTAACCATTTTTATCGGACTTAGCCTAGCTTGGTTAATAGCCCAATATCAATTTCCTTTAAGGAATTTTTTGAAATGGGCACTTATATTACCGCTATCTATTCCACCATTCATTGGTGCTTACACGTATCACGGAATTGTGAACTATACTGGCGTTATCCAAAAAACCTTACGAAATCAATTTGATATTACTGTAAATCCAGCTTATTTTGACATTATGAATATACCTGGAGCCATTTTCATCTATACGTTATTTTTATATCCATATGTATATACAATCACAAGAATTTTCTTATCTCAACAATCTGCTTCGCTCATTGAAAGTGCAAGAGTTCTTGGCAGGGGACCATGGCAAATATTCTTCAAAGTTGTGCTTCCAATTTCTCGTGTTTCCATAATAGGTGGCGCAAGCTTAGTTGTACTTGAAGTATTGAATGACTATGGGGTTGTAAAATATTATGGTATCCAAACATTCAGTACAGCTATTTTCCAAACATGGTTTGGGCTAGGAGACATTGAATCTTCTATTAAACTTGCCGCATCTTTAATGGGTCTAGTTATATTTATTCTTATTGTTGAAAAATTGCTACGAGGGAAAAAACAGTATAGTTTTTCGTCCACTAAAATTAGGCCGCTCCCACTTGTGCGTTTGAAGGGAAAGAAAGCAATACTTGCCAGTTTGTACGGTATGTTTATTTTTAGCCTTGCTTTTTTGATACCAAGTATTCAATTAATAGATTGGTTAATCTTGACGTGGGGGAAAATCCCGTTTAATAATTTTCTTTTATATGTGAAAAATTCTGTCATGGTAGCGGGAATCAGTTCAACACTTATCATCTTTTTCGCCCTTATTGTCGGCAATTTCGGTCGACTTGTTCACGGCAAAATAGCAAAAGCACTCCCGAAATTGACGGTGCTTGGCTATTCGATTCCCGGAGCAGTCATCGCTGTCGCTGTAGTTACTGCTTTTATCGCAGTTGATAAGGCTCTGGCTCCGGTTTATATAATGCTCGGCATTGATACCGGTCTAGTTCTAAGTGTCAGCCTTGTCATGCTCATTGCGGCATATATTATTCGCTTTTTTGCCATCGGTTTTAATTCAATTGAATCAGGATACGATAAGATTGGAACTAATTTTCGCGATGCATCAAGGCTTCTAGGCATGGGGTTAACGAAAACATTTTTAAAAGTCGATGTTCCCATGATGAAAGGAGCCATTATAAGTGGATTTATTCTTGTATTTGTTGATATTTTAAAAGAAATTCCGTTAACTTTGATTTTAAGGCCATTTAATTTTGATACATTATCGACGAAAGCTTTCCAATATGCGAGTGATGAAAAAATAATGGAAGCATCACAAGCATCATTACTTATTGTTGCAATCAGTGCCACGGCCATTTTTGTTTTCCATAAGCTACTTGAAAAGGAGCCACAATAAGATGTTTATTAAAATCAAAAATGTTTGTTTTTCATATCCTCATGTAAAGGAAAAAGCTTTGGATTGTTTTGAAATGGCAATAGAAAAGGGCGAGGTTATTTCTATTCTTGGACCAAGCGGAAGTGGAAAAAGTACGGTTCTACGTTTGTTGTCAGGTCTTGAACTGCCTAGCCAAGGTTCATTTACAATCCAGGATAGTGTGATATTTGATCAACATACGTTTGTGCAGCCGGAAAAGAGGGGAATTGGCATGGTTTTTCAGGATTATGCGTTGTTCCCACATATGACCGTTGCTGAAAACATCCTTTTTGGCCTTTTCAATATGAAAAAGAGTGAAAAGAAGGCAAGGTTGAAAGAGGTCTTAGAGCTGGTAGAGATGGCTGATTATGAAAAAAGGTATCCACATCAACTTAGTGGAGGTCAGCAGCAGCGTATTGCGATTGCACGTGCCATTGCCCCGAACCCAAGTCTTATTTTACTCGATGAACCATTTAGCAACTTAGATTCCGAGCTTCAATTAAAAATTCGTAAGGATTTGCGGAACATTTTAAAGAGTGCTGGAATTACTTCTATCTTTGTTACACATGATGAAAACGATGCGCTGGCAATTGCAGACCGAATTGTACAAATTAGAGCGGGTAAAATTCAAAATATCGGAAGACCGTGTGATTTATTAGGAGCTCAGGTGCCCAAGCCTACAATGCTTAATGTAGAACAAAGCGAGCCGGCTTTTGCTGGAGTATAGGAAGGTATTGAGCAAAAAGCATTAGAGTTAATTGAATTAGAGGACGACCCTAAGTATAAAAAGAAATATACGACTGTATGGAAGAATGCGTAAGTTCCAATAACCTCTTGTAGTTTGTGAAAGCTACAAGAGGTTATTTTTTTTGAGCAAGAAAAAATATAAAGCCAAATAAATATCGTATACGTCTAATAAGTGAAAGGCTGGGGGGTGGTATAAATCGAACAGTTAGTGAGGAAAGCACAAAGAGGAAATGACAAAGCATTCTTAAAGCTGTTTCAACAATACGAATTAGATATTTATCGTACTGCATATGTTTATGTGAAAAATCAAGCAGATGCACTAGATGTCGTACAAGAGACGGCGTATCGTTCTTTTAAATCAATTCAACATTTGCGGGAACCAAAGTATTTTAAAACATGGTTGATGAAAATTGCCATTAGGTGCTCGCTCGATATTTTGAGAAGACAAAAAAAGGTTGTTCCGATGAAGCGAGAATTTGAGGAAATGATTCGTTCTCAAGATTACGAAGGGGATATCCCTCTTTCCATCTCTTTAAATGATTTACTCGACCTTTTGAATGAAGAAGAGAAGAATGTTGTCATTTTAAGGTTTTACCATGATTATACGATTAAAGAAGTGGCGGAATCAGTTGAAATTCCACTAGGAACAGCAAAAACCATTTTATACAGAGCCATAAAAAAACTTCGTAAAGAATGGAAAGGAGATGAGGCTGGTGAGCAATAAAGTGAAACAAGAAATGGATAGAATATTAATACCTTCAGAACTGCATGAAAAAAGTAAAATGGGTGTTTTAATGGCAAAGGCAGAAATGCCACGGAGTAAAAGGAATATGCCAATAAAAGGGATAGTCGCAGCCGCTTGTCTTGTAGTTGGTATAGGGGGATATAGTATTTTTAGCCAACAGTCTTCTAAATCAAATGAGAGTACAAACATTGTACAAGAACGCAACTCCTTAACAATTCCTCCAATTCAATTACCAAAAACGAGTTCGGAAAATATGAAGATGATTGGGCTTGTCGTATATAACGGAAAGGTTTATACACATACTGCAACGGAAATAGATTCGGAACACGCAAAAGCATTAATAGACGAAAAGCTTGGCACAACCAAACCTACAATAGATGAATGGAGCAAACAAGATCAATATTCAGTTGAATTTGCCTCTACTATTGGCAAGAGGGAAATATACTCAGTTAAAGGATATGACAAAGATTTTAGAATCATGGCGTATGATGAAGAAAATGGAGAAAATCAGGCAGAATTTTATGAGTGCTTAAATGGCATTACAATCCGCGATGGAAAAGATATTTTTGGTCAATTAAAACTAGACAATCATATAGTTATGGCAGAATACAGAACATATAGTGATTGGAATCATAGCAAGGATTATTTCCAACCAGTCAAGGATAAAAAGACCTTGTCAGCTTTTGTGAATGAACTTAACCATACCCTTCCCGAGACTCGTGAAAAGGTAGAAGAACTTCTTGGTGATTTTCGAAATGACAAACAATATAAACAGCTGATTCTTCACCTAGAGGATGGATCTCGAGTAAGCTTGGTGATCATCAAAGGTGGGTATATAAGCTATGGATCTTCAGATTTTTATTTCAAAATGGATAACGAGATTTTTTCAAAAATATGGGATCAAATATCATGAACTGCTTCGTTCATGATATTTGATCCGAATTTATTTAAGAAAATAGTTTTAAACCAATTGCTGCACCTAAGATCATGATGATGAACATGACTCGTTTCCAGTCTTTTGACTCACCGTATAACATCATACCTAAAATAGCTCCACCAGAAGCACCTATTCCGGTCCAAACAGCGTACGCAGTACCCATCGGTAATGTAAGCATGGCATGGGAAAGAAATAGAAAACTTGCTCCAAATCCTAAAATAAGCAGAATCACTGACTGCCAATTGCGGTCTTTATGCAATTTATTGATCATTAATACACCAAACATTTCAAAAAGCCCTGCAATCACTAAAGAAACCCATGCCATCACGAATCAACTCCTTCTTTTGTCACTAATTTCAAACCAATAACACCTACTAATAAAGCGAAGATTAAAAGGATTTTCCCAATATTAAATGGCTCATCAAAGAAAAGGATATCGGAAAATACCGTACCTGCCGTACCTAATCCAACAAAAACTGCATAAACCGTTCCAACGGGAAGTTGACGCCCTACCATAATCATTAAGTAAAAGCTGATGAAAATAGCTATAGCAGTTCCTACCCAGGATAAAAAGCTATCTGCATGTTTCAATCCAATCACCCAAAAAACCTCAAAAAAAGCTGCAATCACTACTTTTAACCAGTTTGCATTCATGAATAAACAACCTCCAATTTTTTTATATTAAAAAACAAAAAAGCCCGAGAGATAACTGTTAAACAGTTTCTCCCAGGCTTTTATCCTTCCGTGGCATAGTTAAAAACTATGAGTTTTCTCTCGGACCAGTCCAACAAACTTGTTGCGGAACCCTAGAAAACATTTATGTTATGCAATTATCTAACATTATACACAAGGGCATCTTTTTTTCAAGCAATGAGAAATGATTTTTATTTCCAAAAAAATATTGACAATACTTTCCTAATGCATTATTATCATAATTGATAATGGTTAGTGAAAAAGGGAATAAATCAACTAATATTTATTGACTATCTATGTCAGTATTTTTTATCAATTATTGTTATCATTATCGATAACAATAACAATAGAAGGGATAGAAAGATATGAAGGAATCAAAAGCAGACGTAATATTACATCCAGTCCGAATGAGAATTATACAAACATTGATCAACGGGAGAAAGTTAACCGTTCAGCAAATTGGAGAGAAACTTCATGATATCCCACAGGCAACATTGTATCGCCATTTAAACAAGCTATTACAGGCAAAGGTGATTGAGGTGGTGGAAGAAAACCCAATTCGAGGTGCTGTTGAAAAAGTTTATGCCTTGCCAGAACAAGCTGGATCCATTTCTCCTGAAGAAATATCGAAATGGACGAAGGAAGAACATATGGATTCATTTATGAAATTTATTTCTGTTGTTTTAGCGGATTTTGAAAGGTACGTAAGTCAGAAGGAGTTCGATATGCAAAAAGACGGAGCCGGTTATAGACAAATAAGCTTTTATGCAACGGACGAAGAATACTTGGAGTTCTTACAAACATTAAGTAGCGCTGCAGTAAAGCTCCTTCAGAATGAAGAGGGAGAAAATCGGCGAAAAAGAACATTTACAACGATAGTAACATCTGAAAACAATTAATTGGGAGGAATAAGAAAATGGAACAAAAGCAAATCAGTATCAAAAGTGATGTTTTGTTAAAAGGAACAATGACGTTTCCAAACTCAGAGGAAAACCAACTTCCAGCCATTTTATTTCTTGCAGGCTCTGGGAATATTAATCGAGATGGAAGTACCGATAAAGGAAAATTTAAATTTAATTTATATAAAGACTTAGAAAAAATCGTTACTCAACTAGATTTTGTTACTCTCCGCTATGATAAACGTGGTGTTGGAGAAAGTGAAGGCAGTCTCTTAAAGACAGGGCTATGGGATGCTGTTTCAGATGCTGAACATGCTCTGGAGTTTTTAGCGAGCCATCCTAGAGTAGATTCAAATCGGATCATTGTGTTAGGGCATAGTGAAGGCTGTATAGTAGGAACTGCGTTAAATGAGAGAAGGCCAGTTAATGGCTTAATTCTTCTTTCGGGTGGGGGCGGAGGATTGCAAGAAAGTCTCGATGCGCAAAGACAGCAAGTATATAAAGAAATGAGTAACACAAAAGGGTTTAAAGGATTTCTTATTAAGAAACTTAATACGATTGAAAAAAGTGAGAAACAGGCACAAGGACTTTATCGAAAAATGACTTCAACAAGCAAAGATATCGTCAAGATTGCTGGTTTTGTGAAAATGCCAGCTAAGTATTTCCGCGAGCATTTTAAATATGACATTATTGAGGGGGTAAAGAAGATTACATGTCCTGTTCTTGCTATTAATGGCTTAAAGGACTTTCAAACAAGTCATGATTTTCTAAATAGAATCCCAGAGAATGCGAAAGGACCTGTGTCACTTTTCCTAATTGAAAATATGGATCACGGTTTAAAGGTTCAACTTACACCTATTTCTGCATTAACGGCTAAAAAGGATTACTTAAAAACAGTAGGTAAACCGATTCATGAAGAGCTAGTAAAACATCTAACTTCTTGGCTAAACAACTGGAAGGAAGATGTAAAAAATGTACCACAGGAGACGATTCATATTGGTTAGTAATACTACCATTGTATAAACCATTGAATGTTGTAAGCTATCTTTGGAGTTTTATCATTTATAATAATTAGGAAAATGAGAAAAGTGATTCAGTAGTGTAATGAGAGACATTCATAAACGGATGTCTCTATCTTCTTATTCGATAGTTTAAAAATAAAGTAATAAGGAAAATCAATATTAATATTGAAAGCATTTAAGTCCGGAATGAAATAAGTAAAAATTCGGATTTTCACCTTTTTTATAATATAATGAAATTTGATGAAATTCGAGGAGGAAGAGCGATGTTTGACAAACAAAATATTGTGATATCTGAAAACCCTGTTTCAAAATTTTTATTTAGTAATACACGTTCCGCTGTGATTTGGTTAATTATTCGCTTATATGTGGGCTATACTTGGTTGACCGCCGGTTGGGGAAAGGTGACAAGCGATGCTTGGACGGGTGAAAATGCTGGAGCGGCTATTCAAGGTTTTGTAAAGGGAGCATTAGCAAAGTCTCAAGAAGGGGCAGATGTTACTGGATGGTATGCTAACTTTTTAGAGAGTATGGTATTGCCGAACGCCAAAGCTTTTTCTTTTATGGTTGCCTACGGTGAATTACTCGTTGGTTTAGGATTAATAGTTGGTTTATTAACTGGAATTGCTGCATTCTTTGGTGCATTAATGAATGTAAGTTTTCTTTTCGCCGGCACCTTGAGCATTAATCCGTTGTTGTTCATTCTAGCAACCTGGTTAGTATTAGCTTGGAAAGTTGCGGGCTGGTATGGATTAGATCGTTGGGCTCTGCCGTTACTAGGCACACCTTGGAATCGAAGTAATAGAGAAAGTTCTCTTAAATTTTAATTTTATTTTTTCTAAGACCATTCCTAGTTTTTAGGAATGGTTTTTTTATGCTTTAGAAAAAAATAAATTGGAAACGATGTGGATATCTTTAAGGAGGTTGTTTCCGTCTAGCTCCAACGCCTTCCGCTTTTCCAACCTCGGCGTGTTTCCTTTATCTCAGTCAAAGGCACTGAAGTTTGTACGTCGATGGACAGTCGCTTGCGCTTTTGTTCTTGTAATCTCAAGCCTCTTACAGTTAAGAAAACAGCTTATACATATCTGTTCAAAATGGAATATCTTATATAAATAACTTATCGGAGGGAGGTTGTGTTAATGACAAGAAAAAGGTATCGCAGAAGATTGCGTATATGTGTTTTACCAGGATACCGCTGGTGTGGGCCAGGTTGTAGTGGACCGGGTGCTCCAATTAATGAGGTGGATGCGGCTTGTAAGGCACATGATGAATGTTATCAACGGTATGGCAGCTCTTGTGATTGTGATCGGGCATTCCTTCGCCGTCTACGCTCAATAAAGAATCCTCATACGAGAACAGGAAGACATGCCTCCCTTTTATACGAATATATGAAATTCCAAATATTATTCCATTGTGATACTTTATGAATCACGTTCAACTTATCCTGTTCAATGTAAAAAATATTTGTTTCTGGGGCCAGTCCAAAAAGTCGTAGTAATTGACTACTTTTGGGAGGTCCCTCTCTTTTTATTTAATTGGCCCTGTTTACCTGGACTGTTGATTTCCGCTACAGGCATTGGCGGTACGGGGAGCTTCCTCAGAGCCTCAGCGCCTGCGGGATCTCCCCTGCTCCGTATTCCTGAAGGAGTCTCACACCTTCCGCTACAATCAACATTGTGCCAAATTTAATTATGTGCTTTTTAATGGAGAAAAACGACCCGTTTTTTCTTCACTTATTTTAGGGACATATTAGACAGCCCCATTCATTTTGATCTCAGTATGGACGAAGGCAAAAAGTAATATCGATCATTCCAAATAGAAGATGCTATATTAATCCGTTGCATTCTTAGTCGACACCTCTTCTGAATGAAAAGACTTCTTTCGAACGATTAACAGCGGAGGACTTCTGCCGAAAATCAATAACTCCTCTAGTAATAAAGTCACCTTTCATAGTAATATTATTAATAATCTTTTGAAAGTGGTGAAACTAATCAATGGTTTCCTATGAAAGTTTCTTTTTATTAATATTAATTAGTGTACTAGGACCAGTGGTTGGACTAATCACTCTTATATTTTTCAATGCATTTGAAAGACAAGTCTATATGCTGGAAGTGGAGAACACACAAGTATTATTGGAAAAAGAACTGGAAACAAGCAAATATATTCAACTGAATCAACAAATCCAACCTCATTTTCTGTTCAATGCTTTGAATTCCATGCTCGGATTAATTAGGTTAAAGAGATATGAGCGATTGGAAAATGTATTTGAGCATATGGTGCTGTATTTACGTTCTAAATACAATGAAGAAAAATCACTCTATACACTACGTGAAGAACTAGAATATACTAGACATTTTATCGCAATCCAACAATTACGTTTCGGTGAGCGTCTTCATGTGAATTGGAATGTTGAGGAAGAAATTGAAGAAGCTATGATTGTTCCGTATGTCCTACAGACATTAGTTGAAAATGCTTTTAAGCATGGAATCGAAAGTGTTGAGGGAGAAGGGATATTGAACATTACAGTGCGTTCTACTGGTGAAGAGCGGCTTAACCTTACTGTAGAGGATAACGGCCCTGGTTTTAAATATCATCCATTATCTGGCGACTATCAAGTGGGCGTAGGATTAATGAATATAACAAAGCGTCTAAATTTACTATTCGGAGAGGAAGCCCAAATTGATTTTCTCTTAAATAATAAAAAGGAAACAGGAGGAAAGGTGAAAGTTTCTTTACCAAAGATTTTCAATATTGACGAGCTGGGAGGTGACAATGAACATGAATATTCTTCTTTTGGATGATGAGCCAATTGAATTGGAACAATTGGAATTGCTCATTCATTCGCATTTTCCAACATGGAATATTTATAAGGCTTTATTCGGATCCAAAGCAATGGAATTAGCCGAAGATATGATAAAAGATGGAAAGCAATTTCAACTTGCACTTATGGATATTAAATTGCCTGGAAGAAATGGATTGGAAGTGGCTGAAAAGCTTAAGTCCCTCATGCCTTCATTAGAAATCATCATCGTGTCGGCATTCCAAAATTTCGATTATGCGAAGCAATCGATTCATTTAAAAGTAATTGATTATCTGGTCAAGCCAGTTGTAGAACGAGAATTAATAGAAAGTCTTCATCTATTTTTAAATGATCATCCGGAATATAATAACCATACAGAAGTAGTACATGAAGTAATACAGTTAGTGAAAAATAATTATAAGATGTCTCTTAAACTATCAGAAATAGCTATGAAGCTTCATATTAACGCTAGTTACTTAAGTAGACTTTTTAGTGAGGAAGTCGGTTCGTCTTTTTCAGACTATTTACTCAATTATCGAATCGAAAAAGCAAAGAGTCTGTTATTGCTTCAAAAAAATTGGTCCATTCAACGTATTGCAGAAGAATGTGGTTTTAATAGCCAACATTATTTTAGTAACGCATTTAAAAAAATAACAAGCTGTACACCAAAAGAATATCGAAATAAAGGAATTGCATAAGTGAAAACATTAAAACCTTTAAATGTAACGTATTTAATTTCCAATTGGATCTCCATTAGCATGATTTTCCTCATAGGTGAGGCCGTCATTCGATTTGGAGTGTTTGCGGGCATTGTGATTGTGTGCACTTTTTTACTGGCGTTTTGTGCTGCACTACCGTTTTTAAAGCCTATTTTCTCTAATTCTCCTCCTGTAAGGATCCAAAAATGGTTAAAGGGACTTCTGCTTGCAATATGGTTTCTTGAAATATTCATTTTACATTTTGTGATCAGTGGGCTGCTCTTACAAGCCTTTTTTGATTTGCACTATACGGTTTCTATTTTCTTTACAGTCGCGATAACCTTCGGGGTCATTATATTTTTATCAAAAATTAGAATGTTGATATTTGCCCTTAAAAATACCAAATTTATTTTAATAAGTAGTTTAGCCATTTTTCTACCTACCTATATCTATTTGCAAAAAGGTCTCGAATCCGTATACCACGATCTCTTACATTATCATCCTAGTATTCTCCATAATGATCAAAAGGACTTGTGGCTGCTTATTGCCATTGCTTTTTTGATTTTCTTTACGAAGTTTTTATTGCAAGGAGAACTGCTGGCTAAATATGCGGGAACAACGTTTAATAAAGGAATTCGCAAGCTATTCGTAGCAGTATTTATTTATTCAACTTTTATCTTGGCTTTTTCAACGATGATGGTTGTTGCGATTACTCAAAATTTGGAAGTGAATCATGTTAACGAGTTGCTCTTGTACATGATTAGAAAACTTTCAACTCCGAACGTCTCTCATTTAATAGGAATAGTTCTTTATATATGTACTTTGCTTACGTTAGTACTTTCTTTTTTTCTATTTGAAGATGAGCTGGATCATAGAAGGTTATTGAGAATTCCTCAGACTCTAATTTTAATTGCAGCAGGATGTGCGATTGTTTTTTACCATCAAGAACTGACCCTTTTGAATATATATAGTTTTTCGGGGATCCTTATTAGTGGTTTTATTCTTTTATTTCTATTTTTCAGAATGTCAAAAAACATTAAAAAAATGAAATAATATTGCAACATTATTGTTTGAAAATTCCCTATAATAAGCAAAAAGAGGGGGTTGAAAACATGGGGAGAACCAAATTAATGGTACTTTCTTTTTTTCTTATTGTTGTTTTAGTCATTAGTGGTTGTAGTAGTTCCAAGACCTCTAATGAAAAGGGGAAAGACGGTAACGCAAAAACAGAAAAGAACAATACGATTGTTATTGGGCTGGAGGCTGAGCCGACATCTTTAGATGCTCATCAGTTGTCAGACTTCAACTCGAGCCGGACAGCTATGGAATTATATGATCAGCTCGTCCATTTTAAAGACGAGAGTACAGAGCTAGAGCCGGGCCTAGCAGAAAAGTGGGATGTTTCTGATAACGGTCTAGAATATACTTTTTATTTGAAAAAGGATGTTAAATTCCACGATGGAACTCCATTTAATGCAGATGCAGTTAAGTTCAGTATTGATCGTCAAATCGATCCGAAGCATCCGTTCCATGATACTGGACAATATGCTTACGCCGATTTTACCTTTGGATCCGTTGATAAAGTAGAGGTTGTCGATGAATACACGGTAAAAATTACATTGAAAGAAATGTTTGCTCCGTTTTTAGGAAATATGGCTATGCATGCAGCGAGTATCGTCAGCCCAACAGCTGTTGAAAAATACGGTGCTGATTTTACGAAAAATCCAGTCGGAACTGGTCCATATAAATTTGTAAAATGGAATCCAGGCGTCGAAGTTATTTTAGAAAAGAACGAAGAATATTTTAAAGGTGCGCCTTCTGTTGATAAGTTAATATTTAAACCAATCACAGAACCGCAAACACGCTTAGCGGAGCTTGAATCAGGAAGTATTGATTTTATCGTAAACGTTCCGCCGGATGATCTTGCCAGACTAAAAGATGACTCAAAGCTGCAAGTAATTGAACAAGCTGGTATGCACGTTTGGTGGACAGCTCTTAACACGCAACGTGAACCTTTTAATAATGTGAAAGTTCGTCAAGCGATTAACTATGCTATTAATAAAGAAGCGATTGTAGAAGGAATTTTACAAGGAACAGGTGAAGTGGCAAACAGTCCTGTACCACCAACTGTATGGGGTCATAATCCAAATGTGAAAAATTATGAACATGACCCTGCAAAAGCGAAGAAGCTATTAGCAGAAGCTGGTTATCCAGATGGTTTCGATGTGACCTATTGGGTACCGGAATCTGGAAGTGGGATGCAGCAGCCTGAAGCAATGGCAGCAGCCATCCAAGCAGACTTGGCAGAAATCGGTGTAAATGTAAAGATTCAAACTCTGGAATGGGGAACGTATTTAGATAAAGTATTTGTTCCAGCAGAAGAGAATGACATGGATATGCACCAAATGTCTTGGATGGGTGACAATGGTGACCCTGACAACTTCTTATATATTTTACTAAGTGGTAAGCAATGGCCAACAGCTGGTTTCAATGATGCATATTACCAAAATAAAAAGGTTGATGAATTGTTGGACAAAGCCAGGGTCATAAAAGACAAAGCTGAACGTACAAAGATATACGAAGAAGTTCAAGAGTTAGTGATGGAAGATGCACCTTGGATTGTCGTGGATCATGAAAAGCAAATTGTTGTTGCAAATAGTCGTATTAAAGATTTTAAACTTCATCCAACGGGTGTATTTAGATTTTCGACTGTAACAGTAGAATAATGGTTTACAGCAAAGAGGAGAGCAACTCCTCTTTGTTGTTTCACAAGAGTACAATCATTTTTTAGTACGGAACGAGGTGAATGAGTTGTTTACATATATTTTGAAGAGATTAGGAGGGCTAATTCCTGTTTTACTAGGTGTAACCATCCTTGTTTTCTCTATCATGCATTTATCTCCAGGAGATCCTGCAAAAATTATACTAGGTCCGAAAGCAACAGCAGAGTCGATTGCTAAATTAAATGCCCAGCTTGGTTTAGATCAACCTTTGTACATTCAATATTTTACTTGGATTGGAAATGTATTTACAGGTGACTGGGGAAGATCGATTCAAATGAAAATGGATGTATTGCCGCTTGTCATTGATCGATTTAATGCAACATTAATTTTAACGATCTCCAGTGCACTTTTTGCGGCGGTTATTGGAATCGGGGTTGGCATTATTTCCGCTTATAAAAAATACTCTTGGATAGATCGTGGACTTATGTTTTTTGTTCTAGTTGGATTTTGTTTACCTGTTTTTTGGCTAGGTATCATTTTACAAATTATATTTGGTCTTAAACTTGAATTATTCCCGATCTCAGGTATGTATTCTCCTGGAGAATCAGGATTAGTCGATTTATTAAAGCACATCGTATTGCCTTCATTAGCACTTTCAGCTGGAGCTGGAGCTGTCATTGCGAGAATGACTAGATCCAGTATGCTCGAAGTACTAGAACAAGATTACATTCGAACAGCTCGATCAAAAGGGATTAAAGAACGACGTGTTATTTACATTCATGCATTAAAAAATGCCTTCATCCCTGTCCTTACTGTACTAGGCATGCAAGTTGGATTTTTGCTTGCAGGAGCAGTGCTGGTCGAAATGGTCTTCGCTTGGCCAGGAATAGGTACATTGATGATCAATGGAATATTGGCAAGAGACTTTCCTTTAGTTCAAGGAATCATTCTTTTTGTAGCTACTACATACGTCATCGTAAATTTAATTGTAGATATTCTATACGCCTTGCTCGATCCGCGGATCTCTTATAAATAGGGAGGTGAAGAGAGTGGAACCTAATATGAGCAAGACTCCTAATAATGTACTAGTTTCCCCTGAAACTCGTAATGAAGGAAAACCAATCACCCGAAAAAGTCCTTGGAGAACAGCATGGAAGAAGTTATTGCGCGATAAAGCTGCGGTAGCTGGTTTACTGTTACTCTCGATTATTTTAGTTATTACCTATTTGGCTCCCATTTTACCACTTGATAATCCAAAAACTGTCGACTTGGCGAATCGTTTAAAGCCAATTGGAACAGAAGGACATTTATTCGGTACAGACGATTTAGGAAGAGATATTTTAAGCAGGTTAATATGGGGAGGAAGAGTTTCCATTACGGTAGGCTTTATTGCGGTGTTTATAGCATTATTTTTCGGTGCTATTTTAGGACTTATTGCAGGATATTTTCAAAAATTCTTCGATACAGTGATTATGAGATTTATTGATATATTAATGGCTTTTCCTTATGTTCTATTGGCTATAGCTATCATTGCCGCGTTAGGACCTGGTTTGATGAATACAATGATCGCTATCAGTATTGTAGGCATTCCTTACTACGCAAGAATTGTACGAAGCAGTGCATTAATGTTCCGAAATATGGAATTTGTTCTTGCAGAACGAGCACTTGGGGCAGGGCATATTCATATTATTTTCCATCATATATTGCCTAATTGTTTGCCTCCAATTATCGTTGCGGCAAGTTTGGATGTTGGTTGGATGATATTAGCGGCTTCAGGAATGAGCTTTCTAGGTTTAGGAGCACAGCCTCCAATGGCAGAATGGGGAGTTATGCTAAGCGAGGGACAAAAATTTATTAGGGTGGCCCCTCATGTAAGTTTATTACCTGGATTTGCTATTTTTCTAGTCGTTCTTGCAGTCAATTTAGTCGGTGATGGGCTGCGTGACGCACTAGATCCTAAATCAAAATAAATGGGAGGATGATCATTTATGATGAAAAATAAAGTACCTCAAGATTATGTAAATACGTATTCAATTGTTGGGTTTGATCCGAAAACGAAAGAGCTAGGAGTAGCCGTTGCCTCCAAATTTCTCTCTGTAGGTTCTATTGTTCCTTGGGCAAAAGCTGGGGTGGGAGCCGTAGCTACACAATCTTGGGCTAATCCGCTTTATGGATTAGAAGGGCTAGAGCTAATGGCAGAAGGAAAAAGCGCTGAAGAAGTGGTAAACATTCTGACAGAGAAAGATGAGCAAAAGCTACTCAGACAAGTTGGGATGGTAGACGCCAATGGGAATAGCGCCTCTTTTTCAGGTAGTGAATGTTATGAGTGGGCAGGAGGAATTGCCGGTGAGAATTTTGCTTGCCAAGGGAATATTTTAGCTGGACCTGAAGTTGTTGAGGCAATGGCCGTTACATTTCAACAAACAGAGGGAGACTTGGCAACACGACTTTTAAAGGCTTTGGAAAGTGGCGAAGAAGCAGGTGGCGATCGAAGAGGCAAGCAATCTGCCGCGTTATTAGTAGTGAAGGAAAATGGTGGATACGGCGGTGTAACAGATCGATATTTAGACCTTCGGGTGGACGATCATAAAGAACCTGTGAAGGAATTAGAAAGAATCTTTGCCTTGCACCAATTATATTTTAAAAAATCAAATCCGGAGGATATTCTACTTGTTGAAGGTGAATTGAAAACAAAGCTTTCTGCTGCTTTGCAAAAGTTGAACTTCATAAAGGTAGATCAACCGACTGATGATGAAATACTTGAGGCACTTAAAGATTTCCATTTAATTGAAAACTTTGATGAAAGAGTTCAAGACAAAGGAAAAGTAGACTATAAAGTTGTTGAATACATCGATCTCTTACTTCAAGATGAGGAATGAAGACAATGAAAGCACTATTAGAAGTAAAAGATTTGAAAATAGCTTTTAAGAAAGATCGAGATTTTATTCCAACGGTAAGAGGAGTTAATTTCCAGGTTTTCCCTGGGGAAATGCTTGGAATTGTTGGTGAATCTGGTTGTGGTAAAAGTGTAACATCACTTGGTGTTATGGGCTTGCTCCCGAAAGAGTTTAGTAAGGTAGGAGAAAATAGTGACATTGTGTTTGAGGGGAAATCATTAAAACAGTTATTGGATATTGAATATCGTCAATATCGGGGTAAAGAGTTGGCAATGATTTTCCAAGACCCGATGTCTTCGTTGAATCCTGTTTTTACAATTGGCTTTCAAATGATTGAAATGATTACTTCACATATGAAGCTTTCAAAAAAAGAGGCAAAAAAGAGAGCCATTGATATGTTGAAGAAAGTTGGAATACCTAGAGCCGAAAGCGTTGTAGATGAATATCCTCATCAGCTTTCAGGTGGAATGCGACAACGTGTGATGATCGCTATGGCCTTATCATGCAATCCGAAGCTTCTAATCGCCGATGAACCAACAACCGCTTTAGATGTAACGATTCAAGCGCAGATATTAGATTTGATGAAAAAACTTCAGAAAGAATATCATACAGCTGTTATGTTGATTACACATGATTTAGGTGTAGTAGCGGAGGTTTGTGATCGAGTAATTGTCATGTATGCAGGAAAAGTGGTGGAAGAAGCAGAAGTTGCTGAAATCTTTAACGCTCCGAAACACCCGTATACAGTTGGATTAATAAACTCAATCCCCAGCCTGACAGATGAAAAGAAGAGGTTGGATGCAATTTCTGGTTCTGTTCCGCTTCCAGAAGAAATGCCATCAGGATGTCCTTTCGCACCACGATGCGCACATGCAACGGAACGCTGTTATGCTGAAGAACCTTTACGTATAAACGTAGGACACAACCATTATACAAGCTGCTGGTTATACACCGAGGAAGAAAGGGGGGTGGCCAATGGAGGAGCTATTAGCCGTACGTAACCTGAAAAAGTATTTCCCTGTAAAAAAAGGATTGATCAGCCGAACTTCAAGCTATGTTAAAGCCGTCGATGATGTCAGTTTTACATTGAATGAAGGAGAAACACTTGGTTTAGTTGGAGAAAGTGGTTGTGGAAAATCAACGTTAGGTAGAACGGTTTTACAATTATGGAAGCCTACTTCAGGTGAAGTGATATATAATGGGGAAAATCTAGCGGATATGAATTTTAGACAATTACGTCCGTACCGAAAAGATATTCAGATGATTTTTCAGGATCCATACTCATCACTAAACTCTAGAAAAACTATTAGAAGCATATTAAAAGAGCCGTTAAGAATTCATCATTTATATACAGAAAAAGAAAGAGAAGAAAAAGTTGCAGAAATGCTTGAACTTGTAGGATTGAATCAAGGCTTTTCTGATCGCTACCCCCATGAATTTAGTGGGGGACAGAGGCAGCGTATTGGTATCGCAAGAGCTTTAATGCTAGAACCAAAATTAATAGTGGCGGATGAACCCGTTTCAGCCCTGGATGTATCCGTTCAGGCACAAGTCTTAAACTTAATGCAAGACTTACAAGAAAAACTTAAACTGACATATTTATTTATTGCCCATGATCTAAGTGTTGTAAAACATTTTAGTACAAGGGTTGGAGTTATGTACCTGGGCAGAATGGTGGAACTTGCAAATAAGTCGGATCTTTATTCTGAGCCGTTGCACCCTTATACTCAAGCGTTGTTATCTGCCGTTCCCGTACCTAAAGTTGGCGTAAAACGCGAGCGGATCATTCTCCAAGGCGATGTCCCTAGTCCGGAAAATCCACCTCAAGGATGTGCATTCCATACACGCTGTAGTTCTTGTATGGAAATTTGCAAACAAAAGAGACCGGAAATGAAGGAAGTTTCTAAAGGTCATTTTGTTGCTTGTCATTTATATGATTAATTAAAGTTAACCACAGAAGGGGCAGTCTGGAAATTCAAATTTCCCGGACTGCCTCATTATTTAAAGGGTAACTGTCTATTGAACACATTCCGCCATTCTATTTAACAACTCTTTCCCAGTCATGGTCCGTTCTCCGCCACCTTGGACGAACTCATCTTTGCCTCCGCCCTTGCCGTTGATAGCTAATAGTGCTACTTCTGAAACTTTCTTCATGCTCGTTCCAATCGCTGTCCCTTTCGCAGCAACAAACTGCAGTCGATTTTCAGTTTCGACTACAAATAGGGCGATTACCTCATCGTCCATCGATACAATTAATCGTGCTAGTTTCTGCACGTCCTGCATATTTCTCTCGTAGAATACGTCTTTTACCAAAGGGGACTCACTTTTTAATAGTAATTCCTTTGCTTCATACGTTAAAAGGGATTCGCGTGCTTCTTCTAAAGACCTTTCTAATACCCGATTTGTTTCTAAAAGCTTGGCAACCGAGTTATTTATGCTATCTTCAGAGGCACTTAATTGCCTAGAAGTCTCTGCTAAAATGGTGTTTTTTCTATGTAATTGCTGTAAAATACGTCCGCCACAAACAAAATGTACCCGAACTTTCCGCTTTTGTTTTTCTATAGATAATATTTTTATTCCGCTCACTTGTCCAGTCGTGTTTGGATGTGTTCCACCACAGCCGTTATAATCAAATTCTGGAATGATGACTAAGCGGATTTCATCAGTCACTGCAAGTTCCTTCCGTAATGAGTATTGATCAAGTTCATCCTCTGTTACCCATTTCGTTTCGATAGGAACGTTTTTTAAAATGATATCATTTGCAAGCTTTTCTGCAGCTTCTAATTGTTGATCCTTCAGATTTTCCACCGAAAGATCAATCGTGCACAGCTCTTTTCCTAAATGAAAGCTTTCTGTGTGAAAGCCAAACAATTCTACAAAAGCAGCTGTTAAAATATGTTGGCCACTATGTTGCTGCATATGGTCAAAGCGTCTGCCCCAATTAATGACTCCTTTAATTTCTCCGGAAGCATTCAGCTTCTCAGCCAAGGTATGGCGAATCTCTCCATCAACTTCTTCTACATTAAGTACTTCAATCCCGTTCATTGTACCTGTATCATGTGGCTGGCCTCCGCCAGTAGGATAAAACGCAGTATTTTCTAGTATGACATACCAATTACCATCTGAATCCTGTGATTGCTTTACGATGCGTGATGTGAAGCTTGTAACATATGCATCTTTATAATATAAACGGTCTTGTAACATTCATAAAATTCCTTTCTATAGTAAAGAATATGTTGCTAATTGTTCTCCCCACTGGGCGATTTCCGTTTCAATAAAGCCTGCTTTTTGGTACACCCTTTTAGCTGCTCTGTTCTCTGGGTTGTAACCAATTATAATAACGGGAATACCTTTTGAATTGATTTGTTTAATCTCACCAATGACAAGCTGTATTGCCTGTATGCCCAACCCTTTACTTTGGAAGGCTTGATCAATCATCAGTCTATAAATCCAGTAATTTCCGTCATCTTCATCAATTCCGTACATCGCGAATCCTACCATTTTATCATTTAAATAAATACCTTTAACATAGCGATCATGATAAAACTGTGCCTCAGCGATAGAATAGAGATTAGATGCGATGAATGAATGTTGATCTTCTTTAACGTTTAATTGGCAAGCCAATTCCCAGTTAGTTCTATCAATTGGCTTCAAAGTAAGTGTTTTCAACATTAATCTCCTTCTGATAACATATTCTTCCCACTTTTGTTAGGACAATAATATCATATTTCATTCTAAGGAAATCTGATTTTTGTGAAAAGACAATGAAAAACCCGAATGCTACGCATCCGGGATAATAATTTATTTATAGATTTTTATTTTTACAGTACGAACTCCCCATTGCAATGCCTTTGACTTAGTAGGCAAGTGAATATCAATTTTATTTCCTTTCATGGCACCACCAGTATCGCCGGCAATAGCCTCACCATATCCTTCCACCCATACTTTTGTTCCTAGTGGAATGACTTTTGGATCAACAGAAATAACTTTAGCGTTAGGGTTTTTCTTTAAATTAATGCCAGTGGCAGTAATTCCACTGCAGCCTTTACAGCTTGCTGTATAGGCTGTTGCTTTAACCGTCATAGTTTTATAAACAACTTTGTTACTGGTAGTAGACTTTTTTGTAGCTGCTTTTTTCACTGTTGCAGCGTTAGGTTTTGTTATCTTTAAAACTTGATTTGGCTTGATTATATCTGATTTAAGTCCATTCCAACTTTTTAGTTGGTTGACAGTGATTTTGTGTTTTGTTGCAATTTTCCATAAACTATCGCCTTTAGTAACTTTATATGTACTAGCCGCGGCAGATGAAACACCAGAAAAACTAAATAACAGAAAACAAGCGGTAATCGTCGAAATAACTATTTTTTTCAATGTAATAGTCTCTCCTAACCTTTGAATCTAGCATTAGTATAACAGGCGAATATGACAGGGATATTTCATTAAGGTAGGAATTGTGTTACATTTTGATTTCAGGATTGACAAAAACACACTTTCTCATTAAAGAAAGTGCGTTTTTGTCGTACTTACTAGGAGTTTTAATATAGAAGACTAACTCTATAATGTAGTTTTTCCAGCGTCTATTGACTGGCAAACAAATTGTTCTTTTACTATGATAAGCCAAAGGACAAAAAGAAACGCCGACTAAAACGCCAAGTCCTGTGGGAGGCGTTCCTACTCTTTTTTCCCTAATCCATGCATGATAGATTGAATAGTACGTTCGGTTTCAAGTTCATCATCCCATTCATAATTAGGAAAGAGGATGTAACGGGAAAATAGGTAACCAAACATATTAGTAAGCATAAGCCTAGCTAAACTAGTTGGTGGCATGTCGATTAATTGTCCCTTTTCTTGATAGATTTTAATTTTGTTAAGGAAAAGATTAAATGCTTTTTCACCAAAATGTTCAATAATATGAGATTTTAGTTCTGCTTGAAAAGGGATTTCTTGAAGGATAATTTTTATAATAGGTAATAGTTTAATTAAAATCGCTTTTCTGTTTTCAATCAAAGCCGTTAAAAAGTCCTCAACATGATCATATTGACGATCAAATACTTTGTTTAAATCATTTACGACGATTGGTCCAACTAACCTTGTAATAAGAGGCATCACAATGGACATAAGAAGTTCTTTTTTGGTTTTATAGTGTCGGAAAATTGTCCCTTCGGCAACTCCCGCTTTTTTGGCAATTTCACTAGTTGAAGTAGAGGCATAGCCTTTTTCGGAAAATAAATCGATAGCTGCTTCAATGATTTTTTTTTGCTTTTCAGTAAAATTTTCTTTATCAAATATGTGTTCCATCATCAAATCATTATCAGACATTGTTTTCTCCTTTATATTTTTCGATACTTTTTCAAAGCTATAATATTAAGCACAATGAAAATACAAGCAAAGCCCAATAGAATAAAAAGATCATTTTTAATATCGTTTAAACCTAATCCTTTATACATGACATCTACTAAAGCATTGCCACCATAGTACATGGGTACAAATTTAGCAATGACTTGCAGCCAGTTTGCCATGCCTTCGACAGGAAGGATACCAGCGAAAAATATTTGGGGTACAATGGCGACCGGGATAAATTGCATCATTTGGAATTCTGAATTGGCGAAGGCTGATAAAAGAATTCCAAGTGACAGAGCTACTAAAGCTAACGTTAAATTAATGAGAATGACATTCCATAAAGAGCCAACTAGCGTCATATCCAATACTTTTACTGCATAAAAGACAACAATTAACGTTTGGATGATGGCAAATAAGCCGTATCCGAATACATATCCAAAAACGATATTCCATCGTCGAATAGGTGTTGCCATTAATCGATCCAATGTCCCCGTCGTCCGTTCCCTTAATAAGGCAATTCCTGAAATGAGGAAAACGAAGAAGAAGACAAAAAATCCAACCAAAATTGGGCTTAATAAATCGAAAAAGGTTGTATCTTTATCCCCGTAAATAAATGTAGTATGGAGATTTGGTGCTGACACTTGTTCCATCTGTGGAGGTTTTACTTGTAGCTTGGTCTGTATGTCATGAACAAACTTCTCCATATTTTCAGCCTGTTTTTTTGCATTAATGGCTGCAATAGTTTGTTGAACATTCATTTGCAACGCTTTCGCTTTGGACGTTTCGTCATTTACAAGTGTTAAAGTAATATTATCTTCCTTAATGTCTAAAACCCCATCTAAATCATGTTCTTCGATGAAAGTCTTAGTATTTCTAAGCTTGTCATAGTGGATCACTTCAAGATCTTTATCTTTTAATAGATCAAATAGTGCGTCGCCCTTTGAAATATTTACGCCAAGTCGAGGTGTGTTTGATTCCCCGGAAAGCAAATAATGAAGAAGGGTTAGAATAAGTAGTGGGGCAACCATCATTAACGCAAGAGCCCGTTTATCTCGCAACATCTGCAGGATAATACGCTTAACTAAAGCAAATATTCTCATTCTTTTTCCCCTCCAGCCTTTAAAAATATCTCTTCTAAACTTGTAATTCCATATTTCGTTCTTAATTCCGACGGCGAACCGCTCGTGATGATTTCTCCATCCCTAACCATAGCTAGTCGATCACATTTTTCAGCCTCGTCCATAACATGGGTTGTGATTAATATCGTTTTGCCTTTATCTTTTAAAAAGCGGAGCTCGGCCCAAATCGATTGTCTCAATTCCGGGTCAATCCCAACAGTTGGTTCATCCAAGATAAGAACTTGTGGATCTTGGATGAGGGCAATGGCGAGAGATAATCTTCGTTTCATACCGCCGGAATAGTCGCGAACTTTCTTTTTAAGGTCAGAAGTAAGATTGACTAGATTAGCGGCATATTCAATTCGTTTTTTCTTTATATCCTTTTTTAACTTATATAGTGTTGCAAAGAAAGCAAGATTTTCTTCACCAGTCAAATCATTATATAAGGCATCTGCTTGGGCCATATAACCAATTTTTTGCAATAAATGTAAGTTTGGAACAGCTGTACCGAGTACGTGAACATTTCCTTTGGAAGGAAGATCCATCCCTACGATGATTTTAACTAAAGTTGTTTTTCCTGAACCAGAAGGACCGATTAATCCGCATATTTGACCAGGTTCCACGTTTAAATCTACCTTATTTAAGACTACTTTTTTTCCAAAGCTTTTGCTAACGGTATTAACAACAATCGTCGATGTCATTTTCCAGCCTCCTTTTGTGAGTGATTACTCACTTTTATTATAAATATTCAATTTACCAATTACAATGACGGAAGCTATATGTTATAAAAAATAAAATTTGACGATTTTGTAAATGCTTCCAATCAGTCTTCAATGTGTGTTATAATATTGCACTAAGATAAGGGGTAATGACTGTATCTCTATATTTTATTTTTAAATGTACCTTAGTTTGTGATATGTCGAACAAAGTTGTGTTTTGAGGATTTATGAAATGGGTGTGGAAAATATGAGTGTTGTAACGATAGAAAGATTAGTAAAAAAATTTAAACTGAAAGTTTTAGCAGGGGAGAACGAGCTTCAGCGAACTGTAACGAAACCGAAAGCACATCGCCCAGGCTTGGAATTTGTCGGTTATTTTGATTTTTTTCCAATGGAGCGCGTGCAAATTCTAGGTAGGACTGAAATCACTTACTTGCATACTCTTAGCAAAAGTGAAAGGAAATATCGGATTGGGAATATTGTAAAATACCATCCACCTTGCTTTATCGTGACTGCTGGTCAAGAAGGGTTGGAGTATTTAACGCGATATTGCGATGAAGAAGGGATTCCGTTATTACATACCCAAGAACGAACATCTGTATTTATAGCAAAGCTTGATGCTTTTATGATAAAAGAATTAGCGCAAGAAATGTGCATCCATGGTGTTTGTGTAAATGTATCGGGAATGGGGATTTTATTACGTGGGAATTCAGGTGTAGGAAAAAGTGAAACGGCCCATACATTGATCCGCCGCGGGCATAGACTTATAGCTGATGATATTGTTATGCTTAAAAAACTTAGCCCCCAAACGTTGCTTGGAACTCATAATGAGAGCAATAAAGAATTCCTCGCCCTTCGTAGCATCGGTCTATTAAATGTCGTTCGTTTATATGGAAGAAGAGCATTCCAGGAAGAAACAAGGATTGCATTGGATATTGAACTAACAAAATGGCGAGAGAATTCCTTATATAACGAATTAGAAGTCGAGCAGAAATTTACTGAATATATGGGAGTCCGCATTCCCCATATTGAAATTCAGCTTCAACCAGGTCGTGATGTTGCTGGATTAATAGAAGCAGCTGCAAATAACTGGTACTTAAGGCAACAAGGATACAGTCCGATGGAAGAGTTTATGAGTCGATTGGAATTGGATAATAATTAAATGTTTTGATAGAATTCTTTCCTTGTTTTTTATGAAACTTAAAAACGATTTATCTCGCGTGCCGGTAGACATGGAAAAAGAAGGGGAAAGGTAACGCAAGGTGATCTTGCGTGACTTAGGTATGAAAAAAGCAGGGAGAAGGGCACGCAAGGGTATCTCGCGTGCCTTTAGATGTGAAAAAAATAGCGAGAAGGGTATGCAAGGAGCCCCTGCGTGCCTTTAGGTGCGAAAAAAAGCAATGAAGGTAATAGGTGTTAATCAAACGATTGATTAATTCGAAATCCAGAGAATAAATTGTTAATCAAACGATTGATTAGTTCGAAATCCAGAGAATAAAGTGCTAATCAAACGATTGATTAGTTCGAAAACCAGGAGAATAAAGTGTTAATCAAACGATTGATTAGTTTGAAACCCAGAGAACAAATTGTTAATCAAACGTTTGATTAGATTGAAAACAGATGAGGAGCATAGGATTTTTGACCTCTCGACCCGCAAACCCGAAAAAAAGCAGGAAAAGCCACGCAATAAATCATTCATACAATCAGAATATAAAATGAAAAAAGGAACGCGTGCACCTTCTTGCGTTCCTTTTTACTTTGGAAGAACAAAAAAAGCAGGTGGAGAAACGCCACCCGCTTTCATCACACCTGCACATTTAAAAGCTTAATTATTCATTAAATCAATCACTATTCGATTTGAGAAATACGGATCTTCATACTTTACTTTGTCTACTTTTAAATGGAAACGTGCTTCAAATGTATGCCCATTGATAATATCAAATGTCACTTTTGAAAGGGTAGGGCTGTTTGCAATCGTGACTGTTTTGCTTTCATTAGATAAAAGAGGGGAGCCTATTTCTGCGTAAGGAACGGTTAATATGAGTAGTCCTTTTTCTTCGGAAATTTCGTAATCTGTGTTTTTATTTAAATCGAAAACAACTCTCGCATAGCCTGGATTGACACTATGTCTAATATTGTTGATTATGTTTTGAGCTACGATAACAGATCGTTTAGCTTGGAAGTCTTTATAATTGACGGTTACCATGCCTGTCCCTGGTTTCTCTGCGGTAAATGTATTTCCATTAATTGAACCAATATTTCCCTCTACCTTCCAAGATAATTGAGAAGGATTAATATCAAGTTTTTTCCCATTTTTATCAAAGCCCAACAACGTCAACTCTTTGGACTGCCCAGGTGCTAATTCCAAATCATACGGTAAGATTCCTAAAACACCTTCAATTTTATATGGCTGAGCTTTTGCAGGATAAGGGCCATATAGCAAATGTTGATTTCTGATGTTATGAACCCAGTCTTCTAGTTCATCTTTCCATAGATTTGTAATCTCCTCAACAGATCGATCCTCTACTATCATTGGACGAACTCGCTTGTCCCCAATTAAAGAATCATAAGATGAAGTCATTTGAAATTTTTCGGGATTTTGATCTTTCATTGCATCGACTAAATGAAGGCCAAGTTCGACTAAATTAATACTACTTTTGTTGTCGATGTGCACTTGCACTCCACCCACACGTTGGCCTTGGTATTTACCGAACATCGGAGTAAAATAAGTCGCCCGGAATGTGACACCCTTTATTTTTCGCCCATTCAGTTCGTCTGCTAAATCTTCGCCATTGATCCACGGGGCTCCTAGCATTTCAAATGGTTTCGTTGTCCCCAGTCCTGTGGAAAGGGAAGTATCATCTAGTAATTCCGTTCCAGTATATAAAAATGCCGTATCATTTGTTGGAATATTAGGTGATGTCAAAACGAAAGGAAGACCAGTGTCCTCGAAGTGCATCGTCCTTTTCCAACCTTTCATTTTCGCTACCTTCAAATTAACACCGAGGTTATATTCATGATTCCACATCGTTGCCAATTCCCCTACCGTCATGCCATGTCGAACCGGAAGAAGGAATCTTCCCATAAAGCTTACCGTATCGGCATCACGAACAGGTCCTTCTACACGAACACCGCCAGTTGGATTTGGCCGATCAAGTACAATCACTTCTTTATCAAATTCAGCAGCTGCTTCCATAACAAATCCAAGTGTATAAATATATGTATACACATTGGAGCCAACGTCTTGAATATCAAACAATAGGACATCCACGTTATCCAACATATTTTTCGATGGTTTCCAAGTAGAACCGTACAAGCTGTATACCGGAAGTCCTGTCCGTTCATCAATATAGGACTCTACATAGGCGCCCGCTGGCTGATCTCCACGAATCCCGTGTTCGGGCCCAAACAATGCTGTTAAATTTACATCAGGATGTTCATATAATAAATCGACTGTGCTCACAAGGTTGCTATCAACCCCCGTTGGATTAGTAACGAGTCCAACTCGCTTTCCTTTAATCCAATCAAGGTGGCTTTCCAATAATACTTCAATTCCTGGTTGAACCTTAGTAGAAATATCGTTCTCTTTTGCTTTTGTTAGATGTGTATTTCCTGGAAGTGAACATGCTATTACTAGTAAAATGACAAAAATAGTATAAAAACCTCGTCTAAATTTTTTCACTCTATCACACACCTCCTTGAAATTACTATTATTATAAAGGATAGATAGTAGAAACAAATGAGACTAATTAACTGTTCTTAATAATTTGAATATTGGGACCTGCAAAAGGAAAAAGGAGTTCGATTATGTTTTGTTGAAATAAAAAAGAGCTAAAAAAGGGGAGAGGGCAAGGTGGAAAAGAAGAAACTCATTAGAATATTTGATAGACAGGCATCGAGATATGATAAAAGCAAAGAGACACTAAAACAACAAAGTATGAGAAAAAGCCTCATTAGTAAGGCAGAGGGAGAGGTGCTAGAGCTAGCGGTTGGAGCAGGTGCTAATTTTCCATACTATCAATCTGGCGTCAAAGTGACAGCGATTGATTTCAGTAATGCTATGCTTGAAAAGGCAAAGATTACAGCGCGAAATAATAATGTAGACGCAAAGTTCATTTGTTCAGATATAGAAGAGATAAGCTTTGAACAGCATTCCTTCGATACAATTGTTTCAACTCTATCTTTTTGTAGCTATGAGAATCCATTGTCCATGATGAAAAATATCCAACAATGGTGCAAGCCGGGAGGAAAGATTTTGCTTCTGGAGCACGGCATTAGCAACAATCGATTCGTAGCTTTCCTACAAAAAATACTTAATCCTCTTTTATACCGAACTATTGGATGCCATCATACAAGAAATATAATGGCAATGACTAGGGATGCTGGACTATCTGTAGAACAAATGGAAAATTACTATTTAAATATGGTGTATGTCATTTGGGCTCGACCAGGAAAAAAGTATTATTAAAGTATTATTTTCTTTGTTTCGATGGTGGGTAACCCTTTATAGTTTTATATACTTTCGAAAAACGATAGATATTGTTAAATCCTACACGCTCCGCAATCTCCGAAATGGTTAATATCGAATTTGCCAACAACTTATCGGCCTCATAAATACGGTGAAGATTAATAAACTGAATGAAAGTTGATCCAGTCAATTCTTTAAATACTTTGCAGAAGTGATATGGACTAAGGTTCACGATAGATGCTGCTTTTTCAACGGTTATTTTATTGGAATAATTGTACTCTATAAAGAGGAGAAGAGATTTAAACCGCTCCGCTTTTTTCTTTAATGCATCAAGTTGTAGTTCATCACTATGCTTGCAGACAAACCAGCGGTGCAGCCATGTGAAGATTAATTGGCAATATGCTCTTACCGCAAGCTGATATCCAGTATGTTGGTTTGTAAATTCTTCAAGAAGCGATTCAATGGCTTCTTTCATGATGCGATATTGTGGGTGACTTTGATGTATTATATTAGCCACTTTAGCCTTTCTCGTTAAATAGGAAGAAACTACATCTTCGGATCGCAATCCATCCAATTCATTGCCAAGTATAGATGAATGAAAAACAATCGCATCATATTGTACGCGGTTAGGATATTCAGATAAGGCGGAATGGAGCTCACCACTATTTACGAACAGTATATCTCCCGCAGTGGCAGAGAGGCGGTTTCCATTTATATAAAATACAGTTTCACCTTTCCTTAATAAAATAACTTCATAATGCTCATGCCAATGGAGATGTAGTGTTTCTGATTCCAATGTATCCGTATGAAAAATATTAATCGGGAATGAGTCGTCAATCAGGTTAGTATTTTCCCATAATTCATCACGCATCGTAAACACCCTCTTAATCGCAAGATAAGACAAAAATACCGCAATAAACGATATAGTAGACTACTAGAAAAGTATAATACAATAAATGTAGGATGTAAAAATAGGAGGCTATTGTGATGAAGCAAATCAGAATCGGAACATTAGTTAATGGAGATACAGCTGTGGACGTCATTCCACAAATAGTACAACATGGATTTGAATCATTTGGGCTAACATTTTGGCAAACGACAGGGAATTTTGATTTCGTAGAAAATGCCAAAAAAATAAGAGAGTTAATGGATAAACATGATTTTGTCATTTCAACAGTAGGTGTTTTTGGGAATCCATTAACTGGCCATGGAGATAATGCAGATACATTGGCAAGCTGGGAACGTTTAATTGATAATGCGCATTTATTCGGTGCTGAAATTGTATGTGGATTTACTGGAAGAATAGTGGATCGTCCAATTGATGAATCAATTGGGAAGTATACAGAAGTTTTCGGAGAATTAGGCAAAAGAGCCGAAGACCGCGGTGTGAAAATTGCATTTGAAAATTGTGATATGGGAGGGACTTGGTCACGCGGTGACTGGAATATTGCCCATAACCCAACAGCTTGGGAAATGATGTTTAACGCAGTGCCTTCCGATAATATTGGACTACAATGGGAACCTTGTCATCAAATGGTTAGCCTAATTGATCCAATTCCACAGCTTCGGAAATGGGCGCCTAAAGTATTTAACGTCCATGGCAAGGATGCAACCATCGCTTGGGATGTTGTAAAAGAACATGGAGTACATGGCCCACACGAATATGTTTGGCATCGGACACCTGGATTTGGAGATACAAATTGGGCTGATATCATCACGATTTTAAGACAAAATAACTACACGGGTTCTATCGAGATTGAAGGCTGGCATGACCCTGTATATAAAGATGAACTCGAAATGACTGGACAAGTACATGCATTAAATTATTTAAAACAATGTCGTGGTGGGAATTTTATCCCAAACCCGAAATAAGCCAAAATGCAAAAGGAGACGTAAGTGATGTGATGAACACCGTCTCCTTTTTTGTTCCATTAATTTTTCTCTATATAATACTCGCCAAGCGCTTCTTTGAGCTGATATTGAGTAGTTGAAAGCTCTTTTTGAATGAAAGAGTTCACTTCATCTTGTGACAAATCATACATTACTTCGATCTCCTTAGAAAATAGAAGTGCTTCTTTTTCTAGTAAGTCAGATAACGAAGGAAGGGGATTAGGTTTAATCTCTTCAGCTGATATTGTTTGCTGCAGGCCTTTTAAATAGTAATCTAGCGGTCTTGCTCCAACAATTTTAACTCCTTTATTTTCATCATTTGCCATGATAATCGTAGGAAATCCACGAACTCCAAGTGATCTGGCAAGTGCAAAGTCTTGGTCCAATAATTGTTTCCCGATGGAACTTGCAGCTTCCTTTACGATAGACGAGCCATCAAGACCAAGTTGATTGACAATATCGATTAATACTTCGTCATCGCCAATATTTTGATTAAATACAAAAACAGCTTCTCTTGCTCTTCGTAAAAACTCTTGTGCTAACTTCTCATCACGTTGCTGAATAACCTTGAATACCCTTGAAGGTGGGTAGGATGATTGAATTGGATTGTCCAGCCAAAGAGATCCATCAATTGGCATCCGGGAATGTTCTCCAACTTCTCTCCAATGCTCTGCAACATCTGCAGGGTTATTGATTCCATTAGCTTTATCAGCAAACCCATTCCAGCTTTCCAATAGTCCTCCCATTACAGTATGAAATTTGATGTAATGACCATACTGTTCTTCAAATCGTCGCAAAACTGGTTCAAGTGCCCAACAATGGGAACAAATTGGGTCAGTAACATAATAGAGATCGATTGTTTTTTGAGGTTTGTTCAAATCAATCATTACCATGTCGTTGTCTTCTCCAACTTCTCCGCAAATCCCTGTTTCTAAATCACAGATCATATTGTTCTTCAAGATGATTACCTCATTTCTTTATAGTGTTTTATAAGTCTGAGCCCATTTTTGAACGGGTTCAAGTGCCTTTGTCAAGGCGAAACCTTTTTCAGTTAATTCATATGAAATCATTACTGGGGATCCACCGCTTACCTTTTTTTCTATCAATCCGTATTCGACTAGCTCGGATAACCTAGACGATAGTGCCCTAGGTGTTATATCTGGAAGATCCTTCTTTAATTCTGAAAAACGCGCTGCCCCACCCGGACAAAGAGAAAGATAATGTACAATCAAACCGTTCCACTTTTTCCCTAAAATCTGAAATGAGAATTCTAAGTATGGACAGATATCCACGATCATCACCTCTTGAAATCATCTTACCTCGATATAAAAAATATATCAAGTATAAAATATATATCATTAATATATAAAAAAACAGTCCTATACGATAGGACTGCTGCAATGTATTATTCAGGAAAATCCACATTATGATACACTTGACTCACATCTTCTAAGTTTTCCAAGGCATCGATCATTTTTTCAAATTGCGCTTGTGTGTCTTCTGGTAGTGTTATATGGTTTTGAGCAAGCATTGTCAGTTCTGCTACTGCAAATTCTGTGATACCTGCTGCTTTTAAAGCTTCTTGCACAGCATGGAATTGATCAGGTTCAGCGTACACGATCACCGTTTCATCTTCTTCGGAAATATCTCTTACATCAATATCAGCTTCCATCAATAGCTCGAGCACTTCATCGGCTGTTTTTCCTTCAATCCCAATGACCGCTGTGGCATCAAACATGTAAGCAACAGATCCACTGACACCCATATTGCCTCCGTTTTTACCAAAAGCAGCACGAACTTCAGAAGCTGTGCGGTTTACATTGTTTGTCAGAGCGTCTACGATCACCATAGATCCATTTGGTCCGAACCCTTCATAGCGAAGCTCATCATAATTTTCCTCTGAGCCACCTTTTGCTTTTTCAATCGCTCGGTCAATAATCGCTCTCGGAACATTATACGTTTTTGCTCGTTCAAGGACGACTTTCAACGCCTGATTCGATTCCGGATCGGGTTCACCTTGCTTTGCAGCTACATATATTTCACGCCCAAACTTTGCATAAATACGACTCGTATTTGCATCCTTTGACGCTTTCTTTTCTTTAATATTGTTCCATTTACGACCCATTATGAACACTCACTTTCAACATAAAATGTATACAACATTTTGAATAAGTACAATGTGATGCATGTTATACACATTGCATCATTTCTAGACTATTATATCACATGAATTGTGAGGAAAAAATGATGCGGAAAAAAGGAAATCCATTTAGATAACTACTAATATAGTTACTGAAACATGTAAAAAAGTAGTAGGGTACTCGAAACGGTAATTGAACTTTAGGTTAATCTAATTATAATTATTTATTATTGCCTACAGACTCTAATTTCTGCTAATCTTATACTAAGGAAAGTAACTTACATTTTATGTAATCGACATATTTCGCTGAATATTATATAGGAAACTTGCGGGATTCACGAACATTATTTATTTTCCAATTAAAAATATTCGTCTTTTCTATTGACCAATCTAGGACTTTTATGCTATTAATAGAAATATAGAAAACAATTAAAAAAGTTCATTCAATGTATATGCTTGAGAATATGGCTCAAGTGTCTCTACCAGGTAACCGTAAAATACCGGACTACATGAAGAACAATGAAAATGATATGTTAGGCTTTGTCATTATTTTTCTCTTTTTAAACGTCATTTTCTTCGTTCGTCAACGTAGATCGGAACCTGGGTAGACATTGTACCCAGGTTTTTTTGTGTCTGGTTACAGCGCCTATCGACTAGCAAATTTCTTGTCCATCTCCCTACGATAAGTCAACATCGACTCGCCTTGTAGGCTCGTCGTGTTTCCTTTATCTCTGTCGATGGCCCCGAAGTTTGTACGTCGATGGGCAAGGCGCTTACGCTTTTCTTCGCATTTACATCCAGAACTTAGGAGGAAAATCATGAATCGTTATTTTAATTTTAAGGAATTGAATACGAACTACCGTCAAGAGTCTGTTGCGGGTCTGACAACGTTTCTTGCCATGGCATACATTCTTTTCGTCAATCCATCCATTTTAAGTGCAACTGGTATGGATCAAGGTGCTATTTTCGTAGCAACAGGTCTTGCTTCTGCTCTTGCATGTTTAATCATGGGTTTATGGGCGAAATATCCAGTTGCTTTAGCGCCAGGAATGGGAATTAATGCTTTCTTTGCTTTTACAGTTGTATTAGGAATGGGTATTCCTTGGCAAACAGCTTTAGCAGGAACATTTATTTCTGGTCTTATTTTCTTCATTTTAACATTAACAAAAATTCGCGAAACAATTATCAATGCAATTCCTGAACAATTGAAGCTTGCAGTTGCATCTGGTATCGGTTTGTTTATTGCTTTTATTGGTTTTCAAAATGCTGGGATTGTAAAAGAAGCTCAGCCTGGTACAACGATTGTTGCTCTAGGAGACATCACTGCTCCAACAACTTTACTAGCTATCTTTGGTTTGATTGTTACTGCATTTTTCATGATTAGACGTTTTAGAGGAGCAATCTTTTACGGAATGATCGTTACTTCCGTTGCAGGTATTATTTTTGGCCTTATTGATCTACCATCTGGAGTTGTTGCTCCAATTCCAAGTCTTGAGCCAACTTTTGGTGCTATGTTCAGTCATTTAGGTGATATTTTTACACCGCATATGCTTGTTGTTATTTTTACATTATTGTTTGTTGATTTCTTTGATACAGCAGGTACTTTATTAGCTGTTACTCGTCAAGCAGGATTATTAGTCGATGGAAAACTACCTAGAATCGGACGTGCTTTGTCTGCTGACTCTATCGCAACGATGATTGGAGCTATTTTAGGAACTTCTACAACTACTTCTTATGTAGAATCAACTTCTGGGGTTGCGGCAGGTGGACGTACAGGCTTTACATCTATCGTCACTGCAGGATTATTCATCTTAGCATTGTTCTTTTCACCATTATTAAGTGTTGTTACACCGCAAGTTACGGCTCCTGCTTTAATTGTGGTTGGAATTTTGATGTCATCGGCATTGGCTGAAATCAAATGGAATGAATTTGAATTTGCGATTCCAGCTTTCTTGACTGTCGTAACTATGCCTTTAACTTATAGCATTTCAACGGGTATTGCTCTAGGATTTATCCTTTATCCATTAACAATGGTATTCAGAGGAAAATACAAAGAAGTTCATCCAATTATGTATGTTTTATTCTTAGTGTTTATTGCATATCTAGGTTGGGCTGTATAATAATATAAAGTTTTTTGGGAACCCAAAGAATGGGAATGCACATAATATATGGGCATTCCCTATTTTCTAATTTCAATGGGAGAGTGACATCTATGCAAAGCAATAGAAAAAAACTATATGAAGTTAGTCAGCAACTTTCCAAGGTTGCGAGAGGAATAGAAAAGGCTGATTTAGTAATAAAAAATGGTACGTTAGTGAATGTATTCTCTGGTGAATTACTTGAAAACATGGATGTCGCGGTCTCTCAAGGGAGAATTGCCTATATTGGGAATGCCGATCATACAATTGGTAAACAAACGAAAGTAATTGACGTTAATCATAAATATATCACTCCGGGCTTATTGGATGGTCATATGCACGTTGAAAGTACGATGCTTTCTGTGACCGAGTTTGCGAAAGCGGCATTACCAAAAGGGACAACGGGTATTTTTATGGATCCACATGAAATTGCCAATGTTTTCGGTGTTGAAGGTGTTCGTTTAATGCATGAGGAAGGGCAGCAGCTTCCGCTAAAAGTGTTCACAACATTTCCATCATGTGTTCCAGCTACAACAGATTTCGAAGATGCGGGGGCATCATTGGGTGTTGAAGATATTAAAGCTGGCTTACAGTGGGAAAATGTAGCTGGGCTTGGAGAAGTCATGAACTTCCCAGGAGTTGTTTTCGGAGATCCTCTTATGATTGGAGAAATTGAAGAAACGATCAAAGCGAATAAAACGGTAACAGGGCATTTTCCTGCAGATGACTCACATATGCTTCAAGCTTATATTGCCGCAGGAGTTACTTCCGATCATGAGACAGTTACGAGGGAACAAGGGCTTGAGAAGGTCAGATTGGGTATGCATCTGATGATTCGTGAAGGTTCCGCCTGGCATGATGTAAAAGAAGTAATCAAAGTCGTAACAGAAGATAAAGTAAACACTGATAATATCAGCTTAGTGACAGACGATGTTTACCCGCAAACACTTATTGAGCAAGGACATTTAAACCATGTTGTTCGTCGGGCCATTGAAGAAGGGGTTGACCCTGTAACGGCGATTCAAATGGCGACGATCAATGTTGCACGATATTTTAAATTAGACCAAGATCTAGGAGCTATAGCACCTGGAAAGTATGCAGATATTTTGATCATTGAAGATCTTCATAAAGTCGAGCCAGTTATAGTAATTACGGATGGGGAAGTTGTTTTTGATAATGGAAATCTTGTAAAACAATTCCCTACGTTTACTTATCCTGACCATGTAAGAAATTCAATCAATTTGAAATCAGAACTGACTCCAAAAGACTTTTTGTTAAAAAGTAACGCTGAAGAAACAACAGATGTAAATGTGATTAAAATTATTGAAAACAGTGCTCGTACGGAAAAAATGACATCAAGCTTACAAGTGGTTGATGGTGTAATCCAACCAGATGTAGAAAAAGATATTTTGCAGCTTGCTTGTATTGAACGTCATCATGCAACAGGACAGATTTCTCTTGGATTTGCGCATGGCTTCCAGTTGAAAAAAGGAGCAGTTGCTTCCACAGTAGCCCATGATAGTCATAATCTACTCGTGATGGGAACAAACCCTGAGGATATGGCATTTGCTGCAAACGAACTTGCTAAAATGGGTGGTGGCATGATCGTAGTAGAAAATCAAAAGGTCCTTGCGAAAGTAAGCATGCGTATTGCCGGACTCATGTCTGATCAACCGCTTGAAACTGTTGTAAAAGAAGTTCAACAACTCGAACAAGCATGGAAGGAAATTGGTTGTCCAATCCACGCACCATTTATGACATTTTCACTCATTGCCTTACCAGTTATACCGGAAATTCGTATATCAAATCGTGGAATTGTCGATGTTACGGAATTTAAATTAATTGAAACGGAAATTAAATAGATAGAAATAAAATCAGCAGGGGAGTATTCCTCTGCTGATTTTTTTTATATAATGAACGTCGTATTGGTACATATAAGAAAGAGCTGGAAAGAGCCGAATTAATCATTATCGGCGTTTTTTATTTTCTACTTCCGAACAACTTGAGAGAATGTAAAAGTTTTTTTAAATTTCCGGTATTGAAACAAACTCACCTTTAACCATAACTTTTCGATTAGCTGGCTTTCGTGCTACGACTTCTGCTGTTGAAGCTGCGTCAACAAATACAAAATCTGCATCATCTTGAACGTTTGGCCACACTTTATTTCCCAAAGAGTCTAAAGGTGTCACTCCTCCTGTTGCCCATTTCAATCCTAAACGTAGAGAGCGTTCATCAATTCTTCTGTTTAATTCACTAAAGCGTGTCACTTTCTCTAACACATCACCTGTACCGTAGGGGCTCCAAGAATCATAAAATCCGTCACAACCGAAGTAAACGCGGACTCCGTGACGATCTAAAAGTTCAATTGGAGGCAAGGTGCGTCCTAGGCCAATAGGGACAGTTGACATAATAGCTACATCTTGTTCTGATAGACGAGCGGAAATCTGTTCCTGTTGAAGAATCGGTACATCGCCAAGACAAAAAGAATGGCTCAGTGCGGTGCGCCCCTTGTATTTTGCTTCTTCCACAATATCGATCCACTTATCCGCGGTATAATAGCCAACAAAACCTCCGTCGTGTAAATGAATATCTACATCGGCATCGAACTCTGTTGCAATATCCATTATTTCATAAAGTGATTTTTCTATTGCATTGTCAATTCCAGCAGGATCCAACCCTCCAACCATTGTCGCTCCATTTCTTAAAGCTTCTCGCATCAGAGCAGGGACGTTTTCACGTAGTAGCCCATGCTGCGGGAAGGCAACAATGTCATATGTAACATTTCCTTTAAATGATTCTAGCGCTGCTATGACACCTTCTAAATTTTTCATTCCAATATAAGGATCGATGTTCACATGTGTACGAATATGTGTTGAACCATAACCTAGTAATGTTTCAATCATTTTCGTTGCACGCTGTTTTGCGCTTCCTGCTAATTCCATTAATTCCTGGGCTTCTAAATATAGACGTTCCTTGAGACTTGATACGGGAATACATGCTTTCCAATCAAGTGTCATATACGTTTTATCTAAATGGTTATGCATTTCTTTAAAGGTAGGGATTGCAAGCATTTTTTTCATATCTAGTTGTTCTTCACCTGAAGGGATCATTTCTTTTTCAGATAGTTGTTCCACAATTTTTCCGTTATGTATTTTTAAATGAAAGATAGCGGTTTCAGTTTCTACAACACCACTACTTAAAAAACGTTCTCCAACTTCTAATTTTACATTTGTTAGCCATTTTGTTTGTTTCATTGTCATTTCTCTCCCCTCTCTAGTTTTGAGCGGACAACATTTCCTTCGAATAATACGTGGGTGATAGGTAGGCGCCGTGCTACAGCTTGTGAAGAAGAAACAGCGTCAACGAGTATCATATTCGCTGAATCGCCTTTTTTCGGCCATACTTGTTCACCTATGTCGTTCAAAGGTGTAATGCCGCCAGTGGCATATTTCCAGGTACGGTTAAGAGAATATTCGTCTATGAAGCGGAAGCGCTCAGCTAATACGCAAAGCTTTTCGATAGTGTTGCCAGTTCCAAATGGAGACCAGTGATCTGTCAAGCTATCATGTCCCAGAGAAACGGGCACTCCATTTTCGTAAAGGTATGGAATCGGAATCGTTGGTCGATTAATTGGTACAGTTGAGGTTACATCAATCCCAGCTTCAACTAAAGCTGCTATCATATCATCCAATTCCTTGCCATTTAAATCACCAAGAGCCATGGCGTGGCTAATCGTGACTTTCCCGACTTTGCTAGCCTTTATAGTAAGGTCAGCTAATTTATAAAATTGAAATGCTCCTAAGGAGTTCGGATCATGAATATGGATATCCAATCCGGAATTCGATTCCACTGCAATATCCATCATTGTATTTAATGATTTGTCAATATTTCGATCTATCGTAGCAGGATCTACTCCGCCAACAAGAGTTGCTCCCATTCTCATTGCTTCCCTCATCAATGGCTCGACTTTTGAACGAAGCAGTCCGTGTTGCGGAAAGGCAACGATATCATATGTAACTTGATTTTCAAATTTACTAAATGCTTCCCGAGTAATTTCAATATGTTTAGTGCCAATATTTGGGTCAACATTACAATGGGAGCGAATATGTGTATGTCCCTGAGATATGAGCCACTCAATCATTTTTTCTGCACGTTGTTGAGCTACAGGAAGTTGCTGAGGAAGTAAAGTTTCTTCTTCTTCAATCCGAGTTAATATTCCTTTTGTAATCGGGATGCAGGCTTTCCAAGGACCACTAAAATAAGTTTTATCTACGTGTATATGCATCTCTCTAAAAGAAGGCATAAGTAATTTACCTTCTGACTGAATGACAATATCTGCCTCAACCTGTATGTTTTGTTCAACTTCGATTACTTTTCCGCCCTCAATGAGAACATCGAATAGATCCGTCTTCGTTCCTTGAACTCGATCATTTATGTATTCAAAGCCTGTTTCTAATCTAGCTTGTTGGATGAGCAACTTTGTCATAAAAAAAATCCTCTCTAAATAAGTAGTTTAAAAAGTGGTACGTGGTTTCCTTTCTTTATATTACACTAGCACTCCCATGAAAAAATAATTGTTACGAAACTTTAATAGCTAAAATGGGATAGAATCATTTAAGCTTCTTACGATGGCAAGGAGCTTTTTTGTGTTTAAAATATAGTTATAATCAAAAAAACTACAATTTGAAAAAATATTTATTTTTGTATGAACGATTGTCGCATATCGAGCGTCATATCATTAGAGCAAACAGAGAGGGGGTTCGTGTTTCGTTGGAGCAGGCAGAAGAGAGAAAGTTAATATCACGTGCGAAAAAGGGAAATGATGAAGCATTCACGGCACTTTTTCAAAAAAACTATATGTTTTTATATAAATATTTAATAAAGCTTAGCCTTGATCCTAGCTTAACAGAAGATTTGACTCAGGAAACGATGCTGAAGGCTTATGTTCATCTTCCGAATTTCAAAGGTGACTCCAAATTTTCAACTTGGCTTATTTCCATAGCATCACGGGTTTATATCGATCATCAAAGAAAAGAAAAACGCGAACGAAAACGTTTTGAAAAGGCAAGAGATGATGCTACTCGTAAAGTGAAATGGGATATATCTATGGGCGGCCATGAGTGGACGGAGTACATGAGTCAGTTTGCCGAGTTAGATCCAGATATACGAGCCCCCATTTTACTAAGACATTACTATGGTTTTACTTATCCTGAGATTGCAACAATGCTTAACATTAAAGAAGGAACGGTTAAGACACGTGTGCACAACGGAATAAAACAAATTCGAAAGGAGTGGTCGTGATGAAGAATCATAATGAAGGAGAATGGCAAAACCGTTTTAAGAAGGATATGGCGAAGATGGAAGATGTATATGAACCAGCAATTCCAGAGCAATATCAGCTTTTAAATACTTTAAATGAATTTAAAATAAAACGGAAAAAGGCATTTATACGTGAATTGATTTTATTTATCGCCACGGCCTTTGCGATATTAACCTCCTATATTGTATTTACTTTTAAAATGCCACCTATTTTTTTGTGGGTTCAGGGACTGGCGTTTGTATTTATCCCGATTATTTTAATAGCGGAAAGTAGACGTAGAAATAAAAGGGATGGGGTGGAAAGCAATGGATTCTGAAGTGATGATATCCTTATTGCTCGTTTCCCCAATTTTACTGGCACAAAGTACGTTACTATTTATTGATGCCAAGAAAAAAGGAGCGCTTGCTTGGCTATGGGGAATATGGGGATTAATTCAATTTCCGTTGCCAACGATTTTTTATTATTTCATTGTCATTCGACCATATCAAAAAAAACTAAAAATGGAGGAAGAGTAATATGCCAATTTCATGGGAAGTTATCGCACCGTTAATTATTTTGCAGGTGATTCTGATGGCCTTTGCACTTACGAGTTGTATTAAGGAAGAGAAGACAAACGGCCCAAAATGGTTATGGATTATTATCATTGTCGTTGGAAATCTTGTAGGACCGGTACTTTATTTTATAATCGGAAAGAAAAAATATTGATCGGAGAATGGAAATGCTATTAACAGTAGAAAAATTATCAAAAAAGTATAAAGAACATGTAGCAGTTAAGGAATTGACACTTAACATTGAGCATAATCAATGTGTCGCGCTTCTAGGTCCGAATGGGTCAGGAAAAACGACAACCTTGAACATGTTATCTGGATTGTTAACCCCTACGTCTGGAAAAATTGTTTTTCAAGGTGGAACAACAATCAATCGGCAAGACATTGGATTTTTGCCACAATACCCAGCTTTTTTCTCTTGGATGACAGCTATAGAATATTTACAATTTGCTGGGAAACTCTCTAATCTCTCAAAAAGAGAATTGCAGAATAAAAGTAATGAAATGCTTTCGTTTGTAGGATTGGAAGAGGCCAAAAACAAACGGATCGGAGGATTCTCAGGAGGAATGAAACAAAGATTGGGACTAGCTCAAGCGATGCTTCACGATCCAAAGTTGCTCATACTGGATGAACCAGTATCTGCTCTCGATCCGACTGGGCGCCGTGACGTCCTGAATATTATGATGGAATTAAAAAAGAAAATGGCTATTTTGTTCTCTACTCATGTTTTACATGATGCGGAACAAGTATGTGACCACATCATCATGCTGAAAGAAGGAACTGTGAAGTGGGCTGGATCACTGGATTCGTTAAGGAAGAGGAAAATAGAAGAAACGTTCATCCTGTCCACTGAGGAAAAATTGGAGGATTGGATTAAGTCGAAGGAGTATGTAAAGGAGTATCTGTTAACGTCTCCAACATCGGCAGAAATTAAATTACACGAAGCAAGTCGAAACCGACTGCTTGAAGATTGTATAACCAATCATATGACAATTAATCGCTTTGAAGTAAAAAATCATACATTAGAAGATGCATACATGGAGGTGGTGAATCAATGAGTACCTTTCTTACGTTATTAAATAAAGAACTGTTAGAAGCGTGGAGAGATAAAAAGTTAATTTGGTTGCCAATTGTGCTCAGTGTACTTGCCATTTCCCAACCTATTACTCAATATTATATGCCGCAAATTTTGGATGCCGCGGGTAACTTACCAGAGGGAACCATCATTGAATTTCCTGTTCCAACGGGAGCGGAAGTGCTGGCAGGGACCTTATCACAAATAGGAACGATTGGAACTGCAATATTCGTTTTAAGTGTGATGGGGAGCATTGTGCAGGAAAGAAATAGCGGAGCGCTTTCCTTAGTAATGGCGCGCCCTGTTCAAGCATATCAATATATTACCAGCAAATGGGTCGCCAATGCCATTATCTTGTTAGCCTCTTTTATTATTGGTTATGGATTGTCCTATTATTATACGAATATATTATTCGAAGAAGTGGAAATCAAGCGGTTTTTTGCTAGTCTAGGGGTTTATAGTATTTGGATTTTGTTTACACTGACTGCCACGCTACTTGCAGGGACAGTATTTAAAAAAGTGGGGGGTGTTGCTGGAGCAAGCCTACTAACTGTAGCAGCACTTGCCTTATGTGGTTCCCTTTTCCCGAAATTCATGGGATGGAGTCCTTCGAATGCATTAAATCACGCTAGCTCCTATCTAGCTTCAGGAACATGGGGAGATGCATTTGGAACAATGATGTTTTCTAGTATTGCCCTAATACTGTGTGTTTTCGGATTAACTGTATATTTATTTAAAAAATATGAAAGCTATTAAGAAAGCAACCCTGCTATAAATTGCAGGGTTGCTTTTAGTAAATATGAACTCCTTTTGAATATAGCAAATCCTTTAATTCCTGGTACTTATTCCTGCTTAATGGTAGTTTCATTTCGTTGTGATTCATCTCGATTAAATAGGATCGTGTAAATGAATCCGGATAAATGGCCTTGATCTTGTCAATGGCGACAAGGAATGATTGGTGCGAACGGAAAAACCCATATTGGGAAAAAATCATTTCTAATGTTTGCATAGACTCGCTGCAATCGAATGAATCCCCTTCGTCACATTCGATAAAAACCTTTCTTCCTCTTTTTTCTAAAAATAAAATATCATTCACATTTACAATTCGAATGCCTCCGGAAACCTTTATTCCAATTTTTTGATCGAATTTAGGAGTATGAGGATTTTTAATTTCTTTTACCTTTTCCAATGCTTTCTCGAGGCGGAGCATATTAATTGGTTTTGTTAAGTAATCAACAGGATGTACCTCAAAACTCTTAAGGGCAAAGCCGGGATGCCCAGTCACAAAGATGACTAAAATGTCTGGATGTGTTGATTTTAAATGATTTGCCAACTCCAACCCATTCGTTTCGTCCATTTCGATATCTAAAAATATGAGGTCAACTCCATTTTTCTGCAAAAAACAAATGGCATCAAACGCGTTGTTTACTTCACCGACTATATTAATAAAGGAAAAGGATCTTAAGCTTGTTTTCAATGATTCAATGCACGTTTGATCGTCATCTACGAGTAACACATTGATTTCCAGAGTCTTCACCTCCGAGCTAGACTATAAGGAAGTTGGAATTCGAACAATAAAGCTAATATTTCCATCGCTAAGAATTGGATATACGACACCTTTATATTTCGATACGATATTTTGTACAGTTGGTAACCCGATTCCTTCATGTGCCTTTTTGGTTGTATGTCCACTATTAAAGATTTTCTGTAAATCCTGCTCAGCCATTTCAGTTGCATTGGTGACTGTAATTACAATATTGTCTCTTTCTTTTGCAATTTGCACTTCGATTACCCGTGCTTCTTTTTGCTTGTATTCTACTTCTTCAACCGCATTTTGGATGAGATTTCCTATTATTTTATTCATTTCGTAAACAGAACAGGGCGTCGTCCGTAAATCATCATAAATAAAATACTTAATTTGAATCCCTTTTTGAGCCGCAAGCTCTTTAAATGTATTCAGTATAGCCCCGATTGCTGGATGATGAAGGGGAAGTAAATCATTGATATATTTCGTATCCGCCACCATGTATTTAATATATTCTTTGCTAGATTCATAATCTTGACGATTGAGCAAAGAATAGATCGTATTTATATGAATATTGAAGTCATGGCGTTGGGAGCGAATGATGCTGTAATAAGAAAGCAGGTCCTCTTGATGCTGACGGTCGAGAAAGAATTGTGAACGCTCTAATTTGTATACAATAGAAGTTCTTAAAAAAAATACAATGAAAATACAAATGATTGTGATCCAAAAAGTTAAAAAAATACGAAAACTTAATCTAAAAAAAGGAAGCTCCGTATATGAATAGTAGAGTCCTAGATCAACAAGGAACAGTAAAACGATAACAAAGAAAATATTTACATTTTGGTTTCCTATACCAAGAACATTTTTTTCAAACCAAACCTTAGGAAATAAGGAAGGGGTTTTATGAAAAATAATATAACCAATTAAAACATTGTTAAGAGCGACAAATAGATCCAATGATAGCTTGATGCCTGTATCCTTTTCTATATGGCTGCTCAATAAAAGTATATCTAGTAGATTATATTCTAAAATTTTTACAATACTTAAGTCGAATGTCAGTGCTAACAGCACTCCAATAGTTATTTGTTTCAGGGGTAATTTAAGTAGTAAAAATAATATAGGGATTAATGCGCAATATAGTACAGGAAGTAGACTTATATAAGTATGAAATAAATAATAGATACAACCAGCTGTGATACTGACTGGCAACAGCTTTTTCACAATGCTCTTAAGATCTGTTTCGACCAATGAGAATCCAAGAAGGAGTCCGGTATTTATTTCAATTGCCCATATTAATATCGAGAAAAAGGCATGTAAAATATTCATGAAATCGGATCACCTTTTCATTCCGTAACAGGTAGCACACATTACGATTTGTTACTATTTTACCATAATAAAAAAAGAGCAAGCAAAAACCAAAATCTGGCCAAGTTCAGGTTTTTTCTTTTTTTATTACTAATTTCTCCACTTATTTTTGCCCAATTGTATCAAATAAGCAGGAATGTGTACAGAATAGGTTCCAAAACAACCACAATGCACGCTGTCTATTGAACTAATAAATAGGAAGAGAGAAAATACAATAAACATACAATCTTTCGTTTGAACATTCAGAAAATATAAAATTCGAAAATCTTCAAACGATGGATATTAATTAAAAGGAGGATTTCTGCATGTCTAAAGTAACTGCAGTAACAAAAGATAATTTCCAACAAGAAGTTCTTGAATGTGAGCTTCCTGTTTTAGTAGATTTTTATACAGATGGTTGCGGACCATGTGAAGCGATGGTGCCTGTTCTTGATGAGGTTTCAGTAAATCTTGAAGGTAAAGTGAAATTTGTAAAGCACCACGTTACGATGGAGGATGTACTTGAAGATCAAAGCTGGATTGTAAAAAAGTATGAAGTTATGGGTTTTCCAACCTTAATTTTATTTAAAAATGGTGAAGTTATGAAAATGTTCATTGGCGCTTTGTATGAAGAAGAACTAATGAAGTTTTTAAGTGACGTCTTATAAAGGTTTGGAAGGAGTGACAACATGCTGCAACAATCAATCGCAGAGAAGGTTATTTATGCTGCCTTGGAAACAGGCGGAGATTTTGCTGAGATATTCGTAGAAGATAAGAAAAATTCTTCTCTTACGATGCTAGGAGGAGCAGTTGAAAAGGCTATTTCAGGCCGCGACTTTGGAGTGGGAATTCGCATTTTAAAGGGTGAGTATTCCGTATATGCCTATACGAATGATGCCAGTGAAGATAACTTAATCAGGGTAGCACGTTCTGCTGCACAGTCAATCCGCAGCAATCCATTAGGGCTTTCAATTGATTTACGAAAAAGCGTCATTGACAACAAACACGAAATAATCGTATTGCCAAACACAATTGAAAAAAATAGAAAAGTAGAATGGATGAGACGAGCGCATGAAGCGGCTAAAGGATATGATCCTGTCATTGCGCAAACGAGCATTTTTTACTTAGATAATATTCAAGATATTTTAATAGCCAATTCAGAAGGTTTATTCATGGAAGATCGCAGAGTGTATAGCCGTCTTGGCATTTCGGCAATGGCCGAGTCGGGTAATGAAAAAGAATCTGCTTTTATGGGACCAGGATATTTCGGTGGGTTAGAGTATATGCAAAATCTTGACATTGAAGCATACGCCAAAGATGTTGCGCGGAGTGCCAAAACAATCCTTTTTGCGGACCATGCCCCTTCAGGAAATTTCCCAGTCGTAATTGATAATGCATTTGGAGGAGTTATCTTCCATGAAGCATGTGGCCATGGGCTAGAGTCTCATGCTGTATCAAGAGGAGCGTCGATTTTTGCAGATAAATTAGGAGAGTCTGTTGCTTCTCCATTGGTAACCGCTTATGACGACGGGACAATTCCAAATACTTGGGGTTCGGTTAATAATGATGATGAGGGGATGCCAACCCAGAAAAATTTATTGATTGAAAATGGTGTTTTAAAGGGCTATCTCATTGATAAACTAGGCAGCCGAAAAATGAAAATGGCTCCTACTGGTTCAGGAAGACGACAATCGTATCTATATGCGCCTACTTCTCGAATGAATAATACGTATATAGCACCTGGTGACTCTAAGCCAGAAGATATTATTGCTAATACGGAACTAGGGATTTATGCGAAACATTTGGATGGTGGCTCGGTTAATCCAGCAACGAGTGATTATAACTTTTCCATCAGCGAAGGGTATATGATCCGAGATGGTAAGATTGCTGAACCAATCAAAGGAGCAGCGCTTATTGGAAAAGGGATTGACACATTAAAGAAAATCGACATGGTTGGGAATAATCTAGAACTTGGCCTTGGCATATGTGGAGCCAGTAGTGGAAACATCCCTGTGACAGTAGGTCAACCGATGATTCGTGTATCTGAATTGACCGTCGGTGGAAGAGGGGGGAATTAATCCATGGATATCCTTGAGTTTCAAAATGAATTGTTTCAAGCAGGTAAGGAATCAGGTTTTACTGAAATGGAAATCTATTATTCTTCCAATAAATCTCTTTCTGTCAACGTCCATAAACAAGAAATTGATGAATACAATATCGCCGAAACAGGCGGTGTCTCATTCCGAGGCTTATTCAATGGTCAGATGGGATATTCCTACGCTGAAAAGATTGATCGTGACTCAATCTCACTTCTACTTGAAGAAGCATTAAGTAATGCGATGGTTCTTGAAATCGAAGATGGAGAAGATTTATTTGAAGGATCTAAAGAATACCCTCCTAACAGACCTTTTTCAGAAGAACTCGAACAGGTGGAGGCAGATAAGTTAATCGAAGCTGCCTTTGAAATGGAACAGACAGCATATGATTTAGATGATCGAGTTCAACTCGTTCAATATTGCTATCTGACTAAAAATATAAGCGAAATATTCATTGCTAACTCAAAAGGACTTCATTGTCATGAAAAAACAGCTTACGTTAGTGGTGGACTTTATCTTGTTGCCAATGATGGTCAATCGACAGCTACTGGTGGAGAATCTGACTACACCTTAACAGAGTTCTCCAAGCTTAATTTTAAAAAAATCGCCAAGAAAGCAGTAGATGAAGCAGTGTCGAAATTAGGAGCCGATTCAATTGAAACGGGAAAATATCCAATCATTTTCCGTGATAGTACTGCAACTGAACTAATTGGTTCCTTCCTTGGGTTACTAACTGCAGAAAATGTACAAAAAGGCTATTCGAAATTTGCTGGAAAACTTGGTGAACAAGTGGCAGGAGAAAATTTCACTTTAATCGATGATCCGTTGATGAAAGATGTTCCTGGATATATTACTTTCGATTCAGAAGGTTTTGCAACGAAGTGCAAAGCAATCATAAAAAATGGCCAATTAATGACCTTCATGCATAACCGAAAAACAGCGAAAAAAGATGGTGTAGAATCTACAGGGAACGCTATGAAATCAGGTTATCGTGGAACCATCTCCGTTGGACCATACAATTTATACCTTGAACCGGGGAATCGTTCATTGGATGAGATGATTTCAACGATAGATAAAGGAATCTTGATTGTAGAGTTACAAGGAGCAAACGCAGGCATCAATACAGTCGCCGGTGACTTTTCCTTAGCTGCAATTGGATTTTTAATCGAAAATGGAAAAGTGGTTCGACCTGTTGATCAAATTACAGTCTCAGGGAACTTCTTTGATCTCATTCACAACATAGAAGAAGTTGGAAGTGATTTACGCATTTTAGGTTCTGTTACATCTCCTTCCATTAAAGTAAAACCGTTGTTGGTTTCTGGTAATAAGACTGAATAAAAATTGGAGGACGTGCATCTTTGTTATTGTACATGCACGTCACTCTATTCTACGAAAAGATTTTTCAGAAGATTTAATTAGTAAAGGGAGAGGGGTGAACGATGTTGGAAAATGAAATGCCCATTCTAAAAAAACACAATGAAAAAGGGATTTGGAAAGCTTACTTCAAATTAATGTTCAAAGCGAAATTACCTTGGGGTTGGCTGATTTTTGTCATTCTCGCGTTTCTTGCTTCTTCAACAGTGACTTTAATATTCCCTCAATATGTCCAAAAAATATATGAAGGAGTTCTAAAAAAAGAAGTCATATATGGAGCAATAACGGTACTTGTGGTAGGGATCCTCGTTGATGGGATTGTTCGTTATTTTAATAAGCTATTAATGTATAAAATTGACATAAGTTATCGTAGCTTGATTTGGGAAAGGCTCATGCTGTCACCACTTTCTTTATATGATCGTGTGAAGCCGACAGAAATGATTAGTAGAGTTACAAATGACGCTGCAACTATCAGCCAAGTACTCGGATCGTGGGTGCCGACCTTGATTGCCAGTGTTTATTATACGATTGCAACAATTGCCATTTTATTTAACTATGATTGGCGATTGGGATTATCTGTATTTATTTATGTTCCTATTTATCTCTTATTTAATATTTATTATGGAAAATGGAATTATCGTGCTAATAAGCTGGCTTTTAACCGTCTATCCCAATTAACACAATTTCTTTCGGAATTATTAATGAGTGTACCTCTTATCAAAACATTCGTCACCGAAACAAAAGAAGAACAGCGTGGAAAAGAATATCTTCAAAGTTATTATAAAGCGAGTTTTAAAAGAGCAATTGTAAACTGGGTAGAAAACCCAATCAGCGGGATTTTGAGTATCACCCAAGAAGTTTTAGTCATAGCTTTTGGTGTTTATCTGGTAAAGACTGGTGCGATTACCCTACCACAATGGATTGGCTTCTTTATGTATGTAGGAATGCTATGGCCAACGTTAATGATATTTATTTATGCTTATATGGAAATGAAGCGAAGCCAAGGGGCTACATCTCGTATAGCAGATTTGATTGATAGTCCATTAGAAGATATTGAAAGACAATTTAACATATCTAGCCTAGACGAAGATATTACATTTAACAATGTATCCTTTAGTTATGTTGATAATAATGAAGTCCTATCTGACCTTGATTTTACAATACTAAATGGAAAAGTCACAGCGATTGTCGGACCGAGTGGAAGCGGAAAATCAACCATTTTTTCTCTACTACAACAATTTTATCAGCCTAATTCAGGCACCATCACGATTGGCGATGGTAAATTAATTAGTGATGTTGACTTAAGGGATTGGCGCAATCTTTTCAGTTATGTAGCGCAAGACAGTCCACTTATTTCTGGTTCTATCCGTGAAAATATAGTCTATGGTGTTGACCGTGAAGTAAGTGAGCTTGAAATCAATCGTGCCGCAGAAGCAGCGAATGCCCTTCAGTTTATTAGAGAATTTCCAAATGGATATGAAACAAATGTAGGTGAAGGTGGGGCTAATCTATCAGGCGGACAACGTCAACGGATAGCGATTGCTCGAGCAATCTTAAGAGATGCGCCGATTCTTCTATTCGATGAGGCGACAGCAAGCCTCGATAGCCAATCAGAAAAGTCAGTACAAGAGGCGATGAAAAAGTTAATGGAAAGCCATACAACAATTATGATTGCTCATGACCTATCAACAATACGCGATGCAGATCAAATTATTTTACTCGACTCTGGAAAAGTGGATGGTATTGGGACTCACGAGCAGCTTATGGAAACGAATGAACTTTATAAGCTGTTTGTTCAGCTTCACATGAATTCACAAGCAGGATAAGACAATGCCATACAACTTTGAAAGGAGGTAAAAGAGATGCAAGAATCAAAAAATCAACATTCTTGGAGAGAATTTTTCAAACTCATCTTTAAATCAAAATTGCCATGGCATTTATATATTGCCGGTTTTGTAGCGGCCATCTTGTCGACCACTTTATCCCTGGGATTACCGCTTGTTATGCAACAAATCATGGCAGGGAAAATTTTTGATAGTGAGATAGTAAAGAAGTATATTCTCTTGAGTAGTATTGCTATTTCATTAGCTGCTGTTTCTGCCTTTTTTGTATCAATTACTGGTCCGGTGACGAAACGAAATATTCAAAGAACGCTCTGGGATAAATTGATTCGTATGCCGATGCGCCAGTATAAGAAACAGCCATCACAACAATTGATCAGTCGGGTCACACAAGATACATCTTTTATTGACCAAGTGATTGATTATTTTAAAATGCTTGTAGTCTCATCATATGGAATGATTGGTTCTTTCGTCATAATGTACAACATGAACGTGAAACTGACTCTAGCGCTACTTCCAGTTATACCTTATATATTGATTGTCACAGCTGTTGTCGGACATTTTACGCAAAAAACGCAGCATGGTGTGCAAGAACAGTTTGCTGGGATCACTGCATTCTTTGCCGAAAGACTTCCACGAGTACGTTTAATTAAATCATTCGGTAAAGAACAGAAGGAAATAGATGATGCAAACTACATCTTAAGAGAACAATATAAAGCAGAGAAAAAGCGGGCATACGTAGATTTATTTGCGGAACCGCTCATGCAAAGTGTACAGGCGATTATTCAAGGAACTGTGCTGCTTTACGGTGCCTACTTGGTAAGCAAGGGCGAAATGAAAGTGAGCCAGGTTATTTCTTTCTTTATGTACGTAGCCTTTATCCATAACAGTGTCTTGAAATATGGCCTCTTTTGGCAAATGTTAAAACAGGCAAAAGGTGCATCGGAAAAAATTTCTTCTATTTTGGATACAAATAGCGAAGAAATGAAGAAACAAGTATCAATGGAAGAAGTACAGAAAAAAGCCGGCGGTGATTTAAGGCTTGAAAATGTTTCTTTTAGCTATGAAGATAAAAACATTTTATCAAATATCAACTTCACGATTCCTGAAGGGAAATTTACAGCGATTGTTGGTCCAAGTGGAGGTGGTAAATCAACCATCCTTAACTTGCTCGAACGATTCTATGATCCGAATGTTGGTCGAATATTAATGGGTAACCAGCCTGTAGATGAAATACATCTCGACGAATGGCGTAAATCAATTTCATATGTATCGCAATCGAGCCCGCTTTTATCAGGAACGATACGAGATAACATTACATATGGCATTGATCGTGAAGTGAGTGATGAAGAAGTTAGGATTGCAGCTGAGATGGCAGATGCTCTTGAATTTATTGATGAATTCCCTGAAGGGCTTGATACAGAAGTCGGCGAATTTGGTTCCCAACTTTCAGGAGGACAACGTCAACGAATTGCAATTGCCCGTGCTTTTATCAAAGATACAAGATATCTAATTCTAGATGAAGCAACAGCTAGCTTGGATGCTCGTTCAGAAAACGAAGTTGAGAATTCATTGAAAGATATTATGGTTGGACGTACAACAATCATGGTTGCGCATGATTTAAACGCAGTTAAACATGCAGATCAAATTATCGTCATTGATTCAGGAAAAGTAAATGGTATTGGCAATCATGAAGAACTATTTGCGAATAATCCTTTATACCGTAGACTAGCTGAAATCCAACAAGAAAAAGATTCTAGGTTAGCTATATTGTAAAAAGAAATAGCGATAATTATTAATATTGTTATATATTTCAAGGGGGAAAAGAACATGAAAAAATTATTACTATTAGTGTTGACTCTTATTCTGTCAACTGCCTTAGCAGCCTGTGGCGGTGATAAAGCGAATAATGAAAAAGCAGATGGCAAAGGAAATGAAGAACAAGTTAAGGGTGAAGATCAAGGAGCAGATGAAGGACAAGCATCTGAAGAAGAGTGGCCAGAAGAACTAATTAATCCTGAGGCAGCAAACAATGAGTACTTTATTAAAGTTCATGATTTGCTAAAAGAAAATGGCTATGAAGTTGGAGAATTAACACCTTCTGACTATTCCTTTTTCAACGCAAAAATGGCAGCACAAATTGAAATTAATGGTGAAGATATGTTCACGCTCCAAATGTATGATTTAGATCCAGCTGATGAAAACTTAGAGCATGCAAGAAAAACTGGCATGGGGACTGCTGAGTATGCAGGAGAAAAAGGAGAAATTCCTGTATTGGTCATCGATCATTACTATTTCTTCCTTGCTGAAGGTCATCCAAATTATGAAGACGTATATAAACTGCTTGAAGAGAAATTAAAATAAGGTTTTGTAATAAAAGATAGGAAGGAGTCTCGATGATTTTATCAAAATATGAGACTCCTTTCGATTTGTAGTCATTATAAGGGGGAAGAACCACCGTGGATCAAACAACTAAAAATAAATGGAAAATCGATACAGCCATCATCCATAACGCCCAAAGACCTTGTTCAAAAACCGGCGCAGTCGCTTCATCTATCGTTCCAGCCGTGGCTTATGCTTTCCCGAATGTTGAGGCAGCTGCATCGTGTGTCGCAGGGGAGAGGGAAGGTACGTATTACGGTCGGTACGGAAATCCGACACAAGAAGTTCTGGAAGAAAAAATTGCTTCGTTGGAAAGTGCAGAGGCTGCTTTAGGAGTCAGTAGTGGAATGGCTGCTATATCTAGCTCTCTGCTTGCCTTTTTACAGCAAGGAGATCATGTCGTATGTACACGTGACGTCTATGGAGGCAGTTATAAATTTCTATCTTCATTGGTACCGCGTTACGGCATTGCTACCGACTTTGTCGACTGTACTAATTTGCAAGTGGTAGAGGATGCCATCCGCCCAAATACAAAAGTACTGTATATAGAAACTCCTTCCAACCCTTGTTTGACCGTACTCGATATTAGGGCACTATCAGAACTTGCCCATGCACGCGGCCTAATAGTAATCGTCGATAATACGTTTATGACACCTTATTTACAGAGACCGCTCGAATTAGGAGCAGATATAGTTGTCCATAGTGCTACGAAATACTTGAACGGACATGGAGATGTAATTGCTGGTTTTATAGTAGGAAAGCATGAACATATTCAATTCATGCGTAAAAATATTATGGGTGATCTTGGCCAAAATATGAACGCTTGGGATGCGTTTATGATTTTGCGTGGATTAAAGACGCTAGGCCTCAGAATAAAGCAACATTGCCACAATGCTGAAGCAATAGCTTTTTTCCTAGCTAAGCATCCGGCTATAGAAAATGTTTACTATCCAGGATTAAGCACTCATCCTCAGCATGAACTGGCAAAACAACAAATGTCAGGCATGGGCGGAATCGTTTCGTTTGAAGTAAAGGGAGGCTTTGAGTCTGCTAAAAGCTTTATTAATGCACTACAACTCGCTATGATCTCTTTCAGCTTAGGCGACCCGGAAACACTCGTTCAGCATCCAGCATCGATGACCCACTTTTCCATCCCGGCTGAAGAACGCGCAAAATTTAATATTTCTGATGGATTAATCCGTTTATCGACAGGCTTAGAGGATTCCGAAGATATCATTGCGGACCTGGAACAAGCATTGAACAGTCTTATAGAGCAGTGGGGTTTCGATAGCTCGTTAGAAGCGGGGGGATACGGTGAAAAGAACGTGAGAAACCGCTAATAGAAGTTGAAAACGTCTAATAGATAGCTCTCGAATCACCTAATAGAATTGCGAAACATATCATAGCCCCCGCTAAAACTCTAAAAAAAGAGTCCGTTCAAGAGTATTTCATACTCCAAAACGGACTCTTTTTTACCTAATTTAATATTTACGGAACGATATTCCCAGCAGCCTTGTAAATTTGATACCATTCTTCTCTTGTGAGTGGAAGTTCAGAACCTTTACAAGCGTCACTTAATCTTCCAGCATTCGTTGTACCAAGCACTACTTGAATATTAGCTGGATGTCGAGTAATCCATGCCGTTGCAATCGCGGTATTGGTTACTTCGTATTTTTCAGCAATTTTATCAATTACTTCATTTAACTCAGGGAAGTTTTCCGTATCACCTAAGAACGGTCCTTTAAAGAATCCTGTTTGATATGGGGACCATGCTTGAATCGTGATATCGTGTAAGCGGCTATATTCTAATATGCTACTGTCGCGATTGATCGATTGGTCGACATTCATATTCAATGTGATTCCAGAATCAATCATTGGTGTGTGTGCAATACTTAGTTGAAGCTGGTTAACGACCAACTTCTGAGAAACATATTTTTGAAGTAAATCAATCTGAGCAGGGTTATGATTCGAAACACCAAAGTATCTTACTTTTCCACTATTATGCAATTCATCAAAAGCTTCGGCCACTTCTTCAGGTTCCATTAATGGATCGGGACGGTGAAGTAGTAAAATATCGAGATAATCCGTTTTTAAGCGCTTTAAAATACTTTCAACGGATGTAATGATATGCTCTTTTGAAAAGTCGAAGTAGCCTGAACGGATTCCGCACTTGCTTTGTAAGATCATTTTTTCACGGATGCTTGGATTCATTTGAATGGCTTCTGCAAACAATTCTTCACATTTTCCCCCGCCATAAATATCCGCATGATCAAAGAAATTAATCCCATGGTCCATTGCGGTACGGATTAAATTCTCAATTTCGGAAAGAGAAAGCTGCGTAATTCGCATATTCCCCATAATAATGTTGGAAACGTTTAAATTTGTATTCTTAATTGGAAAGTATTTCACAGAAAATCCCCCTTATTTTGTTCTCATTCATACTATAAGCTACAAGTAGCCCATCAGGTCAATTAATATGTTTCAGAAATACAAAAAATTCATAATCGTCTACAACTTCATAATGATATAATAAGGGACACGAGATATTCTGAAAAAGAAGGTGTATGTTTGGATACATTTTTCATTTTTATTTTTATCATCTTAGTTGCTTCCATTTTGCAAACTAGTACGGGTTTTGGTTTTTCTATTTTGGCTACACCATTTCTTCTCATGATTTTTGGCGCTAAAGAAGCCATTCAAATCAATCTAATACTGTCTTTCGTTATATCAAGTGCGTTAATTTATAAGATTCGTAAGGATATAGATTATGGTGCATTAAAAAGATTCATAATTGGAAGCGTTGCCGGACTTCCTATTGGGATGATCATCTTCTTAATGTTTGATATGAATAAATTAAAATTCAGTATTAGTATCATCGTCCTAATGCTGACTTTTTTATTAATTTTTAAAGTAAGGATAAGTCAGACGGAAGGTAGAGATATGACAACAGGTAGTCTAGCTGGACTGCTGACGACAAGTATAGGGATGCCCGGACCACCTTTATTACTTTATTTTTCAGGAATAGATTCCAATAAGGAAAAATTACGGGCCACGACATTGGCATTCTATTTGTTTATCTATTTTATTAGTTTGTTGATACAGGTGATCTTTGCCGGAACAAATAAAACAATATGGATATCAAGCGGGTATGCTTTGCCATTTGTCATAATAGGTATGTATGTAGGACAGCTTTTGTTTGTAAAAATAAATCAACGTTTGTTTCGAATCTTTACATATAGCATCCTTATTTTCACTGGCTTCTATTTGTTAGTGGAAAGTTTGAAATAAATATCTTGGAGGGGAAGAATATGTCAAAAAAGCTGCCACATATCGTTATTTTTAATCCGGATCAATGGCGGGGTGATGTGATGGGACATTTAGGCAACCAAGCTGCTGTCACACCTAATTTGGATCGGTTGGTTGAAACAGAAGCGGTATCGTTTGAGCGGGCATTTTGTCAAAATCCTGTTTGTACACCTAGCCGTTGTTCCTTCATGAGCGGTTGGTACCCTCATATAAAAGGGAATCGGACGATTTTTCATATGATGCAGCCGGAAGACCCTGTTTTATTACGGACGTTAAAAAAGTTAGGGTATTACGTATGGTGGGGGGGTAAAAATGATTTAATTCCTAATGATGCTGATTTCTCTGAGTACTGTGATGAAAAATATGTTCCAGAGCCCCCAAAAGTGAAGGCTACATATAATATGGATTGGCGAGGTGAGCTAGATAGCCCTGGGTATTATTCTTTTTTTGGAGGAAAAGTAGAGGACAACCATGGTTTAAAAGGATTTGCTGAAAATGATTGGGGTTATATACACGGAGCAATCGATCGGATAAAAAATGCTCCGGAAGATAAACCATTGTGTATTTATCTACCAATCTTGTATCCGCACCCTCCTTATGCTGTTGAAGAACCATGGTTTAGTATGATTGACCGCGATCAACTTCCAGAAAGAGTAAAACCCCCTAAAGATTTTTCTGGCAAAGCAAGTATGCTAAAAGGAATTGCTGAAATCCAAAACTTAGAATCGTGGCCAGAAGAGAACTGGACTGAATTAAGAGCCACGTACTACGGGATGTGCGCTCGAGTTGATCATCAGTTCGGCTTAATTATGGAAGCCTTGAAAGAAGCGGGAATCTATGATGATACAGCTATTTTCTTCTTCTCGGATCACGGTGACTACACAGGAGATTTTAATCTAGCGGAAAAAAATCAAAATACATTTGAAGATTGTTTAACAAATATTCCGTTTATCATAAAACCACCTAATAACGTTCCTATTAAACCTGGTGTACGTGATGCCTTAGTGGAATTAGTAGATTTCTCCGCTACCGTGGAAGATTTGCTTGGAATTGTGCCAGAGCATACCCATTTTGGTAAATCACTCCTTCCAATTATTGCAGGAGAAGTTGATGAACACCGCGATGCGGTCTTTTCTGAAGGAGGAAGACTTCACGGAGAGACACATTGTATGGAATTGGAGGCAATCGACCAACAGCAGCCAGGGGCATTATATTATCCAAGGTTAAAATTGCAGAGAAGTAAAGGTCCTGAGCATACGAAAGCAATTATGTGCCGAACAAAGGATTATAAATATGTACAACGATTATATGAAGAAGATGAATTGTATGATCTAAATGCTGATCCCCATGAAGTAAACAATCGAATCAACGATCCAGAACTAGCAGATATATTATTGAAAATGAAAGATCGTTTATTAACGTTCCATTTGGCAACTTCTGATGTTGTTCGTCATAAACCGGATGTTAGGTTTTAAAGCTTAATGACTATTGGTCGATTGAAGCCCTGAGTAAAGTAAAGTCCGATGATGAAAGTCGTCAATCCAGCTATTGAGGCCGTAAGCAAGGCTAAATTCAACGACGAAGGTCACCTATCAGTAGATTGAAGCCCTGAGTAAAGTAAAGTCCTATGATGAAAGTCGTCAATCCAGCTATTGAGGCCCTAAGCAAGGCTAAATTCAACGACGAAGGTCACCTATCAGTAGATTGAAGCCCTGAGTAAAGTAAAATCCGATGATGAAGGTCGTCAATTCAGCTATTGTGGTCGTAAGTAAGGCTAAATTCATCGACGAAGGTCACCAATCAGTGATTGATAGATGGGTATGTCAACCTTGATGAAAAAGGAGAAGTCTAAATTTTTTTCAATAAAAATAATATGCTGAGGTGGATTATGAATATCGAAATCCAAACTATTAAAAAAGAAAATTATGAAATCGCTCATGACTTTCAATGTGAATATTTAGATGACGAAAGTTTTCAAGATTTTTCATTTAGAGTTGAGTGCAATCCCGACCTATATCTCATTGCAATGAATGAACAGGAACTAGCAGGGGTTTGTTACGGGCATCCCTCAAATAGAGATGAGCAAGCCATACAGTTACAAGGAATTGCGGTAAATTTAGAAGAAGAAAAAGGATATGCTAGAAAAGGAATTGGTTCCAAACTGATTGCGGATTTTGAAAAAACAGCCAAACGTTTAGGCTATAAGAAACTGGATCTTGGCTCTGCTGATGATGTGAAAGTGGAAAAATTTTATTTGAAAAATGGTTTTCAGCCGTCCGAACTGGTGGCAAAAAATTCGAATCATGAGGAGTACGAAAGAGTAAAAATAGATGATTATGAAACAGGTAAAAAAGTTCAAGAACAATTGCGTATGAAATATAATCCGGATGAGGTTATTTTTATTTTTCAAAAACAAATGTAAAAATAAGGAGAGGATGATTCCATCTCCTTATTTTTCGGACTCGTGGAGCGGGATGCGTATTTCTACTTGCGTCCCTTTATTTTGAACACTTTGAATCGTGATGGTTCCGTTATGAGAATCTATGATCCTTTTACAAACTGTTAATCCTAACCCGGAGCCTTCTTCCTTCATTGTAAAGAAAGGATTAAATACTTGATCAAGTTTGTCCCGAGGAATTCCTTTTCCATCGTCGGTCACGTGAATAACACACTCATCTTGAACTTTTTCCAATACAATTGATAATTTCCCATCCTCTACAATTGCATGTAAAGAATTCTTAGTAAGATTGAGCAACACTTGTTTAATTTGATCTTTTACACATGATATAGGCAATTTGTGTTTAGAATATTTTATGACTAATTCCACATTCATGTAATTGGCTTCTGATTGGATAATAGGTGCAATTTCTTGTACGATGTTGTTCGTATCGCAAACTTCAAATGTATATGCCGTTGGCCGACCAAGTAAAAGTAATTCACTAACAATGGCATTAATTCGGGTGATTTCGTTTTGGATAACCCCGTAATAAAATTGTGCTTTTTGATCATGGTTTTCTTCACTTAATAATGAAATAAGTCCTTTTATTCCAGTCAACGGATTTCGGATTTCATGAGCTGTACTAGCAGCAAGTTTACCAAGTAATTCAATTTTATGATGTTCAATTTGTGCTCTCTCTTTTTTTCCTTTTTTGTGCAATAGAAAATAATGAACTACTAAAAATACTAAATTTACGATAAACATTACTAATACAAAGTAATAAAAAAAGATATTAAAAAATGAGTCATTTTCCTCATTTATCACTTTTGCAGTAAGTGTCCATGGAAGTTGTGTAATCTCCGTACTGGCCTCAATATATTGTTCAGTTGGGATAGGGGTATTTGTTTCGATTTCCGTCTTCCCATCTTCATTTTTTACAATGATAATTTCATCTTTTATTATGTTCTTGATTGATTGTTCCACTTCATCTAGTCTAATGCTGACGAGCAGAACACCTTTTGTAATGGCATCTGGACTGATAGGAGTGGCTGCTGTAATAATTTCCAGCTTTGTTACACGTCCTATATGTGATTGTGAAAAAGTTGTTTTTCCTGTTTTAATTGATTCTTGAAAATAACTACGATCGCTTACGTTGACATAATGAGTTAAAGGGTTTGAACTCACAATGAAATCCCCTTTAGGATCAACTAAATAAAGACCTGAAAAACGATCGTCCTGCTCGTGTGTTTCTTTTAAAATTTCATAAATATTGTCTAAGTCATCATGCTGAGTGTTGATCAAAGTGGCTAGCATTTCTAATCTTCCAATGGTTTCTCCAATAAAATTATTTAAATTACTCGCATGAATTTTTGCACATTGGTCAGCTTTGCTTTGATATTTAGTTTTTAGATTTTCTATATTTTGGTTCGCGAGTATGCAACTAATAATAATTGACGGCACCAATGTAACTAGTAGATAGATCGACCATTTTTTCACAAGTTTCATGATGTTCAATTTATGTAACAAAGGATCTTCCCCTTAATCGTTATTGTTTAATTTTACCATTATTCGACAAATAGTAACATATTCATATAGTTTTTTAATATAATATTTTTGTTTTTCATCCTAAAAGGGCATAACTATGCCATTTGTCTTAAGTCTAATATCCTAAAATCTAGAAAAGTAAAAAAGTGTAGGAAAAAACAGACGATGTATTGTATATTGTTTTATGTGTTATATAAAAGCAATTCTAGTCCCCATTAATTGGAGCTCATAATGTTACGATTCGGATTTTATTATTAAAGGGAAGGGATTGCTTATATGCAAGAATACACTTTTAAAAAAAGGCCAGTTATAACTATTGCCTTAATTACTGCCATCTGTTTATTGGGAAATGAAATGTTATTTATTGTCCTTCCAATCTATTGGAAATTTTTTGGACTAGATTCATTGTGGCAGGTAGGGGTTCTACTTTCAATAAATCGTTTTGTTAGAATACCAATCAATTCTATTGTTGGCTGGTGTTATCATAAAATAAGTAAACGAACAGGGGTTTTGTTCGCGATTGTTTTGGCATCGTTTTCAACCTATTCATATGGAGTATTAAAAGGTTTTTGGCTGCTTTTATTAGTAAGAATTCTATGGGGCGTTGCGTGGTCTTTTTTACGCCTTGGGGGATATTTAACCGTTATTGCAAGTAGTGATGGAAAAACGAGAGGACAGTTAATCGGCTTATATAATGGGCTATGGGGATTAGGTACTTTGTTTGGTATGTTAATTGGCGGATTATTAAGCGATTTGGTTGGCATTTCTTCCATTACAACCGGGTTTGCCATTTTAGCAGTTTTAACAATACCGCTGGCAATTAAGTTTATTCCCAATGTACCGAACGCGGAACATTCAGTGGAGAAGCAAACGGGTTCTACTTTAGGAAGCGCTCTCCATAGAAAAGTGTTGTTCAATGGGTTATTCGTTGCTTTCGTTGTGTATGGAGTCTTTTTCACTACGATTAGTAAAGTGATTGAGTTTCATTTGGATGGGACTGTTTTGATATGGGGAATGTCCATCGGAGCAGCAGCGATTACAGGAGTAGTCCAATCGGTTAAAATGGGCATCGATCCATTTTTAGCTCCAGCAATTGGCAGGTGGTCAGATCTTAAATTTGGAAGAGTTCCACTTTTAACCATAGCTTTTTTGGGAGGGGCCTTGTTTCTAGCGGTTATTCCGTTTGCGGTAAATTATGCGTTATTACTTGCTATGATTTTAGCTTTCCAGATTATTTGTACTTTATTAATTACAATGAGTGATTCTTTGGCTGCTGACTTGGCTAAAGGTCCGCTATCCATTAAAACGATGACCAATTATACTTTATTTGCCGACCTTGGAGCAGCAGTAGGACCTTTATTGAGTTTTATTGTTTTAGATTTTGTCGGTTTACCATGGCTATATGGGTTTACGAGTTTGCTATTATTTATAGCTTTTCTCTTTTGGTTAAAAGAAATACGGAAGCAAAAAGTGCAGAGTACCTCAATGCAAGAAATAGGTTTATAAGGGGGAAGAACAATGGGAGAACAATTAAGATTTCGGGAAGATGGTACATTTAAAATTCTTCAGTTCACAGATTTACATATTGGTGGAGATGTAGAAAAAGAAGAAGATATTAAAACCTTTCAAACAATTGATAAAGTCATTGAAGCAGAAATCCCTGATTTAATTGCTATTACTGGTGATCTAATTTGGAGTGAAGGTGTTGATCAGCCTGGAAAATCATATCGAAGAGTGCTAGATCATATTGATAAGTGGAATATTCCGTTTGCAATTGTGTATGGGAATCATGACTCTGAAGCAAATATCACTCGCGAAGAATTATTTAAGATTCAGGAGGATTATGCAAATTCGCTGGCACAGGCAGGTCCAGCTCATATTCATGGTGTGGGTAATTACTCTTTACCTATTCAATCGTCGAAAAATGATGTAGTAGAATCTGTTTTATATTTTATTGACTCTGGTGCTTATGCACCTGCACATATAGGTGGATATGAGTGGATACACCATGATCAAGTCAATTGGTATGTAGACGAATCTAAGAAGTATGCTAGGATAGACGGCAATCCACTTCCAGCATTGGCCTTTTTCCATATTCCTTTACCTGAATACAATGATGTTTTTCAATATGGGAAAATGTCAGGGATTAAAAATGAGATGATCTGCTCTCCAAAAATAAATAGTGGACTATTTACCGCCATGCTCGAGTCGGGAGATGTTATGGGGACGTTTGTCGGGCATGACCATGATAACGATTTTTGCGGCGAGCTTTATGGAATCTCCTTATGCTACGGTCGTTCAGTTGGATATAACGTGTATGGTGGACTGGAGCGTGGAGGACGGGTCATCCAATTATATGAAGGAAAACGCGAGTTTGATAGCTGGGTTCGAATTGGTGATGGAAAAGTAGTTTCGCATTACAAGCATAAGGAAAAATCGGAAAGCTAATATAACAAAAAGCGGATGTTGAAAGGTAGCCAACATTCGCTTTTGTCATTTTTATAAAGAAATCGTATCTCCAACAGAAATATGCTGATGTGTAATCGTCCCAGTAGGTAGCTCTAATGTAGCATACGCATTGCGAACAGGTGGGACCATTTTCCACGGTTGCAAACCAGAAACGACTTTCACAACTTTGTTCGCTTGATCCAGAAAAACGACATCAATGGCAAATCTCATAAAAAACATATGAATCGAATTGCACGGCGTAATAAGAAGCCCTTCCTCCTTTATTGGTTCTTTATAAAATAATAATCCTTTCAAACGTTTCCACGATGTATCCGCTCTATGAATCGTTAATGGCAAATGAATTTCTTTCCCTAGCATAAATATCACTCCTTAAGATCTGTTTATATTATTCATTATACAGAACGAAAAGTTCTTTATAAAAAATGAAATAGTGAGAAAAAGTGAGATAAATAGAGTAAATTAAAGATAAAAGTTCATTATATAGAACGAATGGGCGATAATGACTATTTTCAAACACCTCCGTTCACTATATACTACAATTAAGTTCTTGATACAGAACAAAACCAAAAAAACTATTTTATAGGGGGAAGTAAACAATGATGAAACAAGTAATGAGACTTTTCAAGGAAGAAGAAGGACAAGCATTGACAGAGTATGGGTTGTTGGTTGGCCTGATTGCGATTGCGGTTATTGGAACATTAATGCTTATTGCGCCTGAACTTGACAGGATATTTGAATTAATCGCAACTACTTTACAAGGTGTTTAATAAACAAAACTAATAAGCAAGCAGCCCTGCTCCGGCGGGGCTCATTTTTATAGTAAAGGAGAATTCCTATGTCTAATATTGCACTTATTCTTATCCTCACCATTTGCATCATTACAGATCTTCGCAGCCGAAAAATATTAAACATTGTCACTTTGCCAGCCATTCTAATTGCTCTCATCTATCATATTTTTACATCTGGTTTCCAAGGTTTGTCATTCAGTGGTTTAGGGTTCTTAGTAGGTTTAGGGTTGTTAATCATCCCATTTTTAATGGGAGGAATCGGTGCCGGTGATGTAAAGTTGCTTGCCGCAATCGGTGCTTTGAAAGGAACGATGTTTGTTCTTTATACAGGTTTATTTGCAGGAATCATCGGAGGACTTATATCTATTTTTATTTTGCTAAAAAGGAAGCAGCTCGGTTTTACTCTCAAATCTATGATGTTCTCGGTTCTTTTCCTGAAAAGTACAAAGGGATCACTTCAATTTAGTAGTGATACAAAGTCGCTTTCCATCCCTTACGCAATCCCAATCGCCATCGGTTCTTTCTTAACATTATTAAAGGAGATTTACGTATGAAATCTCAAAAAGGTCAGTCATTGGTAGAAACGGCATTAATTCTCCCAATATTAATTATGCTACTTTTTGGAATCGTAGATTTTGGAAGGGTCTTTCATGCCTACTTAACACTTGATCATGCGGGAAGAGAAGCCGCAAGGGATGCAGCAATTGGAAAAGAAGATGGTGAAATAAAAAGCAAGACTGAAAGTGCTACGACAAGTCTTGGAGATGGAGTAGGGATCACGATTTCTCCTGCTGGCAAGGCTAATCGAACAAGCGGAAATGATGTGACAATTACATTGACCTATACCGTTGATTTAATAACACCAATCCTAGGTCAAACGGTTAAAAGCATTGATGTGGAAAATAAAACGGTCATGAGGGTGGAGTAATGAAAAGGTTAGCTCAAATGATTGCAAGAATTTTAAGAGAACAAAGCGGGGTTTCAATGATCCTCGTTGCACTAGGAATGTTCATGCTCATTGGCTTTACTGCGTTTGTCGTCGATGTTGGAAATCTTTATTTTGAAAAAAGCCGTCTTCAAAAAGCGCTTGATGCAGCTGTCCTAGCTGGTGCACAAAGGTTAAAAGTTTCTGAAAGTGAGGCTGAAAATGTAGCTATTAATATAGCTAACCAAAATGGGTTTACTGTGACAACCGATGAAGTTGATACGGGAGCTAACTTCATTGAAATAAAAAAGACGGTCAATAAACAGTTAACATTTGCTAGAGTACTAGGATTTAGTGATAGCGATGTGGGCGCATATGCGCGAGCTGAAACTCTTGAAACGTTAATAAAAGGAGAGGGAATTATTCCAGTTGCTATGGAGGATGTAGTGTATAATCCGGGAGATTCGTATACCATGCACTTCCAAGCTGGGAATCCAAACAATGCTTCTGTTAACGGAAACTTTGGTTTTTTGGCTATTAATGGTCCCGGTGGATCTGATTTAAAAGAAGGGATTATGCATGGAGCAAACCGAGAAATAAATGAAGAATTTGAATATACGAAAACGGGTCTATCTTGGGGAAATGTAAAGTCTGCCTTTGAATATCGAATCGGACAAGATAACACTAAACCACATTGCTCATCGTATACTACGGCCGATCAGACATGCAGTCGAGTTGTGACAGTTCCAATTGTTGAAACTTTCCAAGGGGCAAACGGGAAATCAATGGTTAAGATTGTTGGATTTGCTTCCTTTTGGATTGAAAGTGTGAATCCAAACGGAAACAATAAGTCGGTAATAGGCCGATTTATCCCTACGGTTGGATCAGGTGAATTTAGTGAAGGTGAAAACTACGGAATTTTTACTGTAAAGCTAGTGAATTAGAAATGAAATAGAAAGCAGGTGAACACATGAATACAAAGAAAATTTGGCTGTTTGCAATGGTTTTCGGTATACTGGCCACTTTGATGATGTTTATGATGGTGAGTGGAGAACCAAAGAAGTCTGCACAACCAGCGCCTACAGAAGTTGCGGGTGCGAAGGATAAAGAGAATGAAGAAAAAGTTGCCGAGAAGGTAGATGTAGAGGAACCTAAAGGAAATGAAATGCTTCCGTTTTCAAAAGGCAATCGAGCAATAAGTATCGCAGTCAATGATCCCCAAGGGGTAGCCGGTTTTATTACCCCAGGCTCTTTTGTTGATATTGTATCCATAATGACAGTGCCGGAAGAATATAAAGACAAGCAACATGATGCGGCGACTCTTCTTTTACAAAATGTAAAGATACTGGCGATTGGACATGCTGTGGATGACGAAGAAACAAGGAAAAGATATCAAATGGTAACGATTGAAGTCACACCTAGAGAAGGACTAGCTCTAGGGTTTGCCACCAAAAATGATTTGTATTTAATGCTTAGAAATGAAGGCGATGACAAGCTTGAACCTGAACATACACATATCCATGCAGATGATTTACACGAAGGGGTGTTTAGATAATGGTGAAGATTTTTTCGATGGCAGAAAATGATGAAGTAATCTCAAAGCTAGAAGAGGTTTCCTTCAGTCTTGGTTGCGAAGTCGGATGGGCTACCAATGAATACAAGTTATTTGACCTACTGAAATCTACAGACAATGGGATTGTAGTGTTACCTCCCTCAGATCATTACGATGTTTATGCATTGTGCCGAAAGGTTACTCAACGATTCCCGCAATCGGCGGTGTTATTAGTGTTTCAGTCAGAACGTGATCCTGATATGAAGCAAGTGTTGAGAGCGGGGGCAGCGGATGTTATTTTTCTTACCTCCTCTTTAGCGAAAATCAAAGAAGATATTCAGCTTGCTATTTCAAATAGAGAGTTTAACCGTCCGTTTGCTCTAACTAGAGATGAAAAAAATGCAAAGGTTATTACGGTTGCCAGTACCAAGGGGGGAGTTGGAAAAACGACGGTCGCGGTAAATTTGGCTGCTTCTTTCAGTAAGAAATTAGAAAAAGTGGCGGTGATTGATTTAGACCTTCAATTCGGGGATATCGCCATGTTTATGGATGTGAAGCCAAAACTGACAATCTATGACTGGATAAAAGAAGATCTGGAAGGACTACAAATTGATAACTTCATGACGCCGTTTAAAAATGGAATTTCTATTTTGGCAGCCCCCCAGCGTCCAGAGTTTGCGGAAGTCATTACAGGCAACCATGTTAGAAAGGCGATTCATGCATTAAAAAAACAATATGATATCGTTATTATCGATGTGTCGTGCCATATGGATGAAAATGTGATTGTCGCATTGGAAAATTCAGATGAAATTCTTGTGATGACGTATTTCGATTTACCAACGCTCAAAAATAGTAAAATGCTTATCGAAACATTAGAATCACTTCAATTAGCGGAGCGGACGAAGCTAATATTAAACAGACAAATGAAAGTGAAGGGAATCACGTCAGCGACAGTTGAAAAAGTCGTCGGCAAAAAAATATTCGTTGCTCTCCCTACTATGGAGAAAAAAGTGATTGCTTCCATCAACGAAGGACAACCACTCTTTTACTTATACCCAAGATCAAAACTAGCAAAGAACTTTCGTAAAGTAGCTGATTCTTTAGTAAAACCAGAAGTACGGATTGGAGCGAAAAAGCAAAAGGCAAGAAAACTAGTCCAAGCTGGGGGGCATGCATAATGTCTTTACTGACAAGATTGGGAGGTCCCACTCAAGAGTTTAAAGAACGAAAGGAAAGTTTTATTAAAACAAGGTCCTTTTCAAAGTTAACGGATTTAGAGGTGAAGCTCCACAATCATCTCGTTGATGAAATAAAAAAGCCTGAAAACCAAGATAAGGACATGGATCTTTTAATTGAAACGCTCGTAAATGATTTTTTAGAAATAGAAGGAGAACAGCTCACATTTGAAGAAAAAAAGCAATTAATGAGCGATATTTCTCATGAGTTGACTGGTTTTGGTCCGATTTCACCTCTTTTGGCTGATCCAAGAGTTACGGAAGTGATGGTCAACGGACCAAACGATGTTTATATAGAAGTAAACGGGAAAATTGAAAAAACAGCGATTCATTTTCGTGATAATATGCATGTATTGCGAGTAATCGAAAAGATTGTTTCTCCGCTTGGAAGGCGAATTGATGAAAGTGTTCCGATGGTCGATGCGAGGTTACCTGACGGGTCCCGTGTCAATGCTATTATACCGCCACTAGCTTTGAATGGACCTACAGTTACAATCCGGAAATTTTCGGATACGCCTTTTACGATATATGACTTATTGCGAATGGGCACTTTAAGTGAAAATATGGCGAACTTTTTAAAAGCAGCAGTAGAATCAAAGTTAAATATATTTATAAGTGGAGGAACTGGATCGGGGAAGACGAGTACGTTAAATGTCCTGTCGTCATTCATTCCAAAAAATGAACGAATTGTAACGATTGAGGATGCTGCGGAATTGAACCTTTCTCAGGATCATGTTGTATCACTAGAATCCCGTCCTCAAAATATTGAAGGTCAAGGAGAGATTACAATCCGTGATCTTGTGCGAAATTCACTCCGGATGCGACCAGATCGTATTATCGTCGGGGAAGTTAGAAGTGCAGAAGCGCTTGATATGCTACAAGCGATGAATACTGGTCATGATGGAAGCCTTGGAACAGGCCACGCGAACTCTCCTAGGGATATGCTTGCAAGACTTGAAACGATGGTGTTGATGTCCGGGTTTGATTTACCTGTACGAGCGATTCGTGAACAAATTTCTGGTGCGCTAAATCTTATCGTTCAACAATCACGATTAAAAGATGGAACAAGGAAAATTACAAAAATAACAGAGGTCCAAGGACTAGAGGGAGACATCATTACGCTCCAAGATATTTTTGTATATAGTGAACAGCAAAATCCGCACACTGGGAAGGTTAGTGGAAAATTTGTTTCAACAGGAATTATTCCTCATTGTGTGGAGCAACTTGAATTAGCTGGAAATCAAATACGTCCTCTGTTTAAGGAGGAGTGGTAAATGAAAGATTCACTTCCGCTTATTATTGCTCTCTCGTTCATTATTTGTACAGTCGTCTTTAAATTAGTGCTTTCTCTTATTTTTGAAAAAGGAAAATATGAAAAAAGATTAAAAAAATATGTTTTCATGCTAAACCAAGCTGAGATGGAAAAGAAAAAAGAGACTCCTAGACGTAAAAAGAATTCCTTCATTAAGACTGCGGCGAAAGGAATCGAGTCTGTTTTTAATCTTTCCAAACAAGAACATCTCCTTATACAATCCGGAGTGAAGCTGTCCCCTGGAGAATTAATTATTGGCAGGTTTCTTGTATCGTTATTATGTATGTTTTTTGGTTACGTCCGCGATTTTCATATGCTAGTCATTTTAGTTTGCGGGATTATTGGCTTTTACTTGCCTACTATGTATATAAAAAACAAACGAAAAAAACGCCTGCAGAAATGTTCGGAACAGCTTGGATCTGCCTTAGGCACAATGGCAAATGCATTACGGGCGGGATTTAGCTTTATGCAAGCGATGAAGATGGTCGCAAGTGAAATCGAGGATCCGCTTGGTCCGGAATTTACAAAAGCATTGCAGGATATTAATTATGGAATCCCTATCGAAGATGCTTTTGAGAGTTTATTAGAAAGACTTCCGGATAAAGAACTGGATCTAGTCTTAAATACATTGCTTATTCAGCGGCAGAGTGGTGGAAATTTGGCCTATTTAATGGAAACGATGCAGGAAACGATCATTGATCGTACAAGAGTAAAGGACGAGGTAAAAACATTAACGGCTCAAGGAAGAATGTCGGCAGTTGTTATTACCATCTTGCCTATCGCCTTAGCTCTTTATATTAAACTTGTTAATCCTGAATACTTTCAAATGTTATTTTCACATCCTTTAGGTTGGGCGATGGTTGTTGTTGGGTGTCTAAATATTTTGCTAGGTTGGCTATTTATAAAAAAGATTGTACACATTGAGGTGTAAAATGTGATTACGATATATTTTCTCCTATTTAGTGCTCTATTTTTCACTTTATTCGTTGGAGGGATTCTGAGTCTTTTATATAAAAAAGAAATCATTATCTCAAAAAGAATCTCTCACTATTTCAACATTGATACGAAGAAAGAAAAGGAAGAAACAAAACAAAGAAAGCAAAATCAACCGAAATTTTTATTTTTGAAAACGGTTAGTGATCAAATAAAAAAGTTTCTTGATCAGAAAACGACCACTTCAAGTAAAAAAGACTTGGAAAAAAAGTTAAGAGAAGCGGGTTATCCCCTTAAACTATCACCAATCGATTTCCGATTTTTGCAGCTCATCATTGGAGGAGCTTTATTCTTTATTTTTTACTTACTGCTAAATAAATCAGATGCAAACCCGTTTTCCAGTACGTTATTAGCTGGGATTGTAGCAGCTCTTGGCATGTATTATCCTGCCTTTTATTTAAGTGTAATCATCAAAAAGCGAAGACTCGAGATTCAAAAGAAGATGCCTGATTTCTTTGATATGGTCAATTTATCCATTGAAGCTGGAATGGGACTGGATGCCTCCCTTTTAAAAGTGTGTAATCAGATGAAGGGGCCGCTTTCCGAAGAATTTTTGCAAACATTAGAAGATATGAAACTTGGAAAATCGAGAAGAGAAGCTTTCTCGGATTTAAGAGCCCGCGTTCCTGTTCATCAGTTTCAAGGTGTGATTACTTCCTTGATTCAGGCTGATATGTTAGGTGTAGGGATGGCGAAGGTCCTGCGCACATTAACGGAAAGAATCAGGGAACAACGAACACAACTAGCGCGAGAGCAAGCGATGAAGGCACCTGTAAAAATGGTTTTTCCGATGATGCTCTTTATTTTCCCTGCGATTTTTATCGTATTAATGGGTCCGTTGGTTATTTATTTAATACAAAATGTGTTTTAATATATGGAGTGCCTTGATTTCTTAGGAAACGGGCACTTTTTTATTGGTGAATGCGCTTGCATTTTATGTAGGATAGCTATATAATCTTTTTCAAATGAGGTGAATACAAATGAAAGAGACTGAAAATTTAGAACGATTTATAGATGCAGTTCAATATGTGGGAAGAATGTTAAAGAGAAATGTCCGTGATCAAGCATCCCCACAAGGAATAACAAAGACTCAATGGTTTATATTGCGTCACCTTTGGAAAAAGCCGTGCACAATCGGAGAATTAGCAGAAAAATTAGAAGTCCGCTCGAGTTCCATGTCACAAATGATTGATCGAATGGAGCTTGCAGGTCTTGTACAAAGGACGACAGATCCACAAGATGGACGTACGAAAATCGTCATGTTGAGCGATTCAGGAAAAAACCATTTAGAAACGATAACTAGCGCTGGGGTTGAATTACTTTCTGATCCTTTTTCAAAATTTAGTAAAGAAGAGCAGCAAATGGTCGTTGAACTTTTGGAAAGATTTAAGGCAAATCTTTCTTCGACATTTGAAGATAAGAAGTAAAGCTCATAAATACTTAGGTTCGCTATATAAATAAAAAGTAATTGGAGGGAAATAAATGTGAGAAAGTTAAGCCCTTATTTAAAGCCACATTGGCTTTTCGTATTACTTGCACCCCTTTTAATGGTGCTTGAAGTGTGTATGGATTTACTTCAGCCGAGGCTGATGGCAACGATTATTGACGAAGGAATCATGACGGGAAATCTTTCCCTAGTGAAGTCAACGGGGGCTTGGATGCTGCTGATCGCCTTTATAGGGGTAATAGGTGGTGTCGGATGTACGGTTTTTGCAAGCTTTGCATCCGTTCATTTTGCAGCAGATTTACGTGAGGATTTATATAAACGTGTCCAGACCTTTACGTTTAAGCAGTTAGATCGTTTTTCTGGGGGACAGCTCGTTACTAGGCTTACAAACGACGTTACTCAGCTTCAGTTGTTTGTCGAAATGCTTTTAAAGATATTTGTTCGTGCTCCATTGTTAATAATCGGAAGCACCGTAATGGTGATTATCATTAGTCCGAAGCTGGCATTAGTGTTAGTTGTGTCAATGCCACTGCTTTTTACAGCACTGTATTTGCTTGTCCGCTATGCGTTTCCGATGTTTTCAAAAGTGCAAGCAAGGTTAGATGGAGTTAATAACGTTTTGCAGGAAAATCTTCGCGGAGTGCGATTAGTAAAAGCATTTGTTCGCGGTGATTTTGAACGTGAAAAATTCAATCAACAAAATACGGAGTACACTGATTTTGCTATAAAAGCATTTCGGATTATGGCTTTAAATATGCCAGTCATGATGTTGATCATGAATGTATCGATCGTTGCCATCCTTTGGTTTGGCGCTGGGCAAACATGGGCAGGTCATCTGCCTGTGGGTGATTTAGTTGCATTTATTAACTATGTTACTCAAGTTTTGTTCTCGCTTTTAATGGTTGGGATGCTCATGATGTCCATTTCTCGAGCAAAAGCTTCCGCTGATCGTGTTAATGAAGTGTTGAACATTGAGCCGGAAAAACAGACTCCAAAAGCTCAACCATTAAAAAATATAGGGGGCAGCATTGAATTTAGAAATGTTTCCTTTGCTTATGAACAAGACCAAGAACTAATTTTGAAGAATATTAGTTTTGATGCGAGACGTGGTGAAAGAGTGGCCATCTTAGGGGCTGCCGGAACGGGGAAGTCGTCGCTCATTCATTTAATTCCTGGGCTCTATGAACCGACAGGTGGTTCCGTCATATTGGATGGAAAAAATGTATTGGATTTTCCATTTGAAGAACTCAGAAAACATATCGGTCTCGTGCTTCAGCAGACTATTTTATTTAGCGGGACTATCTATGAAAATATTAGTTTTGGAAAACCAAATGCTTCGATGGAAGAAGTGGAAGCGGCGGCAAAAGCGGCGCAGGCCCATGAATTTATTAGCAAAATGCCAAACGGTTATGATACTGTTTTAGGCCAACGTGGGGTCAATTTATCGGGAGGGCAAAAGCAAAGAATTTCGATTGCTCGTGCACTTTTATTGAAACCCGCCGTTCTCATATTGGACGATAGTACGAGTGCGGTTGATGTGAAAACTGAAATTGCCATCCAAAAAGCTTTGCAATCAAATTGGAGCGATAGTACATGTATTTTCATCGCGCAGCGCATCTCATCCGTTGTAGATGCAGATCGAATTATTGTGTTAGAGAATGGAGAAATTGCAGCAGAAGGAAAACATGAGGAATTGCTTTTAAACAGTCCAATCTACCAAGAAATTTATGCATCCCAGCAGCGAAAGGAGGAAATACTCCATGCCTAATTCCAAAGAAAGAAGCCAGCCAGCAGGGCCTCCTCCGGGTTTTCATCATGGGCCAGGTCGTCACATGCCAAGGGGACCGGTTGTAAAAGCTAAAAATACGAAGGAATCGTTAAAAAGATTATGGCATTATTTACGCATGCAAAAATCCGGCTTAATTGCCGTAACTATTTTTACAGCGATAAGTGCTGTTCTTATGCTGACAGGTCCATATTTAATTGGGATATCGATTGATAAATATATTATTCCGCATAATTACAATGGACTACTTTGGCTATGCTTGGCTTTACTATTTGTTTATATAGGCAGTTCTGCTTTTTCGTGGTTGCAAATGCATGTAATGGCTACAGTGTCCCAAAATACAGTTAGAGAAATGCGTCGGGATTTATTTGATAAATTGCAGAAACTACCAATCCCTTATTTTGATAAAACAGCTCACGGAGAATTAATGAGCCGAACGACGAATGATATGGACACCGTTTCGAATACTCTTAATCAAAGCATGGCACAGTTTATCAATAGTGTGCTGACACTGGTGGGGGTCGTCATTTTTATGCTTGTGATGGATGTATGGTTAACGATTGTAAGCATGCTAATCATTCCGCTCGTTATTTTGATAACAAAAAATGTAGCGAAGTTCACTCGGAAATTTTTTAGTAGCCAACAAAAGGAACTAGGTTCATTAAATGGTTTTATTGAAGAAACGGTATCTGGGCAAAAGGTAATTAAGGTGTATCGCCGGGAAGAGAAAGCGCTAGAGGAATTTCGCGAAAAGAATTTGGCTTTACGGAACGTTGCCAAGAAAGCTCAAATTTTTGCTGGTGTGATGGGACCTTCCATGAACTTTGTGAATAACTTAGGCTTTGCGCTCATCGCAGGAATTGGCGGTTACATGGCACTCAAGGAGATTGTAACAATTGGAATTGTGGTTGCGTTTTTAAACTATTCTCGGCAATTCAGTAGACCAATTAACGAGCTTGCAAATCAGTTCAATTTATTGCAGTCTGCAATTGCAGGGGCAGAGCGTATATTTGAAGTAATGGATGAAGTGGAAGAAGACGATATTCGCGAAAAATTACCTGACCTTTCACGTATCAATCATTCAATTGAGTTTGAAAATGTTTCGTTTGCCTATTCCCAAGACGATGGGGCAGTATTGAAAAACATTTCTTTCATGGCGGAAAAGGGGCAAAATATAGCACTTGTTGGTCCTACAGGTGCCGGGAAAACAACGATTGTAAACTTGCTAACCCGTTTTTATGATATAGAAAAGGGTAGTATTAAGGTGGATGGCACTGATATTAAAATGTGGGATCGGAATAGTTTACGTAAACGTATAGGAATCGTTTTGCAGGATGCCTTTTTATTTAGTGGGTCAGTCCTGGAAAATATCCGTTATGGACGTTTGGATGCTACAGATGAGGAAGTGGTGAAAGTAGCTAAAATGGCGAATGCGGATGGTTTTATTCGCAAATTACCTGAAGGATATCAATCTAAACTATCTGCAGATGGAGGTAATTTAAGTCAAGGCCAGCGTCAGCTTATTACGATTGCGCGTGCCATTTTGGCGGATCCCGACATATTAATTCTTGACGAAGCAACGAGCAGCATTGATACGAGGACTGAAAGACAAATACAAGATGCGATGAAAACATTAATGGCAGGCCGTACAAGTTTTGTCATCGCACACAGACTCAGTACCATTCGTGAAGCCGATATTATATTCGTCATTAAAGACGGAGAAATTTTTGAACGGGGCAACCACGATGCTTTAATGGAGCATAAAGGATTTTACTATGAGCTCCAAATGAATGCAGGGACTGCCCAGAAGGCAGTATAATGAGGGTTCCTCTTAAGTTTAAGCATTTCACGTAACTTGGGAGGAATCTACGTATCTTTGTCGAAACGCTTATATATGAGATTATTAATAAAAGGAGTAGATACATATGGCTCAAAAAGTACGACTTGGAAAAACGGATTTGTATGTGAATCCGATCGGTCTTGGTACGAATGCAGTAGGGGCAGCACGCTTAAATCCGGATTTAGATGGTGAGCTTGGAAGAGATATTATTAGAACGGCTATCCAAAATGGCTTGAATTTCCTCGATACAGCTTTTATTTATGGTCCGAGACGCTCGGAAGAAATCATCGGAGAAGTGTTAAAAGAAACGGGTAAACGAAGTGAGATTATCATCGCTACAAAAGGTGCACATCGTTTTGAAGGGGAGGATATTGTTGTTGATAATTCTCCTAGCTTTTTGAGGAGTTCTGTTGAAGAAAGCTTAAACAGACTACAAACCGATTATATTGATTTGTATTACATCCATTTTCCCGATGAAGATACTCCAAAAGCTGAAGCGGTCGGCGTTTTAAAAGAGCTTAAAGATCAAGGGAAAATTCGCTCTATCGGTGTGTCTAATTTTTCCTTGGACCAGTTAAAAGAAGCGAATGTTGACGGTTATGTAGATGTATATCAAGGGGAATACAATCTTTTAAATCGATCAGCAGAAAAAGATTTTTTCCCTTATATGTTGGAACACAACATTTCGTTTGTGCCATATTTCCCACTAGCTTCGGGCCTGCTCACTGGTAAATTTAATAAAAACTCACAAATTACAGATGCCCGTGCAAGAAAGCCACATTTCCAAGGGGAAGAATTTATTAAAAATCTAGAAAAAGTGGACCAGCTTAGAAAAATAGCTGAAGCGAAGGAAGTAGAAATAGCTCATATTGTATTGGCTTGGTACTTAACAAGAGACGCCGTTGACACAGTTATCCCAGGCGCTAAAAGACCAGAGCAAGTATTGAATAATCTTAAAACATTGGAAGTTAGCTTAACAGAAGCTGAAATTAAAGAGATTGACAGGATTTATAGTTAAAAGGGCCAATTAGGTCCTTTTTCTATTTAACTGCCAAAATCGTAAATTCCCATGGAATGTTTTCATTTTTCCAGCCGCGATGCTCATCAAATTTTTTCAATGTAAAACTAGATGAAATAACTGAATTTATGATCTCACTAAGAGTATACGACTTAACTACAACATCCGGAAAATCCTGCTGTTCATCCTCTTCAAAAAAATGTTTATACGCTAAATCTCCATTACGTAGCTCAGTGTCAAAGTAACCGGATTGATTTTGAGAGTTTACAAACTTTCTTAATGGATGAAAATCACTCAATACCATAATTCCTTCATCATTTAATAAAGAAAATAGGATATACATGAATGGATCAATCTCAGAAAAATAGTGTAAAATCCCTCCTTCTAAATAAAGGATGTCAAAGTGGCCACCAAATTTGTCTAGATCAATATCATAAATATCAGTAACAATATATTGAATAGAGGTATTAGCGTGCTCTGCTAATTCCATTGCATATCTCTTGTTCTCTTCCGAAATATCAAACACAGTGACATCAGCACCTAATAAAGCTAGTGGAACGGCTTTTCGTCCATTGGAACCACATAGATTCGCAATCTTCTTTCCCTCGATTTTCTCAAAATACGGTTGATGTTTTTTTAATGCTGCTAATGGGTCTTTTAAAATAACTTTTGTCTTTTCTTGAGGTGATCCATCTCTCTGAGTCCAAAACTCATATGCTCGATATTCCCAAGCTATTTTATTTTTTCGGCTTTGGTCATTCAATTTTTCATACCCCCGTTTTCAAAAAATGGGCCGTACAATTATATAATGGACATTTCCAACGATTATTCGTTTTTTCAAGAATAGTAAAGGACGCATTATCGATATAAGTAGTAGGAAATTTTTCTGGGAGCAAATGTTGTAACGTTAAACCGATTAAGGCTCCATGGCTTACTATTAACACTTTTTTATCTTTATGCTTAGCTGTCATATATTCTAAAAACTCAATTCCTCTTTTAGCAACCTCTTCATACTTTTCCATCCCAAGGTCTAGTTCGCGCCAATTTTCCCCCCAGGTATTTATTCTTTCTTCCTCTGTCGTTCCTTCAATTTTTCCACAATGAATTTCGCGGATCCTTTTATCTAGATGAACAGGTAAATGTAACAGATCACTAATAATTTTGGCAGTTTCATACGCTCGAGATAGATCACTTGAAATAAGAAAGTCCCAACGATCTTTATTCTGCAATCTATTTCCTAAAGCTAGTGCCTGTTCTTTTCCTGTATTATTTAAAGGAATATCCGATATTCCTTGTGCTTTGCCAAGTACATTCCATTCGGTTATTCCATGTCTAATAAATCCAATAGTCGTCACTAACTATCATTCTCCTTTATATCAAAATATTGATTATTAAAAGCATATCATTGATACGCTATGTTGCCCGTTCTCATCATTTTGCAGTATGTATAGTCTTAATCAAACGTTTGATTGAATTTAAAAAAAGGAGCAATTATCGTGTTAAACAAACATTCGACTATAGATGCACAATTCACGGATAACGCTCCGAAACTCCCGTATAGCCGTGGATTACTAAGGGAGTAAAGAGCTAATCAAACGATTGATTAAATTGAAAAGGGGAGCAGAAAGTTAATCAAACGATTGATTAAATTGAAATAGGAAGCAGAGCATTAATCAAACGTTTGATTAAAACGAAAAATTTGAACATAAGCATTTGCTCTAATAGGAATGGCGGCTAGTAAACGTCTCTGAATGGCCAGTAAAAAAGGAATGCCGGCCAGTAAAATAGAAATACCAGCCAGTAAACTTCTCCAAACGACCAGTAATATTATAACGACACTGGTAAACCGATAGAATCACCGTGCACTGATGGAAAATGCCATTGCTAAAATGGGAGAAACTTGAGTCCAGTCATAAAAAATAGGGACTTAGCTATAAACCAGTCCCTATTTTTATATAATTATACGATCTTCGAATTCCCAAGATCCGCTTCATTTCCATGTTGTTCAGGCACCCGTGCAAGGATTGCAATCCCAATTATAAATAGAATGACGAGGCTGAATACACCGTATGAAGTGTGACCTGTAATTTGTGCAGTGACCCCTAGTAAAAGAGGTCCCATGATGGAAGCAAATTTTCCGATAATATTATAAAAACCAAAGAATTCATTGGATTTTTCTTTTGGAATCATCCTTGCAAAGTAAGAACGGCTTAATGCTTGAATTCCTCCTTGGGAAGTTGCGACCAACATTGCAAGTATCCAAAAATCAAGAGCTGTTTTCATAAATACGGCATATATACAAACGATAATATAAACAATAATTCCGACGTTCAGCATTTTTTTTGCACCGAATTTATCTGAAAACTTCCCATACAAAATAGCAAAAGGAGCTGCTACCACTTGAGTTGCAAATAAAATAATCAAGAGAGTAGTAGAGCTAATCCCCATATCAGTGCCATACGCAGTGGCCATAGAAATAATCGTTCCGACCCCATCGATATAGAAGAAATAGGCGAGTAAAAATAAAAACAGTGTTCGATATTTCCGAATATCTTTAAAGGTTTGGCCAAGGCGTTTAAAGCTATTTGCGATTGGATTCGGTTCGCGTTCAATATAATAGCGCTGATGAACATCTTTAAACATAGGGATTGTGAAGAGTCCCCACCAAACAGCTGTAATAAGGAAGGAAATTTTACTGGCCACTCCAGGTGAGATTGGAATGATCTCTTTCTGCGAGAGGATAATTATTGCAATACTGATAATAAACGGAATGGTACTTCCGATATATCCCAAACTATACCCGCGAGCAGATATACGATTCATTCGTTCTTCCGTTGTGACATCAACGAGAAACGCATCGTAGAACACAATAGATCCAGTAAAACCAACAGTGGATATCATATAAAATATTAATAATAGCTGCCATTGCTCTCCTGGGATAAAAGCGAGTAATGCTGTTGCTATTACTCCCATTACGAAAAAGAAAGTGAAGAACTTTTTCTTTAGCCCCCGATAATCAGCAATCGTTCCTAGAATAGGATTAAGCATTGCCAAAATAAAGGTTGCGATTGCGATTGTATAACCTAAATATGCGGTTGAATCAACGTCGCTCACTCCTGCAGAGCTAGCCATTGATTTATAAAAAATAGGGAACACCGCGGACGTAATGATAATCGAATAGGCTGAGTTCGCCCAGTCGTAAAGAATCCAACTATTCTCCTCTTTAGAATAAAACTTTTTCACCCATTTCCCCCCTTGTTTTTTTATATCCTTATTGTACTAGAATAGCGGATTAGAATGTTGGAATTTTTACAAAATTAACATTTCCTTTACGATTTTTCCATCAGTATCTCCCAGATCAAGACCTAGCAATTTTGCGAAAGTGGGTCCTTCGTCCACTAGGTTCATGGAAGGAATATTTACTTTTTCTTGAATTCCTTTCCCAGCAGCGATGATGACAGTTTCGTAATTTTCCTTTTTCGGTGAATAACCATGAGAAGCGACTGTATACCTTCGTTCCTCTACATCTTCTTTCGTGATCGAATCAATAAACTCTCCTTCTAATTGTTCATGGAAATAAAAGCCTCTTCGCGCCTCGATCATGTAAGCTGCTTTCTCGTCGGCACCTCTTTTTCCTGCTTCTTCACCTGTTAGGACGAACTCTATTCCGTTATTTTCATCCTGCGATAGATTTTGTAATAGTTCACCTACACGTGTTTTCGTTTCCGTGTCATTAATGTCATGTACATATATATAGGCAGAGCCGTCGCAACTTTTACAATATGCTTTCCAATGTGCGACTTTTCCTTTTTCATTCACATCAATAAAACCTTGTTCCCTCAAAAGGACATTTAATTTCACTGCCTTTGATTCATCTAAAGCACTGTGATCTCCAAGAACCACGATTGTAGAATTTTCATAAATTCCAGCATCTTTAAGTGCATGTAAGATTCTACCTAACCGTATATCGTGGCGTTGTAAGGCAGCCTGCGCTTCCTCAGAGGAAAATCCGTGGTAATGTCGCTGCGTATCAAGGTCGGTGAAATGGACAAGCAATAAATTTGGTTTTTTCGTTTCAATTGTATGGACAGTAGACTCTAATACAAAATCATCGAGTTCTGGTTGACTGAGACCTTTTCGAATATGCCCAAAACGATTATTCATATCGATTTGGTAAAAAACACTGCCATTTGCTAATGAAACAGCAATTTGATTAAGCCAAGGACGATTGGAAAAAATCTCTGGCATATTGTAGTCAATATTTGCTTTTGCGGTAACGGGCCATAATAAAGCAGCCGTTTTCATGCCAGATTTTTTCGCTTCATCATAAAGAGTTGTCCCTTTTATATGGAATCGATGCCAATACCAGTCAGGAGAAGGATTTCCGGGCTGAAGAAAGGTGTTATTAATGACACCATGTCGATTAGGGAATTTTCCAGTCACGATTGATGTGTGACACGGGTACGTCACAGATGGGTAAATAGTCTCTACATGTTTACAATATGATCCTTTATTTAATAGTTCCTGAAAGTTGGGAAGATCCTCGAGTAGGGGAAAATCCAATGCTGAAAGACAATCAAATGAAATGACGATTAAATGATCCGTAAGACGCGTCATGAGTACCTCCTGTAAAAATATATCTAGTTCCATCATAATGCTAGTTATAGCCTATTGCCAATTAATAATGAATAATTATGGATATAATCGAAAACGTGTCTACTAAACTTTTAAAATAAAAATATTTTTTTCCCAACACTTTTTAGATGCCAAACGTTATCTATACGAAAGCAATTATTCCAGCAAAAAATGACGAAATGAGTGAGCCATATGGAAGCGAGTGATCTATATGAAAAGTTAAAAACTGATCTTCATCGATTTGCTTTATCGATATCTCGGCATGAGCATGAGGCATACGACCTTATCCAAGATGCCGTAATGAAGTCATTGAAAGAAACCGAACTTTTTAGCTTACCAGAATACAAACAGAAAGCTTGGTTCTACCGCGTCATGAAAAACAAACTCATTGATGAACGAAGAAAAGAAAATCGTTTATCAGAATGGGAAGAGGATTTCGATATATCTGTTCCAGCATATACCGGAAATCATATCGAGATAGCAGAGCTATTATCACATCTTCCAGCAGAATTAAGCGATATTGTTTTTAAACGGTACTGGATAGGACTAAATAGCAAGGAAATTGGGAAGCAACTAGGACTCCCGCCTTCGACGATAAGGTATAAGCTTCATATGGCGATCAAACGCTTGCGACACATAATAGAAATGGAGGAAAGAAAATGATGAAACAGCGAATTGGAAATATAGGATTATTAAATTTAACAAACGCAACTGAGGAAAGCATTCAAGGAATTGAAGGGATTGATAATGTAGGGCTTGTTATCTATAAGAAGGAAAACGCTCATCTTTTATCAGCTTTAAATATTGAGAATATTGGAAAGACCGTATCAATTCGGGATGGATATGCCTTTTTCAATGGAATATTGAACATTGATCAAGCTTATATAGAGTCAATCCAAGAACCTGTAAAGCTGTTCATAAACGGAATTGTCATTATTGATAAAAATGTGCAAGCAGATCAAATAAAAAAGGAGTTATTCCACTTTATTTTGAATGGGAAAGTATACAGTCCAGCACATCTTTCAGGATCTGTAAGTAACCTTTTTGCTGATGGTGAGCTTAATGTCACTACTTATCCAGGAGAACCACCTCGTATTGAGAATGGAAAGTTTACACTATCCAATTCATTTCTTCAATCTCTAGAAAGTCAGCAATATTTAGTCGTGAATGGACTTCTCACATTTTCCCCTGATCTTAATGTGGATTTATTTAATGAAAAAATTAGTAATATGGAAGTTCACGGAAAAATTATTATTCATGAAGAACAAGAAGCTTATTTATATAAAAAAATGGCCTCACTTGCGACATCACCTGCTGAAGTCATTCCTGCAGGCTTCGAATTGGTTGAGAGTCAACTTCGCTTAAATAGTCGGTCGATTCGCCGTTTTAAAAATAAAAATATCATGACGAGGAGACCAATCGTGATTGATGCTGACGTTTCCCGAGAAGCTCTTTCGAATGCTTTTTCAAAAATCCATTCATCATCAATTATCATTTGTCACGAGGACGTTGAGGATATCATATACGAATTATGCAGCCTCTTGGATACAGAAGTACTAGCGTACGACAAATCCTTCATCTTAATTGAAAATGAAGAGGAATGGTCAAACGACCAATTTCTAGCTTTAAAGGAGCCTTCAAACTTCATTGTAAGAGGTGAGCTTACGCTAGATGAGGACGTTGATTCGGAGGTGCTACAAGAAAAAATAGTAGCAATTGATTTGATGGGCGAAATCATCGTTTCAAATAAAAAATTAAAGGGGAGTCTACAAAACCTTCTTAGATTAAATGACGGAGAAATTACAGAAAGAAACAAAACCAAGGATGAAAAATCATCTTATTTAAATAATATTGGCGAGCTCTCCCTATAGGAGGTATCAAAATGTTTTTCTTCTTAGAAACGGAAGCTAAGCAAAGAATTTATGAACTTCAACAAGAGTCAGAAACTCAAAGATTGTTGAAAAAGAAAAATGAAATGCTTTCCACTGAACAATCTTTGTCTACAGTAAAATCTGTAAGAAAAAAGCAAAGTAGCTTATGTCAATTAAATGAGCTAAACCATGATCTTAACTAGATCATGGTTTTTGTTGTTATTTTAGAAATTATTAAGTGGAAATATTGTAGACATCATTAGGAAAATATTATTGTCCAGTTTCAGGAGCCATCGGCTCGAGGTCAAATGTTCTATTCCACTCAAAGTCAAAGAGCGACTTTGGTGGAATAGAACATTTGCAAGTCGTTAATAGGCAGGCGCCTAATGATTGTCTAATTACATATCATGACTACTATTTTTCTTCTGTCGTGTATGGCTTTGATTTTTTACTTTGTGGGATCCACTTAATGGCTTCGGCTGGCTCGATTGATTTTGTTTAGATTTGGAAGGATTATTACTCATGGATGAATAGCCTCCGTTTGTTTTATCTTATTAACACAGAAGGGTACTGTGCAGTTCATAATTTGCCCTGTAAAATTGGATTTATTCAAGTGGAAAACGCTTCAATCTCGTGATATAGTGCAATTGAGTCTCTATACAGAAAGGACGTAATTTACGATGCAATATGAAGTACTTATTGAAGAAACTCGAAACGGTTTAGTTGAAAATATTCATAATGGGATTATTTGTGGGGTCAATGACCAGCTTCAATCTATTTATCAAGTAGGCAACGAAGAGCAATATGTTTATTTTCGTTCTGCTGCCAAACCGATACAAGCTATCCCGATATTTTTATCAGATATTATTTCAAAATACAATATAACAGATGAAGAGGCGGCGTTGTTCACAGCTTCACAACGTGGTGAAACATATCATATTGCTGCTTTGGAATCATTATTAAAGAAACTTCCTGCAAAAGAGGAAGAACTTTTTTGTCCAGCTTCTCTTCCATTAAACGCTGCTCCTAAAGAAGCGATGATCAGGGAGCAGAAAAGTAAAAGAAGGCTGTACCATAATTGTGCTGGAAAACATTTAGGATTTGTGACGATGTGTCGTGAGCTTGGCTTTCCTGTAGAAGGCTATTGGGAAGAAACTCATCCTCTTCAGCAAAAAATATTAGGTATTCTTTCGGAACTGTCAGAAGTTCCACAATCAAAGATAAAAACGGGAATTGACGGATGCGGGGTGCCTGTGTTTGCAATCCCATTAAAAAATATGGCCATTACTTACTTAAAATTAGCATGTCCAGATTTAATCAAGGATGAAAACATGCAAAAAGCGGTCAAAAAAATGACGAACGTCATGAATCTCCATCCTAATATTGTGGCATCGGAAGATTTTGTCTGCTCGGTTTTACTTAGAGACGATAATATTGTGGCTAAAGGTGGAGCGCAAGGAGTATATTGCTTCGGTTTGAAGAAAGAAAGAATTGGCTTTGCTTTGAAAGTTTTAACAGGATCTGAAGATGTATGGCCAAATGTATTAGCTTCCATTCTTGAACAAATCGGCTATAGCAATAAAGAAACAATATCATCTTTACGAAACATTAGACCTACCGTCATAAAAAATGATGCTGGAATTATTGTGGGAGAAGTAAAGGAGAAATTTACTCTATAAGTGGGGGAGATAGGGTGAACAAAAAAGTCATTATCAATGCAAGAGTTGCAACATCTAATGATATAGCCGTGGTATGGATTGAAGATGGAATAATTGAAAAGGTGGATCACGAAACGACTTCTAAGATTCCTGAACAATACGAAGTAATCGACGCAAAGGGGCAATTATTAATCCCTGGAATGATTGACGTCCACATTCATGGCGCCAATGGATTCGATATGATGGACGGAACAAAAGAAAGCATCCTTGAAGTATCCAAAACATGTGCTTTAACAGGCTGCACTTCTTTTCTTGTAACCTCTGTTTCATCATCAATAGAAGATCTTATGCTCATGATCAGAAATGTTAAAAACGTTATCGGTACAGAAAAGGGAGCTAAAATTGCCGGTATTCATTTGGAAGGCCCGTATTTAAATGTAAAGCGAAAAGGAATGCAAAATGAGTTGTATTTACGCCATCCCAATATTGATGAGATGAAGGAAATCTTATCTGAAGCGGGTGACCTCGTTAAAATGGTAACCATTGCGCCAGAATTACCGGGTGGGATTGAAATGGTGGAGTTTTTAAAAGATAAGGGAATTATTGTTGCTATTGCCCACTCAGATGCTACGTACGAAGAAGCAAAGGAAGCCTTTTCGAAGGGGGCGAGTCATGTCACTCACTGCTTTAATGGAATGCGCCCAATTCATCACCGTGACCCGGGACTTGTTGTAGCTGCCTTTGAAGAGGAGCATGTAAGCCTTCAAGCTATTGTCGATCACGTACATCTTCATCCAGCCATCGTTCGCCTTATGCATCGAATTAAAGGACCGGAAGGGGTTGTCTTAATTACAGATGCGTTGCAAGCCATGTATATGGGGGATGGAGAGTATAAATTTGGGGGACATAACGTTACAGTGGCTAATGGAGAAGCACGATTGGCTGATGGAACACTCGCTTCCAGCACTGTCACAATGAATGAAGCATTGGGAAAAACGGTGGAAAGTGGAATTCCGTTACATGATGCCGTTTATATGGCAGCAACGACACCTGCAACTATTTTAGGGATGAATACAAAAGGAGTAATTGCTCCACGAATGGACGCAGACCTCGTTATGCTAGATTCTAATTACAATGTTATATGGACAATGATAGAAGGAAAAATGAATTAATTGAAAGGCCGCTATCTCACGAGTAGATAGCGGCCTTTGCTTTAACTATTTTTTCTTTTAGATGTAAGCTGGTAAGGAAGAATGATGAGACATAGATACGCATATCCCGCACTAAGTCCAGCAATGATGTCAGTTGGGTAATGTACACCTAAATACATTCTGCTGATCGAAATAAGAACGATGAGCGCAATGGTGACAGTCAACCATACATAATAGAGCTTCTGGCCCATTTTTAATATATAGAGAAACAAATAAAATAGGAATCCAAATACTACGATTGAACCCATCGCATGTCCGCTTGGAAAGCTATAGCCACTTTCGTGAATCAAGGGATTAAGGGAGGGACGCTCACGATGAATCCATCCTTTCAATAAGTGGTTTAAGCCGGTCATTCCTAGGAATGCTAAGATTAAAAATGTAGATTCCAGATATTTCTTCTTAAGGATTAAATAAATTAACACTACTACTGAAAGTGGGATGATAAAGTGTTTAGATCCTAATTCCGTGAAAAAGTAAAAGAATCTATTTAAAAACGTAGTTCTTATTCCTTCAAAAAACTCAAGAGTATTGACATCGATTTTTCTAAAAAATGCAAGATCATATGAAAAAGCAAGTCCAAAAAATACTATTAAACTGATGATCAAAAAAATCTTTTTTGCCACAAGATAATCCTCCGTTCTGGAAAGTTCTTTATCACTTTATATTTTTGCTTTATTACATGTCAACTTTTCCAGAACAAAGAAGACCTCAATCCATCATTTCTGCGACGATTTCATAAGAGCGTAATCGATCTTCCTGATAATAGATTTGTGAGTTTATTATAATTTCATCTGCTTCCGTTTCTTTGATAAAGGCTTCCAGTTTTCGTTTCACTGTATCATAGCTACCGACAAGGGTAGAACGAGAGTCGAGCGTTTTTTCAATATGTGCACGTTCAATTGGAGACATGACATCCTCCATGTTTTCAACGGGTGGTTGCAATTGCGTTGGACGATTTCTGATTAAGCTTAAAAATTGCTGCTGTTGTGAGGTTGACAGCCACAGTGCTCTTTCATCCGTATCTGCAGCGATGATATTGATGCCAAGCATTGCATACGGCTTATTAAGAACAGCCGAAGGTTTAAAGTTTTCACGGTATATCTTTAACGCTGGCAAAACATAATCAGGGGCAAAATGACTAGCGAAAGAAAAAGGCAAGCCTTTTTGAGCCGCAAGCTGTGCGCTAAAACCGCTGGAACCTAGGAGCCATATTGGAATATTCAAACCTTCACCTGGAATAGCGCGAACTTGGGCATTAGGATTAAGTTCAAAATATGCTTGTAATTCCTCTACTTGCTGCGGAAATTCCTCCGCTCCTCTACCTAAAGTTCGTCGAAGTGCATATGCAGTTCCTTGATCGCTGCCGGGCGCCCGACCTAAACCAAGATCAATTCGTCCTGGGTATAAAGATTCCAGTGTACCGAACTGTTCAGCGACGACAAGTGATGCGTGATTAGGTAGCATAATGCCGCCTGCCCCCACTCGAATTCTCTTTGTTTCACCTGCAATGTGACCAATCAGGATGGAAGTAGCAGAACTAGCGATCCCCGGCATATTATGATGCTCCGCTAGCCAATAACGATTAAATCCAAGAGCTTCTACACGCTGTGCCAACTCTACACTATTTTTAAAGGACTGTTCCGCAGTGCTTCCTTTTTTAATAGGAGCCAAATCAAGAACAGATAAGGGAATGTCATTAAACAATTTTCGATGGCCAGTCATTCTCTCACTCCTTAGTTAACTTTTGGCGTTGTTAAATTTGTATGTTGATTTTCGCTCCTATCAATATGGTAACGAAATCCACAATGGGTATTAACACACCATTTGCTTTTAAATAAATGATAGGCCGATTCCTCCATTCAGTCCAATGATTGGTTTTGAATTGTCTATTCATCTTTTCAAAAGCCGTTCATTCGCTTTCTATTGCCGTTGGATTGGGTTTTATTCCCGTTCAAGTGGCGTCTATTCCCGTTGGACAGTGTTTTATTCTCGTTCAAGTGGTTTCTATTCCCGTTCAATCAGGTTTTATTGCCGTTCATGAGAACTCTATTTTCGCTCGGCATGTTTCTATTGTTAAAACGTCAACGAGTAAGGCGCTACCACTTTTCTTTTTTTAATCCTGATTATGTGTATTATTCCTTCTTTTGTAAATAATAACTTCAACACTTTGGAGAAAGGAGTTATGTAATGAGTGAACAAAAAGGAAATAATCAAATGACGCGCCGAGAGTTTATTCGAAAAGGAAGCTATGTTGCGGGTGGAGCCATTGGTGGGGGAGTATTGGGAGGATTGATTACTCAGCAGGTTTTAAGGCCGACTAATAAAAATCAAGGTGCTGCCCCTCCGGAAAAAGGAGAAGTAGAACGATTTACACAAGCAATGATGTATTTTTCAAATCCTGAAGATTTTAATGTTCTCGCTGAAGCCTCAGAACGAATATTTCCAGCAGATGACCTAGGTCCAGGAGCTATAGATTTGGATGTTCCTTATTATATTGATCATCAGTTAGCTGGAGCTTGGGGGCATAATGCTCGAGATTATATGATGGGGCCATTCTATCCGGGAATCGAAACACAGGGGTTCCAATCTCACTTAAAAAGAAATGAGATTTTTACTCAGGGAATCGGAAAAATAAAAGCGTACAGCCAGCAAAAATATAATAAAAGATTCACTGAACTTACAGATCAAGAGAAGGATGAAGTGTTAGCAGCGTTTGAAAAAGGTGATGTTCCGATGGAAGGAGTCACATCTAGCGACTTTTTTACTTTGTTTCGAATGGGTGTTTTAGAAGGTGTCTATGCAGATCCTCTTTACGGAGGAAACAGAGATATGGCTGGTTGGAAAATGAAGGGCTTTCCAGGTAATCAAATGAGCTATTTAGACAAAATTGAAGCAACAGACTTTTTGGAAATTGAGCCAGTTAGCCTTCACGCCCACATGCCTTCACATGGCAAATGACACTATATGTAAATCGAGAAAGGAAGAATAAAGTGGCGAAAACTTTACCGAAAACAGATGTTGTTACAGTCGGAGTAGGTTGGGCTGGTGGGATTATAGCAGCCGAATGTACAAAAAACGGTTTAAAGGTTGTTGGATTGGAAAGAGGTGGGGGTAATCGAGATACAGCCGATTATTCAATGGTCCACGATGAGCTGCGATATGCCATTCGCTATGATTTAATGCAAGATGTATCAAAGGAGACGATCACTTTTCGGAATAAACCTGACCAACGTGCATTGCCGATGAGGCAGTTGGGTTCTTTTTTACTAGGTTCCGGAGTGGGTGGGGCAGGTGTTCATTGGAATGGACATACGTTTCGCTTTTTACCATATGATTTTGAAATTAAAACGAAAACGATTGATAAGTACGGTGCGAAAAAAATTAAAGACGGCTATTTCATCCAAGACTGGGGCATTACGTATGATGAACTCGAGCCTTATTACGATAAGTTTGAAAAAACATGCGGTATTTCTGGTGAACCGAATCCATTAGGAGGTAAAAGAAGCAGCGACTATCCAACTCCTCCTTTGAAAAATACAGTAATGACAAATAAGTTTAGGGATGCAGCAAAAAAATTAAATTTACATCCTTTTGCATTACCAGCCGGAAATTTATCCCAAGCCTATACAAACCCTGATGGTGAGCAGCTTAATGCCTGTCAATATTGTGCGTTTTGTGAGCGCTTTGGCTGTGAATATGGAGCAAAATCTTCTCCAAATGTAACGGTCATTCCAACTGCGACCAAAACAGGGAATTTTGAATTGCGAACACACGCCAATGTCGTTGAAATCCTTCATAAAGGTGGAAAAGCTACGGGTGTGAGGTATATTGACACCGTCAAAGGCGAGGAAGTGATACAGCCAGCAGATGTTGTTGTCATAACGAGTTATGTAATGAATAATGCGAAGCTTCTACTCGTTTCAAATCTAGGAAAGCCATATGACCCGAAAACAGGGGCAGGAGTGATTGGAAAAAACTATTGTTATCAACTTAATCCAGGGACAACAGGATTTTTTGAAAAGGAACGTTTTAATTCATATATGGGTGCAGGTGCTCTTGGCCAAGTGGTGGACGATTTTAATGGCGACAATTTTGATCATAGCGATGTCGATTTCATTCATGGAGGATCTTTTGTCGTCAGTCAATCTGGATTTCGGCCGATCGCAAGTAATCCGGTTCCCCCTGGTACACCATTATGGGGAAAAGAATTCAAACAAAAATCCATTAGATATTATACAAGAACGATTGATGCATGGTTTCAAGGGGCTTCGATGCCACATCGCAACAACTTTCTTGATTTGGATCCAACTTTTAAAGATGCGTACGGCGTACCTCTGTTGCGGATGACATATAACTTTACGGAGCAAGATCGTAAATTAAACGATTATTTAAATACTAAAAGTGATAAAGTGATGAAAGAAATGGGCGCAGATACGCTTACGAATTATGGAGCACTGCAAGATTACAATATTGTTCCGTATCAGACAACCCATAATGTCGGTGGAGTCGTCATGGGAGGAGATCCAGCTACATCAGCAGTGAATAACTTTTCACAAATGTGGGACGCTGATAATGTGTTTGTCGTTGGCGCATCTTCTTTCCCTCATAATAGTGGCTACAATCCAACTGGAACATTGGGGGCGCTCGCCTATAGAGCTGCGGAGGGAATACAAAAGTATAGTAAAACTGGTGGACAACTCGTATAAAAAGTTTGCTTTCATGTAGAAGAAAGGAGAATATATATGTTTTTTCAATCAATAGGAGTTCCTGGTTTAATTATCATATTAATTATTACGTTAATCTTGTTTGGTCCTAAAAAGCTTCCGGAGATAGGAGCAGCTTTTGGAAAGACGTTATCCGAGTTTAAAAAATCCGCAAATGAAATTATGAGCTCTAATGAAACGGAGAAAAAAGCAGAAGAAGTCATTCAGCAGGCAACGGATCCAGTCAAAAAGTGAGGGATCATGATGGATGAAGAAAAAGCGTTAACGGAACATTTGGGAGATTTACGGAAAGTGATTATTTATTCTGGTCTTTTTTTCATCATTTGCTTCGCTATCTTTATTATTTTTATTCAGCAAATGATTCCAGTCATTACAAAAAGTCAAAAATTGACGATGCTCGGGCCATTAGATGTTATTCGTTTTTACACAGGGATTGCAGGCAGCTTAAGTTTAGGCATGTCTGCCCCTTTTATTGGCTTTTTGCTTTGGCGTTTTATCCAGCCAGCTTTGACAGAGAAGGAAAGTAAAAATGCGATTAAATATATTCCAGCTATGCTTCTTAGTTTTATAAGTGGACTTTCATTCGGTTACTTCGTAGTGTTTCCCTTTGCTTATCAGTTTCTAATGAGACTAGGCACTAACAATTTTGAGATGATGATTACGACTCAAAGCTATTTTTCCTTTCTTTTAATGACAACCATTCCGATGGGTTTCTTATTCGAAGTTCCATTCGTTCTAATGTTTTTAACAGCCGTTGATATCGTCACCCCAAGCCAATTATCAAACATAAGAAAATATGCCTATGTGGTCATGGCGGTTGTTTCTGCTATTATTACGCCACCAGATTTTGTATCACAATTAATTGTGTTGTTTCCGTTGTTCATTTTATATGAAATCGGCATCGCCCTTTCAAAGTTTGTTTTTCAAAATAAAGAAAGAAAAGATATTCAGGAAGAACGAATTCCGCAAGTATAACATCAGGAGTGAAGAATTCATATGAAGAAGCTTGCGTTAGTTCTTTTATGTATTTTTATTTTGATGCTTCCTTCAACAGTTTCGGCTGAGCGGAAAATTCCTATATTGATATATCATTCCATTGATGAATTTAAAGGCCATGGTGTTGAAGATTTATATGTAAGTCCGGCAAATTTCGAGAAGCAAATGATTTATTTGAGGGACCATGGCTTTACCTTATTAACTTTCGAGCAGTGGAATGATGCGAAAAACATTGATAAACCTATTTTTATTACTTTTGATGATGGGTATAAAAACAATTTAAATGCCTTTGCTATTTTTAAAAAACTAGAGACGAATCATTTTAAACCGAAGGGGACCATTTTTGTCATATCCGATTTTGTCGGTCGTTCAAATCGTTTATCGTGGTTGGAGTTAAAAAGGATGGCAGATTCATGTTTATTTTCAATCCAGTCTCATACTGCCAATCATCCGGATTTGAGGAAGATAAAAGATTATGAATATGAATTGAAGGTATCGAAAGAAAAAATTCAACGTATTACGGGCCATCCAGTTATCGCACTATCCTATCCGTATGGATTATACAACGACAAAGTATTAGCAGAAACAAAAAAGTACTACTCCTTTGGACTGACAACCATTCCAGAACCTTTTATCGAAAAGGGAATACAAGATGAACGATATCTTTTACCGAGGCTTTACGTAAAGTACTCGACTACAATTGAGGATTTTGCAAAGTTGGTAGATAATAAGTGACACGCTTTGACATGGGCGTGTTTTTTCATTTATTATTATTTCTACAAAATGTCAACAGGGGGCTTATATGCGTCTAAATAACTATATTAGCTCAACAGGGCTTTGCTCGAGAAGAAAAGCGGATGAATTAATTGCCCAGAAAAAAGTAAAGGTAAATGGTGAAATTGCCGTTTTAGGACTTGTAGTTGGGCCAGAGGATAAAGTAGAAGTAGAGGGTAAACTATTAACAAAGAAACAACAAGATGTTTATATCGCCTTGAATAAGCCGGTAGGAATCACTTGTACGACCGAAAAGCATATAGAAGGGAATATTATCGATTTTGTCAATCATCCAGAGCGGATTTTTCCCATTGGTAGACTTGATAAAGACTCAGAAGGCCTCATTTTACTTACTAGTGATGGAAGTATAGTGAACGAAATTTTACGAGAAGAAAATCATTATGAGAAAGATTATATTGTAACCGTTAATAAAGAGATCACTTCTGATTTTATTACTGGCATGGTAAATGGTGTTAAGATATTTAATCCAGTAAAAAAAGCTTACACAACAACGAAGAAATGCAAGGTTGCAAAAATAAATGATCGTAGCTTTAAAATTACTCTTTCGCAAGGTCTCAACCGCCAAATCAGGAGAATGTGCTCTCATTTTGGCTATAAAGTAGTCAAACTGAAGCGAGTACGGATAGCGCATATTAGTTTGAATAATCTTCCAATCGGGAAGTGGAGAGACTTGAGTGAGGAAGAAGTAACTAAGTTTAAATCAAGAATATAAAGGTAAGAATCTGGGGATGGATACTAAATCTTACTTTAAAAGTTTAATGCACACTATAGATTAGAAGAGTAGCAAATATAAGAAAAGCTCCTAAATTAGAAGGATAGGGACATAAGTAGTTTCCCTAATTCAACTTCACTTTAGGAGTTTTATTAAAACAATCTAATTAAATAGTTATTGTAATTATTATAGTGCTTTATCATCGACTTGATCTAGCCATGCCTGAATCGTATCAATGACTGATGCTACGCAACCATCCTCAAATGGTGAAATCAGATTAGCCTCTTTCACTAAGCCAGTAAAGGATTTGCTACCACCTTGTTTACATAGGTGAATGTAATCTTTCCATGCTTCTTCATGATTTTCTTGTGATTTTTTCCAAAATTGAAATGCACAAATTTGCGCAAGTGTATAATCAATGTAATAAAATGGTGATTCATAAATATGACCTTGTCGTTGCCAAACTCCACCATTCTCTAAATATTCGTTTCCATCATAATCACGATGTGGTAAATATTTTTCTTCAATTTTTTTCCATGCTTGCTTTCTTTCAGCAGGAGTTACTTTAGGGTTTTCATAGACAAAATGCTGAAATTCATCAACTGCAACACCATATGGTAAAAATAATAGTGCTCCACTCAGATGTGCAAATTTGTATTTATTTGTTTCCTCTTGAAAGAATAATTCCATCCACGGCCATGTGAAAAATTCCATACTCATTGAATGGATTTCACAAGCTTCATACGTTGGCCAGCTATATTCAGGAATTTCAAAATCACGGCTTGAATAGACTTGAAATGCATGGCCCGCTTCATGTGTTAAAACATCAATATCTCCAGAAGTACCATTAAAATTGGAGAAAATAAATGGCGCATTATAGTTTTCAATATATGTACAATAGCCGCCACTTGCTTTTCCCTTTTTCGCAACTAAATCCATAAGGTGATTTTCATTCATAAAAGTGAAGAATTCATCTGTCTCCTTCGATAACTCTGAGTACATTTGCTTACCATTATTGATAATCCATTCTGGTGCACCCTTAGGAGTTGCATTACCAGAAACAAATTTAAATCCTTCATCATAGAATTTTAATTGATCAACACCGATTCGCTCCTGTTGACGTTTACGTAATTTAGATGCTAGTGGTACGATGTATTCTTTCACTTGATCACGGAATTTTGCAACCATTTCTGCATTATAATCTGTACGGGTCATACGATAATAGGCAAGTTCAACAAAGTTACTATATCCTAGTTTTTGCGCGATTTCTGTTCTTACCTTTACTAACTCATCGTAAATCCGGTCGAATTCCTCTTCATGCTCAGCAAAAAAACCAAATTTAGCATCACTTGCTTTTTTTCTCATTTCCCGATCTTTCGATTCCATAAATGGGTCGATCGTTGCAAGAGTTCTTTCTTCCCCTTCGAACATTATTTTTGCGGATGCAACAAGCTTTGTGTACTCAGAGGAAAGCTTGTTTTCTTTTTGCAATAGCGGAATAATATCTGGAGAAAAAGTTTTAAGTTGGCATTCAGCTAAATCAAATAATTGTTTTCCCCATTTATTTTCTAGTTCAGAACGAAATTTTGAGGAAACTAGTGCTTCATAGTATTTAGAAGTGAAACCTTCTATAATAGGAGTAATTTCATCCATATAATCATTTTCATTTTTGTAAAATTCATCATTTGTATCAATCGTGTGTCTAACATAACAAATATTGAACATCGTCCCTAGATCATTACGGATTTCATTTATTTTATTCATCGCTTCACTTTGTTCTTCCACATTTACCGCATTTTTGAACTTTTCAAGGGCAGCATTAAAAGTTAATTCAAATTCGTCAATATTAGGTCTGGTATACTTGTAGTTTTCAAATTTTACTGTCATTATGAGCACCTCACTAAATTTTCAATCCTTTTATACTTCTATAAAAGTGAAGAAAAATCCTTTCATAAAAAAATAATACACTTTTATATATTAAAGCTTTTTATATAAAATTTAAAAATTATTTTTACCCATATACTCACAAAATATGTTATAACAAATTTAAGGGCTTTCAAATTTTAATGATAGGAGGATCCACATGCTTGATACTCCAAGTTTAATTATTGATGAAGTAAAGATGCAACGAAATATTGAAAAGATGGCCGAAATCGCTAAGAAAAATGGTGTATCGCTTCGCCCCCATACAAAGACTCATAAAATTCCTGACATTGCTAAAAGGCAAATTGCTTCCGGAGCCAATGGAATCACAGTGGCAAAGGTAGGGGAAGCGGAAGTGATGGCCCAGCATGGCATTCATGATATTTTTATCGCGTATCCGATTGTCACCGAGTCAAAAATTGAAAGGGTTGCCCATCTGAGTAAGTCTATCAATCTCATAGTTGGTGTTGATAGTCTTGAAGGGGCTACCATAATTTCAGAGGTGGCGAAACGTCATCAAATCGTAATTCAAGTTAGGCTTGAAGTGGATATCGGTTTTAGAAGAACGGGTGTCCTATATGATGATGCGATTAAGCTCGCTGCCGAACTGCAAAATATGGACAATATAGAGTTCCAAGGGATTTATACGTATCGAGGATTTTTTATGAATGGAAGACCAACATTAGAGTTGGAAAAAGCCGGTATTGAAGAAGGACAATTAATGGTTGATCTGGCTGAGCGGATGCGAAATGAAGGAATCCAGGTACGAGATATAAGCGTTGGATCCACCCCTACGGCTCCATATGCAGCGATGGTCAAAGGAATTACAGAAGTACGACCTGGTACATACGTTTTTTATGACCGGATGCAGGCAGAATTAGGTTCATGTTCACTTGAAGAATGTGCAGCCTATATTCGAGCAACAGTTGTCAGTCGTCCTTCAGACAACTTAATAATCATTGATGGTGGTAGTAAGACGTTTGCAACAGATGTTGGCCCAAATAGTGATCCGTTATTTTTAAAAGGATTCGGGCATATAATTGAAGCTCCTCATGCCATTTTCGAACGATTATCGGAAGAACATGGCATGATCCAAATTAACAAAGAGGATAGGTTTAAGGTTGGGGATATCGTCCATGTCATTCCAAACCATATTTGTAGCACAGTCAATTTACATGACAAGGTTTTCCTAAAAGATGACGACCAATTCAAAGAAAAAATCGTTTACGCTCGTGGAAAACTCTCATAAGGTGTGTGAATAATGCTCGATTGTCTAATTAAGAACGGTAAAGTTGTGGATGGATCTGGCAACCCTTGGTTTTATGGTGATATTGGAATTAAAGATGGAATGATCGTAAAGGTAGGTTCCATAGACCAAGAATCTTATCAAGTAGTAGATGCTAAAAGACAAGTGATTTCACCAGGTTTTATCGATGGACATTGCCATTCAGATTTAATGATTTTAAATTACCCTAATAGCGAAATTAAGCTGCAGCAAGGTGTAACAACAGAAGTAGTTGGAAATTGTGGACTTTCTCCTGCTCCTTTTTTTGGTGAATACAAGCATTTGCTTAAAGAATATGTTCAACCCGTCATCGGCTCTTCAAGAATTGAGTGGTCGTGGAATACGGTTGAGGAGTACGTGGCTACAATTCGAAAGGCACGACCTGCTGAAAATATTACTACGTATGTTGCCCATGGGACATTAAGGATTTTAGTGATGGGTTTTGCCAAAAGAGCGGCTACAAAAGAAGAAATCGAGCGGATGAAGGTACTGCTTGAAGAAGGGTTAAAGGCTGGGGCGATTGGCTTATCCATTGGACTTTTATATGCACCAGGCAGCTATTCTTCAAAGGAAGAGATTGCAGAATTATGTTCAGTCCTGCCAAAGTATAATGGTCTTTTTTCCACCCATATTAGGGGTGAAGGAAATAACTTAATTCCTTCTATAAAAGAAGTGATTTGGATTGCCGAAAAAGCGGGTGTCCCATTGCATGTAAGCCATTTGAAGGCAGCTGGGAAAAGGAATTGGGGATTAGTTCAAGACGCGATGGAAATCATTACGGACGCTAGGGAAAGAGGCCTTGATGTAACTTGTGATGTGTATCCATATTCGGCAAGTTCAACTATGCTGTTAACGGTACTTCCTCCGTGGGTGCTTGAAGGCGGAGTTCAACAAACACTTAACCGTTTTAGGGATAAAACAATTCGTGAAAAAATTAAAGATGAATTAAGTAGAGAGCAGGATGACTGGGATAATTTAGTCTGTTCAACTGGCTGGAACAACGTCATGATTTCCTCTGTACAAACTGAGAAGAATCGTAGTTTAGAAGGAAAAAACATTGCAGAAATAAGTGAGATGAGAGGAATTCATCCCGTTGACTGTATGCTTGATTTATTGTTAGAGGAAAATGGGAACGTTTCTATTGTTTATTTTCTTATGTCAGATGACGATGTTAGACAAGTCGTGAAATGGGATAACTCTTTGATTGCATCCGATAGTTTACATTGTGACACGGGAAAACCTCACCCTAGACTGTATGGTTCATTTCCAAGAATTTTTGCGAAATATGTTAGAGAAGATCGCGTTTTATCCTTGGAACAAGCTGTCCGGAAACTTACATCGTTTCCTGTTAAGCGCTTTAATTTGGGGAAACGGGGACTAATTGTTCCAGGCTATGCGGCGGATATTGTTGTGTTTGATCCACACACAATCCAAGACGAGGCAACGTATCAAAATCCCAAAAACTACCCGAATGGGATTAGTTATGTTTGGGTGAATGGAAAAATGACGATGCAAAATGGAGTGCATACGAACGTAAGGGAAGGTGTTTTCATACCTTCAAGTAGTTGTTGTAACCATTAAGTATAAAAGTTGAAAGGGGATTCTTATATGTCAAAAATTGAACAAAAATTACAAGAACTAGGGATTACATTACCGATTCCGGGTGAACCAAAATTTTCATACATTCCATGTAATCAAACGGGGAACTTAGTTTATACCTCCGGGCAGGATTGCCGAATTGATGGAGAATTAATGTATACGGGTAAACTTGGCCCAGACTTGACGACTGAACAAGGTCAGGAAGCGGCTCGTCAAACAATTATCAATTGTCTAGCCGTAATAAAGGCACATTTAGGAGATTTGGATCGAGTAGTGAAAATTGTAAAGCTACTTGGATTCGTTAATAGTGCTCCTGGATTTGCGGATCAACCATATGTAATGAATGGAGCGTCTGATTTATTAGTAGAGGTATTTGGTGAAAATGGCAAGCATGCACGTTCAGCTATTGGTACGAGCGAACTTCCTTTTCATACACCAGTTGAAATTGAATTGATTGTAGAAGTTCGTGATTGAAATGCTAAGTATAAATAAATAAAAACAGAAGGGGATAGATACACGATGCGTTATGTATTGGGTGTTGATGGGGGCGGAACGAAAACATACACAGTGATTACTGATGAAAATGGAAACAAGGTAGGAGAAGGATTATCTGGAAGAGGAAATCATCAAGGTCACAGCATAGAAAGTACGTTAAAAAATATAAAAGAATCGATTGATCAAGCATTAGAGATGGCTGGACTACAATATAGCGATATTTCTTTTGCGCAATTTGGGCTAGCTGGTGCCGATCGACCATATGATTTCTCCATCCTATTGCCTGCACTTGAAACTTTACCATTTGAGTCTTGGGATTTAGTTTGTGACACGTATGAAGGTCTTAGAATTGGCAGTAAAACGAATACCGGCGTGGTGCTCGTCTGCGGAACGGGAACGAATGCTGCTGGAAGAAATAAAGATGGAATGATCATTCAAACAGGTGGAATGGGATATCTATATGGCGATGGGGCTGGAGGAGCCGACATGGCACAACAAACGTTTCGTGCAGCCGTTAGATCTTGGGAATTCCGAGAAGGTCCTACTATTTTAACGAAAAAAGTACCTGAGTTTTTCGGTTTTGAAAATATGGAACAGCTTGTAAATGACTATTTGGACCGCGAAATTTATCGGGTGACTGCAAGGTTGACCGTCGTTCTTCATGAAGCTGCTAACGAAGGCGATGAAGTCGCCATTCGAATTTTAAGAGAAACAGGAAAAGAGTTAGGGATTGCAGCCAACTCCGTCATTAAGAGATTAGGTGGCTTTGCAGGAGAAAATGTTCCTATCGTATTAGTAGGCTCTGTATTCCAAAAAGGAAGAGATCCGTATTTACTAGATTCACTAAAAACAACTATTGAAAAAGAAAATAAAGATATTACACTCGTCATTCCTGAAATTGAACCCGTTTATGGTTCGGTTCTTTTAGCGATGGATCATTTAGGAATTGAAGTGGCTGATGAGGTTTATGAGAAATTTGAATCCTATAAAATTGATTATCATAAAGAAATAAAAGCATAAGTTAACAATTACAACTTTAGAAACGGGGTAGTTTAGATGGTTAGTCAAATTTTCAGAGGGAATATGAATGACCCATATTTTGCTCTTACTTTCGATGATGGACCACATCATGTTCCATTGGAAAATTGGTTAGAAGCGTTAGAGCAATGTGGGGCAGTCGGTACTTTTTTCTTTACAGGTGAGTGGATTGATCGACATCCTGATAAAGCAAGAATGATCATTGAAAGAGGCCACGAGCTTGCTCCACATTCTTATTATCATAGAAGGATGGCTGAAATACCTAAAGATGTCTTTTTAGAAGAAATTAAGCAAACTGAGTTGGCGTATCAAGAAGCAACTGGAAAATCATGTCCAACATTTATGAGGTTTCCGTATTTAAGCTTTAGAGAGGAAAACTTGGATTGGCTATCTGAACTGGGATATGTGGATATCGAAGGTGACGACTCCGGAGATTGGGCGGGGTTGACATCAGAACAAATTATTGAGAATGTAACACCTTTTTTCAAAAACGGCGCAATAGTCGTTTTTCATGCGAATGATGCAGCGAAAGGTACACCTGGTTCTTTAAAAGCTTTAATTCGCAAGGGCCGTGAGAAAGGCTTGAAGCCTGTCAAAGTATCTGAAATATTGACTGGTTTGGATATGACGCCTTCAGAGAGAACTTGGAAGATCTCAATCGATGTTCCAACTCCAGAAAAGATCACACACACAATCCAGACTTGGCAAGTAGTAAAAAATAAAGAAGAACTTCAAATATTAGCACAGCAGTCTATGGAATGGGGAATTGCCCAAGCTCCTACTGGGATGGATTCTGAAAATAAATGGCTTAACCAGTTATCAGAACCACTTACAGTAAACGGTTTAACTGAGGACCGAGATTTGTTTGTAGGTTGGGTTATGGCAAATGAATATTGGGGCTATGCACGAATCGCAAGAAAAGATAATGAACTCATTCTTTTGGACTTTGCAACAAGAGAAGCTCAAGCAGATGCTATGGTTTATTTGCTTCGTTGGACAGCAAAGAAAGCAATTGAATTAGGCTGTACCAAAATTTCAGCCACCCGCGAAATGCGTAGATTAGAAAAAATGTGTGACCAACTTGGTTGGGATTCTGTTATTGAACTTGATAATTAAGGTTTGGCGCCATTACGGATAACTCGTAATGGTGCTTTTTCCTGTGGAGGTACCATCAATATAAGAGATTTAAAATATAGGAATATATGTTCTGTACATGTGTAAATGGAAATGATATGATTTCCGTAACAACATATGAAACGCTTAAAATTTCAAAGTTTTCAATCACATTTTTTAAAAAGAGGAGGAATGTATTTGAGTAACTTAAGACAAGGGTTAGTAGGTGAATATTTATTTAACGGGAATGCTGAAGATACTAGTGGAAATGGTCACCATGGCAGGGTGGAAGGTGCTGCTTTAACAACCAACCGTTTTGGGGAAACAGATCAAGCTTATGCCTTTTCCGGAGAGGGAGATTATATTGTTTTAGACCCCCCACCAGCACTAAGTCCAGAAGCATTTTCAGTGTCTGTTTGGGTGAAATACGATGAGGAAACAATCCTAAAAGGATGGAATAATGCCATCATTTCACAGGACGATCATGGTCGTCAAAAGAACAATTCCCAACGTGTATTTCAGCTAAGCACTAAAGGTGATTTTTTTACATGGCATCGAATGGGGGCGCGTGATGTAGTTGGAAAGCATCCTATTCAGCAAGGTGTATGGTATCACGTGGTTGCGATTTATAACGGAACTCATCATAAACTTTATGTAAATGGGGAATTGCAGGATGAGCAAATAGGAAGATTTGTACCAAATCTGGAAGAACCTATTTTTTTCGGTAAGAAGAATTCCAAGGAGAAACGATTTTGGTTTCATGGAATGCTTGATGATATTCGAATATATAATCGGGAACTCTTAAATAATGAAGTTTCTAATCTCTTTACGGAGAATGGGTACTCCGGGGATCCGCAAATGAGACCTATTGTTGTTCGTAGGAAAAGAAAAAGCATAAAAGAAACAAGTAAATTTCCATTAAGGAATACGCTTGAGCGCCAACAATTGAATTGGAATGATTGTTATAACTCGTTCGCCCAAGCCTTGGATGGAGCTATAAAGTATTCGAACAAGTCGATTAGCTTACAGGATACTTTAGCATATACGGGCCAAGCATTTTTCATTAATGCAGGGAATGCCTCTATTTTACCGATGGATGTTTTTGGAGATGGGAGTTTAGTTCGAGCTGCACTGAATAATCTCGGTTTCGATATGGAGGTGCTTTCGGCTAATATTTATGGTGGAGATTGGGAAGAAGATACTGTTGAAAAAGCACTCGATATGATTCGTGAAAGTATACAACGTGGTCTCGCTGTTGTAGGGTGGAATCTTGATAACTATGAACACGGACTGATATATGGGTATGATGATGAGCGGAGAATTTTAAATATTCATGATATTAATGCACAAAATGGTGGAGAACTCTCCTATGATGAATTCGGAAGGCGAACACGAAATGGAGAGCCAATTAATCCAGAAATGTTTGTATTGGTACTTAAAGAGCGGAAAGAGACTCCACATTTAAACGTTACAAGATATACCGAAGAAGAAGATGCAAGCTATCGTAAAACTTTAAGGACTGCGCTTGACATCGCCATTACTCACATAGATGATGAGGGACAAGAAGAAAACGAGAGCAAAAACGGAATTGCTGCCATTGATGCCTGGATCTCAGCTTTTGAGCTGGGTTCAGCACATGAGTTTTTCACTAGTTATAACCTCTTATGGATTACATCTTCACGACAATATTTAATTCCTTTTTTTACTCAATCTGCCATTACACATTGTATGGCAATTCAAGATAATACACTCCAAGGATTGATGATGAAAGCAGCTGAAGTTTATATGTTGAGCTATCAGGCTTGGGTTAGGATGCGTCAATTATTCCCGTTCCCTGAAAGTGCAGACACATCTGATCCTCTATTGAAAGCTGAAGCTATTAAAATACTTCTTGAAGCAAGAGCAGCTGAAGTGGCTGGGTTAAAAATATTACGAGATATCGTGAGACACTTGTACAATGACTTTCCTAGCATTGGCAAACAGATAGTTGGTTAATTCTAAAAGGGCGTTCTAAAGAAATAGTTTTTATGCACTCTATGCTAATTTTTAGTTCTATCTAAAGGCTATTAGTGCCGTAGACTCTAATAAATTTGCAATTTAGTAGTTTTAAAAAAGACGGTGAGAAAACAATAAAGGAGAGTTGATCATGCTAACGTCGCTTGAACATGTGCAAATTCCAGTTCGTCAGATGGGCCGGGCAATACAATGGTATACCGAACAATTGGGGTTCCGATTAAGTAGCCGCGATGGCGAGCGAATTGCATTCCTAGACTTGCCGGAAGGACCATGCCTGATGTTATGGCAAACAAATGACGATTCAACTTATGCACATTATTTAGTAAATGGGATAGATTTTCCAGTCCTGTTATTCCGAACATCAGAGATTCATGAACTTCATGAACGGTTGACAAAAGTTGATACCAAAATCCAACTGTATCAGGATGACGGTTTTGCTTGGGTACTTAAATTTTATGATCCCGAAGGTAATCTATGGGGCGTTCTACAATTTAACGAATCACCTAAGTAAATTTTCTTTCTTAATTCTGTAGAAGTAGATGCCCAATAGTAGGGATTGAGAAACCTCAAAAAAAGTTCGCGATGAAATCGAAATGGAAAGTTTCATCGCGAACAATAAAATGAGAAAACTACAAATTTTCATCGTTAATCAAAATTCAAACCTGCACTTCACTCATAATCGCATGTGTATTGTCTTCAGTATCCTTAAAAAACGCCATCCACGTTTCAACGCTTTCCATTTTAGCAATTAGATGGGGTTCATCTATAAAAGTAACTCCTTTTGCCTTTAATTTCTCATATGTATTATGAATGTTTGCAACCTGGAAATAAATAACCGAGCTAGGATGGGCGAATTCTTCCTTTTCAGGGAGACTTAGCAAAAGTCTAATTCCATTACATTCAAAGAAAGCCATTGTATCTGTGTTAAAAAGTAACGGTAATTCTAGCGAATCCTTATAAAACGATAATGCTCTTATAAGGTTTTGAACAGGGACACCAATTTGACCAATTTTTTGCATTCCAGTGTTCATGATTTTCGCACTCTCCCATTTTTTTAAAAGCATAACATAAAAAAGAAAGGGGGAACCCTCTTTCTCAAATAATAAGTAATAAACTTATAGCCATAACGACCATGCCACTTACTAATCCAAAAATGGATGTATGAGCTTCATCATATTTTTTAGCAGCAGGTAATAAGCCATCGAGAGAAATAAATACCATGATCCCAGCAACAGCTGAAAAGATTATCCCAAACATCACATCTGTTAAAAAAGGCATTAAGATAAGGAATGCCATTATTGCGCCGATAGGTTCTGACAAACCAGATAAAAAGGATAATTTAAAGGCTCTTTTACGACTCCCAGTTGCAAAATATACTGGTACTGCAACGGCAATTCCCTCTGGAATATTATGAATGGCAATGGCAATAGCAATAGCGATTCCTAGGCCGGGGTCCTGTAATGCTGCTGTAAAGGTTGCAATTCCTTCTGGGAAATTATGAATTCCAATGGCTAGCGCAGTAAATGCTCCCATTTTTAATAATGCATGATCATTAATCCCATTTCCTTGTTTGTCCATTTCCTCCACCTTTTTTAGTTCGTGTGGATTTCCTTGTTTTGGAACAAACTGGTCAATTAAAGCTATTAGCAGCATTCCTCCGAAAAATCCTCCAACAGTCGCCCAGTTTCCTTTTTCTATCCCTAGAGCGAGAACAAGAGAATCCTTCGCTTTAACAAAAATTTCAATCATGGATACGTAAATCATGACACCAGCTGAAAAACCTAAAGAAAAAGATAAAAATTTAGTATTCGTTGTGGATGTAAAAAGTGCGAACAGGCTCCCAATTCCTGTCGCCAATCCTGCAAACAGTGTTAATCCAAATGCAAGTAATACATTTTCTGTCATTCTTTTTACTCCCTTTATGATTCATATGGCATGCGCCTTCTATTTTTATAATCTATGCAAAAAAATTGGAATGTTCCTATGAGGAAAAAATTTACGCATAGGGAAAATTTGTTACTCCTATCATACAATATAAGTTCTGCATGATAAATGGCGATGACTATGAACAGAATCGATATATTTTAATTTAATAGATTATGATATATGTCTAAAGTCACATGACTTTCATTGAATTGTAGAATTTGCATATGTATAATAGAGGTAATGAAGCATAATATGGGTATGACCAGGTGTGCCACCACCCGGTCAAGCAATTGCACACCGCAAGAAGAGCGGTTGACCTTTGAAAGAACAAGAATGGCCGTCCAATCCTTTGGTCTAGGGGGACGGTCATTTCTTTTTGGAAATCATGACGACCATCGTAATTATGAACGTAAGGAATGTGATCATTCCAACACAAAGTTGTATCATAAGACTCATCGATTCGAATATCGTCATTGGCATCACCTCCTTTATGGAGAAGTAGCCACCCGCCCGCCCTGCTTATGCAATTACTATTTTTATCTTATCACAATCAGAACATACGTTCGAGTATTTAAGAAAATAAATTTATATAAAATAGAATAAGAATAAAGTCAAAAATAGAAAGGAAACAAAAAATGCTCACATTTGAAGAGAAACAAGCAATTATAGAATCATTTCCCCACCTTTCTAAAAAGGAAGTTTCAATGAAGCGGTTGAATTATCATTTTGCGGATAGTTTATACGATAAAACAGTTGTAGTTTATCATCTACATCCAAATGGAAATGGTTTCGTCTATGTTGGAGATTTGCCTCAATATCAAGCTGATCATAAAGGTCTCGTCAATATTAGGGAAGCTACTGAAGAGGAACTTCGAAAAATGATAAAGGATTCTATTCAATACTTATCGGAAGAAATCGTGGATAGTAGTGAAGTGATAAATCTACAAGAGTATAATTGGAGTAACGAAGAAGGGCAGACGCTCGTATTAATACATGAAGATATGCTTTGGAATATTTACGCTGGTCTAAACTTAGTTGATAGTTTTGGTTCGAAAAGCGATGCGGAAAATTACTTGGAGGAAGAAGGTTTTAAGCAAATATCATAATAGGAGGAGCGGGTATGACTTTTAAAGTTTTTGCAGCATTAGGTGATTTTTATCATGATGAAACAATGTGCCGTCATGCTTTAGACACTGCAGTAAAACAATTAGATCAGGATGTAACTGTAGAGTATATTCATGGAAAAGAATTGATTACCCGACTTCAGGAGAAGCCGGATTTAGTTATTCTATTTAAAGGGAACAAGATAAATCCTACAGATCCACAAACCGCAATATGGATGGATGAGGAAGAAGCATTCATTATTTCAAATTATGTAGAGAATGGTGGGGCGTGGTTTGCTTGGCATTCTGGTTTGGCATCTTATGAAGTCAAAACATACATAAATATGCTTAGAGGCTATTTTCAATATCACCCTGAGATGTCTAATATTAAATACAGTGCTGATAATCAAAACGAAGTCATAGATCCCAAGTTGTCATTCGAAATCATAGATGAGCATTACTTTGTTGATGTTGTGATGTTGAAAATACAAAGGTATTCCTACAATCTGAATCAAAGGATGGTAAATCCGTAGCAGGTTGGTACCATCATTATGGCGATGGAAGAGTTCTTTGCCTAACTCCCGCACATACTCAGGAAGCTCTGCAACACCCGACAACAGTAAAACTAGTAGCGGACTCTATCAAATGGTGTTTGAGTTAAAAAACGTGAGGCTGTTAATCAACGGCCTCACGTTTTTTCTTTCTATAGACCGCTCCAAAAGCGCATTTTTTCTGATATAGCTTGAAATCCTACTGATTTATAAAGGTTTGAAGCGGAGTCGTTATCCATCAAAATTTCCAACTCAACCTTTTCGAGACCAATAGAATAATGCCTCTATTAAGATATTGTGAGCGATTCCTCTATTTCTCCAGTTTGGCATTACTAATGAACTGTGTGAAGCAACGGAAAATCTTTTAAAAACATTCCTGATACAAGTGCCTTATAGGGGGCTAGACTATTACCCCATTTTTTGGATGATACTAATTGGTTGATTATTCCAGTATCTATCACTGATATATCCAATTATAATAAAAGTGAACCGATAGCAAAGATTTTAAAAAAAAATATTATAAATAGTTGTAAACGATAACACATCGTTTTATAATATTATCGAAACGTTTCAACTGCAAAAAGTAAAAGACGCTTCTTTTTTTCTTCTGCCAATAGAAACGTTTCGAATGAAAGTGTTGCCATTTTTTTGAAACGTTTCAATTAAAAGGGGGAGGGTATTTGGTTACTTTAAAAGATGTGGCGAAACGCGCCGGAGTCAGTGTTTCGACGGCATCTTATTCCATAAATAACAGTCCACTTATTACAAACGATACGAAAGAAAAAGTACTTCAAGCAGCAAAGGAAATTGGCTACCGACCAAATGGGCTCGCTAAAAATTTAAAAGAGCAAAAAACGAATATCATCGGTTTATTTTTAAGCGGATTTACTGGTCCATTCTTTAATGATATGGTCGAAGGCATCCAAGATGTAGTCATGAAGAATAAGTATGAACTGGTCGTATGTGCAACCGCAGATACGCACAGGCTCCTTGTGGAAAGGTATGTGGATGGTGCCATCATATTAAATTACCACATGGAAGACGAACTGCTAGAAGTATTAGCAAGTGAAAAACTACCGTGCGTAGTACTTGACCGCGAATTAATAAATCCATACATAAAAAATGTTCTCCTTCCAAATGAAGAAGGCTCCGCAATTGCAGTTAGACATTTGAAAGAAAAAGGACATAAACGTATTGGTTTTATCGCCGGGTCGGAAGCATCATATGACGGGGAAACCCGCTTAAAAGGTTTTAGTAAAGAAGTCGCAAACCAAGGTTTAGAGTTTTTAGAGAGTGACTTAATCCGAGCTGATTTCACGGAAATGAGCGGCTATACCGAAATGAAAAACTACTTGGCAAAAGCTAATGGTAATAACCCAACAGCTATCATTTGTGCAAATGATGAAATGGCGATAGGTGCCATCAAGGCGATTCAAGAGAGTAAAATCAGAGTTCCAGAGGATATATCAGTTGTTGGATTCGATGATATATACATGTCACATTTCTTTACCCCATCTTTAACAACGATAAGTGTACCTCGAAAAAAATGGGGTATAACAGCTGCAAATACATTATTTAAAATGCTGGAGCAAAACTTTGATTTTGAGCCGGAACCGTTAAAAGTAGAATTAATGAGCAGAAATTCAGGCTAATTAACTAGTGAAATCTAGATGGAGTACGCTCCATTCTATTTCAATAAAAGAATTATTACTAAATTAGGAGAGATGATCCATGAAAAAGTTGTTTTCGATTTTAGCAGTGTTAGCACTTGTGTTTACAATGGCTGCTTGCTCTAACACGAAAGAAACAGGGAAAGAAAAAGAAGAAAACAATGATAAACCTGCTGAAAAACAAGAAAACGTAACGCTTTCTTATGCAAACTGGGCTCTTGGAACAGAAGAAGAACAAAATTTAGAGCGTCTTATGGTTAAAGCGTTTGAAGAAGCACACCCAAATATTAAGATTAAAGTTTTTGAAATAGCAGGTGACTGGAATGAAGCATTATCTACTGCTGCAAGTGCAGGGGAAATGCCAGATGTATTTAGCATTTCACAATTGCCACTAGCTCTTTCTAATGATTGGCTATTAGATTTAACCGAATTAACAGCAGCAGATACAGATTATGAAAATGTTCCTGAAGTTGTTCGCCAATCTGCAGTATTTAATGACAAAGTCGCAGCTGTACCAAACGCACAGCACTTTTTAGGATATTTTGTAAACAAAGATTTATTCAATAAAGCAAATCTTGATTACCCTGAAATGGGAGCATCTATTGAAGAATTTACGAAAGCAGTAAAAGATGTAACGAATGTTAATGAAGGAGCAGTTGGACTAACAAATCCATTCTCCATTCCTGACTGGTACCCAGCAGCTGCAAACCCTGATATGGGTTGGTACACATATAAAGATGGACAATATGCACTTGATAGCAAAGAGTTCATCGCAGGCGTAAACTTGGCAAAAGAAATTACGACAAATGGTTATGCATATGAAGTATTGACAGATGATCAAAAAGCAAAATTCAATGGAGAAGATCCAAGCCAAGTTTGGTTAAATGGCGGAATTGGTATGCAATGGGATGGTTCTTGGGCGATTTCAAGCTTAACTGAAAATGCTAGCTTTGAATTTGATTTCATCGGTATCCCAGGTGGAAGAACTGTTATTACAAATGACTTACTTGGAATCTCTAAATCTACTAAACATGCAGAAGAAGCATATTTGTTTGCTAAATATATGTCCTTTGGAAAAGAAGGATTTATGAAACGTATGGAAATTGCTGATAAAGAAGGAAAAACAGTTAATACATTACCTGTAAATACTGATCCTGAAATTCTTGATGAGTATTTCTCACAACTAGATGTACCTGGTTTACGTAAAGCATACGACAATCTAAGTGAAGCAATCTTGGAGCCAGTTAAAACAGTTCCTGGATATGTACAATCTAGATGGGAAGCTCCAACAGGCGTAAAAGCAGGAGAAAATGAAAATGCAAATATGGCTCAAATGATAGACAGCTTTGTAAGAGGCGACTTGAAAGTTGAAGATTACGCAGCACAATTAAATCAATTAGCAAATGAAAAAAGTAAGGAAGCAGCAGAGGCTTTAAAATAAAGCCACATCACTAGGAGGTATATATAGTATGAAGACGAAAATAATGATTTGTTTGGCTTTATTATGGCTATTAGTTATTCCAAAGGAAAGCACGTTTGCTGAAAAGGACGCTTCCAAAGACCAAACAATCGAAAATGTCGTTGAAGAGCGCTATCATACCATCCTAGAACAATGGAAGGAAGATGGAGTAGAGAACGCCTCAAATTTTGAGGCGTCTATCTCTCCATCTACCTTTTTAGATGTAAAAGAGGATGACCTGCTTGCATCTGAAAACAGTAAGGACTATGGGGATCGTGTCTTCTATTGGCATAATCAATCATTATCATTGAGTGTTTCGGTGCCAGAAGATGGTTTATATGAAATCTCTTTTGACTATTATCCGATTAGTAAAGAGGTTGTTCCAATAGAGGGTTCAATCCTCATAAATGGCGAATATCCATTTTACGAGAGTAGAAGAATCGTATTTCCACTTAAGTGGAAAAGTGTAAAGGATACATTTGACACGGATCGTTTTGGCAATGAAATTATTCCGAATCAAGAAGTTATTCCTGAATGGGGCAAAATCAGTGCTACTGATGCAAGTAACCTCCAAGCAGAATCATTAAAGTATTATTTGAAAAAAGGTAAGAATACGATCACACTAACTCACTTAAAAGGTGAAATGTTGGTTGGGAATGTATATGTACATTCTCCGACTAAGTTAATCTCGTATAAAGATTATCTACAAAATAATAAAAATGATCATAAAGTTAATTCCTTGATCATCCAAGAGGCTGAAAAAGGATATACAAAAAACAGTTCCTATATTCGACCTGTGGCTACTACCGGTTCTTCCGTAGTTCCGAATAACCCGAAATACTTATTGTTGAACACAGTTGGTGGAGATTCTTGGCGAGAAAGTGGTCAACGCGTGAATTGGAACGTTTCAATAGCGGAAGATGGCTATTATCAGCTCACGTTTAAAGTTTTACAAAAGAAAGAGACAGGCGGTACGGTTTTCAGAAAGTTATTGATTGACGGAGAGATTCCATTTAGCGAAGTGTCATTATTCCCATTTGAGTTCAATAAAAAATGGGTGAATACAACACTAAAGGATGAAAAAGGAGATCCTTATTTATTCTATTTAACAAAAGGTAATCATGAGATTTCTTTAGAAGCAGATGCTTCTCCTGTAGAAAGATCCATTTTTACTATAAATGAAGTGATTAAGGAAATGCAGGAATTCGCCCTTTCTATTAAAAAGCTGACGGGAAATCAAAATGACCGTTCAAGAGGGTGGAAGATTAACGAGTATTTTCCTGATGCCGAAAAGAAAATAGATGGTTGGGCAAATCGCCTTGAAGAAGAGAGTAAATATCTCACTGAATTGAACAAGGGGAACGAGTCAAAAGATATTGTTTCTTTGAACATGGCCGTGAAAAAATTACGGACATTAAATAAGAATCCGAATGAAATTCCGAATCGATTGACAGAATTAACGGAAGGATCATCCTCTGTCGCCCAATTACTCGGAAACTTATTATTAGAATTACCAAAGCAGCCATTACTAGTAGACCGCTTTTATATTCATGGGGAAAATCAGTTGCCTGCTCCCACTCCAGGCTATTTCGCAAAAACTTGGAATGGAATGAAACGCTTTGTTCAGTCGTTTTCAGCGGGTAATTATTCCGCATCAAGTGCAGATGATCAAACAATTGAAATATGGGTCAATCGTCAGCGTCAATATGTTGATATTATCCAAAACCTGGCAGATCAGACATTTACTCCGAAGACTGGGATTAAAGTGAAGTTTTCAATTATGCCTGATGAAGGAAAATTAATTTTGGCGAGTGCTGCGAATAATCAGCCGGATGTTGCGATTGGAATTAGTAACTGGCTTCCTTATGAATTGTCAATTCGTGGAGCAGCAGTTGATTTACATGAGTTCAGTGATTTTGAGGATTATAGTAATCAATTTTCACCAGGAGCTTTTTTACCTCTCATGATTGATGATTCAGTATATGCCTTACCGGAAACGCAAGATTTTTATGTGCAATTTTATCGGAAGGATATTCTTAATGCATTAAAAATTCCTGTCCCTGATACGTGGGATGATGTTGTAAAAATCTTACCTGAACTTCAAAGGTTTGGGATGAATTACTATACTCCGATTGCTGGAGCGGGAGGATTCAAGTCGTTCCAAACTACAGCACCATTTATATATCAATTTAGTGGTGATTTGTATGAAGAAGATGGAATGCGAACAGCTATCGGTGAAGAAGATTCATTAAAAGCGATCGAATTCATGGCTAAGTTAAATACGATTTACAGCATGCCGATGCAAGTTCCTAATTTTTATAATCACTTCCGCTATTCAACGCTACCAATAGGGATTGCAAACTTCTCGACATATGTCCAATTAACCGCTGCGGCTCCAGAAATTGCGGGATGGTGGGATATTTCCCCATATCCAGGCATTAAACAACAAGACGGAACGGTAGAGAGATGGGCAACAGGATCTGGGCAATCATCGATGATTTTCAAAGGTACGAAAGACCGAGAAAAATCATGGGAGTTCTTAAAATGGTGGATGTCTACAGATACACAAGTTGACTTTGCCACGACCTTACAGACATTATATGGGCCGGAGTATATGTGGAATTCAGCAAATTTAGAAGCATTCAAACAGCTTCCTTGGCCTGAGGAACATAAAGAGACCATTTTAAAACAATGGGAGTATTTGCAAGAAGTACCGAAAACACCGGGAGCTTATATGGTGGAAAGGGAATTAAGTAATATTTGGAATCGGATTGTCTTTGATGGAGAAAATCCACGATCGGCAGTAGATGATTCCGTCATTGCCATTAATCGTGAAATCAGCCGGAAAATGGAGGAGTTTGGCTATATGAAAAATGGAAAGATGGTCAAGCCTTATCACATTCCTTCCATTGATCAAGTGAAGAGTTGGGCAGGCGAAAAAAATGAAGATTAAGAAAAAAATGGATTGGTCACATTGGGCCTTCCTTGGACCGTATATCATTTTATTTACCGCGTTCATTATTATCCCGGTAGTTGCGGCAATCTATTTATCGTTTACGTACTTTAATGCAATCCAAGCTCCATCCTTTATTGGGTTGAGCAATTATGTCAGTCTCCTCACTCAGGATGAAGTGTTTATGCAGATCGTTTTGCCGAACACATTGACGTTTGCATTGATCGTTGGACCAGGTGGATATCTCCTCTCTTTTATTCTCGCTTGGGCCCTCGCTCAAGTACCGAAAACAATGAGAACGATATTAGCATTAATTATTTATTCTCCATCCATGACAGCGGGAATCGCAATGGCTGTTGTGTGGACGATAATTTTTAGTGGAGATGAAACAGGATACTTAAATAGTCTATTAATTACGATGGGTGTACTCTTTGAACCTATTCAATGGTTACAATCACCTCATTTCTTAATGAAGATTATGATTTTCGTAACATTATGGGGGAGTATGGGAGTAGGATTCCTAGCGATGCTGTCAGGTGTTTTGAACATTGACAGTGAGATTTATGAAGCTGGATATATTGATGGAATTAAAAATCGTTTTCAAGAAGTTATATATATTACGATTCCATCCATGAGACCACAAATGTTATTCGGCGCAGTAATGGCTGTCGTTGGAACCTTCCAAGCAGGAGCAATTGGTGTAGCCCTATCCGGCGCAAATCCGACTCCACAATACGCCGGGCAGCTCATGGTAAACCATTTGGAGGACTACGGATTCATCCGTTATGAAATGGGATATGCTGCAGCGATTTCTGTCGTATTATTGATTGTCGTTTATGCATTCTCAAAATTTGCTTGGAAACTATTTGGGGAAAAAGATTAAGTTGATTTCATGTTGATTGGAGCGGAAGGTGCGAGACTTCTGGTCGACTAAAGCCGGCCACGTCCTGTGGCCTGCGTTGACACTAGGACGTCCTGTCCGTCGCGGGAAAAACGGTATACGGGAGACCCCGCAGGCGCGTCAAGCGCCGAGGAGGCTTCCGAACCGCCCGCGGAAAGCGAGTGCCTGTAGCGGAAATCAAAAGTTTCATAATCAACAGAGCTTTGACAAAACCAAAATATATCAAGCAAACCTAATAATATCTTCACTATTCCGCCAAGGCGTCATTGATCAAGGAGGGAACAACATGTCCGCCTTTCAAGGTACAAAGATAAACCCGACAAAGTTTCATAAAAGTCAGATGAAGTTCTATGCGTTTTTAGTACCACTGGCCATATTTATGGCTTTGCCGATTATTTATATTATTTTTCATGCATTCAAGCCAATAGATGAGTTGTTTGCCTATCCACCTCGTTTTTTTGTGCAAAAGCCAACATTTCAAAACTTTGTTGATTTGTTTGCACAGACGAACGCGTCAGGCATTCCAATCTCTCGGTATTTATTCAATAGTATCGTTGTGACGATTATTGTTGTATTTCTAACGATTCTATTTAGTACGATGGCTGGATACGCGTTATCGAAGAAAAATTTCTTATTAAAGAAAACCATTTTTGAAATTAACACACTTGCATTAATGTTCGTTCCTGCAGCTGTAGCTATTCCAAGATATTTATTGATTGAAAAGATTGGATTGATTAATTCGTTTTGGGTTCATATTTTACCTCTTTTGGCTATGCCAATTGGGTTATTTTTGGTAAAACAGTTCATTGATCAAATACCAAATGAACTAGTAGAAGCGGCTAGGATGGACGGTGCATCGGATTTCAGGATTTTTGTAACGATCATTATTCCGCTTATAAAACCAGCAATCGCTACAGTCGCTATTTTGTCCTTCCAGACAGTTTGGAACAATATTGAAACCTCGACACTTTATGTGAATGATGAAGGGTTAAAGACGTTCTCATTTTATATGTCGACTCTTGCATCGCAGGTAACAGGTGGTAATACAGTTGCTGGTCAAGGAATTGCAGCAGCAGCTTCTTTAATTATGTTCTTACCAAATTTAATCATTTTTATCATTTTACAAAGTCAAGTCATGAATACAATGGCGCATTCGGGAATCAAGTAAGAAAGGGGGAGGCAAATGCGACAAATTTTCAAAGTTATCATATGTGCATCGATATTCGTCCTTTTTCCCTTTCTTACGGTTGCCTTGGCATCAGCTCCATATACCACATTAACCGTATCACCAAGTGGGGATTTGATAGAGACACAAACAGCGTACGAACCACTCGGGCGCTTATTTACTGGTGCGGATATCGTTAATCCAGAAGATATTTTCATAGACGATAAAGGTTCTATATATGTAGTGGATTCAGGAAAGAAAAAGGTGCTTGTTGCAAATTCCAAAGGTGACATTGTCGCTGAAATTGGTGCCGGAATCTTTGGTGTACCTAAAGGTGTATTTGTAGACGAGCAAGGCGATATATATGTAGCGGATTATGAAAAGGAAAAGGTATTTCGCTTCTCAAATAAAGGGGAGCTAAAGCAAGAATATGGAAAGCCTGATTCTCCTTTATTCGGTAGCAAATCGCCATATAAGCCACAAAAAGTAGCGGTTGACCGTAGGGGTAATATTTACGTCATCGGAGAAGGCTCAACGAATGGAATGATGCAGCTTAGTCGTGAAGGCGAATTTCTTGGCTACTATGGTGTAAATCGGACGGAAGTTTCCTTAAGTTCAGTTCTTCGTAATTTAATAGCTTCAGAGAAGCAAAAGGCATCTTTATTTATGAAAACCCCGCCTGCACCAGACAACTTGGGAATAGATGAAGAAGGTCTCATCTATTCCGTCACGCAAGGTACAAAGACGGAAGTCATTAAAAAATTGAATGTAGCAGGACAAAATATGCTACATCCTTATATTTTAGATGATGCCGCTCTTGTAGACATTACGGTTGATGCAAACGGCAATATGTTCGTCATGAATGCTTCTGGAAAAATTTTTGAATTTGATAGCTATGGAAACTTTTTATTTATCTTCGGCGGTAAAGATGATGGGACGAATCGCCTCGGGTTATTTAAACAACCAAGTGGAATAGCTGTTGATCAGTCCGGAAGAATTTATGTATCAGATAAAGAGACTGGCATGATACAAGTTTTTGAGCCTACTGCATTCGCAAATTTGGTTCATGAAGGTATCGCTTTATACAAGGATGGTCTGTATGTTCAAAGTCAGAAATACTGGGAGTCTGTGCTTTCGCTGAACTCTTCGTTTGGTCTTGCTCATACAGCGATGGGAAAGGCGTATTACAAGCAACAACAATATGATGAAGCACTAGCGGAATATAGACTAGCTGAAGATGTTTGGGGTTATTCAGATTCATTTTGGGAAGTCCGCCATGCATGGATGCAGAAGCATCTTGAAAAAATACTTGTCATTGGGTTTGTTCTTATCGCCTTATATTACGTTGCCAGATTCTTAGATAAAAAGAAGAATATTTTCGGTGGTTATCGCCGTGTTTGGGGCAATGTTAAAAAGAGAAAACTTATATCTGAGCTTCTCTTTTTATTCCGTTTTTTCAAGCATCCAATTGATAGTTTTTATGATTTACAGAGGATGGGAAAAGCGTCCGTTTTATCCGCAACCATTCTATATGCATTTTTATTTGTTGCTTACTTAATCCATCGTTTTCAAACAGGTTTCATCTTTTCTTCATATCGAAGTGATGAAACAAATGTGTTGTTCGAGTTTGCAATTATCTTTGTTCCGCTGCTCGCTTTTATCATCGTCAATTATTTAGTAAGTACGATCAATGACGGTGAAGGAAGATTTAAAGATATTTACATCGGAACGATTTATTCTCTGGCGCCATACTTAGTATTTATTCTTCCTATTACATTACTTTCTAATATGCTAAGCGGAAATGAATACTTTGTTTACTTATTCTCCATGCGGATTATCTACGCTTGGTGCTTAGTTATTCTATTTATTATGGTTAAAGAGATTCATAACTATTCCATTTCGGAAACGATAAGAAATATATTGGTTACGATATTCGGAATGGCGATTTTACTATTAGTCGTGTTCGTTATTTTTGTTTTACTGGATCAAGTGTATGACTTTGTTTATTCCGTCGTAAAGGAGGCCTTGCTGCGTGTATAAAAAATGGATGTTTGCAGTTGCTGTGATAGTATTACCCGTTTTATTCATTGCAAATCACTCATTTGGTGCTAAGTCAGACGAGTCTGTAGAAACGATGGATTTAAGCGATCATTCGATAAGGTATTCTTCAGCTCAATTCACTCAGCCAGAGTCGGATAACCGTCAAGAAATTAAGCAAGATTCTTCTTTCGATGGATATACAAAAGCAGCTGAAAGCGATGATTTGGTTCTTTTCGTGAATGAAAAATCGTTGGCGATTAAGCTGCAAAATAAAAAAACAGGCTACGTTTGGGGATCTGGTTTAGACCATCCGGAAAATTTTAGATTGAATAAAACATGGGAACAAATTGTCCAGTCCGCGATTACGGTTGATTACACTGATCGCCAAGGAAAACTAAGAACAGAGAGCATTTTAACGAATGATTCCAGTCCGACTGTAAAACTTTCGGATAATGGTTTTAGTGCAGACGTGTTATTATTTCAATCCAAGCTTAAGTTTCAGCTTGATGTACAACTAAAAGGCAATGAATTAGTTATTTCTATTCCACAGGAAAAAATGAAAGAAGATAAACGCAATAAGCTTGTGTCTATGCAAGTTTATCCGTTTTTGGGTGCGGTAAACCAAAACGACATCCAAGGTTATATGTTTATCCCTGATGGAAGCGGGGCACTCATTCGTTATGAAAAAAGTGCAAAGTCAAGCGGCACTCCTTTTGTAGGATCCATATTTGGAATTGATGAGGGAATCAAAAATAAAGCGAAAGCAAGTGAAGATGTCGTCCCCGTCCAAAAAATAAAAATGCCCGTTTTTGGAGCAGTCCATGGGGTTAAGCACAATGGATTTATCGCCATTGTAGAGGAAGGATATTCATATGGAGATATCGTTGCTTATCCTGCTGGAGCCTCTACCGATTTTAATCGCATCTCATCAAAATTTAATTATCGATATGAGTATTATCAGCCAACAAGTAAAAGTATGACTGGCATCAATGTTTATCAAAAAGAATTGAATAAAATGGACGTAAAGCTTAGATTCATCTTTTTAAGTGATAATGATGCTGATTACGTAGGAATGGCAAAATCATATCAAGACTATTTAATAGAACAAGAAATTTTGACGAAACAAGAAGATCAAGCAAATGTCCGCTTAGAATTTTTAGGCGGAGAAATGAAAAAGGGTCTACTTTGGAATTCCGTTATTCCGATGACCCCAATCGACCGCATTCCTTATTTCACAAACGAATTAAGGAAAAATGGTGTTGAGGATATGTTCGTTGTTTATAAAGGCTGGTCAGATGGTGGTTTAACAGGATCACTTCCAGGAAAATTTCCAATGGAAAGAAAACTAGGCAACAAAAAGGATACAAAAGCGGTTATTAATACATTAAAAGATGACAATATCCCTATGTATTTCTACACTGACTACACGACAGCATATGAAAGAGCATCAGGATTTTCTGGAAGTAAAGATGTCGCTAAAAAAATTAGTTCAGAAACGATTTCCCATAAAGAAAATGATCTCACTTCATATTACTTATCGCCTAAAAAGTCGTTGGAAATCGCGGAAAAGGATCGTAAAAACTACGATGCTTATGGAATGGAAAACTTAGCTGTTGACTCCAGTGGTTATACGTTATTTTCTGATTTTAGCAAATCAAGAAAGTTAACCCGCGAAGAAACGCTGGAAACATATAATGATATCTTTTCGGTCTTAAAAGAAAATGTAGGTAACACAGCACTTTATGAACCGAGTGTATATGCGTGGGCAGCTACAGATAAATATTTGGACATTCCAATGAATTCATCGAATTATGTATTCGAAACAGATACCGTGCCATTTATGCAGATTGTGCTGAAAGGGTATATTCCTTTTTATGCACCGTTCACAAATTTTAACTCAAATCAGGAAGATCAGTTGCTCCGCATGATTGAGTACGGAGCGTACCCATCCTTCCTACTAACAGAAGAGTCTTCACACTTACTGGCAAAAACGCCTTCTAAAAATGTGTATACGTCAGAGTTTAACGTTTGGAAGGACGATATTATTAAACAATATAAACAAATACAGGAAACACTTGGACAAGTAGAATCGACAACGATTGAGAGTAGAAATGTACCGAAAAACGGCATCGTGGAAGTGACGTATTCCAATGGGAAGACGCTAATCGTCAACTATACGAATTCAACCTATAAGAAAGATGGAGTTGAAGTTAGCGCCAAAGGCTTTTCTGTGATGGACAAGGGGGGAGAGCAGTGAGACTAAGGGGACTAAGAGCTAGACATAGCATGACTGGATGGTTATTTGTTTTACCCTGGATCATTGGTTTCTTGATCTTCACTGCCGTTCCTTTGTTTTATTCTTTGTATTTAAGTTTTCAAAAGGTAAAAATTACGACGAGCGGCGTTCAAACGACTTTTGTAAAGTTTGAAAACTATAAATTTGCGTTTGGCGTAGATGCCATTTTTGTTGATAAACTAACAACCTATTTAAAGGAACTAGTTATTTCAGTACCGATCATTATCGTATTTTCTTTAATTATTGCTTTGCTGTTAAACCAGAAAGTAAAATTCCGTGGAATGTTTCGGACTATCTTCTTTCTCCCAGTTATTATTTCCAGTGGGCCAGTAATTAAGGAGCTTATTGATCAAGGAGTTACAACAATTCCGTCCATTGAAAAATACGCCATTTACGAAGCGTTAAACTCAAACCCGGATGCCTTTGTCAATGGAATATTGCTTTATTTGATTAAAAACCTAATTGTGATCCTTTGGTTTTCCGGTGTTCAAATTTTGATATTCCTTGCAGCTTTACAAAAAATGGACAGTCAGACATATGAAGCAGCATCGATTGACGGTGCCTCACCATGGGAATGTTTCTGGAAACTGACTTTACCTAGTTTAGCACCTATGATTCTTGTAAATATCATTTACACGGTCGTGACGTATTCAATCTTTTCATTGAACCCCGTCATTGATCATATTCAACGAAACATGTTTAGAGTAGACACTGGTTTTGGTTACGCGTCAGCATTATCGTGGATCTATTTTGTCATTATCACAATTGCACTTGCACTCACAGTTGGCGCCATGACGTTAAAGAAGAAAAAAAGCTATGCTAGTCGATAGGCGATGGAGCTAGACAAAGAAAAGCGCAAACGCCTTGTTCATCGACGTACAGGCCCACAGGATGTGGATCCGTCGACGTCGCCACAGGACATGGCAGTTTTAGTCGACGTTCCTTCTTTGGCCTATGACTGAGATAAAGGAAACACGATGAACCTGATAAGGCGAATCAATGTTGACTTATCGTAGGGAAGAAGACAAGAAGTTTGCTAGTCGATGGCTGCTTGCGCTAGAAAGAGAAAGCCTAACTTCAATAACATAAATCTATAAAAATGTTTACTTTCTTACCTTTTAAAAAAGGGAGGGTTCAATGTGCAAAAAATAGAAAATCATTATTTAAAAGCTAAAAAATGGCTCTTAGGTATGCGTGGAAATGATGGTTACCTTATAAAGATTCTCATATATGGTTTATTGATCGGAATCGGTTTTGTCTATTTATTCCCGCTTTTACACATGGGAGTGTATAGTATTAAAAGTTTGGATGACATTTTAAATCCACTTGTAAATTGGATTCCGACTCAATTTTATCTAGGGAATTACGCGAAAGCGAATCAAGTATTGAACTTTTTCCCTGTATTACTTGAGACTTTGTATGTAACTGTTTTACCATCCATCGCACAGACTGCTGTAGCGGCGGTTGTTGGGTATGGACTAGCACGGTTTACTTTTCGTGGAAAAAATATTTTATTTGTACTCGTATTGGCGACATTTATTATTCCGCCTCAAGTCACGCTTATTCCGAGATATATATTTTTCAATGAGTTAAACATTTTAGGCAGTTTGAATGCTTTTATGCTTCCTGCTATATCTGGACAAGGTATCAATAGCGCCATTTTCATTCTAATCTTTTATCAATTTTTTAGAATGATGCCAAAATCATTGGAAGAGGCGGCTCAAATCGATGGAGCGGGTCACCTGCGAATCTTTTTCACTATCGCGATCCCAATGGCCGTTCCAGCAATCATCATTTCATTTCTTTTTTCTTTCGTTTGGTATTGGAATGAAACGTATTTAGCATCGATTTATTTCGGAAATGAATTGACGACATTGCCATTACAGCTTCAAAAGTTTGTTGCATCTTATAAAAAAATGTTCCCTGCAGGGATGGAGGGAACCGCCAGTCAAATCAATGAAGGAATTAGGATGGCTGGGACGTTACTGTCTATCTTGCCGTTATTAATTGTTTATTTTATTACGCAAAAATGGTTTGTCGAAGGTGTAGACCGAACGGGAATTACCGGAGAATAATGATTTGAAGGGAAGAACATCATGGAACAGCTTAATATTTTGGACTTAGAAGCAAAAGGGTGCTTCGACTTCTTTTGGAACGAAGCAAATGCAGATAAAAATTCAGATGGTTACGGATTGATTCTTGATCAGTCTGGAAATAAACAAGTAGCGAGTATTGCAGCAGTTGGTTTCGGATTGACCGCGATTGTAATCGGGATCGAAAGAGGGTGGATTACTCGTGAAGAGGGATATGAGCGCACAAAAGGAACACTTGAAACTTTCCTGAACCATGTAGAACACGAAGAAGGCTTCTTTTATCACTTTTTGAATATGAAAACGGCGAAAAAGAATGAAACTTTCCACGATTGTGCTTCCATCATAGATACAACTTTATTTTTAAATGGAGCAATCACATCTGCGGAGTATTTTGAAGGTGAAGTTAAAGAGCTGTTTGAAAAAATTTATGAGCGTATCGACTGGACGATTTATTACGACGAAAGTGTAAACCAGTATTATATGGGATACGACCCTGAAAGGGGAGGCTTCCATCACTGGGAAACATATGCCGAGCAAATGACTCAATATGTTCTAGGGGTTGCTTCGCCTACAAACCCAGTTCCAGTAAAAATCTATGACGGGTTTGAAAGAAAAACTGCAAAATACGGTCCATACGAATATATCAACGCACCAGGTGGAGCGTTGTTCGTACACCAATTTTCACATGCGTTCATTGATTTTAAAAAGGTTTTGGATAAAGACGGAACGGATTGGTTTGAGAATTCCGTGCAAGCTTCACAAGCAAGCCGTCATTATAGTATTGAAAATCCAAATGGTCGAAAAACATATCACGAAAATGCGTGGGGCTTAACGGCTTGTGGCTCTCCAAATGGCTATATCGTGCCAGGTACTCCGCCATTTTATCCGAATGTGAATCCGGATAATGAAGGGACTGTTCCTCCATGTGGAGCTGCAGGATCCATTGTTTTCACTCCTGAAGAATCAATTGCAGCGTTAGAATATTACTATGAAAACCACCCACAATTATGGGGACAATATGGTTTCTGGGATGCGTACAATTTGGATGTAGAGCCAGCGTGGTATGCAGAACATGTAATCGGAATTGACAAAGGAATTACGCTTCTAATGCTTGAAAACTACAGATCAGGTCTTGTTTGGGATTTATATATGAAAAACAAATATGTTCAGCGTGGGATTGAAATGCTGGGCTGGAAGAAAAGATAAGCCTGAGGTGCTTTATGATTGAAATTAAAAATAAGCAAATTTTAATTGATGGCAAGCCTCAATTAATTATGTGTGGTGAAATTCATTATTTTCGCCTTGACCGTGCAGACTGGCAGGACCGGATCGATAAATTAAAGCTTTCTGGATGTAATGCGGTTGCTACGTATGTTCCTTGGGTCATTCACGAGTTTGAGGAAGGGAAGATTGATTTAACCGGAGAAACTCGTCCTGAATTGGACTTTAAGGCGTTTGTGGATCTTTGCGAAGAAAACGGTCTTTACTTCTTCGTTCGTCCAGGACCATTCATTATGGCGGAAATGAAAAATGAAGGATTACCTTTCTGGGTGTACGAAAAGCACCCAGAAATCATTCCAACTGGATGGGACAAGCAGCCAGCGACGACAAAAACGATTGACTATTTGCACCCTGGATTTTTAAGTGATGTGAAAAATTGGTATCGTGCCGTTATGGAGATTGTAGAGCCTAAGCTTTATCCAAATGGAAATATTATTGCATTTCAGCTTGATAATGAAATTGGCATGCTTTCTTGGGTCAGCAATTGCCCAGATTTAACAGATTTTGTATTAGATGATTTTGCAGCCTGGTTATCAAGTACCTATGATCAAGGAACTTTAGCGAGTCGCTACCCATTTAATATTGAAGAAAAAGATATTCGTAACGAAGCAATTCGTTCACCAAAAGAATCGTATTCTTTAGAGTTAATGAAAGACCTCGGTTATTTTATGAGGAACCGCTTTGCAAGATATATTGCGACGCTTCGTGAATATGCGGAAGAATTTGGAGCAAAGGATATTCCGTTTGTTGTCAATATTCACGGAACGGGTGGCGGGCGTGGCTTTACATTCCCAATCGGTATAAGTCAGCTATACGAAACGTATACTCAGGATCCTGGATATCTATCCGGTTCAGATATTTATTTTGGCGATTTAACGGTAGAAACATTCCAAGATTTGTATTTGATTAACGGATTTATGGATTCAGTCCATCTCCCAGATCAGCCGCTTACTTCCGTTGAATTTAATTGTGGGGATGGAAACTTCGGTAATAACTTGAGTGGACGCTACGATCCTTCAGCGGCCGATTTAAAAGCGAGAATGTGCATTGCTCAAGGAAATCGTTTGATCAATTATTACTTATTCGCTGGTGGCAAAAACTATCGTTTTGATACATCAAGAGGCGATGGAAATGATCGGATCGCTTTTACAGGAGAGCATCATGGCTTCGCTGCACCTGTCGGACCTGAAGGGAAATTGAATTATACGTTTCCACGAATGGCAAGATCGATCAAAACGATGATGGCTGTTGCAGATAAGGTAGCTGCAATGGACGAGGAACGAGATCATATTTCCTTTGCCTTTATTCCGGATTACTATATGACGGAATACCGCTATCCAACTAGTGAAAAGATGAGGGAAGTACTGTCGAATATTGAGGCTAATCGAGCATACAGCTCTTGGGAAAGTATGGCCCGGGCCATGCTTCTGCTAGGCTATCGTTTTGGTGCGATTGATATTCAAAACAAGCCACTTTCCTTAAATGATACAGAAGTACTCGCATTACCTTCTGCTAAATATATGGCAGCCAACATTCAGAGTAAGCTAGTCGACTTTTTAGAAGCGGGTGGGCGGATTCTTTTATACGGTGAACTCCCACAATTTGATATGGAGGGAAATCCTTGTACGATTTTAGCGGATGCTCTTCGTATAAAAGCTGTTGGAGAAAAGCGTGATAGCTCGGAATATTACTTATCATTGAACGCTCTAAATTGGGCTGGGCCTCGTCCAGAAACGAGAACCCACTTTGCACAAGTTTTAGAGTCAGATTCCGCCACACCACTTTTGAATGTGTACGGTACTGACGAAGTGTGCGCTTTTGATGCTGTAGTAGGTAAAGGCCGAGCGGTTGTAGTAGCCGCTGCATATCCTTGTGATTTAGCTTTTTATAAAAAAGTGTTTGGACAATTGGGTGCGGTGGCGAAGCTAACTCATGATTGTGAGGAGCATGGTATTTTTAGCACTTCAACTGCGAATACAGATGGCGAGCGCTTTATCCATCTTCTAAATCTCGATGGTTTTGATAAAACGTTGAGAGTATATAGTGATGGAGAAGTCGCATTTGGAGGCAGAGAGTTACTTCTTCAAAGCAAAGATGGTGTAATGCTACCGGTGAATGTGAAACTTGGTATCGGTGAAATTGTCTATTCGACTGCAGAAATCATGCATGTCGGTGAGGATAACATCGAGTTTCGTTTAACTCAAGCACAAGATGTCATCGCTCTTAAGACGAATAAATCAGTTTTGGCGAGCGATGATTATGTAGTAGAGCTTGTTGATGGAATGACATTCATTCATTCTAATAAGCATTCGAAAGTAGATTCTCAGTTAGTTGTAAGATTTGAATAAAGCGAATGAAAAATCCTGGGGGAAATTTTGGTTTCTCCTGGGATTTTTTAATTGGTCATTCGAGGATGGAAAAGGCGTGATGGGTATCAACTTGGTTGGTACTCCTGGTAGCATGAAATAAAAAGATCACCAATCCAGTTATCGATTCCCTAAGTGTATCAGAAAAACTCAAATTTTTACTTCCATTAGTGAAATGCGGGAACCAATTGTGATAAAACCCTATAGGAAGGTCATCAATCTTTGTATGAGTATTTATTTCTCAAACCTAAGCTCTTATTAAACATAATAAAATAAATAAAGAAGGGAAATCCCCGTTACTATTGAATTAATAGTAGAGAATCCAAAGAGGTGATTTCTATGTATAAAATTAGAAAATTAGAAGAACACGAAATTGAATTTTTGCAAGATATGATGTACGAATCCATACACATTCTTGAAAATAAGCCTCCTAAAGAAATATTGTTAAATCTCCCACATCTGAAAAAATATAATGAGAATTGGGGGAGACCTGGAGATCAGGCATTGTTAGCAGAAAAAGGTGATGGAAAAGCTTTAGGAGCGGCTTGGTATCGATTGTTTGATGAACAAAATAAGGGCTATGGATTTATTGATCGTTTTACACCAGAATTGGGAATTGCGGTATCTCCGGAAGCAAGAGGCATGGGGATAGGCTCGCATTTAATGAACGCATTGATGGATCAGGCTAAGGAAGATGGTTATAAATCATTGTCACTAAGCGTAGACCCTCATAATGAGCAGGCAGTTCATGTATATAAAAAGCTTGGATTTGAGGAATATGGGTTATCGGGAACATCTGTGACGATGGTCTATTACTTTGCCAAATAGATTTCTTAACATGTAATTACAGATGAAATGGGGGAATGATATGGAAGAAAAAATCGGCCCAACATTCGTAATGTTTTCAACCGCTCACATTGCGTCTATTATCGTATCATTTCTTTCCCTCTCCCTACTTTTTATTTTTAAAAAGAGATTAATAATCCATTCAAAAAAGCTAATCCTCATTGAACGGCTTTTTGCACTGTCCTTATTGGTAATGGAAGTTCTTTACCATATTTGGCTAATAAGGATAGGGAGATGGAGTTTGATAGACTCACTTCCATTGGAGCTATGTAGTATTAGTTTAATGGTAGCTATTATTCTTCTTTGGACAGGAAATAAGCATTTATATGATTTTGTTATTTACGCTGGAATAGGGGGAGCTCTTCAGGCAATGGTAACCCCAGTTTTAGATCTGAGTTTTCCTCATTTCAGGTACTTTCACTTTTTTTACACCCACATAGGCATTATAATAACGGCCTTATATTTTACGTGGATCAAAGGCTATATTCCTACCTTTAAAGGGATAATAAAAACTCTTGTTATTTTAAACGTGTTACTTCCGTTCGTATTTGCGACTAATTACTTCTTTCAAGGAAACTATATGTTTTTAAAAGCCAAGCCCGTAAATGGAAGTTTGCTAGATTTTTTGGGTCCTTATCCTTGGTATATTTTATCGCTCGAAGCGGTGGCTTTTGTGATATTCGTGGTCCTTTGGTTGTTATTCAGGAATTATGGACTAGCGGCGCGCAAGATGGATAAGGGGAATTGTAAAAAAACCAGTAGATATACATAATGAATGGCAATTCACTTTTTTAGAGAAATTTGATGTTCTAGTTACTTCCATATGTTTTTTAGAGCAACCTGAGTTTTCCAATATACGGGAGGATGAAGAGTTTTTATCAATATTTAAGAAATGGTAGAAGCTTTTTTAGTAATTGTTCTTTTACTATCTAAAGGAGAATGGTTTTGAATAAAAAACAAAAAATTATTTTTAGGAGTTCTATTTTTGTAAATATAATATTGGCCCTTTTAATTGTATGGGTGTTAGTAAATAACAATTTTGCTAATGAACAATTATTCTTTACGGAAGTACAAGAAAATTTAGTTGAGTTAGAAGGCTTGATTGCCCACCAAATAGATAATAAATGGTCAGAACCTAACTTAGTTACAACTAAATTGGGTGATGTTTTAAATGGATTGAATCTAGGTTTAAGCAATGGGATGTATTTAAACTCAATATCCAACAAGGATAGAGAGTTCTTAGAAAGGTTTTCTTCAAAACTTAGGCAATATCCACATGATGAACTTTATGCTCTTTCAAAATTGAGCAAAGAAGATAAAGAATATTTTGAAGCGTTACGAACAAATCTACGAGAAGTTGGCTTAGGGTTAAATATTACTATAATGAAAGATTGGAAATCCTTTATAAGTATATTAAAAGCGTTAGAAGAAAGAATAGAAGTGCCTTTAAATAAATAATGTTGAATTGACCATGAAATAAAGGTCATTTTTTATGCACATTCATTGATTTACTCGTAATATCTAACATTTCAATAAGGATAATTCCACCACCTTTACATAATGTAACCATTTTTTTACACACTATTTACCAATCATCCATTCGTGTTTAAAACTACCAAGCTATTATGAGGATGTAATAATCATTTTCATAGGAGGAGAGAAGGTAAATGGTACTGAAAAAGATGCTGAAAAGCCCTAAGTCAAGGACAGTTTTACTTGCTGCGCTCCTTGTTGGTGCGGTCCCGACGATGAATGTTGCATTGGCAGATCTAGTTGCCACAAAGTATCCTGATGCAGAGACGTACAAGCCCACTCCTGTTCCAGATCGGATTATTTTAAACTGGAAGGGTGACACAGCTACAACACAAGCTGTTACTTGGCGAACGGATATGAATGTCGTTAGCCCACAAGCTCAAATTGCAGTAGCAGAGGATGGACCAGCTTTTAAAGCGAATGCAAAGACAGTATTAGCTGAAGGCAGTAGTGAAGTAAAGGGAAATCAGCCATACACGGCTAAGTTTCACACTGTAAATTTTGAAAACCTAACTCCGAACACAAAGTACTTATACCGAGTAGGAGACGGAGCAAACTGGAGCGAATGGTTTGAATTCACAACAGCTTCCGATAAAGCTGAACCATTTTCTTTCCTATATGTTGGTGATGCTCAAAATGATATTCTTGAACATTGGTCTCGCGTCATTAGAAATGCATACTCTGACCTCCCTGATGCAAAATTTATCATTCATGCAGGAGATTTAATCAATCATGGTGATGCAGATGAGCAATGGGGTGAATGGTTTAAAGCAGGTGGGTGGTTGAACGGTATGGTACCAAGTATTCCTACTCCAGGAAATCATGAATATTCCAAGATAGTGAAAGGAGCACCATCTGGCCTATCACAATATTGGCGTCCACAGTTTGCTTTGCCTGAAAACGGACCAGCTGGTTTTGAGGAAACAGTTTATTACACAGATTACCAAGGCATGAGAATTATCTCACTTGATACGAATCTCAAAGGGAAAGATTTGGATAAGCAAGTGGAATGGTTGGAAGAAACGCTCTCAAATAATCCAAATAAGTGGACAGTCATCACGTTCCATCATCCGATTTATGCCAATTCACCTGGACGAGATAACGTTGAAATTAGAAACAAAGTACTACCTATAATCGAAAAGTATAGTGTTGATTTAGTTCTTCAAGGCCATGATCACAGCTATGCTCGTGGTTATGTGAGCAACAAGCCTTCAGGAAAAAATGCAATGAGCACGAAGAGTGACACTATATTTGTTGTATCAGTTTCAGGTCCTAAAATGTATGATTTTACAACGAAAAATTGGGACGAGAATGGTGCGCAAGTTAGAAGTTCCATAAAGGATACGCAGCTTTACCAATTAATTCGTGTAAATGGAAATAAACTCTCGTACGAAGCTCGCACTGCTACCGGAAATTTATTCGATGGTTTTGAAATCAATAAAACTCCGAGCGGTGAAAAGCAAATAAAAGAGTTGACAAATACTCAGTGGGAAAAAGAAAAGCAAGGAAAGTAAGTTTTGAGAAAGACATTAATAGAGATGGGGCAATTGTTCCATCTCTATTAATGTTATTACGTGAAGGAAGGGATTCATTTATGTGTCGAACTTCGTTACTATCTATAAGTTTTATAGGACTTGTAATAGCATTTCTATTTAATAGTTTTTTTCCTCTCAGTGCCAATGCCCATACGAATAGTTATGGTTATATGAACATTTATGAAAACCCAACAGAAGTTAAAATTGACCTAACTCTAGATTATGAAGAACTAGCTAATGTGGTGAATCTGCCTATTAATATAGAATCTACGTCAATAGAGCAGTTGGAAGCCTCACTAACTACCAAGAAGGATGAAGTAAAAGGTTATATTTCAACAGGAATGAGGGTCTATAGGGACGAAATGATTTGTGAACCTCAATTTATTTCAACGAAGGTTCGCTTGATTGATAAAGATCCTGTTGCTAATTTCCAGCTTCAATATCCTTGTGAAGGGAAATCGACCCGGATTGCCTATGAACTTTTTGTAGATGACATAAACCGATCGCATATAAACTTCGCCACTCTAATCGGAAATAAGGAAACGCAGGAGTTTACGTTTACAATTGCGGAACGAGAATGGGCCATAGGGGAACGAAATTGGTTTAGACAAGCGTGGAACTTTATGGTACTAGGGATTGAGCATATTATTACGGGTTATGATCATATACTGTTCGTTCTCTGTCTTATCATCCCGGCTACTATTACGATAGGAAGAATGGTGGAAGTAATTACAGCTTTTACTCTTGGACATAGTATCACGCTCGGAATTGCTACTTTAGGGATTTTAACTTTACCTGAGAGGATCATTGAACCAGCAATTGCGCTAAGTATTATATTTGTTGCAGTGTCCAATTTATTAAAGTGGGAAACGAAAAATCGTTGGATCATCACATTTTTGTTCGGGCTTATTCATGGATTTGGATTTGCAGGTATTTTACAGGAAATGGAACTATCTCGTAGTACAATAGCCTCTTCATTACTATTTTTTAACGTTGGCGTTGAAGTAGGGCAGATTGCCATCATTGCACTCGTCTTTCCGTTGTTAGTCTTATTCAGAAAGTATAAACGTTTTCCAGCTTTCGTATCTGCCAGTTCTGTATCTATTATTACGATAGGATTGTTTTGGTTTGTACAACGAGCGGCAGGGTTGTAGGTTTTCAACGGGGAAATAAAAAAAGCCCTTTTAAGGCTTCCTACAGCAAATAGAAATGAACCATAAGAAGTAAAAAAGATATGCTCACTTTTACTTTCATACTATTCATCACTCCTATCTGAGTAATATTATTCCTGTAATTAAAGAATATCAAACGGATATTAATTTTTGATTGAAGAATTGTTATATAAACGTAAAATTTCTGAAAAAAAGGACTTTTAATAAAAAAGAAGAAATTAATAATATTATCTTTTTTGAGGAGTGGATAAGGTGACAACGACCCAAGTAGAAATCTTGGAGAAGGAAGAAATACTTCTTGTTGGTTTTTCCGTAATGGAAAGTCTTAATGATATCCTGGCCAATAGGACAGTAGGAATATTACGGGAGGATTTGGATAAAAGAAGTAATGAAGTTGAAAATCGAGAAGGCAACGGGATATATTTAATTCAGATTTATTCTGAAAATGGATGGACTCCAGATACACCATTTGAAAATATTATCGCTGTAAAGGTTTCTTCATTTGGAGAAATTCCTACCGATATGGTAACTCATAAAGTACCGGCGGGACGGTATGCGAAATTCGTACATGTAGGTTTGGAATCGGAAATTAGTCATACGTATGATCGTATTAACAATTATGCATTAAGGCCATTTGACGTAGAATATTGGGAAGATATTCACTCACTGGAAACGGAAGAAAGTGAGATTGATATTTACATACCAGTAAAATAGGGGTTGATTACACTGCTTCTTACATGGAGCTGTGTTTTTTTATGTCTCGATACTTAGCTACAAAATCAATTAACTTTTTGTTTCTTTTCAAAAGTATCTATGACAAAATAACCGCAGAAACCTATGAAAGAAAAAATATAAAAAAAGACTGATAGGTTAAACGCATTTACGAGTACTGGGCCGGTTAAAAGCAAGAAAGACGAAATAATTCTGGAGACGACAAAAGGTAATTTCAAAAGAAAACCCCCATTTTAATATAATTTAATAGTATACAAATTGATCCGACTAAAAGTAAATTTAAAGCTGAAAGTGTTTGTCTATATAATATTAATGGATAGGAATACGATAAACCATATATAAGAATATTTATGTTTTGTAAATTAATTATTTTAGTGTAACCTTTTTAATTTTAATTCGTGTTATTGGTGAAGGGAGGAGCAAATGAAGGAATCATTAGAATCGATATATCAATTTTACTTCAAGGACATCTATCGTTTCCTCCTTTCACTATGTCGCAATCACCATACGGCTGAAGACCTGGTTCAGGAAACTTTTTTGCGGGCGTATTTGCATGTGGAAGATTATGAAAATGCTAGCATTAAGTCATGGTTATTTACGGTCGCTTATCATGCTTTTATTGATTACCATCGTAAACAAAAGCGTATTGAGCTGAAACAAGAGAGCTTTTTCTCAAAGCTATTTGACCGGAAAAAGACTCCTGAGGAAACAGTCGTTATCCAAGAAGATATTCAAGAAATCATTAACCTACTAGAGGATTTACCGGAAAAGCAAAAGTATGCTGTTCTATTGCATGATTTTCATGATCTAAGTTATACAGAGGCAGCGACAATTATGAATGTGTCATTAGCTAATTTTAAAGTCGTTCTATTTCGTGGCAGGCAAGCGATGAGAAGGAAAAAAGGTGAGTGAAAAAAATGAGTGATGATTTTAATAATAAACTAGAAGCTTATGAAAAAGGTCAATTACATGGGGAAGAGTTAACTGATTTTGAAAAGGAATTAGAGAAACTCGAACAATATCAAGAGCATCTTGATGGAAAAAAATCAATGCCGGCAATCCAGATTAATGAAAATAAACAAAAAAAAATTCTCAAAAGAAGTAAATGGAAAGCACGATTTCAAACAGCTTTAACCGCATTGGGTATTTTTATTCTAGTAATGATTGTTTCATCCATGTTGACAGCGGTTTATTATTCATGGGGAAAACCGGATCGCGGTGAGGTTTTTGCGAAAGTGATTGACTATACACTAGCGGTTACGGAACCGGATGGAGATTTCGGGGGAACGAGCACAAATGTAAAACCATTTTTTGGAGCAGAGATGTCGAGAGATCTAAAGAAAAAAGTGGGCGACAATGTAATGAAAGTAGGCGAGTTAAAGGTAAATTTTCTTTTTTCGCTTATGAGTTTTCCGGAAAGAAATTACTTGGGCAATGTATCGGAAAATCCACCGCTGTTTTCTTTTCCAGGATTTGAACGCGGGATGTCGGATTGGAATAGACTTGAAAAACTTCCTGAAGGAACAGTCGTGTCAGCTTATGTTTCTTTCAACAAATTAGAAAGTACGGATGAGGTTTTTCAGCTATTAGGTGAAAAGGATTTTGATATTTCATGGTTTGCAGTGGATACCGGGGTTGAAGGTCAGGAAGAGCATGGTGCTATTCTTGATCCCATTGGTTTCCCAAGCACCCCAATTTGGCATGAGGATGATATGAAACTAGATTCTCGAGAGGAAACGAAAGGATTTTTATTTGGAAAAACCGTGTCAGAAGGCTACTCATCTCCTAGTTATCAAGAAGGCGACAGCGATATGCTTCACAATCAGTTTTTGAAAACACTTCGTTTTCTTGAAAAACACGAGAAGATGGCTAATAAATTATATCTAGGACACAATCTAAATCTTGAGGATAAACTTCAATACCTTAAAAAGAATGGAATCAAACATTATGGTGTTGTCATCACAGGCCCTACAAAAGAGATATTGAAGCTGAAGAATGAAAAAGCCATCAGTACAATTGAAGTGGATGAGGTTGGCTTATGGAACTGGCAGGATTGAGAAAGTAAAAAACTATAACTCATAAGGGCAGTAATCTGCCCTTATTTCAATTAAACCACCATATTAAATATCTCCGCAATCCATTCAGGATTTTCTTCAATATCTACCTTTTTCACATAAATTTTTTTGCACCTTAATAAATTCTGGAATAATACTTTTAACTATATTCAGTATCTCGGTCGGGTCTCTATTACTATGCATTATTAATATTTTATATAGAAAGAATATCGTTTTTTATCTATGTTGTAGGATCTTAAAAACAGGCGTTTTTTCACCAAAAACGAAAGAACCGACTTACAGCCTTTTCAATACAATAAAACATACCAAAACAGGTTGTTTTTTTGTATGAGAAGGAGTGTTAAAAGTGGGAGCCATGACAGGAGAAGCCTTTATTAATCGATTAAATCAACGAAAAACAGAAATTTGGTTTAATGGTAATAAAGTCGAGGGGAAAATCTCAGAGCATCCAGCCTTTAAAGGGCTGATTCATACTAAGGAATCTCTATATGACTTGCAACATGACCCAACGTTTAATGAAGATATGACATTTTCATTACCAGGGAAAAAAGAACGTATTGGTCTTTCCTATTTACAGCCTAAAACGAAGGATGATTTAAAAAGAAGAAGAAAGATGATGGAACACTGGGCTAGACACACGCATGGTATGATGGGGAGAAGTCCCGACTATATGAACTCTGCACTTATGAGCTTCGCCTCCTCCGCTGCCATATTGAAGGATAGAGAAAATTGTTTTCCTGAACATATTCAGGCCTTGTATGAAAGAGCGATGAATGAAGACCTATCGTTTGCACATTCATTTATTACTCCCCAAGTAAACCGTTCCCAAATCAATATGGGTTTTTCAGAGGAACCTATTTCCGCTAAAGTGGTTGAGAAAAATGAAAAAGGTCTTGTTATAAAAGGTGCGCGGCTTCTCGCTACTCAAGGAGGAATAACTGATGAAATACTAGTTTTTTCTGCCCCCAGACTCTTTTTTGATCCCGATCAGGCCTTTGCATTTTCAATTCCTTCAGATACAGAGGGTTTAAAATTTATATGCAGGGAATCTTTTGTAGGAAGTGAGTCTTTATTTAATCACCCACTCAGTGCAAGATACGAAGAGATGGATTCAATCGTTGTTTTTGACAATGTTTTAGTACCGTGGGAGCGGGTCTTTTACTATGATAATGTTGATGCAGCTATAGACTTCCTGAATAAAAGCTCTTTTTATTCCTTTGCTTACCATCAGGTAATCATCAGGCAAGTGGTGAAAACAGAATTTATCCTCGGTGTCGCAGAACTATTGGTCGCAACAATCAATGTGAGCGAATATCAGCATATTCAAGAAAAGCTTTCTGAAATCATTATTGGCCTAGAAACGATGAAAGCCCTATTAGATAAATCAGAAGCTGATGCAGAAATCGATGAATGGGGTTATATGCGTCCAAGCATCATCCCTTTGCAAGTTGCAGGTACAATATTTCCTAAAATGTATCCCCGCTTTTGCGAAATCATTCAATTAATTGGTGCAAGTGGAATGGTTTCTTTGCCAACAGAAAAAGATTTTGAGTCTCCGATTAGACAAGATTTAGAAAAATACCTACAAGCAACAAATAAAACTGCTGAGGATCGCGTGAAACTATTCCGTTTGGCTTGGGATCTAACGATGAGTCCATTTGGAACAAGACAAATTCAATATGAACGATACTTTTTTGGTGACCCCATCCGATTATCTAGTAACTTGTATAAAGCTTATCCTAAACAATTAAGTGTTGATAGAGTAAGTCAATTCTTACATTTGAAAAATGATTAAAAAGAGGCAAATAGCCTCTTTTTGGTTTTTTTCGTAATAAAAGGCTTCCAATATTAGAGGTTTCCCACGTTCTTAGGAGAATACTTTTAATGTTCTATGATTGATAAGGTAACAAGTTCTAAGATTAATGGAACGTGGTAATGCTCCACTTCTACGATTTAGATGGTAATCGTTTTAAGGTTAGTTGTTTTGTTTAAAATTAGCCACGTATTTCCCCTTCAAATCTATAATGTAGGAAAAGCTGCGAGGCTCGTTTTTTTGTAAAAAAATCCCTATGATATAATGATAAGCAGTTCAGTTCATACGGATTAAGGGGGTTTTAGCATCAATGTCATTCCAGAAAGTTGAAGAATTTCTTAATGACCAAAATAAGTCTATACAATTACTCTATAAGCCAATTCTCTTTAATCATTGGATGTCGGCGACAACAGGTGATAAAGAGTGGAGCGACAAACATGAACAGTCTTTGAAGGAATACTTTGCCCACTTTGCCGATCAAGAGGCATATCAAAAAGTCGTAGCATTTAAAAAGGAGAAGTCTCTTCCTGAGTTCCAGTCACGCCAACTAGACGATTTATACAATAAAATGGTGAAGAATCAATTAGATCAAAGTGAACTAGCTAAAACGTTAGAACTTGAAAAAAATATATCTTATGTTTTTAATACATATCGCCCTACACTTGCTGGAAAACAAGTAACGAATAATGATCTCTTACAAACTTTTAAAAATAGTAATCAACACGAGGAAAGAAAAAAAGCTTGGCTTGCTAGTAAACAAGTTGGAAAGAAGATCGAACAAGATCTTTTGAAATTAATACATAAACGAAATAAAGATGCACGAGCGTTGGGATATAATAACTTTTATGAAATGAGTTTAGCTACTCAAGAGTTGGATATCAATACGGTATTTAGCATTTTTAAGCAATTGAAAGACATATCAGATGAACCTTTCCGCTTAATGAAAGAAGAAATAGACGAAGAACGGGCTGGAATTTTTGGTATTAAAAAAGAGGAACTGTGCCCATGGCATTATGTAGATCCGTTTTTTCAGGAGGCTCCACCCGTCAGTGGCGTAGACGCTGATCAATTTTACATCGGTAAAGATCTTGAAAAGATTGTATCAAATACCTTCAAATCAATGGGGTTAAATATTGATGATATTCTTCTAAAAAGTGATTTGTATCCTCGTGAAAATAAAAATCCTTTTGGTTTTTGTACGAATATAGATCGCGAAGATGATATACGTGTTCTCGTTAATCTTGATGAAAGTGTGTATTGGGGAACCGCCTTATTGCATGAGTTTGGACATGCGGCATATTTTAAATATATAGATGATACACTACCATTTTTATTACGGTTTCACTCACACTCATTAACGACCGAAGCGATAGCCTTGTTTTATGGACGACTAACGAAAAATGTTGAATGGCAAAAACGTTTCCTAGAAGTAAAAGAAGAAGAGCTAGTGAAAGATATATCGGAAATCGAGAACATGCTGCGACGACAAATGTTAGTTTCTGCAAGATGGATTATGACCTTTTCCTTTTTTGAAAGGGAATTATATGAAAATCCTGATCAAGATTTGAATCGATTGTGGTGGGATATAGTGAAAAATATCCAATTTGTTAATCCACCTGAGGATACAAGTTACCCTGATTGGGCTTCGAAAATGCACTTTTCATTAGCACCCGCCACTTACCAGGACTATTTATTAGGAGAATTAATGGCGTCTCAGCTGCAACATTATATTGAAACCAATATTTCTAAGGACTTATTTAAACCAGAAGTGGGGATGTTTTTAAAAGATCACTTTTTTAAGTACGGAGCTTCATTACAGTGGAATGACAAAATAAAAATGGCAACTGATGAATATTTGAATCCTGTATATTTCATTAAGCAGTTTTTTTGATTAAAATTATTCCATTGAAAAAATTTTAATAATAGAAGGTGACTAATAATGGACAACCAAGAGCCGCAACTGTTTTCTCACAAGCAATTAGCTGCATCATGTTTCAACAAAGTATGGAACTTTCTAGATAAAGAAGATCTTTCATCGGAAGAAAAGGAAGAGATGATTCACCTTTGCCACAGTTCTTTTTGGCATTGGACTCAAGTTCAAGAGCATACTAAGCAAAATTTATCCATCGGCTATTGGCAGCTTTCCCGTGTATATGCTGTAGTAGGACAAGGCGAGAGTGCTTTGGACTATGCAAAACGCTGTATTTCTATAGGTCTAGAAGCTAGTCTAGAACCATTTTATATTGGGTATGGCTATGAAGCTGCAGCAAGGGCGTATTCTGTATTGCAGCAATCTGATAATTGCCAAGAAATGATGAACCGAGCTTATGAATATGTTGAAAAAGTAACTAATATTGAAAGTAAGCAGCTCTTGTTAAAAGATTTAAATACTGTTGCCAATTGAGTTCTAGTTTTCTAATACAAAGATGTTCAAAGAAGATTTGTAGGTTAAAGAATTCTCCCTGGATCGCCCTCATATAATGTATTGAGTAAATTATGTGAGGGGGTCTTATATGGGGATCAAGTTGATTAAAATTGCTGTTGTTTACTTTTTGATTGGAGTTTCATTTGGACTGTATATGTCTTTCACCCATGTTTTCAAACTGGCTACGGTACATGTGCACATTAATTTACTTGGCTGGATGTCCCTTTCGATTGCTGGTATCTTCTATATTTTATTTCCGAAGCTTGCTCAGACATCTGTTGCCAAGGTCCATTTTTGGCTACACAATATTGGCCTACCTGTCATGATGATCAGCATTGCATTGGCGATATTAGATGTAAGTCCTATCTTTTTCCTTATTGCCACGATAAGTGGAGTCGTAACGGTGATTGGAATCTTTTGTTTCGGGTATAATGTTTTGAAAAATATAGGTTCTTGAAAAACATAATGAGCATTCTCTTCATTCGATTGAAAAAGAGGATGCTTTTTTCGTAGATTTATAAAAAGGATTTTAGCCTATCTTGGAAGAAAAGAATTAATATACTTAAAAAATTGGATTAGGAGTTATTGATGTTGAAAACAAATGTATATTTTGTAAGGCACGCTCATTCTACATACACGCCTGACGAGCTTGGAAGACCTTTGTCTGAACAGGGATTTATGGATGCCCAATTAGTGACGGATATATTTAAAAGTGAAAATGTTGATTTTGTTATATCAAGCCCTTATAAACGTGCGATTCAAACAGTAGAAGGAATTGCGAATTGGATCGATAAAGAAATTATTATTGAAGATGGTTTCAGAGAAAGAAAACTTGCAGAAGGTTCTGTCGTAGATTTTAATGAGGCCATTACGAAAGTATGGGAAAATCCCGACTTTGCCTGGGAGGGTGGAGAATCTAATGTTGATGCCCAAAAAAGGGGGGGAGAAATTACCATGAAGGTGCTCAAAAATTATGAAGGAAAGAATGTCGCTATTGGAACACATGGGAATATTATGGTCCTGATAATGAATTATTTTGATGCCCAATATGATTTTACTTTCTGGAAAAAACTTGCTATGCCTGATATTTATAAATTAACTTTTTCAGAACGGGAACTTATAGGGGTAAAACGACTCTGGGAGCGAGGTGTTCATAATGGTTAAACTAGATCCAATACAAGCCGCTACACAATTTATTGCGGAGCAATTCCCGAATTGTCAAGGTGCTGTGTTGGGAGGGAGTGTTGTGAGGGGAGAAGCAACGGAAACTTCAGATCTGGATATTGTTATTTTTGATGAAAGTTTGCAGTCCTCATTTAGGGAATCATTAACTGCATTTGGTTGGCCAATTGAAATCTTTGTCCACAATCTATTTTCTTATAGATATTTTTTCGAAATGGATTGTAAGGATGCTATACCTACAATGCCAAGAATGGTTTCCGAAGGAATTGTCATAAAGGATGAGGGGATTATTCAATCCATTAAACAAGAAGCAATTGCATTATTAAGTCATGGTCCGGAGAAATGGTCGGATGAAACCATAATAGAAAAACGTTACTTCATTACAGATGTGTTAGATGATTTTATTGGAAGTAAGATTCGAGCAGAAGAAATTTTTATTGCCAATACATTGGCTAATCTAGTTCATGAATTTGTTTTACGAATAAATGGGCATTGGATTGGCTCATCTAAGTGGATTGTTCGTGCTTTAAAGATTTATGATGAAAAGTTTGCCCAAGAGTTTGTAGATGCCTTTGATAAATTTTATCAATCAGGCGAGAAAGACAATATCATTGCAATCGTTGATAAAGTGTTAGAGCCATATGGTGGAAGGCTTTTTGACGGTTTTTTACTTGGGGAAAAAATATTCAACAGATAGTTGAATCCATGTTTTCAACCAACAGTTGATAGGATGATGGGGAAAGGCATGCTACGATAATGTTGACAGTGCGCACTGTACTTATATCCAAATGGAGGAGTTTATATGCTCGATACGAGAAAAATTGGCGCATACATTTCCAAGCTTCGAAAAGATCAAGATATGACACAAATGGAATTAGCAGATCAACTGAATGTCAGCCATCAAGCTGTTTCTAAATGGGAGCGGGGTGAGTCTCTTCCTGATATCGGAACGCTGCCTGCTTTGGCCCAATTATTTGGTCAAACGGTTGATGACATCATGAACGGTGGGGCTACGAGCGAAAATCGAAAGTATCAACATATTGGTAAAATCGTTGAAAAAATGACAGAGGATCGGACAGAAGAGGTTGCGGAACTAATTAATGCAGGTGAAGTGGATGTGGAAGAACTCGTTGATGTTGCTCCGATAGTCAAAACAAGCAAGCTCAAAATGGTTACCGAACAATTAGATGCCGAACGTTTTAATACTGACATCATTGTTAGGCTCGCCCCTTTCCTTGACTCGGAAACGCTGGACGAACTTGTTGAACATGCAATTGAAGGCGAAGTTCAGTGGGACATCGTGTCGAAAATAGCACCGTTCCTAAGTCAGGAAACATTGAATCAATTAGTTGATAAATCAATTGACGGAACCATCGAAGTGCAGGAGCTTGTCAGACTCGCACCTTTTCTCGGAAGAGATCAACTAGATAAGTTAGTTCACCATGCCGAAGATGGGAGTTTTAGTTGGAATATTGTCCAGTCCCTCGCTCCATTTATTAGTAAAGAAACATTAGGCCGTCTCGTCAATCAAGTAGTAGAAGGTACGTTAGATGCAAGTCGAATTGTGGGCCTCGCCCCATTTTTAGGTAAGGAACATATCGATAAACTAATAAATGAAATGGAGATAGAAAATCTAAACCCGGATATTTTGGCGAGTCTTGCTCCATTCATTGACCAAGGGACACTTAGGAATTTGGTGACTAGTTTGATATCGAAAGCTACGTGAATATATTATTGTTGGTATAATGTCTTTATGTACGTTTGTTAATATGAATCTATACATGCTCTATTTTTAAAAAAATATCCTGAATATGATAGAATCTCCACCTTTATAAAAGATGGGGATTTTTTTATTATATATGCTTTTTATATAGGACTGAGCTATAATTAACATAACAGATAATTCTGAACTTTAAATACGGATACTTTAAGATTCAAAGGAGATAGGATGAGTATCTATGGATTACATAAAACATTTGAGATCAATGGTAGGTCATGAGAAAGTAATTATGGTCGTGGCAGGAGCATTCGTTTTTGATGAGGAAAACAGGGTGCTTATGCAAAAGCGTTCAGATAATGGACAATGGGGATTTCCCGGTGGGTTTATGGAATTAGGGGAAAGTGTTCAAGATACAGCGAAGAGAGAAGTTTACGAAGAGACAGGACTTCAATTAGAGAAACTTGAGTTATTTGGAATATATTCGGGTTCAGAGTATGACAAAACATTTGCGAATGGAGATCAAGTATCATTAGTTCAAGTTGTTTTCATTTGTAGACAATATAAAGGTAATTTAGTTGTAAGTAATGAAGAGTCAATACAGAATAAGTTTTTTGCACTGGAAAAGTTGCCACAAAATATATTTACTGATCACAAAATCTTTGTTACTGATTTATTAGCAAAAAAACAACTACCGATTATTGGCTGATTCAGTTTTTTAAATTTATCGGGGGTGGGTTAGGTCCAAAAGAAAGTCACTATCTAAATAGGATTTGGTTTAAGGAGAGGAAAAACTATATGGAACAAAAGCTACTTGAAATACTTAACAAATTATATCCAGTAGATTTTATAAAAGTTGAACCAGTCACAAATGAAATGTATCGGTGTATGACCGAACAAGGAAACTTCTTTGCTAGAATAACGAATTATAAAACATATGATGAACAATTAGAAGAGGTTAAATATACAAACTTTTTATATAACGAAGGATTTGGTGTACCTCCAATAATATCTTCTTTAAACGGCAATTTTATAGAAAAGATAACACTTGATAGAGAAGTTTTAACTGTCATATATAAGGCAGCTTCGGGAGTACACTTACAAAGAAGCCAATGGAAGGCTAATGTATTTAAAGAATTAGGTCGGCAAATTGGCAAGTTACATCGTTTGTCAAAGAAATTTGAAAATGATGAAGAGATTAAATATATTAACGATTGGTATGATAATGAGGAATATAACTTTCTTAAATATATTCCTAAAGAAGAAAGTATGATTAGAGAAGTTGCTCATGAGGTTTTATCAACGATTAAAGAGTTTCCAAAAAGTCACTCAACGTATGGTTTGGTACACGGGGATTTATGGTTAGAAAACATATTAGTAGATAGTGAGTCGAAATTGACAATGATTGATTTTCAAGATTGTGAGAAACATTATTATATATATGATTTAGCTGTTCCAATTTACAGTGCCTTGGAGTATTCGTTTGTAGGGAATGAAAACATAATGGACTATGGTCGTTCGATTACGAGGGCAATAGTCGAAGGATATCAGGAGGAAAATGAGATTTCTCCAGAAATGTTAGATAGGCTCTCTCTATTTATAAAATTAAAGGAAATATTCGAATATAGCTTAATGCATATGTACTGGAATAAAGAGATATTAACTGAAGAACAAATACGAATAATGAACCACTTTAGAATTAGAATAGAACATAATCACTCTATTCTTTCGATATAAAAAAATGGTATTAATCTAACTGGGACTATAGATAAATTTTTCTTTTAATAATCCGTATTGTATTCTTCCGTGTACGACGAAATAGTTAAAAGGTGCCCGAAATATTTTGTTTGGACACCTTTAAGTTTACTTCAGTTTTCCTACAGAACCGCCCTCAATTAATTCAACTATAACCTTTTGAGGTTTTGTTTTCTCTTTTTTAATTAACTGAATCAATTGCTCCGCAGCCTTAGAGCCCCAGTCTTTTTTCGAATAATGAATAGTCGATAATCTTGGGTGGACATATTGGGAAACTTCAATATCATCAAAGCCAATAATGTGTATATGTTCTCCAACGATGTAATCAGTTCCAGATAAATAATTATACATTCCGATTGCCATTTCATCGTTAAAACAGAAGACGGCAACAGGACCCGTATAATTTTGAACAATTTGTTGCGCTGCACGTTCTCCTGAAGGCTTATCAAAGTCGCCTCGTATGACTTGATAGGAAATAGAAGGGTGGCTTTCCATTAGTTCTTGTACAAAGTGCAATCTCTGTTCGGAGTCATAGGAACCTGGAGAGCCAGTTACGAACACGATTTGATCGTGACCTCTCTCAAGCAAGAAATTTACAGCAAGCTCAGCACCCATTTTATTATCGAGCAGCACACGTTCAATATTTGGATGATCCATTTCTCGATCTAAAACAACGAGCTTATGGCCACGGTCTGCATAGCTTATAAGTTCTTCATTAGGAAAAGTAGCGTCTAGAACAATAGCTCCATCAATGATTCCCTCTGGTAAAAATCGGTGAGACTCTTTGCCTGTGCATACGACTAAGTCAAAGTCCTTATTATTTAATGTTTCTCGCATACCGTGAAGAAGCTGGCCAAAGAAAGGACCACTGTAATCTGTTAAAAAAGCACCGATTATTTTGGTCTTTCGTTTTTTTAATGTTCTTGCCGCTGCGTTCGGTATGTAATTCAGTTCTTTTGCGATAGCAAGTATTTTTGCACTTGTTTCTTCCGTCACTTTAGGGCTGCCGTTCAATGCGTAAGAAACAGTGGAAATGGAAACACCTGCTTTTTTCGCTATATCTTTAATGCTAACCATTCCGTTCTCTCCAATCTTGCAAATCCACTTACTTCTAATGTATCGATAGTTTTTGATTTTGACAATCACAAAAAAGAAAAAGCAGCGGTTTATATGCCGCCGCTCTAAAAATTACTTGAAAATTTCTATTGTATTTTGGTGTTCATTTAATCTATTAATCCATTCTTCTTTTGCTACACGGATTCCGCCTTTACGGTATGGATTTTCAATACGGTCAGTAGCTAACGCCTCTCCATTAATGTTAACAGAGGTTTCAGACGCACCCGTCAAATGGTAGACAAAGGTAACAGGCATACTGTCAATTTCAAAATCAAAGCGAAGACCGTTAAGTGTTTCTGGTAATACTGGGTCGATGACTAGGTCGCCAGCTTGGATACGAATGCCAAGAACATTTGAAATCAATTGATTCATATAAATTCCTGGGCCGCTTGAATAGATGCGCCAGCCGCCTTTTACTGCAACGGAACCAGTTCTTAACTCGCCAAATCGATCTTGTGCTTCATAACGAGTATTAAATTTACCGTCAGAACTACTGAAATATGAATTACTTTGACGTAATTCAGCATTTGGCACTGCTTGTTGAATGCTGACTGGGTTAATAATCTCTAGACCTTTCCAAGCATCTTCCGTTTTCCCTAGTTTCGCCATCGCTTCAATATAGCGGATGTGAGCATGCACATATTGTAATCCAACTTCACGACCAAAGTTAGATGCTTGCTCAGCACGTTTGAAATTAGTGCTTACTCCACCATCATAGTTTGCAGGGCGATTCATCAAACGTACTCCATCTGGACAGAAGAATGTTTCTTGGATTAGTTGATAATGCGTTTCTGCTTGTTCTGGTGTTAAAAGCTCACTGATCATGCTACGTGTCATAGGAAGGAGACGGTATTGGATACCAGTCTTCGTATCTTCAGGATGCAGCATTTTTTCTGGCTGATCCGCATTTTCCATGTATAAGAACCCAGGAATAATATGAGATGGTTCCATATATTTGTGGAAATCAGCATTGATGCCAGCTGCAAGTTCATACAATTCTTTTGATTCTACCGGTTTTACTTTTTCTAGGGCTCTTGCCAGCTGTTTAACGGATTGATAAGTTAAAGAGACTGTCCAGCTGCTTGCCATATATTGTTTCAGTTGAGCGTTCGCTGGTTGAAGAGTATCATCCCAGTCTCCATCGCCGTAAGAAGATAGATACGTATCATGCAAGAAATTATTTTTAATATAGTCAATTTCTTTTTTCGCATGGTCGAAAATCGTTGCAGTTTCTTGTGTAAATTGGAAGCTGCCTCGATCCATATATGGAACTTCTTCTTCAAGAATTCCAAAATCCTGCGTTACATTTAAATAATCACTCAATACTTTCAATGGCCAAACAATGATATCACCGTGGCTTTCTCCAGCTTGAATGTTTAGATAGCGATCAAACATGAACCATTGCGGCCAGTTTCCATCGTCTTCAAATTGATGGGAGAATATTGTTTTAACGATATTTTTCACAACATGATATTTTTGTGTTGCCATAAAATATTCAACAGGACCTTGACATACGTCACGAGTTCCCCATGCAGCACCACCATACTGTTCTAGTCCGTGTGGTACCGAATAATGTACGAGCATGTTGTGTGTATACCACCAAGCTAGTGTATTGAACTTTTCAATCGTCTCAGGTGTAGAGCTTTGGTAAGAAAGCTTAAAGCCATTCATCGTTTTCTTGAAAAATTCACGGTATTTTTCAATTTCATTTACGACTTCACATTCAGCGAAAGGCATTTCTTTTCCATGTAGGAGGCCTTGGATTGTCATGGACCAATCAGCTGTTTCATTTACTTCCATTACAACAAGAGATGCTGAGTTAGCTTCCACATTTTCTGCCAATAATTGCTCATTTGCTACAGTGAATTCTGCGCCTGTTACACGTAGACGGTAAGTTAATTCAGGATAGTTATTTTTATTAAAAGAACCTTGACCGGCTTTAAAAGTGAGAACTTCATTTTTTCTCTCCATCACAAATGGTGCTTGAAACTCATTGCTGTCCATAATGACTTGGTTTGTTACGAGATAAGGATACTTTGTTCCGCTCAATGTATGGACGTGTAAATGAACTTCAGTGGAATCAACTGTTGTAAAGTTTGTAATTACAAACGTTTCTGCTTCTGTTTTATAATACCAACGTGCATAGTTAAAGCCCAATTCAAATAGAGAAGGCATCGTTAACAGTTGATAACGGTCATCCATTTTTACATAAATACGTTGACCAGACGTTTTCATTACGTTAAGAGCATTTCTAGCATTCGTATTGAATTTGTTAAAAGAAGTATTGCCGATAACGAGCTGGCAATTGAAAATTCCGTACATGTAAGAAGTCGTTGTAATGACTTCTTCAATGCTTTCTACATTGTTTCCGCTCATTAAAATATGTCCATGCGGGCGCTCAACTAGAAGTTCTTTTTCCTTCAAGACAATATGTTCATGCGTATCTGTAAAGAAAGAAAGCAGAGTTTCACCGTCCAATTCCTCTTGATGACGATTCGGGAAGAGAAGGTTGATTTCTTCTGTTGTCATTGACTTAGTTTGTAGTGGCCCACCTATGGAAGATGAGATTGATACTTTCTTAGTAGAAGTAAAATCATTCAGATCTGTCTGTTTAACTTGGTCCCACGCATCCATAATTTCTTTTTCAAACTCTAATGTTGAGATCGCTTCTGCATGATTTTCTTTCAAAAGACCGTAAAAAACAAATTGCGCTGATCCAGAGAGTTTTACTTTTTCTGTTTGAAGTGCTGTATAAGTGAATTCATATTGATAAACTTCATTTGCGAGTGTTGCTTTAGACAATGCTTCCGGTTTGTTCGTTTCTTTATAAGATTTTCCGAAAAATTGAAAACCATCAGTTGAATAACCAACAACTTTTGACAAGGCACCTTGCTGTACATAAGGGAAACCTGTAGATTGCGGCTGGTTTTGACGAGAGCAAACGATATAGCCTCTCTTATCATCGTTAAACACTTTATTGTCCACATATTGAGACATATATGCCTCATTGGAACGAACCGCACCTTGATCCGCAAGCCCGATATCTTGAGCATAAATAACATCTACTTCTACACCCGAACCATCTACGGCAACGTCCCAAAACCAGATGTTTTGATTCGTTAATGTAAACGTAACTTTGTAGTTTACTTGATTGTAAGAGCCTTCCCAACAAGCTTGATTGTCAGAATATGAGAACTTACTAGTAGATTGCACGCCTAGTAGGGGAATTGCTTCAATTTTTTCATCTTCATGAAAACGTAAATAAATATTATTTAACGAACCATCAATTGGATTGGCGATCCATTGACTAATCATGAGATGATTAGAGGTTGCAACTTGCAAATCTCCACTGTTTAAAAATGAAAATTGCACATTACCTGCATTCATCTTAATCGTTGAATCTGTAATAGTGGTCATGATTAAATCCCTCGAATCAATGATATATTATTAAGGTAATCGAAACGTTTCGATTCCTTTGTTAATTGGATTATAAACGCATTGAAAAGGTAAGTCAATGAGAGAATCGAAACGTTTTTATTAATTCTTTATATATGCTAATATGATAGCAAGTAACCTTGCCAAAAGATTAAATAGTTTTCAATTTTGAACTCATAATTTTGTCTCTTCTTAAATAAGGTAGAGCCAGGAAACTTAGCCTGACCAACATGGTGAATTTTATTGTAGAAGTAGCGATGGCTGTTCTAACGTTTCCTTCGCTGTGAAATATTTAGAAAGAGGTAACGCGAGCGTTCTTGTGTGCCTATTGCAGTGTAATATTCGGAAAAAGGTAACGCAAGCCATTCTTATGTTCCCTTCATCCGGGTATTATTCGAAAAAGAGGTACGTAAGGCATAGGGACTCCTTCTTCTCAATGAATGTTTCTAATAAAAGGTTAAAAAGTTAGATGGAAGCTAGCTATTAAATATAAGTGAAATAAAAATATTGATATCTTTATTGGTAGGGGTTACATTTTTGATAGAGGAGAATTGCAAAGGGGGTTGGTAATAGATGAATGAACATCGAATTCAAAAAGAGGTAACCATTACAAAGCAAATAGAGTTATCTTATTTATTGTCATTGCCGAAAGACTATGAAGAAAATCACGATGCGTCCTATCCTCTCGTTTTATTTTTACATGGAGCGGGAGAGCGCGGCGATGATTTGAACCTAGTAAAAGAACATGGACCGCCAAAACTAGCTAAGGAACGTGATTTTCCATTTATCCTTGTGTCACCGCAATGTCCGTTCGAGATGAGATATTCGACATGGAATCTTTATATGGACGATCTCAATGCGCTTATCGATGAGATCATTGAACTATACCGAGTAGACAAGAAAAGGGTCTATGTAACCGGTCTAAGCATGGGAGGCTTTGGAACATGGGATATAGCAAAGCGATATCCTGAAAAGTTTGCTGCAGCTGCCCCAATCTGTGGCGGGGGTTCCACGAAGCAAATAGAACGGCTGAAGGATGTTCCTGTTTGGGCTTTTCATGGAGCGAAAGATGATGTCATTCTATTAGAAGAAAGCGAACGTATGGTAGAAGCACTCAGTGAAGTAGGGGGAGACGTGAAGCTAACTGTTTATCCTGATGCCAATCATGATTCTTGGACAGAAACGTATAATAACCCTGACTTTTATACTTGGCTTTTAAGTCAAAGTAAAAAATAGTAAGTGGTGGCGTTTTCAAAATATATTTGTAGTTTTATAATTAATTTGATAGAATTAAGCGAAAAATGTGTAACTTTTACAAGGGAGAAGATATAAGTGAGTAAACTGAAAGTTGCGGTTGTTGGCTGTGGAAGTATTGCGAGATATCGTCATTTACCTGAATATGCAGCGAATGATCAAGTTGAACTAGTCGCAGTTTGTGACATCGTCGAAGATAGAGCGAAAGAAATGGCAGAACAATATGGTGCTAAAGCATATACAGATTACAAAACAATGCTAGCTGAAGCTGAAGTGGATATTGTTTCTGTTTGTACACCAAACTACTTGCATGCTTCAGTTTCAATTGATGCATTAAATGCAGGCAAGCACGTACTATGTGAAAAGCCAATGGCGACTTCTGAAGAAGATGCTCTTGCCATGATTGAAGCAGCTAAAAATAATAATAAAAAATTAATGATTGCTCACAATCAACGTTTCGTACCTTCTCACGTAAAAGCGAGAGAATTAATTGAAAACGGGGAAATTGGAAAAATATATGGCTTCAGAACTGCTTTTGGACATCCAGGACCAGAGGGATGGAGCATCGACGGTAAAGATAGCTGGTTCTTTAGAAAAGAAGAAGCGTTCATTGGTGCGATGGGTGACCTTGGTGTTCACAAAACGGACTTGATGCGCTATTTACTTGGCGAAGAATTTGTTGAAGTAGGTGCATTTGTTGAGTCTGGTGCAAAAGAAAATAGCACAGTTGACGACAATGCCGTTTGTGTATTGAAATCTGAAAGTGGCATTGTAGGAACGTTGGCTGCAAGCTGGGCATATCAAAAAGAAGATAATTCAACAGTTATTTATGGCGAAAAGGGTGTTTTACGTCTTGAGGATGACCCTGAATATTCATTGATTGCTCATTATCGAAATGGTGAAACTAAGAACTATGACCTTGGTAAAATTCAATCCAATGATGAAGGCGGTCAAAACAGCACAAGAGTTATCGAGAACTTCGTAAACAGCATTGTTAATGATACTGAGCCACCAATCAACGGTGAAGAGGGTATGAAATCTTTGAAAGTTGTTATTGCCGCTCTTAAATCAAGTGAAACGAAACAAATTGTTCAATTTTAAAAAGGGTAGAAAAGTATTAGATTCAAATAGAATTACGATGGAAACGAATATCTGCTTCGTCTAGCTCCAGCGCCTAGCAAACTTTCGGTTTCTTCCTACGATAAGTCAACATCGGCTCGCCTTCTAGGCTCACCGTGTTTCCTTTATCTCGTCAGAGCCCTAAAAAGTTTGTACGTCGCTGAGCAGGCGCTTACGCTTTTGTTCTCAAAATAGTTTAATATGGAGTTGAGGTGATACGATTCACCTCAACCTATATACATAAAATTAATTTTAGAAGGGATCGGTGTTAAACTATGAAACTTGGTGTTTTCACTGTATTATTTTCAGACAAGTCTTTTGAAGAGATGCTTGATCATGTACAAGCGTCAGGTCTAAATGCGGTTGAAATTGGTACGGGCGGTTATCCTGGAAATGCTCATTGCGATCTTGATGCTTTACTTGAAAGTGAAGAAAAACGCAAAGATTATTTGCATCAAGTTGAGTCAAGAGGTCTTACTATCAGTGCATTCAGCTGTCACGGCAACCCTCTTTCGCCTGATAAAGAATTTGCGCAACAATGTCATGATACAATTGTTAAAACGATTAAACTTGCATCATTAATGAATGTGCCTGTTGTCAATACTTTCTCAGGAACACCTGGTGACCATGAAGGAGCGAAGTATCCGAACTGGCCAGTTGCACCGTGGCCAAATGAATACGGCGACATTCTAAAATGGCAATGGGAAGAAAAACTTGTTCCTTATTGGAAAGAAGTAGGAAAGTTAGCTGAAGAGCATAATGTAAAAATTGGTCTAGAGCTTCACGGTGGATTCCTAGTTCATACACCATATACTTTATTGAAACTAAGAGAGTTAACAAGTGATGCGATTGGAGCAAACCTTGACCCAAGCCATATGTGGTGGCAAGGTATTGATCCAGTTGGGGCTATCAAAATTCTTGGTAAAGCAAATGCTATTCACCATTTCCATGCGAAAGATACATTTATCGATCAAGAAAATGTAAATATGTATGGACTTACGGATATGCAGCCATACACAGAGCTTCAAACAAGAGCTTGGAATTTCCGTTCTGTTGGATGCGGTCATGATATGAAAGAATGGTCTGATATGATGAGTGCCCTTCGTACTTACGGATATGACTACGTCGTCAGCATTGAGCATGAAGATCCAATCATGTCCATTGAAGAAGGATTCCAACGCGCTGTCAGCAACTTACAATCAGTTTTAATTAAAGAACAACCTGCTGCTGCTTGGTGGGTATAAAAATTCACATAACCTGCAAAAGGATAGAAGGCAAACAAACTGCCTGCTACCTTTGCAGGTTTTTTTACTTGGGGACGGGTCCAATGGGGACAGCTCCAAAAGGGACAGGTTTGGGAAATTGGCAAATTCGTCATTCTTCTAGTAACATTTGGTGTAGACAAAGAAGAAAAGAAGGATGCTTTTCATGGATAAATATATTGTAATTGGTGCTGGGATACTTGGTGCTTCGACAGCTTATCATTTAGCAAAAGCGGGTGCTAACGTTACGGTGATTGATCGGAAGGATGAGGGGCAGGCCACGGATGCTGCTGCCGGGATTGTTTGTCCTTGGATATCGCAGAGGCGCAATCAAACATGGTATAAGCTTGCAAAAGGTGGGGCACGTTTTTATCCTGAGCTCATAAAAGAATTAGAAAATGAAGGTGAGTCGAACACCGGTTATTCTCGTGTAGGAGCAATTAGTATACATACAGATTCAAAAAAGCTAATTGAAATGGAAAAAAGAGCGCGGAAACGACTTGAAGATGCTCCTGAAATTGGCGAAATTCAAATACTTACGCCAACGGAAACAAAAGCGTTATTTCCATTGATTGCGGATGGATATGGCTCGGTTTATGTTAGCGGGGCAGCACGTGTCGATGGTCGAGCAATTCGTGATACCTTGCTAAGATCTGCACAGAGATACGGAGCTACTATAGTAAATGGAGACGCTGAACTGCTATTACATGGGACGAACGTGATAGGAGCAAAGACGAGTGAAGAAACGTATTTTGCAAATACCGTAATCGTGACGGCAGGAGCTTGGGGTAGCCAACTCTTGGAACCATTGGGAATCCATTTTCAAGTTGATTTTCAAAAAGGGCAGATTTTACATATGAAGCTGCAAGAGATGGAAACCGATCAATGGCCAGTAGTTATGCCTCCTGGTAGCCAATACATAGTACCGTTTCAAGATGGGAAGATTGTTGCAGGTGCCACTCATGAAAAAAATACTGGATTTGACCTACGTGTTACAGCAGGAAGTATACAGGAAATTTTGACTCAGTCCCTTCAGTTTGCGCCCGGTTTATCGAGCGCAACCATTGTAGAAGCAAGGGTTGGATTTCGTCCTTTTACACCTGACTTTTTACCGGTTATTGGTCCATTACCTGGGTATAAGGGAGTTTTAATCGCCAACGGGTTAGGTGCTTCTGGACTTACGATGGGTCCTTATCTTGGTTCTTTATTGGCAAAATTAGCACTAAAAGAAGAGATTGATTTGGATTTAGAGCCTTATGCTATTTCTGGGGCGCTAGAATAAAATAGCATTTGTAAAGAATCTGTAAATGTCCTTAAAATCGAAAAATTCATATGGTAAGCTAATATAGAATTTCGCCCGAAGTTCTATATTTTTTTATACTAGGGGAGAAGGTTTAAATGCCTGAAAAAAATAGTGCTTCAATAAAAACGTTGCTAGAAATATTATTCGTATCAACAAGGCTCGGATTAACCTCTTTTGGTGGTCCAATTGCTCATTTAGGATATTTTCATGAAGAATATATACGTAGAAGAAAATGGATGGATGAAAAGAGTTACGCTGACTTAGTTGCTTTATGTCAGTTTCTTCCTGGTCCAGCTAGTAGTCAAGTTGGAATAGGGATGGGGGTAATGCGTGCAGGAATTTTAGGCGGAATCGTCTCTTTTATAGGATTTACATTACCTTCTGTGATTGCTTTAATCATTTTTGCACTCATTCTAAAAGGGTTTGATATTGGAAATGCTGGATGGATACATGGTTTGAAATTGGTTGCTGTCGCTGTAGTGGCACATGCTATTTTAGGCATGGCCCAAAAGCTGACTCCTGATTTAAAGCGAAAAGCGATTTGCTTAATGGCGCTAGTGATCATCTTATTATGGCAGACAGCCTATACACAAGTGGGAGTCATTTTGTTGGCAGCTTTCATTGGTTTTATCATTTATAAAAATCACAATGATGAAGATGATTCAAAAATACACTTTCCCATTTCACGTAAAGTAGGAATCATTTGTCTAGCTTTATTTTTTGGTTTACTCATTCTATTACCTATTTTAAGAGAAGCTAGCTCATTAGATTGGATCGCGATGTTTGATAGTTTTTACCGTTCCGGTTCACTCGTGTTTGGTGGGGGGCATGTAGTATTGCCTTTGCTAGAACGTGAATTTGTTCCAACTGGAGGGCTAAGCGAAGAGTCTTTTCTTGCTGGATATGGGGCAGCTCAAGCTGTACCGGGACCGTTATTTACATTTGCTGCTTATTTGGGTGCCGTCATGAATGGTTGGAGCGGTGGTCTGATCGCAACAATCGCAATCTTCCTACCTGCTTTTCTCCTTGTTCTTGGTACTCTTCCATTTTGGGATCAACTTCGTCGCAACCCCAATATTAAAGGTGCTCTAATGGGAGTAAATGCTGCAGTAGTTGGAATTTTAATAGCTGCTTTTTATCAGCCAATTTGGACAAGTTCAATTTTAAAACCAGTTGATTTTGCTTTTGCAGCCATTTTATTTAGCATGCTCGTCTATTGGAAGCTCTCACCTTGGATTATTGTAGTGACTGGTGCAATTGGTGGTGCTCTTCTAGCATTATTGACATAATACCCAAAGGGGTATATTATATTCGTATGCACAGTATGAGGAGGTGGTCCATATGGAATACAACGATCAAATAAAAAATAGAGTAAAGCGCATTGAAGGTCAGCTCCGTGGCATTTTAAAGATGATGGAAGAAAATAAAGATTGTAAAGGGGTTATTACACAATTATCGGCCTCTAGAACCGCAATCGACCGGACGATTGGTGTTATCGTAAGTTCTAACCTTGTAGAGTGTGTACGACAAGCTGAAGAGAGTGGAAATCAAAAAACGGAAGACCTTGTGAAAGAAGCTGTTGAACTACTTGTAAGAAGCAGATAAAAATAAAAGGGTTGACACTCTCTTTTATTTTGATTATAGTAATACCCATACGGGTATAAGTACAAAAAACGGAGGTAGATACAAATGAATATTACACTAACATTAGATGCAAAAGGTTTGGCATGTCCGATGCCTATCGTAAGAACAAAAAAGGCTATTGGTGAGTTGGAAAGTGGGCAAATATTAGAAGTGCTTACGACAGATAAAGGTTCGAAAGCAGATATGACTGCATGGGCAGGATCTCAAGGTCACGAACTTATTAGTATTACAGAAGAAAATGGGGTCTTTATATTTAATATTAAAAAGAAGTAATTTTTTTATAAAAGAATATACCCCTATATGTATACGAGGAGGAAAACATGTCAGAGAAAAAACGTACAACTATTGTTTTATTTAGTGGAGACTACGATAAAGCAATGGCCGCTTATATTATTGCAAATGGTGCTGCAGCATACGATCATGAAGTAACGATTTTTCACACTTTTTGGGGATTAAACGCTTTAAGAAAAGATGAACAAATTTCAGTGAAGAAAAGCTTTTTAGAAAAAATGTTTGGCAAAATGATGCCACGTGGTGCTGATAAAATGGGACTATCCAAAATGCACTTTGCAGGTATAGGTCCAAAAATGATTAAAGATGTTATGAAAAAGCATAATGCGATACCATTGCCCCAACTAATCGAAATGGCACAAGAACAAGGTGTGAAATTAGTTGCTTGTACGATGACGATGGATTTGCTTGGATTGCAAAAGGAGGAACTGCTCGATCATATTGAATATGCTGGAGTTGCCGCATATTTGGCAGATGCAGAAGAAGGCAATGTTAACTTGTTTATTTAAATTTAAGGGGATTCCTTTTGAATTATCTTACTGAAATTATCATGGCAGTAATCCTTATCTTTTTCTTAAAAGGATTCTTGCCGGTCAAAGGTGTTAAAAATATATCAATCCCGGAATTAAAAAATGAAATGAACAACAAAAATATTCAAATGATTGATGTTAGGACAATAGGAGAATTTAAGCAATATCATATCCCCGGATTTAAAAACATCCCTTTGCAAATGTTGGCACAAGAAGTAAATAAACTAAAGAAGGACGAGCCAATCATAGTCATTTGTCAGAGCGGCATGAGAAGTCAAAGAGCAAGTAAAATACTGAAAAAGCTTGGCTTTAATAATATTATGAACGTTAAAGGCGGAGTAGCCGCTTGGAGATAGGAGGATTAATAATGAGGGAATATACAACTAAAGAAGTAGAAGAAAAACTAAAAAACGGTGTGAAGTTAAATCTTATTGATGTTCGTGAAATCGAAGAAGTGGAGGCAGGGAAAATCCCTGGTACAGTCAATATTCCACTTGGGCTATTGGAATTTCGACTTAATGAGCTAGAAAAGGAAAAAGAATATGTAATGGTATGCCGTTCTGGTGGAAGAAGTGGACGTGCTGTTCAAATTCTTGAAAGTCGTGGATTTAAGGCCGTGAATATGGTTGGTGGAATGTTAGATTGGGAAGGCGAAGTGGAATAATTTTTTTATCAAGAATAATACCCTATAGGGTAATAAGGGAGATATAAATGAATATCAAAACGGATTATGTACTGGATGCAAAAGGGTTGGCATGTCCGATGCCGATTGTGAGGACGAAAAAGACAATCAATGAATTACAAAACGGACAAGTGCTGGAGGTTCAAGCAACAGATAAGGGATCAACTGCTGATATTAAGGCGTGGTCCGAGCGTACGGGTCACCAATATTTAGGAACATTGGAAGAAGGAAAAATATTAAAACACTATATTCGAAAATCTGATTCTGAGGAAAGGGGAGAGAAAAAGTTTCCTCACGTGATTCGCAATGAAGAGTTAAAAGTCATCTTAAAAGAAAGAAATATTGTCCTTTTAGATGTAAGGGAAGAAGCAGAATATGCTTTTCATCATATTGAGGGTGCTATCTCGATTCCTTTGGGAGAGCTAGATTCAAAAATGACTGAATTAAATAAGGAAGCTGAAATCTTTGTTATATGCCGTACTGGAAATCGTAGTGATTTAGCTGCGCAAAAACTTGCTAAAAATGGCTTTTTGAACGTTAAAAATGTTATTCCTGGCATGAGTGCTTGGATAGAGAAGAAGGTGAATTAAATGACAGTTAAGGTAATGAGACCACACGAATTGACACAAAAGGTATTCAATGATGAAAAGTTATTTATACTTGATGTCCGTAACGAAAACGACTTTCAAGATTGGAAAGTCGAAGGGAAGAATTTTGAATACTTGAATGTTCCATATTTTGAATTACTTGATAGTGTCGAAGAAATATTAGATCAGCTTCCGTCCGATCAGGATATCCTTGTCGTTTGTGCCAAAGAAGGATCCTCGATAATGGTGGCAGACATGTTAGCTGAGCATGGATTAAATGTGTTTTATCTTGAAGGTGGAATGAAATTGTGGAGTGAACATTTAGAGCCCGTCAAGATTGGTGATTTAAAGAGCGGTGGAGAATTGTACCAATTTGTTCGAATTGGAAAAGGCTGTTTATCATACATGATTATTTCGAATGGAGAGGCTGCCATTATTGATGCAACTCGGATGACTGAGGTGTTTTTCAATTTCGCAGAGCAACATAATGCTACGATTAAGCATGTATTAGATACGCATTTACACGCAGACCATATTTCTGGAGGAAGGAAAATTGCTGAAGCAACAGGAGCTGCTTACTGGTTGCCCCCTAAAGATGCAGAGGATGTTGTCTTCGCATACGAGCCTTTAGAAGATGGCGAGAAAATTGCAATTGGTCATTCTACTATCGAAATTAATGCACTCTATTCTCCAGGTCACACGATCGGATCTACCTCTTTTATTGTGGACGACACATTCTTATTGACAGGAGATATATTATTTATTGATTCAATTGGTCGTCCAGATCTCGCGGGAAAAGCTGAGGACTGGGTTGCTGATTTGCGTGACACACTATATACCCGATACAGAAATCTTTCTGATGAACTTATCGTCTTACCAGCACATTTTATGATCATTGACGAATTAAATTCAGATGGAAGTGTATCGGCAAAAATGGGAGATCTTTTTGCAAAAAATCATGGGTTGCAGATTGAAAATGAAGACGAATTTAGAAAGCTTGTAACTGAGAATCTTCCACCTCAACCGAATGCTTATCAAGAAATTCGCAAAACGAATATGGGTAAAATTACACCAGATGAAGAAAGTCAACGTGAAATGGAAATAGGACCTAATCGTTGCGCTGTTCGTTAACAGAAGTTATGTCTAAAGGCTATCCTAGAATATGCACGTAGGATAGCCTTTTAGAAAGGAGAGTTTTATGGATTATATTATCGTTATTTTTCTAATAGGATTCATTGGATCTTTTATTTCTGGAATGCTTGGAATAGGCGGGTCTATTATTAAATATCCAATGCTTTTATTTATCCCGCCACTATTTGGTCTCGCAGCATTTACGGCTCATGAAGTTGCCGGGATAAGTGCTATTCAAGTCTTTTTTGCAACAATAGGTGGGGTTTGGGCTTATAGAAAAGGCGGCTATTTGAATAAAAAATTAATCATTTACATGGGGACGAGCATACTAATTGGAAGTTTTCTGGGTGGATTCGGCTCGAAGTTAATGTCTGAAAATGGAATTAATCTTATATATGGAATACTGGCCTTGCTTGCTGCTGTTATGATGTTTATTCCTAAAAAGGGAATTGACGATATTCCTTTAAATGAAGTGAATTTTAATAAGTGGCTTGCTGCAGGGTTAGCTTTAATTGTTGGAATAGGGGCAGGAATTGTTGGAGCTGCAGGTGCCTTTTTACTTGTACCGATTATGCTAGTTGTCTTGAAAATCCCAACAAGAATGACAATTGCTTCCTCCCTAGCCATTACGTTTATTTCATCAATTGGTTCCACTGCGGGGAAAATGGCAACTGGACAAGTAGATTACTTTCCAGCCATGATAATGGTAATTGCTAGTTTAATAGCTGCGCCTATCGGTGCCAATGTTGGTAAAAAAATGAATACAAAGGTATTGCAAATGATGTTGGCTGTATTAATATTAGCAACTGCAACCAAAATATGGGTTGATATTTTATAAAATTTGGCTTGTTAATTAGTGTGGAAATCAACATACATTTTTAATAGAACATAAGATTTAAATCCAAACAATGGAATTATGGCATTGTTTGGTTTTTTTACATATTACTTGTAATGAACGCATAGATTAGGACAAGAGTAATTATTGGGGGGAGAAAACATGAATGGATCTCAAAGTATTTGTGATCAATTTTCCGCTATTTTTAATGCGAAAAATACAATCAACCAAGGTGTTTGTTCCGTCTCTCTTCATCGGAATTTCTCTGTAGTGGTTCAAGGACGGACAACCAGTTCCGTTGTACCAGTAGGTATTTCGTTTGAAGCAATGGATCAATACGGAAATGCTCTTAATCTTGCAGAAATAGCTATTCTTGAGGAAGAAGTTCCTTCGTTCATGTACTCGGTTGTTCAGCAAGGTCTTATCATTAGTGCTTTGCACAATCACTGGATATTCATGAAGCCGAATATTTTATATATGCACATTCAATCTGTTGAGCCACCATTACAATTTGCTAGGAAGTTAGTAAATGCATTTTCGGCATTAAATAGTTATCCGAAATCATAGTTTTAAAGAAATGAAAAGGTTTTCAACAGGACTTTTATATGGTATCTTATTACATATAACCTCATAACTTGTACATACTTTGTCTATTGGTTAATCAAAGTTCAAAACAACTAATTTTTGAGGAGTGAGGAAAATGAAATTAGGAGTTTTTTCTGTATTATTCGGTCAAAAGAGCTTTGAAGAAATGCTGGATTATGTCGCCGGAAGAGGTCTGCAAGCAGTCGAACTAGGAACCGGTGGATATCCCGGAAACCCTCATTGCGACGTTGCTAGTTTACTGGCGAATGAGGAAAAATTAAATAGATTCAAAGAGGCAATCAAAAGCAGAGGATTGGAAATCAGTGCTCTTAGCTGTCACGGAAATCCTCTCCATCCAAATAAGGAAATTGCCAACCAGCATCATGAAGATTTTCAAAATTCCGTTAAGTTAGCAGCAAAGCTAGGTGTGGAAACGGTTATTACTTTTTCAGGATGTCCTGGGGAATCCGAACACTCACATAATCCATCATGGGTAACTTGCCCATGGCCAGAGGATTTTGGAAAAGTTCTTGATTGGCAATGGGAAGAAAAAGTCATTCCTTATTGGAAAGAACAAGATCTATTTTTAAAAGAGCATGGAGTGCGCGTTGCGATAGAACCTCATCCAGGATTCGTTGTTTATAATACTGAAACAATGCTACGTCTTCGAGAAGAGTGTGGAGATAGTATTGGCGTGAATTTTGATCCGAGCCATTTGTTCTGGCAAAATATGGACCCAATTGTAGGAATTAAAGATTTAGCTAAGGCTGGAGCTTTATTCCATTTCCATGCAAAAGATACAGGCATTGATGCTCAAAATACTGCAGCTAACGGAGTGCTGGATACGAAAAGCTACCGCGATGAATTAAATCGTTCTTGGATTTTTCGAACGGTTGGTTACGGTCATGGGGAAGAAACGTGGAGGAAAATCATTAGCACTCTTCAACTAGTTGGTTATGATGGCGTCATTAGTATTGAACACGAAGATAGTTTGATGTCAGTAGAAGAAGGCTTCCAAAAAGCAGCTTCTTTTCTACAAGATCTTTTAATAAAAGAAAGGATCGGTGAGATTTGGTGGGCGTAAAAAAGAAGATTAGAATAGGAATGGTTGGCTATAAGTTTATGGGAAAGGCACACTCGCACGCATACCGAGATCTTCCATTTTATTTTGATTGCGATGTAGAGCCTGTCCTTCAGGCTGTTGTAGGACGTGATGAAGAAGGTGTAAGGGCAGCTGCTGAGAAAATGGGCTTCGCTACGTATGAGACGGACTGGAAAAGACTAATTGAGCGCGATGATATTGATTTAATTGATATCGTTACTCCGAACAATACACATGCGGAGATTGCCATTGCCGCTGCGGAAGCTGGAAAGCATATTCTTTGTGAAAAGCCTCTTGCTCTAACATTGGAAGATGCTCAGCGCATGTATAATGCGGTGAAAAAGAATAATGTTGTGCATATGATCTGCCATAATTACCGCTTTGCACCTGCTATTCAATTTGCGAAAAAATTGATTCAAGAAGGTAGATTAGGTAAAATTTATCATATGCGCGCACAGTATTTGCAAGATTGGATCATGGATCCGAAATTCCCAAGTGTATGGCGTCTGAAAAAAGAAGTGACTGGATCAGGTGCACTAGGAGATATTGCCGCACACAGCATTGACATGGCACGATTCCTAGTTGGTGAATTTGAAGAAGTAACAGGTATGATGGAAACGTTCATTAAGGAGCGCCCTGTTGCGGATTCGAGCGGTGGTTTGAGTGCGAAGTCTGACAGTACAATAATGGAAGAAGTGGATGTCGATGATGCTTCTGCATTTTTAGTTCGTTTTGAAAATGGAGCAATGGGCGTCTTTGAAGCGACGCGATTTGCAGGCGGAAATCGAAATGGAAATCGCTTTGAAATTAACGGATCTAAAGGCTCCATTCGCTGGGATATGGAAAGCATGAACAATTTGGAAGTTTATTTTGCAGACGATGAAAGCGGAATTCAAGGCTTCCGAAATATTACTTGTACAGAAGAGCAACACCCATTTGCAGGTGCCTACTGGCCGGCGGGACATATTATTGGTTACGAACATACTTTTATTAATCTAATGACTGAATTAATGAAGGGCGTTTCTGAAAGAAATAGTCCATCCCCAAATTTTGAGGACGGAATCCGAAATCAGGAAATTTTGGCTGCCATTGAAAAATCGGTTGAAACACGCGGGTGGGTAAACGTTAAGCAAATGCGTTTAGTGGAAAATGTATAACCTAAGCAGCGGGACTTTGACCATTAAACCGGCTTAGACGAAGTCATACTTGACGCTTCTGATTTTTACCCGATAAAAGGTGTGAGCAATTCTGGCAAGAAAAATTAAGTTTACGTCTGCCCCGGGAATTACCGGGGCAAAGCATAAGTCATCATTGTGGAGGATACCAATATGGAAAAAGTAAAAATAGGAATCATCGGATGTGGGATGATCAGCGAAATCTACATAAAAAATACGAAGGAAACTTTTCAAAATCTTGATGTCATTGCAGTTGCGGACATTAATTTGGATAGCGCAAAAGCACGTGCTGAACAATTTGGCATCCCGAAAGCATATTCACCTGAAGAGTTATTGGCTGATGATGAAATTGAAATGGTCATTAATTTAACAATCCCAACTGCCCATGCTCCAATATGCTTACAAGCGCTTGAAGCAGGAAAACATGTTTTTGTTGAAAAACCTCTTGCTGTTACTCGTGAAGACGGTAAGAAGATTCTGGAATTAGCTAAAAGTAAAGGACTTTATGTCGGTTCTGCACCGGACACATTTTTGGGTGGGGGACTCCAAACATGCCGAAAACTTATTGATGATGGCTGGATCGGAGAACCAATTGCAGCAAGTGCATTTATGATGGGAAGCGGTCCTGAAAGCTTTCATCCAAACCCAGACTTTTTCTATGTCGAGGGTGGAGGTCCAATGTTTGATATGGGACCATACTATTTAACGGCACTCATTAACTTAATTGGGCCAATTAAGCGCGTTACTGGTTCTGCAAGAGCGACTTATCCTGAAAGAACGATTAAGTCCGGTCCTAGAGCGGGCGAAAAAGTTCCTGTTGAAATTCCTACACATATTTCAGGCGTATTTGAATTTGAAAATGGAGCGATTGGTTCCATTACGACTAGCTTTGATGTTTGGGGTTCTCAATTACCAAGGATTGAAATTTACGGAACTACTGGAACTTTGATTGTTCCTGATCCAAATACATTCGGTGGTCCAATTTACGTTAAAAGGCAAGGGGAAGACCAATGGACTGAAATTCCACTAACTCATAGCTTTAAGGAAAATAGTAGGGGAATTGGTGCTGCTGATATGGCAAACGCCATTCGAACAGGCCGTGCAAACCGTGCCAGCGGAGATTTAGCTTACCATGTACTAGACGTCATGCACGCTTTCATCGATGCAGCGGAAAAGGGACAGCATATTGATATTACAAGCGGCTGTAGCCGTCCAGAAGCTCTACCGATGAATCAACCAACTGATTTTTTAGCGTAAAATAAAACAACTAGACTCTCAAAATGTAACTTTTTGGGAGTCTTTTTTTGTACTAGGATACTACTTTTTTCTGGAATAGGACCAATCTAAGGGAGTTGACGCCCTAAGCCATGCTTTTTTCGGTGAAGAAGGTCACCAATGGTCGTATTGACGCCCTAAGCTATGCTTTTTTCGGTGATGAAGATCACCAATCATCGTATTGACTCCCTAAGTCATGCTTATTTCGGTGAGGAAGGTCACTAACTAAGGAATAAAAAAAGAGACAGCATATGCCGTCTCTCTTAAAAAATATTAAACTTCTGTTACGGAAATTCCAGCTTCACTCATTGGAATGCCAAGTGCATTTGCTACACCTTCACCATAAGCTGGGTCTGCTTTGTAGCAATGGACGATATGTCTAATTTTAATTTCTTTCGGAGCGTCACCCATTGCGCGAGCGGTATTTCCAAATAGAGCTTCTTTCTGCTCATCGTTCATTTTATTAAAGAGAAGACCAGGCTGTGTGAAATATTGATCGTCATCTTCATGGAAATCCCAATTTTTTGCATCGCCGCTTATTTTTAAAGGTGGCTCTGTGAAATCAGGTTGTGAATCCCACTCACCATAGCTGTTCGGCTCATAATGAAGGGTGCTTCCTAAATTGCCATCGACTCTCATTTGTCCATCACGATGGAAACTATGGAATGGACACTTAGGAGCATTTACCGGGATTTGGTGGTGGTTGACTCCTAGACGATATCGCTGTGCATCTCCATACGAGAATAATCTACCTTGCAGCATTTTATCAGGTGAGAAGCCAATCCCCGGCACTATATTAGCTGGTGTAAATGCAACTTGCTCTACTTCAGCAAAATAGTTTTCAGGATTACGATTCAACACAAATTCTCCAACTTCAATAAGAGGGAAGTCCTTTTTATACCATACTTTCGTAAGGTCAAATGGGTTATAAGGCATGTTTTCTGCTTGTTCTTCCGTCATCACTTGGATAAACAATTTCCATTTCGGGAAGTCACCGTTTTCTATACTTTCATATAAATCTTTTTGATGAGATTCGCGATCCTTACCAATTAGTGCTTCAGCTTCAGCATCTGTTAAATTCTCAATTCCTTGTTGAGAACGGAAATGGAATTTTACCCAATAGCGTTCGTTCTGAGCATTAATCATGCTGTACGTATGGCTTCCAAATCCATGCATGTGACGATATGACTTTGGAATGCCGCGTTCACTCATAACAATTGTAACTTGGTGTAGAGCTTCAGGTAATGAAGTCCAAAAATCCCAGTTGTTTTTTGCGCTTCGCATATTTGTCCTAGGATCACGCTTCACAGCATGGTTTAGGTCTGGGAAGTTTAGTGGGTCTCTAAAGAAAAATACAGGCGTATTATTACCTACAAGATCCCAGTTTCCTTGTTCAGTATAAAATTTTAAAGCAAATCCGCGAATATCACGCTCTGCGTCCGCCGCACCACGTTCACCCGCAACTGTAGAAAAGCGTGCGAACATTTCAGTTTGCTTACCAACTTCCGAGAAAATTCTTGCTTTTGTATATTTTGTAATGTCATTTGTGACAGTAAATGTTCCGTATGCTCCCGATCCTTTAGCATGCATACGTCTTTCAGGGATGACCTCTCTGTCAAAGTGAGCCAATTTTTCAATTAACCAGACATCTTGTAGTAAAAGGGGACCTCTTGGACCAGCCGACATAGAGTTCTGGTTGTCAATCACTGGAGCACCTGCAGCAGTCGTTAGTTTTTTCAATTGCTTCTTCTCATTCTCACTCACGAAACGTGCACCTCCGATATATTGGTATGTAACTTACAATAATTATTATAACAAACTGATTTTAATATTACTATATGTATTATGTAAGTTTTTTTATAAATAGTATAATGTGGATTCTTTTTTTGATTTGATGAATTTCAAACTTGGAGTTTCAAAGATTTAGATTGGCTTTTTCCTGAAAATTATTTATTTCCTAATTGAGAAGATATAAATTTGAGGTATTTATTAGAGGGGATAAGTGAAAATGGAAAATAACATTTCTTCATTAATTCGAATTCGGCCAATAACCGTAAATGATTATAAAGAGGTTATTAAATGGAGCAAGGATGATCGTTTTTGTGCGGCGAATGGCTGGGAGAAAAATAGAAGTGATGGAGAACTATATCAATGGTGGCTTCGTTGTGTAAACAATGTTTCAGAGGATTTTTATCGCATGGGAATTGAATATAATCAGAAATTAATCGGATACGCCGACTTAGCCTTTATTAAAGATAATACCGCTGAATTAGGGATTGCTATTGGTGAGAGTTCGTTATGGGGCAAAGGATTAGGGGTTCATTCCACTAGATGTATGATTGATTACGCCGTACAAAAGTTAGGGATTACTATTTTTAAAGCAGAGACGCATATATCAAATTTCCGTTCAAGAAAAATGCTAGAAAAAGTAGGATTTAAGGAAATTAGCAGAGGTGGTTTGGAAATGTATTTAGGGGTTGAGAAGCAACTTATCCAATATAAACTTACAGTGAAAGGGTGAAATTCTCTCTCTATATATTTTTTTGCGAATATGTTGAGTGAAAACGGGCGCAGCCTTTTCAATGGTATTTCGGCTATAATCTTCAGTACATGAAGTCCTCTTTCATATAACACCTCACATATTTTGACAATATTATTCTAATTGGATTCCTCTCGACCGCTGTAATTCGACTACAATAATCGGCTTTTTTTGTATGTATAGTATTTTTTAATAATTACGAAATATTTCCCCCATAATAAGTAACTCATGTTGTTAACTTATTAAAGACATTGTATGATAAAATATATTTATGAATTAGTGTCTAAGGAGGAAGGAAAATTGTCGAAACAGCAAATAGGCGTCATTGGTTTGGCAGTTATGGGGAAAAACCTCGCTTTAAATATTGAAAGCCGAGGATATTCTGTTGCCGTCTATAATCGTTCTTCTGAAAAAACAGAAGATTTTATGCAAAATGAAGCAAAGGGTAAAAACTTTGTTGGTGCCTTAACTATAGAAGAGTTTGTTAATTCATTGGAAAAGCCACGTAAAATTTTACTGATGGTAAAAGCAGGGGCTGCCACAGATGCGACAATCGAATCTTTAAAGCCGTACTTAGAGCAAGGTGATATATTAATCGATGGTGGAAACACGTTTTTCCATGATACAATTCGCCGTAATAAAGAACTAAGTGAAGCTGGTCTCCATTTTATTGGTACTGGAGTTTCCGGTGGAGAAGAAGGGGCGCTTACAGGTCCTTCCATTATGCCAGGTGGACAAAAAGAAGCATACGATTTAGTTGAACCTATCTTCGAAGCGATTTCTGCGAAAGTAAATGGAGAAGCTTGCAGTACATATATTGGTCCAAATGGAGCAGGTCACTATGTGAAAATGGTTCATAACGGGATTGAATATGGCGACATGCAATTGATTTGTGAAGCCTATTTTATTATGAAACATATTTTAGGCCTAAACGCAGAAGAATTGCACGAAGTATTCTCTGAGTGGAATAAGGGAGAGCTTGATAGCTACCTTATTGAAATTACAGCTGATATTTTTGCAAAAGTAGATGAAGAAACTGGAAAGCCACTTGTAGACGTAATTAAAGATACTGCTGGACAAAAGGGTACTGGTAAATGGACGAGCCAAAATGCATTAGACTTAGGCGTTCCACTTCCACTTATTACAGAGTCCGTGTTTGCTCGCTTTATTTCCGCGATGAAAGAAGAACGTGTAGCAGCAAGCAAAGTATTAAACGGCCCTGAAGTTTCCGCTTTTGAAGGTGATAAAAAAGAACTAATCGAAGCGGTTCGTAAAGCATTATACATGAGTAAAATATGTTCATATGCACAAGGGTTTGCTCAAATGAAGGCTGCATCAGAAGAATATGGCTGGGATTTAAGATATGGAGATATCGCAATGATTTTTAGAGGCGGCTGTATCATTCGTGCACAATTCTTGCAAAAAATAAAGGATGCTTATGATCGCGATTCGAAGTTAGCGAACTTAATGCTTGATCCGTACTTTAAAGAAATCGTTGAAAGCTATCAATCAGCGCTTCGTAAAGTTATTGCGATTGCAGTTGAACGCGGAATCGCAGTTCCTTGCTTCTCCAGTGCGATTGCTTACTACGACAGTTATCGTACAGAAACATTGCCTGCGAATTTATTGCAAGCACAGCGTGACTATTTTGGTGCCCACACTTATGAGCGCCTTGATAAAGAAGGTACATTCCATACTGAATGGATGAATAAAAACTAAAGAAAACATAAGTAAAACCCGGGAGATACTATTTCCCGGGTTTTACAATGTTCTTTTCATTGTGACTTGCAAATTTAGCTCGGAAATTTGCAAGAATTTCTTTATTGTGAAGGCACAAGCTCCCATAACGCAAGCTTGTTTTCCAAGTTCGGAGATGAGAAGTTTGCCATAGTGATTTATGTTTGAATTTAATCGCTGTTCGATTTGATTAATCGCATTCGGATTTAAACGCAGCAGCTCGGAATTTAGAACAATGATGTCGGGATTGTACATATTAATGATGTTATTAAGTCCGATGGAAATGTATTTTATCATTTGCTCCATTTGTTCCACAATATCAGGCTTACCCAATTTTAACCACGAATAGATATCATAGTAATCAGCATTTGTGTAATCGAATTTTTCCTCTAGTTGCTTAAAAAAATTCGATTCAGATGCGTACAGTTCCCAGCATCCATTGTTTCCACATGCACATATTTTACCATCGGGCACAACAATCATATGACCAATTTCACCTGCATAGCCGTGGAATCCCTTGTGTATTTCTCCATTTCTTATCATGCCTAAGCCAATCCCAGAATGCATAGAAATGCTAATCAAATTATTACTTTTATTATGTTTAAACACATTTTCAGCGAAAGCTGTTAAGTTGGCATTGTTTTCGACGAAAACCGTCACATCCGCTTTATTTTCAAGGTCGTTTTTTATATCTTTATTTCTCCATTGAAGATGCGGGAAAAAGAGTATTTTTTCGTCTTTCGACACAAGCCCGTGAATGCCGAGGGTTACTCCAATTAATCCAAATGTACTTCCTTGGCATTTCTTTTTTATTTCAATGATGTATTCGACTAAAATATCAACAATTTCATCGTAATCTTTTGTTTGTAATTGCACGATTTCGATATGAGTAGGAAAACCGAGTAAATCTGATAACGTAAATAAAATTTGATTCTTATCCAGATCAATGCCAAGTGCATATCCTGCTCTTCGGTTTAGAGAAAGATGTATGGGTCTTCTTCCTAAGTTATTATGTTCAACTTGTTCCTCAATCAATAAATTTTCTCCCAGTAAGTCGGATACTTGCACGGATACTGTAGCCTTATTAAGTCCTGTAATTTTAGATAAGTCGGCCCGCGATATCTTATTACATTCGATAATTTGACTTAAAATTAATCCCCTATTTAATTTTTTAATATAGGCCGCATCGCCAGTAATCATATTGTTCCCCCTATTAACAAAGATAAAGCGTATTCACTTTTTATAAGTGTTTCTCTCTATAGTAAATACTTAAGCTCTTAATCTATTATTAATTGACGGTTAGATTATGGTAATGATATTCTATTTGTATTAATTTGACTAATTAACAAATATGTTGCGACGATATGTAAGTGGTTTCATTACCGTTATAAGTATGTAAAAATAGATTATGAGGGTTTAAAATAAAAAACATTTTTGGACACGATTTCTCTTATAATACCACAGCTTTGCATGTTTACCACTATTATTTGAAAAAAATGTCGATTTTTGACTTATGCCGTCTTGGAGACTTAAATGTGTAAGAATTACAGGGCTAGTGGATAGTTGTAATAAACTTAAAACGAAAAGGAAGATGCTAAAAATGTCAGGTGACTACGTTATTGGGCTTGATCTTGGGACGACAAGTGCAAAAGCTGTTATTTTTCATTTGAATGGAAAAGTTATATGTGAAGCGGAGTGTTTGATCACAACCTATTACCCAGAGTCTGGTTGGGTGGAGCAGGACCCAAATGAGATTGAAAGTTTTGCGATAAAAGCAATCAAGGATGCGATGGGTAAAGCTAAAATAGAAAAAGATGAAGTTCAAGCCATCGGTATTTCTTGTGCCATGCATTCTCTTATATGTGTAGATAAAGAGGGGAAGTCTTTATCAAAGGCCCTTATTTGGTCTGATGGCAGGAGTAGTCAACAGGTGGATCGTTTTTCAGAAAAGGAACGCCAAGATTTATTTTTAAAAACAGGCGTACCGATCCATCCGATGACTCCTTTTACTAAATTAGTATGGATGAAGGAGACGGAGTTTGAACCATATAAAAAAGCAGCTTATTTTATGTCAGTAAAAGAATATCTACTTTTTCATTGGTTTGGAGAAAGGGTTATTGATTATTCGATGGCTTCTGCGACAGGGCTATTTAATCCCAGTACTTTAGGGTGGGATGAAGCTGTTATGGAGGTTGCCCAAGTAGATGCGAATCAGCTATCGCAAGTCGTTCCTCCTACATATATATTACGTGGTTTGGAGAAAAAAGTGGCAGATGGAATGGGGCTGTTATCAGACATTCCTGTTGTCATTGGTGCGGCAGATGGTCAACTCGCAAATTTAGGTATTGGAGCAATTTTACCAGGGGAAGTGGCGATTACAGTTGGAACGAGTGGAGCTGTTCGTCAGTTTTCAAAGGGAGTTCGAATTAACGAAAAACGGGAAACATTTTGCTATGCGTTCACAGATGAATATTGCATCATTGGTGGTCCGTCCAATAATGGCGGCATTGCGTTACAGTGGCTGAAGGAGCTCTTTAATAGTCAGGATAGTTATAGTGATTTTATCGAGAAAGCCGGAAATGTTGCGCCTGGGGCAGAGGGAATTATTTTTCATCCGTATATTAATGGCGAAAGGGCGCCAATCTGGAACCAGCGGGCGACTGGAAACTTTTCTGGCTTGTCGATCACCCATAAGCAAGAGCATTTCATTCGTGCTGTCCTTGAAGGTATCACGTTTAATCTATACCAAATCGAAAGGGCTCTTTGTAGACTTGCCGGAGAACCGTCCAAAATTTACGTTAATGGCGGCTTAGCTCGATCAAACCTTTGGCTGCAAATGTTAGCTGATATATTTGGAAAAGAGGTCTATGTTGCGGAAACACATCATAGCTCAGCATGGGGTGCGGCATGGACAGCATTAGTAGCAATTGGAAAGAGAAATTCATTTGATGAGATCAAAGATAATATCCAGTTGGGAGAGCCGATTGTACCAAATGAAGATACACATCGAATATATCAGGAAATATATAAGGAATACATGAAGAGAAGCCGCGTCTAACTGGATGCGGCTTCTTTTAAGTCGGAGATAAAATTGATTTTCGCAAAGGTCAACGCACCTATGATGCCTTGTTGTTGTCCAAAACTATTTTCTTCTAGACTTAAAGCGAGAGTGGCAAAACGGTTGGCGCGTAAAATAATGGTTCGTTTCGTTTCTTCCAAAAGCATGGGAAGGGAGTCGAATATAGGACCGCCTATATAGATAGCAGTTGGATTAAATAAATTGACGACATTACTAAGAGCGATTCCGAGTGCCTTTCCTGTATCAATACAGATTTCAATTGCAACTTTGTCATTACGTTCATACGCTTCAACGATAGAAGAATATTGGCCATTTCGTTTCTTGTATTCTATTTCAAGCATCGGAAACGTAATAATATTTTCCAAGCAGCCATAATTTCCGCATAAACAACGACCAGCTTTTTCATCAGCGGTAATATGCCCAAGTAAACTGGACACATTGCTAGATCCTCTTAACAATTGGTCATTGATCATAATACCTGACACAATTCCGAATCCAATTTGGACAACAATAAAGTCTCTGACTTCCCTAGCTTTCCCCAAATTTTTTTCAGCGATGGCCATCGTACGGCCACCTTCATCTAGGAAAATAGGGCATAAGAATGTTTGTTTAAAAATATTGACGATTTCAATATCATCCCAACCTTTGCGATTAGGTATATTCAATATTGTTTTTTGGTCTCTGTCGACTAAACCAGTTACGCCAATTCCAATGGCACTGATCATTGACAGGGGAGTATTTAAGCTTTCCAAAAAATGAAGAAGTCTTTCTAACAGAGCCTCACCTTTATTTGGATACTCATCTAATTCGGCCATGAAAAATTCTTCTTGATGTAAAATTTTCATGCTATTATCAGATAAAGCAAATCGTACAGTATACCCACCAATATCAATGCCTAGAAAGGTGAACTTTTTAGGATTTGAGTATAATAACACTTCTTTTCTTCCTAAACCACTGCTTATTCGCTCACCTTCGAAAATAAAGTGCTCGTCTATTAATTTTTTCGTGATTTTTGTAATACTAGCTTGGGATAAATCGGAAATTTCAGCGAGTTGTTTTCTGGATATTCCATTATACATTGATACAAGGCTCAGAATTTCCTTTTCAGATGTGGTGTATTTCATGGATAAAATCCTTTCGATCTATGCTTTATCTGATTATACCAAAAGAGAAGCACAAGCGCCTTACTCATCGACACACAGGCTTATAAGCTATGGGTTTTATGCGACGTTCCTTATTTGGCCTCAGCCTTTGCGATAAAGGAAAGAGGATGAGTCCGATAAGAGACGAAAGAATATTGATTTGCTAATCTATGGCTGCTTGCTCTAGACGATAAAAAAACACTCAGCGACAAGGAGCCGCTGAATGTAAGAGTTACTGATGAATTTCCATGCGTTCGTTCATATATTTTGCTACCTTATTTATAGCATTAATTGCATCCTCGCAATCTTCCTGACTCAGATTTTGATGTAAAGAAATGCTAATAGATCGCGCTAATAAGTCCAACGTATTCGGGCACATATCTTTGGAATATTGAACATTTCCTTTGTAACTTTCGCATGTCCATGGATTCCCTTTTTCCGTGGCTCCACGTTTGTCTAGTACGTAATCCCAATTGACGTAAATATGGCGATCGGCAATTCCGTTGTTATAGATCGTTCCATTCGGAATACCCTCTGCATTTAGTAAATCAGCAAATATTTTTGCTTCCTCAGCGTCAGATAAATAGAAAATTAGGCTATATGAGACGTCACCTTCAGGATCAGGAACCCTTTGCAATTGAATGTTAGGAATATCTTTTATTCCATCGACAATCGTTCTTTTAACTTGACGAAGCTTTGAAATGACGGAATCAATTTTTTGGGATTGAGCTAGTCCAAGAGCCGCATTGAGTTCGCTCATTCGATAGTTTTCCCCTGGGAAGGATTCTACACCTTCAAATAGTTTTGTTCCCCAGTAGCTTAAAGCGGAATCATGATAAATGCTGGCACGTGTATAGATGACATCATCATTTGTTGTGACAAGTCCACCTTCACCGGCCGTTACGACTTTATACTGCTGGAAACTAAAACATCCTGCATCGCCCATCGATCCTAAAGGCTTTCCTTTATAAAATCCTCCATTTGCCTGTGCAACATCTTCGATAACGATAAGATCATGTTTATTAGCAATTTCTAAAATTTTATCCATGTCACATGGTATTCCTTTCATGTGTACAGGGATGACTGCTTTTGTATGTTCTGTAATAGCAGCTTCAAATGCTCTTGGATCCATTGTTAAACTATCATCAACCTCTACAATGACAGGAACAGCTCGAGCAATTAAAACGGCAGCGGCCGTTGCTATATACGTATATGCAGGGATGATCACTTCATCACCAGGTCCGATTCCGGCACCTACAATGGCAGATACAAGAGCAGAAGTGCCAGAGTTCACTGCAAGAGCATGTTTTACATTTGTACGCTGTTTATATAAATCTTCTAATCTCTTAGCTTCTGAATCCGCAAGTTGCTCATGGTAAAAACGGAAAACCCTTTTTTTGTCTAAAACTCGAAGGACGTATTCTTTTTCTAACTCATCAAATTCCTCAGAACTAATAAATTCTGGTACCCACGGCTTTGTTCGAATTGGAGTCCCACCATTTGCTGCTAACATGATTTTTCCTCCTTCTAGTAATTAATTTCCTGAGTAAATTATATGATGGAATAGATTAACTGTAAACTCATATTATTTTAAAGATCCATATACAATCTTAAAAAGATTTTATATAATTTACTAAATAAAATAATGGGGTGAGGTTGTATGCCTAAATTCTTGATAGGTTATGATGTGGAATCTCAAGATGAATCAACCGAGATATTTTTTAATGCAGCATCAGAAGTACATAAAAGTCTTGATGCCCAAGCAAGTATTTTTATTGTTGGAAAAACATTGGAGAGAAATGTTGCGGCTGCTCAAGAAGTTTTGAACCAAGGTTACTTGGAATTTCATCAACATACGTACTCACATGTTTTATTAAAAACAGTCGTTCAGGAAAATGAGGAGGGTATAACGATTTTTCCTAGTGGCACCTTTGAAGAAGTATGCGAAGAAATCAGTAAAGGGCAAAAAGTACTTAAAGATCTATTAGGTGTTGAAGGTATTGGATTTACAGCTCCTTATAATTATTACCGTGGTTTAAGTGACCGTCTAGATTTGTTGGCGGTTTTGCGTGAAAATGGAATTAAGTTTGTTCGATCAGCTGGACGAAATGAAAAAGATTGGCAACCTGTTCCTTTTGAATGGCAACCGTATTTTTATGAACCACAAGGTTTTCCAGAAATACTAGAATGCCCTCTGCACGGGTGGCAGGACTGCATTGCTAGAGAAAAACTCGGCTGGAACAATATCGGTGAATATATTAAGTGGGTAAAAAAGGATATTGATTACGCCAGCGAGAATCAGTTAGATTTTGTTTACTGCAGTCATGATTGGAGTAGCATTCGCTATGATCCTAAACTGGAGCACATCGCGGAATTGATTGTGTATGCTAGGGAAAAGGGGATGGAAGTGACGAATTATTCTACGTACTATGAAGAGAAGATGGCGGAACTTAAGGATAGAGTGAAGATTTATAATTGATATATCCTTACACAGATGACATCAATTATAAATTGAGAAAAATATCAGTTTCCGATCTACAATTGTAAAAATGCTAATAGAATTTCTGAAATAGCTAATAGAAACGAATAACGGCTAATAGAGCGTCTGAAATGGCTAATAGAAACGAATAACGGCTAATAGAGCGTCTGAAATGGCTAATAGAAATGTATAACGGCTAATAGGATGTCTGAAATAGCTAATAGAATCCTAAAGCGGCTAATATACTGAACGAATGGGCTAATAAAAACTTAAAATCACCTAATAGTATGCCTGAAACATCTAGTAGAATAGGCAAAATGTCTAATAGAATACTCAGAACATCAAATAGAATGAGTGAACTGTGAAAATATGTGCGAGATTGGCAATAGACCAGTCCTGAAGGCGAATAGAATCACTTCGACGACGAATAGACGAGCTCCGACGGCGAATAGAATTGGGTCCACTGCGAATAGATTCATCCGTAAAGCGCCACCCCGTTAGTACAGCGAATAACATGTGGAAATCACGAAACTATGTATGAAAGCCACCAAGAACTAGAAATCAATTTGATATATTCAAAAAAAACCCCTGAAGTTCAAAAAATCAACTTCAGGGGTACTTTATTAATCGTTCGTTAATTTTAGTTTTTCAAGAAGTTTAAAGAACAAGCTTAGTAGGATAGCAACGATTGTTGCAAGACCCATTCCTTTTAATTCTACAGAACCGATATGAATTGTAGCGCCACTAATACCGATTGCTAAAACTACGCAAGTTAGGATGAGGTTATGTGAAAGACTATAATCTACTTTTGATTCAACTAATATACGTAGACCACTAACCGCGATGATTCCGAAAAGTAATAGTGAAATTCCACCCATAACTGATACTGGGATTGCTTGAATTAAGGCTGCTAGTTTTCCAAAGAAGGAAAGGAAAATGGCAATAACCGCGGCTCCTCCAATAATCCAAGTGGAGTATACTCTTGTGATGGCAAGAACTCCAATGTTTTCTCCGTAAGTAGTATTCGGTGTTGAACCTGCAAAGCTGGAAATGATGGTTGAAATACCATTTCCCATAAATGAGCGGTCAAGACCAGGATCTTTGACGAGGTCTTTTTTAACAATATTACCTGTCACAATTAGATGTCCAATATGTTCTGGCAGTAATACAAGAGCCGCTGGTAAAATAACGACCATATCAGACCAATTAAACTTAATTTGATAAAACGTAGGAAGAGCAAACATGCTAGCATCTTTTACTCCTGAAAGATCAACTAATCCTGCAAATGCAGCAATGATATAGCCGGAAATAATTCCCAGTAAGATTGGGATGATTTTTAGAAATCCCCTCAATAGTACCCAATAAAGGATTGTTAAACCAAGAGTCAATAATGAGACTGTAATCACTTTTGGATCAGGTGACCAGGCACCAGTTACATCTGAAGGTTTTACCAATCCAGCCATAATTCCAGCGACTGGAAGTAATTCCAATCCAATAACCGCTACAATTGCACCCATTGCAGCTGGTGGAAAAATGACATCAATCCATTTTGTGCCAGCTACTTTAATTATTAGACCTACAAGTAGCAATACAATACCGACTAGAAGGAATCCACCAAGAGCGTAGCTGTATCCTTCTGCACCGTTATGTTCATTTAATACGAACAAGACTGGTGAGATGAACGCAAAGCTGGAACCAAGATAAGCTGGTATTTTTCCTTTTGTAATATAAATATAGATAAGTGTTCCAATCCCGTTCATCAACAAACAAATGGCAGGATTTATTCCGAACAATAATGGTACTAATACTGTAGAACCGAACATAGCGAATAAGTGCTGTAAGCTTAAAGGTAAACTTTGTAATAATGGTAAGCGTTCGTCTACTTGGATTTCTCTGTTTTTCATCCGATATCTCTCCCTTTTTATTAATCTTAGATCAGATGCTTATACCTTGGACAAAATAAAAAGCACCTTGTCCTAAGCTCGGCAAGGTGCATAATAATCGGATGTTTACATCATCTGTATGCAGAAATTACACGCATAGTTAATATGCGCATGCAACCTTGTCAGCCTCACAGGACTGTTTTAAAGGTAAACTGATTCTTTTGTCTTATGTATTATTGCAGTAGCGAAAAGATAAGTCAATACTTTTTATTTGTTTATCTGCAATAATTTTGCGAAAATATTTCCTATTCTGCACGTTCCTCGAATAATTTACAAATCTCTACAATGACATGAACCGCTTTTTCCATATTATCAACGGAAATAAATTCATATGGTCCATGGAAGTTTTCTCCGCCTGTAAATATGTTCGGCGTTGGAAGTCCCATGTATGATAATTGCGAACCGTCTGTACCGCCGCGAATAGGGGAGACAATCGGTTCAATGTCGAGACTCTTCATTGCATCAGAGGCAATGTCGACAATTTCTTTAACCGGTTCAATCTTTTCTTTCATATTGTAATATTGATCATTCATATCGATTGTAATCCGATCTTGCCCATATTTTTCGCGAAGATCAGAAACAATTCTTTCAACAAGAGCTTTTCTTGCTTCGAAATTCTTACGGTCAAAATCTCTAATGATGTAAGCAAGCTTTGTTTCTTCTACATCTCCGTGAAACGAAAGCAAATGATAGAAACCCTCATATTCTTCAGTCAACTCGGGAGCTTCATCTGAAGGCAACGCGTTGTGAAATTCCATCGCGATTTTTGCAGCATTGACCATTGTTCCTTTCGCAGTACCTGGGTGGATGTTCGTTCCGCGGAAAGTAAGCTTCAGCCCAGCTGCATTAAAGCTTTCATATTGTAATTCACCAATTGGTCCGCCATCCATCGTATACGCAAAATCCGCATTGAATTTTTCTACGTCAAATTTATGTGGACCACGGCCAATTTCTTCGTCAGGAGTAAAGGCCACACGAATTTTTCCATGCTTGATTTCAGGATGTTTGATTAAATAATCCATCGCTGTCATAATTTCAGCAATTCCAGCTTTATTATCTGCACCTAAAAGAGTCGTTCCATCCGTAGTGATGAGCGTGTGACTCTTATAATTAGTGAGTGCTGGAAAATCTTTAGTAGAAAGGACGAAATTGGTCTCTTCGTTCAAAACAAGATCGTTTCCATCGTATCCTTCAACAATTTGTGGGTTTACACCTTCGCCAGTAAAATCAGTTGCGGTGTCTACATGAGCCAAAAACCCAATTGTTGGAACTTTTTTCTCTGTATTTGCAGGAAGTGTTGCCATTACATAGCCATTTTCATCAATCGACACTTCTTCCATTCCGATTGTTTTCAATTCATCGACAAGCTTATTCGCAAGAGTCAGCTGACCAGAAGTAGACGGGCATGTAGGACTATTTTCATCTGATTGAGTATTGATTTTTACATATGTAACAAAGCGTTGTATGATATCGTTTTTCATTCTCCATTACCTCCCAGAGTTAATAACTACATATTACGAAAATAATTAGTTAAAATAAAGAAGCCGGCACTCCCGTTTTCGGGAATGCGGCTTTATAAATTAATATGTTCTTCAGTATCAATTTCTAACCAGTTTTCGCCCCATTTTTCTATTTCCTTCATCAAAGGGGCAAGGGCCATTCCCTTATCCGTTAAGGAATATTCAATCCTCACAGGAGTTTCAGGATATACTTGGCGTTTGACAATACCTTCTTGCTCTAAGTCCTTTAATCTTTCAGATAGAACTCGAGCACTAATGGGCATTGCAGCTTCGACTGTACAAAAACGCTGGGGTCCGTTTAAAAGCTGGTGAATAATTAATCCCGTCCAGCGTTGACCCAATATACTCATTGCTTTTTCAAATCTTGGGCATAACGAATTATTCATAATACTCACCTCGCTGATTAAATTATACCATTTGCTTTATCAAATACCTATTATTTATTTTAATTAGCCCTTGCTTGACAGTATAACATAATTATAATAAAGTTGCTTACATAAAGTAAGTAAAAGGAGGACAATAAAATGACACAACCCTCTGTTATAAAACAAGCTGTGTTAACAGTCAAAGATCTTGATAGAACAGTGGAATTTTATGAAAAAGTTCTCGGATTTAAAGTAATTGAGCGAACAAATGAAAAAGCTTCGATATCAACAGATGGAGAAACTGCCTTATTAGTACTTGAACAACGTAAGGATGCGACTCCTAGAGACCCAAGAACTACTGGCTTATATCATATCGCATTTCTATTGCCTCATCGTTCACATCTTGCCGATATTGTTAATTATTTTATTCAAACCCGCTATCCTTTGCAAGGGGCGTCTGACCACCATGTAAGTGAAGCACTTTATTTAGCAGACCCAGAAGGTAATGGTATTGAAATATATATCGATCGTGATCCGGATAACTGGATATGGCAGAAAGATCAAGTGTATATGACGACCGTTGCTTTGGATATTGAAAATCTCTTACAGGAAGCTACTGAAACTGGTTGGAAGGGCATGCCTGAAAAAACTATTATCGGTCATATTCACTTACAGGTAGCTGAATTAGAAGAAACTCGCGAATATTATTGTGACGGGCTTGGATTTGACCTTGTCCTTCGATATGGCGGCCAGGCACTATTTATTTCTAAAAATAAATACCATCATCATATTGGTTTAAATACATGGAATAGTAAAGGTGCCCCTGCACCAGAGGAAAATACGACTGGATTGAAATATTTTACGATAGCATTGCTTAACGATGAAGCAAAGCAAAATGTCATTAAACAATTGGAAAAAATAAGTGCTTCATTTTCTGAGAAGGATGGTAGAATTATAACGAAAGATCCTTCGGGAATTGAGATTGTTTTAGAAGTAGAGGAGAGATAATGTAATGATTCAAACAGAGAAAACCTTTTATACGGCAGTTGAAAATAGACGATCCATATATGGGATAAGTAAAGAAACAGTCATTTCTGATGAGCGCATAGAAGAAATTGTTGCTTATGCGATTAAACATGCTCCGACATCATTTAATTCTCAAAGTGGACGAGCAGTAATTTTACTTGGAGAAAACCATGATAAATTGTGGAATATAACAGAAGCTGCATTAAGAGAATTAGTTCCATCTGAAAATTTTAAACCAACTGAAGAAAAAATGGCTGGCTTTCGGAACGGTTATGGAACCATTTTATTTTTTGAAGATCAAACAGTAGTGAGAGCTTTACAGGAAAAATTTCCAACTTATGCAGAAAAAATGCCTGAATACTCATTGCAATCATCAGGGATGCTTCAATATATTGTATGGACAGCATTGGAAGTAGAAGGATATGGCGCTTCCTTGCAGCACTATAACCCAATCATTGATGAGGCAGTCCAAAAAATCTGGGATATACCTGAGAACTGGAAACTTATATCACAAATGCCATTTGGAAAACCGACAGCAGGTGCGCGTGAAAAACAATATAATAGCATTGAAGAGAGAATGAAGGTTTTTAAATAAGGAGCGTCCTCAAAGGACGTTCTTTTCATTTTCAATTTATAAGGAAAACTATGAATGCCTTTTAGAAATTCTCGTAAAAGAAATTTCCTTCGGATATGTTAAAGTTCTTTAGTTTGTATGTCGATGGTAAGGCGCTTTCACTATTATTCATGTTATAATAGTAACTGAAAATTTCGAAAGGGAGTCATATTATGGGTCAAAAATACATAGGGTTTGCCGGAACGTATACTAGGCAAACAAGTGAAGGAATTTATCGCTTTATTCTAGATACAGAAAAAGCAGAGCTAACAAATGTCGAAGTTGCTGCAAAAGTTGGCAGTCCTACCTATTTAGCGATTAGCGAAGAAAACCGTTTTTTATATTCTGTTGCCCAACAGGAAAAGTCGGGTGGGGTAGCCGCGTTTTCCGTTAATTCAGAAACTGGAGAATTAAGTTTTTTAAATGTAGAAGTACAAGAAGGGGCACCACCATGCCATTTAGACGTGTATCAAGATGAACTTGTCACTGGGAATTATCATGAGGGGACAGTTGAGCTATACAAAATAAATAAAGCTGGCGTAAATTCGGTATCCTATAGTAATAAACACGAAGGGACAGGCCCACACGTACGCCAAGAAAAACCGCATGTCCATTACACAGCATTTACTCCAGACAAGAAGTTTGTTGTTGTTGCGGATCTTGGTACGGATGAGGTTGTTACATATAAAGTTGAAAATGATACTCTCGAAAGAGTGAATACTCTCGTAGTAAGAGCAGGTAGTGGTCCGCGCCATCTTGCTTTCCATCCGAACGGAAAAGTGGCTTATTTGCTTACAGAGTTAAGTTCAGAAGTTGTCGTTCTAAATTATAATGCTGAGGATGGCAGCTTTACAGAAAAGCAATATATTCGAGCCATCCCGTCAGATTTTACCGAAACAAATGATGCGAGTGCCATCCATATATCTTCAGACGGCCGCTTCGTTTATACTGGAAATCGCGGGCATAATAGCATTGCGGTATTTAGTGTTGATGCAGATTCTGGAGAACTCACTTTCGTTGAACATACACCGTCAGGCGGGGAGTTTCCACGTGATTTCGTATTAGATCCAAGCGAGTCGTTCTTGATTGCTTCCAATCAACATACGGGAAATCTTGTGTTATTTAAGAGGGATAAGGAGACTGGAAAATTAACGAAGCTTGAGTCTGAAGTTTCGGTTCCTGAAGTTGTCTGTGTGAAATTTTTAAAATAAAAAAGAAAGGCATTGGTATTCGAACCAATGCCTTTTCCTTTTAGGCTGCTATTTTTGCACTTACTAATTTTACTATTAAAGAAATCATTAGTGATACTACTGTATAAAATGCTGCCCAACCAAATAATGCTTGCCAACCAACGTTTTGGACCATTGGTAAAACGATAGTAAGCACGTTTAGACCTGCAAAAATAATTAACGGTGCCAAATAATAATTTCTCAGCTTCATTGAACAAAATAAAGAAAGTAATATTGTAATGATTGGCGCTAAAATCGCGTAAAATGGAATTTCCCACATATAAATCATCTCCTCAAAATATTATTGATTGTATTCCTCAATATCGTTTAACTCAATATTTGAATCCTTTTCAAAACCAACCGAGTATTTGACGTACCCGAGTTCATCTTTTTCAATTGTTTTATTATCGAATAAATTTCCGTTAAAACTGACTCCCTCATATGAATAATGGTCTGTATTAAGAGCTTGTTGAATGGAACGTACAGTTTCTAAGGCATCCTCCTTACTCATATTCGTAGCATCTACGATAAGATGAATGTAGATTGGTTTTTCCAACTTTAAATCCTTGCTCCAATGAGTATCTAAACTATATGTTCCTTTCAACACTTCAATTTGCACGCTCATATCCACAATCCGTTTAACTTTATCTTTCAAAAGTTCTTTCAGCTCTGAAATTGCCTCCTTTTCCAATTTTTCAATAAGAGGTAGATCTAAATTATCATAATAAATTTCATCATATATTACAGTAGGCTTCCAAAAACCAGAGACAGTAAACTCGTAATTTTTTTGACGTTCATCCCCAACTTTCCTTACTTTATATGAATATCCGCTCACTTTAAAATTATAAAAACCATCATGAATGACGAACTCTTCCCCGGGATACGTGTCTTGCAAGTAATGTTTTACCGCCTTATTAGAAAAGTACTTCCACGCAGGATTCCCATTAAAAGCGTTGTAAAAAAATAAAATGGGGACGACGAGAACAATGATGAGAAACAAATAAATCCATTTTTTCAGAGTCATGATGCTGGACCTCTTTCTCTAAGTTTTAAAATAAGTAAGCCGATTACACTACCAACTAAAGCTAGAATTAGATGTATACCAGCAAGGAAGATGGAACCGATGTTTGCGTTAACCGACATTGATGCAATATCAATCATTGACCAAATAAAGTTCGGTAAAAAAGCAATCACAGTGACGATTAAAAAACGCCGATAAAATAAAAATGTAATCAATCCTAGAATAGGGTAGGTTAAGATAAAACCAAAGCTTTCATGCAATAATGATGTTTTTATTGCAAATATAAACGAAATAGCTACAAAAATAATTTGATAAATAGATAGTTTTAAATTTATTTTTTTTATCATACTTTCGGTATCAATCGTTGATGTAATGATTTCTTTTTCAATTGGTTCTTTTGAAAGAAGTGCCAGTTCACGGCAATTCTCGCAATTTTCTAAATGTGCTTCTACCCATTCTGTCGTTTCATCTTGGAGCAATCCTTCGTTATAAAGGGGTAGAAGATCTTCTACTATTGAGCAGTCTTTATTCATGGTTCAACCCCATTTCTTTTTGAAGTCGCAGTTTCGCCCGATGAAATGTGACTCGTACGTAGTTTTCGCTTTTATTGATGAGTTCTCCAATTTCTTTAAAAGACAATTCACCATATAGTCGCAGCGTAATAATTTCTTTCTGGACTTCATCTAAGCTACTGATTTTATGTACTAAATTTACATGTCCTTCCTTCATCATATATACATCCTCGGGAGAACTTGGTAGTTCAGGGACATCAAGAGTGAGCTTTTCATGAAGGCCAGTAGCATATTTTTTTGATCGATAATATTTTCTCAATACATTTTTAGCGATGGAAAATATCCAAGTTTGAAGCGAGGATTTTCCAGAGAATGAATGAATTCCTTTAATTGCTTCGTAAAATACATCATGAGTTAAATCTTCTGCAGCAGATTTATCAGATGTTTTTATAAAGAAAAAAGCGTAAATTTTCGGCTGAATTTCTTCATATAGCCTTTCAAGCTCGCTCATGTTGCCCTCCTCCCTAAGCTCTTCACTAATTTAGTACCATGAAAATCCGTTTCGTTACAAAAAAAATATATGTTAACCATAAAATATTTTAAGTTGACATATAATAGTCATACCATTATTCTCTTATTATAGTAAAAATTTGAGGTGAAAAAATGAGTACTGCAACTGTTAAAACAAAAAATAACCTTAGAACACTTGATATGGTGTATGTCAGCATGTTCTCAGCATTAATGATGATTGGAGCAAATATTACTTCTTTTATTCCGTTCATGACGATCGGGGGAGTGCCGATTACGTTGCAAACGTTCTTCGCTGTGTTGGCGGGTGCGTTTTTGGGGAGTCGTCTCGGTGCGATTTCTATGGCGGTATATATGTTTATCGGACTTGTAGGTGCGCCCGTATTTGCAAAATTTATGGGGGGACCTACTCAAATCCTTAGTCCAACATTCGGATTCATTCTATCTTTTATTGTAACAGCATACGTAACTGGAAAAATCATTGAAAAAAATAATAAACTACCTTCTTATATTATCGCGGCTTTAATCGGAACTATCTTAAGCTATTTAATCGGTACCAATTTGATGTATGTAGCTTATAAAGTATGGGCGGCGGCTCCGGCTGCATTTTCTTATAAGGTGGCCTGGATGTGGATGGCTGTTCCATTTCCGAAAGATATGTTTCTTGCAGTTCTAGCAGGCATATTCGCTCATAGAATGCAAAAAATCGTGAAAAGATCTTGATAGGTGGATTTGGATATGAATGATTTTGATAAATTAGCAGAGAAAGCATTGGCAGGAAGAGAATTGACGAATGAGGAAGCCCTTGCTGTTTTACAATGCCCTGACGATGAGTTGCTGCTGTTGCTTCATGCAGCATACCGCGTTCGCAAACATTTTTATGGTAATAAAGTGAAATTAAATATGATCATCAATACAAAATCGGGATTATGTCCGGAAAACTGTGGCTACTGTGCTCAATCTATCGTCTCGAAGGCCCCGATTGAAAAATACTCGATGATGAAAAAAGATGAAATCGTCGCAGGTGCCAAAAGAGCTTCAGAGTTGAATGCAGGTACGTATTGTATTGTAGCAAGTGGGAGAGGGCCAGCAAATCGAGAATTAGATATCGTCGCTAGCGCAGTGAAGGAAATAAAAGAGGCTCATCAACATATGACGGTTTGCGCCTGTCTCGGTATTTTGAAACCTGAGCAAGCTGAGAGACTAAAAGAGGCAGGGGTAGACCGCTACAATCACAATATCAATACTTCAAGTCAGCATCATTCTAATATTACAACCTCCCATACATATGAAGACCGGGTGAATACAGTTGGGATTGTTAAAAGTTCTGGTATTTCACCATGTTCAGGTGTCATTGTTGGAATGAAAGAAACACCGGAAGATGTCATTAATATGGCTCGCAGTTTGAAAATATTGGATGCTGATTCAATTCCGGTGAATTTTTTACATGCGATCGATGGGACTCCGCTCGAAGGTACGGATGAACTTAATCCACGCTATTGCCTAAAAGTTTTATGCTTGTTCCGATTTATAAATCCGACAAAAGAAATCCGGATTTCCGGCGGACGTGAAGTGAATTTAAGAAGCTTGCAGCCACTCGGATTATACCCAGCCAACTCGATCTTTATCGGAGATTACTTAACGACAGAAGGACAGGAAGGATTGGCGGATAAGCAAATGTTGGAGGATATGGGCTTTGAAGTCGATCTTGAGCCGCTAGATAGAGAAATTGCAAAAGCTCTATAATTAGAAAAGCGAAAGCGCCTGTTCATCGACGCAGAAACTTCAGGGCCTTCGACTGAGATAAAGGAAACACGATGAGCCTAGAAGGCGAATCAATGTTGACTTATCGTAGGGAGAAGGACAAGAAGTTTGCAAGTCGATAGGCGCAGCAGCTGGACAAAGAATAGCTTAAGCGCCTTTTCATAGACGTACGGGTCCACAGAATGCGGGACCATACGTCTATTTGTTTGGTCAAATACTAGTTTTATTATCATCTCTATGTGCGGATCTTTAAGAAGGCTATAAAGTAATTTTTCAAAATTTAACAATGGTCCCTACTACAAAAAGTATGATCAGGAGTAAAACAAACAGCAAATAATAAATAGTAAATCTTTTGATTACTGTAAGTCGAATGGCGGAAGTGAGTGCGTAATGGGCGGCCGATAATCCGGCAAGCAAGCCCATTATGAGAAACCAAGGTTCATAGAAGAAAAGATCCCATAATGCTAAGCTGCGAGTGTTCAATTCTGCCCACCCAGGAAAATCAATGGTAATGATTCCAGCCAAAAAGAAGGCTTTTGTCAACATTCCACTTACCGCATGTGCAAGTAAAAAGGCTGTACCGAGAAGGGTAGGGGTAAGCAAAACAAGCGGATGGATGTTTTTTTCGCCAATCAATGGGATCCATTGAGGAACCTTTTTTCCCCATGGTCTAACTAGTCCCAGCAAGCAAAAACCACAGAACATGATAGCAACCCCAGCGATGTAGCTAGCCATGGCTAATGCTTCTGGATCTTCCATTTGACCGTACGTAGAAATAATTCCGCCACCCGTGGCCTCTAAAAATCGAACAAAAACCGCATAAAGGAGTGCCCAAACACATCCTGCGTAAGCAGGCCACACTGATTTTTTCGCAAAGCGTTCAAATGCATTTAAATTTGATGGTTCTCCGCTAATTTTGTGCATTACGTAGTAACCTCCAATATTAGATTTGGGTAAATATAATGCATGAACAACTTTCTTTTGTTAATGAATGGGGACAACAAAAACCTCACCTCATACGATCCAGCGTAGGTTATGAAAATATGAAACTGTTTTGCCATTAATTTCTCTATTCTTTCTCAAGTCCACAATTCGATTTTCATGAATGCATATTCGTAGATGAAAGAGTTGTATATAAACTGTTCATTTTCATGGAATCCCAATTTCTTAAAAATATATATATTCATAGTGTATCTTTTTTTTTATTTGAAATTCAAGAAATGAATGAAATTGGGATAAATAAAATCCAATTTTAGGCTAATATTTTATGGTATTATTTAGTTAATCTCAAAATATAAAAAAGGAGGGGTGGAATGAATCTATATGAGGAACTGTGTGTCTTGGTCGGGAAAGACAAGGCTTCTATTAATGAAACAATATTAAGACATCATTCGGGTGATGAATCCCACCATGCGAAAGTCGAGCCTAATGTCGTCGTTTTTCCGGAATCAACGGAAGATGTGCAAAAAATAGCTGCCTTCGCAAATGACCGCAAAGTCCCATTAGTTCCTTACGGGGCAGGCTCTGGGCTTGAAGGGCAGGCCATACCAATAAAAAAAGGAATATCGATGAGTTTTGAACGGATGGCAAGCATCATAGATATAAAACCAGAAGATCTTACTGTTAAGGTACAACCAGGTATTACTCGTCTAAAATTAAACGATGAATTAAAAAAATACGGGTTATTTTTCCCTGTAGATCCGGGCGCAGACGCATCTATTGGTGGAATGGCAGCGACTAATGCAAGTGGTACCCTTGCTGTTCGATACGGGGTAATGAGAGATCAGATACTAAATATGGAGGTTGTCCTTGCGGATGGACGTGTTATTCAGACGGGAAGCATGGCAAAAAAATCTTCGTCTGGATATCATTTGAATGGTCTTTTCATCGGCTCTGAAGGAACCCTCGGTATCTTTACGAAAATTACATTAAAGCTTCATGGTATTCCTGAAAGTATAACGGCTGCTCGTTGTACATTTTCCTCGATCCGAAGCTGTGTCGATGCTGCTGCTTCGATACTAACAGCAGGAATTCCGATTGCAAGAATAGAACTAGTAGATGCAAGAAGTATAAAGCAGGTCAATCATTTTAGCGAAACTGACTTCCCTGAAGAACATTCACTTTTTCTTGAATTCCATGGCAATAAATCAGGAAACGAAGAGGACATCAATTTTGTAAAAACCATTGTCGAAGATATGGGCTGCGGAAGTTTTGTATTTGAAACTGATTCTTTGAAACGTGCTCATTTATGGAAAGCACGCCATGATCTTCACTATGCTTTTAGTCATAGCTATCCTGATCTGTCTATTCTCAGTACAGATGTGTGTGTGCCAATTTCTAAATTACCAGAAATAGTGGAATATACACGTAATCAATTAAATACATATGGATTGGATGGAGGAGTGCTTGGGCATGTGGGGGATGGAAACTTTCATACCGCCTTGCTGTACAATTCCCACGATCCAGATGAAATGAAAAAAGTGAACCGTTTTAATAGAGAGCTAGTTTCGTATGCATTAAAAGTAGGAGGAACTTGCACAGGCGAGCATGGTGTTGGGTTTGGAAAAATTCAGTTTCAAAAAGAAGAACACGGTCCAGCACTAGACGTCATGATATCTATTAAAAAAATGTTCGATCCGAATGATATATTAAATCCAGGAAAAATATTACCGGAAAGTTGAAAGCGAATTCATATTTTATTAGGAAGCGAGAGGTTGATGAATGAATAAAAATGAGCGTCTTTTAATTTTACATGCAGATGATTTTGGAATGTGCCATGCTACTAATCAAGCGATTATTAAGCTTTTGGAAGAAGGCTCTATTTCATCCACAACATTAATGGTAAATTGCCCGTGGTCTTTGGAAGCTGCAACGGCAGCGAAAAACAATCCAAATCTTGATGTGGGAGTGCATCTCACGCTGACAAGTGAATGGGACCATTATAAATGGGGGCCAGTTAATTTAAACGGAAATGTAGATACGTTAGTAAATGAATTGGGCTATTTTCCTCCAAATCTTGAAAAGGTTGCTCAAGCAGATCGGGAGCAAGTGAGAGAAGAGATTGTTGCCCAAATTGAAAAGGCGATTCAGATGGGAGTAGATCCTACACATTTGGATAGTCATATGGGTGCTTATTTATTTTTTATGGATATTCATCTTGAGGTAGCAGCGGAATACAATTTGCCGATTCGTTTTACGAAAAATCCACCACCTGGCTTTCATGTCGAGACTTTGTCAGAGTTGATAAAATTAGCAGATCATAAAGGTGTTTTATATCCAGATCATGTTATTGGGCTCCCATTTTGGCTTAATGAAGGGGATGGATATGAAGAGTCAAAGCAGAACGCTATAGATATCTTGAAAAACTTACAGCCTGGTATATCGGAACTTCTCTTTCACCCTTCCTATGAATCAGAAGAATTAAAAGGAATTACGGAAACATGGCATGCAAGACAATATGAGTTTGATATTTTCCGAGATCCGGAAGTCAAAAAAGTACTTGAAGAAGAAAACATTAAAGTGATTGGTTGGAAGGAACTTCGTGATAAACAGAGGGGGAATATTTGATGATTCAAACAAAGCTACCTAGAAGTAAACCGGAAGAACAAAATGTTTCTCCCAAATCGATTATTGATTTTGTCAATGCTTTAGAAACAGAAGAGCTTGAAGTTCACAGTTTTATCGTCCTAAGACATGGACAGGTTATTGCCGAAGGAACGTGGTCGCCTTATAACGAAGAACATCCACATATCCTTAATTCTTTGAGTAAAAGTTTTACCTCGACCGCAATTGGTTTAGCAGTTGAGGAAGGCAAACTTTCCTTGGATGATGATGTTATTTCATTTTTCCTGGAATATATGACGGACGAAATTGAACGGAATATGGCTAATTTAAAGGTCCGTCATTTACTTTCGATGTCAACAGGTCATGATGAAGACACAACTCCGAATTTAAGAAGAAGCAACGACTGGGTGAGAGAGTTTCTAAATATGCCGATCGTTCACAAGCCTGGTACTCACTTTTTGTATAATACAGGGGCGACGTATATGTTGTCTGCTATTTTAACAAAGGTGACCGGCATGAAGCTATTGGACTATTTGGAGCCGCGTTTATTCGAGCCACTCGGAATGAGCGATATTACAACGACTACTTGTCCTAAGGGTATTCATTTTGGCGGTGCAGGGATGAGCGTAAAAATAGAGGATATTGCTAAATTTGGATTACTATACTTGCAAAAAGGAGTATGGGAAGGTAAACGAATTATCCCTGAACACTGGGTAGAACAAGCAACGAGTAAGCAAATATCCAATGGGAATGATGACCATGATTGGGCACAAGGATACGGATATCAATTTTGGCGTTGTCGCCACGGAGCATACCGAGGGGATGGGGCATTCGGTCAATTTTGTGTCGTCTTGCCGGAACAGGATGCAGTCGTTGCTATAACGGCAGGTGTGATGGATATGGGGGATATCCTCAATTTGGTATGGGACCACTTGCTTCCAGGTATGACAGGTCCTGCTGAAGGTCAACAATCTGATCTTGATCGTAAATTAGCGTCGCTAACATACGATTCACCAAGGGTTTTAACGACATCACCAAATATCAATAGATGGTCGGGGAAACGTTTTGAAGCTCAACCAAATGATGTGGGAATTTCAGCTTTTTCTTTTACGTTTTCAGAAGAAAAAGGAGAATTTGTTTTTTGGGATTCGGAAGGACAACATGAGTTTCAAATAGGATATGGAAAATGGATCGAAAGTGAATACAGTATAGCAGGTCAAAAGGTGATGGCTGCAGTCAGTGGTACGTGGCGAAATCGCAACACATTTGAAGTGACGATTCGCTTACTCGGTACTCCGTTTTGCGATACGTGGACTTGTGATTTTATCCATGGTGCTGTAAGAATTAATGTTTCAAGAAATATTTGGACTGTGCCGGGCCTATCTGATATGGCATTAGTTCCTTCATTGGTGGGCTATATCCAGTAAAAAAGTGAGAAAAGCACATCCGTGGTGCTAATGGACGCACCTTATTTGGACTTTGACTAAGGGAAGAAAACATGCGAAACGAAGTGTAGCGATGAAGACTTGTAGTAGGAACAAGACTTTGAAGATTGCTAATCGATCTGCTTGTGATGGACATAAAAAAGCGGTTCTTTCAAAATGAAAGAACCGCTTATCTCATTGTTTAGAAAATTATAGATTGGGACTTTGTGTATAACTTTTGTGAAGGTAGTTCCCGTCTAGCTTCAGCGCCTAGCGACTAGCAAACTTTCGGTTTCTTCCTACGATAAGTCAACATCGGTTCGCCAAGGCTCACCGTGTTTCCTTTATCTCGTCAGAACCCTAAAAAGTTTGTACGTCGCTTAACAGGCGCTTGCGCATTTGTTCTTAAATTACACCTTGTATTATCATTGCATCTGCAACTTTTTTAAAGCCTGCGATGTTAGAACCAATGACGAGGTTCCCAGGATGGCCGTAATCATCTGCCGCTTTAATGCTATCTCGATAAATTTCAGTCATAATCTTTTTCAGTTTAGAATCAACTTTTTCGAAAGACCATTGTACACGTGAGCTGTTTTGGGCCATTTCTAATGCTGATACTGCAACGCCGCCAGCATTAGCTGCTTTACCAGGTCCGAATAGTACTTCGCTTTCCAGGAAAATATCAATTGCATCAAGAGTAGATGGCATATTTGCGCCTTCTCCAATTGCTTTTACGCCATTTGCAATAAGAGTTTTAGCTGAGTTTTCATCAATTTCATTTTGAGTTGCACAAGGAAGAGCGATATCACACGGAATTGTCCAAATGCCTGTGCTTCCTTCTACATATTGAGCATGTGGATGTTCTTTCACATACTCGGAAATTCTCCGTCTCTCAACCTCTTTTAACCTTTTTACAGTGTCTAGGCAAATACCTTTATCGTCATAAATATAGCCATTTGAATCGCTGCATGCCACAACTTTTGCACCGTATTCTTGCGCTTTTTCAATTGCATAAATGGAAACATTTCCTGAACCAGACACAACGACCGTACTTCCGGCAAAAGAAAGTCCACGATCTTTTAACATTTCTTCAACGAAATATACAGTTCCATAGCCTGTTGCTTCAGTTCTTCCAAGACTTCCGCCATAGCCTACACCTTTACCTGTAAATACGCCAGCTTCAAAATTACCACGTAATCGTTTATATTGACCGAACATATAGCCGATTTCGCGCGCTCCGACTCCAATGTCTCCAGCTGGAACGTCAACGTCAGCACCGATGTATTTAGTTAATTCCGTCATAAAACTTTGGCAGAATCTCATGATCTCCATGTCTGATTTGCCTTTAGGGTCGAAATCGGATCCGCCTTTTCCGCCACCAATGGATTGCCCAGTCAACGCATTTTTAAAAATTTGTTCAAATCCAAGAAATTTAACAATACTTTGATTGACGGAAGGATGGAATCGTAATCCCCCTTTATATGGTCCAATTGCACTATTGTATTGAACACGGTATCCACGGTTCACTCTTACTTTTCCGTTATCGTCTACCCACGGAACACGGAATGAAATCAATCTTTCAGGCTCTACGATCATTTCCAAAATGCCTGCTTCGATATATTTTGGGTTTCGTGCAAATACTGGAGTTAGAGAGAGGAAAATTTCTTTTACTGCTTGAAGAAATTCATATTCATTCGGATTACGTTGCACTACCGATTCATACACTCTATCAACATATTTTTTCGCCTCTAACATACGTTCATCTTTCAAATTCATCGTCATTTCCATTTTTTTCCACTCCTTTACAACATTTATCCAAGCAATCCGAAAAGCGTAAGCGCCTTGATCAGCCCATTGTACGACAACGGCGTTCTGACCCGCATTATGCGGGTCTCAAACAATTAAATATTCTGAAAACCAAAGAGTTTGTTCTTCGACTTTTTAACTCAGGTAAATTTACCCGAGGGGATAAGCGCTCAGCTAAACAAATTGCAAATAAACACCACAACGAATTATTCTTGTTAAAAAATATTTTATCTTCTACAATTAATCTAAACAATACGGATATTAGATAATATTAATGCCGTTATGAGATGAATGCGAAGAAGGTGGTTATTTTGGAATTAAGACAAATACAATATTTCATTGAAGTTGCCAAACGAGAACATATGACAGATGCGGCTGAAGCCTTACATGTCGCACAATCTGCTGTTAGTAGGCAAATTGTAAATTTAGAGGCAGAGCTCGGTGTTGATCTTTTCATTAGGGAAGGAAGGAATATCCGATTGACACCAATTGGACACATGTTTTTAGAAAAAATGCATCAAGCGATGGATGTAATTGAACAGGCTAGGAGAGAAATAGAAGAATGTCTTGACCCAGAAAAAGGCACGGTCCGAATTGGATTTCCAAGTAGCCTTGCCGCTCATTTACTTCCTACGGTCGTATCAGCATTTCGAAAACAATACCCCTATGTAAAATTTCAGCTCCATCAAGATTCCTATCATAATTTAGTTGATTCCGTTATAAAAGGTGAAATCGATATGGCACTTTTAGGGCCTCTGCCAACGGAGGAACGTCGGGTAAAAAGTGACATATTATTTATGGAAAATCTCGTTGCGCTATTGTCTTCCAATCACCCCTTAGCAAAGAAAGCATCTATCACCTTAGATGACTTACGCAGCGATTCTTTTGTTTTGTCTCCAAGAGGGTATGTTCTTAGAGATATTGTCATAAAGGCATGTAAACAACGCGGATTTGAACCAGTTGTATCCTTCGAAGGAAAAGATATCGACGCTATTAAAGGGCTTGTGTCAGCAGGTCTAGGTGTAACATTGCTTCCAGAAATAACCTTAGTTGACAGTTTGCCCCGTTCTACTGTAAAAATTCAAATTGTAGATCCTCGAGTTACACGGGCAGTTGGAGTCATTATTCCAAGAGACCGCGAACTTATGCCGACGGAATTACTTTTTTACGAGTTTCTAAAAAACTTCTTCAACACATTAACAGGTTATCAATAAATTTAAGCATATTACCAATTAAGGCTGAGTACAAAAATCATTATTTTTAGTAGTGGTGAAGAGTCTCCTACCTAAATAGTATAGAAATCAAACTTCTTTTTAGTAGATGCCACAATGGTTAAATATTTTTTGCTATACTGTTAATGCAACATCACTTCATAGAGAGAAGGAATGCCGTATGAAATTTGTTTATCAGGGAAAGACAAAGGATGTATATTCTCTAGATGATGGAAATTATTTATTAAAATTTAAAGATGATGTTACAGGTGAAGATGGGGTTTTTGATCCTGGAGCCAATACAGTTGGCTTACAAATTGAAGGTGCTGGGAAGGCAGGCTTGCGCTTAACTAAATTCTTTTTTGAAATTTTACGAGAAAAAGGAATACCAACTCATTACGTGAGTGCAAATGTAGACGCAGCCGAAATGATTGTAAAGCCAGCGAAAATTTTTGGTCATGGGCTTGAGGTCATTTGTCGTTATCGTGCGGTAGGAAGTTTTTTGCGCAGGTATGGCAAGTATGCTGTAGAGGGACAAGAACTAGACGCATTTGTTGAAGTGACTTTGAAAGACGATGAACGCCAGGACCCGCCAATCAGTGCAGATGCGCTCAATATGTTGGGGATATTATCCCTCTCAGAATATGAAGAGTTGAAAAATTTGACCCAACAAATTAGTGGCATAGTAAAAGACGAACTGCAAAAAAGGAATATCGAATTATATGATATTAAACTAGAATTCGGTAGAACAGAAAATAGCAATGATATTATGTTAATAGATGAAATCTCCGGTGGAAATATGCGCGCTTATAAAGATGGTGTCTATATTGAACCTTTAGAATTGGAAAAACTGTTAGTCGCACAAATTTAATCATTCTACGTTTGGAGGCGATAAAATGGATCGATTTATGGAGAGAGCTGTTGAACTTGCCGTTAACAACGTAAAAGAAGGTGGGCAGCCGTTTGGTGCGGTGCTCGTAAAAGATGATGAAGTGATTTCCGAAGGTGTGAATGAACTTCACTTAAAGAATGATATAAGTGGACATGCAGAACTTATTGCAATCCGTAAAGCACAGGGGAAATTACAAACGTTGGACTTAAACGGCTATACGATGTATGCAAGTGGAGAGCCATGTCCAATGTGTATGACGGTCATTTATTTCTCAGGCATTAAAAAGGTATACTACTGCGCGTCAATTGAAGTTGCCAATGAAGCAGGACTGGGTGCTTCCTCTTTCATATACAAAGATTTGTCATTATCAAGAGAACAACGATCGATTGATATTATACATATGCCGCTAGAGTCCGGAATGGTTGATCCGTTGTCAGAATGGGTTAAAAAGTAATCATATGGTCAGTCCTTATCCAGACTTCGGGTAAGGGCTGACTTTTTATTTTATAGTACAACTATGATTTTAAATTTACATGGAATCTATGTATACTATTGTAGAGGCTTTTTAAAGCTTTTTTGATATCGCCACTACGATGATTGAAGCGGAAATCAGCATAATTCATTGTAAAAAGAAAGTCTCATATTAAATATGAATGTGTAAATTTATTAAAAGTAACAATAGCGAAACTTATTACCAACTTTGTACGTCTATAAAAATTGAAAATATCTTAAATAGATATTTAAGAAAGAAAGGGAACAGATATGGCAATTTTAAAGCAACGAAAAAATAAAGTTTTTGCAGTGATTTGCGTTTTGCTTGTTGTCACCTTTTTTATTCCAACGCCATATTACCTCTTTCAACCTGGATCAGTGGAAGAACTCGGCTCTAAAGTAACAGTCGAGGGCGGCGATAAAACATCTAAGGGCAATCTGTATTTAACAACGGTTCTTTCATTAAGGGCAAGTAATATTTATTATTTAGCATATGGAATGGTTGCTCCGCACACAGATTTACGGAAAGTGAAGGAAGTTAGGGGTGACATGACTGACGAAGAGTATAGTAAAATCTTGGAACATATGATGACAACATCTCAACAGCATGCTCTTGTCGCAGGCCTGCGTGCTGCAGGTGAAAATGTAAATGTGCAGTCAAATGGCATTTTTGTCACGAGTATTCTTGCCACATCAACTGCAAAAGGAAAGCTTAAAATTGGTGATATTATTACACAAGTCGATGATCAACCTGTTGCTAAATCAACTGATTTTCTCGATTATCTTTCAAACAAAAAAGCTGGCGATACAGTAAAATTGATGTTTAATCGCGACAGTACTGTAAAAACAGCAAATGTAGAGCTTATTCCGATTACAAATAGTCCGAATCGAGCAGGAGTTGGGATTGGACCTGAGGATCAATATAAAGTTGAAACAGACCGTACTATTAAAATTAATGCCGAAGATATTGGTGGGCCATCCGCTGGACTCATGTTTTCGCTGGAGGTTTATAATCAGTTGACCCCTGGTGACTTAACGAAAGGTTATGAAATAGCAGGTACTGGTACGATTGACATGGACGGGAATGTAGGCCAAATTGGTGGAATCCGTGAAAAAATAACAGCAGTAGAAAAAGCAGGAATGGATATTTTCTTTTGCCCTGCAGATATATTAGATGGAGATACAAATGAAAAAGATGTAAAAGACGAAGTACAAAAAGAAGGATACAAAGTTAAACTTGTTCCTGTTAAAACAATACAAGAGGCGATTGATTACTTAGAAAAGCTGCCACCTAAGGAGGAGAAATAGTTGAAACATTGGAGCAAAATCTTCATAGCATTTTTGGTCAGCATAAGCTTTATCCTAAATGGAATTGGATCAGCTGCAGCGGATCAAAACACGGATGATGATGCGATTAATGAAAAATTTGGTCTCCCTATCGTCGTATATGGAGAGACATTAACGGCAGAACAAAAAGATGAAGTGAGAAAACTTTTAAAAGTAACTGATCCATCCAAGGTAGAAGAAATTACTGTTACTGCAAAGGACTTAGCAAGACTAATCGACGGAAATCCAAATTCAAGGATGTTTTCTTCGGCGAAAATCACTTTGAAAGAAAAAGGTAATGGCCTCGTTGTAACACGAGTAACACCTGATAATATTACGGAAGTAACGGAAGAAATGTATGCCAACGCTATGCTGACTGCCGGTATTGAAAATGCGACAGTCGATGTTGCATCTCCTGTAAAAGTAACGGGTCATTCCGCACTTGTTGGAATATATAAAGCGTATGAGAGCCGCGGAGAAACATTGGATAAAGATAGGATGGAAGTGGCGAATGAAGAGCTTGACTTAGCAACAGACTTAGCGGGAAAAGACGGTCTCGACGATGAAAAAGTTAGTGAATTGTTAACAGAAATTAAAAAGGCGATCGCTGATCAAAACCCAGCCACGAAAGAAGACGTAGAAAAGATAGTGGAAGAACAATTGAAAAAGATGAAGATTGAACTGAGTCCTGAAGACAGACAATTACTAATCGATTTATTCGAAAAAATGCGTTCGATTAATATTGACTTTGGAAATGTAAAAAATCAACTGGAAGACATTTCTAAAGACATTAAGAAAAAATTAGAAAATGTGATTGGTGACGAGGGCTTTTGGGACAGTGTCAGCAATTTCTTTAAAAAGCTTTTTGAATCTATTGCAAATCTATTTAAATAGTATAGAAGCTAGAGGACAGTATGAACATTTTAAAAATGTTTCACTGTCCTTTTTTATATAATTTTAAAGCTTAAAAGAGTTATAATAATGAAAAGGTTTTCTAATGGTAAGGAGGAGACGAAATTGTCGGCTGTTATGAACGCAGCAATCTTAAACAAACCACTAGATATTGAGGTAAAACAAGTTGCTATTCCAGTACCGAAAAAGGATGAGGCTTTAGTAAAAGTTTACTGCATCGGTGTCTGCGGTTCTGATGTCCATTATTATGAGCATGGGAAAATCGGTAGATACGAAGTAAAGGAACCACTCATTTTAGGCCATGAATTGGCTGGCGAAGTAGTGGGGATCGGCGAAGATGTGACGAATGTTTCAATCGGAGATCGTGTTGCTGTGGAGCCAGGGGTTACTTGTGGAAGATGTGATTACTGCAAATCCGGAAGGTACAACTTATGTCCGGATGTTGTTTTTATGGCAACTCCTCCTGTTGACGGGGCATGGGCCGATTATGTCGTGATCCGTTGCGATTTCCTATTCAAAATCCCAGATTCGATGTCGTATGAAGAAGGGGCATTACTAGAACCGCTCTCTGTAGGGATTCATGCGATGAAGCGCGGAAAAGCAACGATGGCAGATCGACTTTTTGTCAGTGGGTTAGGGCCGATTGGACTGCTAGCCATTCAAGCTGCAAAAATGTTTGGAATTACCGAAATCTATGCGAGTGATGTCGTCCCTTTTAGAAGAGAATTGGCCAAGGAATCAGGTGTTACGGCTGTTTTTGATCCTATTCATGAAGATATAAATGAGCGCATTTCAACATTGACGGAACAAAAAGGTGTAAATTTAATAGTAGAGACATCTGGTAATAGTAAAGCTATTTCAGATACGGTTAAAATAGTAAATAGAGGAGGACGTATTGTTTTTATTGGACTACCAACGTCAGAGTCTATTCCACTAGATATAAACCAAATAATTGATGGGGAAATCGATGTTCACGGCGTATTTCGTTATGCAAATACATATCCTATTGCGATTCAGGCACTAAGTAATTCGAAGGTCAATATTGAAAAAATCATTACACACAAATTTTCTTTAAATGACATTAAAGAAGCCGTCGATATTGCTCGTACTCAAAAAGATACAAGCGTAAAAGTGATGATATACCCTTAAAACAAATCATAAGTGAGGTGTTACTATGAAATACCAAGACTATTTTATCCGAAATGAAAGAGAGCAGAAATTTGCTGACATGGCTGACGAGTTAGCAGTTAATTTTGCCAAAAGAGCGTCAGTTCATGACGTGGAAGGATCATTTCCATTTGAAAACTTCGAAGATATGAAAGAAGCAGGGTATTTAAAAACGACCGTTCCGAAAGAATACGGTGGGGATGAGGCTTCTTTATATGAAATGATCTTAATGCAAGAGAGGATTGCTAAAGGAGATGGCTCCACTGCACTTGGCGTTGGCTGGCATTTAGGAATGATGCTTAGTTTAAGAGAAAGTCGGGAATGGCCAGAAGAGTTGTTTAAAGATTTTTGCAATAAAGTAGTTGAAGACGGTGAATTGATCAACTCATTTGCAAGTGAACGCGCCACTGGAAGTCCAGCAAGAGGCGGTAGGCCGGAAACGACTGCTGAGAAAACAGCAGACGGGTGGGTAATAACCGGTAGAAAAACGTTCAGTACATTAAGCCCAATATTAAATTATTTTACTGTTAGTGCGGGCATCAAAGATGAAAATAAAATTGGCCGTTTTTTAGTTCAAAAATCTGAGAATGTAAAAATCGAAGAAACATGGAATACGATGAGCATGAGAGCGACTGGGAGCCACGATGTTATTTTAGAAAACGTGTTTGTGCCTGATTCGGGATTGATTGAAATAGAAATTCCGGGCGGGAAAACGCATCATCAAAGTGACTCTGGCTGGATGTTGCATATTCCTGCTTGCTATATTGGAATTGCCCATGCTGCACGAGATTTTGCTGTTCAATACGCTCTAAACTATCGTCCTAATAGCTTGCCTGGCCCAATAGCTGAAGTGGACCATATTCAGCAAAAGATTGGAAAAATAGAAGCAGAGTTAAAAACAGCTAGAATGCTGCTTTATTCTGTAGCTGATCGATGGGACCAAAATCCAGAAGAGCGCCTTGAGCTTAAATCCGAACTTGGCCTTGCCAAATATGTGGCGACAAATTCTGCTTTATCAATCGTTGATCAAGCGATGCGCATTGTTGGAGGGGCAAGTCTATCTAGAAAACTTCCGTTAGAAAGAATGTATCGCGATGTTCGTGCAGGCTTACATAATCCACCAATGGATGATGTAGTATTAAAAGGACTAGCAATGACCGCACTATGGCCAAAAAAATAAGTTAGGAGAGACAAATTCTATGACATCTAAGGCATATATTACTTTTTCAAATAATTCACTTGTGGAGAATAACCCTCAATTAAAAGAATTTATTCAAAATCACCAAGGTAAATTCATTACTTTATTATTGGACGGAAACGTTTATGCAATTATTAAAGAAAATCAAAACAAAGACATTTCATATGAAAATGTGAGAAATATTGCGGGTTCGATTGCTAGAGAATTGAGTGGAAGAAAGATTCCATCTGCCGTATTGGAAGGCGCAGTTTTAGAAAATGGTTTTTCAAAATTAGACAAAGGAAAGTCGGTTTGTGCCTTTATTGAAGGATGGGAATTAGGTTCTTATCAATTTTTAAACTACAAATCTGATAAAAATTCATTTAAAACAAAATTAGAATTAATAGATTGTGAAGACGTTCAGGCTTCTGTTAAAGAGGGGGAAGCCCGAGCCAAGGCAGTAGCTTATTCAAGAGATTTGATGAATGAAATACCGAGTACCTTAAATCCGGAAACATATCCTGAAGTACTTGAAAAAGAATTTAAAAATACTGATGCCAAGGTTCAAATTTTACGTAAGAAGCAACTGGAAGAAGGACAAATGAATGGTGTTCTAGCTGTTTGCAGAGGAAGCAAGTATGAACCATCTTTTGTAGAAATCTCTTATTGTACAGATAAAACAAAGCCTCACGTCGTACTTGTAGGAAAAGGAGTCACCTTTGATACAGGCGGTATTAGCTTAAAAAGAGGCGCGGATATTAGTGATATGAAAATGGATATGGGCGGATCTGCTGCTGTCGCTGGTGCGATGAAGCTCCTAGTAGATATGAAGGCAAGCGTAAACGTAACGGCGCTTATCCCTATCGTAGAAAATATGCCTGATAGCCATTCTTTCCTACCTTCTGAAGTGATTCATTATAAAAATGGGTTAACAGTACATGTAGGGAATACAGATGCTGAAGGAAGACTTATTTTAGCCGATGGATTGATTCGTGCAGGTGAACTAAATGCTGACTATATTGTGGATATCGCTACTTTAACAGGAGCAATTGGAAATGCACTCGGATCAAAAATGGCAGGTGTATTTGGCGATGAAGAGCTTGCAGATGAAATGAAAAAAATCGGTCGAGAAAATGGCGATTACGTATGGCCAATGCCGCTTGTAGATGCATATGATTCATATTTGAACAGCGATTATGCAGATCTTTGCAACATCAGTTCAAGAGCCGAAGCAGGCTCCATCACTGCAGGATTATTTTTGCGCCGATTCGTACCAAAATCAAGCAAATGGCTACATGTCGATATGGCAGGTGTAATGGCAAGCAATCGTGCAACAGGATACTATTCGAAATCAGCAACCGGATTCGGTGCGAGGCTTTTAGCAGATTTTACAACTCATGTTTCTAAGTAAATGAATAAGAATTACGAAAAGGAAGTTGGAAAAAGGGATTCTAGTCGCTTGCGTGCCCTTGAGCTTGAAAAAAGTAGGGTGGAGGTAACGCAAGGAAATCTCGCGTGTCCTTATGCCCGAAAAAATCAAGGTAAAGTAACGCAAGTCTTACTTGCATTCCTTCAAAAGAGCATACGAGTAACCGGGTTCCTTTCAAATCTGGAAAAAATGCAAAAGCAGATGAGACTTGTTGTCGCATCTGCTTTTTTACTACTAGTCTTAATGTTTTTTTCTGCTAGACTCTTACGCTTACTAATGATTTCTCAATAAGTCAAAAAGGAGTATGCATTCGTAAAACGTATTCGATATTTTTAATTAGAAGTGTTCAGAATTCACTCGAAAAAGTGTTTACCCAAATATCAAAATAACAATAAAATAAACAACCATTGCAATTAATCCTACAGGTACTCCGAAACGTGCCCATTCACGGCTTGTAATGTTTAGTTTGCCTGCTGCAATAATGTTAGGGATATTTCCAGGTATGAGCATTCCACCACTGATTAAAAGACCTAGTAAGATTGCTTTAATCGTAGGCTCGTCCATTGAAGGACTAATTTCTGCTGCAGCTAGTGTTGCATTATCTAAAATAGCGGAAATCATGTTGATCCAGTATAACAATAGTGGACTAAGGCCAAGTAAATATTTTTCAATAAATGGTTCAAAACCTGCCCCGAGTAATGTTAACCCCATAACGAATAAATAGATTTTTACAGCTCGAATGATAATTTCTGAATAGTTTTCTGCATTTTGTTGAGCCGACAACCCAACGTCCGATTGTTTGGGGCTGACAAGAATAGCGGCAAGGATTCCGAATATCGTTACAGCTGGAATCACGTCGATTCCAATTAATTCAAGCAAATAAAAGAAATCCTCATTTAATTTACTGATTGCAATCGTGGATAATGGCTCGCCAATTGGTGTTAGTGCCGCACCTAGACCAATTGAAAAACATGCTAAAACAACGAGACGCAATTCAGATTGACGGTCAAGCTTTAGTACACTGACGATCACTACTAACACGATGGCAGCAATAATCGCCGTTATGACACTTGAAATGAGTCCGAGAAAAATGACTGTTAATGCAACGAACAATCGAAATGGAATTGCTTTGCTTACACCCAATATCCCGTTTTCAATAGGTTTTTGTAACCATTTGAATAATAAGCCTGCGATAAGTACTGCTAATGTAATATGTATGGGGTCTTCCAATGCTTTCATAAACAATTTTCCATCTAATACTTTGCTAATGAAAGCCGCTGCTAGTCCCATGACAAACAAGAAGGCTTCTAAATTGTGCTCAACCTTTTTAACAGTAAAAGGTAAAAATAAAACAAGTATTAAGATAATCGTTAATCCAAGTATCATATTCTCTTCCTTTACTTTTTTTCTCATTATACCACGATTTATTTTCATTTCAGTCTTAAAGCAACTATACGAGATGAAGTTCATACAATATTAAAGGTTATCCCCAAAAAATAGAGGGAGAGAATCAAGTTGTTTTCTAACATAATTTCTAGTGATGCACAAACAATTCATAAAGCTTTCCTTCAGCATACGACCACAATGAAATTGATTTTAGTTTCTTTACTAAGCTGCTTGTCTACAATTTTTCAAGCTGCGGGAGGAGTTATACCAGTACTTGGATTTTTTATTAGTCCACTCGCAACTGCACCTATAATTGTTTGTACAATTATTTCAATACGCTATGGCGTACTCTCATATTTCACAACGATACTTTTATTATTCATATTACAACCCAGTGAGCTTATCGTCTTTCCGTTTACAACGGGTTTGTTGGGCTTAGGGATTGGATGCTCATTTTTCGTCTTCAAAAGAAGGTTCAGCATTCTTTTTGGAGGAAGTACTTCTTTATTTCTTGGGATATTGTCTGTATTGTATATTTTCAAATTCCCATTACTTGGTCCTGTAGCCTCAACGTCGTTTAACCTATATACGACGGGCAGCATTCTGTTATTTTCTTTATTATATAGTTGGTTTTGGATTGAAATTAGTGTGACAAGCTTTAAGCGTATTAAAAAGAAGTTGGCTTCGTAATTTTCCAAATGACACCTGTGTTTGGATAATAACCGCCTGTAGGTTTATAAACGCCCAAATCTGCTATATACATTTCATTTCTGCATTCAAATACTACGTCGATGACAAGGCGATATCATCTGGGGTTAAATATCTTTCTTTCGTTCCTCTTTCCACTTTTTCACCATTATGGAAGGGGAATCTCGAATAATATGAGTTCCTCTGATGATATTGCAGATTTCAATAATTCCTCGAATTCACTAAGTGTTTGCGGTCTTACACCTTTTATTCCGAAACTCATTGCTAATTGAACAAAATCGGGATTTCCAAAATTAACTCCAAAGCTATTACCAAATTTCTTATTCATCATTTGCTCTTCCAGTTTTAAAACATAATCGTTAAGTACAATCATTATAAATGATATGCCAAGTCGTTTTGCCGTTTCAATTTCTGCAAAATTCATCATCGCTCCGCCGTCACCTGTGATACAAATGATTACGCCATTTGGACGAGCTAATTTTGCGCCGATTGAACTGGGGATGGCCGTTCCCATTGAAGCATATCCGTTAGAAATCAGAACACCACCAGCTTGCTTTGGTTGGTAAGTGCGTGCAATCGATATTTTGTGTGCGCCAACATCGGAAATCAAAATCGTTTGGTTAGTCGAAACATTTTCTATAATGTGTAGAATGTTTTCGGTACTTAATGGCAAATGGGATGTTTCTTTTTGATTATGACTGATGTGATACGATTGCTCAATGTTCTTTTTTACATTACTTGAAGGCGTCCAATTTTTCGAGAGGATTTGTTGTGTATTTATTTCCTTTAAAGTCTTTTGAATATTGCCTATTAATTCCACTTGAACTGGATAATATTCATCCACAAGGGCGACGTGTGCATCAATATGCAGAATAGGTAATTTTTTTCGATTCCAATCCTTCGGGAGTTTTTCTACAATGTCAAAGCCAATTAGGATTAATAGGTCCGCTTCATCCACCCCAGATAAAATAAGATCATTCTCCTCGAATCCAAAAGTAAAGTAATTATGAGGGTGGTTTTTCGGCAAGATCCCTTTCGCCGTAAAGGAATGGGTAACAGGTGCCTGTAATTTTTCAATAAAGGAACTGAATTCTTCAACTCCATTTTGGCGTATTAATCCATTTCCAAGGATTACAAAAGGCTTTTGGCTTTCATTCATAATGTCACAAGCTTCTATAATAGTTTTGGAATCAGGAATAGTAATTGGCAGTGAAAGTACAGGGAGATTTTTAGGTGGAGCTGGTTCCATAGCCAAATTTTCAGGTATGACAAGAAGCGAAGGACCTGGTTTTTCCATTTGTGAAGTGCGAAATGCATTTCGGATCATTTCCGAAATGGATTGATTGTCTAGGACTTGTACCGCACATTTGGTGATCGGTTCAAATATTTTTACGAGATCAATACATTGGTGGTATGGCTTATGCTGTTTATCAAGTCCAGCTTGTCCAGTGATAACAACGATTGGGGAATAGTCTAAGAATGCACTAGCTATTCCAGTTATTAAATTCGTTGCTCCAGGACCTAAAGTGGAGGTGCATACTCCTGGTTTACCGAAAAATTTTCCATATGCACTTGCCATAAATGCTGCTCCTTGTTCATGTCGGACTGGAATGAAGGTGATCTGCTTAGATTTTGAAATAGATTCTATGATGTCTAATGTTTCTTTTCCAACAATGCCAAAAATGTATTCGACTCCTTCGTTTTCTAAACTTTGTACGATTACATCTGTCGCTTTCATTTATTTCCTCCTGAAAATATGATATTGCCTAATAGTTTTTGATATTTAATAAAAAAAATGCTTCTAATGTTAGAAGCAATTTCAGTACAAAGGCAATATTTAATCTTCGTTCGTCATATTTCCCCGGAAATATTCGATGAATTTTCCCACGGTTCGCTAGAAATCATACATTTTTCGTGTATGTTTTTTGAAATTAACAGATTTTCGAAACGCAGCTTCCAATAATTCCATTAATGTATTTTTCTTGTTGGGCTTAGGCGTCATCCACGCTTGATTAGCAATTCTCCGTCTTTCCCTTTCTTCTTGCTCTATTCTTTTTTCTACAACATATAGGTTAATCATTAATAATCTCCTCCATGGCTTTATCGTTATATTTATTGTAATAAGGATGGAGGAGGTTAAAAATGGCATTCCTTTTGAATGATTTTTCCACTTAAAGCTGTAAATTTAGCTTTAAATACCTGTTCCTCGATTCATTTTCCATGGTATATTGAACTAAACATAGAAAAGATGAAAACGAAAGGGATTATTTTTCAACTTATTATCCCGTAAAAAGGGGTGTACATATGTTAGCGGATGATTTTATTGCATTATGGAGATCATTTACGAAAACGAAAGAAAATGAGGCATACCCAGTTTCGATGGATACTCTTGCTGAGTTATGGTTCTGCACAACTCGAAATGCCAAATTAATTGTGACAAAGATGGTTCAGTTAGGTTGGGTAGAGTTTGTCCCTGGGAGAGGTAGAGGTAATCGTTCTACATTAATCTTTAAAAAAACGTTGGAGGACGTGCTCTTTGATAAATCGGTCCAACTTGTCAAACAGGGTGAGCTAAAGGAAGCCCTTGAACATATTCAACAATATGGAGAAGGGACAAATGTAAAAGAACGGATTATGGCATGGTTGTCCGATTATTTTGGCTATAACGTTGAGGAAGAAGATGATGACCGAATTGAAATTCTCCGTTTTCCGATTTTCCGCCCGATTACAACACTCGATCCAGCACGTATTTATTATGAATTAGATGCCCATATAGCGAGTCAAATATATAATACTCTGGTTGATTATGATCGTTCTTCTCATCAATTAAAAGGGGTGCTTGCACATTATTGGGAGTCAAATAAAAATCAAACTAAATGGGTGTTTTATCTAAGAAAAGGCGTCCTATTTCATCATGGAAAAGAGCTTTCAGCTGAAGATGTCCTTCATACTTTTGAGCGTTTACGAAATTCGCCGCATAAATGGTTAGTTAAGCAAATAAAAGAAATGATCATTCATAATAAATATACGATACAGTTTAACTTAAATAGTCCAAATTATCTGTTTTTGAATTATTTGGCTTATACCCCAGTGTCTATTCTTCCTGCGGATACGTCGAATGAAGATTTTCCTATATGCCCAAATGGCACAGGTCCATTTAAAGTAATAAAAAATTCATCAAAAACTAGTATTCTTGAAGCCTTTTCTTCTCACTTTTTAGGTAGGCCTCAATTGGACCGTATAGAAATTTCGCGGCTTCCTAACGATGAAAAAATATTGAATCTAGAAAAACAAAATTATGAACGACTGTTAGTTAATCATGATGAAGGCGCTAATTACGATGATAATTCGTGGAAGGTACAAGAAGAAATATATGCAGGCAGCAGTGTTTTAACAATGAATTTATGGAAAAATGGCCCGCAAAATAATCTTTATTTTCGAAAAGCTTTACATCGATTAATTGATCGGTCCAAAATGGTTTCGACATTGGGCGAACCTCGATTGTATCCATCGAATGGATTTCATTTAAGGGGACTTCCATCTGTAATAGATCGGGAACATAATCCTGCAGAAGTTGGCTCACTGCTTCAAAAGTCAGGCTATGATGGCGAGCCCATTCATTTGTATTGCTATGAAAGGCATGGACCTGATGCGTATTGGTTTAGGGACGAGTGCTTGAAATATGGTATTAACGTAATAGTGAACATAGTGAATTGGGAGGAAATGGCTCAGACTGAGTTGATCAAACAAGCAGATTGTATATTATTTGAAGTTCTTTTGGGCGATAAAGAGATTTCACAAATTCAAGATTACCAGTATTCCCATGGATTTTTGCGTATTCACTTAGATGATGAATTGGCTGATAAAGTAGATCGAAAAATTGATGAGGTATTACAAGAGCCAGATATAAGCTTGAGAGAAAATAAGTTGTTGGAAATAGAGAATATATTAAAAGAACATTATGCAATCCTCTTTCTTGTTCATAAGAAACTTGGAACTGCTTTTCATCCCTCCGTACAAGGGGTACATATGAATTCAAGAGGATGGGTTGACTTTAAAGACATATGGTTCAAGCCAGAGGGAGTAAAAGCCTCATTGCTCGAATAAGATAAAAGAAGCCAACATATGGCTTCTTTCTCTATGACAAAGGAGTGATGATAATTGGTAACACAAAGGATCCAAGCTCTAAAAAAAGGAGATACTATCGGACTTACTGCACCAGCAGGGCCTGTGAATAAGGAACGGTTGGAAAAAGCGATTTCTAAAATCATTGAAATGGGTTTTAATGTTGAGGTGGGAGAGACGTGCAACGAAAAATACGGAGGATACTTGGCGGGAAGACCTGAACAACGAGCAAATGAATTAAATTCAATGTTTGCTAATCAGGGGATATCGGCCATTTTTTGTCTTCGTGGTGGATATGGTTCCCTGCATTTGCTCCCACTATTAGACTATGAAGCTATCACAAATAATCCTAAATTATTTGTTGGATACAGCGACATTACCGCTCTGCATGTTGCTTTCCAACAAAAATGCGATTTGCCGACTATTCACGGGCCTATGCCCGCATCCGATTTAGTAGATGCAGATAATTTTACGATTCATTCACTGATTTCTATTTTGACAAATTATCCATTTAAAGGGAAAGTAGAAAATCCCGAAAATTCACCGATTTGCACTCTAGTCCCAGGTACCGCAAAGGGAATGATAATAGGAGGGAACCTTTCTGTAATAGTGAGCACGCTTGGAACTCCTTATGAAATAGAGACGAAGGGTAAAATACTATTTTTAGAGGATATTGGGGAAGAACCGTATCGAATTGATAGAATGCTAACTCAGCTTGTCTTGGCAGGTAAATTTTCGGATGCTGTGGGAATCGTTTTAGGTACTTGGACGGAATGTACATCGGAGCGTTATGCGGATGGATTTCAAGTAGAAGATCTTTTTAAAAAAATTATTGCTCCAATTGGAAAACCGACCATTTTTAATGTAAAAGCTGGTCATTGCAAGCCGACCTTAACTTTGCCTTTAGGTCTTTCTGCTTATATTGATGCTGAAAATGGCCGTTTATTAATTGGATAAAGGAAGGGAAAAAGGGAAAAAGATGGTGAATTAGGAAAATAGTATTAAAATATTAAAAATATTGCCGATACATAGATTATATACAGGACAGAAGATACAGAAGAAAGATGGTGGGGTTATGAGGAGTATAAAGGGAAAAATATTAAGAGGATTTTTAATTATTAATGCTATTGTATTAATTATAAGCGGTTCCAATTATTTTTTTGCAACCCAGACGAATAAGCAAACGACTCAAGTAGTTGAAGAACAATTACCTGTACTCGTATTGGCAGAAAAAATGAGTGTGAATATTGCGGAGCGGACATCACATTTAAGTATTTATCTTTTATTTGGACAAACTCCATATATGCATGCATTCGAAAATTCAACAGCTGAGAGTAAGGAGTTAGAAAAACAACTATTAGCAAAATCTTCAACGAAAGAAACAAAAGAGCTTTTGGACAAACTTCATAATTGGGAAATTGCTATTAATGATATGGTTTTCAAGGAATTTTTAGCTGACCGTGAAAAAGCGCGAGATAATTTTAGAAACACAATCGATCCATTAAGCCAAATATTAAGAGATTCCTTCCAAGAACTATCAAATAAACAAGAAAAGAACATAACAGCCAATGCTGAGGAAGTAATTAGTGTTGGGGAAAGAAATTCATTAAGCAGCGCGGGTATTGGTGTTGTTGCCCTCATATTAGGAATTGTTATCGCTATCTTGACTGCAAATTCTATATCTAGACCTATCGTTAGAGTTGCAAATCGTATGCGTTTAATAGCTGAAGGTGATTTGACCCATGACGATTTATTGACGAGATCAAAGGATGAGGTTGGAGATTTAATTAATTCTGTGAATGATATGAATCGCCAAATTCGTGGGATGGCACAGGATATTGGTAATGTTTCACAAACAGTCACGAGACGAAGTGAAGAGCTTAGTCATTCTGCAATGGAAGTTAATTCCGGTAGTCAACAAGTGGCGACAACAATGGAGGAGTTGTCTATTGCTTCTGAAACGCAAGCACAATCCGCTTCTGATTTAGTTGAATCAATGGGTACGCTTACTTCAAATATACATAATGCTAATGAGAGTGGGCAAAGAGCAAGTCAAGTTTCTAGTCAAGTGTTGGTCTTAACGGAAAAAGGTAATGAAGCAATGACAGAGTCGATTTCTAAAATGAAATTGATTGATGAAAACGTAAAAGATGCAGTTGGAAAGGTCCAAAGTCTGGATGGCCATTCGAAAGAAATTTCACAGCTTGTAAAAGTTATTTCGGATATAGCTGAACAAACAAACTTATTAGCATTAAATGCAGCTATCGAAGCAGCACGTGCAGGTGAGCACGGGAAAGGGTTTGCAGTAGTTGCAGGAGAAGTGAAAAAGCTCGCTGAACAAGTGACAAGTTCGGTTTCAGATATTACTGGGATTGTTTCTACGATCCAAAAGGAAACTGGTGAGGTTGTCCGTTCGTTGAATGAGAGCTTTGAGCAAGTAGAACTCGGTACCGAACAAATAAGATCAACGGGTAGCACGTTTGAAACGATTACTGAATCCGTTAAGCAAGTCGTGAATCAAATCCAAATTATTTCACAGGATTTGGACAATATCGCGAGCAGTACGGATGTAATGAATGCTTCTATTTCTAATATCGCATCTATTTCAGAGGAAGCGTCAGCGGGTATTGAAGAAACAGCAGCATCCGCCGAACAAACGACAAGCTCGATGCAGGAAATTGCAGCAAACGCTGAATCACTTTCTGCTATCGCTGTTGATCTGGATAAATTGATTAGACAGTTTAAAGTATAAGAATACAAATAATGAGACCATAGTGTAGAGGAAATACATTATTTCTACACTACGTGGTCTCTTTTTTTGTAGTTACATTGCCGTTTCTTTTTTGCTTCTTCCTTTTCTTTAAAAATTCTTTAGCGAATGGATATACAACTGGAGCAGCCTTGATTGCAAAGCGTAATAATTTTGAAATACGCATAATATGACATCCTTTCATTATTTTCTATACTTTCCCCATATCTATTTAGTACTAAACCAATAACATAGTTTTACAATAGGCAGGTTATGATAACCATATTAAGGGAATATCAATGTAGAAGTGTTTTTATGAAAACGGACAAAATCTTAAAGTGGGGGGAGTATTGTTGAATACGCTGTTGATCATTATTAATATCGCCATATTTTTATTGCTCCTATTTTTATTGTTTAGAATGCAGAAGAAGCATATATCCTTTTCAAAACGTGTGTTTACAGCATTAGGAATTGGGATCGTTTTGGGTCTCGCGATGCACTTAGTATATGGAACAGATTCCACTGTTACAAAAGGGTCCTTGGATTGGTTAAATATTGTCGGGAGTGGCTATATTTCATTCTTAAAAATGATTGTCATGCCGTTGGTTTTTATATCCATTGTTTCGGCTTTTACAAAATTGAAATTAACGAGTAATCTTGGGAAAATTAGTGCTCTTGTCATAGGAATCTTAATTGGGACAACAGCCATTGCAGCTTCGATAGGTATTGCCACTGCATTGGGATTTCATTTAGAAGGAATCCAGCTTGAAGAAGGAGCAGCAGAGATAACACGAAATACTCAGCTTCAAGAAACAGTTGGCGATGTTAAGGATATGACGATTCCTCAACAAATTGTATCCCTATTTCCACAAAATCCATTTATGGAACTAACAGGAGCTCGTCCAACTTCTACGATTGCTGTCGTTATTTTTGCAGCGATTATCGGGATTGCTTACTTAGGGGTCCGTAGGAAAGAGCCGGAGCATGCTGATTTTTTTGCGAAGATGATTGAGACCATTTATACCGTAGTAATGCGGGTTGTAACGCTTATTTTAAGATTGACTCCGTATGGAGTACTTGCTTTAATGGCCAAAGTGACAGCAACCAGTGACTACTCGGCAATAGTGAAGCTTGGAAAATTTGTAGTTGCTTCTTATGTTGCGATAATTATCATGTTTCTTATTCATCTGCTTCTATTAGTTCTTGTAAGGAAAAATCCAGTTACGTACGTGAAAAAAGCCATGCCGGTACTTGTATTTGCCTTTACATCACGTTCTAGTGCAGGTACTTTACCTCTTAATATCAAAACTCAGCATCAAGAGTTCGGTGTGTCTGAAGGAATCGCCAATTTTGCAGGTTCATTTGGACTATCTATTGGGCAAAATGGATGTGCGGGGATCTATCCAGCCATGCTTGCTATCATGGTTGCACCAACGGCAGGCATAAATCCCTTTGATCCTTCATTTATATTCACGTTAATTTTGATCGTTGCAATAAGTTCGTTTGGAGTTGCTGGAGTTGGTGGGGGAGCCACATTTGCTGCCTTAATCGTTTTGTCCGCACTTAATTTACCAATTGCGATTGTCGGATTATTAATCTCCGTCGAACCTTTAATTGATATGGGAAGAACGGCTTTAAATGTAAGTGGGAGCATGACAGCTGGTGTGCTAACCGGAAAAATAACTGGTGAATTGGATGAAGAGGTTTATAAGCAGCCAAAACAAAACTTACGTGTATAATTCATTAGGCCGAGGGATACTCGGTCTTTTTTGTTATATAGGTAATTATAGATTGGGACTTTGTGTATAACTTTTATGAAGGTAGTTCCCGTCTAGCTTCAGCGCCTAGCGACTAGCAAACTTTCGGTTTCTTCCTACGATAAGTCAACATCGGTTCGCCAAGACTCACCGTGTTTCCTTTATCTCGTCAGAACCCTAAAAAGTTTGTATGTCGCTTAACAGGCGCTTGCGCATTTGTTCTTATCTTTTGTTAATCATTTCTTGCCCTTTTTCAGTGATATGTCATGAGCGATACGTCAGAATCATTATGTGTTCGTTATCTCAGTCAATTGAGCATAATAAGGTAGACTAAAAATAGTAAGGTACTAGCGGCTTTTTAATTTATTTTCCATCCAAGTTGCATTCAATAGTCCTCCAATAAGAAGGACGGCAGCTGTAAAATAAAACCAAATCATCAAGACAATAATATTCCCTAATTGTCCATATAGTTTTGTATAGCTTGCAGCATACGAAACGTAAAAGGAAAAGGCGAAAGATACACTTTGCCATCCGACTGTTGCGAAAATAGCGCCAGGTATAACATTCAGTAAGCTGACTTTTGTACTTGGAACCACTTTATATAGGAATAAAAAAAAGAAAAACAAATAGATAGAACCGATGACCCATTTAGACAACAACCACCATTTATGAAAAGAAGATGGTAGCTGAACATGTGTTGCTAGCAATAATCGACCAATTTCTTCAGCGATTGGTACGAGTAAAGAAAATGTTAGGGTTACCATTAGGCTTAATGTTAAAATTAAATCTTTGCCTAAAGCAAGAAAAAACCCTTCTCTTCGGACGATATTAAATGCATCGTTCATGGCCCGCACGAGTGATTGGACCGCCATAGAAGCAATCCAAAAAGCCGCTAGTAAACTAAATGATGCAATCTTCGTCTGTTGTTGCCCCAAAATGCTCATGATATTGGATTTTATTAAATGATAGCTTCCTTTTGGAGCAAAAGGTTCAATCGCGCTAAGGACATCTTCAACCCGAATCGGCAAGAAACTGACGAGCGATAAAGCAAAAATAAGGAAGGGAAAAATGGACAGCATAAAATAATACGCCATTTGTGCGGACTGATCATGAAAACGATCGATAAAAAAACGTTTAATGATTGTTTTTATACTGTCCATGGTTCCATCCCTTTAGAAAGTTTTTAAGAAATCCGTAACACTATTTTCCCTGCATTTTTATTCTGCTCCATATAGGAGTGAGCTTCATTCACTTTATCCCAATTCCAAATAGAATCAACGATAGGCTTCAAATGACCATTTTCAAATTTTGGTAAAGCGAATTCAGTAAAATCTTTCGTCAAGGCCATTTTTTTCTCGATAGGCTGAGAACGAAGGGCGGTTCCGATGACTTGGATTCTTTTAAAAAGCAATTTTCCAAGGTTGACTTCATGAAGCTTAGAGCCACCCATTGTTCCAATCAATATTAGCTTTCCATCAACTGCAAGGGATCCGATATTTTGTTCCCAGTAAGGAGCACCTATAAAATCAAAAATTAAATTGACACCTTTCCCTGAAGTTGCATCCATCACCTTTTGCAGAAAGGGCCCTTCTTTATAATCAATGGCTACTTCTGCTCCTAAAGAAAGGCATAATGATCTTTTTTCGTCTGTTCCAGCTGTCACAATAGCCCTAGCGCCAATTTCACGCGCCAGTTGAATGGCCGAGGTTCCGACTCCGCTTGCTCCAGCATGGATTAAAATTGTTTCTCCTTTCTTAAGTTTTCCCAACCAAACCATATTTAAAAAGGCAGTTAAAAATACTTCAGGAATAGCTGCTGCTTCTTCAAAGGATAAGTTTTGTGGGATTCTCATTGCCATTGCAGCAGGAATAACTGCATATTCAGCGTAACCCCCACCGGGAAGTAGTGCACACACGAAATCTCCCTTTTTCCACCCTATAACATTCTCTCCAATATCTTCAACGATTCCACTCATTTCAAGGCCGAGTATGGGAGATGCACCTGGGGGAGGTGGATACAGACCCCGCTTTTGAAGGAGATCTGCCCTATTTAAAGCAGAGGCTTTTACTTTGATGAGAAGGTCGTTTTTACTCATTTGAGGCATTTCTGTTTTCCCGATAAAAAGATTTTGTGTCGTTTCTTCCACTAAAATTGCTTTCATCATTCTCCCACTTTCTTCATAAAATGTATTTCTAGTTTTCTCAGAGCTTCTTCAATACCGTCCCAGCGATTTAAGCAATGGTACTTAATCATTTCGATGTCATTCATTTGTTGATCCTCATCCAATTGATAAATAAGTATGTTTTTTAACCAACTATACAAGTTGTGCAGCTGGGTTCGATAAGAAAAGAAGCGTAGTAAATCTATGTTTGGTATGATTCTAGTCCCGAATTCTTCTTCATATGCTTTAATAAAAACAAATGGCATTTGCGTAATATATCCTACTAATTCCCGTTCCATAGGAGCTAAAATAACTGATTCCCAATCAATGACGCGAAGACCAGCTGGAGATTGGATGAGATTCCCTCCCCATAAATCACCATGACATATGACTAAAGGGAATTGGTTGTATTTAAAGGATTTGGATAATTCTTTTACTTGCTCAATGAGTGATATTATTTCTTTTTGTTTTGGGGTTATAATGTCTATAAGTTCTAGTGGTGTGGATCTTTGTTGAAGTGTCATTACATAAGTATGCAGCTCGTTCAAAAAATCAGCATTAAATGTTTCGGTAGGAAGATAAATATTGTTTCCGATTATTGTTGTCGTCGTATGAAGCGCTGCTAATAACTTTGCAATTTGACGTATATAGCTTTCTTCCAAAGGATACGAATCAGCTAGCGTAGGGCCGTCAATCCATGGGAATAATATAAAAACAATATCGTCAAACTCTATTTTATTTCGTTTATCTTTCGTTAATATTGGATAAATGGCTGACGGAAATAAACTTTTTTCATGTAATTCCGTCAATAATGGTAAATAGTATTCCGTTTGTTTAATTGCTTCTTCCTGAGTTTTTTTATCTAATAGCTTTAAATAAAAGGTATCTCCATTTTGACAGCGAATGTTATAACTAAATGATTTATCTCCGAGTGGAATAAAGGTTATGGACTGGGCATGCAATCCATAATAAGAATGGATCAATTGAATGATTTCATTGCTAGAAATAGGATGTGGTTGTTTCATGAAATTCCTCCAGTTTTTAACTTATTAAATGTATGATATCATTTTATATAAGAAGGTGATAACCATGACTAAGAAGGAGATTCAATATAAGATTGAAGATTTAAAAGCCGATTATGTGAGACTGCAGCATGACTTGGAAAAACTTGAATATGTAAAAGGCAATCTTCATCCATTAGAGAGGCAGTTAGAAGACATCGAACGTCAATTACAAGATCTCAATCGACGGCTAACTGAATTAGAAAGTAATAAGTGACAATATGTAAGGCGCATTATTTGTGCCTTATTTTAATTTTGTATTGAATAGGATAACATTCGCAGATAAAATTATTGATGAAATTTAGTTTCATATTGGGATTTCCTATAGAGAAATAATATTAAGTTAGGGGGATGGGGATGACCTATACTATTGGAATTGATGCTGGTGGGACAAAGACAACGGGATTAATTATAGATTCCGAAAAAAATATATTATTCCAGACTAAGACGGGGTTTGGCAATCCCAACGTGAATTTTAATGAAGCATTACACAATGTTTGGGAAGCGGTTTCAGCTTGTTTGAATAGTCCATTCGGAAAAGGTTGCAAAACAATTGTCGCTGGAGTGGCAGGCATTGAAGCAGAAGGTAATCGTGAACGTTTTGAACAATTTTTTTCTACGAGAACGAATATCCCTACGATTTTTGTGAATGATGCAGTTCTTGCTTATCACGCATTATTTGACGATCAAAATGGTATTTTAACGATTGCAGGAACGGGCTCCATTTCCTATGGAAGGAATGGAGAAAAAGATGGTTACTCGGGTGGCTGGGGCCATATTTTAGGTGATTTTGGAAGTGCTTACGATATTGCCATTAAAGTATTTCGCCAAATAACGAAAGAAGCAGATCAAGGATTGCCGCATTCTCCACTTTCGCAGGCGTTGCTGAACGACTTGGAAATAAGCTCAGCAGATGGTTTAAAAGGTTTTATTTATAATGCTCTTAAAGGGGAGATTGCTTCTGTATCGTCCTTTGTATTTGCAGAGGCTCAGAAGGGAGATGAAGAAGCCAAAAGATTTTTCCTAGATGCTGGAGTTGAACTAGCAAACCAAACGTTTTCTCTATTTAAGAAATTGGATATAAAGCTGCCGTTAAAAGTTGGGTGCAAAGGCTCTTTATTAGAAAAAAATCCATACGCAAAAAAAGAATTTGAATCAACTCTGCAAAAACTTGTAGGAGATGTAGAATTCATTAGAAATGAAATCACCCCAGCCATTGGCAGTCTGTCTGTTGCGGTTTTATATGAAAAAAAGGGGTCATAGTATGGAGAAACTCGCTATCGGTTTAATGTCAGGGACTTCTGTTGACGGAATTGATGCAGCATTAGTGAGATTGAACGGTTTTGGAGTACATACAAAAGTCGATTTAATTGATTTTATTACATTACCCTTTGCCTCTAATGTTTCAGAAGAAATATTACAATGTATGAATATCAATGAATCGAATTCAGCTCTTATATGTAGCTTAAATTTTAAACTCGGCTATTTATTTGCGAATGCCGCAAAAAAGGTGTGCGAGAAAGCGAGTATACCATTAAGTAAAATAGATTTTATCGCTTCCCATGGGCAGACAATCTATCATTTTCCACAGCAAGAAGGTCGTTTCGTAAAATCTACTTTACAAATAGGCGAGCCCGCTGTTATTGCTTATGAAACGGGTGTTACAGTCATATCAAATTTTCGCTCGATGGATATGGCTGCCGGTGGCGAAGGAGCTCCTCTTGTACCTTATGCTGATTTTTTGCTATATCGAAGCAACTTGAAGGGTAGGGCACTGCAAAATATCGGTGGAATCGGAAATGTAACGGTCTTACCGAAACAAGGGACATTGGATGATGTTGTCGCGTTTGACACGGGTCCGGGTAATATGGTGATCGATGAGCTATGTAAAATGTTGAAGGGTGTACCTTTTGATCAAGATGGAAAATGGGCTTCTCAAGGGATTGTCCATAAAGAAATAGCCGAATCATGGCTGGAAATGAATTTTTTCAAGACGTCACCACCGAAATCAACAGGCCGTGAATTATTTGGCTCACAATTTACAAAGCAACTACTTCAAAACTGGAGACATTTACGTGATGATGATCTGATTGCAACAGCTACTTATTTTACTGCACTCTCGATTGCTGATTCGTATACGCAATTTATTTTTCCAAAAACTTATATCGATGAGATGATTATTGGCGGTGGAGGCGGATATAACGAAACTTTACTACGCATGATTAAGGAATTATTGCCCAATATCACCGTATTGACACAAGAAGACATTGGATTTTCCTCGGAAGCGAAGGAAGCGGTTGCATTTGCTATATTGGGCAATGAAACAATGAACGGGATGCCGTCCAACGTCCCGAAGGCAACAGGAGCTGGAAGTGCGGTCATTCTTGGTTCCATTACCATTCCACCTAATGATAGAAATATAATTGGAGGTAGAATATGAGGATCATTCCACTAGATATTAATAGAATCAATGAATTAGTAGAGTTATGGAATAATGAATTTTCAGCGGAATTTCCAATGAGGAAAGAGTTGTTTATACAAAACAGCTTCGAAGATGAAAATATGTTTCTTCCAGGTTCGTGTATAGCAGTAAATAATGAAGATCATGTGATCGGCTTTATCATTAGTAAGCGCTGGCAAGACCCAATGTCTGTACCTATGCCAAGAGATATCGGTTGGATTCAGGTTCTAGTGGTCAGTAAAAAGGAACGTAACAAAGGAATCGGCTCTTTACTCCTCGAAAAAGCTGAAACTGCATTGAAGGCAGATGGAGCGGCGGAAATCCAACTTGGTGGAGATCCATTGCACTATTTTCCGAGTGTTCCAGCTGATTATGAAAAAAGCGCTCAATGGTTTGAACATAAAGGTTATGAGTATTTAGGGAATGAATTCGATTTGCTCGCTCATCATGATCCGAGCTTGGAATCAGAATTCCCTGTCCTCGATGGTGTAGAAATAGAGATTTTAACATTAGAAGATAAAGATGAATTGTTGAGATTTATGAATAAAGCCTTTCCTGGAAGATGGGAATATGAAACGATTCGCTATTTTCAAAAGGGCGGTAAAGGAAGAGAATTTGTTGTTTTAAAGAAAGAGGGTAAAATCATTGGTTCTTGTAGAATTAGTGATGAACAATCTCCTGTTATTTACAACAATGTGTACTGGTCGCCTTTGTTTCCTGAACCACTAGGTGGAATCGGGTCAGTAGGGATAGATTCAGAGGAGCGTGGAAAAGGATATGGATTAGCAGCCGTATTGGCCGGTATTTCAATATTACGGAGCCGCGGAATTAATAAGATCGTTATAGATTGGACAACCATCGTTGATTTTTATGGACAAATGGGATACCAAATTTGGAAAGAATATCGGAAATATCGAAAGCAACTATAGGGGGTGTTGAGAATGAAAGAAAAAGTCATCCATTTTTTACAAAAAGAAATTGATGTAGAAAATATTCCTGGTGCTGCAATTTATATTTCACATAAAGGTACTCCTGTTTTGGAAGAAGCTGTAGGCTATCGAACCCTCTATCCATCGAGAGAACCAATGCAACTGGACACGGTATTTGATCTTGCCTCACTGACGAAAATTTTGACGACGATGACTGCATCCTTACAATTATTGGACAAGGGTGAAATAAGACTGGATGACTCGATTTCCTACTTTTTTCCTTCATTCAGTGAAAACGGAAAAGAGGAAATACGGATTCGTCATTTGCTTACACACACTTCGGGGTTGACTGCGCTTCGTCCTTTTTACAAGGATGGATTAAATACGGAACAAATCATTGAAAAAATTTGTGCCGAGGAACTTGAAAATCCAGTTGGCCAAAAAGTAGTATACAGTGATTTGGGCTTTATTTTACTCGCTTCATTAATTGAAAAGGTAGTTGAGGAGCCATTTGCGGAATATGTTTCAAGGGAGATCCTATCTCCATTAGAGATGTATGAAACAGGATTTAATCTTCCATTAGGTCGTGAGCGATTTGCTGCGACAGAATTCAGTGAAACACTAAATGATTACAAATATGGCGTCGTTCATGATGAAACTGCGGAAGCAATGGGCGGAGTGAGTGGGCACGCTGGTTTATTTTCAACGTTAAATGATTTATCTAATTTCGCACTTATGATAGAAAATAGTGGAAGCTTTAAAGGAAGAAAGATTATCTCAACAGTAGCTTTGGAACTGTCTAAACGAAACTTTACACCATTTGATGAAGAAGGAAGAGGCCTAGGTTGGCAGATTAATAGTCCCAGATTATCTTGCGGAGACCTATTCTCCAATTCATCATACGGACATACAGGTTTTACAGGAACAAGTATGTGGTTTGATCCACAAATCCAACTTCATGTCATTTTATTGACGAATCGAGTACATGCTAAAAATCAGCAAGGGATCTTAAGGTTAAGACCGAGGCTACATAACTTAATACGATCGCAGTTTTAACGCAGACTCAAGCGAGTCTGTTTTTTTTATTAAAGGTCTGGATTTCATCAATTGTATTCGTTCTGTTTCGAATCTCAACTAATTATCAACCCAGCTGAAAAAGTTAACATATCCCGATTCATGTATAATAGAAAATATATAAATGAAATTTTACCTTGTGTACAAGAATATAAATACATGAATAAAAACGAAGATGTAGAAGGTGTGTAATATGAAAATTAGAGGAAATCAACAAATGCTTAGGGAAATTAATAAGTCCCTTTTATTAAATTTAATCTATCTCCACGCACCCATTTCAAGGGTAGAGCTTGCAAGGCGTACGAAACTAAGTCCAACTACGGTCTCAGTGTTGGTAGAAGAAATTATCAAAGAGGGCCTTATACATGAAACTGGTACAACTGGATCAGGAGTTGGCCGAAAGATGACAATGCTGGAAATCAATGCTGAAAATGGCTATGTTATCGGCATTGATTTATCAAGGGAATCTTCGCTTTTTATTTTGCTAAATTTACGAGGAGAAGTGATTCGAGCAGAAAAAATGGATTGCTTTATTGGGGAACAATCTCTCCGGGAAAATTTGCCGATTGCAATTGAACGTTTTATTAATAAACAAAACATCAATCACGAGTTAATCAAATGGATTGGTATTGCAGTCCCTGGAATTATTGATGAGGAACAGAAAACAATCATAGGTTCAAAATACTTGCAAGTTCGAAATTTTCCTTTACAAACGTATCTTAGCGAGGCGTATCCTATTCCGATTCACATCGTAAATGATATTGAAGCGGCTGGGTTTGCTGAGAGATTCAGTGGTGCAGCGAAAGGGAAAAGTACAATCGTGTATATTTTAATTGATTATGGTATAGGGGCTGGCTTTGTTATTAATAATCAAATTTATCGAGGGGCAACGAGTCAGGCTGGAAAAATAGGAGATTTCTACTCCTATGGAATTGATACATTGTATGAAAGGCTCAAATCTGAATATCATGAGGAATTTTTTGAAGCTGATAAAGAAGTGGTCATTCAAAAATTTATCGGGCTCGCTTTAGAAGGCATTCATCCATATGAGCAAGATTTAAATAAAATGATTCATGAAATCGCTAAATATTGTGGGAATGTTATTCAATTTTTAAATCCTGAGCAATTAATATTAAGTGGATGGATTGCTTCGAACGAGAAGTTAGCCCAGCGACTAACAGAATTGATTCATACATATGAAGATACTCCTGAAAATCCCACACCAGTTAATACATCTCATTGGAAAAGTGATGGCCCAGCAATTGGAGCTGCAACAATTGGCCTTCACCAAATGTTTAGAACCAAAATAGTACGTTAATTTTTTTAAAAAAAGTTGTGGAAAAACTCGTAATATATTGATTAAACAGACCATAATGATATAATATTATTAATTATTTCATCCACTGGAATAATTAATTCAGCAAGTACTTCTTCAGAGGATTTAGTTGGAGAGCTGAATGATGTGGCGAGTTGCTTCAGCGAGAAATTGTAGTATTTCAGGACGCAGCTCTGCCAAAGGGACAATTTATTTATCCAAAAGGAGGCTTTTAGAAGTGAAGATTTCAATTGGTGGTTTTTCATTCTTTAACACGTTTTTGGAAGGGAAAATGGACATTTTTGGGTATTTAGAGTCGGTAAAATATCGTTATGGATTAGACACAGTGGATATTTGGAACGGTCAGTTTACGATTGGTGAACCTGATTTTTCAAGAGTGCCTGATGAGGAGTTTTTGAAAAAAGTACGTGAAGCCATGGACGAAAAGGGCCTTACATTAATCAACTATGCGATAGATGGCGCGCATATTTGGGACGCCGACTCGGACAAGCGTGAACAACTATATCAAAATGCTTTAGGTCATCTGAAGGCTGCAGAAATCCTTGGAGCCAAAACAGTACGTATCGATACTGGCGGAGTATTTGGCAACAACCCTGAATTTGATATGAATATGAGTGATGAGCAGTTCGAATATATTGTAAAACGCTATCGTGAGTATTGTGAGCGTGGGGCACAAAATGGTTATATGGTCGGACCTGAAAATCATATTGGACCTTCATTGAGCCCTGTCCAATTGAGAAAAATCGCTGAGGCAGTTGATCATCCAAACTTCGGTATACTCTTACATATTGGAAGATGGAAAGAAGAGGCTGAAAAAGGCGATGAAATGGTGGCGCCTTGGGTATGTCACACACATTTTGATGCTGGAACGGCAGTAGCCGAAGATGCACAAGATAAAATCCGTATGCTGCAGGAAAACGGCTTTGATGGCTATTGGGGCATTGAGTATAATGCCGATAAAAATCAATATATTGAAATTGAGTGGCTTTTAGGAACAGTAAAACGTATTTTAAAGCGTGTTTAAAAGGAGGATAAAAAGGACCAAGAATTTCGAGGCGGCGCAGTTTCGAGTAGCGGAATGTATGCCTTTAAATACATGAGTAGCGAAGACACAAGCCAACGAAGAAATTCGCTGTGTCATTTTTACCGAACTTTTGAACATCCTCTTTTAGCTACATTATAAGATTCATTGATTTATAGAATTGGAGGGATATGATGAGAAAGATACGAATTGGTGTTATTGGCGTCGGGCAGATCGGAAAATCACATTTGCAAAACTATGCGAGCATCCCAGATGCAGAAATTGTGGCTGTCTGTGATGTTAATGAACAAGAAGCGCGAAGAGTGGCTGAGCAATATAATATTCCGAGTGTGTACACTGATTATCGTGAAATGTTGAGTCGAGATGATATTGAGGCTGTGGATGTATGCTTACATAATAATTTCCATGCCCCAATGACGATTGCTGCTTTAGAAGCTGGGAAACATGTGTATTGTGAAAAGCCAATTGCAGGAACTTACTTTGATGGAAAAAGAATGGTAGAAGCGGCAAAAGAAACTGGAAAAATGCTTCATATTCAATTGGCAACGCTTTATCGCAAAGAAACGAAGGCTGCAAAAGCGTTAATTGATGGAGGAAAACTAGGTAACATTTATCACGCTCGTTCAACCGGATTTAGAAGAAGAAATCGTCCATTTGTCGATGGCTATGGTACGAAATTTTTCACGAAAAAAGAAACCGCTACCGGTGGCGCACTCATTGATATGGGAGTGTACCATATTGCGCAAATGCTTTACCTACTAGACTTACCGACTCCAACCCGCATCTCCGGAAAAGTGTATCAAGAAATGGATATGGATCCAAGAAGACGTGAAGAGAGCGGCTTTGATGTTGAGGAGTTGGCATTAGGTTTCGTTAAATTCAAAAATAACCTTACGCTCGATATTATTGAATCTTGGTCTGTTCACTTAGGCGGGTTCGAAGGTCCCAGTATATTAGGTTCAAAAGGTGGTATACGTTTACCTGTATTTGGCGAAGGTACTCAAAATCAATTTAGTTTCCATTCCACGATTGGCGATATGGATATGGATAGCACAGTTAATCTAGATTTAACGGATTACCGTTGGCATAATCTAAGAGAAAATGAGGACGCTTACGACTCATCTCAACATCATTGGATTGCTGCCCTTCAAGGCAGGGTAGAGTTATTGCCAACTGCAGACATTGCTCTGCAAACGATGCTGATTAGTGATGGAATCTATCTTTCTGATAAACGTGGGGAAGAGGTTTCAGCAGAAGAACTAGCTAATTTGAAAACGTCTACATCAGTTACAATATAATACATTATTTTAGGTACGATTAATCAGATTCATAAGGATTAGTCGTACCGTATTTTTTAACAGTAGAAAGGAAAATAAGTTTGATAAATACATCTGATGATTACAAACGAGGATTACTGACCGTAAAACTATTTAACTTTTTTCTATATGGTGCTCTTTCAGTTTTAATGTCTTTTATTCCTTTGTATTTTCAAGAAGTAGGGTTTACTACTGTGGCAATAGGGATGCTGATGGCAGGTGGCCCATTCGTATCTATTTTTGCAAATCCATTTTGGGGATATTGGAGCGACCGCCTTCAAAACATTAAAAAAATCCTACTAATTATGTTAATAGGGAATCTTATTATCATACAAATTGTTTTTCAATTAAATTCCCTTCCGCTCGTTTTTATTGCAATGTTACTATTTTTTAACTTCCAAACTCCATTATTTTCACAAAGCAATAGCTTAATTTTGAATACGATTGAAGGGACGCCGTATAAATTTGGGACCTTCCGTCTTTGGGGATCTTTAGGATGGGCTATCATGGCAGTTGGAGCTGGCCCGTTTATTGATTTGATAGGTATTAAAAATTTGTGGATCGTGTATAGCTTTATGCTTATCTTGACGATTCTATTCGGTTTTAAGTTGCCGCAAGGGAAAGTTGAAGGAACAAAGAAAATTGTAAAAGGCGGCTATGCTAAAGCGCTTTTTGGAAATAAGTATTTTTTGGTATTCGTTATTTTAGGAGTATTAATCTCTGTTCCAAATTCGATTAATCTAACATTTATTTCGCTTTATATAAAACAGCTTGGCGGATCAGTCGTGATGATTGGGTGGTCTGCATTTTTAACGGCTATTTTTGAAGTGCCGGTCTTTTTGCTGTTTGATCGTTATTTAAAAAGAAATACTTCTACGATGATCGGGTGTTTAGTTATTGTCAGTGTTCTATTTGTCATTCGCTGGTTTTTAATGTCCATTGCCACAGACCCGATGCAGGTGATATTTTTGCAAATGTTGCATAGTATCACGTTTGGTGGTTATTTCTATATTGGTACTACATTAACGGCAAAATTGGTTCCTGTTGAACTAAGAGCAAGTGGCCAAGCCATTTATGGATTGACATGGGGAGGCATTTCAGGAATTATGGCTGGAATGATTGGAGGATGGATGTTCCAAGAACTAGGTCCTAATATGATGTATCAGATTACTACCTTGATTTCTTTATTAGGAGTTATAGGTTTTACTGCTTTATGGCTGCGCATTAGAGAGGCTTCCAAACAGAATATGGCTTTAGAAGGCGAAAAGAATTTGCCTTCCTAGATAAATGATCCCAATATTGATACTTGGAAAGGATTCAATATTGGGATCAGTTTTTAAAGTGGTGAAATATAGATTCAACAAATTTATATAAATTTAGAATTAATATTTCAGTACTGTGCGGTTTTATGTATAATGAAATCACAAGCCAACATGAGAAAGGCTGGTATTCATGCAGGAAAACCTATCAAATTTAACCACTGAACAAATGAATCAAAGTACTGTTAATATTGATCAAATGTCTTCATTAGAAATTATTAATCTTATGAATTCTGAGGATCAAGCAGTTGCGAAAGCTGTCAATCTGGAATTACCACGTATAGCAGCTGTAATTGATGCGATTCATCATTCATTTAAAAATGGAGGTCGTCTCTTTTATATTGGTGCTGGAACGAGTGGGAGACTTGGAGTCCTTGATGCATCTGAATGTCCTCCAACTTTTTGCACCCCTCCTGAAATGGTTCAAGGTATTATTGCGGGTGGTGATGAAGCAATTAGAACAGCTATCGAGGGAGCTGAAGATCGTAGAGAAGAAGGGACAAGTGATTTAAAAGCAAGAGTTCTCCGTCCATCTGATATTGTCGTTGGGATTGCAGCAAGTGGCAGAACGCCTTATGTAATTGGCGCCCTAGAATATGCTCGTCGCGTAGGTGCTGAAACAGTGGCTCTTTCTTGTAATGAAGATGCAGAAATCAGTCAATACGCTAATCATAAAATTGAAGTGATTGTAGGTCCAGAAGTATTAACAGGTTCAACTAGACTAAAGGCGGCAACTGCCCAAAAAATGGTGTTAAATATGCTGTCCACTGCTTCGATGATCAAAATGGGAAAAGTCTACAACAATCTAATGGTCGATCTCCATGCAAGTAATAAAAAATTGACGGAAAGAGCTTGCCACATGGTAATGAACATTACGGGCGTTTCACTTGAAGAAGCAGAAAAAACTTTAAAGCTTACGAATCAAAAAGTGAAACCGGCCATTTTAATGATTTTAAGTGGTGTATCCTTTACAGAAGCAAATCAATTGCTTGAAGAAACTGGTGGATTTTTAAGAGAGGCTATATTAAAAGCTACAGAGAGTCAGCTTGGCACGGAGTAATGACTGAGCAAATACTTTTTAATAATTTGTAAGCGTTGACATGTTTTTGATCTTACTAGATTAATATAAAAAGAGAATATGAGGAGGATAAGAGATGAATTTAGTCGTAGTTGGAGCGCACTGTGGAGATGCAGAAATTCAAGCGGGGGCAATCGCCCATAAGTATGCTAAGGCAGGACATAATGTCACATTTTTACATTTAACTGCTGGCGAGAAAGGAAACCCTCCTAATGTTTCGGTAGAAGATTATCGTGTACAAAAAATTAGAGAATCTGAAAAAGTTGCCGAAATACTCGGTGTTAAGACAATCACACTAGATTACAAAGATGCAGAACTAACATTTAACGATGAAATCATTACTCATGTAGCCACGTTGATGAGAAAGCTAAGACCTAATGTGGTCATCACTCACTGGGAAAATAGCATTCATTCAGATCATATTATGACGTATAGAATCGTCCAAGCCGCACAATTGAAAGCTGGACTTCCAGGCTTTGATTTAGATGGATTACCTGCTCATTACTATAGTTTTTATCATAGTGAAAACTGGGAAGACATGGAAGGCTATGATCCAGATCTATTCATTGATGTATCAGATGAGTTCGATACATATTTAGAGGCTTTATCTCATTATTGGTTCATCATGAACTCTACCTCGTTTCGATATTATGATTACTATAAAGCGCTTGGAACAGTAAGAGGATGCGTTAATCGTACAAAGTATGCCCAAACATTGAAATTCCCTAGAGGAACGAATGTAAGAAAAGGTGGAGCATTGCCTGGGTATGAACTGTAATTTTAAGTATTAATAACAGCCTGAAAAATCCGGGCTGTTCTTCTTATCTTTAGAAGAAATGAGGTGTTATATTGCGTTTAGGTCTGGATCTTTTTTTAGAAAAGTATTATGAGCAGTTTAAAGGAAAACGAATTGGACTTCTGACGAATATGACTGGTGTCAATGAAAAGCTGTTCCCAACGATTGACTTGTTTTTTGAGCATCCACATATTAATTTGGTCGCACTTTACGGTCCCGAACATGGAATAAGAGGGGACGCGAAAGAAGGAGAAGCAGTGGAATCGTCGATTGACCCTTATACGGGGGTTCCTGTTTTCAGTTTATACGGGGCTTCAAAAAAACCTTCGAAGGATATGTTGGATCCAGTTGATGTAATCGTTTTTGACTTACAAGACATTGGGGCAAGGTACTACACATTCATTTACTCGATGGCTTATGTAATGGAGGCGTGTGCCGAATATGGAAAAGAGTTTGTTGTATTAGATCGTCCGAATCCAATTTCGGGAGTTTCAATTGAAGGGAATTTGGTTGAAGAGGATGTACGTTCCTTTGTAGGACTTTTTCCAATTCCAAATCGCCACGGTTTGACAGTAGGGGAGATTGCTCAGTTGTATAAACATGAATTTGGAATAGATTGTGACTTGTCGGTAATTCCGATGGAAGGCTGGGAACGCCATATGTATTATGATGAAACGAATCTTTTCTGGGTTCCTCCTTCTCCTAATACAACAGGCCTTGATATGAGTATTTTATATCCCGGAACATGTCTAGTAGAGGGAACGAATTTATCAGAAGGTAGAGGTACAACAAAACCATTTGAATATGTGGGAGCACCGTATATTGATGGATATAAGTTAGCTAAAGCCTTTAATCAAAATGATCTACCTGGTGTCTTGGCGAGACCCGTTTCATTTGTCCCTACTTATCAAAAGCATAAGGATTCGATTTGTGAAGGGATTCAAATCCATGTTGTCGATCGCCGCAAAGTTCAGGCTTTAAAAACAGGGTTAATACTATTAGAAACTGTAGCTGAAATGTATCCAAATGATTTTCACTTTAATGAATACCCTAATGGGAAGTACTTCTTCGATTTATTGGCCGGGACAACAAGACTCCGTAACGAAATTTTAAATGGAAGATCAAATATCTTTTTGGAATCTTGCGAAGAACAAATTGTTCAATTTGAAAAACAGAGAGAACCATATTTGTTATACAAGTAAAAGGGTAAGGAGTGTGAATGTAATGATTACATATCGTTATTACCAATCAGGGGATGAAATTGAAATCGTTTGCTTATGGAATGAATCTCTCCTCAAGGATCCAATCAATCAAAAAAGATTTCGGAATCTCGTATTACTAGACGCCAATTTTGACCCAGAAGGAATGCGATTAGCTTTTAAAAACGATAAATTAGTCGGCTGTGTATATGCAGTAAGAAGATTATTGCCGATGTATGGTACAGATTTAGAACCGGATAACGGGTGGATCCCATTCTTTTTTGTTCACCCAGACTATCGAATGTCTAGTATTGGAACTCAATTGATGAAAGAAGCCGTCCGGTTTTTACAATCAGAAGGAAGAACTAATATTTTCTTTTCGTCATATGCACCTAACTATATTTTGCCTGGTATTGACGAAGAAGCGTATCCTGGTGCATATGAATTTTTACAAAAGCAAGGATTTGAAAAATTATATTCACCCGTTGCAATGGATCGCAGTCTAGTTGGCTATCAAGTTCCTGAAGAAGTGAAAGCTTTAAAGAAACAAAGAATCGAAGAAGGATATTCGTTTTCAAAAGCTAAAGATAAGGATTTATATGAGGTCATTCGCTTTGCCAATGAGGTATTCAATCCTGATTGGGGGAGGGCTATACGAGAAGGGATTATACAAGGGCTGCCGATGGAACGAATTTTTGTTGCTAGAGAAGAAGAAAAAATGGTAGGCTTTTGTTTATATGGCGGATATGAAGGAATCCCTGAACGTTTTGGTCCATTTGGTGTTGATCCTGATCAACAAGGAAAAGGATTAGGAAAAATTCTGTTGCATGAAGCTCTTCAAAGTATGAGAGCAGAAGGTCTGCACGGCGCTTGGTTCCTATGGACAGGAGAGAAAACGTCTGCTGGATATCTTTATAAAAAGACGGGATTTACGATTACTCGCCAGTTTCATGTAATGAAAAAAACGGTTGATAAGTGAGTTGAGTAATGAATGGCTATTGCAACAGGCGGCTTAGTTATGCTTTCTGAAATGTTGTCGAAATTGCCTCCTTCAGAAAAGAAAATTGCTGCATATATTTTGGAAAACCCTAGAGATGCAATATCTCTTACTGCAAGTGAGTTAGGTAAAAGAAGTTCGACAAGTGGCGCTGCTGTCATTCGTTTATGCAAATCGCTTGATTTAAAGGGTTTACAAGATCTGAAGTTTAGAATTGCAGGAGACTTGCAGAAAACTGTACAGCAAGAAGTTCGAGATATTGAACCAAACGAATCAAAATATACAATAATTGAAAAAATGACGACAAACAGTATACAAACAATTAAAGAAACTGCAGAATTACTAAGCGAGGAAGAACTAACTAAAGCCATTCATGCTATAGAAAATGCCAGTTCTATTCACTTTTTTGGAGTAGGTGCATCGTATATTATTGCCCAAGATGCCCAACAAAAATTTTTGCGTATTAGTAAACATGCCACAGCTTTTAATGATATTCATATGGCTGCAACCGTAGTTGCGAATTTTGGGAAAGACGATGTATTAGTAGGCATTTCTTTTTCTGGCAACACAGTTGAAGTTGCCACAATTCTTGAATTAGCAAATAAGGTAGGAGCCAATACAATCAGTTTGACAAAGTATGGTTCATCCATCGTGTCGGAGCAGGCTGACATTCGCCTCTACACATCCGCTACTCGAGAGCCTACATTTAGAAGTGGCGCAACGTCATCTCGAATTGCCCAGCTCCATGCCATTGATATTCTTTTTATGTGTGTAGCTGCCCAGCAATACGAAGAAACCGTGAAGCACATTGATGAAACGAGAGAAGCGATTGATTTTATCGGGAAATCAGAACGACCTAAAAAGTAGAAGGATTACTTCATGTAAAAGGCGAACATATATGTAATCAAACGTTTGATTAATTCAAGGTCCTCCAAATTGGAGGTCTTTTTTAAAATAAGCGAAAGTATAAAGGGGTGAGTGCGGATGGAGTGGTTAATTATAATCATTATTGCTTATCTTCCGATGTTTTACAGAATCCATAGACGGCTTAATTATTTGGAAGAAGAAGTTAAAAGATTAAGTGGTAAAGATAATGTTATTTAACTAGTGAAGAAGTCACTAAATCAGGCGATGGTTTTTTAATAAAACAGAAGGTGGAATTAATCATGACAAAAAAGAAAATATTTATTATCGGTGAAATTAACGTAGATTTGATCATGACAGGTGAAAATGTTGAGCCGCAATGGAATCAAGAAAAGTTAGTGGATTCCTTTGATTTAGTTTTAGGATCATCATCCTGCATCACAGCTGCTGGGTTAGCCGGGTTAGGGATGGATGTTTATTTTGTTGGTCTTGTCGGCGACGATGTATTCGGACATTTTTGTGTAGAGGAATTAAATAAAAAAGGAATTAACACAACCTACGTAAAACTAGTTCCCCATATCCAAACAGGGGTTACTTTATCGCTATCAACGTCTAAGGACAGGGCGCTACTTACATACATGGGGACCATTTCTGAGCTGGGACCTGAAGATATTCCGGAAGAAATATATGATTTAGCAGACCACATCCATTTTGGATCCTATTTTTTACAGACAAACATGAAAAAGCATTGGAAAGATGTCTTAATAAAAGCACGCTCTCAAAATGTGACTACTTCATTTGATACAGGATGGGATCCGAACGAAAAATGGGATAGAGATGTAATCCTCTCATTAATGGAGGATGTAAGTTTATTTATTCCTAGTGAAGTAGAAATAAATAATATTTTTGGATTAGAAGACGTGAGTCAGGTTGAAGGGATTTTACCTGAACAACATGAAAATGTTGTCGTGAAGCTTGGTGCAAAGGGGTCTATGATGATTGATCCACAAGGAAATTCTACAAGAGCGAGCGGATATTCAATTACTCCAATTGATACAACAGGTGCAGGGGATTCCTTCAATGCAGGTCTTATCTATGGATATTTACATGGAATGAAAAATAACGATTTATTAGTATTTGCTAATGCATGTGGAGCTTTGGCTACATTAAGAATCGGGGGAGCTAGCACCGTTCCAAGTGTAGAGGATGTCATAGCGTTTCAAGCGGGTCATAAGATTATGATTTAAGTGAATGTAAAAACGAACGTTTGATTAAAGAGAAAGTGCCTTAATCAAACGTTTTTTTTATTTTAGAAAGCATGTGCAATAACCTCGTAATGGTTTGGGAAAGCTAAGGGGCGATATGAATTGTACTAACTTTAGTATGGTATGCCTCACTATCGTAACGCTTGATTATAAAGTGAAATAGATATATCCCTGTATACTTCTCCCCAAGTTTCACATAATGTAGAAGATAAAAATAGGTATTCATAATGAATGGACTTTGCCAAGCCACTCTGCATAGGCTAAATGGGAATCATTCTTCAACAGGAGTTGACAATAGATGAGCGAAAAAATTTTAAGGTATTTTGCAGGAGGAAATACAGCTAAAGGATTTTATAGTTTATACGATACCAACTTAGCAGAACTGGAAAGAGTCTTTGTTTTATCAGGAAAGTCCAAAAAAGAAAAATCTAATATTATTAATCATTTAATAAAAAAATGGAATGATTTTGACTATCCAATGGAAATTATTCATAGAGCCAGTAATCCAGATGAAGCTGAGGGATTGATCATTAGAAAGTTGAGCTTCGCTATCGTGGATGGTGATCATCCTCGTGAAATGGGGAAAGAACATATCGTTGCACAATGGGAAACAATTGACTTGGATCAATCGGATAGAACGGCTGATTTGAATGATGAAATCAACGAGGTCATCGATCTTAAGGTGAAAATTGAACAATCGTGTCTCCATGCATATAAGGCTTATGAAACTGGACTCAAGGTTCATGATGAGTGGGAGCGTATTTATATAGACCACATGAACTTCGATCTTGCGGATAATGTCGCAAAGTCTTTAATATCTACTTTATTTAAAAAGCCTGGTGCTGCAGCTAATAAAGATTCTAATATTAAACGTCGTTTCCTAGGCGCGGCTACTCCTATTGGACCAGTCGATTTTGTTGATAATCTTACTGAAGGTTTGAGTGCAAGATATTTTATAAAAGGTAGGGCAGGTACAGGGAAATCAACATTATTAAAAAAGATAGCCGCGGAAGCTGAGAAAAACGGCTTCGATATTGAAATATACCATTGTGGATTTGACCCTAAGAGCCTTGATATGGTGGTAGTAAGAGAATTAGGCTGGGCTATATTTGACAGCACGCTGCCACATGAGTATTTTCCAACGAGACCTGGCGATGAAATTGTAGATATGTATGAGCTGACTGTAGCTCCTGGCACGGATGAAGCATTTGCTGAAGAAATTGCCAATGTTGAAGCTAGATATCGTGAACAAATGAAATTAGGGAAGTTTTATTTAGCTGAAGCAAAAAAATATGAAGATGAATTAGAAGCGATCTATAGCAAAGTTTCTGACCATGCCCAAACAAATCTTATGATCGAGGAACTGGAACACTTAATGGTGAATCAATCAAGTCATTCTTAGTTAAGGCCTTCTTGCAATTGCAAGAAGGTTTTGCTTTTTATGTGACTGAGGGTATTAACCTTACCAAAAGGATTTGACTTCACTTTAAAGTGGAAAAAGAAGAGAAGTGGTAAAGCGATTATCGCTCGCGTACCCTTTGACGTTAAAAAAGTGAAACAAGGTAACTCAAGTTTCCACCAGAAGCTACGTACAACATCTATTTTCAAATCGAAAATTTCAACTAAATTCATTAACAAAAATCCTTCAATTTTTTCACACTCATGATATAATAAACACAACTGGTCATGACAACATGACAAGGATAAAGATTTCTTTTTAAGGAGAAATAAAGATGGTTGAAAAAGACAACCGTTTGCCGCTTTATTATCAATTAATGGATGTAATTATCGGCAAAATTGAATCGGGGGAACTTAAGGATCATGATAAGCTTCCTTCCGAGCGGGAATTATGTGAAATGTATAATGTGAGCCGCACGACTGTAAGACAGACGATGCATGAGCTTGAAAAAGAAAAGTTGATTTACAAACAACACGGGAAAGGTACGTTTGTTTCACCGAAAGTCATCAATCAGAGTCTTCTTAAATTTTATAGTTTTACAGAGGAAATGAAAAAGATTAATAAAATTCCGTCTTCACAAGTATTAGCTTTTGAAGAAATCGAAAGTGATGCTAAAACTGCGAAGAAAATGGAAATCAGTGAAGGGACGAAGATTTACAAAATAACAAGACTTCGATTCGCTGATGATGAACCGATGATGTATGAAATATCTTATCTTCCTCTAAGCAGATTTCCTGATTTACATGGAGATGATTTAGAAAAGGTGCCGATGTATACTCTTTTTCGCGATAAATATCAAGCGATTATCACAAAGGCTACCGAACGATTTGCCGCAATTCCAACTTCAAAAAAAGAAGCTGCACTTCTAAACATACAAGAAGGAGAGCCCAGCCTCTTAATTAACCGAACAAGTTTTGAAGGCGATACAGTGATTGAGTATACGGTCACTATTGCAAGGGGAGATAAGTTCACCTATTCAGTTGAATTAAATTAAAGGAAAGGTTGGATGAAAGTGGAGAAATCACACACGATGAGAGAAATTGAGCAACAACCATCTTTATGGGTTAAAGCAGTTGAGCAATTTTCCTCAGAAAAAGAAAACATGGAACAATTTTTACAGGCGATTAATTCAAAGCATGAGCATGCTCGTGTTATTTTTACTGGCGCAGGAACAAGTGCATTTATTGGTGAAACGATTTATCCTTATATTCGCCGCGAAATTCGAGATAGAGGTTGGGAAGTGGAAACCATTTCGACGACTAATCTCACGTCCTCACCTTATTCTTTTTTAGATAAAAATATTCCAACCATCATGGTATCCTTTGCGCGTTCCGGAAACAGTCCTGAAAGTGTAGCGGCCGTTGAACTAGCGGAAAAGCTTGTTAATGATTTCTATGAAATAACCATTACATGCAATCGCGAAGGGGCACTTGCAAAACGGAAGCGTGAAAAAGACGAACAACTTGTGTTAATTCTTCCTGAAGAAGCGAATGACAAAGGTCTTGCGATGACGAGTAGTTACTCGACAATGATGCTTACAGCTTTGTATTTGTTCAGTAAAAATAAAGATGAATTTGCACAAAAAGTTCAGGAGATAGCTAAAGCTGGCGAAGAAATGCTTAATAAAAGCAAAAATTTAATTCCTGAACTTGTAAAATTACCGCTCGGTAAATTAGTGTATTTAGGTTCTGGCGTATTTGAAGGTTTATCAAGGGAATCAGCTTTAAAATTTCTTGAATTAACTTCTGGAAAGTTTCCTACGATGTTCGATACAACGCTAGGATTCCGTCACGGTCCAAAATCGATTCTTGATCCGAACACGATGGTCGTTGTTTATGTATCCAACCACGAATACACAAGAAAGTATGACCTCGACATGCTAAAAGAATTACATGCAGAACAGGATCGTGGAGCACTTCTTGCGATTTCAGGTGTTGAAGATCCTGAAGTGGAAAAATATAGTGATTATCAAATAAATATTCCTTTATCTAAGGAAGAAGATATGCTGCTCGCATTCCCTAATATTATTTTTGCGCAACTTTGGGCGTATGAAAAATCTCTTTCTAGTGGTCTATCACCAGATAATCCATCACCAACCGGTGTAATCAATCGAGTAGTTCAAGGTGTAAAAATCTATCCTTTCCAGGGGGAAAACTAAAATGGCAAATGCTTCAAAGAATCTCTTACAGCTAGCTCAAGCTGGAAATTACGCAGTTCCAGCATTCAATATTCATAATTTAGAAATCGCAAAAGCTGTTCTTGAAACGTCTGAAGAAATGCAGTCCCCTGTTCTTCTTGCTGCAACACCAGGAACGGTTAAATATATGGGAGAAGAATTTCTAATTGGTATTATGGAAGCTGCTAGAAAAACATATAGTATTCCATTTGAAGTTCATTTAGATCATCATGAAAATATTGATGACATTAAGCGGTTGATTGATATGGGCGTAGGTTCTGTCATGATTGATGCTAGCCATCATCCGTTTGAAGAGAATATCGCCATTGTGAAGGAAGTAGTCGACTATGCTTCAAATTATGGAGTGTTTGTTGAAGCGGAGTTGGGACGTCTTAGCGGAATCGAAGACGATATGAGTGTCGATGAAAAAGATGCCATTTACACGAATCCGGCCCAGGCGAAGGAGTTTGTAGAGCGGACTGGAATCCACTCACTAGCTGTTGCGATTGGCACGGCGCATGGATTATACAAAGGTGAACCAAAACTTGATTTGGATCGTTTGCAAGAAATTCGTCAAGTAGTGGATGTTCCACTAGTACTCCACGGTGGCTCTGGTCTTCCAGATGCTTTAGTTCAGGAAACAATTCGGATGGGAATTTGCAAAGTAAATATTGCTACAGAATTAAAGAATGCTTTTGTCGCAGGTCTCAGTAAATACTTGATTGATTATCCTGATCAGAACGATCCTCGTAAATATTTCAGTGATGCCATCACAAATCTTAAAAAAGTAGCTGCAGATAAAATTAATATGTGTCAAAGTGCTGGAAAAGCTTGATAAAAACTTTTAACAAACGGAACTTAACATTGTGTTAAGTTCCGTTTGTTTTTTTGTTTATTTTTTGTCCTTTTCATATGAACATATTTTTTATTATGTGGTATATTATATATAACAACAATGTTGTTGGTGTGCGTGTGTATTTCTGTTGTGGACACATGTATATAAGGCGCTTACATGGAAACACTTTAACTAACATTAATTGCGTCTACAACTCAGTAATTGGTTAGCAATATGTAAGTGAACTTCATCTAATACTGAAGTTCATACTTTGGCTAAATTATGTTAAAGCTTCGGGCGGATACTATAGATTTTAAACAAAATATATGGAGCTAGCTCGATAAAAATTTAGACGCAATTCCAACAACGCGTCACGGATTTATAATGGAGGGATGAAAATGTCGAGTCAAACATTGGATCAATTTTTAACAGAGAATTTGAATCAATTACGAGATCAAGGTCTTTACAATGAAATCGAAACCGTCGAAAGTGCGAATGGTCCCATCATTACATTGAATGGAAAAAAACAAATCAATTTATCTTCGAACAATTATTTAGGTCTCGCAACAGATGAACGCTTAAAAAAAGCAGCCATCGATGCAGTAGAAGAATGGGGCGTTGGAGCGGGTGCTGTTAGAACAATTAATGGGACATTAAAGCTTCACGATAAACTGGAAGAAAAATTAGCTGAATTTAAAGGAACGGAAGCAGCCATTTCCTATCAATCAGGTTTTAATTGTAATATGGCGGCAATTTCAGCTGTTATGGATAAAAACGATGCGATTTTATCAGATGAATTAAACCATGCTTCAATCATAGATGGCTGCCGTTTATCAAAAGCAAAAATTATTCGCGTCAATCATTCAGACATGGATGATCTAAGGAAAAAAGCTAAAGAAGCAAAAGAATCTGGCCAATTTAATAAAATTATGGTCATTACTGACGGAGTTTTTTCGATGGATGGCGATATTGCAAAGCTCCCAGAAATCATTGAAATTGCAGAAGAATTTGACTTGATTACGTATGTAGATGATGCTCATGGTTCAGGTGTCCTTGGAAAAGGAGCAGGAACGGTAAAGCATTTCGGCCTTCAAGATAAGGTTGATTTCCAAATTGGTACATTGTCGAAAGCGATTGGTGTTATTGGGGGATATGTTGCAGGGAAAAAGGAATTAATCGACTGGTTGAAAGTCAGATCTCGTCCGTTCTTATTTTCAACAGCTGTTACCCCAGCTGATGCAGCGGCTGCAACGAAGGCAATTGAAATATTAATGGAAAGCACAGAACTTAATGAACGTTTATGGGAGAATGGCGACTATTTGAAAAAGGGTTTAAAGAACCTTGGATTTAATATTGGCCACAGTGAAACACCTATTACACCTGTTATCATTGGAGACGAAAAAACAACTCAAGTATTTAGTAAACGCCTATATGAAGAAGGTGTGTACGCAAAATCCATCGTATTTCCGACTGTACCAAAAGGAACGGGACGTGTCCGTAATATGCCGACTGCTGCTCATACGAAAGAAATGCTAGATGAGGCTATTTCTATATATGAGAAAGTTGGAAAGGAATTAAGCATTATCTAACCCGACATCTGGAGGAAGCAATATGAAAAAGATTATGGTTACGGGAGCACTAGGTCAGATTGGAACGGAATTAGTGATAAAACTTCGTGGTTTATATGGAGCGGAAAATGTGGTCGCAACGGATATCCGTAAGAACGAATCTGTTGCCGTGACATCTGGTCCCTTTGAAATTTTAGATGTAACCGATGGAAAAAGAATGTTTGAAATAGCGAAGAAATATAAAATAGATACGATTATGCATTTGGCTGCGATGCTATCTGCTGTTGCTGAAGCTAAACCACTGGTAGCTTGGAATATCAATATGGGTGGGTTAGTGAATGCTCTTGAAACATCAAGAGAATTAGGACTACAAATGTTTACGCCTAGCTCAATTGGATCCTTTGGTCCTTCTACCCCGAAGGATGGCACACCGCAAGTGACCATTCAGCGCCCCACAACGATGTATGGAGTGAATAAGGTTTCGGGTGAACTTTTATGTGATTATTATTTTACAAAATTCGGGGTCGACACAAGAGGAGTCCGTTTTCCTGGATTAATTTCGTATATGGCACCTCCAGGGGGAGGAACGACCGACTACGCAGTAGAAATTTATTACGATGCTGTTGAAAAGGGAAGATACAATTCCTTTATCGATAAAGGAACATATATGGATATGATGTATATGCCTGATGCGTTACAGGCAATCGTTCAACTGATGGAGGCGGACGCAGGACTCCTTAAGCACCGTAATGCTTATAATATTACGGCGATGAGTATAGAACCGGAAGAAATTGCAAGAGAAATCCGACGTCACATACCTGATTTTCAATTAGATTACGCAGTCGATCCCGTTCGCCAATCGATAGCTGAAAGCTGGCCAAATTCAATCGATGATACAGCTGCAAGAGAGGATTGGGGATTTAAACCGGATTATAATTTGGAAAAAATGACAGAGGACATGTTGGAAAAAATAGAATTGAAAATAGCGCAAAAACGTAAGATGGTCCAGTAATAAATGTTCCACTTACTAGAAAAAATCCACCCAAGAAAACTCTAGGGTGGATTACTTTTTCACTTCAGAATATTTGCTTGTCAGGGCTTAATCAGGCAACTTCCGCTTTTCTATAAATCTTCTATTTTCCAATCGACCGAAAAACTTCCCTTTAAGTCGTCACCTGTTACAACGACTCTATACACGCCCGTTTTCTCAACGCTGAACTTCATATTTTTTTCAGTTGATTCTATCATCGGAACCAATTTGCCTTTTTCATTTAAAATGTGGTGGCCGTGCCCACCTCCATTATCATTGTTCATTTCGATTGAAAAAGAAATTGTTTGCCCTTCTTTTGCTTTTATAGGTATTTGTTGTTCTCCGTTAAAATAATCAAAGCTTGCGGAGTAGGATGTCTCCTTTTTTACTTCTGACCATTGTTTTTTAACCGTAAAATCAATATTCATGATAATCAAAAAAAGTATCGGCATCACGAATGCAAATATATACTTGATTACGGATTTCTGGTTGGCGATAACTGTTCCAAAATAAAAGAGAAGCGCTGCTATAGCACCAATTGTTCCAGCGATTATCGTAAATAGATTAAAACCAAAAATGATAAATATAGAGAATCCTGCCACCACATATAAAATTACTTTGGTAGAAAGGTTGTTTTGGGAGAACTTACTTAAAATGAAATCAATAATAATAGAACAAATAAATCCATAACCAAAAAACGCAAGCCATAAAAGAGGATTTGAAATGTCCTTGGAGAATCGATACATATCAATATTGGATGTTGATAGCATAAAAAGAAAGAAAATAGACAATGAGAAACCTGCACCAGCTAATTTTTTAATCAAATAAGAGATTGTATTTTTCATAAAATAAACACCTTTAGCATATGCTTTCATTCTAATAGTAAACGAGTATGGTTTCTATTACCATACTCGTTTATCCTTTAGATCGGTTGACACTCGACTAAAAAACCCCCATGCTTTTGGGCAGCGGATACCTCTAAACCGACTTCACGAGCCATTTCTTTGAATTCAGACAAGGGAATCGGCTTTCCTCCTAGCAGAACCATTTCAATACTTAAATGATGTGCTTCTTCATCTGGCGTTACTCCACCCATTATAACGATTCGACCAGATGGACGTGCGGCTTCAGCACAACGAAGTAAAATTTCTTTTTTATCTTTGTCCGGCCAGTTCCCAAGTACTTTTTTAAGCAGGTAAATATCAGCTCCAGCAGGTAGGGGATCAAAGAAACTTTGGCCAACTGCTGTAACACGATCGCTTACACCTGCATCTTGGAAAACCTCAGCTGATCGGGCAACCGTTCCAGGAAGATCGACCAACGTACCGTGGATGTGGGGTCTTGCACTAAGAATTTCCGCGAGCATCGCTCCAGTGCCACCACCAACGTCTACGACAGTTTGAACTAAATCCCAATCTCCTGTAATCGGGAAATTAGGATCCGGAACCCCGTGCCCAGCTTTTCCCATTAGATCATCGAAGCTCTGTCCAACATCAGGATTTACAGCAAGATCTTCCCAAAAAGGGAGACCGAACTGTTCATGATATCCCGAGGTTCCAGTTCGAACGTAAGTAGGAAGGGTCCCCCATGCGTAAGCCATTCTACCGCCAATTCCAATTAGGTTAGGGCGGTGAGATGGTTCGAGCAATCCCCTAGAAACATCATTAAGTGCAAATTGACCAGGCTCTGTTTCTTCAAAAACACCTTTGCTGACAAGATGGCGCATCACATTATGGAGCACATAAGCATCGCTTCCACTGGCTTTAGCAAGATCATCAATATGGTCGATTCCTTCAGAAATATGATCTGCGATTCTTAAGGTTCCAACTGTATGTATACACCATGGAGTACAAAGATCACTTAAAGCTTCAAGCTTAGCAAAATTGATTTCTGACATAAAAACTACCTCCTTTATAGTAAAACTAGTATTTTTATAGATAGATAATTTTATGCTATCATGAAAACGCTTTTTTACCAATAAATCTTCCAAAAAAATATCTGAATGTATGTCTATCAATTTAATGTATTAATTACTAAATGTAATACGATTTATTCACCTATTATATTTGCTATAATGTAATTATCTCTTATATGGAGGTTCAGTCTGTTGTTAAATAAAGCAAAAAACTTATTAGAAACATATTTTGGCTATGATCAATTTCGTGAAGGACAGGAAGAAATCATTCAGAAAGTGTCGGAAGGAAAAGATACTCTTGCTATCATGCCAACTGGCGGCGGAAAATCGCTATGTTATCAAATTCCGGCAATGCTTTTTCCAGGAATAACGATTGTGATTTCACCACTTATTTCTTTAATGAAGGATCAAGTGGATGCATTAGAAAAAACCGGTATACCCTCTACGTATATTAACAGCACCCTTCCGAGCGAAGAAATTAATGAACGTCTTAGTGGTATTTATAATGGAAACTATAAGCTTGTTTACATTGCTCCAGAACGATTGGAAGTACCTTCTTTTTTACGACTTCTCAAACAAATTCATATATCCTTCCTTGCCATTGATGAGGCACATTGTATTTCCCAATGGGGGCATGATTTTCGTCCCAGTTATTTGCAAATCAAAAATTTAATAAGCCAAATCCAGCCAAAACCAGTGATTTTGGCACTTACCGCGACGGCAACTCCACAAGTTCAAAACGATATTTGCGATTTGCTCCATATTCATAAAGAACATGTTGTTATGACAGGTTTTGAACGGGAAAATTTACATTTCCAGGTTGTGAAGGGCGAGGATAGAGATCGCTTTTTATTAAATTATATAGAAAAAAATAGTGGGCAAGCAGGAATCATTTATGCGGCGACTAGAAAAGAAGTGGATCGAATTCATCTTTTATTAGAAAGAAAAGGGGTTTCTGCTGGGAAATATCATGCGGGAATGTCAGAGGCGGCACGTAACCGGCAGCAGGAGCAGTTTCTATTCGATAATATTATGATTATGGTAGCCACCAATGCATTTGGCATGGGGATAAATAAATCCAATGTACGATTCGTTATCCATTATCATATCCCACGTAATATGGAATCATATTATCAGGAAGCTGGAAGAGCGGGAAGAGATGGCGAAGAAAGCGCGTGTCTTTTGTTATTCGCTCCACAAGATACTCACATTCAATCTTTTTTAATTGAACAATCAGAAATGGATGATGAGCGAAAAGAGAATGAGTATTCGAAGCTGCGAAAAATGATTGCTTATGGGCATACAGAATCGTGCCTTCAACAATATATATTGCATTATTTCGGGGAAGAAAATCCTCCAGAATGCGGAAAGTGCGGAAATTGTACTGATTCCCGGGAACAAGTAGATGTGACGATCGATGCACAAAAAGTTCTTTCATGCATAAGGAGAATGAATGAACGTTTCGGAAAAACGATGATAACGAAAGTACTGACTGGATCAGCGGACAAAAAAATAAAAAGCTTTGGTTTTGAGCAGCTTACGACATTCGGCATTTTGAAAGAACGAACTCAAAAAGAAGTTAGTGAATTCATTGATTTTTTAACTGCTGAAGGGTATTTACAACCGACAGATGGACAATATCCTATACTAACGTTGACTGAAAGTGCAGGGAATGTACTACGTGGAAAAGAGCCAGTGTTGCGTAAAGAAAAAGTACGCATTTCGCAAATTGTGGAGGATAATGAGCTATTCGAACGTCTACGGGAATTGAGAAGAGAGCTTGCTACAAAGGAGAAAGTCCCTCCATACGTTATTTTTTCTGATGTTACGTTGAGAGAGATGAGTGCAGCATTACCGAAAGATGAAGATGAGCTTTTGCAAATAAAAGGAATTGGCGAAAGAAAACTAGAAGCTTATGGAGCTGATTTCTTGTCCGTCATTAACGATTACTGTGAAGAAAAAGGTGTGGAAAGAAAACCCATTGTCTTAATGAAAGTGGAGAAGAAGGCTGTTTCTAAGAGTACGAAAGAATCAAGCCATCTTGTCACGTATCAAATGCTTCAGGATGGCATGGGAATCGCGGAAATTTCGCAGGAACGGGAACTTTCTGAAAGAACGGTTGAATCACATTTAATCAAATGTGATGAAGAGGGACATATGATTGATTGGGATCAATTTATCCCGAATCAATATGAAGAATTAATTGAAAAAGCCATTGAAGAAGCAGAGTCAATAAGACTAACACCAATTAAGGAATTGCTTCCTAATGAGGTCAGCTTTTTCATGATTCGTGCGTTTTTACAAAAAAATAAAGTGAAGGTTCCGAAGGGAGAAGTTTAAAATTACGACCATTTGTTTAATTCGTCACGGAGAAACAGATTGGAACGCATTAGGAAAACTCCAAGGAAGAACGGATATTCCTTTAAATAATACCGGCATACGTCAAGCAGAGGAATGTAGGGACTTTTTAAAAAACGATCATTGGGATGCCATCATAACGAGTCCGCTCCAACGGGCAAAGCGAACGGCAGAAATAATTAATGAAGGATTGCAAATTCCTCTTATTGAAATGGAAGAATTTGTAGAACGTTCCTTTGGTGATGCAGAAGGAAAGACTCGAGAAGAGAATGAATTAATGTATCCCAATAGGAATATCCCGAATCAAGAAGAAAAGTTTGCATTGAACGAACGGGTAATGGCAGGGATTGAAAACATCAATCGACAATACGTCAATAAAAAAGTACTCCTTGTAGCACATGGAGGAGTGATTAACGCCATTTTATCGATATTGTCAGATGGTGAAATAGGTTCAGGTAAGACAAGGTTAATCAATGCTTGTATCAGCAATATTAATTTTCAGGAAGAAAAATGGTTGATCGGTGAATATAACCAAGTGGGGCATCTTTCAAAGTATAAGGAGCTTTAAAAGACTGGAATCTGTACAGTGTTAATATTGTGGGTAATTAAGGTGGTTGAACTATGGGAATTTAGTTCTACCACCTTTTTCTTCTTTTCTAGGTCGTAAGTCGTATGCTTTTCCCCTTCAATATTTGTATAATAATCTACCTCGTTTTCTGGATTAAAAAAAACCTTTCACTTCTTATAATAAAGTCATCAGAGGTTATGAAAGGGGATTATCAAATGGGTAATAAACGAGTTGTTATGATTACAGGTGCATCAAAGGGGTTAGGAAAAGCACTTACGCATGCGTTTGCAAAAGCTGGAGTAAGACTCGCAATTTGTTCTAGAGGTGAAGAGGAATTACTAAAGGTAAAAGAAGAAGTGGAGAGCCTTGGAGCGGAGGTGCTGGCTGTGGCTGCTGATGTGTCACTAGACAGAGATGTAGAAAGGTTTGTCTCGATTGTTGAAAATGTATACGGACGGGTTGATGTTTTAATAAATAATGCATCCATATTTGGACCAGGACCAACTTTGCTGCTTGATTATCCAAATGATGATTTTGCAGAAGTGCTAAAAGTAAACATTATGAATCCATTTTTACTAACAAAACGGGTGTTACCTGGAATGCTAGAGCGGAATGAAGGATCGATTATAAATGTTACATCTGAAGCGGGTTGTACTGGTTTTGCTGAATGGGGAGCTTACGGTATATCAAAATTTGCACTTGAAGGATTAACACAAACATGGGCAGATGAATTACAGGAAACAGGGGTCCGTATAAACATGGTGGATCCTGGTGAAATGGATACCGACATGCATGACAAAGCCGTTCCCGACTGTGATTATGATCTTGCAAAACCAGATGATGTTGTAGATGTTTTTCTCTACCTTGCATCAAAGGATTCCAAATCGATAAATGGACAGCGTTTTGAAGCACAATCTTTTAAGGAAGAGTGAGGGAGGACGATGAACGCAGACGCTAAAGAGTTTCAAATTCCTTCGAATTTAAATGCATCAACTCCACCTGAAAAAAGAGGTGCTTCACGCGATAGAGTAAGACTTATGGTTATGGATCGCACTACAGGAAAAACGATTCACGGACAATTTACAGATCTTGCTTCGTATCTAAAACCCGGCGATTTACTCGTTATGAACAATAGTCGGACAATTCCTTCGGTACTAAGAGGAAAACAAGGAACGTGTAACGTCGAGATTCGGCTTTCAAGACAACTTTCTGATCGACAATGGGATGCACTTGTGTTAAATGGACTTTGTAAAATTGGAGAGATGCTTATACTTGAAAATGGTATTACAGCTACAATTATTGGTAATGGGAGTGAGCGTCCATTAGTTAGACTTTTATTCTCAAAGGGCGGAGTCGAATTATTTAACATGATTTTTCAATTTGGCGAACCAATTCGCTACGAATATATCGATACCACATGGCCACTAGAAACATATCAAACCGTGTATGCTACAATCCCAGGTTCAGTTGAAATGGCTTCTGCGGGTAGGGCGTTTTCCTGGCGTCTTATAAATCATTTAAAGAAAAAGGGAGTTCAAACTACTTTTTTACAACTACATGCAGGACTTAGCTATTATGGAGATGATCATTGGCCAACTCCTAGTAAGCATCCAGAACAATTTCATATATCAGAACAAACAACGGAAATAGTGAACAGGACGCGAAAGGATGGTGGCCGAGTAATAGCAGTTGGGACGACTGTCGTACGAGCTCTAGAATCAGCATCGGATCATAAAGGTCAAGTGACACCACAAGATCGACTTACAGACTTATACATCAAAGAAGGATACCCTTTGAAGGTGGTGGATGGTCTATTGACTGGGTTCCACGAGCCCGAAGCTAGCCATCTGCATTTGTTAACGGCATTCATTAAAAAGGATTATTTACTAAAATCTTATCATGAAGCACTCGGACATGAGTATTTATGGCATGAATTTGGGGATATGAACCTAATCTTGCCAATGGAGAATGAATGATGAAATGGCACCATGTTGGCATACAAGTACAAGACTTAAAAAAATCGGAGAAATTTTACAGAGAGGTATTTGGTTTTTTAATTGAGCAACGCTTAGAGCTTGTTGGTGAAAAGATCACATTTTTAATACGAGATTCTATAAGAATAGAATTAATCCTATCGGAAGAGACAGAAGAATATCACAAAGATAACATCCATATGTCATGGGAAATTAATGATCTTAACGATTGGATAATTCATACTCAAGGATATGGGATTATTCCAACTGAAGGCCCCATTAAACTACAAAATGGCTGGTCAACGGTCTTTTATGAAGGCCCAGATCAAGAACTTATCGAATTAATCGAAATAGCAAATGATACCTAGAATGGGAATGGTGCCTGACACCAATGCGAATAATTGTATTTACACTATTTCGGAGAGAAACATAAACCCCACAGTTGAAATTGAAATCGGTGGGGTTTGTTTACAATGTTGAAAAGGATAATAATACTTTCCTTCCAAATCAGAGCGACCCCATATGTTTTTCCCTACTGGCATACCAATCTACGAGCCTTCTTTAAAAACTACCGACTCATTCATATTCTATTCCAACGAGAATCATATTACGTTTTCAAAAAATAGAAGGTATTCTTCAATAGCAAACAGAAATATAGTTTATAGCGACCTTAAATTGTGAGGTGCTTCATGTGATATCCCTTAAAAATAATGGTTTTCAGTTTCTAGAATTTATACATGCCAAAGAAAATGATGTACATAAGTATCAGCCACTAGCCGGCTCGTTTGCCGTTATTAAATGTGAAGGAAAGCACCTTCTTTGTTACAACGTTTGGAGAAAACAATGGGAAGTACCTGCTGGTAAAAGAGAGGGTAACGAGTCACCAAAAGAATGTGCAATAAGAGAACTGTATGAAGAAACTGGGCAACTAGTTAGAGATATGGAATTTAAGGGTTTATTGAAAGTCCAGGACACTAAGTTCGGTCATATAAAATATAACCCAATCTACTTCGCGGAGGTAGATAAACTTCAATCTTTTAAAAACAATGAAGAAACATCTGAAATAAAGCTATGGGATGATAAGGAAGAAATAGGCTACATAGATGGAGTTGATATCCATATATTTGATTATGTATGATGAACGTTTTTGACTTGGCTTTTTTAAATTCAGGGGGACTTTTGTATGGAGGAAATCGAGATAGTACACTTTAGGGATGAGCATGCAGCAGCAGTAAAAGAAATGGTTCTTACGGTACATACAGAATTCGGATTTTCATATGATACAAGATTGGACTATGATTTAGATGAAATTCAACAAGAGTATTTTCTTGAGGGTGGAGGTTTTTGGGTAGCATTACATAATAGAAACGTGATAGGGTGCATTGCTATTAGGAAAACAAAGGGTGATAAAGTGGCAGAAATAAAAAGAATGTACTTATATCCAGAATATCGCGGAAAGGGTTTAGGACAAAGGTTATTAGACTTGGCAATATTGGACGCAAAAACGAAAGGATACAAGAAAGTTATTTTAGATACGACAGTGAAGCAAAAGTCGGCGATCAAGCTTTATGAAAAGAACAGCTTTTCTCTCATAGAAAGAGTAGGATCAGACCTTTATTATTGTATAAATTTAGATTGATCGTAGAACCACGAAATTGGTAAATAAGTAGAAAAAAATGAATAGCATTATTTTATACTAGTATTAAAATTGTATGTTAATAAGCTATTCATAAATATAATATACCTTTTTCAAAGCTTGCAACCGCTTCCTAATATCATTACACTTTGATGATTCAAGTATCGGTTTTCCATTAACTAATGGGCTTTTTTGGTAAACCTTTCGTACCTCTAGTTTCAGGGCAGTATGTTCTGAGAAAGTTTCTTCAACTTTTATATTTTGTGGTCTAAATAAAAGAAGCTCAATTAATTTTTTCGCTCTTTCTGATGATGATTGACGTAGCATGGTTATTATCTCATGGTCAGTTAACAAAACAAAATCTGAAAGTGGAGTTCCCATTTCTTTTGAATGAAGTCGGATTGCTTCTGAAAGTATCTTATCCACTGCCAATAAATGAGGAGATAGGAAGAGTTCATGATCCACAGTAATTAATTCTAGAAGATACATAGCCGTTTCTTCATCAGTTACAATTCCTTTTTCGCAACACGATAACTTTTCTAATACATCACGCGGTAAGTTGCGTGCAAAACCTGCCATATAAGTATCTCGAAAGAAACTATCTAAATGATCAAGACCAAGTACATTATCATATCCTGTTAAAGGCGAGGAGCTGTCTAAGTATGCAATAATCTCATCTGTATAATATCCATATTTGGATAAGATATTTTTGATTTCAAAGCTGCTAATATACTTTTCAGTAAAATGATGATGGTTAAATCCAAGATTTTCTTCCACTGCATGCGAAAAAGGTAGATGCCCGATGTCATGTAATATAGCAGCAATTCTTAGTATGTAGTCTTCAGGAAAAAAATAACAAGCCAGCTTCCATACTCCTAATGTATGCTCAAATCTTGAATGGACAACAGGAGTGACAAGGAAGGCAGCACCAAAATGGGCTAGATATTTTAGTCTCCGCACATAACTTGTATGGAATAATTCATATTCTATATCAGTCATTTGCATTTGAGGGTATAAAGGTTCATTTAAATAAAAGAATGCCATTTTTATCAACTCCATATCCTATTATGTAATCATAACATAGATATCTAGGTTGATCTCAAAATGCTGAAAGGTGATAGTCATGAACAGAATCGACTATATACGAAAAGAGGAAAAAGAATATCATGACTATTGTTATGATAATTATAAATTGTTTGAGGAAGGCTCTTGGTTGCATAAACCTGTGATGACAGTCATGGAAATGATCCCGTTATTAGAGGAAAAAAACAATCTTAATATCCTTGATTTGGGATCGGAGGTTGGAAGAAATAGCATTCCAATCGCCCAGTTATTAAAAGAAAAAGGAGGCAAAATAGTTTGTGTGGATTTGCTTGAGTCTGCTTTACAAAAACTAAAACAATATAGTGAAGAACATGATGTAGACGAAATGATTCAAAGTGAACAAGCAGATATAGGAACCTTTTCAATAACTCCCAATAATTATGATTTCATCGTTGCTGTATCAAGTTTGGAACATGTTGATTCCGAGTCTGTTTTTGAAAAAGTGATCCATCAAATGGTAGAAGGAACAAAGGACAAGGGGATAAATTGCATTATCGTAAATTCAGAGGTGGAAGAAATTGATTTAGATACGAACGAGAGCTTATTCCCGCTCATGGAAATAAACTTATCAACGGAAGAGATGATGAATAAATTAAACGAAGCATATAAGGGCTGGGAAGTCATAAAGGTTCTAGTAAAACCATTGAAATATACAATAAAGCGTAAGCAACGCCCCGTCTTATTAAAAACGAATGCGATTACATTTGCAGTGAAAAAAGTTAAATGAACATATAACTACAATTGATTACTTATTTCAGCTAGTCAAAAATAAAAAAATAAACAGTGTAGGTCTAATTGTAAGGGGATACAGATTTGAAATTTATTGAATTTGGAGTGGGAAATAAGTGGTTAATAAGGACGGAAACAGAATTAAGTGATGGTACTGAATTAGAAGAAAAAGGAATAGTAAGGCCTATTAAAATACAATCTTTTTATATAAGGGTCTGGATAGGAAAAACTGTTTTTATCTTAGACACAAAAGATGGGTTCAAAAAGGCAAAAAAGAACCGCATCAAAATCAAATTAGTATTTGGAATTAAGAGCCTATGATTAATATGGTTTAAATACCAATTTTTAGGAGTGTAGGTTATATTAATTGAAGAGAATCATCGGAAATTAGGTAATTTCAATTAATAGATTTGGGGTGTTTTATTTGCCGTGTATTTTTTGCGAAATAGAGAATGTGATTTTTGAAAATGAGTTAGCAAAATGTTTTTATGATAAATTTCCTGTTAATCAGGGGCATATATTAATAGTTCCAAAGAGACATTGTAATGATTATTTTAGTTTAAAGTCCGAAGAAAAACATTCAATAGATGAACTGATTATGAGGAGTAAAATGTTGATAGATTCAATATATAGGCCAGAAGGATATAACATTGGGGTTAATTGTGGAGAAGTGGCAGGGCAAACCATTTTCCATTGTCATATTCATATAATTCCTAGATATAGAAATGATATGGATGAACCAACTGGCGGTGTAAGAGGTGTAATCCCTCATAAAAGAATATACACACAGGAAGTAATCTAATTCATGCTGGGTTATTCGTTTATTAAAAGACTTCTATAGAGGTTTTCATAAAGATAGAAGCAAACTTTATTGAATCGAAGTCGTAATAATACATTTTGAATAGTAATAAACGGATAACTATAAATTATTTACCGATAAAATAATGGATTGTTAATTTAAAACAATAAGGAGGATCGAATTGTTAAAACGGAAATATGGTGATCGTTCAGAATGGAGGCGAGTGCGTAAAAGGAGATATATTCATACATTTCTTGATACAGATAAGTTTAAAGGGTATGTTACTTTACTAGAAATTCAAGAGGTTAGAGATCCATTGTATGTTAACTATGACGGAAAAAAAGTATGTATAGCCGATGATGGGTACATATGGCTTCAGCATTTTCCTATTGAAGCACATCATTCTTTAACGACGATGTTTGATTCTCAAGGGAACATTGTCCAATGGTATGTTGATATATGTTTAGAATGTGGGATTGAAAATAATGTCCCTTGGATGGACGATCTATTTTTAGATATTATTATATTGCCAACGGGTGAAGTAATAAAGAAAGATGCAGATGAACTGGAAGAGGCATTATCGAGGGGAATTATTGATGCGTTACAATACAACATTGCTTGGAGAGAAGCAAATAAATTATATACGTTGATTTCAAATGATCACTTTGAGTTGATGAAACTTTCTAAAGCTCATAAGGAGATTTTACTTAATAAACTAAATCGATAAGTAACATCTTATTTGTAGATTTCAAGATTCTTATTAATGATTTAGTGTGCAATACATAGTTAACAAATGTAAGGCATTATTTTGTAACTTTTTAATCACTATTATAAGTCGTTTATTAAAGGGAATTTATATTATGTGAATTCATGATGGATAAATACGTTTCACAGAGGCGTTAAAATTATCGTTACAAATTATTCTTTTAACTCATTCTTGGTGGAGAGACATACTTGCTGCAATCAAACATCAACTGTAACTATTCTTAAAAATGTTGAATATAAATAGGACTGTACTCTTTTTAGTTGTACAAAACAATTAGGGAATTATCCACATTATTCACAGAAGGTTGTTAGAGACTGACATGATTTTTTCTTGGTCCTTCCTATTTGGGGGGCATACCAACATCCTTTATACGTAATATTAATAATTGTATTTGGCTAAAAAGAGTAATGAATAAAAAAATTAAACGTGAAGATTACTAGAAAAGGAGTTACTAAATAGTGAGTGATCAAATAATACCAGCGATGATTTCTTTTGTAGTCGTCGCGGCTTTATCCCCAATACTGATTGCTGTTTTAAAGAAATTTAGACTTATTCAACCGATAAGAAAAGAACTTCCTTCCGATCATCAGTTAAAAAAAGGTACTCCATTAATGTTCGGAATGATTCTTTTTGTCGGTGTCATAATGGCCACTCTTTATTCCCCGACCCCATTAATGTTTTTCTTAGCAATTACATATATCCTGTTTAGTTTTGTTGGATTTTTAGATGATTTTTGGAAAGCTTCCCGGCAAGATCCAGGAGGGGTATCAGGTAAGACAAAACTTGTTTTTCAATTTGCTTTTACGGGTGTTTTATTATTTTACGTGATCAATGAATTAGGGATAGATACTACGATTCATATTTACAAAAACATGATCATTGAACTTCCGATTATCTTTTATGTTGTTTTTATCACTTTATTTGTCGTAGGTTCCGCAAATGCAATTAACTTTACTGACGGGTTGGATGGACTTTTAGGAGTCGTAGCCATTCCTACCTACTTTTTCTTTTTTATGATTTCAGAAAGGGTAGAGGTACAACTTTTTTGTTTAATCATGATCGGGTGTTTGCTTGGCTTTCTAATATATAATATTTATCCGGCAAAAGCTTTTATGGGGGACACAGGTTCATTGGCCATAGGGGGATCCTTGTCATTTCTTGCTGTTCTTGAGAAAGTGGAAATATTGATTCCGATTTTATTTTTAATATATTTTGCAGAACAGCTGTCAGTTATATTACAAGTTTCATCGTTTAAACTTACACGGAAGCGAATTTTCAGAATGACACCGATCCATTATCATTTTTCCTTAAAATACGGGTGGTCAGAAACTACGATTGTTGCGGTTTTTGGATGTGTATCTTGGATTGGTACTTTCATGTGTTTAGCTTATTGGAAATATCTTCTACATCTATAAATGGTGCTATCGTCATCCCAACGCATACTAGAGGTAACCAAGCAATGAACAATATTAGAAAAAGAAACATGGGGCGGAAGTCTGCGACCACATAAATCGATGTACTGATCAATATCCCGATAATGAAATAAAGAGTGAAGATCATTTGTCATCGAACTCCTTTTTAATATTATAAAAAAAGTACCTGTTTTTTGATTGGGCTCATTATCATTTTGCTTTCTGGTAAGAGAAGAATTGTACTTCGTCACCAGTTAAAGAGCGGAAAAAGATATATAGATTAGGTGTAAAAACCTATGAGGTATGAGTTATAAATTACTGTAATTCTCTCTCGAACAATACAAGTGAAGGGAGCATTTTTATGAAGAAACCTATTAGGAATCAAGCCTCATTTGAAAATGTACCCCATCCAATAAGGGATGATGGTGCCGGAGCGACCGATCTTGGTCCTCGAGATATCATGAGGGACCTTGAGAATCCCGACATGCTAGTTCCACCGATTACCGATGCTGGGACGATCCCCAATTTAAAATTCTCTTTTTCGGATACCCATATGCAGCTAAATCACGGCGGTTGGTCGCGGGAAGTAACGGTTAGAGAACTCCCCATTGCAACCACGCTTGCGGGGGTGAACATGCGGCTGACGTCTGGTGGTGTGCGTGAGTTACATTGGCATAAGCAAGCAGAATGGGCTTACATGATATGGGGTAGTGCACGAATTACTTCAGTCGACCAAGATGGCCGCAACTTTATAGCCGATGTCGGTGCGGGGGATTTGTGGTTCTTTCCTGCCGGAATTCCACATTCGATTCAAGGACTGGAGGAAGGCTGTGAATTTCTACTCGTCTTCGATGACGGCAGCTTCTCTGAGTTAGACACCTTCACTATTACCGATTGGTTCGCTCACACACCAAAGGATGTGCTTGCTGCAAATTTTGGTGTGCCTGAAAGCTCCTTTGCACGCATCCCTACAAAACAACGTTACATTTTCCAAGCAAATGTGCCTGGCCCACTCGAGAGCCAGAAGGTATCAGATCCTTACGGTACAGTTCCCAAAAGCTTTACACATCGGCTACTTGCCCAGGAGCCAATTGTAACTTCCGGAGGTACGGTACGAATAGTTGATTCCACTAACTTCCCTATTTCGACTACAATCACGGCTGCATTGGTAGAAATCAAGCCTGGTGGTATGAGAGAAATGCATTGGCATCCTAATAACGATGAGTGGCAGTATTACCTAACAGGAACTGGGCGGATGACGGTATTCGCAGCGAGTGGCAAAGCCCGAACTTTTAATTACCGTGCTGGTGATGTAGGGTATGTACCTTTTGCAATGGGGCATTACATTCAAAACACAGGTAGCCAAAGCTTATGGTTTTTGGAGATGTTCAAGAGTAATCGTTTTTCAGACGTGTCATTGAACCAATGGATGGCACTTACTCCAAAAGAGCTAGTACAAGACCATTTGCATGTAGGTCCAGAGCTAATAAACGCATTACGAAAGGAGAAATGGCCTGTCGTCAAATACAATGATATCTCGCAAACAACCGGACTGGAGTAAAAATCGATACCTTTTCTTACTACCTCATACCATTATTTTTCTACCGGAACAATTTAACCCCTATTAGATTTACTAACCTACTTTGTTATCTCAATATCAAATTTCAACCACTTCCCTCAATATTTGCTCCAGATGGTTAAGAAGACCTTAATCTCATAGCTGTTTCGTTTTTATTTGTGTGTAAAAGTTCTGGATGTATCGGGACTTATACCTTTTCACAATGCCCTGCGCTTTATTAAGTCTAATAATTGGAACTGGTTTATCCTTACACAAGTGCTTTACCATGGATAACTAGTTTCCTTTTTTCATATAAGAAGGAATTAGCAATTTCTTATAGAATTACTATTTAATCAAAAAATTGGAGTTGGAAACCATGGCTTGGTCAACAAATAATAAAATGATAGAAGAACTATCTTTAAATAATTGGCAGCCTTTATCTACTTTGCTGTATGATGGATGGTTACTAAGATTTGCAAAAGGATATACGAAACGCGCCAATTCAATTAATCCGATCTATTCCTCAACTTTGGATTTGAATCATAAAATAAAAGAATGTGAGAGCATCTATACGAAGAATGATTTACGTACTACATTTAAAATGACTCCTTTTGTTAGCCCAGCAAATTTAGATGATATTTTAGAAGAAAAGGGCTACACTTTGATAGATTATACTAGTGTCCAGACCTTAGAGTTAGAGGGTATCCAAGAACCAACTCTACATTCTGTAATCCTAGATGAGAATATTAATATTGATTGGATAGAGAATTTTTGTAGATTGAGTCATATTGAAGAGAGTACTAGAGACACGATGATTCAAATGCTTTCCAATATCGCAACTAAAAAATGTTTTATCTCTCTTTACGATAAGGAACATGTGATTGCCTGTGGTCTCGGCATAATAGAAAGAGAATATATTGGGCTATTTGATATTGTCACTGATATGAACTATAGGAATAAAGGATTTGGAGAACAGTTAATATTAAACTTGTTAAAATGGGGAAAAGAAAATGGAGCTAAATTCAGTTACCTCGCTGTAGTTTTGAATAACAAACCCGCTTTAAGATTGTATTCAAAAATTGGTTATAAGGAAATTTATCGTTACTGGTATAGAGTCAAGGAAATGAATAAATCACCCTACATTTTTTAATTGGGGAAAAACAATAGGTGGTGAGCCTAATTGCATAGAATCGAACAAGGTTTAAAGTTAGATATAGATAGAATTGTTTTCATTGGTAGGACTTTTGAAGAGTATTTAGATATGTTTTCTCTTTCGGTAGAATCACTGAAAGGAAAGAAAATACTTGATTGTCCATCAGGTGCGTGTTCTTTTACTGCTATCGGAAATAAATTAGGTCTAGACATAACAGCATGTGACATTGCTTATTATCACTCTGCTGAAGAGCTGAAAAATAAAGGTCTTCAGGATGTTGAACACGCGATGGAGCATATGCAAAAAGCCAAGAGTAATTATATTTGGGATTATTTCAAAGATGTAGAAGAACTTAAAAAACATCGTCTGAGTGCTTTAAGTGATTGTTCTAATGATATGAGGGAATCGAGTGAAAGGTATATAGCCGTCACTTTACCTACATTACCATTTGCAGATGCAGAATTTGATATTCTTCTTTCTGCCCATTTTTTATTTATGTACGCTGATCGATTAGATTATGAATTTCATATAGAAACACTTAAAGAGTTATTGAGGGTTACGAAAGAGGAAATCCGTATTTTCCCTTTAGTGGACTTGGAAGGTAAACGATATGAACATTTAGAGAAATTCATAGGTTATCTTACTGATAATGGATATTCTGTAGAAGAAGTTAACGTATCTTATGAATTTCAACGAAATGCTAACAGCATGTTAAAAATAGTAAAAGGGTAACAAAAATAGAGGCAAGGTTCTATCCTTGTCTTTTCTCCATTAATTTGATCTTCTTCAATGAAGTACATCTTAGGGAAAAGTGAGTAATTTTCTGATTGATAATGTAAAATAGGGACCAAGATGGCCCCTATTTTATACCGATGACTCTTATTCTTTTATAATCAGCTATCCAATTACCATCATGATATAAAATATCTCTTACATTATTCTCAACATTTTTTAACATAACCTTCTTTTGGTCATTAGGAATACCGTCAAACATATCGTTTGCAAACATTTCTATCCAATTTTGTAATCCGTTATCACCTTCCAATGGCGTTGGTCTATCAAAGTGCTGAGCAAAGGTGACCTTAAATCCTATTTCTTCCATTAATGATGAATACTCTCCAATGCTAGGGAAATACCAAGGGAATTTTTCTATATTATTTTCGAATCCAACTATTTTTAATTGATTAATGATTTCATTCGTTATTACTTGAATATTTCCTTTCCCACCAAATTCAGCAACAAATCTTCCACCTTGTTTTAAACTTTTATAAATACAATATAGCGCTTGACTTGGAGGTTTGACCCAATGAAGTGTTGCATTTGAGAATACAGCGTCATATTCGTTGATATAGTTTAGTTCTGTTGCATCTCCAATGATAAAAGGAATATGTGGGTACTTCTTTCTTGCAAAATGAACCATATTTTCAGACTTATCAACCCCTACAACATCTATTCCACTATCATATAACTTCTTTGCCAAATCTCCTGTTCCACAACCAAGATCGAGAATTTTTTCTCCTTTCGTTGGAGCCAACAATTCAACAAGGTGATCACCATACATAGAAACAAATGAATGTTTGTTATCATACAATTTGGCATTCCAAGAATCATTTATGCTTTTAACATTCTTCATCCGTATTCTCCTCCAAATAGGCTGTATTTTTGTGTTAATTTCATTATACTTAATGAAGAAGATTATGAATATTAACAAAAATTCAAAGTATTAATAACCAACTGTTATCAAATGGAGAGAACTGATATGGATATGAAATGGCTAAAAACATTTATTATAGCAGCTAAATATGAAAATTTTCGTAAAACATCAGAAGAACTATTTTTAACTCAGCCAGCAGTTACAAAGCATATAAAAAGACTCGAAGAAAATCTTAACAGCCAGTTGTTTGATAGAGTCGGAAAAAACATTGCGCTTACACCTGCGGGTCATTATTTTCTCCCTTATGCAAAAGAAATGATCGCTGCATATGAACGAGGTTTAGAAGACTTTGAATCATGGAAGCAAGGATTTAATAGAAAGTTAATCATTGCAACAGCGCCGCAAATTGCCTCATCTGTACTACCTTCAATATTACGAAGTTTTACTGAGATAAATCCAGATATAGAGGTATTAATCAACATTGTTAATTCATACGAAATTGGTGATGAAATTAGCGCGGGAAGAGCGGATCTTGGATTAACAAGGATAAAACCGATACAAACCAATATTAATTGTCAGATCATACACGAGGAGCCTGTTCTTCTCGTCGGCCCTTGTATTCCCAATCAAGAATCTAAATATGATGAGATGAGGGCACTACAAAAATTCAGGCTAATCACGCATAATCATCCTGACTATTGGGATGATCTATTGAATACGATTAAGAGATACTATCCAACTGTTCGAACAATGAAAGTTAATCAAATAGAAATAACTAAACAATTTATAGAACAAGGACTTGGCGTTTCTTATTTGCCTGCTTCGATGGTGAAGAACGAAATAAAAATGAAAAGGCTTCTTGAAATAAAGCCGGATAAAATCAAACCCCCGAGCTCTTCGACTTATGTTTTAACTAAAGTGGTAACAAATGAAGCAAATGAATTCATAGGTTTCTTAAAAAAGACAATTTTGAAGTACTAAGTCCAGTTATGTTTTACATGAATTCCAGAAGGAGGAGTTTAAATGCAGATTAGAAACTCAGTAAAAGCAATCATCATTAAAGAAGAAAAAATTTTATTAACAAAAAATCGAGATCATGAAGGGGATTTTTACCTTTGCCCTGGTGGTGGCCAAGAGCACGGCGAAACATTTCACGAGACCTTATTAAGAGAGTGTATGGAAGAGATTGGGAATAAAGTTGAAATAGGAGAATTATCGCATATACGTGAATATATCGGTAAAAACCATGAACATTCAGCCATCGACGTTAATGTGCATCAAGTTGAATATTATTTTGCTTGTCAGCTTTATGAAACTGAGAGAATGAGTTTCCACCCTTCTAATCCTGATCAACATCAAATAGGAATTGAGTGGATACCCGTTAATGATTTACTACAATACCGGCTATATCCAAAAGAATTAAGAAAATATATCATTAGACATTTAAATGGAGAAAAAACTCCAATCTATTTAGGGGATGTTAATTAAGTTCACCTTGAATGAAAACTGTTGACATCGTTAAAGAATAGACCTATTAGAGTGATAGATTAATAGAATAAGAATTGGAACAGAAGCTTGGCAGAGGAGAATGTTGTCCAACATATATAAATCGACAATACTCTAATGATAAATTAATCCAGAATTTTACGAATGGAGTTGCGTTAATGAAAAGGCTTGTAATTATCACAGTCGGTAAAACCCATAGCGGGAAAACTACATTTGCTAAAGCTTTAGAACAACAGTTGCACCACTCAATTGTTATTGACCAAGATAACCATGCTGAATTTATCAACACCCATTATAAATCCTTACTACCAAAGCAAGGGCCAAACACAATAAAGTACGACATCACTCAGACCATTGTGGATTATGCTGTTAATCAAACCAATCTTCATCTCATTCTATGCAACTCAAATCGTTCTCGGAAAAATCGTTTGGATCTTCTTAGGCACTTTCATAATAAAGGATTTATTAGCGTTCTCGTCAATTTCGATATTCCAGATCATGTCCTTCAAGAACGAGTGGCAAATAGTCAGCGGACTAAAACTATATTTAGAACTGCTTCCTCTTTTGAGGAAGTGCTAACTCGTCAACAGGCTGAGTCGCATAAAAGCGACATTACAGCGCCAATAGAAGGAGAATCTGAATATTTATATGTAATCAAAAATAATGATGACTTTTATTCTATTACTGAGAGGATTGTTGAAATTGCTAGAAGTTAATAAATAGTTCAGGTTAAGTAGACTTATTATTAACGTAAAGAAGCTATGGTAAGGAAAGAAAGCTAAAAAGGAGTAGGGTGACCAGTGAACTATCCCATTAGAGTTAGAGCAGGTGCACTTATTATTAAAAATAATAGTATCCTCTTAGTAGAATTCAATGATGAGAAAGGAATACATTATAATTTGCCTGCAGGTGGAGTTGAACCAAACGAATCAGTTATTGAAGCAGTGCAAAGAGAAGCTATGGAAGAGGCATCAGTGGACGTTGAAGTTGGACCATTAGCGTTTGTATATGAATATGCTCCCCATTTAAACTTTAATGTGTATGGAAATACACACTCTTTAGGATTAATGTTTGAATGTGAAATTAAAGAGGGATCCACTCCGAAACTGCCTGAAAATCCTGATGAAAATCAAACAAACGTGTCGTGGATTCCGCTTTCTGAATTAGAAAATATTAAACTATATCCTAATATCAAAGAACATATAATGGACTACGTACAAAACAAACGGAATATAGAATTGATTGAAGAGCAGGTGTTGGAAAAATATAGATAAAAGAAATACAGGCTAACATCTAATTAAGCCTTTAGTGCAAGGTTTGCAGCAACGAAGGCTATATTTAATAGATAGTAATTAGCCAAAAAGGATGTTTTTATGAAAGAAGATGAGCACTTTAAAAGACAATTAAACGAGCATAAAAAAAATCCGATGATAAATCTATCAGATTCGATTAATCGTTCGATGACGGGTGATTTAACTGCATTTGCTGGAAGCGGTTGTCTTCCGATAATACTTACTATAATCATTATTGTTGGAATTCTTTTACTTTCTAAATGTTCTAATTGATAAACTAACGCTCGGATTAATTCCGAGCGCTTTTTTAAAACTAAACTTTAGAAAACGATATGGAAGTTATATTCCACAGAATGATTGATTAGAAAATTTTTGAGAGTATTCATGATAACTAGATTAATAGGAGGAATGTTAGCTTGTCCAATTATACTATGGCATTTAGAACTATTGAGGGTTCGGAAAAATTTAAACACATGTATGATGCCAATCTTTCGTTATGGAAAGTGGATTACGAAAGTTTTTACGTTACAACACGTTTCGGTGAAACACATATTCTCGCAGCAGGCCCTAAGGATGCTCATCCATTAATTTTATTGCACGGTTTTGGATTTGGAGCGACCATGTGGTATGCAAATATCCATGAGCTTAGCCAACAATACCGAACATATGCGATTGACATATTGGCTGATTTTAACTTAAGCGTAGTAACAAAACCTTATAAGGAAAAAAAGGACTGCGCTAAATGGCTATCGGATGTTCTCCATGCATTAGAAATTGATCAAACAGCAGTATGCGGTCATTCAGCAGGAGGATGGCAGGCCATTAATTTTTCAATTCTATATCCCGAAAAAGTTAATAAGCTCATCCTTTTAGCTCCAGCTGCTTCATTTATTCCATTTTATAAGCAATTCTTTGTAAGGCTATTCAGTATCATGATAATTCCTAAACGTTCATTTGTCATAAATTCATTCTGCAGCTGGTTTGTTGCCAAAGGGAATAAGGTGGAATCAAGTTTGTTCGAGCAGTTTTACTTAGGGCTAAAACACTATAAATTTACTAAAACGATCGTTCCTTCAGTTTTTAGCCATGAAGACTTTAAGAAAATAAATATGCCGACATTGGTTATGGTTGGTGATAAGGAAGTCATTTATAATTATGAGAAAATGTTAAAAAAGGCACAGCAGTTGATTCCTCATATTAATAGTAAAGTTATTCAAAACGCAGGGCACGCCCTATCAATTGAACAAGCAAATGAGGTAAATGATCATATAATTCAGTTTTTAAATAAAAAAGAAACAATTGAGACTTTATGATAATGAATCGATTTAATTTGAGTGCCAATCACCGAGACTAGTGTGACTATAGAGGATCCTGATGGATGGAGAATCGTATTGCAAAACTCCTATACTCTGAATTTTGACGAATGATGCGGGTGTAAAATCTGATGAAATATCATCTGGGATTGTAAAGATTGCTGAAAGTTTGTGATTGGCTAGGATAATTTTCTTATTCACGCAGCTTTAATGATTAAGGAAAAAAAATAGAAGGTAGTTTTCATATGATGATCAAAAACAACGACAATCATTTTAATACTTTAGAAGAAGGGGCTATGACAGAAATTAAAAAATTTCTTTGGAGCCCTTTTTCCTATTATGGCTATTCAATACTTTTTTTAAAAATTTCAGTCATTGATTCCTAAATAATGGTGGGATTTCATGATGAGAAACTTGCCGACCATCTAATGTTATTGTTAATTCTCTTACTCTTAAAAGCGCATCACAAACCGTTAGTTGAATTATGTAGAGTATTTAAAAAACTCAAACTATTTTGTGAAAACTGGGACTTTCTGAATTATATTTGGTAAACTATTCATAATAATATGTGTTTGGTGACCTAACAAATTTTAACTGCAGGCAATAAATATTATTAATTTTGAATGAAGTAAAATCAATTTAGGAGATAAAGATGACAACAAAATTATCAATTTTCAAATCAAAAACTGGAGAAGAAGAGTTCTTAAAATCTTATGAGGAAGTAATGAATCTATGGAAAGTAGCATACGAAGAAGTAAAAATTCCCACAAAGTTCGGAGAAACACATGTAATAATTAGCGGACCAAAAGATGGTGTGCCTGTTGTAATGCTACACGGTATGACCGGAAATTCAAGTTTCTGGTATTTAAATATCACTGCCCTTCAATCCTATCGGGTTTACTGTATAGACACTTTAGGAGATTTTGGGAAAAGCCTGGTGCAGACTCCATTGAAAACAGAAGAAGACTGCGTTATATGGCTTGATGAAGTATTGAAAGGATTAGGTAATTTAATAGGTCATTCAATGGGGGGATGGCTCTCGTTGACCTATGCAAGAAAACGACAGGAGAATCTAAAAAAATTGATTTTAATTGCTCCGGTTGCATCAATATTACCCATTCCTTTTATAAAACTTCTTCGGTACATTTATCCCGCTATGCTGTTTCCGTCAGAAAAAAGAATTAGAAAAGGATGGGAATGGTTCTGTGCAAAAGGAAATGATATTCACCCCATGGTAATGCAGCAGGTTATTACTGCTTATAAGCAGTGCAAACCCCTTCTTGCAGTTATTCCTAAAAATTTTTCAAAAGAAGAACTAAGCGGATTGAAAATTCCCGCGTTGTTTATGGTTGGAGACGAAGAAAAAATATATCGTGCAAATAAGGCAATAAACACAATAAAGGAGAAAATTCCACATGTTGAAACAACAATTATACAAAACTCCGGTCATCTATTAATTGCAGAACAGGCTACAAAAGTTAATAAGGCTATAGTAGATTTTTTAATAAAGGAAAATTGATAATATTCTGGGCGACCTCATACTCGTTACTTTAGTAATGAGTTAGGACGTCCTTTCTTTAACTTATGTAAATAAATTAAACCGCACTCAAATTACTATAAATTTGGGTGCGGGTCAAAATATGGATATTCAGTACATCAATATAAACTAAAAAACCAAATGAGCGATCAACGTAATAATCGGTAATGTAATCAATGTCCTTAACAGAAATAGAATAATTAAATCTTTCATATTAACTGGGATTTTGGATCCAATCAACAATCCCCCTACTTCGGACATGTAAATTAATTGGGTGACAGAAACGCCCGCTATAATAAAGCGTGTCATATCCGACTCTATTCCTCCTGCTAAAATAGATGGCAAGAACATATCGGCAAAACCAACGACTAATGTTTGCGATGCAGCTGTTGCTTCGGGAATGTTCAATAATTCAAGCAATGGAATAAAAGGGAGACCGAGCCATTGGAATAATGGTGTGTACTCAGCTATGACTAAAGCTACAGTACCTAGGGCCATTACAATTGGAGCTACACCTATCCACATATCTAAAATATTTTTACTTCCATCTATGAAAAATGCTTTAACACTACTACTCTTTTTTGCTTGAAGTTGTGCTTGTTCAATTCCATATCCTAATCTTGAATAACCATCGGGAATCAGCTCGGCGGTATTGTCATCTTCTTTTCCGTTTATAAATGTGTTCGACTTATTGGAAAGTGGCCAAATCCGTGGAAGAATAATGGCGGCAATGATACCTGAGAATGTTACAGCAAAGTAGTATGGCACAAAGTAATGCATTAAGCCAACTTCTTTTAAGACGACGATGCTAAACGTAATAGACACAACGGAGAAGGTTGTCCCTATGATAGCTGCTTCTCGTTTCGTATAATGTCCTTCCTCGTACTGTTTGCTTGTAAGCAATACCCCGATTGTTCCATCACCAAGCCAAGAAGCAAGTGCATCAATCGAAGACCGACCTGGTAGTTTAAAAATAGGTCTCATAAATTTGGTCATCATGGCTCCGAAAAACTCTAACAACCCAAAATTCAATAATAATGGCAAAAGTAGTCCCGCAAATAGAAAGACACTGAAGAGAACAGGTAAAAGGCTATACAATAAAGTTCCTCCAGTATTTTCTGACCAGATAGCCTCAGGACCAATTTTAAAGAAAACCATTATCGCAAAAACAACGGCCAATATGCGAGCAATCACCCATATTACAGGGATATCAAATAACGCCGACAGAAATGGAGAGTTTTTAATAAATTTAGGTTTTGCTATTTTTGCAATCATTGTTCCTATTAAAGCTAGAATAATGATGCCGGTCATAATCGCAGGAATTGTAGATCCAAGAATATTTTGCAACGTCTCAGATAAGACGGCGATCGGAATCGTAACCCCTTCTTTAGAAGGAACGGGAATCATAAATAAAAAAATGCCGATTAATGAAGGTATTAGAAATAATAAAAAATCCTTCGGTATAATATTGAGTTTTTTCAATGATGTTCACCTTTCGTTATAAAAATTCAACGTTTTTCATTTTAATTCAAAAGACGAGAAATGCCAAATGTATTAAATGGCAATTTCCTAATAAAGTCAGAGGAAAAAATCCTTCTGTGGCTTTTAATATCTTTCACTACCTATATCCCATTTTTTATTCTAAAAACCTAATAGAGGGACGTGACTTAAAAAGGAGAATTAGAGATTATGGGGACAGGTCCAAAAGGGACAGGTCTAATCGGACCTGTCCCCATTTCATTGCATTGATACTCTTTTTCAGATAGAATTGTTCACAATAGAAAAGTGCGTTTAGCATAATGAAGGAGCAATGAAAATTGATAAAATGTATTGCATCAGATATGGACGGGACGTTATTAAATGCAAGGCAAGAGGTAAGTGAGGAGAATATTCGCGCCATCCAAGCAGCTCTGGAAAAGGGAATTGATTTCGTTTTGGTAACAGGAAGGGCGTATAACGAAGTCCGTTATGTACTTAATAAGACTGGGCTTACATTGCCAGCCATTTGTGTAAATGGTGGGGAAATTCGTGATATGGAAGGGAATGTCAGTTACTCTGTAGGATTGGATGGACCAACTGGAGCGAAGATTACTTCAGTGTTTGAAGATCTGAACATTTACTTTGAACTTTATACTACTGGTGGGACCTTTACAACTGATTATGAAAAAGGAATACAAGCACTCGTTGATATTTATCATACAGCGAACCCATCACAAGATGTTAATAAGATCCGTGAATCTGCCGACGAGCGATTTCATCAGCGACTCATTCATATAATTGATGATTTTAATCCTATATTTGAAGAGACAGATTGCCATGTATATAAATTTCTTGCTTTTTCAATGGATGAAGAATTATTAATGGAAGCAAGTGAGCGTCTAAAAAAAATCGGTGGGTTAGAAGTGACTTCATCAGGTCGAAACAACTTAGAAGTTATGCATCACGAAGCTCGTAAAGGAAATGCACTTAGAAGATATGTAGAAGATAAGGGCATATCACTAGAAGACACGATGGCGATGGGCGACAACTATAATGATTTATCCATGTTGAAAATTGTCGGCCATTCAGTAGCGATGGGAAATTCCGAGCAGGAAATAAAAGATATTTGCAGATACGAAACAGATACGAATGATGAAGATGGCGTTGCCAAAGCGATAATGAAAGCACTTAGGCAAATGGAAACTTCTCAATAAAAAAGGCGGTTATCATTTTGTTACTTTACTGTTGATATATATCATCTTCCTAATAAATAACAAAATTGGAGATGATATATATGATATATAAAAATACCCTTGATGGAATTTCATCTGATATGCTAAACGGTTTTTTTGTAGATTGGCCAAATCCACCAAATCCACAAACTCACCTAAAGCTTTTAAGAAACAGTAGCAATGTAGTTATCGCAATAGATGAAACTGATAATCAAGTAGTGGGATTCATAACAGCAATAAGTGACGGAGTTCTATCAGCATACATTCCACTTCTAGAAGTATTACCGGAATACAAAAATAAAGGGATCGGTAAGGAATTAGTTAGCCGGATGCTAAACGAACTCAATCACATATATATGATTGATCTATGTTGTGATGATGATTTAGTTCCTTATTATGAGAATTTCGGAATGTTCAGGACGAATGGTATGATTTTTAGGAATTATAGCAGGCAATCTGGAAATACAGATGAATAAATGTATGAACAAAAACGCTTTTTATTAAAAAGCGTTTTTGTCGTAGATTTTTTTCCTCCTAAAAATCACGTATTCAAGAATGAAAAAGTTGATCCACGTTAAAATGGGAATATAAAATATCAGATAAATCATGCTAGAATATCCAAAGCCAAAGGCTCTAGCTTCTTCGTCAAAATTGTAAAACAGCCATGACATCATACCTAAAATGAGCGTGTTCATGCATAAAGATGATAAGTTGCTTAACCATTTATGATTGCTCTTATAAAATATCCACATCGATATTATTGTAGAACCTATTAAAGAAAAGAAAAGTACAATAAACAACAAAACGAATCCCGCCTCTTTGTTTAAAATTACATCCTCATTATTATGATAATCTTTTATTAGATTTCTACAGGCGTTGGAATCACTACTGCGTTACAAGCTTTCTCGTAAAACTCCATTGGACCTGCTTCTCCAATAATTGCATATTAATATCCTATTTCTTTCATATCTTTTAAGCAGTGATGTAACAATGAATATCCAATCCCTTTTGTTCGTTGTGAAGGGTGTACCCCCATTGGACCAAAATAACATTTTTTATTTTGATAGACATCATAGGCTGCAAAACCTACTATTGTATTACTTCCTTCAAAAGCAACGTAGATGGTAGGGTTTTCTTCACAAAATCCTTTTTCAATCGTTTGTCTCCATTCCTCGGAAAAATACTTCTTTACGAATTGAATAAGTTTTTTATAATCGTCTTTTTTCACCTTTCGAATAAAAGGTGGATGCTTAATGTCGCGAAGGTTATAGTTACCAAGGTGAGTAATCATGTCGCGTGAAGTCGTTCCGAGAGCCATAATTATTTTCTTATCTTTCTCGGATAAATAGAAGTCAACCGTATTTGTCGTCAATAAGGCCTTAAGTATATGTCCCTCATTTATATAAATTTGCTTGTATCTTTTCATATAAGTAATAGGCTTTTCAATAAACATTCCCACTTCTTCAGTAACCGGGACTGTAAAAAAGTCGCTAAAAATAGGAGAATTTTTAGGCTCAATTACTGCCCTTAATAAGTCTAAATCTATATTGCATCTTAATGAAATTTCCTCCAATACACCTGTTTTTTCGAGAAAACAAGCTAAGAGTATATGGCCGGGAGTCAATACAATACTATTAGCTGCAAGTGCCTCATTTTCAGCAATACGAAAGACTCTTTGCACTCTACTAGTGAGATAAATCTGTTCGTTATTCAGCTAAATCAACTCCATTTAACAATGAAATATCTTTAAATTCGTCCAAGTGGAAATCCAATTTTTATTTAGAATGCGTTCTTTATATAGTGTAGCTAGTAGTTGATTTTCTAAAATATAGGGAGTCGGCCTTACTTCTAGGTGAATGACATCATGAACTCCATATGGAGCCGTTAAAATAATGCGATCCTTGGAATCTAATTTTACTCCCAAAGACGTTGCAGTTTCCGGAAACTTTGATATAGCATCAATGGAAGATTCGTAGGGTGGTACATTATTTCGTAAATGCATTCTCGCCTCGTTTTTTACCGACCACGGAATAGCTGGATTTAGTGCTCGTAGGTGATCCTCATATTCCTTTTCAGTCTCTTCCTTTAAATTGTTAGGATCATAATAAATGACATCAATATCTGAGAGTGGGGTTCGTTTAGTGAACCCATGTAATTCATCCCAAATTTTCGAACGAACAAATCCTGCACAAATCCACCAATCGGGTAATTTGAGAGATTTTGCATAGTGCAAAATATCCATCATCCAATAATCTTGTTCAATTAAGCGAATGATATCTGTTTCGTTGTTGACCTTCAATTATCCTGCACCTGCCTTGTACCATGTTATCTTTACAATTGTAAAGGGTATGAATATAATATAGATATACAGCATAAATTAAACAGGGACGCCAGTTGCAGCTGGCATCCCAACATACAGCTACACTGCATGAAGTGCAGCGACCCAAGGAAGAAATAACCCCCTATGCCGGGTCAAAGCAAGGGAGGGTTATTTCTTTTTATATAGAGAAATAACTACGGCGACTACTGATACGATTAGACTTGAGAACATTATCATCAAGACTATTGCTTCGTATAGAGTTACCATCAGCGTCACCTCCTCTCTACGAGGAAGTGGTCGCTGCCCACCCTGCTTATGTAACTGTATAATTTTATTATATCATAGAAATGGATAGCGCTTCCAAATGCTATTTCTATAAAATCTATCTTCATAACGACACTCGTACAGCATTCTACTCGTCAATCCCTTCATTACAATGATAGTTATTGCACAATCAACCCATATTCCTTACACTTTATACATAATGATTCACGAGAAGGTGATCTACATATGAAAATTTTACTTGTGGAAGATGATAAAACGATTGCTTCTGGACTTGAATACTCCCTCCAACAGGATCATTTTTCCACGATTTTATGCCACGATGCTGATTCAGCTAAGAAGATAATAGCGAAACAACTTGATCAGATTGCTCTATGTTTATTTGATTTGTCTTTGCCAGATGGAAGCGGCTATGAATTGTGTAAAATCGTTAAAGAGAAGGGCGATGTTCCGGTCATTTTTTTAACTGCCGTGGACGACGAAGTTAATGTCGTAATGGGGCTCGATATGGGGGCAGACGATTATATTACGAAGCCATTCCGTATTCGCGAGCTGCTTTCCCGAATTAAATCAGTTTTACGAAGATATAACAAGCAAGCCCAGTCAAAAACGCTTATTGAAATGAACAATATTAGAATCAACACGCTTGAGGGAAAAGTATATAAAAATGGCGTTGAGGTAATTTTAACAGCGTTAGAATATCGTTTGTTGCTAATCTTTGCCAATCATATTGGACAAGTTCTTTCCCGAAACCAGCTGCTTGAGCAAATTTGGGATGTAGCAGGGGACTTTGTGAATGACAATACATTGACGGTTTACATCAAAAGATTGCGAGAAAAACTAGAGGACCAACCGCAAAATCCAACCATTATTAAAACGGTACGCGGACTGGGCTATAAGGTTGGCGATTAACATGCTGCGGAATAAAGAGATTCAGATTCTATTACTAGTTATGTGCTCCATCAGTTTGGCGGCAATGATTGTGGCATTCTTTATTTCAACGTCTACCTTTGTTCTTGTTTCGAGTGTATCTATTTTACTGATTACTTCCTGTTTCATCTTTACGAGTTGGAGATATCGTGAAATTGAAAAGTTGTCCAGTTATTTACGTCAAATTACTAGTGGCAATTATTCTCTCGATTTAAGAGACAACCATGAAGGCGAACTTAGTATTTTAAAAAACGATATTTATAAAGTTACATTAATGCTTTCTGAACAGAGCTCGCTTTTACAAAAAGATAAAATCCAACTAACAGATGCAATTTCCGATATATCCCACCAATTAAAAACACCGTTAACTTCAATGATGGTGATGTCTGATTTATTAAGTGATGCCGAACTGCCAAAGGAAAAAAGAGTGGAATTCACACGCAATATACGAGTTCAACTCGAGCGGATTGAATGGCTAGTTTCTTCATTATTAAAGCTATCAAAAATAGATGCAGGTACGGTTCAGTTTAAAAAAGATAAAATCATATTGCAGAAACTGATTCATACATCCATGCAATCGGTCCTCATTCCAATTGATATTAAAGAGCAAACCGTTTCGATAGAAGGTGAGGACACTGTCTCATTTATTGGAGATTTCAATTGGACGGTGGAAGCAATTATTAATATTTTTAAAAACTGTGTGGAACATACCGATGAAGGTGGAACAATTACGATTTCCTTTACAGAAAACGCGTTGTTCACGGAGATGATAATTGCTGATAATGGAAAAGGCATACCGAAAGAAGATCTTCCGTATATTTTTAAACGTTTTTACAAAGGGAAAAATGCAAGTGAAGATAGCGTAGGTATTGGACTTGCGATGGCATATAGCATTATAAAAAGTCAAAATGGGGATATCAGTGTTGATAGTGGAAAAGGGAAGGGGACACAATTTAGGATTAAGTTTTATAAACAAGTAATTTAGAGAATGATAATCTGGAAATACGACCCAAATAGCAGGTAGGCATAATATAGTGAAGTTAAGGATGGAAGGCTTGTACCTCCTGGATGTATAGAAGGGGGTAAGGTGATGACTACTTGCGACATTACTTTTTTATTTCATTAAAGCGAACTTTATTGTGCCAGTCGGTAGGGTGTGTCCAGCACTTTACCGTCTTTTTTATTATATGAATACCTTCTTAAGTGACTAAATTGTCATTTTCAAAGTCACTTGAAAGTCATTTAAGACAGATAAACTATAATTAACAGTAAATGTGATGGAGGTTTTACGATGGAAATTTTAAAAATAGAAAATCTGTCTAAAGTGTATGGAAAAGGTGAGACTGCCGTTAAAGCATTGGATAATGTTTCTTTTTCCGTTAAAAAAGGCGAGTTTGTCGCGATAATCGGCCCATCTGGATCTGGTAAATCTACGCTTTTACATCTGCTCGGCGGTGTGGATAGACCTTCGAGTGGTAAGGTATTTGTGGATAATACGGATATTTACAATCTTAATGAAACACAGTTAGCGATTTTTAGAAGAAGACAAATCGGCTTAATCTATCAATTTTACAATCTCATTCCGGTTTTGACAGTAGAAGAAAATATTACATTACCGCTATTGCTGGACCAACATAAAGTGGATAAAAAGCAATTTGATGATATTGTTAAAAAGTTAAATTTAGAGAACCGCTTGGGTCATCTACCGAATCAGCTTTCCGGTGGACAGCAACAGCGGGTTTCAATCGGTCGAGCGCTAATTAGCAATCCGGCGATTATGCTTGCGGATGAGCCAACGGGAAATCTTGATAGTAAAAATAGCGGGGAAATTATCGATTTACTAAAAATGTTTAATAAAACGTATAATCAAACTCTTATAGTTATTACACATGACGAAAGAATTGCTCTTCAAGCAGACCGTATTATCGCCATTGAAGACGGTCGGGTAACGAAGGATGAGGTGGTTCGTCCATGAACATTGTCAACAAACTGACAATTAGACATCTAAGGAAGAATAAAAGGCGAACCCTTGTCACGATTATTGGGGTTATCATTTCTGTGGCAATGCTCACAGCAGTAGCAACGATTGGTGTTTCTTTTATGGATTTAATGAAAAGGCAGACGATTGCGGATGAAGGGGAATGGCATGTTCTTTATAAAGATGTAGACATTGACCAGGTTCATACCATAAAAAAAGATGAGAATACGCAAAAAGTCGTACTCTCAAAAGATCTAGGCTATGCATTACTAAAAGGTAGTAAAAATGAAAATAAGCCGTATTTATTTATTAAAGAATATAATCGTTACGGCTTTGAGCAGTTTCCAATAGAGTTAAGCAGCGGGAGATTGCCAAAAACAGAAAATGAAATTGTCATTTCGGATGAAATTATTAATAACGCCAAAGTTGATTATAGAATTGGCGATATCATCACACTAGATGTTGGTAAGAGGACCGCAAATGATCCTGAGATACGTGGACCGATGGATCAAACCTTTTCTTTAATGACTAATGAAAAAGGTGAAATAAATGAAGAGCTTAAAGATACATCAACAAAAGAATTCACGATAGTTGGTACAATCAAACGCCCTACATGGGAGCCACCTTGGTCACCAGGTTATACGGTCATTTCCTATCTTGATGAAGGATTACTCGGTAAAGATAATCTGGTGAATGCAACCGTCGTCGTAAACAAAATTAAAACTTCTTTATTTGATCATGCAGAAAAATTAGCTGAAAAAAATCAGATAGAGAATGTTGAATTTAATTACAATTTACTGCGTTATTACGGTGTGATAAAAAGTGAAGGTATGCGTACAACGCTATATTCATTATCGGCTATCATCATGGTCATCATTATAATCGGATCAGTATCCTTAATTTATAATGCTTTTGCGATTTCCGTTTCGGAACGCTCCCGGCATTTAGGGATGCTTTCGAGTGTGGGGGCAACAAAGAAACAAAAGCAAAACTCGGTATTTTTTGAAGGATTTATCATTGGTTTGATTAGTATTCCAATTGGCATTATTGCGGGTCTTGCAGGGATGGGAATAACATTTTTATTTATTAATTCCATCATTCAAGGAGCGATGGGAGTAAGTGAAAAGTTAGAAGTGACCGTAACTCCAGGTTCTATTCTCGTAGCCGTCTTGGTATCGATTATTACAATATTCATCTCAACTTTTATTCCAGCTATTAGAGCATCTCGAATTTCTGCTATAGATGCTATCCGTCAATCAACGGATGTAAAGCTTACGAGGAAGGCAGTAAAAACCTCTAAGTTTGTTCGCAGGGTATTTGGAATTGAAGCTGAAATTGGTTTGAAGAATTTAAAAAGAAATAAGCGCAGATATCAAGCTACTGTTTTTTCGCTTGTTATTAGTATTATGCTCTTTTTATCAGTTGCATATTTTACAGCGAATTTGAAAAAATCATTATCGCTTTCACAGGATGGACAAAGCTTTGACATCATGATGGAGTTAGGGCATGAAGGAGACGACCAGCTGGCCAATACTATTTTATCGATGGATGAAGTGACGAAGAGTAATCTTATGTCACAAGTGCATGGTTTGACATCGCGGGTAGAAAAGGATGCTACCGCAGATGTGCTACGTACATTTGAAGACTTTAATAGTCAGCTAATAGATGGGAAATATCCTTATTATATTAATCTTTATGTGTTAGATGATAAAAGTTTAGAAGTTTATGCGAAAGAAGTAGGTGCTGATTATAACGAACTCCAAACGGGGTTAAAGGCAATTGTCATTGATACGATTAAGTATGAAGATGGTGATGCAGGAAAATATGTGGAGACAAAGGCCATTCATACAAAGGTCGGGGAGAACATTGATCTTTATTCCAATGATATGGAAACAGATGAACAAACATATTTGAACAAAGTGACCGTTGCTGCATTAACGAATCAGCTTCCAATGGGAGCTTATCCAGGGGGACCTGGTGGTTTGGATATAGTAGTTTCTCAGTCAACCTTAAAACAATTGGGTATTGACGGAGAATTCTCAGTAATGCTGTATTTAAATAGTAATGACCCACTTAAAACTCAGGAAAAAATAGAGGAAATGGAAGAAGTAAAGCATTACATCCGAAACGTTTACCAAAGCCGTCAGCAGGAAGAACAAATGGTCATGATCATGTCTGTCTTTACGTATGGGTTTATCGTGTTAATTACAGCGATTTCGATTGCGAATATCTTGAATACCATTTCGACGAGCATTTCTTTAAGAAAACGCGAATTTGCGATGCTAAAATCAGTAGGAATGACACCAAAAGGTTTTAACAAAATGATTAACTACGAAAGCATTTTTTATGGAATAAAGGCATTAATTTACGGACTCCCATTGAGTGTCATATGTATGCTTCTTATCTATAAGGCCTTAGCGAATTCGTTTAGTTATAGTTTCTCACTACCGTGGTTAAGTATTGTCTATGTAATTGTGGCAGTTTTCCTTATCGTCGGTACATCGATGCTCTATTCAAGCTCCAAAGTTAAGAAGGAAAACATCATTGATGCTCTGAAACAAGAAAGTATATAATTATGGAAAAGGCTTCTAGTGATAGGGGCCTTTTTTCTATACAAGGGGTGTATTAAGTGATTCAAAGATGGATTAAGGAAATCGAGAAAAATTGGGGATTAGAACGTTTCGATTTGAAAAATACATCGATCAAAAGGGATGCCTCCGTGATAAAAACAACGGAATATAAGTTGGAATTGGAATGGTTTCCTCTGGGAGCGGAAATGGAAGAAGATTTGAATCCTCCCGGAACGATATATGCAGAAGTAAATTTGACATACGGGTTTTTAACAAGCTTCATAGTTGTAATGAGTGAGGATCTAAGGGAAAATCCACCTTTGCTTACGAGTCCTGGGTTAGATGATGTTGTGGAGTGGATTGAGTTAAATACTGGATTAAAGTATAACACCGACTTTCAAATTCGTAGGCAAAATAAAGATGGTGACTGCACAGAATATTTCTTTTCTTCTATGATAAATGGAAGAAAGGTATCACCTGGAGGTTATATTGAAGTTAAAGTAAATGAACAAGGAAGTATCGTGTTTTATTCTTTGTCTGGTTTCTTTCATGGGCTTTATCCAGCAATAGAATTGGAGCAAGAACAGTCTATTTTGAATATGGATGAATTTAAAGAAAAGCAAGTTGTTCTTTTTGGGTTTCCAGAAGAAGATGGATACCAACTTTTATATGGCGTGGAAGAAGCATTTATAGATGTTGTTCCAAGTCATTTAGTCCTCTATTGGAATGAGGAGGATACCGCCGAGGAAATGCGCATCCCTGATAAAGTAGTCGGCACAGTGTGGGAGAAGTTTTACGAATCTCAAATCATTACGGAAGAAGAAATGTCATTATATATTCCGCATCCAGATTGCCTTCCAATTACGGTGGACGAAAAAAATGAATTTGTAAAAATGATTTCGAATTATTTAAAAGTGCACCGTCCGAAAGAAAGCGGAAAATGGCAGGTAGAAAATATTGAAAGACAAAACGGACTTTTACATGCCGGCGTGATACCTATTAATCGCTTGGATCGGATTCTAGATAAATTCAAATTTTTATATGACGCAAATGAGTGTATATTGCTTCATGTTTTGGATAAGCGAAAGTTATTCAGTGAAATGGGAAAGGAATTGCCAGAATTTGATGTGAAAATTACGAAAGGCGAAGCATTGGAGCTGTTAGAAAAAGATATCTTTTTCGAGCCTTATTATATATACGATTTTGACAAGAAGGTTTTAAAGCCAACGCAAATGATTGATTGTCATGTTTTTATAAATGCTGTGACAGGGGAAAAGGTACAGGAATAAAGGGACTGTACCACTCTAATTAAGTCTGAAACAGCAATTAGATTCGGGTGAATTGGCCAATAAATGTCGCAATCGGCTAATAGAAACATGAAACAGATATAATAGACAATAAAATCGTCTATTTTATTGTGATAAACACCGAAACTTTGTTAAAAACGCTGTATTTGGAACGAAAATCGTGCAATTTTCATTAATAAAAACCCGGTTAGAACTCCTAACCAGGTTTACAATACTTTATCAATTTCCCAATCATACGTCCAAAAACGTTCTTTTTGCCAATGGGCTAGTAATGCTGGGTCATTGGCAGAAAGCTTTTCTTCCATATCTGCGAGCATCCAAGCCGTTTGGGAAATGTGGGCTTTTAATGCTCCGAGCTTTTGTTCCCATGCCTCACTTACATCATAATGAATGTCAGCTGGGCCAATTTCGGCTTCTGTATTTTTCGAAAAAGCGACGCAATGCAATTTTGGTCGGCTTTCTTTTGGAAGTCTTCTTACTGCACGAACGACAGCTCTGCCTGTCGCTTCATGATCAGGGTGGACAGAATACCCTGGATAAAATGAAATAACGAGCGATGGGTTAAGTTCTTCAATAAGTTCAAATACCATATTTGCGAGTTTTTCATCATTTTCAAACTCAAGCGTTTTATCTCTATACCCCATCATTCTTAAGTCTGTAAGACCCATTGATTTTGCGGCAGCCTCAAGTTCAGCTTTTCTAATTTTAGGTAATGATTCTCTTGTCGTAAACGGAGGATTTCCAAGATTCCTACCCATTTCCCCAAGAGTTAAACAAGCATATGTAACGGGTGATCCGTTTTTAATATAACTTGAGATGGTTCCAGAAACCCCAAATGCCTCGTCATCTGGGTGTGGGAACACAACTAATACATGGCGCTCTTTCTCCATCGGCACAATCTCCTTTCTAAAAACTTATTCGAATGGCGTCTTGCTAATTTCTAAAGCCACAGCTAATTTTCCATCATTCCCGTGACCAGCTAAAAGCAAGCGTCCTAGCTTATCCAGCTCAAAATGTGTAAGGCCTTCTGCATAAATCCATCCAATAGGAAGCTTTAAGCCAACACGATATGGGCCGTCTCCTACAATTTTTCCATGTTCGTAGCACACTTGCGCGTTACGTATATAAGCCCCTGCCGAAAAAAATGACTCATTATTATGTGAGGCGTATGCACCATTTGTTGTCTCTAGATGTATGTAAACACTTTCTCCTGCAAAATCGTTTATATGTTGTTGCACCTTTAGTGTATTAATCTTTTCCATTTACTTGGCCCCCTTCCTTAAGGAACGATAAACATATTTTACTAATAAAATGATCATTTGTCCTATATAAACACCCAGAAAAAGAATTAATGGGTTCGGAAAAATCGCAAAATTATTTACACTCGCATTAACAGGCTAATTAAAGCGGTTATTTGTACCCCTTTTTTTAGCGTAATCCCTTGCAATACCTCGGAATCCATACTCTTAGCTATAAATAAAGTGGATCTCTCTAAACCACATAATAAGGATACAAATAAAGTAGCAGAATAAAAAAGTTGTTCTATTAAAGTTTTCAAACAGTATAGTATTAAAAATATTGTTAGAAAGAGGTAGTAACATGCCGTTTATAAATTTAAGAAGAAAAAAAGTTTATTATGAAGAAATCGAACAATACCAATCAGATATCACTATTCTATTTATTCATGGAGGTGGGGGAAACCATTATATATGGAAAGAACATGTTAATGCCTTCAGTGAAAATAATAATGTAATAGTGTTCGACCTCCCAGGACACGGTCAATCGGAAGGACCAGCTTTTTCATCTATTCGCGAATACGCAGATATAGTTTACGAATTTGCTTCCAGCTATCTAGAAGGAAAGAAAGTTGTTTTAGTAGGTCACTCTATGGGTGGCGCAATTGTCCAACAAATGGCAGTTGATGGATTAAATCAAATAAAAGGAATTGTAATTGTTGCGACTGGGGCAAAACTAGAAATTCCTCAGGAGTTTTTGGAACAGGTTAGAAAAGGTGAATTTACTCAAGAATCATTTCTTGCTGGTTTTTCTCCCAAAACATCAGAAACTGTGCATCAAAAGGTCGGAAATTGTCTTGCTCAAACTCCTGTGGATAGTACTATTCAAGATTTTGAAGCATTAAATGAATACGATTTGAGCAAATCTCTAGATAAGATTAATGTTCCTACATTAGTCATTGTGGGTGAAGATGATATTCTTACTCCTCTCGAACTTTCTCATTTTTTACATGAATCAATCCCTAGCTCAAACTTAACAGTAATTCCAGATGCTGGACATTATGTTATGAGTGAACAACCGGAAGCTTTTCAAAAACATGTTAAGTCATTTATAAATAAGTTAATTTAATGATACAAATTAATAAATTCGCAATGAAAAAAACGGCGTATTAAAACACGCCGTTATATTTTTTTGATAGTAACTATAAAAAGCCACCCTTTTAAAGCCATGCCGTTGTTAATTCAACATTTCTTTCCTGGCATTCACTTAGGCTTTCTTATTGTAAGCACCATGCATGACTGGACCTACATATTGGTTAAGCTTCCAGCCGTGTTTAATCGCAGCTGTAACAAATTCTTTGGCAGCGGAAACCGCTTCTTTTACAGGTTTACCGTAAGCTAAATTTGCTGTAATGGCTGCAGCAAATGTACAGCCCGCACCATGGTTGTATGTTGTCTCCAATTTTTCTTTTTCAAGGAGTACAAACTCTTTTCCGTCATAGAAGAGATCAACCGCTTTGTCATGGTTTAAGCCTTTACCACCCTTAATGACCACATTTTTTGCACCGAGTTCATGAATTTTTGTAGCTGCTTCTTTCATATCATCGATCGTTTTGATAGGGCCAGTTTTAGCAAGCTGCCATGCTTCGAAAAGGTTTGGAGTTACAACTGTTGCACGGGGTACGAGAAGTTCACGTAATGCTTCTGTGTTTTCAGGTTGTAATACTTCGTCTTCCCCTTTACATACCATAACAGGGTCGATTACAACTTTATCCAATTTATGCTCATCAATTTTTCGGGCGCCGAGTTCGATGATATCAACAGATCCGAGCATTCCTGTTTTCATTGCGTCAATACCGACTGATAAGATTGTTTTCAATTGTTGCTCGACAATAGATACATCAATTGGAAAAACACCGTGACTCCAGTTACTATCTGGATCCATCGTTACGATAGATGTTAAAGCTGTCATTCCATAAACGTCGTGTTCTTGAAATGTTTTTAGGTCTGCTTGTATTCCAGCACCGCCACTTGAATCGGAGCCAGCGAGAGTTAATACTTTTTTCATGGACATAAAACGTTCCTCCTAGTTTCACCGGATGTTTATATTTTAGAATATACCAAATAGTATTTAAAGAAAAGATTTTAATCCTTTACAAATGGGGATGTACCATAGTAAACTAAAAATGTTAAATTATACATGATTTTCCAAGGGAGGAATGTAGTATGTCGAATGTAATCAATATTATTCAAGAAAATTTCATACTGCCCGTGGATCATGGTGTCAATTTACGCTAATATTAAAATCCATTGATTCATCCATTTTCCATGGGCACATATAAGCTCATGGTTTTATATTTGTACGGGATACGTATGCCCATATTACAAAAAACAGAAACCGCGACTTGCGGTTATTTTTTTTGGAAAAAAATCGGAGGAATCTTAATAATGGAATTAAAAACTTTAGGTTGGAATCAACAATTTGAAAGTGAATTTGAAACTTATAAACAAGAGGGCTACTCAGTAGGAAGAGTTGCTTTAGAACATAAGCATATGTACAGAGTTTTAACAGAACACGGAGAAGTATTAGCTGAAGTGTCCGGAAAATTTCAATATAATGCTGCGGGTCGAGGAGCCTATCCAGCAGTAGGGGATTGGGTCGTGCTATCCATAAGAAATGAAGAGGGGAAAGCAACGATTCATAATGTTATACCGAGAGTAAGTAAATTTTCCCGTAATATAGCGGGGGCTACAACTGAAGAACAAATTGTCGCAGCCAATGTAGACACTGTATTTATTGTAGCTGCTCTCAATGCGGATTTTAATGTACGAAGAATCGAAAGATATATGCTGATGGCCTGGGAAAGTGGAGCGAATCCAGTGATTATTTTAAGCAAAGCCGATCTTTGTCAGGATATCGATGAGAAAGTAAGTGAAACGGAATCAGTCGCTATTGGAGTCCCCATTCATGTTGTAAGTGCGGGGCGAAACATTGGACTTGAAGCCCTTTCCGATTATATACAAGAAGGAAAAACGGTTGCCCTTCTTGGATCATCCGGTGTTGGAAAATCGACATTAGTTAATTCGTTTACTGGAAAAGAAACGTTAAAAACAGGCGACATCCGCGAGGACGATGATCGTGGCCGCCATACAACAACCCACCGCGAACTCGTTGTCCTTGACCAAGGAGGTATATTAATCGATACCCCAGGGATGAGAGAGTTGCAGCTTTGGGAAACAGATACAGGGCTCAGTCAAGGATTTTCCGATATCAAGGATTTGGCATCCCGTTGTAGATTCAGAGATTGCGGACATAATGGTGAACCAGGATGTGCGGTTCGCAAGGCTATTGAACAAGGCGAATTGGATGCTGAACGGTATAAAAGCTATCTTAAATTGCAGAAAGAACTAGCTTATTTAGAGAGAAAAGAAGATAAACAACAACTTGCCCAAGCTCAAAAAGATAAAGGGAAAAAGTTACGATGGGTCAGAGGAAGACAAGGTAATTAGTATGAACTATAAAATAGAAGTTGTTTTAGAACATAATGATAAATTTTCATCCTTTCTAAATAAAATGATTAGAGAGTTTAATAATGAACACTCCTTGCATCATAAAGAGGTAAGGAAAGAAGGTTCAAGACAGCCAATTAATATTATTGTTACGGATGATAATGAAAAATGGGTTGGAGGTATAACCGCTGAAGTTTACTGGGATTGGGTCGAAATAAACAAATTATGGTTCGATGAAGTATTTAGAGGTAGAGGATTAGGAGGACTATTACTTGAAGAGGCCGAAAGAATCGCAATAGATAAAGGGGCAAAAAAGGCACTATTAACGACTTATGAATTCCAAGCACGATCTTTTTATGAAAAAAAGGGATACGAAGTGGTCGGAGAAATCAAAGATTATCCCCCGGGAAGTAGTTATTATACGATGGTGAAATCGCTAATTTGAAGAGGCAGGGTAAATAAATGTTATATAATTCCGAAGAATACAATGATCCAATATTATACGATAAAGAAAATGATTCTTATAATGAAGATATTTCATTTTTATTGAAATGGGCGGCAAAAAAACAAGGACCAATCATTGATTTGGCTTGTGGTACAGGGAGAGCTACGATTCCATTAGCGAAGGAAGGCTATCAACTGATTGGGGTAGACATACATCGTGGAATGTTAAACGAAGCGAAAAATAAAGCATCTAAACAGAATCTGCCAATCGAATGGATTGAGCAAGATTGTACCAAGTTTGAATTAGATGGTAAAAGTGGATTGATTTATACAGTTGGGAATTCTTTTCAACATTTCCTTAGTAATGAAGCGCAAGATGGACTGTTATCTTCTGTGCATAAACATTTAGAAGATGAAGGAATCTTTATTTTTGGCACAAGGTTTCCGAGTACGGAGGAATTATTACAACCAAGCTCAGAGGAATATTGGAGAACGTATATCGACCGTGAAACTGGGAATAAAGTGGATGTTTATACAATCAGCAATTATGACAGCCTGAACCAGATTCAGCATTATACAACGATTAGGAAATATAAAAACACTAATGATGAAATGGTAAATGAAAAGAGAACAAATATTAGTTTGCGATACGTGTTTCCAAAGGAAATGGAACGAATGTTATCTGCCCATGGATTTAAAGTTCTACATCTTTATAAAGATTGGAACGAAACGCCAATTACGAATGATAGCTATCAAATGATATATGTTTGTCAAAAAATATAAGATGTTTGATGTGAGGCCGCTTGGATTTTTATAATTCGAGCGGTTTTTAAATCTGTCAAAGAAGGATTACAAAATTAAACGAGGAATAGACTTAATAACCGAAAAAATAAAAGGAGAGATCAGGTGGAGTTAATATTTATTCGCCATGGGCAGGGTGAGCATACACTGGATATTCCTGTTAGCCTTCAATTAAACGACCCTTCATTAACACAAAAAGGGGTAGAACAAGCAAGATTATTAAGAAGTGATCTTCCTTTATCAAAAGAAGACATTATCATAATAAGCCCAATAAGAAGAACATTGGAAACTGCTTTAATCTGGAGTGAAAATGTGCCTTGCCGAAAGATTATAACCCCATTAGTATCTCCAAGAATGTTTCCTATTCTTCCTAATGCAACAACATTACCTTGTGACAAAATTCTAGATATAAATCTTATCAAATCGGAATATCCGAACGTTGAAATTGATATGACATCTCCTGTGGAATTATGGTCTGAAGGAATAAATACTATGCCGGAAAGTGGATTCATAGAAATAACAAAAAAGTTTATTAGTAGATGTAGAGAGTTCAATAAAGAAAAGATTTATATCGTATCACATGATGGTACTATAAATTCTTATCGACAATTGATTTCTGGTCAAACCTTAACTAGAAACGACTTTCTACATGATGCAGGCTGGTTTAAAATTAGTTGTTAAGGTTCAGAAACATCTAATGCTTTACTAAGGTTCAATTATAAAGAAGCTATGAATTGAAAAAAACATAATCAGAATTGCAGTAGGTAGACATATGGTGAAAATAGAAGGGAGATTACTGAAGTGTATCCGATGAATCAACCTTTTCAACATAAGATAATAACCGAAAGAAAAATACGTTACGACTCTGTCATTGTTGAAAATGAATGTATTTTATTACAAGCCGAGAAACAAAGTATCATCCTTTTTCATGAAATTAAAGAGCCCTTTACGATGATACATAATCAACACGAACTAACTATTCTCAAAGGTAGTTATACACTTGCATACTATTATAAAGATCAACCATTTAATTTGTATATTTGGAGAGAAAAAAAAGATCTTATTTAGGTTCCTATTTTAATATCGTAAAAAATACGTATATTACCGATACTACGGTTTCTTTTGAAGATTTGATTATAGATATCCTTGTTTTTCCAAATGGACATTTTGTTATCTTAGACGAAGATGAGTTGCCAGTTCCTCTGAATCAATTCGAAAATGGTTTTGTTAATAAAGCTCTTAAATCATTAATTAGTACAATTGACTGTTTCATATCTCAAGCTTTCCCAGAAAGTGAAACTATGTTTAAACACGAAGACCTTCTTCCACTGTTGAATTTATAAATTTATATTTCTAAAATCCTTTTGACAGGAAGAAAGAGGGATAACGAATTTGAAAGGAGATCTCCATGAAAGTGCGACTCTCAGATTTTAACGAAAACTGGGCTCAAATGTTTCAGGACGAAGCCCAATTCCTAAAATCAATATTTGGTGTAGAAATAATCAAATTCGAGCATTTTGGGAGTACATCAGTCAGAGGTATAAAAGCTAAGCCTGTAATCGACATGATGTGTATCGTGAAAGATATAGGAAAGATAGATTCATTCAATGATAAAATGGATTCCCTTGGATATGACATTGCCGGAGAATGGGGTATTCCAGGAAGAAGATTATTCCGAAAAGGCGGAGAAAACAGAACTCATCATATACATTGTTATCAACAAAATAATCCACATATTGAAAGACATTTAATTTTTCGTGATTATCTTCGTACTTATCCACAAGAAGCAGAAAAATATAATAATTTCAAAGAACAGTTGGCTCGAAAGTTTGATGACACAAGAGAATATAGCCTAGCTAAAAAAACATTTGTGAAAGAAATGGAAGAGCGTGCTTTGATTTGGTATAAAGGAATATAAATCTACTACTCTGAAACAATTTCAGGAGGAGTCTTTTTTGAAAAAAGTGATATGGATTATCCCAAATATTATGTGTTACTTAATGTTTGCTGCTGTTATTATTTTTATTGTGAAAAACGAGAAAGGATTACTAAAAATTAACGAGTTGTTCATTTGGGTCTTAATAAGCATTATTCTCTTGCTAGTATCTATTTACGGAAGTTATAGAATCCAGCGATGGATAAAAGAGGGGAAGATATAGTGAAGGTCGGGGGAATTTGGTTGAAAACAGTACTTATGAATACTCTTTTGCGTATTATCTTCTATCCTTTACCAAAAATATCGATTAGTAAAGAAGAAGAACACGCCTTTAATCATTTATTCGAAAGTTCTTGTAAAAAAGCGGATAAATTAATCGCCTACAACCTAGATATCCCCAAATACAAATTTCTTTATTTCTTATCAAAAAATAAACGAGTCGTTTTACATGGCTCGAATAATAAAGATATACATACTTTTGAACCTCGCAGGCAGACCTTATTTAATGGGGAAATGACGACGGCAATATTTGCTACCAAAGATCCAATGTGGCCCATTTTCTATGCAATTTTAGATAAGAGTAAAATAGTTGGAAATATAAGAAATGGATCGGTTTCCACGAATGGCAAAAAGTATTTTCACTTTTATTCTTTAACTAAACCAACACTTATAAATATGCCGTGGACAACTGGAATGATTTATTTGTTGCCAGAAGACACCTTTATCAATATAAGTAAAGGTGTTATTAAATTCAATGAGTGGGTAAGTGAACGATCCGTATTACCTATTGCAAAAATGGAAATTGAACCAAGCGATTTTTATTTTTTAAATAAGGTGGCTTCTCATCGTTCTGATGAATCGGTCATTAAATCATGGCTGCTATACAAAGTAAGAAGTTTGATAAAGGTGGTTAGTAAATAACCACCTCTAAGCTTACACATTTACGTTATAATTCAAAACCAACTCATCACCAGGTAATCCCCTTATGCCCCAATTATGTTTTGGTGTTTCAAAAATAGTAATCTCAACATCTTGAGGGGATATTTCTAATTCTGTACTAATACGTTCAAATAACAACTTTATTAATCGTTTTTTTGATTCAACTGTTCTACCCTCAAACATACTAATCTCGATGATGGTATATGCTTCAGTTCTTCCATTTGCATAATAAAAGTTATTTTTATCCATAGGGAAAAAACGATGAAATTTCTTATCTGAAGGATATTTAAGCGCATCAACCATACAAGAATGAACTACGTTCGATAAAGTTTCCTTAATTGGATTTAGCTTTTCTTTAACCCCGTAAATTTTAATTTGACCCATATTATCTCTCCTCAAAAGAATTAATCAATCTAATATTGTTTAATTGTTTATAAAATCAAAGTGAAAGTTCACCAATGAATACAGACGACTTTAATTGAAGAAATATTCAAGATGAAGGTCATCAACTTTGTATATAAGTTTGAGATTCAAATAACAAAGTGATTTTTTGTTGTTCCGTAAATTTACACGAATCAAAAATTCCCCATAGTAAACCCCATCCGTATACTCACGACCCAGTCGATCGATAATGTCGTACTCCAAATCGCCAAACAAGTAAACAAGGAAAAATAAAAACAATTCCAGCTACAGGAGCCAACATATATATAATGGATTGTCCTTCGCTTCTCCCTAACACATACAGTAAGGGTAAGTAGTTTACGCATCCAAATGGAATGACGAACGTAAAAAATTTCGTCACCCATTTGTGGTAAATATTTAATGGGTATTGTGCCATTTCTCTGCCGCCGTCTGTAAAAATGTTCACGACTTCAAGTCCTTGGATCGTCCAAAAACATAATGTAGCTGCTAGCATGAATATGCCTGTAAAAATAAAAACCCCGCTAATGACCATCAACATAAGGATGCAAACTTTAACAATACTCCATTCAATCGGTAAGTTACTTAATGCCCAAACTAAGACGACGACGCTTTGAATTAGTCTTCCTAATCTCGTAAATTCAAATTGAGACCCCATTACTTGGATGATTGTACCTCTAGGTCGTACGAGTAATCTATCAAAATTTCCATTTCTCACAAGGGAAGAAAACGAATCAAATCCCCGTGCAAAACACTCACTGATAGCAAATGCCATATGGATTACGGCAAAGCAAAGGGCCACTTCAAAAAATGTCCATCCCTTTATTTGTCCGAAGCGTTCAAATAGAAAATATAGCCCGGCAAAAACGGAAAAAGGAATGAAAAATTGACCGAGCGATAATAACCAAAACGATGTTCGATACTGCATTTGTGATTTAAACAATATGTGAAGATATTTTAAATATAAGCTCATCCAGCCTTACCCCCCTTGAACTACGACTCTTTGCAATGCTTTATGGAAAGCAAATCTCCCAAGTAAAACAAGAACAACCAGCCATATTAGTTGAAAAAGAATACCGATTAAAGCCTCATCCTGAGGGATATGCCCGGAATAGACACGAAAAGGAAAATCGGCAGTGAGACGAAATGGCAGCATATAGGCGATATTTTGCATCCAAGTCGGCATTAACGGAATGGGAATCGTCAGTCCTGCAAAAAATTCACCGATAACACTGAACATCAGTAAAGATCCCACTGGTGACATCGTAATAAAGACAGAGATGTAAATGAATATGGAGATGGAGACTAAAAGCAATAATCCAAGAATGATAGATGTTAAAAATAAAAGAAAGGTAGTGAAGTCTGATGGTAATGTCATTCTGTAAGGCTGTGGAAGTATAAACGCTACAATAAGGATTGGAAAGCTACGAAGAATGGCACTGGATAGACGTTGGGCAAGCAACTTTGCATACCAAAAACCGTAGATTTCACAAGGTCTACAAAGCTCATACGCAATATTTCCACTTGTAATAAGATCGAAAAGCTCGTTATCACGGAACCAGAGCATGATGAAGGCAAGGAACGCTTGTTGAAGCCAGAGATATATAATTATTTCCTTTAATGACATTGGTGGAGTTTGTATAGCATGTTCGTAGAATGCCTCAAAGATCATAATGTACATAAATCCCCAAAAAAACTGCGTTGCTACACCAGCTAGCGCCGCTGTCCGATATTGCATACCGTTCATCAGCCTTAACTTCAAGACAGAGATATATGCATTCATATTTGGTACTCCTTATATAACTGAACAATGATTTCTTCAATTGGCTGCGAATCGATCGAAAGGTCAACGATTTCTACCAAGCTTGATAATGTAGCAATGACATCAGAAACCATTACTTTCTCTGTATCCACGCTTAATACTGCTCTGTCGCTAGTTTGAGAGAGTACAGTCGCTCCATATATTTCGAAATGCTGCGTGGCCTCTCTGTAATCGACCGTTACCATTTTGTTTGATCCGTACTTTTTCCGTAGTTCATTCAGCTTTCCATCATATAGTAAACTTCCTTTTCCGATTAAAATGACTCGATCGGCAAGTGCTTCAATATCGTTCATATCATGCGTGGTGAGGATAACTGTCACGCCTTTTTCTTTGTTTATCGTTTTGATAAAATTACGTACGGCTATTTTGGAAAGGGCATCAAGTCCAATGGTCGGTTCATCCAAAAATAATACGCTCGGACTATGTAATAAAGAAGCAGCAATTTCACAACGAATCCGCTGTCCTAAGCTCAACTGTCGTACCGGCGTGTTAATAAGCTCGTTTAGTTCAAGCGTTTCTACTAATAAATCAACATTTTCTTTATATTCTTGCGGAGGAATTTTATAAATATCACGCAAAAGTTCAAATGAATCCATAACTGGAACATCCCACCAAAGCTGCGAACGCTGACCGAAAACAACTCCGATATTTTTAACATATGAAACTCGTTCTTTCCAAGGAGTATATCCCATAATTTTGCATTCTCCGCTATCGGGTACTAATATGCCGCTCATCACTTTAATCGTAGTAGATTTTCCGGCACCATTAGGACCGATATAACCGACAATTTCTCCCGGTTCAATGGAGAAAGAAATATCCTTAAGCGCTCGGACAATCGTATGCTCACGATAAAAAAGCGCTTTCAGTGAATTCTTAAGTCCAGTTGAGCGCTTGGCAACCTTAAATGATTTATTTAAACCTTCAATTCTAATCAAACATTTCCCTCCTTAAAAACATAATCAGAAGGGAAATGTTACCATTACATAAAAAGGCTGTCAATATCCTTTTTAAAAATTTTGAAAAGTATGTGTTATAATTTTCTTATTAAGAAAGGGTGATGATCATGACTCTTTATCAAAAAAATCAAGTTACGTTGAATGAGTATATACATATTTGTGAGAATACAGATGAACTTTTGGAATATATCGATGGATTTATTTATATTACACCCTCTCCATCGACAATGCACCAACGAGTATCTAGGGAGCTTCTTGTTAAATTGGATCGTTTTTTGGAAGGGACGTCTTGTGAAGTTATTTCAGCACCATTTGATATTGAGTTGAAAAGTGAAAAAATGGATGGCACAAAAATTGTTATTCCAGATCTCGTTATTATTTGCGACAAAAAGGGATTTACCGATTCCAAATATGTCGGAGTACCAAGCTTAATTATAGAAATCCTCAGTCCATCTAATCAGTCCCATGATTTAATTACGAAATTAAATATTTATATGACTTATGGTGTGAAAGAATATTGGATTGTTAATCCAATGCTAGAGTCAATTACTGTTTACAAGCTTAATGATGAAGGTATGTATGAGCAACATGATGTAAAAACAAAGGTAGGAACAATTTCTTCGAAGTTCTTAGATGGATTAAATCTTGAATTGATGGATATTTTTAGTGAGATGTAAATCGAGTGTCTGTACTGCTAACACTCGATTTTTCACTACTTCCCAAATACTGAAGTTTTTAATAATGCAAGACGTTCGCGGGTCGTTAATTTCCATTCAACGACTTTTGGTGTTTTTGCCGCCACGGCATCTGACTCTAAATCTAGTTGCCGCGCAATTTCTCGGGCCCGAGCGAGATGATAATCGCTAGTAATGATCGTAACAGAGTTAACGGAAGCAGGGAGGAGTTTCTTGGAAAATTTAATATTTTCATAGGTGGAAGTTGATGCTGTTTCGAATTAAACGATCTTCATCGACGCCATTTTCTATGAGATATTGTTTCATTGCTTCTGCTTCAGATATATCTTCATCAGGACCCTGTCCTCCAGATAAAATTAATTTTACATTTGGATGGACTTTTGCATAATCTAGAGCGGCTTCAAGTCTGTAACGCAAAGAAAGTGATGGGACCTCGCCATTTACTTTTGCACCGAGAATAATGGCATATTCATATTGTCCATTTGCTATTGGCAACTTGCCAGCGATTATCCAATTTCCGGTTTTTATCCACATCGTTATACCGAATACGGCAAAAGGCAGTATACATAGTAATATCTTTTTAAATTTCATCTAAACTCACCTCATACTTAAAGAATATAAGACTTCTTCCCAGTAGTAAATCTATTTTTAAAGGGGGCGATTATGTGAATACGATTATTTTAGCTGGGGGAAAATCAAGTCGCATGGGTGAAAATAAGGCTTTAATGAAAATAGGCGGAAAACGAATAATTGATCGATTGATAGAGGAATTTATTCCAGTTTCGGAAAAGGTCATTATTATCGCCAATGAGGAGCTTCCCCAAATAGATGATTCGGTTCTAATCTTAGAAGATTCAGAGACATTTAAAGGTCAAGGACCACTAGCTGGAATGTTAACTGGCTTTACTGCCGCGGGAGAGGGATTATGCTTTGTTGTTGCTTGCGATATGCCTTTAGCTTCCAACAAATTAGCAAGGCAGTTAGAACAAACAATCATTGACAAAAAAGTAGATGCGGTTATTCCTGTAGCAGATGGACAAATCCATCCTTTATTTGCTGTCTATAACACTAGGATTCTTAAAGACGTAATTGAAACTCTAAAAGACGATAAAAGGGCAGTTAAATCTTTGCTCGATCGTATTGAGGTTGAGTATATTGAAATTGGAAATTCATCAGTTTTACGGAATATGAATACTAAAGAGGATTACTTAGAAGCGAAAAACATAATTGAAAGGAGAGAACTTCATTGAATTGTGAAATCACTAGGGACCCTATCAAGATAGAGGAAATATACGCCAAAGTGGTGAGAAGGGAAGCAGGGGCTATTACTACTTTTATTGGAACCGTTCGCGAACTTACACATGGCAGAAAAACGCTGTATTTGGAATACGAGGCATATGAAGCAATGGCATTGAAAAAGCTTGAACAAATTGTAGCGGAAATGAAGGAACGCTGGCCAGAAGTAGAAGCAGCAATTTCACATAGAATTGGACGGCTAGAAATAAGTGATATTGCTGTTGCGATTGCTGTTTCTTCACCACATCGTCCAGAAGCATATGAAGCAAATCGCTACGCCATTGAGAGGATTAAAGAAATTGTTCCAATTTGGAAAAAGGAACATTGGGAAGACGGGGAGCAGTGGATTGGCAACCAACAAGGAACGAAGGAATATGTGGATGGGAAACCGGAGGAGGCAGAGTTAATTGAATAAAATTTTATTATTTGCCCATTTAAAAGAGCAGGCTGGGAGCAGTAACCTAACTTTTGATGTTTCAGGAAAAACTGTAAGGGAACTGCGTGATTATTTAGAGTCAGAAACAGATTTAGGTAGCTTGGCTGGAATAATGATTGCCATCAATGAAGAATTTGCTACAGATGAAACGGTAATAAACGAAGAAGATGTGATTGCATTAATTCCACCGGTAAGCGGGGGCTAATAAGCATGGATCGATATTCTCGGCAAATATTATTTAAAAAAATTGGTGAAGAAGGTCAAAAGGAAATTGCCAAAAAGCATGCACTTATTCTTGGAGTAGGAGCTCTAGGTACACATACTTCGGAGACACTTGCTAGAGCTGGTGTAAGAAAGCTAACCATAATTGACCGGGATTATGTTGAAATGAGCAATCTACAAAGACAGCATCTGTTTACGGAAGAAGATGCACTAAAAAAATGGCCGAAAGCTGAAGCGGCAAAAAAAAGATTGCAGCAAATAAATAGTGAAGTTGATATTGAAGCAATCGTTGCCCAGGCTGATGCTGCATTGGTAGAAAGAATCATAGAAGATGTCGACCTTTTAATAGATGGAACCGATAACTTTGAAACAAGATTTTTAATGAATGACATTGCACATAAGTATAATATCCCTTATATTTTCGGTTCCTGTGTCGGAAGCTTCGGTATGGCATTTACGATTATTCCTGGGGAGACTCCATGTTTGCAATGTTTATTGAAAAAATTGCCTTTACAGGGGCAAACATGCGATACCGTTGGAATTATCGCGCCAACAGTTCAAATGGTTACGGCACATCAAAGTGCGGAAGCCTTAAAAATTTTATCTGGTAATCGCGACACGGTGCGAAAAACCTTTGTTTCGTTTGATCTTTGGGATAATGAATATGTTTCACTAAAAACTGGGGCACTCAAAGATAAAGCTTGTCTTTCTTGTGGGGAAGACTGTACTTATCCATTTTTACAAGCGGATGCCAATACGAAAGTGGCGGTTTTATGTGGTAGGGATGCAGTACAAATTAGACCGGCTGAAGGGGAGTCGCTTTTATTGGAACAACTTGCTGAAAGGTGGCGTTCAGCGGGATATGAAGTTGGAGGGAACCCTTTCTTACTTTCAATCGTAAAAGAAGGAAGAAGTTTAGTCTTTTTTAAAGATGGTCGTGCTCTCGTTCATGGCACGAAAAATCTAGACGAAGCGAGGAGAATCTATCATTCTTTAATAGGTTAAGGAAGGAGTAGTAGTATGGTAAGTTCTGGGACGCTTGTTTCATTGATTATGTCATTTATCATTGCAATTGGTACACCTATATTTTTGCTTGTTTTTTTCAAAAAAAGATACAAAATATCGCTGATTGTATTATTGATTGGAATGGCAACGTTTTTTCTATTTGCTTCGGTTTTGGAAGGACTTCTACATAGCTATTTCCTAGTATGGAATAAATCAACGAAACAGTTTTTCGAAAATCCATGGCTTTTCATGCTATATGGAGGACTAATGGCTGGTATTTTTGAAGAAACAGGCAGATTTATTATGATGAAGTTTGCTTTGAAAAAATATCGGGAGTGGAAGGACGGACTGGCGTTTGGACTTGGACATGGCGGGATGGAGGCCATTCTATTAGTTGGAGTTAATAGTATTGTGATGATTGTTTTTGCATTTATGATTAATAATGGAACGTTTGACTCATTGCTTATGAGTGATCAAACAAAAGAAGCGATGACTCCAATTAAGGATCAATTGACGAATGGTTCATCCTTTATCATTTTGCTAGGTGGGATAGAACGATTAAGTGCACTTTCAATTCATCTTGGTCTTTCGATTCTCGTGATGTATGCAATCAGGAGTCGAAAAATCTTGTTTTTTTTCTTAGCGATTATCATTCACGCAGTTTTTGATTTCCCTGCGGCTCTTTACCAAGTAGGTGTGATTAAAAATATTTATATAGTAGAGCTATTGATTGCAATTATCGCAGCAGGTTCAATTTACTGGGTTGTGAAATCAAGAAAATTATTTAAGGACGAGATGTAAGAGTTTTTTGAGTGTATTATTTCCCAGACTGTCTTGAAAACTCTGTATTCGGGCGTTTTCCAACAGTCTGAGGGCTGCCAGTTAGAAGTATGGCAGCCCTCATTAATCAAACTTTAGTGTTGAGTTGTTGCAACGATGACAACTTGTCCTTGGTCGAGAACTCTTTCGTATTGTTCCGCTTCTGCTTCCGTCAATCCGATTGCTTCAAATTTAGCGCGAAGCTCGTCTCCTCTTTTTCGGAAGACATTGCTGACTGAATCAAGAACTCCGAGCTCTCCCACTCCTACTGTTCCGGTATCTGTAACGTCCGTCAAATCCTTTGAACGTTCTTCATCATGAGCAAATAAAAATATATCATCTTGCTTAAATCCCTTGGCTGTCAATTCATTGATGATATTTTTCGCCTCTAGACCATTCTCGCAAACTCTGACGGTATTCATACATTACATCTCCTTTTCTAGTAAATGAAGAAAGTATAAGTTTATAATAGGTCTATCATTTTGAACTTATACTTACTTGTCCAGCTGCAGCGCCTATCGACTAGCAAACTTCTTGTCCTTCTCCCTACGATAAGTCAACTTCGATTCGCTTTGCAGATCCAGCTGCATGCTCCAGCCCCTCGAGGTTAAATAACCTGAGTCAATAAAAGTCAAAAAGCGACTTTTTTTGCCTCAGAACATTTGCTTGTCGGGGCTAATCAGGCGCCATCCGCTTTTCAAGGCTCATCGTGTTTCCTTTATCTCAGTCGAAGGCCAAAATAGGTACAAACCCCCACGTCTTGTGGCGACGTCGACGGACCCACATCCTGTGGGCCTGTACGTCGATAAGCAAGGCGCTTCCACTTTTCTAATAATAAATGGACACTATTTATATAACCGGATACATTTTAAATGAAACATTTTTTGGGTAAAGAATAGAGAATTGAATGATGAAAGAAGGGACAACATGAAGAACATTTTAAAAAATGATTGGGCTCCATTGCTAGAATCGGAGTTTCAAAAGCCATACTATGAAAAGCTTTGTGCTTTTTTAATCGAAGAGTACTCAAAGTTCACCGTTTATCCAGATCAGAAAGATATATTTAACGCTCTCCAATACACACCTTATGAAAATGTAAAAGCTGTTATTCTTGGTCAAGACCCATACCATGGACCTGGACAAGCACATGGTCTTAGTTTTTCCGTCAAACCAGAAGTACGAATTCCACCTTCATTGCGGAACATATTTAAAGAGTTAAAGGATGATATTGGGTGCGAAGTTCCAAATAACGGGTACTTAGTAAAGTGGGCAGAACAAGGAGTCCTCATGCTTAATACGATTTTGACTGTCAGAGCAGGGCAGGCATTTTCTCATCGAGGAAAAGGGTGGGAGATTTTTACGGATAAAGTCATTTCGTTGCTTAATGAAAGGGAGAAGCCAGTTGTCTTTATTCTATGGGGGCGTCCAGCACAAGAAAAAATCACGCTTATTAATACGAAGAAACATAAAATCATCCAATCCCCGCACCCTAGTCCATTTGCCGCTAGGAAGGGCTTTTTTGGCAGCCATCCTTTTTCAAAAACGAATGAGTATTTGCAGGAATTGGATGAAACGCCCATTGATTGGCAAATTTCTAATATTTAATTTTCTCGGAAAGAAATTCTGGAAGTTGAAAACTATTTATCATTATCTCTTTATTGAAATATTTAGTCCCCAAGTCAGGAAGCGGATCATTGCTAATTGCAAATGGAGATTTTGAGCCAATGGTAAAACTCCAAAATCCACCTGGATACGTAGGAACAACTGCATAATAGACATCAGCATAAGCAAATAATTCTTGAAAGCTGTTGAATGTTTTTCTAGTAATGTTTGGTTGGAACAAGGGTGATTGGCTTTGACAAACTAAAATACCATCATCCTTCAACGCATTTTTAAGATGTTGATAAAATTCGATTTCAAATAATTGTTCAGCTGGTCCTTCAGGGTCAGATGAATCCACGATAATCACATCGTATTCCAGTTCAGCGTTTTTAGCGAACTCAATTCCATCAGCAAAAATAAATGATACACGAGGATCGGAAAGGTTTCCGGAGACTTCAGGCAAAAGCTTGCTGCACGCTGTGACGACAAGCTCATCAATTTCAACCATATGAACTTCCTTGACGGAGTGCTTCGTTACTTCTTTCGCCGCGCCGCAATCTCCTCCTCCAATGATTAACACTTTTTCAGGATTTTTATGTAAAAAGAGAGGGACATGCGAAATCATTTCATTATAAATATGCCCATCCAATGCAGTGGTTTGAACGACTCCATCCAAAATTAACATTCGCCCAAAATCATAGGAATCAGCAATCATGACATGCTGAAAGGTGGATTTTTCCGAAAAGATGATTTCTTTTAGACGATAGCTAACAGTTAAATTTCCTCGATCTTGTTCAATCAGCCAATAATCTGAATCTATTTTTTGAATCCATTCGACGAAACATCACGCCTTTCCATATGAATTTATTTTTTGATTTTTATCGTAAAAATGCCTATGCTGTTATTGTAGCAAATGAAAAATGCTTAAGCGAGGAAGCGAATGGCGCACCATTTGTAAATGGAATGACTGGAGTTGTCGGAATGAGTATTTCATATAAAACGTTGCTGGAAAAAATGGAGATTGAGATAAGAAAAGCTAGGGATGCAAATGGAGAGCAGGAGCTAAAAGGGCATTTATATGCAGTAAAAGCTCTCGCTGAATTGGCATTAGAGGGAGAAGTTGGAGGCAGCATTACAACACAACAAAACACGGTTCCTGAAAAAATCCAAACTATTTCTGTCCCTAGCCAAGAACGAGTTAAAATGGATGACGAAGCGAATGGAGATTCTTTATTTGATTTCTGACTTATTATGGGGTGATTAATTATGAAAGTCTTTATTATTATTGGAGCAATTAATGCATTTTTAGCAGTTGCATTGGGCGCATTTGGTGCTCATGGTTTGGAAGGGAAACTTGAGCCGAAATATTTAGAAGTTTGGAAAACTGGGGTTACGTATCAAATGTTCCACGCCCTTGGTCTAATAGCTATTGGAATTATTGGTAGAAATATACCTGTTTCCTCTCTTTTATCATGGTCTGGATGGACAATGCTCATTGGAATCATCCTTTTTTCAGGAAGTCTATATATTTTGAGTACTTCGGGAATAAAGATATTAGGAGCAATTACGCCATTAGGAGGTATAGCGTTTCTTATATCGTGGGTACTTCTAATTGTGTTTGCAGTAAAACATCTTTGATATCTGAGTAATAAACACCTTGTATTGTAAATGGGCAAGGTGTTTTTTTATATGTTCTGCTACTACAGTCTTTAAATGAGATTTTTAAAATACTTATTCGCAGGGGATTTTGTGCTTTGCATAGAAGTGTATTTAGAAGGTGATTAAGTAAAAGTAATTTTGATTATTGATTTTTTTTTACAAAAGATTGGTAGAAAGGAAAGTGTATCAATATGAAACTAGGCATGTACTCTGTTGAAATGAAACGCCCTACAACAGGGGAGTTATTTAGAGCTATTAACGATGCGGGATTCTCTCAAGTACAATTTGATTTTTCTTCGGTTTGTGATGAACAGATGCCATTAAGGTTCGAACCAAATCTCATACAAGAGATAAAAACACAATCTGAGAGAAATAAAGTAGAAATTGTTGCAGTAAATGGAACCTTCAACATGATACACCCTTCTACACAGGAGAGGGAAAATGGAAACAAATGGTTCGCCTCTGTAGCAGAAGCGAGTCGGGAGTTAGGTTGTGAATTCGTAACACTATGCACTGGGAGCAGAAATACAAAAAGTATGTGGGCATGGCATGAGGATAACCAAGAATTTAAAGCGTGGGAAGACATTTTGACTTCCACTGACAAGGTATTAGAGCAAGCAGAGCGATATGATTTAATTTTAGGTATTGAATGTGAACCGAATAACTGCGTGAATTCTCCAGAAAGGGCTAGACAACTATTGGATACATTCAGGACTCCTCGTTTAAAAATTATCATGGATATCGCGAATCTTTTCCAAAAAGGACAAGCTCAAAAGGAAAACGTTAGACCAATCATGGACAATGCTTTTAATCTATTAGGTAATGACATTTATCTTGCACACGGTAAAGATATAAAAGAGGGAGGAAACTTGATTCCTACATACGCTGGGGACGGAATTGTAGATTTCGAATATTTTTTAGAAAAGTTGGACCAGGTCGATTATACTGGCGGTATGCTTCTGCATGGAATTCATGATGAAAGCTTTTTTTCAGAAAGTGTGGCATTTATAAATGATGTAATTGATAAACATAAAAGAACGCCTTGAAGTATGGACCTATCAAGGCGCTTTTACTTTTCTAATTATCTTGGCGGGGAAGATGCAAGAGGGCCAGCGCCAAATGGATATTCATACTCAATTGGCTCGTCAAATGTTACAAAGTCAACGTACACCATAGGGATTAAGTATCTTTTGCCTGTCTGAGGATCACTCAAAATAAGATGATCTCTTCCTGCTGCTTCAATAATTCCATTAAATATTTTTGCATTCCATTCTTTGTTGTGTTCAAAAGTACTGTTAACATGGACAAGCCTGCCTTTGTTCAGACGTAAAATATTCTCTATGTAAGATTCCTCTATTGGCAGCATGCCCGGGACATTGACTCCGCCTTTAGCAGCTATGCCAGTAGGAACTTGCATAGGTTGTTGGTAAAATCCTGCTGGATATTGGGGTTGTGCTGGAAACGGCATTTGTTGCCTTTGAGCTTGAGGATAATATCCGGCCATGTTTTGATATGGATTTGTATTTGACAAATTACTCCCTCCTTAAAAATTCGATGCCTTTTCCTTATTGCAACAATGAATGTTTGGGTAGGAATAATGATAAAAGCACCAATTTTATTCACTCTTTCATTACTATGCAAAAAGGAGGGCTCGTATGCAGTACTTCATTCCGGGAAACTAGCAGATGCAAAGAGAAGCTACCGCAAAGGTTTATTCATGATAATGTATGGTTTTTTATGGTTGGCCCGAGACTCTTGTAGTAAAGTGGAGACTCCAGAGCGGAAAGCGAAGGGTCTGTAACGCAGATCAACAATTACGTTTATATTGTATTTATTTTTAAAGAGGGTCTTCCGGAAAACGACTCTTGGAACAGAAACCCACATTCATGTTTAACAAAACTGAATAAAAAACAGCCTTCACTCCGATAATCTGGAAAGAAGACTGTTTATGTATTATTTAATATATAAAAATTTCTCTAAATCGTTATCTTCAAGAATGTTACCGACGAAGAACGATCCGAATTCACCATAGCGTGCACTTACTTCATCAAATCTCATTTCATATACGATCTTTTTGAATTGTAGAGCTTCATCAGAGAATAATGTAACTCCCCATTCATAGTCGTCAAATCCGACAGAACCACAAATGAGCTGTTTAATAACTCCAGCGTACTTTCGTCCAATCATACCATGGCTGTACATTAATTCTTTTCTATCTTCCATGGAGAGCATGTACCAATTGTCATTTCCTTGACGACGTTTATCCATTGGGTAAAAGCAAACATGCTTTGTTTTCGGTAAGATTGGATATAGACGTCCGCGAACATACGGATTTTGGTAAGGATCTTCATTTGACTCCTTAGCCATATAATTACTCAATTCCACAACTGAAACATAGGAATAGGTTGGTATGGTATATTCAGCAATCGTTAATTTATTGAATTCATTTTCAAGTTCATTCAATTCTTCCAATGTTGGACGCAAAATCATCAACATGAAGTCCGCTTTTTGGCCAACAATTGTATAGAGGGCATGACTGCCTTCTTTTCGATCTTGCACAGCGTTAAGTTTATCTAGATATTGAGAAAATTCATGAATTGCCGCTTGGCGTTCATCACTTGAAAGTTGTTTCCACGAAGCCCAATCCATCGTTCTAAAATCCTGCAGTGTATACCAACCATCTAGTGTTTGTGCTGGTTCACTCATTTGGATCAACTCCTATTTCTAATCATTTGAGATTCATTCTAGCCTTTTAGCTACTAGAATAAACTATATCATAATTTCTCACAGGTAGCTTCATTTACGAGCTATGTAAAAATATTGTCAAGAATACACAGCATTTCATTATCAATCTGACGAAAATGGGTATATGCTTAAGGAGAAGATAATGATAGAAAGCCATCAAGGTTATACTACTTTTATCAGGAGGAAAATGCCATGGTTGACTTGAATCATGAGTTGTTTGGAATTTTAAAGGAAAAAGCGCGAGGCTGGGACCGGAAAATTGTTTTTCCTGAAGCTTTGGATCCTAGGGTTCTTGCAGCGGCAGGAAGACTTGCGGCTGAAGAAGTATTGACACCGGTTTTGATCGGAAGCTTGGAAAGAATCCAAGAAAAAGCAGATGAAATGAATATTTCTCTCGATCGCATGGAAATATATGATCCTGCTAAATATGTGGAAATGGATCAAATGATAGCTTCTTTCGTTGAAAGGCGAAAAGGTAAGGAAACTGAATCAGAAGCACAAACTTTACTACTTAATGAAAATTATTTTGGAACGATGCTTGTATATATGAATAAGGCACATGGATTAGTTAGTGGGGCTGTCCATTCAACTGCGGATACCGTACGGCCAGCTTTACAAATCATTAAAATGAAGCCAGGACTTGGTAAAACATCGGGTGTGTTTATTATGGTAAAAGGTGAAGAACAGTATGTGTTTGCAGACTGTGCCATTAATATTGCACCTCAAGCCCAAGATTTAGCTGAAATTGCGGTTGAAAGCGCCAAAACAGCGACCATGTTTAATATTGAACCTCGTGTTGCGATGCTTAGTTTTTCGACAAAAGGGTCTGCTGTGTCTGAAGAAACGAAGAGGGTTGAAGAAGCCTTGCAATTGGCGCGCGAAATGAACCCCGAATTAATCATTGATGGAGAGTTTCAATTTGATGCCGCGATCGTTCCATCTGTTGCGAAGAAAAAGGCACCAAATTCTCCTATTCAAGGTGATGCTAATGTCTTTATTTTTCCAAGTCTTGAAGCAGGTAATATTGGGTATAAGATTGCCCAACGACTTGGAGGATTTGAAGCGATTGGTCCAATATTACAAGGGTTAAATTCACCAGTAAACGACCTTTCTCGAGGATGCAGCGAGGATGATGTGTACAATCTAGCACTCGTCACTGCGGTTCAATCTCTTGAAAAAAAATAATCGTGCCGGTTTGAAGGAGTTTTACGTACATGTCAGGTAGTAATCAACTTTTACAGCAAAGAGAGTGGAGAATTATCGATCAATCAAGTGTGAATCCGCATTTTCATGCGATGCAATCATTTGCGATTGACGATACCCTTTGTATGTCGGTTGGAAGTGGATATTCTTCACCAACAGCGAGAGCGTGGGTTCACACTAATACTCTAGTATTAGGAATACAAGATACGAAACTTCCAGCATTGCAAAAGGGGCTTGACTTTCTAGCTTCAAAAAATTATGAGGGAATTGTCCGTAATTCAGGAGGGCTTGCTGTCGTTCTTGATGAGGGGGTACTCAATCTTACTCTCATTTTCCCGGATTCTGAAAAAGGCATCGACATCAATCGTGGCTATGATTCTATGTATGATCTCATTCGCCTTATGTTCAAAGACTTTCCGCAAACGATTGAAGCTCGTGAAATAGTGGGGTCTTATTGTCCTGGAAGCTATGATTTAAGCATTGATGGGAAAAAATTTGCAGGTATTTCCCAGCGACGCATTCGAAAAGGAGTCGCCGTTCAAATATATCTTTGTATAACAGGTAGCGGACGGAAACGAGCTGAATTAGTTCGTGATTTTTACACATATGCAAGATTCAATGAATCGTCCAAATACCATTTCCCGGATGTACGGCCTGAAGTCATGGCCTCTTTGTCGGAATTATTAAAGGTTGAATTATCGATTCAAGATGTGATGCTACGTTTTCTTCAATCGTTGCAAGGCTTAGCTGGAAAATTGTATTCTAGCGGGTTGCAAGGTAATGAGCTCGAATGGTTTCAATCCTATTACGATCGGATGATTGAAAGAAATAGTAAAATAAAGCCGTGAGTGAGAACTCACGGCTTTCCCTTATGTCTAGCTCCAGCACCTATCGATTAGCAAACTTCTTGTCTTTTTCCCTACGATAAGTCAACATCAACTCGTTCTAACGAACTCTTTGTGTTTCCTATATCAGTCAAAGGCCGAAAGAAGAACGTCGACTAAAACCGCCACGTCCTGTGGCACTGTCGACGGACCCGCATCGTGCGGGTCTTACGTCGATAAGCAAGGTGCTTTCGCTAATCTATTTATTCCGCTAATTTTTCTAGATTTCCATTTCTGTCCATTTTAAATGTATTCGCAGGACGCTCCTCTTCGTCGAATAGTACGAGCTTTCGAGCGCGGTTTAAAATTTTCATCAATGTCTCATAGTCTTCTTGCATTGTTTCAGAATTATCTTCAAGCTTGGATACTTGTTTCTTCAATGATTCATTTTCTTTTCGTAGAGCGGAAATTTCTCTTTTTAATCTCTGATTCTCACTTCTTAGTACATCTAAATGAATCTCAGAACTTTGAAACGTCTGTAGATATGAAATTATTTTTTCCATGTTAATTCCTTCACCAGATTGTACAGTTGCAGGTACAGGCAATAAGTTGCCTGTTAGTGGAGCCAATTGGGAAATTGTATCCTCTTCTCCTATTTCTTCAGTGTACATGTCGAATGTATTTGCTTGACCCGATGAAGGTTCTACTTGACTCTCATTAATTAGCGCGACTGGCGGCTGATAAAGTAGTTTCTTCTTACCACCTTGTTCTTTTCCAAGCATTCTGTGGCGTTGTTTTCGTTGTTTTTTAGCTAAATCTAGCGCTTTTTCGTACTGATGGCGCACAACTGCATTCCATCTAAAACCACAAGCTGCAGAAGTTCGATTCAATCTATCACCGACTTCTTCAAATGCGTTTAACTGTGTACTTCCCTCACGAACATGTCTGAGCACTGTTTCAGCCAAAAGCAAATCATTTTCTTCCGTCCAAGCATCTTGACGTGTTTTCATCATTTTCAACTCCCATTTATTTTCTTTTTATTCCGGTAAGTATAGGATGGACAACAAAGCCAAGTTATATACCAAAATGGCAATAAATTAATAGAAACTTATGCGCTTTATAAAAAAAATCAAAACCGATATAATGTAAACATGATAGATAGGAAGAGGGTTTGTAGATGCAGCATTCCAATGTTAAATTAAGCGAGGAAAAAGTTTTCAAAGACCCTGTTCATCGTTATGCTCATGTTCGAGATAAAATAATTTGGGATTTAATTGGGACAAAGGAATTCCAACGACTCAGAAGAATCAAGCAGCTTGGAACGACATATTTGACATTTCACGGTGCAGAGCATAGCCGTTTTAATCATTCGCTTGGTGTTTACGAAATCGTACGGCGAATTGTGGATGACGTTTTTAAGGGGAGACCTGAATGGAATGAAGATGAAAGACTTCTATCTCTTTGTGCTGCCCTTTTACACGATCTCGGGCACGGTCCGTTTTCCCATTCATTTGAAAAAGTGTACCATACAGACCATGAGTTTTTTACAAGGCAAATCATTCTTGGGAATACTGAAGTGAATGCTGTTCTTCGGCTTGTCAGTCCGGACTTTCCACAAAAAGTGGCAGATGTCGTTGGAAAGACGTATGAAGATAAGCTCGTTGTCAGTTTAATATCAAGTCAAATTGATGCCGATCGAATGGATTATTTACAGCGTGATGCATATTTTACTGGTGTTAGCTACGGTCACTTTGATATGGAACGAATCATGAGGGTTATGAGGCCCCGTGAGGATCAAGTCGTCTTCAAATCAACGGGGATGCATGCTGTTGAAGATTATATTATGAGTCGATATCAAATGTATTGGCAAGTCTATTTTCACCCTGTAACGAGAAGCGCAGAAGTTATTTTGACAAAAATTTTGCAGCGTGCCAAAGCCTTATACGAAAACTCGTATACTTTTAAGTATGAACCGACTCACTTTATTTCTCTCTTTGAGGGAAATGTGACTTTAGAAGATTATTTAAAATTAGATGAAGCTATTATTTTGTACTATTTTCAAATGTGGGAGGACGAAGAGGACTTTATTCTCCGTGATTTGTGCAATCGATTTATGAATCGCAATCTACTGAAATATGTGGAATTTGATCCTGCGCGAGAATATAAATTATTGGGTAATTTGGATGAGCTGTTTCGGGAAGCGGAAATTGATCCCGACTATTATTTAGCAGTCGATTCTTCTTCGGATTTACCTTATGATTTTTACCGACCTGGCGAAGAGGAAGAACGTCTCCCAATTCACTTACTCATGCCTAACGGCGAGTTGCGTGAATTATCAAGGGAGTCAACGATTGTACAAGCGATTTCGGGAAAAAGACGAACAGATCATAAATTGTATTACCCGGAAGATATCCTCTTAGACCAATCGAAACATGGAAAGATCAAACAGCAAATATTATCCATCTTAAAGAAACATGGATAAATCATTACTGAAAAATCAAGCAGGAGTTGAATGTTTGTCATGTTGAATGACCATCTACGATTAATGAATATATTTGCTGTGTCAGGAGAAATAATCGGTCGTAAAAAGCTACAAAAGATGGTTTATATTGCGAAAAAATTGAATTTCCCTTTTCAAGAGAAATTCGAGTTTCATTTTTATGGACCATATTCTGAGGAATTGACATTACGTGTAGAGGAACTATGCAATTTTGGCTTTATAGACGAGATAAAAGAAGAGAAGAACGGATTTGCTCATTATAAATATAGGGTGACTGATGCGGGGCAGGAATTTTTGGAATCATATCAAATGGATCTTCCGAATTTAAAGGAATGTTTTGCGAAGATGAACGGGAAAAATGCGCGTTTTCTTGAATTAGTGTCGACCGTTTTATACTTCGATTCATTAGCAAAGCCTGAAGTGGAAGAAAAAATCCATGTTTTAAAGAGTGAGCAATCATATACTAAGGAAGAAATTGAAGAATCCTATACATATATTGAGGACTTGAAGAATATGACCTTCGCGGGTTAAGTGATTAAGATGTGGGCATCAGCTAAATGATAAGCATGCTGATGCCCAAAAGTTTCTATTCGTCACTCAATCTTTTTCCACCAACGGCATAATGATTTTTGCTCATTTCTTCAATGAAAACAACGACTTTTTCTGCAGAAGCTCCAGTTGTTTCGACGACAGCAGCAGTTACTTTTTCCACCAATGCTTTTTTCTGTTCTTCATTTCTTCCTTCTAGCATTTTTACAGTTACGTAAGGCATTTTATAAATTCCTCCCACTAAATATGTATTCAAGGAAAAGTGTATTCGTTTTTAATAATCGAATCAATAAGAATATATTTGCTATAATGTTTCTAAACGAGACAATTATAAAAGGAGTTGGATACGTGGAGCGTTTTCTTAGATTTCCTTTGGAACAAATTCCGTTAATTGCAGCGGTATTATTAATCGCTTTTACCGTGCATGAATTTGCACATGCCTATACAGCATATAAATTAGGAGACTCAACAGCGAAAGACCAAGGAAGATTAACATTGAATCCCATCCATCATTTGGATCCGATTGGAACATTGCTCATATTCATCGCAGGATTCGGTTGGGCGCGCCCTGTTCCAGTAAACAGATATCACTTTAAAAATCCTCGTCTGGGCGGGATATTGGTATCTTTAATGGGGCCATTAAGTAATTTTCTGCTTGCTATTATCGGAACAGCTATTTTAGCTTTCCTTATCATGTCAGGTATAGCTGCTTCATTGCCGCCATTGCTTATACAATTTTTCAATTTATTTGTTTACTTTAACGTATTATTATTTGTTTTTAATTTACTACCGCTTCCGCCGTTAGATGGTTATAGAATTTTAGAAGATCTTGTCCCACCTTCAGTAAGGGCGAAAATGACGCAATATGAACAATTCGGTTCATTATTATTTATCATTCTAGTCATAACACCGCTAGGGCGATATACGATTCATCCAATTATTTATACGGTAGTGCCGTTTTTTATTAAAAGTCTTCAGAATGTGTTTACGATGTTTTTATGAGGAAAAGCTTAAAAGTGAACATTTTAGTGTTAGGAGGTATTTTTTGTGGAACAAGGGAAGAAAAAACTAGAATTTAATATTATTAAAAATGACCCAACAGATGGACATAAAGGTTTCGGCATAGGCTCACTTAGTTTGGATAATATTACTCCTATTATGATAGATGTAGAAGAAGGCGAAGTATGGATTGAGCTTCAGGCCATGCATGCTCGAAGTAAAACAGAACGTGGAGTTAGGTACGTAAAAAGTCTTGACGAGCTTTTGACGGACTATCCGAAAGAAGATACAAAGAAATACTGGATCATTTGGGTAGCGGTCGATCGCAAACCGGAAGGACCGTATTACGCAGGGGTTACTGCTTGCGAATTATATATCAACCGACCTGCGCGCAGAGGCTATAAATCGATGCCTGAACATGTAAATCATATGGATAAGGCCATGAAAGGAACCATCATTGTTCATAATATGGACGAGGAATCAAGAAAAAATCTCGGTATCTTTTTAAAGCAGCATGACGCAGAAATATGGGAACGATCAAGTGAAGAGTTGAAGAAAGAATTGGCTTGACCCAATTGTAATATATGAACAATCTATGACATTTGCGAAATATAATAGTGTGTGCTTGCCGATTGTAAGGAAAAAAAGTAAACTTACATATAGTTTGTACAAAAATACAAACTAGGACAAAGAAAAGCGGAGGCTCCTGTACATCGACGTACAAACTTCAGGGTCTAAGACTTGCGATAAAGGGAACACAATGAGTCCGAATGGACGAATCAATGTTGACTTATCGTAGGGAAAAGGACAAGGAGCTTGTTAGTCGATAGGCCTGCTGCTTTTCACCAAAACCTGAGGCCGCACACCTCAGGTTTTTTTATTGATTGATTATGTAGGTGGTGAAGCTATGGTAACAATCCTGATAGCAGATGATGAGAAAGAGATTGCTGATTTAGTAGGGTTTCATATAGAAAAAGAAGGCTACCAAGTTATCAAAGTTCATGATGGAATGGAAGCGCTTCAGACTGTTCAAACCAGAAAGATTGATTTAGCTATACTAGATATTATGATGCCCAAATTGGATGGTTATGAAGTCATTCGCCAAGTTCGAGAGCATTTTGCGCTACCTGTCATTTTTCTAAGCGCCAAAACATCCGATTTAGATAAAATTACAGGACTTGTCATGGGGGCAGACGATTATATGTCGAAGCCGTTCAATCCAATGGAATTGGTGGCTCGAGTCAATGCCCAGCTTCGCCGTTCAAAACTTTTAAACCTAGCGAACGGGAGAAACCATGAAGTAGAAGTTGGTGGATTGGTTATTAATCCAGATGAACGCACAGTGAAACTTTACGGTGAATTAATTGAGTTAACACCAAAAGAGTTTGATATTTTATATTTATTAGCAAGCTACCCAAAAAAGGTTTATAGTGTAGAAAACATCTTCCAGCACGTGTGGGGAGAAGATTATTATGAAGGCAGTAATACGGTTATGGTACATATTCGTGGCTTACGAAAAAAATTAAAAGAAGACCAGCACAAAAATAAATTCATAAAAACCGTTTGGGGAGTAGGGTATACATTCAATGGGTAAAATGATGCGCAGCTTTAGAACGCAAATGATCATTCGTTTATGTTTCAGTATGTTATTGGCAGGCGCTATTACTTTTTCTATCTATAAAATACTTCAATTCTATTATAAAAGTTCCCATGTGCAAACGGGGGAGCCTTTGGCAAATATCCGAAATACGATAGCAAAAATAGGGGATATAAATGTTTTCCTAATTATTTTTGTTCCACTTGCCATTCTATTTTTCTTCTTGCTTACAAAGTCTTACGCAACATATTTTAATAAAATTTCAACTGGCATACATCATCTTGCAAATGGAGATTTTAATAAACGCGTGCATATTTCAACGAATGATGAATTTCGAGCGATAGCTGAAGATATTAATAAAGCTGCGCAGGAGTTAAAGGAATCTTTACAAAGAGAAAATCTTGCCGTCAGCAGTAAAGAGCAGCTAATTGTTAACTTAGCCCATGATTTGCGTACTCCGCTTACTTCGGTTTTGGGATATTTAGAATTGCTCATGAAGGATCAACATATAACTGAAGATCAAATGAAGCATTTTTTAACGATTGCCCATACGAAATCATTGCGATTGGAAAAACTGATTGATGAGCTATTTGAAATCTCTCGCCTTAATTATGGCATGCTCAAAATGGAAAAGGATCCTATTAACATTGGAGAATTACTCATACAATTAAACGAAGAATTTTATCCGAGCTTAGAAAAATATAGTTTAGTGGCTAGGGTGGAAATGGTTCAGAACCTACTAATTTTAGGCGACGGGGAAATGCTGGCGAGAGTTTTCGAGAATTTACTTTCGAATGCCATCCGTTACGGTTCCGAAGGAAAATATATTGATATAAAAGGTTATCTAGATGGAAATATGGTAGTGGTAGACGTTGTGAACTATGGAAGCTATATTCCTGAAGAGGACCTAGCTCATATATTCGATGTGTTTTATACAGGTGATCGTTCAAGATCTTTGAATCATAATAGCACTGGATTAGGATTATTCATTGCGAAAAATATTATCGAACAGCATCAAGGATCTATTACTGCACATAGCGACCCGATTCAGACTAAATTTCAAGTGTGTCTGCCTTTAAAGTAAAGAAAGTATAAGTCTTTTAAAGTCTATATTTTTAAACTTAGGCTTTAGATGTCTAGCTCCAGGCACCATCGGCTCGAGGTCAGAAACCCGCGCCACTAAAAGTCAAAGAAGGACTTTTGGCGTCTCAGAACATTTGCTTGTCGGCGATTACGTGCGCCTTGCGCTTTTCTAAAAAGTATAAGAAAGTATAAGCTTTTTATAGCCAATATTTTGGAACTTAGTCTCTCGCTGTCCAGCTCCTATCGACTAGCAAACTTTCGGTTTCTTCCTACGATAAGTCAATATCGGTTCGCTTTTTAGGCTCACCGTATTTCCGTTATCTCAGTCGAAGGCCCCGAAGTTTGTACATCGATGAGCAAGGCACCTTGCGCTTTTCTAATAATCTTAATAAAAACTTTATCTTTTCTTCCATTTTTCTTTATTAGTCTTTCCTATTATGAAGATGGAGGGAAGATACGATGAAAAAGATAAAGTGGATATTTATATTAGGGATACTGGCGTTATTATTCGGTTATAAGTTCAATGATTTACATCCGGAGGTTAACATTTCGGATGAAAAAAGTAAGAATACAACGTATATTACAATTGAAAAAGAACATATTCATCACGGAAATCTATTATTAGTCAATCATGATAACCCTGTGCAAGATATAGGCGTAAAACGAGATATTATAAATTTAATTGAGCATCAAAATCATATGCAAGGGTATCAATTGTTAGATCATAATATTAAAATATCAGAACAAGTGGCAGAACGTTTTTCAGCAATGGTCAATGCGGCTAAAAAAGACCATGTCGACCATTTTATGATTAATAGTGGTTTTCGGAGTTTAGAAGAACAAAATCAGCTTTACGAAGAGATGGGACCTGCATATGCTTTGCCGGCAGGGTTTAGCGAACATAATTTAGGACTTTCACTTGATATTGGCTCCGCGCTAAATAAGATGGAAGATGCGGAAGAGGGAAAATGGCTAGAGAAAAATTCTTGGAAATACGGATTTATTTTACGATATCCGAAAGATAAGACGGCAATTACAGGTATCCAGTATGAACCTTGGCATTTTCGCTATGTTGGTTTGCCACATAGTGCCATTATGTACAAAAAAAATTTTACTCTAGAACAATATTTAGACTATATAAAGAAGAAAAAATCAATTTCACTTCATTATAAAGGTGAAAAATATTATATTTCCTATCATGATTTTAAAAATGAACCTTCCTTAAAAATAGCTGTTACCCGGTACTATGAAATTTCAGGGGATAATAAAAATGGAGTCATCGTAACAGGATTGCAATAAAATAACGGGACCATTAATTTGGCCCCGTTAAAAGATGTTCTGTACAAATATCTTCTGGTTCGGTTCCTTTTTCAAAATAGGTAATCCTAAAGACAGGACATAAGTTCGTAGCCAGTTTTCCGTTGGATGGATCGACGGGAACTGCTGTTACGCCAGCTGGCGGCTTGAATGTATGAAGTTTTTCAGGCTGTCCTTGTATCGATTGCTCCATAAAACGAATCCACATATTTTTGGCATAAAGCTTATCAGCGGTTAAAGTGATTTCTTTACCTTGATCATATCCTGTCCAAACTACAGCTGCGAGTCCCGGTGTAAATCCAGCCATCCAGCTGTCCGATTGAGTCGATCCTGATTTCCCTGCATACACTCTACTCATTTGATTTGCGATCGATGCGCCTGTCACGGTCGCATATCCGTTTAATTTTGGATCGAACATCCCCGTCATCATTTGACTCATGATAAAGGCGAGTTCCGGCTTTAATACTTGCTCTTCCTTTTCCTCCACCTCATAAATAACTTTTCCCCGATAATCGACTACTTTTTGAATAAAGATGGGTTCTACCTTTTTTCCACCATTTGCTAGCATACTATAAGCATTTAGCAATTCCACTACTTTTACTCCGGAAGTTCCAAGTGCAAGCGATGGAACAGGAGTCATTTTTGATGTAATTCCAAATTTTTTAACAGTATCGACTAAAACTCCTTCTCCCAAAAAAAGATGAGTTTTAACCGCGTAAACATTATCAGAAACGGCCAAAGCCTGGGCCATCGTAACCTCGCCATTTGCATATTGGTTATTAAAATTATGAGGCGTATACTTGGTAGTCCCACCAAATGTAAACGTCGTTGGTTCACTTCTTATCAATGTCGATGGTGTAAAGCCACGCTCAAGCGCTGCGTAATAGAGAAGTGGTTTAAATGTAGAGCCAGGTTGTCGCACTGCTTGTGTTGCACGGTTAAATGGACTGTCATCATAATCCCTTCCCCCAATAAGAGCTGTAACAAAGCCCGTCTTTGGATCCATCGCCGCAAATCCTACTTGAATATCCGATTCTTCAGAAAATGTTACATTCATCGCATTTTCAGCAATCTCTTGTTGTCTTGGATCAAGAGTGGTAAATACCTTTAACCCACCTAGTGCTAATACTCTTTCATCCAGTCCTACAGTCGTTAAAAGTTCCTTTTTTACTACGTCGTAAAAATAAGGGGCGGAGTCAGCTTTATGATGTGGATGTATCCCTGTAAAATTCAACTTTTCTTCAGCGGCTTCACTTGCAGATTGAGCAGTAATTGTTTTCGTTTCCTGCATTGATTTTAAAATGAGCAGCTGTCTATTTTTAGCTTTTTCATAGTTAACCAGTGGCGAATAAATTCCCGGCCCTTTCGGAATTCCCATCAGCATAGCGCTCTCTGCAACAGTTAAGTCACTTGCATTTTTCCCAAAATAAAATTGACTAGCAGCCTCAATTCCGTATGCACCATGGCCAAAATTAATGGTGTTTAAATAGCCTTCTAAAATTTCATTTTTATTGTAATTTGCCTCAAGACGTATTGTATAAATGGCTTCATAAATTTTTCGTTTCCATGTTTTATCCATCGTCAAAAATAAATTTCGAGCATATTGTTGTGTAATCGTACTGGCGCCTTGCACCTTATTCATCGATTTAATATTTGCTAGAACAGCGCCGACGATTCTTTTAAAATCAAAACCAGAATGATTGTAAAAAGTACGATCTTCAATGGCGATTGCCGCGTTGATGGCAGATGGAGAAATCTCGTCGAGAGATACCCAATATCTTTTTTCGCCACTGTTGCTTTCGCCAATAACCGATCCATCATTCGCATAATATAAAGTAGATTGTGGGATGGCAAGTGGTGGTGGGCCTAATATTTTTATATAAATAAAAAATGAAAAAATAAGAGCTCCTAATGCTCCAATTGCTAAAATACTAGTAAATGTCAGCAATCGAATGGTTCGCCACTTTTTTCTTTGGGCCCTCGTTTCTGTTTCCATACTTTTTCATCACCTCAATCTAGCAATCTTTTATCATCAGTATGAAAGAAAAAGGGTTGTTTTATTCATATTTCATGGAATTTTTTAAAGGAATCTTTACTTTGCTGGTCGTTTTTTCTATAATTTTTGTGTTTGTAAATGTACGTTAGTGGAAAACTAGATAGAAAAGCAGAAGCGCCTGTTCATCGACGTATGGATTTCGTATTCCCTGACGAGATAAAGGAAACACGATAAGTCTGATAGGACGAATCGATGTTGACTTACGCAAAAGAGATGGACATGAAGTTGCAAGTCGATGGCTGCTTGTCTAGACTTAACAAATTTTGTGCTCAAGCACATGGAAGGATGGCTGAATAATGGGAGGTTTATGGTTTACAGAAAAGCAGACTGATCATTACGGCATCACAATGAAAGTTAAGCGTACATTACATACGGAACAGACAGATTTTCAATTGCTTGAAATGGTAGAAACAGAAGAATGGGGCAATATGCTTCTTTTAGATGGAATGGTTATGACTTCGGAAAAAGATGAATTTGTTTATCATGAGATGGTAGCCCATGTGCCGTTATTCACACACCCAAATCCAGAGCGTGTTCTAGTTGTAGGTGGAGGTGATGGCGGGGTCATACGTGAAATAATGAAACATCCTAGTGTTCAAAAAGCTGTTCTTGTTGATATTGATGGGAAAGTGATAGAATACTCAAAGAAATATTTGTCTTCTATTGCACATGAATTGGATAATGAGCGTGTCGAAGTAAAAGTTGGCGATGGATTTATGGAAATAGCTCAGAGCGAAAACGAGTATGATGTTATCATGGTTGATTCGACAGAGCCGGTAGGTCCTGCAGTAAATTTATTTACAAAAGGTTTTTACGCAGGAATTTCGAAGGCTTTAAAAGAAGATGGGATTTTTGTAGCCCAAACGGATAATCCTTGGTTTAAAGCAGACCTCATTCGCGAAGTGCAGCAGGATGTGAAGGAAATCTTCCCAATCACAAAGCTCTATATTGCAAATATCCCAACTTATCCAAGTGGAATGTGGACCTTCACATTAGGGTCCAAGCGCTATGACCCGCTTGCGGTAGAAGAAAGCCGCTTCCATTCAATTGAAACAAACTACTACACAAAAGACCTGCATAAAGCTGCCTTCGTCCTTCCAAAATTCGTTTCCGATCTTATTGGGGACGGGTCCAAAGGGGACAGGTCAAATGGGGACTGACCCCAAAGGGACAGGTTAGATGAGGAGAATGATTGATGCGTTTTGATGAAGCTTATTCGGGGAATGTGTTTATCGGTAGTCACCCGAATTATGATGAGAGCCAAGTTGTTATTTACGGAATGCCAATGGATTGGACAGTTAGTTATCGTCCTGGATCCCGTTTTGGTCCTGGGCAAATTCGTAAAGTGTCGATTGGACTTGAGGAATACAGTCCGTATCTCGATCGTGAAATGTCTGAAGTTAAATATTTTGATGCAGGTGACATTCCGCTTCCATTCGGTAATGCACAAAGAAGTCTTGATATGATTGAAGAATATATTGACAAGTTATTAGAGGAAGGAAAATTCCCTCTAGGAATGGGTGGAGAGCACCTAGTTTCTTGGCCAGTTATAAAAGCAATGTATAAAAAATATCCTAATTTAGCCATCATTCATATGGACGCCCATACGGATCTTCGTACGGAGTACGAGGGAGAGCCCCTTTCCCATTCTACCCCAATTCGAAAAGCTGCAGATTTGATTGGCCCGAAAAACATATACTCTTTCGGAATCCGATCTGGCATGAAAGAAGAATTTGAATGGGCAAAAGAAAACGGGATGCATATTGCAAAATTTGAAGTACTTGAGCCGTTGAAAAAAGTTCTACCATCCCTTTCTGGCCGTCCAGTTTATGTGACAATCGATATTGACGTTCTAGACCCAGCTCATGCTCCTGGGACAGGCACAGTAGATGCGGGAGGAATTACGTCAAAAGAACTATTAGCTTCCATTCACGAAATTGCAAATTCCGATGTTCAAGTCGTCGGCTGCGATCTCGTAGAAGTAGCTCCTATTTACGACCATTCAGAGCAAACAGCTAATACAGCGAGCAAACTAATTAGAGAAATGATGCTTGGATGGTGCCCTTGAGGATCTGATCGTGAATAAAAAAGCTAACCTTACATCAGTTAAACTGATAAAAGGTTAGCTTTTTCTGTTTCTTCAATATGAACCACTTTGTTTCGACCAGTATTTTTTGCATGATACAAGGCAATATCAGATTGATTGAAAAGTTTCTGTATTTCATCGCCATTATTAGGGAAGGTACTTATTCCAACTGAGATGGTAATATGGAGTTCTAAACCATTAGATGTTTCAAACGGAAAATCTTCCACTGCTTTACGTATGATTTCAGCCACTTCCATTCCCAGTTCTTTTTCAGCATGAGGAATAATCACTGAAAATTCCTCTCCACCATTTCTCGAAACAATTCCATTATAAATATGTGATTCACGTCGCAATCTCGATGCAAGTTCACGAAGCACTTCGTCACCAATAGGGTGCCCAAATGTATCATTTACCTTTTTAAAATGATCAATATCAAGTAGAAGGAGTGAAAAAGGTTCATCTGCATTTTTAGTAATAGATTCCGTCACTTTCTGAAACATTCTATTATTATAAAGCCCTGTTAAAAAGTCAGTCTCGGATAATTTTTCCGCCAAACCTACTTTAGTAAAATGAATATCCAACTCTCGCAAAATGAACAGAACAGTAAAGAATGATAGAAGTGAAAATATAATGAAAGAAAAGATTTGAACAGCCGCTGTCCATGAAAAATCCATTAAACAAGCCAGTAACACTACCGTTTGAATTACTAAATAATAAAAATAAAACCGTGCATTGCGAAATGTCATTCGCTTTCTCATTGTAAAAACAAAAATAACTAATCCACCAATGATAGTCCCTGCACCGGCAATAATAGAAGTAGTCGTTACTCCAGTAATAAAAATACGTGTTCCGCCAATAATTAAACCGCTAATCAGGGGGGCAATTGGGCCACCAAATATTCCAGATATCACAATAACAACCATGCGAGCATCTATAATGATTGAATCTGTAATCGTAATGGAGGTACCCATTAATACAATTCCTGTAATTCCACTAAAAAACGCAATGAATATTGGATGCAAGGATGGAAAAGGAATATGAAAACGAACCCGATTTTGAAAAGGCCAGTAAGAGAGCACACTAAATGTAAACAAAACACAAAAATTTATTGCCATTTCTAATAACATTAAAATCCCCTACTATCGAAATTTGTCGCTTCAATTATAGCGATTTGTCTATCATAAATAAAGGGAATAATAAATTTTATGAATAGAACACGACAAGCAAAATAGACTTCCGCATGAAATTTTCCTATAATATAAAGGTTAACTATAGATAAAAGGTGGTTTTTTGACCGTGGATACACAAACCTCAGTCAAAATCCAACTCACGACAAGAGTGAGGATCGATGATGAGATTGAGACATATGAATTGACCGTTTTTGGTACTCGTTATCAGAAGGGGAATACGATTTATTTAAAATATGATGAAGTTCAAGAAGAAGGTACAATCCATACAGTTGTTAAAATTTTGCAAGATGAAGCTGTTATTATGCGAAGTGGTCTTATAAAAATGCGTTTAAGCTTTAGCTTATCAGAGCAAAAGCAAGGTACACATGAAAGCACATTAGGAACTATTTTTTTAATGACAGATACAAAAAAACTAAGTCATGAAGAAGGTAAATTAAGTCTAGCCTACGATTTATCTATGCAAGGCACACTTGCTGGATACTACGAAATGGATCTTGAATATAAGGAGGACAAGTTATGAACATTGTGGAGCAAATTCAAGAAAATTTAAAGAAGGAAATTAAGGCAGCTGTTTTAAAAGCGGAACTTGCAACGGAAGAGCAGCTTCCCGAAGTCATCCTCGAAACACCAAAGGACAAAGCACATGGAGATTATTCTACAAATATGGCGATGCAGCTTGCTCGTATTGCGAAAAAAGCGCCTCGGGTGATAGCTGAACAAATTCAAGCTAACGTTGACCAGACAAAGGCTTCGATTGAAAAAATTGAAATTGCAGGTCCCGGATTTATTAATTTTTATATGGATAACAGCTATTTAACGGATATTATCCGTACAATTCTCGAGCAAGGAGAAGAGTACGGCCGTTCAAATGCTGGAAAAGGTGAAAAAGTTCAAATTGAGTTCGTTTCTGCGAATCCTACTGGAGACCTTCATCTTGGACATGCTCGTGGAGCAGCAGTTGGGGATTCACTTTGCAATATTTTAGATAAAGCAGGATACGATGTATCACGCGAATATTACATTAATGATGCAGGAAACCAGATCCATAACTTGGCATTATCTGTTGAAGCTCGCTATTTTCAAGCACTTGGACTTGAAAAAGAAATGCCAGAAGATGGGTATCACGGTCAGGATATCATTGGCATTGGGGAAAAACTTGCCGAAGAATTTGGGGATAAATACGTCAATGTAGATGAAAAAACACGCTTTAATTTTTTCCGTAAATATGGATTAGCATACGAAATGGAAAAATTAAAGAAGGATTTGGAAAATTTTAGAGTCTATTTTAATGTTTGGTATTCGGAAACTTCTTTATACGAAAATAACAAGATTCAGCCGGCTTTAGACCAACTTCGTGAAAGGGGTCATATTTACGAGTTGGACGGAGCTACTTGGTTTAGATCAACTGAGTTTGGCGACGACAAAGACCGCGTCCTCATTAAAAATGATGGAACGTACACATACTTAACACCTGACATTGCGTATCATTTAGATAAACTAGATCGTGGTTTTGATAAGCTTATTAACATTTGGGGCGCAGATCACCACGGTTATATTCCGCGTATGAAAGCAGCAATCGAGGCACTAGGTTACGAACGTAATCGTCTTGAAGTTGAAATCATCCAGCTCGTTCATCTATATAAAGATGGCGAGAAAATGAAGATGAGCAAGAGGACTGGGAAGGCAGTTACAATGCGCGAATTGATTGAAGAGGTTGGACTTGATGCTGTACGTTATTTCTTTGCAATGAGAAGTTCAGATACTCATATGGACTTTGACTTGGATTTGGCGGTTTCCGAATCGAACGAAAACCCTGTGTACTACGCTCAATACGCCCATGCTCGAATTTGGAGTATCCTTCGTTCGGCAGAAGAAAAAGGATTTTTGGTTGAGAGCAATACAAATCTTTCCGTATTGACGAGCGAAAAGTCGATTGATTTGTTGAAAAAACTCGGTGAATTTCCGCAAATCATTGCGGATGCAGCAGAAAAACGAATTCCGCATCGAATCACCCATTATATTTTTGAGTTAGCTTCCTTCTTCCATAGCTTTTACAATGCGGAGAAAGTATTAAATGAAGAAAACCCAGAAGAAACGAAAGCTCGGTTGGCCTTAATAAAATCCGTGCAAATTACGTTGAAGAATGCACTAGCATTAGTTGGTGTTTCAGCACCGGAAAAAATGTAAGTGGGAAAAGGCGTCTCTTATTAATAGGAGACGCCTTTTGCTTAAGAAAAAGAATAACAGAGATACCTCGACTAAAAAACGCATTTCCTACATAGAAGGACCCGCATACTGCGGGCTTGTACGTCAAAGAGCAAGGCGCTTACACTTTACCTATTACAATAACCCTTTAATGGCCCACCCAATCCATTCCTTCAACCGCACACCGAAGCTTAAGTTATTCAGTTTTTCCAACGACATTTTGTGTGAATGGCTAATATCGTCATATAGAGCATGTTCAACCTCAGTTATGAATGTTTTATCATAGATATAGCAATTAATTTCATGGTTCAATAACATGCTTCTACGATCAAAGTTGGCAGTACCAATATCACAAATGTCTCCGTCTACAATCATCACTTTAGCGTGGAAAAAACCTTTTTCGAACTGGTAGGCTTGTCCACCACCGGAAAGCAGCCTACGCAAATAAGGAAAAGATGCTTCCTTTACGATCGGGTGATCAGCCGTATCCGGTACTAAAACGGTTATAGAAACGCCTCTTTTTAATGCAGTTTCGATTGATTTCATAATCGCTTCGGTTGGTATGAAATATGGAGTCCCAATCATAATAGATTTTTTTGCACCATCAATCAGTTTAAGAAGATGATATTCCACAGCAATTCCTTCTGATGGGTAAAAGCGATGGAGCATTTGCCAATCTTCATTAATAACTTTTTTACTCTCATACTCTGGTTCTGACATTTTCGTAGCTCTCACCCAGTCCACCATGAATTCATCCTGTAAATCTGAAATTCCTTCGCCACTCATACGCATATGATAATCGCGCCAAGGTGATAGCTTCGGATCCAAGTCGATATATTCTTTGCCAATATTGTATCCGCCTAAATAGCCTATACAATCATCAATAATGGTGATTTTTCTATGATTTCTTTGTTGTAGAGTAAAAATAAGAAACGGCCAACGTGGTGTATGACAAAAAGCAATGTCAATTCCACAACTACGAGCTGTTTTAATCCATTTTTTCCGAACATGGCGGCTGCCTAACCAGTCGAGGAGTAATTGAACTTTTACACCTTCCCTCGCCTTATCCATTAATACATCCCAAAAGGTCTGGCTAAAAGGATCATTTTTTACGATGTAAAATAATATATGAATGCTCGACTTAGCGTCTTTTAAGTCTTGAAAGTATGTTTCAAATAATTCCGGTCCGTTCGTAATTAATTGAAGATGACCTTTTCTACATGGATACGAGCGTTTTTTCCATTGTTTTTTATGCAGATAATAACCGAGGTGAAAATCGGCGTAGCACCATACAGCGAACAAGAATATAGCGAGTAAGATGCCTATGAACCATCCCATTTTCAAACCTCCAGCTATAAAATAAATAGTATACTTAATTATTATGACCAGAAGCCCATAAAAAAGATGTAGGATCAGAAAAAAAGATGTATAATTAATGGGAATCAATAAATAATTACATAGCTCGGATATCGGTGCTTCTTTGATAGGGAAGCTGAAAAGGGAAGTTGGTTAAATTCCAACGCGGTCCCGCCACTGTAATTGGGAGCTTGCTGTATGAACCACTGTGCCATAGGCATGGGAAGGGGCAGTAAGTGATGACCATAAGCCAGGAGACCTGCCGATACCATTGCACCAATAAACCTACGAGGATAGGGAGGTGGAGAAGAAGCAAGTTTATTTTTCGTTGGCGCACATCTCCATATTTTGGGGATGTTTTTTATTTTATTTGTGTCTAGCGGAAGTAGCAAAAGTACGGATTCATATTCGTCTACGGGCAGGGAGCTTGAACTTCTCTAAACAGCTTTAGAAAAAACTTTCAGGGGGAACGTAAAAAATGAAAAAGTTATTTGGTTTAGTTGCTGCATTTTTACTTTTATTCGGCCTTTTAGCAGCATGCGGAAATGAAGCTAATAATAAAAATGAAGATAGCAACAAACAACCTGTTTCGGAACAGGCGGACGAAAATACAAATCAAACAGAGGAAGTATTCCCAGTTACGATAAAAGATGCAAGTGATACAGATGTTGTGATTGAGAAAAAACCTGAAAAAATTATTTCACTTATTCCAAGTAATACAGAGATCGTCTATGCTTTAGGCGAGGGGGATGCTGTAGTCGGAGTATCCGAACTTGATAATTATCCAGAAGAGGCAGCTTCGAAAGAGAAAGTAGCAGGCATGGAATTAAATGTAGAAAAAATACTCTCTCTAAACCCAGATCTAGTTCTAGCACACGGATCAACTGCCAATATGTGGGAAGCTGGTCTTAAGCAGCTAAAAGATAGCGGTGTAACAGTCCTTGTTGTGAATGATGCTCAAAGTTTTGACGCTGTGTATTCGTCTATTGAAATGGTCGGAAAAGCAACTGGAAAAACAGCTGAAGCTGAAAAACTGATCCAAGATATGAAATCGAAATTAGATGACATTCAAAAGCAAGCAGCTACGATTTCAGAAGAAGACCAAAAAACGGTATTTGTTGAAGTATCGCCAGCTCCAGATATTTACACAACTGGAAAAAATACATTTATGAATGAAATGCTTGAAGTAATCCATGCCAAAAATGCCGTGAGTGACCAGGAAGGCTGGGTTCCGATTAATGAAGAAGCAGTAGTCCAGATGAATCCTGATACCATTATTACGACCGTTGGTTTTGTTGATAATGCTGTGGATCAGATAAAAGAACGAACAGCTTGGAAAGATATAACAGCCGTAAAAGAAAACCAAGTTTATTTAGTGAATGAGGACCTCGTAAGTCGTTCAGGTCCGCGGATTGTTGAAGGAGTAGAGGAGCTTGCAAAAGCCATTTACCCGGACGTTTTCGGGAAATAAAAAATTAGTTTCATACGTGAGTGCGTGCGCATTTTTACTAATGGCGATTTTTCTAGGAATCGCCATCGGCGCTGTACACGTGCCTTTTAGTGAAATTGCATCTATTTTAATGAAAGAAATTTTCCATTTACATCAAAATAATGAGGCGGATCTTATGGCAAACATTGTCATGAATATCCGCCTTCCTCGCGTTATATTGGCAGGTCTAGTGGGAGCTTCTCTTGCGGTTGCAGGAGCGGCTTTCCAAGGACTACTGCGAAATCCACTCGCCGATCCCTATACACTAGGTGTCTCATCTGGAGCTTCTGTCGGTGCAGTTGTAGTGTTGTTTTTTCAAATATCACTGCCATTCGCTGGACTATTTACTCTGCCGCTCATAAGTATAGTGGCATCCTTCATCACTATTTTCCTTGTATTATTTTTTGCAAGAACGATAGAGCCTTCTATGAAAGTGGAGACGATTATTTTAACCGGAATCATCTTTAGCTCATTTCTTGGGTCGGTTCTGTCATTAATGATTGCACTTTCTGGAGAAGAATTAAGACAAATTATTGGCTGGCTGCTCGGTAGCGTGTCTATGCGCGGCTGGAGTTATGTCCGTATCATTCTCCCTTTCTTTATCGTTGGTGGATTGATCCTCATGATGAATGTCCGAGAACTTAATGCGATGTCATTTGGTGAAGATCGTGCAAAGCATCTAGGAGTAAATGTAGAGAGAAGAAAGTTAGCAATTTTATTAGCGGGCTCTCTGCTTACTGGTGCGGCTGTAGCGGTTTCAGGAACAATCGGCTTTGTTGGACTCGTCATTCCACATTTCGTACGGATGCTTTCGGGACCAGATCACAAGCATTTGCTGCCATTATCGATGTTAGTTGGGGCAGGATTTCTTATTTTGGCAGATTTAGTAGCAAGGACGATCATTCAACCAGCAGAACTCCCAATCGGAGTCATCACGGCCTTAATTGGAGCACCTGCTTTTGCAGCCATTTTAGTAAAAAGACGTATGGAAAGAAGGGGATAGATCATGCTTCAAGTGAACGGCTTATATGGGGGCTATCCCGGTTTTAGTGTTTTGGAAGACGTCTCTTTTTCCGTTGAGGCAGGCGAGTTATTCGGTATTTTAGGGCCTAATGGCAGTGGAAAAACGACTTTGTTGAAAATGATTAGCGGCTTGCTTGAACCTGATCGAGGAGAAATTTTAATAAATAATCAGCCTCTCGAGAACTACTCAACAAAGGAACTGGCAAAAATAACAGCGGTGTTGCCACAAGTATCGTCAGAAGTTTTTGCTTATACAGTCCGAGAAACCGTTTCGTTAGGCCGCTATGCCCATCAACGAGGCTGGTTGAGTCGTACTGATGATCTTGATGAAAAAATAATAGATGAAGCAATGGCTTTAACGGGAGTGGATATTTTTCAAGGTAAACTGTTACATGAGCTTTCAGGTGGAGAACGTCAACGTGTTTTCCTTGCGCAAGCCCTTGCTCAGGAGCCAAGAATTCTTTTACTAGATGAGCCGACGAATCATTTAGATTTATCGTTTCAAAAAGATTTATTGGATTTAATGAAAAAATGGACTCGTGAACGTAGGTTGACCGTCGTATCGATTTTTCATGATTTAAATTTGGCTAGCCTTTATTGCGATCGACTTATGCTTTTACACAACGGCCAAATGAGTGCGATTGGAAAAGCTGGCGATGTTTTACAGGAACAACGAATTCAAGAGGTGTATGAAACAAACATTGACGTTCAGCCTCATCCGATAGTACCTAAGCCGCAAATGATCTTGCTTCCGGATGAAGAGAAGATAAACTCTCTAAAAATAGACGAGACTTTTTTGAAGATAAAGGAAGATCATGCCGAGTTGATTTCACCCATGCCGTTAAAAGTTATGGCTTCATCAGCGGCTGGAGCGGGAATTGGTTGGTATAATAGGTTTATCATGCATTTTTCCGATGGGCTTTATGGAATAGAAAAAGCGGTCGCTATACCTGCAAAAAGCTCGGAACTGGTTTGGTTTGCTGCCTACGAGCATATTTTTGTTCTTGCGTCAGCAGGACGAAATCATGCAGATATAAACCTATGCATCTTTGTAAATGGAATCATTTCAGAAGAAGCGTTCCTTCAAGGAATCATAGCTGCAAGTGAAGAACGAGCATTGGCAACCGGGAAAAGTAGTGGAAGTGGGATTGTGATCGCTTCTGGTCAGCAGGGCGAGCCACTTGATGGAGAACTGCTAGTCACAGAAATCCGAAAAGGTGTGCAGGAGATAGCGGGCATGTTAAAAAGATTTTGATTGCGTAGGAGAAAAACCACTGTTGTTGTCCAATTGAAGGACCGTCGTGATCATGGGATAAAAAAGCATTTGGAGATCACGCTGAAAGTTTGATCGTGCACTTGACGGTGAAAAAAAGTGTCTGAAGGTCACGATGAAGGTTCCAACGTGCCCTTGGTCGCGAAAAAAATCGCCTGAAGGTCACAATGAAAGGTCCATCTTGAACTCGGATATGAAAAATGGTTTCATTGCTCATATATAAAGTTTCATTATGATTATGTAAAAATTGATTTAGTTCTTAGGACATTTATTCATTATTCTGTGGCGGATATACATAGTATGAATACCTCCCATGATAGCATACCGATAAATATTTCATTAGAATTCTTCTGATGGCCTTTTTAGAAATCTGTAAATTACACCATTCATGAATAATGTTTGTTGTGATTTTATTATCCGGGAAAAGAATGCTAAATTCCTTCACGTTGCGGATAATGGCAGATTCATTCCTCTCTTTGCATCCGCAATTCTTACAAATGAATTCTTTATCATTGAAATTTGCCAAAAAGGAGTAGCATATCTTACAAGCAACTCCTTTTTTAAATTGTTTATATTCGAACTTCGGTAGTTGGATATATGGATTTTGATTTAAATAATCTGACATTATTTGTTCTGCTAACTTAAAGTGATAATCACTTATTTTTGATGTTTTGGAATTTAGATTATTTAAGAATCGATTTAGCTGAGTAGGAAGAACAATTGGTTGATTACGAGGGGCTTCGTATAGGGTAAACTCGGGGTTGATAAAGATAAGGAATTCATTTATGGAGAAGTTGTTTATCCCTAAATCTTGCAGATATCGCCTAAATAAGGATGTACATCTTGATAACTGGTTCAATGGATTTTGAATTTCTTTACCAGTTGCAATTGAATACCATTTATCTTCTTTGATATAAAAATCACCTTCATAATTTTTTACATCGAAAAGGTAAATTGTGTTTTGAGAAATTAGCAAAGTGTCGATTTGGAACAATGTGTTGTTTTTTCGAGGAGTAAGTCATTCATTATGAGGAAGTCACTAGGAAGATTCTGTAATAAAGCATTAAAACCTTTCTCACCTTTATACCCTTTAAGAAGGTTTAAATAATGTGACTTTTCTTTTGGGGTTAAAATCATACGATTATTTAAGATCCTATAAACTATCGATCCCATTGGTTCTAATAGAGGCTTAATAACCATGTTACACGTCCTTTTATTTTTTTGAAAAAAGTCTACTTGAGTCTATGATAGGAAAGTTTACCTGCATTTTCAAGGCATTAAATATCTTCCACTTTTAACATCTAATAGAAAGTGTGTTTGTAGAATATTGTTGAATATTGAGGAAATTTGTTTTATACTCCAAATAGAATGGATAAAATTTCCTAGATAAAGGCAAACTATCTGAAAGGGTAGGACGCAAAGCAAAGGGTCTAAGGTTTATTGAGACAACTATGATCGCCTGGCTGCCAAAATAGTTAACTATTTCACATATGAGATAGTTTTATTTGGCTATTCTATTTAGAATGGCCTTTTTTAGCGATTAAAAAGCATAGAGTAGGAGTTCATTGTTGTCTAGAGAGAACAGCGCAGCCGTTTGCTTTTACATAGGCGATATAAGCTTTGCTTTTCTTAAAAAGACAATAAACTTTTCCTTTGCTGATGAAATTCCGGAAAAAGGGGGATAATATTCTTTAATAAAATGGGAAGGGATATTCCATTATAGAGAGATAAAAGGGGTTGTCGATCTAAATGTCAGTTACAAAGGAATGCTCTAGGTACGATTTATTATATTCACAATTTAAATTAGATGAAGAATATAATATTACAAACGTAAAATCGTTTGAAAGAATTTTCAACTTCTTGTATAAGCATACTAATATTTATTATCTTGGGTTTATAAGAGAAGATATCTTAATTCAGTATTTGGAATATCATCGCACTAATCAGTTTAAAGACATCTCTTTTATAGAGGCGGTTAAGGACGTTAAATCTTTCCTTAAATATTTGAGAAATCATAAACAAATTAATCACCATGTACATATTGATTTATCCCTTATTAATTCGGATCGATGGATTAACTTATAAGTTAGTAAACTACTTTTCTGTCAAAAAATTTACATCGAGAAGGTGCAGTGTTGAAATTATTAACTTCCATAAAGTTAAAACTAATCACAATATCGTTTTTATTATTAACAATCCCACTAATTATTACAGGAATACTAGCTTATAATAAAAGCTCTTCAAGTTTAGATTATCTTGGAGCAACAATTTTGAAAAATAGTGTAGAAATGACTATCTCTATGATTGATACGTTGAATAAAGAAGTGGAGAAAGGTAATATTTCTCTCGAGGATGCACAGGAGAGAGTTAAAGTTGCTATTTTAGGAGAAAAGAATGCAGATGGAACAAGGCCAATTAATCCTAATCTAAATTTAGGTAAAAATGGCTATATGTTCGTCACTGATAAAAATGGAGTAGACATTGCCTCTCCAAATACAGAAGGTCAAAATTTTTGGGATTCTGAAGATGTTAATGGTGTAAAGTTTATTCAAGAATTGATTGAAGTTGGAAATAACGGTGGTGGTTTGACCTACTATAGTTGGTCATTACCAAGTAATCCGAATCAAGATATGCCTAAAGTAGCCTTTTCGAAAACAGATCCATATTGGAATTGGACAGTAAGTGCAAGTACATACATGATGGATTTCAACAAGCCTGCAAAAGAAATACTAAATCTTGTAATGCTTGTGATAGGTGTCGCATTAGTAATCGGCATACTTATCATTTGGGTGTTTTCATCAAGTATTTCAAAGCCAATCAATCAAGTATCTGAGCATATGGAGCACCTTTCGAAAGGTTATCTGAGCCAAGCGTTCCTTCAAGTAAAATCTAAGGATGAGGTTGGAAAACTGGCAAATGCTATGAATCAGTTGCAAAGCAGTCTAAAGGAAATGATCCAAAATGTATCAACTGCATCGGAAACCATTACAAGTCAAAGTGAAGAATTCACTCAATCCGCCAATGAAGTAAGAGAGGGCGGGGAACAGATTGCTTCCACCATGCAAGAGCTATCATCCGGTGCTGAATCTCAAGCTCATAGTGCTGGAGAACTTACGGAAATGATGGAGAATTTTAATCTTAAAATCGTGGAAGCGAATAAGCATGGAGAAGATATTGTAAATACTTCCGATGATGTATTGGCAATGACAGAAGAAGGAAGAATTTTGATGGATGAATCTGTTAAACAAATGGAACATATCCATCAAAAAGTCACGACCGCAGTGGAAAATGTACAAGGTTTAAATACACAAACGAAAGAAATTTCCCAGCTCGTTCATGTCATTCAGGAAATCGCGGCACAGACGAATCTTTTATCGTTAAATGCGGCTATTGAAGCAGCAAGAGCAGGCGAACAAGGGAAGGGATTTGCCGTTGTGGCTACTGAAGTCCGAAAGCTAGCAGAGCAAGTTTCGGATTCGGTGAGTGAGATTACAAATATTGTAGAGCGCATTATTCATGGGTCCAATGAGGCCGTCGTTTCATTGCAGTCTAGCTATGAAGAAGTTGAAAATGGAACAAATCAAATTAGGGTAACAGGAAAAACATTTGGAAACATCAATGAATCTGTTACGAATATGGTTAGCAAGGCGCAAAATATTTCTACAAATCTAAAAGAATTGACCGAAAACAGCGGAGAAATGAATAAATCAATCGAGGAAGTGGCAGCCGTAGCTGAAGAGGCAGCAGCTGGAGTCGAACAGGCTGCAGCATCCGCACAGCAATCAAGCAGTTCCATGGAAGAAATCGCAAGAGGTGCGGAAGATCTCGCAGCTTTAGCAGAACAACTCAATAGCCACGTTAGCCAATTTAAATTGTAATCTATGAAAGTTCTGGGATAATTCCCAGAACTTTTTTCATATACATTATTAGAGTAATTTCAGTCTTGACTGAATGCTCATTCATTATATAATGGAGGTAATAAAAGTTCGGATTACGCTGGAAGGGAGTGCGATTATTGAGATGTTATTTTGGCTAAATTGGCTAGCGTTTCTGTTTGTAACCGCTTACGCCATTTCCTTATTCGTGTATGTTGTCAGAACACGAATTACTTATATTAAACTAGGAAAAAAAGCAGAGTTTCATAATGATGTTAAAGCGCGTTTAAGTAATATTTGGATCAATGTGTTTGGTCAAAAGAAACTCCTTAAAGATAAAAAAAGCGGTTTGATTCATGTCATGTTTTTTTACGGATTTATCCTTGTTCAGTTTGGTGCGATTGACTTCATTTGGAAAGGCCTAGCACCAAGTTCTCACCTTCCTCTCGGTCCTCTTTATCCAGGTTTTAAATTTTTCCAAGAATTAGTTACTCTTCTTATTCTAATAGCGGTCGTATGGGCTTTTTATAGACGTTATATTGAAAAATTAGCCCGTTTAAAACGTGGATTTTACCCTAGTCTTGTTCTAATTTTTATCGGTGGGCTTATGCTATCAGTTTTGTTCGGAAATGGCATGTCCCTCATTTGGCAAGAAGAATCATTAACATGGACTGAGCCTGTCGCTTCCGCTATTGCGTCTCTTTTCGGTTGGATGAGCCCGATAGCTGCGGCAGTTGTATTTTATATTTTCTGGTGGGTCCATTTGTTTTTGTTACTCGCTTTTCTTGTCTATGTACCTCAATCAAAGCACGCTCATTTAATTGCGGGCCCTGCCAATGTATATCTTGAACCACTAGATAGTGGGAAGAAACTCGCGCCAATTGACTTTGAAGATGAAAAACAAGAAAGCTTTGGTGTTGGGAAAATTAATGAATTTACCGATCTCCAGCTCGTTGATTTATACGCTTGTGTCGAATGTGGCCGCTGTACGAATATGTGCCCGGCATCAGGAACAGGAAAAATGCTTTCCCCGATGGATATTATGACGAAGCTTCGTGATCATCTAACGAACTACGGGGCGGCTGTCACTCAAAAGCAACCATGGGTTCCTACTTTTGCTTTTGGAGGAACTGTCGGGAACAAAATCGCAAAAGCGGCTAAAGGTCAGGGAGCAGAAGAAACGGCTGCTACTCTAAACTATGAGCCTAGCATGATAGGTGAAATTATTACGGAAGAGGAATTATGGGCTTGTACAACATGTCGTAACTGTGAAGACCAATGTCCAGTGATGAATAAACATGTCAGTCACATCATTGATATGCGCCGCTATCTTGTTCTAACTGAAGGAAAAATGAACCCCGATGCACAGCGAGCGATGCAAAACATTGAGCGACAAGGAAATCCATGGGGTCTGAACCGCAAGGAAAAAGAAAATTGGCGGGAGGCTCACGAAGATGTATTTGTACCAACTATTAAAGAATTGAAAAAAGCAGGAGAAGACTTCGAATATTTATTCTGGGTTGGTTCGATGGGGGCTTTTGATAATCGTAGTCAAAAAATTGCTCTTTCCTTTGCAAAATTGTTAAACGAAGCTGGGGTTACCTTTGCCATTCTTGGAAATAAGGAAAAAAATTCGGGTGATACACCACGTCGTCTTGGAAATGAATTTTTATTCCAAGAACTTGCAACTGCCAATATTGCTGAGTTCGAAAAAAATGACGTGAAGAAAATCGTAACGATCGATCCGCACGCATATAATATTTTTAAAAATGAATACCCTGATTTTGGATTCAAAGCGGAGGTATATCATCATACAGAGCTCCTTGATCAACTTGTTAAAGAAGGTCGTTTACATCCGCGATATGCTGTAAAAGAAACAATTACATTCCATGACTCTTGCTATCTAGGACGTTATAACGATGTGTATGATCCACCGAGAGAAATCCTTAAATCCATTCCTGGCGTAACACTCGTAGAAATCAAGCGTAATCGCGAAAATGCCATGTGCTGTGGAGCTGGGGGAGGACTAATGTGGATGGAGGAGGATATAGGTCAGCGTGTGAATGTAGCTAGAACAGAACAAGCCCTTGCCCTCAATCCTTCAATCATCAGTTCAGGATGTCCTTATTGTTTGACGATGCTCTCAGATGGTACGAAAGCGAAGGAAGTAGAAGACACGGTGAAAACGTATGATGTAGCAGAGCTGTTGGAGAAAGCAGTCTTTGGAGAAGAAGCAGATCTTGTTTCATAAAACATAAGCGCTTCAATATTATTTGAAGCGCTTATTTAAAAAATGAAATTGAGCGAGCGTTCAGTCGAAGGTATTGTAAGCGTTTACTAATTTTTTTAAAAAAGGAGAGAATCGTTTATGGCGAAAACAGTTATTCTTGCTGGTGCACGGACTCCTTTTGGAAAATTTGGAGGAGCTCTTAGTTCATTAACAGCTTCAGAACTAGGTGGGATTGCAGTAAGAGAGGCAATGGAGAGAGCCAATGTGAGACCTGAAGAGGTGCAGGAGGTCATACTTGGAACTGTTTTACAAGGCGGGCAGGGGCAATTGCCATCAAGACAGACTGCTTGGGAGGCCGGAATCCCTTGGAATGTAAAAACAGAAACGATTAATAAAGTTTGTGCCTCAGGAATGAGAGCTGTCACACTTGCGGATCAAATCATTCGATTAGGAGAAGAAGAACTGATTGTAGCTGGTGGAATGGAATCCATGTCAAATGCTCCCTATATGTTGCCGAACGCAAGATGGGGATACAAAATGGGCGATGCTGCATTAGTCGATTTACTTACTCATGATGGTCTCACTTGTTCGTTTGCAGGTGTGCATATGGGAACGTACGGAAATCAGACGGCAAGAGAATTTGAGATTACGAGGGAAGAGCAAGATGAATGGGCATTTAGGAGCCACGAAAGAGCCGTAAAAGCAATCGAGTTAGGGAGGTTAGCCGAGGAAATTGTTGAAGTAGAAATTCCACAGCGAAAAGGCGATCCTCTAGTCATAAAGGATGACGAGGCACCGCGCAAGGATACGACGCTAGATAAATTGGCAAAGCTCAGGCCTGTCTTCGACAAAGATGGAACGATCACGGCTGGAAACGCCCCTGGAGTAAACGATGGTGCAGCGGCACTTGTATTAATGAGTGAAGAACGTGCCAAAAAGGAAGGGAAGCAGCCACTTGCTTACATTCTCGGGCATGCAGAAGTGGCAGTAAAAGCGAAGGATTTCCCACAAACTCCTGGAATTGTCATCAATAAACTTTTAAATAAATACGGAAAAACTTTAGAGGACATTGATCTATTTGAAATCAATGAAGCTTTTGCAGCTGTAGCTCTTACAAGTAATAAAATTGCTAATCTCCTATCCGAAAAAGTGAATGTAAACGGTGGTGCAATCGCGCTTGGGCATCCAATCGGAGCTAGTGGAGCGAGGATTATTTTAACTTTGGCATACGAATTGAGACGACGTGGAGGTGGACTAGGAATAGCGTCGATATGTTCAGGCGGCGGTCAAGGTGATGCGGTTCTAATCGAAGTTGCACAGGTGGTGGAATCATAATATGGATATCAAAACAGTGATGGTCGTCGGTGCTGGGCAAATGGGCTCAGGGATTGCCCAAGTATGTGCAGCGGCAGGATACAAAGTGTACTTGAATGACTTGGCGGATGAACTTGTGGAAAAAGGTTTCAAGATAATCGAGCAAAATTTAAACCGCCAAGTTACAAAAGGAAGAATGACAGAAATAGAGAAAGAAAATGTAATGGAAAACTTATACAGTTCCACTGATGTAATCGATGCAAATAACGTGGATATCATCATTGAGGCTGCAACCGAAAATATGGGGATAAAAAAAGAGATTTTCTCTAAGTTAGATGAGATTGCTCCGCAACATGCGATCCTCGCCTCCAACACATCTTCACTCCCGATTACAGAAATCGCTGCCGCAACAAATCGACCGGAAAGAGTGATCGGCATGCACTTTATGAATCCTGTACCAGTTATGAGATTGGTAGAAATTATTCGAGGGCTTGCCACAGATGATGAAGTATATGAAGTGGTTGAAGCTATGGCGAAAGCTCTTGGGAAAGTACCTGTTGAAGTGAATGATTTTCCAGGATTTGTTTCGAATCGTGTCCTTATGCCTATGATCAACGAGGCTATCTTTACTCTTTATGAAGGTGTAGCAACGAAGGAAGCGATTGATGAAGTGATGAAGCTTGGGATGAATCACCCAATGGGGCCTCTTACATTAGCTGACGTTATTGGACTCGATACATGCCTCTATATTATGGAAACGTTGCATGATGGCTTTGGCGACGATAAATATCGACCATGTCCACTTTTACGAAAATACGTGAAGGCAGGTAGGCTTGGTAAAAAGACTGGACGCGGTATTTACGAATACGGCTGATTCCTTAATTTTAGGAGGTCCACTATGAGATTCCAATTTACCGATGAACAGTTGATGATGAGGAATATGGTTCGTGATTTTGCGGTAAAGGAAATTACACCATGTATTGAAAAAATGGAAGCTGGTGAATTTCCACGTGAAGCTTTAAAAAAGATGGGGCCACTCGGATTAATGGGAATTACCGTTCCTGAAACATATGGTGGTTCGGAAATGGATTTTACTTCTTATATTATCGCTATACACGAAATTTCTAAGATTAGTGCGACTATGGGGGTCATTTTATCTGTCCATACTTCCGTCGGTACAAATCCGATTGTTTACTTTGGAACGGAAGATCAAAAACAAAAATATGTAACGAAGCTTGCAAAAGGAGAATATTTAGGAGCATTTTCGCTTACAGAACCAAATGCAGGATCGGATGCTGCTAATATTCAAACTCGTGCGACCCGAGTTGATGATCACTACAAACTAAATGGAACGAAAGCCTTTGTTTCGAATGGCGGAGAAGCCGACCTTTATATTGTATTTGCCTTAACGGATCCGAATGCGGGCAGCAGAGGGATGACCGCTTTTATCGTGGAGAAGGATACGCCGGGTTTAATCATAGGAAAAGATGAAAAAAAAATGGGACTCCATGGCTCAAGAACAGTGCAAATAACGTTTGAGGATGCTTTAGTGCCGGTCGAAAATAGGCTTGGCGAAGAAGGGAAAGGCTTCAAAATTGCGCTTTCCAATTTAAATATTGGTCGAATTGGAATTGCGGCTCAAGCGTTAGGGATTGCAGAGGCCGCTTTTGAAGCGGCAATTAAATATGCTGGTGAACGTAAACAATTCGGAAAGCCTATCGCTGAACAACAAGGAATTGCCTTTAAATTATCAGACATGGCGGCAGCTGTTGAAAGTTCACGTCTCTTAGTCTATCGAGCTGCCGATTTGTGGCAAAGAGGAATCCCATGCGGAAAAGAAGCCTCCATGGCAAAGCTGTTCACTTCTAAAACTGCCGTTGAAGTGGCAACAGAAGCTCTCCAAGTGTTTGGCGGCTACGGCTACACGAAGGACTACCCGGTCGAACGTTATTTTCGCGATGCCAAAATCACCGAAATATATGAAGGCACAAGCGAAATTCAACGTATTGTCATTGCAAAACATCTACTAAAAAAGTGAACCCGCCCCTATGGGGACAGTCCCCATAGGGACGGGTTAGGAGGAAAAAGGGATGAATTTTCGACTAAGTGAAGAGCATGAAATGATTCGTAAGATGGTCCGGGATTTTGCTGAGAATGAAGTTGCGCCAACTGCAGCAGAGAGAGATGAAGAAGAGCGCTTTGATATGGAGATATTTAAAAAAATGGCTGAACTTGGATTGACGGGAATACCTTGGCCGGAGGAGTACGGTGGAATAGGGAGCGACTATTTGGCGTACTGTATCGCGGTAGAAGAGCTTTCACGGGTGTGTGCATCAACAGGTGTTACACTTTCTGCTCACACATCACTCGCCTGTTGGCCATTATTTAAATTTGGAACGGAAGAACAGAAACAAACATATTTACGACCACTGGCTGAAGGATCAAAAATAGGTGCTTACGGACTTACTGAACCTGGATCTGGCTCTGATGCAGGCGGGATGAAAAGTACGGCTCGTCTGGATGGTGACAATTATATATTAAACGGATCGAAAATTTTCATCACAAATGGTGGAATTGCGGACATTTATATTGTTTTTGCCCTAACCAATCCGAATGACAACCGAAGTACAACGGCATTTATTATTGAAAAAGATTTTGAAGGCTTTGCTGTGGGGAAAAAGGAGAAAAAACTGGGCATTCGCTCATCACCGACTACTGAAATCATTTTTGAAGATTGCAAAGTACCTGTTAAAAATGTTCTCGGCGAAGTGGGGCAAGGTTTCAAAATTGCGATGATGACACTTGATGGTGGTCGAAACGGAATTGCTGCCCAAGCGGTTGGGATCGCCCAAGGAGCGCTAGATGCTGCAATAGCTTACGCAAAAGAGAGAAAGCAATTCGGAAAACCAATTGTCGAAAATCAAGGAATCTCTTTCAAGCTTGCTGATATGGCGACATCGATTGAAGCATCACGCCTCCTCACATATCAAGCAGCATGGCTGGAATCAGCGGGTCTACCATACGGAAAAGAATCTGCAATGTCTAAGCTAATGGCGGGAGACACGGCAATGAAAGTGACGATAGAAGCAGTCCAAATATTTGGAGGGTATGGATATACGAAGGATTATCCGGTAGAGCGTTATATGAGAGATGCGAAAATTACTCAGATTTATGAAGGTACTCAAGAGATTCAACGTCTCGTTATTTCTCGAATGTTAACGAAATAGTCGTTTTGTAATTCTAATGAATCTAGCACATTCAAAATAGAAAGTGGGTGAAAGCGGAATTGGAGCAGAAACGAGAGGTTCATGCATCCGTAAAAGACGAAAACCTTATTAAAAAACGTCGTGATCAAATGATTCACGGGGCGGTCTCACTTTTTAAAGAGAAGGGCTTCCATCGAACAACAACAAGAGAAATTGCCAAAGCGTCAGGGTTCAGTATTGGAACATTATATGAATATATCAGAACGAAAGAAGATGTTCTCTATCTTGTTTGCGACAGTATTTACGATGAGGTGAGCAAACGATTAAGCAGCATCGACCTCGGCCAAGGAACGCTTGAAAGTCTTAAACTTGGAATCAGACATTATTTTAAGCTAATCGACGATATGCAGGATGAAGTGCTCGTCATGTACCAAGAGGCGAAGGCACTTTCTCAAGAAGCGATTCCCTATGTTTTGAAAAAAGAGCTGGAAATGGTCTCGATGTTTGAACGATTGATCAATCGTTGTGTGGAAAATGGCGAGTTAGATATTGGAAAAGAACATCAACATTTACTCGCGCATAATATCTTTGTTCAAGGGCAAATGTGGGGATTCCGACGTTGGGCTTTTAAAAAAAATTATTCTATCGAGGACTATATTACGCTTCAAATCGACTTACTATTTTCGGGGATTAAAGGCTACCAAACGAAATAGGAGGGGTAACGTGACGACTGATGTTTACAGACCGAAGAATCATATCCGATTCATAACAGCATCCAGTTTATTCGACGGCCATGATGCCTCCATCAATATTATGAGGAGAATTTTACAGGCGAGTGGTGCAGAAGTGATCCACCTCGGTCATAATCGTTCTGTCGAAGAAGTGGTCAATGCAGCGATACAAGAGGATGTACAAGGGATTGCTATTTCTTCTTATCAAGGTGGCCATGTTGAATATTTTAAATATATGCATGATTTACTTGTTGAAAAAGGTACTCAACATATCAGAATTTATGGCGGTGGAGGCGGAGTCATCATTCCACGTGAAATAAAGGAACTTCACGATTATGGGATCGCAAGGATTTTTTCTCCTGAGGACGGGCGTACCCACGGTCTACAAGGCATGATCAATATAATGCTTAAGGAATGTGATACGGAAACACCCATTCCAATGCTGGAAAGTGAAGTTGAAAAACTGATCGATGGTAATATGCAAGCAGCCGCTAAACTTATTACCGTTATTGAAAACAATAAAGAAGCTCTCACGAATATATTTGAAAATATAAAGCCAGGAAATGCTCCTGTACTTGGAATTACAGGTACGGGCGGAGCAGGAAAAAGCTCACTCACAGATGAAATCATCCGTCGTTTTGTAAATGAGTTTCCGGACAAAAAAGTCGCGATTCTATCCGTAGATCCGACAAAACAAAAAACAGGTGGAGCACTTTTGGGTGATCGAATCAGAATGAACGCCATCTTTTCACCAAATGTTTATATGAGAAGCTTAGCAACCCGTGGTTCTAGAAGTGAGGTTTCCAATGCGATCCAGGATGCCGTTCATATCGTGAAAGCGGCCGGGGTAGACCTTGTTATTGTTGAAACGAGTGGGATTGGTCAAGGGGATGCGGAAATAATTAATGTTAGCGACATTTCAATGTACGTCATGACAAGTGAATTTGGAGCTCCTTCACAGCTTGAAAAAATCGACATGATTGATTATGCCGATCTTATTGTCATTAATAAATTTGAGCGAAAAGGTTCAGAGGATGCTAGAAATCAGGTTCGAAAGCAATACCAGCGTAGCCATATATTATTTGATCATCAACTCGAAACGATGCCTGTGTACGGTACAATCGCTAGCCAATTTAACGACCCAGGTACGAATGCTTTGTTTGCAGCATTGATTGAAAAGATAAATGAAAAAACCGGTTCGAAATGGAATTTTTCCAGAAAGCCGATAGAAGTTAGTGAAAAAAGGGACGTAATCATACCGATTAATCGTCAATATTATTTGCGTGAAATTGTCGAATCCGTCCGCAATTATCACAAACAATCGGAAGAGCAAGTAAAACTAGCGCGCAAGCTGTTTCAGCTTGAAGGAGCGATTGTAGCGACAAAAGAGAGTGAAGTGACCCCTAATGTAATAGAGGAACTTATAAATGTAAAAGAAACAACAAAAGCTCAACTTACTCCGACTTCAATTAAAATTCTAGAAGAGTGGGAGACAACAAAAGAAAAATACGCAGCCGATCGGTTCACCACTATCATTCGCAATCGTGAAATCACAACCGAGTTAAAAGTTCATACATTGTCTGGACTTTCTATACCAAAAGTCTCCCTTCCGAAATTCGAAGACTACGGAGAAATATTAAGATTTGTGTATAAGGAAAATGTTCCGGGGGCGTTCCCTTTTACTGCAGGTGTATTTCCTTTTAAACGTCAAGGAGAAGATCCGAAACGACAATTTGCAGGGGAAGGAACTCCTGAACGAACAAATCGCCGTTTTCATTTTTTATCGAAAGATGATGAAGCAAAGCGATTGAGCACTGCTTTTGACTCCGTTACTTTGTATGGGGAAGATCCGGATTATCGGCCGGATATTTATGGAAAAGTAGGGGAAAGTGGCGTCAGTATTTGTACACTGGATGATATGAATAAACTGTATGCAGGCTTCGATCTCTGCTCACCAACAACGTCTGTATCGATGACGATCAATGGGCCAGCACCGATTATATTAGCGATGTTTTTAAATACAGCCATTGTCCAGCAAGCCGAAATGAAATCGAAAGAACTAGGCAGAACGATTACAGACGAAGAATATGAAAAAGTAAAGGCTCGAACTTTAGAAACAGTTAGAGGAACGGTACAGGCTGATATTTTAAAAGAAGATCAAGGACAGAATACATGTATTTTTTCAACCGAATTTGCTTTGCGCATGATGGGGGACATCCAGCAATATTTTATTGATCATAAGATCCGGAATTACTATTCCGTTTCGATTTCTGGCTACCATATTGCAGAAGCAGGGGCTAATCCGATATCAAAGTTGGCATTTACCCTTGCTAATGGCTTCACGTATTTGGAGTATTATTTGAGTCGAGGAATGAATATTAATGATTTTGCTCCGAATCTTTCATTCTTTTTTTCAAACGGTTTAGACCCCGAATATACAGTAATTGGCAGAGTGGCAAGACGAATTTGGGCGTCGGTTATGCGTAATAAATATGGAGGGGATGAACGTAGTCAAAAGTTGAAATATCATATTCAAACATCTGGGCGGTCTCTGCATGCTCAAGAAATCGATTTTAACGACATCCGTACAACATTACAAGCGTTGATGGCCCTCCAGGACAATTGTAATTCTCTTCATACAAATGCGTACGATGAGGCGATAACGACTCCGACTGAAGAGTCAGTCCGTCGCGCTATGGCAATACAAATGATCATAACGAAAGAGCATGGCTTATCAAAAAATGAAAATCCTCTTCAAGGTTCTTTTATCATTGAAGAACTGACGGATTTGGTTGAAGAAGCCGTTTTACAAGAGTTTGAGCGACTAAACGACCGTGGTGGAGTATTAGGCTCTATGGAAACTCAGTATCAGCGCGGGAAAATTCAAGAAGAATCCATGTATTACGAAATGCTAAAGCATTCAGGAAAACTACCAATCATTGGAGTCAATACGTATTTGAATCCGAATCCACCGACAGAAGAAGAAATGAACGACATCCAACTTGCCCGTGCGTCAAAAGAAGAAAAAGAAACGCAAATTCGAAACTTAACATCGTTCCAACATAAACATAAAGATAAGGTGGAGCAGGCACTTGCCAGATTAAAAGAAACGGCCATTACTGGAGGAAATATATTTGCAGAACTAATGGAAACAACAAAAGTGGCTAGTCTTGGACAAATTACAAATGCCCTTTATGCAGTCGGCGGCAAGTACCGTAGGAATATGTAAAAGGACAGTGTGGGTGAATGATCCCTCACAAGTCTAAACCTTGAAATTACACAATGAGTTCATAAACCCTTCAACAAATCTAATGTTTTGTAAAGGTAGTACAATCCCAAGTAAAAGAAGTAAATTTACTTGAAACAATAAGTTTTCTATTCAAAATTTCTATGTTTTTTCTTTAGTTGAAGGATGAATATATAAAAACATTTAATAATTGGCAAAAACAGTGGCATAAATGAAAACAATTTGTTTATAATGGTGAGTATGGATTTTTAGTTTATGGACTTATCATTTTTAAACTAGGCATATTATGTCTAGCTCTAGCGCTTATTATTTTACGATAATAAGTAAATAAAGCGCATATTATTTAGTAATTAGAGTGAAGGGATGTGCGGTTTTTGAATTTATTGCAATTGTCCAAAGAAGAATTAAAAGAAATGTCTTTCATTGAAATTGCTCAACATATTTTTGAAGAGAAAAGAGAAGCAATTTTATTTAAAGATCTCGTAGAAGAAATTGCAAATTATCTTGAACTGACAGAACAAGAGAAAATTCAGCGGATGCTACAATTTTATACAGATTTGAATGTGGATGGCCGCTTTTTAACACTTGGAGAGAATCGTTGGGGTTTACGTGAGTGGTATCCGATTGATCAGATCGATGAGGAAATTATCGCTCCTGTAAAAACGAAGAAGAAGAAAAAGGCTAAAGCGGCATTGGATGATGATTTGGATCTTGAAGATGAAGATCTTGAATATGATCTCGATGAAGACGAAGATTTCGATGATACTGATGATGATCTAGATGATGAAGATGAGAGTCTTGAAGCATTGCGTGAAGAAGAAGAAGAAGAAGAAGACTTCGAAGATGATGAAATAATAGAAGATGATTATGAAATAGAAGAAGAAGAGGAAGATCTTGATTTAGATGATGAAGATGAAGACCTCGAAGAAGAAGAGGATGAGGAAGAAGAATAATCCTCTTGACTTACATTCCGTGAGTATGTAGAATTTTATTTGGGCTCCTTGAAAAAGGACTGAAGAATAATGATTTCACGCTCCCTTACTTTTGTAGTGGGGGCTTTTTTTATTTTTTTCTTAGGAATCTACAAATTGAGGAATCATATGAAATGTCAAAATAACCCGTATAATAATTATACGGGGGTGCGATTATCCAATGGTTTTTCGTTCAAAGGTAGATGTGTTTGAATTTATTACGGAACTAAAAAAACGATGCCTTAACATTGAGGTACAAGTATAAAATTTTGAGATGCCTTTTTACAAAGGGCATTTTTTATGGACTTCTTAACATAATCAAAATAAGCCACGATTTTACAACTATGTTTATGTGACCAAAGGGGGGTAATTAGTCATGTATCTTTGCTTTACTAACGCTGGCGTGTTAATCGGCTAAGATGAATCCCGAGTATTGCCATCATTAGCTGGGTCATCGTTTTTTACATCTCATTACAACTGTTTTTCAAGAACTTTTGAAAAAGTATATTAAAAATGCAATCAAAATGATTTGACTATCTGAGGTGAAAATATGGCTTTAATAGCCAATATAGATGTAATGTTAGCAAAGAGGAAAATGAGTTTCCGATAAAGATACTAATAAAGAGTTCTTTCGTGCAAAGAGGGAACTATAGTGTATCATACATAAGATGGAGAATTTGTTATTCACATTCGAAAGTGAGCGGAAGAAAGATGAAAAAAGTTGGATTTGATTCAGAGAAATACTTGAAAGAACAATCTTCCTATATCCTTGAACGGGTACAACACTATGATAAGCTTTACTTGGAGTTCGGCGGCAAATTGATCGGCGACAAACATGCCAAGCGTGTTTTGCCGGGATTTGATGAAGATGCAAAGTTGAAGTTGTTGGCAACACTGAAGGAAAAAGCGGAGATCATTATCTGTGTGTATGCAAGTGACATTGAACGGAACAAAATACGCGAAGATTATGGCATTACTTATGACCAAGATGTTTTGCGCTTGATCGATGAATATCGCGGATACGGCATATCTGTTAACAGTGTCTTGATTACACGTTACCAAGAGCAACCGAATGCCAAAGTATTCATGGCGAAGCTGGAACGGAACGGTATCAACGTTTACACTCATCGCGCGATTGAAGGTTATCCGACGAATGTGGAAGCGATCCTCGGCGAGGAAGGATTTGCAAAGAACCCTTATATTGAAACGTCAAAGCCGATCATAGTGGTAACAGGGCCAGGTCCGGCAAGCGGAAAACTCGCGACTTGTTTAAACCAAATGTACCACGAACATGAACTAGGAAACAAAATAGGCTACGCAAAGTTTGAAACTTTTCCCGTTTGGAACTTACCATTGAAGCATCCGGTGAATATTGCTTATGAAGCCGCTACTGTGGATTTAAAAGACGTAAATATGATCGACAACTACCACTATGAAGCTTATGGAGAAGTGGCGGTCAATTACAATCGCGATATCGAAACGTTCCCAGTCATCAAACGGATTATTGAAAAAATCACGGGTAAAGAATCTGTTTATCAATCGCCGACCGATATGGGTGTCAATCGCCTTAAGTCGGGTATTATAGATGATCAAGTCGTACGGGAAGCTGCAAAGCAAGAAATCATTCGGCGCAGTTTCGCTGTAGAAAACGACTATAAAAAAGGATTGGCAGATGAAGATACTCTTCGGCGTATGCAAGTGATTTTGGAAGAAATCGACTTGAAAAAAGAAGATCGGGTACCCGTATTGCCAGCACGCGACTATGCAATCACGGTGCAGGATAGGATCGGCAGCACGAATCTTCAGGCAGTGATTGCGATCGAACTGCCAAACGGCGAGATCATTACTGGTCGAACCACAAAACTAATGGATGCTTCGGCAGCGGCGATTCTGAATGGGTTGAAGTTATTGGCTAATGTAGCGGATGAAATTGATCTTTTAGCACCGATGATTTTGCAAACCATCCAGCGTTTAAAAACCGATGATCTAAACAGTAGAGTACCGACATTAAGTGCAAACGAATTGTTGATTGCATTGGCAATCAGTGCGGTCACCAATCCTACTGCTCAGCTCGCTTATCAGCAACTGCCGAATTTAAAAACCGCACAAGCTCATTCTACGGTCATTTTGAACACAGAAAACGAACAGACCCTGAAAAAACTTGGCATCGATATCACCAATGACCCGGTATACCCGACAGAGAATCTGTATTATAATTAATTAATAATTGAGAGAACAACAACTTGTCACTTCCTAATCGGATTATCCCCGGAATTTAGGGAGTGGCAAGTTTTTTCTTATAACCCCTTTTAAATCAAGGAATTATTAACTTTTTACTATATAGGTTTTGACAATACGTATAGAAATCAGGGGGAAGATAGAGTCGCTGGGTTTTGTGGCATTAGAAAAGCATCTCCTTCTGTTGATACATTGATCATACTAAGAGGTGCCAACGTAAAGATATGCGTTGTTTGATTAGGGGCTTACTAATGTCATAAAGGAGGAAATAGTAGTGTCAAAATATATTTTCGTAACCGGCGGAGTTGTATCATCTTTAGGAAAAGGAATTACAGCTGCATCGCTCGGCAGGTTGCTAAAAAACCGCGGATTAAGGTTACTATCCAAAAATTCGATCCGTATCTTAACGTAGATCCCGGAACGATGAGCCCTTACCAGCATGGGGAAGTTTTCGTTACAGATGATGGTGCTGAGACCGATCTAGATTTAGGGCATTACGAGCGCTTTATAGATATTAATTTAAATAAATATAGTAACGTGACAACTGGAAAAATATATTCAGAAGTCATCAAAAAAGAACGTCGCGGCGATTATCTTGGCGGCACGGTTCAAGTCATTCCTCATATTACGAATGAAATTAAAGATCGCATCTTTCGTGCTGCGGAAAAAACAAAAGCCGATGTCGTCATTACAGAAATTGGCGGTACGGTTGGGGATATTGAATCTCTACCATTTTTAGAAGCAATTAGGCAAATGAAAAATGATGTTGGCCGTAAAAATGTCATGTACATTCATTGTACCCTCGTTCCTTATTTAAAGGCTGCGGGAGAAATGAAAACAAAGCCAACACAACATAGTGTGAAAGAACTTCATAGTCTAGGTATTCAGCCGAATGTCATTGTCGTTCGTACGGAAATGCCAATTTCTCAAGAAATGAAGGACAAGGGCCTTATTCTGTGATATTGATAAAGAAGCCGTTATTGAAGCTGCTGATGCAAGTACATTGTATTCCATTCCACTTTCATTACAAGATCAAAAGCTAGATCAACTTGTATGTGAGCATTTGAAACTCGACTGCCGCGAAGCAGATATGACGGAGTGGAAACAGCTTGTTGAAAAAGTGCAAGGTCTTTCTAAAACAACAAAGATTGCACTTGTTGGTAAATATGTTGAATTGCAGGACGCTTATATTTCTGTAGTTGAAGCATTAAAGCATGCAGGATATGCATTTGACTCAGACATAGAAATTAAATGGCTTAATGCTGAACTTATTTCTGAAGAAAATACAAAAGCTGAGCTTGGCGATGTTAATGGCATTCTTGTTCCTGGAGGTTTTGGGGACAGAGGAATAGAAGGTAAAATTGCAGCTATAAAATATGCACGTGAAAATAAGATTCCTTTCCTTGGAATCTGCTTAGGAATGCAACTTGCTTCTGTTGAATATGCTAGAAATGTTCTAAGTTTAGAAACAGCAAATTCTTCTGAAATTAATCCTGAAACACCATATCCAATCATCGACCTTTTACCTAACCAAGAAGGAGTCGAGGATCTTGGCGGAACATTGCGTTTAGGACTATATCCTTGTAAGCTTCAACCTGGTACGAAAGCATATGAGGCTTATCAAGAAGATTTAGTAGAAGAACGCCATCGCCATCGTTATGAGTTTAATAATGAATATCGTGAACAGATGGAAGCAGAAGGCTTTATTTTCTCAGGAACTAGTCCAGATGGACGATTAGTGGAAATCATTGAACTTGCCGATCATCCTTGGTTCGTTGCCTGCCAATTCCATCCAGAATTTACTTCACGTCCAACGCGCCCACATCCACTTTTCTACGGGTTCATTGAAGCATCTTTGAATAAAAAGTAATTTTATGCGTTGAAAAATATAACGCTTTGTCTGTTGAACATATGTATAACCAATAATTTGAATGGGCCGGTATACTTTGATACCGGTCCTTTTTGTATAGTGGATCAATAATGTTATGCACGGAAATGGTGGATCCTACTATTTTTCAAAAAATAGCTGAGATCTTGATATAAGGAAGTATAACTCTTACTTTAATGGAATTATTAATAAGTTTCATAGATATCATTGATAATGAATTGTAAGAAACGTATCAGTACTTATGTAAGTTTGGGCCAATTGATCAGGAATTGTGACAAACGAGGGGGGGCCTTGCGTAATTCGAACTTAATCGAGCAGCAATTATGACCAAATGAGGGAGTTTTTAAGGGAAGGACGAGCAATCGGGAAACCGGCATCGTCCTCCTTTTCTTCTTAAGAGCTAATAACTTATTCATATTCCTCTAAAATATCTTCTATCGAAAACTTCAATGAAAAATAAATATAAAGTGCTGCCATTAAGGAAGGGAACCCAACACGACTACCATCTTCGGTTGGAAGTAGTGGCTTAACTATATACGTTGGAATAAAAACATCTGCCAAATCGGCTAAGCTTCTACCTTCCGACTTATTTTCACCAGCGATCGCAACGAACGGTATGTTTTTTTCTATAAGATTTTCACCAATTGAGATTGCTTCTATATCATCCGCAAAACGTGTGATCAATAATACTCTATCAGCGTTCGTTAATGTATCCACTGATTCCAAACGCAATGCGCTTTTTAAAGGTTCTGCTCCATCTATTGCTTCTGCCAAAATACCTTCCATTTCCTTAAAACCTTTTATAAAAATGGCACCTTCTCCAACAGGAGCTTGTGCCAATAATCGAGCACCATCTTCTATATTAAATTCTTCTTTTTCAAATATTCGTTTGAACAAACCCGCTAACTGGGTCGTAAACATTTTCTGCATGTTATCCACTCCTCTTTACTATTATACTTTTACATTTGTTTTTATTAAAGCTCACTAAAGTTCACTACTGATTTTCCACTATGTTGTTTAGAGCTGAAGGCGTAGTCTCATATGGAAAAAACGTGTCAATTGGAGCTAATGTACCACTAGTAAAAAGGAGAACCTTGATGCAAATCAACATAAACATTAAATTATGTCAAATAAGATTGTTTTTTATAGGAAGGACAATAAGGGTGTGATGGAGAATACATTAGTTGTTGTTTTGTATTCTCCGAGAAAACATTTAACTAAATCCATCTAAATGCTCTATTAATTTTTTGGAATGTTCGTTATAATGAAAGCAAAGAGGGGGATAAAATGAAGGAGAAAATTTTGATTGTCGATGACCAATTTGGAATTCGTATTTTATTGAATGAAATTTTACAAAAAGAAGGCTATCAAGTTTTCCAAGCAGCAAATGGGTTACAAGCTCTTGCTATTACCAAAAAACATACCCTTGATCTTGTTTTACTTGATATGAAAATACCTGGGATGGATGGATTAGAAATACTGCAGCAAATGAAAAAAATAAAACCAGACATTCGTGTCATTATTATGACTGCATATGGAGAACTAGAAAAAATCGAAGCGGCAAAGAAATTAGGAGCCTTAGCACATTTTACAAAACCGTTTGACATTGTTGAACTTCGTCAAACTATTAAAACATACATACCTTTAAAATTAGACACATAGTAATAAAATTTTTTATATTTCAATTTCCTCTGACAAAAATCATTTTCATAGTTGGTAAACAATTGATGAATTTGATATGATGAAAATGAAAAATATCTCTGTCCTTGCCTGAGGAAGGGATTAATCATGCACATCAGTGCGCAGTTTAACTCAGAGGAGGAAAAAAGAATGCCTTTAGTTTCCATGACCGAAATGCTTAATAAAGCGAAGGAAGGAAAATACGCGGTAGGTCAATTTAACTTAAATAATCTTGAATTTACACAAGCGATCATACTAGCGGCAGAAGAAGAAAAATCTCCTGTTATACTAGGTGTATCAGAAGGTGCTGCACGCTATATGGGTGGTTTCAAGTTTGTCGTTAAAATGGTCGAAACCCTTATGGAGGAATATGGTACAACCGTTCCTGTAGCCATCCATTTAGACCATGGATCAAGCTTTGAAGCTTGTGCAAAAGCAATTTATGCTGGCTTCACATCTGTCATGATTGATGGATCTCATTATCCACTTGAAGAGAACATTGAATTGACGAAGAAAGTAGTCGAGCTTGCACATATGTTCGGTGTTTCTGTTGAAGCTGAACTTGGCAGAATCGGTGGTCAAGAAGATGATTTGTCAGTTGACGATGCTGATGCAGCTTATGCAATTCCAGAAGAGTGTGATCGACTCGTTCGTGAAACGAAAGTAGATTGCTTCGCTCCTGCTTTAGGTTCAGTTCACGGTCCTTATAAAGGTGAACCTAACCTAGGATTTGATCGTATGGAAGAAGTCATGAATTTAACTGGAGTACCACTTGTTCTTCATGGCGGAACAGGCATTCCAACAAAAGACATCCAACGTGCGATTTCACTTGGAACAGCGAAAATTAATGTAAATACTGAAAACCAAATTGCTTCTGCAGCACGTGTTCGTGAAGTGTTAGCAGCAGATCCAGATATGTATGATCCACGTAAATATTTGGGACCTGCACGCGATGCCATTAAAGAAACGGTAAAAGGCAAAATGCGTGAATTTGGTTCATCTGAAAAGGCATAATTAAGAAAAGCGAATGCGTCTTGCCCATCGACGTACAAACTTCAGGGCCATCGACTGAGATAAAGGAAACACGATGAGTCCGATAGGACGAATCGATGTAGACTTACGCAAAAGAGAGGGGCAAGAAGTTTGCTAGTCGATAGGTGCTGAAGCTGGACAGCAAAAGTCAAAGTTTACATATTATGACTTATAAGGACTTAGTGTCTTTTTGCTTTGATGACGAAACCGTCCATGTTTAATGGACGGTTTCTATACAATTAGAAGGATTTCCAAGTTGATATCATATTGTCATACCGGAGACCAAGTAAACATCCCCCATTTTTATTACCGCACTTGCAATAAATCCATATTATTCGATAATATTGTTAATAACTTACTTTATTTCTACATGTTTATGTTAAATTCGTATATAATACATGTAAAATATCGATTTTTTTAAAAATATGATTTGGAATATGTACCCAAAGAGTTGGAAAGGAAGACTAAAATGGAAAAGCTAAAAATAGCAGGTGGATATCCGTTAAAAGGGACAATTAAAGTGAGTGGGGCAAAAAATAGCGCCGTTGCACTAATCCCTGCTACGATATTAGCTGAATCACCTGTGACGATAGAAGGCCTTCCGGATATTTCAGATGTTCATACATTAAAAGGACTCCTAGAAGAAATAGGAGGAGAGGTCACTTTTCAAGATGGAGAAATGACTGTTGATCCCAGTAAAATGATTTCCATGCCGCTTCCAAATGGTAAAGTTAAGAAACTTAGAGCTTCTTATTATTTAATGGGAGCCATGCTTGGACGTTTTAAAAAAGCAGTGATTGGTCTTCCGGGTGGATGTCATTTAGGCCCACGACCAATTGATCAACATATTAAAGGGTTTGAAGCTTTAGGGGCAACCGTGACGAATGAACAAGGAGCCATATATCTCCGTGCAGACGAACTTAGGGGCTCTAGAATTTATTTAGATGTCGTCAGTGTAGGCGCTACGATTAATATTATGCTAGCAGCAGTGAGGGCAAAAGGCCGTACCATCATTGAAAATGCAGCTAAAGAGCCTGAAATCATTGATGTTGCTACATTATTAACCAATATGGGAGCTAAAATCAAAGGTGCTGGAACCGATGTAATCCGTATCGATGGGGTTGATCGTTTGGACGGGTGCCGTCACACGATCATTCCAGATCGAATTGAAGCAGGTACATTTATGATTCTTGGTGCAGCAGCTGGAGAAGGAATATTAATTGATAATGTTATTCCGCATCACCTTGAATCACTAACTGCTAAACTGCGTGAAATGGGAGTGCCGGTTGAGACAGGGGACGATCAGATTTTTATCGGAAAAAATACTGATTTCAAACCGATAGATATTAAAACACTTGTTTACCCTGGATTTCCGACAGACTTGCAGCAGCCGTTTACCGTACTGTTGACAAAGGCAGAGGGTTCATCGATTGTAACAGATACAATCTATTCCGCGCGCTTTAAACATATAGATGAATTACGGAGAATGAATGCTAACATTAAAGTGGAAGGCAGTTCCGCTATCGTAAATGGACCATCGAATTTACAAGGTGCCAAAGTAAAAGCTTCTGATTTGCGAGCGGGTGCGGCTCTTGTAATTGCAGGATTGCTTGCAGAAGGGATAACAGAAGTAGCGGGACTTGAGCATATTGATCGAGGATACAGTGATTTAGTTGAGAAGTTAAATGGACTTGGGGCAACCATCTGGCGTGAAAAAATGACAGAGGAAGAAATGGAACAATTAAAAAGTTCTTAATAAAGTTTTAAAGGAGAGTCTAAAAAAGCTAGACTCTCCTTTGCAAGTACTACCATTTCCATGTAAAATAGGCATATGGATGAGGCCATATTTCCTCAACCTCTTCATACTCTTCGAATGTTTTACTGTAAGTATTATTATTTTCCTCCTAATCAATGTTTTTTCAACGAGAGTTTTTTCTACCTAAGGTATGTATAGATTCCTTTTTCCGGTGAATAACGATCTTGATCTTATTTTATGTATTATTGTGAATATTATTTTTATGAAGTATGTTTTTTTGTCTAGCCCTGGTAGTCCTTTGAGATTAAATAGCCATAGTCAAAAATAGGACTCAGGTGCTTGTACTTTTATCTTTAGATCAAATTTAAAAAGAGTGGTGTCGAAATGGCTGAATTAACAATTTCACTATTGGAAGATATGAAACTTAAAGAATTGTATGAGCTAGCCCGTGAATATAAGGTTTCATATTACAGCAAATTGACTAAGAAAGAATTGATATTTGCGATCCTCAAAGTCAGGGCAGAACGTGAAGGGTACTTCTTCATGGAAGGCGTTCTGGAAATCATTCAATCAGAGGGGTTTGGTTTTTTAAGACCGATTAACTATTCGGCAAGTTCAGAGGATATTTATATTTCCGCTTCGCAAATCCGTCGTTTTGATTTACGTAATGGGGATAAAGTATCGGGGAAAGTAAGACCGCCAAAAGAAAACGAACGTTATTTCGGTTTATTGCATGTAGAAGCAGTCAATGGCGACGATCCTGAAAGTGCAAAAGAACGGGTTCACTTTCCTGCTTTAACACCTCTCTATCCTGACCGCCAAATTAAGCTTGAGACAACACCAACGAATCTATCAACTAGAATCATGGATTTAATTTCACCGGTCGGATTCGGGCAACGTGGATTGATTGTTGCACCTCCAAAAGCTGGGAAAACAATGCTTTTAAAATCAATTGCAAATTCAATTACGACGAATCATCCGGAAGCGGAATTGATCGTTCTATTAATTGATGAGCGTCCTGAGGAAGTTACAGACATCGAGCGCTCAGTCAATGCAGAGGTTGTTAGCTCTACGTTTGATGAAGTACCAGAAAATCATATAAAAGTAGCTGAACTTGTTTTAGAACGAGCGATGCGATTAGTGGAGCATAAACGCGATGTCGTCATTTTGATGGATAGTATTACTAGACTTGCCCGCGCTTATAACTTAGTAATTCCACCGAGTGGACGAACACTATCAGGTGGTATCGATCCTGCAGCATTTCACCGTCCGAAGCGATTTTTCGGAGCAGCTAGAAATATCGAAGAAGGCGGCAGTTTAACGATTTTAGCTACAGCTCTTGTCGACACAGGTTCTCGTATGGATGATGTGATTTACGAGGAGTTTAAAGGAACCGGAAACCTCGAGCTTCACCTTGACCGTTCGCTTGCAGAAAGAAGAATTTTCCCTGCAATCGATATTAGGCGTTCCGGAACAAGAAAAGAGGAGCTACTTATTCCGAGAGAACAGCTTGAAAAGCTTTGGAAGCTTCGTAAGGTCATGTCGGACTCCCCGGACTTTGCAGAGAAATTTTTACGAAAGCTCCGTCAATCCAAAACGAACGAAGATTTTTTCAGTATGTTGGCAGCTGCGGAAGCAAAAGGAAATACGAATGGAAAAACAATTCTCTAAGAGGATGTTCAAAAACTATAAGGCTTAATTTTTTCATATTGAAATATTGCATTTTGAATAAGCACTTGTTATAATGAAAAATGTATTTTTGAAGTAAAATATGCAAAAAGCATCACGATAGATAACTCTGTTTCAGCAAATGATTCAGGGCATAAGGAGATGAAAGTAATGAAAGCAGGAATTCATCCAGAATATAAAAAAGTAATGGTTAAATGTGCTTGTGGAAATGAATTTGAGAGCGGATCTGTAAAAGATAAGGTAAGCGTTGAAATTTGCTCAGAATGCCACCCATTCTACACAGGACGTCAAAAATTCGCATCTGCGGATGGCCGCGTTGACCGCTTTAATAAAAAATACGGTCTTAAGTAATAAACCGAAAAAAACGGGCAAGAATTGCTTGCCTGTTTTTTTATTGCCTGAAATGGGACAAAATGATACGATAAGGTTATTTTTCATAATAAAGACATCCAGAATAAGGGAATTTATTAGTCGCATGAGTAGTCACGAATGACATATTTCCTGCATAAGTGGATTCAATTGCCGCATATGTTATGATAATTCTCTTTTAAAAAGTTTCGATTGTCGTATGAGTGTTGGACTCTCGGTTAAACACACTTTCACTCGTATAAAGTGGCCATACTCTCGTATAAAAGTTTTTTACTCTGGCATAAGAAGCATAAACCTTCATATAGCATGCCTATTATATAAATTTGAAAGGAGCAGTCATCTCATGGATATAATTAAGCACACAGGATGGATTGAAGTCATTTGCGGAAGTATGTTCTCTGGAAAGTCAGAAGAATTGATTCGACGTGTTAGGAGAACACAATTCGCAAAGCAAAGTGTTATGGTTTTTAAACCACAATTAGATGACCGCTATAGTATAAATGAAGTTGTTTCTCATAATGGGGCAGCTGTGAATGCACAACCAGTGAAAGATTCAACTGAAATATTAAAGACCGTACATGCAGATATCGATGTAGTTGCGATCGATGAAGCTCAATTTTTTGATGACGGACTTATCTCGGTTGCTCAGCAGCTTGCAGATAGTGGTCACAGAGTGATCGTTGCAGGGTTGGATCAAGATTTTCGAGGTGAACCATTTGGTCCGATGCCTCATATCATGGCTGTTGCTGAACAAGTGACAAAGCTTCATGCAGTTTGTGCAGTTTGCGGTTCACCCGCTAGCAGAACTCAACGTCTTATTAATGGTGAACCTGCTTGTTATGATGACCCGATTATTTTAGTTGGGGCTTCCGAAGCGTATGAAGCAAGATGTAGACATCATCACGAAGTACCTGCAGGAACGAATGCAAATTTGCATCAACCAATTGAAAACGGTAAATAAAGAGTACATAAAGTTAGTCCTTGATCATCTTCAAGGACTATTTTTAATTTTTCTAAAACTTTTCTCACGCTACACTGTCTAATATATAGAAAGGGGGATTTTGGTGATTGGTGAGAAACTAGTTAAAAAGGCTATAAAAGGGAATGATGAAGCCTTTTTAGAAATTATGAATGAATATAAAGTGGATTTATATAAAACGGCACTCGCTTTTTTGAAAAACGACAATGAGGCTTTAGAAGCCATTCAGGAAGTGACGTTTCGTGCCTATAAAAATATTCGAACATTACGGAACGCCCATTTTTTTAAAACTTGGCTGTTTCGAATAATGATCAATTACTGCAATGATCAATTAAAAATGAAAAAGCGGCATGTAGTTGATGATGAAATAATCCAGACCTTGGCAGTGTCGGAAAAATTCGATGAGCTTGAAATGAAGGATGCGATGTTAAAACTCGATGAAAGGTCCCGTGAGCTACTAACGTTAAAGTACTTCAACGATATGAAAATAAAAGAAATTGCCGAGGCGATGCAATGTCCGGAAGGGACAGTTAAAACCTGGCTACATAAAGCATTGAAGCGGCTGCGAGACATATTGGAAGAGAAAGGAGCGGGTTCGAGTGTTTGAAAAAGAAGAGAAGAAACTGGCCGATTTCAAAAGTACATATGATGATGCCACTATTCCGGTAGAAGCAATAGATGCAGCTATTCTGGCAGGATTCCAAAAAGCAAAGCAAAAGAGGAAAACAAATATTAAAAAGTGGGTATTTTCCTGTGCAGCAGCTGTTATTATTTTTGGCGGATTCTTTACTTCCATTCGAGTATCACCTGCATTTGCTTCTTACATCGCGGCCATTCCTGGTATGGATAGAATCGTTGAGATGATTATTCATGATAAAGGAATGATTGCAGCGGTCGAGAATGAATATTATCAGGAAATTGGTGTTTCGGAAGAAAAAAATGGAGTAAAGCTAACAATAGATGGGGCGATTGCGGATGAAAATGGGCTTGTTTTGTTTTATTCATTGCAACCCGAAAAAAAATACGAATCGATGTGGATTGAAAAAGTAGATATAAAAAGTGTAGATGGAAAGGAATTAAATCAATCGTCTTTTGGTTTCGGGGCGCCGCATATTCCTGATAAAAGCTCTACTTATCAAGGAATGATTGAATATTTCTTTAAAGAGCCTTATGAAGCAAGGAATTTTCAGTTAGATATAACAGTAGGGGCAAGCGGTTATTCTGAGGCATTCAAAATGCCTTTTACACTAAAAGAAGTAAAGCCAGCAAAGCAACTTGCCATTAACAAAGATGTGACGATTCAAGGACAAAAAATAACCTTTGTTAATGCAGAAATCTATCCACTAAGAGTGGCGCTTCATGTAAAAATGGATCCAAAAAACACAAAAAAACTATTAAATTTTGATGATTTACGTCTTGTAGATGAAAAGGGTGAAACATGGAGTAAAATTCAAAACGGTATTACAGGCTCACGTATTTCTGATGATGAAGAAATTGTCTACTTGCAAAGTAATTATTTCAACGAACCAAAGGAACTTTATTTAGCTATTAATAAAATTCAAGCAATAGATAAGGATGAGGCCAATTTAGTGATAGACATCGAAAAGGAAAAAATCATCAAACAGCCAAAAGGAAGCCGATTTAATCCTAAAGTGACAGTTTCTGGAGATGACTTAATTTTTAAGATGCGTACAAAAGAGGAGTTTTCCTATTTTATGTTTAGTACACCTAAAGATCGCAATGGAAAGGAATTAATTTCGGAATCTGGCTTTTCGAATTTTGCTGATAACGAAGATTATCAAGTATATGAACACGCAATCAATATTAAAAGCCTACATTCCGTCAAAGGTCCGATCTCCCTTGAACTTTCCTTCTACCCATCATGGATCGTTGGCTCTGAAAAAATAAAAATTAAATAAGGACGTCTTTTTTACAAGAAATATTTGCTTTGGATAAAGTGAACGTTATACTATAATAGTGCACTTATGCAAACAGTATGAGGTGAAAAAGATGTTTGATAAATTACAATCTGTAGAAGAGCGCTACGAAAGGTTGAACGAGCTTTTAAGCGACCCAGAAATAGTCAGCGACTCTACAAAGTTAAGGGATTATTCAAAGGAACAATCGGCGATTGCAGAAACCGTTGAAGTATATCGTGAATATAAAAATGCGCAAGCTCAATATAAGGAAGCAAAAGAAATGCTTGAAGACAAGCTGGATGCTGACATGCGTGAAATGGTAAAAGAGGAAATCGGTGAACTCGAGGATCAGCTTGAGGAGCTAGAGGCTCGGCTCAAAATCCTACTCGTACCGAAAGATCCGAATGATGATAAAAACGTCATTATGGAAATTCGTGGTGCAGCAGGCGGCGATGAAGCAGCGCTATTTGCGGGTGATTTATACCGTATGTACAGCCGTTATGCAGAAGCGCAAAACTGGAAAATTGATGTCATTGAAGCTCATTCGACTGGACTTGGTGGCTATAAGGAAATCATTTTTATGATCAATGGAAATGGTGCCTACTCCAAGTTGAAATATGAGAATGGGGCTCATCGCGTACAGCGTGTTCCTGAGACGGAATCAGGCGGTAGGATTCATACATCGACTTCGACAGTTGCTGTACTTCCTGAAGCAGAAGAAGTTGAAGTAGATATTCATGAAAAAGATATCCGAGTTGATACATTTGCTTCGAGCGGACCAGGTGGGCAAAGCGTAAATACGACTATGTCAGCAGTTCGTTTAACACATATTCCGACGGGCGTTGTTGTTTCTTGTCAGGATGAAAAATCTCAGATTAAAAATAAAGAAAAAGCCATGAAAGTATTGCGTGCCCGAGTTTATGATATGTTTCAACAAGAAGCACAGGCTGAATATGATGCGAACCGTAAGTCTGCTGTTGGGACGGGTGATCGTTCCGAACGAATTCGCACATACAATTTCCCGCAAAACCGTGTAACAGATCATCGCATTGGGTTAACAATTCAAAAGCTTGATCAAATTTTAGAAGGTAAGCTCGACGAAGTGATTGATACTCTAATCATTGAAGATCAATCCAAAAAACTTGAGAGCGTGGAAGAATAATGATGCACAAAAAAGTGTATGAAGCCCTCAATTGGGCTTCTTCTTTTTTAAAAGAACATGGCCGAGATGAAAATGCAGGCGAGCTGTTATTAATGTGGATATTAGGATGGAACAGGGCTCGGCTCCTATCGGAATTAAGAATGGTTCTACCTGAGTCTAAATACAATCATTTCCTTCAGGCAGTTAAGGAGCATATTTCAGGCCGACCGATTCAACATATCATCGGGTACGAAGAATTTTTCGGAAGAAAATTTAGTGTAAATGAGCATGTGCTTATTCCTAGGCCGGAAACAGAAGAATTAATTGTCGCTGTGTTAGAGAGGGTGGATTCATATTTTGATCCGTCTTCTAAGCTAAAATGTGCAGATATCGGGACTGGCAGTGGAGCGATTGCGGTAACGATGAAACTGGAGCGGCAGCACCTGGCAGTTTCTGCATCGGATATTTCAGAAGCTGCATTAAAAATAGCTCAGAAAAATGCTGAAACGCTAGGAGCGGAAATAGATTTTCGGCATGGAGATTTACTAGAGCCATTTTCAAACGAAAAATGGGATATCGTAATTTCAAATCCACCTTATATTCCAATTGGTGAAGAAGATATTTTATCTGAAGTCGTTCGTGAACATGAACCACATAACGCCTTATTTGGTGGAGAAGATGGTCTTGATTTTTATCGAAGATTTGCTAACGACTTGCCAAAAATCGTAAATGAAAAAGCACTCGTCGCTTTTGAAATTGGCGCTAGTCAAGGAGAAGAAGTCGCAGCTTTGATGAAAAAAGCTTTCCCAAATAGCAAAACGGAGATAATCTTTGATATAAATGGAAAAGATAGAATTGTACTAACGCAAATCAATTAATTAGTGTTTAGAATTCTATTATTTTGTCCATAATGCCTTCTAGAGGGGGCAGATGGATATGATGTATGATTATATGAAACATAAATTCTATCAAAAACATATAGCTTGGGTATATCTAATTATTCTTGTTTTCGCTACTGTGGTGAGTTTATTCATTCCTAAACAGGAAATGGCAAAGGCGTCTGATCCTCTTGTCATTCCAGGAGAGGCGATTCGTTTAAGAATATTGGCTAACAGTGATGGAGAAACAGATCAAGAAGTAAAGAGAGCGATCCGAGATGCGGTTAATGCGGAGATCACAAATTGGGTACAAGATTTAACGTCAATAGAAGCAGCAAGATCCACAATAACTTCAAGACTAGATCATGTGGAGGAAATTGCAAGGCAAGAATTAGCAGCACGTAACCTTGACTATTCAGTGAAAGTAGAATTCGGCAATGTTCAGTTTCCTACTAAATTATATGGTCAATATCTTTATCCTGCAGGCACGTATGAAGCGATCTTAATCACACTTGGGAAAGGAAAAGGTTCTAATTGGTGGTGTGTCCTTTTTCCACCTCTTTGTTTCTTGGATTTTTCTAATAGTTTAGCTGTGAGCCCTGGCTTTGAGGAAGATGAAAATATGAATAATGATATCCACAGTAATGTGGATAAATCTACAAGTGATGTGGATAAAACTGTGGATAATGAGCATGGACAAAAGAATGAACAGTCTCCTACATTTGTAAAAGAAGAGGAAAATAAAGTAGAAGTGAAATTTTTTATTGTAGAATTGTTTAATAAAATATTTTAAAAGGCAGTTTATATACATAAATCACAGAAGTTATCCACTAGATATGTGGTTGTTATCCACATTATGTGTATAAACCGTCTTTATTTTACTGCGAATCTCTTAAAAAATATTAGAATATCAACAAACAGGAATGAGGCTTTAAAAATGAAAACAGAAAGATGGTCTGTGGATAAAAATGTGGATAATAATAAAAAATATCCACAGATAGATGAAGCAGCTACTTTTTTACAAAAAAACGAAGTCGTCGCTTTCCCGACAGAAACAGTATATGGACTTGGGGCTAATGCCAAATCAGATGAAGCAGTAGCTAAAATCTTTGCTGCAAAGGGAAGGCCAGTGGATAACCCTTTAATTGTCCACATTTCATCTACAAGCCAGCTTGATGACCTCGTTGCCGCAATTCCAGAAAAGTCTATGAAACTGATGAACGCGTTTTGGCCAGGTCCATTAACGTTAATTTTTCCAAAAAAGCAAGGTGCTGTGTCCGATTATGTAACGGCAGGACTTGATACAGTTGCGGTGCGAATGCCGGATCACCCAGTGGCGCTCGCACTTATTTCTGCATCAGGGCTTCCGATAGCTGCTCCAAGCGCAAATCGATCGGGAAAGCCAAGTCCAACAACTGCAGACCATGTAGCAAAAGATTTGGAAGGAAAAATTGCTGGTATAGTTGATGGAGGTCCAACAGGTGTTGGCGTTGAGTCGACAGTGATTGATTGTACCGGAACGACACCGATTATTTTAAGGCCGGGCGGAGTTTCAAAGGAAGATATTGAGTTCGTTATAGATCACGTTGAAATGGATACAACATTAAAGAATAAAGAGCAAAAGCCGAAATCACCCGGAATGAAATATAAGCATTATGCACCTGCGGCTCCTTTATTTTTAGTAGAAGGTGAACCTAATTGGCTCCAGTCATTAGTCAATGAAAAAAGAAATGAAGGTTTAAAAGTAGGGGTCATGGCTTCGTCAGAAAATGCTTCTTATTATGAGGCTGATTTGATTCTTGATTGTGGCAGCAGAAATAACTTAAGCGAAGTCGCTCACTCGCTATATTATTCTCTTCGTGCTTTCGATGATGCTCAACTAGATATCATTTTTTCAGAGACGTTTCCAGAAACGGGGGTAGGTGTAGCCATTATGAATCGACTAGACAAGGCTGCGGGCCACAATTGGATTCGTCAAAAAATATAAGTCTATTCCCTTTTTTATTCGCATATGTTCCCTATAGGCACGTCCAATGGGGAAAGGGGGAAGAAGACAGTGCTCCCAGAAATGATCACATTATTAATCATGGCATTTGCGGTCGGGATGGACGCCTTTTCTGTCTCCCTCGGCATGGGAATATATGAGCTAAGATTAAAGCAAATCTTTTTTATCGGAATTACTGTTGGCATTTTCCATGTTGTAATGCCACTAATTGGCGTTTTAGCAGGGCACATGTTATCAGAGACATTTGGAAAAATTACAGGAAATATCGGAGGAATTCTGCTTGTCATTCTCGGCCTACAAATGATTGTATTTTGTTTTAGAACTGATCAGCAATCACTTGTATTGCCTGTAGGCGGGGGAATCATTATTTTTTCCCTTATTTTAAGTGTGGATAGTTTCTCAGCTGGACTTAGTTTAGGAATGTTTGGAGCTAGGGCAGCAATTGCCGCCTTGTGCTTTGGTGTAGTTGCCGTACTCTTAACGTGGAGTGGACTATTGATTGGGAGGAAAGTTCAAAGTCTGCTCGGTGTTTATGGAGAATTGCTAGGTGGGATTATACTGATTGCATTTGGGCTTAAGCTTCTATTTCAATTTACATAATATTTGGATATCGTAAGAAAGGCGGCTTTTCTTTAAAGAGAGCTGTCTTTTTTTATTGAATTATGCCATAATTTTCTCTATATTCTAGTCGGCCTTTTTACCTATTAAATAAAATAATGACGATGGATAAGGTGGTAGTATTGTGAATGTTCTTTTTGTATGTACAGGAAATACTTGCAGAAGCCCGATGGCGGAAGCGATTTTTAATAGCGAGTGGTTTGGAAAGGGTGCGGCAAAGTCAGGTGGTATGTTTGCTTCGGAAGGAGAAAATGCTGCCATCAACGCAATTCATGTGTTGAAAGAACATGGAATTGAAGTTAACCACCAATCGAAACAAATAACAAAAGAAGATTTGGATTGGGCATACCTTGTCCTTACGATGACTTCATCGCATAAAAATATGTTGCTTAACATTTTTCCAGGAGCTGCCGATAAAATATATACATTGAAAGAATATGTAAATGGGCATGGAACTGATTTGGATGTACTCGATCCGTACGGAGGGGATGTAAATATCTATCGCTCAACTTTTATGGAACTGAAGGAATTAATTAAAAGAATTTATGAAAAATAGGAGAATGTTGACGTGAAAAAACGCAAATACAAATTTGGCTTGCAGAAAAAACTAGTCGTTTTTATTACTTTAGTAGCAGCTATCACTTTTTCAACAAGTGCCTTCTTTCTTTATTTTATCTATCCATTTGTAGATGAATATATGAGTGAGGTAGTATTTACTCTTGGTACGTTGTTACTCGGGATTATTTGGTCGGGAATATTGACCTATTTTGGTGCATTTTTTATTACAAGGCCTCTGCAAAGGCTTGAACAGGCAGCTGTAAAAGTCGGAGAAGGGGATATAAGTACAGATGTAAAAATTTATGGAAAAGATGATGAAATCAATTCACTCGGAAAAGCGTTCAATGGAATGCTTCATAATTTTAGAGAAATGGTTTATCAAATTGAAGCGACTTTTAATAAAACGAATGAAAACGTAATCGCTATTTCTCAAAAATCAGTAAAAGCGGCTGAAGAAGCAGAGAATGCTGCTCAAACAATATCTGAAATCTCCGCAGGTGCGGAAAGTTCGGCTGCTGCGATTCAAGCAACAGCGGAATCTGTTGAAGATATTACGCAAATCGCAAATAAAGTTCAAACGATGGCGCGTGAATCAGAGAATATTACGAAAACCATGGTAGATGAGTTGCAAAAAAGCCAACAAGTTGTTCAATCTCTCGTTAATGGAATTGAGAATTTGGCGATTGGCAATAATAAATCACTAGAAGCTGTACATAGGCTAGAAGAAAATGCTACGAAAGTTGAACAAATTATTCAACTTGTCGGTGATATTGCAAACCAAACCAATTTGCTTGCATTAAATGCGTCGATTGAAGCAGCTCGTGCCGGTGAACATGGTAAAGGATTTGCAGTTGTCGCCGAAGAAGTAAGAAAACTGGCAGATGAAAGTGCAAAAGCTGTTCAAGGAATATCTGAGCTTATTCAAAACATCCAAACAGAGGTTGCGAGTGTCGTGAAGCAAATTGCAGCACAAGTTACTTCTGTTAATGAAGAAGTGAATAAGGGGACGCAAACGAATTCTGCCATTACAGCGATGACGAAGGCGATACACGAATCGGCATCTAGCGTTACGAATATTTCCGATCTAGTGGACAAACAAATGGAAAGTGTCAGCGTTACTTCTGCACAAGCTCAAGAAGTAGCAGCGATAGCGGAAGAAACATCTGCTGGAGCAGAAGAAGTGGCAAAACAATCGAAAAAACAAGCAGAAGACATGGAAGAAATTGACCAACTCGCTGACCAACTGCGAGAACAAGCTAACAAATTAAAAGACACCATCTCCCGTTTTACATTATAATAAACGGGGACGGGTTCAGTGGGGACAGGTCCAATAGGGACAGTCCCCATTATTTAATAGGGAGGTTTTGAAGTTGAAGGTAGCGTTGGCGTCGGATCATGGTGGCATTCAAATCCGTGAAGAGATTAGGAAGTTATTAGAAGAATTACATATAGAGTATGAAGATTTTGGCTGTGAGTGTGCAGATTCTGTGGATTATCCTGATTATGCTCTACCTGTTGCAGAAAAAGTGGCAAATGGGGAATTTGATAGAGGAATTTTAATTTGTGGTACTGGAATCGGGATGAGTATTTCAGCGAATAAAGTAAAAGGGATTCGTTGTGCACTCGTTCACGACATTTTTAGCGCAAGAATGACTCGCCTTCATAATAATAGTAATATATTAGCGATGGGAGAGCGTGTCATCGGTGCAGGATTGGCCCGTGAAATTGCCCAAACGTGGCTGCAAACTGACTTTGAAGGTGGTCGCCACCAAACTCGTATTGGAAAAATTGCAGAGTATGAGGAAAAATAATTAAGTTTGTAAATAAATCGAATTAAACAAAATCCGGACCGTGTCAATCGCGCTCCGGATTTTGTCAAATCATAATAGTCGAAGGAGATGAAAAGTGTGACATTGCCTTTAGAACAATGGCGCAAAGAATTACAAACCATTATTCGTGAAAGTAGAGATGCGTTAAAGCTTCAAGTTGGTAAAATGTTAGTTATCGGATGTTCCACTTCGGAAGTTGCTGGGAAAAATATCGGCACGTCCGGGACGATGGAAGCGGCCGAAGTGATTTATTCTGAGCTGAAAAAATATGCAGATGAGCAAGGCTTCTACTTAGCGTTTCAATGCTGCGAGCATTTAAATAGAGCATTAGTCGTAGAAAAACGAACAGCAATTGAAAAAGGATTGGAAGAAGTGTCAGTAATTCCTGCTCCGAATGCTGGAGGCTCAATGGCCACATATGCTTATCACCAGTTCAAAGAACCCGTAGTAGTAGAATTCATTAAAGCAGATGCGGGAATTGATATCGGCGATACATTTATCGGCATGCATATAAAACATGTCGCTGTTCCAATTCGAATTGGTCAGAAGAAATTAGGCAATGCAAATGTAACGATGGCGACAACCCGCCCGAAATTAATTGGTGGAGTGAGAGCGATATACGAACTGGAAAAACTGAACATTCAATGCTGATTTTTGGATAAACGTTCAGATTTTGCTGATAAAAGTTGATAATTCGTTTGGCAAAGACTTTCTTACATGGTAAAATGAAAAAGAATTTATTAAACGGTCATGACTTTTTTTAATGATGAGGGGGAGCGAAATGAGCATAATTGCAAAACAAGATCCGCAAGTATTTGAAGCGATTCAAAATGAATTAAAGCGCCAGCGCACAAAAATTGAGTTGATTGCATCTGAGAACTTTGTAAGCCCTGCTGTAATGGAAGCTCAAGGTTCGGTTTTAACGAATAAATATGCGGAAGGTTATCCAGGTCGTCGTTATTATGGGGGCTGTGAATATGTCGATGTTGCCGAAGATCTAGCGCGCAACCGAGCAAAAGATATTTTTGGAGCAGAGCATGTTAACGTACAGCCACATTCTGGTGCCCAAGCCAATATGGCAGTTTATTTCACAATTCTTGAACATGGTGATACGGTTCTCGGTATGAATCTATCCCATGGTGGACACTTGACGCACGGAAGTCCTGTTAATTTTAGTGGAATTCAATACAATTTCGTGGAATATGGAGTAGACGAAAAAGATCATCGCATTAATTACGAAGATGTACGTCAAAAAGCTATTGAGCATAAACCGAAGTTAATCGTAGCTGGTGCAAGCGCGTATCCGAGGGAGATTGATTTTAAAAAATTCCGCGAAATAGCCGATGAAGTAGGGGCTTACTTAATGGTGGATATGGCACACATCGCTGGCCTTGTAGCTGTCGGCCTTCATCCAAACCCAGTTCCATATGCTCATTTTGTTACAACGACTACTCATAAAACGTTGCGCGGTCCTCGTGGAGGAATGGTGCTTTGTAAAGAAGAATTCGCAAAGAAAATCGATAAAGCCGTTTTCCCTGGTCTTCAAGGTGGCCCATTAATGCACGTCATCGCTGCTAAAGCCGTTTCATTCGGTGAAGCCCTAACAGATGATTACAAAACATATATACAAAATGTTATCGATAATGCGAAACGCCTTGGCGAATCTTTGAATAAAGAAGGACTTGATCTCGTTTCTGGCGGAACAGACAATCATTTATTGCTGCTCGATCTTCGGTCCATTGGACTTACTGGAAAAGTGGCAGAAAAAGTATTGGACGATGTTGGTATTACTGTAAATAAAAACACGATTCCATACGATCCGGAAGGTCCATTTACAACGAGCGGAATCCGCATCGGTACGCCAGCTGTAACTTCAAGAGGCTTTGGCTTAGAAGAAATGGATGAAATTGCATCACTAATCGCATTTGTATTGAAGAATCACGATGACGAAGCAAAGCTTGATGAAGCTAGAAATCGTGTAGAAGCATTAACAGCAAAGTTTTCGTTATATGAATAATATGAATGACTTTGTTAAAGTTCATTGTTGATTTTTCCTGTTGACTGGAGCGAAAATCAACATACTTGGAACAAAGCCATCTGAATAAAAAGAAAGAAACAGCTGCAACGTTTTTTAAGTGCAGCTGTTTTTTTTATAGAAGAAAATATGTTTTTTAATAATCTAGACAAAAAAAATTCAGAAAAAGGCAAGAATTTGTCATTTCCTCATATCTCTTGCTCAAGCAAAGTCTATTCTGTAAAATAATGAAGGACAAGTTATAGAAGGATAAACAAAAATCTAATGATTTCAGACATGGAATCTGACAAAAGAAGGAGTAAAATTATGGCCAAAGTGTATGTATTCGATCATCCCCTCATTCAACACAAAATTACATATATTCGCGACAAAAACACAGGTACAAAGGAATTCCGTGAGCTAGTAGACGAGGTCGCTACATTAATGATGTTTGAAATTACACGGGATATGCAACTACAGGAAGTTGAAGTTGAAACCCCAGTTGCTAGAGCAAAATCAAAAATTTTAGCTGGGAAAAAGCTTGGTATCGTTCCGATCCTTCGTGCCGGAATAGGAATGGTAGATGGTATTTTAAATCTGCTTCCAGCTGCCAAAGTAGGACATATCGGATTGTATCGTGATCCTGAAACATTAAAGCCCGTTGAATATTACGTAAAGCTCCCAAGTGATGTTGAAGAACGCGATTTTATTCTAGTTGATCCGATGCTAGCGACTGGTGGATCTGCTGTAGCGGCGATTGATTCACTAAAAAAACGTGGAGCGAAAAATATTAAGTTCATGTGCCTCATTGCAGCGCCAGAAGGAGTAGAAGAAATGCAAAAGGCTCACCCAGACGTTGATATCTATATCGCTGGACTTGACGAAAAATTAAATGATCATGGCTACATCGTTCCAGGTCTTGGTGATGCAGGAGACCGCTTGTTTGGTACGAAATAAGAATTAACATTTAATAAAAGATTAAAAAACTTTGTGATACTTCAATAAAGAAAACAAAGGCCCGAACTTTTTCATGGATAATCGGCAATAGAGACGGGGAAATTAAATTTCCGTCTCTATTGTCCCTATACATATTAAAGTTACTGATTTTGAAAGCGCACTTCAAATTATTGCTGATGAGTTGATTGCAGCGAAAGACGCGAGACTCCTGGGGGATATTCCCCTTAACGCGGAAAGCGAGCGGCTGTAGCGAAAATCAACGGACATTTTTTGCAGAGTAATCTATTAAAAATTTTGTCAAAATGAGTCGTAATTGGAAGAAATTTTTAAAATGATTTTTTTGTGAACAATCTTGACATTCTTTGTACGAAATTCATTGAAAACTCGTTGACTAATGTTTAGTGCTATTGTATGCTAACAAAGGGTATGGTCAAAATGGTTATTCCCTTGTATTATAACGATTCAAAGCATGAGTGCACACATGCTTATGGATAAAGTTAGTATTAGTTTAAATCATCGAACTTCCACGATGCCAAGCCTCGAAATTTGGCGGAACCTCAAAGTTCGACATTTCTTTTCAGGAGATTAAAAAGATATGCCGGAACTCCAACAATTATTCAATAGACACTGCAAGTACATAATATACCTTATTGCAATCTATGTATTGGGGTGGGGATTTACAAGCTATAAAACAATTTTTATGGGTTTGATCCTCGGCACATCAGTTAGTCTTTTTAATCATTGGAACTTAGTAAGGAAAACAACGTTATTTGGTGAAGCCGCTTCATCGGGTAAAAAAATGCGTTCCTTTGGTACAATGATTAGAATGTGTAGTGCCATATTAGCGGTATTTATTGCGGGGAAGTATCCAAATCTATTTGATCTAATCAGTGTCCTTATAGGAATAATGACGGCACACGCAGTCATTATTATAGATTTCTTTTTACAACAGATTTTCAAATCCCACATAAAGAGAGAAGAGAGGTGAGTTTAATTGGGTCATGCAGCACCAGAAGTGGAGATATTTGGTCTATGGTTTAACCTCGCCAACGTTTTAATGATTACCATTGCATCATTAATAGTTTTCCTCATTGCAGTTATCAGTACGAGAAAATTAGCATTAAAACCCACTGGTATGCAAAACTTCCTTGAATGGGTATTCGATTTCGTCAAAGGTATCATTAAAAGTAATATGGATTGGAAATCAGGAGGCCATTTTCATATTTTAGGTGTCACGCTAATCATGTATATTTTTGTTTCCAACATGTTAGGTCTACCTTTTTCCATCCAAATCAATCACGAATTATGGTGGAAATCACCAACAGCCGATCCAGTCATTACGCTAACTTTAGCGACGATGGTAGTGGGGTTATCTCATTATTATGGTATTAAACAAAATGGCATTGGCGGATATCTTAAAGGGTTTGTAAAGCCAATGTGGTTTTTACTCCCACTTAAAATCATTGAGGAATTTGCCAATACATTAACATTGGGTCTTCGTCTTTTTGGTAATATTTATGCTGGTGAAATCCTACTTGGATTACTTGCTGGTTCAATGGCAGCACCAAATGGATTATGGGGCTGGATAGCAGCAGCAATACCAACCCTTGCTTGGATGGGATTCTCAGTCTTTATTGGAGCAATTCAGGCGTTTATTTTCACTATGTTAACGATGGTCTATCTGGCACATAAAGTCAGCACAGATCATTAATATAAAACTGTTCATTATATGGACAAACCATTTTAAGAAAAAATACTTTTCATACAATTAAGGAGGAAATTTATAATGGGTATGTTAGCAGCAGCAATCGCAATTGGTTTGGCAGCTCTAGGAGCAGGTATCGGTAACGGTTTAATCGTTTCTCGTACAGTAGAAGGTATGGCTCGTCAACCAGAAGCAAGAGGTATGCTTCAAACTACAATGTTCATCGGGGTTGCATTAGTTGAGGCGATTCCTATCATCGCGGTTGTTATCGCGTTCATGGTTCAAGGAAGAATGTAATTTAAGTAAACAATACGGATAAAATGGCGAAGATTACAATCCAGAACCTTCGCCTTTTATTTAGGATAAGCAGTACTATTTCGGGTTGTTTTTGAAAGGAGTGGAGCGAGCGTGTCTACATTCGTGCTAGGTGCTGAAATCGCAGGTGTGCATTTTAACGGCGGCGATATCTTATTCCAACTAGTCATTATGATTATTCTTATAGCGTTGCTGAAAAAGTTTGCTTGGGGTCCGTTAATGGGCATCATGAAGCAACGTGAAGATTATATTACAAATGAAATCGAAGCGGCTGAAAAAAGTCGTACTGATGCAAGTAAATTGCTAGAAGAACAAAAAGAATTATTAAAAGAAGCTCGTTTGGAAGCTCAAAACATGATTGAGAATTCCAAAAAACATGGCGAAATTTCACGCCAGGAAATTATTGCTACTGCTCGTGAAGAAGCAGAACGTCTTAAAGAATTGGCTCGCATTGAAATCGAACAACAAAAAGAGCAAGCAATTACTGCTTTACGCGAACAAGTTGCAACTTTATCAGTTCTAATTGCGTCTAAGGTTATTGAGAAAGAACTTAAAGAAGAAGATCAACAAAAATTGATCAATGATTATATTCAAAGGGCAGGAGAATAGCGATGAGTCAAAACATTGTCGCAGAGCGCTATGCTTTAGCTCTTTTCCAATTAGCCAAAGAACATAATCTCGTTCAACAAATAGAAGAGGAACTGCGTGTTGTGAGAAAGTCTGTCAGTGAAAACGCAAGCTTCATCACTTTGCTTACCTCTCCAAATTTATCTCTTCATGAGAAAAAGAATGTATTACAAACTGTTTTCACGAATGTTTCTCCATTCGTGTCTCATACATTACAGCTGCTTATTGACCGTCATCGTCAAAGTGACATCTTGGACGTAGCTGAGGCTTTTATCGAATTAGCCAATAAAGAAAACGGAGTGGCAGAAGCTACTGTATACTCAACACGACCACTAACTGCGACTGAAGTAGAAAGTATTTCAGCTTCGTTTGCACCTAAAGTTGGTAGGCGTTCTTTAAACATCGAGAATATCGTGGACACAAATCTTCTCGGTGGGTTAAAAATCCGAATTGAAAATCGCATTTACGACGGCAGTCTACGTGGAAAACTTGACCGTCTTGAGCGTACATTAATTAGTTAACTTTAGGAATTTATAAAGTTAACTTCCATCAGATTTTATATTCTGCTGAAAAATGAGGGGTGAATTTCATGAGCATCAAAGCTGAAGAAATCAGTGCGCTGATAAAAAAGCAAATTGAAAATTATCAGTCTGATATGGAAGTAAATGATGTTGGTACAGTTATCCAAGTTGGGGACGGAATCGCCCGCGCTTACGGACTGGACAATGTCATGTCAGGAGAACTTGTTGAATTCTCCAACGGTGTTATGGGTATGGCACAAAACCTTGAAGAAAGCAACGTCGGTATCATTATCCTTGGCCCATACACAGATATTCGTGAAGGAGACCAAGTTCGCCGTACAGGACGTATCATGGAAGTTCCTGTTGGGGAAGAACTTATTGGTCGTGTTGTAAATCCACTTGGACAACCGATTGATGGTCTTGGTCCAATCAATACATCTAAAACTCGTCCAATCGAAAGCCCTGCACCAGGAGTTATGGATCGTAAGTCGGTTCATGAACCATTACAAACAGGGATTAAAGCGATTGACGCACTTGTTCCAATCGGTCGTGGTCAACGTGAATTAATCATCGGTGACCGTCAAACTGGTAAAACAACAGTTGCAATCGATACAATCTTGAACCAAGCAGACCAAAACATGATTTGTGTATACGTTGCGATTGGTCAAAAAGAATCAACTGTTCGTGGAGCAGTTGAAACGCTTCGTAGACATGGCGCTCTTGACTACACAATCGTTGTAAGTGCATCTGCATCACAACCTGCACCGTTGTTATTCCTTGCTGCATATACAGGAGTTACAATGGGTGAGGAGTTTATGTATAACGGTAAACACGTACTTGTTGTATATGATGACTTAACAAAACAAGCTTCGGCGTACCGTGAACTTTCCTTGCTACTTCGTCGTCCTCCAGGCCGTGAAGCTTATCCAGGGGATGTTTTCTACTTGCACTCCCGCTTACTTGAGCGTGCTGCGAAACTGAGTGACGCAAAAGGCGGCGGTTCATTAACAGCACTTCCATTCGTTGAAACACAAGCAGGAGATATCTCCGCTTACATTCCAACGAACGTTATTTCGATTACAGACGGACAGATCTTCTTGCAATCCGATTTGTTCTTCTCAGGTGTACGTCCAGCGATTAACGCAGGTTTATCTGTATCCCGTGTCGGTGGATCTGCACAAATTAAAGCGATGAGAAAAGTTGCGGGTACGTTGCGTCTTGACCTTGCATCATTCCGTGAGCTTGAATCATTTGCTCAATTCGGATCGGATCTTGACAAAGCAACTCAAGCGAAACTTGCACGTGGTGCACGTACAGTTGAAGTATTGAAACAAGACTTGAACAAGCCGATTAAAGTAGAAAAACAAGTTATGATTTTGTATGCATTAACTCAAGGCTTACTTGATGATATTGCAGTACATGATATCCTTCGCTTCGAAGAAGAACTCTCTTCTTGGCTCGATCATAATCGTGCTGAATTACTTGAGAAAATCCGTACTACAGGTGCTCTACCTGCAGATGAAGAAATGATGGATGCAATCAATACATTCAAAAAAACTTTCGCGAAAAGTGAATAAATAGCTGTGAATAAATAGCAGAACGGTGCGAACCGTTTCTGCTCTACTTTGAAAAAAGGGTGGTGAGAATCAGTGGCATCCTTAAGGGAAATCCAATCTCGCATCAACTCGACGAAGAAAACAAGACAAATTACAAAAGCCATGCAAATGGTGTCGGCTGCGAAATTAAACCGTGCAGAAATGAATGCAAGAGCATTCGTTCCTTACATGGAAAAAATTCAAGAAGTTGCAGCAAGTATTGCAATGGGTAGCAGGGATGCAACTCATCCAATGCTCGACACTCGTCCAGTTAAGCGAACAGGTTATATTGTCATTACGGCGGACCGTGGATTAAAAGGGGCTTATAATAGTAACGTTTTACGTGCAGTCCATAACAAAATTCAGGAACGTCACAAATCTAATGATGATTATGCCATTATTGCAATTGGACGTATGGGTCGCGACTTTTTCCTAAAAAGAAATATGAATGTTGTACTTGAAATCAACGGACTTCCAGATCAGCCTTCTTTCGTGGATATTATGGAAATCACGAGCAAAGCAGTTGGGATGTTCTCAGATGAAACGTATGACGAACTATACATGTATTATAACCACTACGTTAGTGCCATCAGTCAGGAAGTGACAGAGAAGAAAGTATTGCCGCTTACTGACATCGCACCATCAACAAAACTTATGTCTTATGAGTATGAACCATCTGCAGAATCAGTTTTAGAAGTGTTGCTGCCGCAATATGCGGAAAGTTTGATTTACGGTGCACTTCTAGATGCAAAAGCAGCTGAGCACGCTGCAGGTATGACTGCGATGAAGAGTGCGACTGATAACGCAGGTGAGCTTATCGACAGCTTGACACTACAATTTAACCGTGCACGTCAGGCAAGCATCACTCAAGAGATTACCGAAATTGTCGGTGGAGTAGCAGCTCTAGAATAATTTTTTCATATAATTGAGTGTTCAAAAAGCAGGATAAAAACTTTTTGAACATCCTCTATAACCCAGGTAGGAGGGGAAATGATGAACAAAGGACAGGTTCTACAAGTAATGGGACCGGTTGTTGACGTTAAATTCGCCAATGGCCAACTCCCTGAAATTTATAACGCGCTTAAAGTTACGTATGTAGCTCAAAACGAATCAGAAGTTAATATCGACTTGACATTGGAAGTTGCTCTTCACCTTGGTGATGATACTGTCCGTACAATCGCAATGGCTTCTACAGACGGAGTCCAACGTGGAATGGACGTACTTGACACTGCAGCACCAATTTCCGTTCCTGTCGGAGATATTACACTAGGACGTGTATTTAACGTATTAGGTGAAAATATTGACCTTGATGAAAAGCTTCCTAATGACGTGCGCCGTGATTCTATTCACCGTCAAGCACCTAAATTTGAACAGCTTTCTACAGAGGTTGAGATTTTAGAAACAGGTATTAAAGTTGTTGACTTGCTTGCTCCTTACATTAAAGGTGGTAAGATTGGTCTCTTCGGTGGTGCCGGCGTTGGTAAAACGGTATTAATTCAGGAATTGATCAATAACATCGCCCAAGAACACGGTGGTATTTCCGTATTCGCTGGTGTTGGAGAGCGTACACGTGAAGGAAACGACCTTTACTATGAAATGAAAGATTCCGGAGTTATCAATAAAACAGCGATGGTATTTGGACAAATGAACGAACCACCAGGTGCACGTATGCGTGTTGCTTTGACTGGTCTAACAATGGCTGAGTACTTCCGTGACGAACAAGGACAGGACGTTCTTTTCTTCATCGACAACATTTTCCGCTTTACACAAGCAGGTTCTGAAGTATCTGCCCTTCTTGGCCGTATGCCTTCAGCGGTTGGTTACCAGCCTACACTTGCTACGGAAATGGGTCAGCTCCAAGAACGTATTACATCAACAAACGTTGGTTCTGTTACATCTATCCAAGCGATTTACGTTCCTGCGGATGACTATACGGATCCTGCGCCAGCGACAACGTTCGCTCACCTTGACGCAACGACAAACCTTGAGCGTAAGCTTTCAGAAATGGGTATTTACCCTGCGGTGGACCCACTTGCTTCTACATCAAGAGCACTTTCTCCAGAAATCGTAGGAGAAGAGCATTATGAAATTGCACGTTCCGTACAGCAAACATTACAACGTTATCGTGAATTGCAAGATATCATTGCGATCCTTGGGATGGATGAGCTTTCCGATGAAGATAAATTGGTCGTATCACGTGCTAGACGTGTTCAATTCTTCTTATCGCAAAACTTCCACGTTGCTGAACAATTTACAGGTCAACCAGGATCTTATGTTCCAGTAGCTGAAACAGTTAAAGGATTTAAAGAAATTCTTGAAGGAAAATACGACCATCTTCCAGAGGACGCTTTCCGTCTTGTAGGCCCGATTGAAGATGTTGTTAAAAAAGCTCAAGACATGGGCGTAGAAGTATAATCAGAGACCAGGAGGGTATGAAATGAAGACATTGCAAGTAAGTATTGTCACTCCCGACGGTCCCGTCTATGACTCCGAGGTTGAAATGGTAAGCACGAAAGCAGAATCGGGAGAACTTGGTATTCTACCAGGGCACATCCCATTGGTTGCACCGCTTCAAATTGGGGCTGTCCGTTTAAATAACGGAACAGAAACAGAATATGTTGCAGTAAGTGGTGGATTTTTAGAAGTTCGCCCTGAGAAAGTAACTATTCTTGCCCAAACTGCTGAAAGATCCGAAAACATCGACATTGCTCGTGCAGAAGAAGCAAAGAGACGTGCCGAAAGCCGACTCCAAGGAAATCAAGATGACATCGATTTTAGACGCGCCGAATTGGCACTAAAAAGGGCCATGAATCGTATAGACGTATACAAACATCATTGAGTTAGAATGAATTAGCTCCCGTTTTACGGAGCTTGAGCAGATATGAAAAATCGAACACCTTCTGGTTTACAATCAGAAGGTGTTCATATGTATCAATCAAACATGGGACAGAGGTGGTTAAAGATGCTTGAGAATCTAGGTCAGCAAGCCTTGATCAATTTAATCTCCCATTTATTTTTTATTGGCATTACATTTTATGCACTCCAAGCATTGAACTTTGAAAAGCTTCTAAGAAAAAATCGGGTTTTCCAAGCACGTCTGCTTTATATTGTAGTGACTATTGTAATTGGTTCTGCAGTTAGTAACTTTTTTTTAGACTATTTATATTGGTCGCGACAACTCCAACTTTTATTTTAATACATAAAATAAAGCACTTTTAAAAAAGGAATTCTCCAAATTAGTAAAAATGATTCATGCTAAAATAACTTCTAAGTAGAATCCCCATTAGAATTTTTAATGAAAATAAGAAATATGTAACGAGTATTTAATGTATAATGGGACTTTTTTCCTGTTTCCATTATGTCGACTTTTGTATATTATTTGAATGGGCACCACGAAAATTGTAAATGAAAAAAGTCTAGAAACGTCCGTTATTGGCGTTATTCTTCAAGTATTACTTTCCCCATAGTGGAAACAATGTAACTAAGGGGGGAAGGATCATGAAAAACAGTAAATTTACCATTTTATCACAAATTACGATAGCTTTTGGTTTTATCATAATATTTATTGGGAATAACACCATAGCAGCACCGCAATCTACCGATCTAGACAATTTGGTGCAAATTATCGGAAAACATCACGGCACTATCACTGAATGGTCTCTATATGCAAGAGAATCCGTCTATCTTCCATCTGAGGAAGACTGGTTGGTAAAAAAATATGAGCTGGAAGATCAATTTCCGAATATGAACTGGAAATTATCTAATGGAAATGGTACATACTCCATTATTGGTATTATGGATCATGGAAAGTTTAGTGAAACAGTACAAATTTTATCGGCCGACAAAAATAGACAAAGGACTTCGTATTTAGTATACGAAGCAAAAGGAGAAAACTGGAATCCGAAATATGCTGAGTTAACAGGAAAAACAGTTTTGCATCTCTTTGAAGGAAATCCCAAATTATTCTCTTGTATAAAAGGCGAATTCAGTGAGGAACTACACGAATTTGTTGATTTTTCTTTGGATGGATTATTACACTCACTGCAGGCATCAGAAGTTGAATCCGTTAAAGAACAGGAATTTTACTCCATATCAGCATTTTCCTCTCTTTTTGCCCAAACCTTATCTTTTACTGAAAAACAAATGAATATGCAAATTGGACTTAGGAAAAATGAAATGGGTCAAGGAATGACCTTTGTGGTCGGCACACCCATCTTAACGATTGAATATTAATATAAAGAATATGGACGCGGAGGGGAATACTCTTGGAAAAAATCATCGTCCGCGGCGGAAAAAGGCTGAGCGGCACTGTAAAAGTTGAAGGAGCAAAAAATGCCGTATTGCCTGTGATCGCTGCATCATTATTAGCGAGTGAAGGAAAGAGCATAATACGAGATGTTCCGACTCTCTCGGATGTATATACAATAGGTGAAGTACTGCGCCATTTAAATGCCGGCGTTGAATTTTTGGATAAAACCATTATTGTGGATGCATCAGAGGATCTTAACGTAGAGGCACCTTTTGAGTATGTACGTAAAATGAGGGCTTCTGTTCTCGTAATGGGCTCTTTACTAGCTAGACAGGGCAGAGCGCGTGTTGCTTTACCAGGTGGCTGCGCAATTGGTTCTCGTCCCATCGATCTTCATTTAAAAGGCTTTGAAGCAATGGGAGCAAAAGTAAAAGTTGAAAATGGTTTCGTTGAGGCATCAGCCGATAAATTGAGAGGAGCAAAAATATATTTAGACTTCCCAAGTGTCGGTGCAACCCAAAATATTATGATGGCGGCGGTTCTCGCTGAAGGATCTACAGTCATTGAAAACTGCGCAAAAGAGCCGGAAATTGTAGACCTCGCAAATTATTTAAATAGCATGGGTGCGTATGTAAGAGGAGCCGGAACAGGTACAATCCGTATTGAGGGAGTAGAGAAATTGTATGGTGCTGACCATACGATCATTCCAGATCGAATTGAAGCAGGTACATTCATGGTTGCAGCTGCGATTACAGGAGGCAACGTACTTGTACAGGGAGCCGTTCCTGAACATTTGTCGTCTGTCATTGCGAAGCTGGAAGAAATGAACGTAACGGTTATCGAGGAAGCGAATGGACTTCGTGTCATCGGCCCTAATCGATTAAAGGCCGTAGATATTAAGACTATGCCCCACCCTGGCTTTCCAACAGATATGCAATCACAAATGATGGCACTCCTCGTTTGTGCTGAAGGAACAAGCATCATCACTGAAACTGTTTTTGAAAATCGCTATATGCATGCAGAGGAATTTCGCAGAATGAACTCTGATATTAAAATTGAAGGCCGCTCTGTTATCATTAACGGACCGAGCCAACTTCAAGGTGCCGAAGTAGCTGCAACTGACTTACGTGCTGGGGCTGCACTCATCATCGCTGGCCTTAGAGCAGACGGCTACACCCGCGTTACAGAACTGAAACACCTTGACCGCGGATATTTAGACTTCCACCTCAAACTCCGTTCCCTAGGTGCGGACATCGAACGCGTGAAAGATCTAAGCGACACACCATCCGTGAAATCGGAAGTAATAGAAACAAAATCATAATGATATCGATAAAAAATCCGCCTCGTTTTAGTAATAGCGCTAGGCGGATTTTTTTATTAGATTGGGTATTAGTTGTGGCAATGATGGACAAATCCATTGTTCTAGGCGCAAGTTTGTCTATCAAGACTGATATAATAGACAAATCTGTTGTTCTAGCCACCATTTTGTCCATCAAGACTTTCATAATGGACAAAATTTTTGATCCAGTCGCAAGTCTGTCCATCAAAGGAGCTATGATGGACAAATCTATTGTTCTAGCCACAAACTTGTCCATCAAGAAAGCTATAATAGACAAATCCAATGTTCTAGCCGCAAGTTTGTCCACCAAGACTGCTACAATGGACAAATCCATTTTTCTAACCACAAACTTCTCCATCAAGACCACGATGATGAATAGCCCCCATCTCCTGACATAGATTTGTCTAACAAATAATCATCAATTCCGCCTCGTAAAAAAATCCAATCCTATTATTTCACGATTTCCATCGTTCTCCAAAGAGATGTCATAAAAGCTTGTCCATGTCCATATATTTAGAACTAAGGTGATGAGATTCATCGCCTTTAATTTTGTAGTGGGGGAATAGGCATGAAACCATTGAAACCAGCATTCATCTTCGCAACCATTTTGCTAGCATTATCGTTTTCCATTCCAGCTATCCTCGTTCTGCCTTTTACAAATGAAAAGATAGAGGGAGAATTAGCAGAGCAGAAGGAGGTTCAGCCAAAACAAACAATGAATAAGTCTACAACAGAAGTGGCTGTATTCCGATCCAAGACGAATAAAATCGAAACACTTCCTCTCGAAGATTACGTGATTGGAGTTGTCGCGTCAGAGATGCCTGCGGACTTTGAAAAGGAAGCACTAAAGGCACAAGCTCTAGCTGCACGAACATACATAGTGACCCATTTAATGAGTTCTTCCGATAAAGAATCTATGCCAAAAGGAGCAGATATTAAAGATACGGTAGATCATCAAGTGTATAAAAATAAATCTGAATTAAAAAAACAGTGGGGAAAAGATTTTGAATGGAAATATAAAAAAGTAGCAGAAGCTGTAAAGGAAACGGCAGGAGAAATATTAACATATAATGATAAACCCATTACGGCATCTTTCTTCTCAACTAGCAACGGTTACACAGAAAATGCAGAAGACTATTGGAAAAATAAAATACCATACTTAAAAAGTGTGCAGAGCCCTTGGGATATAAAATCACCAAAGTTTAATAGTCAGAAAGTGTTTTCTATTTCTGAATTTGAGCAAAAATTAGGAGTAAATATAGGAAGCGGAAACGATATTGGTACAATAACGAGTAGAACAGCTGGGAACAAAGTGGCGACCGTCAATATTCATGAAAAGAACTTTACCGGGAGAGAAATTAGAGAAAAGCTTGACCTTAGATCAACAGACTTCACATGGGTAAGAAAAGGCGACTCTATTATTGTTACGACAAAAGGTTTTGGTCATGGAGTAGGCATGAGCCAATACGGTGCAAACGGGATGGCAAAGGAAGGGAAAAAGTATAATGAAATTGTGACGTACTATTATCAAGGCATTTCGATTTCCAAAGTTAATAATGATGATATACAGTTAGCGTCAAAATAGCCATTTTTGCTGGATCCTTGTTTGCGGATTCAGCATTTTTGTGTGCCAGGCATGTTCATCAACTAGACGGTGAAAGTCCGTTATGGGCGTAGGGATATGCGAACCATTAGTCGAAGGCAAGGGTGTCCACGGCGACGTGGAATCTGAAGGAAGCTCTAGGCAAATCCTCGGTCTGAGGTATACGAATCACATTCGAGGTTATTATTTCAGGATGAGTCTGCAAAACAAGATAAAGTCCAAAATATCCCCAGATGAAATAATAATAAATGTGGCAGATATATGAGGAGAAAGTTGATGTACTTACCCTGGGAGATCTCTTAGTACCTCGTACAAGAGAACCTATTCAGCGATGAATAGTTGAACTAAGAGAAGTCAGCAGATGTCGTAGTACCAACACATAGAGTTGGGAAGGACGGAACGAAAGGAGAGACTATGTTAGGGTCATTTACGAGATAACCATGACACAGCCAACCTCTAGGACTATTGAGAGGCAGAATGTTCGGAAAACAGGAGCACCCTCAATAGAGTGGAGTTATCCTCGTACAACCCCCATAACATAGGAACAGTATGCAATTTACTAAAACTCTGATAGAGATAATTCTAGATAGAGATAATCTAAACCAAGCCTTTGAAAGGGTTAGAAGAAACAAAGGAGCAGCAGGAGTCGATGCGAAAGATATTGAAGCTACTCGCCATTATTTAAAGGAAAATGGTGCGGAAATTATCCAATTAATTAAAGCTGGAAAATATAAACCTCAGCCTGTTAGAAGAGTTCAAATACCAAAGCCCAACGGTGGAATTCGAAACTTAGGAATTCCTACTGTAACTGACAGGGTCTTTCAACAAGCGATAGTTCAAGCTCTAACTCCAATATTCGAACCGCAGTTTAGTCAATATAGCTATGGATTTAGACCGAATAAAAGTGCTCATCAAGCCATTGAGCAAGCTAGACAATACATTGAGAATGGCTACAACTTCGTCGTAGACATAGACCTGGAGAAATTCTTTGACAGAGTCCAACATGACAAACTGATGTCCCTTGTGGCAAAGTCCATTACAGACAAGCCTGCTTTGAAACTAATTAGACGGTATCTTCAAGCAGGAGTCATGGAAAACGGAGTGGTTACAGTTAATCGAGAAGGAACACCGCAAGGTGGTCCACTAAGTCCTCTTCTAAGTAATATCATTCTTAATGAATTGGATAAAGAACTGGAGAAGCGCGGACACAGGTTTGTCAGGTACGCAGATGATTGTAATATCTACGTTAAAACTCAAAAGGCTGGAGAAAGAGTTAAGAAAGGTATTACAGAGTTCATTGAAAAGAAACTAAAGCTCAAGGTTAATGAAGAGAAAAGTGCAGTGGGAAAGCCGAGGGCACGTGTATTCTTAGGAGTGAGTTTCTACAAAATTAAGAAGCATACGAGGGTATATGTGCCTAAGAAATCAAAGAAGAGGTTTGAAGATAAGTTAAAGAGACTAACCAATCGTAATTGGGGAGTAAGTATGGAGTATCGAATTGTGCGACTTAATCAGTTAATCCAAGGATGGGGCAACTATTTTAAAATCGGCGATATAAAGAAATACGCAAAACTTTTAGATGCGCATATCCGAAGAAGATTAAGAGCATGTCGCTGGAAGGAATGGAAGAAAACTCATACAAAATACAAGAACCTTATAAAGTTAGGCATTTCAAGAAAGGAAGCTTGGAGGAATTCCAACTCAAGGAAAGGTTATTGGAGAATATCTAAATCTCCTTACCTAGATATAGCTTTAAACAAGGAATATTGGCAACAATTAGGATTGAAATCTCTATCATCAATAGTAAATTCATAAACTTTCGAACCGCCGTATACCGAACGGTACGTACGGTGGTGTGAGAGGTCGGCGCCGTGAGGCGCCTCCTACTCGATTACTATTTCACAAAGTTCTTTCATAAAAAATGTATAATATTTTACATTTGTCGAAAAAATAAGTGGATAAATTCAATTTTCCAAGTATATTATTCTCGCTTTCTGTTCAGAATGGTGACAGAGGTGATGAAAATGAGAGAGGAAGAAAAGAATCGATCTTCTCAATGGAAAACATTTTTCAAAAAGCGGTGGGTATTTCCAGCAATATATCTAGTATGTGCAGCCTTGCTTATTTCTACGATTGTTTGGTATCAAACAGGCATTAACAATTCTGCTAAAGATCCAAAGGTCGCTGAAAAAGGCAAAGATATAACTGGTAAAACTGATGAACCAGTTATCGAAGTAAACCAGTCTTTTGAAAATGTCGTTATGCCGATTAGGAATGACGACGAAGTAAGAATCGTAACAGGATTTTTCGATGCTAATGCTTCAAATGAACAACAGGAAGATGCACTCATTGTAGATGGTAATAAATATCGCCCAAATATGGGACTTGATATTGCCAACAAGGATGGTAAAGAGTTTGAAGTAATAGCTGCACTAAGCGGAAAAGTTGCTTCTGTTCGCCAAGATGCATTACTCGGAAACGTGATTGAAGTGGAACACGATAAAGGAGTTGTCACTATTTATCAGTCTGTTAAAGATATAAAAGTGAAAGCAGGCGATGTAATAAAACAAGGTGACTTACTTGCCACTTCTAGTACAAGCCAAATTAATATTGCTGCAAAGAATCATGTTCACTTTGAAATTAGAAAAGATAATAAAGCATTAAATCCACAGACTTACATTGGACAATCACTTACCGCTTTAACTGAAGTGGATGATTCCGACTCTTCAAGTAAAATAAAATCAGAAGAGGGAAAAGACACTGAGGATGCTGAAAAAGCAGAAGATACACAATCAACTAATGAATCTGAACTTGAATAAGTGAATGTACTGAGGCGGGCCATTATACGGTCCGTCTTTTTTGATGCTCTTATCATAACAGTTAGCTAGTAAGCATTACTACTCTTTGTCAATGATAATCGTACGGTTTATATCCAACCACTAAATGAAAAAAACGACATTACCCGGGAAATATTTTAACGTATTTCGGCAGAACTCTCTATTTGATAAATGGGACATAAAGAGAATAAATAGTGATTAATCCTAGAATTTTAATTCCTCAAAGACATAATGGAATTTTGTCTTATTTTACGCATATATCCGCCCTTAACACAATAAGTATATACAAACTGTACAACAAAAAGAGAGTGTTTGAGGTGAGCAATCGTTGTAAAAATCTACATTTAGTTATGAATTTGTTTATATCCAGAAAAGAGAGATGGATTTGAAATAAAAATTTCACTAAACAGTCGCAAGCTTGGGAAGGCTGTCAACATTAACTAGCCAGCGTGAGCAGATGGAGTATTTTTTTGTAACAGACGAGTCTCATTTCACACTCCTCTCATCCAATTCGAGGAGGGCGAGCGGTGTGCACGATTACATCAAAGAGAGAACGATCAAGATTGGAAGGTATATCGTGGAGACAAGAAAAACGGTTCGCGTAATTGCGAAGGAGTTTGGCGTATCCAAAAGTACTGTCCATAAAGATTTAACGGAGCGATTACCAGAGATCAATCCGGATTTAGCAAATGAAGTAAAAATAATTTTGGATTATCATAAATCTATTCGACATTTACGCGGTGGGGAAGCGACAAAGCAAAAATATAAAAAAGAAGAAATAAAAAGTGGTTTATTGAAATAAGGGAGCGATAGGCTTCCTTTTTATTTTGTTTAAGAACATTATATTATTGAAACTTTGTATATCATTTTCTAGGAGATGGTTTCTGTCTAGCTCCAGCGCCTAGCGACTAGTAAGCTTTCAACTTCTTCCTGCGTTTAAGTCAACATCGGCTTACCTAGGCTCACCGTGTTCCTCTATCTCTTAGAACCCTAAAAGATTTGTACGGTGTCTGCGCTTTTGTTCTACTTTGAATTAAGGCTTTTGTTGGCTAGCTCCTGGCGCCATCGGCTCGAGGTCAAAAAAACGAGCCCTATAAAAGTCAAAGAAAGACTTTGGCGTCTCAGAACATTTGCTAGTCGCCGATAGGTGGGCGCCTTGCGCTTTTCTAGTTGGATTGGTTTTTTCAGAAATAATTTTAATATATTTGTCGAAAAAACGATTAATTTTTAAAACTTGATGCCTATTTGTAATTTGAATATGGTAAAATAAACAATTAGGGAAATAAAATGAAATCGCCTATTTTTAGTGCTTTTTCATCTAACAGAAAATAGTATACATAAAAAAATAATAGATAAAAAATGTCGAAAGAAGGGATTATTGTATGTTTGCAAAAGATATCGGAATTGATTTGGGGACTGCCAATGTCTTAATCCATGTAAAGGGGCAAGGCATTGTTTTAAATGAACCATCCGTAGTAGCGATTGACCGTAATACAAACAAAGTACTCGCAGTTGGAGAAGAAGCGAGAAAAATGGTCGGAAGAACACCAGGAAATATTGTGGCGATTCGACCATTAAAAGACGGGGTCATTGCGGACTTCGATGTAACAGAAGCGATGCTTAAGCATTTTATTAATAAACTAAGTGTAAAGGGCTTTTTATCTAAGCCGAGAATTTTAATCTGCTGTCCGACAAATATTACAAGCGTTGAGCAAAAAGCAATCAGAGAAGCAGCAGAAAAAAGCGGCGGAAAGAAAATTTATTTAGAAGAAGAGCCAAAAGTAGCAGCTATTGGTGCAGGAATGGATATTTTCCAACCGAGTGGAAACATGGTCGTGGATATCGGTGGTGGTACTACGGATATTGCTGTGTTATCAATGGGGGATATCGTAACATCTGCTTCTATTAAAATGGCTGGGGATAACTTTGACAATGAAATTTTGAACTATGTTAAAAAAGAGTACAAGCTCCTCATTGGAGAAAGAACATCTGAGAGCATTAAGATTAATATCGGAACAGTATTCCCAGGAGGACGCTATGAGGAAATGGAAATTCGCGGACGCGACATGGTGTCCGGTCTTCCTAGAACTATCACTGTGAATTCTAAAGAGATTGAAGAGGCACTTCGTGAATCTGTTGATGTCATTGTTCAAGCAGCTAAAAACGTACTTGAGAAAACTCCGCCTGAATTATCGGCTGATATTATAGATCGTGGTGTCATTTTGACAGGCGGTGGAGCGCTTCTTCACGGTATCGACCAGCTCCTAGCAGAGGAATTAAAAGTTCCTGTCCTAATTGCGGAACATCCAATGGATGCTGTTGCAACGGGAACTGGAATTATGCTTGAAAATATGGATAGAATCTTACGTCGTAGTTTTATATAATTTTTCTAAGACTTCATTTTAAATGAAGGTGTCTCCCCAGAATACTTGACTGAGGTGATTTTATGTTACGTGGGTTTTATACAGCAGCATCCGGAATGTACGCACAGCAACGTAAAACGGATTTGTTGACGAATAATATGGCAAATATTAATACACCGGGCTTTAAGGAAGATACTGCTGCGATTCGGGCATTTCCTGAAATGCTTTTACAACGAATTGAGTCGGATAATACAAAATCTAAGACGGTGGGGCCGATCAATACAGGTGTTTATATGCAAGAAACCTTACCACGTTTTATTCAAGGGGATCTTCGGCAAACGGATTTAGGAACAGACTTGGCCCTTACTGATTTAGAAGATACACCTGTCTTTTTTACAGTGGAAGCGAACGGTCAAACGAAATATACAAGAAACGGACGTTTTACACTAGACGCTGAAGGTTTGCTAACAACGGCAGAAGGCTTCCCGGTTTTAGACGTAAATGGCAATCGAATTCGATTAAATAGCGATCAATTTAAGGTTACTACCGATGGGACAATCGAGGAAAATGGTGCACCAGTTGCACGTCTAGGCATTGCAGTTGCGGAAAATCCTAATACCCTCATAAAAGAAGGGAATGGCCTTTACCGAGCTGAAAATGATGGGGCGTTACCAAATGCTAATGGAAGATATTCCGTCTCACAAGGATTTATAGAAGCTTCTAATGTTGACCCAACACGGGCAATGGCAGAAATGCTGACAGCCTATAGAGCGTTTGAAGCGAATCAAAAAATTCTCCAAGCGTACGATAAAAGCATGGATAAAGCAGTAAATGAGATTGGAAAAGTGTAGGATTCTTTTCAGCCTTTATAAAGGAGACTGAGTGATGAACAGATCGATGACGACGGCAACCAACACGATGAGTCAACTTCAAAAACAATTTGATATAATTAGCAATAATATTGCAAACTCCCAAACAAATGGTTTTAAGAAAAGAGACGTTTCTTTTGCTGATATGGTTTTTCAAGAGGTTAATAATCAGCCTTCTAGAGAAAGTGAAATTGGAAGGCTATCTCCTCATGGAATTCGTCAGGGAGTTGGAGCCAGATTATCAAAATCAGCGATGGTTTTGAGCCAAGGCCCAATACAACAAACTGGAAGATCTTTAGATTTTGCTTTTACATCCGAAAATCAGTTTTTAAAAGTGCGTGTTCAAGACGAGAATGGGGAACATATTCGCTTCACCCGTAATGGCGCTCTTTATGTAACGCCTACAGGAAATAATGAACTGATGCTCGTTACACAAGATGGACATGCAGTCCTTGATCAAAATAATAATCCGGTTATTTTTTCTGATAAATTGAATGATTTTACGATAACAAATCACGGTGAGTTTCGAGCAAATGGTCAACAAGTGGCCAACCTTGGAGTCATCGCCTTGAATAAACCGCAGTACATGGAACAAAAGGGCGATTCGCTTATCGGAATGCCTGAAAACACTACGATTAATCCTGCTCTAGTTTATTCTGATTTAACAGGTGCGGCACGAAATTCGATTGCAATGCAGCAACAAGCTCTTGAAGGATCCAATGTTGACTTAAGCAAAGAGCTTACTGATATGATGAATGTGCAAAGAGCTCTACAATTCCAGTCTCGTGCTATTACGGTATCAGACCAAATGATGGGCCTTGTAAATGGAATTCGCTAAAAATGAAACAGTTTTCGAGAAAATATGATATGATGAAGGAACATTATTTTTAATGGTGCCAGCTGGGAGTAAAGGAGTTTATCATATGGCTAAAGATATCAGCCAAGCAGAAGTTCAATCAAGAGAAGACATAAAAAACAAGAAACGCACAGAAAAAGCGGAGAGAAAAGCTGCGAGAAAGAACGAGATACCAAAACGTATCCGAGTCCGGCTATTTCCAATATGGCTTCGTCTTATCCTTGTAGTTGCTTTGGTTGTTGGCAGTCTGATAGGTGGCTTAATGGTTGGCTACGGAGTCATGGGCGGTGGGAATCCAAAAGATGTTTTGAAAAAAGAAACATGGACTCACATCGTAGATCTCGTTGTAGAAAAAAAGTAAGGAATGTCAACGTGGGTTCATCAGCGATGCTGGTGGCCCTTTATTATACATTAAAAGGAGGATTTGCTATGCTTGATATCCAGCAAATTAAAGAAATCATCCCACATCGTTACCCTTTTTTATTAGTGGATAAAATTGTGGAAATGGAAGAGGGGCAGAAAGTAGTCGGAATCAAAAATGTTTCAGCGAATGAGGAATTTTTCAACGGGCATTTTCCTGATTATCCCGTGATGCCGGGAGTACTAATTGTGGAGGCATTAGCTCAAGTCGGTGCTGTCGCCATGCTTAAAAAGGAAGAAAACCGTGGGAAAATCGGTTTCCTAGCAGGACTTGATAATTGCCGCTTTAAACGCCAAGTAAGACCTGGAGACCAACTACGTTTAGAAGTCGAGATTATCCGTGTAAAAGGTCCGATTGGCAGAGGAAAAGGAATCGCTACGGTCGACGGAGAAGTCGCTTGTGAAGCAGAAATTACATTTGCTTTAAAATAGGACTCGGATAACTTGTAATGTTAATAAGTTATAAAATAATGTGAAAGTCCCGTTCAATAAGAACGGGACTTTTGTATATATCTATTTCTTTCTAATCTTTTCCTTAACCATCACATACGTTTCAAAACTGTAATCTCTATAAGGTGTAGCTGGTAGAGGGCTAATGTTTTTAACAGCTCGTTCTGCGAAAGTATGAGCTTTTTCAAGATTCCCTAGCTCCATATGACATCGGGCTTTGTATGAATCTACTGCATAAAAAATAGATAGGTCAAACGGATGATGCAAGTAGGATGGCAATTGAATTTTATCGAGCCAGTGAAGCACTTCCTCGTATTGCCCCAGACCTAACAAAGCCTTCCCTTTTTCCAGTATGAAAAAATGCTCATAAAACTCTGTCACATTTGAATTCTTTAAATGATACTCAATCTTTTCAAGTGCACCGTTATAATCATGATTTTTACAAATAAGATATTCTATATTCATTAAATCATAAAATAACAAGGAGTTTTTATCATCAGCAAATTCACCGTATTGTTTTAGCTTTTCTAAGTAATATATTCTTTTTTCGTCATTATCAAACATTAGAGCATGACCAGTGGCAACTCTGTAGAGATCATCAATCCGATAAAATATCCGGTGCTTTTTTGAAAAATCCATTACACTTTCCATAATTCGCGTGGCTGACTCTGGATCTCCAACAGCATAATGCAAAATGGCTTCGTGAAAATCCAAATCTACCCGTGTCATCGGATCGATATAAGGATACTTAGTCTCAATTTCCGCCCGTTCATGAAGGAGAATCTCCAATGACTTAGCATAATCGTGCTCCGTAAATTTGACCATTGCACGAAAAAGGCCAATTTCCGCTCTCCTTGCCGACAAGTTCATTTGTTCGTATAAATGTGCTGCTCTATCGGATATTTCCAACCAGCCATCTTTTCCTTCATGATACAGACATCGACTCGTGATTTCTAATAAACGCGCGGACTCGTAACCTTGGTTAAGCTTATCAAGCAAAGGTTCAACAATAGAAATAATCTTTATATATTCATCTGTCTTTTGGTCAAAATCAATGTTGTATAAATTCTCTACCTCATCCAATACCTCACCAAAATGATCGGGTGGGATGGCCCCCAATAAAACAGTTATGTCCACATCAAGCTGTTCCGCAATATACGTTAAACTTTCTATAGAAGGTCTGGCCTTATTATTTTCAATTAGACTTAGCATCCCTTTTGTAATAACATTTCCAGCTAGTCCTTCCAGTGTCATTTTTTTCTGCTTGCGTAATTGCCTAATACGTTCACCTAAAGTATCGATATTCCAACACCTCTTACTTCAATATAGTTTAATTATATTAAACTTTTGCTTGCAATGGAAGAAAAAGCATGCTATATTTTGTTTAATTACATTAAACTTTTTTGAACGGAGTGTTTTCATGGACGAAGCGTTAAAGCTTAAAAGGGCAACGTACCACCTTTGGACATTTACGACAAGTAAGCTTATTTCTTCATTTGGATCTCAAGTTTATGCATTTGCGATTAGTTTTTATATATTACAAACGACAGGATCGGCTACAAGCTTCGCGACGAACCTAATTTGTAATATTTTACCTAGGACACTTTGTGCACCATTTGCAGGATACCTAGTAGATAATTATTCGCGAAAAGCGATTGTCATTATTTCGCAAATCGCAACAACCTTGGCGATTTGTGGGCTTCTATTCGTCACGTATACAATGGGAATATCACTGATCGCTATTTATGTAACAACATGCATTTTATCACTAACATCTATGTTTTCAGGCGTTACGTTCACTTCTTCGATTACAGGACTTGTCGATGAAAAAAGAATTCAAAAAGCAATGTCATTAAACCAAATGTCAATATCATTCGCTTCAATCGGAAGTCCTGCAGTAGGTGGCTTATTATACGGTGCTGTTTCAATGCCCGTCTTTCTCATTATTTTTATTATTGCTTCCATACTCGCTGTTATTCTCGAATCAACGATGAACTTTAACTTGTTTGCTAAGCGGAAGGAAAAGCAAGAGGGCGAAGCGAAAGAACCAATGTGGCAAAGCATGAAAGCTGGTTTTGCTTATTTAAAATTACAGCCTGTCATCATGGCCATCATTTGGGCAGCATTAATGATCAATTTCTGTTTCGGTGCCTTTGAGGTTGGTTACTCATATGTATTGATTGAAAAATTAAAAATGGCTTCTCAGCATTTCGGATTTACTGAAGGAGCGTTTGCTTTAGGAATGCTGTTGATGTCGATCTATTTCTCCGTTCGAAAAGAAGTAAAATATCCACTTCTTGTTTCAAAAAGAGGAATTTTTGCAATGGGATTCTTCATGGGGGCGACAGGATTTCCGCTGATGGTATCAATGTCCTATAGTTTTAATTTTATCTATTACGTCATTCTAATGTTCGGATTTGGCTCAATGATTATTCTCGTAAATACGCCAATTCAAGTGATGATGCAAAAACTAATTGATGATGACTACAAAGGGAGAATTTTTTCGATTCTAGAGACAATGTCGATGGCACTTATGCCACTCGGAATGGTTCTGTATGGTTTTCTTTATGATCTGTTTCCGGCACAGTGGATTTTACTTGCGTCAACAATTTTCTTAATAGGAGTTGTAGTCGTACTAATTAGACCTTCAATCATCCGAATGGCTAATCCAGAACTATATGAAAAAAAAGCTATAAAAGTAAAAACAGTATCACAATAATGTTTGCATTTTTTAATAAAGGATATATAAATGGTACTGGGATCTTTCCTCCTAGTGCCATTTTCAATTTTTTAGAAGAAAAAAATAATATGCAGGTTTTTGGAGAATTTGGGAAAGCTAATGTCAGACCATGCGCAAGGTCAATTTCGTCGGCGATGTTAAAATCTGAAAGGAGCTTACCAAAATGAAGTCAAGAATTGCAAAACTAATTGGAGGAATGGCAATCGCGTCCATTCTATTAGTGGGATGTGCAACGAATAATCAAGAGCCGCCACCACCGAATACGAATAATGACATGAACGATCGGAATAATGTGAACAATAATAATGGTGTGAATGACAGAGGAGTCAATGACAATACAGATTTGAATAAAAACAATGGTCTTGATACTAATCCTAACACCAACAATAACATGAACAACACGGACAACAGATAAGCAGGGACCATGCCCTGCTTTTTCCTTTTTCACCCTTTATTTACGGTCTTTTTTCATCCGTTTTCTAAATTCCTCTAAAAGTTGTTCTCCACTGAATCCCTCTTTAATTAAATCGTCCAATAATATTTCGGGATATTCATTACGTCTTTTGCTCAAACGGCCTTCGAATAAAACGCTAATATAATCTCCAAGCACTTGAATCGTATGCACTTTAACGGTAAAAGGCGCCGGATCATTTGCTGCATGTGTAATGACGACCCTTATTTCAAATGCTTCTTGATTTTCATATCTTTTTTGAAAATGTTCCATATACTGCTTTTCAATAAAAGCTTCGATAATCCAAACACCGTCTTCATTTTCCTTGTTGATAATTAATCCATCATTGAGCGGGATATTAATCGCTTTTTTGTCTGCGTAAATTTGTAGAGCAACAATCTTAAAAGTTTTCAATCTAGCTCGCCCCCACACCGTTCCTTTAATCAAAAGTATAACATCTTTCCCATGTAAAATAAAAAATGTCTAAAAGATGCAAAAATCGATTATTCAAAGTTACATCTTGTTGAAAAAGCACTTTTCTGTATAATAAATGTCGTTTTTAGTCATGACAAGCAGAATAAAAGAACACCACGTGTATTTTACATAGAAAATAAAGTGCTATAAGATGTGAATACCCTGCAAAAAAAGGAGTTGAAAAAGTTGATAAACCAAGTGACATTAGTCGGTAGATTGACGAAGGATCCAGTTCTACGGTATACAGTGGAAGGAACACCGGTGTTAAACGTTACGCTTGCTATTAACCGTCATTATCGTAATTCAAAAGGGGATTTTGAAGCTGATTTCGTTTTATGTACATTATGGAACAAATCTGCAGAAAACACCGCAAAGTATTGTACAAAAGGGTCCCTAATCGGAATTATGGGAAGAATCCAGACTAGGAATTACGACGGACAAGATGGAAAAAAAGTGTACGTCACTGAAGTCATCGCCGACTCTGTCAAATTTATGGGAGGGCGTCCAGCGGAAGTAGACAAAAAAGAAGATGAAAAAGAATTATTGCCGTTTTAAAGAAAGCAATGCCTTTAAAGGAGGTGAATTTTTGAGGACGAATCAACAAGGAGATTCTATTGAAATACTGATTGGAGACCTCATCTTTAAACTCGGAAAAGCCAACCAACAAATTCATCAATTATCACAAAGAGTTGCTCAACTTGAACTCCTTCTCCAAAATCAGCAAAAAGAAAGTTTTACCAATTCCCACCATTCAAGCTTCGTTAAAAAGATAATGGCACAATAATCAAGCCTCCAATGTGCCTTTCATTGAACCGTCCTCGTTTTACCTACCTCAAAAATGGCGGGGCTGACCGTAAAGAACGGAACAGCCCCTATTTTTATAAAGATTTTATTATGCTAATGCCAGCAAATTATGCAATTCTTCATTGGAAAGCTCAGTCACCCATTGGTCGCTTCGAATTATTTCTTCATTTAACGCTTGCTTCTTCTCGAGCATCAAATCAATTCGCTCTTCCAACGTTCCAGTCGTAATAAACTTATGCACGTGTACGAAACGGTTTTGCCCAATTCGGTAAGCTCGGTCAGTTGCCTGATTTTCGACAGCTGGGTTCCACCAACGATCATAGTGGATTACGTGATTCGCGGCTGTTAAATTCAGTCCGGTTCCTCCTGCTTTTAACGAAAGAAGGAAGAATGGAAAATCACCTTCTTGAAAACGACTAACATAATGGTCTCTTTGCGCCTTTGGCATACTCCCATTTAAGAATGGTACTTTAATTCCGTACCGTTTTTCCAAGATGGACCGAATCATTTCCCCCATTCCGATATACTGTGTAAATATAATGCACGCTTCCCTTGTCTCCATGATGGAATCTGCCAGTTCGACCAACGTCCCTAATTTATTGGAACGCTCAATGATATTTTCAGGCATTTCTTCTTTTAAATAGAGAGCGGGGTGGTTGCAAAGCTGTTTTAACCTGCTTAACATTTGCAAAATCAAGCCTTTTCTTTCGAACACCGATAAAGACTCTATTCTACTAAACGTATTCTGAATAAGGTCTTCATATAGAGCAGCCTGTTCAGTTGTCAATGCACAATACTCTTTTTGCTCCAGCTTATCAGGTAAATTTAATTCCACTTCAGGATCTTTTTTCGTTCTTCTTAGTAAAAATGGTCGTATCAGCTTTTGCAGTTCGCGGATTTTCGTTTCCGAATTATCTCGCTCAATCGGCATTATATATTTCTTTTGAAATTGTCCGAATGTACCTAAATAGCCATGATTGATAAAATCAAAGATTGACCACAACTCAGACAGTCGGTTTTCCATCGGAGTCCCTGTTAAGGCGATATGATGAGTTCCTTTAAACTTTCGAATCGCCCTTGACTGCTTCGTCTCGGCATTTTTAATATTTTGTGCTTCATCGAGTGCAATCGTGCTCCACTTTACTGATAAAAAATCCTCCGAATCCAGATGGGAAAGGCCATAACTCGTGAGAACAATATCCGTGTTTTTTGTCATTTCGACAAATGCCTCTTCCTTCACTCTGTTGGAACCGTAATGCAAGACGACATTTAAACTTGGTGCAAAACGCTCTAATTCCCGTTGCCAGTTTCCAAGAACGGAAGTTGGACAGATGATTAAAGCAGGGGTATTGTTTTCTCCACTTTCTTTAACATGAAGCAAGTAACTAATCAGCTGTATTGTTTTACCGAGTCCCATATCATCGGCAAGGCAGGCGCCGAATCCATATTGCCTTAGGAAAACGAGCCAGTTTAATCCAAGTTGCTGATATGGTCGTAGCTCCCCTGAAAGTGAGTCTGGAACATTAATTATAGGAATTTCTGAAATTGTATTTAGTTGTCGAAGCATCTTTTTCAATGATTGATTCAGCTCAATTTTTATTTGGGCGAAGGCACGCGGATCAAATTCATCAATGTTTGTCGTTGCATCTTCATCTTCTTCACCTAAAGTAAAAATATCCTGGACACGTAACCCTTCTTTTTTTGCCTGGGCCATTAACTTTTGAATGTGTGCGATCATTTTTGGATCAAGCTTCACCCAACGACCTCTGATTTTTACGAGCCTTCTTTGTTCCTGGACAAGGGATTGGAATTCTTCTTCGCTTAGGTCTGCGCCATTCATAGAAAGTCGCCAATCGAAATTCAACATTGAATCGAGTCCAACAAAGGAAGGACGGTAATTCGCTCCCGTTTGTTTAACTTTTGCTCTTACTGACATATTAGCGGCACGCATTGCCTCCCACCAGGAAGGAAGCAAAATTTCTACTCCAAGTGCGAGCAGCTTTTCACTAGCATCTGTGAGGAAATTCCAGGCTAGTGGTTCATCAAGTTCACGTGTTAGCCCGCTTTCACCTTTAAGCCATGGAAATAATTTTACCCAGCGATCCTCTTCTTCGTAAACAGAATCTAAAAACGAAAACCACCGTTTCGGGAATCGTTTATGCTCAGATAAAGGAATGATTCGTTCCGGATTTTTTACATCCCGAAGCACTGTTTCTAGAATCCACGGGTCTTGATCTTCATCAGGCTCGGACAAACGAAGTCCGAGAGCAAATGGCATATCATTTTCAGTTATTCCAATCCACTCTTGCCAACGATCTTCATCAAAATAAGCATCTAATTCTTCGGCAGATAAAGGACCATTTTTAAGAAGCTCGATTTTTTTTGTTAAAAAATCACCTTCATATCCTTGCTCTAAATAGATTGATAAGGCACGATGAAAAAAGTTTGGAACGAACTGATCCATAGATTTTCCATAAAAAGGCTGCTCCCAAAAGTCAGATGAAAACTCATCCCAGATCATATTAGGAACCTTCCATTTAAAGGTGGACTCCTCATCGTCAGTGAATTGAGGAAGCCATTTACCCGAATGAATGGCTTCAAGAATAACAGACGAAACAGCTAGCAATGCATCACCCGGTTCATCCCAATGCCAATAGATCAGTGAACTAAATCGCTCATTTCCTAGAAGCGATAAAAGTTCATAACTGTTCAGTTCCACACCTGCAATATGATCTCGTTCTTTCGATTCAATGAAAGAACCGTAGAAGCTTTCCTCATGCCAAAGAAACAGCTGCTGTTTCCAAATATTTGGATCAACCGTTGCTAACTCTTTGTTTGACGCGTATATGAAAAATGAACCCGTATCCAATGGGATGACATGAAGTTGGATTGTATCAAGATTCATCATGATTTATGTCCTTTCAACTAGCTTTTTGTATTTACAGTTTATGCTTATATAAAGAAATATAATTTTAAAATTAGGCTTGCGTTATACAGCTCCAACACCTATCGACTAGCAAACTTCTTGTCCTCTTCGCTTGCGTAGTCAACATCGATTCGTCCTGCGGACTCATCGTGTTTCCTTTATCTCAGTCAGAGTCCAAAAAAGGTCCGTCGACTAAAACCGCCACATCCTGTGGCACCGTCGACGGACCCACACCTGTGGGCCTGTACGTCGATGGACAGGCGTTGTCGCTTTTCTATTGTCCAGCTCCAACACCTATCGACTAGCAAACTTCTTGTCCTCTTCGCTTGCGTAGTCAACATCGATTCGTCCTGACGGACTCATCGTGTTTCCTTTATCTCAGTCAGAGGCCCTGAAGTTTATACGTCGATGGACAGGCGTTGTCGCTTTTCTAGGAATCATCACTTATGAGTTTACCTCTAATACATTCTTCCTGAAAAGCACGTAAGCGTTTCGTGTGGTTGAGCAAGGTCGACAAATAAAGCTCCCATTGTTTGAGTTTCTTTTCTTTTTTATAAAGCTTTTGGAGTCTTTTCAAATAGCGAACAGCTCGTTTATATGAATCTCGACCGCGATTATTGATAAGAGTAGTAATTGTTTCGTGATATAGTGGTTTGAGTGCCGCTGGCTCATTTTTTGCAACAATATCAATAGTATGCTTATCAATGTAATCAAGGCTATTTTTTGTGTAAACTTGCAACTCTGCCCACTTTTTATAATCTTTTTTGGCAAGTAAATATTCATTATATTGGAAGCGACTATAAGGCAGTAATTTCATATACACCTTTTCTAAAAGGGAAGAATCGAGATATAAAGCAGTATTGCTGTCTAAAATTTGAAACAATGCCCTTGTAAATTGTGCCTGTTCGTAGCTGTGGGTCAAGGAGGAAATAAAAGTTGTAATTTGATCGATGAAAACGGGCAAATAATGATTGAGTCTATCTCTCATACGATCATTTTGCAGCATGTTCATCCAACGCAAAGTATAGGGAGCAATGGCGGAACCAAGATTTTTCATCTGTTCAATCGCCTTATCATCCTCTTCCAATAGGATCGCGATATGAATATAGGCAATATCGATTCGCTCATCATGGTCTTCGTCCATACGCGCTATTAGCCGATCCCATTCCTGACGTAAATCCCGTTTCCTTTTAAATAAGGCTGACCAAAGCTTCATGTAAATATCAGTAAACTCGGTTGGAAAAACAGTCTCATCTTCTAAAAAAGTATGGCTTTTCTCACGTAAAAAATGAAAATACTCATCGAAAGCGAATGGTGAAGCAGTCGTTGTAAGCTTAGACAAAGCCTCATCCGCTTCCTCAAGCATCTGCTCTGTAAACGACCGTAAATGTGCTCGTTTTTTTGGTTCTGAAGCAAGTGAATTGATCACTTTTAATGACTCACAGGCTGCAAATAGTTGAAACAATGGTTTCCATTCTCGTTCAACAGGTGCAAAGCCAAGCAGACGTTTATAACAAACTCTCGCCCATTCTTCAAGTTCATAAAAATTTTTAGCGGAGACATGATGGTACGCATTTCGAATGCGATCAATCCATTGCTCCGGACTTTTTTCCATTCGTGGAGGCACCTTTTCTAATAAATCAGAGCCACGTTGTAAAGTAGAGAGGATGTCGGCAACCTGATAATGGTTTTTCCATTCTTGCAGCCATATAAAGACACTTTGAGCTCTACTTAAAACCGTGAAAAATAGTGCCATTTGATGACGACAAATTCCTTGTTCTGGACAAGTACACGTACTGTTGGATGGATGATCGAAAGATAACTCCACATTTACGGGAGTGACATCCTGGACTTTAGCCTCAACTTTTTCATTAGAGAATTTTACGCCATAGACTAGCTGCTGACGAAAAAGAATCATCCCCTTTTGAATAAGTTTTTCATGCACTTCACTCCTAGGGTCAAGCAGGCTCTTAAGTTCTTGGCTATAGGATTGTATATTTGAAAGTAATGGTTGGTTATACATATTTACAAACCTCCAAAACCTTATTATATCGCGATTTCGATTGGTTTGTCACTATGCTTGAGGGATTTCGAAAAAAGGGAGTAATGTTGAAAAAAAAAAACCGTCAGTTTGACGGTTTTTGTATAAAGTAAAGAAAGTATATCTTTTTTTAGGTCTTTAATTTTTCAACTTAGGCTTTAGCTGTCCAGCTCCAGCAACTATCGACTAGCAAACTTCTTGTCCTTCTTCCTACGATAAGTCAACATCGATTCGTCCTATCGGACTCATCGTGTTTCCTTTATCTCAGTCGAAGGCCCTGAAGTTTGTACGTCGATGAGCAAGGCGCTTGCGCTTTTCTTAATAAAAATATGATTCTTAATAAAACCTTTTAAAGCCGTTGAATTTACTTTGATTATAAGGGGTGTTTAAATTGGCAATTTCAACACCTCTGTCGCTGGCATGAATAAACTCATTGTTGCCAAGATAAATACCCATATGAGAGATTCCAGAACGATACGTATTTTCAAAGAATACGAGATCACCAGGCTCAGGTTTATTCACATAGTAGGAGCGATCATAATATCCGTCCGTACCGTAGCGAGCAATCTTTTTTCCTGCTTGATTAAACACATAGTAGATGAAACCACTGCAATCAAATCCCGAAAGAGTCGTTCCACCCCAAACATATTTAGTACCCATAACACTTTTAGCAATTTTAACAATTGCAGAAGTATCTTCCGTTACTTTTGGAGTTTCGACCTTTTCAGCTGGTTTCGCTTCAGTTTGAGCTTTCGCATTTACTTTTAACACTTGTCCAATTCGTATCAAATCGGAAGAAAGACTGTTTAAAGATTTAAGTTCTTTAACCGTCATGCCATATTGAAGGGCAATTTTACTAAGGGTATCTCCGGAAACGACTGTATAAGTACCCGTTTTTGATGCGGAGTTATTATTTTTTACCGTTTCTGTTTTAGGAGCAGGCTCCTTAGAAACAACCGTCTTAGCATTGGAAACTTTCAAAACTTGTCCAGGATGGATCAAGTCGCTCTTAAGATTATTCCATTCATATAATTGAGCCACTGTAACTTTGTTACTAGCAGCTATTTTACCAAGTGTATCCCCAGATTTAATCGTATACGTCGCAGATTGAGTTGTTTGCTTTTGTGTCGGTTGCTCAGGTCTTGTTTGAGCAGGTGCTTTAGCTTGAGCTTTTTTTGTTTCTTCTGGAGTGATTTGTAGAATTTGTTTAGGGTAAATTAAATCGCTTTTCAATTGATTTAAATCTTTAATTTGATTAATTGTTGTATTATAGCTAGAGGCAATTTTCCAAAGAGAGTCTCCACTTTTTACTTCATAAGTTGCTGCAGAAGCATTTCCAGTGAATGAGGCAGCCAAAAACACAGCAGTTGCTGTTGATACTACTTTTTTATGCATGAAACAAAGTCCCCCTAATCTCTTTTCTTTAGGCAATTCTAGCATAATTATGCGCTTTCTTTACTAAATTTTACAATTTGTAACATGATTTTAATGTTAGTGGTATAATTTTACAATTTTATAATCAAAGAGTACGTAGATCTAGTAAAAAAGGATTACGAATTCGTGTCAAATGATGTTTAATATTACAATAATGTGACAACGTTGCAATGATAATGTTACTCAACTGTAAAATAATCTAATAATTTCTTATGTTATTATTATCTTAACAAAGAAACCATAAATAACTAAAAATAGAGATACTTACAAAATATAGATTATTTTAACGGGGGAAACTAGTAAAATGTCAACAGTAAAAAAGTCGTTGTTGTCGTTACTTGCCGTAATCATGTTTGCTGTGATTGCTGTTCAACCAGATGCTGCTAGTGCAGCCGCAAAAAAGCCATCAGCTAGCGCGATTGTCAATCAAGGGAAAAAATACCTAGGAGTCAGGTACGTATATGGCGGAGCAAGCCCAAAAGGATTTGACTGTTCAGGATTTACATCGTATACATTTAAGCAAAAAGGAATGACATTGCCTCGATCTGCTTCCGAACAATACAAAAAAGGTAAAGCAGTAAGCAAAAATAATCTTAAAGCAGGAGACTTAGTATTTTTCAAAACTTCCTCTACTAAAAAAGTCTCACATGTAGGAATTTACATAGGGGGTAACAAATTCATCCACTCTGCTGGAAAAGGCGTTGCCATCACATCAATCAATGATCCATACTATTGGAAATCTCGCTTCGTTGGAGCAAGAAGAGTATTATAATTATAATCTGCTAGGTATATTGCCTGGCAGATTTTTTATTTTTAAGGGAATAAACGAGTGTTTGGGGTCTAAAGTACGCTTTAGGAAGAAAAAACTGTTAAAGCGCTCACGATGAAAGCCTTAAAGTGCTTGTTAACATGGGAAACACAGCGTTGTTGTCTGATTGGAGCGTTCAAAGTGTCCATGCAGAATATAATATCCCCCTTACTGTCCGCTTGAATGCTACAAAGTTCCCGACCGCCTAATATTGTGGAGGTTTCTGTCCCATTGGAGTATCCAAAGTTGCTTTTCTACCACAGTCCAATTGAAGAGTTCAAAGAACCGTTTTTATCTAAATAACTAAACAATCCAAAATTAGAAGCAAAATTCATATTCATTCTTATCAGAATTGTCATTACCAGTTAAGAGATTTATAATAGAGCTAGCTGACGAAAGCGAATGTCTTATATGAGAGGTGAATATTTTGGAAACGCAAGTCATTATAAATGCCACAATTTATCCCGGAGGAACAGATCTCCCAATTCAAAATGGGTTCATTCGTTTTGCGGAGAAAATAATCCAAATAGGCGAGATGGATTCTTATGAAAAACAAGCAGGGGAAATCGTCACGGATGCTGTTGGAAAAGTTATTATTCCTGGGATGATAGATATCCATATTCATGGAGGGTATGGTGTAGATACGATGGATGCTGATCCTGATAAGATGCAATATTTAAGTGAAAAGCTGCTATCAGAAGGAGTCACGTCATTTTTTGCAACGACGATTACGCAAGAGCACGAAAACATTTCAAATGCGTTAAAAGCGGTTAAAATCGCAATGGATCAAGGTGCTTCCATCGAAGGCGTGCATTTGGAAGGACCGTTTATTAATGTGAAACGAGCTGGTGCACAGCCGCCTGAATACATAATCGATCCAGATATCGAGTTATTTTTAAAATGGCATGGGGAATCTGGAGAACAGATCAAGCTTGTTACGTATGCTCCTGAGTTGCAAGGTGGAAAAGAATTTGAACAAGTGATGGTTGGACGAGGAATCGTTCCGTCTGTTGGACATTCCGATGCAGTCAGGGATGAGCTTCTTCATAGTTCTGCCACTCATGCAACGCATTTATATAACGGGATGCGCGGACTTCATCATCGTGAAGCTGGGGTTGCGGGTCATGCACTTTTAAAAGAGGATTTGCAAGTTGAAATTATTGCGGACGGAATTCATATCACACCTGATATGATTGACTTAGCATACAGAATAAAAGGTGCAGAAAAAATATCGTTAATTTCTGATGCAATGATGGCTAAAGGAATGGTTCCAGGAGAATATGATCTTGGAGGCCAAAAAGTCATTGTTCATGATGGGGAGGCACGGCTTGAGAACGGCTCACTAGCAGGAAGTGTACTGCGAATGGACGATGCGTTTCGAAATATCATGAAATTTACAGGATGTTCGATATCAGAAGCTGTACAAATGACGTCTAGCAATCAAGCACGTGAATTCGGACTTAAACAAAAAGGTTTGCTAGCACCTGAAAAAGATGCAGATATTGTCATCATGAATGAGGATTTAGAAGTAGAGAAAACGTACCGACTTGGTGTCGGCCATGAAATAGGGGGATAAGAATGGAAATTATTGTTGTAAAAAATGATCAAGAAGGATCAGAAAAAGCATTTGAACTCATTAAAACTGGACTTGAAAATGGAAACATTAAAACACTTGGACTTGCAACTGGGGGAACTCCATTAAAATTGTACGCAAAAATGCGTGAAGCAAAATTGGATGTGTCTGATGTTTCAACAGTAAACTTAGATGAGTACGTTGGCTTACCGGCCGATAGTCCACAAAGTTATCATTATTATATGGATCAAGAACTTTTTAATAGTCTAAATTTTAAAGAAACATTTTTACCAAACGGTATGGCGAAAGATTTAGAAGCTGAATGTAAACGTTACGAACAAATCCTTGCAGACCATCCAGTTGATCTACAGGTGCTTGGAATCGGAACAAATGCTCATATCGGTTTCAATGAGCCTGGAACACCTTTCGAAACAAAAACACATGTTGTTGAACTAACGCAAGAAACAAAAGATGCGAATAAACGTTATTTTGAAAAAGAGGAAGACGTACCAACTCATGCCGTATCAATGGGTATCGCCTCTATCATGGCTGTAAAAGAGATCGTATTACTAGCATTTGGTGAATCAAAAGCTGACGCCATCCAGCAAATGGTTGAAGGGCCAGTAACCGAAGACTGCCCAGCATCAGTACTGCAAAATCATTCCAAAGTTACTATTATCGTAGACGAGGCTGCGGCTTCCAAACTGAATTAATTTTTTGGGGACAGGTCCAAAAGGGACAGGGTCAAAAACAAGAGTGTAAAGTCATCATGATTTTACACTCTTTTCTTTTAGGAAGAGTAGGGGATTGCTTTGAATGTGAAAATAATTAGGGCGACTGCTGCTAACGCTGACATAATCGCACATTTTTTTGCGAAAATTGGGGAAGAAAATGTAATCATCAATTAGAAATTTTTTGAAAGTGAAGGGAATATATTACTCATTGCTTTTTTGGACAATGTGTCTTGTGGAGTAGCATATGCCTATATTTTGTCGTCATTTTTAAAAAAAACCCAATGATGTTCCTATATTCCATTGAGGTATTGCCAGAATATCAGAATAGAGGAAATGGTTCAGAGTTAATTGAAAGTTTAAAAGAAATTACAAGGCAAAAAAAACTGCTTCGAAATGTTTTTATTTACAAATGATTCTAACATTAAAGCAAAAAAACAATATGAGCGGACATGGGAGATTCGAGAAAATCAAGATGACCTTATGTACATTTATCATTTTCATGACGATAAATCAGAAACCTCTTAAAAATAATAGGAAGAGCGCATAATAAGCGCTCTTCGGTGTTAGGCAAGAGAATGGACCCCTATGAGGGAGGTTGTTTTCTGCGTTGTTTCAGGTGTGACATTAGCTACTTTTTAATGCTGGCACTTACGTTTCACTAGCTAGTTTTAGATCGCGCAAGTTAGAAGAGAGCCTTAGTAAACAAATGCTGTACCGACAATGATTAATAGAATGAATAGCACAACGATTAAAGCAAAGTTGAAACCATAGCCACCGCCATAACCGTAGCCGCCGTAGCCGCCATAGCCGCGACCACAAAATCCGCCGTAGAATCCCATAACACCACCACCTTTCGAATGGTTAATACATTTTATGTAGGTCGTGATAAAACGAACTAGGGATTAGCGGACAAATTACGAAATGGTTGTTTTCATTAGAGAAGAGGTAGCTTATTGGGGAAATATGGAGATCTATGTTTTCCGAAACGAAATGAGTTTCAACTCAGCGTTTATACTTATTTTAGGTGGATTAGCTCTAGCTTTTGGTTTATTATTCGGTCTCGGCGGAAAAGATTATGCAAAAAACTATCTAGCGAAACTCGATAAAACCTGGGGCTATGAATACAAGTGGACAGACATTAAGCGAATCAAACACAGGATATAAAGACTATTTAGACCATAACGAAGATAACGACTTCAAAGATGACCGAGGTCCGCAAGATTCCTGGCCACCGAAACAAAAAAAATAGCCTGCACTCCGAAATTTTCCGGTAGGAGTGTAGGCTATTTTGATGAATATGGCTGCTCGCAATCTTGAAGCTAACTACCGTATAGAAGTTTTACCTTATATTAGTATTCACCTTTGCAAAATCCCAACTAAAACGTATTTCAATTTTTTTCGGAAACTAGTCTTTTCCCATTCGTCGAAAATGTGTTTTCCACCTTTTAAAGGAGTAATGAATGGGCCTGCTTGATCGATTTCTTTTTGGAGTTTTACATAGACTTCGCCAGGTTCGGCTCCACTTATAACTTCTATACGATTTCCAACGTGTAAGCCTAGGTCCACTTCTCTTTTTTCAACCATTCCTTTGCGGTTCAAAATCCATAAATACGAAGTCTTTCTTTTATCAAGCACACTTTCCGATCGAACTACGGGTACATCCAATGCTTCATCAACTACAATGTCTGCGTGGACGTGATAACCAGCGTATAAATTGTTATCTTCCTCTTCCAAAACGACAGTAAATGGATAAAAACTTTCAAGCTTAACATCGGGTTTTTCAACAGGGAGCTCACTTACCGTTCCTACCTCCCCGGAAAGACTTTCCTCCAATAAGTTGGAATGTACATCAACGCGCATGCCTTCTTCTACTACGCTGACTACTTTCTCACCCAAACGCCCTTCGATTAAGAGATCCTCGGACACAATGGTCATTACGGGGTTATTCAATTCAAATGAAATTTCTTCCACGGTTCCTTCATAGGGGCTTAACATCGTTAGACCTTTGCGACCACTTTTCACAACGTCTCGCTGTTTCTCGTACTTTTCAATCTCCAATTCAACTTTTTCTAATTCCAATTCTTTTTCGGAAATCGATTGATCAATTGTACGAATTTCTCTCGCTTGCCCCGAAGATTCTATGCGGGTGACAGCTTCCACTACAGCTTCGAGTTCAGGATCTTCCAAAACCGGCTTCGGATTTAACCTGTTTCCAGGAAGCGAACGCTTCGTTTTTTCTATATCACTCATAAATGTTTCAATGCTTTTCTTTTCCTTCTCCAAACGCGTTATTTCCGCATCAAGTAACGCGATTTGTTCATCCAAATCATCTGTGGCATATTCAAATAAAGGGGTGCCATTTTCCACTTCATCCCCTTTTTCCACTAAAAATCCCTTGAATGTTACGTTCGGATCTACAAATACTGGATTCCTTTCAGATGGTGCTACGACACCTTCTGTTCGGAATGTCTCCACTAAATCGCCAGTCGCTAGTACCTTCCAGTTTGAAATGAAATTTAATCGTTCCGCTTTGCTCCCATTTTTCTCGAGCAAAACGAGATTGACAGAAACGATTAATATTACAATTGTACTCACAAGAAATCTGAGCCAATGCTTTTTCAACAAATATCACCACGCCTCATAAAAAGGTATTGAAATTGACAAAAGCAAAACCGGCGGTCAATGACCAAAAAAGTAGGTTAATAGAAATGACGAGTAACACACTTTTCACACGCGACAACAATGTCAGTGTACGAACACCGCGATATTGCACGACAACAGCCCAAATTTTAAATAAAGAGATCGATCCGCATAAATAAATAATATAATCAAATTTCGTTATGTATTGTGCGATCACGCCTAAAGAAAGCGGGGAGGAAAACCAAGGTAAGTTAAAATAGACGGTAAGAATGATATATGTAATCTGTTCGGCCAATAAAATAGGCAAACTTATCGCTTGGACTACAACAAATTTTTTATAAAATGTATCGGAAAAAATCCAATAAAAAAGTGCAAGTAAATAAATGATAGAGCCCACATAAAATAAACCGAGGAATATCCGGCCAATAATGAAATAACTCTTCACGGCTTCGTATTGGACACTCGAAGATCGCGCCAACTCAGGAGAAAATACATAAGATCCAATCCCAAACAAGCCAGAGACACAAAAAACAATTGCACTCAAAAAAAATAACCAAAACAAGCGACTGTTCAACCCGTAAATAGATTCAGCTTTATGTAATTGAAATAACGTTCTATTAGAAAAAAATAAACCTTTAAAAATGGATGTTTGATAGATCAATAGGAAATCACCTGCTTATCATCGCTCTATTTCTATATTAACCCATTTTTCTGCAGAAAAGCCATGAATTGTCTACATTTTATTAAAAAGAAAGTATCTTTATTCCAATGTTACTATTTCCCTTGGTTTTGCATATATGGGTATTTTTTACTATAATGATAATATTACTTTATATGGAGGGAGTATTATGAAGTATTTAATAGAATTGGAGAGAATTTTGACAGTAGGAGGAAGGGCTGTCAATCAATATGAACTAGTTTTCAAAGGGGAACTTGCAGAAAAAAATAATCATACACCATTTCCTATTATCCACAGTTTACAAACACCTCATGAAAAAACCTCGAAAAAAAGAAACACATCTAAAGTATCCAGTACATCAAATATTATTATATCAACCCCTTTAAGTGCGAAAACGTACATAAAAATGAATGTACATGAACAGGTGAAGACGTGGCAAATTTCTATCCAAGTCGATCTTATTAATTGGATCATTACCATTGAGCCATATTACAAAGATTCGCTGCCATTAACATATGAAATTAGTTCTTTAATTCTCTCATCCATCGGCATACAAAGAGGGCAAAAAATGTTAAGTCTTGCTTATTTATTTAAGGCCAAATAAAAATTGACAACAACTCTATCAAAGATTCTCTCAAAACCTTTCATCAATGACAATTCACCTATGACTTTTAGGACTGTTCCCCCATTCTACATCCTATTACTATTAAAATATCAGAATATTTCGGTTCCAGAAGTATTTTGATAAACTTTATAACTTAGAATGGGGGAAAATTATGTTCAAACGAAGCGCAATTCTTCTGTTCATCTTTCTTCTGACATTCGGAAATCTATCATTTGCGATGGGGGAAACCCTTCCGAAAAATGCACAGAAGAAGATACAACCTAAAACGGATGTAGTAACGGAAACAGTAGACCCGAATGAGGAGCAAAGAGTCATTGTTGAGTTAAAAGAAGAAGCTCCAATTGAAATAGCAACGAAAAAGGGCGTCAAATTTGAAAAGCTCGACAAAGCGCAAAAGAAGCAGCTTGAAAAGAACGTAAAAGCTCATCAAAAGGCTGTTAAAGAAAAAATAAAAGAAAAGAAAGTACAAGCAAAATACTTAAAAGATTTTACAACAGTAGTAAATGGATTTAGTGCTGAAATTAAGCATAAAGACATCGAACTTATTAAATCTATTCCAGAAGTAAAATCAGTTCATATCGTAAACGAATACGAACGACCAATTGCAATACCAGAAATGAAATATAGTAAAGAATTAGTAGAAGCACAAAAAGCTTGGCGTGACTACGGATTTAAAGGGGAAAGAATGGTTGTTGGGATCATTGATACTGGAATCGATCCGAGCCATCACGACATGGTCCTATCCGATTCTAGCACAGCAAAACTAACAGAACAGAATGTAGTCGAAGCAATTACTGATAACGGTTTACCTGGGAAATATTACACAGAAAAAGTTCCATATGGATATAACTATATGGATGAAAATAATGAAATTCGCGAAATCCATGCGGAGGCTTCCATGCACGGGATGCACGTTGCCGGAACAGTTGGAGCGAATGGAGACGAAGAAAATGGTGGAATCCAAGGGATCGCTCCTGAAGCACAACTCCTTGCATTAAAAGTATTCGGAAATGACCCGGAAATGCAATCAACATATGGAGATATTTACATTAAAGCAATTGACGATGCTATTAAGCTTGGCGCCGATGTATTGAACATGAGCCTCGGGTCGACCGCAGGATTCGTGGACCCTGAATCGCCCGAACAACAAGCGGTTAAACGTGCGGTTGAAAATGGTGTGTTAATGTCCATTTCTGCTGGAAACTCTGCAATGTTCGGAGATGGCTACTATTATCCACTTGCATCCAATCCAGACTACGGAGTGAGCGGAGCACCAGGGGTATCGTATGACTCCCTGCAAGTTGCATCTTTTGAAAATACGTATATGGAAGTTGATGAACTTGAATATGCAATCAATGGTGCCCTTGGTTCCGCTGCATTCCTATCTGCAAGCAAAACCCATCCGAATGACTTTGTAAAAAATACATTCGAAGTGGTAGAAGCAGGTATAGGAGCACCTGAAGATTATAAAGGTAAAGATGTAAAGGGAAAATTTGCGCTTGTACAACGTGGAGTGTTAGCTTTTGCAGATAAAGCATTGAATGCACAAGCTGCTGGAGTAGAAGGTGTCATCATTTACAATAATGCGGATGGCATCGTCAACATGGCGACAGATGATGCAATCAATATTCCGCAGTTATTCATGTTAAAGAGTGACGGAGACAAATTAGCCACTGCTTTAAAAAGCGGACAAGCTGTAAAGATAACATTTAACGGGAAAACAACGAAAATTGATAATCCATCTGCTGGACAAATGAGTGATTTCTCATCATGGGGACTTACACCAGACCTTGATTTTAAACCAGAAATTACAGCACCAGGTGGACAAATCCTTTCCACATTAAACGATAATAAATATGGGTTAATGAGCGGTACATCAATGGCTGCACCACATGTTTCAGGTGGCGGTGCCCTTATATTACAGCGTGTGGAAGAAGAATTTGGTCTTCACAATGCTGACAGAATTTTAAGAGCGAAAAATTTATTAATGAATACAGCAAAGCCAGTTGATTTCGACGATGCAAAAGTTTCGCCACGTCGTCAAGGTGCCGGATTAATGCAGCTCCATGCAGCACTTTCTACACCAGTCATGGTGACAGAAGCATTAACGAAAGAAGCAAAAGTTGCATTAAAACAAGTAACGGATAATACTGTTACATTTGCATTAATTGCAGAAAACTTCTCAGATGAAGATGTTACGTATGACGTGACAGCGAATGTTCAAACGGATCAATTCGTTAAAAACGGTTCTGACCTTTTAGTGGCACCGAACTTATTCGGAGCATTAGACCTTGAAGGAATCGCAAAAACGACCGTAAACGGAAAAGAAGTAAGTTCCGTGACAGTTCCAGCAAAAGGGAAAGCGAATATTTCCGTCACAGTGGATGTAAGTGCCATAAATGCGACATTAAACAACTATTTTACAAATGGATATTGGTTAGAAGGCTTCGTTACGTTAACCGATCCAACTGACGAAAATCCAGAGTTAACAGTCCCTTACGTAGGATTTAAAGGCGAATGGGATAAGGCACCGATTTTTGATAAGCCAATGTGGGATGGTGACACCTATTATGGTTATACAGGAGTTGTGACTTCCCAGGGTAAAGATAAGTATGGATTTCTTGGTGAAGATCTGAACTCAGGAGATATCGATCCGAAGAAAATTGCCATTTCACCAAACGGAGATGGAACACAAGACGATGCATTGATTATCTTGTCCTTCTTTCGAAATGCAAAAGAAGTGAAGTTCAATGTGTTAGATGCTAATCAAAAAGTCGTTCGAACACTCGCAACCGAATCAGAAGTGAAGAAGAATTATTACGACGGTGGCAGAGCACCGATGTATTCATTATCTGCATCTCGTTTGTGGGATGGAAAAATAAATGGAAAACAAGCACCTGAAGGTCAATACTATTTACAAGCTACAGCCGTCATTGACTTCCCAGGGGCGAAATGGCAATCGATCAATATACCGGTTCTACTTGATGTAACTGCACCAGAAGTGAATGCGAGCTTCGATGCAGACGCACAAAAAGTAACGGTCGACGCTAAGGATAATGGTAGCGGACTTGCATACTGGGATATCCTCATTGACGGTAAATCCGTCCTTGATAAGCTCTACACAAAGGGTGAAACAGAGCACCAGTTCACAAAACGCTTAAGCCCTGAACAAACATTGACGGTTGTAGCAGTTGACTACGCTGGAAACAAAACAGAGAAAGCAGTAAGCGAAGGAAAAGATGTAACAGTTCCTGATCTTCATCTTTTAACTCCTGAATTCCTTGGCGTTGCTTCAACAAGTGACATCGAGTTCTCAGGCTATGTTAAAGATAAATCAGGCGTGAAAGAAGTAACTGTTGACGGTAAAAAAGCAAAGCTCACATATAATTCAGAAAAAGATCAATACGATTTTGCCATCACAATCAAATACAAAAAAGACGGCTATTATACAGCCAAAATTAAAGCTGTCGACAACGCCGGCAACGAAACAGACATCGCTCGTCGCTTCTTCGTTGATACAACAAAGCCAAAGCTAAAAGTAAAAGCGAAAAACAACGTTGAAGAAGACACCATCACCGTTTCAGCCGACATCACTGACAATTTTGATGCAATCCGTCTTTACGTCGATGGCAACGAAGTATTCAAAAATGAACTATCCGAGCCATACAGCATGAATGAATTCAAAAAGACGATTGACGGAATTGAGCTCGAGTTGATAGACGGAGACAACACCTTCATCTTCAAAGCAGTAGACCTCGGTGGCAATGTAACGGAAGAAAAGGTGACGATTAAGAAGAAAAGCAAGAAAAAGTAGTCACTTGTAAAAAGATGTAACGAAAGCGTGGATTTCCACGTCTAATTGGTTAAGCCACATAAAAACCGGCCTCCTTGTGTGAGTGCCGGTTTTTTGACACCTTTCAAAATAGGATCAGCGAAAAATAATTGTAATTATTTTAAAAATAATGCCCTTTTTTATCTAAATCGATGGTTCTTTAGCCCTCCTGCTTTTTCTGGTCCATTAGATTTTAAAAATATGTTCACACAGATTTTGGAAATGCTTAATATAACAAGAAATTGGCTCTAATTTTTGCTATAATGAAGCAAACAAAGTTCCTTACATAGGAGTCAATTTATGAAAAATAAAGTTAATATACTTGGTCTAGATTTTGATAAAACAACAAAACAAGACATGATAAATACTTTAAAACATAAAATACAACACCATAAAAAAACTTTTATCGTGACAGCTAATCCTGAAATAGTTATGTATGCTTTGAAAGATCAGGAATATATGAATACATTGCAAAGTGCCGATCATATTATTGCTGATGGAGCAGGAATAATTATGGGGTCGAAGCTTTTAAAAACACCCCTGCCTGAAAGAGTTGCCGGTTTTGATGTCCTGAAAGACTTGCTTGATGTAGCAAATGAAGAAGCATTAAATGTTTTTTTTCTTGGGGCCGGGAAAAAAGTAATCGAGCAAGCTGTTCAAAATATTAAGAGTGAATATCCAAATTTAGTCATCGGAGGATATCATCATGGATTCTTTAACGAACACGATCCTTCTATAGGTGAAATGGTTAAAAATTCCAATTCAGATATTGTATTTGTTGCATTAGGTTTTCCAAAGCAAGAAAAATGGATAGCGAAAAATTTTGACACATTTGCAAAAGGAATTTTCATGGGTGTTGGCGGAAGTTTTGATATACTTGCCGGAAAGGTGAAACGAGCACCATTATTATGGCGAAAACTTAACCTTGAGTGGCTATACAGATTAATCACTCAGCCTGCCAGATGGAAAAGAATGTTGGTCATTCCTGCTTTTGTAAAACAAATTATTGAAACAAAAAAATAAAAAAGTGAAAACTTTTTTGATCATACTTTCTTGTAAGATTAAAAGAAGTTGAAAACTAGCTTTAAGTCGGATACTATTAGAGTTGGAAAATATAAATCAATTATTTACATTATTTTACATAAATGTAATAAAAATTGGCGACTAGGCATTTCAATTTGCGGAATATTAACAGTAAGGAGGTTGACAAAATGGAATATCTGTATTTAATAATTTGTTTTGTTGCCTCAATTATTATTACACCTCTTGTAAAAAAGCTCGCATTGAGATACAAAATAACAGATAAACCAAGTCATAGAAAAGTCCATAACAAAGTAATGCCAAGACTTGGAGGATTGGCCATTTACTTAAGCTTTATTATTGGTTTAATCATCTCTAGACAAGATAGTGAATATTTATGGCCAATAATCGCGGGAAGTACCATTATTATAATCACCGGAATCCTAGATGATAAATTTAATCTACCCCCACGTTATAAGCTGATTGGTCAGTTTTTAGCTGCTATCGTAGCGATTAGAGGTGGGTTTGATCTTGAATTCATAAACCTTCCTTTTGGTGGAAAATTGGAATTTGGATATTTTATCGTTCCAATTACGCTGTTATGGATTATCGGAATTACGAATGCCATTAATTTAATTGATGGTTTAGATGGTCTAGCAGCTGGTGTATCCGCGATAGCGCTCATAACATTGAGCATTATGGCTTTTATCCAAGGAGACATCTTCGTATTATCGATAGCGCTCATTATTTTGGGAAGCACACTTGGATTTTTATTATTTAATTTTTATCCGGCAAAAATATTCATGGGTGACTCGGGAGCGTTATTCCTCGGCTATATGATTGCGGTACTTTCTTTGCTTGGATTTAAAAATGTAACATTCTTTTCTTTCGTTATCCCAATTATTATTCTCGGGGTTCCCATATCCGATACATTCTTTGCGATTATCCGAAGAATCATTAACAACAAGCCGATTTCTTCTCCGGATAAATCCCATTTACACCATCGTTTGCTCAGTTCAGGGTTTTCACATCAGCAAGCAGTGCTTATTATTTATGCAATCGCAACTATGTTTAGCCTTGCAGCTGTCGTGTTCTCGATGGCAACTGTATGGGGATCGTTGATCATTATCGTAGTGTTACTTTTTGCAATCGAATTATTTGTAGAAGTAATGGGCTTAGTTGGAAAAGATTATAAACCATTATTAAAATTTATGAGACCTAAACCACCAAGTCGATATAATGATCGCTGAATATATGAGCAAGAGTGGGGAGGCACTTAATCCATGCTCTTGTTTTTTAGTGACGCTTCCCAAGCCCAAAATGGAGGCTTTTTTCTAAATGTAGGTAGAAATATAGCTGATCCCTCTAATAAAGTTCCAAAAAAATACAAATGCATAATGAAAAAGACTGAAGAAAGTTGGTATTTCATGTATATTGTTCTGGAACTAAATATCCAATAGTTGAGTTTATTGATTGAGATGAAAGGAGATTAGAGGCGGATTCGTTTGAACGATGGAAATAATGCATGGGATCGCTGGCTGCTTGCAAGTTCTAACTTTCAACTCTAATTCTACAAAAATAGTAAATAGTGCAGGTACTCTTCGTGGGAAAACAATCATACTGGATGCAGGTCATGGTGGACATGGGCCATGAGCGATTAGTATACGATGGTATATTGGAAAAAGTTCTATATGACAGAATGGCTCAAACGGTAAAATAGAAAATAGATAGAGCTGGAGCAAAGGTAATTATGACACGATCGGATGATCAGATTTTTTGATTATATAATCGTGTCAATTTTAGCCAAGCTTCTCCATCAAGTATTTTTATTAGTATGATCATAATACTAATAAAAATGCCAACGCAAGTGGCATCCAAGCCTTTTATTATCATCCAACTGAATCAAGTACAGTTAAATAGGCAAACACCATTGAAAGGCAACGGTGACCAATTTGGAGATTATTAAGTGTTAAGAAACAATCCTTCCAATTAATATAATTGGAATGGGGATTTATTTCGAATGAGTACGATTTAAACGTTATTCAGAGCCAACATATCAAGAACAAGTAGCCGGCTTGATAGTCCAGGGCTTACAAAACTATTTTCATTAACCTGTTTATCACTAAACAGGTTTTTATCATTGCATTTTGCTTTTTCCCCGACCTTGAAAAGAGTAAAATAAGAAAAGCCTAGCCAATTAAGGACTAGACTAGTCATTATTCTTGTTCTTGTGTAGTACTAGGATTAGCTACATTATTTGTAACAGAAGTTGAGGTAATACCTAAATGCTGTTTAAGTGAAGCTTTCGTCTGGGCGAGTGCATCCTCATCTAATTGCCAATAATAAACGTTTACTCCTTTGCTATTTGGGATATAGCTGTCAAAGCCTTCAATAGTCATTGTATCAATTGTAAGGTGACTGGCGATGCCGTAATCGATAAAGGCTTTAATTTCATCGAAGGTCATATCCGTTTTCATATTCGAACCAATTGCATCAATAACCTGTCCGTATTTTATAACAGAAGTTCCAGAAGCCGCTTTTTTCACGATCGCTTTCATAATCTCTTGTTGTCGTTTCCCACGTTCAATATCATTGTCTTTTTTTCTTGTTCTAGCTAATGCTAGGGCTTGTTCTCCATCTAAGGTTTGCATACCCGCTTCTAAAGAAATGGCACCTGCTTTATCCTTTGAATCTTGCTCAGTAAAATCATATGGGACATCCACGTCAATTCCACCAAGAGCATTGACAATCTCCATGAATGCTTCGAAATCAACGCGGACATAATAATCAACTGGAATATCTAAAAGATTTTCCACTGTTTCAATTGTCGCTTTAGGACCACCATATCTATGAGCGTGATTGATTTTCGTAGAATACCCAACTTCGTCGATATATACGTAAGTATCTCGAGGGATAGAAAGGAGCTTTACTGACTTTTCCTTTTCGTTCAAAGTTGCCAGCAAAAGTGCATCTGAGCGAGTGTTATCACCTTGGCTGCGTTTTTCACTCTCGTCAATCCCTATAAAGAGAATGGAAACATTATCGATTTTAGGATCAACCTTTTTCTCACGTAAATCAGACTTGCCTTCACGATCGTCATGGAAAGATTCCGCCATCATATTTTCTGCTTTAATGTACAAATGTACGCCATAACTAATACCTAATGAGGCGATGAGCAGAATCGGAAAAACGAGAAACCAAAATATTCTTTTCCTACTTCTTTTCTTCTTACTAATTTTTATTTGTTGTCTTCCCATTAAGGTAAACTCCTTTATTTATGAATTCAAATGAAGGTTTTGTAAAGGAAATGTAAATTCGTTAATGTATATCATACTATGTTTTAGTGGATACGTAAAATACAATTTAGTGACAAACTTTACTAGGTAATGTAAACAAAAAAGCGGAACTTTTGGTTATAAAGTCGTTTTTTTTTCTTGCATATAAACCTATCAACTATATAGAGTATGAATATTTTATTGCTAAGTTAAAAAACAAATTTCATCAACAGTAATAGGTTCGGAAAAATTCCTTAAGATGACAAAACTATCAAGAGAAATGGAAATTAAAACTTTTATCACATAATTACAATATAATTACATTTTCATAACCCTGAGTTTAAAACTTTCATGTTGGAGTATTTCTAGTCCTTGAAATAGTTACCAATATTAAATTGATTGTGACAAACGTTGATAATAAAAAAGAAAAAGTGTATATTGTAGTATGAGTTTTCACGTCATATTTCAACAATTTCATTAGTGATATCCCAGCTCGTGGAACATTATCTTATAGAATAGGAGTTGGTTTATGTGATTTACGCAGAAATTCTCGCTGGTGGTAAGGGAACTCGAATGGGTAATATTAACATGCCCAAACAATTCTTGACTCTTAATAACCGACCTATAATCATTCATACAATTGAAAAGTTTCTATTGAATGATCGATTCGAGAAAATAATAGTGGTTTCTCCAAAAGATTGGATTAATCATACGAATGATATAATTAAAAAACATATAGGTGCTATTGATCGCGTTGTTGTAGTTGAAGGTGGAAAGGACCGTAATGGCTCGATAATGAGCGGAATTAAATATATAAAAGAAAACTTTGGTATAAATGATGATGATGTTATTGTAACCCATGATTCCGTGCGACCTTTTTTAACCCACCGTATAATTGAAGAAAATATTGACGCTGTACTTGAGTATGGTGCAGTCGATACAGTTATAGATGCAATAGACACAATTATTACTTCGGAAGATGGGGAAATCATTTCAGACATACCGGTGCGTGATACGATGTTCCAAGGCCAGACACCTCAAAGTTTTAATATACAAAAACTTGTGGATCTATATCATCAGTTAGATGAAAAGCAAAAAGAGATCTTAACTGATGCATGTAAAATCTTTATTCTAAATGGAGAGAAAGTAAAACTTGTTAAGGGTGAGGTTTTTAATATAAAAGTAACTACACCATATGACTTGAAGGTTGCAAATGCCATTATACAGGAGCGAATTTCAAAATGATAAACCAAGTGTATCGTTTAGTGTCCCCTCGTCAATTTGAAGTCACTTATAAAGATCGCTCTCTTCAGTCAAATTATGTAGTAATACGTCCAACTTATCTTTCTATTTGTGCTGCAGACCAACGTTACTATACTGGTAGACGCGGCAAGGAAGCAATGGCGAAAAAGCTGCCGATGGCCTTAATTCATGAAGGAATTGGAAAGGTTGTTTATGATCCTTTAAATAAGATAAAAACTGGTACTAAAGTGGTCATGATCCCAAATACACCATTTGAAGAAGATGAATATTGCGCTGAAAATTATCTGAGATCTAGCAAATTTAGGTCTAGTGGTTACGATGGATTTATGCAGGATTATCTATTTATGAATAGAGATAGAATTGTCGAACTTCCAGAAGGGTTAGATTCTCATGTATCGGCATTTATTGAATTAATTACGATTGCAATGCACTCTCTAGTTCGTTTTGAAGCAAGGTCCCACGCCAGACGGAATGTGTTTGGAGTCTGGGGCGATGGAAACCTTGGATACATTACTTCTTTAATACTTAAAAGACGCTATCCAGAAAGTAAAGTAATTGTCTTTGGGAAAAATCAATATAAATTAGACCACTTTTCCTTTGTTGATGAAACACACCAAATCGATGAAATTCCTGAAAACATATCAATTGATCATGCTTTTGAAGCGGTTGGAGGAAAGGGCAGTCAGGACGCTATCAATCAAATTATTGACTATATTTACCCTGAGGGATCCATTTCTATTATGGGGGTTTCAGAATACCCCGTTGAAATTAATACAAGAATGATTTTGGAAAAAGGAATCACTGTGATTGGAAGTAGTAGAAGCGGACGAAGCGACTTTGTTAATACAGTGGAGTTTATGAAGGAACATCCTGAATTTGTAGAATATTTGGGTACTCTTGTTGGTGAAGTTCATGAAGTTCGCACCATAAACGATATTATTGATGCTTTTGAAAAAGATATTACCTCTTCTTGGGGAAAAACCGTAATTGAGTGGAAAATATAAATGGAATAATCCGGTTTATTGGGGAGGAAGGCATTTAAATTTGAAAAAAATAACCCCTACAATCATAGTAAAAAGTATCATTCAAATAACTTATTTTATATGCAAGAATCTTTTTCCAGTTAATGAAAAAAAAATAACCTTCGCTTCATATCGTTCTGAAGGATTAGAAGGGAACTTGTTATTCCTTTTTAATGAGATGAAAGACAGCTACGAAGAATACCATTACAAATGTCTTTTTAAAAAATTTAATGGCAGTATACTTGGCAAAGCTTCCTACGTTATTCATATGATAAGAGCTAGTTATGAACTTGCTACATCTCGTTATTTTATCATTGATGATTTTTATTTTCCTATCTATGTCATAAAACCACGCAAAGGTATGGAAATTGTTCAATTATGGCATGCAGCAGGAGCATTTAAGAAGTTTGGCTTAAGTATAGTAGAGAAATCTTTTGGTCCAAAATCCGAATACTTAGATCAGGTAAAAATACACTCAAACTATTCCAGGGTATATGTTAGTTCGAGTTCTGTAAAACCTTATTTTGCTGAGGCATTTGGCATGTCTGAGGGGAAAATATACCCTCTAGGACTGCCAAGAACAGATTTCTTTTTTGACCAACATAAAAAGAAAAAAGCCTTTTGTAAATTCAAGAAAAATTTTCCTGACTTTAAAAATAAAAGAGTTATTCTATACGCCCCTACTTTTCGTGGAGGTAGTCATAGGCAATCCGAATTTGTTTGTCCAATAGACCTTTCACTTTTAAGAGAAATAATTGGCGAGGAGTATATTTTACTTATTAAACTTCACCCATACATGAGAAAAAATTCAAAAAATGATATGAAGGAAAATCACTTCGTCCATCATATTGATAATGAATTTAATATAGAAGAATTGCTAACGATAGCTGATATATTAATTACTGACTATTCCTCAGTAATTTTTGATTATTGTTTACTAACCAAGCCAATAGCATTTTTTGCCACAGATTTGGATGAATACATTAAAGAAAGAGATTTTTATTTTGATTATAAATCATTCATACCTGGACCTTTATTTACAAATACTGAATCATTAGGTAGTTGGATATCAAAGGGTAAATATGATATCGAATCGATTACAAATTTTCGAGATTTCTTTTTTGATTATGCAGATGGGAATGCAAGTAAAAGAATAGCGAATCATCTAATGGCAAAAATTACTTAAGAGTTTAGATAGAGGATTAAAAATTACTTAATCCTCTGTTCGCATTTATTAAAAAAAGAAATCCACTTGTTTATAGATAGGAGTATAAGGATGCTTTCGAGGATAAAGAGGAAATTTAAAAGAATATTTTATAAGTTATTTCGCAAAAAAAATCACTTTGAAATCGAAGCGGGAACTAAAAAGCATTTTATTATAGAAGATGATCGCATAATTATAGAAAAAGAATATTTATCAGATTCTTTATCCTTAATAAATGAAGTGCTTAGTGAGGATGACCATCTTATTCCTAAACGAAAAATAACCTCTATGAGATGGAACGGTCCAATCATGACAATAGAAGGTTATTACTATTTGGAAAATATACCAATGAATGATGAAGACGTGGTGAAAAAACGAATATTATTGGTAGATAAGAAGGGTAGAAAATTCTCCGTACCAATTTCGGATGTACCTTTAAAAACGGTCGGTTTAGAGAACACAATAGATGAAATGTATAATTGGGCTGGATTTAAAGGAGAAATTAATTTTGCTACCTTTATCCCTAATAATAGGCCATTGCCTGAATCAGAATATAAAGTATATTTAGAGCTTGAAGTCTACGTACTAGGGGATAAAAAATATAGGAAAATATTTCCATTTGGAAATATTGAATCGTATTTAAATGAAGGATTCCACTCAGCAAAGATGGAATACTTTACGGCAAAACGGGAAATGAAGTTCAATTTAATGGTAACGTATGACCAAGCTGCCAAAACATTGAAAATTAATTCAACAAAACTAAAGGATTTCAATCCGAAAGAAATGGGATTGGAATCGCATAAGTATAAAAAAAGTTTTGCAAGCCGTTTCCACCAATCATATGGCTTTAGATTTTTTTACAAAATATATTGTCTAAGACCTATAAAAAAAAATAAGGTTATATTTGCTTCCGACAGTAGAACAGAATTAGAAGGAAACTTCTTATTTGTATACGAAGAAATGAAAAAAAGGAATTTAGATTTGGATTATTATTTTATGTTAAAAAATGAAACTGGAGAAAATAAAAGTTTAAAAGAAATTAAAAATCTAGCGTATCATTTAGCTACTTCCGAATTTATTCTTTTAGACGATTTCTATCCAATGGTATATCCTTTAAAAATTCGAAAAGATGCAGAATTAATTCAGCTTTGGCATGCTGTAGGTGCATTTAAAACCTTTGGCTTTAGTAGAATTGGGAGACCGGGAGGACCTTCACCTAAATCGTTAAACCATCGAAATTACACCAAAGCAATTGTAAGTTCGGAACATGTGGCAAAATATTATGCTGAAGGTTTTGGAATTGATGTGGAAAAAGTAGTAGCCACAGGAATCCCTCGTACTGATATATTTTTTGATGAGACTTATAAGGAAAATATCAAAAAGAAATTATATACCGAATTTCCATTTTTACAAGGGAAAAAGGTCATCACATTTGCTCCAACTTTCCGAGGAAATGGCCAGCAATCTGCATATTATCCAATAGAAGTTTTAAATTTGGATAAACTCTATTACGAACTAAAAGACGAATATGTTTTCTTGTTCAAAATACATCCTTTTGTAAAAAATGATTTTAATATTCCGTACCAATATAAAGATTTCTTCTATGATTTTTCATCATACCGAGAAATTAATGATTTATTGTTTGTAACGGACTTACTTATCACAGATTATTCATCCGTTTGCTTTGAATACGGACTTCTTAATAAACCGATGCTTTTCTTTGCATATGATGTTGAAGAATACGTTCAGAAAAGGGATTTTTATTATGAATATAGTTCTTTTATTCCTGGACCGTTAGTAAAATCTACAGATGATATGATTAAAACGATAAAAAATGAGGACTTTAAAATGGAAAAAATCAAGCCATTTATTGAGTATTTCTTTGATCATCATGATGGAAAATCAAGTGAACGAGTAGTCGACCAATTAATTTTAAGACAGAGTAAAGAAGAAAATAAGTAATAGATAAAGGGGCCTTAAAGGGATTTTTGTTTTCTTTTAAGGTTTTCTTTTTATCCGAGATGTGTTTGAAAACACAAACTTATGAATATATAATGAGGAATGATAATACAAGGTTTACCTTCTTAATTCCCAGATTAATGCTCTGTAAGGAGATGGTTAGATTTGAAAAGGGTATTGACGTATGGAACGTTTGATTTACTTCATATAGGCCACATTAATTTACTGAGAAGAGCAAAGGAGCTAGGTGATTATTTAATTGTTGGTTTATCGACAGATTCGTTTAACGAAATAAAGAAAAAAGAGTCATATCATAGCTTTGAAAACAGGAAAGTAATCTTGGAATCAATTAAGTTTGTTGACAAAGTAATACCTGAAAATACTTGGGAGCAAAAAGTCGAAGATGTTCAAAAACTTAAGATTGATCTTTTCGTTATGGGGGATGATTGGAAAGGGCATTTTGATTTTTTAAAGGAATATTGTGAAGTTATTTACCTACCAAGAACTAAAGGTGTTTCGACAACAAAAATAAAAACGGATATTGATGAAAAATGATCAAAGAAGTTTGTATAACAATATATTTATTTGTTTTTAAGGTGATTTTTAATTTTTTTAAATTATTTCCGCTAAAAAATAAAATTACATTTGTTGTTTCATTTGGTGATAACAGTCAATATATTCTAGAGGAAATACAGAAGCAAGAAATTGCAATCAAAACTATTATTTTATTTAAGGGAAAGAGCTATTTACATTTCCAATCGTATCCACATTTAAAAAAGATCCCTTTTGATACGTATAACATTTTTACCTTTTTAAGAACAATATATCATTTAGCTACTTCAAGGCATATTCTTATAGACAACTACTTTGGATTCCTAGCAGCTACTAAATTTAAAAAAGAGGCTGAGGTTATACAGTTATGGCACGCTTCAGGTGCTCTTAAAAAGTTTGGACTAGAGGATATTTCAATTAAGAATCGAAGTAAGAGAGCAAATCTTAGATTTAGGAAGGTTTATAAAAATTTTCATAAGGTGATTGTTGGTTCTGATATAATGGCTAATATTTTTATCCGTTCATTTAACATTTCTCCTAAGCAAATATTAAGAACCGGAATACCAAGAACAGATTTTTTTTACCAGAGAAATACTCAACAAATAATTGTTGATCGAATATTAAAAAGTAACCCGGAGTTACATAATAAAAAAATCATATTGTATGCTCCAACATATCGTGATAATCAGTTAGAACTAAACCATCTAAATATTGACATGGAAGAAGTGCAAAAACAACTAGGAGAGGGATATATCCTTATTTTAAGATTACATCCAGCAATTAATATAACAGATAATTATCAGGAAAAATTCCCTGGATTTGTATTTGATTACTCATCCCCTAAGTATGATATTAACGAATTATTACTCATTTCTGATTATCTAGTTACAGATTATTCTTCAATACCGTATGAATTTTCAATCTTAAATAAACCAATGATTTTTTATACATATGATCTTGAAGAGTATAAGAATAATAGAGGGTTGATAGAAGACTTTGAAGAATCTATTCCTGGTCCCATAGTAAGAACTACTGAGGAATTGATTCATACATTAAAAGAAAATAAATTTGATTTAGAACTTTTAGGGGAATACTCCACTAAATGGAACAAATATTCGAATGGAAACTCCAGTAAAAACTTGGTTAACTATTTATTCCAAGAGCAAAATATAAAACTTAGTCAAGAGGCTGACTCGGTGTAACAAGTCAGCCTCTTTTAATATTTAATGAAGATTCTTATTGGACTTTAACTTCCTATGGGTACTTACTCTATAAAAATGTGAGTTTTTTACAAATTTCAGGGATTGTTCTACCTTGAATAATCGTAACATAACTGAAATTGACTTTGACGAAACTTTATCTTAACATAATGATTGCAACAAAATGAACCGTACTCTAAATACAAAGAAATTTGGAAGGGAAAAGTTTTTTTATGAGAAACATTCTAATAAGAGCTGGTATTTCACCACTTGATACGTTTGATGCATCAAAAATGATTATAGATAACTCTATTGGTGGTAATGTTGGTAATTTAGTTTATCAATATAGCATTTTTCGCACCCTAACAACTGAAGACACGGTTATTACTCCTGACTATTATGATGACGACCCAAAAAGAGCCGATGAAATAAATGAAAAATATGATTGCTATGTAATTCCTTTGGCGGATGCTTTTCGTGAACAATTTGTTCCATCACTACGTAAATATACACAATTGATAAAAAAGCTGAAAATTCCAGTCTATGTCATTGGTGTAGGTTTACGAGCACCATTTGAACCAAAGTTAAATGAGGGATTTCCTTTTGACGAAGATGTAAAAGCATTTGTTAAAGCAGTATTAGAAAAATCAGAAATAATAGGTCTCCGCGGAGAAATTACCTCTAAATATCTTTCTAAACTTGGATTCCGTGAAGGAATCGATCACACCGTAATAGGTTGTCCCTCGATGTACGCATTTGGTAGTGAATTGCATATCCGAAAAACCAATATAACAAAGGAATCAATAGTTAGTGTAAATTCATCAATGCTTTCGCCTAAAAATGTGTTGGATTTTATTGATAGGAGTATGAAAGAATACCCAAATCATTACTTTATTCCACAATGGATGAAAGAAATGAAGCTAGTCTATTCGGGGTTTCCTTCTATAGCTGAATCGAGTGAAAATTACCCAATTAAAATGTCAGATCCTGTTTATATGAATAATAGAGTACGATACTTTTTAAATGTACCAACATGGCTAGATTTCTTAAGACAAGCAGATTTGAGCTTCGGAGCTAGACTCCATGGTAATATTACAGCGACTATTGCTGGAACACCTAGTATCTTAATTCCTAAAGATGCTAGGATGAGAGAACTAGCAGAATATCATAACTTGACACATGTAATGGCTCATGAAATTACGGATAAAACCAATTTGTCAGACTTGATAGAAAAAGTTGATTTTCAATCACCTGCCAAGAAACAAGGTGAAAATTTTGATAAATTTATCAGCTTCTTAAATAATAATAAGATAGACCATATTTACAAAGATAGTCTTACACCTACTAGAGTACCTTTAGAAGAGCAGTTAGGAAAAGTTCAGCTCCTGCCTCCTATTACTCCAATAAGCGGCTGTACAATGGAGGAAATGGTAGAAAGATGGGAAAAATATTATCCTTACGAAGAAAAGAAATTAGCGGATAAAAATAAGACAATTAATGAGCAGAAAAAGAAATTGAATGCACAAGATAAAAAAATAAAACATCTTAAAGGTACATTAAATAGAAAATCTGTACGGTTAGCCTTGAAAACTGCTAATTTAATTAGTTCTAAGTAATGTCTTCGATATATTTAATCGGAAATTACACATTTATCAGTCCTCTTCACTCAAAAGGTAATAAGAGGCAATAAATGTGTTTTTTTCTGTAAAGTAAAAAATAAATTAATGTTCTGAGTAGGTGAATATTGGATTCAATTTGTTTTTTATAAATTATGCTTGTATAATTTAATGATACATAAGCTAATTTAAAAACTTTTTTGGTAAGTGAAAGGATCAATTATGAATTTCGCTATAAATATTATTAAAGAACAAATAAAAAACTTTTACTTAATAAGACGACTTTCCTTCTTTGAATTAAAAAGTGAGAACAAAAACAATTACTTAGGTATGGCATGGGAAATATTAAACCCAATAATACAAATTCTTATATACTGGTTCGTGTTTGGAAGTATAAGACAAAGGGCTAACATTGAGGTGGTAAGTGGTTTTAGTGTACCATTTATTTATTGGATGTTATCTGCTTTTATGTTATGGACATTTTTTTATCAGTCGACGATTCTGAGTTCAAAGTCTATCTATACCAGGCTAAAAATCCTTTCAAAAATGAATTTTCCAATGAGCATCATTCCTAATATTGTGATTTTTTCACAATTTTATATCCATTTGGTGATGATTGTTCTTATAGTCATTATTTTCCAGTTTGCCGGATACTATTTGACTTTTAATTTTTTCCAGTTGTTTTATTTTATTTTTGCTGCATTTTGCTTGATTTTTTCTATATCACTAATAACTTCCACAATTTCTACGATTATTAGGGATTTTCATATGCTATTGAATGCTGTGTTAAGAATGCTCTTATATTTGTCACCGATACTTTGGCAAGTAACAATTTTAGAGGAACCCTTACCAACGTTACTAAAAATAAATCCTTTGTATTACTTAATTGAAGGTTACCGCTCAGCATTTTTTGGATTAGATTGGTATTTTATTGAACATTGGGAATATACTTTATATTTTTGGGGATTAGTTATTGTTTTATTTATATTTGGCTCAATGCTCCATATGAAATTTAGAAAACATTTTATAGACTATTTATAAACGGTTGTGATAAGAATGGATAAAGCTATCCTTATAAACAATGTTACGAAAAAATATAAATTATATAATAATACAAAAGAGAGATTGCTGGATCTAATAACACCCAAAAGCTATGGCGAAGATTTTTATGCATTATCAAATGTTAGTTTTGAAGCAAATAAAGGTGATGTGGTAGGATTTGTAGGAATTAATGGGTCTGGAAAATCAACTTTATCAAATATAATAGCTGGAATAGTACCCGAAACTTCAGGTTCGGTAAAAGTGATGGGGCAAACGGCACTAATAGCAATAGCTTCCGGTCTGAAAGAGGAATTAACCGGGAGGGATAATATAGAAATGAAGTGCTTGATGCTTGGTTTCAGTAAAAATGAAATAAAAGAATTAGAACCCCAAATTATTGAATTCTCGGAACTAGGAAAATTTATTGATCAACCTGTAAAATCTTACTCGAGTGGTATGAAGTCAAGATTGGGCTTTGCTATATCTGTTAATGTTAACCCAGATGTAATAATAATAGATGAGGCACTATCAGTTGGTGATAAAGCATTCGCGGAAAAAAGCTTTGAAAAAATGAATGAATTTAAGAAAAACGGAAAGACCATGATTTTTGTAAGCCATTCAATTAACCAAATGAAAAACTTCTGTGAAAAAATCTTATGGCTAGAGTACGGTATGGTCAGAGAGTATGGATCTGTAGAAGAAATTTTACCTAAATATGAGATGTTTTTAAAAAAATACAAAAAAATGACAAAAGTGGAAAGGGAAGCTTACAAACAAGAGGCATATGAACGACAGCAGGCAATTTTGGAAATCTAATTAAATAAACTGGTTTGGGGAGGATTTATCCTCTTCTTTTTTTTTTTGTCAAATAAGCGCAAAAACCCCTCTAATTCTTGAAAAATCTTATTTACTTTACAAAATTTGACATTTTTCATTTTGAATTATTCTAAAATTATCTAATATAAGAAAAACAAGAAGGCGTGGAAGAAATAATTGATTAAACTATTAAATAAGGTAATTTTGTTGTCGCTTATATTAATTTTATGTCTTAGAAATAGAAATTTTTCCGTAACTCCATCTGTAGAAGCAGCAGATAATATGAAAAAAGCATCTACATAATTAGATGCTTTGCATAATTTATTCCACAGTCTTTAATAAAAGTAGTGTCTATCTTCTGGCTCATATTTATATGGATATTCTATTTCTTCCTTGCGTTTTACTTTTTTCTTTTTGATTTTCTGAGTCTCTTCTGAATTTGAATTTGTATCTTTAAATAGACTAAAGATCTTTTCAAACATTTGAAGCACCTCATTTCAATTATTGTATATTTACCATACCATTTCAATATTCGGAATACGTTAATAACACGTTAATATTTCGTAAAATTTCTATTCAGTTTCTCCCCTAAAATGTATTTATAAAAAATGAATCAAAAGTTCTGTGAATTTGATTTTGTTTATTTCACAAAAGAAAGATAATAGCCGATATATGAATGTGATAGACATTAATTTCATTGAAAAATAGAAGTAAAACATGCGTAAGTTTAGAACAGTCATCATTGTATTTGTGTTCAATACTATCTATTTTTTCTTTAAATGGAAAACCTGAAGCAGCAGCTAACATTGTGAATCCAAACAAAGTATATTCTTATGACCAGCTGGTAACAGATATAAAAAAATTAAGGAGGATATTTCCTGATTTGATTACATATAAGGTTATTGGAAAATCTGAGTATGGAAGAGATAATTATGCTGTTTCGCTTGGAAGAGGTCCAGCTACTGGCTTTATTAATGGGCTCATCATGCTAGGGAATGGATAACGACTAATTTAAATATGTATATGATTGAGGAGTATGCAAAAGCGTATAAAAAAATAGTTAAATAAAAGGCTACGATGCTAGAAGTATATTAATTAAATTCTACTACTATCTGGTTCGTTATGGTGAATCCAGATGGCGTTACGCTCCAACAGTAGGGACTTAAAGCTTTTCCGAAAAGTATACATGCTTCTATTATTAAAATAAATAATGGAAGCACAAATTTTAAGCGTTGGAAAGCAAATGCTAAAGGAGTGGACCTAAACCGTCAATATAAAGCTGGATGGAAACAATCCATAATCTCTCAAAGGGTCCGAGTTATGCAAATGTTAAAGGATTTAACCCTGAAAGTGCTTCAGAAGTAAAGGCAGTCCTCAAGTTGGATGCAGAAATGGCAGTAGCATACATTGGAATAAGTTTTTTAAGTAAAAAGGTATAATACCATATTTAGGGTATTATACCTTTTCGTTTTTCCAGAATTTCATATATTAAATAAAATTATAGTAATATAGTTCCGTATTATACTTATTTTACAAATAACTAAAAAAGCTTGCAGTACAATTTTATTCCTTTAAATTAGACAAATTTCGAGTGCTTTGATTTTTCTGTCGAACGTTTGTCAATTTTCGCACTTTTCTAGGTGATATAATAATTTTATTCAATATCTCAATCTTCGGAAAATGAGAGGGGGGAACTCGTCTCTAGAATTGGTTTCGAGGGCTACGTGAATAATATTATTGCAATTTTCTGAGCGTTTATATTGCTTGCAGGAAACCAATTCTTATACATGTAATAGAAGAGGTAGATTCTATTGAAGGGGAGCAATAAAATGGAAGAAACAAAGGAACAAAATCATTCCCATGATAATAAATTAAATTATTTTCCATCATTTAATCAATTACCTAAGGACGAGCAGAAAAAGTATTTTGAAGACATTGATTATAAAATAACTTCATTAGGTTGGAACGGGTCAATACTAAACATTAATGGATACTGTTATATAAAGGGAATTTCTTTAAACAATTACTCAAATATAAGAAAAAACTTCCTATTAGTTAATGAAGATGGAGAAAATATAAAGTTTGTACTTGAAGATATTCAAGTATCTGAAATAGAAAAAAATAAAAAAATAGATCCAATGTATCAATGGGCAGGTTTTACTGGGGTGATTAATTTTTCAAAATCGCAGGGAAATAAGCCCCTGCTACCTGGTAGATATCAAACTTATATTGAAATAGAATACCTAAAAAATAGCCAGACGTTAATCACTAGAAGAACTCCACTAGGAGATATTCGCAAATTTTTAAAAAATAATTTCCATAGTGCTCAAATGGAGTTTTTCTCTGCAAAAAACCAAATTGTTGACAATTTAATGGTAACTTACGATGTTAAATCCAAAAGTATGTTGCTGGAATCAATTAAAATTAGGGATATTAATCCCAGTCTAATTTATGGCGATATAAAAAACAAAACGAGAAAACCTGGATTAATATACCGAATCTTTAGATCGATTGTATTTCAACTTTTATATTACTTATTCCACGTATTTCCCGTCAATCCTAGGAGGATTTTATTTGCTTCCGACAGTCGTGTAGAAATCGGAGGAAATCTAAAATTTGTGTATGAAGAAATGGTTAATAGGAAGATTGATTATGACTATAAATTTATGTTTAAAGAAAATAGCTTTGTCAAAAAAACTGTAATTGAGATAGTAAAATTAGCATATTATTGTGCAACGTCAAAAAGTATTCTAATAGAAGAGAACTATCCTATGATTTCCCCGTTAAAAATTAGGAAAAAGGCTGATTTAATTCAACTTTGGCACGGGGCTGGTGCATTTAAAAAGTTTGGTTATTCTCGTTTGGGACAACCTGGGGGGCCAAAAGTAAATTCTAAAGACCATCGAAATTACACAAAAGCAGTTGTTAGTACAAAAAATGTTGCCACACACTATGCTGAGAGTTTTGATATTGAAAAGGATCGAATTTATCCATTAGGGATTCCGCGAACAGATATCTTCTTTGATGAAGAGTATAAAGAACAAAAAAGACAAGAATTATATGAGAAATATCCATTTTTAAAAGATAGAAAAGTGATTTTATTTGCACCTACTTTTAGAGGAAGAGGGAGAAAAGAAGCACATTATCCAATCGAATACCTAGATTTTGAGAAACTGTATAACAATTTAAAAGATGAATATGTATTTTTATTTAAATTACATTTCATCATTTTAAATAAGGTAACCATCCCTTATCAGTATTCCGATTTCTTTTATGATTTCACGGATTATAGAGAAGTTAATGATTTATTATTAATTGCGGATATACTGATAACAGATTATTCATCAATTTGTTTTGAATTCTCTTTATTGGATAAACCGATGCTATTCTTTGCCTATGATGTTGAAGAATATATTAGTAAAAGAGGTTTTTATTATGAGTATCAATCATTTATACCTGGAAATCTTGTTAAGACTACAAATGAATTGGTAGAGAAAATAGTAAATAAAGACTTCGCCGAAGAAAAAATAAAGCCGTTTAGAGATTATTTCTTTGATGACTTAGATGGTAAAGCGAGTCAACGTGTAGTCGATTTAATCTTGTTGGGAAGAGAAATATCTATTCCGGTATTAGATAATGTTAATTCGATTAAAGGAATTAGTAGAGATTATTGATCTCTTATTCAATAGAGTTTGCAAAAATCCTGGAAATAATAAATTAATTATTGTTTCAATTCCAATTAGATGCATTGAGGGAGAAATCTAGGCAGTAATCGGTTTGTAAAGAATCACATAAAAATAATAGAATTAAACACAATATGATTTAGTGCTGCTAATCCATCTACCCTTGTATATGTAGATGGCATAAAAGCGGTGAAAAGTATTATTGATCATATACTTAGATATAGCCCTAATAAGGGGCTTTTTCTTTTGAATGTACATCATAATAGGTTCCTAATAATTTCAGTTTTTTGGGGAATACTGACTCTTGAAAATGATGGAATTAAAGGGGCAACATAATATGAAAACGGAAGTACTATTAAAGAGAATGGGAATAATATTGAATCCTGTAATTAACTATTTATTTAAAGAACAACATAGAAGAATCTATCAATATGCAAGGTATTATGAAACCGTATCCGTAAAGAAAAATACAATCCTTTATGAAAGTAGGGAAGGCAACAGCATAACTGACAATCCATTTGCAATGTTTAAATATATGCTTGATAATCCAAAGTTTAAAAATTACAGACACATTTGGTCCGTTAAAGACTTTGAATCACTTAAGAATGTCATCTCGAAATACAAAGACTACCCAAATGTAAAATTTGTTCTGCGTAATTCTAAAGCATATACAAAATTTTTGGCAACTAGTCATTATCTCATTAATAATTCTACCTTCCCGTTTTATTTTATTCCCAAAAAAGAACAAATATATATCAACACTTGGCACGGGACTCCTTTAAAGAAAATGGGCTATGATATTCCAGGAAATCCTATCCAAACACACAATGTAGTAAGGAATTTCCTCAGCTCGGATATTATTTTAAGTCCTAATTCACATACGACAAACATCTTTGCAAAAAGTTATAAATTAGAGGGAATTTACCAGGGAACTATTCTTGAAGAAGGATATCCCCGAAATGATTTAACCTTAAATACAAATCGTGAAACCTTTATCGATAATCTAAAAAGTTTTGGGGTGAAAGTCGAAGCTGGAAAGAAAAATATATTGTATGCACCGACATGGAAAGGAGCAAGTACTACAAAAATAGATAATAATTTACTTCAAATCATTGCAGATATCAATGAATTAGAAGAAAAAATAGGAAATAAATATAACATTTTCATTAAAGTTCATCCATTTCTTTATAATAATGCAGTTCATCATCCTGAACTAAATGATCGACTTATACCGGATTTTGTCGATACAAATGAGCTGTTAGCTACTATAGATTTGCTTATTACGGATTATTCCAGCATTTTCTTTGATTTTCTTATAACGAATAAGCCCATTCTTTTTTATACATGGGATATGGATGAATATAGTGAGGATAGAGGATTATACTTGGAAAAAGATGAGCTTCCCGGTCCCCTTCTTGTCAATACAAACGAACTTTCCGATGCCATTATGGATATAGAAAATGTGCAGAATCAATATCGGGAAAAATATAAAAATATGAAAGGAAAATTCTCCAAACATGATGATGGGAAAGTGACGGAAAGGGTAGTAAGCTATATTTTTAATAATACCGAAGAACAGATGAATGTTACCCAAGGAATGGGTAACTCCAAGAAAAAAATATTATTTTTTCCTGGAGGAATGAAGAATAACGGGATCACAAATTCTTTTATCAATTTAATGAATAATATAGACTATCGAAAATATGATGTCACTTGTTTTCTTCCATATGAGCAAGATAAAGAGATGATAACAAACATTGATAAAATTAACAAAAATGTTAGGGTTTTATATAAAACTCGATTGCCTGTTTATCAATTTATTGAGGAATATATGGATAAATATATTCACTTTCGAGGAGAAAATGGTTACTTGGGAAAGAGATTTTACCCAGAAAGAGCATTTATTCGTGAGCATAAATGTTTTTTTGGAAGAGCACAATTCGATTATTGTATTGATTTCAGTGGGTATAGTCTTTATTGGGCAAAATATTTACTCGCTGCAGATTCAAAAAGAAAAATATGTTTCATGCATAGCGATATGCTATCGGAATATAAAAAAATAAAAGATGGAAGGCGTCTTCATTTACTTAATCTGAGAGGACTTTTTTCAATATACAATAGATTTGATAAGTTGGTTAGTGTTTCAGAAGGTACTATGAATATTAATCGAGCAAACTTATCTAAATACGTTGTTTCTGATAAATTTGATTATGTTTTAAATTCAATAAACCCGAGCCGAGTTCTCCAAATAAATGAAACCACTTATAAAGACGATACTGTTAAAGTAAATATTCAAGATTTTAAAGCAAGAGCATTATTAAAAAACACCGAGGAAATATGGGGTGTACTTCCTTTTCGAAAAGATGCAAAACAATTATCGTTAGAAAAGTCATTAATGGATACTGAAATATATATATTTCGAAAAGCAACGGACGGAATTAGTTTGTATTATAAATTTAGCCTAAATTATCAAGTAATCGGTTGGATTCGTGGAGAAGCAATTGATTTTCTTCCTGATAAAGTTTTTGAAGAATGTGATATTGATAAAATCGGAAAGATTATTAATACAAAGGGAAGGCAAATATGGGCAAAACCATATAAGGTAGAAGGGTGCAGAAAGATTTCAGGCAGTGTGGATTATAAAGACATAGTGCTTATTATTGATAAAGAAGTTCAAACTCACCATGGTATTTATAATCGCATTTCTTTAAAAGGAACAATGCTTGGTTGGATTAATCAGAATGCACTTTTTATTTATGAAAGCCTTACAATAAATGAAAACCATAATAAACTTGAAAAATCTAATATTCATATGAAAAGAGCCGTATTGATTACAAACAATTATCTTATGAAAAAGAATGTGCTTAAAAACATTCACTTTAGAGCGCTGGATGAAGTTAAAGTAATTGAGCCAATTTACGCAAAAATTATGAATCCAAGTGATCATGTTATTTGGACTCATGCTTGTTCACATTGGAATGCAAAGGAAATTGGTCCTGCATATTGGATTAAAAATGAAACTGTATCGATTAGAGCAGTAATTAAAACAATAAAGGGGAAGTTTTACTTATTTTATAAGGATAATCAAAAAATAGGGTGGCTTGATTCAACAGCATTTAAAATTCTCACAGAACCTACCTTGATTAAAGAAGTTGAGGTTTCCAAAATAGCACTGCTTCAATTAAACGGAAAATATTCAATATGGACGTTACCTTATGGTTTAAAAAAGGCAGTAAAAATAAAAGATGAAAGTCAATTTGAAGGTAGTACTGTACAAATCGACCGAGAAGCAATTACCCAGAACGGAAGCTATTCACATTTATTAAAAGATAATATTTCTATCGGTTGGGTAAATAACAAGGCGTTGAAAATAAAAAAAGTTTATGGAATTGAAATAGATGGAATGTATATCCCTGAGCCTGAAAAGAAAAATATTAACTTTGTTACGATGGGAAGGCTATCACCAGAAAAAGGGCAAGATAACTTAATAAAGGCATTTGGAAAATTTCATAAAAAGCACCCAAATAGTAAGCTTTTTATTTTAGGCGAGGGCACATTAAAAAGACAGCTTAATTCATTAATCAGGGATTTAAATTTAAATGAATCAGTACATCTTTTGGGACAAGTAGAAGATCCATTTCCATTTTTGAAGAAATGCGACTGTTTTGTACTATCATCTCATTACGAAGGTCAACCGATGGTATTACTTGAAGCAATGACACTCGGGATGAAAATAATCGCGACAGATATTGTCGCAAATCGAACTGTGTTAGAAAATGGAAAATATGGATTTCTTGTGGAAAATAGTATTGAAGGGTTAGAAAAAGGATTATTGCAAGTAGTAAATAAAGAAAAAACTTTTAATAGTGAAAGGTTTAATTATAAATATTATAATGAAATGGCAATGGAGTCTTTTTATCGACCATTAAATTAGAAGGGTGTAAAAATGAACTGCCTAATTGTTAGGCACAACAAACAATTGGGCAGTTCATTTTTACGTCCTTTTTTGTTTTTGCATTACCATTAGTTGATATTAAATTTTTAATAGTAAAATGGTGTTGCCATAAAGTATATTAGTCACTTTTTTTGTAAAAGCTTTTGTGAAAAGTATTTAATCCAGCTTTGAATAGATGCTATAAAATCTCTAATTCACTAAAAACAGTTATTATTTCTTTTGGTAGTTGAATGTTTTGGCTATTATGCTCTATCCTACAGGGGACATTGCATTATTGGTAGTGTTTTCTAGACAATATTACTAAACCAGATGTTTTTTATATTATTAGAATTTCTGTCAAGGACCATAATCAAGACTAGCGAGGAAAAATGAGCATAATACATATACTATTATTTTGGTGAGGATTTTGAGTGCGAATTATTATTAACTTCAACACAAACAACCAGGATAATAGTCCTTTTTGGCGAATTACTAATTTTACTATTATTGTAATTAAAAATTAATATTTTTTAAGATTGTGTAAAAGTTTGAGAAAAATACTGGTTTTTCCTTACAAATCGACATATAATTAGTGTTGTTGTTTATTTAGATTTACTAAATAGTTGAAAAAATCAGTTGTTTATTAATGATAAATGAGTATCCTAATAAGGATATAGGTATTTATTCACATGACAAATTCGAATTTAGGAGCGTAATAAGTGAATAAGAGGATCTTGATTATTTCTCAACATTTTTATCCTGAGATTGGTAGTGCTGGAAATAGAATAAAAAACATTTATCAATTATTAACACATAAAGGATACGATGTCTCAGTTATGACTACAGATCCTTCCTACCCTAACAAAAAGATTTATGAGGATAATATGTTTTGGGATGATATAACCATAGAGAATGATTCTCCTAAAATTACGAGAATACATGTAAGTAATCGAAAATATTCTAGAAGCCTTATTAACCGACTATTTTTCTTCATAGAGGTTGCTATAAAACTAATATTTAAGATTGTAAAAGACAAACATAAATATGATTTTATATATGTTACATCCCCGCCTATCTTTATAGGTATAGTTGGATTAATAGCTAAAAAGAAAATGAATACTAAACTGATTTTAGAGATTCGAGACCTTTGGCCTGAATCTTTACGGGGAGTAGGAGTATTTAATAATAGAATGATTTTGAAGTTTTTTGGCTGGGTTGAGAAAGTTATGTATAAAAATGCCGATTATATCATAGTCAATAGCAGTGGATTTATTGATTTTATTAGCGAAAAAGCCCATCTCCCTCCTGGGAAAATACATTATATTCCTAATTCAGCTAGGGAATACGAGATTAAATCTACTTCAGTTTCGAATGAAGAATATAGAGTTATTTATACGGGGAATATTGGTCTAGCGCAAGATGTGGAATTTTTAAAAGACCTTGCTAGAAAATTAGATCAAAATAATTTTAACTTAACTGTGATTGGTTACGGCATTAAAAGAAAAGAGCTAAAAGAATTTATTCAAACAGAAAAATTGGAAAATGTAACTCTTAAGTCTCCCTTGACAAGAAAAGATTGTTTAGAAGTTATTCGTCAACACCATGTGGGAATAGTAAGCTTAAATGATAAACAAGTATTTGATACTGTTTTACCAGGAAAAGTAATTGATTATATGACATGTAAAATACCAATTGTTGCGTCCGTATCAGGTTATTCAAAAACATTAATAGAAGAAAACCATGTTGGCTTTGTTTCTGAAAATAGAGAAGTAGATGAGATCTATAAATATATTAAATATATATTTGAAAATCCTAAAGAAAGAATAACGATGTCTCGAAATTGTGAAAGTTGTATTAGAGATAATTTTCTTTGGGAAAAAAATATCAATTCTTTGGAAGCAATTCTTAATGAAACTGATTAACATGATTTGGCCTTTTTCTATATATTAAAAAGGATTGAAGATTAATGAGTAAAAAAGTTTGTATGTTTGTGTGGAATCATTTTACCAATGATGCAAGAGTTCTGAGAGAATGTACCGCATTGTCAGAAAGAGGTTATTCTGTTGATCTCATTTGCATACATGATCCAGCTGACAAAAATCTCCCAAAATATGAAAAGCGAAATGAAAACTTTAATGTTTACCGCGTAAGGAGATATCCAATCTTACTCGAATATATGCAGGGATTTCTTCGCTTTCTGAAAAAGAAAAAAATAAACTTGCTGTTATTTTTTATTTTGTGGGCAGCCGCTGTATATGTTCTGCCAATATTTACAGTTATTCTTACAGTGTTTTTAGGCTTATTATATAAATTGAAGTTAATTCCTTGGTGGATAAAGGCGAATATCTATTTAAGAATGGTAGTAAAAGGTTATTCGAAAACTTATGATATTTATCATTCGAATGATTTAAACACCCTATTACAAGGCTATGTTTGCTCGAAATGGAGATTCAGTGGAAAGAAGTTAGTTTATGATTCACATGAAGTTCAGACTAGTCGTACTGGATACAATAGTAAGATGTATGGGAAAATAGAAGGTTTTCTATTGAAAAAGATTGACTCTATGATTGTTGAAAACAATACAAGAGCAAAGTATAACGAAGATTTATATGGCTTTTATCCTAATGTTGTGCACAATTACCCATTTAAAAAAAATGGAGATTTCAATAAAATAATATCGATACATCAAATGTTGAACGTGCCGGATGATACTAAAATATTGCTTTACCAAGGAGGCATTCAAATTGGTAGAGGTTTAGAGAAATTAATTCAAGCCGCGCCACTGTTTAAAGAGGGTGTTCTAGTTTTTATTGGAGATGGGAAGCAAAAGCCAGAACTTATGAAATTAGTAAGTGATTTGAATTTATCTGAAAAAGTGAAATTTATCCCGAAAGTTCCTTTGGAGGATCTACCGAGTTACACCAAAAACGCATATCTCGGCTTCCAAGTTTTAAATAATATATGCTTCAACCACTGGTCTGCATCTTCAAACAAGCTTTTTGAATACATGATGAGTGGAGTTCCTGTAGTTGCTTGTAGTTTTCCAGAGATTAAAAAAGTTGTCGAAGGAGAACAAATTGGTATTTGTGTAGATTCACATGATTATAAGGATATAGCTCGAGGTGTTAATAAACTAATTGACGATAAGGCATTAAGAGATGAATTTAGTAGGAATTGTGCCGAAGCAAAGGACAAGTACAATTGGGAAGAGGAAAAAGTGCATTTTATTAACGTATATCATAAATTAATCATGTGACTTTTAGGAGGAATTTAAATGAAACTTTGTACAGTTGGTTTAGGATATATTGGATTACCAACATCAATTATGTTTGCAAAACACGATGTTGATGTTATAGGAGTAGATGTTCGTCCGGAAGTAATACAATCATTAAATTCAGGGAAGATTCATATAGAAGAACCTGGTCTTCAAGAAGCGTTGGAAGAAGTAGTTGCAAAAGGAAAATTTAGAGCTTCTTTATCTCCTGAAAAAGCAGATGCTTTTATTATTGCTGTTCCATCACCAAATAACGATGATCTTTATAAATCTTGCGATCTATCTTTTGTCCTTAGTGCAGTTAATAGCGTAATTCCTCTACTTGAAAAGGGAAATGTATTAATCGTGGAATCTACAATTGCACCAAGAAGTATGGATGATTATGTAAAACCTGCAATTGAAGCTGCTGGTTTTGTAGTAGGTGAAGATATTTATTTAGTACATTGTCCAGAACGTGTCCTTCCTGGACAAATTATGTACGAATTAGTGCATAATAACCGTATAGTAGGTGGAATTACTCCAGCATGTACTGAAGCGGGTGCTAAGGTTTATGCTACTTTTGTTCAAGGTGAACTTATAAAAACCAATGCTAAAACTGCTGAAATGTCTAAATTAATGGAAAACACTTTCCGTGATGTGAATATAGCATTAGCAAACGAATTGACAAAAGTATGTAATGAATTAGAGATTAATACTCTTGATGTAATAGAAATGGCAAACAAGCATCCAAGGGTAAATCTACATTATCCAGGTCCTGGAGTAGGCGGACACTGCTTAGCAGTAGATCCTTATTTTATTGTTGCTAAAGCACCTGAATCTGCAAAAATTATCAATTTAGCTCGTACTGTAAATACGTCTATGCCTTCATATATTGTAGAAAACGTAAATACCCTTATGGAAGATGTTCAGGGGAAAGTTGTAACATTATTTGGTTTAACGTATAAAGGAAATGTTGATGATATCAGGGAAAGTCCTGCTATGGAAATTTATGATATGCTTCTATCGCAAGGTAAATACACGATTAGAACCTTTGATCCTCATGTGGAAGGCGATATTGTAATAAAAGACATTGAAGAAGCAGTTTTCGAATCAGACCTAATAGTTGTATTAACGGACCACAGTGAATTTAAAGAATTGAATTTTAATAAGCTTTCTGGCATGTCAACCAAGCGTATTTTTGATACGAAAAATATTGTTCAAAATCGTTCAGACGAATATGAATATATTAATTTAGGAAATCTCTATAAATTTACCAAAAAAGAGATGATTCTTAATAACTAGGATATTAAATAAAGGAGTGTTGTTAGAAAGAATCTTCCTTCTGGCAACACTTCTTTGTAGTTTGTGAAAATAAAAATAGGAGTCGGATATAGTGAATAAACCTTTAGATAGAATTGCAGAAGCATACTATGGAGAACTAGGTGAGGCCGAATGTGATGAAACAAGGAAAAAAGTTCATTGGATTTGTAAAAACTCTAAGGGTGATGACATTTTAGATGTTGGATGTTCTCAAGGTATTGCCTCTATTTTATTAGGTAGAGAAGGGAAAAGTGTGGTAGGGATAGATATTTCCGAAGAAGCCATTGAATTTGCTAAAGATTTACTTAAAGATGAAGACGAATTTACTAATCAATTTATTGATTTTAAAGTTGGGAATTTCATGGCATATAACTTTGGGGATATGTCGTTTGATTCAATTATTTTGAGAGATGGATTAGGGTATGCAACTGATCCAAAAAGAATTGTAAAAAAAGCATATAATCTATTGAATAATGAGGGGCAAATAATTATTACAGTTCCGTTTGGTGCAACTAATTCAATCGATCAAAAAAAACTTTTTTATTTAACGGAAATATGTGACCTTCAAATGGATGGCCTCATTATAGATGAATTAACGTACTTCGGAAATTGGATAGGAATCGTTTATAAGAAAAAAGAAAATTCAAATGAAGTACAAACAAGTAGAGATATGATATTATCTCTGGAAAATTCAATCACAATGCTACAAAAGCAATACTTAATTGATAGTAAAGAAAAAAATCGCATTATAGATAAGTTGGAAAAAGAAATAGAAGAATTGAATCAAGGTTACTCAAAAGATTATAACGAAAATATTGAACAATTGCATATGGATGAGAGAGAGAGTTCCATTAATGGTTTAGAAAAAAATATTTATTTACAAGAACAATTAGTTTCTGCACTTTCTAATGAAGAAAAGTTACTTGTTTCTTATAAACAATTACTACGTAAATATAATGCTATTAGTAAGTCTACTTTAGGGAAGCTAACTTTATTCTATTGGGAAAAGCGAAGAAGAATTTTCAGGAGGAAATAAAGTGGATATAAATTCAATTGATAATAGATTATCCATAATTGATGATATAAAAAAGAGATTAAATGAAGCAATTAAACAAGATAAAAAATTACTTTTAGATAAATATAATGTTGTTTATCAACCTAATGAAAATATAATAGGGCCAATCAAAGATAATACTAATAAAATTGAATATATTAGATACAGAGATCAAGTGTCCGATCAAGGTTTTTTTGAAAGTGTAAAACCGTTGTTAGACCAAATTCCAGAAAGTAATGGTAGTCGTTACTACGAGAGAATTAATGTAAACATCGGCATTATTTGTGATGAGTTTTTATTTAATTCTTTCGATGGAGTGGCTAATTTTATATATATTGAAAGAGATAAATATAAAAATATATCAGAAAAGCTAGATGTGCTTTTAGTAGTTACCACTTGGAAAGGTTTGGATTTAAAGTGGAAAGGTTTAGGTAATCCCAACATAAGAAGACATAGAGAAGACTTAGAAGCTATTATTGAGTACTTTAAAAAGCAAAATACGAAGATTGTTTTTTACTCAAAAGAAGATCCGGTTAATTACGATGTATTTCTAGGTATTGCTAAGAAATGTGATTATATTTTTACAACTGCTGAGGAAAAAATAGCAGATTATAAAAATGATTGTAATAATGAACATGTTCATTTACTTAGTTTTGGTATAAACCCGATGTATCACAATCCTATTGGAATGAGGAAGTTTCCTAAGAGAAATGAAGCATTGTTTGCAGGATCTTGGTATGATAAATATCCTGACCGGCAAAAAGAAACGAGAATACTATTTGACGGAGTATTGAATGCAGAAAAAGGTTTGAAAATTATTGATAGAAATTATGAGTTCAAACTAGAACAGTATTTTTTCCCAAAAGAATATTTACCTTATGTTTCTCCTGCGATTGATCACCATAATCTTCAGAAGCTTTATAAGCTTTTTAATTGGACGATCAATTTAAATAGTGTGAAATATAGTAATACTATGTTTGCTAATAGAGTATATGAAGTGCAAGCATTAGGCAATATTATACTTTCAAACTATAGTATTGGTGTAAATAATCAGTTTCCAAATGTTTACATGATTAATGACGATAAAGAAATTAAATCCATTTTTGATAGTTTGTCTGAAGAAGAAGTTTATAAGCAACAAGTTTTAGGAATCAGGAGAGTAATGTCCAAAGAAACGAGTTTTCAACGAATAGAAGAAATGCTAGAAAAAATAGGCTTTAACTATAGTAAAAGAAATAGAAGCGTAGCTGTTATTGTTAAAGAAGTAAATAACTATGTAAGTACTACTTTCGACAAACAAATGTATCCCTATAAAAGTCTTTTTACAGAAAAAGAAGTTAACGATACGTTGCTAAAAGAGTATGATTTCGTAGCATTCTTTGATGCTAATAAAGAATACGGTGAGTTTTATTTAGAAGATATGATAAACGGCTTCAAATATACAAACTCCGATTATATTACAAAAAATGCGTTCTATGATAAAGGACAATTAATAGAAGGCATCGAACATAACTATGTAGATATTATTAAAGATAAATATAGGACCGTTTTTTGGAAAGATTCGTTTGAATTATCTACTCTACTAGAAATGGAAGGTCCTATTCAAAAAGATAATGGATACAGTATAGATAGATTTGAGTTTAATAATAATGTCCAAATTATTGAAAGTAGGCAAAGGGATTATAAATTATCTGTTATTGTTCCAACTTATAATAATGGTGATCATTTAGTAAACAAGTGCTTTAATAGTTTGAAAAGAAGTAGTTTATTTGAGGAAATGGAAATCATCATTCTAGATGATGGCTCTACGGATAATTATACTCCTAAATTAATCAAAAGATTGGAAAGTGATTATCAGAATGTAAAGACTTACTTCTATAATGATGGAGGAAGCGGAAGTGCATCTCGTCCGAGAAATAAAGGGATAGAATTCGCCACAGCAGAGTTCGTCACATATCTTGATCCAGATAATGAGGCCGTAAACGATGGATATTATCATTTGTATGACGATATAAATAAAAATGGTTACGATATGGTAGTAGGAAACATGGTACGTTTGGATGATAAGGAACTGTTATTTGACTATTACAAAACGGCCATTCACTATAACGGGGGGAGTGTAATATCTGGTAACATAAACAAATATTTAATTAACAGCCAATTTAAAGCGATGAGCATTCAGGCTCTCATTGTACGCAAAGATGTAATTGTAAACAACTCTCTTAAAATGGTTGAAGGAGCAGCCGGACAGGACACTCTCTTTTTCCAAGAGTTATTGCTAAATTCAAAACGTACAAAGGTTATTGATTTACCAATTCACATATACTATGCAGCTGTTTCCGGATCTACAGTAAATACAATTACAAAGAAATTCTTTGAAAAATATTATCGATTAGAAACTGTAAGGATTGAGTTTCTGAAAGAGCATAACCTACTCGCAGACTTTATGGAACAGAGATTTAATTATTACTTTAAAAATTGGTATTTGTCCAAATTACAACATGTAAATGAAGAGGAAGCACTAGATTCAATCATCCTTCTTGAGAAGATTTTTGGACTCTACGAAGCCTATTTGGTAGATGGAGATGAAACTATAATGAGTTTCAAAGAACTAATAGACGAACAAAATTATGCACAAATACAAATGGAATTTATTAATTCAATAAATGAATAAAACTAAATATTTATAAAAATAAAAGGGATAAAAAGGGGTAAACTTATGTTAACAAAACCATTAGATAGAATAAACGAAGCCTATAATGGTGATATGGGTTCTGCGTTTAGTGAAAAAACTAGAGAAAGAGTTAACTGGATAGTGAACCATACAAAAGGGAACGTAATCCTTGATATAGGATGCTCACAAGGGATTATTCCAATCATACTTGGTCGCGAAGGTAAAATGATAGATGCCATTGATATAGCCGAGGAATCAATACAATATGCGAAAAATGCTTTAATAAATGAACATATTTCAGTGCAAAATAATGTTGCTTTTAGAGTTTCTAACTTTATGACAGAAACTGACCTTAAAGATGAATATGAGACAGTTCTTTTGACAGAGGTATTGGAGCATATATCAGACCCAGAACAATTTTTAAAAAAAATACACAAGTATTTATCCACGGATGGTCAATTAATTGTTACAGTACCATTTGGTATTAATGATTATTTTGATCATAAAAGAACGTATTATTTTCTTGATTTATATGACCAATTATCCGTGTTCTTTCACGTGGAAAATGTACATTACTTAGGAAAATGGACAGGAGTAGTGTGTAAAAAAAGAAAGGAATATACCACAGAAAAGATAACATCATTTAATAGAATAGAACTAGAAAAGTTAGAGTTAGGTTTCTATAAAATAGAAAGAGAACTAATAGAAAGAATCAACAATCAAAACAATATTATTAGAGATAAGAATGTATATATTAATAATTTAGAAAAAAATCAGAAGCAGTTAAAAGCGGAAATTGAAGAGCGGATTAAAGAAAATTTACAAAGTAAAACAATCATAGAGTCACTTGAAAAAGATCAAGTACAAAACGATGATAGAAATATAAGCAAGATCAATTTTATGGAAAAATTGGATGAAATTCAGAATAAGTTAAAAGAAGAATTAGATTATAAAAATATCCAATTACAAAATAAAGAAAGTATAATTACTACACTTCAGAGAGAATTAAATGATTTAAGGGTAAATTTAGTTAAGAGTTTTGACTCTGAAAGAGAAGCAATTAAATTAGCCTTTGCTAAAGAGGATGAAACAAAAAAATATAAAGAAACGAATCGAAAAAGTAAAGAACGAATAGAAATTCAGCATAAAAAAGAAATAGCTGAATTAACGAATAAATACTCGGTTTTGCAAAAAAAATACGTTTCTTTAAAAAAATCAAAATTGGGATCATTAACAACGAAATATTGGGAGTTACGGAATAAACTACGTAAAAAGGCAAGAGGTTAATTTTTATGATTAAGCAAAAATTACTACAGAGACTACAAGATATTGAGAAATTAAAAATAAACTATACACAGAACAATATTAGAGGAGTAAGCGTAATAATTCCATTATATAAAGGTGAGCAATATATTAATAATTGCTTATTATCATTATATAATCAAACCTTAGAAAAAGATTTATTCGAGATAATAATTATTATTAACGGAGAAAGGGATTCATCGGAATCTATTATTAAAAAATATATATTTGATAAAAAAATGGATAATATATTTATATATTACTCTGATATCCAAGGTGCTTCTGCTGCTAGAAATGTAGGGATAGAAAAGGCTACGAGACAATATTCGTTATTCTTAGATATTGATGATTATTTATCGAGTAACTATCTAAGTGAGGTATATGAAAATGCATCACAAGATACCATTGTTGTATCTCAGATTGTTGACGTTAATTCTTTTGGGGAAATAGAAGTACAAAATCCAATTAATAATCAAATTATCCAAATTGAAAAAAGTGGAAAAAAAGCCAATTTAACAACATTGAGTATGGTCTCAACCATCAGTGCATGTAAACTAGTTCCAACTGATTATTTAAAAAAACTACGCTTTGACACTGATTTGAAAAGTGGAGAAGATGTGGTGTTTTTCTCAGAATTATATTTAAAATCAAATTTTCATTTTAAGGTTTTACCTATATGCCGTCAAGTTATATATTATAGGCTACTTACAGAGAGGTCTGTTTCTCGGCAAGAGATATCTTTTGACTTCTATGTTATACAGAGATTAAATGTTATTCAAAAATTAGATGGTATGCTCCGTAGAACAAAGAAGCAAGATAAGGTGATGTTAATAAAACAAAAGATTAAAGCTCAGTTTGGTTTTTTAAATCGATATTTAGAAGTTAATAGAGATAAAAGAGACAATGTATTTAATGAGATTAAGAAATATGATTTGTCCTATATACCATATTCCATTATTAATCGTAATTTGGCAGAGAAGTTAGTTATATCCTATTGTTTTCCACCGTATTTAGATACTAGTGGTAATGTCATGGCAAAAAGAATTAGAACAATGAATGATTGTGTTGATGTGATTTATAACAAAATGGATAGAGTTCGATCACGTGATAATAGGCTGAACATATTATTTGAGGATTTAGTTGATAAAAGAATAGAAATAGCTAGTTATTCAAGCTTTTCAAACTGGAAAGCAATTGAAGAGTTTGTAAATACAGGAATAAGTAACTTAAATAAAGATAAATATTCCGAGATCTACAGTCGAGCATTGTGGCCTGGATCACACTTCTTAGCATATCAATTTAAAATGAATAATCCTAAAGTGAAATGGATTGCGGAGTTTTCAGATCCATTATTATTGGATATCCATGGTGAAAGAAGACAAGCAAAGATCGATAATATTAATTTTATAAATGATGCAAATAAAAATATTTCAGATCTAGGTTTATCAACAATGGAAGACGATAATCTTTTTTTATGGTGTGAATATCTTCCATATGTATTTGCAGACGAACTTATTTTTACTAATAAGAACCAACTAGAATATATGCTTGGGTACTTTCCGATAGAGGATATTAAAAAGCATATCATCTCAAAAGCAAAAATTTCTCCACAACCAACTATGCCAAAAGAATATTATTCTTTTGTGAAGAGTGCATATAATATTGACAAAAGTAAGGTGAACTTTGCTTATTTTGGTTCTTTTTACGATACTAGGAAGCTAGACGATTTATTTAAAGGGTTGGAAAAGGTTAAGGTTGATATAAAACAAAATATTATTTTGCATATTTTTACAAGTGATATAAAATCGCTTAATGAAATGCTAGGGGAATATGATATTAAAGATAATATAATTATTCAACCATACGTGCATTATTTAGAGTTTCTAAATTTAACTACTAAATTTGATTGTTTAATAGTGAATGATGCAAGTACGATTAATAAAAAATCAATTAATCCTTATCTACCTTCAAAATTGAGTGATTATTTAGGTAGTGGTACCAAAATTTGGGGCGTATATGAAGAAAATAGTATACTTAGCAAATATGAATTAGCATATAAATCTCTTTTAGGAGATGCAGGAGAAGCAGCAAAGGTTTATGAAAGGGTAGTACTAGAAAAAGAGTAATTCTTTGATGGAAGCTGTTTTACTTATTTGTAAATAATGTCACAAACGCCTTGACTATAAATATCGGGTATGGACAAAAAACACCAAGTGGAAAAAGTAAACATTATAAAATTTATTTGATATATTTTTATTTTGTTTGATTCAATGAAAAGTATCCATAACCTTCTGAAACCTGAACGAATTGTAATATCGTAATTAAGAAATGGTTAAATTTATTTACTTATTTTTTTAAAATAATAATTAAATGAAGGTGAATGTTATGATTTTTAAGCGTTCTAAAGCGAATAAAAATACATTGGATAACGCAGAAAAAATATTAAGAAATGAGCTTTTTGTTCATTCTGCTTGGCCTACTGTAAAAATAGGTAAAGTTACTTGGAAAGAAGACCCATATAATGATATAACTTGGTGTTTTTATTTACATAGTCTAGATATTGTCGGGTATTTAATGCTTGCTTATGAAATAAATCCAAATAAAGAGTATTTAGAAAAGGCAAAATACTTCATCGGGAGTTGGGTGAAAACAAATCCGACTAAAAAAGATCAAGTAAGTCCCTTTGCATGGAAAGACCATAGTGTAGCAAATCGGGTTGTAAACATCATCCACTTCTGGCAGCACTATAAAGATTCCGATATTTATGATGAATCATTTGCCAACCTTATAATACGAACTTTAATAAAACATGGCGACTATCTTGAAGATGATCGCCATCACACTTTTATCAATAACCACGGTATTTTTCAAGATCGCTCTTTGATTGAACTAGCGGTTCTTTTTCCGGATCTTCCTAACTCTGAAAAATGGTATGAAAAAGCCATTAATCGATTTATGGTACATGTAAAAAAAGATGTATCTCCCAGCGGGGTTCATCTAGAACATAGTGGTGCATACCATATTGTAGTGATGAATCTTTTTAGAAGTATTAATGATTTTTTAAAATTCCATAATAAAGAAACAACTAAGCTATCTGATTTAATCATTAAAATGGAAGATTACCTGGCTTATCTAGTAAAACCGGATGGGAAAATTCCTATTACAGGTGATTCTGGTCCCGATGGAATAACCTATCTAAATGAAGATATCATAAGCAATCCCAAACTCCTTTATACTCGTACAAAGGGACGTTCGGGAATTCAACCTTACGATGATATTGTATATACTGATGCAGGTATAGCCATTTTCAGAAGTAATTGGAGCTTTAACGATCGACAGCTTTACTTAAAGTTTATTGCTGGTTTTCATTCTAGGACGCACAAGCATGCTGATGATCTCTCCGTATTGCTTTCTATCGGTAAAACAGACTTTCTTGTAGATTCCGGAAAATATAATTATCAAGAAAAGAATCCTTACCGTAGATATTTTAGAAGTACAATGGCTCACAATACTGTCACCGTTAATAGAAAGTCATATGAAATAGAAGATGAGCAAGTCGGAAAATCCAAAATAATTAGCTTTAGTTATAATGAAGAATACAGTCATGTGTCGGGAATACATACCCTTTATCCTGGTGTAAAAATTAAACGAACAATCCTATACTTAAAACAATCTGAAGCAGTTTTAATTTTTGATGAAATTACTAGTTTGAAACTTCGAACTTATAGCCAGATATTCAACATAGGAAAAGATGTAAATACATCTAAAATCACAAAAAAGAACATATTACTAGATAGCATACTAGACGGAAAAACTATTGAATTAATACAATTAAACCATGTAACAGAATTTAAGCAATATAAAGGTAATGATGAACCCATTTTCGGATGGCAATCATCTGTATTTAATAAGAAGTACCCAATTACTCAAATTCAATTTTCTAACAAAGGGACTGATTTGGAGTATAGAACCATTATTAACACTAATATAGATAACGGAATTAAATACTTTTCTACAAAAAAAATTAAAGGTAAAACAACTTTTACTATCACTAATAAAAATAACGAAAGACTAAAAATCACCATTTAAATATAAAAAATACTGTGAGAAATTTCTCTATTATCGACATCTTACGTGCATTTTGAAGATAATATTAGGTAATTTGATGCAATAGTAAAAGCTTTTAATGAAATATTTTAAAGCATAGATAGGACAGTTTAGAGAATCTATTATATAATCTTGTTATGGAATATACCGAATAAAAATAATGCTTTTGGATATTAATTTAATTGTTTAGAGAAATTCCCCTTGCATATTTTTTTATTATTAAAAGTTTCAAAACCGAAATTAACTCAAAGGCACAATGACAATTAAAAACGTCTAAAGGAGAACTCAGAGTGATACAAAAATTAAAAGTAATGAGTATTTTTGGTACTCGTCCGGAAGCAATTAAAATGGCACCATTGGTGCTGGAGTTAGAAAAGTACCCTGAACAAATTGAGTCCGTAGTTACTGTAACAGCTCAGCATAGGCAAATGCTAGATCAAGTATTGGAAGTATTTAATGTACATCCTGATTTTGATTTAAATATAATGAAAGATCGGCAAACCTTAACAGATGTTACGGTAAGAGCATTAGAAGGTTTGGATAAAGTTATGAAAGAAGTTAAACCTGATCTTGTACTTGTTCATGGAGATACTTCTACTACGTTTGTAGCAAGTCTTGCAGCATTCTATAATCAAATATCCGTCGGACACGTGGAAGCAGGTTTAAGAACATGGAATAAATATTCCCCATACCCTGAAGAGGTAAATAGATTGTTAACTGGGCAAATTGCCGATTTGCATTTTTCTCCAACAAAAAAATCAAAAGAAAATTTATTAAATGAGAATAAAAAGGAAGATACTATTTTTGTAACAGGTAATACAGCAATTGATGCACTATCAACAACTGTTTCAGATAGTTATCATCATAAAATATTTGATAAAATAGGAAATGATAAATTAATATTACTTACAGCACATCGAAGAGAAAATTTAGGTGATGCAATGAGAAATATGTTTAAAGCAATTAAACGTATAGTAAATGAACATCAAGATGTTCAAGTCGTGTATCCGGTTCACATGAATCCAGCTGTAAGAGAAGTAGCAGATGATATTCTTGGTAATGACTCTAGAATTCACCTCATAGAGCCATTAGGTGTAGTTGACTTTCATAATTTTGCTGCAAAGGCACACATTATTCTTACTGACTCTGGTGGAGTTCAAGAAGAAGCACCTTCTTTGGGCGTGCCGGTATTAGTCCTTCGTGATACAACAGAGAGACCTGAGGGGATTGAGGCGGGCACATTAAAGCTTGCTGGCACAGAAGAGGAGACTATTTATAGGTTGGCGAATGAATTATTGACTAATCAAGTTGAATATGAAAAAATGGCCAAGGCTTCAAATCCTTATGGAGATGGCCAAGCTTCAGCAAGGATTGTCCAAGTAATATTGCATCATTATGGCAAAATAGACCAAGGACCTCAAGAATTTGGTATATAGACATTAATATGTGGGGAGAGGAACCTCTCTCCTTTTGCTTTTTGTTGTTATTTTATACTTTCATTTAAATATAAATTTTTTTTGTGTTATTATATACTAGGTAAAATGAATAACTATAAGTAGAACGATATTAGTAAATTAGTAAAAGCACTTGGTAAAGGAAGTAGACTCTAGCATGAGATATGTAATACAAGTCATAAAAGAACAGCTTCTAAATATTCACTTGATTTTTCGATTAGCAAGTTTTGATCTGAAAAGTACTTACCAAATGCATTATTTAGGAATGATTTGGCAATTGCTAAATCCAGCAATACAAATTGCAGCTTATTGGTTCGTGTTTGGAATTGGAATTAGAGGTGGTCAACCAATAGGAGATATACCATTCTTTGTCTGGCTATTTGTTGGACTGGTACCATGGTTCTTTATTGCTCCTTCAATCACTCAAGGTTCTAATAGTATTTTTTCTAAAGTAAACTTAGTTTCAAAAATGAAATTCCCTGTTAGTGTATTACCTACCATTATTATAGTGAAAAATGCATACAATTTTTTTATGATGTCTATTATTTTAATATTTATTCTTATTATTAATAAAGTAAGCCCTGGAATTTATTTGTTACAATTACCCTATTATTTATTTTCTCTTTTTGCGTTTTTATTTTCACTAACACTATTTTGTTCAACAATATCCGTTATGATTCGAGACTTTCAGACAATGTTAGGCTCAGTCATGAGGCTTCTCTTTTTTTTAACACCTATTCTATGGGACGCTAGCAGACTTAATAATCATTTATTAACAGTCCTAAAACTAAACCCATTTTATTATTTAATTAATGGTTTCAGAAATACTCTATTATTTAACACATGGTTCTTTGAAGATATAGGATTAACTTTTTACTTTTGGAGTATAACATTATTAATATTATTTATTGGAGCTTATATCCATATTAAATTTAGAGATAAGTTTGTTGATTACTTGTAATAATGGAGGCTTAAAAAAATGAAGCCAAAGGTAAAAGCGGAAAATGTTTCTAAAACGTATCAGTTGTACAGAAAACAGTCTGATAAGATGAAAGATATATTCTTTCCTAAAAAAAAGAATAATCAAAGAACTTTCTACGCTTTGAAAAATGTAAGTTTTGAGATATTCGAAGGAGAAACAGTCGGTATAATCGGGATAAATGGATCCGGAAAATCTACAATTTCCAATATACTAGCGGAAGTTATACCTCCAACTTCTGGGAAAATAGAGATTAACGGAGAGACTTCCTTAATAGCCATTAGCGCAGGATTAAACAATCAATTATCCGGATTAGAAAACATTGAATTAAAATGTTTAATGTTAGGGTTGAAAAAAGAATTAATTAAAGAATTGACCCCCAAAATTATTGAGTTTGCAGATATAGGACAATTTATTGAACAGCCAGTTAAAAACTATTCCAGCGGAATGAAGTCAAGATTAGGCTTTGCTATATCTGCTTATACGAATCCAGATATACTCATCGTAGATGAAGCACTGTCTGTAGGCGATAAAACCTTTTATCAAAAATGTGTAGATAAAATAGATGAATTTAAAAAAAGTAATAAAACCATCATTTTTATCAGCCACTCTGGTAGCCAAATGCGCTCAATTTGCGACAGAGTAATATGGCTTCACTATGGTCAGGTGGAGGAATTTGGGAAAGCCAATGAAGTACTTGACAAATATGAGGGTTTTATCAATTGGTTTAATAAACTTTCAAAAAAAGAAAAAGAACAATATAAACAAGATAAGCTTTATGAAAGATCTAAGGGCGATCAGCTATTAAATAATAAGAGGCGTAGGAAAAGCAAAAGTAATAATAACATTTTTACAGGATTTCTTGCACAGATAACATTATTAGTAATAATAACTATGCTTAGCGCCTTTTTTATGTTCGTAGAAAATACAACTTCTGCATCTAACAATGGTAATCGAGAGAACAACAACGACCAAGGTCAATCCGTAGAAGTTGAAAAAAAAGCTAAAGAACTTACTAATGTAAAGGAAATTAACCGCGAAGGAATTGTACAATCGAGATCAGCTACAATTTACACAAATAAGGATTTAAAAAAAGAAATCGAGTCTATTGAGTTTACAACGCCAATATTTGTTGAAAATCAAATCGATGATATTTATGAAGTTCAATATAATAATCGGAACGCATATATCAAGAAGGAACAAATATCTTTTATTGACAAAATTTCACCAGTTTCAGACTTGAAATTAAAGGATTTCTTTCCACTTTTTCCACAAACAATACAATCATCATATGAGTTTTTTTTAGCCCAATTAAGTTCAGACTATGTAACAGTTAAAGGGAAGTTAAATGGACTTACTGATGAAACCGAAGAATATGGTCACAAATATCTACATTACGACCTTTATGATGTAGTATATAAATTCAATAATGATGAAATTGCTGATGCGATTATAATAAAGAATATTAGTGAAAATAGTGATGTTATAGATGATTTTCGTTCAAAGGCAACTCTTATCTCAGAAGATGAAACCTTATTTTCTCTATCAATTGAAGGATATAAAGTTATAATTGATAAGGAAAACAAAACAATTATATTTATTACAGTCTAAAAGGAATAGACATAATTAGATGTATGGTGAGTCTTGGTTACAGTTGCTAAAAGACTAATGAAGTGAACCACCCACGGCGATCATTCGCATATTTGCAAATTCTAAAGATTTCATTTATAAAAATAACAAATATTCTAGTGGTTCATAGACAATTATTGTCGGTTTCACTGATCGGTATCTGTATGATAGTTTAAATATCGGAACTGGTGGCGTAGGAATACCCCATGTGATGTTTGTATATGTAATACCATCAAAAATTCAACCTAATAGCAGATACAATGTTGTTGATATTGCATTTAGCACTAGCCATATTCCTGCAGGGAAATTTGTATGGGTTTGTACCCTGTGGAGGAGGTGCACCTGGAAGTTGGGAATCATTTGGTGTTATAGATGTGTAGGGAATTATGTTAAAATGTAGAAATAAAGTGAAATGATAGAGAGGTTTCTACATGAGCAAAATAACTTTTACAAATTTTGAAATATCTGACGGGTATATTAGTTTTCATTACAAAGAGGAGTTAGTTGGAGAAGGCGGAACTATTTATTTTGAACTTGTACCAGGTATTCGTCCTAAAACTGACTTAATAGCAATAGCTATATCAACATTATGTGCAAGAAAATACACTAGCATCCATTATGATTTACAGGTTAGCAATTCTACTGTTTCAGCAATTTCAAAATTCACGTTAGCTAACGTTACTGCAAAAGAAAGCCTTGATAATAATATCCATAGAAAAAGAAGAAATAACGTTACTCTTAATTTTAGTGGTGGATTTGACAGTTTAGCCGCTAAATGCTTAATGCCGGATGACACAAGCTTAGTATCAATGGATTTCGGAGGTAGATTCTCCAGAGAGAAAACTTTCTTTGAAAAATTTGATACTTATATTGTAAGGACTAACTTGTTAGAAACTCCTTTAAAAGATAACACTTGGTCTTTTATGGGGATAGCATCTATTTTGTATAGTGACTATTTGGGTACAGACTATCAAACATTCGGAAGTATTTTAGAAGCTGGACCGAATAATTTCTCTGATGCCCCAATTGCTGCCAAAAATGTTAGTTTTCCTCCATTCAAAATGGCTGGCATGGAAAACGCACCATATGTTCTAGGGCTAACGGAAGTCGGAACGTTAAATGTACTCGGACACCATTCGCCTGAACTAATAGCAGAATCCCTTGACTCACTCGCTACTCCTGGTGAAGAAAAGAGGTACAGAAAACAGGTTTTATCTCAAATAGCTTCAAACAAAATTGGAATAAATTTCGGATTAAATATCATTGATCGACCTGCTAGGCCACACTTTAAATTCGGGCAGAATTTTGCAGCTGATTTCCTTTCCTTTTACGTAATAAAAAACATTGGAATTGAAATAGCTTCTCATACTATTAGCGAGATACCGGAAGAGGTGCAGAAGTTAGCAGATAAATTAAATTTGGATTTTTACGAGAGAGTAAACCCTAATTTCTTAGTGAACTTCCCTAAACCATTATTAGCTGGATTATTATCAAAACTTGCAGAGGCGGACGTTTTTCCGTATACACAGAAGGATTGGGAAGAGTTTTATGAAATAAGAAATCTACTCTCTATCTATTACTCAATCTAACAAAACGAAGGAACAAAATGTTATATAATAGACATCTCAAATCGAGGTGTCTATTTGTGCTACGAACAAATCACATCATAAAAAGAGGAGCTGTCCAACTATTTTTGACTCCTTTTTTTCGAACGATTATCTCATAATACAGTTTAAATCCTATAAAGAATATCAAGATCAGGCGTATCCTATTGGTGAGCCATGGTAGCGAGCCTATGGAATTCAGAGAGTGAACGTCAGCAGATTTCGGAGAAATTACCACAAGTAAAAGTAATTCCAATTTTAGCTACATGGGGTGGGTAATATCCCATCTGTAATTGAAAATATTGCTTTATAAACTCTGTAACAGTTATCTTGGTGTGTGAACAACTTATATTGTGATAAGATATTAATAAAAAATGTGGAGTGTTCAATTATGCTAGCTCAAGAAATGCAGAATACTTTAATCGAATTTACTAAAACAATAGATTCCTGGATTATTGGGGAAGAAAAAGAACTGAAAGACCTTTTTGAATCAGAATATAGTGAAAACTATGCTCCTGGCAATGCTGCAATGATATTTGCTAGTGTTTACAATTACACTAGGGATAAATATCATCTTAATAGATGTTACGACATGATCAGACGATCAATTAAGCTGCTAGAAAAAAGGGAATCAGTTAGTCCATTCTGTAGAGTTTTCTTATTACATTATTCATTAATGGCAATACTTTATCTACCAGAAGAAGAAAAAAAGAGTGCTAAGAAAGAGTTTGGAAGATTTTACGGGAGTTATGAAGATGATTGTAACCAAATAAATACAAATTGTGCGGCTTTACAATGGGGAAACGAAGTTTTTTTAAGTATGCTTGGATATAAAAAGCTTAATAAAGATAAAATTAAATATTTATTAACTTTTATTAGTAATGGGCAAAATCATTTAGGCTTTATTAATGATTCGATTCCTAGTAATGGTATACCAACAGATGGTATGCCCATAGCATATCATACGTTTATTTTATCAATTCTTACGGGTGTTATTGTTGCAACTAGTGATAGCACAGAATATAGAGAAGAATATAATTTAACAAAAGAAATCATAAAAAAAGGTTATGTGTGGTCAAGTAATACATTGGCAAGTGATGCTACTTTTGCAATGGCAGAGAGAAGTAGCCATCAAATGTTTACATGGGGTGCTCTAGTTTCTACAGTATGCTTTTCAGGGTCAGAAGACAGTGCAACCATAAAAAATGTTTATGAAAATTGGCTGAAATATAAAAAAACTGATGGTAGTTATAGTTGTACGCCTAATTACTTACCTCATGAATTAAGAACAGGTTTTGAAACCTATACACATGTAAATATGTACAACACACTTGGTTTTGTAGGTATAGCTACGGCTGAAAAAATTATTTCAAAAGATTTAAGAGTTTCTAGTGCACCATCTTTATCTGTAATAAATAAAGATTATCATTTTATTGATATTGAAAGTGGTTATGCATTTTATAAAAAAGGTAAGAATTTTTATGGTTGCAGTTTGAGATTACATGAGAAAAAGTACATTCCATCGATGCAAGGATTTCATTTTAGGTTGAATGGTAAGGAAACGCCACTTGCCGAACCTAAACTTTTAGAAAATACAGATCCATTTAATAGATACCTAATGAATAGTTTATTTGAAGGTTATATTCTTAAAGATACACTAGGTAAACAGTATTTTTCGGATTCAGTGGATAATGCACGGATTAATCAACTAGATTATGGATTTGAGTTAATATATGAAGATGATTTATTAACTTGCCAAAAAAGAATACAAGTTTATGAAAATAAAATCGAATGGGACTATACTATGACTCCAAAAGTGGATTTTGTTGATTGTGAACATGTATTACCAATAGTAGTTTTTGATGGTAAAGAAGGAATAAAATCTAGAGTTTTATCGAATAAAACGATGAATCTATTCTGGAGAGAAAGCCAGTACCAAATAAGTTGTAATAAATCCAGAAAAATCACTTTAAGTGTGGATCAACCGAGAAATTTAATGTCAGTTTCTGGAGTATCAACATTATTAAAAATCAGGATTAATAGTAACATCTTTGCTAATCAAACTATACAATGGAAAACAACTTTAAGATTCTGTAACAACATTTCTAACGAAGCAACATATGAAGAAAAACTTAATGCTGAGAATTTGGAACTAAATATTGTTAGGTTAGAAGTAGATAAACAAGGACCACAGCAAATAGGAACCAGCATAACTTATACAGTGGAAGCTACAGGAAAACAATTAAGCTATGCTTGGTATGTTTATAAAAATTCAGAACGGATCCATGTTGAGTGGTATACTGATTTAAATTATTTTAAATGGGCTCCAAACGAACCAGGAGTTTATCGAATATTAGTCTTTGTAAAAGATTTTGAAGATAATAAAGTTACAAGGTACTCTGAAGAAACTACAATAATTTAGAGCTTGAAAATGGTAACCGTAAATTTATTCGAATGGTTTCTTGCCCCTCCGCAGGGCAAGAAACCCAAACGCCAATTCCTCTCATTTAAGTAATCTATTAATCATAAAGTGCTCACTTTTGAAGAGATCGCTCTGGCTCAAATTCATATTGACAAAAACAGTAAGGATACATCTATCCGAAACATTCATTAGAACCGAAAATACAATAATAGCAGGTAGGGAAAAACGATACGTTTTTCCCTACCTGCTTCATTTATGATAATTGTATGCCTTAGCTATTACTTCAATTAAGCTCTCTTGTAATATACTGTGAACTCACCCAACCAGTCTTACCATTGGATAATTTTACTTGATACCACTTTTTTGAACTATCCATAGTAATTGTCCCATCTTTTTTCAGGACTATTTGTACATATTGGTTCAGGCTCAATGTTCCTATTGGAGTTTTAGATGTGTTTGCCTCTGGTCTCACATTTAAATTATCTACATTAACTCTTCCAAGATTTTGCACGGAAATATAGTTTTTATAAGAGTGGAACAGGATCTCATTGGTCCAATATTCCTTGTTGTCAATTTTGACTTTCACCCAATAATCATTTGTTTTTTCAAGTAAAGTAAATACGGATCCTTTTTTTACTTTTTTAGGTTTGGCATCCAGTATTCCCTTTTTGCTATGGAATTGCAAATCTTTCTTTGCAATAACGGTAATATCATTTGGAAACAAATCGCTTCCTGCCGGTACGCTTGGTTGAGTTGGGACGGATGTGTTTATAGGAGCCTTATCGTAATCGGCTTTCTTATACGGTAGAATTTTTTCCATATGACTTGCAATTTTTTTCCCCCAGTTTTGATCACTGGCATAATAAAAATTCATTCCCTCACTGTTCGCATCAATTCTTATATTACTCAAGGTTTTCGTACTAAATCCTAAATATGCACCATTATACTTCCAATTACTAGGATTCAAGTATGTTGATTTTAATTCACGAGCTATATAATCAATATTTGAATTAACACTAGAAAAACGATAGGCTCCAACATATGGCGCCGCATCAAATGCACCAAATCCAAATAAGTTATATTTTCCTAACGAAATATTAGAAGTGCCATACCCACTTTCATGGATAGCGTGGGCTGCCAAAAATAGGGCGTTAACCCCATATTTTTTACCCGTATCAATAAATACCTGTCCTTTTCCACTTAAGACACTTGTTTTTCCCACTGTACCTTTAGCAATATAATTATTAATTTGTGCTGCTGTTACAGAAGATTGCGTGCGCAAATCAATAAATTGATATCCCGTCCTAGTCGTAAGAGGATCTCCGGTTTTTACTTCTTGTAAATAAGCGCCAGAGACATATCCGGTTTTCCCACTATAGACAACTTTATACCAGTTATTAGACGTTTTATGAGTCGGAATAACAATTTTCCCTTTTGGGATAGTAGTTAGAATGGTGGATGTTGCGTCCGCTATTTTTCTTACGTTTAAGTTTTCTTTAACCAAGAAGGTTTTCTCAGCTATTTTAACTTCAGTAATTTTTTCCTTTGGAGGTTCCACTTTCGGTGGTTCTTCTTTCGGTGGCTCTACATTTTTTATTCCTTCAACATAATTACTTGAAATATATCCTGTTTTTCCTTCGAATTGTATTTTAAACCAACCGTTAGATGTTTTATGAGTCGGAATGATGATTACCCCTTTTGGGATTGAAGCTAATGTATAAGATGAATTGTGAGCATATTCTTTAAGATTTACTTTTGATGCAGTAGTATAAGTTTCCTTACCAATTTTCTTCTCAGAAGGAATATTAAACTTTGTGAAAGAGCCTTTTTCAATGTAACCTGACTTTCCTTTGTATGTTACCTTAAACCAATTGCCTATTTGCAGCTTAGTTGAAATAACTGAACCTTTAGGTATCTTAATTAGTTTCTTATAAGCATTTCCATAGGATGAATAAAGATAAGTATCATTTTTGGCTAAGTAGTTTGTTTGTGGAATTGTTTTTAAAGTGACTTTCTTCATATCACTACTTATTACATAATAATTTTTCCCATTAAATGATACCCGATACCACGTTTGTCCCAAACTATTAACGACTTTTTGTGTGGAAGAGACGACATTTCCTTTATTTATCTTGGTCACTACTTTTTTCTTTGTATCAGGGGAGGAACGAAGATTAGTAGTCTTTTGTGTTGCATAATACGTTTTTGCAGTGTTCGTATATTTATAGTATTCCTTTAAATATTTGCCGCTAACCCATCCTGATTTCGTAATGCTTTTCCCTTTGGACTTATAGGTATATGTTACTTTAACCATATCTCCTTTTCTTTCCTTTGAGGAAACGATTTTCCCTTTTGGTATGGTAAGGATAACTGGGCTCTTAGTACCATTGCTTCCGCTACGCATATTTAAATTGGCCGTTGCTTGATAGGATGTTTTTGCAAATGTTACACTACTATTTTGTTGCTTAGTGCTGGTTGTTGCTTTAGTTGCTGTTGAATTGAATTTCAAATATTTTGTTGAAACATAAGCTTTTTTATTTTTAAAGCGTATTTCAGACCATCCGGACTTTGTGTTAGCATAAACTGTTACCTTCGTGCCCTTTTTTAATGTTCCAACTTTTTTTGAACTAGCTGACGCTTTTTGTCTAATATTTAAATTGCTATCGACATTTACGACTGCTGTACTAGTTTTAGCTGCTTCGGCAGGTGTAGAATAAGGCAGAATAAAACTAATAATCATAGCCGAGACGATGGCAATTTTATTTAGACGTTTCATGGCATTATCCCCCATTTCCGTATAATACTACTAATGGTAACAAATATTACTAGATTGGTAAACAGGACTGGAGGAAGTAATAGTTTATTAGACAGGATTCGACAATTAGTAATCAACTTTCTTCTGTAAAATAATAGTTGTTTAGGAAATTACTATGTCTAGTAATCCAATTTCAAATGATGATAAATTTTGAAGATGGTTTGCTCAAAAAGAGTATAAACACATTTGAAACTTTACAATAATTAAACAGCAAAAAAGGTATAATTCACTCTATTTGTGAGGAAATATACCTTTTTTATTTATAAAATGAGTAAAGTAGATGATTATTCCCCTTTGTAGGAAACCATAACCCTCTTACTTTCCAACATACCAGTACTCGTTCTAGATATATATACTTTACCAGATTTTTTACCTAACTGTTTAATCGAAATGCTGACGGATGTTCCGGTTGCTTTCTTTGATGCTAATAATTTTCCTTTCGTGCTAGCGCTGTAAACTTTAATAATGTCCCCTTTGGCAATTTTGTTTACTTTAATCGTATCATTTTTATTTTTGTTATTAGTAATGATCACTTGTTTTGATAGTACAGAGTCAGATATTTCTCCTTTGTAAGATACTGCCACTCTATCGCTTTCTGCTTTTCCAGGTTGTGTGATCGAAACATATATTTTTCCTGACTTCTTGCCTAGTTGTTTGATTGAAAAGTTAAGTGATGTTCCACTCGCTGTTTTGTTACCCAGTAGTGTTCCTTTGGAATTTGCATTATAGATTTTGATTGTATCGCCTTTTTTAATATTAGTTACTTTAACAATATCATCCTTCCCTTTGTTGTTAGTGACTTTTACTTGGGATGATTTTATATTCTCTGATTTCATAGAAACTTTAAACTCATACGGTTCTTGATATGAATCATAATCGTCCCTAATAACTAAGTAGTACGTTCCTTTTTTTAAGTAAACTGATTTTATTGCATTTCCAGTAGCTATGTCACTTGTCCAAGTGGAGAGTTCCATAAATTTTTTCCCGGAAGCATTTTGAATAGTACCTTCCCAGGCTTTTCCTTGTTTTCTTTTTAATGAAAGTGAGATTAGCCCATCGGAAGGAACATTGAATTTAAAAATATCTACGTCATAATAGTCTCTAATAATCCCTTTATACGTTGAATTAAGATTTATTTGATTAGCAGTATCAAGAGTATTATTAAATTCTTTTTCATAGTAATTGTTATTTTCAAAGTTTACTTTGAGTTCATATTCCTCACCATATGAATTCCAATTATCACTTATTTCAATATAGTACGTTCCTTTTGGCAATCCTACTTGCGTTGTTGTAAATCCTGAGACCAAAGATCGGTCATCTGAATTGATTTCTTCATAAACTTGTCCTTTAGCATTTACAATTTTCCCTGTCCATTGGATATTAGCTTTATTTTTAATATTTAAAGTAACTTTTCCATTGTTTGGAATAGTAAACTTAAAGACATCTTTATCGTAGTAATCAGATATGGTTCCTTTATATGATTTATTTAATTCAATTATATTTGCTGTTTCTATAGTGTTATTGAATTCTTTTTCATAATAATTACTTGGAGTAAATTCAACCTTAAACTCATAAGGTTGATCGTATGTATACCAATTATCACTAATTTGAATGAAATAAGTTCCTTTCGGTAAACCAATTTGCTTTTTAGTATATCCTGAAGTTAATGATCCATCATCTGTCTGTAGTTCTTCATATACTATTCCTTGATCATTTAATATCTTTCCGTACCATTCATTATCTGTTTTGTTTTTAACAGATAATATCACGTTTCCGTCACTTGGTATTGTGAATTGATAAGTATGTACTTCGTCCCATTCTGTAAGACTTCCTTTATAAGTAGTATTTACATTAATCTTTGTAGGACTTTCAGCAGCATGAACATCTCCACTTTTAACACCAAAAAAACAAATTAATATTACTAGAAGTAATCCTGCACTTTTTCTGAATTTCAAAATTCATTCCCCCTAATTATTCTATAACTATAAATTTTATCTTAATTTTGGGGGATTTGAAATATGATAATGTGTTTTTTACATAATTATTCTTCTTATGACAAAATAATCTATTTGACCCTATTATTCTATTAAATATCTTGTATACTAAAAGAATAATAATAACAGGGCGTGATTTAATGAAATGGATTGGAAAATTAATACTCTCGACAGTTATTATATTAAGTCTAATGAATATATCGTTATCTCCATTAATTAATATTACTGTTGAGGCAGCAAGTAATATGCAGAAAATCCCAAAGACAATATTTCAAACGACAGATAGTTTAAACTTGCGAAGTGGATCGGGAGCAAAGGATCGGATTCTTCTTACGATTCCTAAAGGAAAAACTGTAACAGCGACATCCAAAATTGGTGATAAATATAAGGTGTCTTATACATATAAAGTAAAAGGGAAAAACGTAACAAACACGGGTTGGGTGAGCGGAAAATATTTGAAAGAGTACTATAAATATACGAACACAGCTAAAACGTATTATGAAACACAAAAGACTACCAATCTTCGTTCCTCCGCCGATACAAAGAAAAAAGCAGTTGGCAAGATTAATAAACGAAATATCGTCTATTCTACTCAAAAAGTCGTTAATAGTTTGGGTCAAACATGGTTTCGAGTATCCTTTAGCGGGAAAAATTACTATGTATTAAGTAGTGATGTGAAGAAAGTTACTCTAAAAACAATAATAAAAACAAACTATTTGGCCAAAAACGATACTTATCTTTATTCATCGTACGGCAATGCTTATAAGAAACTAGTGATGATTCCTAAAGGTTCCCTTATTTCAACTAAGCAGCAAATTGGTAATTGGTATAAAGTAACATATAACGGAAAAACGGGATATATTGATATAGGTAATTTTACAAAATATAACGTTCCAACTGAGACAAAAGTTGGTACGGAAACTTACACTACTAAATCAAAAATAAATCTTAAACAATATGCTCATAATTCATCTAATACTGTTACTACAATTCCACTAGGAATAAAAGTAATCCCGACCTATAAAACATCAAATGGTTGGTATAAGATAAAATATAACGGAAAAACAGGGTATGTTTTAAGCACTTATTTACAGAAGATAGACAACAATAAACCAAATGAAGAAGTATCTAGTGAACAGAAGGTAGCAGGTATCAAACTTAAAGTAATTTCAAACTTAAATGTGAGACAAAAGGCTAGCAGTACTTCAACTATTTTAATCACTATTCCTAAAGGGACTGTTGTAACACCTACCCATAAAACATCGGAAAATTGGTATAAAGTTACATACGAAGGAAAAACGGGATATATTTCAGGTGACTATGTTGAAGAAATAAAGAAAGAAGACCCTCCAAAAGTGGAGCCACCAAAAGAAGAACCTTCTAAAGAGGATCCGCCGAAAGTGGAAACACCTACAGAAAAAATTACGGAAGAAAAAATACCTGAGAAAACTTTCTTGATCAAAGAAAACTTAAACGTAAGAAAAACTGCAGATTCAACATCCACCATTCTGACCAATATCCCAAAAGGGAAAATTGTTATCCCGACTCATAAAACGTCTAATAACTGGTATAAAGTCGTCTATAGTGGGAAAACCGGATATGTCTCTAGCGCATATTTACAAGAAGTAAAAACCGGTGATCCTATTACGACTAGGACGGGATATCAATTTATTGATTTGCGCACGCAATCACCTGTAACAGCTGCACAAATTAATAATTATATTGCTAAAGGTACAGTGGGAAAAACAAGTGTCTTAAGTGGAAAAGGACAGGTCTTTATTGATTCGGGTAAAAAATATGGAGTTAATCCTCTATTTTTAGCAGCCCATGCTATCCATGAAAGTGGATATGGCACTTCTCTTATTTCGTTAGGAAAATATAACTTATTTGGATTTGGTGCATTTGATGCAGCGCCGTATGTTGGAGCCTATCGTTTTTCTAGTGTTAATTCAAATATTGATTATATAGCTCGTGAATTAAAATCAACTTACTTGAATCCAAGTAATTGGAAATACAGTGGTCCATACCTAGGCTTTAGTACGAAAACATTAAGTAATGCGCGGATTGATGCTAACAGTGAGGGTATGAACTTTTGGTATGCAAGTGATCCTAACTGGGGACAAAAGATCGCTAGTCATATGGAAAAAATATTGCCTTATAATAAAGCCTATTACGATACAGCTAAACCGGATACAACCATTCCAACTCGTCCAAGTATACCGAGCGGTGGCGATGTATTCCCAAATGATATATTAGCAATTGCTAATACAACTTTAACTCTACAAAGCAATAAAGGTGGAAATGATAACGTTAAAGAAATAAAAAAAGGAACATCATTCACTTTGTTAGAAAAAACAAATGATTACTGGGTGAAAGTTAAGGTTGACGGAAAGGTATATTGGACAAATTCCATTAAGTTTGATGCTTATAAAAGCTATTTTTCAGTACAAAATCTCGGAAGAGTAAATGTAAGTGGATTAAATATTCGGACTGGAGCAGGTACTACTCATTCAATAGTGGGTACTCTCAGCCAAAACGAATATGTTAGCATTCTTTTGAAGAAAGACGGCACGCTTACTATGGATAGTTCAAATGCATGGTATCAAATTAGCTTACCAAACGGATCTAAAGGTTGGGTAAGTAGTCAATATATTACGAGAGAGCTAAAATAAACGTTAAACACCATCAGTTTTTTGTTTTTACTGAATATATCCTGAATAAATAAAAGCAGTCTTACCGTTTTTTCGTTCGGTAGACTGCTTTTAAAATTATTTGATAGCATCCTTCATAAACAAAAAAACACCTCAAATATGAGATGTAATATTCATAGGTAAAAAAAGTTTAATAATAGAAGTACATATCATAATATAAATCTTCATCACATTTTTCAAATTCCTCGAAATAATCTTCTAAAAATGAAGTATTGGTATTAGATTTGCCCATAAATAAATTAATAATCCATGTAAACATCTAATCACCTCATCAGTGAATTTTTTTATCTTACTGACTATAATGTAGCATTCATTTATTTATTTCATTTAAAGATGATGTAAAGGTTCCGTTTTCCTTTTATGTTATTTAAATTAATAAACGTTAATCTATTACTTTCTCATTTGTAATAAGAAGGCAAAAAAATAACTAACTCTTTTGGTGGATGAATGTTGGATTATATTTAAATAATTTGATATGAAAACATTAAATATCCTAGAAATACAACAAGCCTACCGCCAAAATACGGTAGGCTTGTTGCAAAAATTAATGTCACTCTAACTCCAAATCTTGAATCTTAACATATCCTATTCGACCTGCAATATTAATTTTGTACCATTCACCCGAAATAGAAAGGTAACCGATTGTCTCCTCTTTGTTAATCGTCGCAAGTGTACTTGCTGTATCTTTACTTGATGAATAAACTTGAGTGTCATTTTGTAATTTAATTGTACCTTCCGACTGAGTTTGACTAGTTGTACCTGATATTTTTGTTGATAAAACTGGTAAAGTGGAAGATTTAGCTACAAATGCTTTTGATGATCCGTATTGAATTACATGATAATTTCCCGTCTCCGTCAATCTTAGGAAAACTTGTCCTTTATTCAAAGTTCCTATTTTAATATATTGATCTTTTACCTTTTTATATAGTAATGAGTTATCTTTTTTGATTTCAAATTGCTTAATTGAATTAGTAAACTGCAAATCTGCCTGGTTTTTATGAACGTAGCTTATGCGTTGTCCTATTTCTACTTTATAATAGTCACCTTTCATTGAATCTACGTTAATTGTTTGTCCTTTATTTAACATCGCTATTATTTTACTATTCTCAGAAGCGCTTTTCTTGATTGTTACTTTAGTACGAGCTTTAATAACTCCATTCTTTTTAAGTGAATTTTTCAAGAAATCCACATCAGTTTTTGCATAAGAGGTCACGTCAGATTTTTTTATATAAACCTTTTTTCCGCCAAATAATATTTCATACATGTTTCCTTTGTGGGCGGATACCTTATATGTTTCTCCTTTAGACAAAGAAGCAACTTGTACCAATGTTCCAGTCGGTTTTTCGAAAACTGCAGCTGCTCCTTTTGCTTTAACGAATAACGCTTTATTTTTTGTTTTATGGTGCTTATGAACGATTGCTGCAATATCGGCAATCACTTTTTGCGATTTTTTATACTCAATATTGTTGGTCATGATTGCTAGAGCAAAAGGGTTTGTATCATATATAATGCCAACATCATTATAGATTTTTGACATTGGAATCATTCCAACCTTATGAGCCGTCTCTGCACCTTTAATCCCTTTTGGAATTGTTGTATTAAAGTCAGTCTTTTTTAAGTAGCCAACAAGTTCCTTACCTAACTCATTTTTTTGCGAAAAATGGTACAAATGATTTGCATAGATTACGAGATCATTGGAAGAAGTCATATTCTTTCCATTTGGATAAGCATATTTTCCCCCGATTTTTTTCATATAATTGACGAAGTTTTGCCTTCCAACTTTCTCACGAAGCATGATAAAGGCAATATTATCACTATGTATCATTGATTTCTGTACTAAATCACGAATAGTATATTTACTTCCAACCTTTTGAAATTGTATCACTCCGCTGCCACCGTAATAATGATGTCTTTTATATGTAAGCTTTTCATTTAGGTTGATTTTCTTGTTTGCGGCCAGTTCCATAATGTACATTGCAAGCGGAAGCTTAATTGTACTAGCAGCGCTCATCATTTTGTTACTATTTAGATTGAATTCCTCACTTGAAGTTAAATCCCTATATTCGAGCGTAATCGTTCCTCCGGACTTTTTAATATAACTGTTAAGTTCTTTTGAAAGGTTTTTATTAAACGTTTGATATGCACTTGGTGCATCGGCTGCAAAAACAGTCCAGGATGGGAGTCCTAATTGAAGTATTATTAAAAATGCAATAAATATAGAAATTATTTTCTTGAAATTCATCTGTTCTCCTCCGAAATAATTTGTAACTATTACCATATTAGTGCTATTTTCCTAGTAAGTATATAGATTAATATAAAATAAAAGCTCTATTAAATTACAATCTTTATTTCACAATCAAATGTATTAGCCGATATTATTATGTGATAGATAATTATTTTCATATAAATTTAGGGGGAAAACATGCGCAAATTAAGAACAGTCATCATTGTTTTTGTATTCTTACTATCTACTTTGACCTTTAATGGAAAATCAGAGGCAGCAGGTAATATTGTTAATCCCAACAAAGTATATTCTTATGATCAAATGGTGGAGGATATTAAAAAATTGGGAAGCACTTATCCTGATTTGATTACATATAAGGTTATCGGAAAATCTGAGTATGGAAGAGAGATTTATGCTATATCACTAGGAAAAGGTCCAGCGAGAAGTTTTATCAATGGCTCCCATCATGCTAGGGAATGGATAACGACAAACTTAAATATGTATATGATTGAGGAGTATGCAAAAGCGTACCGTAAAAATAGTAAAATAAAAGGCTATGATGCTAGAAATATTCTAAATTCGACAACGATTTGGTTTGTTCCTATGGTAAATCCAGATGGTGTTACGCTTCAACAGCAGGGATTAAAAGCTTTTCCAAAAAGCATGCATGCTTCTCTCATTAAAATGAATAAAGGAAGCACGAATTTTAAGCGATGGAAGGCGAATGCCAAAGGAGTGGACCTAAATCGTCAGTACAATGCTGGATGGAAGACAATACATAACAGCCCAAAGGGTCCGAGTTATGCACACTTTAAAGGCTATAGCCCAGAAAGTGCAGCTGAAGTTAAGGCTGTCCTCAAGCTGGATGCAGAGATTGATGCTGAGATGGCAGTTGCTTACCATAGTAGTGGAAAAATTCTTTACTGGAACTATAAGCAGGACAAATCAACCTATAATCGCGACCTTGTTTATGCTCGTGCGATTAACAAAATGACCGGGTACCCTTTGGTAAAACCTAGTAAAAATCCATCTGGTGGAGGCTATACAGACTGGTTTATCCAAGCGAAAAAACGTCCAGGCTTTACACCGGAAATATCTAGACCTGTTTATGAGACAAGCCCTCCCATATCAGAGTTTAAGGGAGCATGGCAGGAAAATCAGGCAGTTGGACTTTATGTAGCGCAGGAAAGCGCAAAGCTTTTTGATGCACGGATGAAAAAGGAAGCAGATAAACTAGCTGGCTCATTCAAAACGTTAGAGAAAAAAGCTAGCAACTTGAAAGTTACTTATTTCAATAATGTAAAAAAAGAATCTCAGCTTAAGTTAACGAAAACCTTTACCGATTCATATACCTCAATTGTGAAGGAGTCTAAAAAGCTTGAATCAAAAGCAGCAAAGATTCCGAAAAAGCATCGAAAAAAAATTGATACACACATAAAATCAATAAATAGTTATAAAAACTATGCCAAATCATACATCGATGCTGTAAATTCTGGAAATGCACTAATAGACTCTACAAATAACCTTGAGAAATTGTTTATTACAGGTAATTTGGATTCAACAAGCGTATCCAAGCATAAACAACTCACTAAGATGATTGGGACTACAGAGAAAAAGTTGAGTAAAATGTATGGGGTAAGTACAAGAACATTGGCTAAGAAAAAATATATAGAACCGGCAAGCATCCTAACAAATAATGTTCAGTATGAACTTGATCGTTATAATTTGACACTACAGATTGAGAATAATATTAAACAGAAAAAAATCGATGCAGCAAAAGCAAATCTTGAAAAGCTGGCTAAATTAGAAACTGATAGTAAGAAAGCAAAAACTAATGGAAATAAAAAGTATCCTGGTAAATACAAAACATATAAGAAAACTGAAGATTTGCTGAAAAATATGCGATCAAAAGTTGAGACTGACTTGCAACAATTAGAGAAGGAACTAGAACCTAAGGAAGAGCCAGTAGAAGAGGATGATTCAGCAGCGGAGAATCCTCAGTAAAGCTAACACACTTGAACTAGGTTTGTTTGTTAAAAATTACAATAATATAGATGGATAATGCTAGAGGTATATTTAATCCATCTCGCATATGTGGCTGTAGATTAAAAATCCGAATTTTAGACACTTTACATTATTGTCTAAAATTCGGATTGTCTTTTTATTTTGAACTTCTTCTGATGCTAGGTACCTTATTACTTAACGATTTATCAGTATTTTTCATTGAATAACTATTGTAATAATCGTCGGATTCGTCAATCTCGTAATGATATTTGTTGCCTAGTTTATCTTGATATTGAAGAATATAGTATAAATCATCTGTATTGACTTTATTATATGTCAGATTGTTTGTCCCATTTAAAAGTTTATAGCTTTTGGAATATAGTAATGTTTGACTATAAGAGTCATTATATACAAGAAGTTTAAGATCTAAAGGCTCATTAACTTTTATATTAAGATTTAAAGCTGTATTTTCCCAGTAATTCTCGTACGATTGAGTGAACGAATAAGAATGTGATACTAGCCATTTTGGATTTTCTTCATTTGTGATCTTACCTTGTACGGTCGTTACATTACCACCAGCATTTTTGGCTGTAATGACATACCTAAATGGATAGTCATAGTAATAATCAGCATAGTCTCCATCATCATCATAGCCATCCCACTTAAATTTGTTAATTCCGGCTTTGAGGGAAGAGCTTTTTACAATCGTCCTTACTTTATAGTTGTAACTATCGAATATTTCTATAGTCACGCTTGCTGCATGTGACAGTTTATAAAATACTTCACTAGCATATTCTGCATAATAACTATCATCATATTCAACGACTGTTGGATACTCGATTGTCACTTTTGTCAACGCAACCGTGAGATTACCTGTGTAAGAACCGGAATTATTGTATTTATCAAGGACGGTGATTTTGTATTGATACACACCGTCAGCAAGTACATTTCCAGCTTGATCTTTTCCATCAACCACAAATTTATTAGTTCCTGCAGCTATAGAAATTCCTGACTGTACTGTTCTAACTATTTTTCCATCTTTTAAAATTTGCACTGTTACATTCCCAGCTTTGCTCGATGTATATTCATAGGAAGTATTACCAGAAGCACTGTAATATAGATTTTGGGTTGCTTGGATTGTAGGTTTTAACCAATCTTGTAAAACAAATAGTTTGGACTTTGTTGAAAGCTTGTTGCCAACAGCATCTTTTACCTCGACTAGAATATAGTACTTTCCTTCTGCTACATTAATTCCTTTATCATTTTTACCATTCCAATTTAATGTAATAGCTCCAGGATTGTAGGATTTATTATTGGTTAGCTGTTTTATTTTGCTTCCTTTTTCGGTCATAACATAGGTAGTCATATTTACTTTTTCTTTTACAGTAACTTTCAAAACTGGTTTGGATTTTCCGTCAATTTTATATGGTGATGTCAGCAAAGAAATAGTGGCTGTAGGCTTAACAGTATCAACTTTTATTGACATTGTTGCATCGTTCGATTTAACCTTTGCTGAATCCATAGCAGATACAACCAGTTTATAATTCCCGTCTTTCACTAATTGACCTTTACTATTTTTACCATCCCATGTTAGTTTGCGATCACCAGCACTTGTAGCAGAATTATTTAAAAGCGTTTTAATTAGTTTGTTTTTATTGTCATATATTTTTGCTGTAACTTTCCCAGACTTATTTAAATAATAAGAAACTGTCAACTTGCTTGTCACTTTAGGTGAGAAAGCAGCCGATGAATTCATTTTTACGGCTATCTTGATTTTATTCGTGAGTTTAAAAGTATTTGTTTTGCTAACCGTTTCTTTTCCGTTCGTTAATTTGGCTATAACCTTATAGGTGCCAGTTGGTGCATATGTCCCGTTGTCTTGTTTTCCATCCCAAGAGGCAGATGCTTTGCTTTGATTCCATACTTTTGACTTTATTAGTGTTTTAACTGTTTTACCTTTAGAATCTTGGACATAGAGTGATAGTTTTGCACCCTTATGTACTGATAATGAAAATGTGTTTTTCTTTGAACCATCGACAGTAAAATTAGTATTTAGATTAATATTTGATATGGGGGCCGAAGTTTTTTGAAGTGCTTTGTATGCATCGACACGGCCATAACCGTAAAAATGATCCCATCCTTTAGAACCTAAATCTACTGAAGAGTTTTTTAAAATATTGTAAACTTGGTCTGCGCTTAACAGTGGATTTTTAGATAAAATTAATGCAGCTACACCTGAAACTACAGGTGATGCCATGGATGTTCCACTCATATTTTTATAGGAACTTCCTGTATATGTTGAATAAATGTCTTGACCAGGTGCAGCTAGATCAATATAAGTACCATAGTTTGAAAAGTCTGTAATATTATCGTTTTTATTTGTTGCACTTATGCCTAATACAGACGGTAGTGCTGCCGGGTATGTTTCCCAATATGAATCACTGTTCCCAGCAGCTGCTATAAGAACTACTCCTTCACTCTTTGCATATTCGGCTGCGTAATCCAATACGTAACTGTAAGATTCACTACCAAGACTCATGTTGATTACATTCGCTCCATGATCTGCAGCATATACAACCGCTACAGCAACGTCGTACATATCGGCATTTTCACCTTTGAAGACGTTGATAGGCATTATTTTTACATTTGGTGCAATTCCTGCCACGCCTGTTTTATTCATGGATGCCGCAATGATTCCTGCAACATGTGTTCCATGTGCATCAGGGGTGAAGTTCTTTCCTCGTGTGACGACATTATAGGGGAAAACAATTTTTCCTTTTAGATCAGGATGATTTATTTGAACACCTGAATCGATAACCGCCACAGTAATCTGCGAAGAGCCTTTTGTGATATCCCATGCTTTCGGCATTTGGATTTTCTTTAAATACCACTGATTTTTATAGTTAGGGTCACTAGGCGTATATTCAGTTTTTACCTTGTAATTTGGTTCTACAAATTCAACTTCTTTATGTTTAAGTAATTCTTCTGCTATCTTGATCGGATCTCGTTCATCTTGAAAAGTAACGAGAGAAAATTTGCCATCTGCAAGACTAGATGTCTCTGTTCCGCTAAATGATTGAAGTATCTTTTGTTTTTGTGAAGTAGTTATTGATGATTTGAATTTTATTACTAACTCATCTTTGTCGTAGTCTCTCTTTTCATCAAAGAGACTATGAGTACTAAACTTTGAAATTTTTGGCTCTACTTGAAGTTCTTCTGCAGATGCTACTGAAAAGAACATAAAAAAACTTAAGAAAATGAATGAAAATATCGAAACTCTAAACCTCATAATCTTCCTACTTTCTTATAATTTCGAAATTAAATCTACTATTATTCTAATCCTTTTACCTAAGGAAATATATAGAAATAATCACGCAAATTAAGACAAACTTTAAAAATAAAGTAGTTTTCTGTCTTACACGTGCCAAATTTCGCACAATTCCAGGTGATATAATCGTAATAACTTAACCATAGGATTGAATAGGAGCGGAGCTATGTCAAAATACAGTTTAATCTTACTATCTGGCGGTATTGGCAAACGAATGCAGTTGAATATCCCAAAACAGTTTCTACTGCTTGCAGGAAAGCCAATTTTTATTCATGTGTTAGAAAAAGTAGATTCAATAGAAGAAATAAAAGAGATTATTATTCCTTGTCCAAAGGAATTCATAGAAAAAACCCAAGCTATCATAAATGATTATGGATTTTCTACTCCAATCAGTTGCATTGAGGGGGGAAGGTCAAGGCAAGAATCGGTTTATAAGGGTCTTTTGGAGGCTTTACTTGACCATGTGATTATTCACGAGGCGGTTCGTCCTTTTGCATCTAGAGAAGAATTCAAGTTACTCATCCAAGAGAAAAATGAAAGCGCTATATACGGATTGGATATTCCTTTCACTGTTTTAGAAGGGAAGTCGTTTATTGAACGGAACTTGGAGAGGGATCGTCTTGTGAATGCCCAGTTGCCACATAAATTTCAGAGAAAAAAACTTTTATACGCCCATGAATGTGCTCGTGAGGATAAGCTAGAGTTTACGGAGGATGCTAGTCTATTATTTCATTACTTTAAATCTGAGATCAAGATCTTAAAAGGCAGTGAGTATAATATAAAAATCACGAAACCGATAGATCGGAAAATTGCAGAAGCGGTATACAAAGAATCTATCTTAATGGAGGATTAATAATGTCAAAAACTTGTATTATTACAGGTGCAAGTCGTGGGATAGGAAGAGCGATCACCACATCCTTAAGTTATCGAGGGGACATTACGAACTTTGTATTAATATCTAGAACAGAATCGTGACTAGAAGAAACAGCATTGTTAATGAACAAATCAAAAAATATTGAAGCCTATTCAGTTGATCTAACGCAGTATGAAGAGGTAGCGAAGTTAGTACATGAAGTGGGTAAGAAGTACGGAACGATTGATATGCTGATTAATGTTGCTGGTTATGCTAATCCAAAATCGATTCTTGAAACGTCGATAGAAGATTGGGAGAAAACATATAGCATTAATGTCCATTCCATTTTTAACATTACGAAGGAAACGGTCAAGTTTATGAAAAAAACAGGTGGACAAATTTTGAATGTTGCTTCGACGGCAGGTAGTACACCACGTCCTGGTTGGTTATCTTACGCATCGTCGAAGGCAGCGATTATTAATATGTCGCAAACGCTATCTGAAGAACTATCCGATTATGGGATTTTAGTGTATTGCATTTCCCCGGGAAGATGTGCAACGGAGCTACGAAAAATTTTAGCCCCAGATGAAGACCCAAGTACAATTATGCAGCCCGAACAAGTTGGAGAGGTTGTTAATCAGCTGTTATCGGATGATGGGATATGCCTGGACGGACAAAATATTATTGTAAGGAAGCAAATAAGCAAAATGGTAAGTCCAAAGGAATCTAGTTTATTGAGGCGGTAATTCATGAACATACAAATGCTACAAATCGTGCTCCTTTTTTTAATCCTACTCTCAGTGAATCGTCCTTTATTAAAAAAAATTAGACTCATCGCGAAGCGAACAGTCGTTGTGGCGATTCATTTTTTATCTAAGCTCGTACCCAAATCTCGAAACCTCGTCGTATTTGGTGGAGAAAATGGACAAGGGTTTAGAGGGAATACAAAATATTTATTTCTAGAAATGGCGACAAATACTGACCTTCATTGTGTATGGATTTCAAAAAATAATAAAATCATTTCATATTTATTAAGGCAGGGTTTTCATGCTTGTAAACACCATTCTTTAAAAGGGATTTACTATCAATTACGCGCGAAGTTGGTTATCCATTCGCATTCGATTAATGACGACTTTAGTAAATCCTTTTTAGGAGGAGCAATTTCATATAATACATGGCATGGTGTTGGTTTAAAGAAAGTATGGGGTGCGAATAAAAATACTTTTACATATAAGGTGTTCCATGATACTAGTATGATAAACCGCTTTTTTGGAAGTTTCGTTGTAAAAACAAATCTAGCGAAAATTAATTATATGGTGTCAACGAGTAAAAGGGTTTCTACCTATTATCCGGAAACGTTTTTAGTACCGAAAGAAAATGTGTTGGAGCTAGGACAAGTTCGAAATGATGTGTTTTTTAAAGAGACGGAAGAAGATGAGTGGATTCCGGATTGGATAAGAAATGAAAAAATCATTTTGTATATGCCGACACACCGAAATTTTGGAAAACTCGAAAGGGATATTAATCTTGTATTTGATTTTCAGAAATTGAATGAGTTGTGTGATCGAACCGGCTATAAGTTTCTGGTTAAACGCCATATGTATAGCAGCGGTCAAGTGCCATCGATTTACGAACATATCATTGATATAAGTGAAGTGTCATATGACCCTCAGTTGTTGCTAAAATATACCGATATATTGTTAACTGATTATTCGAGCTGCTATACAGACTTTTTATTATTGGATCGCCCGGTCCTCTTCTATTGCTATGATTTAGAACTGTATTTACAAAAATCCAATGAAATGTATTTTAATTATTTCGACGTTACGCCAGGTCCAAAAGTAAATCATTTTCAAGAGTTATTAAGGGAACTGGAACAGTCAATGGAAAACCCGGACTTCTATAAAGAAGATCGGAAGAGAGTATTAAGTATATTTTATTCAAAGGAGAATCAGCAGGAAGTACTTCAGAAGCAAATTGATTATATTTATACGAATATATTAAAGTTGAAAGGTAGGTAGTTTATGAGGCTGATACCTACTATCATCGTAAAATACATATTAAGAGCTTGCTATAGTTTATTTTGCATTATTTTTAAAGTCGATCCGTATAAAGTGACATTTGCTTCTTATCGGTCAAGTATGTTGAAGGATAATTTAGCCTTTATTTATGAGAGAATGATTGAAAAATATCCTGATTATAAAAGACAACTACTATTTAAGAAATTCAATAGTACATTGATAGGAAAAACCCAATACATTTTTCATATGATACCTGCCTGCTATCATTTGGCAACCTCGCGTTATTTTATCGTAGATGATTATTACTTTCCAATTTACGCCATTAAACCACGAAAGGGAATGGAAATTATCCAACTATGGCATAGTGTAGGGGCATTGAAAAAGTTCGGATTGAGTACTGTTGGCAAACCTTTTGGACCAAGTGAAGAGTACTTAAAGCATATAAAAATACATGGTAATTATTCGAAGGTGTATGTCAGCTCATCTGTAGTCATCCCTTATTATGCAGAAGCTTTTAATATGCCGGCTGAGAACATATTTCCACTAGGAGTGCCTAGAACGGATTATTTCTTTTCAGTGGAAGCTATTGAAGAAATTAGGTCCCGCTTTTATATTGTGTTCCCAAAATTGATTAGAAAAAAAATCATTTTATACGCACCTACGTTTCGTGGAAAAAGTCATGATCAAGATGAATTTAAGCTACCATTTGATTTGAAAGTGATGGCGGAAAACTTGAATGATGAATATGCGCTACTCATCCAACTGCATCCGTATATGAGGACGGATTTGCAACTGGATCATACGTTTTCCTACCAGATAAAAGATGCTTTTGTCATTGAAGAACTGTTAGCAATTACATATATTTTAATAACAGATTATTCAACGGTTTTCTTTGACTTTAGTTTATTAAATCGCCCGATGATTTTTTATCCATATGATTTAGAGGATTATATTAGGATCAGGGATTTCTATTATCAATATGAGGAAGTTATTCCAGGGCCGATGGCTACCGATACGAATACGCTAGTTCAATTAATAAAAGAAGGATCTTTTAGTGATGAAAAAATTTCTTCTTTTCGGAATCTTTTTTTTGATTATCAAGATGGAAAAGCTGCAGAGAGAATTGTGGAGCATATATTTAAATAGTTACCCGAGGAGAATAGACATTATTTTGATCTGTTGATTAAAATAATGTCTTTTTACTTATTTCATTTTTTGCTATTTTTGACGATAATTGTATTATGAAGATGGAAATCTAGTAGAGAATAATATGGAGCGTGAACAGATGAGGCTAATGAAGAAGCTTTTTGTACTGACAGCAATGATGCTACTATTTTCGCATGTGACAATGTCTCCATTTAATAGTTTGATCGTTAAAGCGGCAAGTAACACGCAAAAAATCCCAAAAACAACCTTTCAAACGACAGATAATTTGAATATGCGCAGTGGTCCAGGGGTGAAAGATAGAATTATCTTTACGATACCTAAGAAAAATAAGGTCACGGCGACAGCTATAAAAGACGATCGTTATAATGTTTCCTATACATATAAATTACAAGGGAAAAATGTAACGAAAACAGGATGGGTTCATAAAAATTATTTGAAAGAATACTATCAGTATACGAACATGAGCAAAACTTATTTTGAAACTTTAAAAGCAACAAATCTTCGCTCTACTGCTGATACAAAGAAAAAAGTAGTTAGTAAGATTGCTAAAGGGAATGTCGTATACTCAACGCAAAAAGTAGTTAATAGTATTGGCCAAACGTGGTATAGAGTTTCCGTTGGCGGGAAAAATTATTATGTTTCAAGTGGTGACGTCAATAAGACTGCATTGCAGTCTATTACGCAAACAAAGTACTTAGCTAAGAATGAGACGGATCTCTATTCTTCATATAGCACTACTTCTACGAAACTTACAAAAATCCCAAAAGGTACTTTGGTTACATCAAAACAGCGAATTGGAAAATGGTATAAAGTCACGTTTAATGGAAAAACAGGCTATATAGCCATAGAAAATTTAGTGAAATTTGTTAGTCCATCTGAAGAGAAAATCGGTCAGGGAACTTACTTTACAACTTCTAAATCAGACTTAAAGCAATACGCTCATACTCTATCTAATACACTAGGCTCGATTCAACAAGGTGTAAAAATTGTTCCAACCCACAAAACATCGAACGGTTATTTGAAGGTTAAGTATGATGGAAAAACTGGGTATGTTTTGAGTTCTACATTAAAAATTGTAGAGGATACTGAACCACCCCGGGATGACTCTAGTAAACCAACAGATGAAAATGGTGAACAAAAACTTGAAGGAACAAAATTTAAAGTCATAGATAAACTAAATTTGAGAGAAAAAGCGAGTACTACTTCTACGATTTTGGACACCATTCCTAAAGGAGAAGTTGTATCACCTACACATAAAACAAGCAATAATTGGTATAAGATTGTTTATAAAAGTAAAATTGGGTATGTGTCAGGAGACTTTTTGGAGGAACTAAAAGCTGTAGAACCACCTAAAGTAGAGTCACCAACGGAAGAACAGAATAAAGAGGAGCCACCTAAGGTAGAGGCTCCGAAAGAAGAACCGCCTTCTGAAATCATTACAGAAGTGGGGATACCTGAGAAAACGTTTTGGGTAAAAGCGGACTTGAACTTAAGAAAAAATGCCGATACTACTTTCAATTCACTATTAATAATCCCAAAAAACATAATAGTTATTCCCACCCATAAAACATCTAACAATTGGTACAAAGTTAAATATAATGGGAAAATAGGATATGTTTCAGGGACTTATTTACAAGAAGTAATAACCGGCAATCCAATGAACAATCGATCCGGATACCAATTTATCGATTTGAGAACACAATCACCTGTTGCAGCAGCGCAAATTAATAATTATATCGCTAATTATGAAAAATCGAGCGGTAAAAAGAGTGTTTTGAGTGGGAAAGGACAAGTATTCATTAATTCGGGCAATAAGTACGGAGTGAATGCTCTATATTTAGCAGCCCATGCGATTCACGAGAGCGCTTTTGGAACGTCTAGTTTATCCTTTGGAAAATATAACTTCTTCGGTTTCGGAGCTTTTGATGCAACACCATATGTGGGTGCCTATCGTTTTCCAGATATCGATTCAAGCATTGACTTTATTGCGAGTGAAATGAAGTCTACGTATCTTAATCCAAGTAATTGGAAGTATAAGGGTGCAATCTTAGGTTATAGCACAAAAACGCTAAGTAATGCGAGAGTTGATGACCTCAGTGAAGGAATGAATTTCTATTATGCCACTGATTTGAATTGGGGACAAAAAATTGCCAGCCATATGGAGAAAATTTTGGCATATGATAAGGCTTATTACGAGAAGGCGTCAATCAATACAACGGTTCCAGTTAGGCCAAGTACACCTGCAGGTAGTGATGTATTTCCAAGCGATGTTATAGCAATTTCTAATAGCACCTTATACCTGCACAGCAAAAAAGGTGGAAGTGATTATGTAAGCAGTATAGGAAAAGGAAAATCATTTGCAATCCTCGAAAAAACAAATGACTACTGGGTAAAAGTGAAATACGATGGCAATGTTTACTGGACGAATAACATTAGATTCGATGTCTATAAAAGCTATCTTACTGTTCAAAATCTTGGAAGAGTCAATGTATCAGAATTAAATATCCGACCAGAAGCGAATACGAATAATAATCCAGTTGGCCAATTAAAACTGAATGACTATGTTTCTATCGTATTGAAAAAAGACGGAAGTTTAACGATGGATAGTACAAAAACTTGGTATCAAATCAATTTAACGGACGGGAAAACGGGCTGGGTTAGTAGTCAATATATTACAAGAGAACTTAAATAAATATTTATGAAGCTTGCTGCAAAATGTAGCAGGCTTTTTTTAATGAGAAAGTTCTTCAATTTCGAAATTTCATCAATTTTTGCTGTAATTTTCTCAATTCTCGATCAATTTTTATCAAATGTTTTCGAGAGTTCACCCCTTATCAAATATCATCATTTAATTTCTAATTATCATCAATTCCTAGTTTATTCTTTTAATCGGAAAGTCTCTTTTTTCGATTTAAATACCATCTCCAAAAAGTTAGCATCGTCACTTCACTTTCTTTTACCGAACATTTTTCTCATATACAAATATTTCCCGCCATTTTCGGAAATACTTCCTATTGAATTCAAGCATCAAAGGGGTTGCAACGAAGATGAATAGGAAGGTTCTAAAACGAAGGATTAAATTCGTGGTGGATCCGATCACCGATTATGTATTTCGGGAAAGTAAGCGGCGGGTCCAACAGTATGCACGTTTTTACCAAAATTGCCGCGTGAAGAAAAAGACGATTCTTTATGAAAGTCGTGACGGAAATAGTATGACTGATAGTCCATATGCCATGTTTAAATATATGGTCGGAAATCCTGATTTCAAGGACTATACGCATATTTGGTCTATTCAAGATTTTGCAGCTGTTTCCAGTGTAGTATCTAAATATCGAAATTACTATAATGTAAAATTCGTAAAGCGGAACTCAACGGAATATCTTAAGTATTTGGCGACTTGCGAATATCTCATCAATAACTCCACTTTTCAAAATTTCGTCATTCCCAAAAAAGATCAAATTTACATCAATACGTGGCATGGGACTCCACTAAAATTAATGGGATTTGATATCCCAGGGAATCCTGTCCAATCCCAGAATGTTGTTCGGAACTTTTTAAGCACCGATTATTTAGTAAGTCCAAATTCACATACGACAAATATGTTTACAAAAAGTTATAAACTAAATGGCATTTACTCAGGAACGATTATTGAAGAAGGATACCCGCGGATTGATTTAACCTTGAATACTGATCCGAATGAAATGAAACAACGCTTACGATCTTATGGTTTGACAACTGACAATCAGAAGCAACATATTTTGTACGCACCAACGTGGAAGGGAACGAATGTCTCGAAGGTCAATAATGATATTCATCATATCATTGCGGATATGAACGATTTAGAGCGAAAAGTTGGAGATAAGTACAATGTCCTAGTAAAGGTACATCCTTATTTATACAAGGAGGCATCCAAGCATGCTGATCTACAGAATCGCCTTGTTCCTGATTTCATTGATACAAACGAAATACTTTCGGTAGTCGATCTTCTAATTACCGATTATTCCAGCATCTTTTTCGATTTTCTCGTCACGAATAAACCGATATTGTTCTATACATGGGATCTAGATGTGTATAACGATGAAAGAGGTCAATATTTAAAAAATAACGAGCTTCCAGGGCCGCTTCTATTTAATGCGATAGAGCTTGTCGAAGCCATTCGTGATATTGATAACGTGCGGGCTGCCTATCAAGAAAAATATGATTCCATGAAAAAGAGATTCACAAACCATGATGATGGCCATGTTACGGAAAGAATCGTGAATTTAATTTTTAAAAACTCGCAAGAAAAGCTAAATACCATCACAAATCTTAATTCTTCCAAGGAGAAAATCTTAATCTATCCAGGTGGAATGAGGAATAACGGAATCACTTCCTCGTTCATCAACTTAACAAATAATATTGATTACGATACATATGATGTCAGTTGTTTTCTGCCAGCTTCTAGTGATGATGAATTTTTAAGAAACATTGAGAAAATCAATAAAAATGTTCGCTTGATTTTTAAAGGTGGCACCCCTGTTTACAATATCGTAGAGCATTATCGTGATAAATTTATACATAATCGGGGCCGAAATGGATTATTAGCGAAGAAGTTATACCCTGAACATATTTTTGTAAGGGAGCATCAAAGGTTATTTGGCAAGTCAACTTTTGATTATTGCATTGATTTTAGCGGCTATAGTCTTTATTGGGCAAAATATATAATGGTTGCCGATGCGAAAAAGAAATTATGCTTCATGCATTCCGATATGCTTTCAGATAGTGAAAAAGTAGTAAATGGAAGAAGACCGCACCGAATTAATTTACGAGGGCTATTTTCGGTCTACAATCAATTCGATAAGCTCGTTAGTGTTTCTAAGGGAACGATGGAAGTGAACAAGGCTAATTTGTCTCGATATGCAGCTGAAGATAAGTTTGATTATGTGTTGAATTCCATTAACCCGGAGAGGATTTTGCAAATTGAAGTAGAGGAAAAAATGGAGGAACAGCCCCCGTGTGTGGAACATTTTCGAGCACGAGCAGTGATAACCGGGGACAGTGCTTGGAATCTACCTCCTTTTTACGAAGGAGCTAGACTGTTTACATTAGGAACAGAATTGAAAGATGCCGAAATTTTGATCACAAGAAAAGCGGATTCTTACTATAAATTTAGTCATAATAACCAAGTAATTGGCTGGATTAGTGCTGATTCAGTCGAAATGCTTCCTGATAGCATTTTAGTCGAAAAAGATATTCAGAAAATAGCAAAGGTAACAAATCCGAAAGGGAATCAAATTTGGTCCAAGCCTTATAAAGTTCCAGGCACAGAGAAAATTTCAGGGAGTGCGGATTATAAGAATGTAATCGTTGATATTGATAAAGAAGTGGAAACTTCGCGTGGAATGTATAGCAGGATTTCCATTAATGGAACGGTTCTTGGCTGGATTAGCAATTCTGCCCTGCAAGTATTAGAAGCGGATATTTTTAAAAGAAAGCTATTGAAAACAAGAAATTATCGCTGGAAAAAGAATGTGATCAAAAATATCGCGAATCGAACGTTGAGTGAAGTAAGAGTAATAAGGCCCATTTATGCAAAAATTGCACACCCTAAACATCATCTTATTTATACTCACGCCCACACTCATTGGAATGCTAAGGAAATGGCTCCTGCAAAATGGTTGGAAGGCGAGATCGTTACAATTAAAGCGGCAATCAAAACGAGATATGGCGATAGCTTTTTATTTTATCATGAAGGTAAAAAAATTGGCTGGCTTGATTCAAGCGCTTTTGAAATGTTAAAAGGTTCGACGTTAATCAAAGAGGTTGAAGTATCAAAAACAGCAGAGTTGAATGTAGGAAAAAAATACTCCATTTGGACGAAACCATATGGACTTGAAGGAGCGGAGAAAGTAGAAAACGTGGAGCTTGAAGGTAGCACGGTCCTTATCGATCGAGAAGCAACGACATTAAAGGGCACATATTCGCATGTTATGTCTTTCGGATGGGTGAATAACAAAGCTTTGCGGGTTCTCGGCATGGATGTGGACGGCCGCAATATCCTTGAACCGAGCAGTGAAAATATCAACTTTGTAACGATGGGAAGGCTTTCGCCAGAAAAAGGACAGGATAATTTGATTAAGGCGTTTGCTCGTTTCCATAAAAATCGTCCTAATAGCAAACTTTATCTATTAGGAGAAGGAGCTTTAAAAAAGCAGCTCCAGAGCCTAATCCACGAAAACAATCTAAATCATTCCGTTTTTCTTCTTGGCCAAGTCGAAAATCCTTTTTCTTTCTTGAAAAAATGCGACTGCTTTGTCCTCTCATCCCATTACGAAGGCCAGCCAATGGTATTGCTAGAAGCGATGACACTCGGGATGAATATTATTGCTACAGACATTGTTGCTAACCGGACTGTACTGGAGAATGGTAAATATGGGTTGCTAGTGGAAAATAGTATTGAGGGACTAGAAAAAGGTTTGGAATATATGGCTACACAAGGTGACATGTACATGCCTGCTCAATTTGATTACAAATATTATAACGAAATGGCGATGGAATCGTTTTATAGACCGTTAAAATAAAGAATGGAGCTATCCACAAAATGGGGTAGCTCCTTACTTCATAACTGGAGAACAATCTCTTCCATGACAACTATTATCTAGTAAAACACATAACATTTCCATTTTTATAGTAAAAATGCACTAGACATACTAGTATTATATTACTATATTGGTAATATGAGTAAATTTTGACAAGTATCTATCTTTTATGTATTTATATTCCAATATTTTTACTCTAATAAAAATAATGTTGAAAAAAGATGATTGAAAAAAAAAAGACAGCGATTAGGAAGGAGTTGTTGTAATGAACGATAAGAAGCAGCAGGTACATCTTGCTGCGATTTTAGAGTTATTGCACAGCAAAGGGTATGAGGAAAAAATTACGCTTAGGCAATTGGTAACAGAAGCGCAAGAATTGTTAAATCCATTGATTATGAAAAAGGAAACTCCAAAATAATCATTAATAAAAACGAGGGGATGGATATCCGAAATCGTAAGCATGTTTATTTAAAGAAAGAGGATGGATTATGAAGAGGTTTATTTTTTTTTTGTTTCTGTTTCTAACATTTAGTCTTTCAATCTACTACGCGATATTAAACGTACCAAAATCTGATGGTAAGTTAAGCAATTTAGTGGGGGAGAAAGGAAACGAGGAGTTTTCGGAGTATAAAAAAATTCCTGAGTCAGAGAAGATAGTACTAACGGACAGAGATATTATTAACACAAATAGCGGAGGACTTCCGAAAAATGAAATTATCAACGGATTAGATAAGACGATGTCTTCGGAAAAAGAAAAGATTGAAGAATATAAAAATAGAATTCATCAATTAAATCGACAAGCTGACATGCAGCTTTATGTATTGCTGGATAAAGCTGCAAAAGAATATACAGAGAAAAAAGAAAGAAAGCTTGATCTATCTAGATTCGAAGCAAAATACAATGCAATCTATATAACTTATGAGAATCAGATAAATGAAGAGTTTACTCTTCTTGCTAAAAACTTTGAAGAAGAAGCAAAACAGAATGCGAAAAATTTAAGCTTCGTAGACGATTTTAATGATCAAAAAGTTAGTAGAAGAGATCTATTTAGATCTGAATTAAAAAAACTGAAACTTTAGAAAATAATGGTGTAGGGGGAATATCGGTTGAAGAAGATTATTATTCTGGCCATGTGTTTGCTATTGGTTATGCCTGGACCGGGGTTAGCCAATACAGGGTCAGTACAAAGTGTGAATGAGGTTATTAATGAAAACAGCCAGGCACCTGTCATTAAAAGCCTAGAACTGCCAGACGAAGTACATAAAGAAGAACTTTTTACAAATGAATCTAATGACATTAAAGGCCCTGTTTTTGAAAAATATGAAGTAAATGCTCCTGATGTGGCTGTGCCTGGGAATATTATTTCTTTTAAAGCAAAAGTGATAGATGTATCGGAGATTGATCAGGTATATGTATTATTCGAAAATCCTTCCGGTTCTGTGAGTTACTACCAAAATCTCTATTTTGATGAAACAACTAGTGAATGGCTTGGAGAGGTTGAAGTAGGCAGAAATTTCGAACCGGGTTTTTGGAGGGTAAGATTTTTTAGTAGTGATATATACGGAAACTATAGTGAAGAAATAATTGAAGAAAAAATAGAAATTCAAAATGATTATGACTATACACCTCCTGTAATAGAGGATGTAAAAGTAAATGACTCTACATACAATATTGATGATGTGATTACGGTAAGTGCAAAAATTACTGATAATGAATCTGAAGTTAATAGTGTTGTAGCGGAAATGCAAAATTATGATAACGGTGGATATCAAGTATTTGAATTGTTCTACAATTCGGATACGGGATTATGGGAAGGTTCATATAATGTTCAGAAAAGGAATCCTAGTGGAACATGGGAATTATCAATTAGAGCAGAAAATAGTTCAGAGCTTTATGGATATTCGGATTCTATTACTATAGAGATCAATAATGAAGATAATGACGGTAGTCCTCCTACATATGAAGGAATCGAATTTTCTACAAGAGATGTCAGTACTGGTGGAAATCTCATTATAACTGCGGCAATTGCCAGTAAAGGAAAAGAAGTCGCATATGTGAGTGGGAGTTTATATAACCCCTCTGGATATGGACGCCATATAGAATTTTCCTATGATGACGCATCTTATAAATGGATTGGACAATACCAATTCGACGAATGGGATGAAGATGGTGAATGGATATTCAAGGAATTGATAATCATCGATGAATATGGAAATGGAGAATGGGTTGAACTTGAAGATGTTATAAATTATGATAATCCAACTTTTGATAATCAACCTCCTACGATAAAAGATGTTTTCATTTCGCAAGAAACAGCTAATGTAGGGGATGAAATTGAAATCCGAGTTAAAGTAGATGATGATAAGTCCGGAGTAAACCAGGTTTGGGGTAATCTAAGAAAACCTGATAGTGATCATTCCATTTATATTGATTTTGAATATGACGATGAAACTGAGGAATGGGTAGGGTCTAAAACTATTCAAAGAAACCATCAGCCTGGTGAATGGCAAATAAATATTTCAGCCAATGATAATGCATGGAATTTTACGGAATATCTTTCTGACAAAACAATTGCTATTGTTAATCCTAATGGTGATTTTATTGGACCCGTTATTGATCATTATGAAATAAATGTACCTGAGATTTCTGTACCAGGGGACATCATACCGGTTAAGGCAATAGTAACAGATGAGTCGGGGATAGATTATGTAAGTGTTGTAATGGAGTCTCCTTCTGGTTCGGGCTGGCACTATGGTCTCAATTATGATGAAACTACTGGCGAATGGCTAGGAGATATCGAGATAGAAAGATATTTTGAACCCGGGATTTGGACCATAAGGTTTGAAAGTCGTGATATACATGGAAACTATAGCGAAATTGAAATTAATGAAAAAATTGAAATTCAGAATGACTTAGATCTAACACCACCTGTAATAGAGGATGTAAATATTAGTAATAATACATTCAACGTTCACGATGAAATTAAGATAAGTGCTAAAATTACCGATGATGAATCCGCTGTCAATAGTGCTATAGTACGAATGTACCATACTGATAGGGGATACAAAGAATTTGAATTGATCTACAATCCGGATACGGAGCTATGGGAAGGATCATATATTATTCAAAAAAGTATTCGTAATGGAACATGGGAATTAACAATTAGGGCAGAAAATAGTGATGAGATTTATGGTCATTCAGATTATATGAATATTGAAATCATAAATGAAGAAAATGACGGTAGTCCTCCTGTTATTGAGGTAATCGAACTTTCCTCAAGAGATATTAGTTTAGGAGAAAATCTTACTATAACAGCTACTATTAATAGTAAAGGTTCAGAAATAGCCAACGTGAATGGTACAATATTTGGCCCTTCAGGTGATGGACGCTATATTGAATTTATTTATGATGATGCAACAGAAACATGGATTGGAAACTACCAATTCAGCAAATGGGATGAAGGTGGAGAATGGACCTTTGGAGAATTGGAAATTGTTGATGCATACGGAAATTGGGACTGGATTCGTCTTGAGGAAATTGTAAATTATGAAAATCTGAATTTTGATAATCAAGCACCTACTATAAAAGATGTTTCAATTTCGCATAAAACAGCTAATGTCGGGGATGAAATTCAAATTCGGGTAAAGGTAGAGGACGATAAGTCCGGAGTAAGTGACGTATGGGGTAGTCTATCACAGCCTGATAATGAACATAATATTTATCTTAGCTTTGAATATGATGATGAGACTGATGAATGGGTAGGAGTCAAAACGATTCAAAAAAACCACCCACCGGGTGAATGGCAAATTCATATATCAACTGATGATAATGCGGGGAATTATGAGCGTTATATCTTAGAAAAAACCATTACTATTGTTAATCCTGATGGAGATTTTACACCACCAGTAATCCATAGTGTCAAAATCCACCCGAAAAATATTAATGTAGGTGAAAAATTAACAATCACTGTCGATGTCACTGATGATAAAACAGGTGTACAGGATGTATACGCATATATAAGATCTGGTATGAATAGAGAATATCAAAATCTTAAGTTAAGATTCGATCCTATTACAAATAAATGGATTGGGACATTTACTGCAACCGAGAAAACGCCTGATGGTGCTTGGTCACTTTCTGTAGATGCATACGATGGTAATGAAAACTATTCTTATGAGTATATTGAAGAAGCATTTTTCGTCAACAATCCTGATGGAGATTTTACAGGTCCAGTACTTAAAGATTTAAAAATTGAACCAGAAGAAATAATTGCGGGAAATAGAATAACCTTCATCGCAACTGTAGAAGATGATAAATCGGGAGTGGCTTTTGTTCAATTAAAAATATATGGTATTGGAAATGTGTATTTAAAATTTGATGAAAAATCGGGTAAATGGGTTGGTTCTACTGAAATACCAACTAATGTATACCCGAATACTACATTTGATGGACTTTTTATTTCAGCGGACATGAAAGGAAACGTAACTGAAGAATGGCTTGATGAAGTATTCACAGTTCAAAATCCTGATGGTGATTATACGCCTCCGACACTAGAAGAATTAGAAGTTTCCACGGAAACCGCTCAGATTGGAGATAAAATTGACTTTAGTGTAAAAGCTTCCGATGATAAATCAGGTGTTGATAAGGTTTATGTAAGTATTGGTGGAAAACATGGTTCCTCTGCTGAAGTTGAATTAACATATGATGATAAGAATGAAGTTTGGACAGGAAGCTATGTTGTCAGTAAATATGATACGGCTGGAAACAAGAATATTACCATAATCTTATCCGATAAAAACGGAAATAATGATTTCGTTTTAACGGATAAAAATATTAACTTTGTAATAGAGAAAACAGACTCAAGTAGTATCACTATTGGAGAAATTAAAGTAACACCTGAAGTGAATGTGAATGAAGAACTTATTATCTCAGCCGAGGTAACTAATGAAGAATCAGGATTAAGATATGTATATGCAATCATGAATTATGATAATGAAGACTCTAGGTATGTACGTTTGTTCTATGATTCTATTGAAAATAAATGGATAGGTACTTACAAAGTTCAGCAAAATGACTTCGATGGGGAATGGAGCTTAACTATAGAGGCCATCGATCATGATGGGAATGTAGGGTATAAAGAAGGTCCTGCATTTATAATCCACAATCCGAATGTAGACACTGTACCACCTACTTTAGAGTCTTTAAATGTAAGCAAGTTTGTTGGAAAACCAGGAGAGACCATCCACTTCGAAGCGAAGTTGTATGATAATCAATCTGGAGTAGAATCAGCAGAAATTCAATTGAAAGAATTCGATTATTATTTATCGGATAAAAGAATTACACTTACCTACGATGTTTCAAAGGACGCCTGGGTAGGTAGTTATACTATTCCAAACTATTCATCTGCCGGATTACATGAAATCTCTATAGAAGCATACGATAAAGCTGGAAATTTTATGAGAAAATATATTCAGGATTATTTAATCATTGTAAATGACAATCCAGATTATACTAATCCAGTAATAGAGAACATTGATTTTAATCCTAAAAATGCAACTGTTGGAGATACAATTGAAATAATTGCTGATGCTCATGATTTGGATTCAGGGATTAAAGTTGTTCGTGCTTACTTAGTTAAGTTTGATGGTTTTATAGAAGAATATTACACTAATTCGGTAGATATGAAATATGATGAAAAATTAGGAAAGTGGAAAACAAGCATTATTATTGAAAACAATGCTCCGATAGGATTAATGAACATTGTAGTTTGGGCAGAAGACTACGCAGGAAATACAATGTTTAAACTTGCTTCTAATATGCTTGAAATCGTTGAAAAACCAAAAGAACATAAAAAAGTGGTTGTAAATGAAGTTAGTGATAACGATACATTAGTTACTGGCGCAGCTGAACCAAAGACAACTGTTTTTGTTAAGGTTGGATCAACAACCCTTGGCTCAGTCGAAGCTGGAAGCAATGGGGCATTTTCAGTACCAATCAATAAACAAAAGGCAGGTACAATCCTAACAGTTTATGCGGTTGATAGAGCTGGAAATCAAGGGGAGTTAGTTAATGTAACCGTCGTAGATAAAACGCCTCCTTCCATGCCAACAGCATTAGAAGTGAGTGATAAGGATACAATCGTGACAGGGGAAGCGGAAGTAGCGTCAACCGTTACGGTCAAAACGGATAAGGAATTATTAGGTACTGCCACAGCAAATGAAAGTGGTAAGTATACTGTTACTTTAAAGGCTGCACAAAAAGCGGGCACAGTGCTGTATATCACAGCAAAAGATAAAGCAGGCAATGAGAGTGAAGCTAGAACGATAACTGTCGTAGATAAAACGCCACCTTCCATGCCGACAGCATCACAAGTGAGTGATAAGGATACGAAGGTGACAGGAGATGCAGAAGCGGAATCTATTGTCACGGTCAAATCGGGTAAGGAAGTCTTAGGCACTGTTGAAGCAGATAAAAATGGTAAGTATGCTGTTACTTTAAAAGCTGCACAAAAAGCGGGCACAGTGCTGTATATCACAGCAAAAGATAAAGCAGGCAATGAGAGTGAAGCTAGAATGATAACTGTCGTAGATAAAACGCCTCCTTCCATGCCAACTGCTTCACAAGTGAGTGATAAGGATACTAAGGTGACAGGAGATGCAGAAGCGGAATCTATTGTCACGATAAAATCGGGTAAGGAAGTCTTAGGCACTGCTGAAGCAGATAAAAATGGTAAGTATGCTGTTACTTTAAAGGCTGCACAAAAAGCGGGCACAATGCTGTATATCACTGCAAAAGATAAAGCAGGCAATGAGAGTGAAGCTAGAACGATAACCGTTTTAGATAAAACTCCTCCTTCTATGCCGACAGCATCACAAGTGAGCGATAAGGATACAAGGGTGACAGGAGAAGCAGAGGTAGACTCAAAAGTCACTGTAAAAGCAGGTACTAAGGTATTGGGAACGGCCACAACAAATAAAAATGGTAACTATACTGTTACTTTAACATCAGCGCAAAAAGCGGGCACCGTCCTATCTATCACTGCAACTGATCTAGCTGGAAATGAAAGTGAAGCAAGAAAGATTACAGTAGTGGATAAAACTCCACCAACTATTCCAACAGCTTCACAGGTCAGTGATAGGGATAAAAAGGTGACCGGAAAAGCAGAGGTAGACTCAAAAGTAACTGTAAAAGCAGGTACTAAGGTATTAGGAACGGCCACAACAAATAAAAGTGGTAACTATACTGTTACTTTAACATCAGCGCAAAAAGCGGGCACAGTTCTAATTATCACTGCAACTGATCAAGCAGGAAATGAAAGTGAAGCAAGAAAGATAATAGTTGTGGATAAAACTCCACCAACTATTCCAACAGCTTCACAGGTCAGTGATAAGGATAAAAAAGTTACCGGAAAAGCAGAGATAGACTCAAAAGTGACTGTAAAAGCAGGTACGAAGGTATTGGGAACGGCCACAACAAATAAAAGTGGTAATTATACTGTTACTTTGAAATCAGCACAAAAAGCAGGCACGGTCCTATTTATCACCGCAACTGACAAAGCAGGAAATGAAAGTGCGGAAAGAAAAGTCACCGTTTTAGACAAGACACCTCCAAGCATACCAACTGCTACTAAGGTTAGTGATAAGGATAAAAAGGTGACTGGAAAAGCGGAAGCGGGCTCAAAAGTTACTATCAAAGCTGGTAATAAAGTTGTGGGAACGGCCACAACAAATAAAAGTGGTAATTATACTGTTACTTTGAAGTCAGTTCAAAAAGCCGGAACGGTTCTCTATATAACCGCAACCGATAAAGCCGGGAATATAAGCACGGCTAGAAAAGTCACCGTAAATAAAACGCCACCGGCCGCTCCAAAAGTAAACAAGGTAACAATTAAATCGACTTCCGTTATTGGAAAAGCAGAAGCCAATTCAATCGTGTATTTGAAGGTTGGAAGTAAAGTCATTGCATCAGGTAAAGTGGGAAATAACGGAAACTTTTCGATTATGCTCAAAAAGCAAAAAGCCGGAACTACTCTTCAAATTTATTCAAAAGATAAAGCTGGAAACGTTGGGAAGGCTGCAAAGGTGACGGTTAAAACGAAATAAAAGTAGAGATGGTGGGAGTATAATTCCCACCATCTCTTTTATTAATTCTTATAGAAAATATATAAAGTAATTGTAAAGGGTTCTATGGGATTGTAGAAAATTTACAATTAATTGTTGAAAATCGGACGATAATTTTTTATGTTTTAAAAGATAATTATTACAATCAACCACAAATATAGAACTTACAATATAGTTCTCCAATGAAATCAAACCACTACAATTAATTACAAAACTCCTCTATTTAAAAATTATGCCGTCTATATTTGCCTCCGAATAATGGAATTAATAGTACTTATCTCCTACTATAATGGTCTTATAAACCTAAAGGGGAGATAAGTGGATGGGGTATGTGAGAAAAGCATTAACCATTATGTTAACGCTCGTTCTGATTTTTCCAACATTCGCACTAGCGGAAACGAACGGAAATTCTGATGAGCTTTCCGGAAATTTAGTGATGGGTTCAGGTTCTAAAAAAGAAGGAAAGGAGCAATATTTAAATCCTACAGATTATCCATTGAAAAAGGATGGGGAACTAATTTCCCGTCTAATCGACAAATATAAGGTTACTCAAAGTTTCACGTTGGAAAGCATGAGAGCTGATGATGATGAAACGATGCGGATGAGGATTTTATATGAAACGGATGAGACTTACTTTAAGGATGGTCTCGTTACGTTGGAGTTTTTTACAGAAGATAGAGGGTCAATGGAGTATATTGGATCTCTTGACTATGATACGTATGGTACAAAAAATCGTTTGATCACCTCCTATATACCAAAAAGTTTATATAGTAATAAGCAATACGTGTATGTAAGAATTGGACTTTACGAATATACATGGGATACGCATTACACTACTACTGCACTCTTCAAAGTACAAAATCCTTTTAGCACACAAACACCCGAACCACCCACAGAAGAAAAGTATGTCCTTGTCAGCAACGAGTCTGTTAATGGCAATGCTGCTCAACCCACAGGAACGTTTTCAATTAATAATGATCAATATACATTTAATAAAAAGTTGGATTTAAACGCGTACAAATTAGATGTGAATATACCATTTGATGTAGAAAAGAACAAAGAGAAAAAGCTTAAAAAAATGGATATATCATCAAAAAGTTTAGTCAAAGTAGGAGATAGTAAAGCATTTTGGGTTACATCGTTTGAAACGAATGCTGATTATCAGATTACGGCAAAACTGCTTTATACCGGTACAAAAACGAATGTCTGGGTTCATAATAATGAAATTACATCAACGGATGCCGATAAAATCGGTAAAGAATTTGATCAAAAAATTTATTCATTAGTCACTTCAAATTTTGCGAACGAATCAGACGTTGACGGGGATGGAAAAATTAATATTCTTTGTTTTGATATCCAGGATGGCTTTAACGGGTACGGCGGTTTTATTGGAGGCTATTTCCATGGAAGAGACTTATTCGATATGCCAAACTCGAACCGAATGGAAATTTTTTATCTAGACACGTATCCTTCAATGGGATTCGGAGCTTCTAAAGATTTAAGCAGTGCCTATAGCACATTGGCTCATGAATTTCAACATATGGTGAATTTTAATCAGAACGTATTTGTTGAAAATGGTACGCCCATGGATTCTTGGCTAAATGAAGGATTATCCATGGCTGCCGAGCAAATGTACACTGGAAAAATATTAACGGATCGTATTGATTATTATAATTATGCTACTGCTATTACGAATGGGCACTCTTTAATATACTGGGATAATTCTGGGGACACTTTATCCAATTATTCTTTATCGTATTTATTCACTCAATATGTAAGAACGCAAGCGATGCAAGGAAACAAAATTTTTAAAGAGATCTTAATAGATAAAAAGAATGATTACCAAGCAGTTGCAAATGTTGTAAAAAAATATGTAGACCCCACAAAGAGTTTTGGAAAGTTTATGACCGATTTCCGCGGAGCTCTTTTACTAAAAGAGACGAGTGGTAAATATAGTTTCAACGGGGAAACTGGATTTAACAGCATTCAACCTAAGTTATTCACTGGATCTTCAGCTAATTTAAGAGGTGGCGGGGCAGTCGTTAAGAAGACGAATAAGTCCGACGTTCCGACGACGAAAGGAAATGATGTTACCTATACATTCTTTGATCTTGGAGAAAAAGATACAACTCCACCCGCAAAACCAGTTGTGAATCCGGTTAGTGATATGGACGCAAAAGTGACTGGTACTGCAGAAGCAAGTGCAACCGTATATGTAAAAGCTGGTTCAACAACCTTAGGCTCTGCTAATGCAGGAACTAACGGACAATTTTCAGTGTCAATTGCTAAACAGAAAGCAGGTACAAATTTGACGGTTTACGCCGTGGATAAGGCTGGGAATCAAGGAGCTTCCGTTACAATAACGGTTATGGATAAAACTCCACCAGCGACACCAACAGCAAACCAAGTAAGTGATAAGGATAAAATTGTCTCAGGAAGTGCTGAAGCAGAGTCGACAGTAACAGTTAAAGCCGGCACGAAGGTTTTGGGAACAGCGGTAGCGAATAATACAGGAAAATACACTGTAACTATGAGTGTATTACAAAAAGCAGGCACGGTTCTAAGTATAACGGCAACTGATAAAGCGGGTAATGTAAGTGCAGAGAGAAAAGTTACCGTAGTTGATAAAACTCCACCTGCCATGCCAACCGCAAACCAAGTGAGTGATAAGGATAAAACGGTGACAGGAAGCGCGGAAGTAGAGTCAACAGTTAAAGTTAAAGCAGGATTGAAGGTATTGGGAACGGCGGTAGCGGATAAAACAGGAAAATACTCGGTAACTATGAGTGCATTACAAAAAGCGGGCACGGTACTAAGTATAACCGCGAATGATAAAGCAGGAAATGAAAGTGCGGTAAGAGAGATAACGATAGTTGATAAAACTCCACCAGCCTTGCCAACCGCAAACCAGGTAAGTGATAAGGATAAAACGGTCACAGGGAAAGCTGAAGCGGAATCAAAAGTAACGGTAAAAGTGGGTACGAAAGTATTGGGTACATCGAACGCAGATAAAACAGGAAAGTATACAGTGACATTAGGCTCTATCCAAAAAGCAGGCACGGTATTAAATATTACTGCGACCGACAAAGCAGGGAATGTAAGTGCAGTAAGAAAGATAACTGTTGTTGATAAAACTCCGCCGGCAGCGCCAAAAGTAAATAAAGTAACGATTAAATCAACTTCTGTTACTGGAAATGCTGAAGCAAATTCAACGGTTTATGTAAAGGTTGGAACCAAGGTAATTGCGTCAGGAAAGGCAGCTACAAACGGTAGCTTTTCGATTAAGATTAGCAAGCAAAAAGCTGGTACAGTTCTTCAAGTTTACGCAAAAGACAAAGCAGGAAACACAGGAAAAGCAACAAAGGTGACGGTGAAAACGAAGTAAAGAAAAAGTGGCGGGAGAATCATGCTCCTGCCGCTTTTTTTGTTATTGGAAATCTACACCAAAAGAATCACAAAATTTGTCAAATTTCTCGGTAAAATTGACTAATTTTGTCGTATTTTGACTTAGTTTGTTGAATAATAAAAACCCCTATTTTATGATGAAAACGGACTAGGCAGAATCCAATTTTATACAGAAATTTTATTGGAAAGTGGGGTGAACGTCCTAAGTTTAAACGTGTGTTTTCTGATTTTTTATATTGTTAAATTTCCTTGGCTATATAACCGAATTATAGCCATTTTTTTATGTGCGAATTAATGGTTGTTCTGCCTGTAAATTTATAACTGAAATGAGGAAAAGAAAGTGAAGAATTTATTTATATTTAAAAGTTTAAAAATGAAAATATTATTTGGATTTTCTATTGTTATTTTTCTGTTTATCTCGTTTAGCGCTTACAATATTATTTCTGTGATAAATGTGAACAGTAGCACAAAAAGTATCATTAATAAAGACCTCCAACTATTAATTGCAGACGAACAATTAGCTACAACAATGGCCAATAGAATTGGAGTTGCACGTGGTTATATCATGGATGGCGATAGTAATTATAAAAAGGAATTTAATGATTACACTGAGCTAGGAAAATATTATGAGCAAATGGCTAGAAATGTTGGAGTTACAAAAGAATTTGACGAATTAATTAAACGTACAGTTGCATGGCGTACCTATATAACTGAGCATGTTTTTGATGAATATGACCGTGGAAACGAAGAAATGGCAAAACAAAATTATTTAAAAGTAAGACAAGAGGCAAAGGAAATAATGAGTGGTTACGAAAAACTGGCGTTGGAAAAGGAATCCCGGATCCAAGACCAGGGGCAACTAATCATATCTAATGGCCAAAATACATTTAGAGTTTCCATCATCTTCACAGCGTTAGTCATTTTAGTTAGCATCGTAGCAGCCCTCATTACAGCAACTCTCATCACAACTCCAATCAAAAAAGTAATGGAACGGATGAAGTTAATAGCTAGTGGTGATTTAAGTCAAGAATCATTAATAACGAAATCAAGGGATGAAATCGCACAGCTCGTTGTTTCTACTAATGAGATGAATGATAGAATTCGAGAACTCATTCGTGAAATCAATGTCGTCTCCGGAACGATTACTGGACAAAGCGAGGAGCTGACTCAATCTGCTAACGAAGTAAATGCAGGTTCTCAACAAATAGCGGCCACGATGCAAGAACTGGCAACAGGTACGGAGACACAAGCTACAAGTGCAAGTGAATTAGCTGCAATTATGGTGTCATTTGCTGATAAAGTTCAAGAGGCAAAAGAAAATGGAGAACATATTCAACATGCTTCAACTGGAGTGCTAGAAATGACAAATGTAGGCCGAAGCTTAATGGAAAATTCCAGTGAGCAAATGACGAAAATTGATCACATTGTTCAAGATTCTGTCCTAAAAGTAAAAGGTCTTGATAGTAAATCTCAAGAAATCTCTAAATTAGTTGGAGTTATTCAAGAAATAGCGGATCAAACGAACTTACTTGCTTTAAATGCAGCAATTGAAGCAGCAAGAGCGGGCGAGCAAGGTAGAGGCTTTGCTGTTGTGGCAGATGAAGTGAGAAAACTTGCCGAACAAGTCTCAGCTTCTGTATCTGATATTACAGATATTGTAGTTGGAATTCAAAATGAATCGAGTGTAGTCACAGCGTCCTTGCAGGATGGATATAAGGAAGTAGCGCAAGGAACGAGCCAAATTGTAGCGACACAAGAAACGTTTAATGGAATTAGCTCTGCAGTATCGGAAATGGCCACTAATATTAAAACAGTCTTTGAAAATATACTTACTATAGCAGCGAACAGTGAAAAAATGCACGAATCAATTACGGATATTGCGGCGATCTCAGAAGAGTCTGCTGCCGGGGTGGAACAAACGTCTGCATCATCCGAGCAAATCAGTAGTTCAATGGAAGAAGTAGCAAATAGTTCAACAGATCTTGCAAAATTAGCGGAAAACTTAAATGACTTAATAAACCGCTTCAAACTTTAAAATGAATGAAGATAGGAGGGGATGGAAATGAGTATGGTTGATATAGTAGAAGAGTCAAATAGAGTGCATGAATGTTTAAATCAATATGCTAAAAACTATAAGCCAGCCAATCGTTTATTAAAACGAAAACAAAAAAATGAATTACCAAATTTATTAATACTTGATCTGAATTCATATGTAGACTTGCATAGAGCGGTTCCTTTATATCTTGATCAAAACATCATCGTTGCTGTATGGATTTCTGATGAGGATATACAATACCTACCAGAATTACTCTCAATGGAGTTGCACGGATATTTTTACAAAGATATGAAAAAGAGTGAAGTGATTTATGCAGTTAAGTGCATCATGAAAGGGATGCATTATATTCATCCCCGCCTTTTATCTGTCTTACTTGAAAGCAACGAATGTATAAAGAAAATGAAACCGAAAAGACCGATAGGATTATTGACAAAAAGAGAATGGGACGTCCTTGAACTTATTGCAAAAGGCTACTCGAATTGTGCCATTTCGCTTCAACTTAACATCGCATCGAAAACAGTAAAAAGTCATGTACTCTCAGTGCTAAAAAAACTAAAAGTTGATAATAGAACAAATGCAGCAACTCTAGCAATCAAGAATAATTGGTTTTATCTGTGAGCTCGAATAAAACGTGGCCTCTGGAAATAGAGGTCACGTTTATTATGGTCCGAGTCCAGAAAACGACATGAATCAACTTGATAGGTAATAATATCTATTTTTGCTACAAATTGTTTGTAAAGTATTGAATAATAAGTACCTGTACTCTATGATGATAGTATCATTCGTGACCCGAAGTATAGGGTTCAGATTAAAACTATCATAATATATAGATTTTGGCTATTTCTTAGGAAACTAGCCAATTTTTCATGATGGAGGCGGGAAAGTGAAGAAATTGTTCAATTTTAAAAGCTTGAAAACGAAAATATTATTAGGATTTTCGCTCATTATTTTATTGTTTATTGCTTTTGGACTATATAACTTTATGACTGTTAAAAATGTAAATCATAATACAGATGAAATTCTTGATAAAGAGCTGCAACTCTTAATTGTTGATCAGGAACTATCGGCGAATATAGCAAATAGGGTCTCTCTTTTACGAGGTTTTTTGTTATTTGAAGACGAGGAATATCGAAATCAATTTTACGCTTTAACAGAAAAGGCAATTTTAGATGAAAAAAGGGCAATAGATTTAGGTGCTGGAGAGGATTTTAAACAACTTGTTGATCGTACAATTAATTGGCAAACAGATATCGAGAATAATGTTTTTGCCATGTATGATAAAGGACAAAAAACATTAGCAAACAGAAACCATGCGTCTATCACAAAAGAAGCTGAAGAAATCATTACAGAGTACGAAAAAATTGCTATTAATAAAGAACACATCATCAAACAAAAAGGCAAAAGTATCATTACGAATGGAGAAAAGTCTTTATATATTGTATCTATTTTTATTCTTTTAGTAGTCGTTGTTAGTCTCACCTCTGCTATCATTACATCAAACTTCATTACGAAACCGATCAAGAAAGTAATGGAGCGTATGAAATTAATTGCGAGTGGAGACTTGAGCCTCGAATCGCTAAAAACGACATCACGAGATGAAATCGCGCAATTAGTAGTCGCGACAAATGAAATGAATGGAAGAATACGAGAATTAGTAAGTGAAATCAATACTGTTTCTGAAAGCATCACGAGTCAAAGTGAGGAAATGATGCAATCTGCAAATGAAGTCAATTCCGGATCACAGCAAATAGCGACCACGATGGAAGAACTAGCAGCGGGTACTGAGCTTCAAGCTTCAAATGCAAGCGAGTTGGCGGAAATCATGGTATCATTCGCGGGAACGGTTCAGGAAGCGAATGAAAATGGCGAACGTATTCAACATGCATCAACAGAAGTATTAGGCATGACGAATGAGGGCAATTACTTAATGGAAACCTCAAGCCAGCAAATGGAAAAAATCGATCAGATCGTTCAGGATGCTGTTGAAAAGGTAAAAGGATTGGACATAAAATCTCAAGAAATATCGAAATTAGTTTCCGTTATTCAAGAGATTGCCGATCAAACCAATTTACTAGCGTTGAATGCTGCGATTGAAGCAGCAAGAGCGGGCGAGCAAGGACGAGGATTTGCAGTCGTAGCAGACGAAGTACGAAAACTTGCGGAACAAGTATCCAACTCCGTAGCAGATATAACGGGTATCGTAGCAGGCATCCAAAAAGAATCCAGCATCGTGACAAACTCATTGCAAGCTGGATATGAAGAGGTCGCCGAAGGAACAAACCAAATAGAATCGACGAAACAAACATTTGATAAAATCAGTTCAGCTGTTACCGAAATGGCGAATAACATTAAAACGGTTTCTGATAATATCATGAATATATCCTCTAATAGCGAAAAAATGCAAAAGTCAATCACCGAAATCGCAGCAGTATCAGAAGAATCCGCTGCAGGAGCTGAGCAAACGTCTGCTTCTTCTGAACAAATAAGCAGTTCGATGGAAGAAGTCGCAAATAATTCAGCGGATCTTGCTCGATTAGCAGAAAACTTAAATGGATTGATTAATAGATTTAAATTATAAGACGTGGACCCATTCCTTGAAGGAGTGGGTCTTTTTATTCTTGGAGGTTCTAGCAACTGATGATATTTAAGAAGGAATTGCTGAAACTTTTGGGTTAATTGGAGTTGAGTGAGTAGGATATGAAGAAATTGGTGAATAATTTTTTAAAAATGATGAATTCAAGCGAGGAAGCCCGAACCTTCGGTTCGGGCTGAGGCTATTCTGCAATAAATTTTTCTTTCAAGTATTTAAACCATAATTGATGCCCTTTCTCATTAGGAGAACTTTTGTCTTCAAGATAGTAACCTATCAAACTCTCATCATCCGGCCAAGTGGTCCAATGGTCCCAGTATTCAATGTGTTGTTCTTCCGCGAACTCCTTTAATTTTCCAACTTGATTTGGGTAGTGTGTGGTTCCAAATACCGGATGCGGTGGCTGCAAAACAAGTACAGCCTTATTTCCTGCTTTATCTAATGCGTTCATAAACTTCTCGATGTTTCCACTATTATTTTGGGGTGCTGCCTTGTTGTCGATCCATTTAAATGGTTCAAACAAAATAAAATCTGGCTTCCAATCGACAATCTCCTGCTCGTGACCGCCACCGATAAATCGATCGGATGAAAGGTCGTATTCAAAAATCCCTACTTCGATATTATCTTTCCCGTATGTATCTTCAATTGCATCCCGCAGCATAACAGACCAGCCACCTACTTCTTTTCCGAGCGCGGGTGATCCAACGAATGCGAGTTTGTATGTACGTCCGTCTTCTACTGCCTTGCGGAAATCTTCACTTGCTTGAGCAGGCCAGTTTGTCGTCTTGCCGAAAATCTCCAAACCTTTCAATTGAACTTCATCTTCATCTACAGGAGCTGTTTCCTCCCTATTCACTTCTATATCTTCCGCTGCTTTAAATGAAGATATATTCGTTTTATCCTTCCAATAAAAATGTCCGGCCGCCAAAAATATAGCGCAGGCCAAGACTGCAAGAGTAGCTATAAATGCCCGCAATTCTATTCCCTCCAGTAGTAAAATAGAATGAAATCATTGTGAAAATATGTAAATAAAATGTTTAAATTTAGATATTTTGATAATTTATAGTAAAAATTACCTAATATTATGCTATAATAATACACATTATGGAAAAAGTCGACAATTACCGCAGGAGGATACTAATGGAAGAAACAATTAGCTTGAAAGAGCTTATGCAAACATTAAAGAAAAGATTAAGTTTAATTATATTAATTACTGTAGCAGCCGTAACGATTAGCGGTGCTGTCAGTTTTTTTGTTTTAACGCCAATCTATCAATCTACGGCCCAACTCCTTGTTAACCAAGCAAAGAGTGATCAGCCGATCTATAATCCTTCGGAAATCCAAACGAACTTGCAATTAATCAATACATATAACGTAATTATTAAAAGCCCGTTTATTCTTGATAAAGTTATTGACGAAATGAATCTAGACGCAACAGCGAAAGGGCTTTCAGAAAATATTACTGTTCAAAGTGCAAAGGATTCACAAGTGGTAAATCTAACCGTTCAGGATCCGAATCCGCGAAAAGCTGCAGAACTTGCGAACAAAATCGCAGAAGTGTTTGAAAAAGAAATCGTACCTTTAATGAAGGTCGACAATGTAAATATTATTTCTAAAGCAGAAATAAATCCATCTCCAGTAAAGCCTCAACCAATGTTAAACATTGCTATTGCTTTTGTTGTAGGTCTGATGGCGGGAGTAGGGTTAGCATTCTTACTTGAATATTTGGATAATACAGTAAAAACGGCAGAAGATGTCGAGAGACTTTTAGAACTACCAGTGCTCGGATCTATTGCTACATTTGAAGATCAAAAAGTAGAAAGACCTGAACGGGCGGCTCGAAAGACAAGGGTAAGGAGTGAGACAATTGGCTAAGAGTACATTACAGTCAGGGAGAAGAAAGCTAATTTCTAAAGTAAATCCAAAATCTCCTGTATCAGAACAATACCGAACGATTCGGACAAATATACAGTTTTCTGCTGTAGATGAAGAAATAAGAACAATCATGGTTACATCATCAGGTCCAGCTGAAGGAAAGTCGACGACGGCTGGTAATCTAGCCGTTGTGTTTGCCCAGCAAGGTAAGCGTGTCCTCCTAGTCGATGCAGATATGCGGAAACCGACCGTGCATTATACATTCGGAATGAACAATGCCTATGGACTAACGAATTTATTAACGAAACAAATGGAATTAAATGAAGCGGTCAAAACGACAGATGTTTCAACACTAGACATCTTAACATCAGGGCCGATTCCGCCAAACCCAGCGGAATTATTAAGTTCAAAAGGAATGGGAGAGTTTTTCAATCTCGCCAAGAAAGAATACGATACAATCATTTTCGATACTCCACCTGTTTTGGCAGTTACTGATGCGCAAGTATTAGCGAATAAATGTGACGGAACGATTCTCGTTATCTCTAGTGGGAAAACAGAGATTGAGAGTGCCCAAAAAACGAAAGACCTTCTGACTGCAGCAAAAGCAAAGGTACTGGGCGTCGTGTTAAATAATAAAAAAATGGAGAAACACGATTACTATTATTATTACGGCACAAAATAATTTATTGACATTTAGAGGGAATATAGTAAATTATTACTAGGACAAAAGTATTACGAAAGAAGGGGAGGGTTAGCAATGATTGATATACACTGTCACATTTTGCCGAATGTAGATGATGGAGCTAGTCATTTTACAGATAGCCTACACATGGCTAAACAGGCTGAAAGTGAAGGGATTCATACCATTATTGCCACTCCCCACCATCAAAATGGTTCATATGTTAACGCGAAAAAGGATATTGAAAAAAAAGTCGCGGAACTCAATGACTATTTACATTCTGAAAAAGTAGATGTTCATATATTGCCAGGTCAAGAGACTCGTATATATGGAGAATTACTAGAAGATTATGAGGCTGGTGAGATTTTAACGCTCTCCGGCATCTCAAGTTACCTATTCATCGAATTACCATCCAATCACGTACCACACTATACAGATCAGCTTTGTTACGATATGCAAATGAAAGGCCTAATACCTGTCATTGTACATCCTGAAAGAAATTCAGAACTTATTCAACGACCTGATAAGCTATACACTCTCGTAAAAAACGGTGCAGCTACTCAAATAACAGCTACAAGCTTTGCTGGTTATTTTGGAAAGAAGATTCAAAAATTTGCATTTGATTTAGTTGAATCCAATTTGACCCATTTCATCGCATCGGATGCACATAATACAACAACCCGTGGATTTAAAATGTCCGAAGCATATGATTTGCTTGAAACAAAATACGGATTAGACTCAGTCTATTATTTTATGGAAAATGCAGAATTAATTGTAGATGGAAAAGACATTTACAGAGAAGTTCCTGAACGAATAAAAAGAAAAAAGATATTCGGACTATTTTAAGAGTTGATTCGATTATTTTTTTTGTTAAAAAATGTCTAGACAAGTAGACTTCTTGTCCTTTTTCATTCAATTAATCAACATCAATTGGTTCTACCTAACTGTGGGCATCAGCTCAGTGGCAATAAAAGTTGCCTCCGTACATTTGTCCTGTCTCGTCATGTTTCTGCAAAGTTTCTAAAGTGTGTACGTCGACGGACAGGTATTTTCGCCATTTTCTATTATTTCGAAATACTAAATGTCACGACATGTGATGTTACAAGGTAATAAGATATATTCGGTAATGTCTCCTATCCGTTATAATTGGGGGCACTCGGTCATGCTGTGGGTGGTAATACTACCTTAGACGCAAATTGTTGTCGAAAGGATGGCGTGAGGATGGGTTAGATGCCCCTAATTTAATTAATTTAGCTAGAAAACAAACTAAATGATTATTAATCCTATTTAGGACTTTTTAACCAAAAGTAAAGACTTATATAAATGTCTAATGAAAGCGTACAGGGTTGTGCGTTTTCATTAGACATTTATTCGTATAATGAAAAAGTTATTATATGTTTTTTTGAACTAATGATTTTCTGACAAGATCGATTTGCAACCATTTAGTCTTATTTATAAAGTTTGTACGTCGATTTTCGCATTTCTAATAAAATGAAAAGAAGGGATGAACTTGACATATCAAAAGCGAGTACCGCTATTGATGCTACTTGACTCAATCATTGTTTTATTTTCCATCTATGTAGGATATTTCATCTTGCATCCTTATTCTGACTTTTATACGTCAAAACTATTGCTTGTAAGTTCCATCATCTTGCTTATTAGTCACCATTTATTTGCCATTATTTATCGTCTTTATAATAAAGTGTGGGAATATGCAAGTGTTGGGGAGTTAGTTACTATAGCGAAAGCGGTTACTTTTTCTATCGCCACTGCTGCAATCGCTCAGGCTGTAGGAGTCGGTACAATATACGGAAGAGTCTTGCTAATTACATGGATGCTCCATATTTTATTGATTGGCGGATCTCGATTCTCGTGGAGAATGTATCGAGATCAATATATTAAATCCAATCAAGAAAAAAGGCGAACATTAATCGTTGGTGCTGGCTCAGCAGGTACAGCCGTTGCGAGGCAGCTTCTTCATAATAATGATGTTGATTTGAAACCAGTCGCCTTTGTGGATGATGATATTAAGAAGTACAAGCTTGAAATTTATGGGATTTCCGTATGTGGTGATATCGAGCATATCCCGGAAATTGTTAGAAAAGAGAAGATACAAGATATTATTATTGCGATACCATCTTTATCAAAAGTGGAAATAAGAAGAATATATGAAATTTGTGCCAAAACGGATGTGAAAATCAAAATCATGCCGATGATTGAAGATATTATGACTGGAAAGGTATCTGTCAATGCGATACGTAATGTTGAAGTAGAGGATTTATTAGGTCGTGATCCTGTTGAACTCGATATTAGCAGCATAACTGAATCAATCACAGGAGCTACAGTTTTAGTAACAGGTGCAGGAGGCTCTATTGGATCGGAAATTTGCAGGCAAATTTGTAAATTCTCTCCAAAAAGACTCATACTTCTTGGACATGGTGAATTTAGTATTTATAACATCGACATGGAATTGCGCAACCAATATGGGAATAAGATAGATGTTATTCCGGTAATAGCGGACGTCCAAGAACGAGCTCGAATATTTGAAGTGATGGAAGAGTATTTACCTGATGTCGTATACCATACAGCAGCCCATAAGCATGTTCCTTTAATGGAATATAATCCGAGAGAAGCTGTGAAAAACAATATTTTTGGAACAAAAAATGTAGCAGATGCAGCTGAAACATTCAGGGTTAACACATTTGTCCTCGTTTCAACTGACAAAGCCGTCAACCCACCAAATGTTATGGGAGCAACAAAACGAATTGCGGAAATGATTATTCAAAACTTAGCAAAAGAAAGCAATACGAAATTTGTTGCCGTTAGGTTTGGAAACGTGCTTGGAAGTCGAGGCAGTGTCATTCCTTTATTTAAAAAGCAAATTGAAGATGGTGGTCCAGTCACTGTTACTCATCCTGATATGACAAGATACTTCATGACCATTCCAGAAGCATCAAGACTCGTCATCCAAGCAGGAACATTAGCTCGTGGTGGAGAAGTATTCGTGCTTGATATGGGCGATCCAGTAAAAATATCGGATCTCGCCAAAAATTTGATTACTCTCTCTGGGTATACAATAGAAGAAATCGGAATTGAGTACAATGGAATTCGTCCAGGTGAGAAGATGTACGAAGAATTATTGAATGAAAATGAAATTCAAGAGAAGCAAATCTTCCCAAAGATCCATATTGGAAAAGCAGAACCGCTTGGAAAAACGGAATTATTCACTCTTATTAGTAGTTTAAAAGATATGACAATAGATGAATTAAAAGAAACCATTATTTCAGTCGCAAATAATAAAGAAATAACGAAACTTCAGATTGCAGAATAGTAAAACACGGAGGGTGTTAATTGAAAACCGTTAGAAAAGCAATTATCCCTGCAGCTGGACTTGGTACGAGGTTCTTGCCTGCAACAAAAGCAATGCCGAAAGAAATGCTTCCGATCGTAGATAAGCCAACGATTCAATATATTGTTGAGGAAGCGATTGAATCAGGGATTGAAGATATTATCATTGTTACCGGTAAAGGAAAACGTGCAATTGAAGATCACTTTGATAATAACTTTGAATTAGAGGACAATTTAGTAAAAAAAGAAAAATTTGATTTACTCGATAAAGTAAGGCAATCATCTAATGTTGACATCCATTATATTCGCCAAAAGGAACCAAAAGGATTGGGCCATGCCGTTTGGTGTGCCAGGAAATTTATCGGTGATGAACCATTTGCGGTTCTTTTAGGTGATGATATTGTACAAGCTGAGACTCCTTGTTTGAAGCAGTTATTAGATCAGTTTGAAGAAACGTATTCGTCCGTAATTGGCGTGCAGAGTGTACCAAACGAAGAGACACATCGATATGGGATTGTTGAACCTTCTTTTAATGAGGGAAGAAGGTATGAGGTAAAGAATTTCGTAGAAAAACCGAAACAGGGTACAGCTCCTTCGAATCTTGCGATTATGGGGAGATATGTTTTTACTCCTGAAATCTTTACATACTTAGATAACCAAGAAATTGGAGCTGGAGGAGAGATTCAGCTGACGGATGCGATACAAAGGCTAAATGAGATTCAGAAAGTTTATGCTTATGATTTTGAAGGTAAACGATTTGATGTTGGAGAGAAGTTAGGGTTTATTAAGACGACGATTGAGATGGCATTGCAAGATTATGAGTTAAAGGAAGAATTAGTTGGATATCTTGAGGGATTGTTAGGGAAGGTTGAACAATAAGCTAGGATGAGTAAGCCCTGTCCATATTCATTACATAGGTAAGATATGGGCGGGGCTTTTTTGGGTTGTATTGGAACATGGGAAAGAAACGCTATAAAAATTGATCAAAAGGTAAATATCTACTTTGTATTTGCTTAATTGAATGAAAAGATGTTTGACGAAGGTAATCGAAGTAATTGAAAATTAGTAGTTTAGTCGTTGGTTGCGGAAACAGAGAAAACTTTTTTCAATTAAGTCTTAGTTAACTAAAAAAGTTGTTTAATGGCAAATTAATAGATTGCAAGAGTTGAGAATAAAAAACAAGCGAGGTTCAATCATATGTCATATTTAGTTGTTGTTGCACATCCAGATGATGAGGTTTTAGGAGCAGGTTCTACAATGTATAAGCTTGCTCAAGAAGGGCATTCAGTTAATGTCTGTATTCTATCTGGAGAAGTGAATGCTAGGAACTTCCGTCCTGCTACGGATGAACTAAATGAAGATGTAAAAACTTCAATGAGTATTTTAGGTGTTGATAGAATTATTACTGGTGACTTTCCAAATATTGAACTAAATAATGTACCACATTTAAAAGTTGTTCAATTTATTGAAAAAGCCATTATTGAAACAAATGCTGAGGTTGTCTTTACTCATCATCCGGCAGATTTAAATAATGATCATTTACACACTTCCCTCGCGTGTCAAGCTGCAGTTAGATTATTCCAAAGGAGAGATGATGTACCACCGCTAAAAGAGCTTCTTTTTATGGAGATACCATCGTCTACGGAATGGGGTTTGAACAAAACCTTTAAACAGTTTTCACCAAATACCTTTATTGAGGTCGGTGAAAATGGAATTGATAAAAAAATAGAAGCTTTAGCACAATATCGTGGAGTTATGAGAGATTATCCACATCCTAGAAGTAAGGAAGCAATCAAAGGTCTGGCAGCTTACCGGGGTGGACAATCAGGAATGGTTTATGCGGAAGCCTTTGAAAGTGTATTTAGACGTGGATTTTAGAAAGTAGAAAGGGTGGAATGCGTTGAAGAAGAGAATTGCATTTGCAACTTGCGTTCAGTTAGGGCTAAGTTGTATTGAAGAAATCTACCGTATTGGTGGGAATCTGGACTTACTAATTACCCTTAAAGATGCAAAAGCTATGAATAAGTCTGGAAGAATCTATTTAGATAATATTGCAAATGAACATAATGCACCTCTATTGAAGATTGATAATATCAACGATCAAGAGGTTCTTTCTGCTTTAAAGGAATACCAGATTGATTGGTTGTTTATTATTGGTTGGTCTCAAATTGCTAAGAAAGATGTACTTGAAACTCCGACTTATGGCTGTATCGGTATGCACCCTACCTTATTACCAATCGGAAGAGGGAGAGCGGCAATACCATGGGCAATTATCAAGGGGTTAGAAGAAACTGGTGTAACTATGTTTAAGTTGGATGAAGGTGTAGATACCGGTTATATTATCGGTCAAGGGATTATTAAACTAGATCAGAACACTACAGCAACAGAACTTTATCAAGACGTTGATGATATGCACGTTACACTAATTTCGAAGTACTGGAATGATATTGTTAATAACAATATTACACTTATGAAACAAACTGAAGAATTGGCTACAGAGTGGCCTGGAAGAAAACCTGAAGATGGCGAACTTTTAAACAGTATGAATATGGACGAAGCAGATAAGTTAGTAAGAGCAGTTACACATCCCTACCCAGGTGCTTTTTACAAAGATGGAGATAAAGCATACAGAATTTGGTCTGCTAAAACAAATAAAGATGATGGGCCTATAAAACTTATTGATGGATATTTAATTCCTATTGATTATGAGGTAGAGGTATAGTCATGAAGGATAAGAAATTTCAAAAAATAATTAAACGTTTATTTGATGTTGTAGTTTCGTTAATAGTTCTTATTCCATTTCTTCCAATATGGATATTAATTGCAATTTTAATCAAGGTTACATCTCCTGGCCCGGTGTTTTTCTTACAAGATAGACCAGGGTTAAATAAGAAAATCTTTAAAGTCTATAAATTTAGAACGATGAGACCGGGTTCAGAAAAAATGGTTAAAGGACAAGAAGTAATGAAAGATGATGACCGTGTCACAGCCGTTGGAAAGTTTCTTAGAAGAAGTAAAATAGATGAAATTCCTCAAGTATTAAATGTATTAAAAGGTGAAATGAGCCTTGTTGGTCCAAGACCTGAACGAATAGCATCACTAGCTGATTATACTGAAGAAATTTCTAAAAGGCTTGATATGAATCCAGGTATGACAGGATTAGCTCAAGTAAGTGGTAATATATATCTTTCTTTAGGAGACCGTTATAAGTTTGATGTTTATTATGTAGAGCATTATAGCTTGTTACTTGATCTGAAAATAATTATTAGGACTGTTGGTGTTGTGTTATTTGGCGAAGATAGATATGTTAACACGTATTTGGTAGAAATTAATTTAGGAACTGTAGAAGTAGCATCTACTAATGAGGAGAAGGTTTGAAATGAAAAAGATACTAATAACTGGAGTTAATAGTTATATAGGTACATCATTTAAAAAATGGATTTCACAATATCCTGATAAGTATTCTGTAGATGCTATTAGTTTAAGAGATGAACATTGGAAGGAAAAGTCGTTCTTTGGATATGATGTAATTTTCCATACAGCAGCAATTGTACATGTTAAAGAAAACGATACAGCTAATTACTTTAAAGTTAATAAAGAACTAACAGTAGAGCTAGCTAAGAAAGCGAAAAAAGAAGGTGTAAAGCAATTCATATTTTTAAGTACTATGGGGGTTTATGGTACTGAAACGGGATTTATTACAAAATATACTAAGCCAATACCAAAGACCACTTATGCCCAGTCAAAATATGAAGCTGAACAGCCTTTATTAGAAATCAATTCTAGTGATTTTAATGTAGCAATCCTACGTCCACCGATTGTATATGGTAAAGGATGTCCTGGGAACTATGTTAGGCTAGCGAGATTGGCTCTAATGTTACCAATTTTTCCTGATATAGATAATAAGCGAAGCATGATATATATTGATAATTTATCTGAATTTATAAGGATAATAATTGATAATAACCAAGGTGGTATATATTTTCCGCAAAATAAGGAGTATGTGAATACTACTGATTTAGTAAGGCTTATCGCAAAGGCTCAAGGGAAAGAGATTAAAACATCAAAGGTTTTTAACTGGGCTCTTGCAATAGGCCTTAAAATGTCAAGGACACTAAGGAAAGTATTTGGATCCTTTGTCTATGATATAGGAATCTCAGGAAGCTGTGGGACTAAAATGAATATGAAAAAAATAGACTATGAGGTTGTTTCGTTCGAAGAGTCAATTGTACGCACTGAAGGTAGGGAGCAGATTTAATGAAAAAAAAGAAAGATATATTATTTTTATGTCAGTACTTTTATCCTGAATATGTTTCTTCTGCTACACTACCTTTTGATACTGCATTGGCGCTTAGTAAAGCTGGATTTACCGTTGGAGCGATATCTGGTTATCCCAAAGAGTACAATCAAATTGATGAAATACCAATGAAAGGGACTTATGAGAATATTGAGATAAAAAGATTAAAATATATTCAACTTAAGCGAACAAACTTCATTGGAAGATTAATAAACTATTTCTCATTTACCTTTATAGTTGCTTTACGATTTTGGGAGCTAAGAAAATATAAAACAATTATTGTTTATTCAAATCCACCTGTTTTGCCGTTAATTGCGGCACTTGCTAACAAATTTTTTGATACAAAGGTAATCTTTGTTAGTTATGATGTGTACCCCGAAATGGCTTATATTACAAACACTATTTCAAAGGATAGTGCAATAAGCAAAATGATGAAAATTGCTAATAAAAGTATTTTTAAGCATGTAGATAAAGTAGTAGCACTTTCGAATGAGATGAAGGCTTATCTACTTAAGCATAGATCAGCACTATCGGACCACCAAATAGAGGTTATTCCAAATTGGTATGAAGATAAAGGATTATCTGATGTGGAAGAGTCATCTAAAAATAAATTATTCCATCCGCTAAAAAAAGATGGAAATCTTATAGTATCCTACTTTGGAAATTTAGGAATATGTCAAGATCTCGATACCATAGTTGATACGATACGCCACTTAAAAGATAATAGGAAAGTTCAATTTATTTTTGCAGGTCATGGTAATAAGATGGGGGTGTTAAAAACTATTGTAGAAGAGGAAAACCTAAATAATGTTAGTGTTTTTGATTTTTTACACGGTCAAGATTTTCAGGACGCTCTTAATATCAGTGATTGTTTCATCGTCAGCTTGGTGGATGGTTTAACTGGATTAGCTGTACCTAGCAAAACTTATAGTTATATGATGGCTGGTAAACCGGTAATCGCAATTATTGGGAACGAATCCGATATAGCTAAAGATTTAACTGAAAATAATGCTGGCTATTCGATGGAGGTAGGAGAGAGCTCTAAAGTTGTGGGTGCTATAAATGAACTCTTGGAAGATAAAGTTAAGCTCAGCTATATGGGAGAGAATTGTAGGAAAGTTTTCCTTGAAAAATATACAAAGGATCATTGTACTCAACAATATGTCAAAATGATGCGAAAAACTCTGGAGGGTTAAAATTATGTTTAAGGATAAAACGTTATTAATTACAGGTGGTACTGGTTCTTTCGGTAATGCTGTTATGGAAAGGTTCTTAGATACGGATATAAAAGAAATTAGGATATTTTCCCGCGATGAAAAGAAGCAAGATGATATGCGAAAACATTATAAGAACGATAAACTTAAATTTTATCTAGGAGACGTCAGGGATCTAGCTAGTGTAAAAAATGCTATGCATGGAGTGGACTATATCTTTCATGCAGCGGCATTAAAGCAGGTCCCATCATGCGAGTTCTTCCCTCTTGAAGCCGTAAAAACTAATGTAATAGGCACTGATAATGTATTAACTGCTGGAATTGATTTTGGAGTTAAAAAAGTAATTTGTCTTTCAACGGATAAAGCAGCTTATCCAATTAATGCGATGGGGATTTCAAAAGCAATGATGGAAAAGGTATTTGTTGCTAAATCGAAAACTGTTGATTCGGATAGGACACTAATTTGTGGAACTAGATATGGCAATGTTATGGCTTCACGTGGATCGGTTATACCGTTATTTATTGAACAAATTAAAAGTGGTCAGCCCTTAACGGTAACCGATCCTAATATGACAAGATTTCTAATGAGTTTAGAGGAAGCAGTAGAATTAGTAGTGTTTGCATTTCATAATGCTGCAGCAGGCGATATTATGGTTCAAAAATCCCCAGCTAGCACTATTGGAGACCTTGCTCAAGCTGTAAAAGAATTATTTAATGCAGATAATGAAATAAAAATTATTGGAACCCGCCATGGGGAAAAACGTTATGAAACACTTCTTACCAAAGAGGAATATGTAAAGGCAGAAGATTTACCTGGTTTCTATAAAGTTCCCGCCGATCAAAGAGATCTTAACTATGATAAGTATTTTGGAGAGGGAGATCAAAAGCTTACTAGTGTAGAAGAGTATAATTCGGATAATACACAAATCCTTAGCATTGAACAAATTAAAGGAAAACTACTTGAATTAGATTATGTACGACATGAATTAAAAGAGTGGAATAAAAAAGTTCACGTTATGAATTAAGGGTGGTATGAGTGATGAATATTCTTGTTACAGGTGCAAAAGGGTTTGTGGGAAAAAACCTTATCGCAGAGCTTAAAAACAACGGGTATAACGATATATTTGAGTTTACAAGGGAAAGCGATACTTCCCTACTTGAGAAATATACAAAAGAATGTGATTTTGTCTTTCATTTAGCTGGGGTTAATCGACCAAAAGATGAAAAGGAATTTATGGAAGGTAATTTAGGTTTAACTTCTCAATTACTAGAATTATTAAGGAAACATAATAATAATGCCCCTGTGCTTTTAACGTCTTCTATTCAAGCAGAAAAGTATAACCCATATGGAAGAAGTAAAAAAGCCGGGGAGGACTTATTATTAAATTATTATTATGAGACAGGTGCTAAAGTATATGTATATCGACTTCCAAATTTATTCGGTAAGTGGAGTAAACCAAACTATAATACAGTAGTTGCAACATTTTGTCATAACATAGCTAGAGGCTTAGATATACAGATTAACAACCCGGATGCCGAGCTAAATCTTTGTTATATAGATGATGTATTAGAAGAGTTTATTAGAGCTTTAGAAGGAAGACCTAATGTTCAGAATGATTTATGTGTTGTACCTGTAACACATAATATTAAGCTTGGAGATTTAGCGGACCTTATAAGGAGTTTTAAAGAAAGTAGGAAAAACTTAAGTATCCCTAATATGGAGGATGCTCTAACTAAAAAGCTTTATAGTACTTACTTAAGCTTTTTACCAAAGGATCAGTTTTCTTATGATCTTAAAATGAATTCCGATCATAGAGGCTCCTTTACGGAGTTTATAAGAACACCTGAAAGAGGACAAGTTTCTGTAAATGTATCAATGCCAGGAATAACGAAAGGAAATCATTGGCACCATACTAAAAATGAAAAATTTTTAGTTGTTAGTGGGGAAGGCTTAATTCGCTTTAGAAAGATAGATTCTGATGAAATTATAGAATATAGAGTTAGTGGAGAAAAGTTGCAGGTTGTAGATATTCCTACCGGTTATACACACTCTATTGTAAATGTAGGAAAAAGTGACCTTGTAACAGTAATGTGGGCAAATGAATGTTTTGATCCAGAAAAGCCAGACACTTATTTCGAGGAGGTATAATTAATGAAAAAATTAAAAGTCATGACAGTCGTTGGTACTAGACCCGAGATTATAAGATTATCGGCTGTTATAAATAAATTAGAACAATCAAATGCAATTGAACATATACTTGTTCATACAGGACAAAATTATGATTATGAACTGAACGAGGTATTTTTTAAAGACTTTAACTTGAAAAAGCCAGATTATTTCCTAAATGCTGCTACTGGAACGGCAGTAGAAACCATAGGAAATATCCTTGTCAAAATAGATCCAATTATGGAAGAAGTAAAACCTGATGCATTTTTAGTGCTTGGTGATACTAATAGCTGTTTATGTGCTATAGCAGCAAAAAGAAGGCAGATTCCTATATTTCACATGGAAGCAGGAAATCGATGTTTTGATCAGAGAGTACCGGAAGAAACAAATAGAAAAATTGTCGATCATACTGCAGATATTAATTTAACTTATAGTGACATTGCAAGAGAATATCTACTTAAAGAGGGATTTCCTTCAGACAGGATTATTAAAACTGGAAGTCCAATGTTTGAAGTTCTAAACTCGAGAAAGGATGATATAGAAAATTCGGATGTAATAGAGAGGTTAAATCTAGAGGAAGAAAACTATTTTGTAGTATCTGCTCATAGAGAGGAAAACATCAATTCAGAATGTAACTTCCTAGATTTGGTCGATAGTTTAAATGCGGTTGCCGAAAAATATAAAATGCCTGTTATAGTAAGTACACATCCTAGAACTAGAAATATGCTTGAGGCAAAAGGAATAGAGTTTAATCCTTTAGTGAGAACTATGAAGCCCTTGGGTTTTAATGATTATGTAAAACTGCAAATTAAAGCTAAAGCAGTACTTAGTGATAGCGGAACGATAAGTGAAGAATCATCAATTCTTGGGTTTAGAGCACTAAATATTAGGCAAGCTCATGAACGACCAGAGGCTATGGAAGAAGCATCTGTTATGATGGTTGGTTTAACAAAAGAAAGAATACTACAAGGGCTAAATGTATTAGAATTACAAGAAAAAAATTCCTTAAGGCTTGTTGAGGATTACTGTATGCCTAATGTTTCTGATAAGGTTCTCAGGATTATTTTGTCTTATACAGATTATGTTAATAGAGTAGTGTGGAGTAAACAATAATGAGAAAGAACTTTCTGTTTCTAGGCTTTGCTATTCCAGATGAGGAAATGAAAAGTGTAATGAGTTTTGATAAATTCCCTGCTATTCAAACTCATAAGTTTAATTGGAATTTAATAAAAGGAATGGAAGTACACGATATTTATAATTATACCTACATCTCAGCAAGACCAGTATCAGACTATCCCTTTTTTTCCGAGAAGAAAATTAAAAGTAAAAAATGGAGTGTAGATGTATTTAATAAAAAAATAGAGATAACTGAAATTTACTTTATTAATTCAAGCATCCTTAAAATATTCACAAGATTTTTTTCAGGGCTCTATTATAGCATAAAAAAATATCATAGAATTAAAGAAAAAGGCGGTGTAATTGTTTATTCTGTACATCTTCCCTTTATGTTAATAGGATATATTGTATCAAGGTTATACAATATAGATTATATTGCTATTTGGACAGATCCACCATCTGTACGAAGTGAAAGAGAAAGTTTTTTGAAGTCCAAACTAAGAAAAATAGAATACCTCTTCTCAAAGATATTAATGAATAAAGCATCAAAAGTCATAGCTCTTACTAAATATCTTGCAGATGATTTTGCTCCAAAAAAACCTTGTACAGTTATAGAAGGTATAATAGATGAAAAAGATATAAACCCTAATATTAAAAAAGAGAGAATCGAAGGTTTGGATTTTTTTAAGATAGTTTACACAGGTTCCATAGAGAAACGGTATGGGATAAAGAATATAGTTGAGGGTTTTAGGTTAGTTAAAAATGAAAATATTATACTTGAAATATATGGCCGTGGTGACTATGAAGATGAATTAAAAAAGGTTAGTACTATAGATGAAAGGATAAGGTATAGAGGGTTCGTTTCGAATGAAGATATTTTAAAAATTCAGAGAGGAGCTGATTTCTTAATTAATGCACGATCTGCTGAAGATGAATATGTAAAATATTCATTTCCTTCAAAGACTCTCGAGTACATGCTTTCTGGAACACCATTAATAACTACGATGTTACCAGGTATTCCAGAAGAATATAAAAACTATGTTTTAGTGTTAAAGGATAATAGTCCTTTAACAATTTGTAATATGCTTAAAAAAGTAATTAAATTAGAAATAGAAGAACGATATCTAATTGGTTTTAAGGCTTTAGAATTTGCTAAAGGTAAGAATTATATCAATCAAGGAAAGAAGATAATAGATACATTATAATTTATCATAATGGGGCGTTCGTAATAAAGAAGTCATGCAATAGCACTCTTTAGTAATATTCCCGTTGGAAGAATTTCAGGGTAGAGGGAATAAGTTAAGGGTCACCTTGAAATGATATACCCAAAAAATTAGGCATAATAACTCTAATTATAACCAAAGATAACTCCTTGGTTAATTAAAGTAAATTCAAAAGTAGCTGTATGTGGGTGAACAAGGTGTATAGACTTATAATTTATTTTGGGGAATAGTTAAATTATAGAGGGGAAAATGACTTGGACTTGGAAGGAAAAATAAATAAAGCAAAAAAGATTTTTAAACAAGATGAGAGGACTAAGCGTATAGCATTAACAGCAATAACTTCTGCTCTCTCTCGTGTTTTATCAATTCTTGTTCCACTAATAATTGTTCGTATAGCAATTGAACGATTAGGGGCAGAAACATACGGACTATGGATGACTGTGACAGCATTTTTTTCACTTTTTACATTTGCTGATTTAGGATTAGGTAGTGGCTTACAAACCAAGCTTAGCAGGTTACATGGCTCTAAGGATAATAGAGAAGCTCAAATGTTAATATCAAGTTCACTTATGGTATTAACTGTAGTTGCATCTGTTATTTTATTAGTATTTTGCCTGTTATTTTCTGAAGTTAACTGGATAAAAGTAATGAATGCTGAATCTGAACAAACAATAACTGTTGTGGCGACTGTAGTTTTAGCTGTTGTTTTAAGTAAAATTGCAAATGTACCACTTGGATTAGTACAAAGGACTCAATATGGATTTCAAGAAGGATATATTAGCAACATTTGGAATGGGGCTTCCAGTATACTAAGTCTAATAATAGTATATTTACTTGCCCAACTAAGTATTGCCCCTATTTGGATAATATGGGGATCGTCTTTCGCCCCAGTATTTGTAGCTGCAGTGAATCATTTTGCATACTTTAATATTCAGCACCCAGAAATTAAACCTAGATTACTTCTGTTTCGTAGAAACGAGGCATTTAATATATTGAATATTGGATTTCAATTTATGATTTTATCGATATTAACAACTATCGGATTATCAATGGATAGTTACATTATTGCACAAACATCTAGTCTTGAAAATGTAACACCATATTCAATTGGTTATAGAATTGCAATGGTAATGGGCGCTGCAACTATAATGCTTAGTACCCCATTATGGGCCGCTAATGGAGAAGCACTATCTAAAAAAGATTTTTCTTGGGTACGTAAAACAACAAAAAAAATGTCGAGGATGTCTTTGGGAGTAACTTTACTAGGGTCGATAATATTTTTAGTATTTGGAAGTCATTTAATAGACCTATGGCTTAATAACAATGTAAAAATACCATTTTTGTTAATGGCCGGATTATTATTAATGCAAATAGTTCAATCTTTTATTTCTCCATATTTTATGGTTTTGAACGGAGCAGGAATTGTAAAAAAACAAATTATATTATTTTCGATTTATACACCAGTTTCATTATGTATTAAATACTATCTTTCAATCCAATTTGGTTTTTTGGTAGTACCGTGGATTGGTGTAATATTATATACATTATTAATAGCTTTACCTACTTATATATTAGCTAAAAAAGTATATACAGATATTAAGTAAATAAGATATGTTATTTAAAAATCAAAACTAATTTTTTGAAGATGTTTCGGAAACCAAGATGCAATAATCAGTTAGATTGGGTCTTTAGTAAAAAGAGGCTTGATTGTATTAAAATTACCTTATTTGATGACATTTAAGTGTTTGTCTTTCTGGCCAAGTTAATGGTCAGTTATTTTTTTTTAATGAGCAATGATCAAAGTTTTTTGCTATTTTTATTTTGGGCTATAACAAAAAAATTCCAAATAAGAAATTATTAAGGAAGTATTTTAAGTGTTTCATTGTTATTCACCGAAAATATTGATTGCCCAATTAATGAAATTAAGCTATTTGACATTATAAAGTATGCGAAATCATTAAAAATTATAGAGTGAAGGAGGCGTCAAAACTATATGAAACAGCCGAAAAAAACAGTGTTATATGTTGGGAACTTTCTATTTCCAACAGAGGATGCTGCTGGAAAAAGAGTCCTTAATATCGGAAGATCTTTAAAAAGGTCTGGTTATAACGTATTTTTTGCTGGCAATAATGAAGGCTATAGGAATGAGGACAAACAAAAGAATGGAAATTATAAGTATAATGGTTTTAGATATTTCCCAAGGGATATAAAAAGTAAAGTCAAAAGAAAAATCGATAATTATTATAGCTTTAGTAGAATTCGAAATTTAATAAATAAATTAGAAAATGAGGGAGAAAAAGTGGATATCATTATCTCCTACCATATGGACTTCCTTGGAATGATAGAGTGTATTAGATATTGTAAAAATAGGAGTATTACATTTATATCTGATTGCACTGAATGGTATGATCCACGACAGACTATACATGGAAGATTTGGTTTAGCCTATTATAATTCACAATTAAGAATGTTAATTGCAAATAAAAAGTCTGATGGAATGATTGTGATTAGTAAGTATTTAGAAAAATATTATGAAAAGTATACTCCAGTATTGAGGGTACCTGCGTTAGATGATGTCCAGCATATGGGAAATAATAGAAAAGCGACTCATGATAAATTAAAGTTTGTATACTGTGGAAGCCCAGGGAAAAAGGATGATCTATGTTCAATTTGGGACGCCTTTGAAAAAATAGGATGTAATGAAAACTGGGAATTAAATATTGTAGGAATATCTGAGGACTACCCTATGTTTAATAAAAGTAAATATTCCACAGAATTAGTTAAAAGGTTTATTTTCCATGGTCGGGTTCCTATAGAAAAAGCCCAATCAATTATCCAAGAATCTCATTTTTCAATTCTAATAAGGCCCCAAAATAAAAGGTACACAAACGCTGGGTTCCCTACTAAGTTTTCTGAGAGTTTATCATTAGGAACTCCTATTATTGCTAATATCACTAGTAATATAAATGACTATTTAAATCATGGGGGAAATGGCATAGTAGTTAAAGATAACAATATCGGTTCAATAATCAGCGCACTTAAATATGCTTTAAATCTAACAGCCGATGAAATAGATATAATGCGTTCCAATGCATATAAAAGTGCAAGAGAATCATTTGATTATCAACAGTATACGAATAAAATTAGTTATTTTATAGAAAGTGTGGTAAATAAAAAGTGAAAATAATGGTTACGATAGGCTCTTTAAGGTTTAGTGGCGCAGAACGGGTTCTCTTAGCTCTGGCCAATGCATTGCAAAAAAAAGGAAATGAAGTAATACTTTTGGCGATGCAAGGGGATGAAAGTTCGCCCTATAAAGATCCAATAGATAGAAATGTTGAAATTCAGATAATAAATTATCAAGGAGGCTTCTTTGTTAAAAACCTTAAGAGGATATTTGCAATTCGTAATTTAATATTAAGAGATAAGCCTGATGTTATTATTTCATTTGGATATATCTTAAATCCTATTATTATTTTGGCAAGTATGTTTACAAAAGTACCCATTATCATATCTGAAAGGAATGATCCTAAAATTGAGCCGAAACAGAAAAAATATAGGATATTAAGGAAGATACTATATCCATTTTCAAATAATCTTGTTGTACAAACAGAAGAAATTGCTGACTTTTTCAAACCGTTTATGAAAGGTAAGATCTCGATTATTCCGAACCCAATAACAAACCTAAATATTCCACAAAGATACATTGGTGATAGAAAAAATACTATTGTTAGTGTAGGCAGATTAGATCAGAAACAAAAAAATCAAATTTTGCTTATTAGAGCGTTCTCTAAGATCACTAATGATTACCCGGATTATAAATTAATGATATATGGTGAGGGTGATGACAGAAGATTATTAGAAGATGAAATATATAAACTTGGGCTAGAGGGAAAAATTGAACTGCCAGGACAGAAAGATAATATAATGGAATTAATAAGAGATGCAAGAATGTTCGTATTATCTTCAGATTTTGAGGGAATGCCAAATGCATTAATAGAGGCGATGGCAATGGGAATTCCTAGTATTTCAACAGACTGTGGTGGAGGAGGGGCAAGAGCACTTATATTAACACATAAGAATGGAATTTTAGTTCGCAAAAATGATAATCTGCAATTAGCTGAGGCTATGAGATATATAATTGAAAATCCAGAGAAAGCTTTAAAAATTAGTGATGAAGCTCTACTTATTAGGGAAAAACTTTCAATTAATAAAATAGTTAAAAGTTGGGAAGATCTTCTGATTAGTCAAATAAAATGAACTCGTATTTTTTAAGAATATGCTAGCTATTGTATTTTAATTTTGTAAAATAAATTAGCTGAATTGCGGTTTTGAGGTAATTTAAATTCTTTCTTATAATATAAACTTTAAATTTGTTTAAGGAATTTTTTTAGACGCATATAAAGAAAAAAAGGATGAACTATAAATGAAATTGCTTTCCTTTTTAATATTTTTTAGAACACCAAAGAGAATGGAGCTTTGTGAAACAGTTTGTAAAATATGTGGTCCAGTTAAGAAGAAATTATTGATACTTCAGAGTTTGCCACTTTTCACAGTGTGCTAGATTTTGAGTCAAGTATAAATGGGATTCTATATATGGAATAGATAAACTAAGTAAGTACTGAGTTTAGGTATCACCAGTTTCTTGGGAAAAAACTAAAAGTGAAGGTTTTTTGAACTAACGCTTCTTCTTTTTGTAGTAATTGTTATTTTTCATTTCAACCATCCGGGACGATAGTGAAAAGAAAATATGTTGAAGAAGTGAGTTTTGAATAAAGTTTATCGTAATTTCCTATTTCAAACTCTTTAAATAATAAATGAGGAGAAAAAAATGGTAACGCAAAAAAAAATTATTAAAGCGGCTTATATGCCTATAATCATCCTAATGAGTTATCTATTTTTAACAATACTCCTTTACCATACTTGGGTAATAAAATGGTTTATTCCTAATCCTGTTCAAATGACGACTTATGTGATATTTAATTTTATTATTCTATGGTTTGGATATTATGTTTATGCTAGGGAGCATAAACATAATCTGCCCCAATCTTTTTTTGATGGTGATTTACAATTTACCCGAAAGAAAAACGCAATTATAATTATTAGTGCCATTTATAATATCTTATCGGTTTTTGTATACTCAAATTATTTTATGGGAGGAATTTCCCTATCAAATATACTTTCACCAGGATCATCTTATTTATACAGACAAATAGAGTTTAGCGGTGAAAGAAATATCATTGTACAATTATTCACCTACAGTTGGGTTCTAAGTTATTTTTATTATCCCATGGGTATTATTTATTGGAAAAAACTAAATATATACATGCGTTTACTTTTTGTTATTTCATTAGTCATGACAATTATTTACTGGTTAAATATGGGGACAATGAAGGGATTAGGTGATTTAGTAATTGTTTTTATTCCAATTTTTCTATTAAAACGATATGTTTTCTCTATATCGAGGGCTTCAAACAAAAGTGTTAAGAAAACAAGAACGTTGTCACTTGTTGTTCTATTTTGCCTTTTTGTTATGGCGTTTTCAGTAGTTGGGGAAGGCCGGAAAGAAGAAATAGGGCTCAAAACTACAGAAGTATTTTACGTATCTCAGGCTATGAAACCTTTTTTAAAGGAGATAGATAGTGATAGTATCATAATAAAAATATTAGGCCTTAATTTATCGACTTCTTTAACCGATCTTGTAAACTATACAACACAGGGATATACAGGACTTGCATATGCATTTAATTTACCCTTTGAATGGACTTACGGAGTAGGCCACTCGCGAACATTAACAGAACAAGCGGAAAAATTTACAGATAAATCTATTAGCAGTAAAACATATTTAGCCAGAAATGAGGCGATAAATTCATGGCCGAATGGAATGTTTTGGTCTTCTGTTTTCCCTTGGCTAGCTTCTGATTTAAGTTTTTATGGTGTTCCCTTTTTTATGTTTTTGATAGGTATTTTGCTTGCATATTGCTGGTTTGACTTTATTTATAAAAAAAATATATTAGCTTTAATAGCACTAGGACAATTGTTTATCTTTGGATTCTTTATACCGGCAAACAATCAATTGGTTCAATCTCATCAATCGTTCTTTGGGACTACGGCCCTGTTCATCATATATTTCTTAAGTAAGATTTTCAGAAAAAATATATGGGACAAGAGTAGGAGGTGATGCTAAGATAAAGAGAGAACCTTGTATTAGCTTGTATTAGTTTGGGTTCATAGGCTCTTCAATGTATTCAAGTTATTTTTAAATGGGAGGACAGGAAAAACAATATCTTAGAATAGCTAGGTCTTCTAATAAATAAAAATTCATTCCAATGTTTTAGTAATTCCCCTCTTATCTTAGTGTGTAACTGACGTCATCAACCGATATTTGTGAATTATGTATATAAATAAGCGAAGTGAATTGAAATACTGTTAATATTAGGCGAGTTGATTAATCATTCATTAGGCTTCCCTAAAGATACAAAAGCACTTGAGTATATTGCCAAGCAGAACGGTTATGAACTCAAAACGTTTAAATCGGCTATAATATAGGGCACCAGGTTCTGAAACAATTCATAATTTCGCGGAAATTTTGCACCTTTCTAAATATTTGTTGAAAGGTTTTTTGGGGTCTGTGGATCAGACCCACTAGCCTTGCATTGAAGTATTAAATATATGTAAAATATTTACACTTCATTTTCGATTTTAGTTAAAAAAAGGAAAGAAGGTATCAAATGATCTTGCTCCCTTCTGTTTCCTTTTATTAATTTCCTAACTTCTGTCCATTTTTAGTGAACTGTTTGTTAGCTTCCTTTTCACATTTTTCTTTTACCAAAGCAACGTTTCCAAACGATGGTGATGGTTTTTCTTTTTCAATTGGAATAGGAACCTTCTGTCTTTTTTTAGATTTCTCTTTCTATTCGACTTGTAATCTCTTCTTAAAGGAACTTACAGACAATATAAAGTTGTTGGGTGCCAGGTTCTAAAATAATTCAGAATTTTGTTAGAACCCGGCACTTTTTAGCTTTCGCTAGCTAGATCAACTAATGTTATTAACCTAGCTTTATCTTAATTAGCAAGGTGGACCCATGTATTTTAATTTCCAATCTATTACCATTTTCTCCTTTTAAAATTATTAGATTAAAAGAAGATATATTTGTCGATGAGCATGGTGGTCCAACAAGTTTCCCTAGTGGAAAATCGGATAAATACGTGAGTCATGTTGTCAATACCAATTTTGATACATTGCTAAAGTTGTATTTGATAAATTATGTTAATCAAAAAGACTTGTTACACAGATTATTTTATAGTGGTAGAATAGGAGGAACACTACTAGCCGATGTGCTAGTTTTTTGCATTCCAAAATGACTTTTGATAAAAATAAATTAGTTTTATTCTTAAATTTTGGGAGGTGTTTAATGTGTACAAAATAGCAGTTGCAGGAACGGGATATGTTGGTCTTGTAGCCGGTGTTTGTTTTGCTGAAAAAGGTCATCAAGTAACCTGTGTCGATATAGATGAAAAAAAAGTAGAATTAATGAAATCCGGTGTTTCTCCAATATACGAATATGGATTAGAGGAGTTAATGCAGAAGAATTACGCATCTACTCGTTTAGATTATACAACGGATTATCAAACTGCATACAGGGACGCAGATGCTATTTTTATAGGAGTAGGTACTCCTGAACAACCTGATGGATCCGCAAATCTATCATATATCGCGACAGTTGCAAGGCAAATTGCTGAATCTGTAGAGAAGGATTGTCTCGTTGTTGTGAAATCAACAGTTCCGGTTGGTACAAACGATAAGGTGGAACAGTTTATTCAAGATTTCCTAATTAACGATGTTAAAGTAGAAGTTGCATCTAATCCAGAGTTTTTAGCCCAAGGATCCGCAGTGCACGATACACTTCACGCTGAAAGAATTATTATCGGAACAGAAAGCAAATGGGCTGAAGAATTATTAACGAAAATCTATGAACCATTTAATCTACCAATTGTTTCAGTAAACAGAAGATCTGCCGAAATGATTAAATATGCTTCAAATGATTTCTTAGCACTTAAAATCTCTTATATGAATGATATTGCCAACCTTTGCGAATTAGTTGGTGCGGATATTCAGGATGTTGCAAGAGGTATGAGTTTTGATGAGCGGATTGGAAGTAAGTTTTTAAGCGCAGGAATTGGTTTTGGTGGTTCCTGTTTCCCTAAGGACACAAAAGCACTGGAATATATAGCAAGACAAAATGGTTACGAGTTAAAAACAGTAAAGGCTGCTATTGACGTAAATAAAGAACAAAAGACTATATTGTTTAAGAAAGCTAGCAAAAGACTCATTACGTTTAATGGTCTCAAGGTAGCTGTTTTAGGTTTGACTTTTAAACCTGGAACAGATGATTTGAGAGAAGCTGCTTCCTTGGAAAATATCCCTCTATTATTAAAACAGGGTGCGGACATTTATGCATATGATCCAGTTGGTTCTCCTAATTTTGCTAAAGTCCATCCAGAAGGGAAGGATGGGAAAGGTAGTATTACCTATGTTTCAAATATAGAGCATGCATTAGATGGTGCTAACGTCTGCTTTATTTTTACCGAGTGGGGGGAAGTTAAAGCAGTTACTCCTGAAACTTATGGAAAATTAATGAGGACTCCATTGGTTTATGATGGAAGAAATATATATAGCGTTAAAGATATGGAAGATGCAGGTATAGAATACCATTCTATAGGAAGGGAACCTACTAAAAGGGTATTGAGAAAGGAGTCGAAACAACTTGAATCAATTAAATCCTAAGAAAGTTTATTTAATCACTGGAGCCGCTGGTTTCATTGGTTATTTTTTATCTAAAAAACTACTTGATCAAGACTGTATGGTAATCGGAATTGATAATATGAATGATTACTATGATGTTAATCTCAAATATACACGTCTCAATCTATTAGAAACTTATGATAAGTTTACCTTTATTAAATGCGATATATCAGATAAAGATACTATTTTGAATATCTTTGAAGAGTATAAGCCTAATATTGTAGTCAACTTAGCTGCACAGGCTGGTGTTCGCTATTCTATTGAGAATCCAGACGTATATATACAAAGCAATATTACAGGTTTTTTTAATATACTAGAGGCATGTAGACGTTATCCTGTTGATCACCTAGTCTACGCTTCATCCAGCTCTGTTTATGGAGCAAACAAGAAAGTGCCTTTTGAAGAAACAGATTTTGTCGACAATCCTGTCTCATTATATGCAGCTACTAAGAAGTCAAATGAACTAATGGCTCATACATACAGCCATCTGTATAAAATTCCTGCTACAGGACTTCGATTCTTTACTGTTTACGGTCCAATGGGACGCCCTGATATGGCTTATTTCGGATTTTCTGATAATTATTTTGCGGGGGAACCTATTAAGATATTTAATAATGGTGACTTTGAAAACGACCTATACCGTGACTTTACTTATGTTGACGACATTGTCGAAGGCATAGAACGCCTATTAAGTAACTCACCTACAGGAGATCTCCAACATAAAGTCTATAATATAGGAAACAACAATCCTGAGAAGTTAATGGTATTTATTGGAACATTAGAGAAGGCTCTAAGTAATGCTTTAGGTAGAGAAGTTTTGTTTGAGAAAATCTATGAGCCAATTGTACCTGGAGATGTTCCAGCTACTTATGCATCAACGGAATCTTTGCAGCGAGCTGTTGGATTTAAGCCGGAGACTCCAATTGATGAGGGATTGCAGAAGTTTGCGGACTGGTATGTGGGATATTATCAAAAGAAGTAAATCAAACCAAATAATAAATGTGTGGTGCCTATTGCACCACACATTTTGATAATAAGTATAATGTCTTTATATCAGCCAAAAACTCCTAGTTTCAAAGTAATTCTCTCCTTTTCTATCATGATAATAAATATTAAGTAAAATATAAATAGTTTAGAAGCTTGCTATCATCGCTTTTTAATTTCAATCATAGGTTTATTTATTTCACACCTGTTAATGTTATTCCCTCAATAAAATAACGTTGTGCTAAAAGGAAAATGATAATAATAGGCAATAACGTAAAGACAGAAGCCGCCATTAGTAGGTCATAGTTTGTAGAGTAGACCCCTTTAAATGAAGCAAGTCCCAATTGAACTGTAAATTTATTCATTGAATTAATATAGATTAATGGACCCATAAAATCGTTATAAACTCCTTGAAACGTGAAAACGGTTAAGGTAGCAAGAACAGGTTTTGATAGTGGTAGAAAAATTTGCCACCAAATCCTAAATCTACTACAACCGTCAATCATGGCAGCATCTTCTAAGTCACCTGGCAGTGTAAGAAAGAACTGCCTAATCAAAAATATAGCAAACGCATTTCCAAAGAGACCAGGAATAATAAGTGGCTTAAATGAATCAATCCAACCTATTTTACTAAATACAATAAATTGTGGGAGTAAAGTAACAGTACCTGGGATCATAAGTGATGCCAATAACAAAATAAAGATGAAGTTTTTCCCGTAAAAGTTTATTCTTGCAAAGGCGTAAGATGCTAATGACGAAACGAGAACAGTAAAAATCGTGACAGGTAATACAATAAGAAGCGTATTAACAAACATGGTACCGAAATTCATCCCACCGGCATTCCAAGCTTCATAGTAATTTCTCCAATCAAATTCACTCGGAATCCAAACAGGAGGCATTATAAATATTTCATTCGGCTTTTTTAAAGAAGTGGAAACCATCCAAAGAAATGGCGCTATAGAGACAATTGACATGATAGAAAGTAGTATATAAGATACTATTTTTCCAGTTTGGTTAGTTTTTCGCAATTCATATTCACCTTCCTACATATCATATTGAACCTTGCGCCCAAGTAATTTATTTTGGATTAAGGTGATAATCAATATTAAAATAAACATAATGACTGCTATTGCACAGGCATAACCCATCTTATTGTATTTAAAGGCATTGGACCATAAATAATAAGTGAGAGTATGGGTTGAATAGCCTGGTCCCCCACTTGTCATTATATAAATCTCTCCAAAAACTTGGAAAGCACCTATTACTGACATGATGGTGATAAAAAAGGTTGCTGGTGTTAATAGTGGAAACGTTATACGGAAAAACTTTTGAACTTTAGTTGCACCATCTAATTCAGCTGCCTCATATAAGTGTCTAGGGATTCCTTGTAGTGCTGCTAAAAAGATCAACATATTATATCCGGCGTTTTTCCAAATTGCCATAAGTGCAATACTTGGTAAAGCTAATGTTTCGCTAGTCAACCAATCTATTGGATCAATACCTACTTTTGATAAAATAAAATTGATTAACCCAAAATCTGGATTATAGAGCCATACAAATAATAGAGCTACTGCAAGCAAAGGGCTTATGACTGGAATATATAGGAGTGTTCTAAATACAGAAATTCCTCTTAATGGTAAGTTCATTGCCAGGGCCAAGAGGAGAGAGAGTGCGATTGATGCTGGAACATAGTAAATTACCCACAATATAGTGTTTTTTAAACTAATTAAAAATACCTCATCTTTAAATAAATTTATATAATTATCAAATCCAGCCCATTTTGCGGGTGTAAGTGTATCCCACTCCATACTTCCTATAACGAAAACAGCTATAACAGGAATAAGTGTAAAACTTAAAAATCCAAAAAGTGCTGGAGCTATAAATAAGTAGCCTTCTAAATTATCTCTTTTTCTTTTTCTGGATTTATATTTTTTTGTAAGAGTAATAGAATTGTTAACTACTATTTCAGATGCTTTATTACTCATTTCCACACCTCCTATGTAAAAGGGAGGAATTCTATTCCTCCCTCCAGAACCTTATTTAAATAATTCGCTATTTGCTTTTTCGTCAATTAATTTAACAGCTTCTTCTATTGTTTGTTTTCCATTAAACGCAGCATCTAATTGAGGTGTAACATACTTATCCATAAATTCTGAGAAGTGGCCACTTCTAGCCGCCTCTAGTTGGACTTGCGTATCAAGATAATTAGATGTAGCTTTTAATACATCTGCATCAGGTGGAGAAGTTACCATGGATGGGTCATCAAAAAATTCTGTATTTGTTGGCATTCCCAAACCTAACCCAATGATCTCTTGCAGACCCTCTTTACTTAATGTATATTTTAAAAGTTCTACAGCTTCATCCTGATGTTTACTATCTGCACTTACAGCCAAAGTACCAGAGAAAATTGGATTTACTCGAGTAGCGCCTTTTGGCATTTCGACGGCAGTCCATTCGAAATTAAGTGCCTCTCTATATGTTGGAACCATCCATTGTCCTGTTGGATACATCGCAACCTTACCAGTTTCAAACATTTGACTTTGACCCATTCCAGATTGCTTTAAGGTAGCAGGTGAAGGAGCAGCTTTAAATGTTTGAAATAGGTCATACATCCTTGTTAGCCCTTTGATTACCTCAGGGGTGTTAAAATTGGATTTTCCATCTTTAAACCATACTCCACCTTCATTTTGAGTAAATACGCTCCAAGGACCCCACCAAGTATCTAAAGCAGCACCATATTGTGTGGTTTTTCCATCTTCTTTTTTTGTTAATTTATTTGCTATATCAATGTATTCTTCCATATCCCAATCTCCTGTTGGGATAGGAACACCTGCTTCGTTAAATAAATCTTTATTGATATACATGATATATGGTTCCCAGTCCTTAGGAATTGAATATTGTTTTCCATCAACTTTTCCATACTCTAAAAGTCCAGGAACAAAATTTGCTACCAATTCAGGATACATTTCAATGTATTGATCGAGTTCAGCTAATTTTCCGGTTTTAACATATTCCGTAACAAGGTTTTCTCCCACATAAAATACATCTGGAACTGTATTTCCTTTAATCATTGTCTTTAACTTCGTATCGTAATCTTGTGGAACATATATGTAATTAACTTTGATGTTTGGGTGTTTTTCTTCAAACTTTTTAAACATTTCAGCATACAGTTTTCTTTCTTGTTCGTTACCCCATCCCATGAAGCTAACTTCAACTTTTTCACCGTTCGAATTACTACCTGACTTTTCACTTTTACAGCCTGTTAATGGAATAATCAATAATGCAATGAATAATAAGATCGATAAACCTTTAAATTTTTTTAGCATAAAAACTCCCCCTTATAATGTTTAAAAGGAAAAAACAACAAATGATGGTACCCTATATCACACCTTTCTAATTATAATTATTCTTGTTCGTACAACTTTAACTTCAACCATTTTATTCATATAATTGGGATCAATCATGAAGAGAGGGAATATTTTGTAATGAGATTATACTCTAAATATACTGAATATTGAACGCATAATCTTACTCACTTTTAGTACAAAATTATTTTCTGTGAAGTTTAATTCCGGAAGATTGTATTAATAAGATAGTAAAGAATTAATCTATATTGCAAGAAATTACATAGACTTAACATGTTTAAACAAAATCTATTTCTCTTGAATATTTCTTATAGCAGAGGGGGAAATATTTTTTATCTTTTTGAAGACTCTACCGAAATAGGTGATACTCCCATATCCTACTTTTTCGGCAACTTCTGTAATGGGTAAATCCGTTTCCATTAATATTCTTTCGGCCTCATTAACACGAAGAATATTAAGATATTCGATTAATGTTTTACTAGTAACCTTTTTAAAGATTTTGCAAAAATGATTTGGACTCAAATTAACCATCGAAGCCGCCTGTTGAACAGTAATACTTTTATTGTAATTCTCACGTAAATAATCCAATAGCTCAGTTAAATGATAATTTTTTTGAATTCTAGTAACCGATAATTGTTCAATTTGACAATAATTCCGTAGGATTAAACCAAAGATTTTAAATAATTCAGCCTTAATTAATAACTCAAATCCCTTTTCTTTGCCTTCAAATTCATTAATTAACCTCAATATCGCTGCTCTTATTTTATTGGTGTGATCATCCTCTTTTTTTAAGAAATTAGGTAGTTTTAACTGACGAAACAAATAAGGAGAAAAATATAGATTTCCTGTATTATCCAATCCATTATTTTTTACTATCGCACCATTAAAAACAATTGCAATTAATTCCGTATCTGAGTCTATTATTCTTGCAGCATGTAATTGTTTAGAATTAACGAAAGCAATTTCTCCTCTTTGCAATTCAACAAATGAGTCGTCGATTTGTATGCAGGCCCTACCTTCCTTAACAATTATCCATTCCATGTGATCATGCCAATGTAAATAAATATCTTGTACAAAAAAAACATTGATAGGAAAAGTTTTATCCGGAATAACTGTAGACTCTTTCAAATGTTCAATTTCCATTTCAACCCTCCGAAAGTTTATATAGTTAATTTTTCGTTTAATGTAGCAATCATTCAACTTATTGTCAACGCTTACATTATAATGAAGCATAATATTGTTTGACTATCAAATAATATAGGATATAGAAAAATCACTAAGTTACTATTAGGATAAATATGTAAAAATATACATACAATTTTAATAGGTTAGGAGGGCACATTTGTTTCGCATTCTTGTGAATTCATACAGATTTTGAATATATCGTTCTAGCTTTTTTGTGTACTTTAATGGAGTTAAGTTATAACTCCACTATCTGATAAAGCTATGAAATATTATAAATGCTCAGGTTTAAACAATGCAGAGGAAAAAACTTAGTGCTAAATCCAAAAGGAGGATTCTTGTGGAAAAATTCAAAATTGTTGTAGCTGGTTGTGGTTCAATGTCAAATACATGGTTAGATTATGCTAAGCAGCGGGAAAATGCTGAAATTGTAGGGCTAGTAGATGTTAATATTGAAGCTGCTAAAGCAATGGCTAATAGAAGGTCACTAAATATTCCACTCTATACTGATTTATCAGAAGCATTAAAAGAAACTGATGCAAATCTCTTGTTTGATGTCACAATCCCTGGTGCACACCGGCAAGTAGTAGCAACAGCTTTGGAAGCAGGATGCCATGTATTTGGTGAAAAGCCTATGGCTGAAACACTTGAAGATGCTTTAGCGGTATTACAAGTAGCAAATATTTCAGAAAAAAAATATGCAGTAATGCAAAATAGAAGATATTTGAAACAAATCCGCGCCTTTCGAGATGTAATTACAAGTGGTGTTATTGGGACTGTTGGCTCTATCCATGCAAACTTTTTCCTTGGTCCTCATTTTGGTGGGTTTCGAGATATAATGAATAATCCATTAATTCTTGACATGGCCATCCATACTTTTGACCAAGCCCGCTTTCTAATTGGCGCAAATCCTATATCTGTCTATTGTCATGAATATAATCCTCCTGGTTCCTGGTATCAAGGTAATGCCTCTGCAATTTGTATTTTTGAAATGAGTAATGGAGCTGTCTTTAGTTATAATGGTTCGTGGTGTGTAGAAGGATTGAATACATCCTGGGAATCGGAGTGGAGAGTTACCGGGAGCGAAGGAAGTGCATGCTGGGACGGAACTCAAATTCCTGTCTGTGAAATAGTAGACAGAGATCAAAAATCAGCATTTCTTAACCAAATGAAAAAAATTGAAGTCGAGAGTAAATGGGATGGGAAAGAAGGACATTGGGGCTGTCTTGATGAAATGTTTGCATCTTTGGAAGAAAATCGACCTGCAGAAACGGATTGTAATGATAATATACAAAGTATGAAAATGGTATTTGGAGCTATTGAAAGTGCAAGAACTGGTAAAAAGGTTTTGATATAGACTTTGGTGTATTGAGTTTGGGAAACGAATTTTTAATTTCTAATGAGATACAAAATCAAAATAAAACTATAAAGTTGGTAGTAATTCCTAAGGAGTTGTTTTAACAAAAAGTTAGCAATCTTGATAGAAAATATAGATATTTATTTAGAAGAGACGGGTATAAAAACAAGAGGAAAGTTGTGTATATTAAGCTAAATCTAAGTTTTTCAGACGATAATATAGATTGTTCACAACTAAAAGGCTTTTTATTTTACAAAAAAGTTTGGTTATAGTTCGTTGGAAACTGTTAATATATTTGTTTATATTCCACCTTATTATTAGTGGCCCAAAGACTTAGATAATAATGAAGCAATCGAACCGCAGACAAACTAGATTTAACTATATTACAAAGTGATATTGCTAAAAAGTAATTACATGCCTCATTTTTGTAAGCCTTAAATACTTATACACAGAAGATCACGATTAAATTACAAAATTTTATAAATATACAAATTATTATGTAAATGGTTTTGGTTATATGATATTATAATAGTTAACATCTTTTGATAAACATTGCTTATTTACAAAATACCCTCACCTTTGCGGTTAATTTTCTTTTAATAACCTGATAAGTTGTAGGGTTTTTTTATATTTTTATTGATCATATTATCTTCATCATAGGATATAAGAATGTTAGGAGAAGCAGACTGTTGCTTATCTGATAATGTCGGTTTGTATTTCCATTCATTATGTGCTGCAGATGGTCTTTTGTGTAAACATGATATTTTTGAAACAACGCTTGCATAATTGCCGTCTACGGAAGAAGTATCCATATGTGGTACGAAAAGATATATCTAAGCTGATGTAAAAAAACTACAAAGGATCCAGATCAGAAATTACGTATTTGTTTCCATGCTATGAGCATTAGTTGGGCAAACGGACAGAGAATGAGAGGAGGTATCCGATTGGAAGCGCTGATGTTAATTATTTTGATAGGATTGTTTTTTCTACTAAAAAATAAGAGGTTTCGCGATACAAACTATAAAACTACTAGTGGAAATGGTTTTTTCGAAACTTTCTTTAATAAAGGTAATTATGGAGAGTACTTGACATTTACTACGCTTCAAAGGATAGGCGGTTATCATAAACTATTGACTAATATATATTTACCGAAAAAGAATGGAACGACAACTGAAATTGATGTAATTATGATTTCCCGAACTGGTATTTACGTATTTGAATCAAAAAATTACAGTGGTTGGATTTTTGGCGACGAAAAGAATAGAAATTGGGTCCAGACACTTCGGGGTAATCATAAGAATAACTTTTTTAACCCTATTTGGCAGAATAAGGGGCATATTAATGCTTTAAAAAAGGTGATTGAAATCCACCATGATTATCTATATAAATCTTATATCATCTTCAGCAATAGATGTACTCTAAAAAAAATAACCGTTCGTTCACCAAATGTAAAAGTGATTAAACGAAACTCATTACTTGCTATAATCAAGAAAGATATCGAACTATCCTTTAATGTAATATCGATTGATGAAGTCGATCAATTGTATGCAAAACTGCAAAAATATTCAAATGTTAGTAAAGATATTAAAAAGAAACATATTGAGCGTTCGCCGAAGATAATTGGGCGATAATGGACCGGATTTTATCTAATATTCTAATAGGAACTGCAGAATACTTTTCAGGAGAAAAACAACGCGCTCAAAAATAGAAAATGAGATTATATTTATATGGAGTCCTTTCAGGGCTTTTTTTGTTGTATTAATATAGAAGAAAGTTGTCAGTAGGGGAGATTGATAACAGTTGTGGCACAGATAAAATTCTTCTCATCTAGCCATGTTGTATAATATATAAAAAGGAATTTAAAAACAAACCATTTTTATAGAATGGTTCTCCTTATTCATCGTTACTATCATTTTGCCAAGTTTTACTGGTTGGATATTTTGACAGTTAATTATGAATAATCTATAATGATTCTAGTGTCAGGCTCAGGCTTCTTAAGAGGACTGGGCTATTTTTATGAGAAGAATAAATGAGCACCGTCAACAATAAATATGTTAACCATTAGAGTGTATTATAAAGGTTCGGATAGTTCTTTTTTCAAGGAGATTGGAATGTGCGCCAGTTCCAATGTATTCAGTTATATTTATAAGGAGACAAAATCTAATGCCAAAAGTTATTTTTGTTATTGGAGTTGCAGGAACCGGAAAAACGACTGTTTCGAGGTATATTCCTGCTGTTTATCTTGATAAAGATACAGATGGCGGGAAATTAAGTGAACAATTTTAAAAATCAACAGGGAACTAACCAAGTGATAGAGATTCACAATATTATAAGGCGCATTGCCGTGACTTGGAGTATGATATGACGATGGTGTAGCAATGGAAAATGTAATTCTCGGATTAGACTCGATTTTGATTGGTCCATAGACGAAGGAAATTGAAACCAAGGAATGGCTAGACAAGAAGTTGGCAGAATTTAAGCTCTCAAGAGACGAGGTTATAGTAAAAGTAGTGTTTGTCACTTTAAGAGATACACAGTTACAAAAAGAGCGAATTATTGAACGCTGTGCCATGGACTGGGGCCAATGGAAAATTGATCATTGGGGCGATTAGGAAAAAAGCTTGGATCTTCCGGAAATAGACATTATGGTATCTGATAACTCAGGAGAATTAACGGAGGAGAAAGTAAAGCAGATCGTTTCTTTTCTTGAATAATAGTGACATAATTGCCTTACCTAGCTTGAGTAGAGTAGATGGTGACATGACACAAGTCCTTCCACGAAGGAACAGCCTTTACGCTCACTATAGCAGCGACCATTTTTTTGAACTTGATATTGATAATGCTAGCTTGATAGACGATTAAGTTTTCTAATGAAGAGCGCTCCATCACTCTATTATTTAACAGGTGAAAGCTTCGTCATCCTAGAAAATCGTTTAAAGAACGATACATTTGTGTAGAAAAGGAAGCGTACATATGAATAGACAGCCGTTATTTTGGAATTTGAAAGGATTTTTATTTTTAGTAGGAGCGATGAACACCTTTGTTGTCAGCTATTTTCCGCTTTATTTTAAGCATGTGGGATTAACCACTTCGGAAATTGGCATGTTTTTGGCGCTTGGTACATTTGTCGGTCTTTTCGGACAGCCGTTTTGGGGACTGTTAAGCGATAAATACAAAACGGTAAAAAAGATTGTAAACGTGGTGCTCTTCGGAAGTGTTCTCGGTCTTGTGTGGATTTTCCAGCTTTCCCATATTGCTTGGATTTTTGTTGCTGGTTCTTTCTTTTATCTTTTTTATAATGCTCTTTTTCCTCTATCGGAAAATTTAACGAAACGACTTGCGGACCAAAACGGAGTGTCTTTTGGCTCGATTCGTTCATGGGCGGCAGTGGGATTTGCCTTAGTTTCTCTTTTGAGCGGGTTCTTATTCGCCAAGATAGGAATTCAATACATTGCTTTTCCAATGATTTTCCTAGGGGCCATTACGTTTTTGTTAAGCTTGCGGCTGACAGATGCGAAAACAGGAACCAAAAAAATGGACTTTAAACAGATGGGTGCTTTTTTTAAAAACCCGACTTTATTGCTTTTTTTCTTACTCGTTTCGTTTATTTCCCTTACTCATCGTATGAATGACAGCTTTATTAGTTTGTATTTATTTGATATTGGCGGAGATGAGACACTCGTGGGTTGGTTATGGTTTATGGCCGTAGCGAGTGAGGCGATTATGTTTTTTACAGCGACCGTTTGGTTTCGTCCCCAAAAACCGATTCAATATATTATCCTTTCGGGATTTCTATATATGGGCCGTTGGATCGTCATTGGCTTTATTTCCAATCCGCTTCACCTGATCGTGGTCCAGGTTTTGCATGGAGTTTGTTATGCGATTTTCTTTATGGGGGCGATTGAGTATTTGTACAAACGTCTTCCGACAGAGATGCAGGCTACTGGACATATGGTTTTTATGCTCATTGTCTTTGGCGTTACGGGAATTATTGGTTCCTTGGCAGGTGGCTTTATCTTTGACGCTTATGGAGGCGCAACTTTATACTTTATCATGGCTGCTTTCACCTTTATCGGCATCGCCGGCTTAGTTTATTTTAACACTAAAAAAGATCCTGCTCCTGTATTGGTAAGTGATTGAATTAGGAGAACAGGTTTAACAATTTTATCGATGTAAAGTTGAGGTGGTGGGAGTAGTTTTCCACCACCTTTAATATTTTTACAAAATCATGCGAGAGATGAGGGTCAGACCCCAACCGATCAAAAATGTGATTGAAATCGACCATGATTTCCTATATAAATCCCATATCATCTTCAGTAATAGATGTACTCTAAAAAGTAACCGTTCGATCATCAAATGTAAAAGTGATTAAACGAAGCTTATTACTTGCATCACTTTAATTTATTATCGATTGATGAAGTCGATCAATTTTATGCAAAACTGCAAAAATATTCAAATGTGAGTAAAGATATTAAAAAGACACATATTGATCGTGTGAGACTGAAGGGTTTGTAAAGCTCCTTCTTGAATTATACGCAGTTAGTAATCAAGATTTCATAAAAAAAATGAGATGGATTTGTGTCACAGATATAATTCGCTCCATCTACCCTCGTTGTATAATATATAAAGAGGAACGTAATACATAAAGGTGGGAGAGATAAGGTGCGAAACATAGTAGTATTAGATGGTTATACATTAAATCCAGGTGATTTGGACTGGAAAGGTTTAGAAAGTTTTGGGAATGTAACAATCTATGATCGAACGAATGCAGATGAGATTATTCCGAGATCAGCCGATGCGCAGATCGTGCTGACGAATAAAACGCCAATGACGAGAGAGACCATATCAGCATTACCAAATTTGCAATATATTGGTGTACTTGCGACTGGCTATAATATTATTGATACTGAGGCTGCGAAAGAACGAGGGATTATCGTTACGAATGTGCCAACCTATAGTACGCAATCAGTGGCTCAATTAGTATTTGCTTTGCTTTTAGAACTATGCCACCATGTAGGGCGGCATAGTGATGCTGTTCATGAAGGGGAATGGACGCGGAGTATTGATTTTTCTTTTACAAAATCCCCGCTGATCGAGCTAGCTGACAAAACGATTGGTTTGATTGGATTAGGGAGAATTGGCAGGCAGACAGCGCAGATTGCCCAAGCGTTTGGGATGCGTGTATTAGCTGTTGGAAGCGGACGTCCAACTCCTCCTGAAGTGTCTGGGGTAGAATGGGTAGAACTTGAGGAATTAATGGAAAGGTCCGATGTTGTTAGCCTTCACTGTCCGTTGACACCGGCTACAGAAAAATTGATCAACGCCGAAAAAATTACTTTATTGAAGAAATCCGCGTTTTTGATTAACACATCTAGGGGACCGTTAATTGATGAACAAGCATTGGCACATGCATTGAATGAAGGACGTCTTGCAGGGGCGGCGGTAGATGTTCTGTCTACCGAACCACCAGCTGCTGACAATCCGCTTTTATCAGCAAGTAATTGTATCATTACTCCACATATTGCATGGGCGACAAAGGAAGCGCGTGAACGTTTAATGGAAATTGCGGTGAACAATGTACAAAGCTTTATTAAAGGAAATACTGTAAATATTGTTAATCAATAGGAAATAAGGCGAAATCACCCTCCTTGCTATTTTTGCAGCTAGGAGGTTTTCTGTTATTGACGAATAATCACTTCGATATCTTTAGGAGATAAACCGACATTATAAGTAATTACCACCCATCATAAATATCCCCCCAATAAAAAACCTGTATAGAATAAAATCTACACAGGTTAAAAAAATTCTATTAGTTTGTCAACAGCTCTAAAAAGGGGGATTAATGGGTAAAGTGATCATCCTCAAATAAGCGGTATTAATAAGTATGATGTAAACTCACTCACCCTTTTATAGACCCTATCATAGCACCTTTAGCAAAATGTTTTTGTAGAAAAGGATATACTATTAATATAGGAGTTGTAGCCACAATGATTGAGGCCATTCTTACCGTAAATTCAGATACACTACTTTGCATCCCCATCCCAACTCCACTTGATGACTTAACTACTTGTGCAGTGTTGCTAATGATATCTCTTAAAAATGCCTGAAGTTGCCACTTCTCCTTATCGGAGATATAAAGGATGGTCGAAAAAAAGTCATTCCAGTAGAAAACAGCTATAAATAAACCAATTGTAGCTAATACCGGTTTTGATAACGGCAATACGATCTTAAAAAATATCGTTAAATCATTAGCACCATCAATTTTTGCTGCTTCCTCAAGCGTATCAGGTATTCCTTTAAAAAAACTTCTCATTACAAAAATATTAAATGCACTTAATAAATTGGGGAGAATCAAGGCCCAAATTGTATTCATCATATTTAGCATTTTTACCAATAAATAGCTAGGCACCAATCCGCCATTAAATAGCATTGTAAATAAGATTAAGAATGAAACGAGCCCCCCGCCTCTTAAGCGCTTTTTAGAAATTGCATAGGCGGTAGTTGCAGTGAAAAATGTTCCTAGAAACGTGCCGGCAAGCGTAACAATTACTGTTGTTTTTAGACTGCTTAAAAATGATGAGTTACTTAATATTGCTTTATAGGCATCTAAGGAAAATCCGGCGGGAATAAGGAATAATCCTCCTCCTGCAGCTAATTTAGCATCACTTATCGAACCCATCATTAAATACCAAAAAGGATATAACATCAATATCAGCAGCACAATCATAAATAAATAATTAAAAAGTGAAAATAACTTTTCACCCCTAGACATATGTATCATTTTTTTCACCTCACCATAGTCCATCTTCTCCAAATTTCTTAACAATCTTATTTGCTGTCACTATAAGCACTAAGGCAATCAATGATTTAAATAATCCCGCAGCAGTAGCTAAGCTATAGTTTGCTTCTTGTATACCGATTAAAGAGATTTTTGGAGAGCCACTATCCCTTATTTTCTAAACAATTTATTCCTTAATAACACATTTAAGGCCTGTGATAGTAGTATTAATTAGAATTGTAGTGGAAATATTCTCTGTATACATCTTTGAACAAAATATTATTTTAGTATGAATTTGTATTTAGTGGATAGAAGCTATCTTTTTTAACCAATCTAATTATTCCATGACAGATCTTATTAGTAATTTAATGCATTTCTATCTTTTACATGTTTTGCTACCAATGTTTATCCAACCATAAATGAATATACTATTGAACAGTCATATTTATAAATTAAGAAACTTTTCCAAAATGTGGACCAACACCACTCTCTTTTTGCAGATTAAGAAGCTCCGATACTGTAATGAACTGGTAACCCTGATTCTTTAATGATGCTAACAGCTGCGGTAAAGCGTCCGCGGTTGATGCATGAATATCGTGCAATAATACGATTGAACCATTTGTTACATCTCGTGTTACAGTATCAATTACAGCAGAAGCGTTACGACTCTTCCAATCTAGTGAATCAACAGACCATAGTATAATGGAATAACGATTATTATTTGCATAGTTCATAACATTATCATTATATGCCCCATAAGGTGGACGAAATAGTGTAGGCTTTTTTCCAGTAGCTTTTTCGATTTTATTGCTACTTTCGTAAAATTCCTGTTTCATCGCTTCATTACTTAATTTAGTTAGGTCGGGGTGACTATTAGAATGACTAGCAATTTCATGACCAGCCTTAGCTACCTGTTCTGCAACTGTAGGATAGGATTCCACTTGGTTACCTAACATAAAAAAGGTTGCTTTTGCATCATATTGCTTTAAAACCTCTAACACTCGTGGAGTTACTTTTGGACTTGGTCCATCATCAAAAGTAAGTGCGATATATTTTCTGTTTGGGTCAAGTTCTTTTATTCCTTTTTCTATTTTCTCTTCTTCATCTTGCTCGTGTTTAGGCTCTTGCTCTTTCATTAATCTACTGTCATTTATGTATGATTCCAATTTTTCAAAAGGAATTTCCACTTTTATTACTCCTACAGTTCCAGAGGAGATTTCCTTCGCATCAAAGTAAATCGTCAAATCTTCCTTGCTTATTGTCCATTTCAAATCTTCCAATCGTTCTAATGTTTTGTTAAACATATCTTCCATAATATCAAAGTTCAAATCTTTATCTTTTTTTAATTCTTCTGTAATCAGTGTTTGAATTTCTTTTGAAGCTTCATCATTCAATTTTAGGATATCGTTTAATCGTAAGATTTTATTTTGTTTCATATCTACTGTAAATGGCTTAATGGTTTGCAGTCTATTTGCATCCCCTGTATATCGGTAAAGAGTAAATAAAAGGCTATATATTTCATCAGTAATTTTCTCTGTATCTACTTGAATATTTAAATGTGCCGCATCCCCATTCCCTAAATAATCGTCATTTTGTTTTATTTCTTCCATAAATTCTTTTTTTTGATGTTCAATCCATTTTTTGATAGGGGTATTGACTATTTCACTCTCTGTTGTTGGTAAACTGATGGACAAAGTATATTTTTTTGTTTCTTCTGTTTTTGTTTGTAATTTTAATCCTGGGAATTCACTCACATTATGATTATATACGGTTGTGATACTTGTATTTTTTAATTTTTTATTGTTTGCAATGACAGATTTTATATCAATAGATTGATAGATTGCACTTATTATTACTACGACTAATAAAATTAGAACAATCCATCCTGGCCATTTGATCCGTTTTATAAAGCTCACACAAATTCACTACCTCTCGTAAAATTCTTGGTGATATACATGAAAAAATACAAAATCTACTACATAATGTTTTAGATTTTGCACCTGTGAATTAATACAATAACTATTATTGTTAAATAAATTTCATATCTTCATTTTCATTGGGTAACTTTATTCGAACGTTATAAATCAAGACCCATGATTATGTTTGGCAACTGGAAGTAGACTTCAAGCCCATACAATCCCAAATTGGCGCAAACATATTGTTTACAGACCTCCTTTTATAGATAAAATGGTAGTTTTCCCACCTCATTAAACAAAAGATTTTAACTCCGAGGGATTCGCCTATTGCCAACAGAATATAAAAGATATGCAATGACAAATAGTGCTGCTAAAGCTTTTAATCCATCTATTCTAGAAATGTAACTCCTGAACTAACATAATAAATATCTCTAATAATCTTTAAAACTTCTTCATTAGTGTTTCACCCAGCAACGTCACAAATAATTTATTATTAAAAACAGTCTCTTTACATAGACGTGGCCACCTATCCATTTAGTTTCATGAATAAGAAAAGTTGCGAATGCCTATTCAATAGTACATTTTTTTTAAAAAGGCAAACTTTATGATTTTTTTGAACGTCTATTTGGTTAAAGAGCCAGCAATACATTTATACCTGTTACAAATTTACATTGAAGGAGTTGTTGTTTAGTCGTCGTTTAATAAGGTTGGAAGTGTTCAATATAGCCAGTATAAGCAACTACATGAGCATTTGATTTTGTTATTTCTAAGGCATGAATGAATAAGTGTTACTTAAAAACATAAACAAGAAAGTGAATGGCTTTCCATCCCTTAGTAAGGGAGATATCCAAATCTCTTGAATATGAATAAAGATTTGCCATGTTGTTCCCTTGAAGAACTTTCCAAACATACAACCATTATTTTTAAGTACTAGCTAGACTAATTCGCTAACACAGCGACCAGTGGAAGTCATTGATCTTGATTCTGCCGTGGAACAGCAAGAGTCTATTTGAGTTTCTTCAGGATTTTTTGAAAGAAACGAATAATAATAGAATCACTATGGGAATGAATCTCGTTTTCTTCTTCTATATCAATGCTTATTTGTCGATTTTTTGTTCTGCAAAAGTTGTTTAGGTTTAAATAAAAAAATAATAAAAAAACGACAAATGCCCTTTTTTCATAAATCAGGAGAAAGGGCATTTGTCGTTTTTATAGACCATAGACTAATGAAATTTGAAATAAACTATCGGTGTTTATAAAAATATATTTGTTTGGAATAAAGAAATTAGGATGAAGATCGAAAGAAAAATCTCATCAATACATGAATTTTGGTTTTTATTACATAATATCTGCTTTCATATCCTAATGAAACTTTTTAATAGTACTTCTTCGTCTATACTATGTAACAGCTATAAGATGTATTTTATTAAAAGGAGCTCTTTGAAGTAATGAAGAAAAAAGATGTGAATGAACTATTCTTTACCTGTATCCATGATCACAAAGAGGATTTTTATCGTTTAGCGTTTAGCTACGTAAAAAATAAACAAGATGCATTAGATATCGTCCAAGAATCAATAAAAAAAGCTCTTATCTCAATTGAAGCAATTAAAAATCCTAGTTCGATAAAAAGTTGGTTTTATAAAATTGTTGTTCGTACAGCCATCGATTTTCTAAGGAAACAAAAGAAACTAACACTTGTAGATGATCAAACCATTGAATATTTAAGACAAGGTAAAGAAGATGAATACAAGGATATTGATCTTCACAAAGCTTTAGATGAATTACCACTTCAGTATAAAACCGTTATTATTTTGCGCTTCTTTGAAGATATAAAAATTGAGGAAATTGCGGAAATTGTAGATGAAAACATTAATACAGTAAAAACACGGCTTTATAGAGGATTGAAGTTATTACGCATAACAATCACTGAGGAGGAATTAATATAATGGATAAGAAATTAGAAACTTTAAAAAATGAATATAAGAATACACCTATTCCTAATGAATTGGATTTCGTCGTGAAGAAAGCTCTCAAGCAAAAAAAGAAAAGACACGTGAACATGATGAGGCGTTTTATTGGGGTTGGAGCAGCCGCTATTATTATGATAACAGGGATTAATACTAGCTCCACTTTTGCAAATGCCTTATCAGAAGTGCCATTGGTTGGTTCGATCGTCAAGGTGCTAACTTTTACAGAATTTAAAGTAGATGAGGGAACTGCTAACGCTGAAATAAAAGTACCTGCAATTACCAACATGGAAAATAAAACGTTCGAAGCCAGCTTGAACAAAAAATACCTTGAAGAAAGTAAAGAACTGTACAACGATTTCAATGCAGAAATGGAAGATTTAAAGAAAAATGGCGGAGGTCATATAGGTATAGAAAGCGGTTATGATGTCAAAACCGACAATAATCAGATTCTAGCCATTGGCAGATATGTTGTAAGCACGGTTAACTCTTACTCAGAATATACTTATGATACGATTGACAAGAAAAATCAACTTTTGATTACTTTGCCAAGTTTATTTAAAGATGAAAGCTATATTAACCTGATAAGCGAAAATATTAAGGTACAGATGAAACAGCAAATGAAGGCGGATCCCAACAAGGTTTATTGGTTGGATGATGAAATGGGCTTTAAAACCATTGCCAAAGATCAAAGCTTTTATATTAACGATGAAGGCAAACTTATCATTGTATTTAATAAATATGAAGCCGCTCCAGGCGCTATGGGCGTGTTGGAATTTACCATACCTACCAACGCAATTGATGATGCATTAGTAAGTAACGAATATATCAAATAAAAGTCGAAATCGAGAGATACAGACATCCGGTAAATTAAGGGTTACACTAATATTTTCTAAGCTTCGATCATTAAGCAAATAATGATCTCGAAAAAGTCGATTCCTTGTACAAAAATGTACCCTATAGAGTAGAGATTCTACCTATAGGGTTATTTTTATATAATAAAGTGTGTGAAATACATCTGGATTGGAGAAGGCATCTTTTCATTATGTAGGGTGGGATATTCCTATAAAAATAATATGAGTGCTTAGATTATTTGGTTTTGTAAGAGCTTCTTAATACTTGCTAGTAGAATACACAGAACAACCACTTCCATTGCAGCTTCTAGTTCTGATAATGATGGGAACGTAGGTGCTATTCTGATATTCCTATCTCTAGGATCTTTTCCATATGGATAGGTAGCACCTGCAGGAGTTAAAGAAACACCGGCATCAGAGGCAAGCTTAACTACTTCTGAAGCACACCCATCAAGTGTATTCAAACTAATGAAGTATCCCCCTTTAGGTTTGCTCCATGAAGCAATACTATATTTACTTAATTTTGCTTGCAGTATGTTTAATACCATATCAAATTTAGGCTTAATGATGGCAGCATGATTTTTCATATGAAGGTTAATATTTTCCAAGTTCGTAAGAAAAAGCACATGGCGTAGTTGATTTATTTTATCTGGACCAATTGTTTGGGTACTAAGTTGTTTTTTTATATAAGATATATTTTCCTCACTTGCAGCCATTACTGCCACACCGGAACCTGGAAAAGTAATCTTGGATGTTGAGGCAAACATAAAAACACGGTTTGGATGACCAGCATCTTCACAAGCCCTTAAAATATTCTTTACTATGGATGGTTCATCTGTAAGGTGATGAACCGTATATGCATCATCCCAGAATATTTTGAAATCATTGGCTTTTGTAGGCATTTTCGCAAGACGATTTACAACCTCATCACTATAAGTAATACCGTCTGGATTGCTATATTTTGGCACACACCATATACCTTTAATAGAGTCATCTTGTAAAACTAGTTTTTCAATTTCATCCATATCTGGCCCATCATCTAACATATTAATTGTGATCATTTCAATGCCATATGTTTCACATATAGCAAAATGCCTATCATATCCTGGACTAGGACACAAAAATTTTATTTTCGATAATTTCCCCCAAGGAGTATTGCTATCTATGACGCCAGTTAGTAATGCCCTAGAAATCGTATCATGCATCATATTAAGACTGGAGTTTCCCCCTATTATTATTTCATTGGAACTTACTTGAAGTAATTGGCCAAATAACTCTTTTGCATCTGCTAAGCCGTCTACCATTCCATAGTTTCGAATATCTAAAGACTCACTAACAAGAAGTGGACTATTAGAATTTACGATGTCTAGTAAACCTAGTGATAAATCTAGTTGTTCGGGGCAAGGTTTCCCTCTAGACATATCTAAGGATAGCTTTTTATCTTTAATATCATCATATTTCCTTAACGTTTTGGAATAAAGTTCTGTTAAACTTGTGTGGTCTAATAAGCATAAATCAGTCAATGTTATCCCCCTCAACAATAAAATTAAATGAATTTACTCAGGATAAATCTAATTTCAAAACTAATTATTCTTTATAATGAAAGATATCTTTCAATAAATCAATATGTGATATGTCGTCATTCATCGTAACTTTATATAGTGATGGGTAGTTCAAAAAACTGTTAGAGCACTTCTTACATCTTTCCAAACTTTATGGTTCTTGATAAAAAAAGTTCAAATGTTTATTTGAAAATATTTTACGCCGATCACTGGAGGACAAATGTGATCGGCGCATCTTTAATAAATTATTGTAATTACGAAAGTAGTATTGTAGAGCTAGAATAAATTGAGTGTATATTGATAACAAATAATTACTCATTCTTTACTTCGATTCAAGTGAGCCCGAGACGATCTCTCCTTTGAACATCGTTGCTACTCGTTTCGATCTTCTAGCGATGGTTTCGGCAGAACAAGATGCTTCAACTAGTACGACACTTGCTTCGTCGCCCACTTGAGGCCAAACTTGTTTTCCTTCAGAGTCAAGCGGTGTTTTGCCACCCGTAATAAAGTATAGCGTTTGGGCTAATGACCGTTCATCGCTCCACCTTGAAATTTCAGCTAAACGACCAGCTCGTTCTAACACATCACCATTTCCAAAAGGTGACCAAACATCAAAAATATTATCGCATCCGACGGCAACTGAAACGCCTTTTTTGTGTAATAAGCCTACAGGCGGAAACTTTCTGCCAAGTGGAACACTTGTAATAATAGTGATTCCTGCATCAGCCAATAGTTCTGCCATAGCTTCTGCATGAGTTTCAGTTATGTCCCCAAGTCCAAATGCATGGCTGATGGCAACCTTCCCTTGTAGATCGGCTTCTTTTGTTAACTGAGCCAATCTTTTCATTGTGTAGATTCCTAGATGGTCCCCATCATGTAAATGCAAATCGATTCCTGCATTTCCGCAGGCAGCGAGTTCTACCATTTCTTGTAAAGAGGCTTCAATATCTCCATCTACTGTGGCGGGGTCTACACCACCGACAAAGTTCACCCCTTGGCGAAGTGCTTCTCTTACTAAATCTTTTGCCTTTGTACGTAATAAACCATGTTGCGGAAATGCAACAATTTCATACGAAAGCTTTCCTTCAAACTTTTGCAATGCTTTTTGAACTTCTTCTAAATTCTTTAATCCAACCTCAGGATATAGATCGACATGTGTACGTATATGAGTCACTCCGGCTTTTAAATAACGTTCAAGTAACTTTTCCGCACGTTCTTCCGTTGTGGTCTCCAAAGAAGGGAGAACTTCTTTTTCAATATCAAGTCGTTCAAAAATACTGTTTACAGGCGTTACTGCACGCCACTTGTCACCTAGCAATGTTTTATCCAAATGACAATGCTTTTCTATAAAAGAAGGAAGAACTAATAACTGTTTCGCATCTTTTTTTGGTAAATCATCTGAAATGGTTTCACTAGAGGAAATAATCTTTGCGATCTTTCCTTCCTGAATTAATAAATGAAAACATGCAGTCTCTGTTCCAGTTATGACATCATTAACGACTTGGTAACCTGTCTCTAATCGCGCATTTGTTAACCAAAAATTAGAACTCATAGTATTTATCCTTTCTTTTTCAAATTAAAGTGCTCCGGAAACGATATTTCCTTTAAAGATTACGGCCTTTCTTTCTGCTCGTCTTGCAATAGCTTCAGCGGAGCAGCTTGCATTAACGAGAACAAGATTGGCATCATCACCAATATTTGGCCAAACACGTTGCCCATTTTGATTAAGAGGAGTTATGCCTCCAGTAATATATCTTAAGGTTTGTCCAAGTGAACGTTCATCACTTAGACCAAAACGTTCCGCTAAAGTCCCTGCTTTTTCTAAACTATCTCCTTTTCCGAATGGAGACCAGTGATCTGTAATGCTATCATCACCTAGGGAGATTTCTACCCCCTTTTCATGCAAGAGAGGAATTGGAATCGTTCTTCCAATAGGAACAGATGAAGTAATCGAAATTCCTTGGTGAGCCAGTAACTCGGCGACTTCACTCGCTTCTTTAGGGGTGATGTCAGCAAATGCCAATGCATGACTAATAGTGACTTTTCCTTGCCATCCAGCTTCTTCCGTTAGAGATGCCAATCGTTTAAACGTAAAAATACCTAGATGACCTGGGTCGTGAATATGAAGGTCGATGTTTGCATTTGCTTCTACAGCTAGCTCCATCACCGTTTGTAATGATTTCTCAATATTTTCATCAATTGATGCAGGGTCGACACCACCAACTAATGAAGCTCCACTACGCAATGCTTCCCTCACTAATGAAATAGAATTGCTGCGCAATAAACCGTGTTGCGGGAATGCAACGATTTCAACAGAAACTTTGTCTTTATATGCTTCCACTGCTCGTAATACGGCTTCTAAATTTTTCAATCCGATAAAAGGATCGATATTGCAATGTGTACGAATATGAGTTGAACCTGCACTCAACACCAAATCTAATAGCTTTTTCGCCCTTTCCTCGGCAACAGGCAATAAGCGTGGAAGTAGTTCTTCCTCTTCTTCTAACCTTGTGATCAACCCTTTAGTTGGAATAGTAGGCGCTTTCCAAGGACCTCCATAATACGTTTTATCAATATGAATGTGCATATCTCTAAACGATGGAAGCATTAAATAATTATTCGCATCTCGTTTAGGCAAAGTTGTTTCTAGCGGTTTGTCTGCTGCAACAATTTCATTTATTTTTCCATCTTCTATCCTTACATGAAAACGTTCTGTTTTTGTTCCTGATACGGTACCATTTTCATAATGGTAACCAGTTTCTAAATTGACATTCGTTAACCAGAATGATGAATTTGTCATTTTCTTTAATCCTCCATATTTAATAAAAAAGGTTCAAACCTTTCATGAAAGAAAGACTTGAGCACTTTTAATTCATAAAATTGATGAATACACAACTTAAGCTAAGTGATTATTTAACTCTGCCCAACGTTGGTACACTTTTATACTATCTACACGTTCTTCCTGAATCATTGGTAGTCTTCGTTTTTCGATTGGTTTTCTATACTCATCATAAAATGTTTCTAATTCAAAATACTTACGATCATCTTTATAGTAAGGAGCATAATCCTCGCGTGTTGTAATATAAATAACTTTTTTAGGACTGCAATAATAGAGAGAGCCTAAGCACATAGGACATGGGCTTGCAAGGATATAGATTTCACAGTCAGTTAAATGTTCTGTTTGTAGTTTTTTACATGCTTCTCTAATTGCAAGTATTTCAGCGTGTGCCGTGGGATCATGGGTTTGTGCTACTAGATTCGGACTTTCAGCAATAATTTCTCCATTCCGTACTATTACAGTAGCAAACGGCCGACCGCCTTCCTCTACATTTTTAAGTGCTAAATCAATAGTACGTTTAACATAATCCACAGAAATCACCTCGTAGTTATTCAAAAATTTCTTCTGTCTAGAAGAGTATTAAAGCATAAGTTGAACCATCTTTATTGCTCGTTCTTCATGTGGTAAGGAAAGCTGATTATATACATAATCTTGGCTGGAATTGCTGGCATTTGAAAAGTACACTGTTTTTATTTGCGTATAGTAGATCGCACTCAAACACATTGGGCATGGCTCAGTGCTTGCGTAAATCTCACAATCTGAAAGATTTGTTGTGTTTAAATTTCGGCAAGCTTCCAGAATTGCTTGAATTTCCGCATGAGCCGTCGGGACATTAGTTGCCCAAACTTCATTGACACCTATTCCTATAATTTGTCCTTCTTTAACAACGACTGCTCCGAATGGCGCACCATTAGCGCTCCGCTCATTTTCAGTAGCCAAATCGATTGCTTTCCTCATAAAATCTTGCTGTATCATATAGATTCTCCCCCTTAGTATCTGAAAAAAATTTCTCTATTCGTTAGAACTTGGGTGATTTATAATTTCGCTTTTAATAATATATTTTCAATTGCCTGGAATCTACGTGTTTGAGCATGTTCTAATGGAGTAATTCCTTCACGATCAGCTATATTGAGATCCGCTCCGTGATCTACTAGCAGCTGGACGATTTTTTGATGCTTTTTTCCGCCGTCACCTAGAATGACAGCTTCCAATAACGCTGTCCAATGTAAATTATTGATGTGATTGACATCAATATCCGAACGAGTAAGAAGTTCATTAACAACTTCAACGTGCCCACGTTCTGAAGCTGGTATTAGAGCCGTACCTCCAAACCGATTCGTAAGCTTCGTGTCTGCACCAGCATCGATCGCAAGTTTTACGATTTCAAGCAATCCTTCAGCTCCGGCATACAAGAGCACATTGTTTAAATTATTGTCCCGAATATTAATGTCCGCACCCATTTTGATAAGTGCCTTTACTGTATCTACTTTATTGTTATAAGTCGCTGCTAGTACAGCTGTTCTTCCAAATTCATCCGTTGCATTAATGTTTGCGCCATCATCTAGCAGTTTCAGAACATTTTCGGTATCTCCTTTTTCAGCCGATAATATGAATTGTTGATTCATAAGTTTCACCTTCTTTTCTTTAGATTGTGATACTTTCTGTAAACTCTCAGAAGAATTAGGAACTCCATGACACCCTGCAAGCAAAACAACAAATAAAATCATAAAGAAACGATACATCATCGTAGCTCCTTTGCTTGTCTATATAAAAATGCTAACATACGAGTATGTATATGAAAAATATAAAAAAAATAAGTTTTACTTAAGTTTTTCATATAATAAAAGGAGGGTTTTCAGCGATGGACATAAGACAGCTCCGATATTTTATAGCGATTGTAGAGGAAAGGAAAATATCCGCTGCTGCTGAAAGACTGCATATCTCTCAACCGCCATTAAGCCAACAATTAAAAACAATGGAAGAAGAACTAGGTTCAAAATTAGTTGAGAGAAGTGGAAAACATTTCGAAGTAACAGAAGCCGGGAAAGCTTTATATAAATATGCCTTGAGAGTGACACAGTTAATGGAGGAGGCAAAAATAGAAGTCAAGGAAGTTGGAAAAGGAGTAAATGGAAGGCTGACAATAGGCATTAACACGTTTTCAGTTGTCAAGTTACCCGAAATACTTCATAAATTTCAAAAACAATATCCAAAAGTTACTTATAAAATTCAACAAAATGAATCCGCACATCTATGTAAATTAGTAAGAGAACGGATAGTAGAGCTTGCGATCATTCGATTGCCACTCGAGTTGGATAATTTATCGGTTCTTCATCTTCATTCAGAACCCTTTTATTTTATTACATCAAAAAAAAGGAAACAGACTGGTGATGAAGTTTCACTTGCCGATATTCAAAACGATCCACTCATTTTACCTAGCACGGAAGGATTAGGTGTGCATTATGTGATTATGGAGGCATTTTCTAAATTCCAATTACATCCCAATGTTGTTGGTGAATGCTCCGACATTTCTCTTTTAATGGATCTAGTCTCATCTGATTTTGGCTCATCCATAGTTCCAGAAACATTACTTAAACGTCATAAAGGATATCCTCTACATGTCTACAAAATTTCGAGTGATCCGCTATCTGCATCTGTCGGATTAATATGGCTGAAAAATCATTACTTGTCTAAAACTGCTCAAAACTTCGTCGATTTAATAAAAAAAGAAAAAATATAATAGTTGAATGAATATCATATTATGAAGTTATATGTCGCATCAGCAGGGAATAATCAGCAAGTTGTATGGTATCCTCAAGTAAATTGTATTGATAAAAGGAGAAATTAAATGAAAAAGAGAAGAGTAGGAATTTTACTATATGACTTTGTAGATATTTTAGACTTTACTGGTCCAGCAGAAGTGTTATCATTAACAGCTAATAATAAAGCCGAAGAAGCTCTAACTCTATACAAAAAGCATTTATTGCCTACTAGACCATTTGAAGTCATCACCATTTCAGATTCGGGAAAACAAATGAAAACTCATTCGGGGATCAAAGTAGAGCCGGATTATGATATTGATCATTGTCCCCCAATAGATATTTTAATCATCCCGGGGGGACCATTAAGAGCAGTACAATCTGTGGCTAAAAATAAAAAGATACGTGAATGGATTATTAAACATAAAAAAATAGAATATATATGTACAGTTTGTACAGGGGCTTTTATATTAGGCGAAACAGGTTTGTTAGATGGAAAGAAAGCTGCAACTCATCATTTAGCATCTAAAATATTTCAAAAAAAATACCCTGATATTATAGTAGAAACAGATACTAAAGTCGTACATGATGATAATCTCCTATCTTCTGGGGGAGTTTCTTCAGGGATTAATATGGCTCTATATCTTGTTGAGCAAATAATGGGGAAATCTATTGCTGAACGAACAGCTAAGAATATTGAATTTGTAGTTTGCTAATATGCTATAGATGCGTTTCCATTAAAAGAAACGCTTTTTTATTTTGTTAAATAATAAAGCAGGAAGTGCGGAGAGGGAATCAATGTTGTTCTCCCTCCACAGTGAAGATTTTTATATATGAAAAACATCACAATATTCATAGAAGGTAACAGTTAAGTGCTAGGATGAGTTCGGTTCAATCCCGAACTCATCCCTACATTTTCGTGACTAATCTTTCATTTCAGTTGAAAATGACTCTTCGTAAATCCATTTGTAGCCCATTTAACAATTGATAATTTTTTTTATTGTAACTAACTTGATTCTCCAACGTCTAAAAAAGAAAAAGGAGAAAGATGAGAATGAAAATTCTTCATAGTTTTATCAGCATTGCGGTCATCACTTTTTTATTTTTTGCCGTATCACCAACTAAAGGTTTTGCTTGTTCATGCATTCCGTTGGGCACTGTTCAGGATGGGGTAGATGGAAGTAGTGCAGTTTTTTCAGGGAAAGTGGTTGAGATTGTAGATCCAAATCAAAATAATAAAGTCCAATCTTCTGTAGATTTGGTTGAGGTTAAATTTGAAGTGGATCAATCATGGAAAGGGAGTAAACAATCAGAGTTGATTGTTTACACGGAAAGAGATTCAGCCAGTTGTGGCTTTAATTTTTCCTTAAACGAAAAGTATTTAGTGTATGCGAATGAAGTAGATGGAAAGCTGAGAGTGAATCTTTGTTCGAGAACAGCTGAATTGGCTGCAGCTACAGAAGATGTAAATAAATTAGGAACAGGTGATAAGCCTGTAAAAGACAGCTCCAAACATACCAAAGAGGAAAAAAAATCAGAGAGTCCCGAAAACGATAGTCAACTGTATATTATTTTTACAGCTTTAGGAATTGGATTAGCTGTGGGGTTGGTTGTTGGTTTTGTAATGAAAGGGAGAAGAAAGTAAAACCATTGTTGTGCCAGTTTCTGAGTGTCATTATTGGAAACTGGCATTTTTATTTTGAATAAGGGGAATAGGGTTACAACTGGCTGAATTTAGTGCTATTTATCCTTTCTCGCCGCTAGTTGTAATAATACAACCAAGATACATAGCTGAGTTTTTTATCACAAGAACTATACTTTCTTTTTCTTCCTTCCTTTTAAACATAATAGCTCCAACGATCAAATCACTAAAGGGAATTCGGTTTCTAGCAATATACCTTTTCCTTATAAAGTTAATAGATTAGTTTACACCCTTTTGATGCTCATAACAGTAAATGTTTCCATTGAATTTTTTATTACTCAAGCAGTAGGCCTTTACTGTATCTGAAACAGGTTGATTACATATTGAACAAATGGATTCCAAATCTTTTTCTTCTACTAGTTTTTTTATTCCTTGCGTATGCTCTTCTCTAATTTTTAAATCGATAATGTTTTCTTTCGAAAAAGTGTTATATATTGTTGAAATTTCTTGCTCACTTAATAGAGGTTCTTTGTGCTGAATTTTCAAGATCGAAAGCTTCCGTTGTAGATACTCTGATAATTCGATGTCATATACAATCAATTCGTTGGACGCTATTTTTCGATAGTCTAAATCTACTTTAAAAGTACAACGTTTCGTAAATGAAACCATAGAAATAAATAGATGATGGTATTTTTCTTCAATAAATGATGTTAATGCTTTGATATGTCCGTAATTTTGTACGAATGGGTTCATCATTTTAAATTTGCCATTCACTAACCAAGTTTTTTGCTCTTTTGCACCGTAGATGGTACCTTGGTAGTTCTTTGTTTCAATGACAAATATTCCATAAGAAGTTAGAACTACATGATCTATTTGTGAATAACCCGTTTTTGCTTTTGGGTTTTCTACAAGTAAATCACTTAGGTAGCAACATTCCTTGGGCAATTGATTAAGTTGAATATCAATTTTGTATTCTCCTATTTCTCCTTTTCTTCTGGCTACCTGTTCATTAGATTTAGTTTTAACTTTAGGCTTGTCCTTCTTCATTTTTAAAAAATTTAATAACATAAATGTTCTTCTCCTTGTTGGTTTATATGAATATTTTAACTGTTGATGGAATGATTTACCATAAGTGGAAGGTGGCGAATTGAGTGACAAAGAAAGAGACAAGGGGAGTCTTTAGTTTGATATCCAAGAATATCTTTTTATAGGATATTTTTTTACTGTGGTTTCTAGGGAAGTAGAATAATATTTCAGGTTAGTATCTAGATGATTCGTCAAATTTAGGAGACTCGCCTTCTACTTGAATAGAATCATGGTCCCACAGTTTATATAAGTTGATTTGATCCAAACACAAAAGTGCAGAGTTATGAACATTAAAAGTTCATAATTCTGCACTTTATTTTTTTATAAAGACAAAGGCATTATTTATTCCATTGTAGTTTTTGTTAATACATAAATGTAGATAGGAAGAGACTGTTGGCAAATGCTTAATGGAAGTTACTGTTTCTCCTTACTAATTATTGCTAATAGATTAATAAATTGTAAAAGATGTTAACTCGTACTAAAAGGTGTGTAAAAGTTCAGTTAATTTGAATTTTGTAATAAAAAAGTGTGTTTCAATATGGTTAGCACATCAAAAGGAGGTTAAGCATGGGACAAGTCGAGTTGATCAATATTTCAAAATCATACGATAAGCAAAGTCACGTATTAAATGGAATTAATCAACTTCAAGCAACTAAATCATCTTATGCTACACAAGGTGCCGTTATGGATATGATTCCTGAAGAAAGAAAAATTATTGAAACCGCACTTGAAACGGTCTATAACGGTGGGGATGTAGATAAAGCATATAATACGGCTGTAAAACAACTGAATAGTGCGATTGAACAAGCAAATACAACTAAAGGTAAATAGTTGTGTTTCATATTATGATTGCTAGCTAGGTTTCATCCATCGTTTTGGCGGGCAAGATCTACTAAAGATTCTCCCACTATTCTTTATGATTTTGCCTTGTACTTGAATGGAATCCTGTCATATAAAATAGAGAATGAAGCTCTAGTACTTTATTCTCTAAAATTTATAAATGAAAGGAAGTATTAATATGGAAGAGACTAAAATTTTTGGTCATCGCGGCTGTATGGGGATATATCCAGAAAATACGATGATTAGTTTTAAGAAAGCAATTGAGCAAGGTGTGGATGGCCTTGAAATAGATGTTCATATGACAAAAGATGGGGAAATCGTTGTTATTCACGATGAGAAATTAGATAGAACGACTGATGGTATGGGATATATTAAAGACTTAAGCTTAGCAGAGATTAAGGAGTATAGTGCAGGGGCCAAGTTTACCCATTTACCACATTATAATGAGTCTTGGAAATTGGAGAGTGTACCAACATTACAGGAAGTACTGGGATTACTTGCACCTTATGATATCGAACTGAACATTGAATTAAAGACGTATCTAGTAGATTATGAAGGAATTGAAGAAAAAGTATTGAATGTTGTAAAACAATATGGGAACAATCGAAACGTTATCTATTCTTCTTTTCATTTACCAACTTTGATACGTATTAAAAAATGGGATCCTTCCTCCAAGATTGCGTTTTTATATGAGCATCAGCTTCCCCATCCAAATGATTATATCCAAACGTTTGATATGGAAGGAATGCATATATCAAAACGAATCGTCTTAATGAGGAATCTTTATTTGAAAAATTTGGATGGAAGTATTCGGGTTTGGACCGTCAATGATCCTCTAGAAATAAACGAACTATTAGATGCAGGTGTGAACGCCATTATCTCAGACTTTCCAGAAAGAGCATTACTTATCAGAAATGCCCGGAGAATGTATGCTTAATAGAGTAAAAAATTTATATTAAACATTGATGCCCTTCGTAATCGGAAATGTCGATACAAAGGGCATCAGTCCGTGTATAGGTGCCTTTAAGCCATGTAAAAATCATCGATAAAGGGCCTCAATCTGTGTATAGAGACCTTGAGTAACGAAAAAAAGTACTGATGTTGGGCCTCAATCTGTGTATAGAGACCTTGAGCAACGAAAAAGCAACCGATGAAGGGCCTCAATCTGTGTATAGAGACCTTGAGTAACGAAAAAACCACCGATGAAAGGCCTCAATCGGTGTGTAGAGACTTTGAGTAACGAAAAAATCATCGATGAACGCCTTCTATCTGTGTTCAGCCTTTTCATCCGTTTCTATTACCATTACACTGCGCCTATTAGCCGTTATCCGTTTCTATCACCATTACGCTGTTCCTATTGTGCTCTTAAGCAAAATAAAAATCACCGACGATGACTCCAATCCTGCTATTTGAGACTTTAAGCAATGAAAAAATTAAAATAGTGGATGTATTACTAGCCCTCATACTGTTTTCGAAATTGATTCGGACTCATTCCTTCTCTCTTTTTAAAGAAGCGGCTGAAGTAGGCCGTTTGCTGAAAACCACAGTTTTCTGCTATCTTTTCAATACTCCAATTTGTTGAGACTAGTAGAATTTTTGAATGGTCAATGCGTACTTGGTTTACATATTCCACCGGGCTGAATCCTAATGTATTAATCATGCATCTAGCAATATAGTTAGGATGGTAGCAAAGTGATTCCCCCAGCTCTTTATAGTTTATTTTCTTTGCAAAATTTTTCTTTAAAAAAGAGGCGGCTTGTTCTGCTACTGCCATTGAAGGTGAAGATTTCGCCAAGTTATTTGTATTGGCTAATTCCTGCAATAATTGCTGAAATTGTATTTGTCTTTTCCATTCCCACGAGTAATTCATGTTTTCTTCTATTGATAATAATTGCCTGCATAATAGGTCAACTATGCTCCAGTTTTGAATATTTCCATGCTTTGGAAGTGTGATCCAAAATGGGTGTTCCGAGAAAGCATTCCTGTGTTCTGTTTTTGCGAAATCATATCCTCTTCTAGTCGAATCCTCGTTGATTTCAATCCATTCCTTCGGCGTAACAAAATGAATCCAGTAAAAATGTGTTTCAGCTTCACATGGTGTTACCGAATAGTGATGTCGATCCGGATAGAGGATAAGCGCCTGTTTTTCTTCAACTGGATACTTTTTTTTGTTTTCCCCCATTATTAAGCAACCTCTGGTTACGACAAGTAAATCAAATACTCCAATTTTGTTTCGGTTTGGATGAGATTGACCAATTGAATATGTATCTTCTCCAACACCTAATATGATCGGTAAAGGTGGTGCGATTAATTGTAGCATTTTGTCTTTTCTCCCCGTTAGAAGGTTACGATAGTGCAAAAAATTGTTTGAATTTTGCATTATTTACCCACCATTATAACAATATAATGGGCTCATAGGTAAATAGAAAAAGGCAAAGGTGGGAAGAGATGTTGAGTCATACAACGTATCAAGGCTTAAAAGAAACCGTTTTTCAATCATTGCCACTAGGAAGTATAAAGCCTTCTGGATGGTTAAGAAATCAATTGGAAATACAAGCGAATGGTTTTTCCGGTCATTTAGATGAGCAATGGGATGATGTTGGGCAAAACAATGGCTGGCTTGGAGGAGATGGTGATAGTTGGGAGCGCGGTCCATACTATTTAGATGGGCTCCTACCATTGGCATATCTTTTAGAGGATAAAAGATTAATAGAAAAGGTTAAACCTTGGATAGAATGGACGTTTTCTAGCCAGAAAGAAGATGGCTCGTTTGGACCTACATATTTAAAAAATGCAAATAACGTTATGGACAACTATGACTGGTGGCAAGATTTTATCATGTTGAAAGTGCTAACCCAATATGAAGAAGTGACGAAAGATGAAAGAGTCATTCCATTCATGGTGAAGTATTTTTCGTATTTGAAAATGGCTCTTGTCGATCATCCTTTGAAGGAATGGCATGAAGCACGTGGAGCGGATTTATTATTATCAATCCATTGGTTATATGAGAGGACGGGGGATTCCGAGTTACTTCAATTAGCTCAAATGGTCCAAGCACAAACGATTGATTGGAATCATATTTTTGCAAATTTCCCTTACTGGCGCAAACAAACGGAATGGAATCACCGCACGCATGTTGTTAATGTGGCGATGGGGATTAAAACACCAGCTGTTTTTTATCGACAAACTGGTGATGAAAGTGATAAGGACGCTGTATATAAAGGGATTCAAAGTCTGATGACGTACCATGGTCAAGCACACGGGATGTTTTCAGGTGATGAATGGTTATCAGGAACCCATCCGAGTCAAGGTGTGGAGTTATGTGCAGTTGTAGAGTATATGTTCAGTATGGAAAACCTAACCCGAATATTAGGGGATGGGGTGTTTGCAGATATTTTAGAAAAAGTAGCCTTTAACGCCTTACCTGCAACAATTTCCCCAGAGTGGGATTCTCACCAATATGATCAGCAAGTGAATCAAGTCATTTGTAATTTGGCGAAACGTCCATGGTCGAACGGTCCTGATGCAAATATGTTTGGGTTGGAACCGAACTTTGGTTGTTGTACCGCAAATATGCACCAAGGATGGCCCAAATTTACTTCAAGCCTGTGGATGGCAACTCAAGATAGTGGGTTAGCAGCTGTTTCCTATGCACCTTGTACTGTACAAGCCAAAGTAGCGGATGGGAAGGATATCGAACTAGGCGTCAAAAGTGATTATCCATTCCGAGAACTAGTGACGATTAACGTAAGTCTAAAGGAAAAGGCAACGTTTCCGCTTTTATTAAGGGTTCCAGGCTGGTGCTCTGACATAAAGATAAAGGTTAACGGGCAAGTTCAATATGTTCACGTTGAAAATGGATATGCTCGTCTTGAAAGAGAATGGAATCCTAGTGATCAGATTGAGATTAAGCTCCCGATGCAAGTTCAATTAGAAGAAAGAAATAATTATGCGATCAGCGTGAACCGGGGGCCACTCGTATATGTGTTGCCGATAGAAGAAAATTGGGTTCGAGTTCATGAACGTGAACGATTCCATGATTGGGAGCTTTACCCGACATCTGCATGGCGTTACGCATTAATACAAAATGCACAATTCGATGTAGAGGAAATGGAGGAAATTCACTATCAACCATTTAAAACAGAACACGCTCCTATCAGATTACGGACAAAAGGGAGACTGCTTGCAAATTGGATGATGAAGCATAATTCAGCCGCAGCACCGCCAAAAGATCCAAAACCATATGAAAATGCCACAATTGAGACGATGGAACTCGTTCCATATGGGTGTGCGAGGTTGAGGATTGGGGAGTTTCCGGTATTGAGGTAGGGATTGGTGAAATGGTTATAGTGCAGGCACTTACAAATTTGAATCGGTTTTATCTAAATGGTGGCTTTAATAGATGAACTGATAGATATGATTAATTAATTTAATAGAAAAATCATTTTAAATGGATTAGTTAATGAAATCGGTTTTATTTAATAGTGAAAGGGACTGAACATTGACCACAATCAGGGATATAGCTAAGATTGCCGGTGTTGCGCCTTCTACAGTATCTCATGTGTTGAACGGCACTGCACCGGTCAGCTCAAAAACGAAAGCGAAAGTACAAGAGGTTATTAATGAGTATCAATTTCAGCCTAATTTTATTGCAAAAAGTTTAAAACAAAATCGAACTTTTACAATCGGTGTATTAACAGATAATTTTATGGATTTTGTGCCTTCTATGATTGGTGGAATAGAAGAGTATTTGTATCAGCAAAATTATTCCATATTAATCTCTAAAATTAGGTATGAACATGAGAGCGAATGGGACTACACACAGCTTTTTAATCCAAAACAAATTGATGGATTGATTTATGCAAGTTCCTGGGTCAGAGAAATTCAATGGAAGACACCGGATATTCCTCACACTTATGTATATGGATATACGCAAGATCTAGCTGAGGATTATGTGATACCAAATGATTTTCAAGGGGCATATGATGCGACGATGCACTTATTAACATTGCGACATCATAAAATCGGTTTTATTAATGGACCAATTGATTGGAATGCCTCGATTGAAAGGTTAAATGGATTTATTGAAGCACATCGAAGTGAAGGTCTTGAAATATTCCCAAAATGGATAAAAACAGGTGATTGGTCAAGTGAGTCGGGTTATTCATTGGCTGCAGATATTCTAAAGGGACATGAACGACCTACCGCTATTTTTGCAGCGAATGATAGTATGGCCGCTGGTGTAATACGGTATTGTGCAGCACATGGAATGAGGATTCCAAAAGATATTTCGTTGGTGGGCTTTGATAATACCGATTTTTCTACATTATTACTACCTGGTTTAACGACAGTGGAATTACCTACTTTTAAGATGGGAAAATTGGCTGCGAAACGATTGCTCGATCATATCCAAGGTGAACAAGGTTCTAATCTAAAGAAAAAAGTAGATTGTAAGTTAATCATAAGAGATTCAACGATGGAGAATAAATGTTAATTAGAGGAGGTGGTATTTCAAAGTTATGAAAAAACTGTAGGTCTGTAGTCTAAAGGCTTGTAATGAATATTAAGGGGGAACTGTAGTGATGACAAAAAAAATATGGATTTTAATTCTTACTTCTATTCTATGTATTTTTATTGCAGCATGCAGCTCAGACAATTCATCCAAGACTAGTAAAGGTAAAGATGACAGTGAAAAAGTTACGCTGAAATTCATGTATTGGGGAAGTGTATTTGAAAAGCAAGCTGTTGAAAAAATGGTAAAATCCTTTGAAGAAAAAAATCCAAATATAAAAGTCGATGCACAACATGTTCCGAATGATTATGGTACGAAAATAAATACATTAATGGCATCTGGAGATTTACCTGATGTTGCCTATTTATCAGAAGGATTAGCATTAAAATGGGCTGAAGAAGGCAAGGTTATGGATGTTACTCAATATATGTTGGAATTTGATGAATTGAAAAATCGTATCCCTGAAACCTTCTATTACTTTGATAAAGGTAAAACAATTGGTACGAATACAGCCGGAGAAATTATGAGCCTTTTTTATAATAAAGATTTATTTGCAGAGCAAGGGGTTGATTTGCCACCTGCCGATGCACAAAATGCTTGGGACTGGGGAAGCTTTGTTGAAACTGCACAAAAGTTAACGCTTGATAATCAAGGAAGAAATGCTCTAAGTCCTGATTTTGATGCTAAAAACATTGCACAATATGGAATTTCCTTCCCAACTTGGTGGGCTGGTTGGTATCCATTTTTACTTAGCAATGGAGGAGCAATTACGAACGAAGATGGAACGAAGTACACTCTTAATAGCCCTGAAGCAGTGGAAGTATTCCAAAACTTACAGGATTTAATGTACAAATACCATGTAGCGCCTACTCCTACACAAAAAGAAAACATGCCTGCAACAAGTGTACTTTTACAAACGAAAAAAGTTGCCATGGTGATTGATGGCCATTGGAATATCCTTGATTTTGGTGAAAGTAAATTAAATTATGGAATCGGGGTTCTCCCAAAATATAAAGAAGCGAAATCCGTCATATTCGGCGCTCCTACCGTTATTTTCGCAGATACGAAGCACCCTGATGAAGCGATGAAATTTTATCTATTCCACAATAATCCTGAAGAAGTGGATCTATTTGCGAAAGGACTATGGATGCCGCTAGAAGAAAAATACTATACAGAACAGGAATATATTGATAGCTGGATAAATAATGAGGTACACCCTCCGGAATTTAAAGAAGCGGTTGTTGACTACACAATGAATAATATTGAACCAGGTCCATCTTATAGCTTGAAAAACTTTGTCGAGATTGACCCTGCCATTGGAGCAGGCTTAGATCCAATATGGCTAGGCAAAAAGTCAGCAAAAGATGCGTTAGATGAACTTGAAAAAACGGTTCAACCTTTACTTCAAGGCTTATATGAGCGCTAAAAATTAGGACAGGAGGAATGTATTTCTTCCTGTCTCTTTAAAAGGGAGGGGATACTTTTGAACGTGAAGAAGAACAAAAGATCAGGTTTGTATGTTTCAGAACGAAGATGGGGAATTATTCTTGCGTTGCCTGCTATTCTAGGGTTTCTCATTTTTACACTTGGTCCAATGGTTGCTTCACTCTTTTTTAGCCTTACGGACTGGAAAATTGGTGGAGAGTTTACCTTTATTGGCCTAGAAAACTATAAAACAATGATTACCGAGGATCCTCTTTTCAAAAAATCACTTGGTGCCACTTTGTACTATTCATTAGGAAGTGTTCCGCTTGTAATAATAGTAGCCTTTATTGTGTCTCTATTACTCAATCAAAAAGTAAAAGGTCTATCTATTTTCCGGACAATCTATTACCTTCCCGTTATTGTGCCAAGTATCGCTAGCACGATGTTATGGTTATGGATTTTTAATCCTGATTTTGGATTGTTTAATTCCATGTTAAAAATGATGGGAATGCCAGGTTTGCAATGGATTTATGATGAGAGAACCGCTGTTCCTTCACTTATCTTAATGAGTACTTGGGGAATAGGGAACTCGGCAGTGATTTTTCTTGCAGGGCTGCAAGGAATTCCTACTCATTTGTTTGAAGCAGTGGATATTGATGGAGGAAATGCGTTTCATAAACTTTTATATGTGACGATTCCTTCTATGACGCCAACCATCTTTTTTAATTTAATCATGTCTTTAATAGGAACATTACAAGTCTTTAATGAAGCTTATATTATGACAAATGGTGGGCCGAATAATTCTACTTTGTTCTATGTATATTATTTGTTTAGAACTGCTTTCCAAGAAACGAAAATGGGTTATGCAAGTGCACTCGCCTGGGTTCTCTTTTTAATCATTATGCTCTTAACCTTAATCGTATTTAAAAGTTCTAAAAGTTGGGTTTATTACGAAGGTGGTGACAAGTGATGAATGGTGAATCCAATGTTAGTCTGAACAAAAAAACAAGTCCTCAAATGATAAAGGTGAGGAGAAAAAAGAAGATTTCCATTTGGCGAATCCTTGTGTATATCCTTTTGATCGCGGGAAGTATTATCATGATGTTTCCATTCGCCTGGTTGATTAGAAGCTCATTAATGGGTACAGCGCAAATTTTTACATTCCCTCCAGAATGGGTTCCAAGACCTTTTGTGTGGAGTAATTACTCTGAATCTCTGACTATTGTTCCATTTCATAAATACTTTTTAAATACGATGACGATTGAACTTTTTGCAGTTAGTGGTGTTTTGATTTCTAGTACTGTTAGTGCTTATAGTTTCGCACGATTACGTTGGCCAGGTCGGGACATTATTTTTGCTTGTGTTCTTAGTACGATGATGTTGCCTTATGCAGTTACACTCATTCCTGTTTTTATGGGGTGGAAAGCTCTTGGTGCTGTTAACACATTTTTACCATTAACAGTTCCTGCATGGTTTGGTGGTGGAGCGTTTAATATTTTCTTATTACGACAATTTTTTAGAACAATCCCAAGGGAGTTGGATGAAGCAGCTTATATGGACGGTGCTTCTCCATTGAAAGTATTAATTACCGTTATCATTCCACTATCAAAGCCGGCGATTATTGTAGTTGCACTATTTACGTTTATTGGCGCCTGGAATGACTTCCTTGGTCCTTTAATATACTTGAACGATGACTCAAAGTTTACGTTGGCATTGGGACTAGCTTCTTTTAAAGGAATGTACAATGCCCAATGGGGATATTTAATGGCGGCATCTGCAACGATTGTCGCACCAATCATTGTTTTATTCTTCTTTATGCAACGCTATTTTATTGAAGGAATAGCTTTGACAGGAACTAAAGGGTAAGAGTATGCTATCGCTAAACAATTATAGATATAGTGAGCTTTTTAGAATAATTTGAGATTTGGAGAAATCCAGGGCAAGAATTAGTAAAACTATTCGAGGGTAGGGAGGAAATAGAATGATTACAAAACAGCTTAAAAAATATAAACCGCTTTCTTTTGTAGATGTTAAAATTAATGATTCGTTTTGGGCGAAAAGAATAGAGGTTAATCGAGAACAGACAATTCCTTTTCAATACGAACAATGTAAAGCTACTGGAAGAATTGATGCGTTCAAACTAGATTGGAAACCGGGGATGGAGCCTGTACCCCATATTTTTTGGGAATCCGATGTAGCAAAATGGATTGAGGCTGCGAGTTATAGTTTGGCAACACATCCTGATGCAGAATTAGACGCTCTATTAAATGAAGTAATTGATTTAATCGCTGGGGCGCAGCAGCCGGATGGGTATTTAAATGTATATTTTACCATTGTTGAACCTGAGAAAAGATGGACGGATTTACGTGATGCACATGAGTTATATTGTGCTGGACATTTAATTGAAGCAGGTATAGCCCATTTTAAAGCAACAGGAAAGAGGACGTTGTTTGATGTTATTTGCAAGTTCGCGGATTATATTGATACTGTGTTTGGTTTAGAAGAGGGGAAAAAGAGAGGATACTGTGGGCATCAGGAAATAGAATTAGCTTTGGTTAAATTATATAGAGTGACAGGGAATGAAAATTATTTGCGATTGAGCCAATATTTCATTGATGAAAGGGGAAAACAGCCTCATTATTTTGATTTAGAGAAAAAAATACAGCCGGGATTTTTCGATCCTTTTATGAATAGTCATCAAGATAAGAATGCTTATAATCAGTCTCATAAACCAGTGAGGGAACAAGATAAAGTGGTTGGGCATGCGGTGAGGGCTTTATATATGTACTCTGCGATGGCTGATCTTGCTGGAGAACTAGGAGATGAGAGCCTGCTTCAAGCGTGTGAACGATTATGGGATAATCTTCATAATAAAAATATGTATATCACAGGTGGAATAGGATCGACGCGTGCGAATGAAGGTTTTACTTTTGATTATGATTTGCCAAATGAAACGGCGTATGGTGAAACATGTGCGGCCGTTGCGGTTGTTTTTTGGAATCATCGTCTCCTTCAGCTGGACTGTGATGGGAAATATGCGGATGCTTTAGAGCGAGCACTTTATAATGGGGTTATTAGTGGAATTTCGTTAGATGGGAAAAAATTCTTTTATGAAAATCCATTAGCAAGTTTAGGGAATGTACATAGAAGGGATTGGTTTGGTTGTGCTTGCTGTCCGCCAAATGTTGCGAGATTGCTAGCTTCATTAGGTGAATATGTATATTCCCAAAATGATCATGAAATCGCGACTCATTTATATGTAGAAGGAAGCGGAAAATTTAACATTCAAAGTCAAGAAGTCGTATTGCACCAGAAAACAAACTATCCTTGGGATGGGGAAATTACTTTTAATTTTGAAGTAGGAACACCGGAAAAAATCGGACTGAAATTGAGAATACCCGATTGGTGTCAAGATGCGCTTTTGGAAGTAAACGGAGAGAATGTTGAAATCGCAGATAAGCTTGATAAAGGATACGTAACCATTGAAAAAGAATGGACAAACGATGATACAGTAAAGCTCATTTTAGCCATGCCAGCTCAACGTTTTTATTCAAATCCAAAAGTTCGTCAAAATATAAATCACATTGCAATCCAAAAAGGACCTGTTGTCTATTGCTTAGAATCCACTGACAATATCGAACCCCTTCAAAAAATTAGCATATGTAGAGATAGCGGTTTTGTTGAAGAATACATTCCTGAGCTCCTTGATGGAGTTGTTAAAATTACAGGCAAGGGAATGGTAATGGATGATAATGATTGGGATAACAAACTCTATAAACCTGTAAAACCTGATGCTTCTCCTTTTACATTTACAGCGGTTCCTTACTATTCGTGGGATAATCGTGAGCCAGGAGAGATGCGGGTATGGATTCCGGAGATGGGTTGATTAATAGATCGGTGTTCTGTAAAAAGTTAGCTTTTTATTGAGTTTTTTAAATGACAAATAATACTGTGAAAGAGAATCTGTGAAATTTTGGCACCCCCTGTTAGAATGGGGGTGTTTAATATTTAAAGGAGCAACTGGTGAATACCTTCAAAAATCCATATTTTTAGTCGCAGGAAAGTAAAGGATATTCATCTAATTGTGGTAGCCTAGGCTTTTTTAAGGAAAACTAAGAGGATTTTATCATTTGAAATAGAATGTCATAAAGAGGAACATTTCTAATGCACTTAAGAATAGATTTATAATTAGTCCTAACCATAATGTTAGTGTTCAATTTTGGAAAGCGTTTTAATTTATCGTTTTTTTAGATAAGAAATATCAAACTAATACATAAAGGAGTGTCTTTCATGACCACCAAATTGAAATTCGCGATTGTTGGAGCTGGTGTGATTGCGCCTTTTCATGCAAAGGCGATTACGGCTAATAAAGAAGCTGAATTAGTTGCAATTTGTGATACTGGAAAAGAAAAGGCAGAAACATTAGCTAAGGAATTTTCTGTTTCAAAAACATATACCGATTATGAAACAATGTTCAAGGAAGAAGAGATTGATATCGTATCCGTTTGTATGCCAAGTGGACTTCATGCGGAGGTAGCGATTGCTGCAGCGAAGTCAGGGATCCATGTTCTCTGTGAAAAGCCATTAGATATCACGAAAGAAAAAATGACTGAAATGATTAAAGTGTGTAGAGAAAATAAAGTGAAATTAGGATGTGTTTATCAAAGAAGGATGTTGGATGCGGCCATCATAACGCGTAAAGCGATTCAAGAAGGTAAGCTTGGGAAACTTGTCCTTGGTGATGCTTATTTAAAATATTATCGTAGTCCGGAATACTATGCGAGTGCTGGTTGGAGAGGAACTTGGGAATTGGATGGCGGTGGTGCCCTTATGAACCAAGGGGTACATGGAATTGACCTTATCCAATGGATGGTTGGTGATGTTGAATCTGTATTCGCTTACACCGCTCCGTTAGTTAGAAATATTGAAGTGGAAGATACTGCAGTAATTGCGGTCAAATATAAAAATGGTGCATTCGGGGTCATTCAAGGGACAACTTCTGTTTATCCTGGACAAGAGACAAGATTTGAAATACATGGGGAAAATGGTTCGATTATTTTTGCCGATAGTGGCTTTAAACATTGGGAATTTCTTGATAGTGGTGAAGCGATTCCACAGGTTGGTGACAGTGAAGGTGGAAGCAGTGATCCAAAGGCAATTTCAGATGAGGGACATTATGCTTTTGTTGATGATATCATTCAGGCTGTTCGTGAGGATCGTGAACCTCTCGTACCAGGTGAGGATGCGCGAAAAGCAGTTGATTTAATTTTAGCGATCTATGAGTCTTCGAGAACAGGAAAAGAAGTAAAAGTAAATCCTTAAAGGGAGCTGGTTCTCTTGAGTAAAATCAAAATTGGAATGATTGGGCTGGATACCTCACATGTTATTGCATTTACAAAGCTCCTGAATGATCCTAAACATGATCATCATGTTGCAGGAGGAGAAGTTATTGTTGCGTTCCCAGGTGGGTCAGATATGGAATTTAGCTATACTCGTGTAGATGGCTATACACAAGAAATGCGTGACCATTTTTGTGTTAAAATTGTTCAGACTCCTGAAGAGGTAGTGGAAGAGAGTGACGCTATTTTGCTAGAGTCTGTTGATGGTCGAGTCCATCTTGAACAATTTAGTAGAATTGCATCGTTTAAGAAACCTACTTTTATTGATAAACCATTTTCCACTTCGTCAGGTGATGCGAAGAAAATTATCCAATTAGCTGAACAGTTCGGGACCCCTATAATGAGTTGTTCATCGCTAAGATACTCAGAAGGGTTAACGACAGCCCTTGATAATGGCGAAGGTGGTAATATTTTCGGTGTCGATTGCTATGGCCCACTGGCAATGGAGCCAACCCATGGCTTATTTTGGTATGGAATTCATACGGTAGAAATGCTTTATCGAGTGTTAGGTCCGGGATGCGAAAAAGTAACGGTTATGAATAATGATGATCATGATCTGATTGTTGGAGAATGGAAGGATGGCAGAATTGGAAGTATTCGAGGAAATCGAAAAGGCAATTCTTCATTTGGCGCATTGATTCATCGTGAAGATGGGACACAATACGTTGATGTTAATGCTGATAAAAAACCGTATTATGCGTCTCTTTTAGAGGAAATCATCCAATTTTTTAAATACGGAAAGTCCCCAATTAATAACTTAGAAACATTGGAGATTACTAAATTTTTAGAGGCTGCGAATGAAAGTCGTGAAACGGGAAAAACCGTGAAACTTTAGACAGGAGTGAGAACATTGATTTTTGATCGACTCGGGGTATTGACGGACGAGGTATCACAAAACGTAACGGAAGCGTTCGACTGGGCAGTAAGCAATGGCTTAAAACATGTAGAAATTAGGATGGTAAATGGTAAAAATATCGCTGATTTTTCCGATGAGGAATTAGATCAATTGCTTTTTGAAGTTGAAAAAAGAGGATTATACATTTCGGCAATCGCCTCACCTATTTTCAAATGCGCTCTCGATCTTTCAAGAGCTGTTGCTTCTGGAGATATGTTCGGGCAAAAAGAGGAAAGTGTTGAAAATCATTTTATGAAACTTGAAAGAGTATTTGAAATCTGTAAAAAATTAAAGGCTGATAAAATTAGAATATTTTCCTTTTGGAGAGAGGAAAATCCTTCATTATACGAGGCAGAAATTATTGAGCATCTCAGGAAAGCTGCTAGAATTGCGGGTGAAAAAGGAATTTTATTGTTATTGGAAAACGAAAATGCCTGTAATGGTGGTTATGCATCTGAAGTCGCTAGTTTCGTTCGGCAGGTTGATTCGCCTAACTTAAAGGTTTTATGGGACCCGGGAAATGAAGCATACGGGGGAAAATCCGCTTTTCCAGAAGGATACAATCAGGTGAGAGGACTTATTGGTCATGTTCATTTAAAGGATGCTTTCATTGATGAGAACGGCCTATCAAAATGTGTTCCTATTGGTGAAGGGAGTGTACCTTTTATCGACCAGCTTCAAGCCCTTAAACATGATGGGTACGAAGGACTTTTTACGATTGAGACGCATTATATACCTGAAGGTGGTACAGCAAAAGAGGGCACTCAAATGACTTTGGAAGGCTTGCAAAAAATATTGGGAATCGAGTGTGAAAAATGAGTATTACTGTAGAACAAGTTGAAAATTTGGTCGTGCAGGTATATGAGACTCGTGTGGATTTAGGGAAAGCAGCTGCCATTCAGGTTTCTGCTAAGATAAAAGAACTTTTGGAAAAACAGGATACGGTTCGAATGATTTTTGCGGCAGCACCTTCTCAAAATGAATTTTTTGAAATGGTGAAAAGAGATTCCGAGATTGATTGGACTCGGGTTGTCTCATTCCATATGGACGAATATATAGGACTTAAGCCAAATGCTCCACAAAGTTTTGGGGTCTTTTTGAAGGAGAAGCTTTTCGATGAAGTAAAACCGGGAACCGTACATTTGATGGACAGCTCACGTGATGTGAATGATGAGCTTTTACGCTATGAAAAACTTATGCAGGAAGAGGAAATTGATATTGTTTGTCTAGGGATTGGAGAAAATGGACATCTCGCCTTTAACGATCCTCCTGTCGCTGATTTTAACGATCCTAAATTGATAAAAGTTGTTAAGTTGGATGAAGTTTGCCGACAGCAACAGGTGAATGATGGTTGTTTTGAAACAATTTACGACGTGCCTACTCACGCGATTACTTTAACGATTCCAGCATTAATGTCAGGAAAACATTTATTCTGTATTGTTCCTGGCCCTACAAAAAGGCAAGCGGTAAGAGGAGTGTTGGAAGGGCCAATATCTACGGAAAATCCTGCGACCATTTTACGCCGTCATCCAAGTTGTATCCTTTTTTTAGATAAGGAATCGTATGGCAAATGAAGATGACAATAAAAGGAGTTCACTTTGCAACAGGCAAATCCATTTCTGTCACGATTGATGAAGGAAAAATAAGTAATATCTCTGGTGAAAATAACGATTCTCCTTATTACATAGCACCAGGGCTCGTTGATTTACAAATTAATGGGTATCACGGCTATGACTTTAATACTCTACCATTTACAGAAGATCTTGTTACACAAATTACTGAAGCATTATGGAAAGAAGGGGTCACTTCCTTTTATCCAACAATTATCACGAATAGCGATGATACTATAGAAAAAGCTGTGAAAACAATAGCTTCGGTATGTGAAAAGAATGATATTATTGGAAAATGTATTCCAGGGATACATATTGAGGGTCCATTCATTTCACCAGAGGATGGTCCTAGAGGGGCACATGGGAAAGAATTCGTAAAGGCACCTGATTGGGAGCTTTTTCAAAGGTGGCAAGAAGCGGCAAACGGGAGAATTAAAATTATTACCCTATCACCAGAGTGGCCAGAGTCTGTTGAGTTTATCGAGAAATGTGTAGGGAGCGGTGTTGTTGTTTCAATAGGACATACTGCCGCGACCCCTGAACAAATAAGGGAGGCCGTTGCAGCTGGTGCCAAAATGTCTACTCATCTAGGTAATGGAGCTCACTTGATGCTGCCTCGCCATCCGAACTATATATGGGAACAATTAGCACAGGATGACTTGTGGACATGTCTCATTTCTGATGGATTTCATCTTCCAGAATCTTTTTTAAAAGTTGCAATGAAAGTAAAAGGTCAACGTTCCATGTTAGTTAGTGATGCAGTATATTTGAGTGGTCTTGCTCCCGGACATTATGACACTCATATTGGCGGTCAAGTCGTTTTAACGCCCGAAGGTAAGCTGCATACAAAGGACAATCCAAAAATCTTGGCCGGATCTGCACAAATGTTAAAAGAAGGAATCTCACATCTCTATAAAAGTGGGTTAACAAGTTTATCTGAAGCATGGGAAATGGCGTCGATAAGGCCTTCTGCTTTTACGGGATTGCCTACGTTGGAAGGGCTAAGGAAGAACGCACCCGCGGATCTAGTTGTTTTTCAGTGGAATGAAAATCGAGTGAAGGTAGTGCAAACATATAAAGCGGGAAAGCTCGTTTATTCGGTGGGTTGAGACATAATCAAGTCATTTTGATACTCGGTTTCTGACACAAATCATGCTTTATATGGATTTCATCGTGAATATGGTGTATATTCGCGATGAAACCTACTTTTATTCTGATTTCATTATGAATGAAGCGTAATTCAAAAGTAAATTCCAATATTATTCCAAATTTAGTTGATATCATATTGACACTCAGAATAGTATGTATATAATAATTTTTAAATAAGTTAAATGTTCAATATATTTTTTTGGATAATTATTTAAGTTTATTAATTAATGTAGTTTAGTATTTAAGGAGCACTGAAATGAAGTCTTACTTACCGAATGATATTAAAGATGAAAACAGAAAAATTATTTTCGATATCCTCCTGCAACATCCAGAATTAGCAAAAGTAGAGATTACAGAAAAGACAGCGATTAGTTTTGTGACCGTAAGTAAAATAGTTAATTTTTTTGAATCAGTCGGAATCTTAAAGGCGACTGGCGAGAGCCGTGAAGGGTCGGGCGGACTAGGAAGAAAAAGGACCGTTTATCGATTTGTTGAAAACAGTTATGTGACGATTGGTGTTCAAATAATAGGAAATAAGATCACTGCCGTCCTCGTAAATTTATATAGCCAAGTGATCGATACATATTCTCTAGAAACGGAAATTCCATTTTATCATGAAGATTTTTCGGAGATTTTTGAAAAAATCATTAATCGAATGAAGACAAAAGCATCAGAATTAAACAGTGTCGTTTTGGGAATTGGAATTGGCGTAGATGGAGCAATTAATACTCGAAAAAAGACAATAAGAATGAAAACAAAAGAATATAAGGAACAGGACTTTTACTATGAGGAAATCATTAGGAATTTAACAAGTAAAGTACAGTTGCCCATCATTCTTGAGAACGACGTTAATGCTTCAACGGTGGCTGAATTTAGAAATTTAGAGAATAACGGAACTGCTTCTACGGATTTAGTCCATATCACGTTAGGGGATGGGATAGGTGCAGGCATCATTATAAACAAAAAACTGCACAGAGGATTTAATGCTAGTGCTGGAGAATTGGAATATTTGTGTTTTGATGAGAATTATAAGAAAGATCCTTCTTCCGTCGGGTGGCTGGAAAGTAAGATAGGAATTAAAAACCTACATCAAACTTTCGACTTGAGTTCTGATTACGACATAAAAGCTTGTATCGACCTTATTTCTAAAAATCTCGCATTAGCCATTACGAGCATTATCAGTATATTGGATATTGATCAAATCATAATAGGTGGAAAGACGATAGCATTATTTTCTGATGCTATTTTAGACCATACAAAGAAATATGTAGAACAATATACAGAATGGTCTCCGAATATATCAGTCAGTTATTTAGAACATTCAACCGCACTCGGAGCGGCTATTCTAATGCTTCAACAGGAGATACTAAAAGTAATTTCGGGAAGTGAACATAATGATAAAGATATTTGAAAGTGCAGAGGAAGTTGCAAATAAAATTGCTGAGGAAATGAACCATAATTTAATGAAGGATGAAAATCCCGTTTTTTGTTTGGCCTCAGGGAGTACACCCCAAAAAGGTTATCAAAAGTTTGCAGAAAACGTTGATAACGAAAAGAAGAAGCTTAAAATTGTTAGTTTAGATGAATGGGTGGGAATTGATAGAGATTCTGAAGGAAGTTGCTATCAAATGCTAAACAACGATTTATTTTCGTTATTGCAATTAGATGAAGAACAAATTCATTTTTTTAATGGTACTTCACAAGACTTACAGGAACAATGTAGAAGAATTGATCGATTTATTGAAGAATACCCGATTACGTTTAGTTTAATGGGTGTCGGAATGAACGGACATATTGGGTTAAATGAGCCGGGGTATCCAGTTTTAAATCATAGCTCCATTGTAAAACTATCGGAAACAACAAAGACAGTCGCCCAAAAATACTTCAATCAACCGACGCATTTAGAGGAAGGAATTACGTTGGGCTTACAGCAAATTATCAACAGTAAACGGGTTATTGTCGTGATCACGGGAGAACATAAGGCTGACATAGTAAAGGAAATTTTTGCTAATCAAGAAGCGAATCTGCCAGCTCAAGAGCTTCTTGGTTACGATCATATCGATTTCTACTTAGATATGGATGCAGCGAAGTATATTAGTAGGAGTCCAAATAATGTGTAATGGTGTGATTGGAGTAGATATAGGGGGTACGAATATACGAGTCGGTTTTCTTGACGAGAATCTTCAGTTAGTTCGAAAAGAAACAGCATTACAAAATCAATTTAGTGATGCAGATGACATGTTTACATACATTAGAGAAATGATCAGCAGGGTAGATCCTGATGGAAAAGCGAATAAGATAGGGATTGCTATGCCAGTTCCTTGGAGAGAGGATGTAGAATTTATTGTTGATGCCACCAACATCCCTTTTCTAGAAAAAATGAGTGTTGAAAAAATCCGTTCTTTTTTTCCAGGCTATGCTGTTTATTTTGAGAACGACGTAAATGTTATTGCGTTACTAGAAGCAAGGTATGGAGCCTCTAAAGAGTATAAACACTCAATGTACATAACAATCAGCACAGGAATTGGAAGTGGCATTGTTTTAAACAATAAAATATTTCATGGAGCTCATGGCTATGCAGGTGAGATTGGAAGTATGATTGTTTCCAACTTTGATAGATCTTTAGAATCCTTGTGTAGTGGTCAAGCTCTAGAACACGCTAGTAAAAATTTGTATGGTAATGAAGCAACAACAAGTTTATTGTTTGAAAAATATCAAGCAAAAGATAAAAATGCGGTAGAAACTATTGAACTATGGATTGAACACTTTTCAAGTGCCATTGCTTCATTAATGCAAACGATTGATCCCGATATGTTTGTTTTTGGAGGAGCGGTCATTTACAACAATCAATGGTTAATTGGAAAAATTATTGAAAGTGCTGAAAAAAAGTTGCTCCTCAACTTAAGAGGCAAAATAAACATTGTAATGACCAACTTTGGTCCCGATGCAGGAATAATAGGGGCAGGTAATATAGCAATGGAAAAATCAAAAGGGGAATGATGAGTATGAAAAAGATGAAAGTAACATTAGTTGGAGCAGGGAGTTTATCTTTTGCCTTAGGAGCCCTTCAAGACATGGTGTTATCGGATCGATTAAAAAATCAAGTAGATTTGGAAATCACTCTTATGGATATTGTTGAAGAAAATATAAATAGAACTTACAAATATGCTACAGAAATGTTTTCTTCATTTTCACATCCAGCACACATTACACAAACAACGAATTTAGAAGAAGCTCTTAAAGATGCTAATTTTGTTATTGTTGCGATTGAGGTTAACAGATATTTTTACTGGTCTCAAGATTTTCATATTCCTCGTCGCTATGGAAGTAAGCAAATTTACGGAGAAAATGGTGGACCTGGTTCTATGTTCCATACATTAAGAAATCTTGGTCCTATGCTTGAAATTGCTAAAACAATGGAAAAGGTTTGTCCAGATGCTTGGTTTATTAATTTCACGAATCCTGAGGCGAAGCTGGTGGAAGCCATTTCGAAATTAACATCCATAAAAATTGTTGGTCTTTGCCATGGATTAGATATGGGAATCGACCAGATTTCTCAGTTTTTAGAAATGGATATTGAGGATATTGGAGTTGAAGGTGGGGGCTTGAATCACTTTGGCTTCTTTACAAAAATTTGGAACAAGAAAACAGGCGAAGATTTATATCCATTATTTTATGAAAAAGAAAAGAAAGCAGACCGCTTAGCCCAATTTGATCATATCTCACTTTCTAGAACGATGTATCATACGTACGGTTACTATCCATATCCTGGTACAAACCATATTGGAGAGTACGTTTCATACGCTGGTGATTTTTACGCAGGGTTAGCGTTACAGTATCGTTATGACCCAATTAGAGAAAAATTATGGGAAAAAGATTCAAGAGTACCGGATTTTATATATTGTGCGAGTGGTCATTCCTTGGATAAAGGGTTATTTTCAGAAGATATGACGCAAGAAGAATGGATTGAAGAAACTTTTAAATTTGATAAAGATAAAGTCCAAAAAAGTAATGAATATGCAATTCCAATTATTGAGGCTATCTTTTTCGACGACGAAATTCAATTAAACTCAGTAAATATGCAAAATAATAGTGCCATCAAAGGACTTCCTGACGATATGGTAGTAGAAACGCAGGCCATTGTGAATGGACAAGGAATTAAATTAGTCCCAATGACCGTTGAACTACCTACTGCGATTATTGGAACGATTCATATTCAAGGAACCATTCATAAACTATTGCTTGAGGCATTTGTAGAACAGTCGAAAACAAAACTATTGCAAGCTATTCTTCTAGATCCACAAGCGCCAAGCTATTACCAAGCATGCGCCATGATTGACGAGATGTGTGAGTTGCAGAAGGATATTTTGCCGAAATTGGAGTGGAAGTAGTTATACCAGGCACTATCAATTTCTAATTGTTTAGTGCCTGACAATCAAATAATAAGCTAATTGAAATTATGTGAAGAGAGGTGAACAAGTAATTGGAGAAAATAGAAGTTCGAGCTGTAAGAAATAGAGACGAACTAAATAAAGCATACGATATCTGGGGGCAAGTTTTCCGGGAAGATAGGTCATTTTTCCAAGAGCGCTTAGATTATGACAATTCCTATGATATGAATACAACTTGGATAGCAAAGGTCAATGGAAATATAGCAGCATCTGTACAAATATTCCCCTATAATATTACTTTTGAGAATTCAATGCTAAAGGTAGGCGGGATTGGAAGTGTAGGAACCCTTCCGGAATATAGAGGGAGAGGTCTCACTCAGACAATTATGAGAAGGCAAACTGATTGGATGAAATCCAATAGTTATGATTTATCCTTACTTTTTACAGATATCAATCCATTTTATCAGAAAGTTGGCTGGGGTACTGTACCGGTATATTCTTATAGCTTGGGTATTTCGAATATTCCTGAATTTATGCCGGATTCACAATATGATATTAAACAATTTGCTAAGACTGATTTGAATCAAATAAAAGACCTATATCAAGACTTTTGTCAGAATTATATTGGTACATGGATAAGATCAAGTGACTATTGGGACGGTCAGCTTAAATGGAGACACGAAAACCCTTCAGAATTTTTAGTTGCTAAAAGCCATGAAAAAGTAGTTGCCTATTTAAGAGTTAGTAATAGAGATGACATTTTAGTGATAAATGAGTGTTGTTTTCAAAAAGGTCATGAAAATGCGGTTTTTATTTTATTAAAAGAAATGTGTAAGGATGTTCAAAGAAACAAACAAATACGTATAACATTTGCTCCCAATCATTTATTAACTCACTATTTTCAAAGATGGGGGGCAGAAAAAAAAATAGTAACTTCAGAAATGTGGAAAGTAATTAATTTAAAAGGGTTATTAGTAAAAATAAAGAATGTACTAACTAAAAGGATTTACTCTGCAAAAAAGTTGGGACTAGAGATAGATAACTGTATCTATCTAATTGAATGTGGTAACTCAGAGATTTTACTAGAAATTAAAGGGGACGCTGTAAACATAAAAGATCCCTCTGAACATATTGCTTATAATCAATTGTTGAAATTTAATGAAAGGGAATTCATATCCATGCTATTTAATGGTGCAGGGAACATAAATATCAAAGGATATATGGATGATAAATTATTAAATATTCTATTTCCAGCAGTGCCTTATAATTTTTGGGGAACAGATTCTTTTTAAAAATATAAGAAAGTATAAATTTTTGAATCTAGGCTTTTGCTGTCCAACTCTAGGCGCCATCGGCTGGAGGCAAATACCAGCGCCACTAAAAGTCAAGGAGCGACTTTTTGCGTCTCAGAACATTTGCTTGTCGGCGATTACGGGCACCTTGCGCTTTTCTTGTGTAAAACAATTATAGGAGGAGTTATAAAGTCATGGTATTTTATTGAATTAAATTTTTGGATAATTTTTTATTATTTAAAAAGGGGGACTATTAAGTGAAAAGTCGAATTTTGTCATTAATAGCATTACTTTTAACAATTAGTTTAATAACTGCTTGTTCAGGCAGTGGAACAACATCGGATTCAGGTGGGAAAAATAGTGGCAAGGAATTTGAAGGAGTTGTCCTTCGTACGATTGGTGGTCCAGACGAAAAGGGCTACTGGGCTAAAGTAAATAAAGAATTTGAAGAACAGACAGGCATTAAAATCGAAAGGGATACGGTGCCATACGGGCAGGAAACACAAAAATTAGTAAATTCATTCTTAGCTGGGGGAGCAAGTTACGATATATTTGTAACCGATGTTATTGATGTCCCTCAATATGTAGCCGCTGGTTGGGTAGAGCCTGTTGACCAATGGATTACCGAGGAAATGAAAGAGGATTTGCTTCCATTTGCAAAAAGTGCGGTTGTTTATAATGACAAGTGGTATGGGTTACCCTACGCGTCAGAGTGGAAGTCATTCGTTTATAACAAAGAAATACTTCAAAAGGGTGGCTTTAATGAACCTCCTAAAACATGGGATGAGTTTATAGAAGTTAGCCAAAGTTTACAAGATCAAGGTCTAGTCAAATATGCTTCATCTTGGTCTTGGCTGCAAGGAGAAGCACTAATTTGCGATTTTACAGCTATAGCTGCTTCGATGGGATCCACATTATTTGATGAAGATGCCAATCCTACTTTTAATAATGAAAACGGTATCAGAGCATTACAATTAATGGTGGATATGGTTCATAAATATAAAATTGTTGATCCTGCATCACTTACATTTTCTGAAGGTCCAGTAGGAGATGCAATGGCAGCTGGTGATATTGCTTTTGAATTACAATGGGGAATTCCAACAGTTGAATTAAATAATGAAGAACAGTCAAAGGTAGTAGGACAAATTGAAGCTTCACTTATGCCATATGAAGTAAAACCAGCGACTATTTCAGGTCCTATGGCATTTTCCATCTCTTCTGGTTCTAAAAATAAAGAGGCTTCTTGGAAATATATCGAGTATATTGCAGGTCAGGAAGGTTCAAAACGGGCTACATTAGAAAATGGAATGTTCCCAGGGTGGAAGAGTATCTATGAAGACCCAGAAGTAAAAGAAAAGGTGCCAGCTTTGCAAGATATTATTAATCAAGGAGAAAATGCTGTGAATAGACCAGCAGTACCTTGGTATAAAGAATGGTCATCTATGATGCAGGTCGAACTGCAAAATGCATTAACACAAAAGAAAACTCCTGAACAAGCTTTAGAAGATGCAACTCAAAAAACATTAAAAATTATTAGTGAAAACTAGTTTTATTTGATAAGGGCTCTTTACATGAGAGCCCTTTTAAAGGAGGGGCCTCATTGAATTTAGAACTAACAAAAGAAACTAAAATAAATAACAAAAAGACCAATCAAGACAAATCCCATAAAAAGTTAATGTCAGAAAGTAAATTTGCTTTCTTATTATTACTACCTACTATTATCTTGGTCCTCGGTTTGCTCATGTATCCTTTTATATATTCTATATACTTAAGTTTTATTAACTTGAATTTAACTAAGCCTTGGATAGGTCCGCAGTTTGTAGGTTTAAAAAACTTTACTGACATTCTTAAAAATGCTGAATTTTGGTCAAGTATGAAAGTGACAGGTTATTTTACTATTTTTAGTGTAATCGGAAGCTTGTTGTTTGGGCTTATTGCTGCGTTGATTCTTAATCAGCATTTTAAATTTCGTGGGATAGCTCGCTCGATCCTTCTAATACCATGGGCTATTTCGGGAGTCATTAACGGATTAATCTGGCAATGGATTTTACATCCTAATTATGGTGTATTAAATGCGGCTTTAACACAATTAGGTATTACAAAAGACTATATAGCGTGGCTCTCAGATCCATTTTTGGCTGTAAATATGGTTATACTTGCTGATGTATGGAAGTCCTTTCCGTTTGTGGCATTGTTACTTTTAGCAGCTTTACAATCTATTCCAAGTGAGTTATATGAAGCTGCTAGGGTAGACGGTGCAAATGCATTATCTATTTTTCGAAGGATCACTTTACCTCTTTTAACACCTATCGCATTGGTTTTACTTGTTTTAAGAACGATAGACTCTTTTAGAATTTTCGATTTAATTTATGTTCTTACAAAAGGTGGACCGGCAAATGCAACTCAAGTAGTTGGTTATTATCTTTATAAGGAAGGATTTGAATTTGCCAACTTCGGATATAGTGCTGCAGGAAGCTATGTCATTACATTTTTCATTCTTATTCTTGTCTTTATTTATGTAAAAAAACTAGATCAGAATGAAAGTTTTTAAGGAGGGGCATCTATAGAATGAAACGGCGAAAATTATTATATCAAATAATAAAATACTTTTTAGTTGCAGTACTTATCTTTTTTACTATTGCTCCATTTTTATGGGTATTTATAACAAGTATCTCGTCTCTTAAAGACGTAACGAGTATTCCGCTTAAATGGTTTCCATCGGAACCAAATTTTAAAAATTATATAAAAATTTTAAGCGCAGGCGATGGCGGAAATGACATTTTCTCACAGTTTAGAATATCAATGTATAATAGCTTTGTAGTAGCTGCTATAGTAACTTTAGTTTGTCTAGTGTTTGGTTCTTTTGGGGCTTATGCATTTGCAAGGTTAAATTTTCCGTTTCGAGATAAAATAGTTGTTTTATTTTTGTTCACTCAACTTATTCCCGGGATCGCTATCATGTTGCCAACTTATATTATATTTAAAAATTTAAATTTATTAGATACAAAGATTGCTTTGATCCTAATTCATACTACATTTACCTTACCTTTTGTAATTTGGGTAATGAGAGGGTTCTTTAAAAGCATTCCAAAGGACTTGGAAGATGCTGCTTTAATAGATGGGACGAGTAGATTTGGTGCCCTTTTTAAAGTGATTCTTCCTGTATCTACACCTGGATTATTTGCTACAGGAGTTTTTGCATTTTTAGGTTCTTGGAATGAATTTGGAATGGCTCTTATTTTAACTAGCAGTTCACAAGCGAAGACCTTACCGGTTGCAATAACAGAGTTTTTAGGACGTTTTACAGTTGATTTTGGTTTAATGATGAGTGGCGGAGTACTTGCTTTACTTCCACCTGTTTTACTATCGTTAATTTTTCAACGTTTCTTACTTGATGGACTGACTACGGGATCTATAAAAGGGTAGACTGGAATATCTTATTTGTATTTTTACAATATAAAGATTTAGTATTATTTAGCAAGTACACAACATCTTATTTTGTGGTTGGTTGTTGCTCTTCTTTCCTTATAGGAAAGGAGGTGATAGTCATGGAAACATTTCTTGAAATCATTCGCGGAATTGTGAGAGGTATTGTCTGTGAAAGTTCGGTATTCATCTTTCGTAAAACCGTAAATGATAAAAAGAAAACCACCCAGCACTTGCAAGCAATAGGGTGGTTCTCATAGAAAGATTTAATAACGACAACTACCACCCTTACGGTAATAGTTGCATGGGAGAAGTGTGTTAGCACTTCTCTTGTTAGTATATTCATATAATACATAGAATACACCTTATGATAAAGTTTTAATTCTTTCACTAATCGCGTAGGGCATTGAAATATATAATACTAAACCGTGTAGTTACTTCTTTTCTTCATGTAATTTTTCCTATTTCGTCTAAAAATGCTGGTTTTCTTACGTATAATAACCTCAATTCATTTCTTAATTCTTCTTTTTTCTCATTCCCGGCTATTTTTTTGTATTTCTTAAGTTTATTACAAACATTTTGATATTCTTTTCGATTTGACGCAGAACTAGCTGCAGCTTTTATATATTTTGTATAAATATTGATAACATCATCTTTAAATGTTTTTACCAACCTATCAGAGTACTCTTCAATTCTATTTGGATTTAACTTTACAAATTCCAAAATCTCATCCAAATCGTTCTCCTCTTTTATGAGTTGAAGATATATAGATTGAACCCGCCATGATTTTTCTTCTTTTAGTTCTTGTTTCAGAGCATCATAAAATGCTTTTTTATCTCCCCCAACTAATTCTTTTAGCTCAAAATAGTATTCAAAATCACCGCTAAGCAATAATTCTTTTGCCAACTTTTCCTGTTCTGATTTAAGTGCGAGACCTTTATAAGCTGTATATCTTATCTTTTTCCACTTTGAAAGTAGTCCAGGAAGGTCCTTGTCCTTCCTTTCACCATCTAAAGAAAGTTCTATTACTTTTTGATAGTTTCGTTCTTTAAGTTGTTTATTAATAAATGATTCTCTAAACGAGGTGTACATGAGGTTTTCATGTATAAATAGCTCTTCTTCTTCTTTCGTTCCATATTTTTCTGTCATGCCTAATAAAATCTGAAGCAAGCTTTCTTTATCATATTGTGTAAAATGACCGTCCATTAATTCCTCAATTTTCATTTTTAATTTCGTCCTAAGTATAGGAAGATCAGCAAACTCTGTACATATTCCTAACAAGTCAATCCTGAAATTTTCCCATCCGTCAAAAACATGGTTATCAGATTGAAATAAAATTTTATTAAAAGCTTCTTCTCTTATCGAAATATCTAAATGATTACATGCAAATGCGGTTTCTCTTACTTGCTCAATTGTCTCGGTTACTAAAATACCTATTTCTCCGTCAGAATCGTCCGCATATTGAAAGGCTTCAATTGCTTCATTTAATAGTAAAAATGCAATATCTAAAGATAATAGGAGATTATTGGTGTTTTTAGCCTTCTCTAAGACTTCTGCCATTTCATTCGTGAACCAATATGTTTCTCTGTATGTAAGATAGCCTTGTCTGCCTATATGTTTATTTACAATGGATCTGATAAGATTTTTACAATTTTCTACTTCATGTTCATCATTACTTTTGCCGTACTTATACAAAATATTGTTTTTTAGTACCTTATCTTTTTGAGCTATTTCTTCTATTATGATTATTAATTCTTCTGTGGAAAGATGGTTTAATACGTCTATTAATTTAGGTTGTTTTTCAATCTCATGGACTTCCTTGCTATTTATTAGTTCAAGTAATTCGAAATACGCTGCAACCTGATGCTTGCAAATAGGTCCAAAATCAAAAGGGCAATCACAATTTGAATAAATAATTTCTCCATCTTCCTCTAGCTTTATGACAACCTCATAATCATCGCTTCCTTCAACTATAAATACATATTCATCGTTTCCATGAGTATAAGTCTCGATAATATTTCCCTCTAGGTAATAATCGTATCCTCTATCAAGGATTGTTTTATTTATTTGGGCTGTGAAATTGTTTAAATTCATGTTTTCTTCCTCACATTCTTTTTACATGAAATTTTGATTTTGTCTCAATGAATATGTCCAGTTGTTAGAGTTATATATGAAGAAGACTGTAAATCAACAAGGCATATCCACACCTATCATTCTACACATAATCTTTACAAAGTCTTCACATTAAATTAATCATAATAGTCTTTAATTGGTAATAGGAATAAAGTCCTTTTACATAGAACTATACGGCAGTTAATTATGTGAAGAAACGAGTGAACATCATGAATAAATTACTAGTAATAGTGAAAAATTGGAAGTTTAGTTTGCAGACACTATTAGTATTTCCGATTATTTTAGTCATTTCTTTGTCTTCTATCAGCATTGCGTATGTAAGCTATGAAAAAAACAAGCAATTAACTATCTATGCAATGGAACAGCAGCTCCGTTCTTCTGCAGAGGTTTTAACTGAAAAAATAACAATGTTGAAATCAACTGTTTCAAAGAAAGAATTTGATCGGAAGCTGGCGTATGCTCTACAACAAAATGCTAACTCGTATAAACTCAGCAATGGAAAACCGATGCAATTCCAGATTACAAAAGAAGGGAGGCTCGTTCCATTTAGTGGATTTAAAAGTGAAATCCCTACGATACATAAAGCAGAAATTGACAACATGTATAAACAAAAACAGGGGGTATTTCATGTTGATGGGTTAACCATTTCTGTAGCGTATCAATTTGAAATGGATGATTCATTATATGTAATCGCAGTGAATGATAGCGATTATTTACAGCCAGTTCATGAATATCGAAACATTACAATTGGGATGACGCTCATTTCTATTTTGATTGCAAGTATATTAGTATTTTTCATCATCCGTAAAATGGTATCCTCTATTTCTACCTTAAAACGGTCAATGGAGAATGTAGCGAAAGGAGATTTTCAGGGGAAAATTCAACAGCATTCCAATTCCAAAGAAATTGAAACACTCTTTTTTGGTTTTAACCATATGATTGAAAGCCTGAATACGTTAGTCGGTCACTTAGAAAAAAGTACACTCTCCGTAACTTCAACTTCCGGGAACTTGCGAGCGGCTTCCCATGATGCCAAGCATGTAACTGAACAAATTGCAGCAGCAGTAGGAGAAGTTGCTGTTGGTATGGATAATCAAGTTCAATCAGCTATACAAGGGACGGAGATTATGTCTGAAATATCTGCTGGCATTCATCGTGTTGAGCAATCTATTCGTACTGTTGAGGTTTCGGCTCGTGGAGCAGATGAGAAAGCGAATAATGGAAATCAATTGGTTCATAGAACAGTAGAACACATGACTTATTGCCAAGAGGCAGTCAATGCTGCGGCAGAAAAAATCTATTCATTAGGGCAAAAGTCAGCCCAAGTTGATCAAATCGTAAACTTAATTAGTGATATTGCTAATCAAACGAATCTTTTATCTCTTAATGCCACCATTGAAGCATCTCGCGCGGGAGAACATGGAAAAGGTTTTCTAGTTGTCGCAAATGAAGTAAGAAAGCTCGCGGAAAAAACAGCTGAATCTGCTATCCAAATTCGCCACATTATTGAAACGATTTTAGTAGAGACCGAAGAAGCTGTTCAATCAATGACAAGGGGAGCAGAAGTATTAACTGACGGCATGGACATGGTTGGAAAGACAGAAATAGCCTTTGATGACATTGCGGTTGCCATTGAAAAAGTATTACTGGAAGCAAAAGAAGTTGTAAGTGTAGCTAATGATGTAAGTGATAGAGCGAAAGATATGGTAGGGAGTATGGAACAAATTACTGCCATTTCTCAGCAAATAGCAGCAAGCACGGAATTGGTTGCTTCTTCCACGGAAGAACAGATTGCTTCTATTGACGAAGTAGCAAAGGAAGCTAGTTCATTAGATGATCTGGCTAAAAATCTGGGGAATGTGATTGAACGATTTCGTATGTAGGCACCTTCTTGAGGAGGTGCTTGTTTTATTCCTGTTGAGAAAAGGGATACACCGCTTTATCTATCATAATTATGTTAAAGTGTGATTAGTATGGAACATCTTAAAATCAATGATCAAATCGTGATTCAGAAAATGGATAGTCATTACTATTTAGTTAAAAACAGATAGGGGAGCGAGCAAGTGAGGATGTGCTTCTTTAGTGGTTATGTGCACTGGCCTTTATTTGGAAAATTGTACTTTCAAAATAGTTCGCCCCTTTGTGAGTAATAAAAAAACGACTAAAAGCCATTTGATGTGGCTTTTTAATCGTTCAAAATAAGGCTATTTAAAGATGATCGATATAATTTCTTGCATCGTCATTCCGCTTTCTACTTCATATGTACCAGGACGTAAATTCTTCGACAACCCTTTTTTTTCAACTTCTTTAAAAAACTTCATCTTGCTATCAATGATGTGTGCTCGCTCAAGAGCTTCACCAACATCAATACTTGTCATGCCTGAGGTTACGGATATCATCGTACGGTATATAATCTTTTCTTTTACTTTTTCTGTTACTTCTTTATCTTTTTCTTTTGCGCTATCTTTAACTGCTTTAGAGGCAGCTTCCTGCTCACGCCACTCATCTTCTGAATAGATGATATAGCCTTCAGAACTTAGCATGTTTTTCATCTCATCTAACGATGGTTTTTCTACTGCTTGTGCGCTTTCTGCTTCATTAGGACCGAAATAGTATACCGCGCCACACATACTTGCCGCGACAATTAGTCCAATGGCAAAGCTGCGCATTGATTTAGATGTCATTGGCAACTTTGCTCCTTTCATCCTTTGCTTTTATGTAGGGGGCAAGCAAACGGTCTATCTCATTCTTAGGCAACTGTTTTTTCGCTGCAATGCTATCAAATGAATAGCCTCGCTTATGTAAGTCGAGCACGTCGCGCAACAAGAGGCGCTGCTTTGAAGATCCCGGTAATACACCAGCTTCTTGTGCAGTGATTTCGGCATCTATCTCAAGATTTCTAACTTTCTGTTCTAGCTGATGTACATCATCCATTAAAGAATATGAAAGCTGATCTATTTGTTTTTCCAAATTTGATGATGATTTCATTGATTTAATAAACGACAAAATGAGCAGCAACACAGCTGCACCAAACAAAATGGCTAATACCCATTCCATTGTTATGTATCCTCCTTACCTAAAAATTTTACTTTCTTATTATACATAAATTTTACTAGAATTCGCATTAAAACATGAAAATGTCACAATAGTCATCTATTTGTGACAAAAAAGTGATAAGAATAATGGTTGGTAACGGAGACATATGTCATATAGTTTTAAAATCGTTAAACTAATTTACAATTATATCCATATATCATATAATTAATGTAACGTACATAATTTCAGGTAGGTAGTATTGCCTGTTTTAAAAGCGGTTTCAAAAATATTTACATATAGACTCGCAGATTAATAAAAAGGGGAGGATATTTCAATGAGAAAGGTTTTAAATGTAATCGCTTTACTTTTATTGATCATGGTTCCACTTCTTACCGCATGCGGTGGAAAGTCAACAGATTCAGGCGCTGATTCAGGTTCTGGTTCGGACTCAGGGGGATCTGATTCGGGTAGTAAAAAGCACAAAATTGGTATTTTAGCACCAGCTGTTACTCATGGTTGGGTGGCTGCGGTTGCATATCATGCCGAAGCTCGTGCTAAAGAGCTTACAAATGACATTGAGTATCAAATCCAAACGAGTACTAATGCTGAAGAAATGACTTCACAATTAGATGACTTGATGACCTGGGGAGCAGAAGCGATTGTTGCATTTCCACAGTGGGAAGGGATGGAAGTTCCTATCCAGAAGGCACTAGATGAAGGTATTAAAGTTGTAAACTTTGATATTGTCATAGATGCTGATGGGGTGTATCGTGTGTCTGGGGACAACGAAGACATGGGGATCCAAGGTGCGAAATACATTGTAGATAAAATTGGAAAAGATGGCCATGTAGTCATGCTTGAAGTACCGACTTCAGGTTCTGTATCCGAGTTAAGGAAAAAAGGTTTCGTTGATACGATGAAAGAAATTGCACCAGATATGAAAATCACGACGTATGCTACAAAGTTTACACGTGAAGATGGTTTGAAGGATTTTGCTGATATTTTAACAAGTAATAATAAGATTGACGCCGTTTACTCCATGGACGATGAAACTTCTATCGGTGTCTTACAGGCGATTGATGAAGCTGGAAGAACGGATATTAAGGTCGTAACTGGCGGCGGTGGAATGCAGGAATATTTTAAAATGATGCCTGAAAATGAAAATATCTGGATTGAGTCCGCATTATACAGCCCAGCAATGGTAAAGGATGCTGTAGACGTTGCGCTTAAACTTTTAAATGGTGAAAGTGCTGAAGAAGTTAAGGTTATTCCAACAACGATCGTGGACCGCGATAATTATAAGGATTTCCTTGACGAAAATTCACCATATTAAGTCATAAAAAAATCAGGATAAGAAAGAGAGATTATGGCTTAGCTATGGTCTCTCTTTTTATAAAAGGTTGGAAGTGATTGTATGATCATTGAAATGAAAAACATCAGAAAGTCATTTGGAAGTAATGATGTACTCAAAGATGTATCGTTTACACTAAGAGGCGGTGAAGTTTGCGCGTTACTCGGTGAAAATGGTGCAGGAAAATCAACGCTGATGAATATATTAGGCGGAGTTCTGCCTGCGGATTCAGGACAGGTTATGGGAGATGGGAAGCTAGTAGAATTCAGTACGCCTGCTGAGTCGCAGGAAGCAGGAATCGCCTTTATTCATCAGGAACTGAATTTGATTAATGATTTACCAATCTATGAAAATATGTTTTTAGGAAGAGAGTTAAAAACGAAGAGAGGGAGTCTTGACCTCGAAAGGATGTATGCTGAAACGGAAAAAATGTTTCAGCAAATGAACGTGAATCTCGATCCGAATACGATGGTTCGCGACCTGGATGCTTCCTATAAACAAATCGTAGAAATATGCCGGGCGATGATGACAAAAGCGTCGATTATTATTATGGATGAGCCTACGACTTCGCTTACGGAACAAGAAATTGAACGGGTTTTTACGATGATGAGAACGTTGAAAAATCACAATGTCGGGATTATTTTTATATCCCATAAGCTAAACGAAGTGATGGAGATTTGTAATCGATATCTTGTCCTTCGTGATGGAAACCTTGTCGCAGAAGGGGACGTTCATGATGTAACGACAAATGATCTCGCGCGTTTCATGGTGGGATTTGATGTAAGGACGGAGCCGTTGTTGAGGGAGAAAAAAATAGGTAAGGAGATTTTACGGGTAGAAGGGTTAACGTCGGATCATACCTTCAGAGATATACATTTTTCAATAAACGCTGGTGAAATTGTTGGAGTAACGGGACTTCTCGGTGATGGCCGCAGTGAGCTTTTTCAAGCGATTTTCGGAGCTGACAAAGTGTCATCTGGAATAATATTTTTAAATGGAAAAGAAGTGTCATTAAAAAGTACGACACAGGCTATCAATGAAGGAATTGCTTACTTACCTCGTAACAGGAAAGAAAATGCGATTATAAAAGATATGAATATACTAGAGAATGCATCAATTGTCACGTGGTCTAAATTTTCTAAACGTGGTGTTATCAATGCGAAAAAGCATGTGGAGACGTTCGCAGAGCAAAGAAAAGCATTGAGGCTAAAGATGGGCAAGCTTACGGATAGTATTGCGAGTTTGTCCGGTGGAAACCAGCAAAAAGTTGTTTTAGCGAAATGGTTAGCATCGCATCCGAAAATACTTATTTTAGACAACCCAACCCAAGGCGTGGATGTAGGCGCAAAAGAAGATATTTATGATATTATTTTGCAGCTTGCAGATGAAAACATTGCAATTGTCGTCCTTTCCAGTGAAGCGTCAGAAATCATCCGTGTATGCGATCGAGCGCTCGTTATGTACCACGGAGTTATCCAAGGGGAAGTGGCAGGAGAGGAAATGAATGAGCAAAATATTATGAGTCTTGCTACAGGTGGACAATTGACTTATGCATAAGAGAGGAAAGCCAATGATGGAAAATGCCAATGTGATTAATAATAGAAATTTTTTTATATGGTTTAAACATAAATGGACGAGCGAACCACTATTTAGCACAGCCATTGCACTTATTATCATGATTATTTTGCAGACATTGGTTTTAGGATTTGATTATAATTCATTCGGTGAATGGTTTCAGTCCTGGATCAATAACTGGATCAATATTTTAAGAAATAATGCGGGAGTCGGAATCATTGCTTTAGGGATGACCTTAGTCATTATGACTGGAGGCATTGATTTAGCAGTGGGTTCTACGTTGGTTGCGACAGGGGCTTTTGCCATGATCCTTCTCGACACGGGGACAAAAGGGATTTTAGGAATGTTGGGAATGACAGGATTTCCAGCATTTGTTGTGACGATTGTGTTGGTCGTTCTTTTTGGATATTTGTTAGGTTCGTTAATCGGAATTACAATTACAAAGGGAAATGTGCCTCCATTTATTGCGACATTAGGTGCGATGATGATTTTTAGAAGTGTGACGCAGCACTTCATGCAAGGATATAATCCGAAGGTACCGATGGAATTTTTACAGCTTGCTAGTTTTAAAATCGGAAACTATATGATTATGCCGATTATTTATTGGGCAATCATTGCGTATATTCTTTACTATGTATCCAAGCGAACCACCTTTGGACGGCACATTATTGCGGTAGGATCAAACGAGAGAGCCGCAAAACTTTCCGGTGTGAACGTAAATAAAGTTAAGTTGCGCGTCTACGCCTTAATGGGAGTCCTCGTTTCGATAGCGGCTATCATTCAAGTTTCCCGAATCGGTTCCATGGACTTTTCCAACGCCGGAAGAGGAATGGAAATGGATGCTATCGCCGCAGCTGTTGTCGGAGGAACTAGTATGATGGGGGGAAGAGGATTTATCCTCGGAACGGTTTACGGAATGCTGATCATCGCTGTTATGAACAATCTATTAAATCTATTTGGAGTCCCGCCATTTTTGCGGGAGGCGTTTAAAGGATTGATTGTGATTGGAGCGGTGCTATTGCAGAGGAAGGAAAAGACTTCTTGATGGAGTGGGTGCTAAGATACCCACTCAAACTAGTTTTTACTATGAGCTTGCCGCAGTAATTTATGGCGAACCGGTTCAGTTAAATCAAAAACAGGATACTAATTAATGCTGTTGCGAACAATTATCACAATCCATAAAAAAAGAAGGCTGCTACTTAATAAAGTATCGCAACCTTCTTTTCGTTTTGAATCATATAATTAAATACTTTTAAGGTTTCAAAATTCTTCTAACTCTCTTATTTCTACAGTCGTTTTCTCCCCTAATTTCCGATTATCAAATGTTTGAACAATTGCTGTTGTTTCATCCTTGTTCAAACTATCAATCCATATCGGAACGTCATGATATTTCACGTCGATTTCTGCAGATGATGATAAAATTTGTTTTACTCTATTTGCGTCCATGTCATTCACTCCATGATTATATTTTCATTTAGCTTTTGTACACCTATAATTTTTATGCATTTTAATCATAGAAGGAATCACATTATTTTTGTCATAAGATATATATGTTCGGATTTAAAATAAAGGGAATGTCTTGTATGAGAGCCCATTTCAAGATCTAGATTAACTAGTCCTACACATTTGGGGTGTTACGGCTACTATTAGAATACGTCACATAATATCGACAGGATTGTGGTTGTGGGTGTGAAGATTGCAATTTATTACTCAAAAGTGAGCAATCATATCATGTCATATATATGTCTTGTATAACTGGACCTCTTACTCATATTCCATCTGTTCTATAGTAAATTATGCTTTCTCTTCGATACTATTTTTAGTTGATTAATAATTTTTCGTTCGACTTCTTTATCGGTATCTAAAAGAACACCATACATAAATTCCCCTGTATGCGTTTTTTTCCACCGAAAATGACCAGACACTAGAAAGTTCATTTCTTCCAAAGTGAATTTTATACTCACTCTTATCATATCCCGATTCTGAGGAATATTTAGTTTAGTCGATAACATTAGCCCATGAGGACTAATATTATGAATCTCTGCATTGCCGTAGTGGGTTACTTTATTAGGCTCATTTTCCAGTGCAATATTAAAATGACAATGAAGGGGTGGGGAAAAAATGTAGCGGAATGCTTCATTACGTCTGCTTAGCATGAAAGTTACCTCCAAAATATGGGCTGCTACTTCTTGATTCCGACCATTCATTTTGGCTTTAAATAATGCGGAATCAGCCTGGTCCAACAATTGAAGTATCTATCCAATATTAATATTTTTCCAATGTTTACATCTATTGGTATTTAATTATACTTAAGGGGGGTTTTTAAATCAATATTCTTAATATTTGAGCAAGTGTTTCGTAGGTGAAAAAAGGGAATTACTCATAGTCAATTGTAAAAAATAAATCCGACCCTATTATTTCTTTCTTTTTCTAATTCTATTAGTGTATGGTCCCAAAAATAGATGTCCATCGTTTTCATAATGATTTTTAAATGATCGATTTCAAATAGGATAAATTAAAAGGGCTCTTTGACTTTGCGAAAATATCATGCGTAGAAAAAGAGTAAACGGTGGAAAATTAGTAAGAAAATCGTACACTTCTACGAGGATAGGAGGTTTTGTATTTTTTGCAAGAGTCACATTTAAATAGTGATATAATAGAAACAACAGTTTTGGAAACGGATTCATTAAGAAAGGGGAGTGTTATGTTGAAAAAGGTTTAGCATAAAGGAACTACCTTAATAAAACACCTTTTTTCTACGACATAGTATTTTTTATCTGATTCTATTTTTATTATTTATTATCCTATAAGTTCCAACCTCATTAAATAAAAAAGCTGTCGACTGTGCTAATAGGATGCTGATACAAACCATAAATAACATCAATATGCAAATAAAAAATAATATATGACTTTATAAAAATACTATTTTAGGAGTGTGCGATTATGAATTTTCCAGTAATGAATCAAGAAACGATCATTAGAAAGCTAACACCACCATCTCCATCTTTAAAAGTACGTATGGTGCTTGATACGGATACGTTTAATGAAGTTGATGATCAATTTGCCATTGTATATGCACTTCAGTCACCGGAAAGGTTGAATGTGGAAGCGATTTATGCAGCGCCATTTTATAATGATAAATCCGAAGGTCCGGAAGATGGAATGGAGAAAAGCTATGATGAAATACTAAGGATTCTAAAAAGGTTAAATATCTCCTCAGAAAGCTTTGTCTATAAGGGTTCAAGAGGATTTTTAGAAAACTACAGCAATCCGTATCATAGTGAAGCGGCCTTAGATTTAGTAGAAAGGGCTATGAAATCTTCGGAGGATGATCCATTATATGTAATTGCCATAGGAGCTCTCACAAACATTGCATCAGCCATTTTAATTGAGCCCAAAATCATTGAGAGAATTGTTGTGGTATGGCTAGGTGGTCATGCTTTGAATTGGGAGGATACTAAGGAATTCAATTTACAACAAGATGTTAAATCTGCGCAATTAGTTCTTGATTGCGGGGTTCCCCTTGTGCTGATTCCTGTTATGGGGGTAACGTCGCACTTACATACAACCCTTTCAGAAATAAAGAATTTTGTTGCTGGTAAAGGAGAAATAGGGGATTTCCTAGCTAAAAGATTTGAAGAATATCATGATGATCATTACGCTTATTCTAAAGTTATTTGGGATATTTCCGCCATTGCTTATCTTATTAACAACGAGTCTATTCCTACGCAACTTGTACATAGTCCTATTTTAACGGATCAAGTCACTTGGAGTTTTAATTCTTCTAGGCATTTTATAAGATATGCTCATTATGTTCATCGGGACGTTATTTTTAAGGATATGTTTCTAAAGTTGGCTAGGGGAGCGGAAAAAATAGTGAATTGATATTTATCGCGGATTTTTTCAAAAACCATACCTTCATTTCCGAAAATAAAGAAAGTATTGCGTAATAATATGTAAGAAAGAAAGTAAAATAAATATGATGATTTTTTAAGTAGCCACTCACCCTAAATGCTTATCAAGTAAGGTGAGTGGTGATTTTTTGGTGGAGGAGGTATATGGAAAAGCCGGCTAAATTTAAAAGGGATAACCACTTTTTAAAAAAAGAAGTCATCCCTTATAAATAATTGGTCAAAAATCTACTTAATCCAAAGGTAAATTGTGCTTTTTCTTTGAATATCTTTTTAGTTGATTAATAATATTTTTCTCAACTTCGTTGTCATTGTCCAACAGGACGCCATACGAATATATTCCCATAAACTCTTTTTTCCATCGAAAATGCCCTGATACTAGAAATTCCATTTCTTCCAAAGTAAATTTAATATTTACCTTTATCATGTCCCATTTCTTCGGAATGTTTAGGTTAGTAGAGAACATTAATCCATGAGGACTAATATTGCGGATTTCTGCATTTCCGTAGTGGCTTACTTTTTCAAGCTCATTTTCTAATTTAATATTAAAATTACATTGAAGAGGTGGTGAAAATTCGTAGCGGAATGTTTCATGCCGATTGCTTAACATGATTTTCCTCCAAGTTTTATTTTTTTGTTTAGAATTAGCCATTATTAATGAAAAACAACGAGCTGATTCCGTCCATTAGCTTTAGCCTTGTATAAAACTGTATCAGCACTATCTATTAATTTCAATATCTTACCACTTAATATTCTGCCAACCGTAAGCAATAGTAATGGGAACTTCTTTGACTTTGATTCTGTACTAGGCATGCTGAAAAGAATAATGGCATTCACAATTGAATTCATCATTAATACTTGTAATCTTACTATTTTGGAATCATCATTTACCATAAACGTGGTGATTTCTAGACTAGTATATCCAATAATAGTAATGATAGCTGTATGCCACTTTGGATAATTAATGATTAATATAGGAATCCAGGAATAATAAATAACGGCTTCGGCAATAAAATAGAGCAAGTACATTGGGTAATTATACTATGATGAATTAGTAGTGAATAATGAAGTTAACATTCACAACGATTTACCATAAATTGGATATGGAGTTAATGTATCATCAATAAAAACAATTATTGTATAATAATTTTTGTTAACCAGTTTTAGGAATAATTTTAATAATTGTTGATCGTCAAAGTCACTAAAGAAGTGACTCTTTTTATTTGCCAATTGGGGGAGTAAGGATGGAAAGATTTAGAGTATTGTGGTTTATTTTTGTACTAGTAGGTGCTTTTTTAACAGCTCATTTACACGTTGCTAAAGCGGTGACTGAGGTTCCTGAAGGCTATATAGGAATATATACTGCCGATGATCTTGATAGAGTTCGAGAAAACTTATCGGCGAAATACATATTAATGAATGACATCGATTTGATTGAAAAATATAGTACAGGCTGGATGCCGATTGGATCAGAAGAGACGGCTTTTACTGGAGTTTTTGATGGTAATGGTAAAAAGATAAGTGGACTTACAATTAAACAAAAAGCCACTTCCATTAAAAATGTAAGTGTTGGTTTATTTAGTCATATTCAAAATGGTGAAATCCGGAATTTATCATTATCTTCGGTTCATATCACGCTAGAAATGGTGAATAACAGTGATGAAAATAATACCTTGGAATCGAATGTTTTTGCTGGAAGTTTAGCGGGAGATATTCAAAACTCAACGGTCATCAATACGTCCGTTAACGCGAGCATTTCTATCACTGCGAATAATAATTTTGTTTTTTATTCGATTAACTCCAATATTAGTGTTGGTGGCATAGTAGGGAAAAGTTTTAATACAAGTTTTACTGATTGTAAGAGTTCTGGAGAAATAAAAACAAATTCTATTAATAGAAGTGGTAATAAAGCTGTTACCTCTAGAGATGCTGCAGGAGGAATAGTTGGCGATGCTACTTTAACCACTTTTAATAATTGTGAAAATACAGCTACTGTAGGGGGCGATTCATTTTCTAGTGAAAAAGACGCGACCCGTTATCGAGGCTCAGCAGGAGGAATTCTTGGAAACGGACAGCAATCTTCCATTGTTAACAGTCGTAATCTCGGACTAGTAAACGGGAGTTCTACAAGTTCGGATATTAGCATGGGTATAGGCGGTATTATTGGCCGAGGGTCTGATATGACAATTATCCACAGCGTTAACGAAGGAACAATAAAAGCTAAGGAAAATTTTCAATATAACTACACAAGTTACTCCCTCGGTTTAAATACTGGTGGAATTATTGGGGAACTGCAAAAAGGAAATGTGGAGAATAGCGTAAATAAAGGGGGAATAAATGGGGGAAATACTGGAGGAATAGCTGGTCTCGTCAATAGTGGGGAGTTTCTTAATTGTCAAAATGAAGGTCAGGTCATGGGGGAAAATGCTTCTGCAGGTATTGTAGCTTCTCTTAATGGATCAACCATTTCACAAAGTCGGAACAATGGAGAAATAAGTGGCGGTATGGCAGGAGGACTTGCAGGAGACGCCTATGCATCAACCGTTACAGAGTCTAGTAATGAGGGAACGATTAGTGGTGATTGGATAGGGGGAATAGTAGGTACCATATATGGTACTGTCAAATATCCAGCATCGGTTTCTAAAAGTTTTAATACTAGCAATCTCCAGGGTAATAAGGTTGGGGGTGTCGTTGGGCATTTATCATATGCTAGTATTACGGATAGTTATAATATGGGTCATATCGTTGCCTCCTTTATGGGAGGAGGAATTGTAGGTTCTTCCGAAGGGAAAACAATCATAACAAGAACCTATAATATAGGTGGCATTTCTCCTGATGGTACTTTTTCTCCATCATATTCTGGTGCTATTCTAGGTGGAAGTTCAGATGAATGGTCAGCCGAAAACCGGTTAATCAAAGCTTCATACTATTTAGATAGCGCCGTTAACTTTGATCATAATGATCAAGGAAAGCAAGGAATTAATAAAGAAACGTTCAACGAAATGAAAAATATACTTACATATGCAGGGTTTGATTTTGAATCTGTGTGGAAGTTGGATAAGAATTCCGATTACCCATTCCCTCAATTAATTGATAATAATGCTCCTACTATAGAAAAAAACATCGGTACTCTTATTAAAAGTGGGCCAGTAAAAACTACTTATGTTAAAGGAGAAGATTTGGATCTTACAGGAATGGTTGTTTCTGTAAGAACGAGTTTTGGGAATGAGCTTGATGTTACTGTTACGGAAGATATGGTAAGAGGATATGATCGTGAGCAATCAGGAAAGCAATTAGTAACGGTAACTTATGATGGTTTTATTACTACATTTGATGTTTACGTTAAGGATAAATTTAAAGTTGTATTTAAAGATACAGGCGGGTATGAATTGAAAACAGAATATGTTCCTGAAGGGGAAGCAGCCACAGCTCCTGAAGTGCCTGCAATTCCAGGTATGACTTTTATCGGTTGGGATAAACAATTCGATCAAGTAACATCTGATTTATATATTACAGCCCTGTATGAAGTGAATGACCAGGTGGTTACATTTTTAGATTATGACGGTAATGTGTTAGAGACTAAAATAGTTAAGTACGCGTCTACAGTAGATGCACCGACCGCACCAGCTGTTCCAGGATATACGTTTTTTGGCTGGGAACAGAGTTTGTCTGGTATTTACAGCGATCTAACCGTTAAACCAATATATAAACGGAATCAGTATAAAGTTTATTTTATTGATGATCGTGGTAGTGTTATTAATCTGGAGGATGTATATGAAGGTGAAGCAGCCACAGCACCCGAACCTCCTATTAAAGAAGGTTATATGTTTACTGGTTGGGATAATGATTTTAGTCATATTACGTCTGATATGATTGTAACCGCACAGTTTAAACAAAATGAATACAAGGTCATTTTTATGGATGGAACAAAGGTTTTATTCGAGCAAAACTACAAACATAAGAGTAAAGTTCTAGCACCTGAAGATCCTGTAAAGCCTGATTATACCTTTATTGGATGGTATTTAGATCCTAAATTTGAAAAACTGTATGAATTTACTCAAGGAATTACAGAAGATTTAATCGTTTATGCAAAATTCATGAAAAATACTGGTACACCTCAAAACGTTACAGTTGTATCTGAGGGATATGATAAATTAAAAATTAAATGGAACAAAGCAGATGAAGCTAATGGATACGAAATCTATCGTGCAACTTCGTCAAATGGAACATATAGTCTAATAGGAACGATAACGAGTGGAAATACGATAACCTATACAAATAGCAATTTGACAACAGGTAATACTTATTTTTATAAAGTAAGAGCTTATCAAGTTCTTGACGGTAAAAAAGTGTACAGTCCTTTTTCAGCAATCGCGAGCGGAAAACCAATTTTATCAAAAGTCGGATCCGTAAATGCCGTATCTGCTGGTTTTGACAAAATAAAAACAAGTTGGGCTAAAGTAGCGGGTGCCAGTGGGTTTGAAGTGTACCGTTCTAATTTAAAGAGCGGTACGTGTAGTCTAGTCGCCACTTTAACGAGCGGATCTTCATTAACTTATACAAATGGTGGTTTGCAAACAGGGACGACGTATTATTATAAAGTAAGGGAGTATAGGGTCGTTAATGGGAAAAAGGTTTACAGTTCGTATTCGGACATTATCAGTGGGAAACCAATTTTATCGAAAGTCACATCTGTACAAGCTGTATCGGCGGGTTACGATAAAATTAAAACGAGTTGGGCTAAAGTAACGGGTGCCAGCGGCTATGAAGTGTATAGATCTAATTCAAAGAACGGGACGTATGGCCGAGTCGCCACTTTGACGAATGGATCTTCCATAACTTATACAAATGGCAGTTTACAAACAGGTACAACTTATTACTATAAAGTAAGGTCATATCGAACAGTTAACGATAAAAAAATATATGGAGCATTTTCTAGTATTGTCAGTACTAAACCATTGTTGTCGAAGCCTTTAAAAGTATCAGCAAAAAAGATGACCAGCACATCAGTAAAAATAAGTTGGTCTAAAGTAAGTGGTGCTACTGGTTACGAGGTGTACCGCTCCACATCCAAAAATGGTAAAGCTAGTAAACTTGGTACTCTGAAGACAATAAGTTTTATAAACAAGAGCTTATCTAAAAACAAAGCCTATTACTATAAAGTAAGAGCTTATCGAACAGTAAACGGAAAAAAAGTATATAGTAGCGATTCAATTGTTATAGCGTATAAAAATTAATAGTAAATGCCTAGGTTTTGAATAGGAGCCTAGGTATTTTTTAAAGGAGAATATGCAGGGACTTAGTTGTATAAAGCTTCAAGCGTAACTGCAGTACTTCTTTAATTTTTGTTTTTATAGTTCGTTCCTCTCTTGCTTGATTCAAAAAAATAAGTCAATGGACCTATTCATTATTAGGTAAATTCATACGATGATATTATTGAAAGTACCCATAAATCGTACGAATCGGCAAAGTTACTGAAAAGTGATGACGCAAAACTATAGGGGCTAATGTCACTTTGATTACGCCAGCCAGCTACCGAACACGAACTCCGACGATTTATGATTATTCGGAGGCATTATATGAAGAGATTATATTATCGCATTAGATATTATTGGCATTTTATTAGACTTAAAGAATTAACTATACTAATACCTGATTGCTTGGATGTTTGCTATAAAGAGAGGCTAGAAATGAAAAAAAGGTATCATGAACAAGCGATCATACATCTAGAACAATTTTTCGTTATTCCTTATAAATGTCATTAAAGATAAAATAACACAGACGAGGGCACTTTAGCCCTCGTCTTTACTTTAAAAAATGGTTATTTTGTCTTAATATGTTTGTTTACTTTCCCATGATTATTCAAAGTTTCTATATATAGGCTATTGTAATAGGCAACTGTGAATGAGTATAATATAGATTGTTGTAACTTTTGAATCTATTTAACGTCTATTTATAGAAAGAAAATATGGGAGAGGGAAAAAAACATGGGTCGACATAAAACGAAAAAGAAAAGAAAAGGATTAAAAATTTTCCTTATTACTTTATTTGTACTAGTAGCTGGGATTGTTGCGTATGGTTACTCGATATATCATAATCTTTCTAAAGCGGCAAATGCTGTTCATAGTCCAATTGACCGTACTCCGGAAGTAAAAAGGGAATCGGATTTGGAACTTGGTAAGAGAGAACCGTTTTCAGTATTGATGCTTGGAGTGGATGAGCGTTCTGGTGATAAAGGCCGTTCGGATACGATGATTGTTATTACTGTAAATCCTAAGACGAAGTCGATGGAAATGCTAAGTATTCCACGCGATACTCGAGTAGAAATTGTCGGAAATGGTACTGTGGAAAAAATTAACCATGCGTATGCTCGTGGCGGCGTAGAAATGTCGATGAATACGGTCGAAAAGTTCCTCGATATTCCAATTGATTATTATGTAAAGATGAATATGGAAGGTTTTAAAGAAATAGTAGATGCAGTCGGCGGTGTAACGGTTAATAATGATCTTGACTTTACACAAGACAAACATCATTTTCCAGTGGGTGAATTGAACCTAAATGGTAAGGAAGCATTGAGCTATTCCCGCATGCGTAAACAAGATGCTCGTGGCGATTTCGGACGTCAAATGCGTCAACGTCAAGTCATTCAAGGAGTCATCAACAAAGGTGCTAATATTTCTGCCCTTTGGAAATATGACGATGTTCTAAAAGCGTTAAGCAAAAATGTTGAAACAAATATATCTTTTGACGAAATGAAATCCATTCAAAAAAATTATGCGGATGCCCGTCATAATCTTGAGCAAATCCAAATTGAAGGTAGCGGCGCAACCATTGATGGACTATGGTACTATGTTGTACCAGATGAGGAAAGAGTGAATGTACAGAATAAGTTGAAAGAGCATTTGGAGTTGAAATAAAAAAGAAAGCGTCGAGACTTGAGGTCTTGGCGCTTTTTCATATGCTTTAAGAGAACTCATGCTCGTATGTGTTTTGTTTATAGAATATCAACTACGAGACTCTTGGGAAATTTTCAACCGTCTTTTTTAGCTTTTAAAAAAAGTGAATTGATCGGTTCTTCTCCAAAATACATACAGTAGAATAATTGCTATCAGGAAATCCGAAAAGACGGAGTCCAAAATTTATTATGCACAGTGTTAAAACTTCGGGGCGTTACCAATCACGCCCCGAACGGATTATAAAATCTACTTCCATCATAAAAGGTAATAATAAGCGAAACAACGAACGCGATTCCAACTAAAATAAGTGCGAAGTAATCAATCCGTTTAAACGGACGAGCACTGTACCAGGAACGCTTTTTATTTTTTCCAAAACCGCGCAGTTCCATGGCGTTGCTGATAACTTCGATTCGATCTAAGCTCGATAATATTAAAGGGATGATGATGGATGCTATGTTTTTGATTCTCTTTCCTAGTTTTTCTTTGCTCGACATGTCGATTCCGCGAGCCTGTTGAGTGATGGCAATGTTGCGGAAGTCGCGCTGGATGTCGGGAATATAGCGTAAGGCTAGTGCAACCGCATATGAAATACGATAGCTGACACCGATTTTGTTTAGAGATGCTGCGAATTCGCTCGGATGTGTGGTTACGATAAACAAAATCGCTGCTGGAATGATTGTAAAATATTTTATCGTAATATTAAACTGATAAAATAGCTGCTCCCACGTTACGTTATACCGTCCAACTATTTCGAACAATACATGGCTAGAACCGTAAATTTTAACACCTTCTTGTGGTGAAAAAATATAAATGGCTATATTATTCAGTAGTAAAAATGCCAAAATAAAGATCAACACAAAGGAGATTTCACGAATTTTTACTTGTGAGGCGATAAAAATAGCGATACTCGCCACAAATAAAAATAGCAACACTCGTGTATCGTACGTAAGCATAGCGGCAGTCGACCACAAAATAAAGCAAATGAGTTTTGTTGCACCAGTCAGACGATGAATAGGCGAAGGACGATCAATATATGCGAGCATTTCTACTGCCATGTTGTTCTAACCTCCTTGTCGAAGGCGATAAATCGTCCGACGAATTCTCTCGGTTCTTCGATTCCAGCTTTAACGGCAAGGTCGAATAATGACGTTTCTTTCAAATTCGCTTTTTCGATTACGTCGCGATCAGTAAGAATATTCGCTGATGTATCATCTGCAATTTTTTCTCCACCAGCAATAACGATTGCTCGCGGTGTGTACTCGAGCATTAAGTGCATGTCATGAGTAATCATTAAAATCGTAACGCCTTGTTCATTTAATTCTGTTAAAAATTCCATGATTTCAGTATAGTGCTTGAAATCCTGTCCCGCGGTTGGTTCATCTAAAATAATCAACTCAGGCTCCAATACTAGTATAGAAGCGATAGTAACACGTTTTTTCTGTCCGAAGCTAAGGGCTGAAATCGGCCAATTTCGAAATGGATAGAGACCACATATCCGTAATGTTTTTTCTACTCGTTCTTTTATTTCATCTTCAGGTAAACCTCGTAAGACCAAACCCAAAGCGACTTCTTCAAAGATCATATGCTTTGAAATCATTTGGTTTGGATTTTGCATGACGAGTCCAATTCGCTCAGCGCGTTCTTTGATCGTATCATTCGTAATATCTTCACCTTTAAAAAGAATCCGACCGGAATTGGGTTTTACAAATCCACAAATAATACTGGCCAATGTTGACTTTCCAGCACCGTTTTTACCAGCAATACTGACCATTTCTCCTTTTTCAATAGAAAAAGATACGTTGTGAATGATTTCACGACTAGGTGAATAACTAAAATGAATGTTTTTCAATTCTAAAATTGGTTCTGTTTTCTTTTTTCGTTCAGGAGGATTGGTCGCTTCAAACCAAGTGAGCAGCTTGTCCTTATTAACAGTAAATGTATTAATATGGGAGGGCTTTGACTCGGCAGTAACATCTGAACCAGCGTATTTTGCTGCTCTTACATAAAGCGGTTCACGAATATTGCACTCTTCCAGAATGGAAGAAGCGAGCAATTCATCAGGAGTAACATCCGCAACAATCGTGCCTTTATCCACGACCACTATACGGTCGATATGGCATTCGAGTACATCTTCAAGGCGATGCTCAATGATGACGACGGTTTTATTCGTTTCCTTCTGAATGCGGTCAATAAGTTGAATCGCATGTTTTCCAGTTGCTGGATCAAGATTGGCGAGCGGTTCGTCAAAAAGTAAAATGTCTACATCGTCTACCATAACTCCCGCTAACGATACTCGTTGCTTTTGCCCCCCTGACAATTGATGAAGTGAAGATTGTAAATAACCATCCATATCAACCATTTTGGAAACGTCATTTACTATCGAAAACATTTCGTCTTGCTCCCGAACATCATTTTCAAGTGCAAATGCAATATCTTCGCCAACGGTTAGCCCGATGAATTGCCCATCAGGATCTTGCAAAACAGTTCCAACCATTTTAGAAAGTGAAAAAATATCGAGGTCTTTTGTTTCTTGTCCCATAATCTTCAAACTTCCGGTAATTTCTCCTTTGTAGGAAAATGGAATTAAGCCGTTGAGGCAGTGACCGACTGTACTTTTACCTGAGCCCGAAGGCCCAACAATCAGCACTTTTTCTCCTTCATAAAGGGTTAAATTAATATCGTGAAGAGTCGGGTCAACTTGGGTGCGATATTTAAAATTAAAATGTTCAAATTGAATAACGGGCTTTTTCATTTCGATCTCCTCAGTTATATTCTCGAAAATCCTTTAAAATTCATGTGGTTTTTCTCAAAATGAACTTAAAACGAGGAAATCGAATTTTACGATTTCCTCGCATCATCAACACTATTGTATAATAAAATTCATTATTCTGCTTTCAAGCTTCCACTTTTCACTCTTGTTTTTGCGTAAGCTGCGAGTAAAATTGTACCAAGGACTGCAACTGTTACGATGTTTGCGAGACCAGCCACAATACCTTGTGTCCATACTTTGTTAGCAGGCTCTGCGTAAATAAGTATATCTAGAGTCGGAGCAATAAGCCCCCATCCGATAATTTGAACAATAATTTGGATGATATTAAATGAGATAATTTGTTTTTTGCCAAATTCACCGGATTCAATATTAATTCTTTTTGCAGAAAATCCAATCAATAATCCAACTAATGCTGAAACGATTACCCAGCTCCACCAAACACTTCCCCACATAATGGAATCTAGGAGTGCGTGTCCAATCAACCCAATAAGTCCGCCTGCAACTGGACCGAATACAACTGCCATTAACGCTAAGAACGCATAGGAAGTATTAATATTAGTATTCGGGATTCCCGTTGGAATTGAAGCAAATCTCCCTAAGATAACAAACACAGCGGCACCAATCCCAATCGCTACGATTGTTTTAATTGCTAAATTTTTCCCCATTTTGATTCTTCTCCCTTTTTTAAAATTTAATATTTCTATTATTCCAAACTTAATTATATATGACTTTTGGCACTTTGCGGAGGGATATTTTCCAATTTGCCCCTGTTTCAATGTGGTACGCTTTGGCGAATGATCCTTGGTTGATGGCGATTCCGAGTTTATCGAGTGAATTTACATATATTAAGGGTTCACCTAAATGGCTATCTGCAAAGGAACGGCCATATGTCATGATGTTTTTATATACTTGACGTGTATCGTTTTGTATGGTCACTTCAAAGTTGTCTCCATATTCAATATCTAATTGCAAGAATAAAGTTCGGTCGATATTTGTCCATAAGTTTCCAAAACGAATATCAAGTATATCGATAGTTCCAGTAACGGATGTTTCATCAATTTTTGGTTCAAATTTTGCGAGTTCTATGATTGAATCGACTGGAACTTCCGGGCCAACTTCTTCAAATGTAATAACTCCAGATGCAAGTCTTGCTCCTGTATATGAATATACGTCACGGCCATGGAATGTATACGATTCGCCGGATTTTGGCAAACGATTGACGGATTCATCAATAATTCTAACCGCCACGATACCAATTTCATCTTTAATATGAGTCAATGTTCCATTATCTGGAGTAACGATATATTGATTCTCCGTTGTTTTTATTACAACGCTGCGGCGATCAGAGCCAACTCCAGGATCGACAACTGAAATAAAGACTGTTCCTTCCGGCCAATATGAAATGGTTTGATAGAGGCGATACGATCCCTCCCATATATTATATTGCGGAATGTCATGAGTTAGGTCAAAGATTCTAAGATTCGGATCGACTGAAATCGCCACTCCGTACATTGCACTTACAGCACCGTCACTTAAACCGAAATCTGTTTGGATCACTAAACTGTTCGTCATTGTAAATTCCTCCGTTTGAAAAAATGTTTTAGAAAATCAAAAAACCACGCCCGTATCTTTATAAAAAAGATAAGGACGTGGTTGAATTCACGTGGTACCACCTTATTTCACTGTTTGCTTACACAAAACAGCCTCTGCAAGTACTGGAGCACAAATAAATCTTTGCTCGAAATACTGTGGTATTGATAACGAGTACCAAATCTCGTCGGCACCTAATAATCCAAAAGGATGTTCAGCTCGCAACTCAGAGGCCATTGTTCAGATCGTGATTTTTGCTTCTTTTCAGCTACCGAAGCTCTCTGTGTAAAACCAATAATCCTACTTTTTCTCTTCATCGTCTTTGAAAAAAAGTAAAGCATATGTGATTGAAATTGATTATAAGCTTGCCTGAAAAAAAATGCAAGCATAAATTTTTAAAATGTTTGAAGATAATTATCCATATATGAAGTAGGATTGTGATTTAAAATTGTATTGCAGATAAAATGTATTAAGATTGTACATAAACGCTGGCTATTGCCGTTGAAGCTAATGCGATTGTCGTTCGGAAGCTCTATTATCGTCTAACGCTCTTCTATTGTAGTATAAAGTACATATATTCTCGTATATGGTGTGGCTATTGCTGTTTAGCTGAATGCTATTTCCATATAATAATTGCAGTAACAAAATACAGCACCCAAAATTCAGATAGTGCCTGGCCAATGACGTATAAAATTCAAAATACCCTCCACAACATGAAAATACTTTTTCCATAAAAATCGAAAGGTCAACAAATATATCGTACAATGTATTTATCATTGTTTTTCGGAATTATTAAAGGGGGAGCTCTCGTGTTATTAGAAGTTATTGCTACGAATATTCGAGATGTAAAAGCTGCAAGTGATTATGGTGCGGATCGAATTGAATTGTGCGTAGGAATGAAGGAGGATGGTGTTACTCCAAGTTTTGGTTTGATTGAATCAGCAGTAGAAATTTCTAAAATCCCAATCAATGTTATTATCCGTTCTCATGTTCAATCATTTTTCTATGAATCTTTAGAAGTGGATACAATGGTTCGAGATATTCGAATGGTACGAAAGTTGGGGGCGAACGGAGTTGTCATAGGAGCTCTTACGGAAGAAGGACGAGTCGATGTTGAGGTGATGAAAAGACTCCTTGAAGAAGCGGAAGGACTCGATATCACATTTCATAGGGCTATTGACTTTTCAAGAGATTTTGAAGAAACGTTAGAAGCCTTAACAGAATTCAAGCAAGTGAAAAGAATTCTAACCGCTGGTGGAAGAAAGCCAGCTACTGAATCAGTTCCGATGATCAAAAAGCTGATGGAACTTGCGGAAAATACGCATCTTACCATCATGCCTGGATACGGTCTCCGTGCTGAAACGTTTAATGAATTTTATGATGAAGTTAGCCCGAAGGAAATCCATTTCGGTTCTGGAGTTCGGGAAGAGAATAGCTTTATGAATCCGATTGAGCGTGCGAAAATTGATAGAATTAAGCAAGTCCTTGCGTGAAAAAAGAACCTCTTCCAAAGTAGGAGAGGTTCTTTTTTCATCCCCAAAACGCTGCAATACTAAATATAATGGCAGACAATGAGAGAAGTTGTAATACATTATGCTGAGCGTCTGGAACAATATGATTTTTAATTGGAGGCAATATTTTCACGGTTCTTGAAAAATGTGATTCATAAAGTGTTTTTGGAAACTGTTTTAAGTGTTGTCCCATTACATATGGCATCCACCATGTAAGCAGCTGCATGATAAAAAAGAACACCCAAAATAGTAAGCTAATTCCCATTCCCCAGCTTGTTTTCGTAGCAAACAACCCGATGCAAACTAGTAAAATAACTCCGTTTGATATTGCTTCTGTCCATTTCTGTCTAACTGTATATTTAGATAAATCATTCCATGGAAAAAGATTCACTAATGTTGTTATTTCAAAATAGAGAAAGACTAATATTTGAAACAGAATCGCTACATAAAACATCGTTTTTTCCTCCCTCCTTCCAATTGTATTAATTGTAACGATGAACCCCCCTCCATAAAAGACGGTTTCGTTCGACAAAGTAAACATAAGAAAATTTTGTTTTGTGGTTAATTTTCCAAATCTTTTGTATGATTAAAAGACAAGATGCAAATAAAAAAGTGAGGTGAAGATTTTGGAAAATGGAAAGAAAAGGGTAGCTTTAACATTTGATGATGGACCGCATCCTGAGAACACGCAAAAAATTATTAAACTCCTTGAAAAATATGATGCAAAAGCTACATTTTTTCAAATAGGTAAACTTGTTGATACAAATCCAGCTATAACGCTGGAGGTTTTTGCTAAAGGTCATGAGATCGCTTCTCATACGTGGAATCATCCAGACCTCATTACTTTGAATGAAAAAGAAGTGGAAGAGGAAATTTCGACAACTCAGAGTGTTATCAAAACCGTGATAGGGGAATTGCCTACTCATTTCCGTCCTCCTTATGGCAATACGAATGAGTCAATTAAAGAGATTGCTAGAGGGTACGGGGAAAAGGAAGTCCTCTGGACGGTTGATACACTTGACTGGAAATCACGTGATCCGGAAGCTATTTTAAAAATTGTAACAGAAGAAGTACGTGACAACTCGATTATATTAATGCACGATATACATTCAACAACGGTTGAAGCAGTTGAGCTTGTGTTAAAATATTTGCACGATGAAGGATATGAAATGGTCACACTACGAGATCTATAAATCTATTACTTTTCCTGCGAACCAAAATATGTACGGATATTTTTATTGACTATTTGTGTGAAAACGTTTAAATTAAAAGCGAAGTTCTAGAAAAAGGGGATGCTGAAATGACAGAGAAAGTAAGAGTAGCAATTGTTGGCTGCGGCGGTATTGCAAATGGTAAGCATATGCCAAGCTTGTCCAAAGTTAAGCAAGCAGAAATGGTAGCGTTCTGCGACATCGAAGTTGAAAAAGCAGAAAAAGCAGCAGCTCAATATGGTGTTGAAGGTGCGAAAGTATATTCAGATTATAAAGAGCTACTAGCAGACGGATCTTTTGACGTTGTTCATGTTTGTACTCCAAACAGCTCTCACGCTGAAATTTCAATCGCTGCTATGGAAGCTGGAAAGCATGTAATGTGTGAAAAGCCAATGGCGAAAACAACTGAAGAAGCTCGCCAAATGGTAGAGACTTCTAAGCGTACTGGCCAAAAATTAACAATCGGTTATAACAACCGTTTCCGTCCTGACAGCCTACACTTACATAAATTATGTGAGCGCGGTGATCTAGGTGAGGTTTACTACGCGAAAGCTCATGCAATTCGCCGTCGTGCCGTTCCTACTTGGGGAGTATTCCTTGACGAAGAAAAACAAGGTGGCGGTCCGCTAATCGATATCGGTACACACGCACTTGACTTAACGCTTTGGATGATGAATAACTACAAGCCAAAAGCTGTTCTTGGTACGACTTACCATAAACTTGGCCAAAAAGAAAACGCAGCTAACGCATTTGGATCATGGGATCCAGCTAAATTCACTGTAGAAGATTCTGCATTTGGTTTCATCACAATGGAAAACGGTGCAACAATCGTTCTAGAATCCAGCTGGGCACTTAATACTCTAGATGTTGATGAAGCGAAAGTTTCTTTAAGTGGTACTGAAGCTGGAGCTGACATGAAAGACGGCCTTCGCATTAACGGTGAAGACAACAGTAAGCTTTATACAACAAAAGTTGACTTAGGACCAGGTGGAGTAGCATTCTATGATGGAAGCGTTGAAACCGATGCTGATATCGAAGCTCGCCAATGGATCGAAAGCATCATTAACGATACTGAGCCATTAGTAAAACCTGAAGAAGCATTTGTTGTAACACAAATCCTAGAAGCAATCTATGAATCTGCTAAAACTGGTAAAGCTGTTTACCTTGAAGAAGTATTTGCTTAATTTGATGGAAAACCTCCGATTTCATTTCGGAGGTTTTTTTGTTGTTAAACATAGTATAAAAGTCGTAGGATGACAGAAATTGTAGGAATTTTCTTTAAAAAAATTCTGTTCATGGAAGAAAAATTTTATAAAAGTGAATCTTTTTTATTGATATTTTAAAAAGAGTTGATATAGTGGTTATATCAACTTATAGGGTGATGCGAAAATGAATGTACCATTGTACAAGCAAATTTATGAAACAATTTTGCAAAAAATCCAAATTGGCGAATTAATACAAGGGGACAAAATCCCTTCAGAAAAAGAATTAGCTGATGAGTTTCAAGTTAGTAGAATTACCTCCAAAAAAGCTTTGGACTTACTTGCCCAGGAACAAATAATAGAGAGAGTTCAGGGAAAAGGGTCTTTTGTTATTTATTCGGTTGAAGAACCAGACAATATGCTCAATAGTAATCAAACTTTTAATACAAAAAAAGGACTGAAAATCGGTCTAGTTATTCCTAGTTTTGCTAGTAGTTACGGAATGGCATTAGTGCAGTCGATTGAATACAGTGGATCAAAATACGGGGTCAATTTATTAATGAAAATCACTCGAGAAAAAATAGAGGAAGAAGAAAATGCGATTGAAGAGCTGTTAGATGCTGGGGTTGATGGGCTGATTGTTATTCCTATTCATGGGGAACATTATAATCCTAAAATTCTAGAGCTTGTTTTGAAAAAATTTCCGATTGTTCTCGTTGACCGTTATTTAAGAGGTATTCAGGCTAGTGCTGTTTTAACTGATAACGTTAGAGCATCGAAAGAAGCGACAGAGTATTTAATGTCACTTGGACATGAACATATTGCATATATTACACCTGCATACGATGGGACTACTGCCTTGGAAGATCGCTTAAAAGGATATCAGCTTGCACATAACGAGCAGCATAAACAACTAAATCCGGATTTTATTTTTACAAATTACGGATCAGATTTTGCTTTTAATAAGCAAAGGAAACTGGAGTTTGAATTGGAAATAGAGAATATGAGGAATTTTATATTAAATTATCCAGAAATTACAGCTTTCGTAGCATGCCGCCACGCTTTTGCTAAAATTCTTTTATATGTCATCCAATCAATTGGAAAAACAGTTCCACAAGATTATTCGATTATTTGTTTTGATTCACCTCATCCAATTATTGGCAAGCCCCTAATTACCCATATTTCTCAAAGGGAAAACGAAATGGGAGCCAGAGCAGTAAAACGATTAATGTCGCAAATCAATGGTGAGTATACCATTGAAACTGAGTTATTGAATTTTAAATTAATTGAAGGTTTATCAACCGCGCCAATAAAGACTCCAGTGAAGAATTGAATAGATTCTTCTTTTTTTTTTGTAAAAATAGGATTGACATGTTGATATAAGATAATATATTATGTTGATTACATTGAATTTATAGACATCTTAGAAAATTACATAGATTGAGAAATGTAAGCGATTCATAAGGGGGGGGTAAAACTTAATTGTTTGCTAGTTTACTATTTTTGACAAAAACCGGGGGTGTAAAAATGAGTAAGAGAGTAAAGAGATTCGGTCGATTGATGATTATGAGTGTTCTCGCTTTGACGTTATTTCTAGCGGGCTGTACTTCGAGCGATAAGACTTCTAATGGAGGAAGTGGAGGCAGCGGCGGAAGCGGCGGAGGAAAAGGCTCTGAAGGTGGAAAGACAGAAATTACGTTTTGGCATGGAAGTACAGGTTTGGGATTGGAAGCAATGAATGCATTAGTTAAGAGTTTTGAAGAATCACATCCTGATATTAAAGTGAAAATGGTTTATACAGAAGCCAATGAGGGTGCTGACCAAAAACTACTTACTTCCGTAACAGGTGGTAATCCTCCTGACGTAGCAACATTTGATAGGTTTAAAGTTGGATCATGGGCATCACAAGGTGCTTTAACTGATCTATCAGATATGGCTGCTGCAGACGGTGTCTCGCAAGATCGTTATTATCAATATGCATGGGATGAAGCGAGTTACCAGGGTAAGCTTTACGCGATTCCATATTCTACGGATTCTCGTTTACTGTACTACAATAAAGATCATTTTAAAGAAGCCGGTTTAGATCCTGAAAATCCACCTAAAACGATTGCTGAATTGGAAGCTGCAGCTGAAAAATTAACAATCAAAGAAGGTAACCGTTTTAAACGTATTGGTTTTATTCCTTGGTATAGTCAAGGTTGGCTTTATAGCTGGGGCTGGTCATTCGGTGGTGAATTCTACAATGAGAGCACACAAGAGGTTACTGCTAACGATCCTAAAATTGTAGAAGCATTGCAATGGATGGTTGATTTCGGTAATAAATACAATGTTGAAGATATTTCTGGTTTTGAAAGTTCTGCAGGTAGTGACGCGTTGGATCCATTTATTTCCGGACAACTTAGTATGAAGGTAGACGGAAACTGGACCATTTCTGGAATTAATAAATTTAAGCCAGATTTAAACTATGGTGTTACGCCAATTCCAACACCAACTGGAACGGATTTCACGACTTGGTCTGGAGGTCACGCTTTTATCATTCCTAAAGGTGCAAAAAATACTGAAGCTGCGTGGGAATTCTTGAAATACTTTGGTGGACCTGAAGGGGCAAAAGCATATTATGAAAAGCTTGACGGATCTTTGTCAGTTCAACCAGCAGTTAACGAAGAATTGGGCCGTGCTAATGATCCAATGCTAAAAGAGTTTATTGATATCCTTCCAAATTCACATCATCGTCCAGTTATTTCAGAAGGACAATTGCTCTGGAACGAACTTGCTTCTGCAACTGAGAACTCTACAAGAGGCAAGGGAACACCTAAGGAAAATCTAGATAAAGCAACTGAAGCTGTAAATAAAGCTTTGAAAAAATAATAAATGGGGAGGATTATACCTCCCTTTTATTTATGAAGGGGGCTGCCAAAATTGGCGAAAGTTGAAACTTCAAGTGTCGTAGTCCAGCCGAAAAAGAAAAGTTCAACCACTTTAAAAGCAAATATAACGGGTTGGTTATTTGCATCACCATGGGTCATTGGGTTAATTGTTTTTTTTGCCATCCCGTTATTTTCATCCATTTATTTTAGTTTTACGACATACAGTGTGTTACAGCCGGGAGATTTTGTCGGACTTCAAAACTACAAAGAACTATTTCACGATGATCTGTTTTGGAAATCAGTCTATAATACGGTTTATTTCGCAGTATTTTTTGTTCCTCTCAGCATAATCTTCGGAGTTGCCCTTGCTATGATGCTCAATATGAAGGTTAAGGGATTGGCGGTTTATCGGACAATCTATTTCTTGCCGACACTAGTTCCACACGTTGCCCTTGCGGTTCTTTGGATGTGGTTATTGAACCCAGGATTTGGTTTGATTAACGGAACATTGGACTTTTTTGGTATTGATGGTCCTAACTGGTTAGGTAGTGTGAAATGGTCCAAACCATCGTTGATCTTAATGTCACTTTGGGGAATTGGGCAAGCGGTCATTATTTATTTAGCTGGTCTTGGAGACATACCGGAAGAATTTTATGAAGCAGCGGAAGTGGATGGAGCGAACTGGCTGCAGAGAACGAGACATATCACAATTCCATTGCTTACACCAGTTATATTTTTTAACTTAGTCATGGGAATCATTGGAGCTTTCCAGCAATTTACATTGCCATATACGATGACACAAGGACAAGGGACACCTGCAAATTCTTTAACCTTTTATGTCATGTATTTATACGATAACGGATTTAAATTTTTCAAAATGGGTTATGCTTCAGCGATGGCATGGATTCTATTTGTCATCATTATGGCCTTAACTGCATTAATTTTCATAACTTCAAAACGTTGGGTTCACTATCAAGGTGAGTAGAAAGGAGTGTGGCGAATGCAACCGATTGTCAAAAAAAGAATTCAATATTCGTTAGCACATGTAATTTTGATCATTGCGTCCATCTTTTTCATTATTCCATTCATTTGGCTGGTGTCGACTTCATTGAAACCGATCACACAAATTTATTCATTTCCGCCTGAATGGATTCCAAAACCATTTCGTTTTCAAAATTATATCGAAGCGATGTCGTATATCCCGTTTTTTACTTATTTGAAAAATACGGTCGTCATTACGATTTTTAGTACAATAGGTATCATTGTTTCGTGTCCTTTAGTGGCGTATAGCTTTGCGAAACTTCGGTGGAAGGGACGAAATACATTCTTCATCATTACGATCGCTGTCATGATGATCCCAGGACAAGTGACGATGATTCCATTGTTCTTGTTGTTCAATAAAATCGGATGGGTTGGAACGCCGCTTCCATTAATTATTCCTGCCTTTTTTGGAGCTCCGTTTTACATATTCTTGTTACGTCAGTTTTTCTTAGGACTTCCAGATACGTTAAGAGATTCGGCGAAAATTGACGGTGCTTCAGAATTACGGATTTATTTACAAATCATGCTGCCATTAGCGAAGCCTGCATTACTTGCGGTTGGTCTCTTCCAATTCATGGGCAGCTGGACAGATTTCCTTGGTCCTTTGCTATATTTAACAGATGAAACGCAATACACATTGTCATTAGGACTTCAACAGTTCCAAAACCAAATGGGAACTGAGTGGGGAATGATGATGGCAGTTTCAACGATGATGACATTGCCGATTATTGTCATGTTCTTCTTTATGCAAAAGACGTTTATTCAAGGGATTACATTTAGTGGAATTAAATAATATTAGGTTAATAGAATAATAAGGCTTGGAATATTTACAGCTTATTGTTGCTATTGATTGATGTGAAAGGTGCAGACTAGGTTTTCGAACCTTTCACAGTAAGCAAGCTCCAGTAGCAAAAATTATTATACTAGTTTAGAAAAATGGAGGTTTGTTGGATGGCTTTTCAAATAGGTATGCGTATTCCGCCAAAGCTTGGCGCATTAGGAATGGAAAAACTTGCGGATTGGGCCAAAAGTGCCGGAATAGATGTCATTGATGTCCCATATTATAACGAAGAAGTAAAAAGTACTTTGGAAAGTGCTGGTTTGGAAGTTGGATCGATTGATGGTGTTGGCGCTGTAGGATTGACCAACTTGTTGAGTGCTGATGAGAAAGTACGTGGAGAGGCAGTTGATGCACTGAAAAATCAAATCAGTGAAATCTCTCAAATCGGTGGAAAAACAGTCTTTATTTGTCTTGGACCAACAGATGTTACACAATCACGTTCTAAGAGCTTTGACATTTGGAAAGAAACTTTCCCGGAAATCGTGAAGCATGCGGAACAAGCAGGCGTTTACTTTGCTTTGGAAGGTTGGCCAGGACCAGCGCCTCATTATCCGACGATCGGATGTACACCGGAAATGTTGCGCGCGATGTTTGAAGTGATTCCATCTAAACATTTTGGTTTGAACTATGACCCTTCACATCTCGTTCGCTTAGGCGTTGATTATTTGCGCTTTTTAACGGAGTTTGGTGATAAAGTAAACTACTGTCATGGAAAGGATACAGAAATCTTGACGGATGAGCTCTATAATGTTGGTATTCTACCAGCAACGTTTGGAGCAAAATATGGTTTCTCAGAAGGTTCATGGAGATATACAATTCCAGGTCATGGTGCAGTTGAATGGGAGAAAGTCGCTGTTCGCCTAGATAAGCTTGGCTATAATGGTCCAATTAGTATTGAGTTAGAGGATCATCGTTACTGGGGTACTCTTGAAAAAGAACAGCAAGGCATTATAAAAGCGAAAGAAAACTTGGAAAGAATTTTTAAGTAAAACTTTTTGCTAAAGTGTTGGAATGCAGGATTATAAATTTGGAACTAACACCCGAAAGGTCGAACGAGGAGGATATTATGACGAAGACGGTTAAAATCGGAATTATCGGTAGCGGTGGAATTGCACAAGCACATGCAAGATCGTATATGCAAATGCCGGAAGTTGAAATTGTGGCTGTTGCGGATGTCATTCCTGGTAAGGCTGCCGAGTTTATTGAAAGACTTGGTTTGACAGGGGCGAAAGCTTTTGACAGCCATTTAGAATTATTGGAATTGGACTTAGATGGTGTGAGCGTATGTACTCCAAACGTGGCACATCACCGGACAAGTGTTGATGCTCTAAATGCTGGCAAACACGTATTAGTGGAAAAACCGCTTGCGGTTACATTAGAGCAAGGTGTCGAAATGGTGCAAGCTGGTAAAAAGGCGGATAAAATTTTATCAGTAGGATTCCAGCCAAGATATGATCCGAATATGCAAGCTGTAAAACAAATCGTTCAATCTGGCCAACTGGGGAATGTGTATTATGTTCAAACAGGTGGTGGTCGCAGACGTGGTATGCCTGGAGGAACGTTCATTAATAAAGAACTAGCGGGTGCAGGAGCGATGGCAGATATAGGCTGCTACTCTCTTGATCTAGCTTTAAATGCCCTAGGCTATCCAAAACCTTTAAGTGTATCTGCTTTTACATCTAACCATTTTGGAACGAACCCTACATACCATTCACAAGCTGAAAGATTTGAAGTAGAAGACTTCGGAGTAGCGCTTGTGCGATTAGAGGGCGGAAAGGTTCTTAATTTTAAAATTTCATGGGCGATGCATATGGATTCCCTTGGACCTACACTATTCTTAGGAACAGATGCTGGATTAAAACTAACACCAGCAGGAAGCGGTCCATGGAGCGGCGTATGGGATGGTGGTATCGGTTCAATCACGTTATTCCATGACATACAAGGCCACCATACAGAAAGCCCAATCCCTGTACAACAACACAATCTTAATATTTTCTACGAAAAAGTCCGTGCTTTTGTTGTAGCGATTCAGGAAGGAAAAACAGCTCCAATCCCAGGTGAGGAAATCTTGATCAATCAAGCGATCATTGATGGTATTTTAAGATCTTCTGAGCTTGGTAGAGAAGTGGAGATAGTGATTCCGGAAGTTTAATTCTTTGTAAAAATCGGGTGGTGTACATGCACTGCCCGATTTTTGTTGAATTAACTATTTTGCAAATAATGGCAGTGCTTCTGCTAGAATCGAATATGAAGATTTAATCGTGATCCTTGTAGATTATAATCCTACAGGGATTTTTTTATGTGATCAGTTTCGTTTGATCTTTACTTACAATTCCTTTTTGGCTTTGCGGTTTTTTATACGGCTTTTTTACCAATCCAATGAGCAATTAGAACAATAGGGATAATCAATATTACATATGGAAGGCTAGCAAATATTGTATTCCAAGATATAATTCGGTTGGTCATTAATGAGTTAAACAACACTATGCAATAAGGAAAAACGATAAATATTGAAGTAATCACACCAGGAGTAATGGAACGGAACAAGATAGACTGACCAATATGAGTAAATATATGAAGAAAGAAAACCATGATCGAAACAGTAAAGAAATGAATGTTGGCAAGTGAATGATGATTAACATATTGGCTAGCCATATAAGTAGAAAAACTAACGAATAGAAAAATAACCAACACTGAAACAGAAAATTGTGCTGTTGACATTGAAAATTGTTTGATAACTCTATTTGCCATTTTTCTTGGTAATTTCTCATAAATGATATTAGTATGATTTTTCATCCACTTTTCTATCATTACGATTTCTTCAAAATCATGAAGAATAAATATAATCGGAAATAGCCAAATAAGTGTTTGAACATTTAGCCATTGTTCCATAATATCTCACCGTTTTAAGAACCTTTCCTATTTTTTATTAGCTCACGTTTAGTTGACCTACGAAGTCCTAATAAAGATACGTTTTTGTTGAATATCAATATATTAGCAGAGATTATTAAAAAATCCTGTCGCAAATTGTACTTAATAGAAATATAGTAAGTCTAGTATTTTTGGCGATAGTAATTTTTGTACTTGAAATTAATCCATCAGATAACGAACAATTATACGTTACCTCCCATAATGAAAAAGCTCCAATCGAGGTGAAGGCAATTCCTTATTTTTCGTGGAGAAATAGGGGGCCGGGAGAAATGGTGGTTTGGATTAGGGAAGAATAGGGTAACAAGATTGATAGGCGCTTTGCTCTAAAACTTCTATCTCTTTTATTAGTGGTTATTCGTTTTTGTGCGTTAATAAGAGATTCTGTAATCGGTGGATGTCATTCTCTCTTACATTTTAAACAGTTTCATACAATATTTTTCGTCTTGAAAACCAATCCTGTAAGCAATTTCTTTAATACTTTCGTTCGTCATCGTTAGGTAATCTTTAAATACAAATGTCAGATCGACTTTTTAAGGAAACCTCCTTCTTCATCGTTGCTTCTTCTATGATTTCATAATTAGCTGGACAGTAAAAGTGGAACCAATAAAAAGATAAGTTTTCTTCCCCTAAAGCGAATCCTTTATGTTCTATATGGGGGAGTATAACAAGTACATCCCCGGGGTTTACTTCATATTTCGCTCCATTTTGCTCAATATAAAGGGTTTTATTAGTTCCAATGATAATTTCAAAACTATCAATATTTCTTTTCGTATGAATCCAAGGTTTTTCGGAAATAAAATGTCCACCGGAAATGAATTCTATCGGAGTATTTATAGGGATTTTTAAAACCTTTGACATCAATTTCACTCCAAAAATTACGTTTATTTATTTGAATATTCGATACCTTTTTTAATATCCCTTTAATTTTAAGGAGGTGTTGCTTACATTTATATATGCGAATAAGGATTGTGTAGTAAAGTCTCCTAGTCTTTAAACTAATCAGAATGAAGGAGGATAAAATGATCCGTAAACTATTTTTGATAAGTTTAACTGTATTTTTAATGTTTTCAGGAAGTACTATTTACGCACAGAGTCCAAATTCAGAAGGTAAAATTAAATGGCCGACTAGCCAGGCATTACCTACATTCTCAAAACCTAAACATCTTGATGTTATTGACATACAAAAAAATTCTGGCGAAGAGAAAATTCTTTTTGCTTCATTGCAAGGAAACGTGAATCGTGAGCGGCCACGGATTTATCTATACGAGGATAAATTTGGTGAAGGAAAATATACTTGGTTAAATGATTTGGATGTTCCTTATACAATGGTTGAAAAACCATGGGATCTTGTATTGAAGTATAAAAATGAAGTGTCGGGGATTATCATCTATGACCCAGAGGTACCCGATTCTATTAATGTTGCTACTACGTTGGCAGGTTTAGAAAATGCTCTTGTAGCAAGTCCGGAACTTGCTGAAAAGCTTTCCGAGAAACCATATAAATTCAAAGTAATTAAAGATTTCCGCGGGAAGTTCAAAGATGGATTAGATGCCTATCAATGGCAGTACGACAATCTTTGGTCGAAAACGACACATCGTATGTTAATTGGATTGGATCCAACAAAAAATATACCTCTTCCAAATGATAATTTTAAATCTTTTAAAACGATCCTTGAAGAGAAAAAAGAGTTAAGAGATAGCTCTAATCGAGATGTTTATAATCTTGATTTGTCGGATTATTTAGGAAAAGAAGCGGTTTATCTTCGTTTTCAAGATGCCTTTCCGGGCGATGGATGGGGACCGGCCGTACATGAGGTAACAGTTAAAGCGGATGGGAAAATCATTGCTCAATTTATTCCTGGGACGGAAGGAGAAGTGCCTTATCTATATGATCGAGATGAATCGAATTCTGATGAGCGATTCGATGGTCATAGATGGGCAGATGGTGGTAGTTACTTTGTATATGAATTTAAAGCACCGGAGAATACTCAAGAACTTATTGTTTCCCTTGATATGTGGAATCAGTTTAAGGTATCAGTTTCGAATGATAAACCTTTGGCATCAGGACAAAAAGAGCCATATGGCTTTTTAAGAGACTATGCTATTGCTAACCGTGCAATGGTATTCTGGCTCGAATCCAATATTCCAGAAGAAAAGGTATTATTTGAGAAAATTTTATCAGATGTTGAACCAAACACGCCTTATTTAGGATGGTTCGGAAATGATGTGGCAGGGGAGTTTAGTGGAACTGAAATTGTATCAAAGCATGGAGTATATGTGCTTGCAGCTGATTGGTTTAATAATATGACCGTATTTTCAGGTGCTAAAGGGAAAATCGTAAAACAAAAACCTATGAAAGCTCCAAAGCTGGATAATAAAATTTATATTACTTTTACACTTGGTGAGGGTGATAATTTACAATACAACCAGCATCATATGAGATTTTTATGGGACAACAAACGAAGAGGAAGTGTTCCGATTAACTGGACAACAAGTCCGCTTCTGTACGATGTTGCTCCTTCCATTCTCGGGTACTATCAACAGACTGCTACGGAAAATGATTTATTAGTTGCAGGTCCATCGGGTGCTGGATATATTTATCCTACACCTTGGCCAGACGACACGTTCCATATTTATGCAAAACAAACTGGTAAGTATATGAAGAAAACTGGAATGGATATTATTTACGCACTTAACCGTGTTGATGGTAAAGATGTATTGTTATCAGACTTGAAGGCACAGAATTATATAGATTTTGTTAATCCGAAAGGCATGTTTATTGGTTGGGATAATCATACGGAAACTACTATTTTAAATGGTAAATTGCCACAATCCATCTTGCTTTCCTCTAGTAGCATTGGGCAAGCAAAAGAAGAAATAGCGAAGGCAACTTCCAAATGGGATGGCAAGTCTCCGCTATTTATAGCAATGGGAATGCTAGCATGGTCCATAAATCCATCTGACATTGAAGAAATAGCTAAATCGCTTGGACCTGAATTTGAAGTGGTCCGTGGAGATCAGTATTTTGATCTTGTTCGTGAGGCGAATGGATTGCCTAAAAAATAGGATTCAACAACAAGAAAAAGATGCAACCTTAGTGGGAATGCATCTTTTTCTTTGCAATTATATCTTTGTGAGTTGATATTCCGGGCGATATTCACGGAATCTAGGGTTTTCGCCACAAATCATTAATCCTTGCCCCCAATTTACGTGTACGTCTTTCGTTGGCAGATCGGCAGGATCTCGATATTCGAATAGAACATTTCTGCGTGTGCGTTCACTTAAATTAGGTTTAGAACCATGAATCGTTAAATAGTTAAAAAATAGCACATCACCTGCTCTAGCAGGGCAGGCAACTCCTGATTCAATTGGATATTCCTTAGGATCCAAATAATAGCTGCCAATATGCTCTATCGGTCCCGCCTGATGGGATCCGGGCAATACATTGATACAGCCGTTTTGCTCGTCGGCATCATCTAAATGTACGCTGGCGGCAAGAACGGTATGTTTTTCGTGTGGAAAATAAGGATGGTCTTGATGCATTGGAAAAGCAGCGCCTTTTTCTGGAGGTTTGACAAGCATTTTGGAATGGTGCAGTTGCACATTTGGTCCAATCAACTGTGATAGGATAGAAACCATGTTAGGATGAGCGACGGCTTTTGTAAAAGATGCATCGTGATAATGTACATCATGGAAACCTTTTAAAACGAGTTTTTTCAATTCTTCCTCAGGAATATAATCTCCTTGCCATGTGTGGTTGGCATCTTTACTAGCATCTGCAGCTCTTTGGAGAATTTTATCAATAGCATTTCTCATTTCTTCTACTTCTTGATGATTAAAAACATTTTTTACGAGCAGATACCCATTTTCTTTGTAAAATTCCACATCCCTTGCTACTATCAAATCAATTACCTCCTTATTATTCGAATCTTCTTTATTAATGTTCTATTCAAATTATAGGAAAATCACGTCATCAAATCTTTATGATAATCAGCCATCTTTTTGTAAAAATAGGACATGGAGGGATGAAGAATGTCTTTAGCGCAAGGGGAAGCTTTTCTAAATCAGCATGTAACAAAACTTTCCGGGGAGCATTTTTCTTTTTTCGTGCATTATTGGGGAATAAATCCTACTCATTTTGATAACCCTTTGCACAAACATTCATTTTTTGAAATATGTTATGTAATTGATGGTGAAGGCTTTTATGTGGATCAGGGAGTCGAAAATCGATTGACGAAAGGCACATTATTTTTATCAAGGCCAGAGATTTGGCATCAGATAAAAAGCCAAACGGGGCTGGATCTTATTTTCGTCGCTTTTGAAATAATCGAATCAGAATCGAGTGATATTGCAATTCAGCAATATCACGAACTTATTCATACAGAAAACTATATTCACAAGGCGGATGATCAAACACCCGCCATTCATTTATGGCATTCATTATTATTACAATCTAATTATCATCAAACTTTTCGAGCTGAGGTAAATGCTGCGTTAGCGTATTCACTACTCGTCTCCCTATCACAAACTTTTATAAAAAAAGAGGATCGAAATGTGCCGCTGCTTGAGAGAGGTGCTTCCTATTTACACCGAGCAAAACTTTATATAAAAGACAACCTATCCCAGCCTTTGCAGCTAAATGATCTTGCAAGTTATTTACATATTTCTTCCCGCCATTTATCTAGGTTATTTTCGACCGAATTAGGTGAAAGTTGTACAAGTTATATCAAGAATGAACGAATAAAAAAAGCAACAGAATTATTATCAACAACAGACCTGTCCGTTAAAGAAGTTGCTGACGAAACGGGATTTGCTTCTGTTCATTATTTTACTAGAGTTTTCAAGACAGAAGTAGGGGAACCGCCAGGTGAGTTTAGGAAAAAATATAGATAAAAGAGGAAATACTCAGTTGTACTTAGGTGTCATGTTAAACCATAATTGTTGGTTAGAAATACGCATCTAGTGACCCCAAATCGTCATATTTACATGTTATAATTGGAACTACATTATGCTTATTAATATAAAGATAGCTTCGGAGGTGCATCTCATTTGCAATACATTTACATCATTTCCGGACCATGCGGCGTAGGGAAATCTACAGTTTCTCGAGAAATTTCGAAGCTTGTTCCGAATTGTGCGCTTGTAGAAGGAGATCATCTTTTGCATTTTTATCATGATCATTCGATGCTTCCGTGGGAGGAACGGCTGTGGATCGCATGGAAAAACCTTGTAGATGTGACGAAAAATCTTTTGCAGCATAAGCTTAACGTCGTGATTGACTTTGTTGTGGAAGATGAATTAGAGTGGTTTTGCACATATTTTTCCCATTTGGAAATAAAGTTTAAATATGTTGTTCTTCGAGCGGACAAGGACACATTGATTGAACGCATTACAAATCGCGGAGATACATATATGGTTGACCGTTCGCTTTTTTTACTTAATCAGTTGGAAAATGAAAATCCATTTAATGAGCCGTTTTTATATGATACAACGAATAAAAAAACAGCTGATATTGTAAAAGATATAATAGAACAAAAAAAATTTGAACTGACAATTTAAGGATGGTGACAAGCACAATGTCTTGGAAGACAAAGATGAATGAGTGGCTTGAATTTGAGGCACTTGATACAAATTTGAGAGAAACATTAGTAGCTAATCAGGAGAATGAAAAGCTGCTTGAGGATAGTTTTTATAAGGAATTAGAGTTTGGAACGGGTGGTATGCGCGGGGAGATAGGTCCTGGTACCAATCGAATGAATATATATACAGTTCGAAAAGCAGCTGAAGGCTTGGCGCGTTTTATGGTTGAGCAAGGTGAGGAAAAAATGGCGCGTGGAGTCGTGATCGCCTATGATTCTCGCCATATGTCTCCTGAGTTTGCGCTTGAAGTGGCAAAAACAGTAGGAAAACATGGAGTAAAAGCATATGTGTTTGAACAATTACGTCCAACTCCGCTTCTTTCCTTTGCTGTTCGTTATTTACATGCATATGCAGGAGTAGTCATTACGGCAAGTCATAATCCACCAGAGTACAATGGGTTAAAAATGTATGGTGAGGATGGCGGGCAGCTACCACCTTTAGAAGCGGATATTATTATTCGTTACGTGCAAAATGCCGGCAGTGAGTTGAAAATTGAAGTCGCGGATGAAAAGGAACTATTACAAAAAGAGCTGCTAACTTATATAGGTGAAAAAGTAGATCGAGCTTATATTGAAGCGATGAAATCGATCCATCTTAACGAGGAAGCAGTAAAGAGTATTGGCAAGGATTTAGCTATCGTATTTACTCCACTGCATGGAACTGCTAATCATCCGGTTCGTGATGGATTGCGAGCATTTGGATTTGAAAATGTTACGGTTGTAAAAGAGCAGGAGCTTCCAGATGCCAATTTTTCAACAGTCGCATCACCAAATCCTGAAGAGCATGCTGCATTTGAGATAGCGATTCGTTATGGTAAAGAAGTGAACGCCGATGTGTTGTTAGGAACAGATCCGGATGCAGACCGTTTAGGTGTCGCTGTGAAAAATCAGAGCGGACAATATGAAGTATTGACAGGTAACCAAGTGGGTGCATTGATGACGCACTACATTCTTGAGCAGAAACGCGCTAACGGAACTCTTCCGGAAAATGGAGTTGTGATAAAAACTATCGTGACCTCAGAGATCGGGCGAGCTATTGCTGAAAGTTTCGGTATCGAATCGATGGATACATTGACAGGCTTTAAGTTTATTGGTGAAAAAATTAAGGAATTCGAAGAAACAGGGAACCATACCTTTTTATTTGGATATGAAGAAAGCTATGGATATTTAATCGGCGATTTTGTCCGTGATAAAGATGCAGTTCAGACAGCTGTTTTTGCTGCAGAAGTGGCGGCATACTATAAAATGCAAGGAAAATCGTTGTATGATGGTTTAATTGAACTGTTTGAAAAATACGGATACTATAAAGAATCACTGCGTTCGCTCACGTTAAAAGGAAAAGATGGGGCGGAGCAAATTGCAGGGATTTTAGAAACGTTCAGAAATGATCCTCCAAAAGAAGTGAACGGAATTGCCGTTGCAGCGATCGAGGATTATGAAACGAGCGAAAGTTTAGATGTGGCGTCTGGCACTAAGACTGCGATTGAGCTACCGAAATCAAACGTATTAAAATTCAAACTGGCAGATGGATCATGGTTCTGCTTAAGACCTTCAGGAACTGAGCCGAAAGCGAAATTTTATTTTGCTGTAAAAGGCGAATCAATGGAAGATAGCGCGAAAAAGATAGCAGGACTTGAAAATGATGTGATGGCGCTTGTTGATCGTTTAGTGAAAAATTAAGTTAAGAAGCCAATTCTCTATGTTGTTAGGGAGTTGGCTTTTTTGTAAGACTTTCGATGGTAATATGATGTAAATAATTTCCTATTCCCTTTCGAGTGGCTCCAATTCCCGTTCAAGCATCGCCTATTCTCGTTCGAGTAGCTCCAATTCCCGTTCAGGAATCGCCAATTCTCGTTCAAGTGCCTCCAATTCCAGTTCAAGCACCATCTATTCCCGTTCAAACATTTTTAGCATATCTATCTCCATACTATAATCAGACATATTCTTGAGGTAATGACCTTTCTTTATCCAATTGAACTTCATTCACGTTTATTTTTTGAAAAATGTAATCTATTCTTGTTTTTCGTGAATAAAATAACAGTGATTAAGTGCGGAAGGAGGAGGGCGGATGGCTGATAAGAAATTTGACGGAACAGAAGAGAAAAAAAGAAAAATTGAACCGATTTTTAAAGACTTCAATGAAGAACCGAAATCACAGCAAAAGTCAAAGCAGGATGATAAAGTTGCTTCTACAGGATTGTCAGAAAATGTTGCGGGCTTATTATGTTATTTATTCTGGTTTGTAGGTGGAATCGTATTTTTATTAATTGAAAAAGAAAATAGGTTCATTCGTTTCCACGCGGTACAATCCATTGCACTATCGATTGTGTTCTTTGTACTCAACATTGTGCTTACGGTGATTCCCATTATCGGCTGGTTATTGAGTCTCATATTAACCCCAGTCATGTTAATATTATGGATCTTCTTGATGTATCAAGCATATCAAGGCAAGTATTATAAGCTTCCTATCCTTGGAGAATTGTCCGACAAACAATTAAAGTGAATTTTTATAGAGATCCCCTTATAGAGGGATCTTTTTCTTTAAAAAAGGAGCTCCTCGAAAAGGAGCTCCTGCTTTACGAACGTAATGCTTCTTTTTTACCTATCGTTTTTGTAGAGCTTCTGACAACGAGTTCTGGTTCATACGTAATGTGTTTTTTATCTGATTTTCCATTATTCTCAACAGTATCGACGATCCACTTTGCTGCATCCAGTCCCATTCTGGTTTTTGGATGGTTGACAGATGTCAGTTTAATTTCTGAAGCTTCTGCTAGCGATGAATTATCGTAACCGACAATAGAGATGTCGTCTGGGACACTTAAGCCTTCTTCTCTCAAGACGTTGCTGACCCTTAGTGCGATTTCGTCGTTATAGCAAACAATTCCAGTTGGTATTCTTTTTGGATCAGCTAACACTGCTTTTACTTTATCTTCGAGGCCATTCGTCAAATCTTCCGTCGAATAGGAAATGATCGTATCATTTAAAAATGGAATTTTATGCTCACGAAAAGCACGGATAAAGCCTTTCATCCGATAGACGCCTTGCATATCGTCAGTTTTGAAAATGCCTATGATTTTATCATGACCTTCGTTAATTAGATGTTCTGTCGCAATAAAGCCGCCTTTTTCATCATCGAGAATCATATAAGGAGGATTTAACTGCGAATAGTATTGGTTAATCATTAAATACGGAATGTTTTTCTGTTCAAGCTCAAGATAATAATGAATGTTCGGATTGTATCCGCTACTTTTTGAAGGTTCAATAATGAGACCGTCGACGTTTCGACTTAGCATCGCTTCGAGACATTGCTTTTCTTTATCTATATCATTATCAGTACTGGATATAATAAGTGAATAGCCTTTTGATGTGAGATAGGATTCCATTCCTCTAATGATGGCTGGGAAAATGTAGTCTGAAATATAGGTCGTAATGATTCCGATATTTTTCCCAGAAATAGCAGCGGGTTGACTGGAAATATTTGATGTTTCTGCTGGACTTGTGCAAAATGTTCCGGCGCCTTGTTCCCTATATAGTAGTCCTTCATGGACGAGTTCACCTACAGCTTGTCGAATCGTATGTCTGCTGACATTGAACATCTTTGCGAGTTCATTTTCAGAATATATTTTTTCACCAGGTTTGACATCGCCATTTGCGATCCATTCTTTTATTGTATCAATGACCATCACATACTTTGCGGGCTTCCCCATAAAATCCCTGCTTTCAAGTTGTTCGTTTTTAAATAGTTATTCGTACAATTATACCCATTATACACGATTTAGAAACGAAATTGTATGTTTTTAAATTCAGTATTAATGAAGGAAGTTTGAAATTGACATGTACGTACATCGAGACTATGATGACAATAGAAGAATGAAAGGTGGAGACCCAATGAATATAACGAAAGAACAATTTGGAAAACTTGGAAACAATACTGTAAATGCATTTTCTTTGGAGAATGATCATGGTGTAAAAGTAACATTCCTGGACTATGGATGCACGATTACGAAAATCATCACTCCAAATCGAAATGGAGAATTTGAAAATATTGTTTTAGGATATGATCAACTAGAAGGATACTTAAATAATACCGCATTTTTTGGCAGTATTGTCGGAAGAGTGGCAGGAAGAATTGGTGGAGCGGAATTTACGCTAAACGGAAAAACATACTCCCTTGCTAAAAATGAAAATAATAACCATCTTCATGGCGGGATAAAAGGTTTTGACAAAGTGATTTGGGATGCTAAAACGGAAGAAAAGTCAGATGAAGTAAGTGTGAAATTTTCTTTTATAAGCCCAGACGGTGAAGAAGGCTATCCTGGAAATTTAAAAATGGATGTTACATATACGCTAAATAACAATAATGAATTAAAGATTCAATATGAAGGGATTTCTGACGAAACGACTCTTTTAAATGTAACGAATCATTCTTATTTTAATTTAAGCGGTGATTTAAAGTGCGACATACTTGATCATGAGCTTACATTAAAGAGTGATCAGTATCTTGAGCTTCAGGAAAATTTATTGCCAACAGGGGAATATGCTGATGTAGAAGGTACGCCATTTGATTTTCGTCAAGGGCGTTCCATTAGAAGTGGAGCGGATTCGGAGCACCCACAAAACAAGCTTGCTGGCGGTGGATATGACCATCCATTTGTGTTGAGTGAGAACCGAAACGAGGAAATCGTATTAAGAGATTCAGAAAGTGGACGTCAAATGATCGTAGAAACAGATGCAGTGGGAGTAGTTGTGTATACGTCCAATCAGCTTGCCGGAGATGACGAAATTTATGGTGTACAGCCTCGGAAACACCTCGGTATTTGCTTAGAAACGCAAGGTTTGCCGGATGCCGTTCATCACGAAAATTTTCCTTCATGGGTATTAGAAAAAGATAAGCCATATACTTCAGTCACCACCTTTAAATTTGGAATAGTGGAGTGAATGATGATGGAAACGCTGCTCAAATACAAAAACCCTTTGGTTGAACAGCGGGCAGACCCATGGGTGTATAAACATACGGACGGTTATTATTATTTCACGGGGTCAGTTCCTGCTTATGACCGAATTGAAGTGAGAAGAGCAAAGACACTTGAAGGCTTAAGTGAGGCGGAACCTGTTACGGTTTGGAAAAAGCATGAAAGTGGTCCGATGAGTGCGAATATTTGGGCGCCAGAAATCCATTTTGTAGATGGAAAGTGGTTTATTCACTTTGCGGCAGCGAGAGCAGATCAAATATTTGATCATCGGATGTACGTCCTTGAAAATGCATCCGCCAACCCTCTTGAAGGGGAATGGATTGAAAAAGGTCAGATAAAAACAGATTGGGAATCATTTTCATTGGATGCCACCACATTTGAACATAGAGGCGAGCGATATTATGTGTGGGCACAGAAGGATCCGAATATTGATGGTAATTCCAATTTGTATATCGCTAAAATGGAGAATCAATGGACGTTGAGCTCTCCTCAAGTGATGATCTCAAAGCCGGAATATCCGTGGGAAGTGATTGGCTTTTTAGTGAATGAAGGAGCAGCTGTTTTAAAAAGAAATGGAAAAATCTTTATATCTTATTCTGCAAGTGCGACAGACCATAACTATTGTATGGGTCTTTTATGGGCTGACGAGGATAGTGATCTATTAGATTCTGCATCTTGGACAAAGGCAAATGAACCCGTTTTTAAAACGAATGAAGAAACTAGTCAATACGGACCAGGACATAATAGTTTTACAGTTTCAGAGGATGGTAAACACGATGTTTTAATTTATCATGCACGTAACTATAAGGAGATAGACGGTGACCCGCTTTGGGATCCGAATCGTCATGCTCGAGCGAAGGTGTTTACGTGGAATGAAGATGGTACTCCAAATTTCGGAATTCCTGAGGCGGATTCTGAATAAGGATAGATTGAAAAAAACAAGTTTAATTGTAATAATAAAAGAATAGTCATTAGAGTGAATGAGAGGAATAACGCTTGAGAACATTACAATTAACTTTACAAGAAGCTCTGGAGGTTTCCAAAGCTTTAGCAAATGAAAATAGAATGGAGATCATTCGCCAACTGACGAGTGGTCCGAAAAATGTAAACGATATATCTGAATTATTAAATATCCCTTTTTCAACGGCAGCCGCTAATATAAAAATTTTAGAAAATGCTGGTTTAATCACTACTGAAATCGTTCCGGGCAGAGGGAATCAAAAGGTAAGCTCCAAACGATATGATCGGATCATTATAGATTTAGAGGAGCAAGCGGCTATACTAGAAGACATCATTACATATGAACTTGAGGTTGGGGAGTATGTAAACTGTGAGGTAGAGCCTACGTGTGGTCTTCTAAGCAAGGATGGCATCATTCATATCATTGATGATCAGCGTTCATTTTTTGAACCCGATCGAAAGAATGCGCAGCTTGTTTGGTTTAGATCCGGATTTATCGAATATCATTTTCCAAACAGAATTCCATATGGGACGAATGTCGATGAGCTTAGTTTTTCGGTTGAGTTATGTTCAGAGGCTCCGTATCATAATGAGGATTGGCCGTCAGACATCACGTGTTGGATCAATGATACGGAAATTGGTTTTTGGACAAGTCCAGGTGATTTTGGTGGCGAAAGGGGCTTCTTAACGCCAAGTTGGTGGGAAATACATAATACTCAATTTGGGGTATTGAAATACTGGAAAATCAATAAAGAAGGAAGCTTTATTGATGGGGTGAAAATTTCCTCAACTACCATTGATGAACTAAAGCTGCAAGAAAAACCGTTTATCTCCTTGAAATTAGGTGTAAAACAAGACGCTAACAACCAAGGAGGCATCAACTTATTTGGCTCGAAATTCGGAAATTACGAGCAAGGGATTATTATGAAGATAAAATATTCCCAAATTAAATAATGAACGATTCGAAAGATCAATTCCTAGTTAAAAGGAATTGGTCTTTTTTTGTCACTTTTTATTACAGAAAATCTGAAATATTACAAGTAATTTTGTAATAGATATGTTAAAAGCAGGGACAGGAAGATTTTACTTCAGAAAAGAGGGAGGCAAACATGAAAAAGAGGGTCTGGTCAATATTTCTCTCTAGTATTATCGTTTTAGCTTTATTAGTCGGTTGCCAAAGTAGCAGCTCCGGAAGTAAATCTAATGGGAAAATTAAGTTAGTGATGTGGGATTTATTCTCTGGTGGGGACGGAGACTTCATGAAAGAAATGATAAATGAATTCAATAATTCCCAATCAGACATTGAAGTAGAAACGGTTACGTTAGAATGGGCAGAGTATTATACGAAATTAGTTACGGCGGTTGCTGCTGGTAAAGGGCCGGATATCGGGATTTCCCATACTTCTAAGTTGCCTGAAATTGTTGATCAAGGTTTGGCTACGGAATTAGATCCACTTGCAGATTCCATCAAGCTGGATTGGGATTCTTACAACAAGAATATTTTGGATGCTACCATTTTTGATGGCAAACATTATGCAGTTCCTATCGATACACATCCAATCGTTTTTTACTATAATAAAAAACATTTGGGGGCAGCTGGGTTACTAGATGAGAATGGGATGCCGAAAATAGAGAGCGGTGCAAAGGGCTTTAGTGATTTTATGAATACGCTAAAAGCAAATAATTCTAAGTTAACAACTTTTGCCTTCCCAACTGCTGGCGATGATCCTTTTAGGTTGTGGTGGGCGCTCTATCATCAGCTTGGTGCTCATGATGTTGTGTCTGATGATTTAACATCTCCTCAAATTGATAAAGAAAAGGCGATAGAAGCAGCCAACTTTATGAAGGATCTTTATTACAAGGATAAGGTCATTCCTTTGAACATGGAAGATTTTTATCAACCTTTTCAAACGGGAAATGCAGCGACGATTATTACTGGAGTATGGGCAACAGGGACCTTTGAAAAAACGGACGGTTTGGATTTTGGCGTAATTCCACTACCAACTCTTTATAATACACCAGCAACATGGGGAGATTCCCATACGATTTTCCTTCCAGTGCAAAAGAAAGAGGATACAGACAAAGCGCAAGCAGCATTGCGATTTGCAGATTTTATTGCTGATCACGGTCAAATTTGGACACGAGCTGGTCATATCCCGAGTAAAACGAGTGTAGTAGAGTCTGCTGAATTTAAAAATTTACCTTATCGAAGTGACTATGAAAAAGCAGCCCAACAAGTAGCATTTCCGAAACAGTCGAATAAGGTTTGGCCAATTAAAGATATCATTATTCGCAATCTAGATACGATTTGGGCAAATAAAGCAACCCCAGAAGAAGCATTTAATAAAATGGAATCTGAAATAGCCGAGTTGTTGAGTAAATAATTTTCACTTCCCTGACAAGCTTGGAGCTTTTGGCTTTTGGAAAACGCTCGCTTGTTAGCCTTCTTGCGGTGCGCATTGCCGTTTATGGCAACTTCGCACCGCAGAAGACTACGCCCTCGGAAGACAAGCGTTTTCAACTAGTCTGAAAGTGATCATTGTTGCGCATATGGAGGAATAGATATGAAAGGGAAATTTATCAAAGACGTAAAAGCGATTCCGTTTCTACTCCCGTTCTTTCTTGTTTATGTTGTGTTTACGATTTATCCAATTTTAAAAGGTTTAGAAATGAGTTTTTATGATTGGACGATTATTCGGAAAATGGATTTTATTGCACTCGATCATTATAAGGAATTAATTGCGGATAAAAACTTTTGGAAGTCTTTATGGAATACGACATTGTTCGTTATTTTGTCGACTCCATCAATGGTTATTCTTGCTTTGATATTGGCATTAATGGCTAATCGGAATTCCAAGTTCAAGACCTTTTACCGAAGTACGTTTTTCCTGCCTTCGATTCTTTCCGTTTCGGTTATTTCCTATATTGCGATTTTTATGCTGCAGCCCTATCAAGGTTTTGTAAATACAACGTTGCATCTTATTGGAATTGATAGTGAACCTTTTTGGTTAAGAGATACGAATTTGGCTTGGTTTTCTATTGTTGGTGTTACTTTATGGTGGACGGTCGGTTTTAATATGGTGTTATTTTTAGCGGCACTGCAGGATATTCCGGAAGAATTGTATGAGGCAGCAAGAATAGATGGAGGAAAAAGTTCGCAGCTATTACGACATATTACACTTCCTTTGTTGGTCCCAATTGGTAGAGTTGTTTTGCTGCTACAAATCCTTGCATCGTACAAAGTATTTGCCCAGATTTTATTAATAACAGGTGGAGGGCCAGGTACAGCTACTCGCCCGCTGATCCAGTATATATATGAAGTCGGTTTTAAACAAAATAATTTAGGGTATGCAGCGGCCTTGTCTTATGCATTGTTCGTCATCCTGCTCATCCTTTCCTTGATTCAATTGAAGGGGAATATCATTCAAGGAGGAGCATCCAGATGAAAAATAAGAAAACTGCCTCCCATTATACATTATCCGGAATTTCAATGGTCGCAGCGATTTTTTTCGTCATACCTATCATCTGGATGCTGTTTGTCTCGCTTAAGCCGGAAGGAATTGGGGTTTCGAACGTAATCGGTTGGTTCATCCCTCCTTATACGATTGAAAATTATAACCATGTATTGTTTGATACTCCTGTATTAAGGTGGTTGTGGAATAGCTTAATCGTTGCTCTTATTTCAACAGCTTTAACATTATTTGTAACGTCACTCGCTGCTTTTGCCATATCAAAAATGCAATTTCGCTATAAATCAATCATTTATGTGTTCTTTTTGGCTGGTTTAATGGTTCCAGGAGAAGCGACGATTATCCCGCTGTATCAAATTGTGAAAGATATGGACTTGTTAGATACTTATACAGGTCTAATCATTCCAGGGATTGCGTCTCCACTAGGAGTGATTATATTAAAAAGCTTTTTTGATGGGGTTCCGCATGAATTGATAGAGAGTGCGAAAATGGATGGCTGTTCGCTTGTCCGAATCTATTTAAATATTGTACTCCCGCTCGCAAAACCGGCGCTTGCTGCGATTGGGATTTTCACTTTTATTGGTTCATGGAATAACTTCTTATGGCCATTTTTAGCGATTATGTCAGAGGATTTATTTACGTTGCCAGTAGGAATTCCTCAGTTTAACTCTGTCTATTCAGTTGATTACGTACTTCCGATGACAGTAAATGCAGTTGCTTCGATTCCGGTAATTATTGCATTCTTAATATTTGAGAAACAAATTGTTAGAGGAATAAGCTTTACTGGAATTAAATAAATCCTAATTTGCCACGGTGATTCTACGGTGGCTTTTTATGTACATCTTTTAGATTTTTTTGAAATTTCATTACAAAAATACTTGAAGTATTACAACTAATCTTGTAATATCGGAAATGAAAGCGATATATTCAGAATAATATAATCATATATTACTTAAAAAATGGTAATGAAAAAGGAGTGGTTCAATCGTGAATAGTCATTTAATTCCACGGTCAGAATATCCACGGCCGCAAATGGTAAGAGCTGATTGGATGAATTTAAATGGGAATTGGGAATTTGAATTGGATCATGGAAAAAGTGGAAAACAGAGAAATTGGTTCGAGGAAGGATACCACTTATCCCAAAATATAGTTGTTCCATTTTGTCCGGAGAGTGAGTTATCTGGAATAGGCTATACCGATTTTATGGCGGCTGTTTGGTACAAACGACAGTTTACTATTCCTGATCACTGGCAGGACAATCGTGTATTGGTTCATTTTGGAGCTGTTGATTATGATGCAGAAGTGTGGATTAATGGTCAGTCTGTTGGAAAGCATCGTGGTGGCTATTCTTCTTTTTCCTTTGATATTACTGAATACATTTCTCCTGGAGATAATGTGGTGACGGTTTGTGCGGAGGACGATGTTAGGTCTGGGCTGCAACCGAGAGGAAAACAGAGCGGGTTATATTATTCCCACGGATGTGATTATACGAGAACGACTGGAATATGGCAGACGGTTTGGTTAGAGTGTGTGCCGAAAACGTATATTTCAAAGTTAAAATATTACCCAGATCCTGATAATCATTGTGTACATATCGAAGCTGAATTAAATGGAGATTATAATGATCAACTTTCATTAGCAGTATCTTCTTCATTTAATGGGAAAGCTGTTGGCCATAATCAAGCTGCTGTTTCTGGACGGAAAGCAAGATTGTCCGTCGAACTTTCTGAGATTTACTTATGGGAACCGGGAAATCCTAACCTTTATGATTTAGAAATTCAAATTTTAAATGATGGTAAAAAGCTCGATTCCGTCGAAAGTTATTTCGGACTGCGCAGCATTAAATTAGATGGAATGGCTTTTAAGATTAATGATAAATCAATATTTCAACGTCTTGTTCTTGATCAAGGATTTTATCCAGATGGAATCTATACGGCTCCGTCCGATGAAGCACTTCGGAAAGATATTGAGCTTTCGATGGAGATGGGTTTTAACGGTGCAAGACTGCATGAAAAAGTATTTGAACCGCGTTTCCTTTATTGGGCTGATAAGCTTGGCTACCTCGTGTGGGGAGAGCATGCGAATTGGGGTTTGGATATTACAACCGCAACGGGAATCGAGAGGTTTTTACCGGAGTGGCTTGAGGTCGTCGAACGAGATTTCAACCATCCTGCGTTAATTGGCTGGTGTCCTTTTAATGAAACATGGGATTTGGACGGCAAAAAACAAAATAATGAAGTGTTGCGCATTGTATATAATGTTACGAAACAAGTGGATCCTACTCGTCCAGTTATAGACACGAGCGGAAATTTCCATGTGGAAACTGATATTTACGATGTTCATGATTACGATCAAAATCCTGAAACGTTTGCAGCGAGATATGAGGCAATGAAACAGGGAGGGGAAATATTTACAACGTTCTCAGAGCGTCAACAGTATGGAGGTCAGCCATATTTTGTAAGTGAATTCGGCGGGATTTGGTGGAATCCGGATCAGAAGGATGATATAGGTTGGGGATATGGAGATAGGCCAAAATCAGAGGAAGAGTTTTTAAGTCGATATGAAGGCCTCGTTTCTGTCCTGCTTGATAATCCTTATATGTTTGGATTTTGCTATACCCAGTTATACGACATTGAACAGGAAGTAAATGGGCTTTATACGTATGATCGAAAACCGAAATTCGACCCTGACATCATTCGCAACATTAACTCCCGTAAAGCAGCGATCGAATAAGAAAGGGGGGACAGGTTCAATGGGGACTGTCCCCATTGAACCTGTCCCCAAAGAAAAGGTATGAAAAAGATTGTAATTCTTTTCGCTTTATTGCTTTTGATAGGGGGGAGTTTGTTGGGCTATCTTAACAAGAAAGAAGCAAAAACGATTACTTATACGAATCCAGTCGGGGGAATGACTCGTATTGGCGATCCGTTTGTTTTAAAATCACGTGGCAACTATTATATGTATGCCACTTCTGAGCCTAATTTTGGATTTAAAGTTTGGGAGTCTCCTAATCTAGTGGACTGGGAAGAAAAGGGCATGGCATATGTTCATTTTGATCAGCCCAAAAAATGGGCGACAGGGGACTTTTGGGCACCTGAAGTCGTTGAGCATAACAATCGATTTTATATGACGTATAGTGCACGTAATTTAGAAGGACATTTACAGATTTCGATCGCAGTGAGTTCTGATCCGCTCGGACCTTTTACGGATCTCAGCACTCAGATTATTAAACAAGAAGGCTCTTATATTGATGGACATATTTTTATAGATGATGACGGAACTTCTTATTTGTATTATGTAAAAGATTGTTCCGAAAACATCATTAATGGAAAGCATGTCAGTCAAATTTTTGTACAACAAATGAATAATGAGCTGACGGAATTGTTAGGTGAGCCACAATTCCTTACTGAACCAGATGCGAATTGGGAAAGACCGCATGATGAATATCAATGGAATGAAGGCCCTTTTGTGTTAAAACATGAGGGGATCTATTATTTGATGTATTCGTCCAATTATTTCGCAAGCCATAATTATAGTGTTGGATATGCAACCGCTCCCAATCCATTTGGTCCATATGTAAAAGCTGTGGAAAATCCTATTTTATCTAAAGATCTTTCTCTAGGAATTTCGGGACCAGGACATAACAGTGTCACGGTAGGACCTGATGATGAAACACTCTATATTGTTTACCATACGCATACAATTCCGGACGCACCGAGCGGGAACCGACAAATGAATATTGACCGCCTTTATTTTGAAGATGGAAAGCTTAAAGTAGATGGCCCAACTTCCACGGAGCAAAAAATCAAAGTAAAGTAAGGGAGGAGTCATTATGTTTAATGGGTTAGGGATGAACTTAGGGAATTTATCAAGACTATCGAAAGCGAAAACGAGATCGATTAGTGCGGAAAATTTTACAGGTGAAAAGGGAAAGGGTGGAATGGCGACCGAAGGAACTGGAGCACAGGCAGCTCGTGATTTAGGACAAGGTTGGAAGGTTTCACCGTCGGTTATTATTCAAAAAAATACCGTTTTTACTATGGCTGATATTCAAGACTCAGGCGCCATTCAACACATTTGGCTCACTTGTTTCCCTACACATTGGAGATCATTGATTATTCGTATGTATTGGGATGGGGAAGAACAGCCTTCTGTACAAGTGCCAATCGGAGATTTCTTCTGCAGTGGTTGGTGTGAGCGGGCGAATCTTAATTCATTGCCGGTTGCCGTGAATCCCGCTGGAGGAATGAATTGCTATTGGGAAATGCCGTTTCGAAAGTCAGCTAAAATCACGGTTGAAAATATCGGGAATGAAGATGCTGTTTTATATTATCAAGTCGACTATACTTTGACGGAAGTTCCCGAGGATATGGCTTATTTTCATGCTCATTGGAATCGCAGCAATCCCCTTGAATATAAAGAAGTACATACAATCGTCGACCATATAAAAGGACAAGGACATTATGTCGGGACGTATTTGGCTTGGCAAGTGAATAATACCGGCTGGTGGGGCGAAGGAGAAATTAAGTTTTATATGGATGGGGACAAAGAATTTCCAACGATATGTGGAACAGGGACTGAAGATTATTTCGGTGGTGCATGGAATTGGGAGCAGCCGAAAGGTGAATATTGTACGTATTCTACCCCGTATTTAGGAATGCATCAGCTAATAAAACCAGATGGATTGTACCGTAGTCAGCAGCGTTTTGGTATGTACAGATGGCATGTGATGGATCCAATCCGCTTTGAAGAGGAATTAAAAGTAACAATCCAAGCGCTAGGATGGCGGTCTGAAGGTAGATACCTACCACTTAAGGACGATATATCATCCGTAGCATTCTGGTACCAAACAGAACCTCACATCCCTCATCCCGCCATACCAGGAAAAGATGAGTTAGAAGTGATCTGAAAAATGGGGGACGGGTTCAAAAGGGACAGGTTCAATGGGGACTGTCCCCATTGAACCTGTCCCCAAAAAAAAAAGAATAATTATTAAAGGAGCATGCATCTATGAATTATAGACAGGAATATCCGAGGCCGCAGTTGGTCCGGAAGGAATGGTTGAATTTAAATGGTGAGTGGGATTTTGCTTTTGATCGCGAAAATGTTGGTATGAAGAAGAAGTGGTATCAAAAGGCTGAGGCGTTTGATCGTAAAATTAATGTTCCATTTGCCTATCAAACGAAATTGAGCGGCATTCACGATCCATCTTTTTGCGACCATGTGTGGTATAGAAGAACTTTTTCGATTCCGAAGGAGTGGGGGGATCAATCCGTCATCATTCATTTCGGTGCAGTTGACTACCGTGCATGGGTTTATGTGAATGGAAAGCTTGTTGGTTTTCATGAAGGAGGACATACGTCTTTTTCCTTTGATATAACAGACTGCCTAACACGTGAAACGGAAGAAATTGTTGTGCGTGTTGAAGATCCATCTACTGACGAAACGATACCGAGGGGTAAACAATTTTGGAAAGAAAAATCCGAGGCAATCTGGTACACACGGACAACTGGAATTTGGCAAACAGTATGGCTAGAGCCTGTGAATGAAACGCGTATTTCCAAGCTGCGTTTTACACCAGATATTGATCACGGTGACATTTTAATTGAATTTGATGTTTTAGGAGATTACGAAAATACGAGAGCCGAGTTTGAAATTACGTTCGATCAAGAACAGATTGCAAGCAATACACATCTCGTCACTGCTCCTTATAATAAACATTTAATTCATCTATATCAGCAGCAAATATTCCGTACGGGGTTTCATCATCATGGTTGGAACTGGACACCGGAAAATCCAAAGTTGTTTGATATCAAAATACGATTATTGGATGAACATGGTCATGAACTCGATAAGATAGAATCCTATTTTGGTATGAGAAAAATACACACCGAAAACGGAATGGTGTATTTAAATAATCGCCCTTATTATCAAAAATTAGTTTTGGATCAAGGGTATTGGCCAGACGGACTCTTAACAGCACCAACTGATGAGGATTTGAAAAAAGATATCGAACTTACGAAGGAAATGGGCTTCAATGGTTGCAGAAAGCATCAAAAAGTAGAGGACCCTCGTTTCATGTATTGGGCAGACAAGCTCGGATTCCTCGTGTGGGGCGAATGTGCGGCAGCTCCATATTTTAGTGAAACTGCAGCAGCTCGACTCACGAAAGAATGGATTGAAATTATAGAGCGTGATTATAATCATCCTTCCTTAGTTGCTTGGGTGCCAATCAATGAAAGCTGGGGAGTTCCTTTCATTAATCGTGATAAGCAACAGCAAAATCATTCACTTGCCATGTATCACTTGATTCATTCCCTTGATACGACAAGGCTTGTTATTTCGAATGATGGGTGGGAATTAACGAAAACGGATATTTGTGCGATCCATAATTATAACCACGGGAATAAAGAGGAAGTCGCCAAATATGAATACTATAAAGATTCGCTTGCCACGAAAGAAAGCATTTTAAAGTCACAGCCTGCCCATCGCAATATTTACGCTGATGGATTTAAACATGAAGGAGAACCGATTCTTTTGACTGAATTCGGAGGAATTGGCTTCAAAGTTGGGGAAGATGCTGGCTGGGGATATACTTCTGTAAAAACGGAAGAGGAGTTTGTTGAAGATTATAAGCGTGTCATGGAAGCTGTCTACGCTTCGAAAATTTTACATGGCTATTGCTATACTCAACTAACCGACGTCGAGCAGGAAATCAATGGTTTATTGACTTACCACCGTGAACCGAAATGTGATCTAAAAAAAATAAGAGAGATCAATCATGTGTGGCATAGGACGATTGTAGAAAACTAATCATTTTAGGGGGATGGTCCCCATTAGCCATCCCCTTTTGTCGAAAAAACAAAATTATTGTCCGTACAAATAGTAGTTAGTTTATAAAAATGAGCAAAAATTATCAAAAATTCGATTGACATGTCCGAACATGGAGACGTAAAATAAAGGCATACATACAATTTTTTTTATTTAATTTTAAAGTAAGCGTTTTATTTATGAAATCCCCAACGTTAATTATAGTTTTTATTGGTAAATTAACAAAACATGTACGTATGAATTGATGTTTTTGGAATATTTATTAAATATATTCATTAAAACATTGAAAGGAGGAGATGGAAAAGAGTGAGTATATAGATTCATCTTTTATTAATTTTCCGATAAGGGGGAGAATGTATTGAGAAAAAGTGTAAGCGTATTTATTTTTCTACTAGTTTTGATGCTCACCTTGGCAGGTTGTAAGAGTGGTTCAAATCTTGCAAGCAATCCATCAGATGATAATACGAACAACAATGGAAATAATGATAATGGACAAGAAGTAGCGGAAGAAGAAGAAGAAGAGGATATGAAACTAGTTTACGATTCTTCTTTGGAAGGATCTGTAACATTCTGGACGTTTACTCCAGACATCTATGTAGATATTGTAAAAGGGTTTAATAAAGAATATCCAAACGTAAAGGTAGAAGTAGTAGGCTTGGATTTTGGTGACATGCATGACAAGCTGCAAACAACATTAGCGGCTGGAAGTGGAGCACCGGATGTAGCGCAAGTTGAACAAGGACAATTCGCACGCTATGTTGTAGGGGACTTGCTTGAAGATTTGCTTCAACCTCCATATGATGCAGGACGTTATCAAAACTTGACATCAGAATACAACTGGGAGCGTTGGAAGTCTGTTGATGGAATAAAACTTCTCGGTATGCCGTGGGATGTAACTCCGGGTGTATTCTACTATCGTCAAGATTTATATGAACAAATGGGTCTACCAAGTGAACCAGATGAGCTTGGTGAATTCATAAAAGATAAAGACAACGTTTTAGCAGCAGCAAGAACTTTTGCAGCTAACGGAATTTATATGTTTGAATGGCGTGATTCTCCAGCCGTTCAATATGGGGATGCCATTGGATATTATGATAGCGATTACAAATGGCTTCGAAATGATGAAAAAATGGCTGAACTACTTGATTTTGTAAAAGAAGGAAATCAACTTGGCTGGGCACCACAAATGTCTGTTTTATTTAGTGATGAAGGTAAGCAGTTAGTCAACCAAGGAAAAGTAGCCTCCTTCCCTGTAGGGAGCTGGGGTGCACGTGAATTGAAAAATGTTTTTCCTGAACAATCCGGAAAATGGAGAGCAACTACGATGCCGCTCGGTTTAAATGTTGGTCTTGGTGGATCCACGTTTGTTATTCCTTCTCAAAGTGAAAACAAAGAGGCGGCTTGGGCATTTGTTGAATGGATGAACACGGCAGAAGAATCATGGAAAGTATTTGTTGAGTATTCTGTAGAACCAGGTTGGAAACATATCACCGCTTTGCCTTGGTATCAAGAGCATTCGAATGAGTATTTAGGCGGACAAAATGATTATGCTTTATATGATAAGATCGCTGACCAAATTCCAGTTCGTAGACTAACACCTTTAGATGGTCAAGCTTGGCCAATCTATATTGATAGAGTAGCTAAAGCGCTAGACGAAAATATTGATTCTAAAACTACTCTTCAACAAATAGAAGAAGCTGCTGAGAAAGAACTTGGCCCTGAAGTTGAAAAATTGAAGGCGGATCTCGGTAACTAATAATCTTGGGCTGTCCTCACGAATTTAATAGATGAGTAGGACAGCCCTTAATTTAGAAAGAAAAGTTAAGTCATAAAAAAGAATAAGTTTGTTATTAGTCCATATTGATTGAACGTAGGCTTTTGCTGTCTAGCTCCAGCGCTTATTGACTAGCAAACTTCTTGTCCACTTCCCTACGATAAGCCAACATCGATTCGTCCTACTAGACTCATCGTGTTTCCTTTATCGCAAGGCATAGGGCAAGTAAGAGACTTCGACTAAAACCGCCACCTCCTGTGGAAACGTCGGAGGAGCCACATTCTGTGGGGGCAGTACGTCGATGAGCAAGGCGCTTACGCTTTTCTTAAAACATCGATTTTAGATAAACGAAACTGGGGGAGGCTTCCGTGAAACGTTTGCTTCGAAAATATGCAGTTAGCATAACTGTTGTTGTTGTACTTATTGCATCACTATTTATATGGAATCAATCCCGGGGTTATAATGACGCGGCGATGGCAAAGGTTCCAGAATATGATGATATAGAGGAAAGATCCATTTTAGCGGATGAGGATATTCAAAGTAAGTTGGAGCCATCCTTTTTTGAATACTTTGATAATCATAATCTAGCAGGAGCAGCTGATTCCGACGGTTTTGAAATGACGATTGCTTCCAGCGATTATTCGGCAATCAGTCAAGATGATGTTGAAATGAAAACAGGCCTTGGTGAACCATTTGACAAGGCTGTTGCACTTATAGACCAAAATGCTTGGGTAGAGTATACCTTTACTGTTCCAGAAGATGGCTACTATCAAATGGGAATGAGTTACTATGCGCTTCCTGGGAAAAGGGCTGCTGTAGTTCGAAGCATGCAAATAGATGGAAAATATCCTTTTTTTCAAGCTAAAAAACTTACTTTCCAACGAATGTGGGAAGAAAAAGATGATCCATGGTTTGATAATCAAGGGAATGAATTTAACCCGGGCCGTGAAGAAGTTTATGGTTGGCAATATAAGGAGATTCGAGATTCTGAAGCGAAAATTGCAGAACCTCTTCGTTTTTATTTGACTAAGGGTGAGCATACTCTTCGAATTGAAGCTGTTCGTGAACCGGCTGCCATTGGTGAGATCCGCATCTTTTCACCCATTCATTATCCTACTTATGAAGAAGTGTTAAAGACATATGAAGAGAAGGGATATAAAGAAACGAAAGGTGTACAAGTTAAAATCCAGGCGGAGCATGCACTATTACGATCGGATCCTACTTTGAAGCGTATTGAAGATAGGGAGCCAATCACTGAACCCTTTAATCCAAAAGCGATTATTTTAAATACATTTGGTGGTGAAGGATGGAGGAACGGGGAACAGTGGGCTGAATGGGAATTTGAAGTGCCTGAAAGTGGTTTGTACAATATCGGGATGCGATATGGCCAATGGTATTTAAATGGAATTCCTACACAAAGGAAGATCACCATAGATGGAAGGCTGCCGTTTCAGGAAATGAATGGAGTTCTTTTTCCTTATAAAGTAGAGTTTCAAATGAAAAAATTGGGCAATGAAAATGAAGAGTTTTTATATTATTTGGAAAAAGGTAAACATACGATTCGGATGGAAGTACAGGTTGGTAGTCTTGGAGAAATGATGGAATCGATTAGAGTTACGACGAATAAATTATCACTCCTGTATCGAGAAGTTATTCGTGTTACGGGTACGAGTCCGGATCCAAATGCTGATTGGAATTTGGAAAATAATATTACGAACCTAGTACCTCGATTACAAATACTAGCTAAGAATGTGAACGATGTCGTTGAATCGTTATATGATTTAGGCGTTCAAAAAGGAAGCTCTGATATTAGTACTTTATTGGAAGTGCGCGATACATTGCTTAGTATGGCTGAAGATACAGATACAATCCCAGGAAGATTAAAATCAATCAATAATCTTCAAGCCTCTCTTGGTACTTGGGTGAATAGTATGAGCAAGCAAAGTTTGCTGCTCGATTATATATTAATTCAGTCTCCTGATCAAAAATGGCCGAAGCCTGCTGCTCCATGGTACGTAAGGGCGGGAACGAGTATACAAGATTTAGGTTATTCTTTTACAAAAGATTATAGCGGGATTGGAAATCAATATGAAGATGAAGAGGCTCTTGACGTTTGGATTGCACGTGGACGTGATTGGGTGCAGATCATTAAACAAATGATTGATGAGGATTTCACGACTGAAACTGGAATTAAAGTAAATGTTAACGTTGTTCCAGCAGGTCAAATGCAAGTGTTACTTTTAGCAAACACTGCCGGTCTAGCACCAGATGTTGCACTTGGAGTTGAGGGAGAAACACCAATAGACTTCGCAGTTCGTAATGCACTCGTCGATTTAAATGACTTTCCTGATTATCAGGAAGCTGCTGATCGTTTTAGGCCAGGAGCACTCATCCCATATAAATATAATGGCGGTGATTATGCCCTTCCTGAAAACCAAAACTTCTATATGCTTTTTTACCGTAAAGATATTATGGAAGAGCTTGGCATTACAGAGGACGAAATTCCGGACACATGGGAAGAGGTAATGCAGCTGATTCCAACTTTGCAACAAAACGGAATGGACTTTTTCTATCCGCATGCTCCGAATGATACAAAGCTTGCCATTAATGAATTTGCACCGTTTTTATTCCAGCATGGTGGAGATTTATATGATGAAAAAGGCATGGTATCGAAGCTCGATTCTCCGGAAGCGTTAAAAGCGATGGAAATGTGGACAGAGCTTTTCACCAATTACAAGATAGAAAAGCAAGCCGATTTTTACAACCGTTTCCGTTCAGGTGAAATGCCTATAGGGGTTGCAGACTATTCAACTTATATATTGTTATCTACCGCTGCACCTGAATTAACCGGTTGGTGGGGAATGAAACCAATGCCAGGTCTTGAGCAGGAAGATGGAAGGATTAATCGTTCAACAGGTGGTCTTGGCCAGACAGGTATCATTTTTAAAGATTCCAAAATGAAAGAGGAAGCATGGCAGTTTTTAAAATGGTGGACAGGCGCGGATGCTCAGGAAAGGTTTGGATCGGAACTGGAAGCCCTTCTTGGGGTTGAAGCACGATGGAACACGGCTAACGTTGAAGCATTGAATAGACTTCCTTGGGAACAAAAAGATTTAGACGCCATTTTGGAACAATGGGAATGGTTTAGAGAAAGGGAAGTCGTCATTGGTGGTTATTATACAACCCGCCATATTGCGAATATGTGGAATGAAATTGTCTTAAATGGAAAGGTGACCCGTGAAGCGGTAGAAGAAGGAGTGCGGGAAATCAACAAGGAACTCCGGAAAAAACGTGAGGAATTCGGTTTAGAAACATCTGACACCGATCGCCTTGATGAATAAGGGGGCGCACAAAAATGGCTATGGAATCAACAACAACTGTTAAAAACGAGGCTCCGATCGTTACTACATCGGGCCCTCCTCTTCCGATAGGGAAATGGAAAAAACTTTGGTTAGATATGAAAAGAAACCGTATTTCTTATTTATTATTAGCGCCTTTTCTTATCATATTTACCATGTTTACAATCATTCCCATCATTACATCGATCATTTTAAGTTTTTCTTATTACAACATCGTGGAAGCCCCAAGATTTGTCGGGCTTTCCAATTACAAGCTATTGTTTGTAGACGATGATATTTTCCTAAAGGCTGTAGGGATAACGCTTAAATTTGCGTTTGTAACAGGCCCGCTTGGCTATATATTAGCGTTTATGCTAGCTTGGCTAATTAGTCAAATCCCTCAAAAGTATCGCTTTTTTTATACGCTATGCTTTTATACACCATCGATTACGAGTGCGGTTGCCATGTCTGTCGTGTGGTTATATTTATTTGCTGGAGATAGAAAAGGGTTATTTAATCACTATTTGATGCAATTAGGGATATTAAAGGAACCGTACTTATTTTTACAAAATGTTGAATCGATTGTACCGGTTATCATTATTGTCTCGTTATGGAGCAGTATGGGAATTGGCTTCCTTGCGTTTCTCGCAGGTTTGCAAAATGTTCCAAAGGATTTATATGAAGCGGGAAAAATTGATGGGGTTAAATATCGTTGGCAGGAGTTATGGTATATCACACTTCCCTCTGTAAAACCACAGCTATTATTCGGAGCTGTCATGCAGGTTGTATTCTCACTTCAAGTATTTGATGTAAGTATGCAGCTAGTCGGAATGCCAAGTCCGTTATATGCCGGGCATACTATTTTAGCCCATTTATATGACTATGCTTTTATCCGCTTTGAAATGGGATACGCTTCAGCCATTGCCGTCATCTTATTTTTGATGATGCTTGGATTGAATAGACTTATTTTTAGAGTGTTGGGGAGGGAATAGAAGATGAGAGCTGCAGTTTCCCGAAAAAGGATTGATTGGGGAGGGGTTTTTCTTTATATATTCCTTACCGTTTTCGGTTTATTGATGCTTGCGCCACTTGTATATATGGCTTCAACATCTGTTAAACCTGTTAGTGAATTATTTCTGTTTCCGCCGAGGTTTTTCCCAATTAATCCCACTATAATGAATTTCCGAGATTTACTTTTGATTACAGGGACATCCTTTGTACCATTTTCTCGTTATATTTTTAATAGTGTACTGATCACAGCTGGAATTGTGTTTTTTGGAGTCGTCATTTCAGCAATGGCGGCATATCCACTAGCCAAACATGAAATGCCATTTAAAAGTACGATTTTTAATTTGATTGTGACAGCACTTATGTTTTCGTCAATGGTATTGCAAATTCCTCAGTATTTACTTGTCAGTAAGTCGGGGTTAATGAATACGTATTTTGCAATGATTCTCCCATACTTGGCTGCTCCAATTGGAATATTCTTAATGATTCAGTTCCTTAAACAGATGCCGGACTCTTTAATTGAGTCTGCAAGAATTGAAGGGGCATCCGAGTGGACAATTCTTTGGAAAATCGTTTTCCCATTACTGAAGCCGGCAGTTGCAACTTTTGCCCTCTTTAGCTTCGTTCAAGCGTGGAATGATCCGTATCCTTCTATGATGTACACGACGAGGGAAGAGTTAAAGGCTTTGCCTTTTGCAATTCAATCAATAAGTGGTGGAGCAGGAGTCATCGCTCGTGTTGGAACATTTGCCGCAGCTAGTTTCTTAATGATCGTGCCTACCATTATCGTCTTTACGATTACACAAAGAATGGTATTGCAAACGATGGCTCACTCGGGCCTGAAAGAGTAGGGGGGAGAACATTTGAAGACAACGAAACGACTTTGCATTTTGGTGGCAGCTGTCATGATGATGTTGGTTTTGCCAATTGAAGGTTTGGCGGAGACCCCCTACGAAGGTTATATATGGAATACCGAGGGAAGAGATGTTCATTCTATCAATGGGTATGTATATCATGATTCAATTGATGGCGCTTTCTTGCCGACAGGGGTTTTTAATAATCCGGAAGATATTTTCATCGCAACGGACGACACCATTTATATAACGGACACAGGGAATAATCGGATCGTTCACTTGGATCAAGATCATGAAGTGATAAAAGTGATTGGCGATCAAGACGGACCTGGAAAGCTGAATGGACCTAAAGGTGTGTTTGTTAAGGAAGATGGAACGCTTTACGTTGCTGATACGAAAAATCAACGCATCGCAATTTTTGATCGAAATGGAAAGTTCGAACGAGAGCTGACTACACCTACCAGTACTTTATTAGGGAAAAAGTTTTCTTATTCCCCTTCCAAGCTCGTAGTCGATAAGCGTGATTACTTATATGTCGTAAGTGAAGGAAACACTAAAGGATTAATGCAAATTGATAATAAAGGTGAATTTAAAGGCTTTTTCGGAACGAATGATGTTGGATTTAATTTATGGCGTTTTCTCGCACGTCTCATTGCTACAGATGAACAAAAGGCAAAAATGGTGTCTGTACAGCCTTTAGCCTTTTCAAATTTAGCACAAGATAATGATGGATTTATTTATACAACGACGTTGGGAACAGATGAAAATCAGATAAAAAGGCTGTCTCCTGTCGGGGTGGATACGTTAAATCCTACTAAAAAGCAGTATGGCGATTTGTATAACTATGGAGGAAATATTGAAATCTCCGCATTTATTGATCTTACTGTAAATGAAGATGGTTTAATTACGGCGTTAAATTTACAGACGAGCAGAGTCTATCAATATGACAAACTAGGAAATCTGTTATTCGTATTCGGGGGAACAGGGGAGCAAAATGGGGTGTTTACAACACCTTCAAGTATTGCTCAAGATTCCGATGGTGTTTTATACGTCGTTGATAAAGGAAGAAATCGCATTGATTTATTTAGAACGACACCTTTTGCTGACCTTGTCCATACTGCTTCCAAATTATATGTAGATGGTCGATATGAAGAAGCGAAAGAAATATGGGAAGAAGTCATCCATTTAAATGGCAATTATGATATTGCATATCACGCTATTGGAAAAGCCCTTTATAAATCAGAAAAATATAAAGAGGCGATGGAGTATTTCAAAAAGGCGAATTCACGTGTAGATTACTCTACATCCTTCAGAGAATATCGGATTGAATATGTTCGAGAGCATTTCGCTTGGTTTTTTGGAGGAGTTATCGTCTTATTCTTAATTCTTCGTTTTGGAATTCCGCAATTGATCAAACTCATTCGAAAAAGCCGGAAGGAAAGACGGCAGGCTCTTGAAGGAGAGGTGGAAGCAAAGTGAACACTGTGCAGATGATGCGCCAAATCTTAATCAGACCATTAGATTTCTTTTATGACATTCAAGAGCCGAACCGTTTGAAATGGTCACAAGGATTCATTCTTATATTGTTGGCATTTCTAGCTAAAATGGCTTCACTTTTACTTGTTGGCTACCATTTTGAAACGAGAGAGCCGTATCAAATTTCTTATTTACATGAATTTATTTGGATATTAGTTCCATGGATTACCTGGAGTCTTTCTAATTGGAGTGTCAGTACGATATTAGATGGGGAAGGGAAATTTAAAGAGCTTTTAGTAGGCAGTGCTTTTTGTCTTGTCCCTTACATCATTTTTATTATTCCAATTACGCTAATGACGAATGTACTCGCTTTAAGTGAAGAATCATTTTTTAACTCTGCAACGGTATTCATTTTATGCTGGGTTGGTTTATTAATATTAATCAAAGTAAAAGTTTTGCATGATTTTGAACTCGGAAAGCTTATCATGATTACATTTTTTACATTACTGGGAATGGCGATTATTTGGTTTATCGGCATCTTATTATACGGGCTTATCAACCAATTTATTAGTTTTTTCCTGGATCTCTTTAAAGAAATACGATTCAGGCTGTAGGAGGTGGAAAAGTTGTTCCAATACGAAAAGATTAGTCGGAAAAACATTTTTATTTTCTTCATCTGCACGATGTTAATCTTTAGTTTGTTTCCACAAGGGATATTTGCGGAGGACGCCGGAGATGACTCGGCTACTGAAGCAAATAGTGAGGAACAGGAAGCAGGTTCGGATGGTGAGAATGCTGAAGCGGCTCCACCTAAAGAAATAGTCTTTGTTGAAACCGGAGAATTGTATCCTATTACTGCAACAAAAAAGGTAGCCGAGAATTCTTCGTTAGAGCTTTATGTAGATGAAGCAAACGGAAATATTCGGATTGTCAATAAAAAGTCAGGAAATGAATGGCTTGGTGGACCGCAAGTAGATAAAGGAGTTCTTCCTAACAATAAAGCGTTTATTGATGCTCCCGTTCATATTGAATATACTGACGGATCGAGTGTTTCTCAAACATATACCTTAAAAGATAAGGAAAATGAAATTACAACTTCACCTATCGAAAACGGAATACGGGTTGACTTTAATATTAAGGAAATAAAGGTCAATTTCGCACTGGAATATACGCTGACAGACGATGGGTTTGAAGTAACGATTCCGGATGATTCTATCAAGGAATTAGGAACAGTTAGACTTACAAGCTTAGAAGTAATGCCGTTTTTTCATGCTGCTGATCGTAAAGTCGATGGAGAAGTGTTCGTTCCGGATGGTTCTGGAGCTTTAATGAAAGTTAGGGAAAAGCATCCTCAATACTTTAAAGGATATTCCGAACCTGTATACGGGCCAGACCCGACTTTTGCAATTGAACTTGGGGATGTCATGGCAGAAGGTTTTACTAGGGGGGCAGCTCCTAAAGAAAAAATCGCCTTGCCTGTATTCGGTATTCACCAAGACAACACTGGCTATTTAGGTATTATTACAAAAGGGGAAGAAACAGCCAATATTACGGCAACACCTTCAGGAATAAGAAATATTCCACTTTATCGTGCAGGCGTGAAGTTTTTTTACAGAAAGCAAGACGTCATGTTCATCGGCTCGTCAGGAATCATTCCGTTATTCCAAGGGAAGAGGATTACAGGAGATAAAAAAGTAAAATATATTTTACTAGAAGGAGAAGGGTCTAATTACGTCGGTATGGCACATGCCTATCGAAATTATTTACTCAAAGAAGCAGGATTGGAAAAACGAGTTGAAAAAGAGACTCTATTTATTGAGCTTGTCGGTGGAATTTTGCGTGATGAAATAATTGGAAAAACCTTTATCGATTTAACCACTTTTGAACAAGCAAAGTCGATTATTGATGATTATGCGGATAAAGGGATAAAGTCATTATCGATTACGTTCAAAGGCTGGTCCAAAAAAGGATTGTACGGGAATCAACCAGAGCATTTTCCAGTAGAACGAAAACTCGGTGGCAAGAAGGATCTCGAAGATTTAGCTGCCTACGCGAAAAAATTGGGTGTAATGCTAAATTTAGATGTTAATTATGTACGGCCTTTTGTAGATAGCAAGGGGCTAACTCCTAGGAATGAAGCTGTCAGAGGAATTGATCGGGAGGTAATGAAGAATCCGAATTATCGCGTATCTAGTAGATTCGGACATTACCAACAGCTCTTCTATTTATTGAAACCGAAATATTCATCCGAGTATGCATTAAAGGAAGCTCCTTCATATAAAGATCTCGGTGTTTCTGGAGTCCATTTTAGTTATGCCGGAAACTTGCTCTATACAGATTTAGATAAGAAAAATCCTTCGAGTAGAGAAGATATGAAAGAAATTTGGATTAAGACGATAGATCAATATAAAAATGTTGTTGATCACATTTCGGTAGATTACGGATTTGGATATTTATTAGGTCATGTCGATGAGATTCATCGAATACCGATGGATTCTAGTAACTTTGTTTATTTGGATGAAACAGTGCCCTTTTATCAAATCGTTATTCATGGGTTAGTACCTTATACTGGAAAACCGTCAAATTTGAGAAATGATGAGAGAGTTGAATTTCTAAGGGCCATTGAATATGGTGCCTCTCCGAGCTTCGAGCTTACGTTTAAGTCGACAGATCATTTGAAGCGTACGATGGAAGACAGGCTGTTCAGTTCAGATTATTCTTACTGGTTTAATCGATCTATAGAAGAGTACGAGGAGTTCAGAAAGCTTCAAGAAAGTATCGGCGAGCAATTGATTGCAAACCATGAACGAATGGAAAAGAATGTGTATACAACAACTTACGAAAATGGAACTCAAGTGATTGTGAATTATAATCGCAAAGCCAAAATTATAGATGGCCATACGATTGAAGGGCAAAACTATGTTGTCATTGAAGGAGGGAGAAAATAACCATGAAACTATCAATGAAAACAAGACACATCATAGAAGGCTATTCATTTGTAGGACCATGGATTATTGGATTCTTTCTATTTATGGCCGTTCCGCTTGGCAGATCATTTTACTATTCATTAAATCAGTTAAAACCGACTAAACAAGGACTTCAAGCAACATTTGTCGGTATGAAAAATTATCGTGATGCCTTCACGACAGATGTTAAGTTTTTCCCACTATTGTTAGAGACGATGAAGGATATGCTTACGCAAGTACCGCTTATCCTCATATTTGCGATGTTTTGCGCCATTCTCTTGAATCGAAAGGCGTTTGGAAGAACTTTTTTTAGAGGGATTTTCTTCTTGCCTGTTATTATCGCTTCTGGGGCAGCTCTTCGAAAGCTGATGGAGCAAGGGGCAGCATCATTGCCGATTTTTTACCAATTTGATTTGTATCGGCAGTTGAATGCTTTTATTCCGGAAGAAGTTCTCGATCCATTATTGCAATATGCAGATGCCCTTACGCTTGTCATGTGGGATTCGGGTGTGCAAATCTTAATATTTTTGGCCGGGCTACAGACGATTTCACCTTCGTTATATGAAGCAGCAAAAATTGATGGAGCAACAGAGTGGGAAGTATTTTGGAAAATTACGTTTCCAATGCTGATCCCGATGATATTTGTCAATACACTTTACAGTATAGTGAATTCGTTTACGAAACCTGATAATGGGGTTATGAGTCATTTATTAAATGTTGTATTTGTATCGAATAACTACTCATATGGGTCTGCCATTGGCTGGCTATACTTTATCTTTATTTTTATAGTGCTCGGACTAGTATTCCTCATATTCCGAAGAGGGTTGACCAATTAGAGAGGGGGTAGACTTTAGATGGAATTACCGATCATTCGTTCAGTTCAAACTCTTACAAAGAAAGTGGATCATGACAAAAAGGCATTGTTGATGAGACGAACAAAATCGATTATTGGAAATACCTTTTATTACGTATTGTTATTCAGCTTATCATTTGTTTTCGTCTATCCGCTTCTTTATATGATTTCCCAGTCCTTTATGCGCCCTTCGGATGTAGCAGATGCGACAGTCCAATGGCTGCCAAAAGTATTAACTTTTCAAAATTATGTAGAAGCATTTAAATCGATTAATTATTGGAACGGATTATTAAACAGTATATGGATATCCTTCGGGAGCGCCATTTTACAAATTATTAGCTGTTCCTTTATCGGATATGGGTTCGCTCGGTATAAATTTCCTTTAAAAGGATTGTGGCTTGCATTGCTTGTCTTTACATTTTTAGTTCCGCCACAAACGATAGTCGTTCCTCTCTATATCTTTTTCAGTGATTTAGGGTGGATCAATACATTATTTCCGTTTATCTTTCCGGCACTGTTTGGTTTTGGATTAAAAGGCGCCTTGTTCGTTCTGATTTTCATTCAATTTTATCTTAATTTACCAAAAGTATTGGAAGAGGCAGCAAAAATTGATGGAGCAGGTCCGTTTCGAACATATTGGACGATTATGTTTCCGCTTGCCAAGCCAGCTATGATTGTAGTGTTCTTATTTTCAGTTGTTTGGAATTGGAATGACGTATTCCAGCCAAATATGTATTTACTCGTGCCCGATTATTTCAACTTGGCTCAAAATTTGTCAACCTTTAACGGAAATGCGAATGCGCAAGGGGTTAATCAAATGCAACAAATGGTCGCTGCCTCAGATGCATTTGGTTTAACGCCGACCTTACTAAACCAAATCATGGCGGCTGTCATGCTGACAATCTTGCCAATCTTCATCTTGTACCTATTCGTACAGCGAGCATTCGTTGAAGGATTAGAACGTTCGGGGATTTCTGGGGAGTAGTACGAAAAGGATAGGAAGTGTAATAGTTGATAGGCGCTGTAGCTAGACAATAGGAAATAAGAAAGAGGAATGATTTTTATCATTCCTCTCAGTTTGTAGAAAAATTATTTTAAAGGACATTGAGACTAGTTGAAAACGTTTGTCTTTCGAGGTGCGAAGCCTTCTGTGGAGCGGAGTTGCCTATTCTCGGCAATGAGCACCGCAAGAAGGCGAGTTAACGAAGAAAGCAAGCGTTTGTCAACAGTCTGGGAGGAATGATTTTTATCATTCCTCTATTCTTAACTTTTCTATTTTCGTGAAGGCTCGATTGCAAAGAGTAAAATTTATGTTTGCCCAGAGGCTAAAAATGATCAAACAAGTGACAGGGAGATATAACAGAACGAGCAAGAACATGACTCCCAGAATAATAATGAGTAATGTCGTAGGGAAATAGACGAGTGATACGATGAATGAATTTTTTAATACATCCCTTAGTCGCAATTGATAATGAGTCATTACTGGAAATAAAAATGTACTCATAAATAGAAATACTAAACCAATCAAAAATAGTGGGACTAATAGAAATGTTCGCCATTGTGTAGCTGCCTGAATGACATAAAAATAATCAATATAAAGTAGGAAAGCAAAAGGGATCCATAATAATCCGATTACCAGACTTTGTTTAAAATTTAGTTTGAATGAGCGGATGAATGGTTTTATCACCGTTGTTTCGTCTCTTAGCTTCCATTGCCTGATGACGCTGAACATGGCAGCGGTTGCAGGAAATACGGTGACGATTGGTAGACAAGATACGATCCATAAAACATTTAAAATAAAGAGGTTCGAGATTTTCTCTAATACGATGTAAATCCGGCTGTTTAATATATTCATTTTTTTCACCTATTTTTGAAGTTTCTGTGATTAAAGTATCATACAATCTAGCAAAAAGAAAGAGTAGATAGTCGTACGAGTTTGCTAAAGTGAAGTGAAATTAAGTTTTTTAAGCGTTTTCCATTGAAAAAAAGAAATAAGATGATAGAATCTAATTAAGGTTATGCGTACAAGTTCGATATTTTTGTAGATTGTACGTATATACTATGTGATTTTGAATACGATTAAGTGATGATTAATTTTATTTTGAACAGGGTGATAAACATTGGCGAAATATTCAATCGGGGTTGATTTCGGAACGCTATCGGGTCGAGCAGTTCTTGTAGAAGTTGGCTCGGGGCGAGAAGTGGCTACGGCAGTTAAGGAATACACACACGCTGTAATGGATGAATTTTTACCTGATGGAACAACGAAGCTTGAGGATGATTGGGCTTTACAGCATCCGAATGATTATTTGGAAGTATTAGAAATTACGATTCCGCAAGTACTAAAGGAGTCTGGCTTGTCTGCAGATGATGTAATCGGCATTGGTATTGATTTTACGGCTTGTACGGTTCTACCCATTAAATCGGATGGCACTCCACTTTGTATGATGGAAGAATTTAAAGGACACCCTCATAGCTATGTAAAGTTGTGGAAACACCACGCTGCACAAGATGAAGCGAATCGCTTGAATGAGATTGCGGAAGAACGAGGAGAGGAATTTTTAAAGCGATACGGTGGCAAGATTTCTTCGGAGTGGATGGTTCCTAAAGTATGGCAAATTTTAAACGAGGCTCCAGAGATTTATGAAGCGGCTGACCAAATTGTTGAAGCTACCGACTGGGTCATTTCTCAAATGACGGGGGAAATTAGAAGAAACAGTTGTACAGCTGGGTATAAAGCCATTTGGCATAAGCAAGAAGGCTATCCTTCGAAAGAGTTTTTTAAAGCGCTTGATCCTCGACTTGAAAATGTTGTCGAAGACAAGCTTTCAAATAACATTTTCTCCATTGGTTCAAAGGCTGGGGAAGTAACTGAAAAAGCTGCTAGTTTAATAGGTTTGAATCCAGGAACAGCAGTTGCTGTTGCAAATGTCGATGCACATGTTTCGATTCCTGCTGTTGGAATTACGGAACCAGGAAAGTTATTGATGATTATGGGAACGTCTACATGCCATGTGTTGCTTGGTGAAGAGGAAAAAATAGTACCGGGAATGTGCGGAGTTGTTGAAGATGGAGTTATTCCAGGATTTATGGGTTATGAAGCAGGTCAATCATGTGTAGGAGATCATTTCGAATGGTTTATCGAAAATTGTGTTCCTGCAAGCTATTACGATGAGGCAAATGAAAAAGGAGTTAATATTCACGCATTGCTTACGGAGAAAGCTGGAAATCTCAAAGTCGGCGAGAGCGGCCTTTTAGCTTTGGACTGGTGGAATGGGAATCGCTCGACACTTGTAGATGCTGATTTAACTGGAGTTTTACTAGGAGCTACCCTCCTAACAAAGCCAGAAGAAATGTATCGAGCACTTATTGAAGCAACCGCTTACGGAACCCGTGTAATCGTCGAGGCCTTTAGAAACAACGGTGTTCCGGTTGACGAAGTGTACGCTTGCGGAGGTATAGCAGAAAAAAATGTGCTTATGATGCAAATTTATTCTGATGTTTTAAATACAGAAATAAAGATATCAGCTTCATCGCAAACACCTGCATTAGGATCCGCAATGTTTGGTGCAGTTGCCGCGGGTAAGGAGCGCGGTGGATACGACAGCATTGAGGGCGCTGCGAAGGAAATGGGACGAGTTAAGGATGAGACCTATAAGCCAATTGCCGACAATGTAAAAGTGTATGACAAGCTTTATGCAGAATACGAAAGACTATACGATTATTTCGGCCGCGGTGATAACGACGTTATGAAAAGATTAAAGGAAATAAAATTGAATGCCTCTAGATGAACAGGGGGAAAAGTCATGCTTGAAACATTGAAACAAGAAGTATTGGAAGCAAACTTACAACTTCCAGAGCATGGGTTGGTCACGTTTACATGGGGGAATGTGAGCGGGATTGATCGAGAAAGTGGACTTGTTGTCATTAAACCGAGCGGAGTAGCCTATTCAGAAATGAAGATTGACGATCTCGTTGTCGTTGATTTGGAAGGAAATATGGTGGAAGGGGCTCTCCGCCCATCTTCAGATACTCCGACACATCTAGCCTTATATAAAGCCTTTCCTGAAATCGGAGGTGTCGTTCATACCCATTCACCGTGGGCGACGAGCTGGGCACAAGCAGGCAGGCCAATTCCTGCACTTGGCACAACTCATGCTGATTATTATTATGGTGAAATTCCGGTTACACGTGGATTAACTCAAAAGGAAATTGAAGAAGCGTATGAACTGGAAACAGGCAATGTCATTATTGAGACATTCCGTAACCTAGACCTCGATCCAAAGGCAATGCCAGGCGTTCTTGTTTCAGGACATGCTCCTTTTAACTGGGGCAAAAATGCCGATGAAGCAGTGCACAACGCTGTCGTTTTAGAAGAAGTAGCAAAAATGGCATTACACACAATTCAATTAAACCAAAATGTAGGTTCTATGGATCAATTTTTACTCGATAAACATTATTTACGCAAACATGGTCCAGGTGCTTACTACGGGCAGAAGTGAGTAGATACACGAGTGCAATGCGCAGAGAGAATTATAGGATTTATTAAAAGTCTAATAGAGTCGTGAAATCATCTAATAGGATTAACCAAACGTCTAATAGATTAGTGAAATCGTCTAATAGGATTAACCAAACGTCTAATAGAGTCGTGAAATCGTCTAATAGGATTAACCAAACGTCTAATAGAGTCGTGAAATCATCTAATAGGATTTACTAAACGTCTAATAGAGTCGTGAAATCGTCTAATAGGAATCACCAAAGGTCTAATAGAGTCATGAAAACATCTAATAAACCATAAATTGTAGAAAATCGATCAAGAATTAGTAAGATTTTTAAGTTAATTGGTGAGATCCAAGAAGGATTTGGTGATGTTTTTAAATTAATTGTAGAAATAAGCACTCACACATACTAGAAAGGGTGAAGTATATGTTAAAAACAAGAGTCTATGAGTTTTGGTTTGTTACTGGCAGTCAGTTGCTTTATGGGGAGGATGTTCTTGTACAAGTTGAGGAGCACTCAAAAACAATGGCTGCTGGTATTGATAGTGATGACTCAGTCCCTTACAAAGTAGTTTTTAAATCAGTCGTTAAGGAATCTGATGCTATTCGCAGGTTATTTTTAGAAGCAAATGCAGATGAAAATTGTGCTGGGGTCATTACGTGGATGCATACTTTTTCACCGGCCAAAATGTGGATTGCTGGGTTGAAAGCACTGAAAAAACCACTTCTCCACTTACATACGCAATACAATCGTGATATTCCTTGGGATAGTATTGATATGGATTTTATGAACTTAAATCAGTCTGCTCATGGTGACCGTGAATATGGTTTTATCGGTGCGAGAATGAATGTAACTCGAAAAGTAGTTGTAGGGCATTGGGAAAGCGAAGATGTGCTCAAACGTATTGGCGGGTGGATGGGAACTGCGGTCGCCTTTAATGAAAGTCAGAACTTAAAGGTCGCGCGTTTCGGAGACAATATGCGCCAAGTAGCTGTAACAGAAGGCGATAAAGTAGAAGCTCAAATACAATTAGGTTGGACTATAAATGGTTATGGAATTGGTGACCTAGTCCAGCGCATCAACTCTATTACGGAACAGCAAGTAGATGAGCTAATGACAGAGTATGAAGATCAATACGAAATCGTTAAAGAAGGCAAGCAAGAAGGCCCGATTCGAGATGCTATCCGCTATCAGGCAAAAATTGAAATTGCTTTGAAAGCATTTTTAGAAGACGGTGGTTATACAGCATTTACAACGACGTTTGAAGATTTACATGGAATGAAGCAGCTTCCAGGGCTTGCCGTACAGCGTTTAATGGAACAAGGTTATGGATTTGCTGGTGAAGGAGACTGGAAAACAGCCGCTCTCGTACGTTTAATGAAAATCATTGCAAACGGAAAAGGCACTTCCTTTATGGAGGATTACACGTACCATTTTGAACCAGATAATGAAATGGTTCTTGGATCCCATATGCTTGAAGTTTGTCCGACGATTGCTGAAACAAAACCAACGATTGAAGTGCATCCACTCGGAATTGGTGACAGAGAAGATCCGGCTCGATTTGTGTTCAATGGAGCGAGTGGCCCTGCAGTGAATGCATCTATCATTGATTTAGGACATCGTTTCCGATTAGTAATCAACGAAGTTGATGCTGTAAAAGTAGAAAAAGAGATGCCGAAACTGCCAGTTGCACGAGTACTTTGGAAGCCGCAACCGTCCCTTAGCCAAGGGGCTGAAAATTGGATTATGGCTGGTGGCGCCCATCACTCAGGTTTTTCTTACATTGTCACTCCTGAGCAATTAAAGGATCTTGCAGAGCTACTCGGAATCGAATCTGTTTTAATTAACAATGGAACGAATACACATACATTCCAAAATGAACTTCGATGGAATGACCTTTTGTATAAATAAAGTCCTTGTAGAGCCATATAGGAACGACAATAATCTATTCCATTCCCCATATAAAAAATTATTTTTCATTCAAAAATATTGGAGGGGAGGGTTTTAAGGATGAAAAAACAAACTTATCAAAGTGTTAAAGTAAATGTCGAAAATCCGATTATCTGGGCTGATGTGCCAGATATCGATGTCATTAGAGTAGGCGATGTTTACTACATGTCGAGTACGATGATGCATATGAATCCGGGAGTACCCATCATGAAATCTAGTGATCTAGTTCATTGGGAAGTCGTTAATTACGTGTATGATATTTTGGAAGAAAATGATGAACAGCTGCTGAATAATGGCAAAAATGAGTATGGATTAGGATCTTGGGCAAGTAGTCTTCGATTTCATAACAATACGTTTTATTTAGCAGTTGCTTCTTTTAGTGCTGACAAAACGTATATTTTTCAAACAGATGATATTGAGAATGGTGATTGGAAAAAATCATCACTTAATGGTGTTTATCATGATATGTCCCTGCTTATTGATGAGGGGCATGTATACATGATTTATGGTGGCGGAGATATTAAGGTGATTGAACTTACTTCTGATGCCACTGCAATTAAAGAAGGTGGGCTCAATAAAGTCATTATCCCGAATGCTAGTTTGATTGCAGGGCCGAATGTTGGGTTGCCTGCTGAAGGAGCCCATATTCAAAAGATTAATGGAATGTATTATGTCTTTCTCATTACTTGGCCAAAGGGAGAAGGGCGCACGCAATTAATGTTCAGATCAGACTGCATTGATGGGGAGTATGAAGGGCGAATCGCTTTAGATGATGCTGGTATTGCACAAGGTGGAATTGTCGATACGGTCGATGGAGATTGGTATGCGATGTTATTTCAAGATTGTGGGGCGGTAGGACGTACACCTTTCATCATTCCTGTTGAATGGGAAGATGGATGGCCTGTTCATAAAAATGATTTTGATAGAGTCTCAACAAATCATTTCATACCAGAAATTGTATCATCAGATGAGTTTGATCAAGCATTAGAGAATCGCAATCCATCATATCTAAAAAATATTGAAGTTTTACAAGATAAAGGATTAAAACTCCCTCTTGTATGGCAGTGGAACCATAATCCAGATTCAAAGTACTGGTCATTATCGGAACGACCGGGTTATTTAAGAATCAAAAATGGAAGAGTGAGCAATAGTATTCTAGATGCTAGGAATATATTAACTCAACGTACATTTGGACCACAGTGTTCAGGGCAAGTTTTAGTAGAGATTAGTCATATGAAAGATGGAGACTTTGCGGGACTTGCAGCTTTTCAAGAAAACTATGGATTTGTAGCTGTTAAAGCTACAGCAAATGAAAACTTTATTGTAATGGTGTTGGGCAATTCCAAAGAACAACAAGAAATAGAATTGATTTCCATCACAAATGATCGAGTCTACTTTAAGGTAGATTTTGATTTTAAAAATATGATAGATCAAGCTTATTTCTATTACAGTCTGGATGAAGAAAACTGGCATGTGATTGGAGAACCTTTACAAATGAAATATACTATCCCGCATTTTATGGGATATCGCTTTGCATTATTTAATTATGCAACAAAAACGAGTGATGGATTCGTTGATTTTGACTATTTCCGTGTGACAGAAACGATCACTGAGAAATGAGATACTTTTAAACAATACGTTTTCGAAAAGGAGAAATCAATGGGAAACAACGTCATTATTAATGCAGATGTAGAAAAAGCTACGATTAATAAAAACATATACGGTCATTTTGCAGAGCATTTGGGCAGAGGGATATACGAAGGTATTTGGGTAGGAGAGGATTCTCCTATTTCGAATACGAATGGAATACGAAATGACGTATTAGAAGCTTTGAAAAATTTAAACATTCCTGTTTTACGTTGGCCAGGCGGCTGCTTTGCAGACGAATATCATTGGAAAGATGGAATTGGTCCTCGTGAAAATCGTAAACGCATGATCAACACACACTGGGGTGGAGTTGTAGAAAATAATCACTTCGGTACACATGAGTTTATGATGCTATGTGAGATGCTAGAAACAGAACCGTATATTTGCGGAAATGTTGGAAGCGGTACCGTACAAGAAATGTCTGAATGGGTTGAATATATGACATTTGACGGGGAATCCCCAATGGCTAATTTGCGAAGAGAGAATGGTCGCGATGAGCCTTGGAAATTGAAATATTTCGGCGTTGGAAATGAAAACTGGGGCTGCGGCGGTAATATGCGCCCAGAATATTATGCAGATTTGTACCGCCGTTATCAGACGTATGTACGTAATTATGGAGATAACCGAATTTATAAGATTGCAGGCGGCGCCAATGTAGCAGACTATAATTGGACAGAAGTGTTAATGAAGAATGCGCATTGGATGATGGATGGATTAAGTCTTCATTATTACACCATTCCGGGTGAATTTTGGACGGGGAAAGGGTCAGCAACTGATTTCCCTGAGAGTGAATGGTTTACCACATTGAAGAAAGCACTTCATATGGATACACTCATCACGAAACATAGCACAATTATGGACAAGTATGATCCAACGAAAAGAGTTGGCTTGATTATCGACGAATGGGGTACATGGTATGACCCTGAGCCAGGCACAAACCCAGGATTTCTCTATCAGCAAAATACGATTCGTGATGCTCTTGTTGCAGGAATCCATTTTAATATTTTCCACTCGCATGCGGATCGTGTGCAAATGGCGAATATAGCTCAAACAATTAACGTACTGCAAGCGATGATTTTAACAGAAGGCGAAAAGATGCTCTTAACGCCGACGTACCATGTATTTGAAATGTTCAAGGTTCATCATGATGCATCTTTACTATCTGTTGAATCTTCCTTTGGAAAATATGAACTGGATGGAGAAGTTTTACCACAAGTTACGGTTTCAGCTTCGAAAGACGCAGAGGGAAAAATTCATATTAGTCTATGTAATCTCGACCATCAAAATCAATCCGATATAGAAATCGATCTACGTGGAATCGATATATCTTCTGCTACAGTAAGCGGACGTATTTTAACAGCAGATAAAATGAATGCCCATAACACATTTGAACAACCTGAAAATGTAAAACCAGCAGAGTTTACAAATGTAAAAAAACAAGAGGAATCTTTAACTGTCACACTGCCTCCAATGTCTGTAGTTGTATTGACAGTAGAATAAGAGAGTGCTAGATGAGTATTTGTAAAGGTTGTACACAAAACGTCATTGTTTCAGAGGAAGTACTGCAAGAATTGATATATGATGCTGAAAAAGAAGACAAAAAAATCGTTTCAGATGAAATATATGAAAAACGGCTCCACATGTGTAGAAGCTGTCCTTCCCTACAATACGAAACAACTTGTATGCATAGCGGAAGTCTTATTCACTACAGAGCAAGGCTGAAAGAAAGCACTTGTCCATACCCACAAGGTTCAAAATGGCTCGGGGCGTGAAGCACGCCCACGAGTCTTGCGAATAAAAAAGAGAGGATGAAAAAAATGAGTACTAAAAAGGCAAGTATGATCGTTGAAAAGGATTTTAAAGTGTCAGAGGTAGATAAGCGAATATATGGTTCTTTCGTAGAGCATCTTGGACGTGCTGTCTATGGCGGTATTTATGAACCAGGTCATCCAGAATCTGATGAAAATGGCTTTCGCAAGGATGTAATCGAACTTGTAAAAGAAATAGATGTTCCATTAATTCGTTACCCAGGTGGAAACTTTGTATCCGGTTATAACTGGGAGGATGGTATTGGACCGAAAGAAAATCGCCCTCGCCGTTTAGAACTTGCTTGGCGTACGATTGAAACGAATGAGCTTGGTACAAATGAATTCGTTGATTGGGCAAAGCTTGTAAATGCAGAAGTGAATATGGCTGTTAATCTTGGAACAAGAGGTATTGAAGAAGCTAGGAACCTACTTGAATACTGCAACCATCCATCAGGTACATACTACAGTGATTTACGTATTTCTCATGGCTACAAAGAGCCTCATAAAATTAAAACATGGTGTCTCGGAAATGAAATGGACGGTCCATGGCAAATTGGTCATAAAACGGCACATGAATACGGAAGATTAGCAAATGAAACTGCGAAGGTAATGAAGCTTGTTGATCCATCGATTGAGTTAGTCGCTTGCGGAAGCTCACACCGTAAAATGCCTACATTTGCGGATTGGGAAGCAACTGTTCTCGACCATACGTACGAAAACGTTGAATTTATATCCCTTCACCAATACTATGGTAATCGTTCCAACGATGTAGCCAATTATCTTGCTTTGCCACTTGAAATGGATGATTTTATTAAATCCGTTATTTCAATTGCCGACTATATTAAAGCGAAAAAACATAGCAAAAAGACAATTAACCTTTCATTCGACGAGTGGAATGTTTGGTATCATTCCAATGCAGCTGACCGTAAAATCGAGCCTTGGACAATTGCACCGCCTCAACTTGAAGATATTTATAATTTCGAAGATGCTTTACTAGTAGGATCAATGCTCATTACTCTATTAAAGCATGCGGACCGTGTAAAAATTGCTTGTATGGCTCAACTTGTCAATGTTATTGCCCCAATCATGACGGAAACTGGCGGTCCTGCTTGGAAACAAACAATCTTCTATCCGTATATGCATGCATCTAAATATGGAAGAGGAGTTGTATTGAATCCTATCGTATCTAGTCCGAAATATGATAGTAAAGATTTTACAGATGTTCCTGTTCTTGATACGACAGCTGTATATAACGAAGAAAATGAAGAACTTACGATATTTGCTGTTAACCGTGACCTTGATGATCGATTATTACTAGAATGTGATATTCGTAACTTCGAAGGTTATAAAGTTGTAGAGCATATCGTTCTTGAAAATGATGATTTAAAACAAGTCAATACCGCAACTTCCCAAGCAGTTGCTCCTCACAATAATGGCGATGCGACTAATGATAATGGTCGAGTAACAGCTTCCCTGCCAAAACTGTCTTGGAACGTTATTCGTTTGAAAAAATAAAGTTACTCGTGGGAGAGAATTTTTCTCTCCCACATAAAAAACTTCTTCAGTCACCACTCTCTTTTAAAAATCTCAAAGCCACTTCTTAAAAATTTCATGACTATTTTGTAGGAGGAGTTCTCTATATGAGTAAACAATCAGTTAACAGACTGATGCTTGTTTTCTTTATCCTTTTATTAATCATTCCAAGCAGTGTAATGGGAGAGGAAATGAAAACCAACCAAAACGAAGGTGAAGATCCAGTGTTTAACAATGTATCAGTTCACGATCCTTCTATCATCAAAGAAGGTGATATGTACTATGTTTTTGGAACTCATATTGAGGCAGCCAAGTCAAAAGATTTAATGAGCTGGACTCGATTTACGAATGGCTATAAAACTCCTGGCAACGCCCTTTACGGAGATCTCTCTGCTAATCTTGCAGAGTCATTTAAATGGGCTGGTGAAAATGATTCGGATAGTAAAGGCGGCTTTGCGGTTTGGGCGCCTGAGATTTTTTGGAATGACCATTATATTAATAAGGACGGTACGACAGGTGCTTATATGATGTATTACAGTGCTTCTTCCACGTATATCCGTTCCGCCATTGGCTATGCAGTTTCCAAAAATATTGAAGGACCATATACGTACGTAGATACGATTGTGTATTCCGGTTTTACTAGAGATGAGGCATATGATGCGAATAGTGTTATTAATAAAAAATGGGATAATACGAATATTAAAGATTTGATTGCTGATGGCTCGCTTACAGGCACTAGATCCGGTTGGTTCAATAGTAATGGTTCGTACAATAACAGCACGTTCCCAAATGCCATCGATGCGAATCTTTTTTACGACGAAAACGGAAAACTATGGATGACATACGGTTCTTGGTCTGGGGGCATTTTTATCCTCGAAATTGATAAGACAACAGGGAGAGCTATTTATCCGGGGCAAGATGGAACAACGGCTGATGGAAGGTTGATTGACCGCTATTTTGGAACGAAAATATCTGGTGGCTTCGGTAAATCAGGTGAAGGTCCATATGTCGTGTATGATCAAAAAATGAAGTACTACTATTTGTACGTCACGACTGGATGGCTTGCGGCAGACGGCGAGTATAATATGAGAGTGTTTAGAGCGAAGAACCCAACAGGACCTTATGTAGATGCAATGGAACAAAACGCAGTTTTACCAGGAAATGTCGACCATTCCCCTTATGGGAATAAAATCATGGGGCACTTCTTGTTTGAGAGAAATGTAGGGGATCCTGGTACTGGAATTGGCTATGGATATTTATCGCCTGGACATAATTCAGTATTATATGATGAAGAAAAGGACCAGAAATTTTTAGTGTTCCATACACGATTTCCACAAAGAGGGGAAACACACGAGGTTCGCGTACACCAATTATTTATTAACAAAGATGGCTGGCCAGTGGCTGCACCTTACCGTTATACAGGGGAAAAGCTTGAAAAAATTAATAAAGAAGATATAGTTGGAGATTATCAATTTATCAATCATGGAAAAGATATTTCCAAAACACTAAAAAAGGCAACTACGATTACATTAAATAATGACGGCACGATCTCAGGAGCAAATGGTTCTTGGGAATTGTCGAGTGATGATTATGCAACAATCACCATTGATGGAAAAGCATATAATGGATTCTTTCTACGTCAATGGAACTCTGTTGCAGGTAAAGTTGGAGTAACCTTTACGGCATTATCGAACGAAGGAATGTCGATTTGGGGGATAAAAACAATCGAGCGAACTGAGGAGGAAATCGTTGAGATTGTTAAGAATCAACTAGATTTAGGAGATACGAACGCTATAATTGCTAACCTAGATTTACCGACAGAAGGGACACGCGGCACTCAAATAGCATGGCATTCCTCCAACCCTGAAGTTGTATCTGCAAAAGGGGTTGTGAATCGACCAGTAATTGGGGAGGAAAATGCGACAATCACCTTAACCGCTACTGTAACAAAAGGTGAGGCAACAGCTACGAAAACTTTTACGATTATCGTTCTTGCTGAAAAACTACCAAGACTAGTTGCTCATTATTCATTTGAAAATGATTTATCTGATCGTACGAAAAACGTAGCATCAGGAACGCTTACTGGAGATCGAATTGATAATAGTGGTGGAAAAATATCGTATGGAGCTGGAATTTCAGGTAAAGCTGCTATTTTTGATGGAGCTTCTGGAGTCAGGCTGCCAAACGGATTGATTTCCAGTAATCAATATTCTGTATCCCTTTGGTTGAATCCAGATCAACTCACTGATTTCACTACGACATTCTTTGGTGCGAGAACGACTGAAAACTGGGTGAGTATTGTACCAAAAGGGCCAGTTCGTGCTGAGACGATGGTCTGGTCAGGATCTAATTGGTACGATGCGGTTACAGGAATGCAGATCCCAAAAAATCAGTGGTCTCATATCGCGTTCACGGTAGACGAGGGAAAAATAAATGTATACGTAAATGGTATAAAGAAGTTTTCCGGAGTAGGCTTCCCGAATGTGTTTACGACAACAAATGCCACTTTCGGATTAGGCGTTAACTATTGGGACCTTCCATACAAAGGGTTAATGGATGACCTGCTTATATACGATGGCATTGTTTTATCTGACGAGGAAATTCAGACTTATTATGGTTCTGGAGAAATACCAAGAGTAGAAGAAATGATTGAGAAACTAATCCAACATTTTGTCATGAATCCGGGAATTCGTGAGTCATTGTTTGTCCAGTTTGATAACGCTAATCGAGACTTTGAAAAAATGGAGCAATTCCTCAAACAAGGCAATAAAGCTCAAGCAAAGCATTTCAAAGCAAACGGCAATAAAAAATTGGAGCATATCATCAAACGAGTTGAACAGTCTTCGGGAAAACACATAGACGAAAAGTATGCAAAACAGTTAATCAGTTATCTTGAGTATGTATTGGAAACTAGAGAATGAATCCTTAATACTAGAATAAAACACTTCACTACATAAAGTGGAGTGTTTTTTTGTTTGCTATTATTGGAAATTAACCTTTAAAGTCTAACAGATAACCCGTTTGTTCGTTATAAAATATAGGATAAAGCGAATAGGTATTTTTCATTATTTTTATAATTCTGAAATTTTTACAACACTACGTGTATACAATAACTATACAAATATTATTGAAAGGAGGACAGCCTTTAAAAATTGAATTTGAAAGCGTTTTACTAAGTAATCCTCTTATTTGTAAGAAAAAAATTAAGTAGGGGGGGCGATTTGAAGATGCAAAGAAGAAAATGGCTAATCTTTCTATTTGCAAGTCTTTTACTTATCGGAATGTTTTTAAGTGGCTGCCAATCTGGAAAAAATGGAAAACGAGAAACCGTCTGGAGGCAAAGTGGTGGTTGGCCAAAGCCGCCGTTGTTCCAAGGGAATAACTTTGCAAATGGTGGCGTAGGCGCTGCCTATCCATTTGTATTTGAAGGATTATTTCAAAATGTAAGATTTACAGATAAACAGTATTTTAGGTTGGCAGAATCCCTCGAGCACCAAGGAAATAAAACGATTGTAAAAATCAAATCCGGTGTGAAATGGAATGATGGGGAGCCTTTTACGAGTAAGGATGTGTGGGCATATTACACTTTGAATAACGGGGCTGAAGTAACGAAATATTTAGAGAGTATTGAAGCAGTCGATGACCTGACGATTGCATTCAATTGGCGCGACCCATCGCCAGCTGAACATATGAAGCAATTGTTCATAGGTCAGGATGGCCATGGAACAATCCCTTATCATCTTTATCACAAGTATGTAGATAAGGCTGCCGAACTTCTAAAAAAGGCCAAGCCCTTTACAGAGCCAAACAAGGAAGGTCCGTTTGGATTAGAAATTAAAGATGAAGTACGTGAGGCAATGGATGAGAATTGGCGCGACTTTTTGAAAGCAGGTCCAGATTTTCCGGTAGGTACAGGTCCTTTCATCGTAAAAAAAGTAACCGCATCTGATATGTTATTGGAAAAAAATCCAAACTATTGGAACGTCGAGAATATTCATTTCGATAAAATCACAATCAAAAACCCTGGTCCAGATCCTTCCGCTGGTTTTGCCCTTGTCAGATCAGGAAATGTGGATTGGTTTGACGGGACTCCCCCGCGTGACATTATTGAATCAATTTTAAAATTAAATAAAGATATTGCTCATTACAAAATGCTTGATCCTGCATCTGTCGGCATGGTGTTTAATCTCGATCGACCGCCATTTGATAATAAAGATTTCCGAAAAGCAATCGTATACGCATTAGATCGGAAAAAAATCCGTGAAATTGGAAATTATTATGGTCAAGAATCGGACGTCTCGATGGCAGGGATGCCGCAATCGGAATTTGATAACTGGATAACTCCTGAAATCCGAGATCAGATGGAAAAGTTTACGCATAACCCTGAAAAAGCAGCAGAAATATTAACGAATTTAGGATGGACAAAAGGTTCGAATGGAATTTGGCGTGATCCTGAAGGTAAGGTTCATGAATTCATTATCGGTGTAAACGGAGGCTGGCAAAACGGCCCAATTCCGGGGCAAGTAGCGGCCGAGCAATTAACTGAATTTGGATTGCCGACTAAGCTGATTGCCGTTGACGGGACGGTCTATTTTGATAATGCAGCAAAGGATAAAGGAAAATACGATATGTCGATGGACTGGGTAGACGTCTCTTGGGGATTTATGTTCCCATGGAACTCGATGCGTAATTATTATTGGTGGGGACTAGGACAAATGGGGCATTTACCGAGGTATGAATCCGGTGAAAAACAAAATCGCTTAAATCTCCATCTTCCAGGTCCGGATGGAAAAGTCATCGATATCGACCAGATGCTTAGGGATATCCCATATATGAATTCGGTTGAAGAGCAGAAAGAAGCTTTGTCCAAACTGGCATGGATCACGAATGAAAATGCAATGGGGATGGTGCTTTTCCAAAATGTGACCGGTGCATGGGCTAATTTAAAAACGGTAACAGGATGGCCGCGTGTAGATGAAATTGAAAAATATAATCGTGATATGCCGGTAACAACCGTCCCAGAGGATCTACAGCAAGTCGCCGACCTGAACCAAGGTTTTTCCGGAATAACGCCATTTGTGGAAGGACGTTATGCTCCTAAATAATAGAAAATCCGCAGTGGATGGCAATCAGACGAAGGTGTATTGAATAAGGAGGGATAAAGCATGACCGTAAAGATCGTTTTAAAAAGAGTAGGAACGGCAGCGATTACGATTGTACTCGCAACGGTATTGACCTTTTTATTACTAAGATTGACACCCGGAAATGCGATTGATCAGTGGGCTAGGGAATATTCGATTCAATACAATATATCATTGACGGACGCGTATGAACGAATTGCTAGAATGATAAATTATAACCCGCTTGAACCGATCTACCGCCAATTTGTTCGTTACGTATCAGGGCTTGCTCACGGGAACCTCGGTTACTCGATGGTCAATCAGGGACTGTCGGTAAACGAAATTATTGCGAAGGCATTGCCATGGACGCTATTTGTTTCAAGTGTTTCGCTGCTTATCAGTTTTGTCATTGGAGTTTTTCTTGGGGTAAAAATGGCGTGGAAACGAAATTCAATCTTGGAGCCGATTGTATCGTTGTATTCGGTTGTCACAAATGCTGTTCCTGATTTCATTTTCGCGATTATTTTGCTGATTATTTTCGCTTATGGTCTAGGGTGGTTTCCAATTAATGGAGCATATGATTTCTACCTGACGCCAGGATTTAATCTTCCGTTCCTTTTAAGTGTTGTGTACTATGCTGCGTTGCCAATATTAACGTATGTCATTACCTTAATTGGCGGTTGGGCTTTAATGATGAAAGGGAGTGCTATCGGGGTTTTAGGTGAGGATTATGTGGAAGCAGCAAGAGCAAGAGGAATTTCCGAATCAAGAATTATGGACCGATATGTAAAAAAGAATGCGATTATTCCACTTGTTACACAGCTAGCGGTAGCTTTAGGGGCAATGCTTGGAGGTGCCATTCTCATTGAAAATTTATTCCAATACCCAGGCATTGGCTACTATATGTCGGAGGCGACCAAACAACGTGATTATACAGTCATGCAAGGAATCTTATTATTTATTGCAATTACGATGGTCGTTGCTAATTTAATATCTGACCTAATTTACTCCAAACTAGATCCGCGAATTAAGAATGAGGAGTGATGATCATGCAGAGAACAATTGATTTTTTCAATATCATATGCGGTAATAAACGATCATTAGTTGGGTTGATTATTCTCATCTTTTTCTTCTTAATGGCTACCGTCGGCCCCTTTATTTTCAAGCTTGATATGGGCGTCGATTATGAAAATCGTTATTCAGGACCTACTTGGGATCATTGGCTAGGTACCGATTACGGCGGGAGGGACACATGGACGCAGCTCGTTCATGGATCGAAAGAAGTTATTACGATTGGGTTTCTTACCGCGGTGATTACAATGATTTTTGGATCTTTACTTGGAATGATTTCAGGGTTGATTGGCGGGAAAGTAGATACTGGTATCATGCTTATAACGAATTTATTTTTAACGATTCCTTCATTCCCAATATTTATCATGCTGGCAGCTATCCTTTCGATAAGGGATCCAATCAGTTTTGCTCTCGTATTAAGTGCTTGGAGTTGGCCAGGATTAACTCGTGCCGTTCGTTCGCAAGTCATTTCATTAAAAGAAAGAGACTTTATCGTCATTTGTCGCGTGATGAATCTCAGTTTGCCTCATATTGTTTTTAAAGAATTAATGCCAAATATCGTTTCCTACCTTGCCATCAACTTTGTATTGATTATGCGTGGAGCGATAGTAGGAAGTGTCGGGCTCATGATGCTCGGGTTGGCCCCTTATTCACCGACCAACTGGGGGCAGATGCTCTCATTAGCGATATCTCAAACAGGTGGAATTTTTAATCCTAATGGATATATTTATGTTCTCTCTCCGATTGTTTGTCTAGCCCTTTTCCAATTAGGAGCCATCTTCTTCGCGAATGGATTAGATGAAGCGTTAAATCCAAGGTTGAGGGGGAATGCATGATGGAACAGAATCTCGTCGAAATTCGCGATCTCTCGGTTAAGTTTAAGTTAAAAGGAGGAACGATCCGAGCAGTGGACAATGTTTCATTAGATATTCCAAAAGGAAAAGTAACTGCCTTAGTCGGTGAAAGTGGGAGCGGCAAATCAACGCTCGCATCAGCCATTTTAAAAATGGTTTCTTCACCTGGAGTTATTAGTAATGGGGAAATTAAAATCAACGGCGAAGATATTTTAACGATGAAACAAAGAGAGTTGCAGCAATATCGCTGGAGCCAAGTGTCGATGGTTTTTCAGGCAGCACAAAATTCACTGAACCCCGTTGTACGAATAAAAGAGCAATTTATCGAAACATATTTGGCGCATAAAAAGGCACCTGAAAAAGAAATATTAGAAAGAGCAGCTCAATTATTAGAATATGTACGGCTTGAACCAAAACGGGTTTTTGAATCCTTTCCGCATGAGTTAAGTGGAGGGATGAAACAGAGGGTCATGATTGCATTTAGTCTTTTATTGGATCCTGATTTGGTCATTTTGGATGAACCGACGACGGCTCTTGATGTTATTACGCAAGATTATATATTTGATATATTATTGAAAATCCATGAAGAATTAGGTATCACGATGTTGCTTTTATCTCATGATATATCAGTTGTTGCAAAAGTGGCCGATCGAATCGGAGTCATGTATGCAGGAAAATTAGTAGAGGTTGGGGATATTTTTGAAATCTTTACGAATCCGAAACATCCTTACACTTCTGGATTAATTAAAGCCGCACCTTCTTTATTGGAAGATTTAGAGCATACAGTACCGATTGGCGGATCACCTCCAGACCTTTTAAATTTACCATTGGGTTGTGCGTTTCACCCACGATGTCAATTTGCAAAGGATATATGCAAACAGGTTACACCACTAATGGAAACAGTCGGAGAGAATCATTTAACGGCATGTCATCTTTATAATGCCGCCCGAGATGAAAGGGTGAACTAAATGAGCCATTTATTAGAACTTAACGATGTCAGTGTAATCTTTAAAGGTAAAACAGATGGAGTAAAACATACGATTCCTGCAATGGTTGATGTGAATTTGAAGTTTAATCAAGGGGAGATTGTCGCACTCGTAGGTGAAAGCGGCTGTGGAAAAACGACATTAGGTAAGGTTTTGACAGGCTTGCAAAAACCGACGATAGGAGAATTATTTTATAAAGGGAAAAATGTTTGGTCGATGAATAAGAGTGAGTTTGCCGAGTACAGATCAAGTGTGCAGCTCGTTCAACAGGACTCTTATGCCGCATTAAATCCTGCAAAAACGATTTACCAATCCTTATCAGCCCCTATTTTACAAAATAAAATTGTTAGAGGAAAAAAGGCTACACATGAAAAAGTGTGCGAGTTGTTGCGAATCGTTGAATTGACACCACCAGAACAGTTTTTGGAAAAATATCCTCATCAGCTTAGTGGTGGGCAAAGGCAAAGGGTACTGATGGCAAGAGCAATTTCGTTAAATCCAAAGCTAGTCGTAGCAGACGAACCTGTTTCCATGGTTGATGTTTCACTCAGACTATCAATCTTGAATTTAATGGAAAAGTTAAATAAAGAAATGGGGATCGCATTTATATACATCACTCATGATTTGGCAACCGCACGTTATATAGCGAAAAACGGTAGATTGGCAGTTATGTATTTAGGAAAAATAGTTGAGCTCGGAAGCGTGAGAAACGTGTTGGCAGCTCCAAGACACCCGTACTTACAGGCGTTGCTCACAGCCGTTCCCGTACCTGATCCAAAAATGGCCAAAGGAAAACGGGAGTTGCCCTTAAAAAGCTTAGAAATGCCGAGTATTTCAAACCCTCCAAGCGGCTGCGCCTTTAACCCAAGATGTCCTTATGCAGATGAAACATGCGTTCTAGTGGAGCCAAGACTAAGATTTCACGGAGACGATTTAGTCGCATGCCACCATGCAGAAAGGATTCCAGAATGGAAATTGGTCACTTTAGCAAAATAATTTTCAAAATTGCAGTGTTTTTTGCATTATCCAGTTTTGTTTTGCTATTTTGGGTAGAATCCGACACACCACAGTTTGTACTTGTTGTGTTGTCGCTATGTCTGAATGTTGTTTTGCTATTGATTATTTTAGCGATGAAAATCATAGTGAGGAAAAAAAGTTAAATGTAAACATGCTGTCCTTTGGATAGGAGGGGCAGCATGTTTTATTTTTTTCTACAGTGCATGATTTTCCCTAATCGATACATTAGTAGAATTATATTCGTTTTCTCATATGAATTTTGAACTTTAGAAAATTGAATAGTACTTGTTATTTCTTCATAAATAACACACTAATAAATCGACAAAATCCCTTAATCAATCCCTGGGTCATAATATTTACTTTAATAAAGTATGTTGTTTTTCAATAAATAAAGTGACGTTTTGAGCAAATACAAAAGATGAGGATGATTCTATAATTAAGAATAATTGCCAAAATTGTGAAAAGGAAATAAATTCTTCCCATTTAAGAGACATTCTATAAAGGCAATTATATTAATTGGGTAGGAGGTCAATTTTTTATGGCAAAAGTAACTTTTATAGGTGCAGGTAGTCTTGTATTTACAAATAATTTGGTCCGTGATTTATTAACATTTCCTGCATTTGAGGATATTACCATTTGTTTAATGGATATCAATGAGGAAAGACTAGGTTTTGCCAAAAAGATGGTTGAAGGAATTTTTGAAGCTGGTAATTATGATTCGGCAAAATTAGAATGCACAATGAATCGTCCCGAGGCGTTAAAAGGAGCGGATGGTGTTGTTTGTACCATACTAGCTAACATCTTCAGGTTTGGAGAAAAGACATAGAAATACCAAAAGAATACGGTGTGGATATTAATATTGGTGATACACGGGGTCCTTCAGGAATATTCCGTTTTTTACGCACTGTCCCAATAATGTTGGAAATATGTAAGGACATTGAAAGATTTTGTCCTGAAGCAATATTTCTTAACTACACTAATCCAATGGCAATGCTGTGTAGGGCAATGCAGAGTGAAACACAAGTTCAAGTAACTGGTTTATGTCATAGTGTACAAGGTACTGCGCAGATGTTAGCAAGGTGGATTGGTGCACCAATGAAAGAAATTACATATGAATGTGCAGGAATCAACCATCAGGCATTTTACCTAAACTTTAAATGGAATGGAAAAGATGCTTATCCACTTATTCGAAGTGCAATTGAAAATAATCCCGAAATTTATAATGAGGAACAAGTAAGGAACGAGATGTTTCTTCATCTAGATTATTATGTTACAGAATCCAGTGGGCATAATTCAGAATATAATGCATGGTTTAGAAAACGTCCTGACTTAATAGAAAAGTATTGTACATACGGAACCGGATGGAATCCTGGCTTGCATGCTATGATCGTTAGATCTTATGAAGCAAATAGAAAGAATTGGGAAAAACAACTGATCTCTTGGAGAGATGAACCGATTGATATAAATAGAGGAAATGAATACGCTTCCTATATTTTTAATGCTGTTTTTGGGGATCAAACGATGTTTGAATTTAATGGCAATGTGCGCAATTTAGGAATAATTGATAACTTGCCGGAAGGTTGTTGTGTAGAAGTGCCTGTAATAGCTTCTAAACGTGGATTAAATCCTCTTAAGATAGGAAATTTACCTGAACAATTAGCTATTTTAATAAATACAAGTGCAAGATGCGAGGAATTAGCTGTGGAAGGGGCCTTAAGTGGCGACCCGCGCAAAATTTTCCATGCTATCTGTTATGATCCGTTAACTTCTGCAGTTTTAAGCCTAGATGAAACAAAATCAATGGTTGATAAGATGTTTGTAGTGAATAAAGATTGGTTACCTCAATTTAAGCATCTCACTTAAAAAACTAGTTTAGATTATATGGTTAAAATGACCTAGGAATTTTATAGCTTTTTTCGGTAAAATATATGATTTTATTCTCCAATATCCAAGTCAATAAATCTACTTAATAACGATAAATTAGGGGCTTTTTGACACTTTTCCCTACCATGAATTGTCGATATAAAAATACAGATGAAGCTTTCTATGATCGAAGTAATTTATTTATTTTAAATGTTAAATATAGGTTTTTAAAAATAAGGAGGGAAGCTATTAATTAAATCCTGATTACTTTTTTCTTGTTAATATTATTCGCTTGTAAGTATATTTCCGGAATTTGATTGCATACTGGGGGAATAAATTTGGCTAGTTCGTCGAAAAGGTTGGTGGAAGAAACATCTCAAGAAATAGTCGTTAGACCAAAAAGGTTAACGCATCAAGAAAAACAAAAATTAATAAAAGGGTTACTTTTTATTTCACCTTGGCTAATCGGTTTTCTTGCATTTACTTTAACACCATTCGCGATGTCCTTATTTTATAGTTTTACAGATTACGATATTATCCAAAAACCTACCTGGGTGGGGTTTAAAAATTTCACAGAACTGATGCATGACGAATTGTTTTGGAAATCACTTTATAACACATTTTATTATACTTTGTTTTCTTGCCCTCTAGGAGTAGTGGTAGGTGTTGGGATTGCGTTATTGCTTAATCTGAAAGTAAAAGGAATGGCAATATATCGAACGATTTTCTATCTTCCATCCATAGTTCCTTTTGTAGCTTCTTCTATTTTATGGTTATGGCTACTAGATCCTCAGTTTGGTGTAATAAACGCTTTATTGGAGAATTTGGGTATTCCAGGGCCGGGTTGGTTAGTCGATCCTCAATGGTCAAAACCTGCATTGATTTTAATGGGATTATGGGGAGTTGGAGGGCCCATGATTATATACTTAGCTGCATTGCAAGATATTCCAAACGATTTGTATGAGTCCGCTGACATTGATGGAGCGACATGGTGGCAAAAGATTCTTTTTATTACAATACCGATGCTAACTCCTGTCATTTTATTCAACCTAATAATGGGCTTGATAGGCTCTTTTCAATACTTTACACAAGCGTACATTATGACCAGGGGCGGACCCAATGATTCTACACTTTTTTACGCATTATATCTTTATAATAACGCTTTTTCCTATTTCCATATGGGCTATGCATCGGCAATGGCTTGGATTTTATTTGCTATCGTAATGTCTGTTACCCTACTAATATTTAAATCTTCTGCGCGCTGGGTTTACTATGGCGGGGAATAATAAAACTTTGGGAGGAATTAATTTGAGACTGAGCAAAAAAAATCTTTTCATACTTTTAATCATGAGTGTATTGTTACTGGGTTTAGTGGCCTGCAGTTCAAATGGCTCGTCGAAAAAAACATCAAAAGATGGAGTAGTTGAAGTTACATATTGGCACATGTGGACAGGTGATTGGAAGAAGCTAATTGATAGTCTTGTAGATGAATTTAACGAAAGCCATCCCAATATTCATGTTAATGCATTATCCATTGCAGGAGATGCAAATTCAAAATTCTTAACTGCTCAAGCAGGTGGGGATCCTCCTGATGTAATGACACAATGGAACCAAGTTATTCCGTCATGGGCGGAAAAAGGAGCCATTATGTCTCTAGATCCATACATTAAAACGAATGCTCCAGATTTAGAAGATTGGATGTATCCTATTGTGGCCGAAATAGGAAGATATAAGGATGAAATGTATGCGGTTCCGTTCTCGATGAATTCCTTTATGCTTTACTATAATAAAGATGTTTTTGAAGAAGTCGGGCTTGATTCTGAAAATCCTCCAAAAACAACCCAAGAACTTGATGCGATGCAGGACAAACTATGGAAAATTGATAATAGGGGCTTTATTGAAAGAATAGGATTTATGCCCGGATGGTTAATCCAATGGAATACTGCCTTTGGTGGTCAATGGGTTGATGATGCAGGAAATCCAACAGCAACAAATGAAAAAAATCTAGAGACGTTAAAATGGTTCGAATCATATGCGAAGAAATATGATCCAAAAAAGGTTGCTTCTTTTCAAAAAAGTTTAGAATCCAATACTATAAACAGCACTTGGCCATTTCTAACCGGAAAAACAGTATTTGCTGTGGATGGAATGTGGCGTTTGATTGACTTACAAAAATATGCTCCTGATCTTAATTACGGTGTAGTTCCTTTACCTTACCCAGAGGTGGATGGAAAACCAAATGCATCTTGGATTAATGGAAATTATAATATTATCCCTCAAGGAGCAAAGCATCCAGAAGAGGCATGGGAATTTATTCTTTGGCTTACTGGATATAAAAACGAAGAATGGGCAGGAGATATGTTAGCAAAGGGTGGTTGGATTCCTGCATCTCCAAAGATTACTGAACAGCCCGGTTACCAATCATACTTAAATGAAATTCCTTTTAGAAATGGCTTTGTTGATCTTTTTAATAGTGAAAATATCCAAATCACACCTGTAATACCTGTTCAGCAGTATTATTGGGATCGAATAGGCTCAGCGGAAGAATCCGTTATGACCGGTAATAAAACTCCTGAAGAAGCTTTAGAAACTGTTCAAAAAGAAATAGAAAAAGAAATGGGGAAGGGAAAATCTGAATAAAAAGAAAGGGAATTTTATTCCCTTTCTTTTTAAAAGGAGATGGGTGAATGAGGTCTTATAACACAGGGCTAAGTAGGAAAAACAAGCAGGCTATCCAGCAAGCAATAGCACACGTATGCTTAATTATATTTGGTCTTTCTTTTTTATTTCCATTTGTTTGGATGTTATCAACTTCTTTAAAACCGGAGGCTCAAATTTTTAAATGGCCACCAGAATGGATACCAGAAAAATTTATGTGGGAAAACTTTCCTGAGGCCTTAACCTTTGTTCCTTTTGGTTTATACTTTCAAAACACTATGGTTATCTGCATTTTTACGGTATTGGGAACCATTTTATCAGCGGCTATTGTTGCCTATGGTTTCGCTAGAATTGAATGGAAAGGAAGAAATGTATTTTTCTTTATTATGCTCACAACCATGATGTTACCTTACCAGGTGGTTATGATCCCTCTTTTTTTAGTTTTTAAAGAAATTGGTTGGGTTGGAACTTTTAAACCATTAATTATTCCCGCTTTTTTTGGTACTAATGCATTTTTTATTTTTTTACTAAGACAATTCTTTTTAACTATTCCATATGAGTTATCAGATGCTGCTCGAATTGACGGATGTTCGGAATTCCGTATTTTTTGGCAGATAGTAATACCGTTATCTAAGCCTGCTCTTGCTACAGTTGGGTTATTTACATTCATGGGCAGTTGGAATGACTTTTTGGGACCGCTAATTTATCTGAATGATGAATCTAAATATACTATTGCATTAGGTTTACAACAATTTATTGGCCAATATGGAACACAGTGGGGGATGCTAATGGCAGCTTCAACTGTTGCGACTCTACCAATAATTATAATCTTCTTCTTTGCCCAAAAAACATTTATTCAGGGAATATCAACTACAGGGATAAAAGGCTAAAAGCAGATGGAATGTTATGGTGCAAACTCCTAATTATTGAGTAATCGTTAATGGAATATTTAATTGATAATCCAATATAGGAAGGTGGACATCGTAATGGAATTTATAAACAGTAGTATTAACACTCATTCACATAAATGGGATATGGGCTTCCATAAACATCAGACTTATGAAATTTCAATATTACTAGAAGGAAATGCAGTTTTTCAATTGGAAAACGCAGAATTTTTTTTACAAGAGGGTAGTGTAGTAATAATTCCTCCCAATTTACCTCATCGGATTTTCGCTATTACATCAGTAAGATGGGGAGTGATCGAGATAACAGTAATGCCAAAAGAGTTAAAGAAATTGTTTTATAGATTAACTCATACGGAATATCCTCGAATAATATCACTGCTACAAATTTATAGGGAACAATATGAAGTCTTATTTAGAAACTGGCTTAAAATGATTTCGCAACCTTTAATAGAAGAAAAAAAAGTAATATTTACATGGATTGAAATTTTTTTGCTGTTTTTATTACAGCATTCTAAGACTGGCTATGTTCCCATTACGATAGAGACCACGGCAACATATATCCGCTCAAATCTTCATCAGGAAATACGAATGCGCGATTTAGCAATCCTTACAGGTTTTTCTGAATCGAATTTTCGTAGAAAGTTCAAAGAGTTATACGGGATTAATCCAAAACAATTTCAACAGTATTATAGAATGGCAGAAGCAAAATGGTTATTAGTATATACAAAAAAATCATTGCAAATCATTTCTGAGCAAATTGGCTTTTCAAATATACATTCCTTTTCGTCTTGGTTTAAACAAATTGAAGGGTTATCACCTTCCGAATGGAGAAAAAATAAAGGAGAGCTTGTCTTTTAATTAGGGCTCAACAATTATGATAGTTTTTTAGCTTTTGGATTAACAAGTATTTGACTAATATTTGTTAAGGTCTCATATACATATATATATAAAGAATAGGAAGGATAATTAAAAAATGATATTAAAAATGGGTAAACATGAATTGGAAATGGGCACGAAATATCTTACAAATTTAAGAGATTCAAATGATATCTTAGATCAAACGGACAAGCTTCGAAAAAGGATGGAAGAGGAAGGTTATTTATTATTCCGTGGATTCCATGATAGGGAGAAGGTATTGGCTGCACGGAGAAATATTCTAGAAAAATTACAACGAGAAGGCAAATTAGCGGATGTTGAACCTATTGATGAGGGGATTATTGGGCCGCAAAATAAGGGAGGATTTTACGGAGGGGGAGGACTAGACTTTGCTTTAGAATTTCCGGATCTTCTTGAACTTGTTAATTCCTCCAGAGTTATGAGTTTTTTCAATGAATTTTTAGAAGGAACTGCTACTACTTACGATTATAAATGGCCACGTGCTGTAGGAAAGGAAGGATTTACGGGAGCTCATTACGATATTGTCTACATGGGTAGGGGAACTAGAAATATCTATACAATGTGGACACCATTAGGTGATACACCCTTAGAACATGGACCTCTAGCAATTTGCTTAGGCTCTCAAAACTTTGAAAAAATAAAAGAAACGTATGGAAAAATGGATGTGGATCGCGATAGAGTTTCAAATGGATGGCTCACAACAAATCCAATAGAAATTATTGATAAATATGGTGGGCAATGGGCCACAACTCCATTTAGTGCTGGCGATGTTATCATTTTTGGTATGTTTACACTACACGCCTCCATTAATAATACTACTAATCGCTACCGAATTAGTGTTGATACACGTTACCAGCTAAATACCGAGCCAATGGATGAGCGATGGGTTGGAAATGAACCTTTAGGACATACTAAACAGGATCCAAAAGAGCAGGTTACAATGGAGGAATCCCGTATAAAGTGGGGAATTTAAACGCTAGTTTTCCAAGGCGAAATATTGGAGTAACGGAAGCTTATCTATCATTACCTAAAATAAGCAAAACAGGAGGAATATATTTCCCCTGTTTTGCTTATTTAAATAATAAAACATATTAAAAATCCTTACTTGTTTTTCTTTCTTGAAGAATCCTTCTTAATTCCAGTTTCCCTTGTTGTCGTTCCTTGCGCCATAGTTTGTGATGATCCTAAACCGATCGTTGATGGGTCAGCTTTTCTTCTCGACACACTCTTCACCTCCATGTATAGTATTTCTTAAAATCATTTAGTTATGTTATTTTTTTCTATTTCGAATGGCCCTAGATAAACAAAAGGTTCAAGTTCAAGACGGAAAATTTCCGTGCAGAGGAAGGGGCGGAACTTTTTAAGCAATCAGGAGCGAGATATATCATGCTAGTTGCGGAACATCATGATGGATTTCAACTATATAAAAGTGAGATTTCCTCTTTCAAAGTGTATGAAATGGGGACAAAACGGGATTTGTTTGGAGTGGCATTTGAAGAGCAAGGTTTAGAGCTCACTGTTTCCTCACATCGAGCGGAGCATTGGTTTTTCATGTAGGGCGGGAAGGAATTTGATTCGGATGTAAAAGAACCACTCGTTTGCGGAGATTGGCCATCGATACCTGAATCAGATCTTCACGATATCCATTCCCCGGACTCAACTGAAGAATTTTTAGAAGATTGGTTGATTCGTTGTTGTGAACTAGTTGACCAATATCAACCTAAAGTTTTTTAATTTGATTGGTGGATTCAGAGGCCGTATATAACGAAGAAAATGAAGAACTTACGATATTTGCGGTTAACCGTGACCTTGATGATCGCTTATTGTTAGAATGTGATAATCGTAACTTCGAAGGTTATCAAGTTGTAGAGCATATCGTTCTTGAAAATGATGACTTAAAACAAGTTAATACTGCAACTTCCCAGGCAGTTGCTCCTCACAATAATGGCGATGCGACTAATGAAAATGGTCGAGTAACAGCTACCCTGCCAAAACTGTCTTGGAACGTTACTCGTTAGAAAAAATAATATTGCTCGGGGGAGAGGAATTCTCTCACCCATTATAAAACTTCTTCAGTAACCACTCTCTCTTTTAAAAACCTCAAAGCAACTACTTAAAAATACATGACGATTTTGTAGAAGGAATTCTCTAAATGAATAAAAAATCAGTGCACAGACTGATGTTTGTTTTCCTAACCCTTTAATTAATAGTTACAAGTAGTGTAATGGGAAAGGAAACTGAAAACAATATAATCGAAGGTGAAACGCCAGTGTTTAACAATGAATCTGTTCAAGACATACGGTTATTTGTTGCGGGTCATAATTCCGTCTTTATGATGAAGACATAGGAAAAAACAATCTTTAGTGTTCCAAGGGTTATTATTTGTCAGAATTTCTTAAGGTTGTATATGATATATAGGTGTCACGCTTGTTTGCTTAATTGGCTAGTAATTGTGTTCTTAATCTTGACATTTCTTTATCCATTAAGGAAGATGCTTTGGCAAGTTCAATTAGCTGTTTTTGAGCATCCTCAGGTATAGTTTCCCCTTGATATTTATAGTTTAGTTTATGCTCGGTGGATGCCCAAAAATCCATAGCGGAAGTACGAATTTGTATTTCTGCAGGAACCCATATTATCTCGTTAGATAGGATGACTTGGGTTTCTACAATCAGGTGCAAACTTTTATATCCACTCATTTTCGGGTCCTGAATATAATCTTTTACGCGTATGATTCGAATGTCTTCACGTTGCTGGATATGCTCCTTCAACATATATACGTCATCAACAAAACTTGTGACAATTCTAACACCCAAAATATCTCTTATTTCATTCCTCACTGCTTCTTGTGTTAAAGGAATTTCTTTTCTTTGTATTTTCTCCACCAAAGATCTTAATGTTTTTATACGTGTTTTCTTATGTTCAATAACGGAATAGCCATATCGTGTTTTCCACTCTAAGTCAATAATCTTGAAATCACTTTCTAATTCATGTAATGCCATTTGGTAAGGTAAAAAGAACCCCATCCAATTGTCTAATACTTTTTGAATAACCTCGATTTTTACCTTTTCCTTCACAGCATGTCCACAGCCTTCCTGTTAGTATCCTGTTATCATAACACAGATGATTCAAAGTAAAAAAGGTGGACCTATAAGAGCCATAACCGGTGCTTGTTTGCCAATGTATCTTCATTCGAGTTGTTGCAACCACCTAAAAATAATAAGAATAAAATTAAACCCAGGAATTTTTTATGTATGTATTTCTCCTTAGACGCCTTTTCACATATTATTCAATTTCCAAACAAAAAACTCCCTTAAGAAAAATAAGAAATTACAGAATTTATCAAGGATTCTAGTAAACGATGAAGAATATTATATATAGCTTAATAGGAAAGGATGACAGGATGGATAAACAGGAATATTTAAAGATCATTGATGACACGATTGCCTCTGGACGATTCAATGCCGATTGGGACTCATTATCGCAAATCCAAGTTCCAGAGTGGTATCAAAAAGCGAAGTTCGGGATATTCATCCATTGGGGAGTGTATTCGGTTCCGGCTTTTAAAAATGAATGGTATCCGCGAAATATGTATATTCAAGGGTCGGATGAATATAAACACCACCTCGAAATGCATGGAGAGCATAAAGATTTTGGCTATAAAGATTTTATTCCGATGTTTAAGGCGGAACATTTTCATGCGGAAGAATGGGCTGATCTCTTTAAACAATCTGGTGCGAAATATATTATGCCAGTTGCGGAACATCATGATGGATTTCAACTATATAAAAGTGAGATTTCCTAGTAAGTAAAAATGGTGCATTACTATTAAACATCGGTCCAAAAGCGGATGGTACGATTCCTGAAGAAGATAAAGCAATTCTTCTAGAGGTTGGAGATTGGCTAAAACTAAACGGAGAAGCAATTTACGGCACGACTTACTGGAAAACGTTTGGGGAAGGGCCAAATAATATAGAAGAAGGCCAATTTACAGATCAAAAGGCTAAGGTTTTTACGAGTGAAGATATTCGGTTCACTAGAAAAGACAAACATTTATACGCAACCGTTCTGACATATCCAGAAAGTGGTGAAGTTCGAATTAATTCGCTTAAAGAAAAATCACCATTGTTTCATGGCATTATCAAAGATATTTCCATTTTAGGATTTAAGGAAAAACCAACATGGAATAGAACTGAAGAAGCGCTAATGATTCAAACTTCAACTGTCGAAAGTACAAGCCCAGTCGTTTTTAAAATTGAATTAAATTAATAAATGTAAGCGTTAACTAGAGGAGGATTATTAATGAAGATTACTCATGTTGAAACGTACTTACTTGATGTCCCTTTAAAGCAACGAGCGATTACAGATTCGCAAACAAGGCTTGAAGGTGTTGAATTTATCGCTATCCGGGTTGATACAGATGAAGGAATTAGTGGCTGGGGTTTTAACTGGAATTACACAAAAGGGACTAGGGCAGTTCAAGCGATTATCGATGATACATATGCACCTAAATTAATTGGAAAAGACCCGCTTATGTATAAAAATATTTTGCGAGAGCTCCATTATACGAATCATTTTATTGGCCAGGTTGGAGTAACACGAGTTGGTCTTTGTGCAGTTGAGATGGCTTTATGGGATATAAAATTGAAGGTGGCAAACTTGCCGTTATGGAAATACTTAGGGCCAGTTAAAGATAAAGTAAAGGCATATAACACTGACGGCGGCTGGCTTCAGGTGACCCAGGATGAATTGATTCGAGATATGACCACATTAATTGAACGTGGTTTTGATGCGGTAAAAATGAAGGTCGGCTTGCCTGACCCTAGAGAGGATTATGAAAGAGTGAAGGCAGTCCGAAGAGCCATTGGCGACAATGTAAAATTAATGGTTGATGTCAATACGGTTTGGGACTTAAAAACATCAATCGTATGGGGACGAAAATTTGAGGAGTTTGACGTGTTTTGGCTTGAAGAACCGATGAACCCATTTGATAAAAAAGCTCATGCCGAATTGGCGCGTACTTTAGACTTGCCAATCGCCGTTGGAGAAACCATTTATACGAAATATGATTTCCGTGATTATATCGAAATGGGGGCGGTTGATATCGTCCAAGCGGATGCTACGAAACTATCTGGAATTGATGAGTGGCTGGATGTTGCAGCTCTCGCCCGTTGTTATAATCTTGAAGTCATTCCACATACAAATGTTCAACAAAAATTACATGTCCAATTAGCGGCTGCTTCGTCAAATGTTCCGATGGTTGAATATTGCTACGAATCAATCGCAGATATTTGGGAAAATCCCGTTAAAGTGGTGAATGGCTATTACACTTTACCTGAAGAACCGGGATTAGGATGTAAATTTACGGATAAAGTATTGACGGAATGCAGGATTGGATAAAGCAAGATAGAAAAATTTCAACAGTGTAGGAAGCGGATTGAAGGAACAGCTGATCTTCGTTTCGCTTCCTATTGGAAAAAATGCATAGTTCATGAAAGGAGAAATTTTCTATGAAGCTGTTAACGTTTTATGATCAGGGCATACATAAGCTTGGAGTAAAAACAGAACATGGAATTTTGGACATTACTGCTTCTGTTAAAAACGGAATTAATTTTGATATCAAGACAGATATTATGGATGTTATTTCTGGATTTAAAGAAGAAGTGTCAAGACTTCAGGATTTTATTGAATACTCGATTAATGAAGAGAAGGCAGTTTTTGCAAATGAGGACGAAATCACTTGGGGACCATGTGTCACAAGACCTCATAAAATCATTTGCGTTGGCTTGAATTACAGAAAACACGCAGATGAAACGAACGCTCCTTATCCGGAAGTTCCAATATTATTTAATAAGTTCGATAATACATTAACGGGTCATAAAGAGGAAATTCCAGTTCCAAAAGTGACGGAAAAACTAGATTACGAGGTTGAACTAGGAATCGTCATTGGAAAAAAAGCAAAGTACGTCAATGTAGATGAAGCATTGGAATATGTTTTCGGCTATTCCACGGTGAACGATTTGTCTGCACGAGATTTGCAGTTGAGAACTCCTCAATGGTTGCTCGGAAAGTCATGTGATAAATTTAGCCCAGTAGGACCTTTTTTAGTGACGGCAGACGAGGTCGGAGATCCTAACAACCTTACCTTAAAAACGTATGTAAATGGCGAGTTAAGACAAAATTCCAATACATCGGATATGATTTTTAATTGCGCAGAAATTGTTAGCTATATTTCGCAGCATATGACGTTGGAGCCAGGAGATATAATTTTAACTGGAACACCAGAAGGAGTCGTCATGGGATATCCCGAAGACAAGCAACACTATCTCCAGCCAGGGGATGTCTTAACGGTTGAAGTTGAAAAACTAGGTTCACTTACTAATTATTTTATTGAAGAGTAAAAGTGGACTGATACACTTTCAATCTTTCTCTATTGATTAAATGTAATGCCGAGTGGCGGATGGAGTGATTCCATCTGCCACTTAGATTATCTACTGAAGATCATGGTGAACCGTACTATAAAGTTGATACATAACCACTGCTAGAACCTATTATTAAATTAATTAATTGATATAGGATATAAACAAAATTTAAATGAAATAAACCCAATCTTATCAGAAAGTACTCATCTAATACTTCCTTCATCACCTGCTCAAAATCCATTTCCCATTGCTTTAAGAATTCTACTCCTACCCATTCATAAAAGTTATATTGAAAAAAGAATGCATGATTGTTTAATCAGTACTTTCGATCATTACATTCAAGGCCATGTTTAATAAGGGCAGGTGTCCTTATGGAATAGAGTTTAAAAAAAAGAATAATTTATTTGTTTTTGGACCAAAATATGGTTGTTACTTAAGGTATCCAACATATTCGATCTCTAATTTTATGTATAAGTCATTTATTGTCTTTAATAGATTTTTTAAGGAATGACGTGAAGACATGGTCCAAAAATATAATTTATTAGATACTACGATTTTTAAAAAATTATATAAGCCTAAAAAACAAGCTTATACTGTGTTTAACGAGTCTACAAATAGGAAAAAAGAATATTTAGTTACTGTCATTACCCCTGTTTATAATGGGGAAAACTATTTAAAGAAGTCAATTGAATCCGTTAAGAATCAAACGCTTGGTTTTAAAAATATTGAGTACATCTTAATCGATGATTGTTCCACAGATCGTTCAAAAGAAATTTTATTAGATTATGAAAAAAAACATGAGAACATTACCGTGGTTTTGTTAGATTGTAATTCTGGTACACCTGGACGTCCTCGTAATATTGGTCTGGAATTAGCAAGTTCACCTTATATCACTTTTTTAGATGCAGACGATTGGCTCGATCCAAATGGATTACAAGTACTTTTTGAGATTTTAGAAGAAACAGGTGAAGCATATGTTGTTGGAAAAACGATCAGAGTGGATAATGGAGGAACTCAAGTAGTTGGTGACCATCAATCTTGTAAAGAAAGAAGAAGCGTATCTCCTTTTTCCATCCCGCATATATTTCACCATCTTGGTCCGACGGCAAGAATGATGCGAACTAGTTTTATTAAAGAGCAGCAGATTCAGTTCCCCGAGATGAAATTCGCCGAAGATAAGCAATTTTTTATTGATGTACTAACAAGTTGTAAAACAATCTCAACGACGACAAAGCCGATTTATTATGTAAATCGCTTGGATGAAACGAAAAAAACCCGCTTAACGAATCAAACCAATATTTTACAAAAAACAAATTATAATTTACAAGTAGTCCGTTACATTTTAAATCGAAAATTAGATATTGAAATTGAAAAAATGATAGTAAATCGAATTTATGAATTTGATTTAACGAGAAGGCTGTTTACGACACCACATTTTCAAAACACAAAATTAAAACTGCTGTACTATTATAAGTACAAACAAATTTTGAAGACAACAAAAAAATTAACATATGATTTTTCTGAGAACTTTTTACAACCAATTCATAAAGTAATTTATGAATTGATCCGTGAAGGTAGGTATAGTACAGTAACAAAACTGTTGGAATGGGATAAATCAATGAAAGTAAAAGAAGTGGCGATAAAAAATCATAAGCCTTATATGGTTACTCCTTTTCTTGAGGAAAAATATAAATATATTCCTTTGCCCATATATATCACCTTTAAACAACATTATTGTCAAGGGGACCGATACAATCTTCACTTTCATGTCTATGGTGATGACATCCATTCAATCACAGATGTATTAATTCGTGACGGGAAAAATGCTCACAATGATTATGTTTTACCGGTGACTATAAAAGAAAATGGTGAAGGATTTATCGAATTCAAATTAGACTCATTAAAAGATTTACCGCCTGCCAATTACTCCATTTTCGTTAGATATAATGATTATATGAAAATGAATATTAGGCAACTGATTAAAAATGAAATGAAACATCGTTACGAAAATAGAGAATTCATTTTTTATCATTCGGTCTTTTCCAATGTCGCTCTAAAAATAAAATGAAGAAAGATGTTTGAGAATACAACAGTAGGAGTGATAATACATATTGGGAAACTTGATATATTCAACTACCTCTTACTGATCATTTAAGCTTAAACTAATTCCAGATTGCCATAAGTTAACCACAGTTCTACAATCAACTGTATAAAGGCTAGCGTGTAAATGCTGGCTTTTTTGTTTTGAAAACATATACGTACAACTTTTCGTGTGATAATATTAAACTTAATGTAAGCGATTAATAATTCAAAGGTGATTATCAATGCGAAATGTGAAACTACTCAGTGGTATTTTTAAAGATTCACAGGAAAAGGGGAAGGAGTATTTGCTTTTTCTTGATGTGGATCGGTTGATTGCTCCGTGCTATGAAGCACAAAATCAAGAACCGAAAAAGCCTCGATATGGAGGATGGGAAGCCACGCAAATTGCAGGACACTCGGTCGGCCACTGGCTTTCTGCAGCTGCTTCCATGTATACAATTACAAAGGATGAGAGATTGCTTGAAAAGATCAATTATGCAGTCAGTGAACTTGAATATGTTCAAGCTCTAGACCCAGATGGTTATGTAAGTGGATTTCCTCGAGATTGTTTTGATCAAGTTTTTTCTGGTAATTTTGAAGTTGGACATTTTAGCTTGGGGGAGAGCTGGGTACCTTGGTACAGTATCCACAAAATTTATGCAGGTTTAATAGATGTGTATTCATTAGTTGGGAGTAAACGAGCACTAGAGATAGTATTAAAACTAGCGGATTGGGCGAAAAGAGGAACCGATCACTTGAGTGATGAACAATTCCAAAGAATGCTCATTTGCGAGCATGGCGGAATGAATGAAGCAATGGCGGATTTGTATACGATTACAAAAAATCAAGACTACCTTAATCTTGCTATTCGATTCTGTCATGATGCTATTTTAGAGCCATTGTCAAAAGGAATCGATGACCTAGAAGGGAAACATGCAAACACACAAATTCCGAAAGTCATTGGGGCAGCCAAGCTTTATGAGATTACTGGCGAGGAAAAATATCGAAGTATGGCTGAATTTTTCTGGAATGAGGTTACGAAATTTCGCTCTTATATTATAGGAGGAAATAGTATTAACGAGCATTTTGGTCCAGTAGGTCAAGAAAAACTTGGTATTCAGACTACTGAAACTTGTAATACGTACAACATGCTCAAGCTGACGGAAATTTTATATCGTTGGCAACAAAAAGCAGAGTATATGGATTTTTATGAAAAAGCACTATATAACCATATCTTGGCTTCGCAAGACCCTGAATCAGGAATGAAAACATATTTTATTTCGTCACAGCCTGGACATTTTAAAGTGTATTGTTCAGCGGAAAGTTCATTCTGGTGCTGCACTGGAACTGGGATGGAAAATCCCACTCTTTATAATAGAAATATTTATTTTCATAAGAATGATGAAATTTATGTTAATTTATTCATTAATTCTGAATGGACGAGTGGAGACGAAAAAATTATATTAAAACAGGAAACTCAGTTTCCAAACTCTGAGAAAGTATTGTTGCATGTTAATAAAGTCGACTCTCAATTAGAACAGATACATATTCGGGTTCCTTATTGGCTGTCGGATGACATCTCCATTTTGGTGAATGGAGAAAAAGTGGATGTTGATCCTAACAATGGGTACGCCACACTTAAAAGGAAGTGGACAACTGGGGATTCAGTTGAAATAAACCTTGCGATGAATCTTCACACCTATACGGCAAAAGATGACGCTAACAAAGTGGGAATAATGTTTGGACCTATTGTACTCGCAGGGGCACTTGGAAAAGAAAATTTCCCTGAAAGTGATATATTGGACGATCATTTAAAACTTAACAACCTTCCGTTGATCGATGTTCCTAATCTCGTGGCAGATAAGAATAATATACATAATTGGGTGAGACGAGTAGATGAACACTCATTAACATTTGAAACGGATGCTGTTGGGCAGCCAGGAAATATAAAAGTGAAACTCATCCCATTTTACGAATTGCACCATCAACGATACACCCTATACTGGAATATGCTAGATGAAGAAGCATACAAGTCCTTCGTAGACGATGAAAAAGAGCATAATGACAGATTGCGGAAAATAACAGTGGACTTTGTTCAGCCAGGGGAACAGCAGCCTGAAGTAGAACATGGAATCAAATCTAGCAACTCACACTCGGGGTATTTAAATGTTGCAGAGAGCAGATGGCGTGATTGTCGTGATGAAGGATTTTTTAGTTATGAGATGGCTGTCGAAGCCGATGTACAAATGCATTTGTTAGTGACGTATTACGGAAATGATAGAACAATCTTCCTTGACGGAAAGTTATACGAAAGAAACTTTAATATTTTTATAGATGACATAAAAATTGCCGAGCAAAAACTTGGTGGAACTAACTCCGATCATCTTTTCGATATAAGTTATGACCTTCCATTTGAAATGACAAAAGGTAAATCGAAAGTCGAAGTAAAATTTGCTTCAAGCGTTGGGAATATAGCTGGTGGAGTGTACGGGGTAAGGGTCATCAAAAGTCAATGAAGTATCTTGAAAAAGCCTGAATCACTGTATTCAGGCTTTAATAATTTTAGTAATATACGATTCCGCTCGCCGTTATGTTATTTTAGCGGAATCTATTAGCCGTTCCGGAGTTTCTATTAGCCATTACTGAGTTTCTATTAGCCATTACTGAGTTTCTATTAGCCATTACTGAGTTTCTATTAGCCATTCCGGTTTCTATTAGCCATTACTGAGTTTCTATTAGCCATTCCGGGTTTCTATTAGCCGTTTCGGGGTCTCTATTAGCCGTTTCGGGGTCTCTATTAGCCGTTTCGGGGTTTCTATTAGCCATTACTGAGTTTCTATTAGCCATTCCGGGTTTCTATTAGCCGTTTCGGGGTCTCTATTAGCCGTTTCGGGGTCTCTATTAGCCGTTTCGGGGTCTCTATTAGCCGTTTCGGGGTCTCTATTAGCCGTTTCGGGGTCTCTATTAGCCGTTTCGGGGTCTCTATTAGCCGTTTCGGGGTTTCTATTAGCCGTTTCGAAGTTTCTATTAGCCGTTTCGGAGTTTCTATTAGCCGTTTCGGGGTCTCTATTAGCCGTTTCGTGGTTTCTATTAGCCGTCCCGGGGTTTCTACTTGCCGTCCCGGAGTTTTTACTAGCCGTTCCGTGTTTTTACTAGCCGTTCCGCGGTTTTTACTAGCCGTTCCGGGTTTCTACTAATCTTTCCGTGGTTTCTATTAACCTATCCGGAGTTCCATTAGCCGTCCCGGGGTTTCTATTAGCCATTCCGGAAACCTTATCACCATTCCTACGATACTATTCAATTTAAGATTTCTCATGAATAAAGATCCTTCTTCATACAGTCCAGTTCCAAGTTATTGTTCTATTATGATTTTTAAGAGATAAATAGTGTATAATTGAAATAATCAAAAATTTCATGTGTAATACTCTCAAAACAGGTATGGAAAAGGAGCCGTGTTTTATGGAATTGAAAAAAATAAAAGATTTAACCGATCAGGTAAAACAAAATATTCAACAAGTCATAGTCGGGAAAGAAGATACGATTGATCAACTGCTTGTGGCACTGATTTCTTCTGGACACGTTCTTCTTGAAGATGTTCCGGGTACAGGAAAGACGTTATTGGCGAAATCATTGGCGCAATCGCTTTCTTGTTCATGTAAACGCATCCAGTTTACTCCTGACTTACTCCCATCTGATATAACTGGGATCAACTTTTATAATCAAAAAATAGGCGAGTTCGAATTTCGTCCTGGTCCTATTTTTTCCAATATCATTTTGGCGGATGAAATTAATCGTGCGACTCCTAGAACGCAGTCGAGTCTTCTTGAATGTATGGAGGAGCAGCAAACGACGATTGATGGTGAGACACATGTATTAGAAAAACCTTTTCTTGTCATCGCGACTCAAAACCCACTTGAAAGCCAAGGTACGTTTCCTTTGCCAGAAGCACAACTCGACCGCTTCTTATTAAAATTAAACTTAGGCTATCCTTCCAAAGAAGAAGGAATCGCCATTTTAAAACGTTTTAAAGAAAAAAATCCGATTCATGAATTGCTGCCGATTGCGAGTAAGGAAGACATAGTAGAGGCACAAAGACTGTATTCAAAAGTATATGTAAGTGACGATATGCTTAGCTATATGATGGAAATTATTGAAAAAACAAGAAATCATGAACATATTGAATTAGGCGTAAGCCCACGTGGAAGTCAGGCGTTGCTTAAGGCAGTCCAAGTATATGCTTTGTTAAAAGGTAGGGACTACGTTATTCCAGATGATGTGAAAGCAATGGTCAAGCCAGTTTTGGCGCATCGTCTCATTTTAGCCCATACGATGAGGCTGCGGGAAAATCAAGCACACCTATTATTGGATGAAATTGTTGATCAGGTTGCGGTTCCGGCAGAAGAATTGACGGTGAAGTAAATGAATATTGCGTGGTTTATTTTGATTACATTTGCGGTAGTTGGGGGTCAAGCGTACATCTATCATAAATGGGGACTACTTCGAATTGAATATACGAGGTCATTTAATGAAAAAGCGGTTTTTGAGGGCGAAGAAGTTGAAATGATAGATGAAATTTCTAATAAAAAACTTCTTCCCATTCCGTGGCTTCGCCTTGAATCAAAAATAAGTGCCAATCTGCAATTCCAAAAAACTTCCGCTACTGATAATGAAATCAACAGTGGGGACTATCATCGCACGTTATTTAGCTTAATGCCCTATCAAAAAGTGAAGCGACGACAATTTTTGACCTGTACAAAAAGAGGACATTACCAATTTAAAACCGTATCTCTATCTACCGGTGATGCATTTGGGATTAGTGAAAGATTTACAAGTGTATCTTCAACTGCGGAAATTATTGTGTATCCGCGATTAGTTTCAATGGAAAATATCCCACTTCCCGCACATAGCTGGTTAGGTGATATTATCGTCCGTCGCTGGATTATTGAAGATCCCTTTTTAATATCTGGTGTCCGTGATTACGCTTACGGAGACCCTTTAAATTCGGTCAATTGGAAGGCAACCGCTCGTACGAATCGTCTTCAAGTAAGTAAAAAGGATTATTCGGCAGATCATCACTTAATGATATATATAAATTTTAATCAAACAGAAGATTTCCGTATCCCGATTGTCGATGAGGCCCTTATGGAAGAAGCACTTTCCTATGCAGCATCCATTGCCCAATATGCAATTGCAAATGGTATTGCAACTGGCTTTGGCTGCAACGCGTATTTTGATGAATTGGATAAAAAACCGATTCGAATTGAGCCAGAGAATAGCAAACAGCAGTTGACCTATTTATTTGAGACAATGGCAAAAGTAAAAATAGGTACAAGTACATTTATTGATTTTTTCTTACAAGAAGATGTGGATCGTCCCTTAGAAGGGACTGATATTCTTTTAATAACGGCTATTATGACGGATGGTATGAAAGAAACGATTAAAAGGTTGGAATCACAAGGGAATTCTGTGGAAGTTCTTACTTTACAATCTGAAATTTTACTAAAAAAGGCGAATGAAAAGGTGGGATAACATGAAAAAAATGATCGTTACACTCATTCAAGGGTTGTTTGAATACCTCCTTTTCCTTCCGCTAATTCTAATGTTTGGAATTCTTGTTGTTCCAGAAGTCTTATGGATTTGGATTCCGGTCCTTTACGGTTTGTTTATTGTCGGTGTTCTATTTAGAACTATATTTCCGCAACAAAAATGGTGGGTATATGCCATTTGTTCCTTTGTATTCGCAATTATTCCAAGCATATTATTTGGTCACCATATCTTATCTTTAACCTTATTAATATTACTTCATCCTGTAGTTATTTATCGCGGAATGATGTATGTGGGCCGCAATTGGGAAAGCCTTCTACCTACATCTTTTATGTGGTATGGAGGATTTGGAATTTATTTTGTCTGCTATCTACTTTTCCGTTACGTTGAAAAATTTCAAACCCATTTAACAATCATTTCAATTTGTGGAGCAGTTGTAGTCGTTATTATTCTTTTTATATCAAACGGCGAGCAGTTGAAAGCATCAACATTATCTAAAGAAAAGAAACCGTTTATTAGTCGAGCCATCAAAAACCAGAACAGAGTGTACCTTATATTAACGTCTATAACTATTCTCCTTTTAACAAACGGAAAAATCGTACAGGAAGCAGTTTTTCAAGCAATTAAAGGTTTATTTCAATTGATTTTTTGGTTATTTGGATCGGATCAAGGGAAATCAGTAGTAGAAGAAACCCCCCCTCCTGCCCAAATGGGAATTGACTTAGAAAAAGGGGAGCCTAATGCGTTTTGGAAGTTTTTGGAAATGTTTTTTATGTACATAGGTTATGCAGTTATAGTAGCTCTTGCAGTGGGGATTCTTCTTTTATTTATAAAAAGAGTAAGAATGTTAGTTATGAAAGCTCTTAGCAAATTTATCGACTTTTTAAAAAATATCATTTTTAGATCATCTGAATTGGAAGAATCAAGACAGTATATTGATGAAAAAGAGAGTGTCTTTGATTGGAAAGAATGGAAGGATGCCCAACAGGAAAAAGCGATGGGACTTTTTCAGCAAATCTTTAAACGCGAGCCACGCTGGGATTCCTTAACAACTGAACAAAAGGTTAGATATGTGTATAAACAAATTGTGAAGCAACATAAAAAGGAAATGGATTTCAAGTCGTCTAAAACGCCAAGAGAAACCATCGAAATATTAAAGTCTTTATTGACTGAAAAGACCACATTAGAAGAGTTAAGAGATGCGTATGAACAAGTAAGATATGGCGGGCAGAGTGTGGAGGCTAGTAGGATCAAGGAACTGCGATTGTTAATTAAAGAATAAATTACCAACGGGATCATTTAGAAGGTCCCTTTTATTCTTCACGGTTAGTAAGGGGGGAAACTATGATCACCACCAGCATTTTTCACCCGCAATTAATAGAAGATCGCTATTTTCCTAAAGTGAATGCTTATTATTTTAAGCACTGGGAAAATTATGAAATGGCTTTTCATACACATAAAGATATAGAAATTATGTATGTTATTAATGGAGAATGCATCGTAGAAACCTTATCGGAAGCCATTACATTAAAAAAAGGTGATTTTATATTACTTGATTCCAATATTCCTCATAGACTTATCGTGGCTGCAGGTGACCCATGCAGAATGTTAAATGTGGAATTTTCTTTCCTTCATTCGAATGGAAGTTTTCCTTCCATTAAAGAACTAGCCTATGAAAATAAGGCGTTATCAGAGTTTTTGAAAATGAAGAGCCCTTACATCGTATTAAAGGATCCGAATGAAATCTATCATACTCTGAAAAATCTCGTTCTTGAAAGTGATAAAAAAGAAGATAAACAGATGATGGTTCAGCTGCTTATATCTCAATTACTTATCCAAATAGCGCGAATGGCTGTTGAAGATGTGGAACTAAAAAAAGTAAATCAGCAAGCGAATGTATATGTAAATCAAGCAGTTGAATTTCTACACCAAAATTATGACTGTGACTTGAAATTAGAGGATATTGGACGAGCCGTTAATTTGCACCCTGGATATCTTCATAGAGTTTTTAAAAAACTGATGAATTGTACCATTATGGAATACTTAACTCTTCTTCGAATGGATAAGGCGAAGGCGCTTTTAGCTGATACAGACATTCCAATTATAGAAATTTCACAATATGTTGGAATTAATAGTAGTCAATATTTTAGTCAAATCTTTAAAAAGCATACTAGTATGACGCCTATTGATTATAGAAGAACGTACTCGAGTCAAATAACAAAATTCCGTTAATGAAAGGTTAATATTTTAAACATGTAATAACTGAAAAGTTAACATCCTGCAATATTCTGAATGCCATGATTGCTATGATATTAGCAATCATATTTTTTTGAAAAGGAGATATGCTAATGTCATTTAAAGTGGCTTTTATTGGGGCAGGAAGTATCGGTTTCACGAGAGGACTTTTACGTGATCTTCTATCAGTTCCAGAGTTTCATAACATCGAAATCGCCTTTACAGATATTAATGAACATAATTTAGACATGGTTACCCAGCTCTGTCAAAGAGATATTGACGAAAATGGCCTAAATATTAAAATTCAACCAACACTCGATCGTAGAGAAGCATTTAAAGATGCGAAATACATTTTTTCCGTTGTCCGTATTGGTGGGCTGGAAGCTTTCCAAATGGATGTTGATATCCCGCTAAAATATGGAATTGATCAATGTGTTGGAGACACACTCTGTGCAGGCGGAATTATGTATGGGCAACGCGGAATTGCAGAAATGCTGGACATTTGTAAAGATATTAGAGAAGTGGCAGCTCCTGACGTACTTCTTCTTAACTATGCGAACCCGATGGCGATGATTACGTGGGCTTGCAATAAATATGGTGGGGTCAAGACTATTGGACTTTGTCACGGTGTGCAAGGCGGACATTGGCAGATTACTACGGCTCTTGGTCTTAAAAAAGAAGAAGTCGATATCATTTGTGCAGGAATCAACCATCAAACATGGTATATTAGTGTGAAACATAATGGGGAAGATTTAACGCATAAAATATTGGAAGCGTTTGAAAGTCATCCTGAATTCAGTAAAACTGAAAAAGTCCGGATTGATATGCTAAGGCGATTTGGCTATTACAGTACGGAATCGAATGGTCATTTGAGTGAATATGTTCCTTGGTACAGGAAACGTCCTGAAGAAATCAATGATTGGATTGATTTAGGCGTATGGATTAACGGTGAAACCGGAGGCTATCTGCGCGTATGTACAGAAGGAAGAAACTGGTTTGAAACAGACTTTCCAAACTGGTTAAAAGAAAAACCAATGGAATACAAGCCGGAAAAACGAAGTGAAGAGCATGGATCGTGGATTATCGAAGGACTTGAGACGGGGCGCGTCTACCGAGGTCATTTTAATGTTGTGAATAATGGAGTCATTTCCAATCTACCGGATGACGCCATCATTGAAGCACCAGGTTATGTTGACCGAAATGGAATTAACATGCCTCATGTTGGTGATTTGCCACTTGGTCCGGCAGCGGTTTGTAACGCAAGTATATCTGTTCAAAGACTTGCAGTGGAAGCTGCAGTACATGGAGATGATTTCCTTCTTCGTCAGGCTATGATGATGGACCCGCTAACAGGTGCAGTATGCAATCCGAAAGAAATTTGGCAAATGACTGACGAGATGCTTGTGGGGCAAGAAAAATGGTTACCGCAATACCATAAGGCAATTGCTGAAGCGAAAGAGCGACTCGCCTTAGGTAATCTCATTCCTACGAAAGATGATTACAAAGGAGCTGCTCGTCTTAAAGTAAAATCGGTTGAAGAAATGGCAGAAGACCGTGAAGCAGCTAGTAAAAATGCCGGGGAAGCGGATAAGGCGAAGGAGAGGCCAGCGGCGGTGAAATAAGATTAAACTAAAAGAGTGATTTGTCGAATTAACATGACAAATCACTCTTTTTTTATCCTATAAAATAACCGTATGATATTAAAGTTAACATCTATTGGTACGTATAGGTAGTTTTGGTGAAACGCAGCAATATACAACTTCAACCTTTCAGAAGAGAAAATTATGAATAATATTGTCGAAAATACCGTTATAAAATAAGGCTTTTTTACTATAGTTCATTAAATAAAATGGTTGACCACATTTACGACAAATGATAACATGTTCGTACAGGTAATAGAGTAGAGTTATCACAGGTTGTACAACAACTATACTGATAAATACTACGGGGGTGTGAGTTTTCATTTTTGTTGAAAGCGTTTCCTTATTAATGAGTACCGTGTCAAATAACAGGGGGGATAAATGGTGATAAAAAAGAGTCTTTTCATTTTACTGATTGGAGTAATGTCGATCGTTCTTGTAGCTTGTGGTGGAAAGAAATCAGGCTCTGGTTCTGGAGAAGCAACAGATAGTCGTGTTGTTGGAGACGATATTAAAGGAGCGACAGAATTAACTTTTTGGACGTTTGCTTCCTTGCATATGGAGTTTTTTGAAGATGCTGCAAAACGCTGGAATGAAGAGAATTCAGACAAACCGATTAAATTGAAGGTAGAAACATATCCTTATGATCAAATGCATAATAACTTGCTTTTAGCCTTACAATCTGGGAAGGGTGCCCCTGACATTTCGGATATTGAAATCAGTCGTTTTCCGAATTATTTGCAAGGCGAGCCGCAATTATTGCCGATGAATCAGCTTGTTGAGCCTGAAATCGATAATTTTGTAAAAGCTCGTTTGGAAATATATAGTAAAGACGGCCAGTATTACGGGATGCCAACACATGTCGGTGCATCAGTCATGTATTATAACAAAGAAATTATGGATGAAGCAGGAGTAGATATTGATTCCATTAAAACTTGGGACGACTATGTAGAGGCTGGGAAACAAGTAGTTGCGAAAACAGGGAAAATGATGACAAATGTCCCTACTGGTGACTATATTCCGATGTGGGCTATGATTAGCCAGCAGGGCTCTGACTGGTTTGATGAAAATGGGGAAGTAACTGTCGACAGCCCTGAAAATATTAAAGCACTCCAATTCCTGCATGACCTCATTTATGTGCATAAAATCGCTGAATTGACTCCCGGAGGACAACCTCACGCGGAAGAATATTATGCTTATATGAATGACGGTGGGGCAGCTTCCATCTCAATGCCATTATGGTATATGGGTAGATTTATAGATTATATGCCAGACTTAAAAAATAAGATGGTCATTCGTCCGATGCCTGCTTGGGAGCCGGGTGGTTTCAGATCGGCGGGTATGGGAGGAACAGGAACTGTCGTTACGAATCAAACGAAGCATCCTGATCTCGCAAAAGAATTTTTAGCATTTGCAAAACTTTCAAGGGAAGCGAATATCAAATTATGGACGGTCCTAGGCTTCGACCCTCCTCGCTGGGACGTATGGGAAAGTGAAGAAGTGAAGCAAGACAATAAATTCTACCAATTCTTTGGTAACGATATTTTCGATACACTTCTTGATGTACGGGATGAAATCAATCCTGTTCATATAACTCCGCAAACTCCTGAAGTGCAGAATGAAATTAATACGATCACATTTGATAGTGTCTTAAGGCAGCAAACAAAGACTGCAGAAGAAGCATTGAAAGAAGCAGCGGAGAAAATTAGAAGCAATAAGCAGTAAAGAAATACTTGATGGGACAGGATCATTCCTGTCTTATCAAGTAATTAAGAAATGACGAGGTGGTATCATATGTTACCAACACCGCGAAATACAGCAACTGAAATGGCACCTATAAAGAGCCCGAATAAAATTTTAAAGTTTTTAAACTCTAAAAAAGTTGTACCTTATATATTCGTTACGCCGTTTGTTCTATCATTTTTCGTTTTTACACTTTATCCAACGATAAAAGCATTCATTATGAGTTTTCAAAGTATTTTGCCCGGTCAAATAACATATATAGGATTCAGAAATTATTCCAGGATTCTCAACCCTACGTTTTATAAAGCTTTATCAAATACGACGATATATGTTGTTTTAACGGTAGTCATTTTAGTAACAGTCCCGATAATTTTAGCAGTTTTACTAGACTCTAAGTTAGTTAAATTCAAAGTATTGTTTAGAGCATCCTTATTTATACCAGCATTAACATCCACGATTGTTGCAGGTATGGTTTTTCGATTGTTATTTGGAGAAACTGACAGCGCTGCTGCAAACCAATTCATGAATTGGCTTGGATTGAACTCTGTCGAATGGCGTTATCATGCGTGGTCCGGGATGCTTTTGATGGTTTTGCTTTGTTGCTGGCGTTGGATGGGAGTCAATATTTTATACTTCCTCGCTGCATTACAAACGGTTCCGAATGAATTATATGAAGCGGCTGATATTGATGGTGCATCCAGGTTTCAGAAATTTCGATTTGTGACGCTGCCATTTTTAAAACCAGTTACGATTTTCGTGTCGACGATTTCAATCATCGGTGGATATCGAATGTTTGAGGAAAGTTTCGTTTACTGGAGTGGCGGTTCTCCTGGAAATATCGGATTAACAGTTGTAGGATATCTTTACCAACAAGGAATACAACAAAATAACATGGGATTCGGTGCTGCAATTGGGGTTGTGTTGATGATTATCATCTTTATTATTAGTTTCATTCAGCTTATTCTCACCGGAGCATTTAAAAGGGGAGATGAATAATATGAAACCGAAAAAAAGTGATTCAGGACTCAAATGGGTTATTAATGTTTTCTTTGTCATCATTTCATTGATTGCGCTGTTTCCAATTTTGAGCTTGCTTCTTTCTTCTTTTAGACCCTCATCAGAATTAATGCGTAACGGGATTAGTTTAACGTTCGACCCAAGTTCATTAAACATTGACAACTATATTTATATTTTCACAGTGGCTGGCAATTATTGGGACTGGTATGGGAATAGCTTAGTCATTTCAGCGATTACAATTGTTCTTTCTTTGTTTTTTTCATCAATGGTAGGATATGCTTTAGCATTATATGATTTTAAAGGTAGAAACCTTTTATTTATGCTCGTTTTATTTATTTTGATGGTACCTTTTGAAATTTTAATGTTGCCGCTTTACCAACTCATGATCAGTTGGCAGTTAATTAATACATATACGGCTGTTATGCTCCCAGCAATTGTTGCGCCAATTGCAGTTTTCTTTTTTAGGCAATTTGCCCTCGGTTTACCTAAGGAATTGATGGATGCTGCAAGAATTGATGGATCGACGGAGTATGGGATCTTTTTTAAAATCATGCTGCCGTTAATGACACCATCTTTAGCGGCGATGGCAATTTTACAAGGATTAGGAAGCTGGAATAACTTCCTATGGCCTCTTATAGTATTGCGTTCGAATGATATGTTCACATTGCCGATTGGATTAGCAACATTGTTAACACCGTACGGGAATAACTACGATATATTGATTGCTGGTTCGGTTATGACGATTGTTCCAATCATTATATTATTTATCTTTTTCCAACGCTATTTTGTAACAGGGCTTACTGTTGGTGGAGTTAAAGGATAGAAAAGAGTGAAAGAAGATGAATAAGGGTGGCTACAACATGGTAGGTAAACAAATCGTATCCACATTTGATCGAATCCTAAGTTGGGTTATGCGTTTTGCCATTCTAAACGTGTTATGGTTTCTATTTTCATTTCTCGGTTTATTCATAGCGGGTGTTTTTCCTGCGACGGTTGCTGCGCTTGGGGTAGCGAGAAAGTGGATAATGGGTAATGATGAGACTCATATTTTTCAAGAGTTCAAGGACATATATAAGCAAGAGTTTAAAAGTGCCAATGTTCTTGGATGGATTCTTACGATTGTTGGTTTGGTACTCTATATAAATTATCGAGTAATGGTGAATACAACAAATGAAATCCTGTTTATCATCCCATTTGCTTTTTACCTTTTAGTTTTTTTCTATTCAATCATTGCATTATGGTCATTTCCATTAATGGCTCATTACGAGGCCAAATGGCATAATCATATAAAAAATGCATTCATTATAGGTATTTCAAGGATACATTATACGCTGTTACTTGGAATGGTCATTTTCATTGTGCTTTATATCTCTTTGGAAATCCCCGCATTTATTCTCTTTTTCTCGATTGCTGTTGCATTAGCAGGAAGTATGTGGGTATCCATGCAAGTCTTTTTTAAATTGGATAAAAGCTAAGTGTTCTTACAACCCCTTTCATTTATTTCAGAATTCTGGTATTCTAAAAATAATGAAATTCAAAAAAATAAGATAATTATTAATGGAGTCAGTCCCTTCCGATTGTTTCGGTAAGGGGCTGACTCCTGTGTATGGGGGAAAATGTATGAACAGAAAACTTTTTACTTATGCTATCAATTTCGCCATTTTGGTGTTCGGTTTGCAAATGACGATGCTTGGTCCATTAATTGAAAAAATGTCTGATTCCTTCCATTTGTCAGTTGCGCAAATGGGGTCGTTCTTTTCGGTTTCTGCTGCTGGATTTACGGTGGCGATCATATTTGGAGGAATTATTTCCGATCGGATTGGGAAAAAACGAGTAGTTGTTTGGTCGGGATTTGGATTTGCAAGCGCACTCCTATTATTCTCGATTTCACCATATTTTTCACTTTCTATTGTAATGTTTTTTCTAATAGGTGGTTTTGGTGGAGTTATCGAAAGTACACTTAGTGCCATCGTAGCTGATGTCAATCCGGGGAATGAAAGACGAGCGGTTACCTTTGCTCATGTATTCTTCGGTGTTGGAGCCATTGTAGGACCTACTTTTTCTGGTTGGTTAATCGATTCAAATTATTCTTGGAATACGGCTTATTTAGTCGCTGCCATCTTAGCTTTTGTAGCAGTTATTTGGGTAACGAGATATGAATATCCAAGAGTAGAAACAGATGAGAGTTTTGATGTTTCCGCGTTTAAAAATATTTTAGGGAATAAAAGCTTTATCTTGCTTTGTACGGCGATTGCATTGTATGTAGGGGTGGAAACAACCGCTTGGGGTTGGACGCCAAAACATTTAACAGATATGAATTATGAACAAGCATTTGCTGGCTTTATGGTCGGGTTGCTTTGGTTTGGCATTACAATCGGCCGTTTTATTTCAGCTTGGTTGGCTGAAAGATTTTCAAATAAAATTCTTGTAAGTGGTTTATGCCTTGTATCGATTATGGGACTAGTGGCACAAGTATTTTCGGTGTTCAATTCGATTGCTCCCGTAACCTTATTTTTAATGGGCCTTGGCTTTTCCGGAATATGGCCACTCATAGTATCTCAAGCGGGATCGATGTTTTCATCCCAATACTCTGGAACAGCCTTTGGCCTAGCAGTAGCAGCAGGTGGAGTTGGCGGGATGACGATTCCATATTTGTTCGGCTTTATAGCTGAGCATGTACAAATGGGTGTTTTATTTGGGATATTATCGTTACCGTTAATATTAATCATTTTTATTAGCTTTTCTTTAGAAAAATCTGAAAAACTCGAAAAATCAGCGGCATAATCTTCCAAAACTTGGTATCATTAAACTAGCTAATAGTGAGGAGTGGGGGAAGGCGTGAGAAAGAGACTCGTAGCTTTTTTAATGATAACCATTTGTGTTTTCTTTTTGGCTGGTTGTATAAGTATTGGTGTCGGTAAATCTAAAAGTAAAGTAAAATTAACTGCCATTATTGTAAAACATCCTTTAACTCAAGATGTATCTAACATGGATTGGCTAAAAGAAGCAGAGAAAAAGGCCGGAGTGGAAATTGAGTGGCAGGAAGTGTCTTCAGATTGGGAAAAAATAAAACAAGATTTATTGTTTAGTGGAGAAATTCCCGATCTTATCATTGGGCCCAATGCAATAACGGACGCCGAATTTGCTCAATATCCAGGCATGTTTCAAGATTTGACGGAATTAATTGAAAAGCATGGTCCGAACGTTCAGCAAATGTTTCAAGATAAGCCTGAAACGGAAGTGATTGCCACTCAACTTGACGGAAAAATTTACGGATTACCAAAGTATCAGCCGTTTGGAACTGAAACCGCGACGAGACAATTCATTAATAAGCAATGGTTGGATCAATTAGGCTTGGAAGTGCCGACAACATGGGATGAGTTATTTGCTGTTTTAGTAGCGTTTAAGGAAAATGATGTAAATGGTAATGGTGATCCCAATGACGAAATTCCAATGGATTTTGCACCACTCGGTATGGGAGGATTTAATTTTTTCCACCCTACTGTTTTGTTAGGGAGTGTTGGAATAACCATTACGAACGGTGGCGGTCAGGGGTATTTCGTTGAAAACGGCGTCGTTAAAAACTTTTTCATTGACGAGCGTGCGAAGGAATTAATTACATTTTTACATAAATGTTGGGATGCCGGTGTACTGACCGAGGACATTCTTTCTCGCGATTATGCAACGTATCAATCCGTTGCACGCGGAAATGGAGAGACAGCAAACGTCGGCTTTACATGGGGTTGGGAGTTATCAGAACGATTCGGTAATACGCTTGCCTCACAATACGTTTCACTGCCACCTTTGCAAGTTTCATCGAGCTCGGACAAACAGGTTTCTTGGAGTTATGATTTCTATGGATTGACGTATGGTGCGAACATGGTCCAAATGTCAGCCACCGCTAAAGACAAGGACGCAGCGATGAAATTCATTAATGAACTATATGATCCGATTGTCAGTATGCAAGTATTATTTGGTTCCGTCGGATCAAATATTTCCGATAATGGTGAGGGTACGTATACAGTACTTCCACCAGAAGATCTCGGAATGGACCCTGCTACTTGGAAATGGACAACAACTTGGGGAGATAATGGACCTATGTATATACCAGATTCATCGCAGATAACTCCTAGTTCCGATTTAGAAGCAATTGTCGAACAAACTAAGCCATTAAAAGCCGCACTTGATGGCATTAATAAAGAAAAAGACGTATATCCTGAGATTTTTATTAAATATAGTCCAGAAGATTATTATGTATTAACGCAACTCAATTCCACCTTAATGAATCTTTCGATGGGTGCTTTTGGTAAATGGATTACTGAAGGTGGTATGGAAGAAGAATGGGATGCTTACGTACAACAGTTAGAAAGTATTGGTATAACAAGAACTATCGATATGATGCAAAAGTATTATGATGAGTATCAAGAAAATAAAATAGATTTTTAAATGATATGAAGAGAAAGATAATAAGAATCTTCCTCTCAGACATTTTGTACTATTGCTCTGCTTCTCGAAAGAAAAATAAATATAAATTGTTCACGAATTGAGAGTGAGGGATGAAATCTCACTCTTTTTTTGTAGTTAACTGTATAATTTCAAATACCTTAATTAAAGAATTAGTATCTAGTTTAGTATTGAATATTAAATCTATATTCTTTTGGTGTTTTTCCAGTGATACTTTTAAAAGTTCTATGAAAATGGGGCATACTCTGATACCCACATTGATGGGCGATGGAATGAATCGGATCATTTGTCGAGAGAAGCATTTCCTTCGCCCAGATTATACGTTTTGTTGTGATGTAATCTGTGATGTTCATTCCAATAAAACCTTTAAATTCTCGACTTAAATGAGCAGGTGAGACGGAGACGGTTTTTGCAATTGTTTTTAAATCTAGTTTTTCACCTAAATGTTTATCAATATATATTAGACTGTTCTTTAGCCAGTCAGGTTCATGGTTTCCCATTCTTTCATTTTGCTTTAAACAATGCCTATTTAATTCTAGTAATAACAAATGCAACAGTAGTACAATTGCCTCCCAACTATCCACGCGCTTATACCTATATTCTTTTTCTATCTCCATTAGAAAGTTTTCGACCTTATTATTTTTGTTTGTTGCAAGAGAGTAGCGATATTCTTGGTCTTTTTTACTTTTATCTATGATTCCTCCAATTGATAGACTCCTAATAAAAGATGATTGAGCTATGATAGAAGGATGAAAAAATAAAGCGGTGGAAGTGATTGGATTTTTTGAATCAGGTACTGCTCGATGAATCGTATTTGCAGGTAATACAAAAATATCCCCTTTGGACATTTCATAGAAATGCTGATTAATAAAAAAAGTACCCGTTCCACCGTAAACATAAACGATCTCATGCCAATCATGAACATGATCGGGCAACTCATGGTCAGGCTGCTTTGTATCTTGGAAAACAATATGAATAAAATCACTTTCAATTGATTTTGTTAGAGGTTTCATGTCACACCACGATTATTTTAATTTTCTAACATTATATCAAAAAAAGGTACATAAAGAACAAAAATAGATATTTTTATAACATTATTACTTTGCTACTATTAATTGAAAGCGCGAACAATTTACAAAGAAGGTGAGAGATTGGAATACCGAACATTAGGAGAAACGGGACTATCTGTTTCAGCACTTAGCTTTGGAGCGTCGTCCCTTGGGTCTGTCTTTCGAAACATTGATGAGACAGAAGGAGTAAAAGCAGTCCATACTGCTATTGATTTAGGTGTTAATTTAGTAGATGTTTCCCCTTATTATGGGTTAACAAAGGCTGAAACAGTACTCGGAAAAGCGTTAAAGACCGTTTCGAGAGATAAGTATTATTTATGTACAAAAGCTTGTAGGTACGGAGAAAACGATTTTAATTTTTCATATGAAAGAATCATTAAAAGTGTAGAAGAAAGTTTGCAACGTCTCCATACAGATTACTTAGATATACTTTTACTTCATGATATTGAGTTTGGTGATAGAACACAAATAGTTAATGAGGCGATTCCTGCACTTCAGGATTTAAAGAAAGAAGGGAAGATAAGTTCTTTTGGAATATCGGGTCTTCCTTTATCAATTTTTACGGATATGGTGGAACAAACTAATTTGGATGTGATTTTATCCTATTGTCACTACACGCTCAATGATACATCTCTTGAAGATATTCTTCCGCTTATGAGTGAAACAAAGACTGGAGTAATAAATGCATCGCCTTTAGGGATGGGGTTACTTAGTCAAAGAGGTGCTCCTGAATGGCATCCAGCAAATGAGAGAATAAAAAGTGTATGTCAAAAAGCAGTCGATTTTTGCAACTTGCAAGGGGTACCTATAGAAAAACTCGCAGTACAGTTCTCAGTAAATAATAAAAGTATACCAACCACATTAATTAGTACAGCAAATCCCCAAAATATTGAAAATAATATCCGGTGGGTTGAAGAACGAATGGATGAAGCACTGCTTACAGAAGTACAGAAAATATTGGCGCCCATACATAACGAAACTTGGTAAAGATTGTATTAATAGTAGAAAGGTGAAATGATGAAATCAATTATATGTCAAGAGCCATATATCTTCAAAATGACAAATAGTGAAAAAACAGAATGTCATCCTGGGGAAGCATTAGTACGAATCAAGAGAATTGGTATTTGTGGGACAGATCTTCACGCTTTTAGAGGAAATCAGCCGTTTTTTACATATCCGAGAATTCTTGGACATGAACTATCTGGAATTGTAGAAAAGGTGAACAGTGACAACTCCGAAATAAAGGTTGGTGATCAAGTAACTGTTCTTCCTTATTTGGAATGTGGAAAATGTATTGCTTGTCGATCAGGGAAGACAAATTGTTGTTCTACATTATCTGTACTAGGAGTTCATGAGGATGGAGGAATGAGAGAGTACATTTCCGTACCAGTTGATCATGTAATCAAAACAAATAATCTAACTCTTGATGAAGCTTCGATGATTGAACCGCTAAGTATAGGTGCTCATGCTGTAAGAAGGGCATCATTACGTAAGGGAGAAAAGGTTCTTGTAATTGGAGCTGGTCCCATTGGATTAGCGGTGATGTCATTTGCAATATTGGAAGGCGCTACTGTCGTTGCAATGGATATAAATGAAGAACGATTAAAATTTTGTTTATCAAGTATAGGTGTATTCGACTCGATTGTTCCGAACGAAGAGAGCATCACAAAATTACGGGAAATGTTTAACGGAGAGCTACCGGAAACGGTGTTTGAAGCAACAGGAAATGTACATTCAATGAACTCTTCCTTTCAATATCCAGAGCAAGGAGGCAAACTCGTTTTTGTTGGTTTGGTAAATGATCAAATTACTTTTTCAGATCCCGAGTTTCATAGAAAGGAATTGACATTACTGAGCAGTAGAAATGCAACTAAGGATGATTTTTATTATGTTAAACAATCTTTAGAAAACAGAAAAATAAACATAAATGAATTTATCACACATCGTTGTACGTTTGAAAATCTGCCATCCACATTTAGTGACTGGTTAAAACCGGAATCTAAAGTAATCAAAGCGGTGGTAGAACTATAAAACTTGTATAAATAGGCGAGTTTTAAAATGGAATTGATGTGAAAAACTTATATTGCTTTTGGAGGGTGAATCTTAAATGAAGAAAGAAGAGTATCTAAAAACTATTGATGAAGTTATTGCGAATGGTCAATTCAAACCTAACTGGAATTCATTATCCGATTTTAAAGTTCCTAATTGGTACCGTAATGCTAAGTTTGGAATTTTTATTCATTGGGGAGTATATGCTGTCCCAGCGTTTAAAAATGAATGGTACCCTAGAAATATGTATATCCAAGGATCTGATGAGTATAAACACCATATTGAAGTATATGGGGAACATAAAGAATTCGGTTATAAAGATTTCATCCCTCTATTTAAAGCTGAAAATTTTGATGCAAGCGAATGGGCAGATTTATTTAAGGCATCTGGTGCAAGATACATAATGCCAGTAGCAGAACATCATGATGGTTTTCAAATGTATAAGAGTGATATATCTCCGTTTAATTCCTTTGAAATGGGACCTAAAAGAGATCTTTTAGGAGAGATGAAAGAGGCTTTTGAAAAACAGGATTTACAGTTATGTGTTTCTTCTCATAGAGCTGAGCACTGGTTTTTTATGTCACATGGGAAGGAATTTGATTCCGATATTAAAGAACCACTTAAAGTAGGCGACTTTTACTGGCCAGCTAGTAATGAACCGGAATTTCAGGATTTATATGATTCTCCACCAAATCAAGAGTATTTGGAAGACTGGTTGATTCGTTGCTGTGAATTAGTAGATTGTTATCAACCAAAAATTTTCTATTTTGATTGGTGGATTCATCACTCAGCCTTTAAACCCTATATTAAAAAGTTTGCAGCTTATTATTATAATCGAGCGGCTGAATGGGGATATGATGTGGCCATCAACTATAAGCATGACGCTTTCATGCTAGGTACAGCTGTTCCAGATGTAGAAAGAGGACAATTTTCGGATATGAAGCCATATTTTTGGCAAACAGATACAGCTGTTGCACGGAATTCTTGGTGCTACACTCCAAATAACAATTACAAATCACCCGTAGAAATCATTCAAGATTTAGTAGATATCGTTAGTAAAAATGGAAGTCTTCTATTAAATATTGGACCAAAAGCGGATGGCGCGATTCCAGAAGAAGACAAAAACATCTTAATGGCTATTGGTGAATGGTTAAAAGTGAACGGTGAATCTATTTACGATACTTCTTACTGGAGGCTTTTTGGAGAAGGACCTACTCAAGTAGAGGAGGGGCAATTTACTGACCATACAGCTAAAAAGTTTACTAGTGAAGATATTCGTTTTACAAGCAAAGGAAGCTATTTATATGCGACCATATTAGTTTATCCCGAGGATGGGCAAGTACAAATAAAATCCCTTAAAGAAAAGTCAACATATTTCCATGGGATTATTAAGGATGTAAGTATTATTGGTTTTAGTGAGCAACCTTCTTGGGAGAGAAATGAGGAAGCACTAGTTATTCAAACTAAGACAGTACAAAGTTTATATCCCGTAGTTTTAAAGATTGAAATAGATTGATTTGGACATGATTGTGTAATGAGGTTAACCAATGTAATAAACAAAACTCCTCGAAAGCAGTGGTACTTTTACGGGGAGTTTTTTTGTAGTACTCATTACTTTTGCTCTAAAAAAAATTAAAAGATAAGTAATTGTAATAATAATATGAAAAGATAAGTGTGTAGATTGTTTCTACTAGATTATATTATGTGCTTATACGTACAGGTATTCAGATTTAGAGAAGTGTATTTTACTTTTATTGTAAAATAAATAGATTAACTTCTATAAACAATTGAACTACCTCGCAAAAAATGGTAACATGTTCGCACAAGTATAATGAAAGGAAGTCTTTTATGAATTTGGAAGAAATGATTGCGGAAATAGAAGCTTTAGGTAAGACATGTAATTGTGGAAATAACCATAATCATATTTCGATTGAAACGATGTTTATTGGGATTGATGCTTTTGCAAAATGCTCATCATTTCTTTTAGAAAAAAAGTTTAAGCGCGTCCTTTTAGTAGCTGATCAAAACACATATGTTGAAGCAGGAGAAAAACTGGGGCAAGCTTTACGAGAATTAAATTTTGAATATTCGGTATGTATTGTTGAACCAAATAAAATCGGCGATGTGGTAGCTGATGAAGTATCCATTGTACAAGCATTATTGAAAATCGATAACAACATCGATGCCCTCCTAGCGATAGGTTCCGGCACTATCCACGATATTACAAGATTTTGTAGTGCTAAGACAGGAAAACCATTTATCTCTATTCCAACTGCTGCATCAGTTGATGGTTTTACTTCCTTAGGTGCTCCGTTAATTGTCCGAGGAGTAAAAAAGACATTTCAAACCGTATCACCGATTGCTCTTTTTGCAGATATTAATGTACTCATGAATGCTCCAAAAGAGATGACTGCGGCTGGGTTTGGCGATATGTTGGCAAAATATACATCACTTGCTGATTGGAACTTTGGAAGATTCATAGCAGACGAGCCATTTTGTCCACTTGCTGCCTCCCTTACGAAAGAAGCTTTAGAAAATTGTGTGGATAAGGTAGATAAAATAGCTGTAGGCGACGAAGAAGGAGTTCGTATTTTACTAGCTTCCCTTATTCAATCAGGGCTTGCTATGCTACTGTTCGGGCAATCGCATCCAGCATCTGGTGGAGAGCATCATCTTTCACACTACTGGGAAATGGAATTTTTACAGAAAAAACGCCATCAGGTGTTACACGGAGCAAAGGTAGGCGTCAGTTCTGTTTTACTTGCAAACCTTTATCATGCTTGGTTTGCATCAGGAGAACTCCTGCCGATAGCTTTAAACGATAGAAGCGAAAAAATTGCTGAGATTATTGCGACGATTCCTAAATCAGAGCAGATAGCAGCTCTCCTAAAAAGGGTAGGAGGTCCAACATTTCCTAAGGAATTAAACATTGACGAGGAGCTTGTTGAACGAAGTTTAAAGGAAGCCCATTTATTAAGAGAACGTTTTACAATGTTGAAGTGTTATAACATCAAGCTCAGTCAGTAATATTAATTATAGGAGCTGAAAAAGATGGCAAGCCAACCGAAAGTAACCGATACGTTCTGGCGCAGATATATGGATGTAGTTCGTGACGAAGTAATCCCTTATCAGTGGGAAGCTTTAAATGATCGAGTGGAAGGGGCAGCAAAAAGCCATGCAATCGAAAATATTCGTATTGCGGCAGGACTCGCGGAAGGGGAATTTCACGGGTTTGTTTTTCAAGATAGTGATGTAGCGAAATGGTTGGAGGCAGTTGCATATAGTTTGGCTACAGATCCGAATCCAGAACTGGAAAAAACCGCTGATGAATTGATTGATTTACTTGGAAATGCGCAGCAGGAAGATGGATATTTAAACACATATTTTACCGTAAAAGAACCAAATTCAAGATGGACGAATTTACGAGATCAACATGAATTATATTGTGCTGGTCATATGATTGAGGCAGCAGTCGCCTATTATGAAGCAACTGGAAAACGTAAATTATTGGATATTATGTGTAGGTTCGCAGATTGTATTGACTCTGTTTTTGGTGAAGAAGATGGAAAAATCAAAGGATATGATGGTCATCAAGAAATCGAACTCGCTCTTGTAAAACTTTATGAAGTGACCGGAAACGAAAAATACTTGAATTTGAGTAAGTTTTTTATCGACGAACGTGGAAAACAGCCACACTTCTTCGATAAAGAAAGTGAAGTGCGGGGCGATACAAAGCCGTTTTGGTATTTTGGAAGTTATAAGTATAGTCAGTCCCACTTACCTGTCCGTGAGCAACAAGAGGCTGTCGGCCATTCAGTTCGCGCGATGTATATGTATGCGGCAATGGCAGATCTAGCTTTTAAAACAGGCGACGACAAACTAAAAACAGCGTGTAAGACGCTTTGGGATAATGTAACGAATAAGCAAATGTATATAACTGCAGGAATCGGTTCGAGCGAATTTGGTGAAGCGTTTAGTTTTGACTATGACTTGCCTAACGATCTTTGTTACACAGAAACATGTGCTTCGATTGGATTAGTGTTTTGGGCAAAAAGAATGCTAAATCTAGAAGTGAATTCTTCATATGCCGATGTGATGGAAAGAGCGCTATATAATGGAACGATTAGTGGAATGGACCTTGATGGAAAAAAGTTTTTTTATGTAAATCCTCTCGAAGTATGGCCAGAAGCTTGTTCAAGACATGACAAAAGACATGTGAAACCAGTTCGTCAAATGTGGTTTAATTGTGCATGCTGCCCACCTAATCTAGCTAGATTAATCGCTTCGATTGGTCATTATATTTACACTGAACGTAATGATGAAATATTTGTAAATCTTTATATGGGGAACGAAGCCATATTTGATATAAAAGATAAAAAAGTCTACATGAATCAGAAAACTGAGTATCCATGGGATGGTACAGTATCCATGTCTGTTTCTCCTGAAGAATCTATGAAATTTACGATTGCCTTAAGAATTCCTGGTTGGTGCAGGAATGCTCAATTAAAAGTCAACGGAGAAAAAGTTGCCATAGAAAATACAGTTAATGGATATGTTTATTTGAAACGCACTTGGAACCCGGATGATCAAATAGAGCTTATTTTGGAGATGCCTGTAGATAGGATTAAAGCACATCCGAGTGTAAGAGAAAATGTGGGAAAAACTGCTTTGCAAATGGGTCCAATAGTTTACTGTCTAGAAGAAGTTGATAATAGTCCCAACTTGCCGAATATCTTTTTGCCAAAGCATGCTAGATTAGAAACACACTTTGATAACGAACTTCTAGGCGGCGTAGTAGTAATTAAGGCTGAGGCTAATAGATTGAAAGAATCAGATTGGGGTTCAGCTTTATATAAAGCAGCAGATGAAAAATATTATCCACATACATTAACAGCCGTCCCATATTATGCCTGGTGTAATCGTGAACCAGGAGAAATGCTTGTTTGGATGAATGAGAAATAAGTTCTGAATCCAAAGGCTGTTCTTTTTAATCTATAATGTAGGATTTTAGATTGAAGGACAGCCTTTACAATAAATGTAATATACTTGTAAAATCGCATTGACGTTTGGATTTAACAATAATATGATAAAGTTATGCGAAAACTGACATAATTTTAAGACTAAAGTAGTATATTTCGTGAAAATCATCTAATTTTTCAATAAGTTTGTAAGCGCTACACTGGGTTGGGGCGGTTAAAAGGGGTGGTCATGAATAAGATATGGTTGGGTGGCATCCAGAAATGATAGAAAGGTGCTGTGAAAATGGAACCGGTAGTGAGAATTGAGAATATAAGTAAGTCTTTTGGGTCCGGAAATAAAAAAGTAGATATTTTGGATCAAATTAATTTAACGATTGAGCCTTATCAGTTGGTTGCTCTAAGAGGAAGATCAGGATCGGGAAAAACAACTTTGCTGAACTTAATTGGTGCATTAGATAAACCAACGGATGGAGAGATATACATAGAAGGAAATCCGATCAGCAAATACAATGAAAAGCAGCGTTCAGAGCTGCGTAGGACAAAAATGGGTTTCGTGTTCCAGTCCTATGGACTCGTCCCGTTAATGACTGTGGAAGAAAATATTGAGTTTGGACTTAGAATTTCAGGAGTACCTCGTGCAGAATGGGCGGACAAAATTAAAGAATCAATTGAGCTAGTTGGATTGTCAAAGCGTGCGAAACATCGTCCATATGAAATATCTGGTGGAGAGCAGCAAAGGGTCGCTATCGCTAGAGCCATTGCTACAAAGCCAGCTCTACTCCTTGCTGATGAGCCTACTGCTGAATTAGATACGAAAACAGCATTCCATATTATTAGTGCATTTCAGGAACTGGTGAAAAATCGATCGACTACGATCGTGATGACAACCCATGACCCTGGTATTCTTGAAATAATAGAACATGTCTATACATTGGAGGATCGGAAAATTGCGAAAGATAAACAAGAAATTATCATCTAATAGAATAAAAGTTTACTTTTTACTAGGGGCTTTTGCATTACTTTCAATCTTTTTGGGTGGTTGTTCTTTTTTACCTAAAGAAGAACCAGTATTAGCCCCACCACTCGTTGAACCTGCTCAACTTGATTATGAAACAGCCGAGGTAAAAAAAGGTGAAATCATCAAAAGAGTAAAAGGATCAGGAACCATGGTTCCGACTAGTCATCATGATTTATACTACACAAAAGATGGCGGACGTTTAAAGAAGATCGACGTTAGAGAAGGGGATCTCGTTAAAAAAGGTCAAACCCTGGCAGAATTAGAAACTGGCAATCTCGCTTTTGAAGTTGATCAAGCGTATATCGATTTGAAAAAAGCTCAGCTTAGACTTCAGCAAATGGAAGCAAATCAGGAAGATAAATATTCTATTGAAATGGGAAAATTAGATGTCCAAAGCATTAATAATCGACTTTATTTTATGAATAATCAGTTAGCTGAATCGAAAATTGTTTCTCCAATTGACGGAGTTATCACTTTTGTTACTGAAATTCGACAAGGTCAAGGGGTACCAGCTTATGAATCTTTATTTCAAGTGGCTGAAACGACCCAACTGCAAGTTCAATATGCAGCAATGAATGCCAATGACCTTGCCGATGTTAAACTTGGAATGGATGTAGTTACTAACATCAAAGGGAAAGACATTAAAGGAAAAGTGGTACAAACACCAAAAGATGTTCCAGCCGATATTTATGAAAAAAATCCTGATCTTTACAGCAAATCAATTCTCGTAGAGGTTGAAAAGCTTCCGAAAGATACAAAAGTAGGGGATATAGCCGGCATAGAAATTGTCACTGCTAAGAAAAAAGATACAATGATTATTCCAAAAAATGGTCTTCGTTCAACAGTAGGAAGAAACTATGTTCAAGTCATGGTTGATAATACAAAACGTGAAGTCGATATTGAAGTCGGAATTATTTCCTCTACAGAAGTGGAAGTGTTGAAAGGACTCAATGAAGGGGACGTCATCATCTTAAAGTAGGAGGGATAAGCCCGTGGCTATTATAAAGTTAATTTTTCGTAAAATGCTGAACAATCGTTGGCTGACCGGAAGCTTATTCCTCGGTTTAATCATAACCGTTTCACTTGTTTCCAGTATCCCAACTTATACTTCCAGTGTTTTACAAAAATTATTGATTCGAGAATTAGAAGACCATCAAGTGAAAAAAAATCAATATCCAGGTGAATTTTCTTTTTCCGATACATTTGCACAATCAATTGTTAAAAATCCTGCAGAATCACTCCTTAAAGTTGAAGATATTAATAAAAGTATCGTAGAAAGTGCAGGAATACCTGTGATAGCGGATGCGAATATAATAGCAACTACTCCGCTTAGAACGATGTATGAAGAAGAAGAACGGCGCGGAAGTTCACAAAACGCTGCTAAATTACTTATGATTACAGGGATTGAAGATCATATTACGATTACAGATGGGGAGTTTCCAAGTGAAAAAGCTGTTGACGGAGTGGTTGAGGTCCTTGTATCAGAAACAGCTTTAGTTAAAAGAAGCATGGTGCTTGGAACTAATTTTATTGTTGGTAGTGAAAAAGAGCATCAGTTTGTCATAAGACCAGTAGGAACTTTCCAACCCAAATCGCTCGATAATCCATATTGGTCCCTTGTTCCACGCTCCTTTAACGATGATTTTATCGTTAACGAAAAGTGGTTTAGGGATGAATTAATACCGAAACATGAAGAAATATTAGGAATTGGTAGATTTAGTACCGCATTTGATTATCATAAAATAGAAGATACTCATTTTCCAACATTACTACGCTTGGAATCAAAGCTGAAATCAGAAGTCACAAAGGTGAAAAAAGCAACTATTTTATTTAATTTCCCGATCAAAAATATTCTAAAATCATATGAAGATAAAGGAAAGCAAATGACTACTATGCTTTGGTCGTTGAATGTACCCGTTCTCATTATGCTTGCCATTTATTTATATATGATTTCTCGCTTGATCATTGAACGACAATTAAATGAAATTGCAGTTTTTACTAGTAGGGGCGCAAGTCGATTTCAAATTCTAGGAATCTATTTTATTGAAATTGCTATTTTAGGTGTACTTGCACTGTTAATTGGCCCAATTATTGGGTTGCAGCTTTGTAAATTACTAGGTGCATCAAATGGTTTCCTAGAGTTTATCCAGAGGTCGTCATTGCCTGTCAAACTCTCCTTAAAATCATATATTTATGCACTGCTTGCTGTACTGGCTTCTATTATCATGATTATGATTCCTGTTTACAGAGCATCTGGCCAAAGCATTGTCAGTCATAAACAGCAAATGGCGAGGGATATTGGTAAGGTACCTTGGTATTCCCTCATTGGTGAATTTGCAGTTCTTGGAGTTGCCATTTATGGACTCGTTGCTTTTAATCGCAGCCAGAAATTTTTACAGTCCCTTGATGTTGAGAGTTCTGATATCATGATTGACCCTGAGCTATTTTTTATGCCAGCTCTTTTCATCATTGGATTAGGATTAGTGGCTTTAAGAATTTATCCATTAATATTGAAGCTGATTTATAAAATTGGAGAAAAGTTTTGGCCTGTATCGTTGTACAGTACATTTCTACAAGTGAGTAGGTCTACAAAACAATATCAGTTTCTCATGTTGTTTTTAGTCATGACGATTGGAATGGGTGTGTTTAGTGCAAGTGCAGCCCGGACAATTAACACAAACTTAGAAGAACAGCTGCTCTACAAAAATGGATCAGAAATCCGCATGTTGTTAAGATGGGAAAGCAGCCGTCCGGCAAGTGGTAGCTATACACCGCAAAGTCCAAGTGGGCAGGATGGAGGTGGCGGAGAATCAGATGCTGCTAGTGTGCCAGAATTCGAACCTATTGTTTATACGGAACCACCGTTTGATCCTATTCAAAGTTTAAAACAAGTAGAGAAAGCGGCTAAAGTTTTTAAAAAGGACTCTGTTTCCGTTACGACTCCTAGCGGGAAAAGCATCCACTATCCAACTTTGATGGCGATCGAACCAAAGGCATTTGGGGAAACAGCATGGTTTAAGTCTTCTTTATTGCCGCACCATTGGTACCAGTATTTAAACCTTATCGCAAAAGAGCCGAGTGCTGTCCTTGTGTCAACAAAAGCAGCAGAAGCCCTAGATCTTAAACAAGGTGACTATATTTCGATGCAATGGGCTGGTTCCGACTACGGTGAATTTGTAGTATATGGAATAATTGATTATTGGCCGTCGTTTAATCCTTTGGAGAAATCATTGGAAAATAAATCTGAGGGAGCACTTATTGTAGCTAATCTGCCATACGTCCAGAATATGCTGGGACTTGAACCATATGAAGTTTGGCTGAAAATGAAACCAGATACGTCTCGTGCTGAGTTTTATCAAGAAGTCAAGGACGCCAAAATTCCAGTTATGGTTATGAATGATGTAAACCCTCAAATTACAGATTTGAAAAATGGAGCATTATTATTGGGATTAAATGGTACAATGACATTAGGTTTCCTGATTTCGTTATTGATTTCGTTCATCGGCTTCCTTTTATATTGGGTGCTGACAATTAAATCAAGAACCCTACAATACGGTATTTACAGGGCGATGGGGATACCTATGCCAAAATTAATTGGGATTTTAGTATCTGAACAACTCTTGACATCTGGCGTCGCATGTATACTCGGAATTATTGTGGGTGGAGTGACAAGTCAATTGTATGTTCCATTATTCAAGCTTTCGATGAATGTTAGGGACTTAATGCCTCCATTTACTGTCATTTCTGAGGCGAGCGATGAGGCGAAGATCTATATATTTGCCGCGGCTATGCTAATTTTAGGATCCGCCATATTAATTGGCTTCTTGAGAAAAATAAAAATTCATCAAGCCATAAAGTTAGGTGAAGATTAATGATCGATTGCCAAAATTTAATGAAAATCTATAAAATTGACGATGATCATGAAGTTATTGCTTTACAAGGACTCGATCTGAAAGTGGAGCAAGGCGAAATGATGGGAATTATCGGAAGTAGTGGTAGTGGAAAATCCACATTATTAAATATGCTCGGTGGATTGGACCGTCCTACTGCTGGGAAGCTGACTGTTGGCGGTAAGGATCTGCTTCGTTTATCCGATAAAGATTTAGTGAAATATAAACTTGAAACAGTTGGTTTTGTTTGGCAGAATAACGCACGTAACCTGATCCCTTATTTAACGGCAGTCGAAAATGTAGAATTGCCGATGTTAATAAAAGGTCGTCATAAACGTGAACGCGCCAAAGAATTGCTGGAAATGGTCGGAATGGGTCATCGTTTAAATAACAAGTTAAGCTCACTCTCGGGAGGTGAGCAACAAAGGGTGGCAATTGCCATCTCCCTTGCCAATAATCCGAAATTAGTATTGGCAGACGAACCGACTGGAAGTGTTGACGTTAAGACAGCAGATATCATTCTTGATGTATTTCGTAACTTAAACAGGGAACTAGGGGTAACGATTGTCATTGTTACTCATGACACCCAGCTCACGAGAAAAATGGACCGTGTTGTTGCCATTCGTGATGGAAAAACATCTAGTGAGATTTTGCGTAAATCTTATTATATTAAAAATAGCGAGGACGAAAGCAGTGATGACGGTGTGGAAGAAGATACACACGTAGAATTGGCTGTTCTCGATAGTGCAAGAAGAATTCAAGTTCCAGAAAGCTATTTGGAAGCCATCGGTATTTCCGAAACGAATAAAGTGAGAATGGAACTAGAAGATGGAAAAATTGTAATAGTTAATCCCAATGAAATTAAATCAAAAGTTGTATAAATTTTTGTCATTGAAACGTCCATCCCTTTTTGAAATTGGGATGGACGTTTTTTCGTTCTGACAGCTGCTAATGGGTATGAACCGAGACTCTATCAAAGCCTTCTACTTGATATCAAATATGAACTCAAGCAAAAATACGGGTTGGCGCCTTATGCAATGCAGGATTTAGTGATGAAGGTCATCAATCCACAGAATGCTGCCATTAGTCCCTCTGATTGCAACTTTGAAAGATCACCAATTTACTAATTTTGATTCCACTCTATTGTCACATGCAAATAATCCTTACTTTGACTTTTCAATATTCAAGAAGTAATATCATATATAAAGTTATCGATAAATTAACACTCCTTTTTCCGGAGGGATACGTATGAACCAACTAAAAAATGAAGTTGCAATCGAATTGACTGAGCATATTCTCCCGTTTTGGTTAGAGCTGCAAGACTCGGAATATGGCGGTATATATGGACTAGTTGATTATGATTTGAATGTAGATAAGAAAGCAGATAAAGGTGGCATTGTTACAGCAAGGTTTCTTTGGACCTTTTCCGCTGCATATCGTGCAACAGGCAAGCCGGAGTACTTAAAAGCAGCAAAGAAATTATTCTGCTTCTTAAAGGAAAAGGTATATGATCATGAATTTGCGGGTCTCTATTGGCTTTTAGATTACAGAGGAAATTCTAAGGATACGAGAAAACATGTTTACACACAATCATTTGGCGTGTATTCATGCAGTGAATATTATTTGGCATCTAAGGATGAGGAAGCTCTTGAACTTGCTAAAACAATCTATTTTTTAATTGAAGAAAAAGGGTTTAACCGTGAGAACAATGCATACCGAGAAGAATTTGATAGGGAATGGAACGAAATGCCCAATCAAATGCTTAGTGGGAATGGTCTTATCGCAGAAATAACGATGAATACTCATATTCATGTTCTTGAAGCATATACAAACTTGTATAAGACATGGCCAGCTCCTGAACTGGAAGAAAGAATTGAAAATCTGCTTCATATTTTACATGAGAAAATCTACATAGAGGATACAAAGTTTCTTGGTGTGTTTTTTGATAAAAACTGGAACAATCTCATTAATGTAAAATCGTTTGGTCATGATATTGAAGCGAGTTGGTTAATAGATGAAGCGATCAAAACGATCGGTATTCATAATCCAAAATTCAATCAAATGGTAATTGATATCGCCTATAATATAGCGGGCAACGCTATCGAAGAAGATGGTGCGCTTTTAAATGAACAAGTGGATGGTGAGATTGATCGGACTCGCGTCTGGTGGGTGCAAGCGGAAGCGGCAGTTGGATTTTATAATGCTTATGAACGCACTAGGGATCAAAGATTCCTTAAGCTCACGAAAGACTTGTGGAATTATATTAAAAAATACATCATCGATGAACGGGAAAATGGTGAATGGTATTCGGCTGTAAATTCAAGTGGCCAACCTAAAGAGATGAATATCGTTGATCCATGGAAAGCGTCTTATCATAATGGGCGATTTTGCTTGGAGCTTATGAAAAGGATACGAGGAAATTAATAGGTTTACACGACAAGCATAGAAGAACCTGCTAACTAATAGCAAACTAGACGATTTTTAATGTGAAAGAAAAATAATGAACGGCTACATGCTGAGCATGTGAGGGATATTAATGAAAAATAATGTAACAATGAGGGATATCGCTGAAAAGATTGGAGTCAGCAGTGTGACGGTTTCAAAAGCACTTAATGACAAAGAAGGGGTCAGCGATGAACTTAAAGAAAAAATCAAACAGTTAGCTGAAAAGATGGGATATCGCTTTAATACCGCAGCGAGATCGATGAAAGACGGCCTTTCATTTAATATTGGCGTTATCATTCCTGAACGTTTTACAGGCTTGGCCCAATCATTTTATTTGAATTTCTATCAATCCATTTCCAGGGTTTTAGAAGAGCAAGGATATTATGGCATCCTGCATATTTTACGAGCCGAAGATGAAGATGGGCTAAAGCTCCCAAGAATTTATTTAGAGCAAAAGGTTGATGGTTTTATCATACTTGGGCAAATAAAGAAGCCGTATATTAAAAAACTACAGACGGTCGAGCTTCCAGCTGTGTTTATGGATTTCTATGATGACGAGTCTCATATGGATGCAGTCATTACTGATAATTTTTATGGCGCGTACGATATTACAAATTACTTAATTCGAAACGGTCACGAAAAAATTGCTTATGTAGGCAATATTTATTCTACTAGCAGTATCCAAGATCGATTTCTTGGATATTACAAATCCTTGCTGGAACATCATATAAAATTAAACGAAAAATATATATTAAATGATCGTGATAATCATGGAAAGTATATTGAGCTTGAACTTCCTGAGGAGCTTCCTACAGCGTTTGTATGCAATTGTGATCAAGTAGCCCATATTTTAATCGCAAAATTAAAGGAGATGGGCTATAGTGTTCCGGATGATTTCTCAGTTGTCGGGTTTGATAATGATATATATGCGACCATTACGGAACCAGGACTTACGACAGTAGAAGTAAATATTGAAGAAATGTCGCGCACAGCTGTCGTATTTATTCATGAAAAAATTCGCGACAAAGATAAAAAACATGGAAGAGTCCAAATTAAGGGAAATATCATTTATAGGGATTCGGTGAAAAACATAAAGAAAGACTAACAAAAAGAGAGAGGTTGTCACCTCTCTCTTTAATTATTTTGCATATAGTTTAATGCTTAGGTACATTGTAATGCCGTAGCAAATAGTTGGTCTCCTACGTAAACAATACCACCACGTGCAGAAGCGTAATAGTCAGGATTCAATCCTTTTAAAACGAGCCGCTTATTTAGTAAATTCGGTTCCGCCAATACTTTAAAACTCTGACACGAACATCCACGACGCTCATTTTCATAAATGGATTTATTAACCTCCCTAATGCATTTGAACTAAGTAAGTTTAGTTTCTGATATGTTGCAGAAGTGATGTTTCTAAATAACTAAATTATTGATAAATAAATTGAATAAAGTTAACGATTAAGTTATGATTAATTATATATATTGATCGTTTTTTTCAAGTACGCATCATGATTTTGACTCTATAAAATAATAATATTAACGGAGGAAAAATAGTGAAAGATTTATTTATCAAAGGGATGACTTATGGCTGGGATTCTTCAAGGGGTGCTTATCGAACTCCAGGTGCGGTTGAGTCATTAACAAAGTTAAAAGAAACAGGCAGTGAATGGATTGCTTTGTCCTTTTATACATACCAAAACACCATTTTCTCTACTGATATTCCTTTTGATTACGGTTTCACAATGACAGATAGTGATATCATGTTTGCGGTGAAAAAAGCAAAGGAACTTGGATTGAAAGTATGTTTGAAGCCTGTCGTCAATTCGAAAGATGGGTTGTGGAGAGCGAGAATTGGATTTCCAGAAGAAGCATATGACTATTGGGCGCAATGGTTTGAGTCTTACACGAATTTTGTAGTTCACTATGCTGAATTGGCTGAGGATCTAGAATGCGAAATGTTTTGCATTGGTTGTGAAATGGTGGGGACAGAAGCACAGACAGAGCATTGGATAAAAGTGGTTGAGAGAGTAAGAAAAGTTTACAGTGGTCCCGTCATTTACAATGCAAACCATGGAAAAGAAGATGGAATTGAATGGTTTGATCAAGTTGATTTGATTGGTACGAGTGCTTATTATCCCGTTGGAGAAAAACCTGGCGACAGTGAAGAAACAATGCTAAAAAACTGGGAAAAGGTAAAGGGTAGAATTGAAAATCTTCATAAGAAATTTAATAAGCCGATTCTATTTATGGAAATTGGATGCAGAAGTGCTGAAGGCTGTGCGATGATGCCTTGGGATTTTGAACATCGAGATCTTCCTTTTAACGAGGAGGAACAAGCAAATTTTTACAGTTCCGTTATGAAAACGTTTTGGGACGAGCCTTGGTTTGCCGGATTCTTCTGGTGGGACTGGAGTACGGAACTTTATCCGTTAGAAGAAGCTAAGAATAATAGGGGCTTTGATATATATGGAAAAAAAGCAGAGGCAGTTTTAAAAGATTGGTATTTCAATAAATAGATTTTGGAGGGACAAATATGAAGGATAAGGCTCGAATTTTATTTATTGGCGATAGTATTACTGAATGGGGAAGAAATGAAGACCCTGAAGGAATCGGAATTGGATACGTCCGAATCATACATGATTATTTATTGACTGCTTTTCCAAGCAAAGAACTCGAAATCATTAATAAGGGAATCGGCGGTAACCGTGCAACAGATTTACAGGATAGATGGGAGAAAGATGTTCTAGACTTGCATCCTGATTACGTGTCCGTTTCAATCGGAATAAATGATGTGTGGCGTCAGCTCGATAACCCAGATATGGTCCAAGTATATCCTGAGCAGTTTGAAGAGATTTTGGCAGGATTATTAGAAAAAACAAATGCTCAGTTGATTTTAATGGAGCCTACAATAATCGAAGAAGACATTCATTCTGAAGGAAATCAAAAGCTTATCCCTTATGTCGAGATCGTTCGAAAACTTGCTAAAAATTTCGACGCCATTCTCGTTCCGACCCACCAAGATTTTATTGATTATTTAAAAACGGGTGCAACTTATAAGTTAACGACTGATGGTGTTCATATGAATTCGGCTGGGAATATGCTGATGGCAAAATCATGGCTAGAGGCAAGTAAAAGCTTATTAAATTAATGCAATGTAACTTCAAGGAGTGGACATAATGTTAAAAGTTGATTTAAACGGACATTGGAAAATGCAAGAGGTAGGAACATCTGAATGGCTTGATGTTCAAGTCCCAGGATCTGTCATGAATGATTTATTGCAGTACGGAAAAATCGAAGATCCATTTTACCGTGATAATGAAAAAATTGGTCTCGAAATTGCGGCAAAAGACTATGAGTATACTAGAAAGTTTTCGGTAGATGAAGAGTTTTTATTACAAGATAAAATCCTTCTTATTTGTGAAGGTCTTGATACGCTTGCTGAAGTTTTCGTGAATGAGCAACCAGTAGAGAAAACAAATAATATGCATCGTATTTACGAAATGGATGTAAAATCGTTTTTACGAAAAGGCGAAAATGAAATTACGGTAAAATTCAATTCTCCTACTCAGTATATTCAAGCTTTACAAGAAGAAGATCCGCTTGCTGGTGTCGGCGATGCGGTCGCTGGATATCCATATTTAAGAAAAGCTCATTATATGTTTGGTTGGGACTGGGGTCCACAAATTCCAGATATGGGGATTTGGCGAAATATATCTATTCAAGCTTGGAGTTCAGCAAAGCTTGATGATGTATACATGACTCAAGTGCATAGTGAAAATGAAGTGCGTCTTGATGTAAGAGTGAAAGTTGAGAGATTAAGTGAAGCAGATAATCTTCAACTTACAGTTTCATTGACAAGTCCAGAAGGTCAAGTTGAAGTGAAAACAGTTCCTGTTTCAGATGTGCAAGAAATTATCACCTTCAACGTGGAAAACCCTGAATTGTGGTGGCCAAATGGATATGGAAAACAGCCGTTGTATCAAGTAGAAGTTTCCGTACTGGATGGTAATAATTCAAAGCTTGATACAAAGGAATACAATATTGGTCTTCGTACTATTGAAGTGAAATCTGTTCCAGATGAGTTTGGAAGATCCTTTGAATTTTATGTAAATGGTCTTTCTATCTTTGGAATGGGTGCGAACTACATTCCAGAGGATAACTTACTTGCAAGAAACTCTGTTGAAAAAACTGAAAGGCTTTTAAGAGATAGCGTAGAAGCGAATTTTAACATGGTCCGCATTTGGGGTGGAGGTCACTATCCAGAAGATTATTTCTATGACCTATGTGATCGCCTCGGTCTCATTGTCTGGCAGGATTTCATGTTTGCTTGCAGTGTGTATAAACTAACAGATGAATTTTTAGATACGGTTAAAAAAGAAGTTGCAGATAATGTAAAGCGTCTACGCCATCATGCAAGTTTAGGTATTTGGTGTGGAAATAATGAAACTGAAGAGGGCTGGGTGCATTGGGGCTGGCCGCAGGATCCGATGCGTAAAACAGATTATATTAAGTTATTCGAATACATTATCCCTGAAATGATGAAGGAACTTGACCCTGAAACATTTTACTGGCCATCCTCACCAACATCAGGCGGTGGCTTTGATCAACCGCGTGACCCTAACCGTGGGGATGTGCATTATTGGGAAGTATGGCACGGCTTGAAGCCATTTACAGAGTATCGCAAGTACTTTTTCCGTTTCTGCTCTGAGTTCGGTTTCCAATCATTTCCTTCATTAAAAACAGTGAAGACCTTTACGATTCCAGAGGATCGGAATATTTTCTCGCGTGTGATGGAAACTCATCAGAAAAATGCAGGAGCGAATGGAAAAATTCTTTTCTATTTATCTGAGAACTTCCTTTACCCGAAAGATTTTGATTCATTGCTTTATACTTCCCAGCTTTTACAAGCGGAAGCCATTAAATATGGGGTTGAACATTGGCGTCGCAATCGTGGTCGTTGTATGGGATCATTGTATTGGCAGCTAAATGATTGTTGGCCAGTAGCATCTTGGTCAAGCATTGATAGCTTTGGCCGCTGGAAGGCACTTCATTATTTTGCGAAGAAATTTTATGCACCAATTCTTCTATCCATTGAAGAAGAAGGGAAGACAGCTTCAATTCATGTAACGAATGATTCTCTGGAAGACATTCAAGGTCGTATTGAATGGAAACTCCGTACGAACACTTCTGAAATATTGAAGGAAGGCACATTTGAAGCAAAGGTTGGAAAACTATCAGCTGAAAAATGCATCGAGCTTTCTTTTAAAGATGTACTTTCAGATGAAAACATGAGAAATACGTATCTTGAAGCAGTACTCATCATGGATGAAGAAGTACATTCCAATGCAGTTGTTTTATTCGTAAAACCGAAACATTTTGAATTTGTTGATCCGCAATTTGAACTTGATGTGCAGGAAGAACAAGATCAATTTATTCTTTCAGTACAAACAAATGGTGGTTTAGCTAAATATGTAGAACTTGATTTAGAAGATGCAGATTGCAAATTCAGCGATAATTATTTCGATCTCTCCAAAGGAGACACGAAAACTATTACTATCATGAAAGATAGCTTAAGTGAGACTTTAAGTTTGCAAGAGTTAACAAAAAAATTATCCGTGAGAAGCATCTATAACACATATTGATGATTAAAGGGCATGTATAGCATGCCTTTTAATCTGTGTTCTTAAAAGTTTAAAAAAAGGTACTATTCAAAATTAGCCTATCAATAGTATAGTATAACAGTAGCCATACATGGCCAGTCCTTAGAAAAGGGCTGGCTCCTTAATTTTGCATCGATGTATAAAATTTACGATGCTTTTAAGCTTTTTAATGTCCAGCTCTAGCGTATATCGAATCGCCAACTTCTTGGCATTATCGCAAGGTTTGTCAAAAATAAGGAAAGTCGACTAAAACCGCTACTCTTGTGGTAGAGTCGACGGAGTCGAGCTTGCTCTTATAGATTATATAGACTGCACAGAAATATACTCGCAAAGGAAGCTTATGATTATGTTAAGAAAAAATCCTCTTTTGTCGCTCAAAATGTTTTTGTTTTTTGGTGCTGCGATCAGTTCACTGGTCGTTAGTTTTTTGCCTTTATATTTTCAAAATAATGGGCTTTCCAAATCAGCTATAGGGATGTTTTTTGCCTTAGGTACATTGGTCGGATTGATTGCTCAGCCTGTTTGGGGCTATATGAGTGACAGATTTAAAACCGTTAAAAAAATTATCATTGTTGTATTGATTGGTATTTTTATAGGAATCTTTTGGATTTTCCAATTAAACTCACTCGGGTGGCTGTTCGCTGCAGGCTCTTTATTTTTCTTCTTCTTTACGGCGCTGAACCCACTGTCAGATAATTTAGCGAAGCGTATAGCAGACGAACAGAAGGTTTCATTTGGTTCCATAAGGTCGTGGAGTTCGTTCGGTTTTGCAATCATATCTTTGGCCAGTGGTTTTTATTTTAATAAAATGGGGGTAGGAGCCCTTGCCATCCCAATGATGATTGTAGCAGGTATGACTTTAATGTTGTCTTTTACATTAAAAGACGCAAATTCAGGTGCGAAAAAAGTGAACTTGAAAGAAATAGGTAATTTTTTTAAAGACCGGACATTGCTCACTTTCTTTCTCTTAAGTTTTTTTATTTTTCTAACTCACCGAGTAAATGATAGTTTCATTAGTTTATATTTATTTGAAATAGGCGGGAATGAGATGCTTGTTGGGTGGCTTTGGTTCATTGGGGTTCTTAGTGAAGCGATTCTCTTCATTACAAGTTTCATTTGGTTCCGCTCGGAAAGCCCAATTAAATATATGATTATTGCAGGATTTCTCTTTACCATTAGATGGACGATGATTGGTTTCATTTCGGATCCTTCAGTATTGCTTTCGATCCAAGTGCTGCATGGAATATGTTTTGCGATTATGTATATGGGTGCGATTGAATATTTATATAAAGCCCTTCCTGTTGAAATGCAGGCAACCGGCCATATGGTTTTTATGGGGATCGCTTTTAGTATAACAAATATTATTGGCTCCTCTGTAGGTGGTTTTATCTTTGACACTTTCAGTGGTTCGACTCTTTATTTTATATTAGCAGTATGCTCTTTCATAGGGACGATAGGCTTTATCTTGTTCTCTATGAAAGAGAAGACGCAGAAAAATATAGAAATGGTAGAAGGATAATACAAAAAGTGCAAGTTCATAATTGTGAACTTGCACCTTTTTTGTAGTAATTACTGTTCTAATTTAGTATCCTTTTTCGTTACTTTCAAATAGATGAAGTAAATAATACCAATTCCAAGCCAGATGAATCCTAGCTTTTTAGCGAGTATGTCCAGATTGATCCAAACATAGCCAATTATCAGAAAACCGATTGCAGGCAACACTAGGTGACTGAAATAATTAGTACTTTTCTTCTTTCTAATATAGAAGTTAATAACAGAAACATGCAATAACAAGAAAGCAGTAAGTGCACCAAAGTTGATAACCGAAGCAAGTTGTCCAATTTGTGCCGAGAAGAACATTGTTACGATAAATGAAATGACGGCAACAACAATCGTTGCGATAAATGGTGTTTTAAACTTTGGATGTACTTTGGATAATACATGTGGCAGCTTACGGTCGCGAGCCATACTAAAAATAATACGAGAAATGGCTGCTTGAGCAACGAGTGCGTCCGCAATACCCCATGCAATCACGGTTGCAATAATGGTTGTCCATTTCAACCAAGTTCCACCGGCAATTTCAGCAATTTGATAGAATGCCGTATCTACATTTTCAAAAGTTGTAAAATCAGGCCAGATTAGGGCTGCAACCCAAGTTTGGATGATGAACATAACACCAACTAAAAGCAAAGCACCGATAATGGCATTACCAATTGCTTTTCTTCCACCTTTAGATTCTTCTGCGAGTGTAGAAACTGCGTCAAATCCTAGGAAACTTAGTACTGCGATAGAAACAGCTCCCATGACAGTTGCCATTGAAAAATGTTCTTTATCATATAAAGGCTTGAACGTAAATTCAGCACCATTAGCATGCTGAGCAACGGCAATGATACCTGCAACAACGAAAATAACTAAGACGATAAGTTCAGCAATCAATATATATTTGTTCGTTTTTGCAGTGAATTCAATACCTAATACGTTAATAACCGTGTTAATACCAATAAAAATTAGAAGCCAAACGATAATCGGTATTTCCGGAACAATATCAGCAAGAGCTGCAGCACTTACTAAATATAGAAGAGCTGGAACGAAAATATAGTCAAGAAGAATGAGCCAGCCACCAAAAAATCCAGCAGTGTCGTTAATTCCGTGCTGTGCATAAGCGTAAACAGATCCGGAATATGGAATAGCTTCAGACATTCGCGCATAGCTCAGTGCGGTAAAAATCATCCCGATCATACCGATTACATAAGCAAGGGCGACCATCCCTTGTGCACCAGTTGCAACCTCACCATAAATTCCAAATGGAGCAATCGGAACCATGAAAATAAGTCCGTAAATCATTAAATCCCAAAAAGTTAATGCACGTTTCAGTTCCTGTTTATATTCAGGAGCTTTCCCGTTTAAATTAGCTTCCTGGCTTAGTTTTTCTATAGCCACTCAAATTTCCCCCTAAATGATTAAAAAATGTCTATGTTATATGCATCTAAAAACGATTGCGGAACAAAGAATCTTGCCGTTAAAAGTGGATCGACAATTTGCGAAATTTGTGAATGCCCAATGGCACTCATGAGCATTGTCATTTCTGCAACATCCATATCAGTGTATGGCAATAATAAATCGATCATCTCTTCAACTGCGAGTTTTGCCGCTTCATCAAGCGTTTCAGCAGATACTAGGATGCTTAGGCCATCCTTATTTTTAACAAGTGGATGTTTTAGGCTTTTTCCTTTTTTTACTTCAAGTGTTAAATCCGCTATACCGGCTACTTCAATTCCGGATACCCCAATTTCTCCATCTCCCATTGCAGCATGCATATCACCAAGGCCAAATAAAGCTCCTTCGTGGAATACAGGGAAATAAATCGTTGCGCCTTCCGTAATTAACACGGTATCTAAGTTTCCGCCATGGTTACCTGGTGTTCCACATGGCACAGCTTCATTTTCTGGAGCAACACCAATGACTCCGATCATTTTGTTAAGTGGAATGCGAACTTTTTCGTTAAAAACAGCCTCATCCCCTTCTAGCGGAATCATTTTGATTGTAAACTCATCAATTCGATGGCCCATGACTCCGAGGTTTTGTCCTGTCGCAAGTACTCCCGGACCCTTGATATCAAGACCGTGAATCGTAACGGCAAGTACATCCCCAGGTTGAGCAGTTTCTACATAGATTGGGCCAGTTGCCGGATTAATCCGCTCCCAATCAATAGAATTCATCGTTGTTTCATTAGACGTAATTTGTCCTTCGAAACAATCGTACGATTCAACTTTAATTCGACTTCCTGAAGCAACAGTGGCAACAGGATTATGATCTTTGCTGAATGAATATATCGGCGTACCTAGACCTACTGTTTGACTCATCTTTTCTACCATCCTTTCTATTTTTTTTAAATATTAATGTCGTAATGTTATGACATATTGGAAAGATTATAACATATTGATAAAAAAAAGTGAACATTTTGTGAATATATACCTATGGAAATTTTAAAAATAGAGAGATTTTTGAGAAAAACAATAAAATAATGTAGCTCTTTTGTATTAGTAATATATATGAGTGCTTTATTCATATTTTTGTTGAGTGCATGCAATAGTTGAATTAGATATAATGATAGAAGACTATGATAAGAGGATTATGTTTATGAATAGAAGATACTTTTGGCTTATCGGTGCGATTCTTTGGTGTATAGCAATTTTTATAGCGACGGCATCCCCATCATCTACGGGGAGTAATACACAGTCAATACTGATAAAGTTTTTTCATTTTACTAAAGACGAGGCACAAATTTGGAATGTGGTGTTTCGCAAATGCGTTCATTTAAGTGCTTTTGGATTACTCGCCGTACTTTTCTACAAGGGATTACAAAAGAATCGATTTTGGTTTGCCTGGCTGTTGACGACGTTATATGCAGCGACGGATGAATTACACCAAGTTTTTATCCCTGAAAGAACGGGAGCCGTGCTAGATGTTGGGATTGATTCATTAGGTGCTTTTATTGCCCTTATTGGAGTGGTTCTTTTAAATAGAAAACGAAGAGAAAGGAGAAAAGTATATGGTTAACGTTTTGTTTGTATGCCTTGGGAATATATGCCGTTCACCAATGGCCGAGGCGGTATTTAGGGATTTGGTTAAGAATGAAAAATTGAGTGAGAAAATCCATATTGATTCCGCAGGTACAAGCTCATGGCATGTTGGTGCCCGTCCTCATAAAGGGACTTTGAGGAAATTGGAAGAATATCAAATTTCATCTGAAGGAATGTTTGGAAGACAATTTACAAAAGAAGACTTTGAGAAATTTGATTATGTTATTGCTATGGATGAGATGAATATTCATGATATTTACGATATATGCGGAGAGTCTAAACATCCGAAAGTGTTAAGACTGCTTGATTTAACGGATAAAAAAGCTGATGTTCCTGATCCGTATTATACGGGAGATTTTCAGGAAACGTATAATCTAGTGTTGGAAGGCTGCCAAGCATTGTTGGAGAAAATAAAAAGAGAAATGTAATAAGGAAGGGATGGCATCATGGGAGAACCATTATTTTTACAGCCAGTTTTTCAGGAAAGAATTTGGGGAGGAACTGCATTAAAAGAGAATTTTGGCTATGACATTCAGAGCGATCATACCGGGGAATGCTGGGCGATTTCTGCACATCCAAACGGCCCTTCTGTCGTGAAAAATGGTGAATATGCAGGCAAAACGTTGATAGAGCTTTGGGAAAAGCATTCTGAATTATTTGGTAATCAGCAAATGAAAGTGTTCCCGCTATTGACAAAAATTTTAGATGCGAATGCTGACTTATCTGTTCAAGTACATCCAAATGATGAATATGCGAACGTTCATGAAAAAGGAGAACTTGGAAAAACGGAATGCTGGTATATTATAGATTGTAAAGAAGGAGCGGAGTTGATCTACGGTCATTCCGCACAGACAAAAGAAGAATTCGTGTCTATGATAGAAAATAACCAATGGGATCAGTTATTAAAACGAGTACCAATAAAGCCAGGAGATTTTTTCTATGTTCCAAGCGGCACGATTCATGCATTAGGTGAAGGGACGCTCGTGCTTGAAACACAGCAAAGCTCCGACACAACATATAGACTATATGATTACGATCGTCCTGGACAAGACGGAAAGCCACGCGAGCTACATATTGAAAAATCAATCGATGTTTCAATGATTCCTCATCAAGTTTCCGATTTTTCGCCGGAAGTAGATACTATCCCAGGAGCAGCCATTACAAAATTCGTGGAATCCGACTACTTCACTGTGTATAAATGGGACGTAAATGGAGTTGCTCAATTTGTGCAAGATCAACCGTTTATGCTTTTGAGTGTACTGGATGGAGAAGCAGAATTATCGATAAGTGAAAAGAAGTATCCCGTGAAAAAAGGAGATCATTTTATTTTGCCAGCTGGGACGGGAAGTTTTGAATTGGATGGAAAAGCGACGTTGATTGTCTCACATGTTTAATTCTTTAGTAGTAGCTTTTTATGATTAGCTAAGTAGCTTTTATTATTGGGCTAGTGCCTAGTAAAATTAAGAGAACGGCCAGTAAAATCGAGGTAGTGGCCAGTAAATGCTTGAAAGCGGCCAGTAAAATCGAGTTTGTGGCCAGTAATTACTTGAAAGCGGCCAGTAAAATCGAGGTAGTGGCCAGTAATGCTTGAAAGCGGCCAGTAAAATCAAGCTAATGGCCAGTAAAATCAAGCTAATGGCCAGTAAAACCAAGAATGCAGTCAGTAAAATTAGGCTGATGTTCAATAAATTGAATCAACATCAGTAAAACGATAATCACGTCAATTAAATAAAAAGATTTCATCATGCGGTTATCACAAAAGTCATGTAATCAGGGATTAAAATCGTACAATTATCGATTTAACGCTACTACAAATTCGTAATAGAGTTCGGGATTGTAATGGTAAGTTCCCAATTGTCCATTGTATAATTTTTCGAACGAATCCAAAAGCCCATTCCTCGTTTCCGAACGAAGAATGGGCTTTTCATTATACTTTTAGATTAATGCTCTAACTAACAGCGGTTTTACATGAGCATATATTTCATCATATTGTGATATAGGAAGCGGATTTTGACCTAATCCAAGTTCAATCGTGAAGCCTGGCCTGCGAAATTCTTGGATAAACCAGTCTTTATAGCCGGCATAACTATCGATATAGCGAATCGCTGTATAACCGCTTAGTCTTGCAAAATCGTTGGCCAGCACTTCGGATTCAGGAGGCTCAAATCCTTCGTATCCCCAATAAATTTCACGTCCCTGCGTATGCAGTGCCAGAAGTCGTGCAAAACTTTCATTTTTTGCAAGATCAGCCATCGCCTTTGTCTCCGGCTCAGATAATGGTGAAGGACCTGGATAATCTCTTGGGCCAGGAACTTTAGGTTTACGTTCTTTCTCGAATTCCCAATTTGCAGGGAACTGTTTATTTAAATCAACTCCACGAATATTTGCCTTCCAACCTGAAAAGTCGGTGCTTCCAAGATTCAAACGAATCACTTCTTCGCGTCTTCCTGCGGGTGGACCGTTTAACACTAGACTAACTCCGTCGGGATTTACCATCGGTAGAGCGGAGAGTTGGGATCGCTCATATATCGATAAAGCCGAAACTCCACTAATATTTTGACCATTCGTTAATGCTAGCAAGTATTCGTTTAAAAATTTCATTAAAATAGGGGAAGTAATCCATTCATTTGCGTGAAAAGAAGCGTTTATCTGGATTTTTCGATTGGTTTTTCCAACCAGTAAATCGTATAACGGAAGATTGTCTACACTTTTACCATCTTCCCTTCTCCTCATGAAAGGATAGATGGCTAATAATTTTTCAATATCATTTTTCATTTTTTGAAAGTCATAATGATCTCTTCCATCCATAGTTAGGGTCGTGACTCTTAGAGGAATGCGAATTTTTTGATCGACTTGAAGTTGGCTTGGATTAATATTTTGATTCATTAGAAGTAAAGCATCAATATTTAAATGATGCGATTGCGCAATCTTCCAAAACGTATCTCCCGAGCGAATGGTGTAACTACTTTCGGTAAATCCGGGAATTTTAACCATTTGCCCCACTTGTAGTGCATTCGGATTAATACCTGGATTTGAATCAATAATTAGAACAATGGGCATGAAAAATAGCTGGCTATAATGCCAAAGAGTATCCCCCGATCGGACTCGAATCTCCATTTGCATCCCTCCAAAAAACCATTATCATTTTAGTAGTATGTGAAAAGATAAGAAAGATGACAGAAACCTCTACGATAGATGGATGGGACATCGAGAATGAGCCTCCTCAAATTGTTCTGTAAAAAAGTTTTGCTATGTGAACCTATTGGGGTATGCGATGAAAAGTGAACTTTGATGGGTTTCGTCTCGAATCAGGGGTGAATTCACGACAAAAAATGAATATTATTGAGTTTCATCGAGAATCAATGTGTAATTCTCGACGAAAAAGTAAACACTAATGATTTTGGATTGAGAATTAATATGGAATTTCTGCGAAAAATCCACTTCAACAAATTTTGTCGTTAATCATTGCGGTTTTAAAGGAATAACATAAAGAAAAATCTGATCTTGATTAATCAGATTTTTTACTCTAAAAATCCCCCTACTTCAACCTACTACTGAAACGTCCCCTTCAAAAATTTCACCAAGAATAAGAGCGCATGCCCCTATAGCCGTTCCAAATGACCCTAAATCAGAGCAATAAATAGGAGTTGCCTTTGCCTGATTTGTCAAACCTCTTTGTGCGATCGTTTCCTTTATTTTAGGCAAAATAATCGGACTCGCATTTGCAACTCCCCCACCAATGATGATTTTCGAAGGATTTAAAATATGAATTAAATTAGTTAATCCGATTCCAATGTATTCCCCTGTTTTTTCTAAAATTTTTATGCAGAGGGAATCTCCTGCAATGGCTGCTTCATACACTGTTTTTCCCTCAATTTTGTGTTTTTCACCGTCAATCATATCTAAAAGATGACTATTAGGATTTAGTTCAAGCTGTTTTATGGCTGCTTCACCTATGGCGGGACCAGAAATTAGTGTTTGCCAGCACCCAATATTCCCACAGGAACATTGATTTCCGTTCAGATCAACTGTCATATGACCAATCTCACCGGCCAAATCGTACTTTCCGTGAAAAATCTTCCCGTTTAAAACAATACCTGCACCAACACCGATTCCTATATTAACCGTCACAATGTTTTCATCTTTTTTTTCTTCCATAAACCAATATTCACCGAATGCCATCGCTCTCACGTCATTGTCTATTTTTACAGGTACGTCATATTCTGCTTCCAGTGCTTTTTTGATAGGGATATCTCTTAAGTTTAGGCCAGGAGCAAATAAACTTGTTCCTGTTTCCACATCAACAGCTCCATGCATACCAACACCGATTCCAATCACTTCTTTCGTTTCATGTATAGATGCCAAATCAGAGATGGTTCGTTTAATAAGCGAGAGTAAATCTTCATTGGAAATAGGCTTAGGAATAATGGTTTGCGTTTTATCTAAGGTTTTTCCGGATAAATCAATAAGAATAGCACGAATCTTTTTTGCTCCAACATCCAATCCTATAATATAGAAACGATCACTGTTAATTACTAATAATGTAGGTTTTCTTCCGCCAATGGATTCGCCTTGCTCACTTTCAATCACGAGGTCTTTATCAATCAGCTCACTGACAAGACTACTGACAGTCGGTGGTGTTAATTTTGTTTCTTTCGCTATTTGAGCACGGGAAATCGGTCCGTCTGTACGTATTTTATTTAAAATGATCGTTCGATTTAATGATTTCATCCATTGAAAGCTACCTTTTTTCATTGAAAAAGCACTTCCTTAATCCAGAAATATGTATTGCAAATCACTTTTTCTTATAATAACATATAAGTAAATTAAATTAATTAACAAAGTTCATTTTCATTACAATTTTAAAATTGTTCAATAAAAAATAAGAGGTGACTGGTCATGGAAAAGAAGAATGAATTACGTAAAAAGTTTACCGGGATTTTCGGAGACAATGGAGAAATTCGTACGTTTTTTGCCCCGGGAAGGGTGAATTTGATCGGAGAGCATACCGATTATAATGGAGGGCATGTTTTTCCATGTGCACTCGATATCGGAACAACATTATTAGTGAGAAAAAGAGAGGATAACGTTCTTCGTTTTTACTCAATGAACTTCCCAGATGTTGGGGTGATTGAATCTCCATTAGATAACCTTTTATATAAGGAAGAAGATGATTGGGCAAATTATCCGAAAGGTGTCGTGGATGTTTTCCAAAAAGAAGGTAAAACAATTTCTACAGGACTAGATTTACTTTTTTACGGGAATATCCCTAACGGAGCTGGTCTTTCTTCATCAGCTTCGATTGAACTTGTAACTGGAGTCATGTTGAATGAACTTTTTGATTTAAATATTGAACGTGTACAAATCGTAAAATACGCTCAAAAGGCTGAGAATGAATTTGTCGGCGTGAACTGTGGAATCATGGACCAATTTGCATGTGGAATGGGCAAAGAAGGTCATGCCATTTTACTTGATTGCCAAACTTTGGAATATACATATAGCCCGCTGCAATTATCCGACCATGTGTTAGTTATTGCTAATACGAATAAGCGCAGAGGATTGGCCGACTCAAAGTATAATGAGCGCCGCTCTGAATGTGAAAGAGCCCTTGCACAGTTGCAAAAAGAACTTGATATTCAATCTTTCGGTGATTTAACTGTCGATGAATTTGAGGCTCATAAATATTTGATTGAAAATGAGACCGACCGTATGCGTGCGAAACATGCAGTATCAGAAAATGCCCGAACTTTAGTGGCTGTTGAAAAATTAAATGAAGGTGACCTAGAAGCATTCGGTAAATTAATGAATGCATCGCATCTATCACTTATGAAAGATTACGAAGTGACAGGTAAAGAACTAGATGCTCTTGTAGAAGCAGCCTGGAATGAAGATGTTTTAGGCGCAAGAATGACAGGAGCGGGATTTGGTGGCTGTACGATCAATCTTGTCAATAAAGAAAAGCTTGATGATTTTATTAAAAATGTTGGCGAGGCGTATGAAGAAGTAACTGGCTTAAAAGCTGATTTCTATGTAGTTGGTATTGGCGATGGAGCAAAAGAAATCGTAGAGTAAGACTTTTTATAACGGAGGAGGAGTTAGGATGGCGATATTAGTTTGTGGTGGTGCAGGTTATATTGGGAGTCATGCGGTAGCTGAATTGCTTGCGCGTGGGGAAGAAGTGGTTGTAGTTGATAATTTACAAAAGGGCCACTCAGCAGCGCTATTAGATGGAGCTGTTTTTTATGACGGTGATTTACGGGATGAACCTTTTCTAGATCTTGTTTTTACCGAAAATAATATTGATGCTGTCATGCATTTTGCTGCCGATTCATTAGTCGGAGAGAGTGTACAAAAGCCGCTTCAATATTACGATAATAATGTAGGTGGTGCTATTTCCCTCGTCAAAGCGATGAATAAATACAATGTAAAAAATATCGTGTTTTCATCAACAGCAGCAGTTTATGGCGAGCCAGAGGAAATACCAATTGTTGAATCCGCCATTACCAATCCAACGAATCCATATGGCGAAACGAAACTTGCCATTGAAAAAATGTTGAAATGGTGCGAGCCTGCATACGGCATTCGCTATGTTGTTCTACGCTATTTTAATGTAGCGGGAGCTCATACGAACGGAATCATCGGTGAAGATCACACACCTGAAACTCATTTAATTCCAATTATTTTGGAAGCAGCACTAGGAAAACGTGATGAAATTGCCATTTTTGGCGAAGATTACGATACTCCAGATGGCACTTGCATCCGTGACTATATTCACGTAATGGATTTAGTAAACGCTCATATTTTAGCGATTGAAAAGCTACGGAAAACGGGTGAAAGTGGAACGTACAATTTGGGTAACGGAAATGGATTCAGTGTGAAGGAAGTCATTGAAACTGCCCGGAAAGTAACCGGAAAAGAAATCCCGGAAAAGGTAGCACCAAGACGTGCAGGAGATCCTGCCAAACTAGTAGCTTCATCGGAAAAAGCGAAAAAAGAATTAGGCTGGAAACCTCAACATGATTCTCTTGAATCCATGATCGAAAGTGCTTGGAAATGGTTCCAAAAAAATCCGAATGGATATGTGGAGTGATTTGTTTTTGGGAGATGAAGACTAAGGGGTTACCCTCGTAAGGAAGGTTCCCCTTGCTTATAAAAGATATCAGTTCCCATATGCGTACTCCTATTTGAGATATGAGATGCTAATTCCTGTTCAGGGTGTTTCAATTCTCGTTCGAAATGATGTCAATTGCCGTTCAAGGTGTTTCAATTCTCGTTCGAGTGCTGCCAATTGCCATTCAAGGTGTTTCAATTCTCGTTCGAATGATGCCAATTGCCGTTCAGGGTGTTTCAATTCTCGTTCGAATGATGTCCAATTGCCGTTCGAAGGGTTTCAAGTATCGTACGATTGATGTCAATTGCCATTCATGGTGATTCAATCAACGTACGTTTGATTTCAATTTCTCTATCCTCCCGTACGGATACTTGTTCTTGACAATTATAAGAAAAATACCAAAACGAAAGGGGCGACAGCATGTTAATATATGAAGCTTTGGAAGAGCTGATTCAATATGGATTGAAAAAAAGACTGATTGAAACGTGGGATGTTGATTTTGTACGGAACGATTTACTTGCCACGTTAGGTCTTGAAGATTGGAAATCCGTAGGTGCAAAAGCTCCGGACGACAATTCGCCCGTAAGGATACTTGCACATATTTTAGACTGGGCAGCAGAAAATGATAAACTGCCTCATAATACAGTAACGTTTCGTGATTTACTCGATACGGAATTGATGGGAGCGTTCATTGCTCGTCCATCAACAATCATTCGTACATTTTTTGATATATACAAAAATGAGGGAGCCGAAGCAGCCACTAGCTATTTTTATAAACTAGCTCAGGATTCACATTATATTCGGACAGACCGAGTGGCCAAAAACGAGCATTGGTTTTCGCCAACTCCTTATGGGGATCTTGAAATTACGATAAATTTATCAAAACCTGAAAAAGATCCAGTGGCGATAGCTGCAAACAAAGATAAAAAAGAAGCTTCAGAGTATCCGAAATGTTTACTCTGTAAGGAAAATGTCGGGTATGCTGGACGAGTTGATCACCCAGCGCGGCAAAACCATCGAATTATTCCTGTTGATTTAAATGGAGAGGAATGGTTTTTACAATTCTCCCCATATGTATATTACAACGAGCATGCGATTCTTTTTTGCGGTGAACATCGCCCAATGAAAATTTCGAAGGCTGGATTTGAAAGGCTTCTTTCTTTTGCCGAACAGTTTCCTCATTATTTCATTGGTTCTAATGCCGATATTCCGATTGTCGGAGGATCGATTTTAAGCCATGATCATTTCCAAGGTGGAAATCATGTTTTTCCGATGGCTAAAGCGGAAATGGATGACACTTTTACATTTCCGGGATATGAAGAAGTAGAAGCGGGAATTGTGCGTTGGCCAATGTCGGTCATTCGCCTTCGTGGAAAGGATCGCAACCAAATTGCCGAACTTGCTGCATACATTTTGAACTCGTGGAAACATTATAGTGATCCTGACGTAGAGGTCCATGCTACAAGCGGCTCCGAACCGCATAATACGGTAACGCCTATCGTTCGCATGGTAAATGGAGTATTTGAATTCGACGTTGTTTTAAGAAATAATCGTACGAACGAAGAACATCCACTCGGGATTTTCCATCCACATAATGAAGTTCATCATATTAAAAAGGAAAACATCGGATTGATTGAAGTGATGGGATTGGCTGTTTTACCTGGCAGGTTAAAAGAGGAACTCCAACTCGTTGGGGAATACTTACTTAAGTCTGACTATAAAACGAGTCTATATGAAGACGACATAACTAACAAACATGCTGATTGGGCTTGTAAAGTATTCGAAACTCATCCAGAACTTAACGAAAATAATGTTCTTGATATATTACGCGAGGAAGTAGGACGAGTCTTTTCTACCGTTCTTGAGCATGCTGGTGTATATAAAAGAACTCCAGAAGGACAAGTCGCATTCAAAAAATTCATCCATCATATGATAAAAAATTCTTAAGTCAGCTTTCGAGCTGGCTTTTTTGTCTAGCTCTAGGTGCTGTCAAATAGACGGAGTCGCTAAAAGTCAAAGAGGGACTTTTTACTTCTTAGAACATTAGCTTCTCGCTGATAGGCTGGCGCCTTGCGCTTTTCTTATTTTACTAGATAATTTTTCCTTCCTATATGGTAGACTAAAGTGGAAAAGAATTTTTTAGGATGGAGTGTTAGAAATGCTTGGAGCAATTGAAGCCGGAGGTACGAAGTTTGTTTGTGCAGTAGGTACCGAAGATGGAACAATCATTGAACGTGTTAAAATCGATACATTAACACCGGAAAAAACGATGCATGAAGTGATACATTTTTTCAAAAAATTTGATTTGAAAGCGCTTGGAATTGGTTCTTTCGGTCCTGTCGATATTGATAAAAATAGCCGTACTTATGGGAATATCACGTCTACGCCAAAGCCAGGGTGGACCAATTTTCCTTTCTTGAAAACGATAGAAGAAGCTTTACAAATACCAATTGAGTTTAACACTGATGTGAATGTAGCTGCACTTGGGGAAATGATGCAAGGGGCTGCCCAAGGTCTAGATAGTTGCTTATACATAACAGTCGGAACAGGAATTGGGGCAGGAGCAGTTGTCCAAGGGAATTTACTTCAAGGTCTTTCTCATCCTGAAATGGGACATGTTTTAGTAAAAAGGCATCCAGATGATACTTTCGAAGGATTTTGTCCCTACCATAAAGATTGTCTAGAAGGAATGGCGGCTGGCCCTGCAATTGAAAAACGTTGGGGACAAAAGGGCCATGAGCTTCAACAAAAGCAAGAAGTATGGGAAATAGAAGCCTATTATCTTGCGCAAGCGCTCATGCAATATATTTTAACGATCTCACCGAAAAAAATTATCATGGGTGGCGGTGTGATGAAACAAGCGCAAATCTTCCCACTCGTTCGTAAACAAGTTCAAGAATTACTAAATGGATACGTTCCGCTCTCCCAAATCACGGAACACATTGAAGATTATATTGTCCCGCCGGCACTAGGAGATGATGCTGGGATTACAGGAGCTTTAATGCTTGCGAAGCGGGCTTTAGAAATAGAATAATCAACAAAACTAATGCAGCATAATTCCAGTATTTTGAGGATTATGCTGTTATTCGTTAAAAAGGAGTGGTGAATATGTATGAAGAAAAATGGCGACCGCAATTTCATTTCAGTCCGAAAGAAATGTGGATGAATGATCCGAATGGGTTAGCTTATTATGATGGGGAATATCATTTGTTTTTTCAACATCATCCTTATAGTAAAATTTGGGGGCCTATGCATTGGGGGCATGCAGTAAGCAAGGATCTACTACATTGGGAAGAATTGCCGATTGCTCTTTATCCAGATGAATTAGGGCAAATATTTTCTGGGAGTGCAGTAATTGATAAACAAAATACGAGCGGATTAAAAGATTCCGATGAAGATGTAATGGTGGCCATTTTTACTCATCATGGTGAAGATAATGAAAAGCAGAGTATCGCTTATTCAAATGATCGAGGCAGAACTTGGACAAAGTACGAAGGTAATCCAGTTATATCTAATCCAGGTTTAAAAGATTTTCGTGACCCAAAAGTATTTTGGCATAATGAATCAAATAAATGGGTGATGGCTCTAGCTTGTGGAGACCATATTCGTTTTTATCATTCTCCCAATCTTCTAGACTGGAGTTATCTTTCATCTTTTGGAGAGAACTATGGTGCTCACGGTGGAGTGTGGGAATGTCCCGACTTAGTCCATATACCAGTCGAAGGCAGCAATGAAAAGAAGTGGCTATTAATTGTTAGTGTTAATCCGGGTGGACCTAACGGAGGTTCTGCTGTTCAGTATTTTGTTGGTGATTTTAATGGGGAAGCTTTCATTTGTGACGATGATAACAAGACGATAAAATGGGCGGATTATGGGCGCGACTTCTATGCTGCTGTTACTTGGAGCAATGTGGAGGAACCCATTTGGATTGGATGGATGAGCAACTGGCAATACGCAAATGAAGTTCCTACTGATCCATTTAGAAGTGCTATGTCAATCCCTAAAAGATTAGCTTTGCGTATGCAAGACAATACGTATAAACTTGTTCAAACACCTATTGATTTAAAAAAACTAATAAAGGAAACAATCGTTCAAAAAGAAGAAGTAATCATTCAACCTGGTTTTGCAAAAAAATTGAAGGTAAGCAACTTACCGCTTCTTATTAAAGGGGAAGTAAAGGAACTGGATCGTGAAACATCATTAATGAAAGTCACATTAGCGGGAGAAAAAGATAAGATCGAAATTCTGTTCGATCGTGAAAAAGAGGAATTAGTCCTCGACCGAAGAAACAGTGGCAATGTTTCATTTTCGAACGAATTTCCAAGTGTCGATACAATGCCATTGCATGAAATATATGACTTTGAAATTTTGATAGATTGTGCATCAATAGAGATATTTTTAAATGGTGGAAGTTCTGTCATGACAGAGATATTTTTCATAAATAAAGATTGTTTTACGTTGGAAGTCTCAGTTACAGGAGGAGAAGTCTCCCTGAAGAATGTTTCAATAGACTACCTTAAGTCTATTTGGTGAGTATAAGATGAGAAGGACTTATACACTATATGTCAGCTTAGTATACAGCATGATTTTTACTATTCTAGTTAAAAACATGTTGTTTTTTGTCGTAATTTGTAAAAATTCAGTGTTGAATGAATACTAAGAAGTGTCTGATATTTTGTTGACAAATCATCCAAACTTTTCTATGATTTCTTAAGGACGGTAAATGGTTGTTAGCATTTTTTCATTTATTTATCGTTTTTTTTTTTTTCAGCTAGAATCTTTATTCATCTTTTGTGCAAACGCTTTCCAGTTTAGGGGTCTACTTAAAAAAAGAAATCGGGGTGCAAAATGTATGACAAAGAGAAAAGTGTTTAGTTTTTTGGCAATCATTATGTTAGTGCTTTCTATGGTTGGTTGCAGCAAGTCTTCCTCAGGCGGGAAAGACGGAAAAGTCACGCTCACATTATGGTATTGGAACCGATCGATTGATGATGAGTTGATTAAAAAGGTAAATGAGCAATTCCCTGATATTAAGATTAATGCGCAAAAAATTGATGGCGGCGAGTATAAGACAAAGCTGCAGACAGCACTAACAACTGGGACGGGTGCCCCTGATATTGTCGGATTAAACGACTGGGTAACTGAATTCCTTCCGAATCATGACAAATTTGTAAATCTATTAGACTATGGTGCGGATAAAATAAAAAGTGATTACCTAGAGTGGAAATGGAATTTTGGATTAACACCTGACCAAAAGAACCTAATTGCTCTACCAATGGATACAGGTCCTACGGCGTTATTTTACCGTGAAGATTTATTTGCGGCAGCTGGTTTACCTACAGATCCAGATGAAGTATCCAAGGAACTAGCAACTTGGGATGATTATATTGCTGCAGGTGAAAAATTACAGGCTGCTACTGGTGTCAAAATGTTTGATACGTTAAACAGGGTCTACACTCAATCCTTGAGTCAAGGAGAAAAAGCGTACTTTGATGAAAGTGATAATTTTATAGGTGATTCAGGTAATATTAAAACATCTTGGGATAGAGCGATCACTGTTCATAAAAAAGGTTTATCAGCTAATCTTGATGATGGGACTGAATGGAACGCGGGTATGAACAATGGTCAAGTGGCATCGTTCATCGGCGCTGTTTGGATGAAAAACATCTTAAAGGATGCTGCGCCTGATACAGCAGGTAAATGGAGGATTGCTAGAGCTCCAGGTGGAGATGGAAACAATGGTGGATCTTTTATTGGGATATTAAAAAGCTCCAAGCATCCAGAAGAAGCATATAAAGTCATCGAATGGATGATGAATCCAGAAAACCAACTTCAATCTTATGTGACGATGGATTTATTCCCATCTACTCCAAGTATTTTTGAAGATGAAAAAATGAGTAATCCCGAAGAATTTTTCGGAAATCAAGAAACGACAAAAGTATTTACGGAATCAGCTAAAAATGTAAAGCCTAGATACTTTGGTGTTGATTTTTCACGGGTAAATTCTATTTACTCAGAGACATTAACAGATATCGCTAAATCAGATAAAGATCCTGATAAAGCTTGGGAAGAAGTGTTAGATAAAGTAAAGAAAGAGCTTAATAGATAATAAACTTAAGAATCAGATGGGGAAACTCATCTGATTCCTTATCATAATAAGTCGACTGTTTTTTCAACGAATAGGTGTTGAAAAGGAGAGAATTTTATGGAACACCCAATAAAGCCACAAGAAACATTAAATAATCAAGTTGTGTTAAATACGAAGAGAAGTCTGTGGAAAGAAATTTATAAGAATAGGGCACTATACTTATTTATATCACCTTTTTACATATTGTTTATTGTGTTCGGTTTGTTTCCTATTATATTTTCATTATATTTATCGTTCCAGAAATGGGATGGCATTGGCCAAATGGAATTTGTCGGATTGAAACAATTTAAGTATTTAATTTCCGATTCAATGTTCTGGCAGGCTGTTGGCAACACTTTTATTATTTGGTTTATTTCTACGATTCCGATGCTTTGTGGAGCGTTGGTCATTGCCTTTTTACTAAATGCACCATTTGTCCGAGCAAAAGGTTTCTATCGATCCGCTTACTTCATAACAAATGTTACCTCGATTGTAGCTGTTACTATTATTTTTAAATCCATTTTTGGAAATCAGTACGGGTTATTAAATTATATATTAACTATTATTGGTCTTGAGCCTGTTAAATGGTTGGATTCTACCTTCCTTGTAAAAGTAGTTATCGCCTCGATGGTTGTTTGGAGATGGACAGGATACAACGCCATCATTTATTTAGCTGGGTTGCAAGCTATTCCTACTGACTTATATGAAGCAGCAAAAATCGACGGTGCTAATACGAGGCAACAATTTTTCTATATTACGATCCCTCTATTAAGGCCAGTTATCCTTTTTACAATTCTGATGACAACGATCGGATCTATGCAATTATTCACAGAGCCGCAAGTATTGCTTGGTAATACCGGTGGTGTTGGCGGTGCTGGGATGACGATTACCCTTTATATGTATAAACAAGGGTTTGTTGACAATCAATTTGGATACGCGGCCGTCGTATCTTGGGCGTTGTTCGTCATCATTGCTTTATTCTCGTTATTGAATTGGAAAATTTTTGATAAAGCTGGGGCTAGATAAGACTAGAAAGGATGGATTTTTGTGAGAATTAAGTCAATAATATTGCATGTATTATTATTGATTGGGGTTGGAATATCCATTTTTCCGTTTTACTGGCTTGCGGTAATGTCAACCAATAAAACGAGTGATATTTTAAGATTTCCACCTAAACTTATTTTCGGTTCGGAGTTAATAACGAACCTTACAAACGTCTTTAATAACGTAGATTTTTTCCAGGCGTTTTTGAATACCTTGTTTGTTACAGTTGTACAAGTCATTTGTGTATTGTTTTTTTGTTCCCTCGCTGGGTTCACTTTTGCAAAATTCCAATTTCCGGGTAAAAAGTGGCTTTTCGGCCTATTACTTGTAACGATGATGATTCCTTCCCAGTTATCCTTTATCCCGTCCTATATAATCATTTCGAAACTCGGATGGGTTGGAACGTATAAAGCCTTAATTGTTCCTGGTCTAGCCAATGCATTTGGAATCTTCTGGGTGAGGCAATTTTCCCAAGAAGCAATTAATGATAGTCTGCTAGATGCTGGTAGACTCGATGGATGCAGTCATTTTCGCTTATATTGGAATGTCGCACTGCCCATTCTACGGCCAGCTTTAGCATTCTTGGGGATTTTTTCCTTTATCGGCGTTTGGAATGACTATTTATGGCCATTAATCGTGCTGAATGACCCTGCAAGATACACATTGCAATTAACTTTATCCCAACTTAATGGTATTTACACAACAGATTATGGAATGGTCATGGGAGGAACATTACTGGCAACTTTGCCATTAATTATCATGTTCTTATTCGTAAGCAGGCAATTTATTTCAGGAATTGCTGCAGGAGCGGTGAAAGATTAAAAAGCTCCTTTGGAGTTTCTTTGAAGTGTCCAATAAAGTTAGAAGTGGTTATTTCATTAGGAACCTAGCTGGGCATGAACTCGGTATTGTACCGGGCTCATGCCCATTCATATTGCCTTCACTCGTTTGTGGTTATACGTTTCGTCCAGGTGGTTAATTAATCACTTTGGTGGCATGTCCACCTCAAGATACAATTTCTCTCCTTGCAAAATCGTAGCCTGCCCATTCGTCATGTCGATGATCCATTCGGTGAATGTTTCTACTTCTGAATCTTCCACGTATACTTCTATTTCAATTAGATCGGAATAATGAATTTCTTTTAGTTGGTATACTGATGAGCGCAGTTCATTTTCAAGCTTTCCGAGCCAAGAGTAATCGGCTTCGATATGCACAACAGTCATTAATTTACGTTCCACAACTCCAACAGCGTTCAATCCTTCTGTTGTCGATTTTCCATATGCACGTATTAAACCACCCGCACCAAGCTTAATTCCTCCGAAATATCTCGTTACGACAACAACGGTATCTTTTAAATCCCGCTTTTTTAGAACTTCTAAGATCGGGACTCCAGCAGTTCCACTTGGTTCCCCATCGTCATTCGCTTTTTGGATTTGGTTATGCTCGCCAATTAAATAAGCAGAGCAATTATGATTAGCATTCCAATGCTTCTTTTTTATCTCTTGTATAAATTGTTGAGCCGCCTCCTCTGTTTCGACACGTTGAATATGTGCAATGAATCTTGATTTTTGAATAATGATTTCATGTTCGCCCTGTTTTTTTACAGTAAAATAGTTCGGAAGCAAGAAATTAGCTCCTCTCCACAGTATGAATGTAAGAAAAACTTAATGTTTAACAAAATTATACATGATATAATAAGGAAATAGAATCATATCAATTGTTCATGAGAGTTTTCATAGTACTTTTTGTCTGGTGGATAGTTAAAAAGTCTCGGTAAATGGTGTTGGAAATGGGAAAATTCCGGTAATTTAGAATTATTTTTTTGAAATATTACTCCAAAAATAGTTGAAATATGCAAATTAATGTAAAATTAATTTAATGCGTAAAGGGGGGTATCCCTCGAGGAACAAATGGCACTAAGAAAACTAGATATTAAAGCGCTCGATTTTATAGTAGAACAAATGATTGAAACGGTAGATAAAAGTAAAGATGAGATTTTTCGAATCGGCGAGCAATGTAGGCAGGAACATGATTCTTTAATAGCCGAATTGAAAGAGATTAAAGAGCAAGTGAAACAAGTAATTGTTGAAGGCGATGATCTTGAAATAAAGGCACGACTTGCTAGGAAAAGACTTTCAGAGGTTAGTAAAAATTTTCGTGCTTTTAGTGAAAAAGAAGTCCGCGAAGTGTATGAAAATGCACATGATCTTCAAACAAGACATACAATCAATGTTCAGTTTGAAAAGCAATTGCGACTTAGACGCGATGATTTGGAAAGAAGACTTCTAGGGTTACAGGAAACGATTGATCGTGCTGAAACGCTCGTCTCACAAATTACAATTATCTCAAACTATCTTGTTAGCGATATTAAAGATATCGGTGAAGTATTGGAAGATGCTAAAATGAAGCAAGATTTCGGGCTTCGCATTATTGAGGCGCAGGAAGAGGAAAGAAAACGCATCTCCCGTGAAATTCACGATGGTCCTGCTCAATTGTTGGCAAACGTCCTCATCAGATCTGATTTGGCTGAAAAAGTTCATAAAGAATTCGGCCCAGAGCAGTCGCTGCTTGAAATACGTAGTTTAAAAGAAATGATCCGAGCTGCATTATACGAGGTTCGGCGTATCATTTATGACCTACGCCCAATGGTATTAGATGATCTGGGGTTAATCCCAACTTTAAAGAGGTATCTAGCTACCGTTGAAGAATATAGTAAAGTAGTCAAATTGAACTTTGTACACATAGGTGAGGATAAGAGATTACCTTCGAAATATGAAGTGGCCCTTTTCCGCCTAATTCAGGAGTCAGTCCAAAATGCACTTAAGCATTCAAAAGCCAGTGAAATTACTGTGAAATTTGAAAGAAGAAAAGACAGTGTATCCGTTATTGTAAAAGATAATGGAATCGGATTTAATCCCGATGAAAAGAAAAGCGGTTCGTTTGGCTTAATTGGCATGAATGAGCGAATTGTTATTCTTGAAGGGGTTCTATCCATTGAATCCAGCCCTGCGACAGGGACAGCCATCAAAATGCAAATTCCATTATTGGATTAGTGTGATTCATATTTTATATAAGAGTCACTCATAGAAACTTTGTAGAAAATGGAACGCGTATTATGAAACTATTAAAAATGCTAAATATAGAGGCATAAGGGGGAATTATTAGTGTCAACGAAAATCGTAATTATTGATGATCATCAATTATTTCGTGAAGGAGTGAAACGCATCCTTGAGTTCGAAAAATCCTTTACAGTAGTAGCCGAAGGAGAAGATGGTTCCGATGCAGTTGAACTTGTAGAAAAATATTCACCAGACGTAGTGCTTCTAGACATCAATATGAAAATGACAAACGGTATTGAAGCAACTCGCCAGCTCTTAGATAGATATCCAGAAACAAAAGCAATGATTCTCTCTATCCATGATGATGAAGCTTATGTCACACATGCGCTAAAAACAGGCGCTTCCGGCTATATGCTAAAAGAAATGGATTCAGACGAACTGATAGAAGCTGTGAAGATTGTTGCAGATGGTGGTTCATACATACATCCGAAAGTAACTCATAAACTAATTGGTGAATATAGAAGACTTGCAAATCAAAACAATAGTGGAAGTGGTTATCAACAGCCTGAAGTACAAATTCCGCTCCATTTATTAACAAGTAGAGAATGTGAAGTGCTGCAACTACTAGCTGACGGAAAAAGCAACCGCGGAATCGGTGAAGCTCTTTTTATCAGTGAAAAGACTGTCAAAAACCATGTCAGCAACATCCTGCAAAAAATGAACGTCAACGACCGCACCCAAGCCGTCGTCACCGCCATAAAAAATGGTTGGGTAGAAGTTCGCTAGAAAATAAGATAATCGAAAAGAACCTGTTCAGACAAAGTTTGGATAGGTTTTTTTAGTTTAATTTTTATTGGGGACAGTCCCCAAAGGGACAGGTTCAAAAGAGACAGCCCTGGATGCAAAAAAGGTTATTTTGATTAAATTAGATTAATAGTTTGCGTGTAATAGGAGGAGTGTAATGTTTTTTGTCGAAGTAAGGTAGTGAAGCAGAAAATAATATGAAAGGATGATTCAATGGCTAGACAAAGAAGGGAATGGATTCCGGGTGATACTTTACATATTACTAGCAGAGGAAATCGGAAAGAGGTTCTCTTTTACGATGATGAGGATAGATATTATTATTTAAATATGTTGGCAAAGGCTAAAAAGAAATATCCTTTTCATCTCCATTCTTATTGTTTAATGAATAACCACATTCATCTTCTTCTCGAAACCACCCATATTCCTCCTGGAAAAATTATTCACAAGACACATTCTTCGTATGCAAGATATTTCAATAAACGATATGATTTGGTTGGTCATGTTTTTCAAGGGCGTTACATAAGTAAAAGAATTAAGGATGCCGCCCATTTTCTGTATGTAAGTCGGTATATTCATAGAAATCCATTGGAAGCAAAAATTGTTATTGATCTCAAGGATTACTTTTGGAGTAGTTATCCATTGTATATAAGTGAGAAAGAGGATCCCTTAATTACAAAAGAAAAAATCCTCCGATTTTATCCCTTCGATCAGATTAATAACTATCGCTATTACGTTGAAGCGCAACTCGATTATTAATAAGTAATTTTGAACATCCCACTATTTGATCTGTGAGGGGGGACAGGCACAAAAGTGCCTGTCCCTCTCGAACCTGTCCCTCTCGAACCTGTCCCTCTCGAACCTGTCCCTCTCGAACCTGTCCCTCTCGAACCTGTCCCTCTCGAACCTGTCCCTCTCGAACCTGTCCCTCTCGAACCTGTCCCCCTTATGAAATGCCTCTTTTCAAAAGTAGTTTAATTGGATAGAATGAAGGTGGTAGAAAGTAGATTATGGAAGTAAGTGAGGTTGATATTTTTGAAGACGGCAGTTGTAACCGACAGTACTTCATACATACCGAAACATATACGCGAAAATTTGAACATACATATGATTCCATTAAGTGTTGTCATTAACGGTGAAACGTATCGTGAAGAGATTGATATCTCTACAGGGGATTTTTATGAAGAAGTGAGAAATGGGCAAAAGCTTCCAACAACGACCCAACCTCCTATTGGGGAGTTTGAAGAGTTGTATAAAGAGCTCTCGAAAGATTACGATGCGATTATAAGCATCCACCTTTCAAGCGGCATTAGCGGGACTTTTCAAGGAGCTGTAGCGGCGGGTGACATGATTGAAGGTGCCAAGGTGTACCCGTTTGATTCCGAAATTAGTTGCATGGCTCAAGGGTTCTATGTACTAGAGGCCGCAATGATGGCTCGAGATGGCAAGGAGCCAGATGAAATACTAGCTCGCTTGGATGGACTGAAAGCGTCCATGAAAGCTTACTTTATGGTGGATGACCTTTCTCATTTACAGCGCGGTGGAAGGCTTTCCAGCGCACAGGCATTAATAGGCAGCCTTTTAAACATCAAGCCTATCCTCCATTTTGTGGACAAAGTTATCGTACCATTTGAAAAAATTCGTACTCGTAAAAAAGCAATGAACCGGATCGAAGAATTGCTTGGCGAGGATGCTCGTAAAGGTGAACCATTACAAGCGACTATCATCCATGCCAATCGTGTTGAAGATGCGGCTAGCTGGAAACAAGAATTATCGGCGCTTTATCCTAATGTTGAATTTACTATAAGCCATTTTGGGCCAGTCATTGGCACTCATCTTGGAGAAGGTGCAATGGGTCTATGCTGGACGATAAAATAGCAGTGGGTTAGGTCATATTCCCACTGTTATTTAAAAAGAAGCGCATCCTACTGGCCCCTAGTGCGCTCTAGCTAGACAATTAGGCTTCTTTAACTCTATCAATAAATCCTCGAGGTGATTTGATGAAAAATTTCCCCGAAGAACTCCGACTTTTTCTCTCCGGACGCTCCCTTCTTGCTTCAGAAATTCCTTTTCCTACTGAGGAATTGGATAGACAAACCTCCATTGGACACATTAAAACTACTCCCGGAATAGTGAAAAAATCAAACAGATGGTGTTGTAACCGTTGTTCAAATTCCGCTCAAAGACTGTTTGCAAATTACCCGTGTTCTAATTGCCAGAAAGAAAATGGCTGTTTTTATTGTCGTAAGTGTATCATGATGGGACGAGTATCCTCTTGTACATCTTTATACACGTGGTGTGGCCTTCCTGTAAGAGGTTTTCAAAAAAGATCATTCAATATCCCACGTAAAAAAATCACTAGAAAATCTGCATTAAGTTCCAAACTTCCAACGATATTCCGCTACTCCTATCTTTCTTGGGATGGCGAACTTTCTCCCGGTCAACAAGTTGCCTCACGAGCTGCAATCCAAGCTGTAAAAACAAAAAACGACGTCCTTATTTGGGCAGTTTGCGGAGCTGGAAAAACAGAGGTGCTTTTTGAAGCGATTGAAAAAGCGTTGCTTTCGGGTCACCGAATTTGCATTGCCACACCTAGAACTGATGTTGTATTAGAGCTTGCTCCCCGATTTAAAAAAGTTTTCCCACAAATAAAGGTCGCCGCATTATTCGGAGGAACCGAAGACCGCCACTTATTCGCTCCACTTACGATCTCAACGACACATCAGCTAATGCGTTTTGAAAAAGCCTTCGATGTAATGGTTGTAGATGAAGTCGATGCTTTTCCGTTCTCTTATGATGAGGGCTTGCAGTGGGCTGTTGAAAAATCCACCAAAAATTCCGCCGCAAGAATATTCTTAACTGCTACACCTAATGAAAAATGGCAATTGGAATGCAAATATGGAAAACGAAATCACGTAAAAATTCCTGCCAGATACCATCGGAAACCTTTGCCAATCCCAATTTTTAAATGGTGCGGAGATTGGAGAAAGCAATTTGAAAAAGGAAGAATCCCCAAAAATGTAGAAGCATGGGTGAAGAAAAGAATTATCTCGGACAAGCAGGCACTCGTTTTTTTACCAGATATTAAATTAATGGAAAAAGCCCTCCCACTTTTTCGTAAACTCCATCCTGAAATCGAATCCGTTTATGCAGAGGACCCAAACAGAAAGGAAAAAGTTGAAAGAATGAGAAGTAAAAAGATTCCCCTATTACTTACAACAACCATTTTAGAACGCGGAGTCACATTTCCGAATATTGATGTTGCAGTCGTTGGAGCGGAGGATGATATTTTTACAGAAGCTGCACTCGTTCAAATCTCTGGACGTGTTGGGCGAAGTTCGGAATTTCCTACTGGAAACATCACTTTTTTTCACTATGGACGTACGAAATCAATGATTCGCGCCCTTATTCATATAGAACATATGAACAAAGAAGCTTTGAAAAAGGAGATGATTGATTGATGTCAAATTATTGCCTTTACTGTGATACGCTTTTAATTAATGAAATGGATTGGATAAAATTAATATTTCCTAAAAAAGAGTCGCCTTTATGCCAAGAATGTAGAGAGAAACTTGAACCTATTAGTGATGATTATTGTAAAGTTTGTTCAAGACCTTTAAAAGAAATAAAGCCGAAATTCGTTGAACAACGCACATGTATTGACTGTATTCGTTGGGAACAGGATCCGAGATGGAAAGGTACACTTGATAAAAATGTTTCCATCTATGCGTATAATCCTTTTTTAAAAGAACTCATTGCCCGCTTTAAATTCCGTGGTGACTATGAGTTGGCAAAAGCATTTTCCCCGGAAATATCAGCTAAATTGAAAATCCTCGAACATGATCTCCTCGTTGCCATACCACTTAGTGATGAACGATTAAAAGAACGTGGTTTTAATCAATCAGAGGCTCTCGCCCGTGAAACAGGTTTTGTCACATGGGACTTACTTATTCGAACTCACTCAGAAAAGCAATCAAAAAAGTCTCGAGAAGAACGACTCTCTCAACGGCAAATATTTCAATTGAAAAATGTAGCAAACATTATTCAAGGAAAAAACATCCTTCTTATAGATGATATATACACGACAGGCTCAACTCTTCGGCAAGCGGCAAAAATGTTGAAACAAACTGGTGCTAAACAAGTTCAATCATTGACGGTTGCAAGGGGTTAAAAAAGTTGTCGTGATGCCGATATAAACAATAAGAAGACAAGGAAAGCAGATAAAAGGGGATTTGACAATGGATTTATTAAATTGCCCGAACTGCGGCGAAATCTATGTAAATAATTCAGTTCGTGATGTATGTAATAAATGTTATCGTGAAGAAGAAGCACTTTTTGATACGGTATATCGATTTTTGCGAAAGCAAGAAAATAGATCGGCAAGAATAGAGAGAGTTTCCGAGGCAACAGGTGCTCCAGAAAATTTGTTATATAAATGGGTCAAACGCGGTCGTTTGCATACAACACAATTTCCAAACTTAGGTTACCCATGTGATCGATGTGGAAACATTATTCGTGAAGGTAAACTTTGTGAAAAATGTAATGCTGACATTAAAGGTGAACTGGAAGTATTTGAAATGGAAAAGGAACGCCTTGAACAATTGCATAAATCGAGCTATTATTCACAAGAAAAAAGAAAATAGTAGAAAATTGGCGATAATATCCTGTTAAACTTTTTCTATCGACCACCGATAATAAGAGTACAAGACAATAGATAGCGTAGTGAAAGCAATAATAGTAAAAGCATAATTTGTTCCAACTACTGCGCTTTTCCTTAGATGGAAAGTTAGGAGGGACGTAATGAGAATTAATTCTTTTCGACCTGTGGAGACGAATCCATATAATAAGCAACTTAATACACCGGAGAAAAAGTCTGCAACAGGTAAAACTGATAAGGTGGAAATCTCTGCTGAAGCAAAAGAAATGCAAAAGCTTCCGTCTATCATAAAAGAACGTGAAGTACGAGTGGCAGAGTTGAAAAATCAAGTGCAAAGCGGTAACTATGAAGTAGATTTGAAGGATGTTGCCAAAAGCATAGCGAAGTTTTATCAATTGTAAAAAAAATTAGCGATAAATCGAACGGATTCGAAGCATTGCTCAAGGACGAGCAGCTAATGAAACGCGGCGAAGAAATAAAAGGGCTATTTAATGGCTCTATTTAAAGCTGCCGTTTTTGAAAAACGACGAATCCGATGATGAGGGAATCTGCCCCCACCATCTTTGGTTGGGCAGATTCCTTTGTTTTTTAATCCGTTCTGAAAGGAGTTTGACAATATGCAAATTCAGAATGAAACGAAAACAGCTGTTTTTCCACAAACTGATTTTCCTGTAACGATCAAAGAAGGTGGGACTTACACCGCGACAGTAAAAGAGAAGCTTCCGAATAGCGAAGCAATTGTTCAAGTTAAGGGTCAGGACTTACATGTGAAGTTTGATGGTAATATACCTGATGCAGGAAAAATTACGTTGCAAGTAACGGATATGGGACAAGAACTCCCTTTAGTAAAAGCGGTTGCCACGCAAACTGCCACTACGATTGAAAAGGGCACAGGATTGCCGCTTCCTGAAAATATAAGGCAAGCGATACAAATACTGAACCAATACCATATTCCGATTAGCAGAGAAACGCTGAACAATATTAGGGCATACATAGAAAAAGGACCAGGCACACCTGAACAAAGACTTGAAACGATAATTAATATGGCTAGGAAAAACCTTGATTTCACCCTTCAGCAACTAAGAGCGGTGCATGAAGCATTGCACGGTCGGTCACTTGGAGAAGTGTTGAATAAATTAGTGAAGGATTTGGATCCGGATTTTAAGGTGCAAAATCCTTCAATTAGTAGAGGGGAAGTCCAACAAGAAATCCATCAAACAGGATTGAATCAGGTAGGGAGCGTTACTAATGCATTCCAGGATGCCATTCGGGAAGCATTGAAACAAGTAAGAACGACTTCCAACTTATCAATGGTCATGCAATTTATGAAAGGCAATCAGGAACTACCTGATTCATTGCATAACGCAATCGAAAGAGCAGAGCAGTTACACGCTTCAGGCAGGGAACTAGCTGCAAGGCAAGAACTGGCAACAGCATTAACAAATCTTGTTGAAAACGATTCGGCCGAACAAGAAGCAGAATTTTCCTATCGAATGAGCAATGAAATTTTATCGACTATCCCTGTACAATCTCGGGATGTGATCGTCACTACCATAACAAAAAAATTATCACAAGCGGCGCTGGATTTTACAGCAATAAAGCGTGATATTACGAATACGTTGCGAGTGGCGGAAAATCTTATAAGACAAGCGCCTATACAAGCAAGGCAGCCTCTTGAGGCAGTGATTAAACAGCTCGACAATGCCATTTTAAAAAGCGACTTCATGTTATACACAGATATGGGAACGGAAAAAAAGCTAATGCAAGCAAGCTCTCAGCTTCATGAAGCGCGAAAACTTCTTGGAAAAGGTGAATTTTCAAAAGCGAGTGAAATCGTTAACCAAGTACGAAATACAGTCGATAAATTAATATTCCAACCGTCTGACCAGCGTGTTAAACATTTCATTTCAAAAGAGTTGTTAAATCTGGAGCGGTTGCCAAGCGAAAAAGATATCGTACGCTCGTTTAATGAACCTTATCAAACGTTAAGGCAGGAACCTAGTGCCAGACACGCATTTGAATATATTAGGAGATTGGGCCTAACATATGACTCGGATATCGCGCACCGTCTCGTTTCTGGTGATGGATCCCGAACGGATGCCGATGCCTCTTTGAAAAATAGTTTACTAAGATTGATTCAAGCTGAAGGAAATAATGCAGCAAGTCAAAGAGCGGAGCAGGCTTTGAATAATCTTACAGGACAACAGTTAATGAGTAAGACAGACAGCTCTGGACTGCAAACGATGTTATTCACACTTCCGATTATTCTTCGTGATCAATTAGAGAACGTAAAAGTATTTTTAAAGTCTAGTCAATCGAAGCAAAAGATTGATTGGGAAAACTGCAGCTTATACTTTTTACTAGAAACAAAGCGAATGGGAGATGTCGGTATTCAACTGACGTCAATTGATAAAACCTTGTCCGTTATGATAAAAAATGATCGTCTCGATTTTCAAAGTAAAATGGAGCCTCTAGTAAAAACGGCAAAAGGAAGATTAGAGGAAATCGGCTATAAAATTGGTAAAATTCAATTTTCAAAGCTGACTCCTACCGAAAAAACAGAGGAACGCAAAGAGCAAAGTAAAACCCCTAGTTTTACGGAAAGAGGGTATGATTTTTCAGTATGATGCCAACGTATTTTAATCAAAAAAATCGGCGTATGAAAAATGGGCCGTCTGCAGCGGTCATTCGCTATGATGAATCCAATGATAGTGCTCCTCAAGTAGTCGCACATGGAACAGGTACAGTCGCAACGAAAATCATGGAACTTGCGAAGGAACACGGGATAGCAATGCAAGAGGATGCTAGTTTAGTAGGTCACTTGCTTGATATTGATCTAGGGGATAATGTTCCGCCTCAACTTTATTCTGTTATTGCTGAAATTTTACTTTTACTCGAGGAAATGGATCGTAACTATTAAAAAATGCTTGAAATATCCGATATGTACTATGAACGGAGGCAGGAAAATGGATTTTCTAACAAAAGAATTAATCTACCAAAAAACACCACAACAACTTACTGCATTCCTATATGAAGCGTGCATTGATCATTTAAAAGAAGCGATCGTGTGCATCGAAACAAATAAGTATCCAGAAGCTAATTCAAAGCTTCAAAAAGTGAATGATATCATCGAGCGCCTTGGAGTTGGCTTGAATTACGAAGCAGGAATTATTGCTAACCAACTTGATACGCTTTATAACTATATGGCAAACCAAGTCATTATGGGGAACTTGAAAAAAGACATTCCGATTTTGCAAGAAGTTTTAAGTATTTTGGATCAATTGGCCAGTTCTTGGAATGAGGCAATGAATATGGAAAATACAGACGGACAGCGCGAGCTCTATCGGAAAACGAACGCCTATGAAAAAAACGTCATGGTGACGAACCGCGATTAATTGATGAAGGGGAAGAAAAATATGAGAATAAACCATAATATACAAGCGTTAAATGCATATAGAAACCTATCACAAACAATGGGAAGCACATCAAAAAGCTTAGAAAAACTTTCATCTGGACTTCGCATCAACCGTGCTGCGGATGATGCTGCGGGACTAGCAATCTCAGAAAAAATGCGTTCGCAAATTCGTGGGTTAGGAATGGCGGAGAGAAATGCTTTAGATGCGGTATCTTTGATCCAGACGGCAGAAGGGGCATTGAATGAGACGCACTCAATTTTGCAGAGGATGCGCGAGTTGAGTGTGCAAGCAGCGAATGGGACGTTGGAAGACGACGACCGTAAATCAATTCAACTCGAAATTGATGAGTTAGTTAATGAAGTGGACAGAATTGCCCAAAAAACACAATTTAATGAAAAAAATCTGCTAGATGGTAAAACGACAAACGGATTCGTATTTCAAATTGGTGCGAACAATGGAGATTCATTAACAGTAAAACTAGACAGCATGGAAGCAAGCAGTCTAGGAATAAATAGCTTAGATGTATCCGACGCGACCAAAGCAAGCTCTGCAATAGATTTACTTGACAAAGCAATTGGTACAGTATCCGAACAACGCGCAAAACTCGGAGCTTACCAAAATCGACTTGAACACACGGTAACTAATCTGCAAACAGCAAACGAAAACTTAACTGCAGCAGAATCCCGTATTCGCGACCTAGACATGGCTCTTGAAATGACGAACTTTACACGAAATAATATATTGAATCAAGCAGGACAAGCAATGTTGGCACAAGCCAATCAATTGCCACAAGGAATTTTACAGTTATTGCAATAACTTTTGAGAAATTGACCAGCCTTTCTCTTTTTAGTGAGAGGGGCTGGGTTTTCGGAGCTAATCTATTAAAAGTCGTTAGTAAATGAGAATTTTTGGTAGTTATGTACCCACAATCGGTAGTAAACTATCCATAATCGGTTGTAAAACCAGAATCAAGTATCTGGAGTGATCTTCATGGAAGTGCGCAGGGTCGAAAAAACGGGAATCAACAGTGTTCAGAAAAAAGAACAGCAAGCAACGGAATCGATAAGATTTTCTGAAGTAATGGCAAAAGGACGCGAAAACATCGTGTATGAACGAATGGCCAAACTTCGCCAAGATATCGAAACGCAAGGTCAGAAACTTGCTAAATCACAAACGATAGAAGACTTTAAAAAATATAAGCAACTCGTCAAATCTTTTATGGAAGATGCCGTCAAAAACGGCCTACAGCTGGAGGAACAGCGTGGTCTCGATTGGCGGGGCCGTACAAAAGTGTACAAAATCGTGAAAGAAGTTGACAAAAAGCTGATTGATTTGGCAAATACTGTCCTTGACAAAGAAGAAAAAGGACTTGAAATTCTTAGCCTTGTCGGCGAAATACAGGGACTACTTATTAATATTTATACGTAAAGAGGAGGACCTCCTAACATGTCGGTCCAGCTACTCATAGAATCGATGGAAAAGTTGCTCAGTTTACATCAACAATTGCATACAACAGCATTGGAAAAAACGGAAGCCATTAAAATAAATGAAATAAAAAATTTAGACAAGTTGCTTCGTGATGAGCAAAAACTTGTCACTTCTATTCAAATTGAAGAAAACAAGAGGCAGCAGGCAACTGCCATTTTAACAAATGACGATAAAACAACGACGATATCTCAAATAATTCAGCAACTAGATGGTACAAACAGAGAAATCCTTTCTGAATTACATGTAAAATTAACAGCTGTAATATCAGAGTTGCAAGAAACGAATGTACTTAACCAACAATTACTACAATATTCATTACAATATATAAACTTAAATCTTGATTTACTCTCACCTGAACCTGAATTGCCGAACTATACAAAATCGCAAGGTGAGGCAAGTGGAAATGCAAATACAGGTCGATCCGTATTTGATTCGAAAGCATAAAGAAATAAAGGAGGAAAAGCGTATGCGTTCTACATTTATGGGCCTCGAAACATCAAAGCGTGGCATGTATACACAACAAAGTGCCATATACGTAACAGGCCACAATATCGCTAATGCCAACACACCTGGATATACCCGACAACGTGTTAATTTTGAACAAACGACACCTTATCCTGCGGCATCTTTAAACCGTCCGCAAATTCCTGGACAATTAGGGACAGGCGTTAAAGACGGAACGATTGAACGAATCCGCGATCGATTTGTCGATGAACAGTTCCGCAGTGAAAACAATAAATTTGGCTATTATGAGGCGCTAGCTAAATCGATATCGCAAATTGAAGACGTTATGAATGAACCGAGCGATAATGGATTATCAAAGGCAATGGCTCAATTCTGGCAATCGTTACAGGACTTGAGTACAAATCCGGAAAACGAAGGAGCTAGAAGAGTAGTCATTCAACGAGGTACTGCTGTAGTGGAAACGTTCCAATACTTATCTCGTTCCTTAACAACATTACGAAACGATACAAAAAAAGAACTCGATGCAACAGTAAGAGAAATCAATAATCTAGCTACACAGATTGCTTCTATTAACAAGCAAATTAGTGAAGTTGAGCCTCATGGATATTTACCTAATGATTTATATGATGAACGCGATCGCTTGATCGATCAGCTTTCAAAACTTGTACCTATCGAAACGACTGACATTCATTATGGAGGCAATTCTTTAGCTATCGCTGATGGGGGCAGGAATGTATTTATTGTCGACGGCAAAGGCAATCGAATAAATCTTGTTCAAGGAAATGGCACTACAGAGTTAAAAGATATCGAAAATCTTTCCTTATCTGAAGGTAAGGGAAAACTAGCTGCACTTATGTATGCATATGGAAACGAAGATGATGGCACTGGATTATATACAGAAATTCTCGATCAACTCGATAAATATGCATATTCGTTTGCCAAAGTTTTCAATGCTGTTCATAAAGAAGGCTTTGATTTGAACGGAGATGAAGGTGTTGATTTCTTCTCTTTTACTGATCCAAATTCATACAAAGGGGCAGCGGGTTCAATCAAAGTAGCAATTACACTTCCTTCTCAGGTTGCCGCATCTTCAGTTGCAAATGAAAAAGGGAACGGACAAAATGCACTAGATCTAGGTAAAGTAAAAGATCTCGTCATTTCTAATTCAAAAGTAACGATTGGCCATACAACATTAGATCTTGAGATTGAATCTGGCACCTTGCAATCATTTTACGAAGGATTAATTGGTGTGATAGCGGTAAAAGGACAGCAAGCGAATCGCCTTTATTACAATACGGGTGTCCTGCTCAATTCAGTTGAAAATAACCGTAAATCCATCAGTGAAGTGTCGCTTGACGAAGAATTCTCTAACTTAATTCAGTTCCAACATGCTTATGCAGCGTCTGCAAGAATGATATCTGTCGTTGACGAAATGCTGGAAAAAATCATAAATGGAATGGGAATTGTAGGTAGATAAGGGGTGTAATGATGCGCGTAACAAATGGAATGATAGCCAAAAATGTAATGACTAATATTAATCAAAGCTACAGTCGTCTTGATAAACTATTTACTCAAGCACAGACTCAGAAAAAAATATCTCGTCCTTCTGATGATCCTGTTGTTGCGATGAAGGGGATGTATTACCGAATGAATGTCCTTGAAGTCGAACAGTTTAAGCGCAATTTTACAGAAGCTCATAACTGGGTAGAAACGACAGACTCTGCAATTGGAGAAGCAAGTAAGGTATTGGAGAGAATACGTGAACTGACTGTGCAAGCGAGTAATGAAACATATGACGAAGGGCAATTAGAGGCTATGAAAGAAGAAATTACCCAGTTAAAAGCTCATATAAAATCAATTGCAAATTCAAAAGTTGGAGATAAATATATTTTTAATGGGACGGATACATTAACGCCTCCGGTGGATAAAAATGGAAATGTTTCTTTTAATTCGAAAAATGTTGAGTTTGAACTTGCAAAAGGCATATATGTACCAGTTAATATGCTTGGAGAAAATGTGTTTGGTTCAGAAAATCAAGGCAATAGTATTTTCTCAATGTTAGACGACCTTGAAACAGCACTTGGTCAAGGCGATACACAAGCAATTAGCGGATTTTTAGATAAAATAGATGCCAGTGCAGACAAAATGCTTTCCGCCAGAGCAGAACTAGGAGCTCGGACAAATCGACTTGAATTCATGGAAGAGCGAATCGATAACCAAGAGATCATTGCAAAAAGAATTATGTCTGACAATGAGGATATTGAGTTTGAAAAAGTCGTAATGGAATTTAAACAACAAGAAGCAGTACATACTGCGGCAATGTCCGTTGGTGCCAGAATCATTCAACCGACATTAATGGACTTTTTAAGATAAGATCTTTTCTCATATTGTTGCTAATTATTATGAATTTTAACGGCGCTAAATGGATTCTGTTCTCAATATGAATGATTCAACTGAGAAAAGAGTTGGAAACTTCATAAGAACCATTAAATTTTATAAATAGGTGTAAAAGCCGGCTTTTGGGCTTTTACAAGAAAACAAACTTTAAGCAAATAGCCTTAAGATAAGATAAAAGGGATGCTCTCTTTGTTTGGGACATCCCTTTACAATTATTATGAAGGGGCTTGGTGAACGTGCAAATCCCACAAATTAGAATGGAATCTCAATTTGCGAAAATCGGGATGGAAACAATACCAGCGAGACAATCTATACAGCAACCTAACGCTGATCTTCATATCGAGCAGCCTCTTGCTGACATGAAGATGCGTACGATCCCAGGTAGGCTAACGATTGATCAATCGTTAGCATGGGAAGATATGGATATAAAAAGTATTTTTCAACGTGTGAGGGAAAATGCGGTACGTGGTAGGCAGAAGCTTTTAGAAGGAATTGCCCGAGTCGCAAGAGAAGGTGATGAAATGCTTGATATTCATTCAGGACGAGATGTTCTCGTAGAGCAGGCAAAGCGAAAAGCAAATCCCCCACCCGTTGATACGAATATCACTTGGGTACCTTCCACTTTTTCTGTTAAAATTCATTTTGAGCCTGGTAAAACAGATATTCAATTCCAGACAAGAAAACCAGTTATTGATGCCAGAATAAGAAAACCAATTATTTCGTATGTGCCGGGAGATGTGAATATTTATTTAAGACAACAAAACAGTTTAAAGATTGACTTTGTAAAATAGAAAGTGGAGCGTGAACTTATGTACATACAAACTAAATACCACGGCGAAGTCGAAATCCAAAATAATGAAATTTTAACATTTGAAAAAGGCATCCCTGGATTCCCTGATGAAAAGAAGTTTACATTGTTGCCATTGCCGGATATGTCATCGGTATCGATTATGCAATCAGTAGAAACAGCGGGGCTAGCATTTGTTATCGCGGATCCATATAGCTTTTTTGAAAAATATGATTTTACTTTAGATGAAAATACAATAGAGCAGTTAGATATTAAAAGTGATGCGGACGTAAGCGCGTTCGTGATATTGACTGTTCATGATCCATTTGAAAAAAGCACAGCCAATTTACAAGCGCCAATTGTTGTAAATGTAAAAACGAATTCCGCAAAACAAGTTATTTTAAACAACGAAAACTATCAAACAAAACACCCGCTTTTCGGGCAACTAGCAAAGGGGTGACGAGATGCTCGTACTGACAAGGAAAAAAGGCGAATCCATTCAAATCGGAGACGACATCGAAATCACCATTGCTTCTATTAAAGGGGACCAAGTCAAAATTGGTATCAACGCACCGAAGAATGTCGAAATTCATCGGAAAGAAGTGTGGCTGGATATCCAAAGTGAGAATACTGCTGCATCTGCAGGAGTAAGTGATTTGTTTGGAATAATAGCAAATGCGAAAAAATAAAAGCGTAAGGAAACTGTCAATCGAAGAGAATTGACAGTTTTTTATTTTTTATCCTTAAAAACTATTAAACATTCCTTAAACCATGACGATATTACTAATGAAGCGAATCACAGAGGGCGGCCGACTCTAAACATTCGCAAAAAAAATACGATTCACAAGGACGTGAATCGCACATTCAAGGAGGAAAAAACAAATGATTATCAATCATAATATTGCGGCGTTGAATACTCATCGTCAATTGGGTGTTGCTTCAGGTGCACAAGCTAAATCAATGGAGAAGCTATCTTCAGGGCTTCGTATCAACCGCGCAGGTGATGACGCAGCTGGTTTAGCAATTTCGGAAAAAATGCGTGCACAAGTACGTGGGCTTGACCAAGCTTCACGTAACGCACAAGACGGAATTTCCCTGATTCAAACAGCTGAAGGTGCCATGACTGAGACACACTCTATTTTACAACGTATGCGGGAATTAGCTGTACAATCTGCAAATGATACAAATGATGATACTGTTGATCGTAAAGCTCTTGATCAAGAGTTTACAGACCTGAAAACTGAATTAACAAGAATTCAAACGGATACTAAGTTTAATGGTAAGGCATTGTTAAATGGTTCAGCTTCCTTTGTTATACATGTAGGTGCTGATGCAAGCCAATCAATTACTGTTGCGAGTGGACAAGATGTATCAGCAGCAGGATTATCACTAACTACTATTAAAGTAGATGATCAAACTAACTCTGATGCTGCTATAACAGCTGTTCAAACAGCGATTGATAAGGTTTCAACTGAACGTGCTAAATTCGGTGCTCTACAAAACAGATTAGAACATACAATCAACAATTTAAACAATGCATCAGAAAACCTAACTGCAGCTGAATCACGTATTCGTGACGTAGATTATACTGAAGCCGCATAAAGCGGTAAAAGGTACAGTCGTCCTGACTGGTAACGGTCAGTGATTATGATCGGGTGAAATGCTGGAAACCCTTTAGAGCTTTCTTCCCCACAGCGGAGCTGGAAACGGCAAACGCGATGGGCTAAAAAGAAGAAAGATTAGGCAATCAGCAGCCAAGCTCCTGTCTCGAAAGAGTGGAGAAGGTTCAACGACTAGGATAAACCATCTAACGCTTAGGCTATGATGATGAAATCCATAGGTGAAACAATGTCCATCAGCATTGTGAATCCGAAGTGCCCGACCCCTACTAGATTTCTAGAGGGTGAAGATATAGTCTAGTCATTTGTGAAAGCAAATGTTCGCACGATGGCGAAAGAAATGATGGAACAAACGAAGAATTCTATTCTTTCACAAGCAGCACAAGCAATGCTTGCGCAAGCTAACCAAGCTCCTCAAGGAGTATTGCAATTGCTAAGATAATTTATTACTTTTGTTTAAAGACGGTTAGCTCTCTAGTGTCTTTTTAAAATCTATGAAATAATTTTGAAAATATTTTATTTGGCGAAATAAGTACTATGCATATTATTAACACGATCTACAAGGAAGTTGATCGCATATTCAGGGAGGAAAAAAATGATTATCAATCACAATATTGCGGCGCTTAATACACATCGTCAACTAGGTGCTGCTACAAATGCTCAATCTAAATCAATGGAAAAGTTATCTTCTGGTCTTCGAATTAACCGTGCGGGGGACGATGCTGCAGGGCTTGCAATTTCTGAAAAAATGCGTGCACAAATTCGTGGATTAGACCAAGCATCTCGTAACGCACAGGATGGAATTTCCTTAATTCAAACAGCAGAAGGTGCCTTGAATGAAACTCATGCAATTCTTCAACGTATGCGTGAATTAGCTGTCCAATCCGCAAACGATACAAATGATAACACTGTAGATCGTGTAGCAATTGACCAAGAGTTTAAGGATCTAGCTACGGAACTTACTAGAATTTCAACTGATACAAAATTTAATGGTAAAGCATTACTTGATGGTGATCCTGCTAACAAATTTGTTATCCACGTTGGAGCAGATGCGGGACAAGCTATTAATATTGATTTAACAACTACTGGTTTTGGAGCGGCTCAATTAGGCGGAGATTTAACTAATGATTCCCTGGCGAGTCAAGGTGGAGCGAATACAGCTATAACGAATGTTCAAACTGCTATTAATACTGTTTCTACAGAACGTGGAAAATTAGGTGCTTTGCAAAATAGATTAGAACATACCATCAATAATGTAAACAATGCATCAGAAAACCTAACAGCTGCAGAATCACGTATTCGTGACGTTGATTATACTGAAGCCGCATAAGCGGAATAGGTACAGTCGTCCTGACTGGTAACGGTCAGTGATTATGAACGGGTGAATTGCTGGAAACCCTTTAGAGATTTCTTCCCCACAGCGCAGTCGGAAACGGCAAACGCGAAGGGCTGAAAAGAAGAAAGATTAGGCAATCAGCAGCCAAGCTCCTGTCTCGAAAGAGTGGAGAAGGTTCAACGACTAGGATAAACCATCTAACGCTTTGGCTATGATGATGAAATCCATAGGTGAAACAATGTCCATCAGCATTGCGGATCCGAAGTGCCCGACCCCTACTAGATAGCTAGAGGGTGAAGATATAGTCTAGTCATTTGTGAAAGCAAATGTTCGCACGATGGCGAAAGAAATGATGGAACAAACTAAAAACTCAATTCTTGCACAAGCTGCTCAAGCTATGCTTGCTCAAGCTAACCAAGCTCCTCAAGGAGTATTGCAACTTCTTCGTTAATTTTAGATTAAGGGACTCTAGTTTTGCTAGGGTCTCTTTTTTGTATATGGGATTCTTTCTTTTCGAAATTTTATTAGAAGAGGTAAATTTAAAGTGGGATTATGCAATATTTACGGGAATACTTACGATAAGTATATAGCAGGAAATACATTTAAATCGATGGACTATGACGTTTAAAATTTAGAAGATACTTTCGATTACTTAAAGTATAATAATGAATCTTTTTTGAAGTTCAAAGGTAATAAATATACATGTCCCAGTAGAATTGCTATTTACGATATCTTGAATTAAAAACCATTTTTTTTGAGCCCTCTAAATGATATAAAAATGAGCATTAAGTTATCTGTAAATTGTAGTTTATATATGATACTTCGAACGATACTGAAAGCGAGAAAATCTCTCAACTAAAAGAACGCCTGAAAGAGTTAGAACTTCAAATGGCTAGTATTGAAGAAAAGAAAGAAGAAATTGCGAGCCTTACTCTAGGAAAAGCCGGCTATGTATTTATTATTTATTTAGTGACGATGCGGTCAGGGGGGAGCAGAAATTGCATAAAGAGTTAACAACAATAGAGTAAACAAAGTCAACTACCGTAAAGAATTCTTTAAAACAGAAATCTCTAGTTTGAAAGATATGGTTGAAGATATTGATCCTACTGCAGAATTTGTAACGACAATGCTCGCAGAAGAGTATAGGCAAACCTTAGCAATTGAAGAGTCTGTAGCAGTATAGAAATATTGAAATAGAAAAAACATGGTTACTCATACCGAGTTTTTCTATAACTACAAAAAACTATCTATAATTTTGGCTGGAAATAAAAATAAATGATTGTACCTGTACCAATGTTTCTCTAAGGTTGTTTGCTATAGCCTATGTAACGTAAAAACGAAGTGAAATTATAATTACATTACATAACTTTTATGGGAAAAGTAGCATATAAAAAAGAAGTTAAATACATCGTAGAGATTTTTTAATTAAAGCGTAATTGAGATGTCTGATAGAAATATATGATTGATGGAAATAATAAAGGAGGATGGGGCTAGTGAATCGGGACGAGTATGAAAAATTACGAACCAAGGCGCTTGAATTATTTGATAAGGCAAATATTATTTTAACAGAAGAAGAAAAAGACAATGTAGAGGTCGCAGATTTTGGATTAGGTAAAATAGAAAACACGGGATTGCAAGTAGTTACATACGTAAATACAGATTTAGTCTGTGCAAAGGAACTAGCATTACTTCCAGATCAAACTTGTCCAGAACATAAACATCCAACAAGAGAATTTGATGATGGAAAAGAAGAAACTTTCAGGTGCAGATATGGAAAAGTCTTTCTCTATGTTGAAGGAAAACCTGCAGAAAATTTATCTGCACAACCTCCAGAAGGTGATGGACAATATTACACTGTATTTAATGAGATTATTTTAAAGCCAGGCGAACAATATACAATATATCCTAATACTATTCATTGGTTTAAAGCAGGAAGTGATGGAGCGGTTGTATCTGAATTTTCCACTCGTAGCACTGACGAAGACGATATTTTTACAGATCCTAGGATTAAGAGGATACCAGAAAAAATTTTGTGAAATTGTATATGTTGCTGAAAAAAAATTTCATATATTTGTATTTTTTTAAGCCGTCCTCGATAAATGAGTAGGACGGTTTTGTTTGGAGAGGTAAAATACTATTGAATATCCGCTTCTCAATTTCTTCTTTGGTCTCTACATGGGCATATTTCTCCAAAAAGATAATTTGAATTCTCAAAGTTTTTATATCTGTTTTATACTTTTTTTAGTAAATTAATAAGAGACTATTTCCATTACTGAATTTCGAATAATACTTAAATCGTTGATTATTTAAATTAACATTCTTTTAAATTTGTATATTAGGAGAATAATTAATAGCACTTATATCGCAAATATGAATAATAATCTCGATTAATAATATTAGTAATTTAATAATTGTTCATTATCTTAATCATAATAAAATACTTTGAATTTCTTCAACAATAGTTCTTCGAATCTTTTAGTTCCTTCAATCGTAAACAGATAAATAGAATATCTGGAGCGTGAGTTCATGTCGAGAAATAATAAAACTGGCAACTATTTAGGAACTGGTTTAGCAAGCGGTATTGCAATAGGTGTAGCATTAGGCTTAGCCTTGGATAATGTTGTTCTCGGAATTGCTATTGGAATAGCACTGGGTGCAGGGATAGGAAGCGCCAATAGTAAAAAGAAATAACATGAAAATTTGCTAGAAACTTACTTCATTTCCCCCACTGTGATGTATATCACATCATGATTTTTGATTTATATTATATAATGAAAGAAAGACACATCGGGAGGTATGAAAGTGATGGAACCTCGTTTACAATCGCTCTATGAGGAAATTGGTGGAGATAAAATAGAGGAATTAGTCAATGCCTTTTATCCTCGGGTATATGCTGATCCGAATATTAGCCCCCTTTTTGAAGGGGATATAAATATTATTATGGAAAAACAAAGGAAGTTTTTGACTCAGTTTCTTGGTGGTCCCGCGCTGTATAGTATGGAATACGGTCCGCCTGCGATGAGGTATCGACATCTTCCTTTTAAAATAACTCCAAGCCGCGCAAACAGCTGGCTTCGTTGTATGAAGGAAGCCTTTGACGAGGTTGGCTTAAGTGATCATCCAGCAGGTGAAATGTTTTTTAGCAGGCTCACGCAAGTGGCTGGAATCATGGTGAATTCTGAAGAGGATGATTGAAAAGTCATCCTCTTCCTAATGAAGCGAGGGAATATCAGTGGTAACATTTTATAAAATATTAGTTATTGTCCATATATTTTCTGCAATCTTAGGTATGGGTCCAGGCTTTGTGTTGAGTCAAATTGGAAAATCAGCGAAAACAATTAATGAGCTAAGGCTAGCGTACAAAATCAAAAATCGTATACATATTTTTGTCATGATTGGTGGGACCTTATTACTCGTTTCAGGTTTGTTAATGGGAGCGGTTAACACAAGCTTATTTCGCCAAGGTTGGTATATTGTAAGTCTATTTCTCTTTTTACTCGCTCTTGCGATGGGGCCAATCGTTTTATCACCTATATCTAAACCACTTAAAGCAAAAATTGAAGAAGCACACGATGGTGACGAAATCCCTGAAGAATACGCTCGTGAAGGAAAGAAGCTTGTATTCTATGAACATATAGCAAGCTTAATATTTTTAGTTATCATCGCGTTAATGATTTTAAAGCCGTTTTAGAGTATGGATGCTCATAATGAACTGCTAAGTCGTGAACTAAACGAAAGAACTGAAAGGGCTAATACTAACTGCCTAACGACTATTAGAATTCGATTAACGGTTCTCTAAATGTCTAATAGGATTCTTCTAACAATTTATATCATTGACTCGCAAAACCAAGAAACTGAGTAAACAATTTTCAGACGAAATCAAAAAAGCTGTCACGAATGACAGCTTATCCTCAGTCTAGCAACAAATAAATATCCATTTCACCAATCTCATCCAGAAGAATCGTCAATTGAATAGCCTTTTCATAACCAGATAATGTAGTATTTCCTTCCATAATGGTTGGTGAGGTGATATCAGTTTTAATTCCATTTTCCACAATAATCGTCGATAAGCAGCCCGCAATCATATTTCCAAGTTCCCCACTGAAAGATGCCAGCATATCTCCTTCTAATGACATCCCAAACATGACTGCACTAATTGAACTAAAAACATTAGGTTCCGAAGATAATATTAATTTTCCTTTAATATCTCCAGTAATTCCAATCAGGACCCCGTACTGAAGTTGCAAAGATTTTTCTAATAGTTGTGGTTTTTTAATATCATGCTGGATCGGAACGACATTTTTAAATGAAGTGAATGTTCCATTTAACAAATCACGAACCGTTTTATTTCTTTGTTCGATGGATAATGACAATTTTAGACACTCTCCTTAAAAAAATTAGCTATTCTCAAAAAAGAATAGCCAAAAAGATTCTTATATTTAGTCGTGAATATAAGATAACAAAATTTGGCAACCAGGCGATCATAGTGATTAGGAAGTTTTTCCTATACACCTTAGACCCTTAGCTTTGCGTCCTACCTTTTCAAATAGTTTGCCTTTTCAATTTTGAATAACATGCGACTTTGTATTCAGTACTTTAGTATATAGCATTTTTCAACAAAATTCTACATTTTATGCAAAGATTAGCAATAGGAAGATTTATTTACTACTTAGCACAACATACATAAATCTGAATAGAAAGTGAAAAATAACAAAACACCATAATGGGAGATGATTTAATGAAAAGATATTTTATGATGATTGTAGCCATGTCCTTATTGCTTACTTTTTCTTATATCTCTCCAGTTTTTGCTGCAAAAAAACTGAAGACCATTTTGGAATATCGCCATGATGTGACAGGTGATGGTATTCCTGAAAAGATTACAGTATACGGCATTCCCCTTAAAGATAATAAAGATTACTATCAAGAAGTTTGGGCTGAAGTTGAGGGGAAAGGGATTCGTAAAATCAAAATAAACTGTGAAGGTGGATTTGAGCCGAAGCTTGAATTTGCGGATTTGAACCATGATGGTGTTGACGATATTCTTTATTCAAGTGCAAAAGGAGGGAGTGGAGGACTTTATAATTTTACTTTACATACTGTAAAAGGTGGAACCCTAAGCGAAATTCCCTTACCAGAACCACTCCCAATTGAAAGTTCTTTCCAAAACAACTTCAAGGCGGTTATGACGATTCCAGGAATTCAAAATCCAATTCAATTAGATCTTTCGGATCGTAAGGCTGATTACATCAGGTTAGGTCTTTATCAAAATAATGGAATGTTAAACGAACCTGCTGAATTGATAATTGATCCAATTGCATTTTTTAAAATCGTGAAAATCAAAGGGAAGGAAGAGTATGGTATAAAAAGCTATCGGCAAGTGAGCGGAGCATACCATGCTGATGGAATTGGAACTGTGGAAGTTCTTTTCTACTATAAAAATGGTCAGTGGATTACGGTTGATGTGCAGTGGAAAACTCCAAGATAACCCGGTGAGAAACAAATCTCACCGGGTCTTTCCATTTGTCTAGCTCCAGCGCCTATCGACTAGCAAACTTCTTGTCCTCTTCCTACGATAAGTCAACATCGACTCGTTCCTCGTCGTGTTTCCTTTATCTCATTCAGAGGCCCTGAAGTTTGTACGTCGATAAGCAAGGCGCTTCCGGTTTTCTAATTATCTAGTACGAAGATCAAGCCATTTAATCTCATCTTCTGTTAATTTAATATCTGCAGCTTGTCTGCATGATACCATTTCTTGCTTGTTTTGAGGTCCAATGATTGCAGCCGCTGGGAAGCTTTGGTTTAATACGTATGCTAAACTGATTTGGATAGTTTCCACGCCTTTTTCCTTAGCAAGCTGTTCAGCACGGCGGTAACGCTCCCAGTTGTCGTCATTATAAAATACGCGAACTAGATCTTCGTTGGAGCGATCTTCCGGAGTAAATCTTCCTGTGAAGAATCCGCGAGCTTGGGATGACCATGAGAATAGCGGCATGTTATTTCCTTCATGCCAAGCTAGCATAGGATCGTCTACTGAAACACATCCAGCCCAATATGGTTCTTGCGCTTTTGCAAGACTTAGGTTCGGGCTGCTGAATGAAAAGCCGACAAGTCCGTTCTTAGCTGCATAGTCATTTCCTTCTTGAAGTCTTTCGATTGACCAGTTAGACCCACCAAAAGCTCCAATTCGACCAGCTTCAACGTGTGCATTTAACGTTTCCAAAATTTCGCCAACTGGCACTTCTGGGTTATCGCGATGAAGTGCATATAATTCGACATAGTCAGTACGAAGTCTTTCCAAGCTGATTTTTAGTTCTTCGTCAATCGCTTTTTTGCTAACACGAGGTCCTTCGTGATTTGGATGAGCACCTTTTGTTAAAATGATGACGTCATCACGGCGTTTATTTTCTTCCATCCAAATACCGATTGCCTCTTCACTTTTACCACCATAATAAATGAAGGCAGTGTCAATCGTATTTCCGCCAATTTCCAAGTAGTTGTTTAATACTTCTGTTACAAGATCCATTTTTTCTGGTGTGAAATAATCGGACCCCATTACTAAGCTAGAAATATCCTTATCTACGCCTTTTACTCGAATACTTTTCATTTACGTTCAGCCCCTTTATTTTAAAATGATTCTTTCTCTTTTTTCTGCCGACTCTAAAGCTGCTTTTACTGCTCTCATATTTTTAATAATGTCTTCGAATGGGAATTTTACTGGTTTCCCATCTAGCACACTTTCTGCAAAACTATCAGCTTGCAGTTTATAAGAATTGATATTATCATCAGGAACGGTTTCTGTTTGTCCACCCTTAAAAATTTCATAGGATTGATCACCGAGGAATGCAGCCTTTAATACAATTCTTCCATCTGTTCCAAGGATCTCCAATTCATTGCGGAACTCTGCCCACATGGCACAATCAAATGTCAAGGCCACTCCATTAGAAAACTCTATCAAACCTGAAGCCATCATATCGACATTGCCATGTTCAGGTGAAAAAAAGGCGTGAGTCGTAACGGCTTGCGGTTCTTCCTCCAAAATGAAACGTGCGGCACTGATCGGGTAACACCCTACATCGTAAATGGATCCACCGCCCCATTCTTTCGTATAACGGATATTGTTGTAGTCACCGGCGTTATTAAAAGAAAAAACTCCGTGAATCCCACGTATTTCCCCGATTTCTCCATTCTTAATCCGTTTTTTAATATCCTGATATCTTTTTTGGTGGCGATACATGAAAGCTTCGGCAAGGACGACCCCAGCTTTTTCACATGCTTCTACCATTTCTACCGCTTCATGCTCGTTTAGCGCAATTGGCTTTTCACATAAAATATGTTTTCCTGCTTCCGCAGCTTTAATCGTCCATTCCTTATGTAAGTGATTCGGTAGAGGGATGTATACGGCATCAATTTCAGGGTCATTTAATAATTCTTCGTAGCTTCCGTATGCTTTCCTTATCCCTAACTCATTTGCAAATTCTTGAGCGTTTTCTAAAGATCTGCTTGCTACTGCAACAACTTCGTTTCGTTCTGATTCTTGAATTCCTGGTATAACAGAACGTTTACCAATACTTGCTGTACTCATTATTCCCCAGCGAACTTTCTTTTCTGACATTTAATTAAATCGCCTCCTTTTAAAAAGTAGTATAGCATAAACAAGTCCACTCGCCATTCATTTTGGTATCGTTTTCCATATTTTTTTAAAAATTCTAAAGTATAAAACTTTAAAAGGCTTTTTTTGTCTATCTACAAGCAAGGTTCTTGTCTATTTCCATAGGATAAGTCAATATTAATTCTCCTTGCATGTTATCATGTTTCCATTTCTAATTATGTCAAATTATTGAAATGATGGAAATGACTGTTGTAAAAAATATGTATCCATAGTATATTATAAGTGAAAAGAGATAGTGAAATAAATCACAAAGTTAATACTACAATATAACAAGCAATCATAAATTTTTTTAAAAAATCATGTGAAATATTTCACAAATACTCTTTATCAAAAAAAGATGGAGTGAGGAAAATGAAAAAATTATTTGATGACCGAGTCATCGGTATCCTATGGGCAGTGTTGAGAATATGGCTCGGGGTACAATGGCTACAGGCAGGGTGGCACAAAGCATTTGGAGGATTTGATGCAACAGGATTTATACAAGGAGCAATTGCAAAAGCAGGTGGAGAAGCACCAATCGTTCAAGGTTGGTACGCAGCCTTTCTAGAAAATGTCGCTCTCCCAAATGTAAACATATTTAACTTCCTAGTCGCTTGGGGTGAAGTGCTAATCGGAATCGGGTTAATCATTGGAGCATTGACAGTCCCAGCTCTCATCGCAGCGGGAGTCATGAATCTCAACTTCCTCTGGGCCGGAACAATTGCTACGAATCCAACATTATTACTAGCAGCATTCGTTCTTCTCATAGCATGGAAAGGTGCAACATACTATGGAGTTGACAGATTCTTAACACCTGCAGTAAAACAAGTCATTCAAAATCGAAAAGATAATAGAATGAAGAAAACTCCAAACGTACCCGCTGGTCAAAATGCATAGTTGCTGAAAAAGGATCGCTTTCTACAGGAAGCGGTTCTTTTTAATGAAAAAAATATTTTTCCCCTACAATTCTTCATATTTCTTCCGATAAATACAATACGAGTATTTATAATTTATAACACAAGGACGTGTTTAAATGGAATGGCATCATGCTCCCTGTATACTGCTTTTTAATAGAGAAGACCAATCTTTTTCGCTCATACATGATCGAAATAACATTTTTCAGCTGCATCGTTTGGCCATTAAATCGCAGCTATTAAAAATGGAGATTGGCAGTGAGAAAGGGATTGAACTAGTGATCGAAGATCGGCTTTTTGAAGTGACATCAAGTTCTCTTTCCGATAACGAGATCCTGTATATTCTTATTCCTCTTATCGAAAAAGGATTATTTGAAGCAGTTGAACTAGAAAGAACGCTTAGGGATCAGCAACAACGACTATTTGAATTAGCTAAAGCAAAAACGATATCTAAAGCGGAGATACAATCGATGCTACGAGAAATATGTGAAACTATTTCACTATTAATCAATTGCGATCGAGTAGGTATTTGGGTATTTAATGAGGAGCAAACCATTTTAACATGCCGAAATTTATACGATAGAAAAGCTCATAGACATCTCCTGGGGGTAGAACTAGAATCATCAAAAATGCCCCGATATTTCAAAGAGATTGTAAAGAATAGATCTTTAGCGGTTAACGATACAGAAACGGATTCGCGCGTGAAAGACTTAAATAAAGGGTATTTTCAACAAATGGGCGGCGTTAAATCACTACTTGATGTTCCATTGATTTTTAGTAATGGGATCGGCGGAGTGTTATGCTGTGAGTCTTTTTCAAGAAAGCAATGGTCTGAGTTAGATCAAACAATAGCTGGTATGCTTGCAGATATGGTTAGTTTTATTTTTGAACGATTGAATTGGATTGAAGTAGAAGGCAAAATGCTAGATCTTGCGTATATCGACCCGTTGACAGGCCTTTCTAACCATCATGCTTTTCTTGAACAAGTAAATGCAAAGATGAAAGAACTGAAGCCTGGGGAAAAACGATTGATGGTTTATTTGCAGCTTGACCAGTTTAATAGTATTCAAGATGTGCTAGGATATAGTAGTGGTGACGAAGTTCTTATGACAACAGCGAAACGTCTTCAAGAATCTATTCAGTCAAAAGGACTTGTCTCTCGGATTGGCTTCGGCCATTTTGCTCTATTTCTACCCGCGAATTCTAATGGAGAAGTTCAATGTGTAAACATGGAGGAAATTGCAAAAAGCCTTCATGCCCCAATGTTTATTCAAGGGCAGGATGTATACGTAACTCACAGCTATGGAGTCAGTATATACCCCGACCACGGACAAGATGCAAATAAATGTATTCAAATGGCACAAGTTGCGTTAAACACTGCGAAGAAAAGACACGCAAGATCTGTTAAGGCAAGATTTACAGAAGATATGATTAATATGATTGAGGATGATCTTCTTGTTGAAATGAACTTGCGAAAAGGTCTTGATTTAAATGAATTTGAACTTTATTACCAGCCTAAAATAAACAGCTTTACGGGTGAAATTATTGGATTTGAAGCGCTTATTCGCTGGAATCATCCAGAAAAAGGTCTAATTCCTCCACTCAATTTTATTGAGTTGGCAGAATCGACGGGGCTGATAATGGCGATTGATGAATGGGTAATTGAACAAGCCTTCATCCAACTGGAAAAGTGGAAGGAAAGTGGAGAACACGATTACACCCTTTCCATCAATATTTCGCCAAGACATTTTTTACATTCAAGATTAAATCTATTTTTGAAAGAATGTCTCGATAAATATGAGGTAAACCCTCGCCAACTTGTCATTGAAATAACGGAGAATGTGGCGATGGAGGATTTTGGTAGAGTGAAAAATAGAATATTTGAATTGCAGAACCTTGGTTTTTCAGTAAGCATAGATGATTTTGGAACAGGTTTTTCGGCGTTTCACTATTTGCAACATTTTCCAATTCAGGAGATTAAGATAGATCGTCAATTTATTCGTGATATAGCAAATAATGACGTGAGTAAAGGAATTGCTAAAACGATTATTGACCTCGCCAAATTATTAAATCTAAATGTCGTCAGCGAAGGTGTTGAAACGGTAGAACAGTGGAAAACACTTAAAAAATTGGGTTGTCCTCAATTACAAGGTTTTTATTTTTCAAAGCCTATGCCAATTAATGAACTTTATTCTTGGTTAGCAAGTTATGAACAAGAGAGAATTCCGTTACACTAAAAAATGCCCCTTTCGTTATAGGGGCATTTTTGTTGAAAGATCTACTTATTTTTAGAACCCATGTTTTTAAATTGATTCATGAGTTTATTGCGAGATTTTTCGTTTCTAAGTAAATAAGCAGCTCCAAGTGCAAGTGTTGTAAAAAGAGCTTTGTTTTTCATAATTGGCAATCTCCTTTAAGTAGATTTCTCATATCTTCTTATTCCCTATTTCCCGCGGAATAAACAAAGACTCGACATTTCCCGGGAAATGTCGAGTGAATAGCTAAAAGTATTTTTTGAATAGCTGTCTTCGTACTTTCTTTTGTTAGTATTAGTAATACGGATAATACGGATAAGGATACGGATAAGGATATGGATATGGATAGCCATATCCATAACCTGGTCCAGCTAGTAATGAGCCTGCTGCAAGGCCACCTAGAAAGCCAAACGGAAATCCAAATCCGAATGGTCTCCCAAATCCAAATCCAAAGGGTCTTCCAAATCCAAACCCTGGTCTCCCAAATCCACCAAATCCAAATCCAGGTCTCCCAAATCCACCAAATCCAAATCCAGGTCTCCCAAATCCACCAAACCCGAACGGGCGAATTCTTCTTTCATCGTTTTGGTCCAAAGGAACATGTTCATAACCATACATATGATCAAATTGATTCACGTGGCATCCTCCTATTTTATATTTTTTAACTTCACTTCATCATATGCGGTGTATAAAGGTTTGGAGCAATTAGGACAACTAAATGGGCACTTGTCTATTATAGAAGGGAGACTGGTACCCTTCGGTTAACATTGATATGAAAAATAATAATAATTTTATATTGGGGGTATTCACTTGAAAAAGTCATTTTTTATTTCACTGATAATTGCCGTTGTATTAATAGGATCGTTATCAGCACTTCATATTCCAATGCCATTTGTTATTGTCATAACGTTTGTATGCCTTTTTTTAATCATCCTTGCAACTAAGGTTTACTATATGTATGCTGCCAAGAATTTAACTAAAATAGAGCATTTTATGAAGAACAACCTAAAACAACCTCTAATTGCGTTGTATTATGGGGTAGCAAATGAAGAGGACGAGCTCGTTTCTGACTCGCTCGAAAAAATATTAAGAAGGTATAAAAAGCCACACCATCAAGCGATTTTTAAAACGATATATGCCTTGTATAAAAAAGATTTATCGGAAATGAAAAAGTATATAAATGAGATAAAACCACTTCCGTTTCTATATTATTATGAAGGTATTGTCTCAATTGAAGAAGGTAATTTTAACAAAGCGGAAGAGAACTCTGAGAAAATCGAAATAGTATGGATGAAACATGCGTTGTTGGCGGAACTGGAATTGAAAAAAGGGAATCGTGATAAAGCGGAAACATACGCCAAAACATCTCTTGACAATGCGACAGGAATGCAAAAGTACATGATTTATAAACACAATAATCGTCTGTTCACTTAAACAATTGGTAAAGATTGCCGATATTAAAAATAGATTATGTTGAAACTGGGATGAAGGGGAGAAAACTATGGTAGGACAGGTTGGAGGAGGTTTATCGGTAAATCTGGCTTTTAAAGAGCCTGTAGTAAGCAGGGCTGAAGGAGTAGGTGTGGCACAAGGGCAGACACAGGATATAGAAAAAGCTCATTCGTCATCTAATTCACTTACAATGAATCAATTAGAAAAAGTAGTCAACAGCATGAATGACTTTTTGCAAGCTTCACCTACCACACATTTGAAATTTCAGTATCACGATAAATTGAATGAATACTACGTAACAATTGTCGATGAAGTAACTCATGAAGTAGTAAAAGAGATACCTGCGAAAAGAATGCTTGATATTTTTGCAGCGATGACCGAGTATTTGGGGTTAATGGTCGATAAAAAGATTTAACTCAGGTTTTAAGAAAATAAGTATACAAGTTGAAGTCAATATAATTGGCGGTCACTACGATTATTAAACTAAAAAACTCCACCAATTGTTGTGGAATGGAGGTATGAGAGATGAGAATTGCAGGACTTGCAAGTGGTATGGACATTGAAAGCATGGTCAAAAATTTAATGAAAGCAGAACGCATGCCACTTGATAAATTAAAACAAAAAAAGCAAATCCTTGAATGGCAGCGTGACGACTACCGTTCACTAAATACAAAACTGTTGTCATTTAGGGACAAACTTTCAAATTTGAAACTAACGACAAATTACCGTTCGAGAACGGTAACATCTTCTAATGATTCATTCGTTTCAGCTACGGTGACGAGTGGGGCTTCACAGGCTTCGTATTCGATTTCTGAGGTGAAGCAGTTGGCGAGTGCAGCCGTTATGAAAAATACTGGGAAAGTTTCTACTGGAGAAAAAATTGATCCAAATAAAAGCCTTAAAAGCCAACAATTTGGAACTGCAATAAAATGGGATGTAGGAGTAGTTGATAGCCAGACAATCAATGTAAAAGAAGATAATTTCACTACTTTGAAATTAGATCTTAAAGAAGATAACAAGATAAAGTTTTTAGAAGGGGATTCCCCAAATATAAAAGACAATCCCCAAATTAATGTGAAAGTAAATGGGAAATCATATAAGGCGGTTTTGGATTCAAAACAAATTTTAGATGAAAATGAAGTTGCAGTTGATGAAAACGGGAATTTGAGGTTTGGAGCAGCTCTACCAAAAAATGCAACTGTGAAAGTAGATTATGCGCTTGATAAGAAAACCCAGGAGATTAATGTAGGAAATGATGTACCTCTTAAAGCTATTAATCTCGGAAGACCAATTAATAATGACAATGTTTTTGGGATAAAGGTAACATTGAAAGATAATGATGGAGAGGAGGAAACAACTCTAAATTTAAGCATAGGGAATTCAGTTGACGACGAAGATGGTTTTTATTACCTAATGGAAGGTAGTCGACAACTTGGTAAAATAAATCCAACTACTGGAGCTATCCGATTTGATGAAGAGGATGAACAATTTAAGGATGGTGTTCCACCAGGAGCTAAAATTGAAATCACCTATACACAAAATTTCGCATCATTCGATATCCAGACCCAGACATCGAAAGGCGAAGTAAACGAAAAAATCTTTATGACCGAAAATGACACCTTAAACAGTGTTATTCGAAAAGTGAACGAATCCACTGCTGGCGTAACAATGTATTATGATTCTTTTACTGATCAAGTAACCTTGACTCGTAAAGAAACTGGCGCGTATGATGAAGAAGGAAAAAAACAAATTAATGTTAATGGCCAGTTTATGACCGGGGTGTTGAAATTCGATAATGACTCTGGATATGAAACTGCTGGTCAAAACGCCATTTTTACAATCAATGGATTAGAGACTCAAAGAAACACTAACACCTTCGAAATGAGCGGTGTCACGTTTACACTCAAACAAACTTTTAAAGAAACTGCTGGTGCACAACCAGTTTCTATCTCAGTTGGCAACGACACAAACCAAGTATTCGAAAATATAAAAGCATTCGTCACACAATATAATGAATTAATTGCTGAGATTAATGGTAAGTTAAATGAGGATCGCTACCGTAGTTATAAGCCATTAACGGATGATGAACGTGAAGGATTATCTGAGAAGCAACAGGAAAAATGGGAAGAGATGGCAAGAAGTGGATTACTCAAAGGAGATTCAGTTCTTTCTAGTGTTTTATCCAGTATGAGAATAGACATGTCCAGCGTGATTGAAACAAATGGTTTATTTAAACAGCTTGCGAGTATCGGCATTAAAACGACCGCCAATTATTTGGAAGGTGGAAAGCTGGAAATCGATGAAGCTAAGCTAAAAGAAGCGCTTGAGAAAGACCCACAATCCGTTGAAAACTTATTCCGTGGCGATGGAACGACATCTGATCGGGGAGTCGTGCATAGACTATATGACACGGTTGACGCTACGATGAAAAAATTACAAGAAAAAGCCGGACGTGCCACTTCTACAAATCAGCAGTTCACGATTGGTCGTGAGCTTGATAATGTGTCTAAAGGAATTACTCGTTTTGAGCAAAAAATGAAATTGACAGAGGAACGCTATTGGAAACAATTTACCGCAATGGAGAAAGCGATTCAACGAGCTAATGAACAATCCAATTATTTATGGCAACAATTTGGGGGCTAATAAACAAGCTTTATGAGATAATAGGAAGAGATAAAAGTCCTTACAAATAAGGAGTGAATGAAGTGGCAAGCGCTAATCCATATCAAGCTTATCGTACAAATGCCGTCACGACTGCATCACCAGGTGAGCTCACGCTAATGCTTTACAATGGTTGTTTAAAGTTTATTAACTTGGCGAAAGTGGCTATTGAAGCCAAGGACATTGAAGTGAAAAATACGAATATCCAAAAGGCACAAAACATTGTTACAGAATTAATGGTGACCTTAAACATGGATATGGAGATTTCTAAAAATATGATGGCTCTTTATGATTATGCAAATCGTAGTCTTATTGAAGTGAATATTCATAATGACTTGGAAAAACTGAAGGAAGTTGAAGAACTCATAACTGAATTCCGTGATACTTGGAAACAGGCCATTCAAATGAACCGCCAGATGCAACATGCGGTTGGAGGCAATGGGGTTTGATGAACGCTGTCGAAAAATGCGTGGAAATCACGAAAGAAATCATTTCTCTGTCTAAATCAAGTTCTACCGAACGAGATGAAGTCATCAGTGAGATTGAGCGTTTGTTAGGTATGCGTTCAGAATGGCTGTCCAAGATTAACAAGCCATTTTCTACGGAAGAGCAAATAGCTGGGAAAAACTTAATCATCTTGGATAAGGTAATGACGAGTCAATTAAAAAAAATCCAGATGGACATTCAAAGAGATATGAATGGATTGGAACAGAGAAAGATATCAGCAGAACGATACACAAATCCTTACGCAGCAACTGAACAACTCGACGGTATCTTTTACGATAAAAGAAAGTAAAGGAATATGCCAAATTTCACGTATTCGACAAAATTTTTATAGAAAACAGGAAGGATTTTTAAGTTTTGTATAGAAATATATAAACATAGCATTATAAAAGGAGGAGTTATATATGCTGAACTTCCAAATTCGTGGTGAAAACATCGAGGTCACAGAAGCCATTCGTGATCATGTAGAAAAGAAAGTTGGAAAACTAGAGCGTTACTTTAATGAAACTCCTGAAGCAAATGTTCATGTAAACTTAAAGGTGAATCCTGATAAAAGATCTAAAGTTGAAATTACAATTCCGATTCCACAATTAACGCTACGTGCAGAAGAAGTAAATAACGATATGTACGCGGCAATTGACCTAATTGTTGATAAACTTGAAAGACAAATTCGTAAACATAAAACGAAAGTAAATCGTAAATTCCGTGAAAAAGGAAATGTGAATGAATTTTTCAATACGAATGTTAACGGAGCCGCAAATTTTGAAGAAGACGACGATGAAATGACCATTGTCCGCACAAAGCGCTTTGATTTAAAGCCAATGGACAGTGAAGAAGCAGTTCTTCAAATGAACATGCTCGGTCACAGTTTCTTCATTTACACAGATGCGGAAACTGATGGAACCAACATTGTATACCGTAGAAAAGACGGTAAATATGGATTAATTGAAACTAACTAATCAAGTTGAACAAGCACGCAGTTACAATGGCTGCGTGCTTTTTGAATGTAATAAAAGTTTTTGTAGAAAAAAATAATCCAATAATTTAGAATTATCGTAAGGGCTTACATACTATTTGTTTGAAGCAGGGATGCCTACAAACATTTAGATAAAACTGGGGTATGAAAAAGAAAAAAATATTTACTAGGGAGAATTGTATATGAAGACAGATCATCAATATTATCCTTACTCTTCGCAAAGAATGACGGTCCATGGTCAGAAGGGGATGGTCGGTACAACTCAACCGCTAGCGGCTCAAGCTGGTTTGAGGATAATGCAACAAGGTGGAAATGCCATAGATGCAGCAATAGCAACGGCCGCATGCTTAACGGTCGTTGAACCGAATTCAACAAGTATTGGCGGGGATTCTTTCGTACTTGTGTGGACGAAAGGGGAATTGCATGGACTGAATGCAAGTGGTCCTGCCCCAAAAAGTATTTCGATTGAAAAAGTAAAAGCGATGGGGCATGATCATATGCCTGGAATAGGTGTATTGCCTATCACCGTTCCTGGTACACCTGCTTCTTGGGTAGCGCTATCGAAACGCTTTGGAAAACTTCCTTTAACGGAAGTATTAAAGCCGGCCATTGAGTATGCTCGTGACGGTTTTCCGGTATCATCAGAGATCGGAAAGTTTTGGGATATCCGTTATCATGAATACACTGAACAGTACAAAGGCGATGAATTCCAAGAATGGTTTAACGTATTTGCTCCGAATGGTAGAGCTCCTGAAATAGGTGAGATTTGGAAGTCTCCAGATCATGCCCGCACATTAGAAGCCATTGCTGAAACAGATGGAGAAGCCTTTTATCGAGGAGAACTAGCGGAAAAAATCGCTCAATGTGTGGCAAAATATAATGGGTTTTTATCGAAGGAAGATCTTGCTGCCTATGAGCCAGAGTGGGTACAACCAATTAGTGTCAATTATAGAGGCTACGATGTATGGGAGATTCCTCCGAATGGACAAGGTATTGTTGCCTTAATGGCACTGCAGATGTTGAAAGATTTTGATTTTTCTGCAAAAGATTCCGTAGAAACATATCATAAGCAAATTGAAGCTGTAAAATTAGCGTATGTAGATGGATTAAAATATATCACCGACCCGAAAAGCATGAAAGTGACGGAAGAAGAATTGCTTTCTGAACAATATGCTGCGGTTAGACGGGCTCTTATTAATGACCAAGCGATTCTTCCTGAAGCTGGAGAACCTGTTCCAGGGGGGACAGTTTATTTAGCTACTGCAGACCAAGAAGGCAACATGGTTTCTTTTATTCAAAGTCATGCGGGAGACTTTGGTTCTGGCGTTGTTGTTCCAGGTACTGGAATCTGTTTGCAAAACAGGGGCAGTGGATTTTCTTTAGATCCAAATCATCATAATGCATTAGAAGGCGGGAAGAAAACATTCCATACAATCATTCCAGGGTTTATTACGAAGGAAAATGAACCCGTTGGGCCATTCGGCGTAATGTGTGGAATGATTCAACCACAAGCTCATGTACAAGTCGTCATGAACTTGGTCGATTTCATATTGAATCCACAAGCTGCATTGGATGCTCCTAGATGGAGATGGATTAAAGAAAAAGTCATCGAGGTCGAACCGCAATTCCCTGATCATATTGCTAAAGCTTTAGTGCGAAAAGGTCATATCGTCCAACGTGCGGTCGATTCTGGGATGTTCGGAAGAGGTCAAATAATATGCAGGGACCCTGAAACCGGAATACTATCAGGTGGAACGGAGCCACGAGCTGACGGTAGCATCGCAGTTTGGTAAAGTAATATTTTTAGGTAAAGCCCACTATTAATTTTGCCACTATGTTGGTTGGATCAAATCAACTTACAAGTAAATAAAGTAAAAAATAAGGATAAAAGCGACTGCTTTTATCCTTATTAGCTTTTCTATTGTTTCCTTACATAGTAGAATTAAATTTGCGTCAATTATAAAAAGGCGGTTTTACGTAATGAAACAAAAAGATATTTTTATTGCTTTTTTTCGTTCAGGCATTCTTGGATTTGGAGGAGGGCCATCAGCTATTCCCCTTGTTCATAGAGAAGTTGTGCTTGTATTTAAATGGATGAATGACGAAGAGTTTTCAGATGTATTGGCATTGGCGAATGCTTTACCGGGACCGATTAATACAAAGATGGCAGGATACATCGGCTGGAGAGTCGGTGGATTCTGGGGAATGATGAATGCGTTATTCGCAACCGCCGTTCCTACTGTCGTTCTAATGATTTTATTTTTAACACTTCTATCGACGCATAAGGATAAACCCTGGGTAGCAGGCATGTCTAAAGCTGTGTTACCAGTAGCTGGTGTGATGCTCGGTGTTTTGGCATGGGATTTTATCGTAAAATCAAAAAAAGGGCTCGGATGGCTTTGGGCTTTTGTCCTTATTTTGATCAGTGTCTTCGTATTGGAGTTTTTACATATTCATCCAGGAATATTGATTGCTGCTCTCCTTATTACAGCCTTTGTTATAGGAAGTAAAAAGAAGAAAAGCGAAGTGAAAGGAGGCCAATCATGATTTATTGGCAAATTTTCCTTGCGTTTTTTATTCCGGGAATTCTTGGTTATGGGGGAGGTCCATCTTCTATTCCTCTCATAGAAAATGAAGTGGTCAACACGTATGGTTGGCTGACGGTTCATGAATTTAGTGAAATGCTTGCACTAGGGAACGCTTTACCAGGTCCGATTGCAACAAAAATGGCTGGCTATATTGGCTATCAACAAGGTGGTGTGCTTGGAGCAATAGTCGCTCTTTTTGCAACGATTGCACCTTCTATGATACTGATGATTACTTTGCTGGGCATTTTATTAAAATATAAGCATTCTCCTCAAGTGAAAAAAATGACACAGTTAGTAAGACCCGCAATTGCGGTCTTACTTGGCATCATGACCATAAATTTTTTCGTCAGCTCGATTTCGAAGGAAGGATCGGGTTATATCCATACGATAATCATTGGGGTAACGAGCCTATTCCTACTAGAAAAGTGGAAAATTCATCCTGCCTACGTCATTGCTGGGGCGCTTGTCTACGGAGCTATTTTCCTATAAAAGATGAAGCAAGTCGATAGATTCGCTATGCGGCTCACTTGTTGTCATGAAAAGCCGATAGTGATAAGATTATAAGGCAGAAGTAGTTATTTTGGGCTAAATCTGTGTAACGTATCCTCGATTTTACTGTTTATTTCGCCGAATTTTATATGTAAGGGAGCGTTCTATATATGGTGGCTTTTTTAAATAAATTATTTGATCTTAATACGCGTGAAATTAAGCGCTTGGAAAAGATTGCTGAAAACATTCAAGCATTAGAGTCAGAAATGGAAAGAAAATCGGATGACGACTTGCGAGAAAAAACGGCAGAATTTAAAGAAAGATATCAAAAAGGAGAGTCTCTTGATAGTCTTTTAGTAGAAGCATTTGCTGTTGTTCGTGAAGGAGCTAGACGTGTTCTAGGTCTCTATCCTTATCCTGTCCAGCTCATGGGTGGAGCCGCGCTTCACGAAGGAAATATCTCTGAGATGAAAACTGGGGAAGGTAAAACTCTCACTGCTACAATGCCAGTTTATTTAAATGCGCTTACTGGTAAAGGCGTTCACGTCGTTACGGTCAATGAATATTTAGCGAATCGTGACGCGACAGAAATGGGAGAGCTATATCAGTTTTTAGGTTTGACTGTTGGACTCAATTTAAATAGTATGTCTAAGGAAGAAAAACAAGAATCATATGCAGCAGATATTACGTATGGTACTAATAATGAATTTGGTTTTGACTATCTACGTGATAATATGGTGCTTTATTCTGAGCAAAAAGTTCAAAGACCTTTGCATTATGCAGTCATTGACGAAGTCGACTCCATTTTAATTGATGAAGCGAGAACGCCATTAATTATTTCGGGGCAAGCTCAAAAATCTACACAATTGTATATGCAAGCAAATTCTTTCGTCAACATGCTGAAAAAAGATGAGGATTATACGTATGATGAAAAAACAAAAGGGGTTCAGTTAACAGAAGAAGGAATCAATAAAGCTGAACGTGCGTTTAAAATCGATAACTTATTCGATATCTCACATGTGACGTTAAATCACCATCTTAACCAAGCTTTAAAAGCACAAGCTAGCATGCATCTTGATGTGGATTATGTTGTTCAAGATGGCGAAATCGTCATTGTTGACCAATTTACGGGTCGTCTCATGAAGGGCCGTCGTTTTAGTGATGGGCTTCATCAGGCAATTGAAGCTAAAGAAGGCGTTGAGATTCAAAATGAATCAATGACGATGGCGACAATTACATTCCAGAACTATTTCCGTATGTACGAAAAGCTTGCCGGGATGACGGGAACAGCTAAAACAGAAGAAGAAGAATTCCGCAACATTTATAATATGCGCGTTATTGCGATTCCAACGAACAAACCTATTACGAGAGATGACCGTCCAGATTTAATTTATGCATCAATGGATGGTAAATTCCGTGCGGTAGTTGAAGATATAGCTGAGCGTCATCAAAACGGCCAACCTGTGCTTGTAGGTACAGTCGCAATTGAAACGTCAGAGCTCATCTCTTCACTTTTACAAAAAAAGGGAATAAAGCATAATGTATTAAATGCTAAAAACCATGGTCGCGAAGCTGAAATTATTATAGAAGCTGGGCAAGCTGGTGCTGTAACGATTGCTACGAACATGGCAGGTCGTGGTACCGATATTAAGCTTGGTGAAGGCGTAAAAGAATTAGGCGGTTTAGCGGTTGTCGGAACCGAACGTCATGAATCTCGACGGATTGATAATCAGTTAAGGGGACGTTCCGGTCGTCAAGGAGATCCAGGGATTACGCAATTTTATTTGTCTATGGAAGACGAATTAATGAGACGATTTGGATCAGATAATATGAAAAACATGATGCAAAGACTTGGTATGGATGATTCCCAACCAATTCAAAGCAGAATGGTTTCAAAAGCAGTAGAATCTGCACAAAAACGTGTTGAAGGTAATAACTTTGACGCTCGTAAGCAGCTTCTTCAATACGATGATGTTTTACGTCAACAACGTGAAATCATTTATCAACAACGTAATGACGTTATGGAATCAGAAAATCTACGGGACATAATAGAGAAGATGATCGTTTCCGTTATTGAACGAGCGGTATCTGTCCATACTCCTTCAAACGAGGAAGAAGAACAATGGAACTTACAAGGCATTATCGATTATGTGAATGCGAACCTGCTTCCTGAAGGCGATATTACTGCAGATGATTTAAAGCGTAAAGAACCGGAAGAAATGGTTGTTTTCATTTTTGATAAACTAAAAATTCGTTACGATCAAAAAGAAGAATACTTAACACCAGAGCAGATGCGCGAGTTTGAAAAAGTCATTTTACTTCGTTCTGTTGATACAAAATGGATTGACCATATTGACGCGATGGAGCAGCTTAGACAAGGTATTCATTTACGTGCCTACGGTCAAATTGACCCACTTAGAGAATACCAAGCTGAAGGTTATGCTATGTTTGAGAGCATGGTTACCGCAATTGAGGAAGATACTGCAAAATACGTCATGAAGGCAGAAATTCGCAATAACTTACAACGTGAGGAAGTTGCAAAAGGCCAAGCAGTGAATCCGAAGGAAGAAGGCGGAGAGGTAAAAAGAAAGCCAGTCCGTAAAGAGGAAAGCATCGGCCGCAATGCGCCGTGCCCTTGTGGAAGCGGGAAAAAATATAAGAATTGCCATGGAAGGTTGGCGTAGGTCAATCGCTACTAATGATAAATCAATAAATGGCCGTCGACCCCCATTAGTGGAAACGTGGACGGTCATGGCACTTACGTTTTTTTAATCAGCAAGAAATCCCATATTTTGAGGTGGAAGTAAATGGAATTATTTGAAGTAAGAACGGAACTTGAAAAAACGGCATCACGCTTAGCCGATTTTAGGGGGTCTCTTTGACTTAGACGAAAAAGAGACACGAATAGCCGAACTAGATGAAAGAATGCTGGAACCCGGATTCTGGGATGATCAGCAAGCTGCGCAAACGGTAATCAATGAGGCAAATAGCCTAAAAGATCTTGTTGGTGAATATAAGGAATTGCTTGAAACGCAAGAAAATTTGGAACTTACTCATGAGCTCGTGAAAGAGGAAAATGATCCAGAATTAGAAAAAGAGCTCGAATCCGAGTTAAAAGAACTTGTCGGTCGTTTAAACGACTTTGAACTTCAGCTTTTATTAAGTGAACCTTATGATAAAAATAATGCCATTTTAGAGCTTCATCCAGGTGCAGGTGGTACAGAATCTCAAGATTGGGGCTCTATCCTTCTGCGTATGTATACACGCTGGGCAGAGAAAAAAGGTTTTAAAGTAGAAACGCTTGATTATTTACCTGGTGATGAAGCGGGGATAAAAAGCGTAACGTTATTGATTAAAGGGCACAATGCTTACGGATATTTAAAGGCTGAAAAAGGCGTTCATCGTCTCGTTCGTATTTCACCTTTCGATTCATCTGGCCGCAGACATACATCCTTCGTTTCTTGCGAAGTAATGCCTGAGTTTACGGATGATATCGAAATTGATATTCGTTCTGAAGATCTAAAAATTGATACGTACCGTTCAAGTGGAGCAGGTGGTCAGCACGTTAATACAACGGATTCCGCCGTTCGAATTACGCATATTCCAACAGGTACAGTTGTGACGTGTCAAAATGAAAGATCACAAATTAAAAACCGTGAAAAAGCAATGAATATGTTAAAAGCTAAATTGTATCAGCTTGAAATGGAACAAAAAGAAAAACAACTTGCTGAAATCCGCGGAGTTCAAAAAGAAATTGGCTGGGGAAGCCAAATTCGTTCATATGTATTCCATCCATATTCTATGGTAAAAGACCATCGAACGAATACCGAGGTTGGAAACGTTCAAGCCGTTACAGACGGTGATATTGATATTTTTATTAATGCATATTTAAGGTCGAGAATATAATGAGTAGAAGCAGCCGAATCGTTCGGCTGCTTTTTTTAATGAATTGGACTTGCTACAATAATGATAATTACATAAAGAGGATGTGGAAAATGAATATCAAACCGAGAGTTGTAAGTGATGAATTGAAAGCTTATAGGATTGTAAAAAGCAGGAAGATATTATCGGTCGATGATTCTGCTCAACTGGTCAGACTTGAAAAAGGTTATGAAGGTGAGTGGCTCTTCAACGAAAGAGTGGATCAATTATCGAAAGAATGGTTGGTACTCAATGATTTACAGTTAGAAAGTAATAATGCGAATTTCCAAATTGATTCGATACTAATAACCCAAAAACCTTTATTATTATTTGAGATTAAAAATCATGAAGGAGATTATTATATTGAAGACGATAAATGGTTTTACATTAACGGAAGCCCTGTCCAGAATCCAATAAATCAGTTGGAACGAACTGAATCCCTTTTCCACCGCATGCTTCAAGACCACGGATATAACATCCCCATTGAATCCTACATTGTCTACGTTAATCCTGAGTTCTATTTATATAACGCCCCAAGAAATCTCCCTATTATTTTCCCAAACCAATTAAATCGCTTTTTCGCAAAGCTAGAGAAAATTCCAACAAAAATAAATCAACACCATATGAGGTTAGCTAAGAAACTTGTTTCTCTTCATAAGAACGTATCACTTTATTCGAAATCACCAAATTATACCTATAATGAACTTCGCAAGGGGATAATCTGTGCTAATTGTCGTTCGTTTAATCTTGAAAGCAAAAAGATGGTTTTATTATGTAAAAATTGTGGGGCTCTAGAGGATATACATTCCGCGATTTTACGGAGCGTAGACGAATTTACTCTTCTTTTTCCAGAACGAAAAATTACAACAAGTATAATTTTTGATTGGTGTAATGGATAAAGACGAGGAAAACGATTCGAAAGATTTTATTAAAAAAATTCATCCATAAGGGGATTGGAAAGGTTTCTTACTACGAAAGAGTAAAGGAACAGTAAAATTTGTTTATTAACGGTTTCTGTCTCAATCGAAATCAATTTTTATACAAGCGCATTCGTAGGATCAAGAACGAATAATAGCAATAGTCACAATTGGTTCCCGTAATTTCCTGGTGTGGGAACGAAATTGAGAATTTGTTACAAATAATACTCGCATTTCACCAATGCAGGAAGGAAATCGGATTATTGGCCCGATTGATTCCCGCATTTTCTCGATACGGGAATGTAAACGAGTTTTTGTCACAAATGGTACCTGCATTCACTCTATTTTAGAACGAAATAAGATATAGGCCTAAATCCCATTTCGAAAATTTAGTAATAAACCATTAAACAATACAAGATTTCACATATTAGCTACAAATGAGGGAAAGCTATACTGTATAAGGGTTCTCTGCAAATTTTTCCAATAATATATATGTTTGTAGGGTGCTTAATTCGTTTTAAATCAGTGGATTGTTGGTATACTAAAATTACGCTAGATATGGAAAGGAGTATGTATTTTGAAGAAAAAAATAATTGGTTTGTTTATGGGAATTACGCTGGCTCTTGGCCTTGCTGCTTGTGGCGCCGGAAATAATGCGAATAATAATAATAATGCTGGTGGAACGGCTACAAATGATGCTGAAGCGATCGTAAAGAAAAACTGTATTTCATGTCATGGAGATAATCTAGAAGGGCGAAATGGTCCAGCCTTAGATCACATCGGTGCTCAGCTTTCAAAGGACGATATTTTGAAGACGATTCAAGAAGGTAGACCAGGTATGCCAGGTAACCTAATTAAAGGCGATGATGCAGATAAAGTTGCTACCTGGTTGTCAGAGAAAAAATAATGCTAAAGGATGCGCTAATAAAATACAGTCGCATCCTTTTTTATTAAACCGCACTCACCTTAACCGAATTCGAATCCGTTAAATCAGTGTCATTCAATAAAATCAATGGTACATTCGCAAAACTAAAATCTCCGTTTTCCTCACCAAATCCTTGATTTTGCTTATTGGCCAGAAAAGTATCAATATGCTGGTTAGGTGCAACAAATGGCAGGGAAGTAATGCCGAAAGAAATTTCGGATCAAATAAAAGAGGATATGAAAGGGATAAAAAAGGAGTTTGGAGTCGGAGCAGAAGCAGAAGAGTCCTCAAGCCACAATAAAGGTAAAGAATCTTCAGATACGGACGAGTCTTTACAAGAACATGAAACCTTTACAGAAATTCCGATTGAAGTAATAACTGAAGATGAGTAAAAGCAAAACATGAAAACAACTTCATGTTTTGTTTTTTTATCGTTTACTAGGAAATTATAAATTGGAACTTGGTGGATAACTCATAAGAAGATAGTTCCCGTCTAGCTTCAGCGCCAGCCCCTCGAGGTCAAATGTTCTGAGGCAATAAAGTCAAAGAGCGACTTTTTTGCCTCAGAACATTTGCTTGTCGGGGCTGATCGGGCGCCTTCCGCTTTTCGTGGCTCACCGTGTTTCCTTTATCTCGTCACAACCCTAAAGAGGAACGTCGACGTTGCCACATCCTGTGGGCCTGTACGCCGCTGAACAGGCGCTTGCGCTTTTGTTCTTTTAGATACAGAACGAATGACCTAGTGATATAAAACTACAAAAATGGTAAAATTAAGTAGAAAAACGACAAATTTGAAATGAAACTGTAATATAATTATCCCTTAACATATTAATATCTGATGTTATAATAGGTTTGGGTTCATTTTTCGCCAGCAAGCGACAGAACGCAGCGGTTTTTTTCGCTCAAATAAAATATTCGCGAGAAAACAGAAAAACTACTAAAATAAACCAACTTTTTTTCATATTGGCAAAATCCGTAGTAGGACAATTTGGCTATTGGACAAGAGGGTTAGGAACCAGGTGATGACATGATTGAAATGCAGGATGTAATAAAAAAATACTCGAATGGCATCGTTGCCGCTAATGGATTGAACATCCGCATTAACCAAGGTGAATTTATTTATGTCGTTGGACCTAGCGGTGCGGGAAAATCTACCTTTATCAAGATGATGTATAGGGAAGAAAAACCTACATCAGGAACAATTACCGTGAATGGCGTCGATTTAACGAAACTTAAAAATCGACATGTCCCGTTTTTGCGTAGAAATATTGGTGTTGTATTTCAAGACTTTAGGCTTCTTCCAACACTTACAGTTTTTGAAAATGTAGCCTTTGCTCTTGAAGTAATAGAACAACGTCCTAAAGATATTAAAAAAAGGGTGATGGACGTTTTAGCAATGGTTGGATTAAAGCACAAAGTTCGTATGCTACCAACAGAACTTTCTGGTGGAGAGCAGCAACGCGTCTCAATTGCGAGATCAATCGTCAATAATCCAAAACTTGTTATTGCGGACGAGCCTACTGGTAACTTAGATCCGGATACTTCATGGGATATTATGAATCTATTAAAGGAAATTAACATGAAGGGCACTACGATTATTATGGCTACTCATAATAAAGAGATTGTAAACACAATTAAACATAGAGTTGTTGCGATTGAAAGCGGAAGAATTGTCCGCGATGAACAGCGGGGGGAATACGGATATGAAAGCTAGAACCCTTCGACGGCATCTGAGAGAAAGCTTCAAAAGTCTACGTCGAAATGGCTGGATGACGTTTGCCTCAGTAAGTGCTGTTACCGTTACATTATTATTAGTTGGGGTTTTCTTCGTCATTTTGATGAATATGAATAAGTTTGCTACTGATCTTGAAAAAGATGTAGAAATCAGAACTCATGTAGAACTGACTGCATCAAAAGAAGATGAAGAAAAATTAGGACAGAAGATCGAAAAATTGGATTTAGTCGAATCGGTAAAATTCTCTTCTAAGGAAGATGAACTGAATCATTTAATAAAAACAATGGGGAAAGAATGGAACTTTATAGAAAATCAGGAAAATCCCCTTCACGATGTATTTGTCGTAAAAACGAAGAAACCTACGGATACTCCGATCGTTGCAGAACAAATTCGCAAAATGGAATTTGTTTACTCAGCTGAGTACGGCGAGAAGAAAGTTGAGAATTTGTTTAAAGTTTTAAAAACAAGTCGAAACATCGGCTTAGTCCTTATCATTGGATTGTTATTTACAGCCATGTTCCTAATCTCAAATACGATTAAAATTACTATTTTCGCTAGACGACGTGAAATTGAAATAATGAAACTAGTAGGTGCGACAAACTGGTTTATACGATGGCCATTTCTTTTTGAAGGAATCTGGCTTGGAATTCTAGGTTCCATCATACCAATTGGCATTGTTGCGACTGGTTATTACTACGCTTACGACTTTATGCAAATGAGAATTCCGCGACAATTGGTTCAACCGCTGGATTATACACCTTTCGTTTATGAAGTTAGCCTACTCATGCTTCTGATTGGAATAATCATTGGCGGCTGGGGCAGTTTCATCTCTGTAAGAAGATTCTTGAAAGTGTGAAACTATTATCATTGTACAGAAGCTCTATTAAAAAGAGTGAATGTGAGAGGGAGAAAGGGGAACTATTCTTGAAGAGACGTTCGTTACTTTCCATGACACTAGCGGTAACAGTAGGGTTTGGGGGCCTTTTGACAAGTGTCCAAGGCGTATCTGCCGCTACATTAAATGATTTGCAAGAAGAGCAATCAGATGTCATAAATAAAAGATCAAATATTAATCAGTCTATAGTGGAAAAAGACCATGAAATTTCAGATATTAGTGATCGCCAAAGTGAGTTAGAGGCTGAGATGAAGCAGCTTGAACGACAAATATCCGATACCGATCAAAAAATTACTGAAAAGCAAAACCAAATAGAAGAAACGAAGGCAGAAATTGAAAAGCTTAAGAAAGAAATTAAAGATTTAAAGACTCGGATTAAAAAAAGAAATGACTTACTTCTTGAACGTGCTCGAAACATTCAACAGAATGGCGGGTCCATCAAATTTATTGATGTTCTCCTCGGTGCAGAGAGTTTCGGTGACTTTATCGATCGTATTTCAGTTATATCGACACTAGTGAACGCCGATAAGGAAATTATAGAAGAACAAAAAGCAGATCAAGCAATGCTAGAAGCGAATCAGCAAAAAGTAGAAAAAGAGCTTGCTAGTTTAAATGACATGCTTAAAGAATTAGAAAGTTTGAAAGCTGATTTGAAAAATCAAAATGCTAAAAAAGCTCAAATTATGAAAGAATTAGCTGCTCAGAAGAAGCATCTCGAAAGTGAAAAAATGTCTATGGAAGAAGAAGCCGAATTATTGAAAGCTCAAGAAGTTGCTCTTCAGAAAGCCATAACGCTAGAAAAAGATAGAATTGCAGAAGAAAAGCGGATAGCTGCCGAAGCTGCCCGAAAAGCAGAAGAAGAACGCAAAGCTCGAGAAGCTGCCGAATCAGCTAATAATAATAATAATAATAATAGTGGGACAAGTGGACAAGAAAGTAATAGTGGTTCTAACAATGTTTCAAAACCGCCAGTCTCATCTGGATTGTTCTCAAGACCAGCGGTTGGATACATATCTTCAGGTTTCGGAGGCCGTTGGGGTGCTATGCATGCTGGTGTAGATATTGCTGCATCCGGTCCAGTTCCAATTGTAGCCGCAGCAAATGGAGTTGTAAGTAGATCGTACACTTCTTCCAGTTATGGTAATGTTGTTTTTGTTGTGCATCATTTAAATGGACAAACATATGAGACTGTTTATGCTCATATGAGAAGCAGAAGTGTCAGCGAGGGTCAAGTCGTATCAAAAGGCCAGCAGTTAGGCGTGATGGGGAATACTGGACATTCATATGGACAGCATCTACATTTTGAACTCCACGTAGGTCTTTGGAATATGTCTAAATCTAATGCCGTTGACCCACGTAGATATATCAGTTTTTAAACGATGAAAAACCGCATCCAATAGGGTGCGGTTTTTTATGTTTTTAAAGAAAGATCAGTTTTTAATATTCGGCAATTCGACTTGCGCTGTCCAGCCCAAGAATAGCAAACTTCTCGTCATTTTCCTAAGATAAGTCAGCTTCGATTCGTCTAGTATAGCTCCTATATCGCAATCGGGGCCGAAAAAGAAATACGATCCTGTGCCAACGTCAGCAGACTCTCGTCCATTAACCTGTACGTCGATGAGCAAGCCGCTTGCGCTTTTCTATGTATTGCAAAGGTTCATTTAGTACTTTCATATTGGTAAATATGCTAAAATATAGGAAATTGACTTAGACTAGATTACTGGATGCGAGGGGCTATATATGACGATTACGTCAATCATGGCTGTTTTGTTAAGTATTTTCCTTCTATTAAATATTGTTTTGGCTGGTTTTGTTGTATTTCTCGAAAGACGGGATGCTGGAGCGACATGGGCTTGGTTATTAGTTTTATTTTTTATTCCTGTCGCAGGTTTCGTGCTCTATTTAATTTTTGGACAAAATTTAAGCCGAAGGAAAATTTTCGAATGGAAAGACACTAACAAGATTGGGATTATGGAGATAACGAAATATCAAATAGAGTTATTGCAAAAAGGGGAGTTTGTGTTTAACGATAATAGAACCTCCCGATACCAAGATTTGATTTATATGTTACTTGTTAATGATCGGGCTGTACTGACACAAGATAATCATGTTGAAATTTTTACTGATGGTGAACATAAATTTCAATCTTTATTAGATGATATAAAAAACGCGAAGGAACATATACATATTGTTTATTATATTATTCGTAATGATAGGTTAGGTAAAGAACTTCTACATACCCTCACGAAAAAGGCGAAAGAGGGAGTCGAGGTTAAAGTGTTATACGATGCGATGGGCTCAAGGCGCCTTCCAAAGAAGTTTTTCAGGCCATTAATTGAGGCTGGAGGAAAGGTAAGTGCCTTTTTCCCAGCCATCTTGCCGCACCTGAATTTGCAGGTTAATTTTAGAAATCACCGGAAACTTGCCATTATTGATGGGGAAATTGGATATATTGGCGGTTTCAATATCGGAGACGAATATTTAGGGTTAAATAAAAGATTTGGTTATTGGCGCGACACCCATTTGAAGATTAGTGGGAAAGCCGTATATGCGATGCAGACACGGTTTATTTTAGATTGGAATCAAGCTTCCGCTACAAAAATTCGTTATGAGGATCGACTTTTTCCTGAGCTCGAACCACTCGGAGCGACGGATGTTCAAATTGTTTCAAGCGGCCCAGATTCGGAGTGGGAGCAGATTAAATTTGGAATGATAAAATTAATTTCATCGGCAAAGAAATACATTTATATTCAAACACCGTATTTTATTCCCGATACAAGTGTGCTCGATGCCATAAAAATAGCTGCTCTATCCGGGGTAGATGTTCGACTGATGATTCCGAATAAACCTGATCACGCATTTGTTTACTGGGCAACTTTGTCAAATGTGGGGGAACTTTTAAAGACAGGCGCAAAAGTATACATATATGAAAAAGGCTTTATACACGCCAAAACGATGGTGGCTGATGGGAAAATTGCTACAGTCGGAACAGCGAATATCGATGTTCGAAGCTTTCGCCTAAACTTTGAAGTGAATGCATTTTTATACGATGAAGTTTTAGTTAGGAAGCTAGTTGATATTTATAAAGATGATATGGAACATTCACGGGAGTTAACCATAGAAGAATATCATAATCGTTCACTCATAATACGTTTCAAAGAATCTCTCTCACGCCTCCTTTCTCCAATACTATAATTGATTAGGTTTATCAATGTACGACTTTGTTTAAAGTTAGAAAAGTGAGTTGGTATAAATTGACTTGGTATACGATTGGAACTTTATCTTTCCCTGCCTCTTGGGTCTCCATACTATCTGCTTTTATTCTGGCTGGAGTTTTTTTATCGCTTCGAAAACGAAAAGATACAGCTAATTGGTATGGGAATGTTGTCTTTACTTTTATTATTACGTGGAAGTTAAGTGTAATTCTATTTCAATTCAAAATGATCTTAGCAAATCCGCTCTCCATTCTTTATTTTAATGGAGGAATAAAAGGTTTTTGGCTGGGAGTAGCCACGGCTATTGTGTATACATATTTTTACGTGAAGAATAATGAGGTAAGGATAGAAGAATTTGTTCAGGCTTGGCTCTTATTCATCGTTATAAACGAAGTAGTTTCCTCATATGTATCACACGTAACGATTATGTGGCAACTCGTCCATCTATTAATCGGAACATTAGTTATCATTTTATCCCTATTGAAGGAAAAACAGTTGATTTGGCAACTTCAAATCTTAGTTTTATACATTGGAGTACTAGCTTTCTTTTATTCTATGCAAAATCAATTACTAACATTGCCGATCGCTACATATGTTATAATCGCAATGATATTAAGCATACTAGCAAAAATAAGGAGGCCGAAACGTGACTAAGAAAATCTTTGGTTTAACGCTAGTTGCTTTACTTGCATGTGTTTTAATCGTAAATATTATTCAGGATGCCCGCGCAAAGAAAGAGGATATTGCATTACAAGAACAATATTATATTGATTCTCCTAATGATGTAGAAGGCATGGAGGAGTACAATGAGGGTGTAACGGAAGGGGATATTCCTCCCGATTTTGAGCTTATGACGCTTGATGGTGAAAAGATTAGGTTGTCTGATTTTAATGGAAAAAAAGTCATATTGAACTTTTGGGCAACTTGGTGTCCTCCATGTAGAGCGGAAATGCCGCATATGGAGAATTTTTATAAAAAAAATGCTGAGAAATTAAATGTAGAAATCATTGCAGTAAATCTAACAGCTAATGAAAAAGGCGGGAATGGACCTGAAAAGGTAAAGAAATTCATCGAAGACTATGGGCTCACTTTTCATGTTCCATTGGATGAAGAGGGAGAAGTTGGTGACAAGTATAGAATTATTCCAATTCCTACGAGTTTTTTGATTGGTACGAATGGGGTTATCCAAAAGAAGATTTTAGGACCAATGGATGAAGAAATGATGGAGAAATTGGTAAAGGATTTAAAGTGATTTCTTCAATAAACAAAAAATGTGTTGACTTTTTGATTAGCCTTCATATATACTAGTTTTCAAGAGTTTATAGAAAATTTAAAAATGAATATTAATATCACTCTTATCAAGAGCGGCGGAGGGAATAGGCCCTGCGATGCCCGGCAACCTTCAGATGTTTATATCTGAAAAGGTGCTAATTCCTACAAATCATTAGTGATTTGGTAGATAAGGGGAGGAAACTGATTATAAGCCCTCTTCTTATGGAAGAGGGTTTTTAGTTTTACAAGAGAACTTTTAAACCAAGTTTTCGAATCAACTAACTTTAAATTAGGAGGATGGAAAAATGAGTCAAGAAAATTACAAACAAGAAACGGTATTACTTCATGGAGGTCAAGTGCCTGATGAATCGGGCGCACGTGCAGTTCCAGTTTATAGAACAACTTCGTATGTTTTTGAAAATACAGAGCACGCACAAAAATTATTTGGCTTAGAAGTTACAGGAAATATTTATTCCCGTATTATGAACCCGACTGTAGATGTATTTGAAAAACGTGTTGCAGAACTTGAAGGTGGAACAGCTGCTGTTGCTTTATCATCCGGAATGGCGGCAATTGCCTTTTCAATTTTAAATATTGCTCGCGCAGGTGATGAAATTGTTGCTGCCACAGATTTATATGGTGGTACGTTTAATTTGTTCGCTGTTTCTCTACCGAAGTATGGTATAAATGTAAAGTTTGTTGATCCGAAAGATCCTGAGAATTTTAGAAAAGCCATTACTCCTAAAACGAAAGCTCTTTTCGCAGAAGTAATCGGAAACCCAAGCCTTCATATTCTTGATGTAGAAGCTGTTGCTAATATAGCTCATGAAAACGGCATTCCATTAATCGTTGACAGCACTTTCGCTACTCCTGTATTGAGCAGACCAATTGAGTTTGGTGCAGATATCGTTGTTCATTCCGCAACAAAATGGATTGGCGGTCATGGAACAGCAATCGGAGGAGTTGTAGTAGATAGCGGAAAGTTTGATTGGAATAATGAAAAGTTCCCTGATTTTATAGAGCCAGATCATACTTACCATGGAATCCGCTTTGGCATCGATGTTCCTGGAGCTGCGTTTGCGACAAAGCTTAGAGTTCAATTACTTCGTGATTTCGGACCTTGCTTAAGCCCTGACAATGCGTTTATTTTCTTACAAGGTCTAGAAACTCTACACCTTCGTATGGAAAAACACGTTGAAAATGCAAAGGCGGTCGCAAAATACTTACAAGAACACGATGCAGTAGAGTGGGTGTCATATCCAGGGTTGGAAGATCATCCATCCTATGAACTTTCGAAAAAATACTTCCCTAAAGGAGCGGGAGCGATCGTCGTATTCGGTATTAAAGGCGGTCGTGACGCAGGAAGAGCGACAATTGATAACGTGAAGCTATTCTCTCACGTCGCAAACGTTGGAGACGCCAAATCATTAATTATCCATCCGGCATCTACAACTCACCAACAGCTTAGCGCTGAAGAATTGAAATTGACGGGTGTAACAGAAGAATTAATCCGCTTGGCAGTCGGCCTAGAAGCGCTGGAAGATATCACTGGCGACCTTGAGCAAGCAATTGCAAAAGCAGTAGCTGCTACAACTGTAAAATAATTTTGTGATTGAAGAGGACTGAGACTCGTTTCTTAGTCCTTTTGTAATGGGGAAAGGGGCGTCGACTTAGTGCGGTTGATTCGGAAGAAGTGGTCCAATTAAAAGCGATAAATTGATAATGGACAAAGTTCGTATTGGATCAAGCATTTTGTCCAATAAGAGGTCCATAATGGACAAAGTTCGTAAGGGACTAAGCGTTTTGTCCAATAAGAGGTCTATAATGGACAAAGTTCGTAAGGGATTAAGCGTTTTGTCCAATAAGAGGTCTATAATAGACAAAATTCGCAAGGCAGGAAGCGTTTTTGTCCAATAAGAGGTTAATAATGGACAAAGTTCGTAAGGGATTAAGCGTTTTGTCCAATAAGAGGTCCATAATGGACAAAGTTCGTAAGGGACTAAGCATTTTGTCCAATAAGAGGTCTATAATGGACAAAGTTCGTAAGGGACTAAGCGTTTTGTCCAATAAGAGGTCTATAATAGACAAAATTCGCAAGGCAGGAAGCATTTTGTCCAATATAAGTTGTATCCTGGGTAAAGACCGGCCCTAGGTACTTGGTCTAATAGTGGGTATCATCGTATGATTCAAAATAGGAGTCAATCTCATCTTTGAAAAAATCGCACTTCATTTTTTCCTAGCCCATTAACACACGTTTCTTCACATAACTTGTCCTCTTGCTGCATAGGATGTATGGAAAAACTCTTGAGAATGCAGTGTCATTGCTTGAGCGGCGGAGGAGGAAAAACATGAAGAATAGATGGCTAGTCATCATTTCAATCTGCTCCTTATTATTGGGCGCGGCTGGTACATATGGTAGTTTATTATGGATATTGCCGCCGGGAACGATGGATTTTAGCAAGGAAAAAGTTGAATCGAACCAAGACGCAATAACTGAAAGAGAGAGAACCCAAGGGCTGAACAAAGTTGAGGATGCATTGGAATTAATTCAAAAATCTTATGTAGAAGATGTTAGTCAAGAACAACTTATACAAGGGGCTATTCAAGGAATGGTCGGCACTTTGCAGGATCCTTATTCTGTTTATATGGATGAAGATGCATCGGAAAGATTTAATGATAGTTTAGATTCCTCCTTCGACGGAATTGGAGCACAGATTGCGATTCAGGAAGGGAAGCTTATCATTATTTCACCAATTAAAAACTCACCTGCTGAAAAGGCTGGACTGAAAGCAAAAGATCAAATCATCAGCATTGATGGTCAATCAGTAGAAGGTCTTGATGTATATGAAGCATCCAAGAAAATTCGTGGAGAAAAAGGATCTATTGTAAAAATTGAAATCGTTAGAACTGGATTGTCGAAGCCTTTAAACGTAGAAATAACAAGAGATAAAGTGCCTGTATTAACCGTTTTTTCAGATTTGAAAAAAAGTTACGGAGAGAATATTGGATTCATTCAAATAACGTCATTTTCACAAGGAACAGCAAAAGATTTTTCAACACAGTTGCGGAAATTAGAGGAACAGAATATATCGGGACTCATCATTGATGTGCGCGGAAACCCTGGTGGGATGCTCTCGAGTGTGGAGGATATTTTGTTTCAAATAGTAACGGATTCGAAACCGTACGTACAAATTAAAGAGCGCTCAGGAAAGAAAAATCCATATTTTACTGGTTTAAAAGAGAAAAAATCGTATCCGATTACGGTCCTAATCGACGAAGGAAGTGCCTCGGCATCAGAAATATTGGCGGGTGCCTTACATGAAATCGAAGGCTATACGTTAGTTGGAAAGAAAACCTTTGGAAAAGGAACAGTACAACAGGCATTACCTTTAGATGACCGCAGCAATATTAAATTGACAATGTTTAAATGGTTAACTCCAAATGGGAATTGGATCCATGGAAAAGGAATAAAACCGACGATTGAAGTAGAACAACCTGCTTATTTTCATGCTCATTCTTTACAGCTAGAAGAAACTCTTGCCCATGATATGAATAACGAGAATGTGACGATTGCTCAAGAAATGCTGATGGCACTAGGTTATGGAACAGGAAGACAAGATGGATATTTTGACGAGCAAACTGAGAGAGCGGTTAAGGCGTTTCAATCAATTAAAAATATTCCCGTAACTGGTCGTATCGATGAAAAAACCGCATTGAAATTAGAAGAGGAAATCATCAGCGCCATTCAAGATGAAAAAAATGATTTACAATTACAAGTGGCATTAAAGACGTTTCGATAATAATTCATAATAAAATCAATGCCTAGACTTAACATTGTCAGCTCTACCGACTATTAACTAGCAAACTTCAGGTCCTTTTTCCTAAAAAGGATCTGAAGTTTGTCTGTCTAGGAACAAGGCACTTCCGCTTTTCTAAATTTATGTCCTTTTTTCCGGAAAGTTCTGATAGAATAGTAGGTAAGTATTTTTCCGAAAAAAAGGATGTGGGAGTATGGCGGAAATATGGTTGCTTGAAATCGCAAAGGGAATTGGTCGATTGTTTCTTCATCCGATCTTATACTTTTCAATTTTACTTGCTATAACCGCGGGGTATTTTAGAGTCAAAAGGGAGCGTCGAGATTTTCATGTGAGGGTTCATGGTCTTTTCCATGAATTACAGTCATTACTTCCAGCCGGATTCGCTGCGGGACTTATTTTATCATTACTGTTCGTTTCACTAGGTTTGACTATTCCATTTCCTATCATCGCATTTATTGCCATCTTGACATTAATATTAGGTTTGGTTGGGAATGCGAGGCTGTTATCTCCAGCTCTTACTATCGGGTTGGCATTGTTATTTTTATTTGTCGCCCATATATTTAGTTTTGAAATTCCTTATTTTAATAATTCATTAACATCTATAGATCCGAGTTTCTTCATGGGGACTGCAATTTTGCTAGGTATTCTCACAATTACTGAGGGAATACTCATGTTAAAAAATGGTCTAAAAGACGTATCTCCTAAACTAAGAAAAAGTAGAAGGGGATTAACAGTAGGAGCTCTCCAGACGAAGCGACTATGGCTATTGCCGTTCTTTCTTTTTCTTCCAAGTGGTCCCATTAATGCTCCGTTTGAGTGGTGGCCGGTTATTAATTGGGGAACAGAAAGCTATTCTTTCATTTTAGTTCCATTTCTATTAGGATTTCAGCAACAAATTCAAACGACACTGCCTGGAAATGTTGTAAAAAGGTTGGGTAAACATGTTCTTAGTCTCGGTATCGTCATTACTGCCATTGGCTCCGTCAGTTTTTTAATGCCGTATTATATCCCGGCAATCGCTGCTTTCTTAGCTATAATTGGAAGGCTATTAATTTCATATTTTCACAGGGTACGTGAAGGTTCTACATTATATTATTTCACACCAAAAAATAGTGGGATTATGGTATTGGATGTACTCCCGGAATCTCCTGCAGATAAAATGGGATTAAAAACGGGTGAGATTATTCAAACGTGCAACAATATAAAAGTACATAATAAACAGGATTTATATGAAGCATTATTAAAAAATCGTGCCTATTGCAAGCTTGAAGTTTTCGATAAAAATGGTGAGATTCGTCTCGTTCAACGTGCTCTTTACGAAGGAGATCATCATGAACTTGGTATTTTGTTTATAGAAAAAAGAGATATGTATATGCCCGAAAAGGCGGTTTGAAGTTATTATTCATAAATCATCTAGATTGTGATGAAGTTATCTTTCTATTACCTTTCAGGGCTAACGAGCTACTTTAACTTAAAGAGACCTTGTTAATAATAAAATTAAACCTCCTCAATATTTGAGGAGGTTTAATTTTATTATTCTTCATAGCATTCAATCATGTTGTCCAAATATGCATAGGCTCCTCCAGCAAGTAAAGCAGAAGTAACTAGAACAGCTTCAGAAAGTTCTTTATTAGTGGCTCCTGCTTTTACTGCATTTCTCGTATGGACATCAATGCAATAGGGGCATTGAGTTGCATGGGCTACCGCTACGGCAATTGTTTCCTTGAATTTCGCACTTAATGTTCCTGCTTTCGTTGAGGTGGCACTGAAATTAGAATAGCCTCGGAAACCTATATGAGCATTTTTACCAATGAAACTAAGTTGTTTTAAATTAGATCTTGCATAAAGGACATCCTCTGCTTCGGGATTCTGTGCATTTTGAATGTGGGTACTATGTGTTACCACTCCACCTGCTTCAATGCCTGATGCTACAAATGCTGCTTCGACAAGTTCTTCGAGTGAGGCACCTTCCTGTTTCGCTCTTTTTGTATAAGAATTAATCCAATAAGGGGATTGAATTACGTGAGCAATGGCTACGGCTATAATTTCTTTTTCTTTCTTAGTAAGGGCACCTTCCTGAAAAACAGCATCATTAAATTCGGTAAAGGCTTGTTCCTGTTCAGGGGCTAAGTCCTTCAGCTTATGTAAATGACGAAAGCCATTTGTCATATGAAAACATCCCTCTCTTATTTTTTTGTTATTATTCGCACATCTATTTGATTTTATCATTAAGACCCACATATACGATGGGATTTTACCATGATAAGACGCTTGTTCCTTGTTACGTGATCAAGTTTTATTAGTATTTAAACAAATGAATTCTTCACGTCTATGTATAAAACGAGAGTATTGTTGGCTTGATTAATAGCACAAATTAAAGTCTTTCAAAGACGAGGATTTAGAACGGAAATAATAATTTGGTCGGTAAGGTTCACTTTGTAGAGTTAATTTTTATATATATAAATAAGAAGCAATGGCACTTGCCCTTGCTTCTTAGCCAATATGTGTAAGGAGAAGATTAAATGAACTTTTCAGGAGTGAACTACAATGAGCAAGCTGCGTATCTTGATGCCATCTATGCTGCTTTAGAAAAAGGGATGGCTGCCAAAGAAGTAGTTTGCTCTATTACGACGGGTTTTCGAGCTGTCCCATCTATGAGAGCGGCACCTGGACTAAACCCATACCATGCGTCTGTAGCTGATATTGGCTATGGGTTTGATGCAGTTCAAGGAACGATTAATCGGATTCGTCATGGTGAATCTATATCACTTGTAAAAGAATTGCTAGTGTTCGACCTTGATACTCTGGGGATTAGTGTAAAACAATTAAGTCCTAATTTTGAACTGGCTGTAAAAAAAGCAAACCCTGATGTTTATCATCTGGTAGAGCAAAGCCGTTATTTAAATTATCAAATTGAATTAAGAATCAATGAAGCTATAAAACTTGGTCAGGCTTTGCTTGGACCTGAATGGGACTCTATACGTACACGAATCGAGAATATACAAGCAATCCCACGATTATAGGACAAAATAAAGGGGGAGAAAAAATGCCAGATACACTAGCTTTAACATTAAGTGAAGAGGAACAGAGACGATTACTGGATTGGTGGAGATCAATTGAAGAAGCCCATCAAATAGTAAAGCGATTAACATCCTTAGTAAGTGAACTCCGATTAAACAAAGACTCAAGTCATGCAGATGGGATGATTCTATTTTATCGGGCTGTGTCTGAAATTTCATATGGTTATGCAGGTGTTCGAGGAGGAGTTCGCCGTGCTTTCACAAAAGAATATAGTAAAGCACTTCAACTCAATATCGTAATGTGCCTTAGCTTTGTTCCTAAATTTTCCGTAGATGCGAAAGTTCTTCTTGAACGTGTAGCCAATCGTGTTACCGGACCAAGCGCTCTTCAATTGATCCAACGGATAAGAGAGACTTTAATGGAGAACGACGAAATAATAAATGAATTAGAGAGAAAAGCCCATAATGTGTTTGGAAAGGATAGCTTTAAAAAGATTCAAGAAAAAGTAATGCAGGACATGACTTTACCTATGTAACAAAGGACAAAAATAAGACATCCGCAAGTGGTCGGATGTTTTTTATTCAATTTCCGTAGGTGATAAATACCTTTGAAACCAGTCGAGAATATGTTCCAATCGAATCACTCGATGCCATGGATTTCCAGAACGTGATAGCTCATGAGTATCGTTAATAAAGCGAAGCATACGCACATTTCGTCCCTGAAACTTCAAGGCTGTATAAAATTGCTCTCCTTGTTCAATAGGAACCCGAAAATCCAGGGTGCTATGAATGATCAAGAGCGGAGTTCGTACATTTGCCACGTACTTGATTGGCGATTGCTCCATATATTTTTCAGGCAACACCCATGGCGGCCCTCCATAATTGTCGGCCTGTAAAAATCCTCCGTCAGACGTACCAAAAAAACTATATAGATTACTGATACCTCTCATGGAAACTGCAGCTCTAAAACGTTGGGTTTGAGTAACGATCCAGTTTGTCATATACCCTCCGTAGCTTCCGCCAGCAACACCAAGACGGTTAGGGTCAAGTGTTCCCTTCGAAAGAGCGTTGTCCATTGCAGCCATCAAATCCGCATAATCATAGTTTCCCCAATCTCCACGGATTGCTGCGACAAACTCTTGCCCATAGCCCATGCTCCCACGAGGGTTGGTGTAAACTACAGCAAAGCCATGCGCCGCCAGTAACTGAAATTCGAGAAAGAAGACGTATCCATACATGACCATTGGTCCACCGTGAATTTCTAGAATTGCTGGAATTCGATCTCCTGAAGGAACCCAACTAGGTGGATATAAAATCCACCCTTCGACTTCAGGACCATTTTTCGTTCTCGAGGTAAAACGGATGGGCTCGGAAATCTCGATACGACTGAGCAGATCCTCGTTTACTCTAGTGAGTCGCCGTTCGTTAGAAATCGTTGTTTGATCAAAGATGTCAGCAATCCAAATGTCATTTGGGAGTGTAGTTGTAGTAATAGCCATAGCTACCTGTAAAGTTTCTTTATGGATGTAAAAATTGTAGATGACTAAATTTCCATAGGTCATTTGGATAGCTTTATTATCTTGAATTGAAAAAAGCCAAAGATGAACCGCTCCTGCTTTACTTACGCATGTATAAATACTGTTGCCATCTGCAGTCCATGTTAAGCTTATCGTAGGTTCCTTATGACCACGGATGTCCCCAATAGATTTATCACCTATGGGATATGGGAAACCAGCAGTTAATTCCCAAGGTCCTCCCCCAGCTAAACGTACTAGCCAAATTCCTGAGTTCGTATAACTCCCATTTGATCGATCATGTCCAACATAAGCAATCATTTGTCCATCAGGCGACCATGCTGGATGGTCAGCAGGGCCTTGACTTCGAGTAAGCTTTCTTGTCTTTCCCCCTGCGGCTGAAATTACCCATATATCATTGATTAAAGCTAGGTCCAGCCGGTCAGGAGTCTTATTACCGGCAACTGCTATGTACTTCCCATCGGGAGACCAAGCCGGTGAAGAGTAGTTATAGTCGCCAAACGTAAGTTGCTTGAACTTGCCACGATCCGGACCTATAACAGGAATAGTGAATAGGTGCCAGTGTTTCCCGACCAAATAACCAGTCGTGTCCAATTTATACTCAAGATGATCAATGACGAGTACATTTTTTGAAAAACGTTGTCTTGGCGTATTAAGCTTCTCTTCAGGACCTTCAGGACCTACACGGACGACACAAGCAATGGTTTGGCTGTCCGGCGACCAAACAGGAATACCACCAACGTACGGAATATGAGAAAGCAACTCGGCCTCTCCACCCGAACTGGACATGACCCAAAGCTGAGGATGTCGCCGCCGAGTAGATACGAAAGCGAGCCATTTGCCGTCAGGCGACCAACGAGGTGCATAATCATGACCAGGACCAGAGGTGAATTGGCGTGGTTCTGTCTCACCAAAAGTGGGAACGATCCAGATGCGGCTGTTATATGAATTGGTAATCGGATCCATCCTTGTTTCTACATAGACAACATTCTTCCCGTCTGGAGAAATTTGTGGATCACTAGTGATTTTTAATGCAAAAAGATCTTCAGGAATTAGTGTTCTCTTCATTACAAATCATTCCTTATCGTTTTCTGCTTTTATATATTATTCGTTTTCTATCGAATTAGAAGTCAGTTTAGCCTTTCTCTGTTTTTTACCCTACTTTAGATACTTACCTCTAAATACTTCTGCGATTATATTCATTAATGTATTTTTAGATATAAAAAAACCTCATTCAAAATAGCCATTTTGAATGGGGTTTTTATACAAATCATTAAGATCTCTAATTAATAATCCCATGCTGGATGATTTCGGATGTAAATTCTACCTCTATCGGGATTTCCGGGTAGACTTTTTTCCAGTTTAGTGTTTTCCATGTTTCAAGGTGATGTGCCTTTACTCTTTGGCCAATACCAAGGGCATCACAATTAGCTTTTTGCATTTTCTCTACCGTGGTTTCTGCCAGTTCATTTAAATTTTTCTGGATCTTTATATTAAGTTTTTCAATTTTCTTTTTTTCATATAAATCGTCTTCAGGATATTCTTCAATAGATAAATTAACATTTATTTTCACTTTTGCTTTAACATTGCCATCTGTATCATCGATTTTAATTTTTCTTTTTATCTTTAGGACCTGAACGCTTACAAAGTTTATATCTTCTTTTTTATTATTATTGCTAACTTTAAAATTTAGTGGCAAGTTTTTCTTCTTGTTATCGGATAGGATTAGAAACATGCTCGATTCCTTCAAGCCCAACGTACCTGAAAATTTATCATCATCGAACATCGCCAATCCATTCAACCTTGCTTTATTTTCTTCTTTCTCTATAGTTAAATACGGCACAACAAAATCTTTTCCTTGCGATAAAATGATTGGAAAAATACCCTGTACATTTTCATTTTTTGTTATCCCACCTTGTTCAGACGTATGGAGCAATTGTGAATAATAGTCGCTAATTGTCATGGATTCACGCACTTTGATGGACAAGGCATCTTTAGCGTTTTCTTTAATAATAGCGACATTTGCATTCAATGGACCTCTTAAATCTCGATATGTCGAATCTAAAATAGAAAATATACCATGAGATGCAAGCTCTTTTCCCAGTAATATAACCTTTACTTTTGACATATCAAATTTCTCAGGAACTTTTCTCTCCATATGGACTTCTGCATCCCGTGCCGTGTCGCCTGATGCAGACAGAATCTCACTCACATGTGGAGGGGAGCTCTGATTTGGACCACTTAATGATGATAGAGGATGGGCAATTGTCGTCATTATTTTATTATCTAATTGATCATATCCGATTGCTAATATTAAGCTGCTATCCTTCAATAAACGCTGATCCCAACAACCGACAAGGATGGTGGAGAAAATAGTCATCCATATAAGGAGAATCCAATGTTTCATTTACTGTCCCTCCGTTCTTTCTTTTTAAAAATGAAGGAAATGAACAGAAAAATAATAGGAAGCACGAAAGCAAAAAAGATAACAAGTTTTTGATTGATCTTACCTAAGGCTTCAATATCGAATTTTCCTTCTGGAATAAGTGCAATCAAAAAACAAGCAATTGCAATAATATATGTGTAGTATTGATGACTTTTTGCATTCATGACAAAAGAAAGACCTATAGAAGAGACATATAGTAGACTCATTAATGTTGTAGCAACTAAAACGATCCACATAGATGTAAAGATCAAATCGGGCCGTTCGATGATATTAAATGAAAATGATTTAATTAAATATAAAACAGGCTCTGGGACAAGCTTCATTTCTTGGGGACTAAAAAACAGCAAACAAGTAAGGACGATAAACGAGTAAAAGAAGGTGACAAATACATTGGCAATCGTTGCAGCTTTTAAAACACTTTTACGATCCGCTTGTACAAATGGAAATAAAATCATTAATAATTCAAATCCTTGAAAAGAGGGAAACCCTGCACGAATTCCGTTTAAAATTCGAAGTAATCCTTGGCTCCCAATCGGAAGAACATAAGTTGCATTAGCAAATTTTAATGAGTATGCTGACATAAAGATAAATATAAGTAATGTAATGGATGCGAAAAAGAAGAATCGGCCTAATATTTTTAAGTTTTCTTTTGCGATATAAATGGCAGTTAATGTCATGAGTAATAACACTAACCATTTTGGTGTTAATGGAAGCATCCAAACCTTTATAACATATCCGTATTTTGCCAACACCATCACTGCTACGAGAAGAAAATAACCGGTATATAATAGCGTAATCAACTTGCCAATAAATTTCCCAAACAGTATTTGCAGCATCTCGAACAAATGACGAGTTGGAAATCGGCTCATTAAAACCCAAATCAATAGGATCATCACTTGCAGAATCGCTCCTGTTATTAAAACAGAAATCCAGCTATCTCCATTAGCCTTATTGAACATGTTATAAGGTAAAGAAACGATCCCTACTCCAATTTGGGCATGGATTAATACTAGCACAAGCTGAAATTGGGAAATATGCTGCTTACTTTTCATCTTTTTCCCATTCCCTTGACGGATTTTGCTTTCGCATTTTTTTAGGCTTAATATTCTTTTGGCGTTTATTTAACATCCAAATTGGAAAACGGACAACCGAGTCTTTCAAGTTTGGAACGTGTAATGGAGCTAACGGTGCAAGATAGGGTGTACCTAAAGATTCTAATTTACATAAATGGATCACTATAATCATTAGACAAAATACAATTCCTACGAATCCAATTGTTGCGGCTGCAATCATGAGCGGTAATGTTAATAGGCGGACTGTATTACTCATCTCGTATGATGGAATAGTGAATGACATAATAGCAGTTAATGCAATGACAATAACCATTACATTAGATACAAAGCCTGCATTCACAACTGATTCTCCAATAATTAAACCCCCTACGATACCAATCGTTTGTCCAATGGGCGTCGGAAGTCTAATTCCTGCTTCCCTAATTAGTTCAATCGTGACGGCCATGATTAGAGCTTCGATGAAAGGTGGATATGGAATGTTCTCGATAGATCCTTTTACGACGGTTATGACATCACTTGGAATAATTTCAAAATGAAAACTAACAATAGCTATATAAATTGATGGTAGAGTGATAGCTCCCCAAAAACTCAATATCCTTAATAGACGAAACAAAGAACCAGCAAAAAATCTAATATTAAAATCATCAGGAGTTTGAAAGAATGAAAAAAATGTGACAGGCAAAATTGAGACGTCAGAAGTTCCGTCAGATAAAATTGCTACTCTTCCCTCCATTAAATGCGCTTCAACACGATCAGGTCTCTCTGTATATAATATTTGTTGAAAAGGAGAGAATGGTTTATCTTCAATAAACTCCTCGAGAAAGCCCGGACTAAAAACCATGTCGGATGAGATGGAAATAATTCTGTTTTTAACCTCATCTACCATGGATGGATTTGCAATTCCTTCCATATAAACTATCGCTACACGAGTATTTGTCTCCCAACCGAGTTGAAAGTATTCTATTTTTAATTGGCGGTTACGTATTCTAGATCTAACTAAATTTAAATTAATATTAAGCCTCCCTACGAACCCTTCATGAGATCCGCGAACCACTTTTTCATTTTCGGGTTCTTCTGGAGAGCGTGAATTGATTTGTATTGTGTTAAATATATAAAATTCGGTTCCATTTTGTAGAAAAAGCACACTATTTCCTGCTAGAAGTGAGGTTGTAGCGATGTTTATATAATTACTTTTCGTAAACTCGGAACTTGTGATGAGCTCATCAATACTTTGAAAAGTGTTTACTTGAGAAAGTGGTATAAGAATACTTCTCTGGAGCTCCTCGGAATTCACCATTGTTTCCAAAAAGATAATGATGCCTGGAATTCCATTAAAAGTAATTTTGCGTGTTTTTAAATCATTTGTATCGTATAGGGCTTCCACTATGTAATGGAGATTTTCCTCTATGGTTGGAAAAATAAGTGTTTCCTTTTTGACACTGTTTCTTATGGTTCTTCTATTTTTTTTGAAAAAAGACATAGTCTTTCTCAACTCATCTCATTTAAGGTAATAGTCATTATTCAAAGTATCTGTTAAAAATTTCTTTCTTATTCAATAGCCTTTGTTAAAGCAAAGTGTTGATTTTTTGCCCATTTATTGATTGGAGCGTAAGTCACAAGATTCCTGCGATTAGAAATATATATAGCAGTTTACTTATCGACAAATAGGCCAATGGGATGTGGGGGTAAAAATCAATATACAAGTTTAGCAAAGGCTATTAAATGGGAAATCGTATTAATTTACATACGGCTAAGGGGTATGATACTATTAATGACATTAAAGTTACTTATGCGGAGAGATGCTAAATGAATAATAAAAAGATTGTATTGTTCACAGTCGTCATTTTTGCCATAATTGTGGCACTCGTATTAGTTGTCAATAATAAAGGTCAAGATAAGGATCAAGAAAAAGTCAGCCTTAATTCTTTAGAAAACCAACCGACATTAGGGAATGAGGATGCTCCTGTAACCATTGTGGAGTTTGGAGATTATAAATGCCCATCTTGTAAAGCATGGGGGGAAAGAGTTTTTCCAAAACTTCAAGAAGATTTTATCGATACTGGAAAAGCAAAGCTTACATATATTAACGTCCTTTTTCATGGGAATGAATCGGTCCTTGCAGCACTTGCCTCTGAATCAGTTTTCAAGCAAGATCCAGAAAACTTTTGGGCTTTTCATAAAGGAATTTATGATGCACAGCCTTCCAATCAAAATCACGATGAGGAATGGGTAACGACCGATACGCTTGTGGAGATTGCAAAAGCCTATGCTCCGAATATAGACTTTGACGAATTCAAAAAGGATATAAATGAAAAAGGTACGCTGGACGAAGTGATGATAGATGATAAGCTAGTGAAGGACGTAAATATTCAATTCACTCCGACAATCATTATTAACGGCGTGATGTTAGATGATCCTTTTGATTACGATGCAATTAAAGCTCAAATTGAAAAGAGCTTGGATAATAAAAATGAATAATTCTAAATCGTCCTTTTCATTTCAACAATTAGTCCTATATTTTGCTTGGATCGTATCAGTGGTTGCTACTCTAGGAAGTTTATATTTTAGTGAGATTAAAGGTTATATTCCTTGTGAACTTTGTTGGATTCAAAGAATATTTATGTATCCTCTCACAATCATTCTTGGCATTGCAGCTTTTTATAATGAAAGACATATTAAGAAATATGTTCTTCCGATATCCCTTATTGGGGGCACGATATCTTTATACCATTATTTAGTACAAAAAGTCCCTGGCTTCGCATCGATCAAGCCTTGTGTCCAGGGTGTGCCATGCAATGTTCAATACATCAACTGGTTTGGATTCATTACCATTCCATTTTTAGCGTTAACGGCTTTTACGATGATTAGCATTTTCATGATTCTCATGTTTCGACATGATCGCAAGGTGCGATAAGATATCACATCGTACAGAAGTAACTAGATCGGGGACATATAGTGGTTCATTGTAACCATGTACACAAAAAAGGTGTGCCTTATGCTTACAATGGCTGAATCAATGTACCCATAAGCGAAAATGTCATTCGTGTGGTCACAATGGATATATCGCCGTACATATTCAAGATAAAATAATAGAGACATTTCTATGAAAAAAGATACCATAGCCTACTGACCTATAAATAACAACGGAAAGTGATTCGAATCACTTTCCGTTCTTATAATTTCACATGTAATGTTAGTTTTCTTTTTCTGCTTTAGATTCGTTTTCTTGTTCTGCTACTCGAGGAGCCTCTGCAGGTCTACCCCAGAAGAATCCCCACGGATCTCTTACTGGCGGTGCTTCCCTTTCCCGTTCCCTATTATGCCGTTCGTCAATGACTTCAACATTTTGAGCATGGATGATTAAGTTTTCAACATGAATTTCTTTTGGCTTTTTCTCGTTTGACATCTCTACCCTCCTAGCTGTAACAATAATATTCGTTTTATCTTATTCAAAATTGATATATGTGTATAGGCGTTTCTATAGTTCATTTTTTTAAATAATTTCTTATTTGCATACCATATGGGGGTATGTTAATATATAAAAAAGGAGGCATATGAATGGCGCGCGATTTAGATCCTCAACAGCTCTCGGATGAGTCCTGCTGCGAATCAACAGAGATTCGGAAAAGTCATCATTCTGAAGAAGTGAAAAAAAACCTAGTTACGAGACTGAACCGAGTGGAAGGGCAGATCCGAGGGATAAAACGATTAATTGAAAATGATACTTACTGTGATGATGTGATTACGCAAATTTCTGCTACTCAAGCAGCGTTAAATAGTGTAGCAAAAATTTTGCTTGAAGGTCATATGAAAAATTGTGTCGTTGAAAGAATCCAAGAAGGAGATACGGATGTCTTAGACGAATTTCTTATAACAATACAAAAACTTATGAAGAAATAATAGGGGCTGATAATATGGAAAAAATTACGTTGCACGTTGAAGGAATGTCTTGTGGTCATTGTGTAAAAGCAGTGGAAGGAAGTGTTGGAAAACTTCAAGGCGTTTCCAATGTTAAAGTAAATCTCGAAGGTGGAACAGTTGAAGTAGATTTTAACAATCAGCAAGTTAGTGTAGATGAAATCAAAGAATCGATTGATGATCAAGGGTATGAGGTAAAATCGTAAAGGACGTGTGCTCTTTATTGCACGCTTTCTTTTTTCAAAAATATATACCCTATATAGGTATAAGGAGATCTGAAAATGAATAAAGTTAATGTTTCAGAAAACCAATTTCAAATTACAGGAATGACTTGTGCTGCGTGCTCCAATCGAATCGAAAAAGGATTGAAGAAGCTTGATGGTGTGCAGGATGCCAATGTGAATCTCGCATTAGAAAAGGCGACTGTTCATTATGATAAAGAGAAAGTATCTTTTGAAGATATTCAGAAAAAAGTTCAAGATCTAGGCTATGATGTTGTCACTGAAAAAGTAGAATTGGTCATTACGGGAATGACGTGTGCCGCTTGCTCCACCAGAATAGAAAAAGGTTTGAAAAAAATGTCCGGAGTCCTCCAATCAAACGTAAATCTAACTCTGGAAAAAGCGATGATCGAATATAATCCTTCCGTCCTATCGACAATGGATTTAATCGATCGAGTCGAGGGATTGGGGTACGGAGCGGTAGTAAAAAAGGATGATAGCGAGAAAGAAACAATCGATTATCGCGAAAGGGAAATTAAAAAACAAGAAAGAAAATTCATTTTATCTCTAATACTCTCACTCCCACTCCTTTGGACGATGGTATCACATTTTAGCTTTACTTCATTTATTTACGTGCCAAAAATGTTACAGAATCCCTGGGTGCAAATGGCTCTAGCGACACCGGTGCAATTTTATATTGGTAAGCAATTTTATGTCGGAGCCTATAAAGCCTTGCGCAATCAAAGTGCCAATATGGATGTGTTAGTTGTTCTAGGTACGTCAGCTGCTTATTTTTATAGTGCGTTTTTAGTCATTCGCTCAATCAACACTGGTGCTCATGCTATGGATTTATATTTTGAAACGAGTGCTGTTTTGATTACGCTAATTATTCTCGGGAAGTTATTTGAGTCTAAAGCAAAAGGAAGATCTTCTCAGGCAATTAAAAAGCTAATCGGATTACAAGCGAAAACAGCAACAGTCGTGCGTCAAGAAGCCATCCTTAATATTCCACTTGAAGAAGTAGTGAAAGGTGATATTTTACTAGTAAAACCCGGGGAAAAAGTACCGGTGGACGGGACGATTATCGAAGGTGAGTCAGCTTTTGATGAATCTATGATTACTGGAGAAAGCGTTCCAGTTGATAAAACTGCTGGGGATTCTGTTATTGGTGCAACAATAAATAAAAATGGTTTTATCAAAATGCAAGCAACAAAGGTAGGGAAGGAAACGGCTCTTGCCCAAATTATCAAAGTGGTAGAAGAAGCACAAGGGTCAAAAGCCCCGATTCAACGATTGGCAGACCATATTTCCGGTATTTTTGTTCCGATAGTAGTTGGGATTGCGATTCTAACATTTATTATTTGGTTTACGAGAGTTGCGCCTGGAAATTTTGCTGAGGCATTGGAGAATATGATTGCAGTCCTAGTCATTGCTTGTCCTTGTGCTCTGGGCCTAGCTACTCCGACTTCGATAATGGCCGGATCTGGAAGAGCCGCAGAATATGGCATTTTATTTAAAGGCGGCGAGCATTTAGAATCAACTCATAAAATTGATACGGTTATTTTAGATAAAACAGGAACCGTCACAAATGGCACTCCAGTTTTAACAAATGTTTCTACCCATCTTAACGAAATAGAGTTTTTATCATTCATCGGATCTGCCGAACAGCAATCGGAACATCCTTTAGCTCAAGCCATTGTGGATGGAATAAAAAAGAAAAAGATTCTTTTTAAACAACCTTCATCCTTCGAAGCAATTCCAGGATTCGGCATTAAAGCTATTATTGATGGAAAAGAAATTCTCGTTGGAACTAGACGCCTCATGCAAGAAAATAATGTCGAGATTCAGGATGCATTAGCTAAAATGGAAAAGTATGAAAGTGAGGGAAAAACTGCCATGCTTGCAGCTTTTGACGGTAATTTTGCAGGGATTGTAGCAGTGGCAGACACAATCAAGGATACTTCAAAAGAAGCAATCGAGCGCTTAAAAGAAATGAAAATTGAAGTCATTATGATGACGGGTGATAATGCACGAACAGCAAAAGCAATAGCTAAAGAAGCGGGTATTGATCACGTCATTGCTGAAGTGTTGCCAGAAGGAAAGGCAGAGGAAGTAAAAAAACTTCAGGGCACTGGGAAAAAGGTAGCCATGGTAGGAGATGGAATCAACGATGCTCCTGCACTAGCGATGGCTGATATTGGAATGGCAATTGGAACGGGGACGGATGTAGCGATGGAAGCAGCAGATATAACACTCATTCGTGGTGACTTAAACAGTATCGCTGATTCTATTTATATGAGCCACAAAACCATCCGTAATATAAAACAAAACTTATTTTGGGCTTTTGCCTATAATACGTTAGGAATTCCGATTGCTGCGATGGGATTCCTAGCACCATGGTTGGCTGGTGCCGCAATGGCGTTCAGCTCCGTATCCGTTGTATTAAATGCATTGAGATTACAAAGGGTAAAGCTATGATAATAAAAAAGACAAGGTGAAGGGATGAAAAATCTCTAGACCTTGTCTTTTTATATGTGAAATTATTCCGCAGAAGCGAAAAATTCTTTCGCTTTCTGGATAAAGATCTCGTCTTCTGGAAGCAAATCTTCCTCATGATATATTGCTTCAACCGGGCAAACTGCTTGACAAGCACCACAGTCGATACAAAGATCTGGATCAATAAAATACATATCTTCTCCTTCGAGAATACAATCGACAGGACAAACTTCAACACATTCGCCAAACTTTTCACCTAGACATGGTGAAGTGATAACATATGACATAAAAAAACCACCTTTATATTAAAATCTTTATGATAATTTCTCCAAAAAACTGAGAAATCTTTCGGTCACAGTGAGCCTAAATAAAGAACTAAAAGATATTTTTTTAGTTCCATTCAATCTTAATAATAGCAAAATCACTATTCATTTTCAATCGTATGAGAAAATCAAAGATCTCGCACTGATTCACGATGAAATACATCGTTATTCTAATTTTACCGCTAATCATACGAAAATACATTGTCAATTTGATGAAGATTGACAGGTCAACATGAAAACCGTACATTAAACTAGAATAGAGAACCTATCCCTCGAAAAAATAAAGGAGGATGGATGGTGGAAAAAGTACTTGTTGTAGATGATGAGCCTTCGATTGTGACACTTTTGCGATTTAATTTAGAGAAGGCTGGATATTCAGTTATTACAGCTGAAGATGGAAAGACTGGTCTTGACATGGCTATGGCAGAAAAACCGGATTTAATTATTCTGGACTTAATGCTTCCTGGAATGGATGGAATGGATGTTTGTAAAACGTTAAGACAAGAAAAAATAAAAACGCCTATTTTAATGTTAACTGCTAAAGACGATGAATTTGATAAGGTACTCGGTCTTGAACTCGGGGCAGATGATTATTTGACGAAACCTTTTAGCCCAAGAGAAGTCATCGCTCGAGTTAAAGCTATTTTACGAAGAACGAATATGAACGAAATTTCTGATGACGTTGCAAAAGATGAAGTCATTGAAATTGGAGAGCTTACTATTTTTCCGGAAAAATACGAAGCAGTTCTCTCAGGTACGAAGCTTGATCTTACTCCTAAAGAATTCGAACTTTTACTATATCTTGCAAATAATCAAGGGAAAGTATTGAGCCGACATCAACTTTTAGATGCGGTGTGGAATTATGATTTTGCTGGTGATTCTCGAATTGTCGATGTCCACATTAGTCATTTGCGTGAAAAAATTGAAGCAGATACGAAGCAGCCTGCTTATATAAAGACTATTCGCGGCTTCGGATATAAGTTGGAGAAACCATAAGATGCACAGATTATGGGTTCGCATTACGTTTTCATTTTTATTATTAATGTCCTTATTGTTGCTTGTTTCCGGCTTTTTTCTAGCGGAATTAATGAAAAATACATATTATCAACTTAAAGAAAAGCAGTTGGTTCAAACTGCGCATTTAGTGTTAAATGCTGTTGAGATGGATAAAACAGGTTTGCATGCTGAGGATCTGCAAAATAAAGTCATACTCTTATCTTCATCCATCCAATCACGCTTAACGATAATAGATAAAGATGGTGTTGTTTTGGCGGATACGAAAGATGATCCGTTGAAAATGGAAAATCACGCAAAACGTCCTGAGGTAAAGCAAGTCCTTAAAGAGCATTTAAAGTCAGGGCTGTCCATTAGATATAGTGATACGCTTGGTTATAGCATGATGTATATAGCAATTCCCATTAATGAAAATGATCAAACGGCCGGCGTCATGAGGGTTTCCTTATCCATGGAAAACATAGAGAAGGCGATAAGAAATTTATGGATCAGCATCGCTCTCGTATTATTCGCAGCATTTCTTTTGACTGGTCTTATCGGTATGAGACTAGCCAAAAGTATATCGGGCCCCATCGAAGAAATGATTAGTGTCTCTGAAAAACTGAAGGAAAAAGATTACACAGCCCGTGTAAGAATGAAATCTAAAGGTGAGCTTGGTCAATTGGCTAATGCCATTAATGTCCTAGCTTCTAGTTTGAAAAGCCAGATGGATAAACTCCATGAAAATGAACAACGTCTAACAGGTGTTCTTGCAAATATGATGAGTGGAGTGTTGCTAGTTAATATTGAGGGACGAATATTATTAGCCAACCGAGCAATGGGGCAAATGCTTGGAGAAGATCCAAGTACCTTTACAAATAAGCATCATACCGAAGTAGGCAGAAGTAAAGAACTTAGTAATTTGATTGATCAATGTTTAAAAACAGGCCATGAAATCAGAAATGAAGTACATTTTTATTATCCAAAAGAAAAAATTGTAGACGCTCATTTAGCACCATATATACGTGAAAATGGCGAAGTGAATGGGATAATTGCCGTCCTACATGACGTAACAGACATTCGTAGGCTTGAAAAAATGCGCAGTGATTTTGTAGCAAACGTATCACATGAATTAAAGACACCTATTACTTCTTTAAAAGGATTTGCTGAAACATTGCTAGATGGAGCAATGGAAGATGAAGAGCTATGCCGGGACTTTTTAACCATTATTTATAAAGAGAGTGACCGATTGCATAGACTCATTAAAGATATCCTTTATTTATCAAGTATCGAACACCACGGCATCCCGCTATCGATTGAAAAAGTAAATGTAACAGAAGCTGTTTTAAGTACAGCTCAAACGATAAAAGAAGGGGCAGCTAAAAAGAATTTGAAACTTATTCTTCCGGAGAAAAAGGATATTTGGATAGAAGGAGAAAAGGATCGGATTCAACAGATCGTTTTAAATTTACTGTCAAATGCAATCGCCTATACTCCAGAAGGTGGAGAAATTTCTGTTAGCATTAAAGAAGAGGATAAGGCTGTTAAATTTATTATTTCTGATACTGGCATCGGGATTGCTCAAAAAGAATTGCCAAGAATTTTCGAACGTTTTTATCGAGTGGAAAAAGCCCGATCACGCAGCTCTGGTGGCACAGGGTTAGGACTTGCTATTGTCAAACATCTAGTCGATTCGCATAATGGAAAAATTGAAGTTAAAAGTGTTGAAGGAGTGGGCACGACCTTTATAGTTTCCCTTCCTAAAAAACAAAATAACGTAATATGATCCGTGCATCCTTTTTGAAGGATGCATTTTTTTATTGCTTATCGGGAAATAATAAATTCGATACATTATGGATATCTCTAAGAAATAGTTCACAGCTACGCTGTCTAGACAAGACGAAGAGACTTTTAGCCTCTTCACTTTTGTATCTCACATACAATCAATTAAAAAAGTAGTGCTTCGATGTCACCGCAAAAAGTGAGGCTTCTTTACAAAAATAATCATTATCTTTACACAATCTTTACAAACCATTCATACCAGATTAATTATGAAGGTTTATATTATATTTGCAAGGCGATAATAGATTACAAAAAAAAAAAGGTGGGTTTACTCATGAAGAAGCAAGTATTCGCAATTTTAGCTTTTGTATTTATGTTTACATTAGCTTTGGCAGGATGCGGCAACTCGCAGCCAGAATCAAATTCATCACAGCAACCGAATAATGAAACACCAGCTCCGGCTGAAAAAGATAAGCAAGAAGAAGCAAAAGGTACAGTTACTGGATCTATCACAGCAGTAGGTTCTAGTGCAATGCAACTTTTAGTAGAAGCAGCTGCTCAACAATTCTCTGCTGAAAATCCTGGTGCAGTCATCAATGTTCAGGGTGGCGGAAGTGGTACAGGCTTGAGCAAAATCAGTGAAGGTGCCGTTGATATTGGAAACTCTGATGTTTTCGCTGAAGAAAAAGAAGGAATTCCTGCTGACAAAATCGTTGACCATAAAGTCGCAGTAGTAGGGATGGGACCAGTCGTTCATCCTGAAGTTGGTGTAAAAAATATTACTCAAGATCAGTTGGTTGATATTTTCACTGGGAAAATCAAGAACTGGAAAGAAGTTGGCGGGGAAGACATTAAGATTTCAGTTATCAACCGTCCTCAAGGGTCTGGAACACGTGCCACATTCGAAAAGTTCGGACTTAAAGGCGCTGAGTCTATGGAAGCCCTAGAACAAGAATCTTCTGGTACAGTGCGCACAATCGTTAGTGAAACAAAAGGTGCCATTAGCTATCTAGCATTCTCTTATTTCGATGATTCCATCCTACCACTTTCTATCGATGGTAATGAACCAACTCAAGAGAACGTTGAATCAGATACTTGGAAAATTTGGGCTTACCAACATATGTATACAAATGGTGAAGCAAAAGACTTAACAAAAGCATTCATCGACTATATTTTATCAGATGATGTTCAAAATAGTCTGCTTGGCGAAATGGGATATCTTCCAGTGAGTGGAATGAAAGTGGAACGTGACGCAGAAGGAAATGTTAAGTAACGCTTAAAGACTAAATTTCAAATCATATAAAAATAATAGGTAAAGGGTGGTAACTTAGAAAAAAATTCTAAAGTGACCTCCCTTATACCTCTTTATGAAGAAAATGAGAATTTCTGAAAGGAGCTGCCATTTTGGAGAAGATTGTAGAAAATAACTCTGCTCAATTATTAAAACCGAATAAAAAAGTTAGAATTGAGCGAACCGGTAAAATGCTGACACTAGCAGCGGTCAGCTTAACAATCGGAATAGCATTTGCTATTCTCTTTCTTGTGTCATCAAAAGGTTTATCCACCTTTTATATAAATAAAGGAAGTGTAGTTGAGTTTTTTACAGGTCTTAAATGGAATCCGGGAGCGGTAAATGAATTAGGGAAACCAATCATTGGGGCTCTGCCTTTTATCTTTGGATCATTTGCTGTCACTTTTTTAGCAGCTGCCATTTCTGCACCTGTAGCCATTGGTGCTGCTGTCTTTATGACAGAAATTTCGCCAAACTTTGGAAAGAAAATTTTGCAGCCTGTCATAGAACTACTAGTCGGTATACCGTCTGTTGTGTATGGATTTATCGGCTTGACCGTTGTTGTTCCCTTCATAAGAGATCATATTTCTGGAAGCGGGTTTGGGATTGCAGCTGGGGCGGTTGTATTATCTGTCATGATTTTGCCTACCATTACTAGTTTATCTGCTGATGCGATAAGAGGAGTTTCAAGACAGCTTCGTGAAGCATCACTCGCTCTTGGTGCAACTCGTTGGCAGACCATTTTTCGTGTAGTGTTGAAAACCGCTAGACCAGGCTTACTAACAGCTGTCATTTTTGGTATGGCGCGAGCCTTTGGGGAAGCACTTGCTGTCCAAATGGTTATCGGGAACTCATCCGTAATTCCGACATCTCTATTTGAGCCTGGTGCTACATTAACGAGTATTTTGACAATGGGCATGGGTTACTCCGTCATGGGGCAAGCGGAAAATAATGCGCTTTGGTCACTTGCTCTCGTACTGCTAATCATGTCATTGATTTTCATTATTGCAGTCAGAATGATTGGAAAGGGGAGAAAAGAGGCATGAATGCAAAGCTAGCAGACCGTATTGCAACGTTTACTTTTTATTTGATCGCTATCATTATTGTTCTCATTCTTTCAAGTCTTTTAGGATATGTTCTTTATCATGGAATTCCAAAACTAAGCTGGCATTTTATTTCCTCCCCTCCGCAAATATTTAAAGCCGGCGGTGGAGTTGGCCCGCAGTTGTTTAATTCATTTTATTTACTTGTCCTTACCATGCTAATTACCGTGCCTATCTCACTTGGTGCCGGTATTTATATGGCCGAATATGCAAAAAAGAATGTGTTCACTGATTTTATTCGGACGATGATTGAAGTATTATCTTCACTTCCATCCATTGTCGTCGGTTTGTTCGGTTTTTTGTTTTTCGTTATTTATATGGGGTGGGGATTCTCGATTCTATCTGGTTCCCTAGCATTAGCAGTTTTTAATCTACCACTCATGGTTCGTGTTGTGGAGGAATCAATTAGAAACATACCAAGACAGCAAAGAGAAGCCGGGCTTGCACTTGGCGTCTCACGCTGGGAAACGATGACGACTATTATTTTGCCGGCAGCTCTTCCAGGAATCATTACTGGTATCGTCTTAGCTTCGGGAAGAGTGTTTGGTGAAGCGGCTGCTTTAATATATACAGCTGGAATGAGTACACCGAATCTTGATTTTACAAATTGGAACCCGTTTTCGCCGACATCACCTCTGAATCCGATGAGGCCTGCAGAAACGTTGGCGGTTCACATTTGGAAAATAAACGGAGAAGGAATCATGCCTGATGCCAGAGCGGTTTCTGATGGCGCAGCTGCTCTACTTTTATTGGCAATCTTGGTCTTCAATCTTGGTGCGCGTTGGATTGGTAGACTTGTTCATAAGAAAATGACTTCCTCATAATAAATGAAAAAAGTTGTAAGACTCGATAGGAAATAAGCTTGTATAAAGGAGGCACTTGAATGGCCACCCAAACAATAGTGCATAAAAAAAATGATAAGTCTAAACGACTTGCTCAGGTAAAATCCGTTCCAAATCTAGAGAAAGACATTGCGATGGAGACGGAAGGCCTATATGTCTACTATGGACAGAAAGAGGCAATCAAAAACATCTCTTTGTCTTTTCCAAAAAATGGCGTAACCGCGCTTATAGGTCCATCTGGCTGTGGTAAGTCAACTTATTTGCGCAGCTTAAACCGTATGAATGATGAAATCGAAAACTGCAGAATTGAAGGCAGTATTATATATAAAGGTATCGATATTAACTCACCAATGGCAAATGTATTTGAAGTAAGAAAACAAATCGGTATGGTTTTTCAAAGACCTAATCCATTTGCCAAATCGATTTATAAAAATGTTGCTTATGGTCCGGCTCATCACGGAATTAAAAATAAAAGCCAACTTGATGAAATCGTGGAAGACAGTTTACGCAAAGCTGCTTTATGGGATGAAGTGAAAGACAAACTTCATCAATCTGCACTTGCATTATCAGGCGGTCAGCAACAGCGCCTCTGTATAGCAAGGGCAGTAGCAATGAACCCTGAAGTGTTGCTTCTCGATGAACCAGCATCTGCACTGGATCCCGTTTCAACTGGGAAAATTGAAGAATTAATTGGTGAACTGAAGAAAGATTACACAATTATTATTGTAACGCACAATATGCAACAGGCAGCACGTATCTCGGATAACACGGCATTTTTCTATATGGGAGAGGTCGTGGAATACGGAGAAACAGAGCAAATTTTTACAAACCCCAACAATGAGCGAACCGAAAATTACATCTCGGGGAATTTTGGATAAAGAGGTGGATTAATCATGGCAGTGACACTTTTGAAACCTATAGAAGAGCAGACCGTTATACGGACTGAACAGCTCCAATTTTATTACGGTAACAATCATGCATTAAAAAATATCAATCTTGATTTAAAACAAAATCAAGTAACAGCTTTAATCGGACCGTCAGGATGTGGAAAATCCACTTTTCTTCGCACTCTAAATAGAATGAACGATTTGATCACTGGAACGCGCACGGAAGGGAAAATATTAGTCGGTGATATGGATATTACTTCTCCCCAAATTGATACAGTAGATTTGCGCAAACGAATCGGAATGGTTTTTCAGCAGGCAAATCCGTTTCCGATGTCCATTTATGATAATATCGCTTATGGACCACGAATACATGGACAAAAAAACAAGAAAAAGTTGGATGAAATTGTAGAATCCAGTTTACAGGCAGCAGCTCTTTGGGATGAGGTAAAAGATAACCTCGGGAAAATCGCGACTGGCTTATCTGGTGGACAGCAGCAGCGTCTTGTATTGGCGAGAGTACTTGCTGTGAAACCGGAGATCATTTTAATGGATGAACCTACATCAGCGCTTGATCCTATATCTACAGCAAAACTAGAACAATTAATTTTGGAATTGAAGAAACAGTATACAATCATCATTGTCACACACAACATGCAGCAGGCAGCACGTGTTTCAGATGAAACGGCCTTTTTCCTAAATGGAGAAGTGGTGGAGTTTGCCGATACAAATACCATTTTCACAAATCCTAAAAATCAAAAGACGGAAGATTATATTTCTGGCCGTTTTGGTTAATGAAAAATTTATTAGAGGTGGGATAAATATGGCGATTAGAAGTCAATTTGGTGAAAAATTAAATGAGCTCCACCAAGAACTGCTGACAATGGGAATGATGGTTGAAGAAGCTGTGTATAAAGCAGTGAAGTCGCTTCTTGATAAAGATGTAGTGCTGGCAAAATCAGTTATAGACGGTGATAAGGCCATTAATGATGCGGAGATTGGAATTGAAAAAACATGCTTTTCATTAATAGCACTACAACAGCCTGTAGGAAGTGATCTACGCAGAATTGCAACTACACTAAAGGTTGCTACAGATTTAGAGAGAATGGCAGATCATGCAGTCAGCTTTGCCAAAACAACGATTAGCTTAAAAGATGAAACGTATGCTAAGCCGCTTATCGATATTCCAAAAATGGGTGAACTTGTTCAGAAAATTGTTCGTGATTCATTAAGTGCCTATATAAAAATGGATCACGAAGCAGCTGCTGAAATTGCGAAGCAGGATGATGTAATTGATGAATATTTTAATAAGGTGTTTTCTGATTTGATTGAATTAATGGGTAATGACAAAAATTTAATTCATCAAGGTTCTCACTTATTGTTGGCGGCACAATATTTAGAAAGAATCGGAGACTATGCTACAAATATTTGTGAATGGATTGTTTATATGTCAGTAGGTAAGATGGTTGAATTAAATTAACTAGATGGGGCTATCCATAAGTGCAAATATAAAGCAGGAGGAGAAAAATCATTCGTTTTTCTCCTCCTGCTTTTGTATTTTTTGGATCATTTTCTGAAGGTAGCTAGTAGATGCCTGCTACTTCAGTATATTGTGGGCCAAAGCAATAATTACACTTTACTAGATAGGACATTTTTTTGTACTTTTTTAAAAAATAGCTTTAGAGCCCGATGCTAATAATTTGCACTTGTTGATTGGAGTGGAAGGCGCGAAGAGTACGTGGCTGAGGAGGCTCCTTGGCACGCCCTTGGAAAGCGAAGCGCCTGGAGCGCAAATCAACAGACCAATTTAAAGCAACTCAAAAAAATAAAAACAAGATGGGGCACCGAAGGTCAGTTACCTGACTTTTTGGACAGCCCATTATTTTTTTCATTATTATAAAGTTTACAAATGTAGTAATATGATTTAAAATAAATACTTACCTAGGTAAATAATTAGAGGTGAAAAATTGTGAATCCGATATTCCATGAAATTTTCCAAAAGACGCGCTATTTAAGTAAAGAATTGAATAACACGTTAAAGGAATTTGATTTATTTGCTGCACAATGGAGCGTTTTATATATTGTTCAGCAAAATAGAGAAATGACGCTGACGCAAATATGGAAATATTTAAATGTTGAAGCGCCAACTATTTCTAGGACTGTTCAAAGATTAATTGAATTAGGTTGGTTAATTGAAAAGTTCGGAGAAGATCGCAGAGAAAAAATGGTACAGCTATCGGAAGAAGCTAAAAAAAAGTTTAAGACGATTGAAGAGTCTGTGATAAATTTTGAAAATCAATTTTTGCAACAACTATCATTAGAAGAGCAAAATCAATTATTAATGTTACTTAGAAAACTAAAGAAAGGATGAAATCTTTGGAAAACAAACAACCAATATGGACAAAAACATTCATAAGTTTATTCTGTACGAATTTATCTGTTTTTACTGTGTTCTATGGTTTAGTTACAACCTTGCCACTTTACGCGCTTGAAAGCTTAAATAGATCAGATAAAGATGCGGGTCTATTAATGACAATATTTCTTCTATCTGCGATTTTAATCAGACCTTTTACTGGAAAAATCTTAGATCTTAATGGCAAAAGAAAAATGTTATGGATTAGTTTATTCTTTTATTTAGTTTGTACAGTCTTATATGCCTTTGTAAAACCATTTTCTGGACTATTAATTTTGCGATTTGTACAAGGTATTTGGTTTAGTATTGCTACAACAGCCAGTGGTTCTCTTGCGGCAGATAATGTTCCAATGTCTCGACGTGGTGCAGGATTAGGATATTTTACGATGTCCACCAATTTAGCGGTTGTCCTCGGACCTATGCTAGCGCTATTTATTGTTCAACTGTTATCATTTAATGCTTTGTTTATCATTATGAGTATTTTAATGCTTATAGGTGCTTCATTATCTTTAACCATTCAAGCAGATAAAAAGTATGAAAAAAGTGCAGCCCCAAAAAGACCTTTTTCCATACATGACTTATTCGAAAAAAAATCTGTACCAATTGCCCTCCTAGGTAGTTTAATTTCTTTCTCTTATGCTAGCGTTCTTTCGTTTTTATCCATCTACGCTCAGGAAAAACATCTGTTGCATTTAGCAACTATTTTTTATTTGGTGTATGCATCGGCTATGCTCCTAACTCGTCCGTATACAGGAAGATGGTTTGATGAAAAAGGCCCAAAATTCGTATTAATTCCAGGTTTCGTTAGCTTTTGTGGCGGACTAATTTTATTAGCCTTTATCAACTCACCATTATTATTTTTATTGTCTGGTATTTTAATTGGTTTCGGATACGGTGCACTCGTTCCAAGTTTACAAACTCTTTCAGTGCAGGCAACCATTCCCGAGAGAAGTGGGTATGCAACTGCCACCTTCTTTACGTTTTTTGATATAGGGATCGCGGTCGGCTCCTTTGTACTAGGAATATTAGCTGTTCATTTTGGCTATCAAGATGTGTATGTATTATCAGGAATATTAATTTTTGTAATTTTAGCGTTTTATTTAGTGGTTGATAAGAAAAAATCAATGGTGAAGAGTTCTGTTGAGGCTAAGGAAATGTAGGTTTAGTTCGTCAAGAGATGAATTTTCCCCTTGTATTGATCTGTACACAATCGAGCCACGATATCTTTTTTGATAGGCTTCCAAGTGCATTAGAATAGTGACAGACGCTCGATTTTATACTTGAATCGTAGCCATTCGGAAAGTAATTGTGACAAATGCTCGTTTCAATCGAGAATCATAGTCTTTCGGATAGAGAAAAGGATGTCAACCATACCGAATTTCCCTTTTTACAAAAAATCCTTGCTTTTTTGACTGTTTTCAGAAAAACTGAACATATAGTCCGAAGTGAGGTGTTTTCTTATGATTGATAAAATAATATCTGCCATTTTTATACCCGCACTACTTATGATTTTTTTTACAAGAGTGACGTATAGCCGAACAGTCGGATTCTTCTTAACGATTGCGTTAATTATCGTATCTGCATATAAAGGGTATATTATGACTTGGTGGTTAATTGTAATAGAAGCGGCCTCGCTGACAGTAGGCTTATATTTTACCAATCAAATGAAAAGGAAAAAGAAAAATAGTGCATCAACGTAAATACGGAGTCAGTCATCCACCTAGTTCGATCGATGGATGTCTAACTCCATTTTTTCATTATATTGATAGGAGTGGATAATATGTTAATGCCTAGATTAACAGCGGAAAAAAAGCGGGAAATGATTCGAGAAATACAAAACTTTTTTTGGGAGGAACGTGGAGAGGAAATTGGCGAGATAGCAGCAGAAACATGTTTCGAGTTCATAAAAGATCGACTTGGACCTGTCTTTTACAATGCAGCGATTCGTGATGCCCGTGAAATTGCCGAGCAACGAATGCAAACGCTCGAAGAAGACCTATATGCCCTCGAAAAACACATTTAAAATAAACCAAATATATGTTCGCTTCTTACTGGTTTTTACAATATAGGTTGTGGTAAAATATATTACATGATTAATTGCGTATAAGTGTTGTCCATAATGATAGTTATAATATTTTCGAATGAAAAGGGAGAGTAGGGGGGCCGTCATTTTGAAAAATCAATTTGAACTAGTTTCGAAATATAAGCCTGCTGGCGACCAGCCGCGGGCTATTGAAAGCCTTGTCGCTGGTCTTCACGATGGTAAAAAGTATCAGACGCTGCTCGGAGCGACAGGTACAGGGAAAACATTTACGGTCTCCAATGTCATCCAAGAAGTTAACAAGCCTACGCTTGTGATTGCACATAATAAGACACTTGCAGGTCAATTGTATAGTGAGTTCAAAGAGTTTTTTCCGAATAATGCTGTTGAATATTTTGTCAGTTATTACGATTATTATCAGCCAGAAGCATATGTACCGCAAACAGACACGTATATCGAAAAGGATGCTAGTATCAATGATGAAATTGATAAGCTAAGGCACTCGGCCACCTCTTCTTTATTTGAGCGTAGAGATGTTGTTATCATCGCCAGTGTGTCTTGTATTTATGGTCTCGGTTCGCCTGAAGAATATCGGGAGCATGTTCTTTCTCTAAGAACGGGAATGGAGATTGAGAGAAATCAACTTTTACGTAAGCTTGTTGATATTCAGTACGCCCGTAATGATATTGACTTTCAACGGGGAACATTTCGGGTTCGTGGCGATGTTGTAGAGATCTTTCCTGTATCGCGAGATGAACAATGTATCCGCGTCGAATTTTTCGGGGATGAAATCGATCGAATTAGGGAAGTGGATGCTCTTACAGGAGAGATCATCGGAGATCGTGAACATTCCGCTATCTTTCCGGCATCCCACTTCGTAACGGGAGAGCAAAAATTATCGATCGCGATTGAAAATATTGAAAAAGAATTGGAAGAGCAGCTTGCGATAATGCGAGCTAATGATAAACTCCTAGAAGCCCAAAGACTTGAACAACGAACACGCTACGACCTAGAAATGATGAGAGAAATGGGTTTCTGTTCAGGAATTGAAAACTATTCCCGTCATTTAACATTAAGACCTGCGGGAGCTACACCATATACATTACTAGACTATTTTCCGGATGATTTTCAAATTGTCATCGATGAGTCACATGTGACATTGCCGCAAATTCGCGGAATGTACAATGGGGACCAGGCACGGAAACAAGTTCTTGTCGACCATGGTTTTCGTTTACCTTCAGCTCTGGATAACCGTCCTCTTAAATTTGAAGAATTCGAGAAACATATTCACCAAGCTATATTTGTATCGGCAACTCCAGGTCCATATGAACTTGAACATACTCCTAAGATGGTTGAGCAAATTATTCGTCCGACAGGATTGCTTGATCCGAAGATTGACGTTAGACCTATTGAAGGTCAAATCGATGACCTCCTTGGAGAAATCAATGAACGTGTTGCACGTAATGAGCGCGTACTCATTACAACGCTTACGAAAAAAATGTCAGAAGACTTAACAGATTATTTAAAAGATATTGGGGTAAAAGTTCAATATTTACACTCTGAAATAAAAACGCTTGAACGAATTGAAATTATTCGAGAATTAAGGATGGGGACGTATGATGTCCTCGTAGGAATTAACTTATTAAGAGAGGGTTTAGATATTCCTGAAGTTTCTCTCGTTGCCATTCTTGATGCAGATAAAGAAGGTTTCCTTCGTTCAGAGCGTTCACTTATACAAACAACAGGACGTGCAGCTCGAAATGCGAACGGACATGTCATCATGTATGCCGATAAAATGACGGATTCCATGGAAAAAGCCATTACAGAAACGAAGCGCCGTCGTGCTGTGCAGGAAGCCCATAACCAGAAATATGGCATTACACCAATGACAATTCAAAAAGGTATACGAGATGTCATAAGAGCAACCGTTGCTGCAGAGGATACGGAAGAATACGCTGCCTCTGTAAAAACGAAAAAGTATACAAAAAAAGAAAAAGAAAAGCTACTGGCTACAATGGAGAAAGAGATGAAAGAAGCAGCAAAAGCGCTTGATTTTGAACGTGCAGCTGAGCTTCGCGATGCAATCTTGGAGTTAAAAGCGGAAGGATGAACATAATATGGCACAGGATAAAATAATCGTGCAGGGGGCAAGAGCCCATAATCTAAAAAACATAGATGTCACTATTCCAAGAGATAAACTTGTCGTATTAACCGGCTTATCTGGTTCGGGAAAATCCTCCCTTGCCTTTGACACCATTTATGCCGAGGGGCAACGGAGATATGTAGAGTCTTTATCTGCATATGCCCGTCAATTCCTCGGTCAAATGGATAAGCCTGATGTAGACACGATTGAAGGTCTTTCACCTGCTATTTCAATTGATCAAAAAACGACGAGCAGAAACCCAAGGTCGACTGTAGGTACCGTTACCGAAATTTATGATTATTTGCGTTTACTCTACGCTCGAATTGGTAGACCAATTTGTCCTGTCCATGGGATTGAAATTACATCGCAAACGATTGAACAAATGGTCGATCGAATAATGATATACCCAGAGCGGACAAAGCTCCAAGTTTTAGCCCCTATCGTTTCGGGGAGAAAAGGGACACATGCGAAAGTTTTTGAGGATATTAAAAAGCAAGGCTTTGTTCGTGTCCGTGTAGATGGGGATGTATATGATCTTGGCGATGATATTGAGCTTGAAAAAAACAAAAAGCATTCTATTGAAGTCATTGTCGACCGTATTGTTGTAAAAGCAGGAGTTGAAACGAGACTTGCAGATTCATTGGAAACGGCACTCGGGTTGGGAGAAGGAAAAGTCATCATCGATGTGATTGGTGAAGAAGAATTACTTTTTAGTGAAAACCATGCCTGCCCGGAATGTGGTTTTTCAATTGAAAAGTTAGAGCCGAGAATGTTTTCCTTTAACAGTCCATTTGGTGCCTGCCCGGATTGTGATGGACTAGGGTCAAAACTCGAAGTCGATCCCGAACTAATCATTCCAGATTGGTCTCGTACGTTAAATGAGGATGCTATTGCTCCTTGGACTCCAATCAGTTCTCAATATTATCCGCAGCTCCTGACTGCTATTTGTAACCATCATGGAATTAATATGGATATCCCGGTACAAGATTTACCGAAAGAAGATATGGAGAAAATTCTTTACGGAACTGGTGATCAGATAAAATTTCGTTACGAAAATGATTTCGGTCAAGTCCGTGAAAGCAATATTAGATTTGAAGGAGTCATTCGTAATGTTGAACGACGCTTTCAAGAAACAAGTTCAGATTATATCCGCGAACAAATGGAAAAATATATGGCGCAGCAGCCATGTCCGCGCTGTAAAGGACATAGATTAAAAGAAGAAAGTCTTGCTGTTAAAATTGAGGGCCGTCATATTAGTGAAATCACGGGACTATCCGTTGTCGAAGCTGACCAATTTTTCTCTAGTTTGACTTTATCAGATAAAGAAATGCAAATTGCCAAACTTATTTTAAGAGAAATTGAAGAAAGAATAGGCTTCCTTGTCAATGTTGGGCTTGACTATTTGACGTTGAGCCGAGCTGCCGGAACATTATCAGGTGGAGAGGCACAGCGAATTAGATTGGCAACCCAAATTGGTTCAAGATTAACAGGTGTCCTATATATATTGGATGAACCTTCAATTGGCTTACATCAAAGAGATAACGACAGACTCATCAGCACCTTGCAAAATATGCGGGATATAGGTAATACGCTTATTGTCGTAGAACATGATGAAGATACGATGCTTGCGGCGGATTACTTGATTGATATTGGCCCTGGAGCAGGTGTTCATGGTGGAGAAATTGTCGCTTCAGGGACTCCGGAAGAAGTTGCGAATAACAAAGCATCTCTCACGGGGCAATACTTATCAGGTGAAAAGTTCATTCCGCTTCCAATTGAACGCAGAAAAGCAAATGGAAGATATCTTGAAATTAAAGGGGCTAAGGAAAACAATTTAAAAAACGTGAATGTTAAATTTCCTCTAGGACTCTTTATTGCTGTTACAGGTGTTTCTGGATCTGGGAAGAGTACGTTAATCAACGAAATCCTTCATAAGAGCCTTGCCCAAAAGCTTCATAAAGCAAAGGCAAAGCCCGGAGCACACAAGGAAATTAAAGGCATTGAACAATTGGAAAAAGTAATCGATATTGATCAATCACCAATTGGCAGAACACCTAGATCGAATCCTGCCACTTATACTGGCGTGTTTGATGATGTTCGTGATGTTTATGCATCTACTAATGAAGCAAAAGTCCGAGGGTATAAAAAAGGACGATTTAGCTTTAACGTAAAAGGCGGCCGCTGTGAGGCTTGCCGCGGAGATGGGATTATTAAAATTGAAATGCACTTTTTACCAGATGTATACGTACCATGTGAAGTATGCCACGGTAAAAGGTATAACCGAGAAACGCTGGAAGTAAAATATAAAGAGAAAAACATTGCAGAAGTGCTTGATATGACGATTGAGGATGGACTTGAGTTTTTTGAAAACATTCCTAAAATCAGCCGGAAATTACAAACGATAGTGGATGTTGGACTTGGATACATGAAGCTTGGCCAACCGGCAACAACATTATCAGGTGGGGAAGCTCAACGTGTAAAGCTCGCATCAGAATTACATCGCCGTTCAAATGGCCGTTCATTCTATATATTAGACGAACCGACCACTGGGCTTCATGTCGATGATATTGCAAGACTGCTCACAGTATTACAAAGACTCGTTGATAATGGCGATACCGTTCTCGTCATCGAACACAATCTTGATGTTATTAAGACAGCCGATTATATTGTTGACCTCGGTCCTGAAGGCGGCGACAAAGGTGGAACAATCATCGCAAAAGGAACTCCTGAAAAAGTGGCTGAAAGTTCTGGTTCATACACTGGAAGGTATTTAAAACCAATTCTAGAGCGTGACAGAGAGAGAATGAGAAAACGAATAGCAGGACAAGAACAAGTAGAAGAACTAGTTGCGAAACATTAACATCTTTAAGGGAAAGATACTTAAATTAATTAGTTAGTCATTCCTTGGCTGAAATTCTTGTAAATTTTATTAAAGCGTATTGTTGATTGCTCATTATAATTGGCATGAGTTCCTGCGGGGAGACCCGCAGGCCTACCTAGCGCGGAGGAGTTGTGTATCGACCGCGAAAAGTGAGTGCCTGATGCAGAAATCAATATATACGTTTTAGGAAACTTATCAAAGAATCTATGGACTAAAACCTAGTGCCAATGAAGTGAAACTTATACTGCTTCGTAATCGTATTACTTTGTATTACGGATAAGGAGGAAGTCGAAAATGAATCAAGAAAGAAAAAAAATACTTGAATTGGTGCAAAAAGGAAAACTATCTGCCCAAGAAGCGATTATCCTACTAGAAGCGTTAGATGAAGACGGTGAAATGAAAGCCCCAGTTAGTGAAACAGAGCACAAAACCTTGGAGGCAGAACAGCACGAAAACACAACAAGTGAAGAATTTATTGGATCTCAAGAGGAAGATAAGAAGCAGCAAGAAAAAACAAGTAAAGATGATTCCTTTTACTCCCAATTAGAAACTGCGGGAGAACGAATTTTTGACTTTGTTAGCAACGCCTTAAATAAGATTAAACATTTTGATTTTCAATTTAATCAATCCGTTGATGTTCCTCATACGTTCCAACAAGCAGATACGGGAATCGAAAGAATTGAATTGGATGTGGCGAATGGTCCAGTTAGATTAGTAAGTTGGGATCAACCCGAGGTTCGGATTGAATGTCAGGCAAAAGTTTATCGATATGAAGATAGAGAAGATGCAAGAAATTATTTTATCGAAAATACGGTATTTTCCGTTGAAAAAGAAATGCTCATTTTCGCAACCCAATCAAAATGGATGAGAGTAGAAACAGCCGTATATATTCCAAAGAAACCTTATAAAAAGATTTCAGTTCGTATTTTTAATGGCGGACTGACAGGTGAACAGTTGGAAGCCCAATACTTAACGGTAAAAACAACGAATGGTAAAGTAGAGCTTTCCAATATCGACGGAGAAAAATTTGATATTGATACTGTTAATGGTCAAATCAAAATTACCAATTCAAATGCTTCACATTTAGAAGCTGAAACTGTGAATGGAGCCATTGATGCATTAGGTCAATTTGAAAATATCGATCTCCAATCCTTTAATGGAAATATTGCATGTACTCTGACAGAAAATAATACAAATAAGTTTGAGGCAAAGGCCGTTACAGGAAATATTAAATTAATTGTACCTGGCAATTCGAGTGTGGATGGCGATGTTCGTTCTAATTTAGGAAGCTATAAGCTAGATTTAGATGGCATCGATGTGATGCATGAAAAGAAAGAAATCATTCAGAAACAAGTGAAATTTAAACGAACTGGTACAGACGATCATGTGATCCATGTGCTTGCAGATACGAAAACAGGATCTGTGAATATAGGAGAAGTAAAAGCAACTGTCGTCTGATTGGAGAGAGTGGGGATAGTAGATGAAATGGATCATTGGAATACTGATTAATGCTCTTTTATTCATCGCATTTGCGGGATATTTTGAGGGCTTTCAAGTATCAAGCTTCGGAGCGGCTGTAGGAGCAAGCATCGTTCTATATATAATAAATATGCTTGTTAGACCGCTTCTTATCATCCTTACTTTACCTGTTACCGTTCTTTCCCTTGGACTATTTTTATTCGTCATTAATGCATGCACGTTATTAATAACGGACGCTATCATGGGAAGTAAATTTGAAATATCAGGATTTGGGCTTGCCCTTCTCATTGCGATCATCATGTCAATCGTTAACTTAATTATTCATAAAGCATTGATTGATCCTAAAAAAAGAAAATAATTGGTACTAGAAAATGCTCCACTACATACAGTGGGGCTTTTTATTTTGGGTTCATAGGGTATAGATAATGATCTTTCTAGTAGAGTTCCTATCTGTCTTATTCTCGATGCTATGGCAAGGGTTTTTTCAAGTCCGTCCTGATAAAAATAGTTCGAAGGGTAGAGATTCCAATTAAATAAGTGATAGAATAATAAAATGAGTGTAAGATTTTCATTATGCCCTTTTCTCGATCATTGTTGTTATTTAATACAATTATCAATAATAAGAAATGGATTCGGTCCTCAAAAAAGAATAATCCAACTGAGAAAAGAGCTGGTAAGTCCATGAGAAACGCTACACCTACTCATTAGGTGTAAAAGCCGGCTTTTGGAGTTTTTACAAAAGCAATATTCTTTAGGAAAACAGCTTTTCATTATGCATTGGGAGTGATTGAGTTGGCGAAAGTCCGAACAGAAGACATAATAAAGCAATTTAACTTAGAACTAATTAGTGGAGAGGAAGGCATCCATAAACCAATCACCACTAGTGATATTTCTCGTCCAGCCTTGGAACTTGCTGGCTTTTTCAATTATTATCCTGCTGAGCGTGTTCAACTTCTCGGAAGAACGGAAATCGTTTTTAGTGAAGGGCTTCTACCACATGAAAGAAAAGAACGCATGGAGACGCTTTGTAATGATACAACCCCTGGGATCGTAGTATCACGTGGACTTGATATTCCAAGTGAATTAATCGAAGCTGCAGAGCGAAATAGCGTTCCTCTTATGCGAACAAATATGAAAACAACACGATTTTCAAGCAAGCTGACGAATTATTTGGATGGAAAATTAGCACCAACTACAGCCGTTCACGGTGTTCTTGTCGATATTTATGGTATTGGTGTTTTAATAACTGGACAAAGTGGCGTTGGTAAAAGTGAAACTGCGCTTGCATTAATCAAAAGGGGACATCAGCTTGTGGCGGATGATTGTGTTGAAATTCGGCAAATAGAAGAAAATCTACTCGTCGGATCGCCGCCAGATTTACTCGAACAACTTTTGGAAATTCGTGGACTGGGCATCATTAATGTAATGACATTATTTGGTGCAGGAGCAGTTCGACCTAGTAAGAAAATTACATTGACTGTCCATTTAGAATCGTGGGATGAAAATAAGCATTATGACCGAGTCGGGCTTGACGAAGAGACAATAAAAATCATTGATACCAATATTACAAAGTTGACGGTACCAGTCAGACCTGGTCGTAACTTAGCTGTCATTATTGAAGTGGCTGCAATGAACTTCCGCTTAAAAAGAATGGGTGTAAATGCTGCCCAACAATTCACTGAACGGCTTGCTCAAGTGATTAAAGACGGCGAAGATGGAATTGTTTAATAGTAGTTCTTCCTCTCGAGGCTAACCAAGTCTCAAGCTGTATTCGATCATAATATAAAGGAGTTGACTATATGGGTATTGAGCCAATTAACCCTATTGCATTTAAACTTGGACCCTTCCCGGTTCACTGGTATGGAATTATTATCGGAATAGGCATTGCTGTTGCATTAATTTTAGTTGTGCGTGAAAGTGAAAGGCGCGGACTTCATAAGGATACTTTTCCTGATCTATTAATATGGGCGATTCCGATTGCGATTATTTCTGCAAGGATTTATTATGTCATTTTTGAATGGGAACATTACTCACAGCATCCCGAACAGATTATACAAATTTGGGAAGGCGGAATCGCGATTCACGGGGCTTTAATAGGTTCTGTTTTAACTACGATTATTTATGCGAAGCGGAAAGGACTATCCTTTTGGAAATTAGCTGATATTGCTGCACCAAGTATCATAATTGGACAAGCAATTGGACGATGGGGTAATTTTATCAATCAAGAAGCTCATGGTGGAGAAGTTTCAAGAGCTTTTCTAGAAAATTTACATCTTCCGCAATTTATTATTGATCAGATGTACATCAAAGGGGAATATTATCACCCTACTTTTTTATATGAGTCTGTATGGGATTTAATTGGTTTCATCATATTAATATTATTAAGAAAAGCCAACCTTCGCAGGGGTGAGCTGTTCTTAACGTACGTAATTTGGTATTCAGTCGGTCGATATTTTATCGAGGGGCTTCGCACGGATAGTCTCATGCTGACAAGTGGTTTAAGAATGGCCCAAGTTCTTTCTCTAGTATTAATAATTGGCTCTATAATTATTATCATTTATCGTCGAAAAGCAGGACTTGCCGATAAGAGGTACTTAGAGGAAGGATAAAGGAGTTAACATCATGTGGAAGTCTTCGATAAAAAATGGTGGTTTACTAGGCCTTAAGACAACTTGGACATTAGGAAAAGTTATTTTTCCTGTTACGCTGATTGTGGTAGTCCTGCAGCATACACCTATACTACCTTGGATCATAAATATGATTGAGCCTTTTATGGGTATCCTAGGTTTATCGGGGGATGCCGCGATTCCACTTGTTTTAGGGAACTTTTTAAATTTATATGCTGGAATTGCCGGTATTCTGTCACTTGATTTAACAGTGAAGGAAGTCTTTATTATTGCAGTGATGATGTCATTTTCACATAACCTGATCATTGAGTCGGCAGTTGCGACAAAAGTTGGTGTGAAATTATGGATTATGATCGTCGTTCGATTAGGGTTGGCAATTTTTTCAGCTATATTCATTAATCTTGTTTGGTCTGGTGGTCAAGATATCGCCCAGTACGGAATCCTGCATGTGCAAGAAGAACAAGTGACAGGTACATGGTCTATCGCAATGCTTGCACTGTCAAAAGCCTTTTATGGCGTCGTACAGCTCGCCATCATTGTTATTCCGCTAATGGTTGGAATACAGTTATTGAAAGATTATAAATGGTTATCTGTATTTTCGAAATGGATGGCTCCTTTTACAAAATTACTAGGGATGAAAGAAAATACATCTACAACAATGGCAGCGGGATTAATCTTTGGTCTTGCATACGGTGCAGGTGTAATGATTCAAGCAGTAAAAGAAGATGGGGTAAGTAAAAAGGATGCAACGTTGGCATTTATTTTTCTTGTCGGATGCCATGCAGTTATTGAAGATACGTTAATTTTTCTTCCGCTTGGGATTCCCGTTTTACCACTACTTCTCATTCGCTTAGTAACTGCTATTATTTTAACATTCATTGTATCTGCTATCTGGAAGCATCTTAAAGTGAAGCACGAAAGGGGATTCGCCTAATGGATAAAAAAATAACGACTTTATTATTTGATCTCGACGGCACGTTGATCGATACAAATGATTTAATTATATCCTCTTACTTACATACATTAGATAAATATTATCCCGGTAAGTATAAAAGAGAGGATGTCCTCCCTTTTATGGGACCAACTTTACATGATGTATTTATGGGAATCGATCCTGATAAGGTAGATGAGATGATTAAGATTTACCGTACGTTTAATGTAGAGCAGCACGATCTTTTAGTAAAGGAATTTAATGGAGTGTTCGAAACGATCCAAGCTCTTCATGAAAATGGATTCAAGTTGGCGATCGTGTCCACGAAGGTACGAGCTGTTGTATTAAAAGGACTTGTTCTAACAAATCTTGATCAATTTTTCGATGTCGTGATTTCATTGGATGAGGTGGAACATGCTAAACCGAATCCGGAGCCTTTAGAAAAGGCGTTGAGTCAGTTGGGATCTTCTCCAGATGAGGCGATCATGATTGGGGATAATCATCATGATATTCTAGGTGGGAAAAATGCAGGGACTTATACATGCGGCGTTTCCTGGTCATTAAAAGGCAGAGAGTATTTGGAAAAGTTTGAGCCTGATTTTATGCTTGAGCAAATGTCTGATTTATTGGATATCGTTGGAGTCGGAACGAAATGAGAAGGACGGAACGTTTTCCAGTTTCCGGAGCAAATTCATTATGGCACGTTTATAAAACAGTGCCGTTTTGGAAAGTTGTTCGCAACTTCATCGTCATTCAAATGGCAAGGTATACTCCATTTTTAGGATTGAAAAATTGGATGTATCGGACGTTTTTACGAATGAAAGTCGGTGAACACACTTCTTTTGCTTTAATGGTCATGCTGGATGTCATGTTTCCAGAAAAAATATATGTCGGTAGGAATACTGTGATTGGCTACAATACTACTATTTTGGCTCATGAATATTTAATAAAGGAATATCGTTTAGGAAATGTGGAAATTGGGGATGAAGTAATGATTGGGGCCAATTCGACAATCTTGCCCGGAGTAAAAATTGGCGATCAAGCTATAGTTTCCGCAGGAACGCTCGTACATAAAGATGTGCCAAATGGCGCTTTCGTCGGTGGCAACCCGATGCGAGTAATATACACAAAAGAAGAACTCGCCGAAAGACGGAAAGATGATGTAATATATGGCGTTATGAATAAGTGACCAAATGCTTTTATTGAGGCATTCGGTCTTTTTTTTGTTGTGAATTGAGAAGGATTTTCGCACGCTATATTAGTACCGATACCTTGTTACAGTATTAACACACTTATCACCATTTTCTTTAATGATAATGGCGTTCAAAGCGGTTATTAACATCTTTTGTGTTGATTCTTTTAGAGTGAGGTTCTCAGAACTATTTTAGATACGTAAGCATAATATTTTTTTCATAAGATTTAAATCAAAAAGTTTCTGGTTAAGAGTTTCCCTAACTCCTATTAAGTCATCAACACTGAAACGCTTACTAACATACTTCGACGAATTCCACTCAATGTCGCAGTTGCTTTATTGACAAAAACACCTATTTCAACGCTACTTCAAACAATCATACTAGTATGATATACTACAAAAAGCGACAAAGGAATATAGCAACGGAGGATCTAGATGAAGGACCGAAAGGCACGATTAGAGAAGGCAAAAATATTTCCTTTCATCCCAACAGGTGAATATTATTTTAATAAAGGTGTAAAAGCGTACGACCGTTTTGATATAAGTAAAGCGAAAAAATATTTGAAAAGAGCATTGGAACTGGAACCAGATGAAGCAATGATTGCTTGCCAGCTTGCGATTGTCCATACTGAAGCTGGTGAGTATACAGAGTCTAATAAACTTTTATTTATGATACTTAATGATTTAGATGATAGCATGACAGAATGCCATTATTTCCTAGCTAATAATTTTGCTCATTTAGGCATGTTTACGGACGCGTATAAGCATTCTCAACTTTATCTTGAACAAGACCCAATTGGCGAGTTTACTATAGAGGCAGAAGAATTAATGCAATTAATCGGTCTTGAAGAAGAAGATAATCTTGAAAGTTTAGTAGAACAGGATGAAATCATCGATAAACTCGAAACATCTAGGGTTTTGCTAGAGAAAGGAGATTTTATCGAAGCAGTAAAAATGTTAGAGACAACAATAGAGGATTATCCTGAATTTTGGCCAGCATACAACAATCTTGCATTAGCTTATTTTTATGAAGGTGAGACAGGAAAAGCAGCAGGTATTTTAGAAAAAGTGTTGGAAAATAATCCTGGAAATTTACACGCTCTTTGTAATCTAGCTGTGTTTCTTTATTATGAAAAAGAAACAGAACAATTAGATGAATTGTTGGCAGCTTTAGATAAAGTACAGCCGATGCTGTTTGAACATCGTTATAAGCTCGGTGCTACATTCGCCTTAACTGGAAAATATGAACAGGCGTATTTTTGGCTCAGGCATATTCAAAAATATGGCTATGACGGAGATGCGGGTTTTTATTATTGGCTCGCAAAAGCAGCATACTTTACAGGTAATAAAAAAGTAGCCAATAATGCATGGGAAATATTATCTAAAATGAATCCTGGACAGAACCAGATCGAACCTTGGAATGTTAAGGACCATCCAGATCCTCGGAATATAGAGGATAATGATATGGTCTTGAAAATGATTCGTAGTGAACGGCTGGAAGAAAGGCTTTATGGCATATTTTTAATTTCAACAATAGAAAATAAGCAAGACATCATCGCTCATTCGGATTTTAAACGACTAGAGGATTTTTCCTTTGTTGAAAAGATATATTTGGCTCAAATATTAAAGGAGAGCCTGAATGCCTCGATACCCGAAAATAAATATGTTGAAAAGTGTCATGAAGTTGCAGTCATTTTATACGAGCGGTTTAAGGAAACAGGATTAAATACACGTAATATACTATTACCATGGTTTTCTTTTTTTATCGAATGCTTAGGAGAAGATATTTCATTAAAGAACGCAAATGCGCTTGCAGCCGCATCAGAGTATATTTGCCTTAAACAGAGCAATAATAAAAAAACACAAAAGGATACAGCAGAGGAGTACGGAATATCGCAATCCACTTTGCGTAAATATATTAAGTTTGTAGAAATGTATTGGAAATAAGCATATATTTGGACTTGATGATGATTGTTTTATACGATAGATGTAAGGAAATAGTAAAAATAATGAACTGTTTTGTACACTGAAGGGGTGTTTACAACAATGTCAGAGAATAAAATTTACGATGTAATTATTATTGGCGCTGGGCCAGCAGGTATGACTGCTGCAGTTTATTCTTCGCGTGCCAATTTATCGACTTTAATGATTGAACGTGGTGTTCCCGGTGGTCAAATGGCTAACACGGAAGACGTTGAGAACTATCCTGGATTTGACCATATACTTGGACCAGAGCTTTCAACAAAAATGTTTGATCATGCTAAAAAATTCGGTGCTGAATATGCCTATGGCGATATTAAGGAAGTCATCGATGGCAATCCATATAAAATTGTCAAAACAAGTACGAAAGAATATAAGGCATTTGCAGTAATCATTACGACTGGTGCCGAATACCGAAAAATGGGAGTTCAAGGTGAAGGGCAATTAACAGGCCGAGGAGTATCGTATTGTGCGGTATGTGATGGTGCATTCTTTAAAGGTAGAGATCTTGTCGTAGTTGGCGGAGGGGATTCCGCAGTTGAAGAAGGTGTTTATTTAACAAGATTTGCGAATAAAGTGACCATCGTTCATCGTCGTGATGAATTACGTGCCCAAAAGATTTTACAAGACCGTGCGTTCGCCAATGAGAAAGTAGAATTTATTTGGAACCATACTGTCAAGGAAGTAAATGAAGAAAACGGGAAAGTCGGATCTGTTACTCTTGTATCCACGAAAAATGGAGAAGAGCAAGAGTTTAAAACAGATGGTGTCTTCATTTATATCGGAATGGATCCATTGACAGAACCAGTGGCAAAATTGGGTATTACAAATGCTAATGGATATATTGAGACGAATGAAAATATGGAAACAAAAATCCCTGGTATTTTTGCAGCTGGGGACGTGCGTGAAAAACTTTTACGTCAAATTGTTACAGCTACCGGTGACGGAAGTATCGCCGCCCAAAGCGCTCAAGCGTATATTGAAAATGTAAAAGAGCATTTAGCTGTTCAGAATTAATTTATAAGGGAAACTCATAAAGGGGTCGTACTATTTCATTTTATAAAATAATTGTTAAACCTAATGTTTGATTTCTTCTTCGTTGATTGGGGAGGAAATCAACATACTTGGTTAACAGAATCAAAAAAAGTAATCACGACTTAATCAAATTGTAACAGTAATGAAATGATTTTCGGGTACAGTATAATCATGAGATATTGACCCCCTTTTTATACAATATCCCTTTCTTAGAGCATAGGCCTAGCCTGTGCTATTTTTTTTTGACTCAACATTGCTATATAAGAAGCACTATTATTTCGTAATCGTAAATAGTATAATAATATGAATGGAAACTACGAATAAATACGTTTCGAGTGAAAATAGGAGTGGGGAAGCATGAATCCAAATGCAACTGATGAAATACAGTTAGTTATTATTACAGGAATGTCAGGGGCAGGAAAAACTGTTGCCATCCACAGCTTTGAAGATTTAGGTTTCTTTTGTGTGGACAATTTACCTCCGGCACTTATGCCAAAATTCCTAGAATTAATGAAGGAATCAGGAAATAAAATGAATAAGGTAGCACTTGTAATGGATTTAAGAGGAAGGGAATTTTTCGATACATTAGTCCGGATTATCGACGAATTATCTGCCTCGACTTGGGTGACACCGCAAATCCTCTTTCTTGATGCAGATGATGCTACATTAGTAAGGAGATATAAAGAAACGCGAAGATCCCATCCACTTGCTCCTTCAGGTTTACCATTAGAGGGAATTGAGCAGGAGAGAAGATTACTAGACGAACTTAAAGGTCGTGCTCAAATCATTTACAACACATCGACGATGAAACCGATGGAGTTGCGTGAAAAAATATTAGTTGAGTTTTCTGCAAATAAACAAACCATTTTTACAGTCAATGTTATGTCCTTTGGATTTAAACATGGCATTCCAATAGATGCGGATCTTGTCTTTGATGTACGTTTTCTGCCAAATCCCCATTATGTTGATCATATGAGACCAAAGACTGGACTTGATGAGGAAGTATCAAGCTATGTTTTAAAATGGAATGATACACAAAAATTTCTTGTCAAAACAACTGATTTATTAACTTTTATGCTTCCACTTTATAAAAGGGAAGGAAAAAGTCAACTCGTCATAGCAATCGGATGTACAGGTGGCCAACATAGGTCAGTAGCACTAGCCGAATATATTGGAGCTTTTTATGGGAAGGACTACAAAATTCAAGTGGTCCACCGAGATATACAAAAGAGAAAGGGAATAGCTAAATGAAGCAAAATTCAAAGCCAAAAATTGTTGTAATTGGCGGCGGGACTGGTTTACCTGTACTTTTGCGCGGCTTAAAAAAAAGACCAGTTGATATTACAGCAATTGTGACAGTTGCCGATGACGGGGGAAGTTCAGGAAGAATTAGAAATGAAATGGAAATTCCGTCACCTGGTGATATTAGGAATGTTTTAGCTGCATTATCTGATGTTGAACCATTAGTAGAAGAAATGTTCCAGCATCGCTTTAACACGACGAATGAGCTATCTGGTCATTCTTTAGGTAATTTAATACTTGCTGCTTTAACTTCAATTACAGGAGACTTCGTTCATGCGGTGCAAGAAGCGAGCCGTGTTCTCAATGTTCATGGTAAAGTTTTACCTGCTGCCAATCAAAGTGTCGTGCTGCATGCGGAAATGGAAGATGGAACGATTGTAAGTGGGGAGTCGAAAATCCCTTTTTCCGGTAAGAAGATCAATCGCGTCTTTTTAACACCTGAGGTAATTAAACCACTTCCTGAAACCATTCGAGCAATTCGTGAAGCTGATTTGATTGTAATAGGACCTGGAAGTCTTTATACAAGTATTCTTCCTAATTTACTCGTACCTGGACTTGGTGAGGAAGTATGTAATGCAAAAGCTAAAAAAGTATATATATGCAACTTGATGACTCAAGCTGGAGAGACTTTAGGATTTACTGCTAGTGACCATGTGGAAGCATTGTATAGTCATATGAAAAGACCATTCATTGACATCGTGCTTGTAAATAATGAAGAAATTCCTGTTGATGTACAAAATCGATATAAGGAAGAGCTAGCGCAACCGGTACTATTTGACGTTGATCGGTTAATCTCTCTCGGACTTGAAGTGTTATATGACGAATTCATCAGTTTTGAAAATGGGTATATTCGACATAATACAGAAAAAGTGGCAAGTATTATTTATTCGCTTTTAAATAAAAGCCCAGATCAAATGGCTCAAATATAAGCGCATCACGTGTAGAAAAGGAGGTGAGGTGGGATGTCGTTTGCTTCTGAGACAAAGAAAGAATTGACGAACCTCGAAGTGAAAGATTGTTGTGCAACGGCAGAACTTTCAGCTCTCATCAAAATGAATGGTTCCATTTCTTTTTCTAACCGGATTTTGATAGTCAATGTTCAAACAGAAAATGCGGCGATCGCTCGTCGAATTTATACATTAATAAAAAAGCTATATGAAACAGACGTTGAATTGCTGGTCAGGAAAAAAATGCGACTGAAAAAAAATAATATATATATTGTTCGCTTAAAAAAAGACGCTGAGAAAATCCTAAGAGACTTAAAAATTCTTGGCGAAGGATTAACCTTTGTTCATGATATTGAAGAAGAATTAGTCAGAAAGAAATGTTGCAAAAGATCTTATTTACGCGGTGCATTTCTTGCTGGTGGTTCAGTCAATAACCCTGAAACGTCATCTTATCACCTTGAAATCTTCTCTCTTTATAAAGAACATAATGATTCGCTTTGTGAACTTATGAACGATTTTGGATTGAATAGTAAGACGTTGGAAAGAAAAAATGGTTTTATTACTTATTTAAAAGAAGCGGAGAAAATCACAGAGTTTCTCAATATAGTAGGTGCTCATAATGCGTTGCTGAGGTTTGAAGATGTTAGAATTGTACGGGATATGCGTAACTCCGTAAATCGACTAGTCAATTGTGAAACAGCAAATTTAAATAAAACGATTGGTGCTGCACTTAGACAAGTAGAAAATATTCGCTACATTGAAGAAACAGTAGGATTGGATATTTTGCCGGATAAACTGCGAGAAATTGCGGTGCTCCGTGTTGAACATCAAGATGTTACGTTAAAAGAATTAGGAGAAATGGTATCAAGTGGGACGATTAGTAAATCAGGTATTAATCACCGTTTAAGAAAAATTGATGCCATTGCGGAGAACCTTCGAAAAGGTGATCAAGAAAAATAAATGATTAAAGGGAGAGATGAACTTTGGCTGTAAAAGAAGTAGAAGTAAAATTAAATACTGGGTTACAAGCTCGTTCTGCTGCACAATTTGTGCAAGAAGCTAGTCGTTTTGCTGCTGATATTTTTATTGAAAAAGATGGCAGAAAGGTAAATGCAAAAAGCATCATGGGATTAATGAGCCTTGCTATTGGTCCTGGTGTAACAATAAAGCTTTATGCAGATGGTAATGATGAGGAAGAAGCAATAGACACATTATCAGCATTTGTACAAAGTGAAAATTAATCTAATGATGGGCGGCTGATGTAACTTACCATTGGCTGCCTTTTTATTTTTATCATAAGTAAATTCTATGTTGGAAAAGAGCTTTGGAGGTGAAGCAGTACATGTTGAAAAAGTTTTTTTCATATTATAAACCGCATAAACGCTTATTTATTATAGATTTTTCAAGCGCCGTTTTTGTGGCGATTCTTGAATTAGCTTTTCCGGTTGCGGTCCAATGGTTTATTGATAAGCTGTTGCCAGGGGGAGACTGGAATAAGATTGTAACCATTGCTTTTCTTTTGTTTCTTGTCTACCTTTTTAGCACGATTTTGCAATATATCGTCAGTTATTTAGGTCACAAACTTGGAATCAATATTGAAACTGATATGAGAGAACAATTATTTACCCATGTCCAACGTCAATCTTTTCGTTTTTTTGATAATACGAAAACAGGGCATATTATGAGTCGGATTTCGAATGATTTATTTGATATAGGTGAACTTGCCCACCACGGTCCTGAGGACTTTTTTATTGCAATCATGACCTTTGTTGGGGCATTTGTCATCATGTTTAATATTAATCCTGAGCTTGCCGTTATTGCAATCATCATGATTCCTTTCCTTATTTGGCTTGTTACGTATTGCAATATTAAAATGAACAATGCATGGAAGAATATGTACAGCCGAATTGCCGATGTAAATGCAAGGGTGGAAGACAGCGTATCCGGCGTTCGTGTTGTCCAATCTTTTACAAATGAAGAATTTGAAATTAATCGTTTTAAAAAGGATAATGGAAGCTTCCGTTTAGCAAAGCTAATCGCATATAAAGTTATGGCTGTAACACATTCCAGCATATATATGATGACCCGTTTAGTTACTCTATTAGTTTTAGTCGTAGGTGCGTGGTTTAGTTTTAAAGGAAGCCTTACTTACGGGGAGCTTGTCAGTTTCGTATTGTATGTCAATGTGTTGATCAAACCAGTTGATAAAATCAGTGCGCTACTAGAGTTATATCCGAAAGGAATGGCTGGATTTAAGAGATTCCTAGAACTAATTGAACAAGAACCAGAGATTAAGGATCGCCCAAATGCCGAAAATATAAAAGGGTTGATGGGTGACATTCAATTTAATGATGTGCATTTCCATTATGATGACCATAAATCGGTACTTGAAGGCATTGATTTAAAAATACGTGCTGGCGAAACGATTGCTTTTGTTGGACCGTCTGGAGCAGGAAAAACGACGATTTGTTCTTTAATTCCTCGTTTTTATGATGTGACAGAAGGCTCCATTTCCATCGATGGCATTGATATTCGAGATATGACGAAGCACTCACTTCGCTCACAGATTGGAATCGTCCAACAAGATGTCTTTTTATTTACAGGTACAATCCGCGAAAACATTGCCTATGGAAAAAGAAATGCAACAGAAGAGGAAATTCGAGATGCGGCGCGTAAAGCCCATTTAGAAGATTTTATTGCGTCATTACCAGATGGCTACGAAACACAAATAGGGGAACGGGGCTTAAAGTTGTCTGGAGGACAAAAACAACGTCTTGCCATCGCAAGAATGTTTTTGAAAAATCCACCTATCTTAATTTTGGACGAGGCAACCTCTGCCCTTGATACAGAAACGGAAAAAATCATTCAACAAGCATTGAATGAACTAGCGGTAAATAGAACGACATTAGTCATCGCTCACCGTTTAGCAACTATTCGAGATGCAGATAGAGTAGTTGTTGTAACAGAGGACGGTATTGCTGAGGATGGAACGTATACAGAGCTAGTGAACCAAGGTGGGTTATTCTCAAGGCTCCACAATATTCAATTTCAAGAAGTATGAAAAAAGAAGAGATTTTGATCTCTTCTTTTTTTTCATTTTGCTTTGAGGCCTTGAGTCATGTAAATTTGGTTGGCTCAAGACCTCAAAAGGGTTATTGAGGTCTTAAGCCATGCAAATTTGGTTGACGAACCGCCTCAAAAGGGTAATTGAGGCCTTAAGCCATGTAATTTCGCCTGACGAACGTCCTCAATCGGGTAATTGAGGTCTTGAGCCATGTAATTTCGCCTGACGAACGTCCTCAAAAGGGATATTGAGGTCTTAAGCCATGCAAATTCGTCTAACGAACGCCCCCCAATCAGGGTATTGCCTTTTTAGTGGTGCCAAAATAATAAAAAAGCAGGTGATGTTTTTCACCTGCTTAATTTAAGGGATCAAATCATTTTCCCTTTTTTACTTTTTAGACAAATCATCATGGCGTTGAATAATATGGTCAATTAATCCATATTCTTTTGCTCTTTCAGCGGTCATGAAATTATCACGATCAGTGTCGCGTTGGATCACTTCCATTGGTTGTCCAGTGCGCTCTGCAAGAATTTTATTTAATTTTTCGCGCATGTGGAGAATACGTTTGGCTGCAATCTCAATTTCAGTTGCCTGACCTTGTGCTCCACCAAGCGGTTGGTGAATCATTACTTCGCTGTTTGGAAGGGCAAAACGTTTGCCTTTTGCTCCAGCTGCAAGTAAAAATGCACCCATGGATGCCGCCATACCAATACAGATGGTATGTACATCAGCCTTAATAAATTGCATCGTGTCGTAAATCGCCATTCCTGCAGTAATACTTCCACCAGGACTATTAATGTAGAGATAAATATCTTTTTCAGGATTTTCTGCTTCCAAGAATAACAACTGAGCAACGATTGAGTTCGCAACAGTATCATCAATAGCACTACCAAGCATGATGATACGATCTTTCAATAGCCTAGAATAAATATCGTATGCACGTTCTCCGCGGTTTGTTTGTTCAATAACTGTAGGTATTAAATGCAAAATGTTCTCCTCCTTTTATCGCCTATTTGGCAATATTACATTATGTATTTACATCATACATTGATGGTCAATAAAGGTCAAATGATTCACCTTCATTATTTGTCTAGCACAATCAGCCATCTTCTAGCAAACTTCCTGTCCTTTTCCTTATATCGTTAGTCTTGGAACTTAAAGTTTTACGTCGATTAGCAAGGTGCTTGCGCTTTACTTATATCATATTATATTTACCAGATCTAACAATAATAAACGTAAATTGCTTGCAATAGTCAACTTTTTATCATATAATTTTTTATCGTACGATTAAAAAATATGCCCTCGTGGTGTAACGGATAACACGCAAGATTCCGGTTCTTGTACTGGGGGTTCGATTCCCTCCGAGGGCGTTATGTAGTCTCTTTTGGTCAAGATTAACGAATTGGAAAACACCTCAAAATGCTTTGAAATAAAGCTTTTGTGGTGTTTTTTTATTTTTGAGAATTTGATTAGAACCGATTGAAAAAGATTATTTTTTACACATATTTTACACATGTGATTAGCACGCACGAATATTTTTAAAAATAGTAATTGTATTGTTCGTGTCTTCTTCTCGGAGTTCCTTAATGACGTGTGCATAGTGGCGTTGAGTGGTGTCGATACTGGCATGTCCAAGTCTTTCGGACACGTAATAAATAGAAATTTTCCTATAAAGCAAGATACTGGCATGAGTATGTCTAAGTCCATGTACGCTGATTGGATTAATTTTTAAATCCGTAAGAGTTCTTTTTAAAATTTTATTTACATTTTCGTTAGTGAGCACATTTTTATTATTGCCTGGACTAAAAAAAACGAGCCCGTGAATATTTGATGGCAATTTTTTAAATAAATCCTTAAAAGCATTCATGGTGTCATCGTCCATTTTGATTATGCGATTAGATGGATCGTTTTTGGTTTTGGTAAATCCTGTACCCGTTTTGTAATCCCATGTTTTGTTGATGGTTATTTCATTCGTTTTGAAATTAAAATCTTTTCTTGTCAATCCAACCATTTCGGCAAACCGCATTCCAGATGTTATCCCTAGCAACAATAAATAATATCCAAGCGATCGGTCCAGACGATTGTATAATTCATTTATTAATTTTTGACTTTCATCATAATTAAGATGTTTTTCTTCCGGTCTTTTAGCTTCCACATTTCCAGTAACAATTGCCCCTCGTGTAAAATCTGTTCTTAGTATTCCTTCGTCAATCGCATCCTTAATACAAGACCTAATGTGAACATTTAATTTCCTTGTGGATTCCTTTGCGTGTGTTTTGGCGTATTCGTTCAGAAATTGCTGATAGTCGCGTTTGGAAATGCTTTGTATAGGTTTACCTTCAAAATGGTCTTTAAGGGTCTGTAATGTGTTCTTATAACGTCTAAGCGTTATTTGAGATATATCTGTTTTATAAACTTTTAACCACTTCTCAAAATACTCGTCAATTGGTTCCATTTTCAAATGTGGCAAAATGCCTTTTTGCAAATCGGCTTCAACTTCAGCTGCTGCTACTTGTGCTTCTTTTTTAGTACGAAATCCACCTTTTCGAATAGGCTTAGGCTTAGCGCTAACCGTGTATTGCCAAGTGTTTCCTCTCTTTTGAAAGCTCGCCATAAAATTTCCTCCTAAAAACGTAGAACATATGTTCCTTTTATGTTATCATAAATATAGAACAAAAATTACTATTATGTGACAAAAATCGCGTTTTATTACAATTTTTCCATGCTATAATCAAATTAAGCCGTTCGGCTGAATATAGTCGGCGAGTAGACAGATAGATAATCTACTCGATCATAACCTACTCGGTCCAGATCCATTCGTATAAATCTTTCATATCACAATGGACAATAAAAGATATATTTGCAGCTGTTTGATATGACATTTTCTGTTTGTCTAAAACATATTTGTTAATTTGCTGTACTTTGACTTCAAGTTTGTCAGCTAATTCTTGTTGGCTCATATCAACTGCTTTTAATCTTTCGCGAAGTAGGCATCTACCGACTGTCCAAGCCAAATAGCAGACACCTCATTCAGTTCATTTTTGGAATATTTCAACTAAGGGCGGTGAGAGCAATTTCAAATGATGAATTGTTACTGTTAATTGAATTTGTTAAACTCTTGAAAAAAAACTAATGAAACTAAATTGAAATTTATTTAACTTAATTGCCGTTCATTTTCTTGTAATACTCAACCGTAAATTTAATGCTTTCTAAAAACCTTGCCCTTTCTTCGCCTTCTAAAGAAAGGGTTTTCTCAATTATTTCATTCAAAAACAGCAATTCCTCGAAGTCTAAATTTGCATTTGTGAGCTCAGGAAGCTGATTAAGATATTTTTCTTCTCGATGATTAGGAAAAAAGTCATCTACAGGACGATCTAGTGCCTGGGCTAAAAGAAAGATAACGTTCTGATCAGGAGAACTGTGTCCTTTCTCGTATGTTGCTATGGTGTTATGCTTCACGCCAGCTCTATCTCCAAGCTCTTTTTGTGTCATTTTCATTTGCTTTCTATACTCTCTAATTTTGTTTCCTATAAATATTTTGAGTTCTTTTTCGTTCACTTTATCACCTCCAAATACATATTAATCATAGTTATTTTATCATACATAACAAACATTCACACAAAAAATTTCGAGTTAGTTGAAATTTATTGTTGACTTCTATTAAAACTTCGAGTAACATGAAGTTAAGATTTGGAAAAGGAGGTAAAAAATTGAGTAATACTAGCAATCTTAAAAGGCTTCGAATGTTCTTTGGCCTTACTCAACAGGACATGGCAGAACTGATAAAAGTGGACAAAAGAACGTATATTAACAAAGAAAATGGGGATACACCGTTCAAGTCTAATGAAATGTACCTCATCAAGAACCGTTTTGGATTGTCAGCTGACAAAATTTTTTTTGATGAAAACTTCGAGATTACCGAAGTTTTGGAGAGTGATACAACATGCAAACGTTAAATGTAAGTATTGCTATTCCTATTCCGGAAGATTCTGTTCTTATTAGAAAAGTAGAGTTGGAGGAATTAAAGCAGCAATCATTGTCGGGTGTCTACTGGACCATGAAAGATCTCGAGCAGCGCACTGGAAAAAAATCAGAATGGATAAAAGAAAATATTTTGCTTCCTGTGCGTTTTCGTAAAATGCTTGATTCCGATCTTGGGGGATTCGTATTTTATCCAAAAAGCAAAGGACAGACTTGGACATTTCAAGCTTCTAAAATGGCTGAGTTTTTGGACAAGTACTTCAATCAAATATTTAAGGAGTGAAAGAGTATGACTGAAAAAGAAAGGTATGTAGCAATTACAAAGTTACTGAAAAAAATTGATGATTTAAAAGAAGGGACAGGCATTATTTCCATATCCTCCGCTTTAGGTAAGTGGGAATGTCATGTTGGAATCAATGGTATTTTAAATGCTGATTTGGAATTGACTCGCAGACGTAGGGAATATGGAGAATTTCCTTTTGAATTTTCAAGTGAAATTGACGGAGTGAAATTTTTTTCAATCGTTAGGGAACAAGAGGCAAAAGAAAAATTTGGTGTAGAAGTGGTGGTGAGAGAAATTGAGAGATCACCCAGTCATTGAAAATATGGAATCGTTTGGCTATCCATCCTGGGATTATATCCAGTGGGAAATTGAAAACGAAAATAAGAAGGAGGACGAAGAAGAATGAAAGCAATAGAAGAAGTGCTTGAAGGAATCAACCATGAAGAAGAACAAAGTTTTCAGCCTTTCGTTGTAAATGATTTAGAAACTGCTGCTGAAGCTCAAAGAAGGATTGCGTTTTTTGAGGACCAAAAGAAGGACATCGATTCAATCATTGAAAAGCAAATTGCTCCGTTTTTAGCAAAGATTGAAAAAATCAAGGCATGGGGCGAAGAAGCGAAAAAAGAACACATTGAAAAGCAGGAGCATTATTCAAACCAGTTGGAGCTATACATTCGTAGTGAAGTCGAAAAGCAAATGGAATCAGGTAAAAAGCCTAAGAAAACAATAAATCTCCCTTATGGATCTATCTCTTTGAAAAAACAAGAGCCGGAGTTTCAAAAGGACGAAGAACATCTGCTTGAATACGCAAGGAAAATCGGATTCTTCAAAATCAAAGAAACGGTTGATTGGGCTGGCATTAAGAAAACTCATAAAGTGGTTGACGGAAAAATGATTAACGAAGATGGGGAAGTTGTTCCAGGTGTCGTTGCAATCGAACGTGAAGATAAATTCACGTTGAAATTAGAATAAGGGCCACTGCGAATGGCCCTCTTAAAAAACTCTCTACGGACATTATAACAGGAGGTAGTTACATTGTCTAAAACGCTTGTGAAAAAACTCGCTGAAGTTATGCAAGAAGTTAAATATATCCAAAAACGCGGACATAACAAGTTTCACAATTATAAATATGCGACTGAATCTGATGTTTCCGAAAAAGTAAGGGAAGAATTGGCTGCTAGAAATATCATGATGATTCCTAATGTCGTTTCACATTCAAATAGAGAACACATTAACGCTAAAGGAAAAACAGAATATATAGCAACAATAATGATGGAGTTCAGATTCATTGATGGTGACTCAGGTGAAGAAATTACGTTCCATTCTATTGGTGAAGGGCAAGATGCAGGAGATAAGGCTGTGTATAAGGCGATTACTGGCGCACAGAAATATGCGCTAATGAAAGCCTTCATGATTCCTACTGGTGACGATCCAGAAGCCGATACCGGAACAGATGAACGAAATAGTGAATCAATAGATTCGAAGCAACGTGAGACAAGTCAATCTGAGAACGTTCCTATTACAGCAGAACAAGTCGGCATTATTAAAACAAAGGCTATGGAATTTGCCAAGGCTCGCAATCAGTCTGTAGAGGCGGTTTACAAGGTGTTAAAGATTGATGACGTTACAAGGTTGAATATGGTCCAAGCCGATGCTGTTATCGAGCAATTGATGATATGGATCCAAAATGTCAATAAGAAGGGGAATAAGGGGGCTTGATTGCTCCCTCCAGTAATTAGCCGAAATGGCTATATTTTTTAAAGTTTATTGCGAAAAATGCTGTCGATATTCATTGATTATACAGTTCTCATGACTGCAAATGCTGTTAGAAAGGGTGATAGTATGACCGAATTTGAACGTGGTATGTGGCTGATAGGTTATCCTGGGCTGATCCTTTTCGTGTGGTACGTCATTGGCTATATCGCAAGTGAAATGAAGAGGAAATAGCTTTTATTTTTGGTGTAATGTGCGAAAAATGCCGTCGATAGAAGTGGAAATATTCAAAATCTGTTGAATTTACCACTGAAATAATGAACTCCGTCTGAAGATGTTGTCAAAAAGCAGAATGACAGCAACGTTTGTCGATAGGGGATGATGAAAATAAGGAAATCATGGAGAAGTATTGATGCCAAGACATTACGCCATCTCTATACCGATTTAAGAAAAACAGATAGAGTGATTGCGGAAATGTATAACCTTGATCGGACTACTGTTGTTAAAAAAAGAAATGAATTTGGAATACACGCTAGAAAAACGCTTGGTGAAATCGGTGAAGAGTTGGTCGAAAAAGAGTTGAGAAGTAGAGGATATGATGTCGTTAACATGAACGACCATGACAAGCTAAGCCCTTTTGATTTGCTAGTAAACGAGAAATTGAGAATCGAAGTAAAGACTTCTTCTTTACATGAAGGAAATAGATTTTACTTCGCACTCTCGGAGAAGTCAGGCAATAAGAATATTGTTTCGGATACAAGGGTTAGATTGAGAACTGGAAGGACCAGAAAACTCCTAGAAAAAACATGTGACTTAGTCATTCTAGTTGGATTAGAGGATGACGGAGATGCCCATTTTTTCATAATGAGTCCAAATTACATAAAAGACAAAAAATATGGCGTCTATGTTCCTTTTAATCCATTTTCCAAAAATAAGTATAACAGTTTTAGAGAAAAGTGGGATGAAATTGAAACCGTGCTTAGTCAACACGGAAGGAAGTGTATATTTTGAAAAAAAGCTACTATGCGATAATTCCCGCTAATGTTCGATATGACCAAGAGATAACGCCTAACGCGAAACTCCTTTACGGAGAGATTACTGCCCTATGTAACGAAAAAGGTTACTGCTGGGCAAGTAACTCTTACTTTGCAGATCTATATGGTGTCAGCAAGGTTTCTATATCTAAATGGATTAACCAGTTGGTAGACAATGGTTATCTGACCTCTGAAATCCAATACAAAGATGGTAGCAAAGAAATCTTTAATAGGTATTTAAGAATAGTTAATGTCCCTATTAAAGAAAAGTTTAATACCCCTATTAAAGATAAGTTTAAAGATAATAATACAGTAATTAATAATACAACTAATAATACATTAGATATACCTTTTGTCGAGATAGTGACCTATCTCAACGATGTAGCTAACACAAATTACCGTCATGCGACAAAAAAGACGAAAGACCTCATAAAAGCACGATGGAACGAAGGTTTTCGTTTAAATGATTTTAAAACAGTAATCGACATTAAAACAAAAGAATGGCTAAGCGACAACAAAATGAATATGTATTTGCGTCCAGAGACATTATTCGGCACAAAGTTTGAATCCTATCTCAATCAAAAAGGCGGTGTGAAAACTGAAACCGATCAATACAGCAATCTCTTTTAACTTTCAAATAATCGGGGAACGAGTATGCGATGGTTGTGGATCTAAAGTAAACATTATTAAAAGAGATGGTTTAGAAATTAGTATTTGTTTAGTATGCGAGGACAGAAAGCTCCAAGATGAAGTCATTGCTTACAAAGAGGATATGGACAAGAGGAAAGCAGATATCATCTTTAAAAAATACTCGCTTATTCCTGACGACTTAGATAAAGCTACTTTTAATAACTATGAACCGCAGAACGATTTAACCAAAATAGCAAAAGAAAAATGTGAGTGGTTCGCGAATCATTTTAATGATTTAACTGGCTATAACAGTTTATTGTTACAAGGCTCTTATGGTTTGGGAAAGTCACACCTTGCCTTCTCGATAACAAAAAGAGTGAGGGATTTAGGGAAAGTAGTCATTTTCATTACGATGCCTGAACTCCTAAACGTATTACGAGGCTCTTATGGAAATAGCGAATATAAAGAGTCTGATATTTTAACAGCTTGCAAGGATGCGGATCTCTTAATACTAGATGATTTAGGAGCTGAGTACGTAAAAAATGACGAAGGGAAAGAATCTTGGGCAGCGGATAGAATCTTTCAAATCATCAATTCTCGTATAGACAAGCCTAATGTTTTCACTACGAATCTAGGAAGTAAAGAACTTGCTTATAAATACGGAACACATGGCGGCAGGATCGTAAGCAGGATGATGAATGGAACAAGATTAATCAAATTTGAAGGAAAAGACTATCGCTTGAAGGGGTGGTAAACATGTGTTCTAAATGCAGGGGGATGGGACGATATTACAAAGAATTGTTCCCTGGAGTGACAGTGGTAGAAGTTTGCCTTTGTGAATCATCTGAAAATATAAGATACATCAGAAAATGTCTATTGGAACAGGAGCATCAACGGAATCTTATTAGAATCGCTGAAGCTAGAGCGAAATTTGGAATTGTTGCAATATGAGTTTTCGTCCTTATTCAAAAGCGGAACAATTAAACGTTAAAGAGAAACCATCACCAAAAAAGAAAAGGTACCCAAAAAAGAAAAAGAAGAGACACCAACCATTGAAACCTGAAATATATAAAGATCGATTAATTCCCAAACGTTCCACAAGAGGACGTATTACTTCAAAAGAATACAACGAAGCACTAAGGCAGCATGGAGAATATTGCTTCTTGTGTGGGACGACAGCAGGACTTGAAGCACATCATGTTAAGTTTCGGAGTGATGGAGGTCGTGGCCAGTGGCGAAACATCAGATTCCTTTGCTCCGAACATCACCGAGGTGAGAACAGCCCGCACAAAAATGAGAATATCAGAAAACGATTGGAAAAACTTCATGAATCATTGTACGGGCCATTCTACTGGTGTGATAAATATGATTTGTTTTTAGGAAATCTAATTCCAAACACTACTGAAGAAGCCTTTGAAGAATTTATGGAAAAGGAGGCTAAAAAACTGAATGGATCAGCTGAATAGATATGAGCAATCTCATGAAAATGTAATTAAAGAAATCCAAGAGTTAGATAATCGTATGGATCATCTAGCTCCATATGAAATAGGGAAATTGCAATATCTTTACACGAAAGCCGAAAGGCAAGCTTGGAACATAGCTGCATTTCATAAAAAACAACAAAAATATTACGAAGGAATGGCAGAAATCGCCCAAGGCCAAGAGTACAAGAAAATGAGAGATGAGGGCAAAACCGGAGTAGATGCCCAATATCTTTCTAGAATATCAAAAGGTGCTCAATTAACTAAAGCGGCTGAATATGAAGGCGACTACATTACATGGCGAGGAATTGCTGAGACTTATGCAGGAGCCAGAAATGCTCTAAAAGACATTATCAAATCCATATCACAAGAGGGAGATTGAAACCAGTGAAAGAACGAGACTACATGATATGGCAAATCATGATGTCTACAAAATACATCGAAGAAGCATTAGAAAAGATGACAGATGAAGAACTGGAAGAACTATATAAAGTGAAGGTAGGTAATCAATATGAATAGAGTCGTGCTTGTTGGAAGATTGACAAAAGATCCTGATTTAAGATACACGCCTAATGGTGTTCCGGTAACAACATTTACCTTAGCTGTTAATCGTACTTTTACCAATCAGCAGGGAGAACGCGAAGCAGATTTTATAAACATCGTCGTATGGAGAAAGTCAGCAGAGAACGCAGCTAATTACTTGAAAAAAGGTTCTCTTACAGGGGTAGATGGACGAATCCAAACTCGCAACTATGATGGACAGGACGGAAAACGTGTATATGTGACAGAAGTAGTCGCTGAAAGTGTTCAGTTCCTTGATACAAAGAAGGAGCAAGGAAACTATCAAACTACCAATCAAACAAACAGCGATTATCCATTTGTGAATGATGCACAGTCTGTTGATATTAAGGATGATGATTTACCGTTTTGAAGAAAATGAGGTTAAGGGGGAGGATGCGGCGTGAATCAAAAAGAAAATTTCGAAGCAGATTTTTTAGTTAGTTTAAATAAAATGGTGAAATTTCCTGCAAGGATTAGATTTGCTTTATTTAAAGATTCTAAAACAAACAAGCAATCTATTGTAATCGGAGAACTGAGCAGGTCATTAAAAAGCAAAAAGATAGAAAATATTAAGTTCAATGAAACTAGAATGTTTTCAACGGATGGTCATTCTACAACATTGCATGTTGGGGATTATGAAGATGGAACGGAAGTATTGGAAAAGGTTTTGCAACTGGATGAAATATGGTGCGGGACATTGGTTAGGGAGGCTGAACAGATTGCAAGAAATCAATAAAGTGTATAACGCAAATATTAATTTTGAGGATGCCGTAAATCAGCCAAGCCATTACACCGTTGGAAATATCGAAGTAATTGACTACATCAAGGACAAACTCACGAAAGAATTATTTGAAGGCTATTGTGTCGGTAACGTCATGAAATATGTATCGCGATATCAACATAAGAACGGAGTACAGGATTTAGAAAAAGCAGCTGTTTATTTGAAGTGGGCCATTAATTCAATTAAAGGGGAGGAATTAGTGAAATGACTAGCAGTGCAACTGTTTTACATGACGGAATTTTGTATCACAAACTCACAAAGGAACTGTATATAAATCATAAGAAAGACGGCTGGACAGATCGTAGGATTATGGGTAGGTACGGAATGAACAATGTTAGCCTTAGTAAATGGAAAAAAGAAAATCTAACAAAAGACGAAATTACTAATTTGTCGTTAAGAAAGGGTCCGGCTGCGGAAGTAAAAAAGGAAAAGCGCGAATTTAAGCAAGCGCCAATTCAAACTTTTGATAAAGAATTAAAACAAGCTATTGCCGAACTCAAGGAACTGAAAAAAGAAAACGAAGATTTAACTTCTAGATTGACATTAGCAAAAGTGGAAGATAATTCAGAATTAGAAAATTTAAAGTCTGCCTGTTCAGATTTGGAAAATGAAACCATCACTTTGCAACGTCAGATAATTGAAAAGGATTATGAGATTACAAATAAAGATTATGCCTTACAGTCTCTAAATATTAAAATGCAAAACTACCAAAAAGAAAATGCCGCGTTGAAGGAGTTAGTTAGGTTATGGATATGAATCATTTAACAGCAAAAATTGAACAGTGGGCAAAGGAAAGAAACTTGCATACGGCTGATCCTAATAAACAGATGTTGAAGCTTGGTGAGGAGTTTGGGGAGTTATGCCAAGGGATGGTGAAGGGGAATGAAGCTCAAGTAATCGACTCCATTGGAGATATGTATGTGGTGTTAAAAATCTTATCTATGCAACTAGGTTTAGACATAAAAGACTGTGTTGAAATGACATACGAAGAAATTCGATTTCGTACAGGCAAGATGATAAATGGGGTTTTCGTTAAAGAAAGTGATCTGCTGTGAAAAAAGAAAAAATATACGGAATCTACCGCGGCGATGAGTTCGTCACGGTAGGTACTCTAAAAGAATGCGCTGAACACTTAGGTGTGAAAGAAAACACGATTCGATTTATGACCACTCCATCATATGCCAAGCGCAGGAAAGATGATGGGAATAGCTTAGTAGCGTTTTTGGTGGAGTGATGAAGTTTTGACACAATTACTGACGTGAGGAGAGGTTAATTCAATGAAAGGAACAACTGCGTACGCTTTTATATGGATTTCATCAGCAATCGCAATAAGTGTAGCTATCATAGTTACCGGAAAAATCGGTGCTTTATGGGCTTTACTCATCCCTGCCTTAGTTAGCTATAACAGTGATAATGAAGAGTAGACTTAAAATGCGACACAGGAGGTAGTTATTAATGGTGATAATTAAAGAAACTGATGAACTGAAAAATTGTCCTTGCGGTATTCAAACAGACCAAGCTATTGTATGGAATTTTAGTGGATTTAAACACGAACAACCAATCTGTTGGACTTGTCAAAGAGAATTAAAAATCAAATAAAGATATGTCGCACTTCGAATAAAAAGCGAAGGAGTGAATCCATTGAAATATAAAGGCATCTGCCATAAATGCGGTGAGATGGTCCGTAATGGTGAAGGCAGCCATAAGAGGATTAAGGGGAGTTGGAGGACGATCTGCAATGAGTGCTCATGATTTTAAAAGAAAACTAGATTCTAACTTAAATTTACAGTTGATTGTCGCAGGCATGGCCGGACTTGTTGATGAGGGGCATTCTCCTCATGAAGTATTTAAACTACTTGAGGATGTCAAACGAAATACATTTCATGCACTTGCAGAGATAGGTAGGGAATCAAGATGAACGCCTACCACCTAAAACCAAAAACCAAACGCAATCCGGTATTTCAAAAAGCGCATGAACAAGGCAAACAAGCAGGTTATCAAGAAGCAACGGACATCTTCCACAAGTTTTTGAGTGAAAGGATGCAAACGTTAGAAGATATTCCAGGTATCGGAGAGAAAACAGCTTGGAAAATCCATGAACACTTTTTGAAAGGGATGGAGGAAACGAATAAATGACGACCATATGCATTGCATTACTCGGATTAGTATTACTAGGGCTAATGTTTGTTACGTCTCATCTATGGGATCGGGTTGACAAATTGCAGGAACAAGTCAATCAACAGGAATTTAACATTGGATATGACAAAATGGCAATCAAGCAGCTAGCGGAAGATGTGCATAAAGATAAGGGGTGATTGTGTGCAGTTAGCTTTCTTCAACACTAACTTAACTAAAGAATCAAGGCGCAAGGCAGAGAAGCTAATGAGTAGCTATAAAAACATAGAAGCAATCATTGAATCGAAGAAGCTAGACCTGGAGCCTAGAATGACAGCAAACTATCAAGCAAGTGAATCACAAAGAGGGAATCAATTTCACAGTGAAACAGAACGCCTTGCAATCGCCAATCAGGAAATCGAAGAATACGTGATCACTCGAAGAAAACTATCTCTTGTATATGAATCTTTAAAAAAGGAACAACAAGAAATATGGGAACAAAGATACATACAAGGGAAATATGATACAGATGTTTATAGTGATATGGGATTGAACGAGAAAAGATATTACAGGTTAAAAGGTGAAATGATTGCCGTTGTGGCTGATGCGTTAAATCTTATTTAAATGTCCGAATTCGGGAGGTAAAAAGGAAGAAAAACGCCTTGGATTGTTCGTTTTTAAGTGATATTGTGATATTGTGGGATGATTATTAAAAGCACTCTGTCTAATTAGATGGGGTGCTTTTTTTAATGGAGGCGGTGAATGATGTGAAGAACAATATAGGTAGACCATTAAAATTTGAAAGTGCTGCAGAACTGGATGAAATGATCCGGGCGTATTTCGATTCCTGTGATAGTAGGACGGAAATACACTTCACAAAATCAGGAGAGCCGATAGAAGTACCAAACCCACGTCCGTATACCATTTCTGGACTTGCGTATTATTTGGGAACTAACAGACAGACTTTGCTTAATTACGAACAACGTGACGAGTTTATTGACACGATACGCGCAGCTAAAGCGAAAATTGAAATGTTTGTAGAAGAATCGCTATGGAAACCTAAAATTGCAACTGGTGTAATGTTCAACCTGAAAAATAATTTTGGGTGGGAAGATAAGTCTTCTATTGAAACAAGCGGAGAAACTACACATAACATTAAAACTACCGATGAACTTAGTCATTTGTCTGTAGAGGAGTTGAAGCAACTTGAAGAGATCCTCTCTAAGACTTCCAACTCTGAATGAGGTAAAAAAGGAACTCGCCCGAAAGAATTATTTGGATTATGTCATATACACTCACGAAGGTAGATATAAGACAGCTCCACACATTGAATATATTACTAACGTTATTCAAGCAGCCATAGATAAGAAAAAGAAGATGCAGGATGGGTTAATTCCCTCAGAAACTCAATACATTGCAATAAACATGCCACCGCGTCACAGTAAGTCAATGACGATTACTGAGACTGCACCGAGTTATTACTTAGGCCACTTTCCAGAAGATAGAGTAATTGAAATTTCCTATAATGACACCTTTGCTCGTAGGTTCGGTAAGAAGAATAAAGAAAAGGTGCGGCAATTTGGAAAAGAGTTATTTGATATTGAGATTGCGAAGGACAGTTCGGCACATGATGAATGGTCGTTGGATAACAACATTGGTGGAATGATTAGCCGAGGGGCGTTATCTGGTATCACTGGACAAGGTGCAGACCTCATGATAATTGATGACCCTATCAAGAACCGTGAGGAAGCAGACAGCCAGACACTCCGAGATAAAATATGGGAAGAATGGATAGACTCTTTTTCTTCTCGTTTGCATCCTGGGGCAATTGTTATTCTTATATTAACTCGATGGCATGAGGATGATCTGCAAGGTCGCTTACTTAATCCTGAATATGGAGAGCCTTTGAACTGGCAAGTATATAACTTTCCGTTAAAAGCAGAGGAAAATGATATTCTAGGTCGCGAACTTGGAGAAGCTTTATGGCCAGAGCGATACGGAAAAGCTTTCATTGAGGAAAGGGAAAGGTACCCTTCATCCTTTAACTCGTTATATCAGGGTAGACCCACATCGCAAGAAGGTAATATCCTGAAGCGTGAATGGTGGAAGTATTACAATAAGCTCCCAACGCTAGCAATTGAGATCATGAGTGTAGATGCAACGTTTAAAGATAAAGACGATTCGGATTACGTTTCAATTCAAGTATGGGGAAAGGTTGGAGCTAACTCATTTTTAAAAGACAGAGTAAAAGCAAGAATGAATTTCCCTACTACATTACAAGCAATTATGAACATGAAAAAGAAACATCCGAATGTTAGTGCGATATTGGTTGAAGATAAGGCTAATGGTCCAGCGATCATATCGATGTTACAAAATAAAATAGGTGGTATTATCGGTATTAATCCGCAAGGTGGTAAGGTTGCGAGGGTTAACGCTGTATCTCCGTATATCGAAGCAGGGAATGTATTTATCCCTCGTCATGCTGAATGGGTACATGACTTTGTAGAAGAATGTGCTTCGTTCCCTAATGGAAAAAATGATGATGATGTAGACTCTATGAGCCAAGCCTTAAATAGACTATATTATTTCTACGCAGATTTACCAGTTGATCCAGAAGACGAACCTCACTGGATGTTCAATACTGAAGAACCGGAACATGAATACATGGAGTGGTAACTATGACAATCATATTATCCTTATGCATCCCATTGACAGCCTTTGTCGTGGGTTTTTTAGTGCTAAAAAGTGTGCAACTAGGATTAAGGTGGCAGATTCAAACTGCAAAGCAGGAGCCGCCTACTATGGAAAATCCTATTCAACCTATTTTGGATTCAAAACAAGAAGATGATGTAGCAAATATTCTTGATGAATGGGTGAATGGTGTGCAGGAAGGAAGGTGAGTAAATGGCAAAGCTAGATTCTATCCTCGAACAAGCCAGTACTGTAGAAAAGCAGTATAAAGAAGGCTTGCAGTATAAGAAACAAATGGGATTTCTGTCGAGCTGGGCAGAATATGAAAGATTTAAGGCGGGTGATCAGTGGCCAGCACCGACGGATAAAACAAAAAATCTTCCTAGACCTGTTTTCAACATTATTCGACAGATTGAAAATCATAAAGTTGCTTCTGTCATGAATGAGAACATTAAAATGGTCTTTACTGCACTTGAAGCTGATGAGGAAACAAAAAACCCAGAAACAGGTGAAACTATTGAACCGCCAGAAGTGCAAGCGGCTGATTTGTTTACTAAGTATGCTGATAGTACATGGGAGAACATCAAGCAAGGTGAACTGAACGAAGAAGCTCTCGAAAGTGCTTCTAATGTTGGCACAGCCATATGGCATTATTATTGGGATGCAACTGTAACTGGTGGGAATAAACTGAAATTCATGGGTGAAATGCAAGGAGAGGTCATTGATCCTGTTAATTTCTTTCCTGGTAATCCGCAGAATAGAATTGTTGAACATCAACCATATATTATCATTACTCATCGGGAATTGGTTGAAAATGTCCGTAAACAGGCAGAAGAAAGCAAGGTATCAAAAGAAATTATAACTTTGATACGTCCTGATGGTGAAACGAATGATCAGGCTTATGATATGGCTAAAAAAGAATTGTCCACTAATGACAAGGTAACGGTACTTACAAAGTACTGGAAAGAAAATGGACAAGTGTTTTTTATGAAAGTGGCTAGCGGTGTGGTAATTAAGCCTAAAACAAACAGTAATTTGAAACGTTATCCCCTAGTCGTTATGCAATGGGAGAGACGAAAAAAGTCTATATTCGGTGTTGGTGATACAGAAGGATTAATCCCTAACCAAAAGGCTATTAACTTCCTAATGGCTATGCAATTACTTTCTGTTCAATTAACTGGATGGCCAAAGCTGATAGTTGATAAAACGATGGTAAGACAGCCGATCAGTAACACACCGGGTGAAGTGATTAATGTTCAAGGTCAATCGGGGGCATCTATTCATAATTCAATTCAGTATATGAACCCTGGGAATATTTCAGGGGATGCTCCAATGCTAGTAGATAGCTTCATGACCTACACGAAAGCCATAACTGGAGCGAATGAAAATGCGCTTGGTGAACAAAATACTTCCCAATTAAACGCAACGGCCATCATGCTCTTACAAAAGGCGGCAGGCGTTCCAATTGAATCTATTAAGCGTCGTTTCTATCAAGCTATGGAAGACGTTGGCTTAGTGTGGTCAGAGTTTTGGAAAGTTTACTATAACACTACTCGCATGATTGCTCTTGAAGATGAAGATGGTGAAGAATATAGCCAAGAGTTCAATGGTTCAGACTATAAGGACATTGATATGAGGTTAAAAATCGATATTGGACCATCTTCTAGTTACAGTGAATCACTCATGATGACTTCGCTTGATAAGCTTTTTGATATGGGGCATATCGATTTAGAACAATATCTGTTGTTTGCACCAAAGAATGTTATTCCATTCAAGGATCGCTTATTAAAATCCATTCAGGAGAAACAGGAAGAAGCTGAACAACAGCAAGACGATATGTTTGATCAAATGATTCAGCAATTGTCGCCTGAAGAACAGCAAGCCTTTATGTCGGCACCACCAGAAGTACAAGAACAAATTAAAGCGCAAATGATGCAAGCGCAGCAGGAAGGGCAACCGGAAGAACAACCGGAAGAACAAGCACCTATGTGATGTGGGTGTTTTTATTTTGGGGCTGTCGTGAGAGTCGTTAGCCCTGTATTCATTAAATTATTCGAGCAACCATACTCGAAAGGAGAATTGGAATGGAAGAAATTTTAAACGGCAACCATACCGTAGAAAGTCAAGAAGGTGCTAATCAAGAACAGATTCAAACGCAAGACCCTGTCACCACGCAGGAACAAAATTATTTTACTGTTAAATACAACAAAGAAGAAAGACAAGTACCATATGATGAAGCTCCTGATTATATTCAGAAGGGCCTCAACTATGAAAAAGTATCGCAACGTGCAAGCGAGTATGAGAACCATCTAAACAGAGTGGCGCAACTCACGGGCTACCAGTCCCATGAAGAAATGCTACTAGCTTTAGACCAAGCTGAACAGGAGCAAGAACAGCAACGTTACCGCGATGCAGGCATTGATCCTGATACGTTCAATCAATTTTTGGAGCAACATCCTGATATTCAGTATGCTAGGCAAATGAAACAACAAGCCGAGGAACAGAGCATTTTCCGACGTGAGGCAGATGAGTTATTCTCTGAGTTCCCTGGTTTAAAGGCTGAAGAAATTCCTAATGAGGTGTGGCAGCTAAAGGAGCAACGAGGATTATCTTTATTAGATGCTTATTTACGTGTCAGTTATAAGTCTTTAGGACAACAAAAAGAGCAAGAAGCAATACAAAAATTACAATTAAACGCCCAATCTTCAGCCGGATCACTAGGCGAAGGTAATGTCCAACATCAAACAAGCATTAAAGATATGCCTAAATCTGATTTTGAAACATTGCTGCGCCAAGTGAAAAATGGTGAGGTTCGGAGCTTATAGGAGGAAAATCTAAATGGCAAATGTAACAAATACTTTAAGAAATAATGCATCAGGTTATAATGCGTTATCAGCGGAACAAGCGGAATTTTACCAACGTACGATGTTGGAGCGTTTGCTTCCAGAACTAGTTATGATGAAATATGGTGAGAAGAAGAACATCCCTAAACGTGCAGGAGATGTTACGTCTTTCCGTCGTTTAAATCCCCTTGCTGTTTCTACTACAGCAATTACAGAAGGTGTAACGCCTGAAAACGTGAGCCTTGATATTACAAAGCTGACTGCAACTGTTAAGCAATATGGTAACTGGGTTGAAGGTACGGATTGGGTTGATATGACAGCTCTTGATCCGATTATCACAGAAACAACAGAGTTGCTTGGTGAAAATGCTGGGGAATCTACTGATATTATCGTTCGTGATATTGTTGCTGCAGGAACAAACGTATTCTATGCAGGTGCAAAAACTACACGTGATCAAGTGGGGGCGGCTGATAAAATCACTCGTGCCGACGTATTGAAAATTCGTCGCTCTATGAAGCGAAATAAAGTAAGACCTATCAAGCTTCCAGACGGTTCAAGTGGTTACTTGGCTTTTATTCATACAGATGTAGCCACAGACTTGATGAAAGACCCTGAATGGGTGAGCCAAAACACATATGTCAATACAAAAAATCGTGTTGATGGAATGATTGGTAAAATGGATGGAATTTATTTCTTGGAATACGATCATGCTCCTAAATTTGTTGGGGCAGGTGCTACTGGTGCAGATGTATACGCAACTATTATCATTGGTAAAGGTGCTTATGGTGTACCTGATATTGAAGGTTCTTCTAAGCCTGACATCATCGCTAAAGGTCTAGGTGAAAACGGAAATGACCCAATGAATCAACGTTGGACACTCGCTTGGAAATCGGCTTTCACAGCCCTTCGTCTAAATGAATTGTGTATTGTACGTTACGAAAGTGGAGCTACACAGTAAGAGGGGATTTTTCCCCTCTTTTTTATTTGATTATTAGGAGGAATTGCAGTGGCTAAAGAACAAAATAATGAAAAAGTAGAACAAACTATTGATATAGAAGCGTTGAAACAACAATTAAAAGAAGAATTGCAAGTAGAAATGCAAAAGGAAATGGAAGAAGCTAGAATAGCAGCAGAGAAAAAAGAAGCAGAGGAAGAAAAACGAGCTGAAGTTGAACTTGCTAAGTTGGAGATGTCCATGAAAAAGCGATTATCAAAGGAAAAGAAAGTTCCTATTTTCATTCCTGAAGATCCATTAAACCCTGATGATGTTGTTCCGGTCGGTGTGAATGGGGTTATTTATGCTATTCCTCGTGGACAACAGTTTGATGTTCCTGAATCCATCTATAAAGCATGGAAATACAGCTATGATGAGACAGTAAAGGCTAACAAAAAGATTAAGTTTGAGCAAAATAAACAAATTCAAGTACTGTAGGTGATTACCTATGAATCTAGGTGAAGCCAAGAAAAAGACCCTGTCCCTGATTGATGAATTTTCAGTGGATGGGGTTTCCATTCCTGATGGGGAGAATGCCGATTATTTAAATCGTATGAATCGATTTGCTAGTGATGCTCAAATGGAAATTAGCGACAGGATAGGGATTGAATCTTCCTATATTTTTGAACAGAATCCAACCAATGAAGAAGGTTACTTTAAATATGATTTGCCTGATGACTTTAAAGATCATCGTTACATCAACCTAAATGATGAAAGGTTTTCGGCGTATCGTATAGAAAACCGTAAATTGTTTTTAAGAAAAGGGATTGCAGGAGAATTTGAACATTTTTATTTTAAATATCCGCAGGAATTATCAAAAAGCACCGAGGACACCTATGAATTTGAAGTAGAATTGCATGCTCAACAGCTCATTCCTTATTTTATAGGTGGGATGCTTATGCAAGATGAAAATAGCATGATGTCGGATAGATTATTAAACCTTTATTATTCAAAACTTGCAAACATCTCAAAAAGAAATGATGATTATCCGAACTATATCCAAGCAGATTATAGATTCTAGGAGGGAAAAAGATGGTTACATTTAGATCTAATCCACCTCCCGAACCTCCACTTTTAAAAATTGAGCCATTTAAAGGCATGAATACTAGTGTTACCCCTACTCAAATCGACGAATCCCAATCTCCCGATATGTTAAATATGAATATTGACGAGAGAGGGGCGCTGAAAAAGCGTACAGGATATGAAAGGGTGTATGTTCAGTCCTTGGGCGCAGGTAAAATCAATGGAATATTCCATTGGAATAACAAAACTATTATTTCCCATGGTGGTAAATTGTATGGTACTGAGGGTGTTCCAACGCTGAATACTCGATCGCAAACCTGGGAGGATGATAACTTAAATGAGAAGTGGGAGGGGTAGATAATGGCTAGTAAAACAAGTTATCTTAAATTATATAAATGGGATAAACAGGATACAAAGCAAAACACAATTACTGAAATGGCTTCGAATTCGGATTTAATTGACGGTGAGTTTAAACGCCAAAAAGATAAACTTGACGGTATAGAAAAGGATTTAAATAGTGCTAATAGCACAATCCTGACTGATGTGCAGCCTAAAATTGATGATTTATTTAACATAACATCACGAACAAATGACAATGTTTCTTCAGCGAGAGCAGAGGCAGCTGAAGCGAAAGTAGAAGCAGAAAAAGCAAAAAATGAAGCTGCTAAAGCAAAGGATACGGCTGAAAATACGCAACAGGAATTGAATGTAATTGTTGATCGAGTAACAGATTCTGATGCAATGTCGAGACAGGCTGCAGTTAATTCAGAAGGAATTGATAAGGGGAATTTAAAAACTCGTTTAGATGATGATTATATTAAAGTTACGTCGCAGTTGGCGGAAACTTCGAAACAACTTGGTGACAGAAAGATTGTAGATGCAGCGCAGTTTGCGAGTTTACAAGATGCAATTAATTTCACAAAATCCATTAATGGGATATTAAGTGTAGACGTTGTGAATGAGCCTTTAAAACAAATTAGTATCAATTGTTCGATTGTAGGTAAAGACAGCACATCCAAAATCAATTGTAAGTCCATTGTTTTTCCGATGGGTACCAAAAAAGTAGATTTAAAAAATTTAGAAATACACACAGATATGTCCGTTTCAGTTACTATAGAAAAAGCAACAGAGGATATTGATATAGAAAATGTAAAGATTTATCCTGGAACTACTGTAACTCCATTAAATGAGACCAAAAGATTAGGTATTAATGCTTCTGGAGTAACTCTAGAAACCAAAATAAAAAATCTTCGTATTAAAAATAGTCAAATTTTTTCTGGTGGAATTCAATTAGCGTTGTGTGAGGATTTTTTGGTTCAGGGAAATTTTATCGACGGGAATTGGCTTAATGAGGACGAATTAATTCACGTATCTTATAAGTCGCGTGGAAAAATATTAGACAATGACTTAATTAATACCCTTTCTGATGCAATCGACGTATTTAGCTCCGGTGACAGGACTATTATTTCCGGAAATAGGATTCAAGGTGTCACTTTACAAGGAATTGAAGCAAAAGTGTCTTTAACTGATGATCAGACTAATACATCTTCGGATGAATTAGGGTATGTAGAAAGCTTAATAATTACAGGCAACATCATTCGAGATATTAGAGGGACGATAAACTCTGGTAATCATGCGATTGGCATAAATGTAGCGTATTATGACAACAGGTCAGTAAAGTCGTTTAACCCAAGAAAGTTTGCGAATGGTGTTATTATAGCTAACAATATAATTGAGGATTTTTACGAAATTCCTTATTCCAGTGGTAATCCTATTTTTCAAGGTATTTTATGGAGTGGTTCTAATAGCATCATATCAAACAACATTATCAGGGGATTAAAAACAGTCAAACAGGGTATCCACGAACCGAGAAATGCTGGGATAGTATTTGCTGAAAATAACGGCAGTAAGAATAGAAATATGATTATTCAAGGTAATCAAATAAATTCAGACGTAACTGGCTTTTATATAGACAATTTATACGATTCTGTTATAGATTCAAATATAATGGCGAAAGATGAAAGAAATGGCTTGTTACCTAGGTACGGGATATATATTAATCCTATAGCAGGAGTTTTACAGAATACTGGTTTTACAACGAATCAAATTGAATGCAAAACTTCATATATAGATTCTAATAATGCCGTACAACAAATAACAGGGCACGGTATTTTTGCAACTGGAAGCTCTATATTTAAAGATGTGACTATCGTATCAGGCAATAAATTAAGAAATGCTTCTTTAACTTTATACACCGCTGAATTCACGACTATTTCACAAAACACTATAAGACCTAAAGGTAATAATCCTGCTATTGATTTAACTGCAACATCTTATAAATTTGGGAACAGGATAGTAGATAATGATGTCCATAGCGACGGAACAAATTATGGAGTAGTTGCAATGTATCAAAAAGCATTTAGAGCATGCGGGAATACCTTTAATAGAGTTTTAGGAGGAATTAACCTTGCTGGGTATATTGCTAATGCGATTGTCAAAGATAATATGCAGCTATACTCATCTGGAGATACAATTAATTCTAGTTTAGTTCGCACCGGTGCAACCGGAATCGACTCTGCGACAATCACCCAATCTGAAAATACTCAGGTAATTGCTGCATAGTTTTTTTGAAAAAGCTTCCAATTTTCTCCTTGCTTAGATACAATAAATAGGAATTTGAAGGAATAGGCGGGGAGATAGGATTGGATAATCCAGCAATCAGAAGTAGATTTTCATTTGCAAATTTCTTGTTTATCGTAGTTGTAATCTTTTCTTATGTAGCATTATGGTCTTCAACAGTCTTTAGTAGATACAGAAACGCTGAATTGTATTCTACTTTTCAAGTATCCTTTGAAGAAGTGGTTTCCAATACAAACGTTTTAGCAACACAAATTTCCCTTATCGTCGTTTTTGCGGGGATTTATCTCATTATTATTACTAACTTGAAATCCATATTCAACAATAAAAGAAATATTTTTTATGTTGTTATGATTACATTAATTCCTTATTTGCTACTGAAATCTGATGACCCATTAAGTTATCTTACTAGTCTATCAAACGGTAGTGTCCAATTAGGCCCTTATACAGTGGTTGGTATTGCGTTATTTTTTTATGCTTACAACCCAAGAAATTGGCATTCAATTGAGAAAGCAATAAGGATCTTGACGATACTTTCAATACTGACAGCTTTTTATGGATTAGCTCAGTATTATGCATTTTTTTCGCAACTGGGTATGACAAGCAGAGTTGTTGCTCTAAAGTGGTTATGGACATCTACAATATGTTTACAGTTTACTTTGATATACTGGTTGTACTGGGGTAGTAAAAAGACAAAGAAAAAGAAAAGTGCATTTATGACAGTAACATTGTTGATATTGTTCCAGTATCTTCTTGCTCTTTTAACGGAGATGCGATTGGTTTTGGTAATAACAACTATTGGAATACTCTTGTATCTATATAAAACTGGTAAAATAAAAAGGGTATTTATGGTGGGAATTACCTTGATAGCAATTGCAGCTTGGCTAGTCGTTTATTTACTATCAAAAAGCGGGTTCCTCCTTCCGCCAACAAACTTAATAAACAATGCAATTAATGGGTTTTTAATTAGATTTTCAGCAGACACAAGAAGTGCTGATTTAAAGGAATTTATTGATTTCGTAATAGGGGATTTCTTTTCCTTTTTCCCTGTTGGATATGGATATTCCCAATCAGTTGATTTTATTGTTGACAGTGGTATTTTGAATACTTTGTTTATGACTGGTCCAATTATGCTTTTAATGGCATACATGTTGTTAATTAGGCCTGCATTACACTTAAGGAAGTTTAAATTAAGCCCGGAAGAAGCCTGGATTTGGGTAATAGCGGTAATGTGGATATTAAGATTTTTTACATCAAGTACAATGGTTTTCAACACAGAGTTTCTTATTTTTATCATTGTGGCAGGGAGAAGCGCTTGGATACTTGATGATAAAATAAAGAGAGATAAATACAACAAGATAAATGCTGTGCAATCGGAACAAACTGCGACGTAAGAAAAACTTAATAATCTATATTAAAACATCTCATAATGGGATGTTTTTTTATTACGGAAGGATGGTGAATTATGACTTGGGCAGACGAGTTATTACTTGATTTAGATCCACCGAAAGTGCTATCCACTGGAGTGTCAAATAACCGTACTTCGTTTTTTGTGATGAATGGGAAGTGCTACATTATGGATGGTGTGAACTATCTAGAATATGATGGAACAACTGTAAAAGCCGTTACTCCATATATCCCTACCATTTCGATTAGTAAGGACCCAGAAGGCGGTGGTATTCCGTATGAGGATTTCAACTTGCTAGGCAGTGGGTTTAAAGATTCGTTTAGTGCTGATGGAACAGCCACTGTATTCCAACTTTCTTTAACTGGATTGGCTACAACAAAGCTAACGGCTGTCGTAAATGGTACTACCATGAATGAAGATTCTGGATTCACAGTCGATCGTTCTACTGGCAAAGTCACTTTTTCAACAGCTCCGGACAAAGGGACAAACAATGTCGTGATTACTGCTTATAAAACTCAATCGGGTTTCCCGGAACGTATCAAAAAATGTCGATTACATGTGCTTTTTGGCGGTTCAAACGATACTAGAGTGTTTGTTAGTGGCAATAAGGATATGCCTGAATATATATGGTCGAGCGAATTATACGATCCTTCTTATTTCCCTGAGAATAGATTCTATAAATATTGGGATAAGGTTATGGGATTTTCAAAGCAATATGATTATTTAGTGGTTGAAAGAGCGAATGGAAAGCATCAAATAACATTTGACTTATCCGATGGAGTGTCTAGTTTCCCTTCAAAGCCTATTAACGACCAGGTGGGGACAATAGCTACAAACTCTATACAAATTGTCGAGAATAACCCTGTATCACTAGCGAGAGATGGTATTTATATGCTTGTCGCTTCCAATGTTAGGGACGAGAGAAATGTACAGCGTATTTCAGAAGCTGTCGATGCAAAACTATTAAGAGAACCAAATCTCGAAAATGCTATATCCATTGATTATGATCAGAAATATTGGCTTGCTGTCAATGGAAATGTATATGTATTCGATTACGCTATTGACGAATGGTATCTTTATGACAATATCCATGCGGATTGTTTCATAGAGATGAATGGGGATTTGTATTTTGGCAGTTCTGTAAATGGTTTAATCTATCGGTTCAAAAAAGAAACAGACATGTTTCCGTATAACGATGATGGGAAATTCATTAATGCTTATTGGAAGTCGGCAAAGATTGGCTTTGGGTCAGCGGAAAGAAATAAATTAATACAGAAATTGTTTGCTACAATTGCTCCTGGTAAGCATACTTCATGTGATTTTTATTATGTAAGTGACAAAGTAAGTTTCCCGAGAAACGAGGAGAATTTACCGGATTATTCCATCATGCACTATGGAAAATCTTTTTATAATGACAAGATATTTGATGCGAAAACAGAGTTTATCAATAGTACGAGAACAGAACTATTTGATTATTCAACATTTATTTACTCATTGTTCTCTTATAACGCCTCCGAACAACCGACAATGATCGTTAAGAAAGTTAAGGCTAAGAAGGTAGTTTACTATCAGTTAGTTATTCAGAATAATCGAATTGACGAAAGTTTAAAAATCGAAAGTTTGGGATTGAAATATATCCTCCAAAATTACAGAAAGTAGGTGGTAATATGCCGTTATCACAAATGAAAGATTTTACTTTTAAACATAGTGATCAGCAAGATGCACTTTATTCTCAGTATACTGCTCAACAAATAAAGGCTTTGTTTGATAGCAGGGGGGACGAACTGAGAACAGCTTTAAACTCGCTCATTTCGACACTTAATTCAAAAGATGGAGCTAGTAACATTGGCACGAACGCTATACAAGACGTGGACGGTTCTACTATTCAAGCAATGCTTAAAAGCGTAAGGGACAAGCTTAAATCGAAAGTGAAAAACTCCAGTGGTGCCGATTATGTCAATGCCACTCTAATTGATGGTTTGGCAGGGGAAACAGTACAGTCAATTTTGGTATCATTAAAGCTCTTGGTCGATAACCATAAGAAATCGTCCGACCACGATGATCGATATTTCACTAAGAATCAATTGCAGAGCATCACTTCGGGTAATAGCGGTGCTGATCTCATTAAAGCAACGCCTTTAAATCCAAATAGTGGTGATACTGTTCAAAAACAATTGGCATGGATGTTATCTCAAATAGCTGCATCTGCTATAGGTTCCATTCCTGACGGGAGTATAAGTGAGCCTAAACTTAATGCAGTGTTAGCAAACAAAATCAATACTTCTCTATCTAATGTTGGATCTATGTCTACTCTAATTACAAAAGATAAGTCGAGTGCTGTTAATGCAATTAACGAAATCAAGCAAGAAGTTACTGATCATAAGGCGGATAATGTTCGACATATTACAAGTGCAGAAAGAGCAGCATGGAACACATCAGAAAAAAATGCGATTGAATATGCAAAAGGTTTTGGATTAGGTACAGCACCTCCAATTATTAACAATTGCAACCTATCTACAAACGGGGAAACAGGATTTTATAATTGTTCAGGAACTACATTAAATATGCCGCCAGGTGTAACGAGTGGTGGAACTTTGATCCATATTGCAAAATCAACAAGGCCAACGCAAATCTTTCAATCTTACACAAACAACTTAACTTTTACAAGGACTTATACACCTTCAGGCTGGACTGATTGGGTACAACTAGCAACAACTAAACAAGATGAATGGGTTAATGCAGTTTTACAAAATGGCTGGACAAATTTTTCAAGTTATACAACGGGATATAGCCTCGACCAATTCGGAATCGTACGCTTACGAGGTTATATCACTGGAGGAACAAAAGATGCTGGAATATTATTGTTTACATTACCCGCAGCATTCCGACCGAAACAAGGTTTTTATGCAATTGTAAACAGTGGTTCTAATACTTTTGCCACGCTATTTATATCAACAACTGGAACCGTTAGTTTACAAGGCGCAAGTACTGGAACTTACTTATCTCTTTCTAATATATCTTTCAGTACTGAATAATTGGGGGGGAAATCATGAAACAAGTCTATAAAATAAATTCAGAAGGATTCTATATAGAACCAGTAATAATTGACGAAGATGTAGAAGAAACTCCCGAAAACTGTGTAGAACTTGCACCTTCGGATGGAATGTATCGTCCTAAGTGGACTGGCACAGAGTGGATTGAAGATATGTCGCAAGAGGAAATAGAAGCATTGAAAAATGCACCTAAGCCATTAACAGAAGTTGAGCAATTAAGAATAGATCAAGCACAAGCTAACGCTGAACTCTTTGAGATGATGTTAATGTTTATAGGAGGGATGGCTTAATGTTTAACGAAAATAGCAAAATAGTCCAAGATTATGTTCTCCTAATTCAAAACGGTCTTAAAACGATTGAAGATGTCCCAGACTTCCAGAATTTACGTAAGGTAGTTTCTAGTGTTCTCGATAATTAAATTAATCTATAAATTTTTAAAGGAGATGTTGAAAATGACTTTTACAACTGATAGTGCAATTGCTAAATCATATGCAGTATTAATTTTAGCAGGGAAATATACGATGGATGATGTTCCGAATGTCGGAAATTTACGTGAAATCGTAGAGCAGATTCTAACTTCTTAACAGCCATTAGGATCATAAAGTGCAATAACACAACACCTAAATAGGTGTATTTTTTATGCCTCAAAGGGGTGAAATAATGAACTTAAATGTAAATACGTCTGTAGTCGATTACATGAAGTCGCAAAAAATGGATAGTAGTTTTGCGAACAGGTCTAAACTTGCTCAAACACACAAAATTAATAATTACACGGGGACAGCTGCCCAAAATATCCAATTAATGAATGCGTTGAAAGCACAGGCGAAAAATACTCAAACTACAACGACAAAACCTAAGACGTCGACAACAAACAACAAAAAAACAACAAACAACAAAAAAACGACAACGACGACAACAACGACTAAACCTAATACGACAACGACTGTACAGACACCGCCGCCACCTGTACAGACACAAACGCCTGCTTTTGATCAGGAAGCATATACGAAAAACCAACAAGAACAAATAAACAATATGTATGATCAACAAAAAAACGCAGAACTTGAAAGATTGAAAGCAGCACAGGATAAAGCTGTTGCTGAGATTAATCAGCAAAAAGAGCAAGTTGCTCCTCAATACCAACAAGCGAGAAACCAAACGGATGCTGTTAACGCTCAGAACGTACAAAGGCTACGTGAAGCTATGGCGGCTAATGGTCTTTCTTCTAGTGGTGAGAATGTTACTGCTAATGTTTCCTTAAACAATGAACGTCAAAATTCGTTAAATACTTTGAATCTCCAAGAACAACAAACCATGGATGACTTTAATCGCAGAATCACAGACGCTCAAAACCCTGATGCTCAAAATGCATATATTAATCAATTAGAAGCAGAGAGGGCTCGAGCATTATTAGAAATTGGGATGAGGGCAGATGAAATAGGTTATTCTCGTGGTCGAGACTCTATGCTGGACCAACGTTATCAAGACGAGACTAATTACTCTCGTGGTCGAGATTCAATTTTAGATCAACGTTATCAAGATCAGGTAGACTATTCGCGCGGTCGAGACAAGATTGATGACGATTGGAGACAGAAAGAATTTGATAATCGCCAAAAGGAAGCGGAAGCAGAAAGAAAGTGGAGAGAATATGCGTTTAATAATATGTCTGCTTCTGAAAAAGCCCAACTAGAATGGGCTAAAAAACAATATGGTGAAGAAGCTGCTTGGAGAATGTATCAAATGCAATATCAAGGTAATTTACAAAATTCTATGAATCAATCTCAGCAAAATTACTATAACAATTCGGGTTTTCCGGCGCAACAGGGGGGGGGGGGTACTCAAACTACTACAAGACGCAATCAGCAGGCAACTCTAATTCCATAAACAATTTCAATGGACATTTACAGCAAGCGATTCAAATGGGTGTACCTGCTAATTGGACAGCAGGATTAACAGAACTAGTAGGTAGAGAATCTTCCTGGAATCCGAGCGCAAAGAATCCCAACAGTACTGCACACGGGTACGCTCAATTTTTAAACGCTACTAGATCTAGTTATGAGAAGAAAACAGGATTAAATTATAGCAATCCTGTTCACCAACTAGTCATGATGGCGCAATATGTTAAAGATCGTTATGGCACTCCTGAAAAGGCTTTAGCCTTCTGGGATAAAAACAAGTGGTATTAAGGCGGTGGAATAATGGCCTTTGATGAGAATAAATATAAAAAAATATTCGACGAAAGATACGGGGCTGGCTCGTTTGATGCCGGCCTTGCTACTGCCCGGAGCATTGGCGAATCTCAAGCTAAGGCAGCTTTCGCTAAACAAGAATACAACAAACGCATGAAAGAGTTGGAAAAGGCTCAAAAGGAAGCGTTGAAAAAGGAAAAAAAGAAAACTTATGATGATGCACTTGAATACTGGAACAACCCTGAAATAAAGTCGGCTGCAAGAAAAGATGGTGCCTATCGTAATGCGGAGAATATACGTAACGACCCTCGACTAAAGGCACAAATTAAAGAAATGGGTTATAACGTCAACGATTTTATAGATGCAATGTTTAATGCTACTTCTGATGGTTTTTTCCGTTCAGAACGTGAAGCTAAAAAGCATACTGAAGATGTTAAACGACAGGCAAACCGAAAACCAACAACGGAAGAACTTATTTCCCAATATAGCCAAAACGAGACAAAAAAAGAAACACAAAAGAAAGAGTCAAAAAAATCCGATGATCGTAATGCTATTACTAAGCTGAAAGATTTTTTTAGCGGAAAAGATGTCGATGGAGATGGAAAGCGTGATGGATTATTAGGTTTTGTTGACCGTTTCATTGTTCCCGTATCCAAAGGTGCAACAGATGCTATTTTTCCAAAAAACACTGAATTGATGGCTGAAAACCAAAAAAAGAAATACGGAGAAGTAGTTAACCCTGTTATAGCTGCTGCCCAAGAAGATAGAGGTTTGGAAACTAAAGCCTTGAATATATTAGGGGAATTAGGTGCATTTGCAGCTCCTTATTCAAAAGGTTATAAAGCGGCTGAGCTTGCAGTAAATAAAATCCCTAAGCTTGCTAATATCGCTAATCCTTATGCAAGAAAAGCTATTACAGGAGCAATTGCAGGTGGAGCGGCTGAAGGTGGGATTTCCGCAGCTAATGAACTTGCTAACCCTGAAGCGAATGATTTAAAAGACCATTTGCTTCGTACTGGTTTAGGTATAGCTGGTGGTGCTGTTTTAGACCCTGCTTTATTCGGTTTGGGGAGATTGGCTAGAAAAGGTTTTGAAAGAGCGATACCTGGTGATTTTCCAAAGTTCGATGGTGAAGTGTCTCCTGAATTATTGGATAGATTATCACCATTGAGAAGAAGTTCTCTTTTTAGTACTGAACATCCTACAGCTAATAGCTTGTTGCCTGATTCGTATACTATGCCTGACGGCAATAATGTGAGGATGAATAGCTCTGATATTGCTAATGAAATCGCAAAGACACAAGCTAGCTTGAAAGAAGTTATCCCCTCTGTAAATGAGTATAAAAAAGAGTTTGAGCAAGCTGTCCAGCAACAATATGAATATCTAAAATCATCTATGGGTAAAGGAACGACTCCTGGTGGACTCACATATGACCGTGAAGGTTATGTCACAGGTGCATTTGGTAGAGTATCCAATAATCCAAAATGGTACCAAGATTTTTATGCCGTTCATAATAGAAGGCCGACTAACGCTGAATTGCGTGAACTAGCAGAAATTCAGGTAAGGGAAGGTTTTGAGGATGAAATAGGCTCTCTGCCACCTTGGAGACCTAAAGCTGTTCAGGAGATTGATGGTCAAATGGAAGAATTGACAATGATGGTTCGTCAAGATCCTGCTCAAGAACCGGCTTTAAGGCCTATAATAAATGCTTTAGAAGAAGATAAATCTTCCATTATGGCATCGATAGATGATTCGCTTGGACAATATGAAACATTGAAAAGTAGGTTTGACATACTAAAAAGAGCAGAAAAGAATCAACCTCAAGAATTTGAGGCAATCAGACAAGCAGCGGCAACATCGGAATCAGTAAAACCACCTGCTCTTAAAAGTTCTGGAAAAGATTTTGAAGCTATTACTGCTTTTTCTGAAGATGCGCCAATGAAAGTTGCTAAACCAATCGATAGAACACCTATTGATATTGACAATCCGAAAGAAATTGTTAAACGTCAAATCAATAAAGATGGAAAAAAAGAAAAAAACAAATGGTCATTTGAAAAATTCTATACTCAATGGGTAGAGGATTTATATCCATTGGAAAAGGCAGCTAAACAATTAGGCGGAAAAAACCTAGAATTCGACAAAAACCCTTATAAGAAGGCTCGTTTAGCTCGAGGAGTAGCTGGAAAAGCAGAAACATATTTACGAAGTGGGGTGTATTCTGAAGATGGTAAGAAAATTGGTAATTCTCTTCAAGAAATTATTAAACCTATTGAAAAGAAAATGGATGATTTTCTTGCTTATAGTACGGCTAAACGTGCACTTGATTACGATGAAAAAGGTTTAGTAGCAGGAATTAAACCAAAAGACGTCGAAGGTATGAGTGACCGTCAATTAGCAGATGCTGCGATTCGTCAAATCGAATCAGAATCACCAGAAATTAAAGCCGCACATGCTGAACTGATTAAGTATAACAATCGCTTAATGGATAACTTGGCTGAAGCAGGAGTCTTGGATAAAGAGTCGGTCAAATCACTTCGTGACGAAAATCCAAATTACATTCCTATGTTCCGTGTCCAAGACGAAAAGGTTAGAGGATTTCAACCTTTGACCAATCCAAAAAAGACATATGCTAATCTAGGAGAACCGTTCAAAAAGCGTACTGGATCAGAGAGGGAAATCATCAATCCGATTGAAAGTATCGTAAAAAACACTTATCTTACCCTAAATATGGCCGAACGTAATAAAGTAGGACGTTCGCTTCTTGAATTGGTAGAGCAATCTGGTGACAATGCATGGGGGCGTGTGGCTAAGAATGGCGAAGGATTATCTGTTGATGATGTAGGAAAGGCTTTAGGTGATGCCAGCGCTGAAATAACTGAAGGAAAAGCTGAAGCAATTGACAAACTCTTTACCGGTGAAGGTAACAAAGTTTATGTATATCGGGATGGTAAAAAGGTAGAAATGGAGCTTCAAGAAGATTTGTATAAATCTATGCTATCACTCGATACACAGCAACAGCATTTGTTTTTAAAAGTGCTAGGCGTACCTACTCGCATGTTGCGAACGGGAGCGGTACTTTCTCCTGATTTCGGACCAGTAAATATTTTCCGAGATCAATTGGCTGCACTAGTAAACTCTCGTTACGGATTTATCCCATTTGTTGATATGGCTAAAGGAATGAAACATGTAGTCTCGAAAGACAAGGTCTATCAGCAATGGAAAAATGCAGGTGGAGCAAACTCTGTATTATCTACTCTTGACCGTGAATATCTGCAACAAGATTTACGTAAGATGATTAAACAGTCACTTGGTCAAAAAGTAAAGGAAGGCGTAAAGAGCCCAATCCATACAGTATTAGAACCATTGCGTAAACTATCAGAAATGACAGAAGAAGCTACTCGTGTTGGAGTGTTTGAGAAAGCGTTAAAAAAAGGAGCTTCTCCACAAGAAGCAGCGTTTGAATCTCGTGATATTATTGATTTCAACCGAGCTGGAAGTCTCGGAAGGCAATATAACCAAATGACTGCTTTCTTTAATGCTGCCATTCAATCAGTTGATAAAATGGTAAGAACTTTTAAAGACAATCCAAAAGGTGCTATGATAAGAGCAACAACAGGTATCACTATGCCTTCGGTTGCTTTGTATTTTATGAACCACGATCAAGAATGGTATAAGGAAATTCCGCAACGTGAAAGAGATTTATTCTGGCATTTTAAAGTCGATGACCAAATATACAAATTGCCAAAACCTTTTGAGATTGGTGTAATTTTCGGTACATCCTATGAAAGATTACTAAGTTACATGGAGACGAAGGATCCAAAAGCATTTAAGGATTTTGGTGATACTGTATTGGACGCGACAACGCCTTCATTCATTCCAACTGCGTTGGCTCCTTGGATTGAAGTGTATGCAAACAAGAGCATGTATTTTAAATCGCCTATCGTTCCAAGACGCGAACAAGACCTATTGCCTGAAGATCAATATGGCCCTTATCAAAGCGAACTAGCTAAAGGTTTAGGAAAGTTAACCAAGCAGTCTCCACGTAACCTTGAACATGTTTTTAAAGGTTATACTGGAGGACTAGGAAAATATGCTCTATTTGGTACAGATGCCATTGCGGAAGGGTTCGGAGTGAATAAACCGGCTTTGCCAGATCGCGGAGTTGCAGATATGCCTATTCTTAATAGATTTGTTGTCAAAAATTTAGAGGGAAATAGTCAGTCTGTAAATGATTTTTATGAACGAATGGATAAGCTTAGGAGAGAAAATCTTTCAGCTAAGAAAAATAACCCTGAACACGAAAATACGGAAGCTTATAAAGCAATGAACAAGTTAAGTAAAGACATCAATGAATTGCAAGCATATAAGCGTGCAATTGTAGCTGACCCAAATATGACTGGAAAGCAAAAAGCAGATATTATCAAGAATATTGATGTTGCTATCATGAAAATAGCACAGCAAGGTAAACAATTAGCTGAATAGGGGTTGGTGAATTGAAGGACAGACTTTGGTTTGTAAAATTGTTAATTGGTTTAGCTTCTTTGTGGATTTTCTATTTAGTCTATATTCACGTTATTTCTCTACTTTCTGTACCAATTGGAATTATTGCCTTGCTTGGAGCCGTATTCATCATAGGAGCAGTTTTATTTAGTTTATTTGTAAATGTGAAGGATTTTGTAGTGAGTATTTTCAAAAAAGACGATTCATTAGACGATAGAGGATTCAGAAAACATTTGTAAAGCATCTCATATGAGGTGCTTTTTTATTGTATAAAAGTTTGGGGGTCACATTTCCCTCCATAAGAGGAGGTTAAAAGGTGGATGCGCATATGCAGCTATTAGAACAAAATGTAAAACACAATACGGAAGACATCCGAGAGGTCAAAAAAAGGCTGGCAAGGGTGGAGAATGATGTGCATGATCTAAGAACAAACCAACAAGTGTCAAATCAAAGCTTATCGCATGTAATGGACACTCTTTCTGATTTAAAGATAGGATTTAAAGAGTTGGATAGTAAAATGGATGCAAGTAATATGGAGCAGTTAAAAGAATACAAGAATGCCGTTTGGAAAGTCGGGGCCACAATCATTGCAACTGTGATTGGTGGCTTTTTATTATTTTCGTTTGGATTATAGGAGGTTTTAAAATTGAGAAAAATCAATTGGAAAGTGCGCTTTAAACATAAAAACTTTATCATTGCTCTCTTTGCGCTATTAGCATTGTTGTCCCAACAAATATTGATGTTATTTGGCATTGAAATATCAAAAGAACTAAGCGCGCAACTTGTAGGAATATTTAACACAGTATTGGCTATATTGGTGCTTCTTGGAGTCGTGGTCGATCATACAACTGATGGCATAGAAGATTCTAAACAAGCCTTAGGTTATCGAAAACCAAAATCAGATAGTGATTACATTTGAGTGGCGAGCAATCGTTGCTCTTTTTTATTTATTAAATATTAGGGGGAAAATATAAATGGCTTTAATTCTCGATATATCTCACCATCAACCACCGTCCAGTATTAATTATGATAAGTTAGCAAAGCAAATTGATTTAGTCATAATCCGAACACAGTATGGTTCTAACACTATTGATAGACATTATAAGACACATCATAAAGAGTTTCAAAAACGTGGTATTCCGACAGCTGCATATGCATGGATTAGGGGAGCTAGTGTGGCTGATATGGAGAAGGAAGCAAGTGAATTCTATAACCGCACTAAAGAATTTAATCCGGTGTTTTGGTTCCTTGATGTTGAAGAAAAAACAATGTCTGATATGAGAAAAGGGACAAGTGCTTTTTTAAGGAAATTACGTTCTCTTGGTGCTAAGAATGTAGGAATCTATGTAGGCCATCATCTCTACAAATCTTTTAATCTCGACTTATCAGAAGCTGATGCGGTGTGGATCCCTCATTATGGTTCTAATAATGGTACAGTAAACAGCAAACCTGCTTACCCTTGTGACATTCACCAATACACTGATAAAGGTAGACTAGATGGATATGGAAGTTACCTTGACCTAAACCGAATCCTTAGTGATAAAAAACTGGAATTCTTTACTGGAGAAATAAAAGAAGTGGTAAAAGAAGAAAAACCAGTAACAAAGCCAGTTGAGCCTGTAATTCAACCACCGAAACAGTCAGATAAACCGAATTATGCCAATGCACCAAAGCTAGGGAGTACTCATCGTGTTACAAAAGATACTCCTGGATATCTGACAGCTGCAGATGCTAAGTCAGGTAAAAATAAAAAGACCACTGTTAAAGTGGGGAATTACTTTGTTTATAACACTGCTGACGGTATGATCAACGTAACCACAAAGAATGGAACTCCGGGCTCTTGGATTAACCCTAATAACGCTAGCGCTGTTGTTGATGTAATTGTTGAGAGTAAACTTACACAATCTAAGTTTAAAGTAGCTCAAAAGGTAAAGATTAAATCAAGCGCTAAAAAATACTCGAGATCCACTGCAACAATTCCAAATCAATATAAAAATAAATCACTTACCATTCAGCAAGTTAGCAATGATGACGTACTAATTAAGGAACTTTACAGTTGGGTTAAAATATCAGACTTACAATAAAAAACGCCCGCTTAATTGCGGGCTACTAGCTTGTTTGTTCAAATAAAATCGATTGGCAATGTTTACATTTAGTTGCATTTGTTTTGATTCTTTCTTTGCATTGTGGACATTTCATTGTAAGTAATCTTCTTCTTTCGAATAGATAAATTACTATAATAGCTGGAACATAACGAATAATAGTCTGGTCAGGAGAAAGTCCCCAATAATCTCCCCAAAAAATGGCGAATATAATAGTGAATGTTAGTGTAATATTAAGTATTTTATTGAAGCTCCATCTATACCTAGTAATTCCTCCTACAGCTAAAATAATAATCGAAAAGACTATATACGCACCGACTAATGAACCTAATATTATTCCAATCAATTCTAATATCATACTCCGCACTCCTTTATACAATTCATCTATGAATTATTTTCTACATCACCACGAATTTCCCCTTTTTTTGAAAGGTTTTATATTAATTTGACATAATACGATGAACTTGAAATGAAAAATTACGACCTATCATAATATAGACAGGTCGCAATTATTTTACCAATTTTAGTATATGTGTAAAAACAAATGGAGTTATATCATCTTCATTAAATACTACTCTTTCAATCTTCTCATTCTTTTCCAATCCTCGTTGTAATTGCTTGATAAAAAGATTAGCAATTTTTATAGCATCCTCTTTACCATTAAAATCATCTGACACAATGAACATTTCACTTTTCTTTTTAGTAATTCCATATGTGGCAATATAAAAGTCAATTGATATACGCATAATATGACCTCCTAAAAACATTGTATCATTTCCTAGTTGAAAAGGAATGTATGTTTGCATATAATAATTTCGAACGAATGTTCTTATTGATAGGGAGGATAAGAAATGGACATTAAAGACCGCGGAATGAAAAAATGGCATGGCTTTATGATGCCCGAGCATATTGGTCATTTACATGAAATGTGGGAAGAATATGAGAAAGAAAAAAAGCCAATTCTGGATGAATATCAATTAAGAGAAATTGATGAAAAGTTAGCTGCAGCAAACGAGTTCAATCTTCCGGTTATTTTTGAATTATGGATAAATGGATTTTTTGAAGATGCAGAGGGCAGAGTACATAATATAGATAGCTTGAATAAAACTGTTTGGATCACTGAATGGAATGGAGATTTAAAAAAGATTAAGATGGACGATGTGGTTGGTGTGGAATTTAAAGATTAAAAATGGGAATAATATAAACTCATCTAGGAGTTGTGTACACCAAGAAAGCCCTGTTCAAATGAACGAGGCTTTTATTTTTTTGTGGAATAAATCGGTATCACCAGTAATACCATTTATTAAATAAGCCCAAGGAGGTGTAAAGATTGAGTAAGAACAAAAGAGTTAAACCAGTTTCTTTTAATATTACAAACGAAGAAGACCAAACAATGTTGGAGCATCTTAAAGACAGTAATTTTAGCGGATATGTAAAGAGCCTGATTCTTGCTGACATTAAAAGAAAACAGACTTTAAAGCATGTAAAAAAGACTGAGGGAGGAGGTCTGAAAATCATAGTGGGGTAGTAACATCCTCCTCCCCCCACCGAGACCAGAAGACCAATAGACCAAAAGACCATGGGATATTAGGAGGGGGAGAGGTAAAAAATCAGGAGGGGAGACCTTGAATACACTATTCGGAAGAAAAACTCTTCCAGTTCGCCCAAAAGCAATTAAACAGAATTTTAATCAAGAACAACCCAAAAAAAGAAAAAAGAGATCAGATGCTAAAAAAGATATTAAATTCAAGTTATCAAATGAGGATAAAAAATCTCTTCAAAGAAAAGCAATGAATCATATGTTGTCCTTAACTGCCTTTGCGAGTTTGATTGTTGAAAATGATTTATTGAGAGATAAAGAGTATCAAGATTACGAATATGATAATAACGGTGAGTTTGTTCATGTAGTTCTAAAAGAAGGTGACTTTAATAATATTCAATCATTATCAATCGAATGGGGTATTTCTAAAAGAAGGGTCGTTCACAGAATAGTAAAAGAGTATTTGTGGATAGTTAGCGGCGGTTATACCATTAATACCTACAGAGAGGGGCGTAGACGTGAAGTTTAGTCAAATCGATGTAATTGGCCAGGAGCGATTTATTCTTTTTACTAGAAAGCAAACGAAGGGCCTTAGCTTGTGGACGAAGATAATGAATTCATACCACAATCCAAGAAACCCGACGCATACATTTTCATTCTATGTGCCGCATTATCTTTATATACGATCTGTATCGTTTTGTGATGATGTCGCTGAAATGATTGATAAAGATTTTACCACTAACCATTTGGCAAAAATATTGTATGTGGATTTTCTAAGTTACTTCAAAAGGAAAAATGACCTCCACGATATTTACAGTAGGCTTACCGTTCGAGATTTATCGCCAGCTGCTATTAAACCGTATCAAAATGAAGAAGCGACAAAAGGAATACTATTTGAAGAAGTTAGAGGTTTTGAATTGATAGAAACCCATCTGGAACATCGGCTTGCTTTGAAGGGTGAATTTTTATTGCGGGATATGATGGAGATTTATCAAGACCATACTTTTACATTAGAAAACATTTTAGAAATTGTCTATTGTGATTTTGTGGAAGACTATAGAAAGGGGCTCATAAAGAACCCCATTAATAAAATAGTACAATATATAGGGTAGAAATTATTTACACATAATTTACACATAATTTTATGAAAACCTGATTATATCAAGGTTTTAGAGTCATACATACACGTCCTCCGAGGGCGTCACAAAAAGCCAATGAGTTCCTATGTTTGTATTGAGTTTGATACAAGCATAGGAACTTTTTCGTTTGGGTGCTTTTCATTCGTGTGTATCACGCACGTTGCGTATATTAACCCATTCAGGGTCTAGACTGTTTCTGAGAGATTGATAGTAGGAAGTACTACTAAAAAATATATTACGTAATATTAACACGTTATTAATGTTTGCCAAATATAAAAATGCTATGTTAAATCTATATTATTGAAATGAGGTGCTTCAAATGTTTGAAATGATCTTTAAACTATTTAAAGATACAGATTCAAATTCCGAAGAGACTCAGAAAATCAAACAGAAAAAAGTGAAAAACAAGGAAGAAAATGATTATCCATATAAAGACGAGCAAGAAGATAGACACTACTTTTATTAAAAACTGTTGGATAAATTAAGTAGAAGCATTTCATATGAGAATCTCATATGAGATGCTTTTTTGTTTTTTTAGAGAGAGCTCAGGAAGAGGGAAAAAATTGAGGGAATGATTATTGAATTTTACTCACATTTTTTTCCTAAAGGACCATTGGCCGTCGTTTTTGTTTAGATTTCGGTCAACAAGAAATAACGAACGAAAGGATCAGGTTTATAACACTTTGAATGAATTCACGATAATGGTTATCGGAAAATTTTATGACATAAAAGATAGATTGCCTTTAAGGTAAGAGCCGTTTCAGACGGGACGGGCTATCCATAAAAATATAAAAAGGGGGTGTATAAGAATGTTTGAAGTATATCACGTTATGATTATCCCATTGATTTTAGGACTTGTAGAACTATGCAAAAGGGCGGGAGTGAAAAAGCGCTATTTACCTTTTATCGCTTTGCTACTAGGTATCGTCATAGGTGTTGTCTACGTCACCAACTTTAATTTAAAGCAGGGGATTATTGTTGGGGCAATGCTAGGCCTGTCAGCCTCTGGTTTATATTCAGGTACTAAAAACACTATGGAGAGTGACGAGTGATCGTTGCTCTCTTTTAACATATATTTTTGGACAAGGTCGCATGGGGGATGTCGAAGGGCTAACATTGTTCAACGTTTTTCCAATAATTCGGTAACACTCATTTTTTCTTTTCGCATTCAGCAAAATCCAAGGTCCATACACTTGTTCAACTATATTGAAAGCAAACTTAGATTCACTAGGATACCACATTACAGTATTTTTATCTTTATCGTTCAGGCGTTTCCTTAAGTCTTTAAACGAAGGATCAACAATTACTTAGAATTGTTCTTTATAGGTAGTTCAAAACTTTGTTTTCCCAACCAAAAAGATAGTTAGGTATTTTATTTTAGATAAATATTTTCAAAACCTGTTTACAAACATATTTTTCTTGGTTATAATTACCATCGTAAGTAAAAATTTCTAAAGGAGGTCGAATGAAAAATGAAAACAGCTAAATTACTGAATCCAGTGCAATTAAATAATTTTATGAATTCGACCTACGGGGAATGGACTGCTTAATTTTTATTTATTAATTAAAAAATATCCGTGCCGCAGGGAGAATTATGTCCCTGCGGCTTTTTATGCCCTTTTAAAGCCGCAGAAGAAGTGTCTTCTTGTGGCTTTTTTTCGTGTACACTGCCGCAGAAGCCATTGTCTTCATGCGGTTTTTTTGTGCCATTTTTGGATATAAATGATTTTTAAGGAGGTGAATAATAATGACATTAAATATTATATTTTTTACAATCACAATAAAAAGACGCCATATTACGCTTGAAGAAGCTCTTCATCATCAAAAAATTGAGAAGATGTATGATGAAATTAAAGATCGTCAAATCGCAATGTATCGTCCATACTAATTTTTTATCAAAATAAATAATGAAAGGTGGTTTTTACAATGATTTTTCTAATGCAAGGTCGTCAGTCAATTTATGGGGTTTATACAGATAGTACCTAGATTTTTCCTCCTCTTTCTGAGGGGGATTTTATTTTTTTAGACTGTTATAATAAAATGTAAAATATAAATTCTAAAAGGAATGTGAGCACATGGAAGTCATCTTTTATACTCGAAATCGTTGTCCACTTTGTGTAGACGCAAAATTGATTCTGCAACATCTTCAGAAAGATTATCAATTTCAAATCATTGAAAGAGATATTGATACGAGTGATGAATGGACGGAAAAATTTGGTATAATGATTCCTGTTATTGAAATTGAAGGTGAAATCATTCAGTATGGTATGATAGACACGTTAACAATTGAGGAAAGATTAAATCATTTATGATTTGAAAAAAATGTAATCGAGTGATAAAATAGGAAATAGCTATTAAGCCATTTTTTTTACTGGTGATGGGACGCAATATGTCTTACTGGGACATATTTTGACCCTGTGGTTTAAAAGGAGCCAATATTATGCACTCATTATTAAAAATTCAAACTCAAATCGTGCCTGATATGCTTTCTGTTATGCAGAAGCGTTATCAGATTCTTCGTTCAATCCGTTTAACCGAGCCTGTCGGACGAAGGACTTTAGCTGATATGCTTGGCATGACTGAACGAGTTCTTCGCAGCGAAGCAGAATTCCTTAAAGCCCGCAATCTTATTAGTATTAAAACGGCAGGGATGATGGTAACTTCTAAAGGAATGAAGCTGCTGTTGGAGCTGGATGAAATGATGAGAGAGATCACCGGTATTAGTGAAATGGAGAATAGCTTAAAAAAAATACTTGGCGTTAGTAAAGTTGTCATTGTTCCAGGAGATAGTGATGAAACTCCCCTCGTTAAAGAGGAGATCGGAAAAGCAACTGCGGATATATTGAGTAGTTGTCTTGATAAGGAAAATATTATCGCTGTAACTGGTGGAACGACAATGGCGTGTACCGCCGAAATGCTTTCAAGTGATATTGGAGAGGGCAGAAAACTCCTTTTCGTTCCAGCTCGTGGAGGAATTGGAGAGGATGTAAAAAACCAAGCCAATGTCATTTGTGCTACAATGGCAGAAAAGACTGGCGGCTTACATCGTGTGTTATATGTTCCTGATGAAGTAGGCCTTGAGGTATACCATTCTTTACTTAAAGAACCTACTATTACAGAAGTTTTAGACATGATTAAGTCGGCAAATATTGTTCTTCACGGGATTGGCGATGCCTTAACAATGGCTGGAAGGAGAAGAACGAGTAAAACAGCCATGAAAAAAATAATAGATGAAAATGCAGTTGGTGAAGCGTTTGGCTATTATTTTAACGAAAATGGGGAAATAGTACATAAAGTACCCACTATTGGCATGCAGATTTCCGATTTGGAGGATATACCTTTTGTCCTTGCAGCTGCTGGTGGCAAATCAAAAGCAAAGGCTATTCGGGCATATATGAAAGGTGCACCGAAAACTACGATTCTTATTACAGATGAAGGCGCCGCATCAGAGTTTTTAAAGGGGCATCCGTAGATGGCAGTCGGCATTATTCAAATCAATATTTTGTCAAACGGCTTTCTCGATGGATCCTTTTAAATATATGGCTTTGTAAAAGCTCCTTGTTGATTTAATCAACAAAGAAGTGTATCAGAGCCAAAAATAAAATAATGTTTGAAATTAAAGGAGGATATTAACATGGCAGTAAAAGTTGGAATTAATGGCTTCGGTAGAATTGGAAGAAATGTTTTCCGTGCAGCACTAAATAATCCAGAAGTGGAAATTGTAGCAGTAAACGATTTGACAGATGCGAATATGCTTGCTCACTTATTGCAATATGACACTGTTCACGGAAAATTAGCAGAAAAAGTATCTGTTGACGGTGACACAATCGTTGTAGGCGATCATCGTATTAAAGTTCTTGCTGAACGCGACCCTGCGCAACTTGGTTGGGGCGACCTTGGTGTAGACATCGTTGTTGAGTCAACTGGTCGTTTTACAGATCGCGACAATGCTGCAAAACATCTTGAAGCAGGAGCTAAAAAAGTCATTATTTCTGCACCAGCAAACGATGAAGACATCACAATCGTTATGGGTGTTAACGAAGATAAATATGATGCAGCAAATCATCATGTACTTTCAAACGCATCATGTACAACTAACTGTCTTGCTCCATTTGCAAAAGTATTAAATGACAAATTCGGCATTGTACGCGGTATGATGACTACTGTACATGCATATACAAATGATCAACAAATTCTTGACTTACCACATAAAGACTATCGTCGTGCACGTGCGGCTGCTGAAAACATCATCCCTACATCAACGGGAGCTGCAAAAGCTGTAGCACTTGTACTTCCTGAGTTAAAAGGTAAACTTAACGGTATGGCAATGCGTGTTCCTACACCAAACGTATCAGTTGTTGACCTTGTAGCAGAACTTGAAAAATCAGTAACTGCTGAAGAAGTTAATGCAGCGCTTAAAGAAGCAGCTGAAGGCGAATTAAAAGGTATTATGGCTTACACTGAAGAGCCGCTTGTATCAACAGACTTCAACGGCGACACTCATTCTTCTACTATCGATGCATTATCTACGATGGTAATGGAAGGCAATATGGTAAAAGTTCTTTCTTGGTACGACAATGAAACTGGATATTCCAATCGTGTCGTAGACCTTGCTGCTTACATTGCAAAACAAGGTTTGTAAGAAACACACGAATCATTGGAAATTCTCAGTGTGAGACTTATAATGGAAAATGGGGAGCGGGATCCAATCCCCTCTCTTTTTTCATAGTGAAATAAGGAGGATAGCGCGATGGAGAAAAAATCAATTAAAGATATTGACGTAAAAGGGAAACGTGTATTTTGTCGAGTAGACTTCAACGTTCCAATGAGTGATGGAAAAGTAACAGATGATACACGGATCAGAGCGGCGTTGCCTACTATCCAATATTTATCGGAGCAAGGCGCTATCGTCATTTTGGCGAGTCACCTTGGAAGACCAAAAGGTGAAGTAAAAGAAGAACTAAGGCTTACTCCAGTTGCAACTCGACTTAGTGAATTATTGAATAAAAAAGTAGCGAAAGCTGATGAAGCATTTGGAGAAAATGTAAAAGAACAAATTTCTAGCTTGCAAGAAGGGGACGTTATTTTACTTGAAAATGTTCGTTTCTATCCAGGCGAAGAAAAAAATGATCCTGAACTAGCAAAAGCATTTGCTGAGTTAGCAGATGTATACGTCAATGATGCTTTTGGAGCCGCACATCGTGCCCATGCCTCAACAGAAGGAATTGCAAAGTTTCTTCCATCAGCAGCAGGATTCTTAATGGATAAGGAATTAGAGGTTCTCGGAAAAGCTCTTTCCAATCCTGAACGCCCATTTACAGCCATCATTGGCGGTGCAAAAGTTAAAGATAAAATTGGCGTTATCTACAATCTCCTTGAAAAAGTTGATAATCTTATTATTGGCGGAGGACTTGCTTATACGTTTATTAAAGCTCAAGGCCATGAAGTAGGTAAGTCACTATTAGAAGAAGATAAAATCGATCTTGCTAATTCTTTTATCGCAAAAGCGAAAGAAAAAGGCGTTAATTTTTACATGCCAGTTGATGTAGTTATTGCCGATGATTTTTCAGTAAATGCCAATACACAAATCGTATCCATTGAAGAAATCCCATCAGACTGGGAAGCTTTGGATATCGGTCCAAAAACTCGGGAACTTTATAAAAAAGTGATTCAGGAATCTAAGCTAGTTATTTGGAATGGACCAATGGGTGTATTCGAGTTGGAACCATTTGCAAATGGAACGAAAGCCATTGCTGAAGCACTTGCAGAAGCTAAAGATACATACTCTGTCATTGGAGGCGGTGACTCAGCGGCAGCGGTAGAACAATTTGGACTAGCTGATCAAATGAGTCATATTTCTACAGGTGGCGGTGCTTCTCTTGAGTTCATGGAAGGGAAAGTATTACCTGGTGTCGCTGCATTGGATGATAAATAGAAAAGGATGAAAAAAATGCGAAAACCAATCATTGCCGGTAACTGGAAAATGAATAAAACGTTGCAGGAATCTTTAGAGTTTGCTAATGAAGTAAAAGATAAAGTTCCTACAAAAGATAAAGTAGATTCTGTTATTTGTTCACCAGCATTATTTCTTGGACAATTAGTAGATGTCCTTAAAGGAACGGACGTTGAAGTTGGAGCGCAAAATATGCACTTTGAAAAAAGTGGAGCTTTTACTGGAGAAATCAGTCCAGTTGCTCTAAAGGATCTAGGAGTTTCTTATGTGATTCTTGGCCACTCTGAAAGAAGAGAAATGTTTGCTGAAACGGATGAAACAGTTAACCAAAAAACACATGCAGCATTCAACCACCAATTAATTCCCATCGTTTGTGTAGGTGAAACATTAGAGCAAAGAGAAAACAATGAAACAAAAGAGCTTGTTGAGAAACAAGTAGAGAAGGCATTACAAGGCTTAACTGAAGATCAAGTAAAAGAAACAGTTATTGCATATGAGCCGATTTGGGCGATTGGTACTGGTAAATCATCGACTTCTGATGATGCAAACGAAGTGTGTGCCCATATTCGCCAAGTGGTTGAGAAAAACTTCTCCAAATCAGCGGCTGAAGCTATTAGAATTCAATACGGTGGAAGTGTAAAACCGGAAAACATTAAAGAATATATGAATCAACCAGATATTGACGGCGCGCTCGTTGGCGGTGCAAGTTTAGAACCTAAATCATTCCTTCAATTACTGGAGGCGGCTATATAATGAGCAAAAAAGCACCTGTGGCACTAATCATCCTTGATGGATTTGGCTGTCGTAAAGAAACGATGGGGAATGCTGTAGCTCAAGCGAAAAAGCCTAATTTCGATCGTTACTGGAATACGTATCCTCATAATCAACTTACGGCATGTGGTGAAGCGGTAGGTCTACCGGAAGGACAAATGGGAAACTCCGAGGTAGGACATTTAAACATTGGTGCAGGACGAATTGTGTATCAAAGCTTGACACGTGTAAATATCGCCATCCGCAACGGTGAGTTTGAAAAAAATGATACTTTTCTTCAAGCTATCGAGCATGTGAAGAAAACAGGAAAGAAATTACATCTTTTCGGCTTGCTTTCCGATGGTGGAGTTCATAGTCATATAAGCCATCTATGGGCACTTTTGAAGCTAGCTGCCGACGAAGGTGTGAAAGATGTCTTTATTCATGCCATTTTAGACGGTCGTGATGTTAGTCCGCAATCAGCTGAAAAATATTTAAAAGAAACACAGGACAAAATAAAAGAATATGGTGTTGGCCAATTTGCTACCATTTCCGGACGTTTCTATTCAATGGATAGGGATAAACGTTGGGATCGTGTAGAAAAAGCCTACCGTACAATGGCATACGGAGAAGGCCCGGTTTATTCAGATCCAATGGATTTGGTAAAAGACTCATACAATCATGGAATCTTTGATGAATTCGTTATTCCTTCTGTGATGATTGATGACAATGGAAAGCCTATTGCCACTGTAGATGATGAAGATGCGGTCATTTTTTATAATTTCCGTCCTGATCGTGCGATACAACTTTCCAATGTTTTTACAAACAAAGAGTTTACAGCGTTTAATAGAGGAGAAAACTATCCTAAAAACCTCTACTTTGTTTGTATGACCCATTTTTCTGAAACTGTGGACGGCTATGTAGCATTCAGAACGGTTAATCTTGATCAAACCTTGGGTCAAGTAATATCAGACAATGGGCTATCACAACTAAGAATTGCTGAAACGGAAAAATATCCACACGTTACCTTTTTTATGAATGGTGGAAGAGAAGAACCATTCCCTGGAGAACAAAGAATTTTAATTAATTCTCCAAAAGTTGCTACCTACGACCTACAGCCAGAAATGAGCGCGTATGAAGTGACTAAGGCTCTATGTGAACAAATTGAAGATGATCGATTTGATGCGATTATCTTGAATTTTGCCAATCCAGATATGGTTGGTCACTCTGGAATGCTTGAACCGACTATAAAAGCGATTGAAACAGTTGACGAATGCCTTGGAAAAATTGTGGACTTAATCCTTTCAAAAGGCGGAGCTGCCATCATTACAGCAGATCACGGAAATTCAGATGAAGTGGTCACGCTTGAAGGGAATCCAATGACGGCTCATACAACTAATCCTGTACCTGTTATCATCACCCAAAATGATGTAAAAGTAAGAGATGGCGGGATTCTTGCCGATCTAGCTCCAACAATACTTGATTTATTGAATTTAGATAAGCCGAAAGAAATGACAGGAACTACACTAATTGAGAAGTAATTATTCTAAAAAATATTATTAAGGAGAGATTTTCATGCCATTCATTACTCAAGTTTATGCTCGCGAAGTACTAGACTCCCGCGGTAATCCAACAATTGAAGTTGAAGTATACACAGAATCAGGAGCGTTCGGACGCGCTTTAGTTCCAAGTGGTGCTTCAACAGGTGAATACGAAGCAGTTGAACTTCGTGACGGAGACAAAGGTCGTTACCTTGGTAAAGGTGTAGAAAAAGCTGTTAACAATGTTAATGATATTATTGCTGAAGAAATCATCGGATTTGACGTTACAGACCAAGTGGGTATTGATAAAACGATGATCGAACTTGACGGTACAGATAATAAAGGAAAACTAGGCGCGAATGCTATTCTAGGTGTGTCCATGGCAGTAGCAAGAGCAGCAGCAGATTTCTTAGGTCTTGAATTATATCAATACTTAGGTGGATTCAATGCGAAGCAGCTTCCTGTTCCAATGATGAATATTGTTAACGGCGGCGAGCACGCAGACAATAACGTTGATATTCAAGAATTCATGATTATGCCTGTAGGAGCTCCTACTTTTAAAGAAGCATTACGTATGGGTACGGAAATTTTCCACAGCCTTAAATCTGTATTAAAAGACAAAGGTCTTAATACAGCTGTTGGTGACGAAGGTGGATTTGCTCCAAACTTGAAATCCAATGAAGAAGCTCTTGAAACAATCATGGAAGCTATCCAAAAAGCTGGTTACAAACCAGGTGAAGAAGTGAAATTAGCGATGGACGTAGCATCTTCTGAACTTTACAGCAAAGAAGATGGAAAATACCACTTAAGTGGGGAAGGAATCGTAAGAACTTCTGAAGAAATGGTTGACTGGTATGAAGAGCTTGTCAGCAAATACCCAATCGTTTCCATTGAAGATGGCTTAGATGAAAATGACTGGGCTGGCCACAAGCTTTTAACTGAGCGTATCGGTAAAAAAGTTCAACTTGTCGGCGACGATCTTTTCGTAACTAATACAGAAAAACTTTCTCGCGGAATTGAAGAAGGAGTAGGAAACTCTATTCTTATTAAAGTAAACCAAATCGGTACGTTGACAGAAACATTTGATGCAATCGAAATGGCGAAGCGCGCAGGCTATACAGCGGTTATCTCCCACCGTTCTGGTGAAACAGAAGACAGCACAATTGCGGATATTGCAGTTGCAACAAACGCGGGACAAATTAAAACAGGTGCTCCTTCCCGTACAGATCGTGTAGCGAAATATAACCAACTTCTTCGTATTGAAGACCAATTGGCAGACACAGCTCAATATTTAGGAGCTAAAACATTCTACAATATTAAGTAATCCATGAGATAGGGCCAGTTTTCAAACTGGCTCTTTCTTTTTAGCTCTTGTACAATTGTATATATTTGTGATACATTTATTGTATCTTCTTATGTTCGTTCCAGGGGGTGTACGTTAAAATGTTGCATACATTAGCAATCACTTTATTAATTATTGTTTCTATTGGACTTATTGGTGTTGTTTTATTACAGTCAGGAAAAAGCGCTGGACTTTCTGGAGCAATTTCCGGTGGAGCGGAGCAACTATTTGGAAAGCAAAAGGCGCGCGGAATGGATCTTATTCTCCATCGTATTACTGTCGTGTTGTCCGTATTGTTTTTCCTTTTAACGATTGCTGTTTCATTTCTTTCAGTATAAAGAATGTAACCTGGTCTTAAAATGAGGCCGGGTTTTTCTTTTTTTTAGGGTTAAGTGCGAGAAATGAAAACAGATAGCTGGAATTCGTACTCGATACGGATAATACGAGAAGGAAAAATGACAAACCTGGGATTTCGTTCCCGAATCAGTCCAATGCAGGAAAGAATTGTGACAGATCTCGGATTTCGTTCTCGGAACGGTCCAATGCGGGAAAGAAAAGTGCCAAATCTCTTATTTTGTTCTCGGAATGAATTCGAGCAGGGTAAACTAAAAACCAGCTAAAATCATATTTCTGGATTGTTCCCCGACACTTTGATAAAAATAAACTATATTAACTAACTAGAATAGCAGGTGTTACAAAATGAAAATAAAACCGCCTCAGCCTTTTACGTTTGAAGCAGGGAAGAGAGCAGTTCTTTTACTACATGGATTTACAGGAAATAGCGCAGATGTGAGAATGCTCGGTCGCTTTCTTGAAAAAAATGGATACACAAGTCATGCAACACAATATAAAGGCCATGGAGTCCCACCAGAACAATTAGTTCATACTGGTCCAGATGATTGGTGGAAAGATGTGATGGACGGCTATCAATTTTTAAAAGAAAAGGGATATGAAGAAATTGCAGTCGCAGGTCTTTCATTAGGCGGGGTTTTTTCTTTGAAACTAGGTTACACTGTACCTGTAAAGGGAATAATTCCAATGTGTGCACCTATGTATATTAAAAGTGAAGAAGTCATGTACGAAGGTATTTTAGATTATGCTAAGGAATATAAACGGTTCGAAGGAAAGTCGGAAGAACAAATCGCTGAAGAAATGAAGCATTTCCAAAAGACACCGATGAATACGTTAAAATCACTTCAAGATTTAATCGCTGGAGTTCGCAAAAACGTTGACATGACTTATGCGCCTCTTTTCGTAGTTCAAGCACGAAACGATAACATGATTAACGAAAATAGTGCAAATATTATTTATGAAGAAGCTGAATCTGCACATAAAGACATTAAATGGTACGAACACTCGGGGCATGTCATTACACTTGGACCGGAGAAAGATATGCTGCATGAAGATATACTGCATTTTTTAGACGGGCTTGACTGGTCTGTATAGTCGTACAAGGAGGACAGAAGGATGGAAGAACTGGATTTCGAAAAAATTTTATCATATATGAAAGAAGAAGCGTATAAACCACTTACAGTACAAGAATTGGAAGAAGCATTTGAAATTACGGATGCGAGTGAATTTAAAAATCTTGTAAAAGCGCTTGTGCAAATGGAGGAAAAGGGACTTGTTGTAAGGACGAGAAGTAATCGCTATGGTCTCCCAGAAAAAATGAATCTTGTTCGCGGTACACTTTCTGGACATGCAAAAGGGTTCGCTTTCCTTATACCAGACGAAGTGGGTCTCGACGATATTTTCATTCCACCTCATGAAAAAAATGGTGCTATGCACGGTGATAGTGTTTTAGTGAGAGTTGCCAATGATACATCTGGCTCGCGACGTGAAGGAGCAGTCATTCGAATATTAAAACGTGGATCTGAGGAAGTCGTTGGTACATATGTTGAAAGTCGTAATTTTGGTTTTGTCATTCCCGATGATAAGAAAATTGCCGATGATATTTTTATTCCGAAAAATGCAAGTATGGGTGCCATTGAGGGGCATAAAGTAGTCGTCAAGATTACGGCATTTCCTGAAGAACGAAAAAATGCTGAAGGCGAAATCATTCAAATTTTAGGCCATAAAAATGATCCAGGCGTCGATATTTTATCGATTATTCATCAGCATGGACTTCCACTCGCGTTTCCTGAGGAAGTATTGGAACATGCTAATAGTAACCCTGATACAGTAGATGAAAATGATATACCAAATCGGCGTGATTTACGTAATGAAGTCATTGTAACGATTGACGGAGCAGATGCTAAGGATTTGGATGATGCTGTGATGTTAACTAAATTGGATAATGGGAATTACAAGCTTGGTGTTCATATTGCAGATGTGAGTCATTATGTAAAAGAAGGTTCTCCTATTGATCGAGAAGCGTTTGAACGTGGTACAAGTGTTTATTTAGTCGATCGCGTCATACCGATGATTCCTCATCGCTTATCTAATGGGATTTGTTCACTCAATCCAAAAGTCGACCGTTTTACACTCTCTTGTGAAATGGAAATCAACAATCATGGAGAAGTCGTCAACCATGAGATTTTCCAAAGCGTTATTAAAACAACGGAGCGGATGACGTACTCTGATGTTAATCATATTTTGATTAATAAAGATGAGGAGCTAAGGGCGAAATACGAACCACTTGTACCGATGTTTGAATTGATGGAAGAATTGCAAGGAATTTTACAAACAAAAAGAATGAAACGTGGCGCAATTGATTTTGATTTTAAAGAGGCAAAAGTAATTGTGGATGACGAGGGAAAGCCAACAGACGTTTTAATAAGAGAACGATCTATTGGAGAAAGAATCATTGAAGAATTCATGTTAGTGGCAAACGAAACAATAGCCGAGCATTTTCACTGGTTAGATGTTCCTTTCATTTATCGAATTCACGAAGACCCAAAGGAAGAGAAACTACATCGATTTTTTGAATTTATCACAAATTTTGGCCTAGTAGTTCGTGGAACAGCTAACTCCGTCCACCCAAGAGCGTTGCAAGAAATAATTGAAACGGTGGAAGGTAAGCCGGAAGAAATGGTAATTTCGACTGTTATGTTGCGATCAATGCAACAAGCTAAATATAATCCGGAAAGTATAGGGCACTTTGGGTTATCTACAAAATTTTATACCCATTTTACATCTCCAATTCGTAGATATCCGGATTTAATCGTGCATAGATTAATCCGCACTTATTTAATCGAAGGAAAGTTGGACGAGGCTACTCGTGCAAAATGGCAGGCACAGCTTTCTGAGATTGCTGACCATTCTTCAAAGCGTGAGCGTCGTGCTGTAGATGCTGAACGTGATACAGATGAAATGAAAAAGGCAGAATTTATGGAAGATAAAATCGGCGAAGAGTTCGATGGGATCATAAGCTCTGTAACGAATTTTGGTATGTTTGTTGAACTTCCTAACACGATTGAAGGTCTTGTACATGTCAGTTATATGACGGATGACTATTATCGTTACGATGAACGCCACTTGGCGATGATTGGCGAGCGGACTGGTAATATTTTCAGGATCGGCGATGAAATTACAGTTCGTGTCATCAAAGTAAATAAAGAAGAACATGATATTGATTTTGAAATTGTGGGAATGAAAAAAAATCGTAGACGTAATGATGAAACTCCACAAACGAAAATTGTTAAACTTAAATCAGAGAAAAATTCTAAATCACCATCTAAAGGTCCTCAAGGATCAATCGAAGATGGGGAATGGTCTACAAGACCGCCTAGAAAGAATAAGAAAAAATCCTACGAAAATTCACCAGCTAAAAATCGGAAAAAGCGTAGTAGAGGCAAGCGTTAATAAGCGCAATGGAATCCTAAAAGGTTGGAAGTTACTTCTAACCTTTTTCAATTTCATGTATAATATAAGACGAATTCAGTGAACCAAGGGGGAAAAACAATGCCAAAAGGAGCAGGAAAGTTAGTTGCCCAAAATAAAAAGGCACACCACGACTATTTTATTGAAGATACGTACGAAGCAGGGATTGTCCTTCAAGGTACTGAAATAAAATCTATTCGAGCGGGAAAGGCAAATATTAGGGACTCTTTTGCAAGAATACAAAATGGTGAATTATTTTTACATAATGCCCATATTAGTCCATATGAACAAGGAAACCGTTACAACCATGACCCACTTAGAACAAGAAAGTTATTATTACATCGTAAGGAAATCAATAAGCTGATTGGGGAATCAAAAGAGCAAGGATACTCTATCATTCCTTTGAAAATATATTTAAAAGATGGTTTTGCAAAAATATTAATAGGACTCGGAAAAGGGAAAAAGAAATATGATAAACGTGAGGATTTAAAACAAAAAGAAGCGAAACGCGATATAGAGAGAGCTTTCCGAGAAAGACAAAAAATGTAATATCGATATCGATTACTAGTTATAACGCAAGGTCTTAGGCAATAATGCCTAAAGTCCTTGCGTTTTTGTATTTTCATTTTTAAAAATATATTGACTATTTGTTACACCAAGTTTAAACTGATAATAACAATTATTAGTAATTTACAGAATTCTTGTCAAAAAATAGAATATTTTATTGCAATTTATGTAAAAGTTTTGCTGTCAGGATTCTTGAAAGGGATTTCATGTCGAAACTATGAAACTTGAAAAAATTTTACATTCGACATGAACATGCTTAACTCTTCATTTTTAGAGTAGGAAATTTGGACAAGCTTTTACTATTATTTTTTCAGAATAAAAGAAAGCGTTTTAATAACTGATTTTTTTGAAAAGGGAAAGTTTAGTGTGGTTTGATCTCTACGGAGATTTGGACTTTTTCTAATACATGTTTATCACTGGAATGACTGGTTTTCACCGAGCATCTACATTTCGGAACAAAACTATTGCCAATCCAAACGATGCTACAGCAACTTCTTAGCTCCAACATTAAGACGGAGCAAATGGCACAGACAGATTCAATGACTGTAGCACATATGCAGAAACTAAAATCTGGTTCAAGCAAATCCCTATCGATGTTGACCATGATGGTCGCAACGTTTCCGATCATCTTTGTGTACCTTTTCTTCAAAAAGTATTTCGTTAAAGGGGTATTGGTCGGCTCTTTGAAGGGAAATCAAATTGTTTTAAAGCGCAAGCTTTAAATATAAAAATAATCAAGGGGGAAAAGTAATGAGAAACAAAATGAAGTTCTTGACTTTATCTTTAGTTGCTCTGCTTATGGCCTTTAGTGTACTGTCCGGCTGTTCAAAAAACAGTGCTGGTGGCGATAGTAAAGGCGACGACAAAGGTGGATCGAAAGATTCCGGCAGTAAGAGTAGTGAAGGCTTTGTACTTGGAGAGGATGAATTAGAATATACAATGTACGGTCACTATGACTGGTACACAATGCCAAACTGGGGCGAAGATGAAGCAACAAAGTGGATTAAAGAAAACAAAAAGGTTAACGTAAAGCCAATCAGCTCCGGTGGTAACGCTGCACAAAAGTTCAATACAATGATCGTTGGTAACGAGCTTCCAGATGTCATTTGGCTAGAACGTGATGCGGATTTGGACAGACTTCGTGAAGCGGATATGCTCGTTCCGCTTGATGAGTATATTGACAAATATCCAAACATTAAGGAATGGGTTGGGGAATCAACTCTTAACATTCTTCGTGCCGAAGATGGACATATTTATACGATCCCTAACTGGTATACAACACAACCAAACGGTAACACAGGTTATGTCGTAAATGAAAAAATTTATAAAGAACTTGGTTCACCTAAACTTGAAACTACAGATGATCTTTATGCTTACTTGAAGCAAGTAAAAGAAAAATATCCTGATATTATCCCATTTGAAGCAGGCCAAGGGGATGGAATTGAAGTTCTTTACTCCGCATTTGGAGAAGGACACCCTAACAATTTCCCAGGTATGCGTGCTGTACCTAATGGTGATAAACTAACATCAATCTTTGCAGACCCTGTATACAAAGAATCAATGTTATATATTAGTAAGCTATATCGTGAAAGACTTATTGACCAAGATACTTTGACTCAAACGTCTGACCAAGTAAAAGAGAAGGTAACTACTGGTAGATTTGCAGTTTATGCAGGAAGCAGTCCTACTGAAAATGCAAGCTTTGCGCATACACAATTGAAAGCCCAAGATCCAGATGCAGGTCTTAAAATGATTTGGCCAATCCATAAAGAAGGATTGAACAAAGAAAATATCACTCCTGGAACATGGAATCAGCTTGGCTGGAACGTAAGTGTTATTACAAAAGCAGCTAAAAATCCTGAAGCAATCTTTGCTTTCCTTGACTGGATGGTAGGTCCAGAAGGTCAACGTACTGTTTTCTGGGGCCCAGAAGGCCTATATTGGGAAGGAACACAGGCTGTTGAAGGTATTGCAGAAGCACCAATATTTACTGATAAATATTTATCAGATGTTGAAGGCCTTTCCAAGTTGATGAATACAACGGATGCCTTCCAATGGGTCGGAAATACTGTTTATATCGATAAATCTAAAACAGCATTTGAAATGACATTGCCAGAAGAACAACAAAACTGGGAAACTAGATATCAAATGAGTATTACATGGAAAACGCAAGCGAACTCTACCGAATTCGTTTATCTTAACCCACTTCCAGAATCTGAAGAAGGAATAATCCAACAACGTGTGAACGATATCTTTGACGAAGCAAGAGCAAAAGCGATTCATGCGAAGAACGATGATGAAGTTATAAAAATCCTCGATCAAGCAGAAAAAGATGCTCAAGCTGTTGGATATGACAAATTGTTAGAATTCAAAACTAAGAGATGGCAAGAGAATAAAGAAAGAATGGCTGGTAAATAATAGTAAATAAGGGCCACATCAAACAAAGAGTGTCAGTATACTGACACTCTTTGTTTGATGTGGCTCTTTTTAAAGAAACTATTTATTTTGGATCATTCTGATTTTGTTTTACAAAATTTCTTTGTTTTCAACAAAATTCTACAATTCTTTAAAGTACATATTGACTATTTGTTACACCAAGTTTAAAATGTTAGTAACAATTGCTAGTATTTTTCTTTGTTTTTGTAAAAAAGTAAAGAAGGTTATTACTTTAGTAAGTAAAGGTCTTTTGTACTAGGATGATAAAAAAGATTTAAAAGTTAAGCTATGAAACAATAAAATAGGAAAATTGGCACATCTTGATGTAAGCGCTATGCATCACCAATTTTTTAAAGGAGGAAACTTGAACAAGCAATTCATTTTATTTATATGTGAAAGTAAGCGTTTTTAAGTTTGAATTTTGCTAAGATGCAAAAACATCAAGAAATAATCGGGGGAGACGTTATGGAAAAGGCAGTTGCAAATAAAAATGTCGTAATCGTGCCAAAGAAGAAATCAGTCTTCTTTAGACTGATGAGTCAGTGGGAACTCCAATTGATGGTAATTCCTGCCATTATCTTCGTCTTTATCTTTAGTTATATTCCGATGTACGGAATCATCATGGCGTTTAAGGATTACAACATATTCAAGGGGATTGCGGAAAGTCCTTGGGCGGGTTGGAAACATTTTAATATGTTCTTTACCG